>OZ271855.1:0-3932037 GCA_965601955.1 Balneolaceae bacterium | reverse complement strand
TGAACCCGTTGGGGTCCAATAAGCGGGACGATCAGACTCAAATCCTCCGTTGCTCAGAAGGTTCGCGCTTTCAGAACCATCGAGAGCAGAAGTCTGTGCCTGAGTTATCCCTGCTGTACCCAGCAATAATAGCAGGCAAACACACAAATTATATATAGTATTCGTTTTCATGTTTTATCCTTCTTTTTTTGTTTTTTTTCGCATGATTATTTGACCAGTTTTTGCGAAAGCGTTTCCATGTTCTCTTAAAAATTTTATACAGAGTCCCGTAACACCAACTCTGAAGGCACAGTTAGCATGTGGTTCCCACGTTTAAATTTTTCGTTGTCCTTGTTTTCACCATTCAATAGCTCTGCAAGGTATCGAAGTGCCAATTCGCCAAATTGTTCTTTAAAAACTCTCACCGTCGTTAGCGAAGGGCGAGTGTACTGTGCACCATCAACATCATCAAAACCAATTAAGGCGAGTGATTGGGGTATTCTTATTTGATGCTCTTCACAATATTTCATGACTCCAAGTGCCATTGCATCGTTTGCACAAAGTGCCGCTGTGGGCTTCACATCTGACAAGAACATCTGTTCAGCCATTCTATATCCGGTTTGCTGAGTAGGGGAACCCTTTTCATCTATAAATACATGGCTACTTGTAACTGCGATACCCTTTTTCATCATGGCAAGTTGATAACCTTCCAGTCGTTCAGCGATACTTGGATGTTTAGGGTCTGCTCCAAGAAAGCAAATCTGCTCATGCGTCTTATCATGTAAGTATCGAACCGCTTCTATAACTGCGTTCCTATTATCTACCGAAACAGACGGATATGATTTGTACTTATAGTCTACAAGTACAAATGGAATACCAGAATTTTCTACCTCTTCGAGCAGGTCATGACTCACCTTTCCTGCTATGATAATCCCATCTACGTTTCGTTCTTTCAACAGCCTTGGAGTGTCTTCTTCTTTTGTATACTCATCAGGTACAGTAGCCAGGAGTACATAATAATTATGCTTTTTCGATTCAAACTCAGCACCCAAAAATATCCGGGTATAAAATGGCTCACTTAGAGTAAAGTGCGATTCTCGTAGTATAAAACCGATATTATTGGTTTTATTGGATGCCAGGTTACGAGCCGATGCTGTTGGCACATAGCCAAGGTCAGTAATAGACTGCAAAATGCTTTTTCGCTTTTCCTTACTAACATAGCCTTTATTATTTATCACCATCGAAACTGTGGAGATTGAAGAATTCGAATGTTCTGCAACATCCTTGATGGTAACTTTTTTAGGAGCTTTTACTGTATCCAAACTAATATTCTTTGATTTATCGAAGCGCTTCTATAAATTTCTGGAAATTTTTTATAAAGTCAACATAAATTTTAGATAAATCTTTTTTCATGAAGCCATTAACTATTGGACTAGTTGGATTAGGTGGTTTTGGGAAGTTCTTACTTCGAGCTCTAGAGAAGACCCCAAACATATTAGTAGTGGGAGTAGCTGACCAATACCTGGAGGGGGATTCGTTTTACCAGGATATTCCCACTTATAATACATGGGAAGACATGGCTTCCGATACAGAAATGGAAGCGTTATGTATCGCTACTCCTCCCTCCACGCACGCTTTAATTTCGACTGCTGCGATGAAGCTCGGACTTCATGTACTGATAGAAAAACCCCTGGCAATAAATCCGGAAGATGCGAGGCAAATTATCCAGGTTTCGAGGGAAACAGGTAAGGTAGCGATGGTAAATTTTATGCAGCGTTTCAATCCTATCTTATCAAGTATTAAGAGCATGTACTCTGAAGGGATGCTAGGTGAGTTTGAGCATTTTGTAGTTCATAACTATGCACAAGACCAATCGTTACCTGTCAATCACTGGTTTTGGGATTCCGAGATTTCGGGAGGTATTCTTATTGAGCACGCCGTACACTTTATCGATATCGTGCACTGGTTTCTAAAAAAGCCTGTTATCCAGGATGTATATGGATGGCAACAGCTCAGAGAAAATGGCATTAGAGATCGGATGGGATTAACTGCTGAATATCAAAGCGGGATGATTGCAAACCATTATCATTCATTTTCGCGGCCAGATTTTTTTGAGCAGACTAAACTTATGTTGAAGTTTACGCTTGCCGAATTTGATCTTAATGGATGGATACCTGAATCAGGATACTTTACCCTACTTGGGGCTGAGTCAATGATCGATGAATTGAATGCCAACACTCTTTTTTCTGAGGTAACTATGAATACAGTTGATTCAATACCGGTTCGAGGCATAAACTATAAATATGATACACAGCTATCGGGCACTTTGCATACCACAGAGTCCAAAGAAATTCTTTATTTAAATGCTTTAACGAACATCTTCAATGATTTTTACTATACAATAACCAATTCGAATCATCAGCCTGTTGTTGATTTGCAAGATGGTTTAGAAGCTTTAAACATAGCTTATATGGCAACTAAAAAGGCAACGAAATAAATATAAGTAGTCTAATTGAAATCATGGCTTATATAGAAATTGAAAACGTTTGGAAGACATTTGGGAAAACAGAAGTTATAAAAGAGGTCTCTCTCCAGGTAGAGCAAGGTGAATTCCTGGTATTAGTTGGGCCTTCCGGTTGTGGAAAATCTACGCTATTACGAATGATTGCAGGTCTTGAATCAATTGATGAGGGTGTAATTAATATTGACGGGGTTACAATTAATGATATTCCTCCGAAGAACAGAGATATAGCGATGGTATTTCAGAACTATGCATTATATCCTCACATGTCGGTATATGATAACTTAGCCTTTGGACTGAAGGTGAAAGGGGGAAAAAAGAAAGAGTACCATCAAAAAATAATTGATACGGCTAAAATCCTGGATTTATCAGAGCTTTTGGAGAGGAAGCCAAAGCAGTTATCCGGAGGACAGAAACAACGCATTGCTGTAGGAAGGGCTATAGTAAGAAACCCAAAAGCTTTTCTATTTGATGAGCCTCTCAGTAACCTGGACGCTAAACTACGTGTTCGGATGCGCGCTGACCTGCTTCGTCTTCACCGTCAACAAAAAGCAACCAGCATTTATGTAACTCATGACCAGGTAGAGGCAATGACTATGGCTGACCGTGTTGTAGTGATTCATGAAGGGAAAATTCAGCAGGTTGATACACCGCTGAATGTATATAATCATCCAGCAAATCAGTTTGTTGCGGAGTTTATGGGTAGCCCACCTATGAACACCATTTCCGGAGAGCTCCAAAAAGGAGACAAGGGGTTTTCTTTTTCGGTGAATGGCCATGCTATGTTTAACAATCTCGACCTTCGGGAAGACTTTCCCCAGAGTGAGGTTACTCTGGGTATCCGTCCTGAAGACATTTCATTGAGCCCAAAGGAGCCCTTTTTACTGGGATCGGAAGAGTCATATCATATCGATCTTATAGAGCACATGGGCGATTTTTCGTATGCTCATATAACTGTTTGTGGAGTTAAAAACTGGACAGTTAAAATACCTTCTACCCAGAGCATGAATGATGGTGTTCAAACTGAAGCTTATATCAATCCTAAAAAGCTGCATTTTTTTGACTCAAAAACCGGTGAAAAATTAAGCCGTTAATGTTATTGGTTATTAGTCATCAACCAATAACTAATAACCAAAGAGAGAACTAGCGGTAAGCATCTTCAAAATGATCGATCCTGGGAGGATGTTGCTGCTTTTGAAGTATAGCGATTATATCAAAACGAAGGGGAGAATCATGCATCTCGTTTTCAGCGACCCAAGCTTCCGCAGCTTTGAATACATGAGCTACTTTGGCTTCCGTTACTTGTTCTAACGGAGAACCAAATTTTGTAGAAGAACGCATTTTCACTTCTAGAAACACAATGAAGGAGCCGTCTTTGGCTATGATATCAACCTCAGAGTGTCCGGCATAATAGTTTCGGTCTAAAATTTCCCACCCTTTATTTAATAAATACTCGCAAGCGAGGTCTTCCGCTTTATTTCCTATATGGCGATGCGGTTCAGTCACCAGGATTTATTTTCTCTTTTATCGACTCCTTAACCTCTACCAGCTTTACGAGCTGCTTTAAGAACCCGAGGTTTTTCTTATTGATGTAGGGTAGGAGGGCGCTTGTAAAGCGCTCAAACATTTCAAGAAAGTCGTTGTAGTTTTCGATCCGCTGTTTGAATTCCTGGCTTTCCTGATCTTCCAGGCCTCCAGCTTCAAGGGTTTTAATACACTCCTTAAGTTCAGCTCTAATCGGTGCTATTTCCTGTTGCTGCCTTTCTCTTATAATGGTTGAAACGATATTCCAAACATCCGTCTCCGCCGAGTAGTAATCCTTTCTATCTCCCTCAACTTTTACTTTATGTATGAGCTCCCAATCAAGAAGGCGGCGCAAGTTCATGTTTGCATTACCACGGCTAATATCCAGTATCTCCATAATAGTATCTGTATCCAGTGGATTCGATTCTGCATAGAGTAGTGCATGGATTTGGGACATTGTTTTATTGATGCCCCATGCTGAAGCCATATCTCCCCAAAGCTTAACAAATTGGTTAAGTGCTTCCTGATAAGATGGAGAATGTGTTGGATTCATAGCTATTACAAGGCTAGTCTATAATCAATAAACTTGCGTTGAACCCTCCTTCAATTACTTCAAACCTTAATGTATAAGTCCCTTCTTCAAAATCATGAGAACCAACAAGTGTTTGTTGCCAGTTTTGAAAACCGCCTGTGTTTTGAACGTCTACATCATTACCTATTGGCAACCCATTTAAACGAAGGCGGAATTTTCCATTGCTATTCGAGGATGCAACTCGTGCAAAAACTTCATAGGTACCGGCAGTAGTAACATTTACGGTGTATTCCATCCATTCCCCGGTCTCAATCCATCCAACATTATATTCGGTGGCCTGGTCATCACTCGACTGGATATCTACCCCATCATTTCGGTATTCCCAGCCAATATTCCCCTCATTTTGAGTTTCATCGCTACTTACTCTTTTATATCCATAGTCAAAATGGGAGATGCCATTCATTCCGATATCATAGTTAACCAGTTCAATATTCCCAGGGATATTTAACTCGGTATAAGGGACACTCTCTGATCCAAAAGAAGGGGAAAAGAGGGAAGCAACTACATCAGGCCGGAAGGTATTATTCTCAATCTTCAGATCTTCAGCCATCTGGAAAAGTCCTTGTCGGGCTTCTGCCTGGGTTGGTCTTGGCCCTTCATTTTTCCAGTAAGCTACTACTTTATCATAGTTATCATTGGTTGGTGATGAAAGAGGGGAGGTAATCGTTTCCAGTTTTTTGTGTGTCCACCAGTTCCATCCAATATTATTGCTTTCAGCTAGCCTAACAGTTTCATAAAACCATCCATTGGAGTTTTCCCCGGTTTCACCTAACCAAAGCGGTGTATCATACTCTTGCCGAATGTTAAGTAGATATTGAATAGTACCCTGATCGGTTTCATTCCAGTATTTATGAAAAGCGTACACCATGTTATCATCAAAAGGAGGGAAAAGAAAGTCAAAGGTAGTGGCGAAATAATTTCCTTCAATGAATAGGATATGATTTGTATCAATAGCTCGGATAGCTGGAACTACCCGACCATAAAAGCGGGCTAAATCCTGACTTCCATAAGGCTCTGGAGTTACGGGTTCATTCAATATATCGTAGCCGATGATGATGTTCTCATCTTTGTATCTGCGTGCTATTTCTTCCCAAATTTCAATGGCTATCGGCCAATACGTTTCGCTTTCCGTCCAGAACCGAGCTGTTCCATCACTATCAGCTATAGCTCCATCACTTTGGGCTCCGGGAGCGGCATGCATATCCAGGATTACATCTACCCTGTGCCGTTTACACCAAACAAGTAATTCATCAATACGCTCAAATCCTTCATCTACAAAAGCACCTGCTTCGATATCATAAAAAAGATTATAGTGGAAAGGAATTCGAACATGGTCAACTCCCCATGATTTCATTTCTTCTATGTCTTTCTCAGTTACATAGTTGTCTCGGAAGAGCTGAGTCCATTCTTCGGCCCCGCTTTCACCAATTAGGTCAGCAACTTGTTCAAAGATTTGGGTAGCTCCTTCACCAGCGGGATGAGTAATCCTGAACATATATCCTTCAGGAAGCAACCATCCTCCCAAACCAAAACCTCTGATGACCACTGCTTCTCCTTGCCGGTTTAGGATTTGCTGACCATTTGTTCTAAAAAATCCTGTTTCATCAAACCCTGTGTCATCATCATCACCAGAAGAACCAGTGCTAGATTTACAGTTACTCAGAGTAAATGCAATTAATAATAAAAAAAGTGAATAGTATAGTGCTCTCATATCAAATAGATTTGATTTCAAAATAACAAAGAAGGCAGAAAATGCCACCTTCTAGACTTAATCAGAGCTATCCTTTTTGGCAGGTTCCTTGGGAGAAGATGAAGAAATATGTTCGGAGGCTTCGGGTGTTTTTTCTGTAGGTGCTTTTTCCTGTGCGTCCTTCTTTCCACCATTTTTATAGTCGGTTACATACCAGCCTTCTCCTTTGTAAACCACACCGCCGCCACCTGAAACAATACGCCTTACTTTTTGACCTGTTGTAGGGCAAATAGTTAGAGGGTTATCACTCATTTTTTGAATGATATCAAAAGTAGTACCATCGTCTCTTTTGTACTCGTACGTAGGCATGCTGATCGATCGATTTGAATAGTCTGGAATTCTTTTAATCTAACTAAAGCGTAGATACGAGTGCAAATTCCTCTTAAGGCTGAAGTTTTATCATCTCCCAGCCCTGATCTTTTTTTGTAAACAAGGTCCGGTCGTGGAACCTGGATTCACTGAACTCCAGGAATTCTATCTTTATTGGATTAATTCTAAAACCTCCCCAATTTGATGGCATTGGGATTTCGTTTCCTTTCAGCTCCTCCTTTTTTGAATCAATATTCTGGATAAGTAAATCCAAACTTGTCACTGGCTTGCTTTGCTCCGAGATGGCACTTACGATTTTAGAATCTAAGTCTCTTTCCCTGAAAAATTTCTTTGCCAGATTGGTTTCTAAAGGCTCCACATCTCCCTGAATTCTCACCTGGCGTTCTGTTTTGGTCCACCAAAAGGTAAGTGCCGCTTTAGGAATAGCTTTGAGTTCCATTCCTTTATTGGAAGTAGTAGGGCCTGTGATAATAAACGATCCTTCAACGACCGCCTTTAGTGATAGAAACCGTGCATTTGGATATCCATCTAATCCTATGGTTGAAAGGCAGCAGGCCGACGGAATCTGAACCGAACTTTTAAAGAGTTCTTCTTTGTACCACTCTTCGAATGTTGAAATCGGGTTCATGCTTCCAGAGTAGCCAATCCTTGCTTAAACCGTTTCATAGCTTCTTCCAGCTCTTCCATAGAAGCCGCATAGCTCATTCTTAGTCCATTGGGTTCACCGAAGGCATCTCCTGGTACACAAGCCAAACCATATTCATCCAATAAGTAAAGGCACAAATCAGTCGAGGTATTAACTACTTCCCCGGTTGACCTTGTACGACCTAAGAAAGAGGAAATATCCGGGAATACATAAAAAGCACCACCAGGAGTGAAGCAACTCACGCCATCAATAGCGTTCAGTGAATTCACCATGAAGTCCCGACGCTTTTTGAATTGATCCCGCATGGCATATACTTCGGAAAGGTCATTAGTATATGCAGCCAAACCAGCGGCCTGAGAAATTGAGGAAGGGGCGGACGTTTCCTGGCTTTGAATTTTTGATACGGCTTTAACAATATCAGGGTGAGCAGCCAGGTAGCCTAGCCTCCAGCCGGTCATAGCAAAACCTTTTGAGAAACCATTAACAACAATTACACGGTCTTTCAAATCCGGAGCGACATTTAAAATACTTACGTGCTCGCCTTCAAATACGATGTACTCATAAATTTCATCAGAAAGTACCTGTACCTTAGGATATTTTCTAAGTACAGCGGCTAGCCCTTCCAAATCCTCTTTGCTATAACATGAACCAGTAGGGTTTGAGGGCGAACAAAGAATAAGCATTCGGGTATTATCCGTGATAGCTTCTTCAAGTTGAGCAGGGGTAAGCCTGAAATCATTTTCAAAAGAAGTACGAACGGTTACCGCTGTTCCCTCTGCCAGTCTAACCATTTCAGGATAGGAAACCCAATACGGTGCAGGGATTACAACCTCATTCCCTTTATTGATGGTTGCAAGGATGGCAAATCCAACCGACTGCTTAGCCCCGTTAGAACAAATTATTTGAGAAGGATCGTATTCAAACCCATTATCTCTTTTTAGTTTTGCAGAAATTGCCTCCCTGAGCTCGGGGGTGCCGGGGTTCATGGTATAACCATGCTGTCCTTCATTAATAGCTTTTATAGCCGCATCACAAATGTAAGCTGGTGTTTTAAAATCTGGTTCTCCGGCACTTAGAGAGACAATGGATTTACCTTGTCTACGGAGTTCTTTTGCCCTTCCGGTAACTTTTAGTGTAGCTGATGGCTGTACATTTTGTGCTCGTTGTGAGATCATGGATCAAATTGCGTTAATCGGTTGAGAATAAAATAGTAAGATCAATTCTTTCACTTAAATACAAAATTGAAAGAATTAGGTCGGTTGTTAGTAAATGAAAGCCTGCCATCTATATCTATGTAATACATTACATACCCCAAATCATGTAAGTACTCTAAGATTTGATGTTTTGAATAGGGAGTATTCTTTAAAAGTTTTTGGTCAATCTCGATCAAAATAGTTGGTTTATCCCTTCTTAGCATTTTATTCATGCCAATAAGGGCTGGGTATTCAGCGCCCTCAATATCTAATTTCACCAGGTTTACTTTGGAAATACTCTTTTCCTCTATATAGGAATCTAATGTTGTGGATATAACTTTTTCAGATGGTGAAAGGCTTTTCCTGTAACTGGAAACAGCGCCAAAATTTTTTAATGACTCATCATAGTAAAGATCCATTTCTTTATTAGAGCTACTAATGGCAGTCTTTTCAAGAGTGATATTTGTACAATCATTATCAAAAATATTCCTGGCCATCAAATCGTAGTTTCTTTGAAAGGGCTCAAAGGAGATGACTCTTCCCTCTTTTCCAACTAACATGCTTGCATTCATAGAATGGAGGCCAATATTGGCTCCGACATCAATAAATACATCGCCAAGTTTCAATTCTCTCTTTAAAAAATTATGCTCTGGAACTTCATAATTACCTAAATAGAAGAGTTGCTCTTGAATCCAATCTTCGACAATTAAATTCATTTTAAGTCCAGATTTTGTTCTAATAGTTTTCTTTAAATTTTTTGAAAGATTAAGTGGTTCGATGAAAATTTTACGGATTCCAAAATACCTTTTTCTCAGAAGTGGAATTCTAAATAGTATTCTGAATGCCTCCGCAACAAATGATTTCATAAACAGACCAAAGCTTTCTAATCTTAGTTATCAAATTTAGTTTTAAGAGCTTCAGCTACATTTTCCGGAACAAATGAGGAAAGGTCTCCTCCCCAATAGGCTACTTCCTTAACAAGAGATGCAGAAATGAAGGTAAAGTGTTCATCTGGCATTAAAAAAACAGTGTCTACATCGGGTGCCAGGCGCTTGTTGGTGAGTGCCATTCTAAATTCATACTCGAAGTCTGAAATCTGACGAACACCCCGGATGAGAGTATTTGCGTTCAATTTTTGAGCATGATTGACAAGTAGCCCGGTAAACTTCCCCACTTCAATATTCTTAGCCCATTCTTTTTCTGCCAGGCATTCATGGATTAAAGCCAACCTTTCATCTCCTGAAAAAACTGCATTTTTTTCCTTATTCACCGCAACGGTAACAATCACTTTATCAAAGAGATTAGTTGCTCTTTCTAATATATCTAAATGGCCAAAGGTAATAGGGTCAAATGAGCCTGGATATAATGCGATGTGTTTCATGGCTACTTTTTTTCTGAATCTACCGGAAGCTTTTCAAAAATACTAACGGTAGTACGCCCATAGGCTTTGCTAAAGAAACAGTGAGGGTGCTCTTCGAACTTATGATATTTGTCATGCTCCAGGATAAACCAGCCATCTTCCTTTAACCAGTTGTTCTCTAGGATTTGACTTACCATTTCGTCCATCCATTCGTAGTTATATGGCGGATCACAAAAGATGAAATCATATGGAATTGGTGTTCCATTCAAGTAGCGCTGCACATCCGATACATTAGTCCTTACCTGATGCTCTATACCAAAATCAGTAGCTGCTTTTTCTATTAGTTGAATGTTCCTGGATTCTATATCCACATAAGTAACACTCTTTGCACCTCTGGAAATGGCTTCAAATCCAAGATTTCCCGAACCTCCGAATAGATCAAGAACTAAAGCCCCTTCAATATATTTGTAGGCATCAATCTTATTAAAAATGCTTTCTTTAGTCCGATCTGTAGTAGGGCGCACATCCATACCTTTAGGAATTTCGAACCTTCTCCCTTTAAGTTTTCCTGTAATTATTCGCATCGATTAATGGTTGTGGGAATCTTAGATTTCCAAAGATAATAGTATTGCCGGGAAAGCGGCTGCCAGATCAAACCCATAGGTTTCTTCTTCGGCAACCACTCCAATTTCATTGAGGGAATTGAGATTTACTATCTCAGAACTTTTATCCCATAATCCGTGCAGAGTTTGTTCAACCTCATGCGTTTGATGCCCAAATAAAAAAATATGTTCATGAAGCCCCTTCATCCACCCGTTGTGCGACGTTTGTTGCAACCAGTGATAAGCGAGGTCGTCGGTTTGGTCAAACTTAATGAACGTTGAGGCTCTGAATTTTCCGAGCAGGTATGAAGTAATAGAAATCACATTTTTGTGACAGCCAACCATCAAAAAAGAACCACCAGGTTTATTAAATGTTGACCATTTAGAAGCTAATTCAAAATCGCTCACAAACTCGGTGGTAGCTACCTTTTCGGTCAGCTCTTCGAAGCCAAGCATTACGTTTCTTCGCCTGATGCTTAGGAACTTATATTCTGGCTTGCTTATAGCATGCCAGGTGGGTTCAATATCTTTTCTGTCAATTCCTTTCATGATAATTGCCAGGTGGTCTTCGCGCTCATCCGCATTATCATACACTACCTTTGGGAGAGAGGTCCAGCACTCATACGAAGGGTTCGTTGTAGCACGAACAGATTCTATTGAATATTCTTCCCTAAGTTTCTCGAAGGTAGTTTTTATGTGGGGGAATTGTTCCGGGTGCCGGTAACTAATGGCATCGGATACATCGAAATTAAAATCAAAACAACCTATGCGCAGAAGGTGTTTATCATTTTTCGGATCATTAATAGCATAAAAGAGCCGATCGGAAAAGAAACAAACACCTAAATTTGCAGAAGTATCATCCATTAATTCCAGTTAGGAGCGTTTCGCATCGTTGTTCTGGAAAGGCTACCTATTAAATCATCCGAGTCAGGGTCCTCAAGAAGGTATAGAGGAGGCCGAAGCGTATCGTTTAAGGTATAGGAGAAACGCTCTCCTGATCTAGGAGCGAGAATGATAGTTTCTGGGGAATAGGTAAGTGGAGGAAGTTGGCGAAATAATGTATCTCCCATAGAAACCATTAAAGGATCCGTTTGTAGATAAGTTACAATGCTATCAAGTCCACCCTCTGTTGGAGGGAAGTGACCAAACCTGGATTCATATTGTACAAGGGCATCTTTAAGGGAAAGCATCCTAGCACGTACTCGCTCAGTTTCCGCTTTGCGTTCTTCAACAACTTTATAAGGAGTTACAATAGAATCATACAAAAGCCATGACAAAGCAATGATAATAACCCCAAGTACTACACTTAAAATTTTATTTCGAGTATCAATATTCATTTGAAAAGGGAGATAATTAGTTAGTGTATTCTGTGAAAAACGAATGAAGAAAATACATGCACCCCTTTATAGATGCAACCTAGATGAATAAACCAAAAAATAACACAACAATAATTTAACTTATGTACATGCTTTAAGTCAAAATACTAACATCTCAAAAAACGGTTGGATTGAATAAGCAGGTTTTAAGACTGGCCATTCCCAATGTTATTAGTAATCTGTCGGTACCATTATTAGGGGTAATAGACACCGCCGTTGTTGGTCATCTGGAACATGTTTACTATTTGGGAGCAATCGCAGTAGGAAGTATTATTTTTGACTTCATTTTTTGGGGTTTTGGTTTTCTCAGGATGGGTACTACTGGCCTGGTAGCCCAGGCATTCGGAGCGGGGAACGAGAGAGAAACCAGGTTGCTATTGATAAGGGTATTAGCTGTTGCTGGAATAGCAAGCACACTGATTCTTTTACTCCAGTATCCTTTGATAGAAGTCTCATTACGTATTGTAAATGCAAGCCCCGAAGTAGAAGCTTATACCAGGTTATATTATCACATCCGAATTTTTGCAGCCCCAGCTACACTGGCTTTATTTGGTATCAACGGTTGGTTTTTAGGTATGCAGAATTCAACTTACCCTATGTTAATCACTATTGCTCTCAATGTGTTGAATATTGGACTTAATTTATTGTTCGTATTCTACTATGGGATGAATGTGGATGGAGTGGCATGGGGAAGCATGATAGCAAGTTATATCGGATTAGCGTTAGCTATTCTCCTTTACAAAAGGAGATATGCCGGGGTAAAACTAAAAGCAAACCTTTCAGAAATTCTGAATACCAAAGAGCTGTCAAAATTCTTTTCAGTTAACAGAGACATATTTATAAGAACCCTTTGTCTAATCTTCTCTTATGCCTTTTTTACAGCAAAGTCGGCGGAATCAGGGGATATCGTCCTGGCTGCGAATGCCATTCTTTTGCAGTTATGGTACATCAGTGCATATGGTATAGACGGCTTTGCATTTGCCGCTGAAAGCCTGGTAGGAAAGTTTACGGGAGCAGGAGATAGAGCGAAGCTAAATGAGGCAATAAAATACAGCCTTGTATGGGGCATGGGTATAGGTATTCTCTCGACCTTTGCATATGCACTTTTTGGGGAAGGCATCATTGCCCTTTTCACAGATAAATCAGAAGTGATAAACGCTGCTTTAATCGTACTTACCTGGACTATTGTAGCCCCAGTGATTAACAGTATCTGTTTCATATGGGATGGGATTTATATAGGTGCGACGGAGACAGTGACTATGAGAAATTCAATGCTGATTGCAACGATACTTTTCTTCTTACCTGTATATTATCTGGTTGAATCAAAAGTTGGGGTTCATGCTCTATGGTTGGCCATGACCGCCTTTATGGTTGTAAGAGGAATTACATTAACTGCTTGGGCGCCTAAACGAATTTTCTTACCATCAATTCAAAACTCTTCTAAAAAGCTATGAAATTCATCTTATTACTCAGGCATGCCAAATCCAGTTGGAGTGACCCCAGTCTCAGTGATTTTGATCGGCCTTTAGCCGGGAGGGGATTAAAAGACGCGCCCAGAATGGGGAAGTACCTCAAAAAGATCGGGTATAAACCCGATTACATCGTCTCGTCACCAGCAGCACGAGCCATGCAAACTACTCAATTATGTGTGGATGCAATGAAGCTAGATGAAGAGATTATAAACTGGGATGAAGGCCTATATTTCGAATCAGCGGTTAAATATGTAGAAGCAATCCAGCAGGCTCCTGAACAAGCTGAAACCATGATGATAGTTGGCCATAACCCACTGATGGAGGTTACGGCAACAGCCTTAAGTGGAGGGAGAGATACTACGGCATTCAGAATACCTACAGCAGGACTTGTTTGTTTAGAAAGCTATGCAGTGAGATGGCAAGATATTAAACCAGGAACCTGCCAGGTAAAATGGATGATGATCCCAAAAGTACTTAAAGAAATTATTGATTAGCTGCTGGTTCAATGCTTAGTTCAGATAGAATGGCCTGAGCATCAGTCATAGTCTGCAATTTATCAATGATGTAAGAACTCTTTAAGACAGGTAGATAAGAAGCCTCTTTGGAATAGACATAATGTCCCATTACAGATTTAGATATCTCTTCTGTTACCATTCCAATTAATTTCCCTTCCGAATCAAGGATTGTTGCTCCCGGCGCTTTCCCCGAAAAATCATTGGTAGTGTAAAACAGGTTTTTATTTCCAGATCTCTTTTTCTTATTAAAGCTTCCCAAATTATAGGAAAGTGTAGTGTTGGCATCCGGATGTAAATTACCTTCATTCATCTCCATTTGTGCCTTAACAAAGATTTGTTGGGCTGGGAAAAGATAAGCATAGTGCCTTACAAAATTCTGTTGTGCAGTTTCACTGGAAAAGGCGATTTCTTCTAAGAGCATGTATAGCGGATCAGAAACAAACTGATAATTCCCGAGAACACCCGAAGCTTTTTCAATATCAAATAAAAATGAGGAAGCCAGTTCATTATCCACGTATTGACTAATTAGCTCTGGAATCTGGCTTGCTTCTGCGTCATAGAAAAGGTCAAAAATGATAAGAGGCTGTTGATCTTCCGGTAGGTTTTTCATTTGTACCAGGAACCTTTTCAACATTTCAAGTTCTGAATTGACATCAATCTGTGAAAGAAGCTGTTGATGATTTTGAAGTACAGCCGATTCGGTAATTCTGGAATTCTCCGTCTTCGTCAAAAATTGTTGATAACCAAGAATAAGATTATCGAGTAGGCTGAAGTTGCTAAAATATCGGGTTATATAAAGTAGGTCACTCGTTTGTTCAGCAATGTTATAAGCCTGGTCTATGTAAACAAATACACCCTCGTAAGCAGGTGGAAGGGTTGTATCTGAGGCTACCCAGTCTAAGTAAGCCTGATCTTGTGTATTAATAACCTGGAGCAGGTCATTATCCAAAATTTGAGTCTGAACCTGATTATAGAAAACGAGGTTTTGGGCAATAGAATAACGATTAGCGGTTGAGGCCAGGGAACGTTTAGGGTCAAGTGCCGAGAGAGAATCTTCTTTTGCAAGGTAAATATCGAGAGCAGAAACGATATATGGATTAACATTTCCATAATAAAATTGAATAGCTCGAGCAGTTTCAAGCCGATAAGTAGCATTAGGAAAGCCCAATGCCGTAAGTGATTCAGTGGATTTAGCTTCCTTTCCTGAAATTTGGAAATGATAAGAAGGCTTATAAGGCACATTTTCTTCTCTGTAGCCTATCAAAGAACCGTCTTCTGCTGAATAGGCCCGAAGCACTACAAACTCATTTTGAATGGCAGATAGTAGGTAATCACTGTCTGAAGCATTTTCAGAAGTAACGGGAATAGAAGGTGCAAACACCAATCGAATATCCCGGATAATTGAATACACCGTCATAATTTGACGATTGCCGGAATAAGAATCTTTTATCTCAACAAGTATATCTGTTCTTGTTCCCCTCTTTTCATTAATCAGCCTGTTCTTTTCATCTCTGATAGATTGATAAATCTCCGTATTTGAACTTAGTTCAGTAACATTTTTTTGGACTTCGTCCGTGATATCAATTTGTTCTACTTCAACTAGTAGTGCAATGCCGTTAAGTGGAATTTCATTTTCTTTTGAGTCCGCAATAAAGCCTTCATCAAATAGTGATTTGTTTTGTTCGCTACTGGAAGCAGAGAGATACTCTAGGACTGTAGAATAGTTCGTTAAGAAGAGGCCTTCTTCGGATACAAAGAATCCATTATTTGTATGAGAATTTCCTTTATAGAGTTTTGCCACTGCACCATACGAAGCTTCATCAAATGGAAATCCATTTTGGTAGACAGGTATAATACCTTCGTTATAGATTCCTGGAGTTCTGTTACAGCCAGCTGCAAGAATGCTGATTATTGCTATATAAAGTAAAAAACGCATAGAAGATGTTACTCAAAAGTAGTCTGGGATTCACTATATTTAAAATATTCTAAGTTAAGCACTAAATCATACTGATTATCTATTTATGAATTACACACAAAATTTTTTCTATCTCTGCAAAACTCCTCTAAGTGCCGAAGGCCCCTCAGATGTAGAAATAATTACCAAGGCAGAAAAAAATGAGGATTTTCCACGTGTTTTTAAAGAGTTTGAAGAACTCAGATCACATGCCTTCAATAAAGATAACATTTATAGTATAGTTCGTGCCGATGATATCTATGAGCTCATCAGAACATCAAGCGACAAACTGGCAAAACAGGAAGCATACGAGAAAGCTCAGCCAGAGATTATCACTAATCTTCAGCACCGGGTAATGCAAGGCAAGGATGCTAATGCCAAGGCTATACTCAAAGAAGTATATGATATAGAAGCATAGGTAATTTTGCCTATTAGGCACTCTTCATAGTGAGATTAATCTAATAAACCGCTTTAACGAGCGGTTTTTTTTGGACATTATCTTATTATTGTGATGTACAATTCCTATTAATATGAAGTAACTAATTGAGGAGATATGGAAGAATTTAATCTTGATATGGATACGGTAATCAGTCTTGTTACCGTATACGGGGTAGCTCTCTTGAAAGCAGTTGTTGTACTGGTCATTGGATTATGGCTGGTTAATATGATTACAAAGCTGGTTAAGAGAATACTTTCGAAAAGCAATGTTGATGAATCGCTTAGTTCTTTTTTGAGTAGCTTAGTATCGATTTTGCTGAAAGTAATGGTGTACATCACTGCCATTGGCTTGCTGGGTGTGCCGATGACTTCCTTTGTAGCCATTCTTGGTGCGGCTGGTTTGGCAGTAGGTTTAGCCTTATCAGGAACGCTACAGAATTTTGCGGGCGGGGTAATGATCCTTCTCTTTAAACCCTTTAAAGTTGGAGATTTTATTGATGCCCAGGGATATACCGGAACAGTAAGTGCTATTCAAATCTTCGTTACCATTTTAAATACACCCGATAATAAAACAATTATCATACCAAATGGGCCTTTAGCAACTGGATCGTTGACTAATTTTTCTACACAACCTACGAGGAGGGTAGATTGGACTTTCGGCATCGGATATGGTGATGATGTAGATAAAGCATATGAAGTTTTGAATCGCCTCATCTCTCAAGATGAGCGTGTTCTTTCAGATCCTGAACCATTTATGGCGGTATCAGAACTAGCAGATAGTTCCGTAAATATCGTGGTTCGTGTTTGGGTAAATGCTGAGGATTACTGGGGAGTGTTCTTTAGAATGAATGAAGAGGTGTATAAGACCTTTGATAAAGAAGGACTTAACATTCCTTTCCCTCAAACGGACGTACATTTACACAAAGTGGACTAATACAGAAAACGAAAGCCGGTTTAAGACCGGCTTTTTTATTGTTAGGAAGTGGCGCTAAGGTTGATTAAGCAGTCATAGTTATATTATCTTAAAATTCTTTCGAAAAGTAGGCGTTAGGTCGTTAATCAAGAACAATTGGAAAGGAAGGTAGTCGTGACTAACCTGGAGCAAGAAAACCCGGATAAAGAAAAACTTGAAGAAGAAACGGTTGATCAATCAGCTGAGAAAGAGGAAGTATTAGCAGAGCCTGAAAAATCCTCAGAAGGTACAGAAGAAAAAGTTTCTGAGGAGAGCACTGAAGAAAGTGAAATCGAGGAAGTAGAAGAAACCGTGCAAGAGGTAGAAGAATCTGATTCTGAGGAAATTGAAGAATCCTCGGAATCTGAAGGATCAGAAAGTACGGAAGAAGAGGACGCCTCTAGTTTTTACTCCAACATTGCCAGTAAAGCCGAAGAATTTGTAGCCCAAGACGATTGGGCTTTTGTTTCAAATGAACTAGCTAACCTCGCTCTTCATTTAGAAGACGGGCCAGAACCTGATACTGAGGAAGCTAAAGAGGCATTGAAAAAATTTGGTGAGCTAAGAGATGATTTTGAAGTCAGAAAGAAGGCCCACTATGATGAGCTAAACAAGAAGAAGGCAGAGAACCTGGAGAAGAAAAAGGCTCTTCTCAAAGAGTTTTCGGATATCATAAGTGAAGAAAAATGGACGGCAACGAAAGAAGTAAGCCAAATAAGGGGTAAGTGGGAATCTATTAAGCTTCTTCCTCAGGGAGAGCTCGAGACACTAAATGAGCGATTCGAATCATTAATGGAAGAATTCGAGAGCCATAAAGTGGATCGCCTTGTTAAGAAGCTTCAAAAAGAAGAAGAAAACCTAACGCTAAAGTTGGTCATTCTTGAGAAAATGGATGCCCTTAATGCTAAGGTTGATGACAAAGCCGATTTTGATTCTTTAAACAAAGAGTTCCATGATTTGCTTCTCCAGTGGAGAAAAGTCGGAAGAGTTCCAGTCGAAAAAAATCAGCACATCTGGGATCACTTTAATGAAGCTCAGGATGGATTTAGTCAGCTCAGGCTTAAACACGACAAAGAGTTCAGAAAAGCTGTCGAAAAAGCTCTTGAAAAAAAGCAAAAGCTCATTAAGGAAGCAGAAGCTTTAATCGATGAAGAAGATATTGCTATTGCTGCCCGAAGAGTGAACAAGCTTCACAATCAATGGAAGAAAACTGGAAATTTGCCCCAGAAAGAAGAAAATGAGCTTTGGGATAAGTTTAAGAGCGCAACAGATGCTTTTAATGAGAAGAAGTCAGAAAATATTGAAGTTCTGAGAGGGCAAGAACAAGAAAACCTCGATAAGAAGATTAAGCTCATTGAGAAGGCAAAAGCTATCCATGAAATGGAAAGTTTTGAGGAAGGTCATCAGGCAATGCAGAAACTGATGGATCAATGGAAGGAGATAGGGCCGGTCCCAAGAAAGAAGTCATCCAAAATCTGGAAGCAGTTCAAAAGCGCTATGGATGCTTTTTATGATAAAAGGAGAGAGCACTTTAAAGATGTAAGAAAGGATCAAAAAGAAAATCTTGCAAAGAAGAATGAATTACTTGCCAAACTAAAAGAAATCTCAGAAAGTGAAGATGCTACTCTTGCTGTTGAAGAGGCAAAGAAGATTCAGGCAGAATTTAAAACTGTTGGGCATGTACCGCTAAAGTTCAAAAATAAAATCTGGAAACAATATCGGGAAGTGTGTGATATCATCTATGAGCGGTATCGGTCTTCTGGTTCAGATTTGGGAATGGATCGCAGGCTCGCATCAGAAGGAATTGATCCTGCTAACAGAAAGGAGATAATAAAACTTCAAAAAGAATTGGAACCACTATCAAAAGAAATATCGAGGCTCCAGGCAGAAGTAATTCAATTCGAGGAGGCAACTACATATTTCAAGCCTACTAATAAGGGCAACAAATTATTGGACGATCTTCGGGTAAAGATTGAAAAAGCCGAAAAGGATATTTCAAAAAAGAAGGAAAAAGCTTCCCAGCTTAAAGTAAAAATCAGGGAGCTAAAGACTTCGGGTTCTGACGATTAAGGTAGTAGAGGTTTTAAGTGTGCTTTTTTTTTTCAATCTTATTGCTAAGGGACGAGCTGCATTACAGACAGGTAACACTCTCTGCAGAGCGGAAATAACTGTGATTTTTTGAGCGCAAGTATCAACATAAAGTTTTGGGGAGTACGGGGGTCTACCCCTTGTGCAAACACCGAGAATATGAAATACGGTGGTAATACTACTTGTCTTCAGATTGAATCTGATATTATCCCCGAGCTTTTAATTGTAGATTGTGGCACCGGGTTGAGGAACCTGGGAAATAAATTGGTTGAAAGCGGTAATGGAAATAAAGGGAGGATATTTATTACGCACCCCCACTGGGACCACCTTCAGGGATTTCCTTTTTTTAAACCGTTTTATGAACCCAATAACTGGTTTAGAGTGTATTTACCTCCACAAAATGGTGTAGGATGTAAAGAAATACTTCAGGGCCATATGTCTAACACCTTCTTCCCTGTTACTATCGATATGCTTGAGGCCGATATGGACTGTGAGACTTTTAAACCGGGTAAAATAGAGCTCGAAGGCTACTCGGTAGATTACATTTGGGCGAAGCATACAGTGAGTGCAGCCATGTTTAAGTTTGAGATTGGAGGTAAAGTGATTGTGTTTGCGCCCGATAATGAACTACCGATCGATTCATCTTCAGAATCCAAGTCCTTTATCTCTGCTTTTAAGGAATTTGTACAAGGTGTAGATGTTTTAATACACGATGCCCAGTTTAATTTGGAGCAGCATAAGGAACGAGAAGGTTGGGGGCATTCCTGTTGGGAAAATGTAATCGACATTACTAAAAACCTTGGTATTGGAAAGCTCATCTTAACTCACCATGACCCTGATAGTACTGATGAATATCTTTCAGAATTGGAAGAAAAAATTAAATCTGATTTCGGTACCCATTACCAGGAAATTAGTTTGGCTCAGGAAGGTCAAACTATAACTCTGCCTATTTAGTTTTTGTAATTCATTTGTGATACATCTGGTTCACGGTACCAATATTTTTAAGTATCACAGTTGTTTTTAGATACTAAAATGGAAATGAGGCTCATTCTTTTTGTGAAAAACTCTCAGTTGGGGAAGGTTAAAACCAGGCTGGCACAGTCGATTGGAGATCGTGAAGCGTTAAACGCATATCACAAACTGCTTCAGCATACCAAAGAGATAGCAACCCCTCTACAAGTTGAAAAAAGTGTGTGGTATTCTAACTATATAGAGGAAGAGGATATTTGGGATACATCTGATTTTAAAAAAGAACTGCAAAAAGGGAATGATTTAGGAGAGAGAATGAAAGCTGCATTTCAGCTGGAATTCACAAAAAATAAAAATTCACGCATTGTACTTATTGGCAGTGATTGCGGGGAGCTAGACACTCTGACTCTACAACGGGCTTTTGAAGCTTTGGAAAACAATTCGTTAGTAATTGGTCCCGCTAAGGATGGTGGATATTACCTTATTGGAATGACTCAATTATACCCTCAGATATTAGAAGGAATAGAGTGGAGTACGGATAAAGTATTAGAGCAAACTCTGGATAAAGTGAAGGAACATAATATCAGCTATGCTCTATTACAAAAGCTGAATGATGTTGATACGGTAGAAGATTGGAACCTGGTAAAAAAGAGGCTGAAGTAGGTTGTGATTAGTATCATTATTCCAGCTTATAATGAAGAAACATCGCTACCAGAACTCATTGAGTATCTAGTGTCATGTTCCAAAAAATCAGAAATCGAATCAGAGGTCATTGTAGTTGATGGGGGAAGTACTGACCAGACCCGGGAAAAGGCGATGGAGTACGGCGCAAGAGTTGTTGAGAGCAAAGAAAAGGGGAGAGCGGTACAAATGAATATCGGGGCACAAGAAGCTAAGGGCGACATCTTCTACTTTCTGCATGCCGATTCTTTTCCGCCGGAAACATTTATTGAAGATATCACTAGCTCGCTAGAATTTGGGGCTATTGCAGGGTGCTTTCGGTTGACTTTTGATTACGAGCATCCAATACTGAGCTTTTATAGCTGGTTTACCCGTTTTGATGTAGACGTTTTTCGATTTGGCGATCAAAGTCTTTTTGTGCGAAAAGAAGCTTTTGATGAATTGGCAGGTTTTAGTGAACACCTCATTGTAATGGAAGATCAGGAAATAGTACGCAGGCTAAAGACTAAAGGAATTTTCCGAATAGTCTCTAAAAATGTAAAAACTTCAGCCCGAAAATATCGAGAGGTAGGGGTTATTAAGCTTCAGTTAATTTTTACTACAATTCTAACCGGTTACTATGCAGGGATTTCCCAGGAAAAGCTTGTACGCTTCTACAAAAACGCGATTAAAAAGTGAGCAATGTTACGGAAGTGTAAAAAATGAAAGAGAAAGTGTGAGGTTGTTTTTAGAGATGAGTATCTTAAAGAGAATTAATGTTTGATATTTGAAGTACATCCTGACTCTTTTAGCGGCGCTATGGGTATCAACGTCGCTATCAGCACAAATAGCATTTGAACGGGAAGAGACAAGTACCGGTCAAATTGGTTTAGCAATCTCGAATTACGGAACTCTTGGAAAACCTGATGTAAGAAATAATCCTCAGTCAGGAAGTAGTATGAGATATCCAATCAGTAGCGGCATGGAACATTTGTTCGAAGCTGGAATTTGGATTGGTATTCCTACTGGTGGAGGAAGGGTTTCTACTTCGGCAATTACAAACTCTTCAGGGTATGCTCGTGGTAAGGCCGGCTTCGAGTTCACAGCAGATCGAGAGATTCAATTTCAGGGAGATAATACCGGTATTGGAGTGAGCCAACAGGATATAATAGTAGATTTTACCGACCGTAGACAAGATGTGGGGGGGCAGGAAATTGCAAATCATATCCCAATCTATGTCGACGTACATATGGAGAGTTATAATTGGGATTTTCCATTCACTGAAAACTTCACCATTCTTAGATACGATTTTACCAATAACAGCCAAATATATGACGTGGCCGAAACCTGGGATAGTGTTTATGTAGGGATGTATGCTGATTTGGTGGTTAGAAATGTCAATGCCCCGAACATTGAGACCGGGAGCGATTTCTTCAATAAAAACGGACTTGGGTATCTCGATTCATTATATACTACCTACGTTTTTGACGCCGGATCTGCCGACAATCCAAGTATAAATACCTATGGAGCTATGTCTTTAATAGGTGCAGACTATAGAAACGAGTTTTTCCATCCATCAAATCCGGACACAACAGGAAGCAGGTTTTCTTCATCAGGCTATAACGTTCCTGATGTAGGGCCTTCGTACTGGCTATTTAGTCAGGGAACCGGGCAATTTCAAGGACCTGGAGATGATATCGAGCGCTATCGCAAAATGGCTGAAACATTTCCTATCGATGGCACTCTGCCTAATGGAACCCCATATCGACAGGCGTTAAGGGAAGATGGTCAGGATTCTGAAGGTAATTACATCAGTTTTATTTCTATTGGCCCGTTTCCTGAAGTGGCGCCGGGAGAAACGTTTACAGTTTACTTTGCTCTTTCGGCAGCACAAAAGCCGGAGGAATTTCAAGGGGTGTCAAACAAAGAGTTTGATACTGAAGAAACAAGAGTAAACCTCGAAAATACGATTAGGTCGATCAATCGGGTTTTTCAAGGAGAAGACACCAATAATAACGGGGTACTTGATGCTGGTGAGGATTCGGATGAGAATGGTGAGTTAACCAGGTACTTATTTCCAACTCCTCCCGACAATCCAAATGTTCGAATCGAACTCCAAGAAGGTAAAGCAGTTATATATTGGGATAGGATTTCTGAACAATCAGTTGACCGTGTATCAAAAGAAATGGACTTCGAGGGATACAGAATTTACAGTACTGACCTGGGAGACGACTTAAATCCTACTCCAAGGTTGATTCGGGAGTTTGATACTCCTGGTAATGATATTGGTTTTAACACGGGCTTTAATGAAGTCGCTCTAACCTCTCCCATAACATTTGAAGGAGATACGGTTGAGTATTGGTACGCTTATGAAATAGAAGGACTGCTAAGCGGCTGGCAATATCAGGTTTCCGTAACTGCTTTTGATGGTGGAAGCGAAGAGTTTGAAATAGGAAGCCTTGAAAGCAGCCGGAATACAAATGCAGTTCGAGTTTTTCCTGGTACTCCCGTAAATGAAAACTTCTCAAGCAGCAGCCAGCAATATGAGGTAGGAGTATATCCAAATCCATATAGGATTAATGCTGCATGGGATGGTACAGGAGAAAACAACCGGAAAATTAACTTTTATAACCTTCCCGCAAACGCTGAAATCAGAATTTATACCCTTGCAGGAGAAATTGTAGCTGAACTGGAACATGATGCCGCAACTTACTCCGGAGATATAGGATGGTATAATACATTCAGTGATGGAGAAAGAATATTACCAGGGGGTGAACACTCCTGGGATTTGCAGTCAGATGCAAATCAACTCTTAACAACGGGTCTTTATTTTTATTCAGTTAAAGACCTTAATTCCGGCGCTGTTCAAACCGGAAAACTAGTTATAATTAAATAAATGAGGAAAAAACATATGATTAAATCGCTACGATTTTTCTTGTTTCTTGCAGTACTATTTGTGCCGATGACGCTTATGGCTCAGACGCCGGTAGTAACTATTGATACACTAAATACTTATGAAACAACACCGGATAGTGAAGACGCTATTGAAGACCATCCGATGGCTGGAGTAACCGTTCAGTTTACTGCTGTTGTAGTTTCATATCCGAAAAACTCTGGACTGGCAACATTCACAGAAGATGGCGAAAACCCACAGGGTGGTACAATAAGCCGTATTCACATCTTTGTTGTTGATACTACCGCTTTATCAGAAGGAAGAGATGGTATGTACATGCAAATAGTGGAATCGGGGGGCTCTAGTCCGGGTGAAGATGATTATGCCTATTCTCTTGAAGATCTCCAGGTAGGTGATATTATCACTGTTGTTGGGGATTTGGGCTTTTTCGGCGGAACAGCTCAATTTGATGTTACTGAGTGGGATGTAGCTAACAATAGTAATGTGATAGGAAACGCATTTGATGACGATGAGTTTGCAAAGTTTATTCCTCTTACTGAGCCATGGACAGGTATTACTGTTGATGAGTTGAACGTAGATAATGGTGACGGTACCTCATTTATTAATTATGCTAATTACTCAAAATATGCCAGTGCTTATGTTGAGATTGAAGGTGCACAAGTTGTTGCCCGAGAATTAAATGAAACTGGTCGCCCAAACTGGGTGCTAGGTCAAAATAGTTCAAGCATGTACATTTATGATGTGTCACTTCGATACAGAAATGACAAAGGAGCTTATCGATCTACTTACAACTTCCGAAGAGCTGAAGAAGGTGCTTATGAGCCTCCAACTGTGGGTTCTTCTGTTAGAATCAGTGGTTTTATAACTGTTGATGATTTTGATGGAGCCATCAACCGTATTACTGATGGCGAAGTTGGATTCAAAATTAATCCTTTGGATGATGGTGTGGTTTGGTTAAACGGAATCCGCTTTGAAGATGGGGTAGATGGTTTTGAATGGCCAAATGATGTTACTGTACTTGGTATTGCTCCAACATTGGTTAATTTTGAACAAACACCTACAGAAGGATTCACTACCTCAACTGAAGTAACAGTTTCTATTGATGCAACCGGCGCTACTCAGCCTGACATGTCAGTTTCAACCGTAGATTCAGTAGTAGTAATTTATGATGCACCTACTGGGGCAGGTCGCGTATCTCTTACTCCAACAGGAGATACTTACTCAGGATCATTACCAACCTTCCCTGATTTTACTCCTGTAAGCTATTATGTAGAAGCTTATGACAATAATGGGCTAGTTGGTAGATACCCTGACTTTGGAAATGAAGGATTCTTTGTTTCTGATGGAGCAATTACTTCATTTGAAGTAATCCAAACTCCAGCAGGTGGAGGTGCAGGTCCAAGTAACCTAAACGGTGGAACCTATGCCATGGATATCGATGCAGTTGTAGTTTCTGATGCTGCTGAAGATGGAATGATTATAGTTCACGATCAGGCAGCTGCCTGGGGCGGAATCTTCCTTGAGCCTACTACTGGTACATTAGCACTTTCAAAAGGTGATAGCATAAATATTACCAGTGCACTAATTGAAGAGAATGGTGACGGGCTCACTTACCTAAGTAATGTAGTAATGACTACTCTAAGTACTGGAAATGATATCGAAGCTTCTATTCCTATTCTTGCTGTAGCAGATATCGATGCTGCTAAAGATGGTGACATCGTAGAGGCATATGAGGGAATGGTAGTTAAAATTGAAGATATCACTTTCTTCGGTTATGCAGGATTTGGGGAAGTATTCTTTACGGATGCTGCTAATGATACTATGATTATTAACGATGATTTCCCAACCTTTGGTAGTGATGGTGGAGTGTTAGGCGAGACTGATATCCCATCAGATTTTGATGATCACGCGAGATTGGGAGCCGAGCTAGATGCTGTTTATGGATTTATATTTACCTCTTTTGGTGCTGCTAAACTCCAGCCAAGAAGTCTTTCAGATCTAATGGGCGATAACTTCACCGAGCCTGTTCTTGAATTTGATCTCGTTTCTCCAATGGATAGTGCAGAAGTTGAGGTTACTTCAGACATCAACATTACCTGGGAAGAAACAGAAGACTATGATGGTAATGACCTTACTTATGAGTGGGTACTTTACTCTCAGGATACTTCAACAGTAGTCGCTACTGTTCCTTCTAACAACGAAGGCGAAGATGCAGAGGTAACTCTTGCTTTTGCTACCGTTGATGGGTTACTAGCAGGTGCTGGATTAGAGGTGGGTCAATCTGCTCAGTTCGTTTGGAACGTAAGAGTAAGTGATGGTTTAGATACTCTAGGAGTAGCTGAAGACAATTTCGTAAATGGAGATGAAATCAAGGTTTATGAAGAGCTGTTCTATACGATAACACTTACCAGAGGGTTAATGATTAACAACGAAGCAATTTCTGGAACTCCGCAAAGCTTCAGTTTAGAACAGAACTACCCAAATCCATTTAACCCAAGTACTACTATTAACTTTAGTTTACCATCAGCATCAGAAGTAACTCTGTATGTATATGATATGCTTGGGCGAAGAGTAGCAACATTATTAGACAACGAAATGATGAACGCTTCCACTCATAGTGTGAAGTTTGATGCATCTCGCTTAGCTAGTGGTGTTTACATCTATAGATTAGAGGCTGGTGAATTCACCAGCACTCGAAGAATGATGTTAATTAAATAAACTTTCATGCCCGGGGCCTGTACATGGCTCCGGGATTTTTATTTTGGCAAAAAGAAATCAAATATTACTTGTAGTTGGGTTATTACTAATCTTCAGTTGGTCTTGTGACAACTCCATCGATGGAGATTTTTCAGAAAACCAGCCGCCTAAAACCTTTCTTACAGTACAAAGCATAGACAGAAGCGAGGAAAACAGGTTATCAAGCCAGATAAATATCTCATGGTGGGGTGTCGACCCAGATGGGTATATCGCTTTTTTTGAGTATGCAATTAATGATACTTCAGAGTCGGCATGGACTAGAGTAAATGGAACAGATAGCACATTTATCCTTCCAATTACTGAGGGGGAATCTACCGACGATGTTTTATTTAAAATACGAGCCGTTGATAATGAAGGGGCTCGTGATCCAGATGGAGCACGATTAGTGTATCCGGTAATAAACTCTGATCCTGATGTTAGCTTAAATAACCCGGAGCTACCAGCAGATACCATGTATTCAATTACAAGTTTCGGCTGGACGATTGAAGATCCGGATGGGCTTCAAAATATTTTAAGGACAGAAATAGCTATTAATGATAAAAACGGGGAATGGATATCTATTCCATTTGATGAGGGATCAGACCAGGTGTTTGTATCCCTGGAAGTTGATAACTCCAGTGAAGGGGAAAAAACAGCAAACCTTTTTTATGGAAGGAGCTTTCTGGCAAGTACTCAAACAATTTCGAATGTACAGGTTGGTGCCAGCAACAAATTTTATGTTAGAGTGATAGATCAGGCTGGGGCACAAAGCCCGATAGATTCTACCAGCTGGTATATTAAAGAACAAACTTCACGGGTACTATTTTTTAATGATGTAAGTGGTTCAAGTACTTCAGCCGAGCAAGCATATCACTTAGACATACTTGATCAAAATGGAATACAACCCGATGTTTGGTTGATTAATGACGGTGGGGCCGGAGATATTAAGGAGCGGTTGTCAGAATCTTTCCCGGAAACTATTGATCCTACCCTTATAAAAACACTTGCTAAATGGGACTATATCTATTGGCTATCCAATAATTTAAATCGGAACATCACTTACGTTGAGCAAATCACCTCTGAGTTTTCCGAAAATGGGGGTAAGTTTTTCATTACCATACCTGCTACTGATGGTGATATTACTTCCGATGACCCATTGTTTAATGTACTTTCTGTAGACTCGATTGGGGAGAGAAGCGGTTCTTCCGTAGGATTTAAGATAGATGAAGGAGAGCCAGTTACACCTTCTGATAATTCTTTTCCATTACTTCAGACCTCTCGAGATATTGACGGTTTACTGCCGCTAAAACCTTCCAGCGGAGCAACAAGTTTGTACACAGTCGATTTCAAAGAAGATCAGCCGGGTAGAATCCCTGATACGGATTTTACAAGGTTCGAAACAATAGCCATAGAAAACTCTGAAGGAAATATCATCTATTTCGGTGTAGACATCCGAAATATTGATGGAAATGGAAATGCGGCAGATATTATAGCCACATTTTGCATTCAGCGTCTAGGATTTCAACAATAGAAGAATACCATGAATTATAAAAAAGCCCTGTTCCTACTGTTTTTTGCTTCCTTTACTTCCGTTGCCATGGCTCAATCAGGAACGGGTATAATCCAGGGTACAATTACTGATGCTGCAACTGGCGAAACATTACCTGGTGTGAATGTCATTATCACAGGTACCAGTCTTGGTGCGGCAACCAATGTAGACGGTTTTTATACGATCAACAGAATTCGAACAGGCGAGTACAACATTCGCATAAGTTTCCTTGGATTCGAAACCATTCTATTGACAGGAATAAAGGTTACATCTGGAGAGACAACCACACTGGATTACGCATTAAAGGAGCAAGTGTTTGCATCTGAACAAGAGGTTGTAGTAATTGGAGAGAAGCCAATTTTTGATGTTGAGAAATCCACTACTTCTGCTACCATTTCAAGAACGGATATAGAGGCAGCTCCTATCCGTAAAGTGGAAGACGCCGTTTCTTTGCAGTCAGGTGTTATTAAAGACCCTACTGGTTTATATATAAAAGGAGGGAGGGCTTATGAAACCGGCTTTGTTGTGGATGGGGTTTCTGCTCAGGATCCTCTTGCAGGAACTGGTTTTGGATTAGATTTAGGAGCTAATTCATTCAGCAACATTGAGGTGGTTACCGGTGGAGTCGGAGCAGAATTCGGTGATGTAACTTCAGGGGTGGTTTCAGTACGGACAAGAGATGGTGGAGACACTTATGAGGGCACTTTTTCTCATAAAAGAGATAATCTTGGTTCTAATGTAGAGTCAAACAGTGCAAACTTTTTTACCGATATTTATGAGTTGAGTATAGGAGGGCCGGGGATTTTGTCAGAAAAAATCCTGCCTCAACTAGGGATTAATATTCCGGGGAGATTAACCTTTTTTGTTACCGGACAAATATCTCTTTCGGATGAGTACACAAAAAATTCAGCCGGGCAGGTACGTACTTCCCTTGTCGATAATACATTTTGGTCGCCGAGACAAGACAATCGCTGGAATGGAATGTACAAGCTCACCTATGATATTAAGCCAGGAATGAAGTTACAGGCAGCGTATCAGCGGTCGCTAACCGTAAATCAGAATACGCGGATGCTTCAGATAACAGGTGGTGATGTACAAATTCGCCCTGGTTATCAATTCCCGTTTCAGCCCGATCTGGACAATGCAAATACCTATACCCACGAGAGTAAACTTGCCTATGTAAAATGGACGCAAACTATTTCCCAAACTGCATTTTATGATGTCCAGTTGAGCAGGCTATTTACCAGGTTAAGAGCGGATGCAAACGGAAGGGACTGGAGACCAGAAATTGTAGATGGAGAGTTTGATCCGGCAAGTATTGTCACTTTTCCAGCACAAGAATTCGAAGGAACCGATGGATTTACCTATATACTTGCGGGCCCGGGCTTCATCAATAACGGGGGTGTCGCCACACTTTGGCACGACCACTTTGCGGAAGAAATAACTCTTAAGTCAACATTTACAAAATTCTTTGCGAATCAAGCCAATCAATTAGTTGCTGGGTTTGAGTTCAAGTTTAATGACTACCAGTGGATTGATATTACCAGGCCATGGATTGGTGCTCCTATCCAAATTGATGATGATACTTTTTCGGAAACAAGAAGGGTTGGAGAGACTTTTGATATATGGCGGGTAAAACCTAAGCGTGGCGCATTTTTTGTATCTGATAAGATTCGCTACAATGGTTTAATTGCGAATATAGGAGCCCGGTTTGAGTATTGGGCACCTGGTCAATACATCGATAATTTGATTGATAACCCTGATGCCCCTATCCCGGATTTCATCAGGGAGGATTACAAAAATGATACGAAAAAGCTATTTGGACATCGGTTTAAGTTCCGCTTCTTACCAAAAGTAAGTGTGTCATTCCCTGTTAGAGAAAACCAGGTTCTGTTTTTCAATTATGGACACTCAACCAGGTTGCCACATCCGAATTACGTGTATACTAGTTTAGATCCATTTTTCCAGGATCAGTCTAACCTTCCGGATCTTGGGAATCCTAATCTAAATCCTGAAGTAGATATCGCCTACGAAATTGGTTTCCGAAACCAAATTACTGCGGATGATGCATTTAACATCTCGGCTTTTTGGAGAGATAAATACGACTTTGTGACTACCCAAAATATCACAGTGGATGACCCTTTGGGACAGCCGGTAGTACGTGCGTTTAGAGTAAACGGGGATTATGCCCGATCCAGAGGTATTGAGATTACATACATCAAACGATATAGAGACTTGATCCGGGGTCAGGTTTCTGCTACCTATTCTCGAGCAGAGGGATTAAGCTCAACGAACAACGATAACCTTCAGGAAATTACTGGTAGTCAGAACGTAGGTAACAATGTAGAGACTCCATTAGCATGGGACAGGCCTTTTGATGTGAAAGGAAGTATCACCTTCACCTACGATAGAGATAAACCCCTTTTCGATTTCGGGCCGTTGAATCAATTCCAAATGTTCCTTTCAGCAGTCTGGAGAAGTGGAAATAGATATACTCCATATGAATTTATAGGATTGTCTCGAAACCCTGTTACAGGAGAAAATGACTGGAGACCTATCTATGAAAGAGTTGACGATCCGTCAAAGCGCTTTAGTGAAGTAGGACCAGCCTGGTTCTATATGGATTTCAACCTTCAGAAATGGTTTGAGGTAGGTTCAACTAAATTTTCTGCGTTTCTTGAGATCACTAACCTGCTAAACAATAAAAACTCTGTGATTGTTAACCCGGTTACAGGAGAAGGGTATCGGTCTGATTATCCTACCACACAGGCTGAGCTTGTCGCATTAAGAAACGATCGAAGTTATGATGTGCCAAGCAGTGTTCGGGACCCACGCTATCTCGATCCTAATGATAATAACATTCCTGCATACCTGAACCCTGCGAACTACTTGCAGCAAAGACACATTGTAGTTGGTTTTTCAATTAATTTCTGATGCACAATAAGATTTTGAGACATACATTTTTTCTGTTCCTGATAGTATTAGTTGCTTCAGGTCACTCTCTAAAGGCTCAGGTTTTTCCAAGTTTTGGTGATGCCAGATCGGGCACAGCTGGGTTCCAGTTTACAAAGATCGTAGTTGATCCCAGAAGTGCTTCAATGGGTAGTTCTACAATGGCAGATGCATTTGACGCTTCCAGCCTGTATTGGAACCCTGCGTTAGCAGTACAGATTGGTCAGTCAGAAGTAATGATAAGTCACACTGCCTATGTGGTTGAGACTAACCTGGAATACATTAGTGTTGTAAACCAGTTTAACAACTTTGCCTTAGGTGCATCATTACAATATTTCTCATCAGGAGATATAACCGAAACCACTACTTTTGAACCTACTGGTACAGGCAGAACTTTTGGGACAAGGCATATTTCTGCAGGCCTTTCAGTATCTCACCGTTTAACAGATCTATTTAGTTATGGGCTAACTCTTCGATACATCCACGAAGGCATCGAAGAGATTACCATTGAGACGGGAGCTATCGATTTTGGGTTTTTCTACCGCGTTGGTGAAACAGGGCTCCGGTTTGCGGTGGGTATAAATAATTTTGGTCTCGATGGTTCATCTTCAGGAACTACAGAAGTAGAAACCTTAGAAGGCCTAGAAGAGCGTGAACCAGCAGATGATGATCCTTTGCCAACCAGGTTTAATATTGCTGCGGCTTTTGATTTAATTCAAACGGAAAACTCATCAGTTGTAATAACAGGGCAAATTACCAACCCAAGCGATAATGCGGAGCGCTTCAGTTTAGGAGCTGAATACGGATTTTTGAACAAGTTTTTTGTGAGAACGGGTTATGAGTTTGGGGTTGAAGAGCGTGTACTCCCGAGTTTTGGAGGCGGGGTGCAAGTACCATTCTCTAACCGTCAGCTTGCTATAGATTATGCATACACAAGCTATAATCGATTAGGTGATATACACAGATTAGCAGTAAGAATACCTTTTTAACAATGGATATGTTTAAGAAAAAGAATTTACTCTGGTTGTTTTGTTCGATCCTTCTCTTAACGGTTGGATGCGATACCATTTTCGGTAGCAAGCAAGATGATACTACGGATGAAATATTCGAAGTAGGAAGGATTGATCCAACATTGGAAAAGGTAGATGGGTACGCACCAGTGTTGCCTTTTTGGGGTGGTTTTGATGAGCCTAATGATATATTTATCGGCTTTGATACCTTCGTGTATGTGACAGATAACAGCGGTGTTCATCTTCTTGATAGGTCAGACTTATCGCAACGACAGACATTTGAAGTAGAAGGAGCGACAGCTGTTGTTCAGGACAGGCTTCTTAATGTGTATGTAGCTGCCAGGATGGACACAATTATAGAAGAAGTGGACCCAACCCTTGTCTGGAATTTGCCCGTGGTTTATAAGATTAAGAACCTAAACGGAGCTGGTGAATTTCAGCTAATTCAAAAAATTGTATTTCCATTTGCTGATGCAAGCCTTAGTACCGATGCTGCTAAACAATCGCGTTTAGAAAAAGGAGATGAGTTTAACTATGAGCTCGTTACTATAACTGGTTTAACGGTTCTTGCAGATAACTCGATCTATATCACAAGAAATGGTCCAAGGAATGATAACTCACAGGTAGCAGCACCAGATAATGTAATCCTGGAGTTTAGCCCCATTCGCGTAGATGGAGAGCTCACTCAAAACATGCAAAACACCAGGCAAATACGTTCATTAAGTCCTACTACTCCTTCTTTATTAAGTGCGATAGGGGTCAGTGATATTCAAGGCCTGGTAGCTCCTCCACAAAGAGATGCATTTACTGATCAACGAGACTTTGTAATAGCTCAGGCCGATACAACCCAGGAGATTCCATTTCGGGTACTTTGGGTTGATGTAGAGGAAACGATAAACGGTACAGAATTCAATTCGAGCCCGGAATTTCTCACTCAAGACACCTCAAGAGCAGATGGGTTTTTATACGAACCATTCAAATTTGAACAACCTTCTGGTCTGGCGATAGCAGGCGATAACACACAATTTCTTTTTGTAGTTGATGAGAAGCAGCATATGCTCTATCAATTCCAGCCAAATGGTGAAGAAGGTGTAGATCCTCCTGCAGGGGTAGCCGCGGATCAACGCCGGAAAAAGCTGGTAGTTTCTTTTGGAGGCTTCGGAGCGCAGGACAAACAGTTTAGATATCCAAGCGGTGTTGCCTACTTCGATCGGGTGGTATATGTAGCCGATAAGGGAAACAATCGTATCTCGAGATTTAAGCTTACTTCTGATTTCGAATAATTTGGATTGCATCTAATCTGAGAGCAATAGATATTCACAAAAATCTCAGACGAAAAAACTCACTCGCAAAATTATGGCATACATTGTAACTGAGCCTTGCATTCAATGTAAATATACCAACTGTGCATCCGTTTGCCCGGTTGATGCTTTCCGTGAAGGCCCAAATTTTTTAACTATCGATCCCAACGAATGCATCGACTGTGATGCATGTGTTTCTGAATGTCCGGTTGAGGCAATTTACCCCGATGATGAGGTGCCAGAAAAGTGGGAACACTATATCGAACTCAATGAGCGCCTTGCAGAAGCCTGGGAAGATAACATCATCAATGAGACCAAGGATGCACTGCCTGATGCTGATGAATGGGCAGAAAAAGAGGACAAGCTTGACGAGCTAATCGAAGAATGGTAGTTAGTTATTAGTTAAGAGTTATTGGTATGCGAACTATTAACCAATAACGATTAACTTTTCCTGATGTCAAAACAGCTTCCTTTCCCATCCTCTCCACAAATCATGGGTATTCTTAACGCTACACCTGATTCTTTCAGTGATGGAGGCAAGTTCAACCGGGTAGATTTAGCAAGTGAGCAGATCTCAACAATGCTGGAAGAAGGGGCAAATATCATTGATGTTGGTGGAGAATCAACACGCCCAGGTTCTGATCCCGTTTCTGAACTGGAAGAACTTAACCGGGTGATTCCCATTCTTGAAGCAACGATTTCTAAATTTAGAAGCGCCACTTTTTCCATCGATACCACAAAATACGAAGTGGCAAGACAGGCGTTAGACATCGGGGCTTCCATTATAAATGACGTAAGCGGCTTAGAAAAAGAACCACGCTTCGCTGATCTCGCCGTGGAATATGATGCTGCCTATATATTAATGCATGCTCAGGGTGATCCTAAAACCATGCAGGAAAATCCAAGGTACATTGATGTGGTAGATCAGGTAATGGAATTCTTTGATAAAAAAATCAAAGAGCTTACCGCCAAAGGGGTATCCAAAATCATTCTTGACCCTGGAATAGGTTTTGGCAAAAAGCTCCATCACAATCTTTCTTTAGTCGCACACCTTGACAAATTCAAAAAATTTGGCTTCCCTGTATTAGTTGGAGCTTCACGGAAGTCAATGATCGGGCAAATTCTCGATAACAGACCAGCTGATGATCGCCTGATAGGGACCATTGCTGTCCACTACCATTCATTAATGAATGGAGCAGATATCTTAAGAGTTCATGATGTGAAGGAAGCCTCCGATTCAATTCGTATATTCGAGGCGATTCAATCACAATCTTAGACGGAGTACCCCTTTGATACCCATAGGGTTTTTAGATTTCGGTATTATGGATTTTATCGAAACCCTGCTTATTGCAGGGATTCTGGTATATCTATATCAATGGATCAGGGGAACCTTTGCTATTCAGGCCGGGATTGGAATTGTTCTTCTAGTGATTGTAAACCTTGTGATACGGGTATTGGGTTTTACCACGCTGGATTTCATCATGAGTGGAATTATGAATGTGGGGATCTTAGCCGTCTTCATCATCTTCCAGCCTGAGATTCGAAAACTTCTTTATCGTTTAGGAACAAACACCAGTCTTGATCGTTTTTTTTCCCGCTCTAGCTCTTATGAAATGATCGATGAAATCATAGAAGCGACCAAAATTATGTCTAAAGAGAAGATAGGTGCACTTATTGTATTCGCTCGCACTTCAGGGCTACAGGATATTATTGATGGCGGAGTTGAAGTAGACTCTAAAATCAAAAGCGAGTTGATAGTGACGATCTTTCGAAGGGAAACTCCGCTGCATGACGGGGCAATTATAATCCGTAACAACCGAATCGTAGCCGCTAGTGCCTATCTCCCTATCTCTCAAAATCAAAACATCGCGCAGTCTTTTGGGACTCGACATCGTGCCGCAGTAGGGGTTTCTGAAACGAATAATGTTTTTGTATTAGTCATTTCTGAAGAGACGGGCCGTATATCCATCTCTCGTAATGGTTCTTTAACCAGCGGTCTTACCATTCAAAAACTTCGTGCCGAAATGGAAGAAGTGTTTGGCTCTCAAAAATTCGAAGAAGAAGTTGGGTTCAGTGCTCCACAGACTGAGATTAATTTGAAGTAAGGCTATTTATTAAGTGCTCAATAATTCTCTGATAATATTATCTCTTTCCCAATCATTTTGATAAGCTCTATTCTGCACTGAATTATATAATGATCGCACTCTTTCCTCAACTATATCGTCATTACGTGTGTCAATAGAAAGCAGCTCTTTTTTGTTTTCAACTTCTTTGATTTCGAATCTATAGTATTCTCTATTGGGGCCATTAATCTTTTGTAAAGTAGACCTATATCTACCGGAGTTTATTTCCTTATCCCAAATAAATGTACTTGGATTAATTTTTCTCCATTTTAGTTTATCTGAATCACTAGCAAAAATGATGCTATCGAGAACAGAGATTATATTTTCTATATATTCATTCATCTTATTCAATCACCAATTTTTAACGATTCGTTTTCAAGAATACCGGTTAATTCAGCAATTTTAGTTCCAAGAACAAAAAGATAATCTTCAATAGCAAAATAAACTGATTCATTTTCTATTTCTTCATCAATACCAATACTTGTTGGTTTCACATCATTCAAGGCTTTCTTAGCCTGTTCTAGATGCTCTACTATTTCTTTAGACTTATCTCTTAAAATATCTTTTTTAATATAGCTTACCGTGGCTAACAAACGAATTATCTTTCTACTAATTTCATTCAATAATTCTCTTGCGCTAAAAAAACTAATTCTATTATCAATTCTGTACAGTTTTAAAGATACTTCTGTTAGCTCAACTGTAACACTCTGTATTTTGACATTTTTACTAGCTTCTAAGGCTGCTTCTTTTGCTCCCTTAGCAGCAGAATATGCAAGCCAAGCTAATCTTAAACTGAATAAACCAATTACAAGAAAAATATAGAAATCAAACTCTTCATAAAATGGAGGGTTTGAGGATTCAATTTTATCAATTATCGAATTGAGCGAGTCCGAGGTTATTGTTTGCATTACACTTTCATTTAAATCCCGCATAACATTGTATAAGATTATGTGAAAGTCAAATAATCTCTATTGGATAACTAATCGGAGTATTCCGTAGTACTACAAAATCAATAGTTATTATGCGAGTAAAATTCATTACATCGTTTACATGCAAAAAACGAAAATCGTACCTTCTGGGTTAGAAAACCGTTTCCACGAAAGAAATTGACTCCCATGTCAGACAGTAACGAACTACGAAAACAAGGTCGCACCAGCCCGGAAGGAATTCATATTCAGACGCTTTATGATCAGCAAGATGTTGATGATCGAAAGGCAAATGCAGGAGAAGCCGGAGCGTTCCCTTTTACCCGCGGACCTTATCCCACCATGTATACCCAGCGGCCCTGGACCATCCGCCAATATGCCGGATTTTCAACGGCAGAAGAATCCAACCAGTTTTATCGAAAAGCACTTCAAAAAGGGCAAAAAGGATTAAGCGTGGCTTTTGATCTGGCTACACACAGAGGATATGACTCCGACCATCCACGAGTAGTTGGGGATGTTGGAAAAGCAGGAGTTGCTATCGATTCAGTGGAAGACATGAAGATTTTATTCGATGGTATTCCCTTGGATAAGATGTCGGTTTCTATGACCATGAATGGAGCAGTAATTCCGGTTCTTGCTGCTTATATCGTAGCTGCTGAGGAACAGGGAGTTTCTTTGGATCAGCTAAGCGGTACCATTCAAAATGATATCCTTAAAGAGTTCATGGTGCGGAATACCTACATCTACCCACCACAACAATCGATGAGATTGGTTTCGGATATCATCGCGTTTACCAGCCAATTTATGCCTCGCTTTAATTCTATTTCCATTTCAGGGTACCATATGCAGGAAGCTGGTGCTGACTCAGCACTGGAGTTGGCATTTACCTTAGCTGATGGGTTAGAGTATGTGAAAACAGCCGTAGAAAGTGGCCTGGATGTAGACGCTTTTGCTCCCCGGCTTTCCTTCTTTTTCGCTATTGGTATGAACTTCTTAATGGAGGTAAGTAAGCTTAGAGCAGCACGTACGCTTTGGGCGGAATTGATGAAAGAGCATTTCTCTCCAAAGAACCCAAAGTCCATGATGCTTCGGACACATTGCCAAACTTCGGGATGGTCATTAACAGCACAAGACCCGCTAAATAATGTGGTTCGAACTACGATCGAAGCTATGGCTGCTGTACTGGGTGGAACACAGTCTTTGCATACCAACAGCTATGATGAAGCTATTTCTCTTCCAACAGAAACTTCATCCAGGATTGCCAGGAATACTCAAACCATTATCCAGGAAGAAACAGATATTACTCATACGGTAGATCCTTTGGGTGGCTCGTATGCTATTGAGTCTATGACCCATGATCTAAAAGAAAAAGCCCGATCCATTATTAATGAGGTAATGGAAATGGGAGGTATGGCAAAAGCCATCGAAGAAGGATATCCAAAAAGAAAGATTGAAGAAGCTGCGGCTCTGAAACAAGCCGGGATCGATAAGGGAGATATCACTATTGTTGGGGTGAATAAATATGTGAATGAGAAGGAAGACCCGGTCGAGATTTTAGATATTGATAATGCCGAAGTACGGGATAAGCAGATTGAGCGTTTAGATGAAATCAAAGCTAACAGAGATAATCATGCTACAAAAAAAGCATTGGTGGCTTTAACGGATGCAGCTAAATCAGGTGAAGGAAATATTTTGGCGTTAGCCGTTGAAGCTACACGAAAAAGAGCGAGTGTAGGAGAAATTTCCACTGCTCTCGAAGTAGCCTGGGGTAGGCATACAGCCAATAATCAAACCATAAGCGGAGTGTACGAAAGCGTGTACAAGAACGATATACACTACAAAGAAATTAAATTCAAAATCGAGTCATTTGCTGAAGAGGAAGGCCGGAGGCCTCGAATCCTGGTTGTGAAAATGGGCCAGGATGGTCATGACCGGGGAGCCAAAGTGGTTGCTACTGCTTTTGCGGATATGGGCTTTGATGTAGACGTTGGCCCTCTCTTTTCAACTCCTGAGGAAGCGGCGAAACAGGCTATCGAAAATGATGTTCATGTGATCGGAGTATCTACTTTAGCTGCCGGGCATAAAACCTTGATTCCGGAGCTTATTGCTATTCTTGAGAAAGAAGAAGCAGGGGATATTGTGATTGTGGCAGGTGGGGTTATACCAGTACAGGATTATGATTTTCTTCACGAAGCCGGAGTCTCAGCTATATTTGGGCCGGGGACAAATATTCCAAAGGCTGCCTCGAAAGTGATTGATGAAATCAAAGCAAAACGTGCATGACCGTTGAAGAACTTGCACAAGGGATTAAAGAAGGGAAGCGAAGGCACCTTGCCAAAGGGATAACCCTTGTTGAGAGCAATAGAGACGAGGACCAACAAGAAGCTCGTAAACTCTTTGAGTTGCTTAATGATAGTTATGAGACAACTCGTATTGGTATTTCAGGAGTGCCAGGAGTAGGTAAAAGTACCTTTATAGAATCATTAGGGAACCTGTTGATTAATCAGGGGCATAAGGTTGCTGTTTTGGCGGTAGACCCAAGCAGTCCTACCTCCGGTGGAAGTATCCTTGGGGATAAAACCCGTATGGAAACCCTGGCAAATGATGAGAGAGCGTTCATCCGTCCATCGCCTACTGCGGGTACACTTGGTGGGGTTGCTAAACGAACCAGGGAATCGGTCCTTTTATGTGAAGCTGCTGGATATGACGTTATTTTAATTGAAACAGTTGGTGTAGGCCAAAGTGAATTCGAAGTGGCTTCAATGGTTGATTGCTTTTTAGTGATGATGCTCCCAGGTGCAGGAGATTCGTTACAAGGAATTAAAAGAGGAATTTTAGAAATCACCGATATCCTGGTGGTTAATAAAGCCGATGGAGATCAGGAACGGTTAGCCCTTAAGGCCAGAGATGAGTATGAGCAGACATTCCGCCTTCTACAGCCTAAATACGAGGGAGTTTCTGTTGAATTTTTAGCCATTAGTGCTCTTGAAAAGAAAGGGATAGAAAAAGTCTGGGAAGCAGTTGAAGGCCTTGTTTCGGTTCTCAAAGAAAAGAACCTGTTCAATCAGCTTAGGGAAGCTCAAAATTTAAACTGGTTCAAAAGATTAACTGAAGATGAAGTTTTAAAACAGCTTTGGAACACTTCAAAAAATCGGGAAGTAGCCAGGAAACTTGAACAGAGAATTATCGCCAAAGAAATTTCTCCTTCCTCAGCGGCATTTGAGATGATTTCGAAGATTCGAGGTAAATAAAAAGCCCACCTCTTTATGGAGGTAGGCTTTGCTTAGGTCAGGATAAGCTATTTAATCAGTGTCATTCTCTTATTTATCGTTTGCCCATTGTAGGTTAACGAATAGATATAGATTCCACTGGCAACACTTGTTGCATCCCAGGTTAGCTTATGTTCTCCAGCATTAAATACTCCATTCGCAACTGTTGATACCAGTTGTCCCATCGAATTATAAATGTTCAAAGAGACCTGTCCACTTTCCGGAATACTAAATGATATATTTGTAGTCGGGTTGAATGGATTTGGGTAATTATCATAAAGAACAACAGATTCTGGCGCATCAGTAACCTCTGGTTCATTCCCAACATTAATAACTCCTTTACTTTTCGGGAGGGTGGTAGTGAGCTCACTTGCTGGCACATATACGGCATAATCTCGTGCTCCTGCTTCCACATAGACCCGCCCGTCAGAATACACATAGGTGCTGTCATCGGTTTCTACATTTACAAGGTAAGAATTAGCCCAGATATCGGTACCTGTAGTATGATCGACCCAGAGCCCTTTGGTTGATGAACTATTATCATTGATCACTATGATTGCTCCTGTTTTAGTGCCGTTACCATTTCTCCTTGCAACATATACATCTGCTGCATCACCGGAAGGATGAGGGTTCCCATCTGCACTGAGAACTTCAATAGTTCCACCCAGATAGTTCTTTCGAATATGAATCAGGTTATCGATATCATCCCGAAGGCTGGATGGAGCCTGGGTAGTATAAGAACTGCTATGGGCGTCTTCCTGAAGTGTTCCATAGTAATGGGAGTAAAAGACGGTAGGGCGCCCTTCATGAGTTAGCGTATAGGCATATGCCATATCCCAATCACTGAATACCCATTTGTCATGTTCTTTACCTGTGTCATGATTATCCACAAAGGTAACTACACTGGTTCCGGAAAGGGCATATCCACCTGTGTTTCTAATCATCCCTGCATGGTCAAGTGTAGTAGTGATGTTAGCTGTTCCGGCCGTGTTATTTACGATTTCATTTAATGAAAACTTTAAGGGGAAATCGAAGGCGTCAACATCGGCTCCTGTTGTAGTTGCACTGGTAACCGTAGAGGTACCGTTGGAAACATTAGTAACCCAGGAGTGAATGGATGAAGCATTTCCCCAGTATTCACCTACTATAAAGCGTTGGCTTCCACTTAGGAGAGGTAAGTTATTTACCCAATCTGCAACAAAGGTTTCTTGAAATCCGCGAACGAAATCTAGCCTGAAGCCATCAAACCCAATTTCATCAGCCATCCAATATCCCCAGTCTTCAAGCCGGCTTACAACGGTGGCGTCGAAAGTGTTTAAATCATTCCCAAAGAATTTAGTATTGGTTATGATCTCATCATTTCCCGGATAACCCAGCCAGTCGTTGCTGTCTACAGGATGGAAGTGGTTGTGGTTCCATGAGTAGTTGGGTTCTCCTGTTCCGGTATGGGTTACATAAGAAACTCCGGTAGCTGTATGAGCTTCAAGAGTGGTATTGGCAAGGTTACTTCCGCTAAACCAAATCGCAGAAGGATAGTAGCCATTATTTTGGTCGGCCCATTGCCATTCCCAGTTTCCTCCGGAATCTGTTCCTTCTTTTCTGGCGGTGACCTGAATTACAATATCCGCAGAGCTTGATAATGTGATTTCATATTCATCAATATCTCCTGATGAATTGATATGCCCGCGTACGGTAGTACCAGATGAAGAAATGGTATTATAGTTTCCACCACCATTATTGTTTTCTGATTCCCAAACAGTTGTGGTAGTTGCGCCCCCTCCTGTCCAGTCTATCATTACATCATAACCGCGCTGAGTATAGCTTGCTCCAAAGTCAAGGTTATAACCCGTTATTTGGATATAATACGTACCTGCAGCTGCACTTGGGATAACCCAGGTGATTTCATTGGTAGGATATGACTGATATTGGGTTCCGTTTATATAGGCTTCATCAAATACATATTGCTTTACATCAGGGTTAGACTCCATATCATTCGAAGAGCCATAATAATCCCCATCGGTATACATATGATTTAATACCATGTCTGCATAGACCTCAATACCATTATTGTGCATTGAATCGATCATAGCCTCAAGTTCGGCCCGACTGCCAAACCTGGTTTCGGTGGTTCCCTTTTGATTGTAATTACCCAGGTCATAGTGGTCGTAAATACCATAACCCATATCATATATTCCAAAGTTACCTTTCGAAGGGGAGGGTATCCACATTCCGGTGAATCCTGCATCCGATAGGCTTTTGGAGTTGCTTGCCAGTGAGTCCCACCAGCTTCCATTGAAATTTGCAGCATCTACAGGAACATCCCAGTAAAACGCCTGCATCATTACGTCATCTTGTGCTTGGCTAAAGTTTGAGAAGCTTAACATAATTACTAGTAGCATTCCCAGTCTTATCTCTTTCATTTTTTCTCCTTGTTTTGTGACTCTTTTATTATGTAAGCGCTTTCATTTGTCTTTAAAAAAAACGCTATTTACATGAGTAAGCAAGAAGGGAAATGTTTCAAAATTTATAATTTTATTGATTTACGCTTAAAAAAAGAGGGTATATTATTCCAATAAAGCTCCGCATTCTTAGAATCGAAGAGAATCAATTTTTTAACTGATAAGAAATATTTAGTTAGCTAACTTCCTGAAGCAAACTGCGGATCATTCAAAGAGAGCTTTCCGTTTCTAAAGCAGAAGTTGAGATGTTGAAAGAGATTAAATGATTTTGGAAAATCTAACTTTTTAGTAGTAAAAAAGCGCTTACAATTGTATATTTTCCTTCCGCTGAAATCCTGAACATAGATATAGAATGAATCAAGTAGATCAATTTTTTCCCCCATTAACTCAGCTTACCGAAGATGAACAAATGCTCAAGGAGGCAGCGGCTGATTTTGCAAAGAGTTCCATAGCACCCCTGGTGCATGAAATGGATGAGCAAGCAAAACTAGATTCTGGGCTAATAAAAGAGTTTTTTGAAATGGGCCTGATGGGGATTGAGATTCCTGAAAGGTACTCCGGTGCTGGTGGTACATTTATGATGTCTATCGTAGCCATCGAACAAATTTCTAGAGTAGATGGATCTGCCGGAGTATTTATGGATGTACAAAATACCCTGGTTAACAATGCATTTATCAGGTATGGATCCGATGACATTAAAGAACGATACCTTCCACAATTAGCTACAGAAAAAGTTGGAGCTTATTGCTTATCGGAAGCAGGTTCTGGTAGTGACGCTTTTGCACTTAAAACTACCGCAAAAGAAACGGACAGCCATTTTATCCTTAATGGCTCCAAGCTCTGGATTACAAATGCTAATGAGGCTGATATTTTCCTCGTATTTGCTAATGTAAACCCTGAACTCGGTTATAAAGGTATTACTGCTTTTGTTGTAGAGCGAGGAATGGAAGGATTCTCCGTTTCTAAAAAAGAAAACAAACTTGGCATACGGGCCAGTTCTACATGTGAAATCCTGCTTGAGGACTGCAAAGTGCCGAAAGAAAATATCCTTGGTGAGTATGGAAAAGGATACAAAGTAGCCATCGAAACACTGAATGAAGGCCGGATTGGTATTGGTGCTCAAATGATTGGTATAGCTCAGGGTGCTTTCGACGCAACTATCGATTACGTCAAAGAAAGAAAACAATTTGGGAAAGCAATTTCTGATTTCCAGGGAGTACAATTCCAGTTATCACGAATGGCAACAGATATTGAGACTGCTCGTTTACTCGTTTATAATGCAGGAAGAATTAAAGAGGCAGGTCAGCCGTTCTTAAAAGAAGCGGCTATGGCCAAGTTCTATTCTTCAGAAGTAGCAGAACGAGTTTCATCTATGGCAGTTGACCTCTTCGGAGGTTATGGATACGTGAAAGAATATCCTGTCGAAAAATTTTACCGTGATGCAAAGATCGGTAAGATTTACGAAGGTACAACGAACATGCAGCTGAGCACTATTGCGAAGTTGCTACTTCGATGAGTGAGTGAGGAAGGGGGAGTTTCGGCTCCCCCTTTTTTATTTCGACTTGGCACACCGGAAACCTAAGTCTGATGCCCTTACATCATGAAGGGTGCCTGTTCTCCAGTATGTTCTTGTTGTTGAGGTCTGCTCTCCAAAACTCCCTCCCCGTATGATCCTTATCCCGTCAACTTTGTGGTTGTGAAGTTGTTCTGGCATACTATAAAACTGATAAAACTCATCTACCCACTCAAATACATTTCCGCTCATATCATATAGCCCGAGATCATTTGGGCTACGAGAACCTACACTAAAAGAGAAATTGATATTTGAGTCACGAGTGATAGCATAGTGCTTTAAGGAATCAATATTATTGGTGCCTGCATAGATCTGTTTTTTACCGGCTGATCTTGCTGCATACTCCCATTCAATTTCAGAAGGCAACCGGTTGCCAAGGCTTTTACAAAAAGAGGCAGCTTCATCCCACGTTACATTTACAACGGCCCTATTTCCTCTTCCATAACCGCCATCATCAGGGAGTGGTAATTCCCTTGCCTGAGCAAATTGATCATACTTCTCGAAAGTAATTTCATACCTACTCAGGTAAAATGGTTTTACTGTTACTTCATGGGTTGGTAAGGCGTCCGTATTCTGCTCTTCGAATATATCACCCAGAATAAAAGAGCCCCCGGGAACAAGAACCATCTCGGGTTGATAAGGTTTGGTAGATTTTAGAAAGAAGGAACAACCTGAATACAGGACTAGAAAGATGATGAATAGAAAAAGTCGCACTGGTAAATACTATTAATATAGTATTAGAATACAATTATTTTTAATTAGATGGAATGAAAGCTATGTTCTCACAGTTTTATATTGCGTGTGGATATCAACTTAGATCAGCTAAGTAATTGATAAGTATGAGTATTATAAAAAAAGAAATTCTAGAACAATTAAGAGCTTATTCTAAAGATGAAAGCTCATTTGCCAGTTTACAGGAATTATTTGTCGAACTAGAGGAAAAAGCAATAGGCTTCAAGTTCCAGCTTGAGCTTTTAGAAAATGCTATTCGTAACGATTATGATTCGATTCTTGTCACGGAATTAGATCTCGAAAAGCCTGGTCCGAAAATAGTATATGTGAATGATGGCTTCACTGAAATGACAGGTTATCTACCTGAAGAAGTGCTGGGTAAAACACCAAGAATTTTACAGGGTCCAAAAACAGATCGGGCAATTCTTGATAGGCTTAAGCGAAGGCTTATTGAAGGCCAGGCATTTTTTGGGCACAGTATCAACTATCGTAAAGACGGCACTGAATTTATAAACCAATGGGATATTCATCCCCTGTTTAATAAAGAAGGTGAGGTTACACATTGGGTTTCTTATCAACGTGATGTGACCGAGAAAAAGGAAACAGCAAAGGCCATTTTCAATACTGATTTTGATGAGTTATTGAGAAGAGCAGAAGAGTTCACTCTCAAATTCTCGTATGGTGAAGATGGAATGACTATTACCTGTAAATACATTACGGAAGGATTTGAGGATCTAACCGGGCTTAACAAAGAAATTATCTTTAGCGAAGGGCTAAATTCGGTTATTCATGAAGATGACAAAGACAAGGTTGCATCAGCCTTGAAGCGGGCATTTAATGGAGAATCACTTACTGAGTATTGTCGATACAAAACTTCGGAAGGTGATTATCTATCCGTTCTTCAATCTTTCAAACCAATAATGGATGATGATCTTGGTGAAGTGGGGTCGGTTAAGTCTGTAGCCAAACTTGAGCTAAAAGAAAGCTAATCTCTTCTCATTTGTCATTCCTACATATTCAAGCAGTCACCCCGGGCTGAGCCCCGGGATTTGTATGAGTAATTCTATGATCTGAGGAGATTTAAATCAAAGTTTGTCCCCCTACAGATTCCGCATCAAGTGCGGGATGACAATATCCAAATTCCCGTCGTATATTTATCGCATGGATATCAATCAAAAGCAAGATCGCATCGTGAAGGAGTTCAATCTATTTGAAGATTGGACAGAAAGATATAAGCACATTATAAAACTAGGGGCAAAGCTCGACCCTCTTCCAGAAGAAGACCATATTGAAGAAAACCTGGTGAAAGGCTGCCAAAGCCAGGTTTGGTTAACGGCTTCGTTAGAAGATGGAAAAGTAATTTTTAACGCCGATAGTGACGCTGCAATTACTAAAGGCTTGGTCTCATTAATGGTCAGATTTTATTCGGGTCATACTCCTGACGAAATTATGCAAACCAATCCCGATTTCATTAGCAAAATAGGAATGGCTCAACACCTATCTCCAACTCGTGCGAATGGCCTGGCATCCATGGTAAAGCAAATGAAGATTTATGCCATGGCATTTAAAACCAAATTATCTGCTTAAGGTTTTCCAGAAGAAAGGTTCTTCTTCATGATTTCTTTTACTCCGGGGGCTACAGATTCATCGATATGATCAATTACTCCTTGTTGATCCTCTCTCGATCGGTTTTGATTGAATTTGAATTTCCCTTCAATTTTTGAGATTTCAATTTTAATTCCAACAATAGCCTTAAGAAGGGTATCAAACTTTTTCTCCCCCTCTTTTAATGACCAATCTGTTTTTATTTGTGATTCATGAAAGTGAGTCAATTCGGTTACCATATCAGCAAGCTCTCCGGTACTCTCAATTATGGTAGGTATGCCATACACATGAACGGCGGAATAATTCCAGGTTGGAACCGTATCTCTTTGTTTATACCAGGATGGACTAATATATCCATGAGGTCCGTGGAAAACACAAAGCACTTCTTCAGTTTTTTTAATCTCCTTCCAGTGCGAATTAGCTCGTGCGAAATGAGCTATTAATGTACCATGTTCTCCTTGTTCCCTATTTACCATAAATGGTAAGTGAGTAGCATGAGCTTTTTCCTGGTGTCTACTAAACAGGATTCCGAAATTATTTTTCTCAATAAACTCATACAGAAGGCCTTCATTTTCTTCTTTAAAGGAAGAGGGGATGTACATGCTGAATCTCAGATTTTCTTTTTAAAGTGAACTTCGTTTAATTTTTTCTTTACAGAAATGTCCCGGAGTGAAAAGGATTGTTGTTATTTAGGTGAACATTACACAGAACTTAGAGGATACTATGAATAAATATATGCTAATTCTATTTGAAAGCGACAATGCCTACGATGATTTCTCACCAGAAGACATGCAAAAAGAAATTGAAGTACACGGACAGTGGATACAAGAGCTTGGAAGCCGATACGATTCTGGCGAGCCTCTTCATCCTGAAGCCAAAACTATTAGAGGAAAGGATAAAGTAGTTACTGATGGTCCTTTTATTGAAGCCAAAGAGCTGGTAGGTGGTTTTTACCTCATAAATGCTGAAAGTTTGGACGAGGCAACTGAGATTGCAAAAGGCTGTCCCATATTAAGACTGGGCGGAAAAGTGGAAGTTCGTGAGGTTATGAAGTACTAGTGGAAACCGCAGAGCCACATACCACTTCAAATATAGTAGAGCATCTTTTTCGGCATCAGTCGGGGAGGATGTCTGCTATTTTAACCCGGATTTTTGGATTTAAAAATGCTGATCTGATTGAGGATATCATTCAGGAGACTTTTTTATCGGCTATAAAAACCTGGAGCCTAAAAGGAGAGCCAGAAAACCCGGAAGCCTGGCTCATGCTTGTTGCCAAGAATAAAATTATAAATGAACTGAACAGGCAAAAGAGGCATGCAGAGAAAAGAGAGAAAATACATTTCGAGCAAGCCGAAGAAGAAATCGATGAGCTGTTTTTAGATCATGAGATCAAGGATAGTCAATTAAGATTACTATTTGCATGCTGTCATCCCGATTTGAAGCCAAAAGCTCAGATTATGTTAACGCTAAAGGTAATGTCTGGATTTGGAGACAGGGAAATAGCCAATGCTTTGCTTATGCAGCCAGAAGCGGTTAAGAAAACCATATTCAGAGCTAAGCAACAGTTGAAGGAAAAGCATGATGTTATTGGAATTCCATTTTTATCGGCAGTAGCTGATCGGCTGGATGTGGTACTCACCATTATATACTTGATGTTTAATGAGGGTTACAAAACTACCCGAGGTGAAAAAGTGATTAACGAGGAGCTTTGTTATGAAGCCATTCGATTATGTTTGTTATTGGCCGAAATGAAGAATATAGATCAGGGAAAAATTTATGCTCTGCTTTCTCTCATGTATTTTAGTCTTGCCCGGTTCCCATCACGGGTTAATCATTTAGGAGAAATGGTAGAAATAGGAGAACAGGACCGATCAAAATGGGACCAGGAGTTGATCGAAATGGGCTTTCATTTCTTGAAGAAATCCAGGCAAAGTACCGAGTTAAGTCGTTTTCATTTAGAATCTACCATAGCCTCTATCCATTGTAGTAGCGGCTCAATTGAAGAGACAGACTGGAGCATTATTTTATACTGCTATCAAAAACTCCTTGAGCTAAACGATTCTTTTGTAGTGAGATTAAATCATGCAATAGCACTCAGCAGGGTATATGGTTTTGACCAGGGAATAGAGATGCTCAAAGAGCTGGAAAAGGAATCAAAATCTTCAAAACGCCCAATGCTATATGCTGCTATAGCTGAAATGAATATGCAGCTTGGAAATTATGATATCGCAAAGTCCTATTACCAGGTAGCTTTGGATCAATCGGATATTGAGGCTGACCAGGCCTTTATAGGAAAAAAGATTTTGGAATGCGATAAGAAAAACATTCAGAATAATTAAGTTCCATCAAAAAAAGAGAGCCGCCCCTTTCACAGGGCAGCCCTCGCCAATAAACCTAACCAACTTTTTCGGGTATTATTAAGGGTATTACACAATGGCGCTATGTGCGCCTTTTTTGTCTCTCTTTTTGAATGTTATGGTAATGCAAGTTTCGTCTCCCTCATTAATCTCAATTTCTCCATTCAACTGACGTAACAGAACACCGATTAATTCTGAAGCCAGCCTGTCCTCTGTACCATTTATAAAATCAAAACGAGTAGCCCCCTGAGCTCCGCAAATGGTGATCAGGAATCGGTCTTCCTCAATATTCAGGCTAAATGAGATGTGATCATTCTTAACGCTATCCTTGCTCGCTTTAGACACTATCCTATTTGCTATCTCATTAAGCAACATGCCACATGGAACAGCCTGATTCACATTTAAAAGAACAGGATGCTTAGTCTCAGTAATAAATGTTAAGCCGGAAGATCTTGAGAAGGAGCTGGTTAAATCTTCCACGTATTTTTGAAAGTTTACCCTGGTAAAGTCTTCATTCTCATAAAGTAGCTCATGAATCCTTGCAATAGAGTGAATCCTGGACTGTGTGGTTGCCAGCTGTTTTTTCGCAATCTCATCATCAGAATAAATATTCTCAAGGCTGATCAGACCGGATATAATTGCCAGGTTATTTTTTACTCTATGATGAATCTCCTGGAGAAGGATTTCATTTTCCTTTAATTGATCCTCAATGGTTTTACGAGCCTTATGGTGCTCCGAATGATCAACATATATACAGAAAATGGAAGTGATCTCTGTTTCAGCATCATTCCAGATAGGAAATACGCTCATAATAACCGGGATGGATTTTCCCGACTTAGTGTATCTAAAACTTTCTAAGCTGACATCTTCTCCTGAAGTAACTTTTTCAATTATTTGTTCAGCTTCTATTTGCTCCGCTTCGCCTACAATTAAGTTCGGAAGGAACTGACCTTTTGCTTCATACTCTCCATACTCGAAAATAGATTTAAAGCTATGGTTAGTTTCCTGGACATTTCCTTCTATATCAACAAGGGCTATTGCGTTGGGGCTGGAGTTAAAAAGTTTTCGGAAAAAACGTTCTTGTTGACGAATCGAGGATAGGTCTCGAAAGCTAAGGATCGAATGGTTGGTGCCATTCTCTCCTGGTACCACCCGGTTTTTGAGCTCGACTAATACTTTCTTTTTCGATTTGGTAACGAACTCGAATTCGCCGTGATAAAAGTTGTGCCGGTCTCTTCTGCTTATGATCTCTTTGATTTTAGGGTCCTCTGCATCTATGAGGAATTCCCGTTTCTGGCCAAGAAGTTCATGCAATTCGTATCCTAGAATTTTGCAAGCCATAGGATTCACATCAAAAATCTTACCATCCTGCTCAGCGATTATGATTCCGTCAAGGCTGTTTTTGAATTGCTCTTTGTATTTCTCCTGACTCAAATGAAGGCGAATACTTCGGTCTGTGAGATTACTTTTTGCTTCCATCTCATGGCTTATATCTTCATTAACTACCAGGAAATGCTTTTTATCTTCTAAGGCTGAAATGGTTAAGCAGTACCAGTTCTTAGATTCCGAACCAAGAGGATAGAGAACTTTTTCTGAATCAGATTCTCCGGTTAGTACCGATTTATAGGCAATCATAAACCGAAGCGCATAGTCATTGCTGTTGCTTAGTGGGAGCTGAAGTTTTGTAAGTACATTTTCACCCAACAAAGGGAATGCCCATTTTTCATTTATAAGATCGTGTAAGGAACACCATCGGGCATTATGCGCAACCAATTCACCATGCTCGTCCAACAATGCAACCTCTGCAGGTAAAACAGATAATATCTGCTGGCTTATTGTACTCAGCTCTATAGAAGTATAAAAATTATTGGAGCGTATCATGGTTGTACCGTTTAATTTTTCTGGTACAAAATTACCCCTCTTTTCACTTACAGATAAGACGTGAAACGCCTAATTTTAAAATTAGGCGTTTTCACCTATTTGTATAAAAAGCCTTTAATACAGTGACTAGAATAATTAAAGAAGGGTAATGTAATGGGTGCCGCTTTACTCTTGAAAAAGGTTATTCTCGAGTGCAAAACGAACTAATCCGGCTGTGTTTTTTGCCCCAATCTTTTGAAGTAGGTTTCTTCTGTGGGCATCAACAGTTCTGACGCTAATAAAAAGCTCTTCTGCAATTTCCTGATTGGTGTATTCATCAACAATTAAGCGTAAGACATCTTTTTCGCGATCTGTAATTTGGATATGTAAATCAGAAGCTTTTTTACTTAGCTCAGGATTAACCATATCCTGAAGAATGGACTGAGCAGCTTCTTCACTAAAATAGTGGCTACCTGCCATGATTTTTTGAATCGCAAGGATCAGTTCTTGCTGACTGGAGCTTTTAAGGATATATCCAGACGCTCCAACTTCAATCATCTTCCTGATATGCTGCTGTTCATTAACCATGGTTAATGCAAGCACTTTAATGTAAGGGTGCGTTTTTTTTATCTGCTGTGTTGCTTCGATGCCATCCATTACCGGCATGTTAATATCCATGATAATGAGGTCGATTCTATGCTCAGGAGAGTTAATTAAATCAATAGCCTGTTGCCCATTTCCGGCTTCTCCTGTGATAATCAGGCTAGACTCATTTTTAAGGAGAGATTTTATTCCATCCCGGACAATTTTATGATCATCGACGATAAGTAAATGGGTCTTTTCCATCGTATTAATTCGGCTTTAATCATTATTTAAAGGAATGCTCACTGAAATCAGGGTACCTCGTTCTTTCCTTGTCTCAATATCGAAGATGCCTCCCATAATGAAAACCCTGGTTTTAATACTTCTCAGCCCCAAGCCCGCATTAAAATCAAGATTGGAACCATCGAAGCCGATGCCATCATCTTCAATAGTAAGCATCATATCAATTTTATCCTTAATAAGCTGAATAGATACTTTAGTAGCATCCGAATGCTTTACAATATTGGCTAAACATTCCTGGATGATGCGGTAGATGTTTATCTGCTTTTTCCTGGAAAGGTCTTCCTTACTGATATTATAGTAATAGCTGAACGTGATATCTTTGTTCTTTTCTACATCAGTAATTAACTCCTGAACGGCGATTGCTAATCCATAATTTTCGATGACCTGAGGCATTAAATTATGCGAAAGATTGCGTGTTTCAACCATCGCCTGCTTTAAGTATGAAATGGCTTTATTGAACTGTTCCAGGTTTTCTTCACTAAAATTCTCGGTTTCTTTTTTTAAAGAATCGAGGTTCATATAGGTTGCCGCTAAATATTGGCCGATACCATCATGAAGTTCTTGCGCAAGCCTGGTGCGCTCCCTGTTTTCCCCCTCTACTAATGCAGAAAATACTTTCTCCTCTGCTTTCCTCTGAGCCGTAATGTCTTTAATCGTAGCCATACGATATTCTTTACCAAAATAACTTATCTGGGCAGTAGTAACCTCTACATAAATTTCCTCTCCCGATTTGGTAAGGTTTTTCCATTCAGCAGTAGGGGCAGGTTTGCCATGGTATTTCTTAGCACGCTCAATTACTCGCTCCATTTCATCCGGAGGATGGATGTCAAACATAGAAATGCTGGTAATTTCATTTCTATCGTAACCATACAGTTTCAGTGCGGCATCATTGGCTTCAACAAATTGTAGAGTAACGGGATCAAATATGGATTTAGGTAAGGGGCTCTCATGGAAAAGCACCCGGTATTTTTCCTCTGAGTCCCTAAGAGCCTGACGTTGTTTTTTGTCTTCTGTAATATTTACCAGCGCCCCAACTAGCTCTACTGCCCTTCCCGTTTCATCCCGAATAAAGTACCCTTTGTCTAAAACATGTATGACACTGCCATTCGGGTGAACAAGCCGATATTGATATTCCCAATGTGTATGTGATGAGTTTTTTTGCTTTTCAAAGTGGATGTCTAAAGCTTCAAGATCTTCAGGATGGATGAGAGTTTTTAGCCATGCAAAGCTATGTCCTATTTCTTCTGGTTTGAACCCGAAGTAGGTTTCCCAGCCACGGCTCCACCAAACTTCATCATTCAACAAATCCCATTCATATAATACATCATTCGTAGCTTTAGAAATGAGTTCGAACCTTTTCTGTTCTTTTGAAAGGGTGGCTTCTATCTGCCGTTGCTTTTCAATATCAATTCCAATTCCAACACTTATGTCTTCATTTAGAGCAACCCGGGCCCAGCGCTGGATTCGGATTTCTTCTTGTTTGGTTGTCACCGGAAATTCTCCCCAGGTTCCATCAAAGGTTCTGGCAATTTTTTCTGCTCTTTTCCGGTCTTGCTCGTCTTTGATGAAAGCTTCGAGTATCGAAAGTGTTTTCACTTCCTCGTTGGTCCAGCCCAGAACCCGTTCAAATTCATCATTTATTTGAATGGTTTTATCTGCTCGGTTAAACATAATCATGAGCACAGGAATAGAATTAAAAATCCTTGAAAGGAGAGGGCTGGCTTCGTCCACGTTAGGCTCAATCATAGTTGCAAATTATTGGTTTAGCGTACAAATAAACGCTTACTCTTGCAAGAATATATGTCCTAATATCTCTGGACCTTATTTACATATCATTGACTTAATTGAGATGTATCAAAGTAAATTTGATTAGGAAGAACTATTAATTCGAAAAGGAATGATTGAGGAGTAATTAACTAGTTTGTGGATAATTATATCGTGGATTTCCAAAAAAGTAGGTTTTAAGGGCATTTGGAGTGGAAATTCATGATTTTTTAAGCAATTAAGGGGTGGTAGAATTATGTAGTTTTTTTAAATAATAATGTGGAAAACTTATTTTTTTTCCGCATACTTAGTGTCCGATTTTAAATCATCTACATAAAAGGCTATAAAACTAAATCCTATAGGGGTTTAAAGTATGAATGGGATTACAAAAAAATGGCTGCTTACCATTTGGATTGCTTTCTACGGGGTAGTAGCATATTCACAAACCTTACCAGGACAATCGGTTGCACCTGATATTCAGGAAGAAGCAACCAAGTATGAACGGTATTACGAAGTAGTACTCGATAATGCCTTATCAGATTATTATAAAGCGGGTACCTTTATAGTAGATGTGAAAGCTACCTTAGAGCGTGTTTTGGTTCCAACCGGTTATGAAGTAGTGGAAGGGGAAGAAGCTATTCAAATCGAAAACCTTCCTGGATTACCAGTCATCCCGCCAAACCTAAGGGCTTCCACAGAGCCAACCAGAGATAGCCTTAAGGCTTCGGGATTTGATACAAGATTTCGCCTTACCAATCTCAATATTAAAGTACTTGTTGACACTTCTTATAGTGATGAAGATGTAGAATTTGTCGAGGAAGCCGCTTCATTAATCTCTAATGCCGACAGGTTTAGGGGAGATATTGTTACCGTTGAAAAGAAAGTATTTCCAAGAAGTGCACGGGCAATTGAGCAAGATGAGCAGAGGGCTCAACAAAATAACCCACAACAGGACGATCAAATCGAACGAATTCAGCCTCCACAAAATGAGGTAGCTGAAGAGAGAATGTTTTTAGGCATTGATTGGAATAACCCCCAACACCTTATGTATGTAATCGCAGGATTGGGCGTGTTTTTACTTATAGCGCTGCTCTATGCAATTATGAAGAATCCTAAAAGGGAAGAGCAACCTCCATATCCTTACCCCATATTTGATCAAATGAATGGCCCACAAGCTACTTCTTCTCAGGAAAAAGAAACTTCCTCAGGTCCAGATGCTAAAACATTGGCTGCTTTTGAAGAAGACAAGACCTATTTAACGAATGCAGTAATAAGTAGACCAGGGTTAGTAGCCGATTTAGTTCAGCAATGGATAGCAAGCGATGATGAGCAAGGTGTTATTCGTGCAGTTAGGGGTATTTCAAGTGTTGATGAAAAGCTTCTCAATGTATTAGAGCCGCATTTAGAGGCAGAGACTTTTGAAACCATACGTTTTGGAATGGCAAATATCGATGCTATCCCTGTTGACGAGCGTATAGAGGACGTAAGAAACTTTAGAAGAAGCGTACAGCAAATACAGAGCTCTAAGGAGGTATCCGATTCAGGATCAAACCTATTTGATTTCGTATATCAGCTCACTGATCAGCAGCTTCTTCATTTGATGAAGGAAGAGTCAGATGAAATGGTGGCCATTCTATTAGCTCAGGTAGCGGGTGAAAGAGCTGGGGTTATCTTGCAGAAACTTGATGATCAAAAAAGGATTTCTATTCTGCTGAAGATGGGTAAGATTAACAATATTCCCATCTCGGTATATAAAAAGGTAGCCTCTCACTTCTCAAACAAGGCTTTGTCTGTATCTGATATGAAGTATGTGGCTGCTGATGGAGTAGACAGCATTCTTACAACCATTGAAACCCTGCCACTGTCTGAGCAAGACAATTATGTTCGTTCTATTGCAGAACAGGATCTGAATCTTGCTAAGAGAATTAAGAAATTCTTCATTGGTTTTGATGACCTGCCAAAAGTGAAAGACGAATTTGTACAGGCAGCACTTGAAGAAATTCCTACAGAAACGATGATTCTTGCCCTAAGAACGGCTCCCGCAGCTGTAAGAGAAAAGGTACTACGTGTACGTCCAAAGCGTGAGCAGCAGCTTATTCTCTCAGAAATTCAAAACCCAAGCGAAGCAAGTACAAAAGAGATTGAGGATGCTCAAAAAGTTGTACTGTATGCCGTTCGACGAAAAATGAAAACTGAGGGATAAGTTAATGAAGAGGCTTTTTAGTGTAGTACTTCTGGGGTTTATAGGCTTTTTGACAAGTTCATCAGGCACTCTACATGCACAGTCGTTTGAATCTGGTGATCCGTATTTAATGGATCAGATTATGGAGGATTTGGAAGAACAGCTTAATGATGTTCCGGCCAATATCAGGAGAGTAGCAGTGTATAAGATCAATTATAGTTCGCTTCGATTTAGTAGTGAAGAGATTGAGTATATAAGATCTGAAATAGAATATGCCTTCCGTCAATATGCCGGATTAATCGTTTTATCCCCTCCTGAATTAGAACCCAACGATAAAATGAAAATCGTTGGAAGTGATAGCACACTTCAGATTTTGAATATCAGGGGAAGATCTCTTGCTGATGTATCTCCGGAAATGCTCATTGAGATTTCTGAAAAATATGGAGTACAGGGGTTAATCGAGCTGTCGGTTCAACGACGAACACCAGAAGGCTTAGTAGTAGCTCTTAGAATGATGAATCCTCAATCCAGGGAGATTGTGTGGACCAAAAGTTTCGTTTCTAACGAAAAACCTGTGGTGGTGGAGCATGATAAAGGCAAGACCAGTGTCATTAAATTTGGTGTTGGTAGCAGAGGGGGAAGCAATATCTTTACCCCGGATAGTTTAGCTGCAAGAGACAGCAGTTTTGTTGCCGGAGATAGTACACTCTCAGAAATAGTGGTAAATATTGGAGCTACTTACACCTACCGTCAGCCATTGAATAAAGATAACAGCGCCTATCTAGGGTTTACAGGTGGTTTTCACGTGCTCCTTCCAAGAGAGGTGGATGAGTTTGATATGACTCTTATCGAGTTTGGTGTTACATACTACCAGGCGATAGGGAAGAGGATCGAAGATATAAACGCGTATAGAGTCGCATTCTATTTAAACGGGAATGTTCAGTTCCCTCTTGGGAAACCGGAGGGGCAAATGTTTTCCGCTAACCCAGGGCTCCTTTTCAATCTAACAGAGAATTTGGGATTAGCAGTGTACAGCCAGATTACTCTTTCTGGCGAAACAATCACTTTAGATAATACTCAACAAGTAACCTTTGATAAACTAAGCTATGGTATCCAGGGAATTATTCGATTCTAAATGGTTAGCCCTGCTTTTGATTGCCGGGCTACTTGCAACCGGGGGGTGTGCCTCCTCAGAAAATCTTCCTGCCGAAGCAGGAGCAAATTCAGGTACAGCTAATCAACAGCGAGAAAGTTCTGATACTCAAAACTCTACTGAGGATGAATCCTCAGGCGGAGATATAGTTGTTACTTATACTAATCGTAGCTCTAACATTCAGATTAAGCTTGATCCTAGTAAAGATCAATTTTATATGGATTTGAGTGGGATGACACCACAGGAGAAAGATTCGGTTGTTGTAAAAGATTCAACTCTTATCCAAAACCGCGCACTTGATATTCAAACCTTGCTATCAAGTTATAGAAAAGCGCAAGACCTGTTCTATTTAGGTGAGTACCGTCAGGCACTGGAAGAGGTAGACAAAACTATAGAGATTCAGGAAACAGCAGATGCTTATGCACTTAAGGGGACTATTTTCTTCATGTTGGAAAATATAACTGCAGCACGGGCAAACTGGAACAGGGCTGTTCAAATGGATCCAAATATTCCGGTACCCAGTATCCCGGAATTAGAAACACTAATTGAAGAAATACGGGGGGAAGGTAACTAACATGAGGCTTTCACTAACTAATCTATTAGGGGTAATATTTAGCGTTGGAATGTTGGTTTTTGGGATTACAGAGATTACGGGAACTACTAATGTGATCAATTCTATTCCCGGATTATCCGATTACCGATTCTTAAATCTGCCCAGTTTATTTATCGTTTTAGGCGGGGTGCTTAATGCAGTATTCATCACCTATCAGCCAAGGTATGTAGGAAAAGCATTTGCAAGTATTTTCCTTCTCTTTAGTCAGTCAAGATCTTCTGCAAAAACACTGACCACTGACCTGGAAAGCATTTTGGACTGGAATGATCAAATTAAAGCAAATCGGGTTCAGGCATTATCAAAGCTAGAAGATGAACACTCCGCGGATGTATCAGGCTATCTGTTCTCTCTTCTCAGTACAAACTATACGAATGAAGACATCCAGGAATTTGGAGCAAATCATGTAGAAGAGCAGTACTTCCGAAAAATGGTTGTGGTGGATGTGCTTCGAGCAATGGGCGGTGCAGCTCCTTCTTTTGGTATGTTTGGGACCTTATTTGGATTGATTGTGATGCTAGGGCAACTAGAAAATCCTTCTGGCATGGGGCCTGGATTAGCAGCTGCTTTAATTACTACCCTATACGGTATTTCCCTGGCGCGATTTATTTTCTACCCCATCGCAGAGAAAATCAAGAATGTTGCTCAAATGAATAAGTTCAGAGAGTATTTCATCCTTGAAGGGATTTTGATGATTAATGATAAAAAGTCATCCTTCTATATCCAGGATAAGATGAGCACATATCTGCAAAGAGATTTCAAAAAGAATAAAGGCGACGACTAGGTAGTCACCTATATGCTGTCACGTAAAAACATATCGACGTTACGAGACCAGGAAGAGCACACTGAAGACCAGGATTGGTTGCTCACCTACAGTGATATGATTACCCTGCTACTTGCATTCTTTGCAATGCTTATCGCAGTGTCTTATGTAGATCTGAACCTCTGGGAGCAAATGAAGCAAGGGTTAAGATCAGAGATCAGTAAAGAAGAAAATGTGCGTACGCCTCTGGCCGAAGTGAAGCAAGATTTGGATTCCTTATTGGCAGTAGAAAAGCAGCAGGGACTGGTTGATATTACTTTAGACAGAGATGGAATCAAGCTCTTCTTCAACAGTAGTTCGTTTTACAATTCCGGAGAAGCAGACCTGCTACCAACCGGGGAAGGAATAATAGATAAAGTGACACAGGCTATGAATGCCCTGGATTTCTACAAATTCAATGTAGATGTGGAGGGGCATACCGACAATGTGCCGATAAATACACCAGTATATCCTTCTAACTGGGAGTTGTCGGTAGCAAGGGCTTCGGGAGTAGTTAAATACTTCATAGAGGAAGGCATAGAAGGAGAACGCCTAAAAGCTTCGGGATACGCTGATACCAAGCCGGTAGTGCCGCATCTGGATGATCAGGGAAGAGATATCGTCGAAAATCGCCCCCTTAATCGTCGGATTGTGATTCGAATATATTACCAGTTGAGCCAACTATAGTAGGAATGGCTGAAAAGAACCTATCTCACTTTGCAGTGATTTTTGGAGTTGCTGATCCTGAAGAAGCAGCTACGTGGTACCAGGAAAAACTAGGCTTCGATGTCACATTCAAATGGGGAGACCCGGTTGAATATGTAGTCACAAACAGGGAAGAGAGTGTTTCTATTCACTTTTCAAAAACAGACAAGAAGATGAATAGCTCGATTTACATTTTTTGCTATGATGTAGATGCTGTGTATGAAGAACTGAAGGCAAGAGGTGTAGAGAGGATGGGTATTCCCGAAAACCAGGATTATAAAATGAGAGATTTTGAGTTGAAAGACCCATATGGAAATCAAATCGTTTTCGGAACAGGGATAGAGTGAGAACATCTTGTGTTCAATGTTCAATGTTCAATGTTCAAAACCAGTGTAACTATTTCGATTGTTCAGGGTATTACTTGCGCGGAACTAACACTTGGAAATGGGCAAGCAAAACTTCAAATCCGAAAAACAACCCTTCGACCTGGACGATTATATCGAGGAGCAAGCTCAGGATAACCTCGAAGAGGAATTTCAGGAGTCCACAGAAGCACCCCGCAAAACCTTAAGATGGTACGTTTTTGGTGTTTTTTTGGTATTAGCAGCTGTGGTTTATGTCACTAATCCATTTTCAAAGGCAATTGATTCAGTTACCGGTTTTGTCACAAACGAAATTACCCAGAACGAAACCGGCGTATCTTCGGTAGGTCAGGGAACTGCTACAACTACTGCCAATGCCAGGTCTCTTCTCGAATATTTAGCATCACTAAAGTCCATTGATATAAGTGAGGATGTCTCAGTTAGTGGTGCTGAAGCATTATATGATGCAGGTGTCCCAATAGCGTTCATTGAACAGCTCGATAGTTATAACCTTTTCGATGAGCTTTCCTCGAATGGGATTCTTACTCTTTACCAGCAGCAAATTCCTGTTGAGTATTATCAACGCGCAGGTGATTCCAATTTATTCGATGACTTGTCAACAAATGGATTTCTAGCAGTCTATAATTCTGGAGTACCACTGGATTATATCGAAGGCCTTGCCAATACCGATGCATTCGATGACTTGAGCGGGAATGAAACAGTGAGGTTATATGAGTCGAATTTTCCAATAGAATATGCTCAGCAAATTGGCGATGCCGATTTGTTCGATGATTTTTCAGCTAATGGCATATTAGCGTTATACAACTCAGGGGTTCCACTTGACTATATCCAGGCTCTTTCTGCAACCGATATCTTTGATGAGCTGTCCACCAATAACGTTATTGCCCTCTATAACTCTGACATATCGTTAGATTATATGAACGCTATGGGTAATTCAGGGATTTTTGATGAAGTATCCGCGAACGGATTACAATTGTTGGTAAATGAAGGAGTTCCGGCTTCATTCTATGAGGAATTAGGTCAGCTTGGCCTGGACGACTTGAACGCCAACCAGGTTATCCAGTTGTATAAGAGAAGCGATTTAGATTGAGGAGGCATTTTCCGTTGAAAAGGTCGAACTCATATCATTATTCACCATTCTGTTTAAACAATGTATAGGACAAAGTTATGATACTCCGATTATTATTCTTAGCCATTGGAATTGGAACCGCAAAGCTATTGCTAGACCTCATTTCTGAACATGAAGAGTTAGAAGACTTAGATCATGACCAGGTACACCAGGATTTCCTGGTAAACCAGGATGAGGAAAAACTTGGGCTATCTGTCTTAAAAGGCAAAATTACCAAAGCAATAAATAGCATTACAAAAGAATCGAAGGCATTTAAAATTGGTAAGACGGGAAAGCCAGGAAAACGGCAGGAAGCTCATGCTAAATTCGACCAGATGTATCTCTTGTGTAGTACTTCCGATGAGGAATTGATCGACGAATTAGAGAGCTATTACACGGCAAAATATATCGACGATCCCAAGAATTTGAATGAAAAAGTTGGGAGCGCAGGCGATGCCAAATCCTTAGATGGTCAGTATTTTTTATACATAGTAGTACAATCCTGATTCTACCCAATCCCAATTTTATTTCTACCATCCGGCTATTTGCGAGACAGTTCTAATTTTACTTTTTTGATCGTATCTAACTAACCGGGTACGATTGAATTCCTTTTTTGAGACCGCGAACAGCTTTACCGCATATTCTGGAGAGCATTGGATGCTTTTGATAAGCTTCTTTTTCTTTGTGGTTTTTTTCATTCGTACGGTTAGAAAGAAACCCGAAGGAAGGCAGCAGAAAATTTTACTTGGTATAGCCATCATCCTTGCCATTGCTCAGTTGGCAAAGATACCATTGAACCTTTACACAGGGATATTTGAAGTTACGAGAGACGTCCCTCTTCACATGTGCAATTTCCTTCCCTTCATTATGATTTGGGTATATGCTGCAAAAAGCAGGTTGGTTTGGGCCACTACTTTCTTTTGGGTGATCCTGGGAGTTTCCCAGGCTAATTTTACTCCTTCCGTGGAGTACTCTTTATTTTATTATGATGCTATTCGTTATTGGCTGGTTCATCTGTTTCCAATTCTTCTCGCCTTATATCCGGCCATTGTCTGGAAATGGACGCTGGAATTGAAGGATGTAGTTCGAACAGTGATTGCTTTAAATGGAGTAGCCATCATTATCTATTTCATTAACCTGGTTTTGGGGAGCAATTACCTGTACATCATGGAAAAACCCCCAGGTACTACCTTCTTTAGTATTCTCCCGCCCTGGCCTACCTACATCCTTGTCCTTGAGGCAATTATTGTAATATGGTCGTTGCTACTTTGGGGAGTTTTTTGGATGATTGGAAAGGGAAGGAATTCTGCAATAGCCTAGCGTAACTGGGTTAAAATAACTCTTACTTTTCTTACAGATACCGAACAAAATTCTCATGAGAAAAGTTAAGGAGTTTAAATTTCACGCAATCATAACATGAGGATATGCAATTAAGGGATATCTATAATCATATTTCAGGAGAAAAGGCGCCTGAAGGATTTGCTATGCTTGCCTTTCCAGATAATGATTTGGAGCAGATAAAGGTGATTTTAAAAGATTACCTTGTAAGGCCCGATATGCTCTCCGAAGATATACTCGAATATGCAGTGAACCAAGTCGCGGAAATGGCTAGTTCTTATTTCGATAAGGCCCTAGAACCAGAAGCAAAAGCCAAAAAAAATCGAATGCGTCGGAATCTTTTAATGAAAAGCGCTAAATCGAATGATGGGACACTTCTATTTTTCTTACATAATGAGATAGTGTATGGCTATAATAGAGTTCTTCCAATAACGGAAGAACAATGGCAAAGTTATCTTGAAGAATATAACCCTTCAGAATCAGGTTTTGATATTTGTAAAGACCTAAGTTTACTAGAAGAAGGTAAGGCTAGAATTTATTTTCAAGCGATAGTTTTGCCAGAACTTCCACAATTATGTGGAAAAGATAAGTATGTTTTACAAACTGTTGCACGAATGCATCAACTTGCAGGTTTTTTGAAGCATATAAGAATTGAAAAAGCAGTTAGAAATACTGGTGGTATAAAACTAAACTTAACATCATTTCATTTACATACTGATCGTTGGGCATCTGGTTTGAATGCAAAGAAAATTGGCGAAAACCCCAAAAAATGTACTATATATGAGTTTGATATATCACCGAATTCCCCAAGGAATAGCTTTGGTTATGCTTTATATCAACGTTTAGAATCTGGTAAAAAGCCTCTACAACTAGATTAAAAGGCATGTTAAGAAGTAATAGCTTTAAATATAGTCGTAATCATTATTTATCTCATCAACCTGGTTCTGGGCAGTAATCACCTGTAAATCCTCTACACACTACTTTTTTAGTATACTCCCAGCCTTGTTGACCTAGATTCTCCAATCCAGTTGGAGTATAGAAACAAAATCCAGAGAATCATTAATTCAAGTATCTGACGATTTATTTAGCTACGTTGCCCAACACTCCATACCGCTTAACTGTTGTGGGTTTTTAACTGTAAATTATTACGAAAGTAATATTCAGTCACATGCTTAGCCATCAACATCTACCCAGAATCTTTCTATTTCCTCTCTTACTGGTACTAATCTCCGGCTGTAAAAGTACTTCAGAAGGCGTCAGGCTATTTTCTGATGATCAAATAGAACAACGCAAAGATTATATCGGACTTATATCGCAGGCAAGGGATATACACTCTCCAAATGGTATCCAGGAGCAATATCAGTTGGAGATAGGAGGGGTTCAGCAATGGATAAATGTAAGGGGCAGAGATACAAGTAACCCTGTTTTACTAGTTCTTCATGGCGGTCCAGGATGGCCCCAGCTGCCTTTAGCCTGGAATTATCAGTCACCATGGGAAGACTTCTTTATCATAGTGAATTGGGAACAAAGGGGAGCGGGTAAAAATGCTGCATCCTCAAATCATGATGATCTTGAAACGACGATGACCTTCGAAAGACTGGTTAAAGATGCAGAAGAACTGGCTATTCATCTGCAGGGTAAATTCAACAAAGAAAAGATAGTATTGATGGGTTACTCCTATGGCACAAGGATAGGTCTTGAGCTGGTTAAACGTCGTCCGGATCTGTTCAATGCCTATGTTGCTATTGGTCAGGTTACGAGTGATGGAGAACAATACCTGTACGAAGAAGTATTATCCCGAGCTGAAAAAACTAATGACCTGGAAGCATTGGGCGAGATAAAGAAGTTAGCGCCGTATCCTGATCCTGATCCAGTTATACAAAAAGCTAAGTCTCATAGGATTAGAGAATACACAGCAAAGTTTAATGGCAATTGGTATGGTCGCAACGATATCAACTTGTTCTATGAATTAGCCCTGCTCTCGCCAGATTATTCAGATGAAGATTTGATTTCATCAATCAATGGTAATATTTGGTTTGGTAGCGCTTTGGTTAGCAACAGTGGAGATAAAAACAAAAGCGTCCTTGAAACAGATGGCACTGTAAGTCTGGATTTACCGGTCATCTTTCTGTCCGGAAGGCATGATCTTATGACGCCATATCAAGCTTCTTTGGATTTGTTTTCACGCATTCAAGCACCGAGCAAGGAATTTGTGACTTTCGAACATAGTGCCCACTTCATCATGTTCTCGCAACCGGGAGATCTTCTCAAAAGCTTGATAGACGAAGTTCTACCACATGCAAAAGACGCACAATCTAATAGCATATTAGAACTATTCGAAGACCAGGTGGAAGCCTTTAATGAGCGCGATGTTGAACGCCTGGCGAAGAATGTTTCCATGGACTTCAAGTGGTATTATTTAGGTTCTGATACACTTATGCTTGAGGTAGAAGGAAGGGAAAACTTCCGAAGTGCTATGGAAGGCTATTTTGGTGCCTTCTCCTGGGTTGAAACGAGTATTCTAAACTATGCTGTGATCGGCGATCGCATCAGTTTTGAAGAAGAAGTAAGCTATAGAACACAATCCGGGGAAATTGCCAAATCATCATCCATGGGTATTTATGAGATCAAAGATGGAGTAATCACCCAGACCTGGTATTTTCTTGATTGATGGTAAGTTATTCTGCTGGATTCACTACAAGGAGGCTATCATTTTAGAGACAGCGTCTCATCCGCCTTACTACCCGCCAAAACTTGGATAATAGATATAGATGAGCTGGGGAGGATATTATCAGGGCTTAATGTGGAATCGTATTGAAAACAAGCTCAACTAATTTAAAATGGGTTTTAATTAAGCCCAAACCGAAACCAAAATTAATCTAGCATAGATGTCGTGCTGTCAGTGGGATCAAAAGTTGATTGGCTACTTGTTTGATTAAGGAAGTCTATTCAACATTTCTTCAGTCAATATTTCAATTGTATTCGCTATAACTCTTTTTTGCTCAAAATCTTCATAGTAGAATTCACGCTGTATTTTGGTTGAACTATCCATCAAGGTTTCTATTCCAACTATTTCTATTTTTACCGTGAGTTCATTCTTTCTTGCCCAAGAGTCAATAACAACTCCAAGAGGTTTGTTTGAGAAAGGGACGATTGTTTTGAGAAATAAAACTGAGTTCAAAATATTCATCGGCATCCACGACATTCCTGTACCGATAGGAAGGCCATTTTTATTCATGTATTCGATAGAACGGTAGAAGTATATTCCTCTAAAACTATGGTTTGAATTCTTAGGGATAAATCGAAAGCCTATACTTCGAAGCCTCCAATTTTTGTGTGTGTGGAATGGTATACTTAGAAAATTTTCAAGTTTGCTTTCCATTAATCAATTATAAAGCATTGATAAACCTCGGATGGCTAGGTATAAAAACCAAATTGAAGAAAAGCCAGCAACAATACTTGAGATCCCTTGAAATTTTAATCTCCCATTTCCTACCATTTCCTCGAAACCATCAATATTTAAAATCTTACCTGCAAAAAGCAAACATGTAGATATTGTAGCAAGTATTAAGAATCCTGTCTGTCTATGTAATGCTAATTTTGTTACTCCCAATTCTAACTTTATTTTTTTTTCTCCATTTTTTATAAACGAAGCCCATCCTTTTTTGGTACAAAAGCATAAACAGTAGATATGGAGAATGAGATAAATTATGAATACAACTAAAATTGAAACGAGGAATGTCCTAAATAACTGATACCCTGAAGTTCCATATCTGTCTGTAAGATTAAGGAAGAAATAAAGGAGTGTTTTTTTTAAAGTGGGTTCATGGTCCTCGATAAACTTTAATCTCTGATACTTAAAACCATTTGAGTACTTTTTGTTGTTAATCTGATCATATTTTAGTTCTAATCTATTATAAGTATTGAGCGTTTTTATATGATGATAATCCTGCGATAAATTAGTATTTCTAAAAAAAGTAGTTTCATGATGAAGGTGAGGGTTTATTTCAAAATTATCCCAAATTATTAAACTCCAGTTTATTGTGTCCAAGTTCAGTTCTCCAAAACTTGGAGATTCAAGCCTAACAGATTGTAAATTTATACTCTCAAGTTTATCGAAATCAAAAATGGAATCTATGAATCTGCTAGATGATAAATTAATCCTTCGCAGTCTGGATTTAGTAAAATCAATATTCCGCCCAATAAGAAATTCAAGATCTGAATTCTCAAGCTCTGTTTGAAAAAACTTTACCGTATTTCCTTCTAAGCTAATCGAGCTAGAATCAATTCTAGTATTTGATAAGCTAACTTCAGAAAAAAATATGGAGCCGCCATAGAGTTTTGTAATAATTGAGTTATCTAAATACACTTTAGTCCATTCAGATTTATCAATATTGGTATTAGTTATCGTGAGTGGAAAAAGTTGAGGGTCTAGTTTTATGTTAGCAATATTTGATTCGGATAGATCTACATCTTTTAATACTAAACCTTCCAAACTTGTAAAATTAAATTTTGTTCTGATTAAAGAGGATTTTTGAATTGCCGTATTAGTAAGGTCCGCAAATGATAAATCTGCGTTTTCTAATACGTATACACCGGTAAGAACTTGATTAGATAAGTTGATACCTCTTAAATCAAAGACGAGATTATTAGATTTATCAGTACAATAAAAGGTTTGTTTATTGTCAGAAAAAAAATCTTGTTTATTATTTTTTATAGCCTCTAAAGTACTTGATAGTAAACTAGGTTCTGAATACCATCTATTTACTAAGGTCTCTATATTATCTTTACAAAAATTATCCTGCGGATAAGCAGATGTGAAGCATAAAAATACCAATGAAATAAGGGAGATAATTATTTTAGCTTTTGCCATTTAAGAACTCTAAGCTGAATTACATGGTATGTTGTGTTTATAATATATCCTAATATGCCTGCGATAAGAACTCCGGCTAGAACACCAGTATGGTCATTTTGGTAATTAAAATTTATGTACTCTCCTATACCTATCGGTGGGTCATAGCTATAGAATTTTCTAAGATGGATCGACTCTAAAAAGCTAGGAGCAATAAGCATTTCAACAGTAATTGTAAGAATTAATGATATGCTAACCGAGATATTTAGACCGTCCAAAAAGCCAGGAAGTAATAGTCTTGAATAGATAAGTTTATACTTTCTAAATATTGATATGTTCTGAATTGATATAAAATTCTTGATATCCTTTTCAATTATATCTCCTCTATCTCGAATGTTGAGTATAATTGGCCAAATACATCCAAAAACAACTGTGGGTATTAGTGAAGTACCTGCTGTTATTAATACTGCCCAAAGAAAAACTAAAGTAGCACTCGGTATAGGTCTGAATAGGTTAACAATAGGAGATAAGGAATTGTCTGCGGTTGGGAATAAAACCATTGAAAAGCCAATAATGTAACCAGTTATAGATGCTATAATTAAACCAGTTAACGCTCTAACAAGGGTTACCCCTCCTGATACAACAAGGATTATAAAATCATCATATATCTTTTTCGAAACGCTTATAAGATCAAGAATCCCATTTTTATTAAGAATTCTTATCGATAACTCCCAAAAAAATATGACAAAAATAAATACAAGAATAATTATCCAGATGTTGCTTACTTTTTTTGTACTCATAATCTCATGACCACCCTGCTTTTATCGGTGCTATCTTTTTTTAGTATATCTTTGATATTGATAATGTTAGAATAAATACTATTGGAACGGTTAATTTCTATCATTTGACTCTCATACATGTCATTTTTTGGGTGTAATAAGCAATACGTTTTTTCAGTACATAAGAGAGCTTCTTCAATATCATGTGATACTATTACTACCGTTTTCTTTATATCCTTATTGACCCAATTAATTATACCTATTAAATCCTCCCTTGAAGATACATCTAGATTGGAGAAGGGTTCGTCTAGTAATAAAACATCACAATCTTGAATTAAGCATCTTATTATAGCGACACGTTGTTTTTCACCACCGCTCAAATTCCCCCCTTTTTCATCCAATAAGTCTTCCATACCAAGCTTAGAAGAAAGGTCAATCAAGCTATCTTCTAGCTCGTTTTCTGATATTTTCTCATTTGATAGTAGAATGTTTTTACGGACAGAAAGCCAATTGAATACAGTTTGATCATAATTCTGGAAAACAAAACCTATTTCATTAATTGGCCCATTAACGCTTTCACCCTTATAACGAACTTCACCCTTAGTAGGTTTTAGTAACCCAGATATTAAATTTAGAAGTGTTGATTTCCCTCTCCCTGATCCACCAATAATTGAGATACTACTTCCTTTAGGAGTGATAAAATTTAATTTTTCTATTAAGGGATCAATACCATTCCAAGAATGTTCAATGTTAACAAGTTCAATTATCGAGGTTTTCATAAAGCTTAATTTTCACAAATGAGAGTAGAATTATTGTGAATATATGTTTCTATCTCTGACCCAGATTCGATGAAGTTATAGGTTTGTGCTAGAGATATGATATCCTTTAATGCATCTATATCTACGCATTCAATCATTAGTGGAAGCCCAATTTTGAAGGCTAAGTCTTGATCAAGGGATGTGTATTTTGAAATAATTGACCTTACTTCAGAATTGTTTATTGGGTCATTTAAAAACTCAGTAGACTTGCGAAATGCTTTATTAAACTTATCAACTTTACTTTGATTTGACTCAATCCATTCTCGTCTGGTTATGTACGAAGCTACTAAGATCGAATCTGAAAACGGAGACTCCAACTGATACTGGTTAGCAATTTTTTTGAATCCAGAATCCATCATTTTTGTAATAAATGGCTCTACTATTGAAACTATATCGACCTCGTTTTTCTGCAGAGATTGTTCCATTACAGGAAAAGGGATTGGTTTTATATCGATATTGCTTTGATCGATACCTTTATAGTCTAGATATCTCCTTAGCATTAACTCTTCAATATTATTTCGAGTATTTACGGCAATTCTAGGATTGATATAATCCTGAATTGTTTCTGGAGAATCATTTTTAACTATTAAAGAATGATTTACATTTTTATCAGTCTCGTATGTCCCTCCAATTAAAATGACTAGGTCTGCATTTTCTTTAGGATAGGATAGCATTGATACAATGTTTGAAAAACCAATATCCAAATCACCGCTCGCTACACTCGGAAGAATTAAGGCTCCTCCAGCCATTCTAGTTAAATCGATATCAATATTTTCTTCTTTAAAGTACCCTTTTTCAATTCCAACATAGATCGGCGCTACTTCAGATATAGGTATAATACCTACTTTAATAGTCTCGATAGCTTGGTCATTTTTGTTACAGCTAATAATTGATATCAGAGAGAGTATTAAAAAGGAGGTTGCTATTCTACTTTTCATATTGATCGATAATTTGAAATTGGCATGCCCATCTCTGTGTTATATAAATTAGATTTACTTTAATAAACCATTCATACGTATATGTATATGTTAATATAATTTTAAAATCAAGAGATTATTTTAGAAAATATTATTTTCTATTAATTGTTAACATGAGCTTTAGTTACATATCGAATAATTGCTCTGAGGCTAGAAAAAAATATCTCAATGACTAAAACTTCACAAATATGGCTGTCTTAACACAAGCGTTCACTTGGGCTACTAGTTCTCGAAAACAAAAAAAGCCCCAGATTTGGAGGCTTTTTAAAAGAATGGATAACAAGTACACCCGAGAAGATTCGAACTTCTAACCGCCTGATTCGTAGTAAGGTTAATTTTGCATCCATCTGAATTAAAATGTACCTAAATGATTCAAAAAAGCCGATTTTGGTATCATATAGAGTCGGATATAAACATAAAAGCCCGTATATTTTATAACAATTATATCATAATTCTATCCTGAGATCATGGGCTTTACATCAAAAATCGTCCTGTTTAAAAACCGCATGAAGAATGACGGAACCTATCCACTAAACATAAGGATCACCGTCAACGGTAAGCAAACCTATATTCCCCTGGGCCAATACCTGCCTGAAAAAGAATGGGATGCCAAAAACCAAAGGATCAAGCCAAACTCTAAATTTGTCGAAAACACAACACGGTTCAACAATCTCATTCGCAAAGAGTTTGCCAAGCTGAATGATGCATGCACTCAGCTTCTTGATAAAAGACTACTTCAAGAGATGGATATCAAAGAAGTTGGGCGGTTTCTCAAATGGGTTTTAAAAAATAACCCTGAAGACATCAGTATGGCTCTTGATGATCTTGTTCAGGGACAAACTATTGAAGCGGCTACTGGTTCAAGCAATATTAAATCGAGCCAGCCGAATGATGTGTTTGTCTATCTGGAAGCGTGTATTCAAGATTTTAGGAAAGCCGGTCGTAATGGCTATGCGAAATCCCATGAAGATTTGCTCTATAAGCTGAAATCCTTCCACACCAGAAAAACACTGCGCTTTGAGCAGGTGAATTTCAAGTTCCTTAAAAACTTGGAAACGCAACATTTGGCTGATGGTCACTCCCTGGGCGGACTAGGTGTTTATCTAAGAACTTTGAGGGCGCGTTACAATGATGCTATCCGGGAAGGTTTGGTGCATAAAAAATATTATCCCTTTACCGATTACTCTATCAAAAAAGGGGAGCCGGAAAGAAAGGCCCTAAGCGAGGAAGGATTTCAAAATTTATTGGATATCGATCTGAGTGAAAAGCCGGGACAAGACAAGGCCAGAGATATGTTTCTTGCTTCCTATTTTATGCGGGGTATCAACTGGATGGATATGGCATTGATGCGGGTGTCTCAACTTAATCACGATTGGTCCAGGGTTAGCTATAAAAGAAAGAAAACAGGCAAGCCGTATAACTTAGCTATCCACCCAAAGCTTTTACTCATCATTAAAAAATACATTTCAAAAGAGACAGCTGAAGCCGATGATTTTGTCTTCCCCATTTTATCGAAAGAGATTAAAGAGAATGACTATTACGCTGTTATCAAGGAAAAGCGCAATACCCTCAACCGATCTTTAAGCCGGATAGGAAAAGAGATCGGCGAACCCGATATCACATTCTATAGCGCCCGTCATACATACGCCACTCGTTCAAAGCGTAAGGGGGTACCCACCAGCGCCATTTCAGATGCCCTCGGTCACAGCACAGAACAAACAACCCAAACCTACTTAGAGTCCTTCGAAGATCAGGTCATCGATGCCTATGATGAGATGTTGTTTGATGATTGAAGCTGACAAGAATTAAAAGATAATTTGCAGAAAGCTTTAATAGTTCGTACTTAGAGATAACTAATAATTTAAATTATCTTGAATTATAGAATGAAATTCTTTGGAATAGATATTAAAACAATAGTGCTATTTCTTGGGTTTGTTCTTCAGATAATTGTTGCCCTACCAAATATTAGGTCGGCTTTTGAAAATGAATGGTTTTCTTTTTCAGTCATTTTCTCTATTTGGCTTATAATTTTTACTAGCTGTATAAAAATGTTATTAAAGAGAGAAAAAAGAAAAAATCCGATCATAAGTGCATCCAATAAGCCAATCGAAAATAAAAACTATAAATTTCTTGGAAAAGAAAGGTCAGCTTTGTACTGCATAGGGATTTTTTCAATTCCATTGTTACTAATTTCAACCCATTCAATATTTTCAAATCCATCAGAAGTTGTAGGTCAGCCTGCAAATGTTTTAGAACTATCTACTAGGACAAATTTTGATCTCGTAGATGTTTATAACGTTCATTGGGTAGGTGGGGGAGCTCATGCTTTAATTTCAAATGATAGTGAGGAATATGATATACCTCTTGCAACTATTTTTGGAGAAGAAATGATTAGGACTGCAAATTTACTTGATGGACAGGCCTGTGCATTAGCTTTTGAACTAGTGAATAATAAATATGATTGGGTAAGTCTTGATAAACTACAAGTCACGGTTACTTCTTATTCACCTGTACCCAAGTATAGCTCTATAAAACCCTTACCATTTGAACAAGCTGAAGTATACTATCTCGAAATTAATGATCCAAAAGTTGCAAAGTCAGACACATTTCAGTCAAGTAGCATAATTAAGGATGGTCAAATTCAAGAAATAAGTACCTACAGACTACAGAAGAATAAACCACAAAGCTTTATTGTAAGAATAAATGCGAAAACCCCAGGGATTTATATCTTTGAGATTCAAATTATCGTTCGCTATAAAGACTTTAGTGAGACAGTTACTTTAACTGAACCTGTAAAGTGGTTGTTTGATGGAACCTATAACTAGAGTTCAGTATGTCTGTCTTATCATTATTTCTGTTTCATTATTTTCAGTGCAATTTGGCTTTTCCCAAACAAGAGAGTCAAACTTTGATGAAAACGAATTCATATTAGTTTGGAGGGAAGTTACTGGGATTGAAGTCAGCAAAGGAGATAAAATCAGAATAGAGGCGAGGGGTCGGATTGAACTTGACTGCCAAAACACTTTTTCTCCTAATGGATGGCCAGCTGGCAATTATGGAATAAGTGGTAAAGTAGTTGAGGGCTTAAAATATGGTCGATTAATTGCCTTAATTGAAACAGAATTTGTAAGATCTGGTGAAAAGCAAACAATAATTTTTCAACAAGAAGATATTGGCCACTCAAACGAATTTATTGCATTAAAAAAAGGGGAATTAATTCTTCAGATAAATTCGAACGTGAATGAATCAACAGGGGGGGCGTTTGGGTTAAAAATTTTTGTAAATGGAGAGCAAATAGCACCTGAAAATAAGCATGAGCCATACTTGATAAAGAATTTGGATTTAGATTGTCATTTGAAGGATATTTTTTTTCCAAATGATGGTTCTGCTATATTCATACAGTGTCCGAATAAATTATTGATTTATAATGAAATAGGAACCAGGATATTAGACTCCATAGATCTTGATTTAACTGAGTTTTATAATTTCAAACTGCGAAGTTTTGCACCACATTTAATAGGTGTTCATGAAAGCGGATTTATCAGAATTTGGGATCTTTTTAAGAGAGAGGCTTTGATAGATTATGTAATACATGGGGCTGATGAACGATTTATTGAAAGGGTTTTATTTGATGCATATGGCGAAAAAATGATCGTAATTATGCAGGATTACATCAATTCACAAGATGGGGTACAAATAAACCTATATGACTTTAATAAAATTCTTTCTTCATTAGATAGATCAAGACACTATACCCCACTTAAGGATACTTTAGAAGAGGATACTGGAAGGAAAACTTTAAATGTTTTGATTAATGAAAATGGAGAGATTACAAGTGAATCTGTTTTTCCCAAAAATGTCTTAACAACTATTAGTACCGCTCTATTCAGTCCTTATGAGAATTTGTTAGTAGTTGGTGGAAATTCTTATGATTTGAATAATGACTTTCCGTTAAATAGTGAATTAGCGGGGAAACTGACAGGATGGAGATATAACGGGATGGATGTTGAAAAGACTTTCGATATTAATTTCAATGAAGAGCTAGTTGATGAAGTATATTTCTGGGATCGGGATATGGTAAAAATAGTGCTGACACGCTCAGAATACATTTCTTACATAGGGGGCAATGTTACTAGATTTCGTAGTGTTTTTCTTGATTTAACCACGTTTAAAATCGAATCTAGGACACATCAAAAAAAAATCAATCAGGAGGAAGAAAATAGTGCAGTGAAATTATTGCCATCAGGTTATCAGTTGATGGCATATCATCCAGCAAATGGAATAGCAATCATAAAAGATAGGAGCAATCAGTTCAAAATTGTTGATTATGATTTATACTGCCTCTCATTCAGATGTGAATAACCAGGATTTCGGATGATGAAGCCGGGACATATTGTTTTAATATTTATAGTATTAGGTTGTCAGAACTCCGTTTATAAACAAAATAATCCTGAGTTTTCTATTGAAGATGGTTCATCAACAAATGTTTCATCAATTGATATTACAGGTGATAACTCCCTTTTAGCAATTGCGCAGGGCAATGAGCTTCGGATTTGGTCCAAATTTGAACCACAAGTTATGCCTCAAATTGGGTTTTTAGATTATCCAATTAACCATGTAGAGTTTATCAATGATACTTTGTTGCTTGCTTTAGGCTCTGACTACATCACAGGTTCTGAGTTTTTATTAATTAACCCAACAAATTCTAGAGTAGTATCAAATGAAAAACACTCTCGAATTATTCTAGAAAATCCTATTTATCTGCAATATTTTGACGAATTATTATTGACAATCCACCCATTGGATGAAGAGCAATTAGCTTATGGTTTTGATCCCCATTTTCGTAAACGCCCGTCATTTTTGGGGATAAATTTAAAAAAATTGGATTTTACAATACTGGATTCACCATATACACCAATACAAGCGCAATCATACTTAAATAATTCTAGGTTTATAACTCTAAACCATCCGATATCACGATCTAGATTTTCTTCATGGGACGCAACTGCAAAAAAGGTAATCGATGATTTTGGTGACGACTTCGAAAGACCCGTTAAATTCGTCGTTTCGGAGAATGGACAGTATTTAGCAGTGGTTGATTTATATTTGGGTACTATTTTACTTAACCTTAATGACGATTATGATAGAAAATGGATTAAACCAAGTCTAAAGAGAGTTAACGAAATATCCTTTTCTCATGATAATTCTCAGTTAATTATTATCAATCAAGAGAATCACATCATAAAATTGTCTGTAGAAAATGGTCAAGTTATTAATGATAGTTCGTTTTCGAATGAAGAAAAATTTAAGGGTTTCAGAGTACTTAAGAATCGTCAACTTTTTTTCACTTATGACTTAGCCGGAGCTATACAATTGTGGAGAAATAGTAACGATAAAAATTTAACCCTAGAGATAAGGCCTATTTCAGGATCCGAAGATTTTATTTTTTTGACCCCAGAAAAATATTATATGGGATCTCCTGATGGTGTGCGGAATGGGACATTCAAAGTCGGAAGTAAGAAGACCAGTATTTTTCAATATGATCTGATTTTTAATCGACCAGATATTGTTTATCAATCTATACCCCAGCACGATGAGGAAATCTTGGATCAATTAAATTTTGCTGTCAAAATTCGAAAACTAAATTTGGGACAAACAGATATCTCACTAGATACATATCGTCCACCAACTATATCAAATTTTGAAATACAAACTCACACTGATAAAGCAGAAATTAGTTTTTTGGCCAATACTGGTTCAGGATTAATTGATAGATATCATATAAAGGTGAATGGTGTTCCACTATATGGGGCTCAAGGAAGGGTGCTACTAAATGAGAGAGTAAGAACCGAATTTGAGTTATCTTCGGGAAAAAATATCATTGAAGTTTATGTTACAGATACAAATTTTGTCTCTTCGCTAATTTTGAATCATGAAATTCAAGTAAAAGAAAGAACTCATAAACCAAATCTATTCTTTATAGGAATTGGATTTTCAACAGAGCGATTACCCGCAGACCAGGATATTAGATCAGTTAAACAGCACTTTCTTAATAACCGTAATATATATGGTGAAATTAGACCTCATATCGTAACTGGAAAACAAATTCTTAAGGAAAATGCATTGTCAGATATCAAAAACTTGTTGATGCAAAGTACGCCTGATGATGTGGTGATAGGCTTCATTGTTGGACATGGTCAAAGGAATGGAGATGAATTTTCCATTCTGTCTATTGCAGATCAAGGTGGAGAAATTATTGGGGATGTTTCTTTTAGAGAAATTGAACAGCTATTTGATAATATACCTTCCAGAAATAAATTGTTGTTTATTAATGCGTGTAAGTCTGGATATTTCTTAAATAGTGATGAAGTAACTGATACACAACCTCCTTACGAACTCATAAAAGCTCTCTTTCTAGACCTTCAGAAAAATACAGGTACTAATGTTATTTCATCATCGAGTTCGGATCAAAACTCATACTTCTATGAGGATCGAGGTATCATGACAGAAGCTATTTTACAAGCGTTAAGTAATGACCATTTAGGATCAGACTTAAATGGTGATTTTATTGTTGAAGTTGATGAATTGAAAAAATTTGTTGAAAAACGAGTTTTGGAATTATCCGATGGTTGTCAAGAGCCTACCTCAATAAGTAATAATTACATAAATAATTTCATAGTGTGGCAGAGAAATCCTGAAGAAATAAACTATAGTCAATTATTAAGTGGAAACTCATTATCATCTGAAAGTATCGAATCCAATTCTAGGAGACAGTTTCGGAGTGCAACTACGGGTAATTGTTTTTGACAAGTCACTATAACAAGTGGAAAGGGATACCCCAACTTCTTCTTGTAAATAAAGAGACAATTTTCCTGGGCTATACATTTAAATACTTGATAATTCTACTTGTTTTAGTTTACTTATTCTATAATCTATAGTCATGATGCTTAAAGTAGCTACATTTAATTGCGAAAACCTTTTTAGTCGACCAAGGATTTTTGGAACTAGCCGAAAAAAATCGACGGAATTACTTGGATTGGTGGATGATTTAAAGAATGAGCTTGCTAAGCAAGTATTTGATCAAGAAGAAATTAAAAGGCTGAAAAAGAAGCTTAGTTATTATATAACCATTCATGATATTAGGGGCAAACATGATAAGGTCAATGGAGCATCAGACTGGTTAGGCTGGATAGAATTCAAGCGATCACCTGCAGATGAAGCAGCCATTAATAACGTAGCAAAAGTTATTCACTCTATAGATGCAGATATTATAGGGTTGGTTGAAGTTGAGAATCGGCCTCTGCTTAAAGAGTTTCATGATCGCTTTTTGCTTAAGAAGTATTACAATAACAATTCAAGCAAAGCGTATGAATACATTTATTTGATTGATGGAAATGATCGTCGTGGAATCGATGTGGCAGTAATGTCTAGATTCCCTGTAAATTATTTGAAATCTCATATCAATGATAAAAGTCAGTACCTAGGTAAAACAGTTTCTACATTTTCTAGAGATTGCCTACATGTAAATATTCAGATCAACGATAGTGAAGATTTGAATCTATTTATCAATCATTTTAAATCGATGGGGTATAGTGACCCTGCTGACCCACAAAGTGAAAAACGTAGACGAGGTCAATCCGAAAGGGTCGAAAGTCTTGTAAATGAATTTGATCTTGATAATGAACATGTAATCGTATGTGGTGATTTGAATTCTTCACCAGATAAATGGTCATTGAAACCGTTGACCGACCATTCAAAACTATATAACGTTAATAACGAGCTCCCAGCAAAAAATAGAGGAACCTATAGGTACAAAACAGCACGTAACCAGTTGGATTACATTTTGATTTCAAATTCATTGAAGCCAAAATTATCAAATATGTATATCGAAAGAAGAGGTACATATACCCGGAGAGGCCCAAACTTTAATACGGTGATTAATAGAAAGAGTGAGGCTTCTGATCATGGAGCAGTTGTAGCAGAATTTAATATCTGATGCTACTACACCTCTTCTAGTAGAATATATGTAGTAGTTCAGGTGACAGTGTCATCTTTTTGAGAATCTATCGCTCCACAATTTCCATACTTGCTTAAGTATTGGATTAGTACTCTTTTCATAAAATTTAGGAATGAGTTTATTGTATTTATTCCGTCTGGCATATTCCATACAAATGATGAACAACAAGTTCCTAAACGACTGAGGTGCAGTCGTCCATGTACTGAGCTCAATTAGCTCATCAGGTTTAACAGGTGTATCTGTAATAAGAGTATCGATTTTTAATTCTAATTCAGTAAATAGTCTGTCAGATTCAGTCTTTGAAACACCTAAATTATCCCTATTTAATTCAGGTACTATATCAGGTTCACAGCTAAAGTTCTTTTCATTGGCTTTATATAGGTGTAAACTATCACTTAAATGGTTATATGTTCCAAGTTCCAAGTCTAGCCACCCTGCCATAATCTCATGGAGTGTAGTGAATTGTATGATATTATATGGGAGGCCTAAAATTATATCGTTGCTTCTCATTACTTGCATCCATTCAAGCTTACTATTTCTAATTTTAAGCATAGAGACAATATTGCATGGTATATCTGGGTCTCTGGGTACTCCATCTGTATCTGGTAAATCTAATTTAGAATCCCAGATTTGTAGTACTACTTGTCTGGAAGTAGAGTTGTTTTTTAATGCAAGAAAAGCATTCTCAATTTGATCAAAACCCAGATTTCTTTTAAGCCGATAACCATAAGCACCATGATAGGAATCTGTTTGTCCTGCATAACTAGGAAGATTACTATTCCAATAGTTTAGAAATTTGGAATCATTTCTACCTTTTAAAATCCAAACTATTTCTGCTATCGCAAAAGCAGGATTAATCATAGGAGCTCTTGAAACTACCCACCTTTGTCGAGGGTCTTCAATAGTTAAAAAGGTATGCAAAAGCTCATAGTTGTCTCCAATTCTACTTTCTTGGACTGAAATATTATCCTCTATTAGCCGATTATAAGCTGAAACCCAGACTTCATTAGCGCTTTTTCCTGAATAGTTTTTATTTTGAGAGTTGCTCATAAGTTTTTTCAATTTTTTGATTTAACCCCCAGGAAGGAGGATACCAAAATACTATTGGCTCTTCTTTAGGCGCGTACTTTTGTTTAATTCTTGTTCGGTTACTTTTTCCCGTGATATTAGGGTGTGCAACTCTTGAGTATTTATCTACTTCACAAAATAGATTTTGACAATCTATTAATTTTAAATCTCTTCCCCATAAATTTCTGAATTTTAAACCGAGTCGTTCGAATTCTTCTGATTGAACATCCATCATTAATTTGATCACTTCAGATTCATTTAGCCCACCCAAATCTTCAAAACATTTTTTAATACCATCTTTAGCACCGGGACCTGGAACAACAAACTCCTCTTCACTAAACTCAACAATTGTGCTGTAATTAATATCTGTAACGTATTGATATGCTAAAAAATCACCAAGAGTTGGATAGTCTCTCAATAAGATGAAAGCTTCTTGCATGTTTTTTGAATTAGATATTTTTTCTGGAAGATTATCATCAAGCATTTTCTGAATTAATTCTAAGTGATTTTTATGCTTACGAGGATTCCCAAAATAATTCTTACCGGAAGCCATTATGTAAGCTCCAGAATAGATGCTTATTCCTTTACTAAAAGCACGATCAAGTATTTTGCTAAAGCGTTCAACATCGAAAGAAGAAAGATCTATTTGACCGACTTCAGCTTCGATCATTTGCCAGGTCTCAATTTTATTGAATATTTTAAATAGAATTATCCGTAAAAATGTATCTCGAACTGAATATTTATTGCCATAAATAACTTCTTTTATTAGATATTGACTCACTCTATCAGAAGCCCTGTATGCATTGGTGAATTTATATTCGTCAAGAATTGGGTCTTGTATAGAATTATCTCTACAAGAAATTTTATCAAAAAAAATTTCTTGCCTTCTATATGCAAATTTCCAGTATGTATCGTAAACAACAGTTTTTTTGAATGGTGATAGTTTAGTAGAAATATGATAATCTTTTTGTTTGTTCAATTGTGCATCAATTAGATGTGGTAATTAGTTTAATTATATCACTTACGGTATCATGAATTACCGAGTTGGTATACTTGATGCCATTCAAATTTTTTGACTGTTCTGCAAATAACTCACAATATTCATTATGAAGCCGAAACCAATTTTTGTTTGGAGTGATGTTATATGGTTTAGGGTTATCAAAAAAGATCACTAGGTCCGGAACTATTTTTTGCCACGCATAACTCTCAAGTCTTATGATTTCTTGCAAAATAGAAATATCAATTCCACTTACACTTCCGTAGATGAAGGTTGACCACCAGAATCGGTCCAAAATTACAATTTTTGATGCTTCTAATGCAGGTAGAATTGTTTTCTCAATGGTGTCAAAGTGAGCTGCTACATGAAGTAATTGTAGGCTGATATTATTAATATCATGTACACCATATTTATTATGGTTATGATGTAAGTCATGAATGAAATTACCTAATGTACCATCTACATTTCCAGGGAATGAGAGTACAATATTGTCATAATTTAACTTTTTTAATGACTCAGATAAGGCGTTACAAATTGTTGTTTTGCCTACATTGTCGGGGCCTTCAAATACAATTAATTTCTTATCAATCATCATTTGAAACACTACCCGAATCTGATTCTATAACGTTGACTTCTTCCGGTAATTCATTTGTATTAGAATCAATGTCAATACGAAAATCGCTGAATAGTAAAATGATCAAAGCAATAAATATACTTGCGGATATTGTTAATAGTATATTTTGTTTTGTCTCTAGTTTATCAATGCGTTTCTGTAGTTCATTCGGAGATGCCATTTCCCCTTGAATCTTCATAACATCGGTAGTGGAAATATCATTTTGATCTTGGTGGATTCCATTATAACCGTTTTTTGTTTTCTCATCTAACTTTGCAAACCAAATTAGAAAGGTTGGGTCACCGGCACTAAGCACGATGTCTTTACTTCCGGCATTATACACAGAGAACTTAATTTTTCCGTTAAAACCTGGATCTACATGAAATCCCGAAACATTGATTAATCCTCTAAATTTTATACCCGCTTTTATAGAGATAAAACCAAGTAAATCTTTCGGAATTGAAATTTTTTCTTTTGTAATTAGCAGAGCAAATTGACCGGGCTTTATTACGATATGTTCACCATAATCTACCGTTTCTTTCTTCTTATTATCTGTAACAAAATAAGCGTTACCTAAGCTTAGCTCATACGCTGAATGCTTTATTCTTTCTGGATTATACTCAGATATAACAGAGGTTTTTTCTAATCTCTTTTCTATACTTTCAGAGGATAAAAATGACATTATATTTCATATTTATTGGTTAATTGCTCCGAAAAAGCTTTTAGTTCTGTTTTGCTTTTTAGCGTACTATCTATTCCCGGTTTTGCGGCAATACATGTTAATCTTGCAAACTTCAGACCCAATTCATGTGCAATGAATTTACCTAGTCTGCAAAGGCCAAGATAATTACCATATGCTTTTTTTACCATCAACTGTGTAGCGTAGAAAGCAGTTAAACCAATACCATCCTTTCCATTTGCTCCGTATGGGTCAATTGATATTTGATGTAAACAGGGAAAGCCTAGATAGGGCCCATTTAAATGGTCTTTATTGGCATCAAATATTCCAATTTGTAAGCCTGAATGTCGATGAGTTCCACTATTCCATAAATTGATGATCTTATTTATTTGATTGGTACTATTTCCCTGAGTATCAGTGTAGTTAATCATTCTTTCAAAATAAGTACCTCTCCGATTCTGGCTGACTGTTTTAAGAGCTAATTCTATCCCAAGATATCGTTCAAATAGTGAATCTCTATCTTGATTTTGGTTCCATAAGCTCCAAGGGAAAATAGTATTTGCAACTGTATTTGTGCTTGAGCAATTATTCGATTCCAAGATTTGATTCAGGCTTTTTTGGATAGCTTTATCTTCGATGTCATTAAGATTTTCGGGGATGTCGTTAATGACGGTTATTAAAGGATAGTGTCGTCCTCTTTTTACCGCTAAAAAGGATTTAACCCATGCTTCAGATAAACTCCCTGAGCTTTCTATAATTTTGCTATCGTATGTCATTCTTCTAAATGTTTATATCTATTTAAGCCGCAATAACTCATTCTAGAAACCCTAATGAATATGCTGTCACCGTTGTTTTTAGTAAGTGTATAGATTCCTGGACTATCAAATCTGTAGATATGATAATTATTTCTAATTGACTCATAGTGATCAAAACTTGAAACTAAAACTTCATTGGAGGTAACAAGAAGCTCCCCGGCACTCAAATCCACAGGTCTTCCTTCCCAATAGTTGTCGAGTAAAACGATTTCATTGGTAAAGTCATAGCCAAGTACAGTTTGCTTTATCTGTTTAACACTCTTTTCTATAAGTAGACTGTAATGCTGCTTAGAAATTAAATTCAAACTTTTAAATAGGTGATTAACGATCGTTGAATATCCAACACCAAGATTACAAGCGATGGAAAATACTTGGAGTGGTGTCATCGTTCCTATTTCCAATCCTCTTCTATTAATTGCTCTAAGAACGACAGTCTTAGGCATTAGAAAGTAGCCTGCAAAGAGATCAGCAAGAATTTCTTTCTCATCATATTTTTTTGCACTATTTAGTTCGTCTACACAATAACCATGTTCAAATGAATGATGCCCATACTCATGTGCACATGTATAAGCTTGCCTGCCTTTCGGTCGTTCTGAACCTATTAATATTAATGGACCAGGATTCATACTATAAATACCCTCTATTGATGGCGTTTCAATAAATCTGATTTCAATATTTTGGTTCTCTAACACATCATATATGCAGAATGGCAACCAATAATCTTGACTAATTTCTTTTCTCTTAATTGTTGCCATTTGCAACGCTTGAGACGCTAAATATCTGTTGAACATTACTTATTTTTTTGGGCTTTTAATGCACTTAGGAGATTAATAACCTTATTTAAATCATCTTCTGAAACATTAGGCATTTGTCTTGCCGCTAGTAAGATGTCATTATCGAATTGCTCTGAAGCTTCTTCATTACAAGCCAACCAGTTAAGGCTAACGGAATATGCTCTTGAGAATTCAACTAACTCCTCTGCACTTACAGTCCTTTTATTTGACTCAATTTCTGAAATAGTTGATCTGCTTAAATCCAATATCTTAGAAATCTGTATTTGCGATAAACCAGAGTTTATTCGTGCTTCTTTTAGTCGTTTAGAAATACAATCTTTTCTGTCCATCATTTATTATTCATGTCCTTCATTATAGTTTCAACTAAGTCTTCAATTGTAGTGTTTAAATCTGCTTCTTTAAAAAAAATCTTCATTGCTTTTTTTGTATCAATATTTAATTCATCAGCAACATGTGTACAAACCTCGGTACCCATAAGGCTATCATAATATTCAATGTCACTATATATTCTCGTTCCAAGCGATAACTCTGGACTACCCACCCCACTTTTATCTAGGCTCTCACGAATTTTGTCTGTTATTATTTTATATATGATATCTCTGTTCATCTCTTTGAGTTCTTAATTAATCACTGTTCCAAATATAAAACTATTTGTCGGAATATCCAACATTGTTGAAATATCCGACATACTGATAAGTAATTTTTCCATCTAGCCAGTACGTTAAAGAAACAGGACCTGTGCGTAGTCATGATTTAAACATTATTATATAAACACCTCCTAACCGTACAAGGAGGGTTTTTTGTGTCAGAGAAATTAGATTTATTTAGAGTGGCTGAGGTAGAGCTTATTTATAAGCGAAACCAGCAAGAGCTTATTCGCCCAATAGTGAATACACCAGAAATGGCGTACAGTCTTTTTCTACAGAATTGGCGAAAAGGGACTTTGGAATTGCAGGAGTCTTTTTATGTGATGTTCCTGGATAATGCAAAACATGTTCTTGGCCTGGCTGAAATCTCAAAAGGAGGGAGTAATGCAACGATTGTTGAGCCGAGTTTAATCTTTGCCTATGCTATCAAAGCCGCTGCCAACAGTATCATATTGGCACATAATCATCCGTCTGGAACACTTACTGCAAGTTCAGCAGATATCAGTATAACGAAGCGACTCCAGGAAGGAGGGAAGCTGCTCGGTATTTCGATAGATGATCATTTGATCATCACACGACAAGGTTATAACTCTGTTGTTTATGGTCCAAATCACTTTTGAAAAATAAGCCGGTGTCTAAGCTTTGAGGGGCTGACACCAGCTTTTTAATTGGCAAAATGGTTTTTGTTTCAAAACGCCCAAGTTATAAAACTCATACTCGGTTTAGAGCTTTTCTAACTCTTGGGTGATTTTGTTTACCTCGTTCCTAATCTGGGTTTCAAATAGATTACTAGCTTTCTTATTTAATCTCTTTGTCGCCAATTTGGGACCAAATATGGGCGTAAGGATAAAGAGATAAATTGGTCCAAGAATAATAAAGAAAGGGATTAAAATGCTTACAAGTGCCACACTAAGAGATAATATAAATATCAATATTAGGTAGGAGCTAAATCGTATCTTTTTTTTGTTTAGCAGTTTCTCCGCATGTAAGACACCGTAATCCGTACCGCTATAGTTCCATCGACTGGTGTTATGGTTAAACACAATCTTAGTTCCATTTTGGCTCCAAAGAAATGTAATGCGCTGCCCAATCCTAAGGTCAACGTCCCCGTTGATTTTGCAGTTCATCTCTTTATTGCTATCGCCTTTCAGCCAAAAATTGAGCGTACGAATATTTTCTGATGAAACGTTTGTACGTCCGCTTCCTTGGTTGACGTGTCCATACCCGAATACTCTGGTAGTATTTTCAACACTACTTTCGGCAACAATACCTGTAAATGAAGAAAGATCGATAGTCCCTTTTTCTGTGTTAATCTGGTAGTTCATTTTAATGGAGATTATGTGTTATGAATGATGCTTCATGACCTCCATAGGCAGATACAAAAAAAGGCGCGGAACCCGTAACTGCATTCACCCTAAGGTACTGGTATACCTGTAGCAAAACACAGAACGAGCCCACGCCCTTTCTATATAGAAATTAGGCGATGGGCTTCGTTACCGCTTCCCTTGCTACTTAAAAATTACCAGTTTTTAGGGTCGGGAAATCAGTAGAAGCTTTTTAAAAGTTTCTTTGTTTAGTCAAAGAACGAAATTTGTCCCTCCAGGGAATTAGAGTCTAAGAAGTTTTTGGGATAGATTCCATCCCTACACGATTCATTTTTATTGAGTTACATTTGAAAAACCAAATGTAGGTGAGTGCACTTCCCGCAAAGTTATACAAAGCAATGTCTAGGTATCCCCATTCTTCCGCAGTGTCTTCGTGAAGCCCCTTTGTGCAAAATGGGTGATCCCCCTCCTTGGACATTGACCTTGCCCTCGTTAGTGATGTTTTCCGATGCGCTGATAAGAGGGTTTGGAAAATCCCTAGCACCCTCTTATCGCAATTTATGAAAACACTAGGCAGCTTTTCGAGGTTTCGAATTGTCATTGATAGGAGAGTAATACTGAACAGTATCACCACGTAATACTCCAAACTTACCTTCTTCTGTTTTTGGCGGTCTATTTCGGTTTTCAATTACGATCAGCTTTCCATCAAGAGCATCCACCCAACAATGAAGGTTAAATGTGTTTGGGGTTCTAGTTCCGCATTCCCATTTACTGACTAAACGATCAGCTACTCCCAAACGATAATTCAACTCTTCTTGAGTAAGGTTTCTTTTATGGCGTAGATGCACAAGCTGTGCAACGGGTCCTTTAAGAAAATCATCACGGGTTTTCAGTTTATAGTCGATATATGTCATCATTGTACTCCTTGGTTATGTTGTTGACGACTTATGTACTAAATATCACCTTACCGGTAATGACTACGCACAATACACGATGGTTTATATTTTACATAACCAAAAATAGTATTCTCAGCCTATTACATACGAGCGTAAGCACTTGAAATTCAACAATAATGATTGTGCGTAGAGTGTTTTGCACTGTTCGGATATTCCTGTAAGCCCATTCATAGGAAAGGACAATTATATGATGAATGAAAGATACAATAATCAGGAACACCCCCTTATTCTTGGGCAAGCAGAGACTGAAGCAGCCATCATTGCAGAGTTAATGATCAAGATGAATGGGTTTGTTTCCATTGAAGCTGCTGAGACAATCACTACCCTGGATAAAACAACACAGTATCGCGAGAGAAGAAAAGGCAAGTTCCCTACTCCCATTGAAATCACTTCCTCAGGAAGAAGGAAGGCCTATCGGATCAATGATTTAATGGAATGGATCAATCAAACTGATATTGAGAATGAGTTATAATCGTCATTCAAAACCTAATAGTGAGGACTATTTTGATTATATAAAGTACTCTGCTACCTAAACTCTGTTATTTTCATTCTTATTGTCTTACTATGATATCCAACTCAAGGAATATAGAATGGCTAATTTTGATCCGTCCAAGATAGAAGAAAGTCAAAAGGTAGAACGCAAAGAGGCATTTAATGATCGATGTCTGAAAACACTCTGCGCTTTTCTAAACACCGATGGTGGTTCTTTATTTATACCTGTGAGGGATAATGGAGAAGTTTTAGACGCCCCACTTACAGATAGGCAACAACAGAATATTGTAAACCAAATTACTGCAGGGCTAAATATTCAACCAAATATTGTAACTCATACATGGGACGGTCGAGAATTTTTGGAGATCGAGGTCGCCAAAGCCCAAAGTCCTGTTCAGCTGAGAGGGCGATTTTATATTAGGGTTGGTAATACAACCCAAGAAATGAGTGAAGATCAACTTAAATATAGAATGTTAGCTGAAATTCCTTGGGATGCCCAAATTGCAAAAGGCATTACAATTGATGATCTGGATGTTGCTGAGATCAAGCGATTTGTTTTAACAGGGCAAGATAAAGGCAGAATTAATTTAGAAGTAGACCCTAATGATCCAGATACGATACTCATGCAAACAGGTTTGCTGAATGAAAATGGTTTAACTAATGCTGCAGTACTTCTTTTTGGGAAAACCCCTCAGCTTTTGTTTCCCTATGCGAAAGTAAGAGTCGGTCTATTTGCTTTTGATGATGAAGTTCTTGACGACAAAATGATTGAAGGTCATTTGTTTCAACAGACAAGACGAGCAGAAGAAATCATAAAAAACCACATGATACGTGGGTATGAGATTTCAGCCGAAGGGTTTGAACGAAAAGATAATTGGGAATATCCATTACCCGCTTTTCGTGAAGGCCTCATGAATGCTGTTTTACATAGAGATTATCATCGCAGAGGAGCTGAGGTGCAGATCAAGCTTTTTCCAGATCGTCTTATAATATTCAGCCCTGGTGGATTGCCTGAGGGTTTAAGTGTAGACCGATTACTTGACACTCATTCTTCAATACAGCGTAATAGGCTTTTAGCTGACATATTTTACCGTGCTGGACTTATTGAAGCGTTTGGTACGGGTATTTCTCGTATTCAGAATCATTTAGAGAAGGCTGGTTTGCCAGAACCTATGCTTGATGATAGAGGTGATACATTTGTTCTTACTTTTAATCAAAAGAAAGCATCAACTGTTTCAGCAATTACAGAAGAGCTAAATGAAAGGCAATTAAAAGCACTTGAACTTGCTAAAGAAGGAAGAATCCGTACTAGTGACTTGCATGAATTTTATCCCGATGTTGATTCAAGTACCATTAGAGGTGATTTTCGAAAGCTTGTAAAAAAAGATCTTTTAAAAGCTATAGGTACAACAAAAGATAGGTTTTATATTATTAATTCATAGTTTCGGGAACATTCGGGAACATTCGGGAACATTCGGGAACATTCGGGAACATTCGGGCAGCTAATACATTAATTTAAGATGTTTAGATGTTCTTTAAATCTCTATAATTCAATTTTAAAAAAAAGGTTCTTTGTAAACCCAAGGTTTACTTTTGAAAATCATTCTAAAGTCTATAGATATTCGTAAAGAATAGTTCCTTACAAAGACTATAAGGGGGGTAAAGTTCGATCCTTTAGTATAAATTACTGTTCGTATTTAATTTGAAGACGTTTCTTTATTTCCCATGCTTCCATTTGAAGTCGTTTTATAGATCGTTTATGTTATTATTGCCTCCCATTTTGTGATGAACTGATCAGTGATACTGTCCGTAATGTTGACTTCAAATTTGTTCAAAATGGGTTTAGAGGGTTTTATAAAAGAAAAGTGCTTATACAATAACCCTTTGGCATTTATTTCTTTCCTTAATATTTCTAGTGATGGAACTTCGCTCTCAGTCTTACATGAGATAATACGCTCAAGTGCGTACCCTAGAATATCTGAACCAGTACGCATTTCTAGGTCATAAGAATAACGGTTGTAAACTTGGATAAGAGTACCTTTCGTATGGTTGAGTAATCGTTCAGCCCAATCGACAGGGCATCCCAAAGCAACAGTGATGGTTGCAGCCGTTCGCCTTAAATCGTGGGGTGTAAAACGTTTTTCGATGCCGATATATCTTTTTCTATTCAATCGTAAGCCTTGGCTCAATGCACATTTTGTGAGAGGTTTTAAATCAGTTAATACAATGTCTTTGCTCTTTGTGTGTCTTGTCGAACCAAATACATAATCAGAAGCGCCAGTGATAGGAAAGATTTCTTTCAGAATATTTTTGGCCGGACCATTAAGGGGTATGCGGTGCTCTTGCTTATTTTTCGTCATTGATTCAGGGATGGTCCAAAGAGCACTATCTGGATCAAAATGATCCCACATAGCGTTGATTGTTTCTCCTGAACGAGTATAGGTGCACAAAGTGAACTTTAAAGCCAGCTTGACTATTGGAATAAGGTCGCATTGATCTAAGCCATGCCAAAACTTCCAGATCTCTTTGGTGCTCAAAACACGTTGTCTTGACTGGCGGGGTTTGATCTTCTTTATGCCTTTGCATGGATTAGAAAGTATGTAGTCCCATTCCTCGGCAACATTGAATAGATGTCGGAGATAAACCAGTGTATGATCATGCATACCTGGAGAACCTCTATTCAAAATGTCACTAAGAATAAATCGAATGTGCCGTTTAGTGACTTTGTTAATTCTTATATGACCAATAACAGGAATAACATCTTTTTCAAAGACACGCTGATCTTCCTTCCAAGTCTTTTTCCTTTTCGATATGCAATATTCCAAATATTGGGATATAAGCTCTTTGACAGTTGGAGTTTCTCTTTCTCGGATGTTAGCAAGCACTTTGCTTTCAGCAGGGTCTTCTCCGAGTTCATATTTAGAGGCAGAAATAGAATATTCCTCTCTTGCTTTAGCTAAACTGAGTTTAGGATAACGCCCAATCGTCATCATTTTCTGGATACCGTCAAATCGATAGGTATAAACGAAGCTCTTAGTTCCCTTGGGCGTGACCCGAACTCCAAATCCGATCATTCCTTCAAACCAATAAATTTCTCTCTTTTCTTTTGGTTTTAGATGTTTTACGCTCTTGTCTGTAAAGTGAATTTTGTTTCTGTCTGGGCTAGCATTTGGGCTAGCAAATTCACTGTATCTTTCTGCAATCTTATGCATTCTCTTGCCTTTCTGTTGTGTTTAAGAAAGCCAGCATCTATGCGGGCTATTGGCATTCATAAGATATCTTTAAGGTGCATTAAACGCACATTATGGAAGCCTACGGATCAGGAGGTTGGGAGTTCGAATCTTCCCGGGCGCGCCAGCATCTTCAATGGTTTAGCTTCCAACAGTATTTTATATATGCCAAATAAATCCCATGGGCTAGCATTTCGGCTAGCAGATTAGCACAAGCTTGATTCTTTGTGAACTTCTTTTCGACGCACACACTCTGTTTCCTTGTGCGTAGAGTGATATTATATGAGTAGATAATGTGCCACTTCATTCACCAACGTTCATGAAAGGCAGAATGAATGAAGGCATTAAAACACATCCTAAAGGATGCAGGTTTTACCAAAGAGCAAAAACAAGCTCTGATCGATAACTGCGATCTTATGAAAGAGTATCTTCTTGATTTTAAGATTACTCAATCATTAAATGAAGTAGAAGCCCGATTTAGTAAATAACTGCATAAATCGTTATCTGGAGTTTATAAACTTTTGATTACAATACTTCTAGCATTTGTTGCGCAGCTTATTGGGAAATTTCTATGGTAATCACCATCTGGTGTGCATATTCAAGTTTATCTCCCCTCTATACAACTTACCCAGCCTTTTCAGGCTGGGTCTTTTTTTGAGCATAATGACTCCTTAAGCTAAAACCTTATTTATCATGGAGAATACAGATAAAGATTGTTTGATGAAAACTGGAAGTATGTGGTAAGAAAAGAATTCCCTGTCAAAACAGGGAATTCTAGCTAATCATGAAATTGAGTGGTCAATTCGCAACTTTTGAATTGATCATTTCACCTCTTCATAATGATATACAATGACTTTCTTGTCAATAAAGATTTATGATTGAGCTTCAATGAATTTATACCCCCAAAATGGTCATAGTCAGCATGTTTGTGCGTTTTTTGTACTCATGATTTCAATTAGACCTTTTCATATTGGTTTCTCGGATCGGTCAATTTATCCAAATCGCTCACCAGTCAATACGCTGGCCCGCTTAAACGTGTGGCTCATGACTGGAGCTCGCTTGTCTTTGGATTGGTCATTTCTCGATTTCGAAACCAATAGATGAAAAGGAGTTACTTATGAAATCAGTAGATCAAACAAAAAAACCGACACATAAAGTCTTTGCCATTATAGGAGAAGGAAAATATGCTAAGTGGCGTCAAGTCGGCGTAGCGTGGACGCATAAAGATCAAAAAGGCTTAAGTCAAAACCTTCATATACTGGGCTTAGAAACAAAACTGGTTGTTCGAGAAGTCGAAGATGAACCAGAAACAGCGTCTGAACCACTAATGTATAATGAAGATGAAACTATCGAGGAGAGCGCTTAGGCGCTCTCTTTCTCTTTGAAAGGAAGGTTCACAAAGACTTCACCACGTATCTATGTTGCTTGTTTCGCTTATTGTGACTGCTTGTCACTTATTAAGTACCCAGATACTACGAATCCCAAAGTTGAAAATATTGCTCCGATAACTCCTGGGTTCCAACCAAAAAGCCCATCTGAACCATAAAAGTAATAGACTAAAACAAATGATAAAGCACCTAGGAGAATGCTTATGAAAGGTGTTTTTGATGTGAATTTTTTTGGGAAAAATACACCCCCAAGAATTGTCGGTAAAAGGATAAAGACTCCTGATGCAGCAAGTATTCCCAACTCAATTACAAGAGGGGGAGGATCTAGTGCCATAATTATTGCGGCAAACCCTATCACAATCATGATTATTCGAGCCACAATCATCTCCTGAGAGCTGGATAATTGATATCCAAAAAAGTTTTTAAATATATCTCTTGAAGCGCTTGCTCCGAGAGATAAGAATTGACTATCAACACTTGATAGGGAGGCAGAAACAGATGAAAAGAGTATAGTGCCAGCAATAATTGCACCTAACGGAATTATTCCAATAGTAATTTGAGTTACAGATTCGAGTAACCTTCCTGTAAGTTGATCTCCCGATGCTAGTCCTGGTGTATTAATAAATCCTGAAATACCGATAAAAGCGGTTAAAACATAAAATGAAAGAATTATACCAGCAGCAGTTTTAGTGCTTCTTACCATTGCTTTGTTATTCTTCGCAATAAGGAATCGCATTAGGTAATGCCCATTAACAATAGGCAACGCAAACATAATTAGCGCAATTGAAATTAATGTAGGTGTTTCAAAAAAACCTTCAGGTCCTGGTAATTTTAAATGATCAGTTAGCATAGGACTGGTAAAGCTTTCGATAGGATCTTGGATTAAGTAAAGAGAATAACCGGCCAAAAAAAGTAACCCTATTAGCATAAAAATAGCTTGAAAAAGGTCAGTTTTTACATCTCCTTCCATTCCAGCAAAAATAGTGTAAACAATAAAAATACTGATTAATGTTAAGACTGATAAGTGATAGTCGAACTCAAACATACCTTCCATTAGACGTCCAAATCCAACTATCTGCATTGAGATAAGAGGTATTACAAAAATTCCTGTCAGTAAAAAAAGAACTCCCCCAAGCGTTTTAGAATTATAGGAGTATCCAATTACTTCGTATGGTGAATACACATCTTTCCCATATCCTATTGCCAAATCACGATATTTTGGACCAAACCAAATTAATGTGGATGTTCCTGCAATTACTGGTAAGCATATATACAACCATCCCCCAATACCATGAGTGTAAAAGAGTGCAGGAAATGGGATAAAAACAGATGCACTAACCATAGAAGCAGCATAGGAAAAACCCACCCACAGACTTCCCGCTGATTGATCCCATAAGAAATATCTTCTTGGATCTCTAGAGAAAAACCCGCCTTGACTTTTATAAACAGACCAACCTACCCAAATAAATAAGATAATCAAAAGCCCAGCTGCGACAAGTAAATCAGTTCTCATATTCAACTTCTTTATTTGATTTTATATATAGTAATATCATTATCAATAATGTTTGTATAATAATCAGAAGAGGGAAATATGGAATTCCTAAAACATATTTATTTGATGCAAAATCATTGAGCGCTGGTATGTAGCCCAAGCAAAAAACTATCATGATTGTAAACAGAATAAAATTCTTCTTAATCATAAATAATATTCTTTGTTTTGAGATTATAAATAACAAAGTTGGGATAGCTTGTCTCAACCAACTCAGTTTTGCCAAAATATTCTTGTGTTAATGCTAACTGCATTAAATCGTATTGTTCAAACATTTTTTCTCTCAAGCTATGTACCCGAATTTTTTTACCGTCTTCATCTGTTGTCTCTACATCCAATTCTATTATAGACTCAACTGCCGCGATAACTAAATGCTTATTTATTGGTAAGTATTCATTTGATGATTTAGGCCAGGGCAATGAAGTAAATATATTTTCCTTTGAGAATAACGTTAGTGAAGCATTATTGATAGAGTAGTTTGAGATAAGAAGATCGTAATCAACATCTGAATCAAGTTGATCTTTTAGTCGAAGGTAAACATTTTGATCTCCCAGCATGACGATACTATTGTTATTGTTTAGATCAATAGCATCATCAAGTTTTGCAAGTTGGTTGTCTGCAATCTCCCTTACTTCAATAAAATGTGGTGCAGTTTGAGCCCGGAAAGATTGGTAAAAGTTTTTTTCGAATTCACTCATCGTGGAAATTGCCGGATGAATAAGTAAAACGGTTCTAGCTTTTTTACTTACAAGGAATTCTACAAATGAAGCAACCTCTTGACGTGCGCTTATATGTACCGATATTAATTCTGATTTCTGATTATCAGTTAATTCAAACGGAGATGTATTAACTGAAATATATTTTTTTTCCCCTCTACTTAGGACATCTTCAATGTTAACATTGTCCGGCGCGGAACTAAATATTAAATATCGAATATTCTTTTCCTTAGTAAATTCGTCAATGCTTAGTGCTGGATTACTTTGACCTCTTAGGTTATGAAAATCTAAGCTAATTGATGTTCCATGTTTAGAGATCAACTCTACAAATCGAGTTGTTATTTCTGAAACAAAGTTATTCTCATCAACATTATCCGAATTGTAGATTATTCCAATGTTTTTTGTTTGGTTAATTGCAGAAGGTCCTCCACCCATGAGTAAAAAGATTCCTGAAACAGCAATTAATGCTATGGCTATAATAGGTTTTAGTATGTTTAATAGAGATACATCGTGTTCTTCAGGAGGGTCTTCACTTTCAACACCCTCTTTGGTGGTTAGCTTATTTTTAATTAACCACCAAAGCGAAATGGCAAATATTGCTAACGCTACGAGTTTAGCAGTGAATCTTTGAAAAATTATAATCTCTAATATCCTAGACCATAACCAATCGCCAGCTATTGTTACCCAGCCAGTCATAATATTCACAATAATACCAATTATGATAGCTACTAAGAATGAACCTATTTTAATCTTCTTCTTATTCATTGTGGGTGGGTAGTATCAAACAATTAATTTTATTTTAGTTGCTAGATTTATGTATAAATATGAATAAAGTAACAGTCTCTTTCAAATATAGAATTGTTTCTTTATCTCATTCTCAATTGAGTTCTCTAAAGAACAGAAAGCTGGGTATTTTTGTGCAAAGATTTGTGTTTCATTTTTTTGAAAAAGCCTGTTGAGTAGCTTTCTTCCACTCAATCTCAATTCCCTTAACAAATACCTTTTTCTCATTCGATAAGTTGAAATAGCGATCATCCTGGGCGGTGAGGGATTTTAGGTTTTGTTTATCAATTGCTTCATAAATGGTATCAAGATTATAGCCTTTAAATGTCACTAGATGTGTTGAATAAAATATCTTGATCACGTTTTCCTCATCGGTGTGTTCTGTCCAAGCGGTGATGAGTTGTGAATACGGAAACATCTGTTTTGATCCGTCAGCCTTGACAAAATTGATTGTCTTGGTTTTTCCTGTTGTATAGCATTCCTCATTCTTTGATGTACCACGGTGCCCGTTTAGTTCATCTATTATATCTTTAGATATCTGGCTCATAATCATCCTTATTTTGGGTAAAGTGTTGCGTTCTGTCTGTGTTCATGCGTCTTGATTGAACCCGCTCCAATGCATCCAGTTCATGGACACTCATGCGATCACCAGCATCCTGAACAGTCTGTAAAAGATGGTCTTTGTCATCGGTGTAGATCTTTACCGCTTCGCGCCCCCTCGAAACCGATACATAGAATTGCTTCATGTCGGATGCCGGAAATGTAGTAGCAGGTTGTGCAATCAAGACCTGGTTATAGGTTTTGCCTTGCGAGGCATACGATGTCATACAATAGGCATGATTGATATTGCCATGCTTTGAAGAAACCTCATACACCACACCGCGCTTTTTGCCTGAAGCTCTGAGCTTTATAACCCCCGATGGATCAAAACCCACCACATCAAAGACTTTTCCATTATCCAGCCTTTTCTTATTCAGATCAAAGCTGTTTTTGGTGATCCGGATCGTATCACCTTTCGAGAGTTTCATATCCAAGGATTGATACACACCAAACCTCTTCACCTGCTTTAAATCCAGTTTATAAGATTGACCGTTGTGGTGCACGCTTACGGTTCCATTATTTGAAGATTCCACCGTAAGGCATGCCCCACGTTTCAGGCCTTTCATATTTTGGTGGAGCTGGATCACCTGACCTTTTTTGTAATTGCGCCAGTCTTTTTTCTTTGCATCCGAAAAATGCAGGTTCTTATACCGCAATACGGTTCTCTCATTTTTACCAATAACGCTTTCCTGTTTTAAGGCTTCACGGATGCGATCTGTCACTGCCTGGGCTTGCATATTGGTTGGTGAGATCACCAAAGTTGAACGTTTCTTTTGAATGGCTTTGATGTAATCTTCAGCGATACGATCAACCACCTCATCGCTTTCCACCTCTTCAATAGCGCCCATACTATCCAGCTTTTCAAAGCCACTGGCAATATGGCCATCGTTGATGGCTTCCACTGCTTCACGGTACTCTTTACTCTTTTGACGGTAAATACGATTAGTGCTTGGGATCGGTATCCCCGCCACCCGTTGTAATATCCGCATCGCATCACCGCGTTGTACAGATGTGTGTTGTTGGGTATCGCCTGTTAGAAGCACTTTGGCATTGAGTTGTTTACCCAACTCCAAAATATCCGCCATCTCTTTTGTGGAGAGCATACCTGCTTCATCCACCCACATCACTTGCCCCGCAATATTGGCTTGCATATCCTGATCACTTAAAAGCCGTGCGACAGTCTCAGCCGTTTCAAACCCTTCCTCCCTGAGCACGCCTCTTGAGGCATCGGCGGTTGGAGCGAAAGCATAGACACATTTACCTGTACTTTCTATATGCTCAACGGCTGTTTTCATCATGGTGGTTTTTCCCGTCCCGGCACCACCACGCACCATCAATAATTGATCGTTCGATTTAAGCATGTGACGCACAGCCACCTGTTGCTCTTCATTCAAATGCTCAATTTTCTCCGGATCATCCGAATAAACCAAAGGCACAGAGTTTGACCGCATCGCCTTGGCCAATTGCACCATGCGCCGTTCTTCCTGCTGGATAGGAATGGTTGTGCATAAGGTCTCTTTCCCATCGGGTACGAAGTGAATACGTTCATCATTTTTAAACGCCATATCCAATTGATCCAGAGTGATTGTCGCCGTATCAATCGCATGTAAATAGCTCTGTGCGACAACTTTGCGCTCATACTCCACAGACCGGGTTGCAAAGGCATGTTCCAACGCGTGATTAATACTTTCTTTCGGATTACTGGATCGCAAGAGTGTACGTTCTTCGCCCTTTGTTCTTTCATCAATGCCTTCCAGTTTGAGTTGCTTTTTCCAAGCTGATTGCAACTCATTCATACTCATGGATGACTGCTTTTTACTTCGGGTTCGTGCACCCAATTGATCCAGTTCTTTAGGGTCTGTGATACCCCGCTCTTCAGCCACTTGTCCAATCTCATTAGTACGTTTGGAAAAGTGATCAATCGCACGTTGGGGGATCATCGCCACTTCAAAGTTTCTATCTGTTTTGCGTATCTCATACCCAAGCTCGGAAATCTTATCTGCAAGGCGTTTATGAAACCGCGCCTCATACCAGGGCTGATCCTTATAGATGTCATGAAACTGTCCCGCTTTGACGCGCTGCTCTTGTTCATCCCATGTCGCATTGAAGGTATAACAGTGACAATGAAGATGCGGGTCAGGAGGGTGACCATCCACTGGCCTTGCTGTTTGATGAACAAAATCAGCCCATAGTAATTCACCCGTATCACGGTCATGATTTTGTCCGGAAATACGCACACGGGTTTGCATCTCTGTTTCCATTTCTAACATGGTTTCATGCACCGCTTCCTTGAAAGCGTCCAGGATTTTATCGTCATCGCTCAAGGCATGAAGGATCGATACAGACTTGGGGCAATGGAAAGAAATGTCATAGCCCACACGGCGATTCTCCACCGTTCGCGGGGTCAGGTTTTCGCCCGTATTGGGATTGATATTATCGCACAATTTATGAAACACATCACGCTCAACAATATCATTGCGCAAGCCCAACCGCTCAGCCAATTTCCCATGAAATCGTCCGTTCAATTCCTGATCATTGATATAGTAATCTGCCTTGGACAGAGATTCATCAAAGTAGCTTTTTGCTCGCTCTGCTGTTTGGCTTGGCCTCATTCGTATCATGTCATTACCTTGTTGTGTGGCGCATGATTATTTCGTGTGAATTTTGAGGTTGAAACGCACATCATATTTGGGGTGAAAGCACTCAATGGCAGTGAAATATTTGCCTCGGCGGTGCTCCATTCGTGCAGTGCGCGCTTTTATCAGACATCTTCCCTAAGCACAGCTTTGGTTCATTTTTTAAGGATTAACGCACTGCGTTTTTATTCGGCGATTGATGTTGGTTCACCCGTCGGATCAGCCTTCAAAATCAGGTTGCTCAAATAGCTATTATACTTCTCATCACTCGACACCGGCGCACGCATTTGAAAGCCTCTGTCTTGACCACTGGATAATCCTTTCTTGACATAGTCTTTAAGTAAAGTGGCGGATAATTTATCATCAATGATGTCCAGTATATAATCGCGAGACAGGCTATAGTTGGCTCTGTAAAAGAGTGAATACATCATCGAGCAAAAGACCAGAAAAGCACCGAGAATAAAGGTGCCTGGCACGAGACAGAATACACCACCAATCACAAAAAACAGGAGAGGCTCTAACCAGATTTCTATGACTCGAGGACTGGTGCCTTTATCTAGCATTTTATTAAAAACACCAATGGGATCACCGCTCGATTTTGAGAACTTATCAAAGCTAACCGTTGACGGATTATGATAGGATTCGATCCAACGCCAGATGGAAAAGCCAAAAAATAAAACGCCAAAAATGCCGATTGAGACAAGGCTGTTATAGAGGTAGTCTGGCACAACATATTGAGCGCGTTCACTCAGGCTATACCCACCAAGACCGACAAAAATGATTGACCAAACCAGGCAGTACCAACCGCTAAAATAGCGTTCGCCCATATGTCGTCTGATAAAGACTTCCAGGATAATTCTGAAGGGTGAGCAAATAGCTAGAAAGCACAGTGTCAGAAAATATTTAAAAGTGCCGCGCCCATAAACAGCACGAAAGTAACTCTTTTGTTGTGTGACGTAACCCATTTTTTGAACGTTTAATTATGATTGTTTGAATGAAATTTTTCTGTCAGCCCGGCCCGTTGAAAACCAGGGTGTGCCTTGCCGATGAATGCGTGCATCAACAATCTGGTCATGAACTCTTCCACCTGTGCGCATCATCGTGAATTGTTCAGGCTGGATGATAAAATCTCGTGTCTCATTTCGACCTTCTGACATGCTCATATTACCTGCAATTTGCATGTTCTCTGATGCTTGCCATTGCACTTGTTTACCGATGAGTTCAGCCGCGTATGTATTGGTGTCCATATCTGCATTGGCATGAAAGATTTTAGTCCCCATTGTTCCCATGAAACTTTTCACGCGGTGTTCGCTGTGTCGTCCCCCCATATGAGAAAAGTAGTTGGGTAGGTTTTGAGTGAGATAAACCGTACACACTCTGGAGCTGCGCGCTGTGGCCTGGTAATCAGTATCATGCTCATGTATAAAATTTTGTGCTTCATCCGCCCAGAGAAAAACCGGTTTCATATCCTTCATGGGCAAGCGCCGTTCCATCGCCCGTTGCCAAATATATTTGAACAGGATTTGAGCATCCCGGCCCACCTTGTCATAGAGTTTGACGGGCAAATTGATCAGGATAATTTTACCCTTCAAACTATCGTCCGGCGAGAGGGTAGAAGAGGCCGAACAAAGCAATGACTTCACCGGTTCACGGGTTAACCTGAACAATAGTCCCAAAAAAGAATGTTCAATCACTGAACGTGTGCGGTCACTCAATCCTGGAAAGTCATGTAGGAAATACTGCTCTACTTTTTTATAAAGGATAACTTCAGGATCAGCATCTATTTTATAAGTGGAATAAGGATCTTTTTTCAGTGCGTTTTTCCGGCGCTGTTCTACACGTACTCCAATGGCCATTTGTGCTTCATACAGATATTGAGCAAAAGCTGTACGTGCATCCTCTTTGGGAAACTCAACAAGGGAAGAGGTTTTGGGTAAGGAATGAACGATCTCATAAAGACTATCAATGTTCAGCTTCTGATGAGCAAGAGCGCAAAGATCAACAGTATTGAACAAGAGCATATCCATCGCATCTTCCCAAAAGGCTTCATTTGTTCGTCCCGATCCGTCCATGTCGGATGCATTGATCACCGTTTTAAGCACGTTGACAATATTGTCCGTTAGTCCTGCACCTTCCCCTTTTCGGTTGTATTCATAATCCAGAAAATCGAACCTATACTCTCCACCCGGTTCAATAATGCACAGGTCATCAAGCCTGCCCGTTTGTGTGCAATAATCCACCCAGAGATTTTTTTCATCTGTCTTTACAGTGAGCACCAAACCGCCAAAGCCAAGCTTGAGATATTTTTGTGCAACCGTTGCGCCAGACCCAGACGTTTTACCCGATCCAATACCGCCGAAGATTTGCAAGCCTTCCACTGCATTACGCAATGTCCATTGATCAGCAAGGACATCACCGTCGTTTTTAAAGGTCAATATGGGATCATCAAGTTGAATGCTATCCTCTGTCTTTATCGTGGTCTTTATCTTTATCCGTGTCTATGCCCGGATCATCTATCGACTTCTTTATTTCTTTCCAGATATCGGGTGAGACCGTTGACCTGGTCATGTCCATTTCACCTTCACGGTATTCTTTTGCCCCGGCATTGATCGCCTCTTTTATTTCGGGTGCAAGATCAATCTCATTGATCACTTTGAGCAGAGGGGGAGACAGGCGTTGCAGATCATAGCCCCGGTTAAAATTCCTGGTATAATCTGCGCTGGGTTCGGTAATTTCTTGTTCTTTAATATCCATGTCTGATCAATATGTGTCTTTGGAGTTGCGCTCAAGAAATTCTTTAATGGAGTCCCTGTCGTAGAGAATGATCTTTCTGCTAGGTTGGGTAAAACGGATATCGCCTTGATCTCGATATTTTTGCAGCGTGGTTTTTGACGTAACTTTGAGCATCTCCATAGCCTCCATCGTCCCAATCCATTTATTGGGCGTATTGGGCTTTCTGGCTTCCAACCGATCAATCACTTCATCGATCAGCTTATAGAAGGCTTCAGTCTCAAGGCAAATCACTTCCATGAATGAATAGATAAAATCGGACAACACGTGTTTAGGCAGGAGCTAAAGAAGCGTAAATAAAACCCCTATTGGAGAGTTAGACCGTTCCCAAAACAATTCCTTACAAATTATTTAAAAAAAACAGAGTGGAAGCCGTAAGGCATATAGAGATTAATCTTAAATATTGGTAGAAAGGGTAGTTTTTATAGTAATAGTATCATAATCGGATACATGATAAGATTCGAGCTTGTAAACGTATGATCATAATTTGAGCAAACTTAACTATTAGCGAAGCAAAAATTTATTACTCATTGTTGTTAAATGAGTAATAACAAATACATGATTATGCAGTGTGGGAAAATTAAAAAAATCTTTTTTTGTAAGGAATTGTTTTGGGAACGGTCTAACAAGAAAAATGGGGGAGAGCTGTACCCAAAAAATTAAAAATAGAGTAATGGCACAGCAATCTTATAAAGTTACGGTAGAAGGAAAAGCAGAGTTACATAATGTTTCCTGTGTACTTGAGTACATCAATGTTGTGAGTATGAGAGCAGTATCCAGCACTAAATGGGAAGGTACAATTAATAACATAAATGTAGCTGATAAGCTCGATTATCGTATTACGATATCAGCAATCGGTAGGGTAAAATTTGATTTTACAATTGATAATACTCGAGTAAACAAGCAGGTTGAGAAAGACTCGGGTTATACTAATCAAAGCGTACCGAATGGAGCAATTGTTAATGGTAATTGTAGTGCGGAGTAATTATGAAGAAGTGGTTAGTGTATTTTTTATTAGGGGCTTTATATACTCCTGTTTTAGCACAGAATAGTATGTTTGAGGATTCTGAGGGACAAAGCGCATTTAAGGTGAATAATAATTCCCTTATTGTTAATTCAGGGCAGCAGTCAATAAAGTTTGATTTTTTCAAATCATTTCATGTCGAAGAACAAACTACTTACTTCGACCATTTCACAATCATGGAAAATGAAAATTTAGATAAATACAATGTATTGTTGCTACCTGACAAATGGGAATCGATTGTACTTCAGCCAGGACAAACAGTGACAACCGAACAAGGGAATACGTATAGTGCCGGCGGCACACGAGTCTACAGAGTACATCATAAAAGAAAGTTTCCAGATAAGTTTGGAATAACGCTTAACGCAATTGCAAATACAGGGGTAAGTAATTTGTTCGATGATGGTGAACTTGACCCAACCGGAGAAATCAAATTTTCATATACAGCTTATGGAAAAAATGAAAGAAGTATCTCCAACTTCGATTATTTTGTTTTTTCTGGAGGGATAAATGCGGAATCAGTCTCATTAATAGATACTTCCAATTTTGCAATGGGAGCCCTCAATGAGAAGACCTTGGGATATTCGTTAGAGATCGCATATAACCGAGTAGGATATATAAAGACGAGCGATGATAGTTGGCATAATTTTTTCTTTGGAGCGAGCGCTTCCTATGAAGTAGGAGACAATGCAAACGAATTGAATCAGAGTGAATTCACTGTGACCAATGTTCTTGAAAACACAGCTACTCAGACAATTACAAGTACGAGTTCACTGAAAGGAATCCTACAGGAATTATATATTAATTCTCGTGAAGTATTTAATTTTAATATGGACGCCGCAATTTTACCTAAAAGTCTTGATGAGCGGATCTTGTTTGCTGGACACTATAGAGGGAAATCTATAGAGGATAATAAGTATATCAGTAATGCTGGTGCTGGAATCTATATTACTGATAAAGATGCTACTTCAAAAATTGTCGGTGGCATAAATTTTATCTTCCAAGATATTTTCGGGGAAGAAACGAGTAATAGTATGCTTCAAAGGCTTAGCATCAATATTGTAGCAGGGTTTAAGATTTAAAAGCTTTAAATTTTTATTTAATATTATTAAATATATATCAATATTTAGCTTACAAAAATAAAAAATGCTTCGAAATTTTATTCTGGCTGCTTTTTTTTTGCCACTTACTGTTTTTGCTCAAATTCCAGAAAACTACTATAGCGACGCTATGGGAAAATCTGGGGTTGAACTCAAAGAAGTACTTAATGAAATCATAAAGGATCATACGGAGTTTAGTTATCGAGCTTCATATTCAATTTTGGAGATTCTTGATCAGGATCCATGTAATCCTAACCATGTGATTGGGATATATTCAGGCTATTCTATGAATGCAAGAAGACAGTATGATTCGGGTCGCGGATGGAATCGAGAACATGTTTGGGCAAAGTCTAAAGGCGATTTTGGAACAACAAAAGGTGCTGGAACAGATTTACATCATCTCAGAGCGGCTGATGTTTCTACAAATTCAGCACGTAACAATCGATTGTTTCAACTATGCGATACTCCTTATGAGGACACCAAAGGGAATTATACCGGTATAAGCGAATCTCGAACTTGTAGTTCTAATTGGGCGTGGGAACCAAGGGATGAAGTAAAAGGAGATGTGGCAAGGATTTTATTTTACATGGCTACTCGTTATGAAGGTGTAGGAGATGAGCCAGATTTGGAATTAATTAATCGCTTACTAGAAAAAGGGAGTAAGGATCCATACCACGGTTTATTAAGTGTGCTACTTCAATGGCATATTTTAGATCCCGTAAGCTCAGAAGAAATAAGACGTAACGACCTAATTTATTACGAATATCAAAAAAATAGAAATCCATTTATTGATCATCCAGAATTCGTCGCATTAATTTGGAACTAGGAACTAATTATGAGTACAGGTAAAAATAATCCACCGACAAATAAAAAATTAAATGAAAGCTATGATGACTTCTGTAACTACGTAGAGGAAAAAATCGCATGGTATCAGGTCAATGCACGTAAAAAGCGGTTTGCTTCACAGTTATCTAGAAGGGGTGCAATCTTTCTTGTCATAATTGCAGGTATCATTCCATTCATTCAAAATCTAACCTTTCAAGAGTACATTTTTGGAGTTCTACATGTAGATAAACTTGCTACCTGGGGTTATGTATTACTTGCATTAGCAGGGGGGATAAATCTTATGGACAGGTATACAGGAGCTTCAAGCGGATATTTAAGGTACATTGCTACTCAACTAGAAATCGAACGTTTATATAGCGAGTTTCAACTTAATTATCATTTTCAGTCTCATGGTACTGAACCGAACGGAGACGAAGCTGCATTAAAAAATTTGATATTGGAATGTAAGGATAGAGTTGATAATGAAATTAAAACTGAAACAGATTCATGGATTAATGAATTTAAAACCAGTCAATCCGAGTTAAATGCGTTGCTAAAATCGAAATCCGAGGAATACAAAAAACTGATTCAGGAACAAAAACAAGTAAAATTACAGCTTGACACCCCTAACCGAAAAATCATTGTAAACCTAAGTGATCCCTCTGAATACAATTCAGGAACAATCATCCTTAATAAAAATGGAAAGCAGGTTAAAAATTTTGATAATTTGACCATTAAACCCACCATTATAATTCCTGGATTAACATCAGGAAGCTATGAGTTATTAGTAACATTAACTGGGTCGTCGAACTTGGATAACGAGTATAACATTGACTTAGAGAGCCAAGTTAGTTCGACAATTGATCTTTAGCTCATTGTGCTACCAAGCAGAATCTTAGTTGTTGAAGAAATATATAGGAAACTAATGAAGATTGAGGAATAATAATGGCTCGACTTAGTGATGAAAGTGCTAAAAAATTGCTCCAGCTACCTGAGTCGGGTATGGGCTATCAAATTATTCTTGATCACCAAATGATGTTTATCGTTTTTAACGCTGAACTGATTTTTGACTTAAAGCCATTTCTGAAGAATGGTGATTTAGTAAATAAGGAGATGCCAAGAAGCCAGGATTACACCCATCTTGTTAAACCGGAACTCATTTTTTCTGATTTCATGTTAAAAATTGATGGAATACAAAGTGATCCGTTTAGACAATTAAAGTTAAACCGAGCTCAGGTTCTACACATATCCAAGGAACAAGAGGCAACAAATATAACTGCGATATCCTTCTATAGATTTAGTGCTTTCAGAAAAGATAGAAGAGTTGATTCGAATGGTAACTTTCTTGCAGGAACTTATGCTAGTACTTTTAACGATTTGAAATTTGTGCCATCAGGTTTTTCAGCGGTCGGAAGATATGCCCTACCCAATTCTAACCCTGCAAAATACATCAATCAAATTGTTACAAACGATCAACCAACACTAATTGGTACAGCTACACCAAATTTTGGACAATCTGGTGGAGGTGTAGAGGTTTTTTTTAGTGCTCAAGCTAATGCAGTTGTTTCATCATTTGAAATTGATGAAAGCTAATGCTTACATAGAAGATATAGATTTAACAATCTTCCTCTGGAGGTTAATTATATAACAATTATATAACAATCGTGAAAATAGTGGTTTATTGGTAATAAAAAACCCTGCCATAAATTAAATTATAACAGGGTTTTGATATGTGTACACCCGACAAGATTCGAACTTGTAACCGCCTGATTCGTAGTCAGGTACTCTATCCAGTTGAGCTACGGGTGCGTTTTGGAAAGACTCCAAAGATAAAGACTTCTGACTCTTTGAACAATATCAAAATGGTGTAAACCTTTCCTATAAATTGTTTCCCATTCCAACCTCATTTGCTAGATTGACCAGCATATTCACAAATCCGGATTCTTTCTTTTGGCAAGTTTTGATTTATGGTCGGCATTGATAGTAGTAGGGGTTCTGCAAGGACTTATAGTACTCAGCCTTTTCTTCATTAGGCAGGAGTTCAAATCAAACACCCGATGGTATTTATTAGGGATTGTGTTGGCTTTTCTTTGGCTTCAGTTGGAATTCCTGTCTATCCGGTGGCCTTATACTATTGATAGTATGCTGTTCTATGGGACAAGATTGGGCTCCTGGTTCATTATTGGGCCCTTGCTGTTTTTGTATACCGATTCGCTCACCAAGAAAAAGAAAAGGAAGTTTGAGGATGTTATTCATTTCATTCCATTCATCTTTTTTGTGCTTATCCTGCCATTATTCTTTTCTGACTTCTTCAGCTTTCGCCAGGTTCATTATGGTATGCTTACCGTTTTCGACAGTTTTAACAGGGAGCCTATAAGCTCAATCCAATATGTGTACTCGGTAGTATTCGTAGCCCAATTCATTCACCTGTTTATTTATTTAGTCATCAGTTTGAGGAAGGTTGGGAAATATGAGTCAGAGTTAGGGAACGTATACTCCTCCTACCAGGAATCCGAACTTAGGTGGTTGAGGATTACCATTTACTCCTTGTTAGGTATTCTCGTTTTGGCATCCATTTTTTTGGTGATCTTTTTCCTTACCCTGATATATCGTCGTCACCTAGATTATATCTATGTACTGCCCATGAGTTTTTTGATGTATATCATCGCATACAAACTAATGGGAACAAATTTCACTATTGTTGAGTCCAGTTCTAAGTACCAGACTTCCTCGCTAAAAGAAGAAGACGCCAACAAGTATGCGGAGCAAATAAAGGAGTATATGATTTCCCAAAAACCCTATTTAAAAAATGGGTTAAAGCTTGTTGATTTAAGCCAGGAATTGGAGATACCTGCACATCATATTTCGAGAGTGATTAATGAAAAGTACGGTCAGAACTTCCATGATTTTGTGAATAGCTACCGGGTGGAAGAGGCAAAATCATTAATGAAAGAATCGGAAAAACTAACACTTCTTGAGATCGCCTTCTCTGCGGGTTTTAATAATAAAACCTCGTTTAATAATGCCTTCAAGAAATTCAACAATTCAACCCCGTTTGCTTACCGAAGAAGCCTCCGATAACTGCTTTTTGTAGGTAAGAATTATAAAGGTTGACGATTTTACTCCCCGTTGTAGGGATCATGATGTATCAATTAATTCAAAATCTAGATCATCATGAAAAAAACATCACTCATACTATTACTCCCTGCACTACTTATACCTGGCTCAGCATATAGTCAAAATTATACAGTGGATGCCGGTCATACCGCAGTTACTTCAAAAGTAATGCGATTTGGGGTAATTCCGGTTTTCGGAAGGTTCAATGATGTGTCGGGGGCCATTAGCTATAACCCAAACTCATTAGAGAATACTTCGGCCATCATCACTATTAAAACGGGAAGCTACGTGGCCAATAATGTGGATGGTGAAGAAGCAGCAATGAGTGATGCTTTTTTAAATGTAGCAGCTCATCCGGAAATGATATTTGAAGTAACTAAGCTGGTTGAAAAAGGAGAGGGATTAATGGCTACAGGTTCATTAACTCTTCATGGTACTACCAAGGAAGTAAGTATGCCGGTTTCTATCACTGGGCCATTGATGGATTTACCAACCAGGAAGCAATCTATTGGTATAGTTGGCAGCCTTACCATAAACAGGCTCGATTACGGAGTTGGTGAGGAGATGAAGCTCCCCACAGGATTTGAAATAATTGGCAATGACGTGGTGATTGAGTTTTATGTGCTTGCGTTGGCTGACTAAGCTCCTTTGTAGGTTTAGTCTCTGTGTATTCCTGGGCGGGCATTCGCTTGCCCAGGAAATAGTTTTATCGCCTGCTAATACTACTATCGAGTTTGAGATTAAGCATCTCAGTGTGCTTACAGTGAAAGGAAGCTTCGATGAGCTTAGCGGGAGCCTGGTTAAAAAGGATGATTCCTGGATGATATCCGGGACTGTAGTTTCCGCATCCATCAATACAAAAAATACTAAGAGAGATGAGACTCTTCGTACTGATGCTTACTTCGATGTGGAGAAATACCCTGAAATAACATTTGAGGGAACAGGAGATGAGGTGGAAGGCGGGTTAATGATAACAGGCCTGTTAATTCTAAAGGATCTGAATGCTGAGCTGGCATTCCAGTTTTTTGAAAAGGATCAACAACTTATCTCAGACCAAATAAAGCTCTCGCGAAAAGAAATAGGATTGAGCTTCGATTCTATGGATATGCTCATTGGGGATGTTGTCATGATTCAAATAACTATTGATGAAAGCTTGGAATAAAGTGTTCCTAAGTTATCTAGCTCTCTTTCACAAGTCATCCCGGACCTGTCTGTCGATAGGCAGGCTTGATCCGGGATCTGTAGAGGTTGATGCGTTGACCAAACAAGACCGTAGCCAAAATAAGAGTCATTACAGATCCTGAAACAAGTTCAGGATGACTACCCGGTTTTACAATTGTGAAAGTTTGTATTTCGGGATGGTTTAGTACCTTCAGGATAATACATTCCAAGTAGTAGATATCGGTTAACCAAATGGAGTTAGAATGAAAAAAGCAGTGGTCATGCTATTGGGAATTCTCCTGATAGCGCCTGGAAGCCTATGGGCTCAAAAAGATAAATCGGACGAAGACGGAGAAAAGGATAAGTTTACGGAACTCACAGAAGATGCCGAACACTTTGAAGGTTTCTTTGATCTATACAAGAAAGATGGCAAGCTCTATATGGCCATTACAGAAGAGGATTTAAACAAAGATTTCCTCATGAATTTCGAAATTTCACAAGGAATCGGTGCTTCAGGAGTATTTGGAGGTACAATGCTCAATATTTTTGAAGGACTTCTTGTTGCTTTAGAAATGCATGAAGGGAAAGTATTCCTGGTTAAGAAACCTCATCGTTATACAGCTGAAGAAGGTACGCCTCAAGCCAGAGCGGTAGAACTTACCTTTGGAAATTCGGTGATGCAAACAGCTAAAGTGGAGACTACAAATGATGACGGCGTAATGCTTATTGATGTGTATTCGTGGTTTGTATCGGATATGTCTCGGGTAAGTAATCGGATTCAGAATGCCGTTTCTTCGAGACCGGGTACTCCTGGAAGAGCTTCTTTGGACAAAAATAAAAGCTACCTGTCTGAGGTAAAATCATTCCCAAAGAACACAAATATTGAAGTGAATCTCACTTTTAACAACCAGGAAAGAGGAGCTCCTCGAACGGTGCCTGATCCACGGTATATCCCTGTTGGTGTACACTATAGTTTAGTTGAACTTCCTGAAGTTCCTATGAAGCCCAGAATGGCGGATATGAGAACGGGATATTTCATGACGGTACACAAGGATTTCACAGACGATGAAACAGAGTTCTTCCGTCGCTATATCAACAAGTGGCGTCTTGAATGCGATGGTCCGGCCGGATCAGATGGTCTCTGTGATCCTGTAAAGCCAATCACCTATTATATCGATCATACTGTGCCTGAAGAGTATGTTGATGTGATGATTGAAGGAGTGGAGGAATTCCGGCGAGCTTTTGAAGCAGCTGGCTTCAGAAATGGTATCGTAGCTAAACGACTTCCTGAAGGTGCTGATGCCGAGGATATTCGCTATGCAACCTTAAGATGGAATGTATCCGATCAGTCCGGATATGGAGCTATCGGGCCATCCGTAGTTGACCCTCGCACCGGGGAAATCCTTGATGCGGATATGCTTTATGAAGCAAACATGGTTCAGAACTGGAAGAATTTTTATCGAAGTAATGTAAGCCCGGTAACTGCTGTTAATGAGATGTTCGAAGTTTCAGAAGAAGAACATGACATTCTTATGCACGGAGGTGAAATGGCTTCATTAGTAGATGAGATTTCATCCCATGGAACATTGCTTCGTTCTGCTCTCATAGCCAGAGGTGAAATTGAAGCTGGAGATGCAGTTCCAGAGAATTATATCTATGAAGCCATGAAAAGAGTAACCATGCATGAGGTAGGTCACACTCTTGGTTTGCGACATAACTTCCGTTCTTCTGCGGATACTCCATTTGATCGTCTTCACGACAAAGAATTTACGGAAGAGCATGGATTGGCAAGTTCAGTTATGGAATATCCAGGTATTAATATAGCGCATAGTGGTGAGCAGCAGGGATATTATTATTCACCTTCTGTTGGTTCTTATGATCTATGGGTTATTTCCTATGGATATACCCCAAGTGATGAACGTGCAAAAGAACTTGCTCGTCAGGGAGCAACTCCAGGTCATGCTTATGGTCCTGATGAAGATGCCCGGGGATTTGGTGCCCTTGATCCGGATGTAAATGTATATGACTTAAGTAGTGATCCTTTGGCTTGGGGTAAAGAGCGGACTCAGCTTATCAAAGATATCTGGGCGGAATTACCTGATCATGTACTTTCTGATAACACAGCTTATTACAAGGTAACGGATGCGTTCCAAACCTTAGTTAACCAGTACGCTCGTGCTCTTTCTACTGGTGTGAAATACATTGGTGGTCAGTATCAGTATCGAGATCATATGGGCGATCCAAATCAAAGAGAACCTTTTGTGAACGTAGATAAAGCACGACAGCAAGAGGCACTGGATTTTATCATTGAATCAGGTTTTGATAAAGACGCCTTCGAACTTCCTGTTGAAGTGTATCAGAAGTTTGGAGCAGATCGATGGAGCCACTGGGGCAATAACAATACCTATAATGGACGCATTGATTACCCCCTGCACCAGTCTCTTTTAGGACTTCAGAGCGCGATGCTTTCTCAAATTACAAGCCCAGCTAAGTTTGCTAGAATCCGTGATGCTGAAGTTAAATTCGGATCTGAGAATGTAGTTACCATTCCAGAGCTATTAGGCCGGATTTCGGAAGCAGTTTGGAGCGAAGTTTGGTCTGCACCAGGTGCGAATGTAACGAGCTTACGTCGTGACCTGCAGCGAGCATATATCGACAGAATGGCCATGTTAGTAACGGATGCCCCAAATGGTACTCCTGCTGATGCTCGTTCAGTTGCACGTCTTGAGCTTATCAACCTGAAATCAAGAATTGATAGAAGGCTAAGCCCTCCATACAGCTTTGATGGATATACGGAAGCACATTTACGTGAAGTGCAGGCCAGGATCGACAGAATCCTACAGGCTGATATGGATTTGGAGAACTAGGCCCTATTTGTCATTTCGAACGGAGTGAGAAATCTAAATATCGAGAACAACGACTAATTTTAGATTTCTCGCTCTGCTTGTCTAACGACTTAAGCAGGCTCGAAATGACAAAGGTGATTTATACTTGTACAAAAAAAGCCCCCTCGCATAGCGTGGGGGCTTTTTTATTAAAGAGTGATACTAATTATTAGTATCGGTATTCATCTGATTTATAAGGACCAGTAATAGGAACACCTATATACTCAGCTTGTTCTTCGGTAAGTACTTCAAGCTCAACACCGATTTTAGCAAGGTGTAATCGAGCTACTTTCTCATCAAGAGATTTTGGAAGTACATGAACTTTACCAGATTCGAATTCTTCCGGGCGATTCCATAATGCGATTTGAGCGATAGTTTGGTTCGTGAAACTATTACTCATTACAAAGGAAGGATGGCCAGTAGCATTACCAAGATTCATTAAACGTCCTTGGGAAAGAAGAATTAACTGGTTTCCAGTTTCAAGGGTGAAAATATCAACCTGAGGCTTAATATTCTCTTCCTGAGCATTTTCCTTCAGCCAGGCTACATCAATCTCATTATCAAAATGACCGATATTCCCAACGATTGCTTTATCCTTCATTGATTGGAAGTGTTCTCCGGTAAGAATGTCTTTGTTACCAGTAGCAGTTACAATAATATCAGCTCGTGGAGCAGCTTGATCCATTCTTTTTACTTCGAAACCATCCATAGCAGCCTGAAGGGCACAGATTGGGTCAATCTCAGTAACAATAACTCTTGCTCCGGCGCCTCTTAAAGAAGCAGCAGTTCCCTTACCAACATCACCGTAACCCGCAACAACGGCAACTTTTCCAGCCATCATTACATCGGTAGCTCTGCGAATCGCATCTACTGCAGATTCTTTACAGCCGTACTTGTTGTCAAACTTTGACTTTGTTACAGAGTCATTTACGTTAATAGCCGGAATAGGAAGGGTTCCGTTTCTTTCACGCTCAATTAGTCGGAGAACACCAGTAGTGGTCTCTTCAGAAATACCTTTGATTCCTGATACCAATTCAGGGTATTTATCCAATACCATATTGGTAAGGTCACCGCCATCATCCAGGATCATGTTTAAAGGCTGACCATCTGGGAAGAAAATGGTTTGCTCGATACACCAATCAAACTCTTCTTCGTTCATGCCTTTCCATGCATACACAGGAACTCCTGCATCAGCTATTGCAGCCGCTGCATGATCTTGTGTAGAATAGATATTACATGATGACCAGGTAACCTCTGCTCCAAGCTCAACCAGTGTTTCGATCAAAACAGCTGTTTGAATAGTCATGTGAAGGCAACCAGCAATGCGGGCACCTTTCAGAGGTTGTTCAGCTTTGTATTCTTCGCGAATAGCCATTAGACCAGGCATTTCTGCTTCAGCGAGCTCTATTTCCTGACGTCCAAACTTAGCCAGGCTTATGTCTTTTACCTTGTAGGCTAATTTTTCTTCTACTTGTTGCATATTGTTTTTTCTATGAGTCTTTATTGTCTTCTATAATTGTTTTGGCTTTTAAATAATCGCCTTCAGTACCTGCTGAACCTAGTTCAGCTTTTATAAAAAATCCTTGAGGGTCGAAAAACACCTTAAATGGGATTCCCAAACTTATCACTTCTGATCCCACATCATAAGAGTCTAAAGCGAATTCAAAATTATAACCTGTTTCTTCAATAAACTCTCTGATTTCTGCTTCTTCGTCAGAGATTAAGGTATTAACAGCCAGTACCTCAAAATCATTTCCATATTCTTGTTTTAAAGAGTCCAGGGCTGGGAATACCATAAGGCATGGGCTGCACCAGGTTTCCCAGAAATCAATCATTACTACCTTGCCTTTATAATCCGATAAATAGACATCATTTCCATTCATGTCTTTAAATTTTGCGCGCTGAAGTACAGCTTCCATACGTGCTTCCTCTTCCGTAAGCTGTCGAGGATTTTGCGTTTTATTCTCGGTACAAGCCAGGAATACAAAGAGAGCAATTAAAAATAATATTGGTGTGTTTTTCTTGTTCATAAATAATTTTTTGAAATGGTGCCAAAGATACAGCTTATTCCTTAGAAAAGTGTAATTGGCATTGGTTAACAACCCAATAGTCAACCTCTTTTAACAAGCTTTTTATAGATGTCCTTTTTTGGAAGGAACCGTATCTTTGGCGATGCAAAATTCTACAGCGGCTAGCACTATATACGATTTTACAATCATCGGAGCAGGGATTGTAGGTTTATCAACCGCCTACAAGCTGTCTTTATCATTTCCGGATGCAAACATCCTGGTTTTAGAAAAGGAGCACAAAGTTGCAGCTCACCAAACGGGTAAAAACTCTGGCGTCATTCACTCCGGAATCTATTATAAACCGGGTAGCTACAAAGCCAGGAATTGTAAAGAAGGTCGGTTCCAACTCGTAGAATTCTGTTCCGAACATGGCGTAGCTATGGATATTTGCGGGAAAGTAATAGTAGCCACTGAAGACGAAGAGTTTTCTCGTTTAGGGAAAATCTATGATCGAGGGGTGGAGAATGGTATTGAAGGAATCAAAAAAATTGATCCAAAAGAGCTTGCAGAAATTGAGCCACACGTCTCTGGTGTTGCTGCTATTCATGTTCCCTGTGCTGGTATCGTTGATTTTGCGGGAATGTGTGTAAGGCTTAAGGAGTTGATCGAGGCTAAAAACGGAGAGGTTAAGTTTGGTCAAAAAGTAAAGCATATCATGGCAACCAATGGGGTCACAAAGGTAGTTTCCACGAAGGAAAGTTTTACTACCAAATATGTAATCAACTGTGCCGGATTATATTCAGATCGAGTTGCTAAGTCAGCGGGAGTTTCCTCTCCGGTGCAAATAGTGCCATTTAAAGGGGAGTATTACGAATTAAAAGAAGACGCTGAATATCTTGTAAACCACCTTATTTATCCTTTACCTAATCCCGAGTTTCCATTTTTGGGAGTTCACTTCACCCGAATGGCTTTGGGTGGTATTGAATGTGGCCCTAATGCTGTGTTCGTATTTAAAAGGGAAGGATATGATAAGTTGGCCTTCGACCTCGAAGAAGCGTTCGAGTCATTGACTTTTCCGGGATTCTGGAAGATGGCGTCAAAGCATTGGCTTATGGGCCTTGATGAGTATAAACGTTCTTTCTCAAAATCTGCTTTTGTGAAAGGGCTCCAGAAATTGATTCCTTCGGTAAGAGAAGAGCATCTTAAAGATGCACCGGCCGGTGTGAGGGCTATGGCATTATTGCCGAATGGGGAAATTCTCGATGATTTCCATTTTGAAGTTGCTCACAATCAAATTCATGTGCTCAACGCTCCAAGTCCGGCAGCTACAGCTGGATTAGCGATTGGAGATGAGATTGTGTCCAGGGCAAGTAAAGAATTTGCACTATAGCTCCAGGATAGCATCCCAAAGCTGTAGGTTTCTATCCTTATTTTTAATAAGAATGAGTGGCAGGTATTGATCCCTGTCTATGAGTGCTTCTGTAGTACTTCCCAGTACAAAGGCAGAAAGCGTGTTTCTGCCACGAGACCCCATCACAATAGCGTCAATCTGGTTCGAGAACGAAAAACGGTTAATCATGTAAGGGATGCTGTCGCTTTTCTTAAGTCTGTAGTGCATCTCGAAAGAAGAAGGATCTATGCCATTTTCTTTTAGGAAAGCTAATAGTTCCTGTTCTGCATTTTTTTGAAGTTCACTGGCAAATTCGTCATAACTAAGCCCGGTTTTAAAATATCCGCTTGGCATTTTCATGATATGAAGCCCAACTACTTTCATATCAGGCTGATCCTTAATTACATCAAGGGCGAATTTTAAAGCCATATAGCTATTCTTCGAAAAATCGATCGGCACGAGCAAAGAACAAATATTTTCCGGGATAGTGGGTGGAATAAGGGCAATCGAACAGGTAATCGACCGGGCTACTTTTTGCAAGAATGTGATCTCAGAGTCGTGTAAATCACTTCGGTTAATTACCAGTAAATCGATGTTATTCTCTCTTACAAATTTACTGATCGTCTGAAGCTTTACTCCGTCAGAGATTTGAATATTGATAGAAGGAGCTTTTTGTATTCTATCATACCGGGAAATCTTTTTTTCGATGGCTTCTTTCAAAGATTCATCTACTGGGGTGATTAAGCCTGGATACTTCTCCACCAGTTTTTTAGGAACATCAAGATTGTCAGTTATATGCAAAAAGGTAATTGACTCAAATGAAACAACCGTACTCATTCGGTTTATATATTCACAGACCACATCATCGTGATCATTGAGTTCCATCAATACCAGGAGTCGTTTAATCGAGTACATAATTTATTTGAAGTGGAATCAAGTTTAAGACAGTTATAAAATAGCCCAGATGTTTTAACAAGCAAGTCGATAAAGTTAAGGGTATATCAAATGTTAAACACTTAAATGTTTCTCATAGAAATGATTTCCAGGCGAAAATGGTCTTAGATGTCGGAAAACTACACAGTTTTACCGGAATTTTACTATCACTCCCGGAGTGAGAATAGTTATCTATATACGATGCTAATAGTGCTTATATGTAACATGTGAACACTATTAAAATCCTGTAAGAAAATTGGATGGTTAAAAGCGTTCAACTACATTGATACATATTTAAAAACTGTTATTAGAATTATGAAGAGAAGCTACTATTTATTTATTGCCATACTTATCAGTTCATCGCCACTATTTGCCCAGGTCGACTATGAAGAATCCATCCAGTCCATATTTACAGCACGGTGTAATACTTGTCACAGCATGGGACAGAATACGTTCAATTCCAGCTCTTATGCTGCGGTAATGGCTAGTACTAGTGCTGCTAACAAATACAATTCAAAGCATGTGATCCCAAATGATGCCAATGGAAGCCCCCTGGTAGATAAAATTGAAGCTAACCCTCAGCATGGAGGCAGAATGCCGGTGGGAACTCCTCTTAGTGCTGATCAAATCAACCTAATCCGACAATGGATCACAGAAGGAGCAAATGAAGTAGCAACAAATACGGAAGGAGAAGGAACCCTTCCCGAAGAGTTTAGGCTGGTTGGTAATTTCCCAAATCCTTTTAATCCGGGAACACAGATAAGGTTTGATGTACCTGTAGCTTCTCAATACACCATAGCAATTTACACGGTACACGGTCAACTGGTTACAGAACTTGTAGGAAATGTATCAGCAGGAAGGGCACAAGTACCTGTAAACCTGGCTAATGCGCCTACCGGAATCTATTTATACAAAGTAACAGCACTTGCCAACGGCACTTCTACTTTAGTAGGATCGGGACGGATGACGCTCATCAAGTAATTAAAAATGAAAAATGAAGGATTTAAAATTGGTTAAGAGCCCTTTAAATCCTTCATCTTAAATTTTTCATTTTTAATTATTAAAGGTGCTTCTCTCTATCAGCTCTCGGGCACTATTTAGCGCTGATTCTGAAATATCAGCACCGCTCATCAAGCTGGCTACTTCATAAATATGTTCTTCCTGGGAAAGCTTGATAATGGTTGAGGTAGTACGTTCGTCGCCCTCGCTCTTTGCAACTTTATAGTGATGATGCGCCTGACTGGCTATTTGAGGCTGATGCGTAATAGCAACAATCTGGCAAACAGTTGAAAGCTTTCTCATTGATTGTCCTACTTTTTCAGAAATCTCACCACTAATCCCGGTATCGATTTCATCGAAAATCATAACAGGCAAGCTTTGTTCCTGGGCAAGAATAGTTTTAAGAGCCAGCATAACCCGGCTTACTTCACCACCCGATGCTATTTTAGCAAGTGGTTTTGGTTCTTCACCTTTATTAGTCGAGATAAAAATCCGGACTTCATCGCATCCGGTATCCAGGCATTCGATAGAGGAGCCTTCTACCTCAATCCATCCAGAAGGGGAATACAGTAAATCTACTTTAATATCTAATGTGGAATTGGGAATGCCTAAAAAGGAGAGTTCTTGTTCAATAGAAGCTCCAAGTTTTTGTGCAACTTCTACTCTTTTTTGGTGAAGGGCTAAAGCTGAGGAAGCCAGCTTATTAGCCTGATCAGAAATACTTCGTTCTAGTTTTTCTATTTCAAGGTCAAAGTTATCGGCAATGGAAAGTTCATGCTGAATCTCGTTGAGGTAGTTGATTAATCCGGGAATATCTCGCTGATACTTTTTTTGAAGCCGGTTTAGCTCAGCTTGTCGCTGGCGAAGTTCTTCCAACCGCAAAGGATTGAATTCGATGTTATTTCGATATCTCTCAGCAAATTGAACTGCTTCATTTATGCTGACCCGTGCTGCATTGATTTCTTCTAAATAAGTCTCAAACTCAGGTTCTATTCGGGCAAGATCTTCTAGATTGAGCTTCAGATGGTTTAGAACCTGGAGAATATTAGCCTCATCACTTTCAGCTAATTCTGATATTGCTGCTGCTTTTTGATCCAGGATTTCAGCATTGTCCAGGAGGTTCATTTCAGTGGATAGCTCTTCTTCTTCATCTGCCGAAAGCCGTGCTTCTTCCAGTTCTTTAACCTGAAAACGATATAGCTCCGTTTTCTCCTGGAGTTCACGTTCTCTTTTCTTCAAAGATGAAAGCTCATGTTTGAGCTGTCTCATCGCCTCATAATCAGCCCGGTAGGTAGTTAGATAGGGATTGATATCCCCAAAGCTATCCACCATTCCTAAATGATTTTCTTCCTTCAACAAAAGTTGATGGTCATACTGACCATGTAAATCTACCAGCAAATCACCTACTTCTTTCAAAAGCTTAATGCTAACTGGTGTGTCATTTATAAAAGCCCGGCTTCCCGTTTCCCTGATTTCTCTTCTAAGTATTTGATAAACCCCGAATTCAATTTCATTAGCATCCAGAAGATGTTTGAGATCAATATTGTCTCCTGATTTGATAGTAGCCTCAACAATGGCTTTCGGAGCACCTCTACGAATCACATCGGTATCAGCACGTTCCCCAAGAATCATATTCAGTGCCCCGATAATAATCGATTTTCCCGCTCCTGTCTGACCGGTTAAAATATTAAGTCCTTCTCCGAGCGAAATTTCAAGCTCGTCGATAAGCGCAAAGTCTTTGATGTACAATGATTGGATCATTGAGATTTAAAATGAAAGATGAAAAATTTAAGATAGTCCAAGCCTATACCGCGTTGTTTTGACAATAGAAGAAAGGATATTGATGATTTCCAAGACCTCTTTTTGATAATCCGATACATCGATTTTGGTAAGATCACTTTCAGCTAACAATCGCAACCAATATGCGGTTTCTCTGGCTTCTTTTAAAGAGACTGAGAGCTTGGAGAGGAAATCTTTTTTGGATTGACCAGCTATAGCTTCTTCAACATTGGCACCAATACTGGTGGCAGACCTCAATATCTGCTTAGAAATTATATACTCACGTTCTTTGAGTAATTCCTGGTACAAAACTATAATCGAAAGTGAGAACTGAAAGCTCTTATCTTGAATCAAATTCTGTTTCATTTAGATGCTATCTTAAATTTTTCATTTTAAATCTTTAATTACTTTAGTTAGAGACAGTAGAAATCAATTCCTTACAAAAGTTTTGAGCGACGAGAAAAAGACCATTTATACTTTTAAAGTACCGGCAGGGCAGCAGGAATCGATAAGGTTGGATGCCTATATCACCAGCTTTGTTGAAAATGCCACCCGAAATAAGGTTCAAAAAGCCATAAAGGATGGATATGTATCCGTGAACGGAAAGCAGGAAAAAGCTTCCTATAAAATGCTTCCGGGAGATGAAATCTATATCGAGCTGCCAATAGCTCCACCACCTGAAGCTAAAGCTGAGGAAATAGAACTAAATATTGTATTCGAGGATGATGATTTGATCCTGGTCAATAAAGAAGCAGGTATGGTAGTTCATCCGGCATATGGAAATTGGTCGGGAACCCTGGTCAACGGACTTATGCATCATGTTGAAGAGCTAGGGGGGGATGAAGAAGAAGAAAACTTACGCCCTGGAATCGTTCATCGCCTGGATAAAGATACCAGCGGATTATTGGTTGTAGCTAAAAATGACGAAACGCTTGCTGCGCTATCATCCAAGTTTGCTGAAAAAGATATTGAGCGAACTTATTGGGCTATTGTATGGGGAACTCCATCCGAAGAGGGAACCATAGAAGGAGATATCGGCCGCTCCAAGCACGATCGCAAACTGATGACCATACTTCCTGAAGGAAGGGGTAAGCACGCTGTAACCCATTACAAAGTGCTGGAATACTTTGATTACCTCAGTCTGATAGAAGTAAAACTGGAAACAGGAAGGACACATCAGATTCGAGTACACTGCGCACATATTGGCCATCATGTATTTGCAGATCCAACCTATGGCGGCACTTCCGTTCGATACGGCCCAAATACCGGTCAACGGAAAGTGATGTTCCACAAACTCATTACAGGGTTAGGACGACAAGCTCTTCATGCTAAAACACTGGGATTTGAACATCCTCGAACAGGGGAGATGGTTCAATTTGATTCGGAACTACCCAAAGACTTCCAACACGTGCTGGATACATTAAGAGAGAAGTGTAGGGCGGAATATTGAATAAAGAGTATTCTACCTATTAATTAATTCTGGTTTTCAAATGAAATTTAACCCACCCCTTTCCCCTCCCAAGAGGGGAACTTGCTTATTTAGTTGGTAGCTATGAAAAACAATTCTACCCTCAAACATGAATATTGGAAGGTAGCCTCCCCTCCGCCGGAGGGGATTGAGGGGTGGGTTAAGTTCTACTATGGATGTAGTTCTTTTTTCATAATCACCGTATCGAAGCCTTTGTATTCTACCCGACGATATTCCTCCCAGCCACAGTTGATATAAAGAGACTCTGCACTAAAGGTGTATAGATAGATTTCGGAGATTCCAAGCTCCATAGCTCTATTTTCTATTTCCTTCATTAGCTTTGTACCAATTCCCCGCCCTCGATGGTTTTTTACTGTATACACTAACCCAACCCAGGGTTTAATGGATTTGAATTGCGGGAAGGTATTTGTAAAACGAACCTGGTTGTAAAGCCCTCCAGCAGCAACAATTTCATCTTCTTTCTTTGCAATAAGGTGAAAGATCAGGTCTTCTCCAGATCGATCTGCTAATCTTCTGTATGTTCTATCGATAGGAGTTTCAAACTCTTCCAGGTACCATTTCGAGAGAACCTCGATGACCTCTTCATCTTTAGGGTCAACATCATGGAAGGTTATGATAGCTTGTTCACTCATTTCAGATAAACTTTCCCATTAGGAGAATGTCATCGTATTGCCCATCAAGTTTTCGGGCGTTGACTCGTTTGCCCTCAATAACGAATCCATACTTTTTATATAACTCAACTGCTGACGTATTGGAGCTGAATACTTCCAGTTCTACTTTTTCAATATCATTCTTAGTGTGAGCATGGTGAATCGCTATTTCGAGTAACTGCTTTCCAATACCCTTTCCTCTGTATTCGGATAGGACTCCCATCCCCAATGTTGCAACATGGTTTAAGCCTTCAAAGGGTTTCGGAATTACATCACACCATCCCACTACGTTGTCATCAAGTATTGCAAAATACTGGGCGTAATTGTTGTCAATGATGGATTTGACAAATGACTCCGTGGTTTCCAGTGGAAAGCCGGAAGTAGAAGCCAGGTATTTCCGTTCTTTGGCAACAGTATCTACGGCTGAACAAAAGGATTCAGCATAAGATAGATCGGTGTATGCTAAGCTCAGTGAGTCTTCCATTACTTTTTCTTTCTCGATTGGTACTTGTCATGCATGCCCTCTCCATTCAGGATATTTGGCACAAACTTCTCGATCCGGGCTACTCGTGTCTTTGGTTGCTTAGGCTGGGAGAAGTGAATGATATAACCTCGTTGTCTTCCCGGAGTTAGTGACTCGAAGGCATTTTTGAACATGGGATCTTCATCCATTTTAGATTGAAGTTCTTCCGGGATAGGCTCCGGGTTCTTTTTGAACTCCACTTGTAACCCGGCTTTTTCTATTTCAATAGCTGCCTGAATGTATTCCTTTAAAAAGTGCTCCACCTCTATTATTTGATCTAAACTGGTGAATTTAACATACCGGGCAGATTGCGAATTGGGTCCCGGTTTGGTAAGCAAGCTATGAGGGTCCTCAATCAGTACTCCTTTAAAAAAGCTTATAACGGCAGCATCTTTAAGTGCACTTACCATTAACACATTTTTATTATCTACAGTGTAGCATGGAGCTCCCCATTTTAGCTCTTCCGTAAGACCACACTCTAACACAATCATTCGGAGAGTTTTCAGCTCCTCCTGCCAATCATTCACCTTGCAGTCTGACGTAGCCCCATATTCGCATCGCATGCAGCCATCAACTAAGTATTTGTCGATTTGGGGGTTCATTTATTTGATGATCTTATTTTTATCTCCCAGTTGATGGTATTTAATTCCATTAACAGGTGTCTACTCCAGTTTGCAAATTCATCACAAGAAAATAGAAGCTTATTGTTCTCCCACCTATTGAATTTAATCATATCCATTTCAATCGGAGCATTTATTATTCTTTTATCAGTAAGAGAGGAATTCATTACTTCAATTCTATAATAGTCTGCAAAAATAAAGTGTCCAGATGGAGCTACAGTTAAGTCGTTATAGGGAGGGCTCTCCTCAAGTTCTTTTAAATCCCCATTATTGTTATCTAGTCTAAAAACATAGTTTGACGTAAGTACTATTGTTTCGTCAAGTAAAGAAGAGACCGCAGTTGCTTTCGGAGAACCTCTAAAATGCCCCACCCAGTCTAAGCCTTCTTTTTCTGTAAATTTTACCCATGTCCATGACTGTGAATTCCATGGGCTTTGATTATCAAAGATACGTTCATGATAAACTCCTGAAAGTGGCTGGTCTATTATTTGAGCTTGAACTATCACTTTTATAGGTAGCATTTTTCCTTTAGTAATCAAACATACTTCCCGATTTAAGGGCAGGATTTTTTTTGAAACTTATTTCTTTCTAAAAAGTAGAGGTTATCGTTTTTTCACATATATTTGTTCTACAAATTAAAAAGATATGAAAGAAACAAAACTCGGAGATTTTGAAGAAACCTTGCTACTCATTGTGGGCATCCTCGATAAAGAAGCATACGCCTTCAAGATTGCAGAAGAATTTGAAGACCAACTTAAGCGCTCTGTTTCTATTGGAGCGGTGCACTCAACCCTGAACCGCTTAGGCGATAAAGGATTCCTTACTTCTAAAATGGGAGAACCAACTGCCGAACGAGGAGGGAGGAGAAAGCGCATTTATGAAATCACGGCAGAAGGGCACCGAGCCTTAAAGAATTCCCGTGAAATCAAGCTTTCGTTGTGGAGCCAGTTTCCTGCCTTCGCCAATCTAAAGTTTAAGGTGGGATAAATGGAATCTAGGCCGCCAGCATCAGCTGAACGTTTTTTACGCTTTTTTCTTAAGCAAGAGCTTCAGGAAGAAGTGCTCGGTGATTTAGAGGAGGCATACTATTCTGCGTTAAAGAAGCATTCCTCACGAAAAGCCGCTCTCTTGTACTGGTTCCAGGTTTTCAATTATCTCCGTCCCTTTGCCATCAAAAACTTTCAATCCCCTGAAATATATCCTGCCATGTTTTCTCACAACGTCAAAATTAGTTATCGCACCATTCTTAAGAATAAAACCTTTTCCCTCATCAATATTGGGGGGCTGGCTCTTGGGATGACCGTCTTCATTTTTATCGCATTATGGATCTATGATGAATACTCATTCAATAAAAATCACGAGCACTATGATCGGATTGTCCAGATAATGCGTAAAGATATTTCGCCTGAAGGGATACAGATTAATAGTTCATTGACAGGAGGAATAGCGGTCGAGTTAGAGGAAAACTATAGCAATTACTTTGAGTACATAGCTACGACTTTTTTCCGTCCTTCTCCGGGGCTGCTTTTTTACGATGGTGAACACTACCGGCAAATGGGATATTATTTCCAGGAAGATATTCCTCATATCCTCTCTCTCAATATGATACAGGGGACAAGGGACGCACTCGAAAACCCCAGTAACTTACTTCTGTCTGAAAGTCTTGCTCAAAAAATATTCAAGGAAGAAAACCCAATGGGTAAGACGGTTTCTTTGATTTCGGGAACTGACCTGATTGTTCAGGGTATTTATGAGGATTTACCAGAAAATTCAACCTTTGGAGTGGTTGAGTTCATTGGTTCCATGGGACTAATCTATAATGAAAACAGGCCTTACGTATGGAATAATTATAATATGAAGGGGTATGCAAAGCTTAAAGACAATGTCAGTTTATCGGATGCCTCTCTTGCCATTAAAGACTTAATGAAGCCTTATCGAGATGTTGAGGATAATCCAAGAGAACTATTTTTGCTGCCAATGAAAGATTGGCATTTTTATGCTACGAATCAGTTTGGTGAAATGGTGACAAGTAAGCGAGTCCAGTTCATTAGAATGTATGGTCTTATCGGGATATTCATTTTACTCATAGCATGTATCAACTTCATGAACCTGAATACTTCTCGCTTTCAAAATCGCGGAAAAGAAGTAGGGGTTAGAAAAGCAGTTGGCTCTTCCAGGCCTGAAGTAATGACCCAGTTTTTTACGGAATCCTTTTTATACGCTTTTGGGGCACTCGTGATCTCTTTAGCCCTGGTATTCCTTTTATTACCTCTATTCAACAATTTCGCGGCCAAAGAACTCGCTTTCGAGTGGGGGAATCCTATTTTTTGGGTATTGAATATAGGTTTTTGCTTATTAGTTGCCTTGATTGCAGGAAGTTATCCAGCAGTTTTCCTGTCATCATTTAACCCGGTTAAAGCACTAAAAGGGAACCTAAGACAAGGGAAAAAAAGCAAACGGCTCCGCGAAGTCTTGGTGGTATTCCAATTTGCTATTTCTATCATCCTAATCATTGGCACCATTACTGTATACGAACAAATTCAGTTCGCAAAAGAAAGGCCAATGGGATATCAATCAGAAGGCTTAATCACGATGACAGGCAGCAGTTCAGTGTCTCAAAGTTTTGAAGTATTACGCTCTGAGTTAAAGAATACAGGATCTGTAAAAGAGATAGCAACGTCCAATTATCCATTGACTAATACTTTAGGGAATAACGGGGGGTTTAGGTTACCAGGCTCTTCAACTGAATTTCCAGTTTCATTTAACACCATCTATGTAAACCCTACATATGGGGAAGCCACTCAATGGGAATTGATTGCCGGGCGTAATTTTTCAGAGGATATGGATAATGGCTCATCAAATATAATAATCAGTGAATCGGCAGTAAAAGCAATGGGGCTTGAAGATCCAGTGGGCCAGCAATTAGATGCTAAATGGGAGTTCAATGGACATTCCAGCTTTACTATTGTTGGAGTAGTAAGAGATATGATTAAAGGTTCCCCTTTTGAAGAGCCTAAGCCTTTAATGCTATTTCCTACCGAAACAGCTATGTACCATATGTTTATAAGGATGACCCCGGGAGTTCCAATCGGAGAGGCATTATCTGATATTGAAGATACTTTTAATAAGGTTGTTCCGGAGCATCCGTTTGAATATGCATTTGCGGATAATCAATACCTCACAAAGTTTAAAGCGGAAGACCAGATTGGCGGTTTAGCAACTCTTTTTAGTGCTTTAGCAATTATCATCAGCTGTTTAGGGCTTTTTGGTTTATCAGCATTTATGGTTACCCAAAGAGTAAAAGAAATTGGTGTCCGGAAAGTACTTGGAGCGTCCATAGCCAACCTGTGGCTGTTGTTATCTAAGGATTTTGGTCAGCTGGTGATCATTGCTTGTTTTATCGCATTACCAGCGGCTTTTTATGTGATGAATTCCTGGCTACAAGGCTACGAGTTTAGAATACCGATGTATTGGTGGATGTTTGCCGTTGGGGCTGTTGCCTGTTTGCTGGTTACGATGCTAACGGTGAGTTATCACTCTATTAGGGCGTCGCTAGCCAACCCGGTTGAGTCGTTGAGATCGGAGTAACCATTCAAGCGTGGTATTTATTTTTTAAGTCATCCCGAACTTGTTTCGGGATCTTAAGGAAAGGCTAGTCACATGAAGTTTCAAGCGATCTTTATTCAGGTATTGTAATGCAACTCAAAGTACTTACCCCTACAAAGATTCTGAAACGAGTTCAGAATGACATTTTAAATAGAAAGGTTTTCTAGAATAAAAGCACCCAATTCCTCATACTCTTTTCCAGAAGTCGAAAACACCACAGCATAAAATACAGCCCAGCCCTTTGCCCTGGAAATGGTTGAAGTTGTAGCTCCATATTCATGGAGTAAACGCTCTCGAAGGTTTTCATTCATCGGAAGCATCCAAAAAATGGCCAGATCAGTAGCAGGATCCCCTTTGGTGATGTCTCCCCAATCTATAATGCCCTGTATAATTCCTTCCTTAATGATGATGTTTCCGGGGTGTAAATCTCCATGTATCAAAGTGGGAATCGTGTCAATTGTTTCTGATAAAGCCTTCTCCCAAAGTTTTAAAATGGATGAAGATAGTGAGCTCCCTTTTTTTCTTAGCCGTTCTTCAATGGCCTCTACTTTACCAGTGAGAGGGACATCCCGAAAAGGATTTTTGGGAGCACCTTCAGGGTTAATAGTGTGAAGTACTTTTAGGAAATGAACGAGCCGGAGAAGTTCGGGTTCAGGAAGAGTGATATTCCGAGCGGTTGTGCCCTCAAACCAGGGGAGAATGCTCCATTGCCAGGGATAGGAATTATCCGGCTTTCCAATTCCTACAGGAGCAGGGATAGGTAAGAGAAGCTGCTTTTTTAACTTTTGTGTCCATTTGGTTTCATGCCCAATTAGTGTTGCTCCCAAAGCTCTCCTGGGGAGCCTAATCAAATATTCTGCGCCAAGCTGGTAATTTTGGTTATCCCAGCCACTGCCGATTAGTTTTAGAGGCAATTCTGAGAACTCGGGAAATTGAGTATCAATTAGATTTTGGACTAGTTCCTCGTCTATACTGAGATCTGAATTAGGGTAACCGGTCATGAATCAATTTATAAATCCCAGGGATTCTTTCCTTCAATTTGGAGCTTCTAAACAGTATTGCTTCCATCAGAAATACGCCTTATTTGAGTGAACTCATCATTACTAACAAAGATCATTGGAGATTCAACATCAAAAGTAATTTCCATAGTAATGGTAAGCGTGTCATTAGAAAGAGTGTATTCACCTGATTGCAGAATATCGGTAACTATCACCTCAGAAGTAGAATCAGGAAAAAGCTCAAGCCATTGGGCACAATTTGTACCCTGATTTAAAAGCTCAAGGCATTCTTCAGTAGAAGAAGCAATTGGATAAACAAAGGTGGTATTTCCGTTTCCAAAAAAGAAGATCTCTTCATCAGGATTGCTGTTATTGCTACAAGAAAGTCCGAAAACCAATATTAAAGAAAGGGTCAAAATTCTCATGAGCCCGTCAACGAGATAGCTGTGCAATAATTTTAATTGCTCTTTTTGAAACTGATTTCCTTGAATCCTGACTATGCCTATCAAGATGTGGGAGCATCCAGTTCTTCAAAGAAGAATCGTTCTCTGCCCAAGTAGATAAGGTTCTCATAGCCTCATTTAATACAATCCAGTCGTTATGGAATTCGAGATTTCTTTTCACAATTTCCAAAGCCTGCTTGTATTGCTCATCGGTCATTTGATCTTCAAGTTTTAGAAATAGCTGGCATAAGGTCCATTGCGTGGATGCCTGGTCAATATCAGCGATCTCGGTTAAAAAACGATCGATATAAGGAACAAGCAGCTGTTTCTCTTCTGCGCAAACTCGTTTCATGGCGTTCGACACTCTTAAACGTACTACTTCATCTTCACTGAAGTAACAATTAAAGAGTTCATCAAAATTGGAGTGATTGGCAAGTACTTCTTCAACTACCTCAACAGTATTACCCAGAGAATTTGGGTGTCCCCCGGTTAGTCGTTGCTCAAAATTATTCATCGCTGGGTTTAGATTTTGTAAGGTGCCAAATGGTTAGTCCGCAAATTATAAGATAAGGTAAGCTTGAACTTAGAATCTTCATATTTGTTACCAGGATTCCGATGAAGAAGAGGAATACCATTAGCACTCCAATGCCAGCCATTCCCAAATAGATCAGAGATTTCCGGGGCTCTTTTTGAAATAGAGTGATAAAAAGTAATATCTGCCCGGTTAATGGTAAAAGTATAAAGGGATGGAACAGAGATTCTGGGTTAGATGGGATATCCAGAAGTAATTGTCCTTCTATTTCAAAAAGAAAAGAATGATTGTCTCCCCATTCCAGGTATCCCAACAAAGAAGTTAGTATGAGTAGAAGCGAATATAGTTTAGTTTTCATGCTATTCATGGCTACAACAGTTTTCTTATAGCTAAGCAATAAAAAATGAATTGAAAATGAAGAGTATAATGTAACCCTATTTTTAGTCATCCTGAACTCGTTTCAGGATCTGTAGAGGCAAAGCCGTTGATAAAAAATTAACTTTATCAACGAATCAAACTTCACAGATCCCGGATCAAGTCCGGGATGACATGGGGCTTTTATAGTTTCTTTAAAGCACTAATCAAAATGATTCTTCAATCTTGCGAATGGATTTAAGAACACTGTTTCGAATTCCGGGAGAGAGAGAATTGACGTAATGAGGTTGAGCCAGCACAAGGATTTCATGATTCAACTCTGGATATTTTTCTGCAAAACGAACCATACATCGAAAAGCGAAATGTCGGACCGAGGGCTTCTTTTGAACCTGTTCCCAAAGGGTGGTACTGTAGTCATACAACCTACTCTCTTGTTCCTCTTCCATATCCATTTTCAAAAGGATTTTAATGAGCTCTCGCTGATGTCCATCTTCTAAATCAGGCAATACATCTATTATCCGGGGAATGTATGAGGTAATGCGAGGGTCATTTTTTTGCATATATCCCCCGATCATCCATGCGGCTCTCCAACCGAATGGTTGTTCGAGCGAGAGAGCAATGTGCATGGCTTCGTCAAAACACTCTGGATGTTCGTCGAGGAATTGAACCTTTTTTATTTTCTCCCGACTTAGTAGCACCGATTTAAGGAGGGAGTTCATATCACTTAACCTTGTTATTAATCATAAACACGAATGATTTCTCCATGTCCGTTTCCGAGAATACTACGAATGTAAGCATTAATGACTTTTGGAGTTGGGATGGGGTTGTGACCTGGAAAATAGTCTTTGTACTTCTCATAGGCATCTTCTACCACTCCCAGGGCAACAGCATTTAACCTGAATTGAGTTTGTGTCTCTAAAGCAGCTGCCTGAACAAAACTATGTATGGCCCCATTAACCATGGCGGCACTGGTTGTATTCATCACAGGGTCATCAGCTAAAATCCCGGTAGAAAGCGTAATAGAACCATGTTCAGAAAGATAATGCTGGCCAATTCGGACAAGGTTTACCTGTCCCATGAGTTTGCTTTGGATTCCAATGTAGAAGTCTTCTTCACTGAGCTCATTGAACGGAGCCCATTTAGCCTCTCCAGCAATACAAACAATGGCATCCACTTCCCCGATTTGCTCCAGGGCCTTCTTAATTGATTCTGAATCTGCAATATCGATAAGGACATCTCCGGAACCTCTCCCACCAATTAATACTTCATGGTCTTGAGAAAAGTGATCGACTATTCTTTTTCCAATGGTTCCTTTTCCGCCAATGATTAATAGTTTCATTCAAATAACCCCAGTTGATCTTTTTTTGGTTTCTTTTCAAAACCTTTTACTGTTCTTCCTCCATATTTCCAGGAATCTTTCTTTTCCTTTTGAATAAGCTCTTCCACGCCGGTACCAGGTTCAAAATGTTGTTCTGCTCTTTGGGCTAACTTACTCAATTTTTCTATGGCTTTGAGTTTATCTGAGCGATCAATTTTTGCACGTTCTACAGCGGTTTTTAGAGTAGAGATCGTTTCATCATACACGGTGGTAGGAACCGGGAATGGGTTGCCCCCTTTGCTGCCATGAGCAAAGACAAAACGAGCAGGGTCACTAAACCGACTTTGAGTTCCATGAATTACCTCACTGACCAAAGCCAGAGATTGAAGCGTTCTTGGCCCAAGCCCTTTCAACAAAAGAAGATCCTCGAAATTAGAAGTTTCAGCCTCCTGAGCCACCCAAAGAATGCTTCCTAATCGTTTAAGGTCAACATCGCCAGATTTGATTCCCTTGTATTTCGGAAGTGACATATGTTGCAGTTCATTGATAATATGAATTGGTTTTTCATTTGTGAGTTCGAGAATACCTTTCTGAGCTGGTTCTGCTTTTGCATCTACCATATTCAGGATTTCTCCCTGATGATCTCCGCATACTGCTGCATGAGGATCTTTCACAAAAGAAGTGATTCCTTCCGAATGCCAGTGATAGCGTCGTGCACTTCCATCTTCGGGTTTCATGCCTTGCTGGATAACGGACCAGTCTCCACCAGCACTTACTATAAAGCTATGGATGTACAGGTTATAACCATCCTGAACAGCGGTGTTATCTACTTTAGCGCTGAGCTTGCTATATCGGGCAAGTAGGTTCCCATCTTTACCGGTTTTTTCTCCCACCTTAATGAGCTCATTGGGAGTGGCTAAGGATTTTTTTCCTTTACCGCCGCACACATACAAACCCAATGATTTTGAATGGGGGTTTAGCGATTGTTTTAATGCATTTAGAACGGCAGTTGTAACCCCGGAGGAATTCCAATCCATCCCAATAACCGCACCAAAACTTTGAAACCAGAATGGATCAGAAAGCCGGCTTAGAAGTCCCTTAGTTCCATAGTCGAGGATAATAGCCTCTACAATGGGCAGACTTAGTTTTGTCATTCGTTCGAATAACCAGGAAGGGATACTTCCTCCCATAAGGGCCAAATCGGCAGATCCTGAATTTTTCATATCAGGAAAAACCTACTACAAAAAAACCTCGTTCCAAAGCATTAGATCAAGGAACGAGGTGTTAGATATTTACTTATTCAGTGTAAGCATTCCTTCTATACCAAAAGCTGAATAAACCCCTTCGGTAATTTGATGGAGTACCTGGTTGTATTGTTCAACAGGCTCTCCCATTCCCATATGATCCACAACGGTACGGAATGGTTTTTCACCAAATGGGAGATCAATAAGTGAGGAAATTGCATCGGCCACGATTTGAGGGCGTTGCATTTCATTGTTTTGCAATGCTTCCATAAATGCTTCCCCCATAGCCTGGGGAGCATTCATGAATTCTCCATAGCTTTCATTTCTGCTGCTATCACTTGGCTGAATCAGATTATCGATGAAAGTAGTTGGGAATCCGCCAGGTTCAACAATGCACGACTCAATACCAAAACCAGAAAGTTCAGATCGATAATTCTCGGATAAAGCTTCCAAAGCCCATTTTGAGGCAATATAGGGTCCATAGAATGGAAGGGTAATCCGTCCAATACAGCTCGATATTTGTATGATTGTACCCTTGCCTTGCTCTCGAAGGAAGGGGAGAACAGCCCTCATGACTCTTTGAACACCAAAGACATTTACATCAAACACACGCTGCATATCTTCAGGAGTAAAATGCTCAGTCATTCCAGAAACACCAACTCCGGCATTATTGATGACAATATCTAAACCTTCCATCGTTGAGATGGCTTGTTCCACACCTGAGTTTACACTTTCCTCATTGGTAACATCCATTTCAACCAGGTGAACACCTAAGGAGGAAAGCTCCTTGGCTACTTCTTCATTCTTTCCTGAAGTCGATCGCATGGTTCCAATAACGGAATGACCTTGCTCAGTGAGTATTTTTGCGGTTAAGAATCCAAAACCGCCACTTGCTCCGGTAAGTAATATTTTCTTGCTCATAATTTCCTGTTTTAAAGGGTTAAGTAATTTGACAGGAGTAAGATCAAGACAAACAGTAATACTCTTGAACACGGAATAAGGAAAGGAGCACACAATTTACAGGTGCGGTATAAACAGAAGCCTTGTTTAGTTTGAATTCAAAACAAGAAGCTCCTTTCTGGTCATCCTGAACACTTCCACAACTGTCATCCCGGACTTGATCCGGGATCTGTAAAGCATGATTCGTTGAAGTGGCTATTGCTATATCAACGTCTGGTTCCTCTACAGATCCCGGGTCTTCGCCCGGGATGACACCTCTAAGGGTATTGGAAGGCTAACTCCAATTATCTTATTTCAGCCCAACTAATTCACCTCGCGGTATTCATTGGGAGTCATTCCTGTTTTGTTTTTAAACAGGCGACTGAAATAGTGGGGGTAATTAAATCCTAGTTCATAAGCGATTCCGCTTACCGAATCATCCGAACCAAGAAGCATATTTTTAGCTTTATCAACCAGGAAGTCGTTGATGTGATCTTTAGCAGATCTCCCGGTTTCCTTTTTAAGTAGATCACTTAGGTAGTTTGGAGAGAGGTGACAGTTTTCAGCAAGATATTGAATAGTAAGAGGCCCGGATTGTAACAATAATCCCTTGTTGAAATAGTCTTTCATCAGGGATTCCACTTTAGAGACTACATCCTTGTTGTGGGCCGTACGTGTATTAAACTGCCGCTCATAAAATCTCAGGCTATAATTAAGCAACAGTTCAATATTTGAGACCAGCACCTGTTGACTATGGTTGTCGATACGCTCATTGATCTCAGCCTGAATCATATCTTTACAGTTCAGGAAGGTTTGTTCTTCTTGTTCCGATAGATGAAGGGCTTCATATACCTCATAAGAGAAGAAAGAGTAATTATCGATATTCGAACCCAGGTTGGTTTTTCTGATTAAATCCGGGTGAAAATAAAGCAACCATCCCTCTACATCGCCAGGTTCTTGTGCCCGGGTTATCGTAATCACCTGCCCTGGTGCAGTAAACATCAATACACCTTCTGCAAAATCATAGGAGTTACGGCCGTAATCCAACCCACAATTAGAATCTTTCAGGGCGATACAGTACATATCAGATGAGATTCTGGTTCCTACTCGTTCTTCACCATGTTTCAGCTCTGCCACATTGATTACCGATACTAACGGGTGAGTAGGTTTATCTAACTTCAGGAATTCATGAAGTTCACTTATCGATTTGTGGTGAATAATAGACCGAGACATATGGAATTTTTTGTTTACAAAGTAGCACGATAAAGTGGGTTCGGCTAACACAAATTCCGGTTCTATGTGCACATGTTCGTTATTCTCCTTTTAATGCTTCTACCGGGTTAATGCGTGTGGCTTTAAAAGTTTGATATGAAATGGTTAGGAACGCGATTACAAAAGTGAATAATGCTGCCAATAAATAGATATCTACACTGATATTGATTCTAAATGGGAAATCCGAAAGCCAGTCGTTTGCAGCAAAGTAAGCCAGCGGCATTCCAATGACGAATGAGATGAATACCAGGAGCGCAAAGCTTTTCAAATAATCAATCAAGATCTCTCCAGTATCGGCACCTAACACTTTTCGAATCCCAATTTCCTTGGTTCTCTGCTGCGTCATAAAAGTGGCAAGGCCGAATAAACCCAGGCTGGTTATGAAAATGGCAAGGAATGAGATGTAAGAAAAAACTTCACTGGTTCTTTGTTCTTCTTCATACTGTTGTTCCAGGTTTTGATCGAGAAATGTGTAATCAAATACTGCTTCGGGTACAAACGTAGAGGTTGTATTCTCAACGAAGCTTATGGCTCCCTGGATGTCAGTTGGGTCAACTTTAACAGCAATAAATTGATAATTAGGTCGGGCTACAATTCCCAATGGTTGAATAGGATTGTGCAATGACTGGTAATTGAAATTTCTGACCACTCCTACTACAGTGGCAATAAAGTCAGCTGCATTAGGGTCTCTTATTATCTGGCCTCCTATTGCTTCCTCAGGGCTTTCCCAGCCAAATTGAGTAACCGCTTCTTCGTTTAGAATAACTGCGACTTCTCTAACCCGCCCGCTTTCATCGGGGATTCCCTGGTCCAGCGCCATATCTTCCGAAAAATTTCTTCCTGCTATCAGTTCCAAACCCATAACATCAATGAAATTCATTTTTACAAAAGCCTCTGAAAGACCAAAACCATCGTCGGCTGAGTTTCCTTCCCTCACATATAAATCACCGCCACCGCCAAAACCTGGGAAAGCTGAGGAACTGGTTACTTCACTTACCAGTGGGTTTTCAAGCAGGGTAGTTCGGTAGGCATCATATTCACGGGCAAGGGACTGGCTGAGAGAAGAGTCGAGGATAAGTAACAGCTCTTCCTCAAAGCCAAGCTCATAGTTCTTCATATAATTGAGCTGGTTGTATACCACAATGGTAGCTATGAACAGGAATACTGAAATCGAAAACTGGAATACAACCAGTCCTTTTCGAAGGACATTCTTCCCCTTTTTTGATGAGAAAGAGCTTTTCAGAATGAGAAGAGGCTTAAAGCCGGAAAGGAATATGGCAGGGTAAATTCCTGAGATGAACCCGGTTAATAGTCCGATTACTCCAATACTTGAGATCAGGAATAATGCATCACTGGTATTCAGGAAGAAGGGTTTGCCAAGATAGTGATAGAAAAAGGGGAGTATTAGCCAGGCCAGGGCTACTGCGATAAGTAATGAAATAAAGCTGGTTAATAAAGATTCGCCAAGGAATTGTGTAATCAGCTGTTTCCGATACGCCCCTAATACTTTTCTCATCCCCACTTCATGTGCCCTGCGAGTACTATGGGCAGTGGTATAATTCATGAAATTGATACAAGCAATGAGCAGGATGAAAATCGCGATGATGGTAAACATAGTAATTTGATCACGATCACCAACGGGCTCAAGCTGACCCTGGATATTTCCATCAAGGTAAATATTGGCTAAAGGTTGCAGGTATAGGTCATAGGTATAACCTCGAGCTCTGGTCTCACTATCGATAGGATAATTTGTGATGAATTCATCCAGTTTGGCTTCAAAAGCAGCAGGATTTGTTCCATCTTCAAACCGTAAGTAGGTATAGCCAAGGGCTCCTCTCCAAAACCAGGTATCCAGGTTGTCCCCGGTATTAATATCTCCACCAAAAATATTTTTGAGATTTTCGCTTGGCATTAGGAAATCGAAGGTGAAATGAGAATTATCCGGTACATCTCTCATTACTCCTACAACGGTGTAGTCATAAGTCTCAGTTAGATAATTACCTTCATTATCACGTTGTCTTGGATCGATAGCGATGGTTTTACCAATCGGGTTTTCACCAGCAAAATATTTCCTGGCCATAGATTGTGTAATTACCATCGTACTTGGTTCAGTGAGTGCTGTGGCAGGGTCACCCTGTATCAAATCCCAACTGAATACACTGAATACGGAAGGGTCGGTATAAAGAATTTCATGTTCTGAGAAGCTATTGTTTTCATAATAGAACACCCATGGATTGCTCTCATTGGCTAAAGGGATAAAACGAACGTAATCGACTATTTCAGGATAGTCTTTCTTTAAGGTCGGTCCCCAAAGGATGGAAGTAACAGCCTGGCTCGCATTATTCCCGCTTGAAATGACTTCAGACTCAATAGAAACACGATAGATGTTTTCTTTATTCTCATGATAATTGTCAAAGGTATTTTCTGATCGGACAAATACGAGCACAGCGATACTACAGGCAAGACCTATTGCTAGTCCTGAAATATTGATCATTGTATAACCCTTATGCTTTTTCAGGTTTCTAAATGCAATAAGTAGATAATTTCTTAACATGGTGAGGCTCCAGTAGGTGGTGTCTTTTAGAAATGAAGGGATAGATTGAAAAAGCTGTAACCAATACCAGCGTTTTGCGGCTTTTATTCCCTCAGTATTGGCGATGGAGACAAAAATTTCTTCGAAGTCTCCCATGGCATGGTATCGAACATCGAAGCTGACAAAAAGCTTAAGCAGCCAGGATGCAAGTTTAGGTGGGGTTGGCAGGTTGTTTTCCATCAGGCTATACCAAGATTAGGAAGCCCAACCCATAAGGTTTCGTTGATTGTTTTGATTTGTATCAATGCTTCTTTTCCAAGATTGGTAAGCTGGTAATACACCTTGCTCCTGCCCCCACGTTCGGGCACAGGTTCACTCAGGTGGGTTTTCACATAGCCTTTTTTTTCTAATCGATGGAGGGGAGCATAAATGGCTCCGATACTTACATTTTCTCCTGTTACTTCTGTTACATATTCACGGATTGCTACTCCATAAGCATCGTGTTGTAGCCTCCAGATGGTTAGCAGGATGATTTCTTCGTAGCGGGAAAGTAGTTTCATAAATATGCTTTTTTGGTCAAAACAGATATGTATGCGAAAATAGAATAAATAAGTTTCGGAATGAAAACTTTTTATAAAGCAGTATCTTTGATGCCAATCAAAAAGCCCTATACATGCACAAGAAACAAATTCATATCACAGTAGAACTGGACGAGCAACATATCCCAACAAATATTCTTTGGAATGCAGATGACATGCAGGGAAAAAGTGAAGCCCAATGCCGGGCGATGCTGCTTTCACTTTGGGATTCCCGAAATAAGGATACGCTGAAGCTAGATCTTTGGACGAAAGATATGACCGTGGATGAAATGAAGATTTTTTTTCATCAAACGTTGGTTTCTATGGCGGATACCTTACAACGTTCTACAGCCGATGAACGCATTTCAGGAGACATGATGGATTTTTGTGATTACTTCGCCGAGAAGATGGAGATTAAGCAATGATCAATTATTCAATTGTCAATGGTTCAATGGTCAATTAAGAATTAGTTGGAGGTTTGTTATTTCGAACGAATGTGAGAAATCTGCTATATGCGAATAAAGGTAATCTTTAGATTTCTCGTTTACACTCGAAATGACAACGTGAGAATTCTTAATTGTGAAATTGATAATTGAACAATTGATCATTGAAGCATTCTTAATTGAATAAAATAGATCCAAAACTAACCGCGCTTTCCTGTTCCCGCTCATCCCATAAATCATAAGAGAGAATCTCGCCTTTTAAACCAGGAAATATTTTTAGGAAAGTAATCAGGGGTGGAAATCCACAAATTCGATAGGGGTCATATTCTTCTTTCATCAGTCCGAGCAGCTTATCCGGGTTTCCGGTTGCTCCGATTTCAAGGAAGCGTTCATCGTTTAGTTTTACTTCATCGAATAATTGGGATGCTGTTTTTTTGTCGCCGAATTTATGCCCGATATGGGAGAGGTCGCCGCTGATTAGAAAGAAGGTGTCGTTATCATTCGCATATTCTTTTCTTAGCAATTCTGAGAAGGCTTCTACTTGCTGCTCCCTGTGGCTATTCGAAGAATAAAGCAGTTCATCTAATCCACCAACAAGAATAGGTATGATTTCGAATTCATGTTTCCAGAGGTGATTCAGGAAGAGGAGATGGAGTTCTATGCTGTGCTCGATGCGATGGGCCCGGTCCTGGAGGGTTATTCCTAGCTTATCGCTCGTTTCAGATTCCGGATCAAGCCCGCCTTCCGAAGTACTCGTACGGCGGACAGGTCCGGGATGACTAAAAAAGGATTGATCAGAATGGATTTCCCCATTGGGCAAGGCAAAAGTTTTTCTGCTGATCACAAAGGGGGTATTCTGGTAGAGGTTGCCATACCGCCCGGAATAATGCGAGGTGGCAAGTATAACTACTCGTTTAGGAGCTAGATTTCGGATTGCTGAGAAGGCTTTTACATAACTGCTTAACCCAACTCTTGGATCCATATGCGGAGCATATAAAGCCTTCGCTTGTTTTACAGGAGTTGATTGCTCATGGGTATCGAATGCTTCACCCAACCAGGAATTAATTTCATCAAAGCTTTTAGGGTAAGATATACCTGCTGTATTGCTATGATGAAGGGAAGAGCTTTCGTATTCTTTTTCAATTAGCTCCGAGTGATTTTCAAAATAATCAGATTGAAGAAGTCCATGTTCATCCAAATGGCGGATATATCCCAAAACCTGCTCTTTCGAAACCTCATTCGAACTGAACTTCAATATATCTTCGACACTTCGATTGCCATCCAGCAATGAAAGCATGGTTTGAGATTCCATAGGAAGGGCAAAGTCCGGGGTCATGTATCCTAAAGCATCATAGAAATAGACCAGGGAATGTCCATTCTGGTGATGAGGAATTTGCTGAATATCAAATCTGACTGGGGGAATAGGATCTGAGTAAGAGTTAAATAACAACTCTTCCATTTAGAAGGAAATTTTGATATTCAGGTTTGGGGTGAACCCAAGTAAATACCTTTCTTCTTCAACAATTTCAATTTCTTCATCGCTATCTATTTCATCCGGATAATAATATCGATTTAGGATGTTCGTACGGTTATAAAGATTGAGGAAAGAAAGCCCTACTTCCGCTTTGAAAGATCTGGAAACGGTCCTGGGAACTCTATACCAAACAGAAAAATCTAAGCGATGGTAATTGGGCAGCCGTTTACTATTCGTTTCTCCCCATTCTATTACAAAGAAGGTTTCCGTTTCTGTTTCTCCTTCATCAATTTCTACTACTTCAATAACCTCTTCGCTTTTGGGTTCGGTATAAGGAGCTCCTGTTTTAAAGGTCCAACCGGTCGAAAACTCAAAGTTTCCGATTTCAAGACTTTGGACAACCTGAAGCTGATGCTTTTGATCAAGGAAGGAAGGGAAACGCTCATCCTCAAAATCCGGGAAAAAACTCTCGGCATCTACTAGCGAGTAGCTAATCCACGCACGATAATTATTGATTCTTTTTCTAAAAAGTACATCCAGGCCATGTACAATATCCTCACCACTTGATTCATCAGTCTCGAGCCCTCCGAAGTTATAGTTCAAAGAGATTAGCCCGTTTAACCTCCTGGAATAAGCTTCAACATCCAATAACCAGCCGCTTTTTTGTACCACAAAACCACCGGAAATTTGCTCACTTCTCAGCACAGGAAAATCCTCTTTATCCGACATGTACCAAATCTCTTCCGTTCTGCTTGAGATGGAATTGTCAAAGTTTTTTAAGGTGCGGATGTATTGATGATATCGGCCAGTTGAGGCTTTTAACTGAAGCCAGTTGGTTGGGGAGTAGGAGAGATTTAACTGGGGGTCGATGGTATAGATATCTACAAACTCGAACCGGCTAGCTCTTACTCCGGCATCTATTCGAAAAGGCCATTCAGCTCCGAAAATGTAATTTCCGAATAGAGAGTAGCCGATCCCAGAGTTCTTGGTTCTGTCAAAAAAATCATCTTCATAGGTTCTTACCTGAGATAAGGTATAATCGACATCAAGGATATTTAACTGCCCACCAAACTTTAGCTGGCTACTACCAAGTAAAAGAGTATTGATTACTCGTAGTTCTGTATTAAGAATATTATTAGTGCGCAATGCGCGGTCGCTGAGTGAATCAACCCCGCTGGCAAAACCTCCATCAAAAGGATCTTCATCTTCATCCTCTTCTTCTTCACCTTCTTCATCCTCCTCTTCTTCCTCGTCATGATCATCAAGCTTAAGCATCTGTTCATCTGTTTCAAATTCTGCGGGGTCTATTTCTCTTTGAAAGAGGAAGTCATACTCTAAATCATAGGAGGATATTGAAGCACTTATTTTTGTCTCAAAGCGATTGCTCCAAAAGCGATCCCAAGTCAGGTTTATTCCAGTAGTATTTACCTCATGGGATTGAAAGTCTGCTGTTGCTTCTTCTTCATTTATAGTACGGTAATCCAATTTGTTACCATTGGTAAAGGCACTAAGGGAGAGCTGGTTTTTGTAATTTGGCTGCCAAATCCACTTTCCATTAAAGTCCCAAAATATGAGCTCCTGCTTTTCGACTTCATCTCCTTCTTCACCTCCAATAGCCACAGGTTCTCCATCTCGAGAAAATTCAGATGCATTGAACAGCTTGTCCTGGAAAGCATCAAAAGTTACAGACTGATACACATCAGTAAAAGAACGTCTGCCTGAAAATAGGAAGCCATGTTTTTTTAAAGGTATGGAGATGGATCCGTTGGCATGAGTAAGATTAGAAGTAATGTCACCGGAGGCTTTTCGGGGTAGAAAGGAAGGCCCCCTCATTTCAAGCAGACCTGAAGTAGCACCCCCAAATTGAGTAGGAATTGCACTTCGGTATACATTCACTGAATTTATACTGGAGGGGATTAGGGCGCTCACTAATCCAAAATAATGCCCGGTATGGTATAGTGGAATATCATCCCAGTACATAGAAACCTGGTCATTAGAACCGCCTCGTATGTTCAAACCTGAAGCCGATTCATCCTGAGCATTTATTCCCGGAAGGGCATGTAAAGAGTATAAAGCGTCGGGTTCTGATAGCCCCGGGAGTACATTCATATTTTGCGGACGAATAGTTACCGTAGATGCATCCTCATTAACAATTATGCCGGTGTTTAGATATTCGGTTACTGTAATGCTACCCAATTCTGAGTTTTTTGGGTCAAGAGCTATTGTGTTACCGGAAGAAGTATAAAGTTCCAGAGCCTGGAAAACCTGGGCTTCATACCCCAAATGGGAAAGCTCAACTTCATATTCTGAAGGTTTATTGATATAAAGCTCAATGTATCCATCCAGGTCAGAATACGTGCCTTTATAGCTATTTAATTGTCGGGCTAAAACAAGTTCGATGGGGTCTCCGGTGTCAGAATCGATGACATGGAAGGAAAGCAGGGCGCCAATTTCTTCAGCTGGTTTAATTGCAATGAAATTTCCTTCTACCACTTCAAAGCTCAATCCATACGGACTTAAAATTTGTACCAAAAAAACCGGTAAGGAAGTGTTATCTACTTCAATACTAATAGGTTCGGTAGGGAGTTCAGTTACTGAGTAAGAAAAGAAGACCGCATAATTATCTGAGATATCTTCCAGTATTTCAGTCAGAGGTTTTTCACTCGCAGAATAGCTGATACTCTGCCCTAACAGGGGAGTGGCTAGCCCTATCCACAACAAAACGAACCCAAGAAACTTCATTTTTAATCCTGAATGGTAACCGTTTTTGTACCAGAATTATATGTATAGCTAAACCCGAAAGGGTCCAGGACCAGCGTAAGAGCTGCATCTACGCTTGAAACTGGAAAACTGCCTGTAAAGCGAAGCTCCTGATCCTCGGGAATATTGACAAAAGAAACTCCAAATTGAGTAGTTAACTCGTCGAGGGCCACTTCTAAAGGAACATTCTCCAAAGTAATAATACCATTCATCCATGAAGGCTGAGCCTGGTTATCAAAGGATGATTCCGAAACAATGGCTCCAACCTCGAATTGAATTTGTGAACCTGCCTCAAGAACACGTTCAATGTTCGCCGCTTTTACAGCAACTCTTCCTTCATAGCAAGTAGCCGTAAATAGGCCTTTCCGGTTCTTTACATTAAACTCAGTGCCTAATACCTCGACTTCGCCGAGGGGAGTGCTAACTTTAAACGTGTTTCCGGAAGTGACATCAAAAAAAGCTTCTCCATCCAGGGTGATTAAGCGGGATGTTTCCCATTGTTCCTCATCAAAGGAAAGCGTGGAATTTGCATTCAATACTACGGTAGAGCCATCAGGCAGGGTGATGGTTTCTGTTTCTCCAAAGGCGGTCTGGTACGAGTTAAGTCCGGAACTTTGGAAGAACGCCAAATAAATACCCGTAAGGGCAGCAAGGAGAATCGTGGCTGCAATAGAGATAAACCGGGTACGAGGGAGAGTGTATATGGTAGCCGGTTGAGGCTGTTCAATTCGGTCTTTCAACTTCGCAAACTCATTATCAACGTTAAATTCAGGAACTGTAAGAGAATCTGAAACGGAAGCAATCTTTTCGAACGAGCCGAATTCTTCGAGTTTCTCAAACGCTTTCTTTTCTTCTTCGCTTAGTTCTCCTGCAAGCCATCGAGCTAGGAAAGTTTCATCGTTGATATGTGGTTTTTCGTTTGCCACGGTTTAGTAACCTTGTAATACGTCCTTTAGTTTTAGTAGTGCTTTACTCATTCTTTTTTCAACTGCCTTCTGTGACACTTCCAATCGCTCAGCAATTTGTTTGTAAGTAAGTTTGTCAATTCTGTTCATTAGGAATACTTCTCGTTGCCCTTCTGGTAAAGCAGCAATGGCTGATTCAAGTTTGGTTTTATATTCACTCATTTCCATCTCAAACTCAGGATTCTCGCTGTTGAGAGTAGCCCCGTCGTAATTGGAAGCATACTCGAACCGCACATTATCCTTTTTGATCAGGTTGAGCATCAGGTTTTTCGCAACAGTATATAAAAAGGGAAGAGCTGCATCCGGTACCACCGATTTACATTTCTCCCAAAGTTTTGCAAAGGCATCCTGAACAAGGTCATTTGCTCGCTCCAGGTTGCCGCATTTGTAATACAGGTAATTCCGTAATTGGGGAGCTGACTCCCTAAAAATCTTTTCAAAGACCCTTTGTTCACACACATTCTCAGCCATTTCCAAGGGTACGGAACACTTGTTAAATGTCCAACTATTCGAAGAACATCTGTTGCCAAAAATGTGTCTTTTCTCATGGTGCTAAACGATTTACACTTTGCGTATATGTAATAACAGGCCGCAGTTCAATAGGTTCTGATTCTTTTTCAATCGTTGTACTTATTTCAATAACCGAGCTATTCTTTTTGCTCAATAACATCAAGTCTACTGCAGTTACTGCAAAGATGAATAGCAGTATTAAGATGTAAGGTGTTGATGGTTTTGCGTAATTCATGATTCAAATTTTTGTTGTTTACTTATAAAACAACCGGACAAGGCTTTACCCTACCCCTGGAATTCAATTTTTCTTAGAATTTCTTTTTTCAGCCCTTTTTTATTGGCCATTTGGATTCCCAAACCAGGACGAACATTAATTTCCAACACAGTCGGTCCCAGCTCGCGGTCGATTACAATATCTATTCCCAGGTACTCTAGTGGAAATGCTTCAGAAACTTCTTTGGAGAGGGTAATAATCTCATCCCAGTAGGGAAGTGTTAATCCGGTAATTTGATTTCCAGAATCCGGGTGATGAGAAAAGTATTCCTTTCCATCATACACATGCGTAAGTATTCCGGTATCCATATCAATACCTACTCCAAGGCCACCTTGATGCAGGTTTGCTTTTCCATCTGATGCATCAGTAGGTAATCTCAGCATTCCCAGTACAGGAACTCCTTGTACAGTAATGATCCGAACATCTGGAACTCCTTCAGGATAAATGTCCCCAAAAAAGGGATGGGGCTGAATACACTGTTCTACAATAGCTCGATCTGAATCACCAAAGGAATACACTCCAAAAATGATATTTGCGATGTGTGCGAATATCTCCCGATCGTCAATAGGTGCAGAGCCTTTATGCCAGACTCCTTCTTTTTTATGAAGAACCATAATTCCACCCCCTCCGCTGCCTTTAGCAGGCTTTATTACCAATGAGTTATGGGTTCGTAGTTCTTTCCACTTAGATTCTATTCTTCCAATATTGGAAATCATTGCATAGGTGGTGGGGCAGGATAATCCCTTTGGTTCGAGTACTAGTTTAGTCTCTGCCTTATCATCCGCAAGTTTGTAATGCTTTCTTTGATTGTGAGAGAATATGAGATCAACATTTCGCTGGTTGATACCCAATACATTCTTTTTTAGGGGTTTTGAGTTAGAAAAAAGTGAAGTAATCATGATTAAACTCCTTTTAATGCTGCAAAGCGTGAAAATTCAGTAAACCGTAATCCGATCCATCTACCAAGCAAAAGATTCAAAGCAGCAATAGTGAACAGGATCTCAGGGAAGGTGATCAGGAAATTCTGAATCAATGTTGACGAGAATACCCACACACAAACCAGGGTCACAATCAGCGTTTGCAGGTACACATTGAGGGCTTCTTTAGGAGAATCTTCTTCAACTTTGCGGGCAAACTTTTCAGCCATCATAGTGATGATGATAATAGGGAAAACTAGCGCTTTGGTAGGATCAAGCCATCCGGTTTTGAAGAAGATGGTCAATGCTATAATGCTAATAATAGCTACAGCGGTAAGCATCACACTTATTTTTGGGGTATGAAGGATACGCCATTTCTCTAGAGGAAAATTCATTAATGCGATCGCTACGATGATCATGGTGAAGTAAGCCAAACCGATTAGTGTACCCATTTCCATAAAGGCGAAGGCAATGAGTACGGGTAGAAATACTCCAAAAGTTTTAAGTCCTACTACATTTTTAAAAACCGAGACTAAAAAAGCACCAAGGGGGAGGAGTAATAGAAAGGTAAGGGGCTTTTTAGGAATCCCGGTTTTGTCTAACACATCCCAAAGATTGATAGCTGCAAAAGTTGGGTAATGATTGATTCGCTCTGACTCGATGTTATACAGATAATCGAATTCGATATTCTTTGAACGGGTAATCAGGAATTCATCACCTTTGTATAATTCCAGGTAGTTTGCGGGGATTTCGGCATAGTGCCCGTTTAGTGCATCGAAAGGAACCCAGGTATTTCCAAGTTTTGCTTCTACCCAGGCGTGGGAGGTTTTTTTGGTAATGTCTTCAAGGATGATGCCGCCCACCATGCGAGCCGGGATTCCTTTGGCCCGGAATAGAGCAACCAGCAATCTGCTTTTTCCATTACAGGAAGCCTCGTATTGGGTTAAGGCTGTTACTGCATCGGTAAGTTCATCTGTCGAGCTTGACGGGATTTTATGTACGAAGTCATAAAAGGAAGAACTTATTTCAGATAAAGTATTGATAGAATCCGGCGCAAGTACATTGGAAAGGCGCTGAATTTTAAAATCGTTGGATTGAATAAAAGGAGTGGGAGAGATCCAGGTTATTCCATCCGGTTGGATGTCATTCATTGATAATGCAGGATCAATATGAACTTTTAGGCGCTTTCCTCTAAATGTGAATGCATAGGAGAGCTCTATATTTTCAGTTGATTCTCCTTTCCAGGCCATTTTTTTATTAAGGCCATCCTCCCAGACAAGACCGGGAAATTCTTCCGTTATAACTTCCTGTCGAATAGTGTTTTCCGGAAAAAAGGTAGTAACTGAGTATGGGGTACTATCGCCTTTTACAGCAAAATCGTATTCAACATTGTAAAGAGTCTCAGAGTAGAAATTCTTTTGAGACTCTTTGCTGATTCCAATTCTGAGCAGGATTAATAGAATTGGAATAAATATCAGTGAGTAGGTGGTAATTTTCATGGGTTGAGTTGGTTGTTTTTACCATAAAACAACCAACTCGTAAGTTACCCTACCCTAAAGAATGCGATAAAATAAGAGCAAAGAATATTGATTTACGAAGTAAGATTTGGATCGATGGATGCTATTCTTACTTCTCCAAAAATTTATTAAGTAGGTTCTCAGTAATTTTTCAATAGGGTTTCGAGTTCCCCTAATCCTTTGAACTCAGCATAGTCGCTTGCAGTATTTCCATCTTCGGCAGTCAGGGTTTTGTCGGCTCCTGCTTCAAGTAACAGTTTTGCCATCGAAGTTTGGGCAAAGGACACAGCATAAATGAGGGCTGTTTCCTTCTTTTTATTTTGGAGATTAATATCTGCTCCGTATTCAAGAAGGAGTTTAGCAATGGACACGTTTCCCTTGAAAGCTACACCCATTAGTGCGGTATTGCCCATTATATCCCGGCCATTTACTGCTACTCCTTCTTCTAGAAGGTATTTTACAACTTCTTCCTGGTTTACATAGCAAGCTAAAATTAGTGGGGAAAACCCTTTAGAATCCGGAGTGGTTAAGAGTGAGTGATTAGCCCCAGCCTGACGCTTAATTTCCTCTAGGTTTCCGGCGCGAATCAAATCGAAGAAATCCATAAATCCTCCTAATGATGTTAAAAAGAAAGGGCAATGGGAGATTGCCCTTTTCATTGATTTAGCTCTGAAATAGAATGGTTATTTAGGTCATTCCTGCCTTCCGAAGTAAACGTACGGCGGACAGGCCGCGGAATGACTTTTAAATTGTTTTGATGGATTAATCAAGATCAAAGCGATCCAGATTCATCACTTTATCCCAGACATTCACGAAGTCGGCAACGAATTTAGCCTGAGCATCATCACTTGCATAGACTTCAGCAATTGCTCTTAACTCAGAGTTTGAGCCAAAGATGAGGTCTGCTCGCGTGCCAGTCCAGGTAAGGTCGCCTGTTTTTCTGTCTCTTCCTTCAAATACTTCCTGAGTATCAGAAGTGGCTTTCCAGGTATTGTTTAGGTCCAGCACCTTCTTAAAGAAGTCATTGGATAAAGCACCTGGGTTATTCGTGAATACTCCATGTTTTGAACCATCAAAGTTTGTATCCATCACACGCATACCACCAATAAGAACCGTCATTTCTGGAACGGAAAGGGTTAATAGCTGAGCTTTGTCAACAAGCATTTCTTCGGCAGTAGTATTATGCTTTGGATCAAAATAGTTGCGGAATCCATCTGCTGCTGGCTCTAACCATCCAAAAGATTCTACATCAGTTTCTTCTGGCGATGCGTCCGCTCTTCCGGGGGTAAATGGAACATTAATTTCAGTTCCGGCATTTTTTGCGGCTTGCTCAACGCCTGCGCAACCACCGAGGACAATAAGATCAGCAATGGATACTTTTTTGTTTCCTGACTGTGACTCGTTAAATCCTTGTTGGATTACCTCTAGGGTATTAATCACTTTTTCAAGTTGAGCCGGGTTATTGACTGCCCAGTCTTTTTGTGGAGCTAATCGTACTCTTCCGCCGTTTGCACCACCTCTTTTGTCTGATCCTCTAAAGGTAGAAGCAGAAGCCCAGGCAGCAGAAACCAGTTCTGAAACGGAGAGGCCAGAATCAAGGATTTGAACTTTTAGAGTTTCAACATCGTCGCCGTTAATTAACTCAAAATCAACCGCAGGGATTGGATCTTGCCAGAGTAGTACTTCTTCAGGTACATCATCTCCTAAATAAAGAACTCTTGGCCCCATATCACGATGCGTTAATTTGAACCATGCCCGTGCGAATGCATCTGCAAATTGATCAGGATTTTCATAAAAGCGCCTGGAAATCTTCTCGTAGTCTGGATCGACTCTCAATGCTAAATCTGTGGTAAGCATAAATGGCGAATGCTTTTTCTCTGAATTGTGGGCATCAGGAATTTCACCCGCTCCGGCACCGTCTTTTGGTTGCCATTGCCATGCACCGGCAGGGCTTTTCGTGAGTTCCCACTCGTAACCAAACAGGTTTTCAAAAAAGAAATTACTCCATTTGGTCGGAGTTTGGGTCCATGTGCCTTCCAGCCCACTGGTGATAGTGTCGCTTCCTATTCCTGATTCGTAAGAGCTTTTCCAGCCCATCCCCATTTCTTCCATACTTGCGCCTTCGGGATCGGCACCAAGATGGGATTCAAGCCCAGCACCATGAGCCTTACCAAAGGTATGTCCACCGGCAATAAGTGCTACTGTTTCCTCATCATTCATAGCCATGCGTGCAAAAGTTTGACGAATGTAATGCGCAGATTTAGCTGGATCAGGTTCGCCATTCGGTCCTTCAGGGTTTACATAAATCAATCCCATATGATCGGCACCAAGAGGTTTTTCAAGTTCACCTTCATCAGTATGACGCTGAGATCCTAACCATTCTCCTTCTGAACCCCAGTAAATATCCTCTTCCGGCTCCCATACATCTGCACGACCGCCTGCAAAACCAAAGGTTTTAAAGCCCATGGATTCTAAAGCAATATTTCCTGCGAGAATCATAAGATCGGCCCAGGAAATTTGACGCCCATATTTTTGCTTAATGGGCCAGAGTAATAATCGGGCTTTATCTAGATTCACATTATCAGGCCAACTATTAAGTGGTGCAAAACGCTGTGTTCCGGCTCCGCCGCCTCCACGTCCATCAGTTACCCGATAAGTTCCTGCGCTATGCCATGCCATTCGTATCATCAAAGGACCGTAATGACCAAAATCGGCTGGCCACCAGTCCTGAGAATCGGTCATTAGTTCAGTAAGGTCTTGTTTTAGTGCTTTGAGGTCTAGCTTTTCAAATTCTTCAGCATAGTCAAAGCCTGTATCCATGGGATCTGACAACGAAGAATGTTGTCGAAGAATGGATAGATTTAATTTATTTGGCCACCATCCGGTATTTCTTGCTCCACCGCCAGCAGTTTCTCTCAATGCTCCATTAAAAAAAGGGCATTTGCTAATATCTCCATCTTTCATGTGCTCGCTCATCTTGTGTTCCTCAGTTAGGTTGGCATTAAAATTTTTATGAAGAAATGGACTTTAAAAATATCTATCAAATCAGACAAAACTTATGCCGTGATAGAAGGAATCAATATCAAAGGGAGGTATGGAGAGGGTTAAGGATCCTGTTCCTTCCTCATCTTTTGGCACTCACAATTTTTTCCCTGATTGATGCAAAGCGGATGATCTGGGGCTTTTGAAAACCGGGCTTTGCATGGGCCTCTGCCATGGTGAATCATTAGGTGAGATAAGTCGGTCCAGCTTTCTTGGGGAAACAGAGCCATTAGGTCACGCTCGATTTTGTCCGTATTGGTTTTGTGTTTTGTAAGGCCAAATCGATTAGCAAATCTTTTAACGTGGGTATCAACAACTACACCGTGGTTGATATTAAAGGCGTTCCCCAGCACTACATTCGCAGTTTTCCTGGCTGCGCCTCTTAAGGTTAGAAGCTCATCCATAGTTTGAGGTACCTTTCCATCAAACTTCTCGACCAACGTTTTGGATGTTTCTTTGAGGGACTTCGCTTTATTTCTATAGAAACCGGTAGTGCGGACTAACTCTTCAAGTTCTTCTAAAGGAGCTTCGGCCATCAATTCGGGGGTTGGGTAGGTCTCAAATAGTTTAGGAGTAACCATATTTACCCTTACATCGGTGCACTGGGCACTTAAAATAGTAGCTATCAGTAGCTCAAAGGGATTGCGATGATCAAGCTCACAAACAGGATTTGGATAGTATTGGTATAACTGGTTTAGAATTTCGATTGCTCGTTCTTTTTGCTGCTTGGTCTTTCGCGGTAGCTTCATTTAGAAATATCGTACTGTTTTTTTGTTTTGTTTTGGAAAATAGCGACTCTTGCCTAAAATCGTCTTATAGAGAATTAATCATTTTATGGGTTCAAGATCATCTGAAAAAAAATATTCAAATACAGTCAGTTATACTTTTTTTGGAATCTGTTTCGGTTTTCTGTTTCCAATAATTGCCACAATATTTGATATCAACTTACAAGGACTGGAGTTCTCGTTTAGCTCTGTAATTCAGGTGCAGGGTGGGAATCCATTACATTGGATTATAGATACTGCTCCTTTTTTCCTGGGTAGTTTATCAGCACTTGCAGGGTTTAGAAAGGACCAGACGGTGCATCTAAACCTGGGCTTAGAAGAAACGGTACGCCAGAGAACAAAAAGCCTTGAAGAAAAAAACGAACAGCTTGAACTGGAGATTTATCAACGAATAAAGACGGAGAAGGAGCTTTTTGAAGCTAAAGAAGCGGCTGAAGCAGGAGCAAAAGCAAAGACCCAGTTCCTATCAACAATGAGTCATGAAATAAGAACCCCACTAAATGCAGTGATAGGAATCACAGGGTTGCTGCAGGACACCAATCTAAATGACGAGCAACGAGATTTTGTAAAAACGATTCATAAAAGCGGTGATAACTTGTTGGGTATCATCAATAATATTTTGGACTATGCGAAGATTGAATCGGGGAAGTTTGATCTTGAAGAGGTAGAATTTTCAGTGGCTTATTTGGTAGAAGATGTACTTGACCTGGTTTCTGCTACCGAGATCGGGAAAAAGATTGAACTGGTATATGAAGTAGAGGATAATGTTCCGGATTACCTGATCGGTGATTCTACCCGGATACAACAGGTTCTTGTTAACCTGACTAGAAATGCTCTTAAATTTACCGAAGAAGGGGAAGTAGTTATTCTAATTGGAGCCGAAGAATCTACTGCTGGAAGATTAGTATTAATCTTTAGGGTAAGAGATACCGGAATAGGAATTGAAAGGAGTAAGCAGAAGGAACTCTTTAAATCTTTTTCACAAATTGATGCCAGCACTACCAGGAAATTTGGAGGCACAGGACTTGGATTGGCAATCAGTAAGCGTCTTGTACAGTTAATGGGAGGAGAAATATCTGTGGAAAGTGAACCTGGAGTAGGAAGCACTTTTACCTTTGTGATTCCATTAAGGAAAAGTGAGAAAAAACTGGATCTGTTTCGAACTGGGAAGCTTGATGGGAAAAAGGTATTTATTCTCGACGATACCGATACAAATCTCACCATTTTAAAACGTCAATGTGAGAAAGTTGGAATGCAGGTTACCACTTTCGACAACAGTGAAAGTTTCACTTCTATTATTCCATCTCTAAAGAATTATGATATCGGAATTATTGATATGCATATGCCTGGAAAAAACGGACTACAGGTAGCAAAGGATATAAGAGATGAATATTTGAAAACAATGCTGCCACTGGTGCTCTTAAGCTCCATTATGGATTTAAGAGGGGAGGAGCAAAAAGCTTTGTTCAACCTGTATCTTACCAAGCCTATCAAGCAGACTTTATTATTTCACAAATTGGAGCGTGTATTTGGAGATCAAACAAGAAATGAAGATTCGGATGAAAAGGATGCTAAAAAAACGTTCAGAATATCCAGAGAACTAAAAATTCTGCTTGCTGAGGATAATCCGATTAATCAGAAAGTGGCTGGCAAAATGCTCAACCGATTTGGGTTGTCATGTGATGTAGCTGGCAATGGAGTAGAAGCCGTACAAATGTGTAGAATGATTGCCTATGACCTGGTATTGATGGACATGGAAATGCCAGAGATGGATGGTGTTGAAGCCACTAAAATGATTCATAAGATTGAATCGGATTTACCCAAACTTCCTATCATAATAGCCATGACTGCTAATGCAATGGAAGAAGATCGAAAGCGATGCCTTGATGCCGGAATGAAGGATTTTCTGGCCAAACCAGTAAAACTTACTGATATGCAGGAAATCCTTACAAAGTGGTTTTCAGCGAGTTAATTTGGATTTATTGCACAGCAAATATCAAAACCTCGAAATATAGGTTGGCATCGGCAGGTACACCAGCCGTTCCGGAAGATCCATAAGCTAATACAGAAGGGATGTATAAACTGATTCGCCCTCCTTCTTTAATAAGAGGAACCCCTATTCTCCATCCAGGAATTACATTATCCAGGTCTAAAGAAGTAGGACTGGTCCTTACATCAAATACATTTCCATTTGAGATGAGTCTTCCCTCGTAAGTAACGGAAACACGGTCGCAGGATTTAGGCCGATCTCCATCACCAGAACGTTTGATGACATATCGAAAGCCAGAGGGGTGTTCTTCTGCTTCAATGCCTTCTTGAGCCAGGTAAGCATCGATGGCTGCTATGTCCTCTGCAAGTTGATTTTCATCTACAGCTACATTGGGATCGGAACAATCGTCTCTACATCCGGAAAGGAAAATTAAAAGAATTGAGAGAGTGAGAATAAGTGGATTATGCTTCATAAATAATGTTAAACCTCATTTAACGCTTCATTCAACGCCTGAAGACTCTTTTTCGCGTCCCCAAAAAACATTTGGTTTTTCTGTTCATAAAAAAGAGGGTTATCGATGCCGGCATAACCTACGCTTAAGCTGCGTTTAAATACAACGGTTCTTTTGGCTTCGTCAACATCAAGGATAGGCATGCCATATATGGGGCTTCCTGGTGAAGTTTTAGCCATTGGATTTACCACGTCATTGGCTCCAATGATTAGCACAACATCCGTAGTAGAAAATTCCGGGTTAATTTGATCCATATCATATAATAAATCATAAGGCACATCAGCCTCGGCAAGAAGTACGTTCATATGACCAGGCATTCTTCCGGCAACCGGGTGAACGCCATATTTAACCTGTACGCCTCTGGCTTCAAGTTTTGTAGCAACTTCCTTGATAATATGCTGCGCCTGAGCTACTGCCAATCCATATCCAGGTACAATAACAACCTTGCTGGCATAAGCGATTTGAATGGCTAAATCATCAGCAGAAGTCTCATTTACTGATTTATCACCGCCAGCTCCACCAGCACCCCCTGCTCCGCCATCACCACCAAAGGAGCCAAAGATTACATTTGCCAGCGAGCGATTCATTGCCTTGCACATGATATTGGTAAGGATGAGTCCGGCAGCTCCAACCAGTGCTCCTGAAACGATAAGCAGGTTATTACCGAGCACAAAACCAGCCATAGAAGCAGCGATACCTGAGTAAGAGTTTAATAGAGAAATAACTACCGGCATATCTGCTCCCCCGATTGGAATAACTGAAGTGATCCCAATTAGCAAAGAAACTCCAATGATCACCCAAAAAATGGTGGTGTTAGAGGCATCAAAAGTGAATACTCCAATTAACACTAAAACACCCAGCATCGAAGCAATGTTAATGACATTGAGCCCTGGGAATGTGATCGCATTTCCGGAAATGAATCCCTTTAGTTTTCCAAAAGCGATAAAGCTACCCGTAAAAGTAAGGGCTCCAATAAAAATACTGAGCCCAATTGTTACCAAACTGGTTGTATCGAAAACTGAAATATCTGTAGTTCTGGCAAATTCACCCCATGCTACTAAGGCAGAGGCTGCACCACCAAATCCATTGAATACAGCCACAAGCTCAGGCATAGCTGTCATGGCTACTTTTTTAGCGAGAAGTACTCCGATAAGGCTACCTATAATCACCCCAATAATGATGAGCTCAAAAGAGATAATTTGCTGGTCAAATAAAGTGACAATCACCCCATTCAACATTCCGGTAGCAGCAAGCTGATTTCCTTTTCTGGCAGTAGCGGGTGAATTCAGGAGTTTTAATCCACGAATAAAAAAAGCAGTTGCTACCAGGTAAAGAAGTTGAATAGAGTCAGGAAGCCAGGCTGCTATGGCTTCAGGTAAGAGTTGACTAATCATTTGTCATCCTCCTTTTTCTTGAACATCTCCAGCATGCGGTCGGTAACCATAAAACCTCCAACCACATTAATTGTAGCAAGTATGATGGCCGCAAAACCAATCCATTTACCAAGCTCTTCACCCAGAGATCCGGCAACTATTAAAGCTCCCACTATGGTAATCCCGGAAATGGCATTAGCTCCACTCATCAAAGGAGTGTGAAGGGTAGGAGGAACTTTCGAAATTAGCTCAAAGCCTATAAAGCAGGCGAGCACAAAAATGAAAAGGGAAAAAATTAAAGCAGACATTGTTAGTTAATTAGGACTAGAAGAATTAGGAATAGGCAAGCATATTCCTAATTCTTAATTGATGGAGAGACGATTTTACCCTGGTGGGTAATGGTAGTATTCAAAAGAATTTCATCTTCAAAGTTGAACTCCGTTGCACCCTCTTTTATGAGAAGATTTAACAGGTTCAGCATGTTTTTGGCATATAACATACTAGCGTGATTAGATAGCTGACTTGGCAGATTAATAGGGCCTACGATATTTACCCCACTTGTATTAACCGTTTTACCTGCTTCGGTTAGCTCACAATTTCCTCCATTCTCCGCAGCAAGATCGACGATTACAGACCCCGGTTTCATGTCATTCACCATTTCTTTAGTAACCAGCAGAGGCGCAGGTCGTCCCGGAATAAGGGCAGTAGTAATCACTATATCCGATTTTTTAACGTGCTCATGAATAACCTGTTTTTGCCGTTCCTGGCTATCTTTGGAAAGCTCTTTTGCATACCCCCCTTTGGTTTCGGTGTTTTCTTCTTCCAAGGGAATCTCTACAAATTTAGCTCCCAGACTTTCTACCTGTTCCTTAACTACAGGGCGGACATCATAAGCCTCAACTACTGCGCCGAGCTTTCGGCAGGTTGCTATGGCTTGTAAGCCTGCAACTCCAGCACCAAGAATCAAGGCTTTTGAAGGAGGAATGGTCCCAGCAGCAGTCATCATCATGGGGAAGTATTTATCAAGAGTACCTGCAGCAATAAGTGATGCTTTATATCCAGCAATAGAACTCATCGAAGAAAGAGCATCCATATTTTGCGCTCTGGATATTCTTGGGATTGCATCCATGCCGAGCGCAGAAATACCCTTACTTTTCAAAAGTTCAACAAGCTCAGGATGTTGAAGAGCCCATAGAAAGCATATGAGTGCAGCATCAGCTTTTATCTGTTTTAAATCTTCTTCTGGAGGTGTTTGAACAGCGAGAATGACATCAGAGCCGGTAAGGATGGCGGTTCTGTCAGCGATGATATTTGCACCTGCTTTGGTGTAATGCTCATCGGGGAAGTTTGCATTTACCCCAGCATCTTTTTCAACCCAAACTTCCAGTTCTTTCTTAACTAGCTGAGAGACGACATCCGGAGTAAGTGCAACTCTGCGTTCGTATTCTGCGGTTTCTTTTAAAACTGCGATAGTCAATGGAACCTCCAACTTTAGTTTTGCCCAACATCTCCAACATAATGAAATACATCATTTAGATAAACAAAAGTGGGAGCGCTTTTTTTTAAATATTCAAGAAAAGCCAGGTCAATCCAGAGCGAGCCGTATAATGTTGGAAGAAAGAAGAGAAGTGCCCAGGATTCTTGAAAAATAAATTAAGGCATTTCTGCTTTGGAAAATGTATAATTAGAGTCAACATTAGAAGTTAGGGGTAGTGCCATGAGGTATTTGAATAACTATGCGAAGTATGCCGCACTTCTGTTCTGTGGATTTTTTTTAACAACATTAGCCTGCGAAGAAATAGAACTGGATAGCGAAGAAGTAGGCGAAGTACAGGGGTTCTGGCAATTAAACTCGGGTACAGGAGATAACACTTTTCTATCGATTTCAGCCTCTGAGGTTACATTTTATTTCTACGATCGCTCAGAGAATTGCATTACTGTTGATACCTATGAGGTAGTTTCCATTGATGGCAAAGGATTTTATTTATTGCAGCAGGAAGGAAGAGAGGAAAACAGAGGAATAACTTTTTCGAGGAATGGAGAAGGGCTTCATGTCCGGGATATTGATAAGACTCAATCAGAACTTGATATATATCAGCCTAGCGAAGTAGATATTAATACACTGGCACCGATATGTGTGGATCCGACAGATGTATTTGGAGTTTGGCAATACATAAACGAGATGGATAATGATACAGTCTATGTATCAATCCAGGAGGATTCTGTACGAGTTGCAAGCAGGGGGCAAGATGAAGATTGTTACTTTACTTCAGTTATGGAAGTTTTTGCGATTGATGGAACAAAATTTACGATACAAGACAATGACCCCTCCTCCGAAACAGGCCGACAAGAAGTCACTGTAACCAGGACAAATGATGGATTAAGAATTCAAAGGATGGAGGACGGTTCTTTAGTAGATGAACTTTATACACAAAGTAATTTCGATTTTTCTTCTGCTGAGCCAGAATGCATCTTAACACCATTAGATCTTTATCAGGGTATATGGCAATTCAATGCTCCAGTAACGGATCCCATTGTTTTTTATATAAGCATTACTCCTGAATCACTGAATTATCATTTCCCTGTAGAGGATTCCGAAGATAATCAGAGAAATGTCTGCTACCTGGTAGAATCACTTCCTGTAGTTGAAGCTGGTGAAGGTTTTCTCACTCTATTACTACCTCCAGAACAAATTGAGGTAAAGTTCTTTTTCGAATTCAATACTGAGGAAGAACTTCTCTACATAAATGATGAAATACAGAAAGAATCGTACTTTGCATCTGATATTACTCGTGCTGAAATAACTAATAGCTGCGTTCTCCTCAAAACTCCTTAATGCCTATTGGTTTAATAGAGATATTCAACTCCTAATGATTCTTGATTTTCTTATCATTGTCGGGTAAAAAATTTTAAGATATTATTATGGAAGATATTGCAGGCAAAACCTTTAAGGTAGTTATTATTGGAAGCGGCCCTGCCGGGCTAACTGCAGCACTTTATGCTGCAAGAGCGGACCTCAATCCCATCGTTTTTGAAGGTCCGGAACCAGGAGGTCAGCTTATGACCACCACCGATGTAGAAAACTTTCCTGGTTATCCTGATGGGGTAATGGGCCCTCAAATGATGCAGGACTTCAGGGAGCAAGCGTCTAAGTTTGGAGCTGATTGCAGGTATGGATATGTGACCAATATTGAATTTGGAGAGCGTCCATACAGGCTAACTGTTGACGAGAAAACAGAAATCAAAGCGGATACCATTATTATTTCAACCGGTGCATCTGCTATGTGGCTTGGTATTGAGAGCGAAACCCGACTAAGAGGGAAAGGGGTATCAGCTTGTGCTACTTGTGATGGTGCTTTCTTCAGGAATCAGCATGTAGTTATTGTTGGTGGAGGAGATACCGCCATGGAAGAAGCTACCTTTCTTACCAAATTTGCGAGTAAAGTAACGGTTGTTCATCGTAGGGAAGAATTACGAGCTTCAAAAGCAATGCAGGCTCGTGCCTTTGCCAACGAGAAAATCGAGTTCATGTGGAACAGCGAACTTGAAGAAGTGCTAGGCGACCAGGTGGTTGAAGGAGCAAAGATCAAGAATAACCAAACGAATGAGTCAACTGTGCTTGAAGATGTAACAGGAGTATTTGTAGCGATAGGGCACAAACCCAATACTGGTTTATTTAAAGATGTGTTGACTATGGATGATGTGGGCTATATCCAAACAAAAGGGCAATCTACTAAAACAGATTTACCCGGCGTTTTTGCTTGTGGTGATGCGATGGATTCCTTTTACCGACAGGCAGTTACAGCAGCTGGAACCGGGTGTAAGGCAGCATTGGATGCGGAGCATTATCTAAGTAATGAACTCACTGCCTAACAAAAAGGGTGTATAAAAAGAAAGGTGACCAGGATTAGCTCCTGTCACCTTTTTCTTTTTAAAAAACTAATTACTTCTTCTTTTTCTTGCCTACCGTTTTTTCTTCGGGCTCGTCTTTAGCCTCTTCCTCTTCTTCGGCAGCTGTCTCTTTTGATTCTTCTTCCTCTTCATCTTCAGTGATTTCGATGATTTCAGCATCTACAGAGAATTCATCTTCTTCACCTTCTACCTCTCTCTCTACCAAAATTTGGTAATCGTTGATAAACATTGCGAACATCCCTATTGCGGAAATTACAGGAGCCATTGCACCAACTAATGCAGCTCCACCAACGCCGACGGCAAGTTGAGTCTGGAAAACCACTTCACCACTTTTGTTCTTGATGATTAATCGCCGGGCACTGCCTTCCTTGATAAATTCCCTGATTTTTGAAATCACTTCATTCACCCCGCCCTGAACTTCTTCATAGATGCGTTTCGCTTTTGATTTTGCCTCGTCTTTATTCATGATATGTGCGATTTATGAAATTTTTTGTAAGGAGTCTCCTCCTTCGCGGTCTAACTACGGAAAGAAAAATAAAAAGATTCGGAGTTCCAATGTTAGCAAGAGTTTACTGTGCCGCTACCGTTGGTGTTGATGCGAGAATCATTGATGTAGAGACTCATCACACTAATGGAATGGTGAAATTTTTTTTAGTCGGGCTGCCTGATCGAGCAGTTTCAGAATCAAGAGATCGGGTAGAAGCAGCCATCAGAAATACAGGTTCCTATTACCCAATAGGAAGAATAACCGTAAATCTGGCTCCGGCCGATCTTCCCAAAGAAGGGAATGCTTTTGACCTTCCAATAGCCATAGGTCTTCTCAACATGTCCGGCCAACTACATACTTCTAAACTAGATGACACTGTGGTAGTCGGCGAATTATCCTTAGATGGGAAAATTCGTCCAGTCAAAGGAGTCCTTCCAGTTGCGGTCGAAGCTAAAAATCGAGGGTTTAAACATTTAGTAGTTCCAAAAGAAAATGGTTCAGAAGCTGCTGTAGTTGATGGCTTAGAAATATTTCCGTTTGAACACCTGAACCAGGTAAAAGACTGGCTGGAGGATAGAAGCTCGGTTCGCCCTCATTCGACAAACATAGATTCAATTTTTGGTAAAAATGGGATTTCCGAAGTTCTTGATTTCAGTGATGTACGAGGCCAGGAAAATGTAAAGAGGGCACTTGAGATCGCTGCAGCGGGAGGGCATAATGTAGTTATGGTAGGTCCACCAGGATCAGGAAAAACAATGATGGCCCGCAGAATTCCAACTATCCTTCCACCTTTAACTCTTGAGGAAGCTTTAGAAACCACGAAAATACATTCTGTTTCTGGTTTGCTACAATCTGGAAAAGCGCTAATTACTTCCCGGCCATTTAGAGCACCACATCACACTGTTTCAGATGTTGCTTTAGTAGGAGGAGGGGGAATGCCTATGCCTGGTGAGATTTCAATGGCTCATAATGGAGTTCTTTTTTTGGATGAACTTCCTGAATTCAAGCGAAGTGCTTTGGAAGTGATGCGACAGCCCCTGGAAGATGGTTTTGTCTCTATTTCACGTGCAAGAATGAGTGTTACTTACCCAAGCAGGGTGATGTTAGTCGCCTCTATGAATCCATCTCCATCAGGAGATTGGTATAACCCAAATGAAGTAGGAGGGGTTAGCTCCCTACAGATGCAACGCTACCTAAGTAAAATCAGCGGTCCTCTTCTGGACCGGATAGATTTGCATATCGAGGTTAACAAAGTGAGTTATGATGAGCTTTCGGGAAGAGCAAAAGGAGAGTCTTCCACTGAAATCCGGGAGAGAGTAATCAAAGCCCGAAAAATTCAATCAAAGCGATTCTTCGGTGTAAAGGGAGTGTATAGTAATGCTCAAATGAACACTCGCCAGGTACGAAAGGTATGCAAGCTTGATACTCAGGGCTCCGAAATCCTAAAAGGAGCAATCATTTCACTAGGTCTGTCTGCAAGGGCATATGACAGAATCCTAAAAGTAGGGAGAACGATCGCTGATTTAGATAAATCGGAAAGCATACAGGCGAATCACATTGCAGAAGCTATTCAGTACCGAAGCTTAGATAGAGATGGGTGGTTGGGGTGAGTACCAAATGAAGAGTAAAAAACAAGGATTGAAGAATGAAGAGTATGGATACGGAGATGAGAATGGAGAAGAGGAAGAAGTATGATTTAGAAGACCGGTTAATAGATTTTTCTTTAATGGTAATCAAACTGTCTGAGAAACTGCCTAAATCATATACAGGACAGCATTTTTCTAAACAACTGATAAGATCAGGGAGCTCTCCTGCTTTCCATTATGCAGAAGCAAAAGGAGCCGAATCCAGAAAAGATTTCATTCATAAGCTTAAAATTGGACTAAAAGAACTGAGAGAAACACATGTATGTTTAAAAATTATCAAACAAAAACCACTGTTAGAAAATGGAATTATTGATAAGGCTATTGCAGAATGCGATCAGCTCATTGCAATATTTACAGCAAGTGTAAACACAGCAAGAAAAAACAGTCAAGCTAAACCTCCTAATTCTTAACTCCTTGCTGAATATTCTTACTCCATGCATGTTTGTTCTAACATCATCATGTGGTACCAGAAAAGAATTACAAAACTATAATTCATATAGGCGAAACAAAGCAGAAACATTAAAGTGTAAATCCCAAGAAATATGGTGACAGCTATGAGAGACAAGACAACATATTGGCAAGGCAGTTTGGTATTTACTTTACCTATCATCATCATCCTTTTATACATTTTACTTTTTCTTTAAGGTTGATTTGAGTGTTTGAATTGGAGTAGCTTACTATTTCACAATTCAAACACAACATATTGGGTAATTACGCTGATATAGCATTTCCTTCTGCGGTACGAAGACTATTCACTTACGAGATACCAGAAGCTTTGAATGAAGAGCTAAAGCTCGGAATGAGAGTTTGGGCTCCATTTCGGACTTACAATGCAATAGGTATAGTGGTTAAACTTCATAGCCAAAAACCGGATTTTAAGGTTAAACCGATCCGGGAAATTCTTGATGAAAGCCCGGTATTAGATGCTTCATTGCTCAAGCTGACTGAGTGGGTGCATCAGTTTTATTTTGCGAGCTGGGGAGAGGTAATACAGGCAGCACTTCCGGCAGGGCTTAATTTTATATCCAGGGAATTTGTACGAATACACCCTGATTCATCAATACACCACCTTAATGAGAAAGAGCAAAAGGTAGTGGAAGAGATCGCTTCATATGAGAAGCTTCTACTGAAAGAAGCAAATAAGCGGTGGCGCGATTCCGGTTCTCTGGTTTCAAAGCTGATTAAGAAAGGAGTGCTTGAGCTTTGGGAAGAGCCGTTTATGAAAGTGAATCCTAAAACTGAAAAGGAATGGGATTGGGAGGAAGGGAAATCAGCGCAGATTGCTCAGGAATTTTTAGAAAGTTCAACAAAGAGACCATCCAGGTGGAAAACAGCATTATCAGCACTTACCCAAATTGAACTTCCTAAAAGAGATTCACTACTGACGGGAATACCTGGTTTTGATAGTGCAATCAAAAGAAAGCTTCAAGATGAAGGATGGATCAAGTTCAAAGAAGTGGAGAAAGAGTTTAATCTAGAACTCAAATATACACCAGGTTCGATCAAAGAGCTTAACCGTGAGCAACAGGAAGCTTTTCAACTCATAAATGGATCGATACAAAAGGAGCAGTTCGATAACTATTTATTGTACGGCATTACCGGCAGTGGTAAAACGGAAGTGTATATTCATGCCCTGAATGAAATTCTTTTAAAAGGAAAAGGAGGGATTATTTTGGTACCGGAAATTTCCCTTACCCCACAAACGGTATCTCGTTTTTATAAAGTTTTTGGAGATAAAATCGCGGTGCTTCATAGCAGAATGAGTGATCGAGAGCGATTACAAGCTTGGAACGCATTGAAAAGTGGTAAGAAAAAAATAGCGATTGGCGCAAGGTCTGCGGTATATGCGCCGGTACGAAACCTGGGGCTCATAGTAATTGACGAAGAGCATGACGGTTCTTACAAGCAAGAGGATCCTTCTCCAAGATATCATGCTCGTGAAGTTGCAATCATGAGGTCTAATCTGGAAAATGCTGTGGTAGTCATGGGATCTGCTACACCAAGTATGCAAGCATTGCATATGGCAGCAAAAGGAAAGTGCAAGCTGCTCACTCTCAAAAGCAGGCACGCCGATGCTAAACTTCCCGATGTCGATATCATCGACCTGAAACAATACACCGGCGCTATGAAAGGGAGCCTTGCTGTTCCACTTTATGATGCCATTGAACAAGCCCTATCCAAAAAAGAACAGGCAATCTTGTTGCTCAACCGAAGAGGCTTTGCTAATTACCTGCAATGCGCTACCTGTGGGCATATCCCCCAAAGCCCGGAATGCTCGGTAAGCCTTACCTATCATAAGCGCAGAAATCTTTTGTTATGCCATTATTCAGGGTATTCCAGGCGGGCTGATACCCATTGCGAAAAATGTGGATCAAAAAACTTGTTAATACGAGGCTCGGGCACACAACAGGTAGAAGAAAACCTGGAGGCATTATTCCCCAAGGCTAAAATCCTTCGTTTTGATAAAGACTCAACAAGTAATAAAGGAGCGCACGAAAAAATCCTCGCGAAATTTGGAAACCACGAAGCCGATATTCTTATAGGAACCCAGTTAGTAGCCAAGGGGCTTGATTTTCCAAATGTGACCGTAGTAGGTGTGATTGATGCAGATACTGAATATGCTTTCCCTTCTTTTCAATCTCATGAACGAATGTACCAGCTATTAAGTCAGGTATCTGGTAGATCAGGTAGGGGAGAAAAACCCGGCAAAGTATTTATTCAAACCCGGCAACCTGAAAATGCAGCCATCCAATTTGCAAGACTTCATGACCACGAAGGTTTTGCGAAGGAAGAAATGGGTTTTCGAAAACCATTGAATTATCCTCCCTATTCGAGGCTTATTAAGTTTGTATTTAAAGGCAGGAAGGAGCACGAAGTAATAGAAGCATCAGAAAGTCTTAAAAATGCGGTTTCAAAAGTAGTTCCCGACGTTGAAGTTTTGGGGCCATCATCTTCTTCTATAGGGTGGATGAACAAGAATTATATCTGGGAAATGCTGCTCAAGCTGGATACAGAAAAAGGAGCTCAGTATATCGAAGCGATGCTAACAAAAGTAATGGAAGTATATGCCATACATTCAGACATCAGCAATTCCAGGGTCCGAATAAATATTAATGTGGATGCAGTGCGCTAAAAACTTGCAATAGGTTTCAGAAAGTAAGTATTTACGTCCGAACTCATAAATATTAAACATGGGCGAACAACGAGTAAAACTGGCTAAGACTAACGAAGAAATTCAAAACTTCATGAAAAATGTTCTAAAAGATGTTAGAGCATTGGAAAAAATGTTAGAGGAAGAGTGGTTTGAGACAGATATAATTCGAATTGGGGCAGAACAGGAACTTTGTTTAATCAATCAGCAGGCCAAACCTTTTTTTGAAGCTCCGGATGTATTAGAAAAGCTTGGTGGAGATAGTGACAATTTTACTACGGAGTTCGCAAAGTTTAACCTTGAGATTAATGTAAATCCTCCGCTTGAGTTTAAAGGGAATTGTCTCTCACAAATGGAGCATAATCTCCAAAAGAATGTGGAACAGGTACGAGCAGCAGCAGATGAATTTGGTGCAGAGGTACTGCTTACAGGAATCCTTCCCACCATTCGGAAGGCCGATGTAAGTATGGATAGTCTGACTCCAATTCCAAGGTATAAGGCTCTCTGTGAGGCCATCGATAACCTGCGGGGAAAAGAATATGAGCTTCGAATCCAGGGGATGGACGAGCTGCTCATGAAATTTGATACCCCCATGCTTGAAGGGTGTAATACAGGCTTTCAAATTCATTTACAGATAAAACCAGATGAGTTTGTTTCGAAATACAATGTTGCCCAGGCTATTACGGCTCCGGTTTTGGCAAGTGCGGTAAATTCACCGCTCTTCCTTGGTAAGAGATTATGGGCTGAAACTCGTATTGCCTTGTTCCATCAATCAGTAGATACCCGCGGGGTAGGTGATCATATTCGGGAAAGCAGTCCGAGAGTGATGTTTGGAACCGACTGGCTCAGAAATTCTATCCTGGATATTTACAAGGAAGACATTTCAAGATTTAGGGTATTACTTAGCTCTGATGTAGTAGAAAACGCAGAAGAATTGATGAAAGAAGGGGTCGCTCCTCAATTAATGGCGTTAAAAGTACACAATGGTACAGTTTATCGATGGAACAGGCCATGTTATGGAGTGGGCGGGGGTAAACCTCACCTAAGAATAGAGAACAGGGTACTTCCTTCGGGTCCTACTGTAATTGATGAAATGGCTAACACAGCTTTTTGGCTCGGGTTATTAAATGGATTTGAAGACGAGCATCCTGACATAACCAAAGAGCTTGAATTTGATGATGCCAGGATGAATTTCTTCGCAGCCTCAAAAATGGGTATGGATACCAAGTTTGAATGGACGGGGGGACGAAAGGTAGCTGCTAAAGAGCTAATTCAGGAAGAACTATTGCCCATAGCCCGGGCAGGCCTGGAAAAAGCAGAAGTCGATAAGTCGGATATAGATACCTACCTGGGAGTACTGGAAGATCGGATTGAGTCATCTCAGACCGGGGCTTATTGGGTAGTGAAGTCATACTCAAACCTAATCAAAGACAATAATAGAGAACATGCTGTTTCTGCGATCACTACTTCCATGCTCAAAAACCAGAAAAAAGGTGAGCCGGTACATAAATGGGGATTGGCTAGAGTAGAAGATATGGATCACTGGAAGCCATCCAGCTTGATTGTAGAAGAGTTTATGACCACTGATTTATTCACTGCCCGGAAAGAAGATCTTATTGAGTTCACCGGCAACCTTATGGATTGGAGAAAAATCAGGTATGTGCCTATTGAAGATGACCAAAAGCACATTATTGGATTGGTATCGATGAGGATGATGGTCCGGGAATATGCAAAAGCAGCAGCTGAAGGCGAAGAGGTCTCAAATAGGCCTGTCAGTGACTTTATGATACAGAACCCAATAACTATTCATCCGGAAGCGTCAATATTAGAAGCAATGAATATCATGGAAACTCAAAAAATAGGATGTCTTCCGGTAGTGAAGAATAGCCGTTTAGTTGGTATTATTACCGAAGGTAATTTTATGGATATCACGCGAAGGTTATTGCTAGCATTAGCGGATGAAAAGGACGGCAAATAGTAGATGCAACTTATTGAAGAAGAACAACGGTTGAAACCCGGTTCAAGGGCAGATCATTACATTGGAGATTTAACAGGATTAAATCCCGGCCCTACAATTATAGCGATGGCAGGAATTCATGGTAATGAAGCCACAGGAGTTTCTGCTGTTGCCCGAATTATAGATCTTCTCGAACCACATCAAGAGGCACTAAATGGACGTTTTTTAGGGCTTAAAGGCAATATAGCTGCTCTGAAATTAGGACATCGTTTTGTTGATGAAGATATGAACCGGCTTTGGAGAACTTCCCTGCTCGACAAAATAAGGAGAACAGAATCGCGCCAGTTGCCCACAATAGATCGGGTAGAAGTGAAGAAGGTGTTGCAGATTTTAGATCCTATTATGCTTTCAGGTGAAGAGGTTATATATGTTGATCTTCATACTTTTTCCGGATCGGGAGGGATGTTCATAATTGCTGCAGGTGAGGATGACGAATCAGATGTTCTCTCAGCGCTGGAAATTCCCCAGGTTTTTGGCGTAGATAGGTCCTTACGAGGAACTTCTATGGACTATGCAGAAAATGCCGGGAAATTCGGATTCGCGTTTGAAGCCGGTACACATGGCTCGGATGACGCAGAGGAAAATGCCTTTATTGGTTTGTCCATATTACTGGTTAATCTTGGGGTTATTTCGAAGGATATTATCCCTGACTTTGATGAAAAAGTAACTTCTTTGAAAAAGAAGGTGAAAGGCATTCCCAAAAAAATGGAATACCTGTATAAGCACATCGTTGAAGAAGGCGACAATTTTGTGATGAATCCCGGATTCAAAAACTTTGACAAAATTAAGGAAGGGGATTGGCTCGCTTCTGATGTTAATGGAAGAATTACAGCTCTTTCAGATGGCTTTTTGTTGATGCCTTTGTACCAGGAGCAGGGAAATGATGGCTTTTTTATAGTGAGGGAATGTGAGTAAAAAAGAGCTAAATGATTATCAATTTATTGATGGAAGCCGGCTTTCATCTGTAATTGAAGCGCTCATTTTTGCGAGTGATGAACCCATTTCTGGTGAAAAGATTCGGAATATCATTATTGAAAATGAAGATCAGATCGAGATCAGTGAAGAAACTGTTGCCGAATTTGTTGATAAACTGAACCAACGCTATGACGAAAACGGATTGAGCTTCCGAATTGAGAAACTAGCCGGAGGATATACTTTTGTTACGCAGTCTAAATTCCATTACTGGCTCAGCATCTTTCAACACGAAAATGCCTTCAGAAAACTTTCTCAGTCTGCGATAGAGAGCCTGGCTATTGTTGCATATCGCCAGCCAATTACGAAACCTGAGATTGATCAAATTCGCGGGGTGGATTCGGGATATATTATTCGACAGCTGATGGAAAAAGCCCTGGTGGAAGTAGCCGGGAGGGCGGATGGTCCTGGAAAGCCATTACTCTACAGAACCACCCGTCATTTTCTACGGCATTTTGGGTTGAACTCTGTATCCGATCTTCCCAAACCAAGAGAGATTGAAGAAATTCTTAAAGACGATGACATGGCAGAACATCGCCAATTACTACTCGAACGTCAGCTCATGATGGAAGTAGAAGAAGAGCAGGAAACAGAAAATGAAGAAGAAGCGGATTCGGGAGATGATAGAGAAGAGGGCTTCGGGGAAGGGTTAAATGAAGAAGAATAATTCGAGAAATAGCGGTAAGAAGTTCAAAAGTAAGGGCAACAAGAAATCTAACGAAGTAGACCAGGATTATTCCCAATCGGAACAAATCCGATTGAATAAGTTTATAGCCCACGCCGGTCTTTGTTCCAGGAGAGAAGCAGATAAGCTCATTACTGATGGGAAAGTACAGGTGAATGGCAAAGTAGTGACCGAGATGGGCTTCAAAGTTCGCAGAAAAGACTCTGTAGTGGTTGATGGCCAAAAAATATCCCTGGAACCTTTTGTATACATCCTTCTCAATAAACCGAGAAATACCATCACAACTACTGATGATGAGAAAGGCAGGAATACTGTGATGGATGAAGTTGAGGATGCTACCGGCTATAGGGTGTATCCGGTAGGCCGTCTGGATCGAAATACTACCGGTTTGTTACTACTTACTAACGACGGTGATTTAGCCCATCGCCTGATGCATCCAAGCTATAAAGTGAGGAAAACCTATGAAGTAGAAACGAATCGTGAACTTCAGGAGAAAGAGCTGGTGGCATTCGCTACAGGAATTAAACTTGAGGATGGCCCTGTAAAAGGCTACAATATTAAAGTGTTCGGAGATGTTAAGAACACATTTATTATTTCTGTTTTTGAAGGCCGTAATCGGCTTATTCGCAGAATGGTTGAGTACCATGGAACAGAAGTCACCAAGTTGAAACGAATAGAATATGCAGGGTTAAATCTAAAGAATGTAGCAATGGGCAGGTGGCGATATCTCAAACAAAAAGAGATTAACGATCTTCGCCAGCTTGTAAAGCTAGATACCCTCGACTTTAGAAAACAATAACATGGAATTTGAGAATATCTCCATATCGTCAGGGCAAACAGCTTCTTCCGAAGGCTTGCCTATACGATGGGATTTATATTCTCCGATAAGTGGAACCAATCGTGAATTTCCGGTTATTTTTTTTATCCATGGTTTCAAGGGATTTAAAGACTGGGGCCCTTTTCCGGATGCATGCGAAGAAATTGCAAGGAATGGATTTGGAGTTGTTGCTTTCAACTTTTCATTGAACGGTATAGGTGACAATAAAACTGAATTGGATAGACTAGACCTCTTTGCCAGGGAAACGTTTTCGCAAGATATCCAGGATATCGAGGCTATTATTGGGGCTCTTCAGCGGGGAGAAATTAAAGACTCTCACTCTCATTTAAATACAGATGTAATTGGAATTTTGGGGCACTCGAGAGGGGGGCAAACTGCTCTTGTAGCAGCTTCAAAGTTTGATTCTATTCAATGCCTGGTAACCTGGTCAGCTGTAGCTAATTACCTGGAGAGATGGTCAGATGCACATAAAAAGGACTGGGAAGAAAAGGGTTTTACCGAGTTTAAGAATAGCCGTACCGGCCAGGTAATGAAATTGGATCGCGTTGTATATGACGATGCACTTAATAACCAAGAGGAAGTTTTAGCTATTAACAGAGTTGAAAATCTTCGAGTCCCATCCCTGTTTATTCACGCTCGCCAGGATGAAACAGTGCCGTATACCGATTCTGAAGAGCTTCATATAAAGTGTGCTACCAAGGAAAAAGAGCTACGCCTGATCGCGAATACCGGGCATACCCTGGGAGCTGCCCATCCTTTTGAAGAAGAAGATTTCCCAAAACCGTTTATGGAGGCCTTAGAATGGTCTATTGGTTGGTTTAGAGAATATCTGAGGTGAGTTAGTTTTTAGCTTTTAAAACTTTTACACGAATCACTTGCTAAACCGGGTTGTTTGTAAGAATTTCTTAGACTTTTTATTAAAACTAACAATCAATTATTCTATCTATGTTTATCGGTTTATTTAAGAAGGGGCGTATTCTAGCTTATCTTCTTTGTAGTTTTTTAGTTATCTCGGGATGTAAGACCACACAGCCTGCTTCGTCATCATCATCTAGACCTTCGGCCAGCCGACCTGGACCAAGTGGTGGTGAAATGAAAAAATTTAGCCAAGTAATCACTAAAGATGCGGAATCTGATGAAGGCTTATTCAATGTGCACAAAGTAAAAGACAAGTATTACTTTGAAGTACCAAATGAACTTCTCGATAGAGAAATGTTACTGGTTACACGTGTAGCGGGTTCTACTCAAAACCTAAGTTTTGGTGGGGCAGGCCAGAAAGCTCGTGGCCAGCAAGTAGTAAGATGGCAGCGAAAAGAAAACTCCATTCTCTTACGCCATGTTTCGTACTCCAGTGTTGCTAACGAAGAAGATCCAATTTATGAATCAGTTCGCAATAACAACTTTGAGCCTGTAATCTATACCTTCAAAATTGAAGCGGATGCAACAGACAGTACTGGATTAGTTTTTGACGCTACCAAGCTATATACCTCTGATGTAGCTTTATTAAGTGGTATGAGCAGCTTCCAAAGAAGAAACTTCCAGGTTCGTCGACTAGATGGAAGCAGAAGTTTTGTAGAACGTATGGCAAGCTATCCTAAAAATCTTGAAGTACGTCATGTGCTAACTTATGATGCCGGTTCTCCTCCGGATGACGGTGTTACTAATACTATATCTCTGGAAGTAAACCAGTCTATGCTACTGCTTCCGGAAGAAAAATGGATGCCAAGAAACTATGATCAAAGAGTAAGTTACTTCTCAATTCGTCAATACGATTATAGTTCTGAAGAGCATCGCGCAGAGCAAAACAGATTTATAACCAGATATAAGCTGGTTCCAAAAGAGGAAGATAAAGCAGCTTATTTAAGAGGTGAGTTGGTTGAGCCTGAAGAGCCGATCATATACTACCTGGATCCAGCTACTCCAAAAAAATGGGTTCCATGGTTAATACAAGGTGTTAATGATTGGCAGGTAGCATTTGAAGCGGCAGGTTTCAAAAATGCAATTATTGGTAAGGAAGCTCCTACACCTGAAGAAGACCCTGAGTTTTCCCCGGAAGACGCTCGCTATTCTGTGATGCGTTATATCACCAATCCAATTCAGAATGCACAAGGGCCACACGTTCATGATCCAAGAACAGGTCAAATCTTAGAAAGTGATATTCTTTGGTACCACAACATTCAGAACCTTCTTAGAAATTGGTTCTTCATTCAAACGGCAGCAGCTAACCCTGATGCCCGAAATGTGAAAATGTCTGATGAGATAATGGGTGAAATGCTTCGTTTCGTGATGGCTCACGAGGTAGGTCATACGCTAGGCCTTCCACATAATATGGGTTCAAGTTCAGGTTATACAGTAGAACAGCTACGTGACCCTGAGTTTACCTCTACGCATGGTACGGCTCCGTCTATTATGGATTACGCTCGATTCAACTACGTAGCTCAACCCGGTGATGGAGTAACTCATTTTTACCCAAAAATTGGAGAATATGATATCTGGTCAATTAAATGGGGCTATACCTGGATACCTGATATCGAAGAGCCTAATGATGAGAATGAGACTCTTAATGAGTGGATTGTAGCTAATGGCGATGATCCATTATACTGGTTCGGTTTTGCAAACGGCGTTGATCCACGTTCTCAAACAGAAGATATTGGTGATGATGCTATGAGGGCCAGTGAACTTGGTTTGGCAAATCTGCAGGTTATAACTGATAACCTAATTGACTGGGTCGAAGAGCCCGGTGAGGGATTCAGTGATCTTAGCGAGCTTTACAATAATATCATTGGCCAGTGGAGACGATATATGGGTCACGTTACCACGAATATTGGAGGCGTGTACCAAACACATAAAACCTTTGATCAGGGCGGAGAAGTGTATGAAGTGGTAGCTAAGGCTGATCAGCGTAGAGCACTTGCTTTCCTAAATCGTCATGCGTTCACTGCACCAACATGGGCATTTAACCAGGACATCCTTGATCGTGTGAATATGGCAACATCGGTTGAGGCTTTCCGGGGCGCTCAGGCAGGCGTGCTAAATAATGTGATGAGTCCGACCCGAATTGCTCGATTAGCGGATAACGAACGCCGTACCAATGGCGATACGTATACTGCCTTCGAAATGATGGATGAACTTCGAGGTGGAGTATTCAGTGAGCTTAGAGCCAACAGAAATATCGATGTTCATCGTCGACACCTTCAAAGAGCATATGTAGAGCGTGCTGATTATCTAATGAACCAGGAGCCACCAAGAGGCGGTTTCTTCGGATCTCCATATGATATCAGCCAATCAGATGTGCGTTCAGTAGTACGCAACCAGCTTGTGATACTCAGAAGGGACATCAATAATCGAATTAATGCAGGAAATATTAATCGTGCTACACGAACTCACCTGGAGGATGCGCGTGCCCGAATTGATGATATCCTGGATGGTGATGACTAAATAATTATCAAAAAGACAAAGGATGGTGCGGTACTCTGTACCATCCTTTTTTTATTTAAAAAAGGAGATAACATGAAAAAAGCCTATTGGTGCATACCAATTCTCAGTTTGTTGATGATGATTCCAAGTGCATCAGCTCAGCAACTGGATATGGAGTTAATGAAAGGGATTGAACCTCGTAATATTGGTCCTGCTGGTATGAGTGGCCGTATCACTGCGATAGATGTGGTAGAGATGAACCCTGATATTATTTATGCCGGATCTGCCTCTGGCGGAATCTGGAAATCTGAAAGCGGCGGGATAGCCTGGGAGCCTATTTTTGATGAATATGAAGTTGCTTCTATTGGTGCAATCGACATTCACCAAAAAAGTCCGGACATCATCTGGGTTGGAACCGGGGAAGGAAATCCAAGAAATAGTGCAAGTGCAGGAGCAGGGGTATATCGCAGTTTAGATGGAGGCCGTTCCTGGGAGTTGATGGGACTGGAAGGAACTCGAAATATTCACCGGGTAATCATTCATCCGGATGATCCAAACACCGTTTATGTAGGTGCGCAAGGGAATGCATGGGCTGACACAGAAGATCGTGGAGTGTATAAAACCACAGATGGTGGTAAAACCTGGGAAAAGATTTTATATGTAAATAACAGAACTGGTATTGCTGATATGGTGATGGACCCCATCAACCCGAACAAGATGTTCGCAGCAATGTGGGAATACCGCCGATGGCCATGGTTCTTTGAATCAGGAGGAGAAGGCTCAGGATTATATATGACCGTGGACGGTGGTGATACCTGGACCGAGCTTACTGATGAAGATGGGCTTCCTGAAGGGGAATTAGGTAAAATCGGGATTGCCATAGCACCAAATAAAACCAATGTGGTGTATGCCCTTATTGAATCCAAAAAAAATGGGATTTACCGTAGTGATGATGGTGGATTTACCTGGGAGCTTCGCCAAACGGTAGAAAAAGACGGAGATGTAGGAAACAGACCATTTTATTATGCAGAGATTTATGTTGACCCGTTCAATGAGAACAGAGTATTCAGTCTTTACACCTACATGTCTAAGAGCGAGGATGGTGCTAAATCATTCGAAAGCCTCTATCCATACTACAACTGGGTGCATCCTGATCACCACGCTTTCTGGTTAAGTAAAGAAAGCCCTGGTTTCATGATTGATGGAAACGATGGCGGTTTGAACATCACCTATGATGGCGGTGATACCTGGAGGTTTATTGACAATATCCCAGTTGGACAGTATTACCACGTGAACGTGGATATGGATATCCCATACAACGTGTATGGCGGTATGCAGGATAATGGTTCCTGGGAAGGCCCAGCTTATGTCTGGAGATCAGGTGGAATCAGGAATTCCTACTGGGATGAACTATTTTTCGGTGATGGATTTGATGTACTGGTAGATCCAAGCGATTCCCGCTATGTATATGCCATGTCTCAGCAAGGGAATATTGGAAGAGTTGATCGAATCAGTGGAAGTGCAAGATTTGTGAAGCCAACACATCCGGATGGAGATGTTCTGCGTTTCAACTGGAACGCAGCACTTAATTTCGATCCATTTGATGTAGAGACCATCTATTTTGGTAGTCAGTATGTACATAAGAGTACTGATCGAGGTGAAACCTGGGAGATTATCTCTCCAGACCTTACCACCAACGATACCACCAAGCAAAAGCAGCACGAAAGCGGTGGTCTAACTATGGATGCTACCGGCGCTGAAAACTACACCACTATTCTGGCTATTGAGCCAAGCCCGGTAGAAGAAGGTGTGATTTGGGTGGGGACTGATGATGGAAAAGTACAAATCACCCGTGATGGAGGAGATAACTGGACAGATGTATCGAGAAACCTGCGCGGCGTTCCTGAAGGTAGTTATGTAGCTCAGGTAAAGGCGTCCAAATTTAATGGTGGCGAAGCTTTTGCCGTAATTAACGATTACCGACGAGGAAACTGGGCACCATATGTGCTTCATACTACCGATTATGGCCGGCGTTGGACAAACATCGTTGAAGACAAAGGGGTGAAGGGCTATGCACTTTCATTTGTTCAGGATTTGGAAGAACAGAACCTGATGTTTGTTGGAACCGAATTTGGTTTATATGTAAGCATTGATGCTGGTGAAACCTGGACAAAATGGACACACGAGTATCCAACCGTATCTACTTATGATATGGTGATGCACCCCCGTGAGCATGACCTTGTGATTGGAACATTTGGCCGTTCATTCTGGGTGTTTGATGATATGCGTCCACTTAGAGAGCTTGCTGCAAATGGAGCAGATGAGCTGGATAAGACTATTAAAGCTTTCCCTTCTCCTGATGCTTACCTGGCAGAGTGGAGACAAGCTACCGGAAGCCGTTTCGCAGCTGATGGTATGTTTTTTGGTGATAACCGCGGAAGTGGGGCAATGTTAACCTACTCGGTGAATATCCCTGAGCCTGAAGAAGGCGAAAAGAAGAAAGACGAAAAGGTGAAGATCGAAGTCTTCGATCGCTCTGGCGATAAGATCAGAACTTATGAAGTAACTCCTGACGGGAACGGGTTAAACCGTACCAGTTGGTCGCTAAACCGAAAAGGAGTTCGATTCCCAAGCCGTAACGCACCTCGCCCAAATGCTCCAGAACCAGGTGGGCCAAGCGTACTTCCTGGAACCTACAAAGTGAAATACACTTTTATGGGCGAGTCTGATTCTACCATGGTGAGGGTTCATCCAGATCCGCGCATTGAAATGCCGATGAATGCTCTTCGCGCTACTTCTAACTTTTATGACAGAGTATATGAAGTTGTGAATAAAATGAGTGATGCCGTAGCTAAGCTGCGGGATGCCAAGGAAATTGTTGAGGTAAACGAACGACTCCTAAAATCAGATACTCGTCCAAAAGATGAGTTGAAGGAAGTCACCGACCTCAGCAAAGAAACCAAAGAGCGCATTGATGAGCTGATGAATCATGTATTCGGTAAGCCGGATGAGCGTCAGGGCATTACTCGTAATCCTGCGATTACTGTAATGAGCCGTCTCTTTGGTCCAAACCGTTATTTAAATAATGACTGGGATGGTCCGGGTTCTCATGAAGAAAACCTCCTTCGTTTGGCTACTGAAGCAGTAGATGAAGCGGTTTCTGAAATCGAGGACTTTGTAGCTACCGATTGGGTGGCTTACCAGGTCGCTATTGAATCGGCTGAATTAAGTCCGTTCAAAACCCTTGGCGGAGACGATCAGGACTAAACCTTCTTTATTAAAGGAAATACTAGAGCCCCGGCTATTCGTCGGGGCTTTTTTTGTTCGTCATTGCTTCACTTCTTCTGTCTATCGACAGAATTGCTCGCAATGACTGTAGTGAGAGGGAATGCAAGATTACAAGTGAAAGTTATATATTCGAACAAGGCAACCGGTAATCAAGCGTAGATCAGCATGGAGTCATTTATTGAATTTTTTGAGAATATCCCGTCCAGTTTCAGAGCTGGGATTTTAGTAGGGGGTATCTTCTTCTTCTGGATTATCGAAGGGGTATTTCCACTCTTTGAATTTGGATATCGGAAAGTTCGACATGCCGGGATTAATGGATTACTCACCCTCTTCTTCTTAATCATCGGGCTTGCTTTTGCTAGCGTGTTACTAGCAGCATCCGATTGGGTAACGGCTAATGACTTTGGATTACTGAACTGGGTAGAAATGCCTATTTGGGCACAAATGGTTGTAGGGGTTATGCTCCTCGATTTCTATGGAGCCTGGCTGGTTCATTGGGTTGAACATAAAGTCCGATTCATGTGGAAATTCCACCTGGTGCACCACAGCGATACTACGGTTGATGTTACAACAGGCCTGAGGCATCATCCGGGAGAAGCCGTATTTCGAATGCTCTTTACCATTCTTGGGGTGGTCATTGTTGGTGCTCCCATCTGGATTGTATTCCTATACCAAACCTGCTCTGCTGCCTTTACCCACTTCAATCATGCCAATATCCAAATGCCCAAGAAACTGGACCGGGCTCTGTCCTGGGTATTTGTGACTCCATATATGCACAAAGTGCATCATCATTACACCCAGCCCCTAACCGATACCAATTATGGGAATATCTTTGTGATTTGGGATCGGGTATTTGGCACCTTCGCACAGGTAGACGATACCAAAGAGTTAATCTACGGAATCGATACGCATATGGACCCAAAAGAGCATGATGATGTGGTAAACCTGCTCCAAATTCCTTTCCAGGAATATCGTCCGCCGGTAGGTTCAAAGTTTGGGGAGGATACAAAGGCAGATACTAATGAGTAATCAATGATTACAATCCAAGCAGGTAAGAAAACTTAATCAGGAATACATTTTCGGGCTTCACTGAAAATAACTCATCAAAACCCGAACCATAATTAAAGCCTCCAGTTGAGTCATCAAAGTCGGTTCGACCTTGTGTCCAAACAAGGAACACCAACGATCCCGGCCGATATTCCCATCTGAGTACTAAATTAGATCTGAATTGACGGAAGTTGAAGTCGTAGTCATTCACGTAATCCTCCGATGAAAATGAAACATCCCTGCTAAATCGATTCTCAAAATTATCAGCACGTGGATTAGTGACGACTTTAGGATCAGAATAATCTACGGCGCTAATGAAAGGTGATCCGTAATACTGTATGGTAAATTCAGGAGAAATTACATAATCCAGCCGCATGGTAATGCTTGTAGTTACCTGATCAATGTCTCCAAATATATATGCATCGTCACCAATGAGGTCACTTGTTGTGGTCATATATTGAAGTTCTCCATCAAAAATATTGAGGCTTGGGCGAACAAAAATTCTGAATGCGTCTGTAGGGATGTATCTAACGAAGAAACCAAAATTCTTTCGATTGGCCGAATCATCAAATCCAAAGAATTGGCTATGATTTGTTCCAAATGAAAGCTGCTTTCTGCTATCAGTATTCACATTGAAGTAATAGCTATATCCACCAGGTACTTTCATGGATGGCCCGCCTCTTAAGAAAGTATTTGAAACTTCCTCCCCTTCAATATCCATTCCACTGCTTACAAACCAGTAGTTTTTGAGCTGACCATTAATATTAAAATTTCCCCCTTTGAAATTATTGGTGCCACCAAAATCCCAACCTGTCCATTGATTTAAATTCACATTCGCATTTCTGAATACACCTATTGGATTTGCGAAGCGGTAGCCGGCCCAAAGTACCTGGAAAATAGAATCACCACGTCTTAAGAACCCTAAATCGTTTAATTCCAGCTCAGGAGAGCGCCAGGTAACCCATCCCAGGTATCGCCATCCGCTACTGGCCTGTTTCCCAATTTGAAAATTTCCACCAGTTCCAGTCAGAGAAGTTCTGGTTGGGTCATAAGTGGTATAATTATTATCGGGTCTTTGAAAGAACCTTCGGGACGATTCCTGCTGAAGTTGAATCGCTTCCTCACTTCCTGTTATGTGGCTGGCGATCATATTTGCACGAACGTAATATGTTCTGTCATTCCAAAAATGTTCAAAATTTAAACCTCCGGTATAAGCGCTGGTGTTTAAATTTTCGAGGGAGGTGTCATTGATGTCCCGATTTGTGGCAGTGAACATTCCACCAAAAACAGTATTACTCCCATTTGTTTCCTGCTGAAGACTGGCCAGGAAATAATTCGTGAGTGGTTCCACGATTTCTTCGCCAGAAACCCCATTTCGGTTTACATCTGCGTATTCAGCAGAGGTTAGACTTTCTACGATTCCAATAGATAAACCATTTTGGGTTTTTCCTGTAAGTTTCACCGCACCTAAAATAGTGGTGTTTTGTTGTACGTCTGCATATTCATTTAAGCCACTATCAACATCCGGGGAATTTTGCGGGCTTCTTCCAATCCGACGAGAGTAAAACAAATTATCAGATGAGTAAGGATTACCTCCACCCGTAATTTGGAAGCTTGTGATGCTTCTACCTTCGATAAAAAATGGGCGCCGTTCCTGGAAAAAAGACTCAAATGCAGTTAGGTTTACCTCAGAAGGGTCGGCTTCAACCTGGCCAAAATCCGGGTTGATAGTGAAATCAACAGTGAAATCGTTAGTAATACCGATTTTGCCATCTAATCCAAGGCTTAAGGATTGATCACTCCCATCTCTGAATGGGTTTCCCGTTTCGGCTTCATATCGTTCTGCTTTTGTAACTGTATATGGTGCAATTTCAATTTGCCGTTTTGGTTTAATTCCCCGGATACCATGCAGTGTTCCGAAATTGCTTACCCATCCGGCATCCTCTTGCGAGAAATACTGCCATGTAGATCGTTCCTGATTTCTAAAAAATCTACGAGTGAATTGCATTCCCCATTCCTGATTTTCATTTGCATCGAAACGAAGTTGAGTAAATGGAATTCTCATTTCTGCGATCCAGCCTTCATTATCAATACTGGTTGCAAAATCCCAGAGTGGGTCCCAGGAGTCATCCCAGTAATTACCATCATCACTAATGGCTTCATCTCCTTTTACACCTGCCACTGTTGCTGTGAATGAAAAAGCAGTTCTTTTGTCGTTATAGCTATCAATATTAATCTCTACCCAGTCACCTTCAAATCCATCTCTGCGCGAAAGTCGCTTGACAATTTTATCCGGTTCATTGTCAAAAGCCCGGATCGCTACGTACAGGTAATTATTATCATATAAAATCTTAATTGCTGTGGGTTGAGACGGCTCAGCTCCATGATCCGGACTAATTTGTGTGAACCCACCTGACCAATCTACCATACTCCAGCTGTCTTCATCGACAAAACCGTCAATCCGTGGGGACTCTCCTATAATTTTTTGAGTGTAGTAACTCTTTTGTTGAATCTCAGTTTGTTCCTGTGCAGATACTAATTGTTGTATGCACAAGCTGAAGATGAGAAGTACGCTGAATTTGATGTTCATTGAGTCGCTTTCTGGATTCTTACCTATAACCGTAAAATGATTTACCCATACACGTTTGTAAGCTTGAGAAGTTACCAATGAAATGCAAAAGAATAGTAATGTTGATAAGGCTCAATATCTGCGACTGAATCTTCAATCTTCCAGCTCCTCCCAGAGTAGATTTAGATTGAGCAGTGATTCAAGTAAGACTATTAAAACTGAAAATTCGGAATTGGCGACGAAACGTCTATAAGTGCACCATCCGGATCTTTAAGGAGTAGTCTCCTCTGTCCATAAAAAGTATCCGTTGGTTCTTCGATGACTTCAAAACCCTCTGATTTTGCTGCTTCGAAAATTTTATCAGCGCTTTCTACTACAAGGGTGAGATAAAAGCCATTTGGTGTTGCACGAAATTCATTGGGGACTAACTCGTGATTACGATCCATGACACCTAGCTCCAGCTGTTTATCTTTGGAAACCAGTTGTATAAACCAGTCGCTATCATAAGCGATATCAAAATCGAAAAGGGTAGTGTAAAAGTGCTTACTCTTCTCCAGGTTAACAGAACAGATATTGGTCAGTATTCGCTGAATAGTTTTCATGTAGTTAGGTTAATTTTTTTCTAAGAACAACCTGATCTCGGCATTTAATCCCATTTTCGAAAATAGGTTTTGAGTAATTCTTAGTGAAATAATCTTTTTCTATATGACTAAGTTCAAAGCCCTCTTTTTGATATAAGGCAAGCTGATTGATACTGGAATTAGCGGTTTTAATAATGATGGTTTTATAACCGTCATTTCGGCTAAGATTATCAGTAAAGTGTAGTAACTGTTTTCCAAAACCTTTTCCCTGTTCGGTCTTTTTTACTGCAATATTCTTAACCTCAATAGATTCAGGGTCTATTTCGTCAAGTACTATTGCCCCTACGAGTTTTGATTCAACAAAAATCCCATAGCACTTACCAGTCTCTAAATAACTATTGATTTTAGCTTTATCAGGATCAGCCAGTTCAAGGAGCTTATACAAATGATCAGTATAATTCTCGATTCTTTCTATCCTTGCGAAACCAGCGTGATCTTTTGAAGCTGTTGATAAGGAGTTCAATACATCCATAGCTTTTTGGGTATCTTTTGTATTCACGAAAATATGATCATGATAATAGCCTGCTACCACATTACAGCTGATGCTGTGCTTCGCCAATTCGGTAGAAAATGCAGCAGTGAGTCCAACAGCCTCTAACGAAGAATGAACAGTTAGTGTAATCCATGCTGCTATGAACTCGTAAGTTAGCCTCAGTTCATCTGCTTTCTCTTTGTTTAGGACAAGGGTGATCCCTTCCTCTTCTTTGAACTGAGCAATAATATCATCCGGATTTATCCGATCTAAACCGGTTAAGGATACAAATACATATTCCCCTTTATTGAGCGTGGGAGAGAGGTTTTTGAGGAGTGAGTCTAAGTCGTTTTTAGCCTGCATGTCCTTTCTTAATTAACTTGAAGGCCCAATCATAATGACTTGAAGTAGCAGAAATCAAATAGGAACCCAATGAGGTGGTTCCGGTCCATTTATATCTTTTCTTTTCAAAAAGTTCTTCGTCGGAATGAGTTTGAATCACATCTTGGAGCTTGGAAAAAGAGTCATTGAGGTTCTTGCGTACCTTTGTGATGTTTTCATTTCTGTATTTCTCCCATATAACTCGATTTAGATCAGGCACCGTTTTCCATGTATACCCTTTTGCCGGCATTTCTGGTTTTTCCCCACTCATCCCAACTTCATACCAATCCAACATCATTAAATGCCAATGATGTAAGTGAGCAAGTACATCCTTTATATTCCTATTCATGGTTCCTTTTGGGAACTCCTTTTCCTGCTCTTCAGGAGTCAAAGAGTCTATAAAATCGGTTAGTCTTTGAAAATTTTTCTGGCTTAGGTCAACCAGTTCTTGTTTTGTCTTTGGACGGGGCATCTCACTTGAATGTATTCTCGGTTCAATCCAAGATTAGTTCAAAAATCAGGAAAAGGAAATAGGTATTACTTTTTTTTAGGAAAGGCCATACTAACAACCAGTCCCACAACCACTACCACAAAAGCCCCAAGGGGATTTAACCACAAGAACTCAATAGCTTTAGAATAGGTATCGGGTACCTGGGACCACGGGAAGAAGAAGGAGTAATCAGCCAGAGTCTCAGAATAGAAGAGACGGTCGAAGGTAAATACTGAAAGCATACCAGCAGCCAGGCCGGCTAAGGCTCCGGTTCCATTAGCTTTTTTGGCCCAAAGCAAAAGAATAAACACCCCAAGAATGGAACCATAGAAATAACTTCCAATCTGGTTAACCAGTTCAATAATGGACCGGGTTTCTCCAAGAGCCAGGGCAGAAGCCGTGGCAAAAATACCCCATCCTAAAGTAGTCCAGCGAGAATACCTGAGGTAGTGTTTGTCTCCGTGTTTGTTCTTGTCCAGCCGCTGATACCAGTCAACGATACTTACCGCACTTAAGGCATTCAACTGGGAATCAATGGAACTCATTGCAGCCGCAAATATCCCGGCTATGATCAATCCTATCAATCCAATGGGAATGTAATTCAGGATGAAATAGGGGAAGATGTAATTGGTATCATTTACATCGGCATCCAAAATCTCAGCCTGTAAATCAAGTTCAGCCTGACGTGCTTTATTGAGCTTTTCGTCGGCATTTTTAAAGGCTAGCTGGACTGCATAATCTCTTGTTTCAACGGCTCTGAAAGCTAATGCTCTTCGATTACCCTCCGCTTTTTGGTATTCATGCATGATGATTTCTTCTCTATCTAATTGCTCTTCGGTTTGAGCAACCGGATCAGACGCACGAAAAGAAATAGGGGCATCATTAAAGATGAAGAAGATATAGAGCATCACCCCTAGCAAAAGAATGAAGAACTGCATAGGTACTTTAGCATAGGCCGACATCAACAAAGAATTCCGAGCTGCTTTAACAGAGGGGGTAGTCAAATAGCGTTGTACCTGGGTTTGATCGGTTCCGAAATAAGAGAGCATAAGAAATAAGGCGGCAATCACCCCGCTCCACACATTGTACTTCTCACTCAGGTCAAAGCTTAAATCCAGGGCCGTAAGTTTGTCTAAAGCTCCAGCCAGGTATAGGGCGTCTCCAAAAGATACCTCTTCCGGGAAGTGGTAAAGAATCATCCCGAAACAGAAAATGAGCCCAAACATCATTACCGCCATCTGTTTCACATCAGTAGAAATTACTCCGGCCATTCCACCAATCATGGTATATCCTGTGGCAATGACACCTATAATCAAAATGGTTACCCAAAGCGGTAATCCTAATAAGAGAGCAAGTACATACGATGGGGCAGCAATCACGGTACCTAGTGCCAATCCACGGGAGATAAGGAAGAGTCCACTGGTGGTGAGCCGCGTTTTTAACCCAAAACGTTCTTCGAGTACCTCATAAGCGGTAAAAGCTTTCATTTTGGCAAAAAAGGGCACCAGGAACATACAAATGATGATCATGGCAAATGGAATGGCCAGGTACACCATCACAAAGCGCATGTCTTCTACATAGGCTATTCCGGTTGTTCCAATAAATGTGATGGCAGAAGCCTGGGTGGCCATAATGGAAAGGCCCGCTGCCCACCAGGGCATGCCTCTTCCTGCAAGTAAATAGCCTTCAATATTTTCGGCGTCCTTTCCTTTTCTGGTACCATCCCAGATGGTGTAAGCTAAAAAGGCGAACAACACCGCCCAATCAATCCAATGCATAGACTAAGAGGGATAATTGAAGATTGCCGTGAATAACCAAAACAGAAGTATGCACACTATTCCCCAAATAAATACGATCCAGTAAGTCCGGGTCCAGTTAGTGTTGTCCGTGTTTTCTTCCATGCCCTCAAGATAGGGGTTAAATAATTCAAAAAAATTTTAATAGCCGGATAACAGTACTTCTCACAATATTTAGTTTTTGTGTTAGTTAAGCTGGAAATCGCTGTGCATGAGAATAATATCTGGGCTACTTCTATTTTTGTTGATCCCCTTATCAACTATTGCTCAATCCCATACAATAAGTGGTTTTGTTAAAGATGCAGAGACTGGAGAGGTATTAATAGGGGCCAATATCTTTAATAAGGAGAAAAAAGATGGAGCTACTACTAATACTTATGGTTTCTTCAGTTATACCACAGCTTCAGACAGTGTAAAACTAACTATCAGCTATATAGGCTATAAATCAATTCAGCTGTCTTTCTATTTAGACAAGGATATTGAATTAGATATCAAACTTATTCCTGGAGAAGTTCTGGAAGAAGTTACTGTTACGGCAGAAAGAGGTATAGAGAATACTGTGCAAATGAGCAGAATTTCAATTCCTATTCAACAGGTTCAAGAAATGCCTCAATTACTTGGAGAGGTTGATGTGCTTAAATCAATTCAGTTGTTGCCCGGAGTTCAGTCAGGTACTGAAGGTTCAAGCGGGTTCTATGTTAGGGGAGGAGGGCCTGATCAAAATCTAATTCTCCTGGATGGGGTACCAGTTTATAATGCATTCCATCTATTTGGGTTCATGTCAGTTTTTAATGCGGATGCCATAAACAATGTCGACCTCGTAAAGGGCGGTTTTCCGGCGAGATATGGAGGGAAGCTTTCTTCCGTACTTGATATTACACTTAAAGAAGGGAATACAGAGCGAATAAAAGGATCAGGATCAGTAGGTATCATATCCTCTAAATTTACTTTAGATGGACCCATAAATGACAAAACGACGTTCTTAGTTTCAGGCAGGAGAACTTATGCCGATCTGTTTTCTAAGCCAATCTTAAGGATTCAATCAGGAGGTGAAAAAACGAGTGGGTATTACTTCTATGACATGAACATGAAGCTAAACCATCAATTTTCGAGTACTGATCGATTATTCTTGAGCAGCTATTTTGGGAAAGACAGAGGATATGCAATAGGTAGATATTCCGACGATTCAGAGGCTGATGCAAGTTCAGATTGGAAGTTTAGAAGAGAAGATGATACTGATATTGAGTGGAGAAATTTCACAACCTCTCTGAGGTGGAATCATATATTCACCCCTCGTCTTTTTAGCAATGTTAACCTTAGCATTAGTAATTATAGATTAGAATCTAATGCAAGGGATTATAGATATTATGAAAGTGATGGAGAGGGATTCACATCACTTGAGAAAGAGTCCTACTTTTCGGGGATAGATGATTTAGCTGCTAAAATGGATTTCGAGTTTACTCCATCTCCATATTATAAATTGAGATTTGGATCAGGGATAACGCGGCATAATTTTAATCCCGGGGTAGAACAGGTTGCCACAATTTTAGAAAGCGATACACTGGGAGGTGAAAGAGTTTACAGTAATTACTTTACTGGTTTTTTGGAGAATGAGTTTATGATTGGTAGGAGGGTGCAATTTAATTTAGGGGTGCATTACTCAAGCTTTGGAGTAGAAAACACGTTATATCAATCGTTAGAACCTAGATTGGCTGCAAGTTATACTTTTCCTTCTCTGTTCACTCTTAAAGGGTCATACACTGAAATGACTCAATACATTCATTTGCTCACGAATAGTGGTATTGGTTTGCCAACAGACCTTTGGGTTCCCTCTACAAAAAATGTAGAGCCACAACTTGCGAGCCAGCTTGCTTTTGGGGTAGCAAAAGATTTCAAAGATTTCCAGATAAGTGTTGAAGGGTATTATAAAGAGATGGAGAACCTAATTGAATATGAAGCAGGAGCAAATTTTTTATCCGCCCAGGAAAGTTGGGAGCAAAAGGTAGTTGTGGGCGATGGCAAGAGTTACGGCTTGGAGTTTCTTGTTCAAAAAAAATACGGGAAGTGGAATGGATGGATCGGATATACTATTTCGAGAAATCAAAGACAGTTTGATGATTTAAATTTTGGAGAAACTTTTCCCTATAAATATGATCGCAGACATGATGTAAGCATAGTTGCGGTTTATAACAAAAAGAAAGGTGTAGTATATTCGGCCAACTGGGTTTTTGGAAGTGGGAATACGGTTACACTCCCCATAAATCGGTATACAGTTATTGAGGATGTAAAAGGGAACTCATTGGATGAATATATTAACCAGTTTGAAGGGAGAAATGCGTATAGAATGCCTCCCTATCACAGGCTTGATATAAGTGGGAGCTGGACTAAAGAAAAAAGATGGGGCGAGCGTACATGGAGCCTGGGTTTTTATAACGCTTACAGTAGATTGAACCCATTCTATATCTCTTTACAAACTAAAGATAGGTTTGACAAAGAGATCCAGGGCTTTGTAAGAGAGCGAAAGTTCATTCAACATAGTTTGTTTCCAATCATTCCATCCATTTCATACAGCTTCAAATTTTGACATGAAAAAAAATAGTATCTACTTATTGCTCCTCTGCTGTTTAATTGGCTGTGAAACTTCAATTGAGATTGATCTTTCAGATGAAGTCCCATCACTTGTACTAAACAGTTTTTTCAATCCTGATTCCAATTTCGCAATAGGGTTAACACGAAGTCAATACGTACTGGATGAAGGACCTTTTGTACACATAAGCGATGCAGAGGTTGTACTTTTTGATGATCAACAAAATGAATTATCCAGGTTAGAAGAGACGGATTTAGAAGGAGTGTATAAATCGGATTTCGTCCCTACAGTGGGTACACTGTACCATATTGAGGTATTCAAAGAGGGATATGATCGAATTTCTTCTTCTTCGCATATACCACTGGATCCAGTTTCAGTTAGAGCTATTGATGTAGAACAAGCCGAACCGATAGAAGACAGTCTATATCAATATCAACTAAACTATAATATCTCATTCGAATTAGAGGATGAGTTGGGAGAAGATTACTATGAAGTGATTCTTTATGAGCAGCGAATAGATTCTAACGACTTTAATGGAGAATTATACTTCCAGGATTATAAAAAAAGAGTTGAGTCAAATGATTCTTTTTTTGAAGAGGTGGGATTAGGAGACGGATTGTTGTTATCGGATAAACTTTTTGACGGTAGCACTGTTGGATTAAACTTTACATCAAATTTAACATTCATCTCATGCAGAGAGTTATGCAAACATTACGAGGCAAGGCTGGAGATTAGAAAAGTAAGTAAAGACTTTTTTGAATATAAAAAGAGCTATTACCAGCAAAGAGAAGTAAGAGGAAATGCTCTCGCAGAACCAGTTCCCGTGTATACCAATATCAAAAATGGTTTCGGAATTTTTGCTGGGTATCAATCCAGTTTTTTCCTTCTAGATATCCCCGATTAACTACATTGATCAATAGTTCTAAAACTTTCTTTCCCCTCATTTAACAACAAATCGAGGATAGAGCATCCTTCAATAAAACCTGGGTGAGCCTGAGAGTATTTGGGATGTTCCTTCAGTACTACAGAAGCTTTATCGCTCTGCCACAAATAGTTTTTGGATTGGTGCTCAACATAAAATGTGCCAGCTCCAAGATTAGCTGCAGTTCGCTCAGGGTTGGAGTGGTACTCAGATAGCTCGCTTGCCAGGATAATATTGATATTCAGTTCCAGGTAGATGCATAGCCGCTGAAAGAAGTACGAGTTGAATTCGAAGAGAAATTCACATTCCCTGGAGTATTGCACATCCGAAAAGAGCTCATCTTCAAAAAAATCAAACCAGGTGGCGTGTTGGTAGTTGTGAAGGATGCCATTCCAAAAAGCTTCCAGCCAGGGCTCAGAATGATCAATGCGAACTTCCCGAATAGGCTTTTTCTTATCCTCACTCAGAATGGGGAGGTTAATCCACTGTGTCTCTTCGGCGTTTCTAAGCTCAGCTCGATGCGCTCTGCCCTTCCTCGACCACGGTTCCACATCCAGCCAGATCACACGGTCAGCCCTCAGCATAGAAGCCAAATCGTAAAGGTTGGGTGCGAATTGTGGAGTAATTAGAGCGAGGTTCAATTGATCAATTATCAATTACGAATTAGGAATCTGCGAGAAGGTAAGAAAAAGTCCCCTCTTGGGAGGGGATTTAGGGGTGGGTTTTTCGTACCTTTGAAGCCTTTTAGAATTAACCAAGAAGTAGATTTTTAAATGAGCGTTAGAGTACGTTTCGCACCATCACCAACCGGGTTTTTACACATCGGTGGATTGAGAACCGCCTTATATAATTACCTGTTCGCCAGACATCATAAAGGAACTTTTGTATTAAGAATCGAGGATACCGATCAGGCGAGATTTGTGGAAGGGGCAGAAGAAGACATCATCCAGTCATTGGAATGGGCAGGTATGACCATTGATGAAGGTCCACATAAGCCGGGTGAGTTTGGTCCATATCGTCAGAGCGAGCGAAAAGAGTTATACCACAAATACGCGAAAGAACTAGTTGAAAACGGACACGCTTATTACGCATTTGATACCCAGGAAGAAATCGAGGAAATGCGTGAGCGTTTGAAAAAGTCAGGGAATCCATCTCCGAGCTACGATTCTATCACCCGGCAGTCCATGAAAAACAGTTTAACCCTTGCTCAGGATGAGGTAGAAAAAAGACTGGCTGACGGGGATGAACATGTTATTCGTTTAAAAGTACCTCGAAGAGAAACGGTTAAATTTGAAGATTTGATTAGAGGTATCGTTTCCTTTGAAACTGCTGGGCTGGATGACCAGGTGTTGATGAAATCAGATGGAATGCCCACCTACCACCTTGCCAATGTAGTGGATGATCACACCATGGGAATCACTCATGTAATTAGGGGAGAGGAGTGGCTGAGCTCTGCACCAAAGCATCTGCTTTTATACCAGGCTTTTGGCTGGGAACCTCCAACGATGGCTCACTTGCCGTTGATTATGAGCCCTAGCGGAGGAAAGCTTTCGAAGAGAAAAGCAGAGAGTGAAGGAATCCCTGTTAATACCAAAGATTATATCTCCGGAAATTACGAGCCAGAAGCATTGGTGAACTTCCTTGCCTATTTGGGATGGAGCCCGGGAGACGATTCTGAAGTGCATTCACTTACTGAATTGTGCGAGTTGTTTACCCTAGACCGGGTGAGTAAAAGTGGGGCCGTATTCAATCACAAGAAGTTGATGTGGTATAATGAGCACTATATTAGAGATACTGCAATTGAGGCACTACTTCCAAGAGTGAAAGCATTAGCAGAACAGCAAGGCTTTGATACTAAAGATGAAGGATACCTTTCCAAAGTAGTTGGGTTGCTACACGAACGTGTTTCAAAGGTAGATGAATTTGTAGCGATGGGTTCGTTCTTCTTTGAAGCCCCCGCTGAATACGACGAAAACGCTCTAAAGAAATGGAAGGACGATAGTGCGGGGCTGGTTAAAGCCTATCGGTCAAAAGTTGAAACCTTATCAGAAGCTGAGTTTAAAGCAGCTAAGATAAAATCTTTACTTGAAGAGGTGATTACTGAGCATGAAGTTGGGTTTGGCAAGCTGATGATGCCACTTCGAATTGCAGTTACAGGACAAGGTTTTGGCCCAGACTTATTTGAATCCTTTGAGCTTCTTACAAAACAAGAAGTATTATCAAGGATTGGTACTGCTCTGGAAAAGCTATCCTAGTTGAACATTGAACATTGAACATTGAAATCAATGAATTCTGTTCAAATCAATTATCAGGGGTTTTTCTGGTCGTCCAGCACTACTTCTTCGCCTTTAGCTTCTGCAAGAGTGCGAATTTTAAGTCCCGCATAGGCATAGAACATCGTCATAAATGGACTGATGATGTTGAAGAATGCAAAGGGTAAATAAGCCAGTGTACCCACACCAAGCACTCCGGCATGGTAAGCTCCACAGGTATTCCAGGGGATAAGGACTGAAGTCACGGTTCCGGAATCTTCGAGAGTACGGCTTAAGTTCTCAGGAGCGAGGCCTTTTTCTTTATAGGTGTCGGTGTACATTCTTCCTGGTACAACAATCGCCAGGTATTGATCGGAAGCTGTGATATTGAAGAACACACAGGTTCCAACGGTAGAAGCAATCAATGAACCGGTTGAATTAACCGTTGAAATAACGGCTTCTGCAATACGCTTTAGCATTCCGCTTTTTTCCATCACTCCACCAAAAATCATGGCAGACAGGATCAGCCACACCGTGCCCAGCATTCCATACATCCCACCAGCACTCAGAAGGTCGTCAACAATAGCATTGCCTGTAACAATGGCAATATCCCCATACAGGGACAACAGTACGCCAACATACATCGATTCAAAACCTCTGGCATCATAACCGGAAACCGAGTGCACTATATCTGGTTGGAAAATTAATGCGAAAATAGCTCCTAAAAGGGCTCCGGCTAAAATTGCTGGAATAGCAGGAACTCGTTTTACGATAAGGGCAATAACAGCAATAGGGACCAGGAATAGCCATCCATTAATGTTGAACTGGCTTGCAATCGCATCCTGGATTTCCTGTACATCTACTCCTCCAGTACCGCCACTTTGCGTAAATCCGATGATAATAAAAAGAACCAAAGCGATACTGATTGATGGCACGGTAGTGTAAGCCATGTATCGGATATGCGTAAATAAATCCGTTCCAGCCATAGCCGGAGCAAGATTAGTAGTATCGGATAATGGAGACATTTTATCGCCAAAGTAAGCGCCCGAGATAATTGCTCCTGCTACCATACCCGTATTCAAACCCAGTGCAGTACCAATGCCAACCAGTGCTATACCAACCGTGGCAGAAGTAGTCCATGAGGAACCAGTAGCCACCGATACAACCGCACACACGATACAAGCGGCAGGCAGAAAGATCGTTGGATTCAGGATTTCAAGACCGTAGTAGATCATAGCCGGGACAATACCACTTAATAACCAGGTCCCCGCTAAAGATCCAATAAGCAATAGGATTAGGATGGAGGCCATCGCAGAGCTGATGCTCTTCACAATCCCAGTACGAATTTCTGTCCAATTAAAACCTAGCCTTAAAGCAACCAAACTTGCTACCGCTGCTGCCAGAATAAGAATCATCTGGTTTGAACCATCCAGGGAGGCATCACCATAGATGCGAACATTCACAAAAAGTGCAATGATGAGAAAGATAATAGGGATAAATGCCTGTAGAAGAGTTGGCTTAGCGTATTTATAAGTCATGAAATTGAATCACATTAATGGTACAGCGGATTGAATAAACGCCGTTTTCTAACCAAAAACCAGTTTAAAAGCGTTCTCCTCAATAACTTCAGATGTTTTGAAATCGTATCTGCGCTCTATGAATTCGGCCTGGCCTTTGTTGTCAATCAAAAGTAACGTGGAAGACCTAGTACCATAACTTTCAGTTTTAATAAATACAGATGAGATTGCTCGTTCCCATTCTTTAGGGATTCCGGTATCAGGGAGTTTCTCATCAGGCGCCCTTCGGTCATTTCTTAGAAGAGAGAATAACTGCTCATAGTCAAGAGCTTCATTGGATATTGCATCAGCAAGATCGTGTTTAGCTTGTTCCAATTTTGGCCAGGGAGTATCCATAAGAGCGTTGCTCAAACCGTGTACGCCTGGTTTTATTTCAGTTCTCTCCTTACTGATATTGGAAAAGTGAAAGAGCTCGTTTTTATTGCCTACTAATAAATTAAAACCATGATATTTGGTTGACCCGGGACTTACCTTATCGATATAATTTGCAGCGGATTCCTGCTCTTTTAGATAGTTTAATACCAGTTCCCCTCGGCTGGGTGGCTTTTCTCTTTCGATGGAGGGATCTCTGTAATTGGTTAATGCTGCCCATTTCCCGGATTGTTCAACTCCCATCCAGGTTCCACCAGCTTCAAGATCTTTTCCAGCTAAGATTCCTGGTAAATGTTCTTCTTTCCAGAATTGAGCCTTTCGAGTGGGCCTTCCATAAAATTCATCCCGGTTTGCCGCAAGAACTAAGTCATAAACAGGATGGGTCTTGTAGGCAAAAGTGATAAGGCACATAAACAGAATAAACAATGGTTTTAAAAACGGAGGAATCTAAGCATATTCCCGAAACCAATTATCAGTTTTCCGTATAGATTTTCTATGTTTTCTATCTACGACCAGCGCTTTAGGGACATATTGCTTCTTATGTTGGGGTTTTTTGGGGCACTTTGGTTCTTCTACGATCTAAAGAATCATCATCCTCTCGAAACGCTCGAACTATCACACTCAAATGAGGAGATGATAGAAAAAGCAGATTCCATCTTTTTGAGCTGGCAGTACCAACCTATAAACTTAAAAAAACGAGCCAGGGTAGGCTCAAAAGCTAATCTTATTGATCATCTGCAGGAAACCTACGGCCGTAGCGAGTTTATCAATTCCAGGAGATCGAAAAAGGAAAATAAATTACCCCTATTTCATTGGCGGGTTGAGGAATTTTCAGTAAGAGAAGGGGAGATCGAAAATGCTTTTACCATGTCGCTTAATAGCGATGGAGAACTGATTGAGTTTGAAGCGTCTGATGAGCTTATAGCTAATCAGACCCCATTTCATAGAGGAATGGTCCGTTTTGGATTTTTCAAAGGCAAAACAATGTCTAAATCACTGGAGGATTCCATTATCACGGACCTCGTGAACTTCCAACACATCCGTAGTAACCAGGCCACTACCTTTGAATCGGTTATGATGCGTTTGGCCGAAGAAGGGGAAACGATGAATGATTTTGCCTGGCGGGGGTTAGAGGAGTATATAAGAAATACCTATTGGAAAAGGTTTGAGTTCACAAGGGATTCATTATCCTATAATGATAATGGGAGTTACCGGTACGCAACGGCTTATATGACTTCGAGAGACACTTTGATGGGCGTAGTGCCAAAATTGGAAATCGATCTTCTTCCGGCAGGAGTGTTGAAACGCTTTTCGGTAAATATGGAAGAAGGCGTTACAACCAGTAGTGGTAACAATACCACAAAAACAAATATACTATTAGGTTTTGGTTTATTCTTTGCTGTTTGGTTGTTGGTTTCTTTTTATCTGAGAATTAAAGCCCGTGCGGTAGATACTCGTCCAGCACTAGTTGTTGCTATTATATGTGGGTTCCTGATCCCATTACTTTTGGTTCTGTCTTTTATAAGGGAATTTGCTGTCGGTTTTGAAACGGGACAGCTATCAGGGCTTATCAATCAAATGTTCTTCTTCGGAGTTCTGGGAGCAATGACTGCCACAGCTTTCTTTGTACTTACGGCAGTAAGTGATTCTGTAACCCGACAATACTGGCCGGAGAAGCTTAACACCTGGGATCTGGTAAGAAGGGGGATGTTTAAGAATAAACCTATCGGTTGGGCGGTAGTTCGTTCTATATCTATTGGAGCAATTCTAGCTGGCAGTTTTGTCTTTTTGATCAATTTCTTCCCAGAATTGTACATAAGAGGGAATGTACTCTTTCAAGGAGGAAATTATGTGTTGCCAACTGTAGCAAACATCATTACTACCCTGTTACTGGGTCTTGCAGTGATTTTGGTTTTCTTTATGATTCTTGGGAATCAGGTGTATGCTATGACTTCAAAGAAATGGGTGATTCCTTTTTTGAGTGGGATTTTACTCGGTCTTGTAGATCCTATTCCAGTGAATATGGAACCACACCTGATGGTGTTTTTTCTCAATTTTATTCTCGGTTTTTTGATTGGTGTATTCTACATCAACTTTGATTTTTTAACTACAGCATTAGGCTTTTTCATTTTCCTAAACTTCCTTAGTACTTCAAATGGATGGTTAGTTCCCGGATCACCTGATGCAGCAATCTTCTATGGTTTCATCATAACTTTAGGTGTGCTTTCTGTGGTAGCACTATATTTCCTGTTGGTTGGAGAGGAGCAAGATCAGCTCCCTGAATATATTCCTGATTACATCGAAGACCTTGCCAAAGAACAGCGAGTTAAGCAGGAGCTTGATATCGCCCGTGTAGTACAGCGCACCTTTCTTCCGAATACCACTCCTGATTTAAATGAGTTTGACTCTGCCGCTGTTTGTTATCCGGCCCAGGAAACAGGTGGAGATTATTATGATATCATCTGTATTGATGATGATCATGCTGCCATAGCCATTGGTGATGTGAGCGGAAAAGGCATTAAAGCTGCATTCTATATGACATTCGCAAAAGGAGTGATCCATAGTTTGTGCAGTATTTTTCCTTCGCCAAAAACTATGCTGTATCGTGTAAACAAGCTGTTTAACCAGCATGCAACCCGGGGCACTTTTATTTCCATGATTTATGGGGTTCTGGATTTCAATAAAAGAACCTTCACATTTATCAGGGCTGGTCACAATCCCTTACTCTATAAGCAGGAAAATGGAGAGGTTTCGTGGTTACAGCCAAAGGGTGTGGCTATTGGAATGGTAAAAGGAGAAGCATTTAATAAAGTGATGGAAGAGGAGACTATCACACTGAAGAAAGGAGAGACTCTCATTTTGTATACAGATGGCATTACAGAGGCTCAAAACGAAGCTGAGGAATTCTATGGAGAGGACCGATTGTTAAATCTTTTGAAAAGAGAGAAAGCGGGCTCAGCAGCCGAACTTCGCAAATTAATTATTGAAGATGTTCGTACATTTATCGGCAATGCGCGCCAATATGACGACATGACGCTCGTTGTATTAAGAGCTTAAAAAAAGGGCACTTTATGAAACGAACCCGAATTTATTTACTAGGTTTAGTACTAGGTATTTTTGCTGTGCAACAGGTATCGGCACAAGATCAATCTGATTTTAACTCAGGTTTTGAGTGGTACACTCTGGATGACGCTCAGAAGAAAGCAAAGGAAACTGGAAAGAGCATCTTGCTATTTGGTTATGCTGAATGGTGTACGTATTGCCTTAAGATGAGAAAAGAATCATTTCCTGATTCAACAGTACTCAAATCAATATCGGAATACTATTATCCGGTGCAGCTAAATGGAGAATCAGAAGAACGAGTGATCTACAATGGCGAAACGATGCCAGCAAGAGATTTGGCCAGATACCTTCGATTGAGTTCTTTTCCAACCCATTATTTCATCAATTCGGAAGGTGAGATTTTGGGCGCACAACCTGGGTATATCGAACCGTTTATTTATGCACCACTTCTGAAATATGTTGGTTCCGGCGCGTATGGAAAAATGAACTTTGAAGATTTTTTAGAGAAAGAAGACGAGTCGGGTAAAGAATAAAATCATGAGCCTCAGCCAGTCAGTTGAAGACTATTTAAAAGCAATATATGTGCTCGAAACCGAAGGGGATGGTGCTACCACTACAAATATTGCAGAAACACTGAATGTTTCATCAGCTTCTGTGACTAATATGTTGAAGAGACTGGCAGGAATGAATTTTATAGAGCATAAATCCTATAAAGGGGCAACCCTCACTGAAGCCGGGAGGAAAATAGCTCTTGAAATATTACGCCACCATCGGTTATTGGAGCTCTATTTAAAAGAAATAATGGGGTATTCATGGGATGAAGTCCATGAAGAAGCGGAAAAGCTTGAACATCATATTTCAGAACAGTTCGAGGATAAAATAGCTGAATTACTTGACCACCCCACTCATGACCCTCATGGCGATCCAATTCCTTCTAAAGATGGTGTTGTTCCGGAAATGGCGTCCCTTTCAGTGTGTGATGCCGAACTGGAAACTCCATATATCATTGGCAGGGTAAAGGACCAGGATCCTGAATTACTACGCTATTTGGAGCAAACAGGAGTAATCCCCGGTGTTAAGCTCACCATTTTAGATAAGGCGCCTTTTGAAGGCCCTATCAGGGTATTGCTAGAGGAAGAAGAAAAAACTCTTGGTTTTGCAGTAGCCCGACAGGTTTATCTCGTTGAGTAAAGCTTGCTTAATTCAACGAGAATTTCACACCCATCATAAAGCGTCTTCCCTGTAGCGGGCCATATACATAGTCGGTAGCAAAATCATCACTAAACGGTCTATCAGCTGCTATGATTGGTTCATCCTGGATGTAATTGAAGATGTTCTTAGCATTGAAGAATCCTTCAAATCGATCCGAAAAGATTTTGGTGACTTTAAGATTATGTTCGCTAAAAAGCCTGGAATCCAGGTCTCTTCCAGGATATTCCGGTAATCTCATCTTTCCAACAACGCGACTTGTATAGTCGAAATTGATACCTTGATTTGGTAAGCGATAAGTCAGAGTAAACGTAGAATTAAAATCAGGAGAAAAAGGAAGGTCTTCTTTAACGTCATCCTCAACGGTAAACACATCTTGAAAAGTAACTCCAATGGTATAAGTAAGAGGAGCAATGAAATTATGTGCCACACTAATAGCGATTCCTTGCGAGATTGCGTGCCCATCCAAATTAGCGTAGATGATTCTACCTGGAGTGTCATAATCCGGGATGATCTGGTTTGAAAAGCGAGTGTGGTACACATCGAAATCAACATTTACCACTGAAGGGCCAATATCAATGATCTGGTTCCAGTTTAAAGCAACATTTATAGATCGTTCTGGTTCTAAAGCTTCAGCAATTTCCACCTGCCTTGACCCTGTTAATGATTCATGTTCTTCGGTAAACAGGTTCACGATTCGGAAGCCAGTGCCCACATTTAGCCTTACCGTAGAGTGCGAAAAAGGGTCGGCTTTAATATTAAATCTCGGAGAGAATATTAGTCCGTGATCTTCATGATGATCAGCTCTCATTCCAACGAGACCACGTATTTTGTCATTGAAACGATGATCATATTGGGAAAATATTCCGGGAACAAAGCGCTGATCTTCAGAGCCACCATCTAGCCGAACTCCATTGAATTGCTGATCTAACAGGTCATGTCGTGCTGTTAAACCAGTTACAAATCCTCGATCAGTGGATAGGGGTTTATCCCAAATCAGATTGGCAAAGGTAGTCTGTTGATCTGCTATATAATGATAGTCTCCGTAATAACTATCCTGATCATGGTAACTGTAGGAAGCATCGATTCGGAACATTTCTTTTTCAAAAGGAAGCTCATAGCTACCAAATAGCTCAAATCGGTTTGTGTAAATGGATTCCCCATACACTGAAGAACTTCCCCTTAAGTCACGATTAAAGGCTTCAGTTCCCCCCATTCTATCTTCGAAATAATATTTGCCAGCTAACGAGAATTTCTTGCCATCTGGGCGGTAGATTTCCCATTTATTGAATAAAGACACTCGAATGTTTTGAGTGATATCAGCAAAACCATCATTGTTTTCGTCAATAAACCTATCCTGGAGATAAACACTTCCGCTAAACATAGTAGGAGACTTTCCTATTTTAGGAACATAGGAGAAGTCAAAATTGTGTTCACTGTGAGTCGAAGTATTGGCTGAGAAATCAAAGAGTGGAGAAATAGCCGGATTTTCGGTGATTATGTTAATAACTCCACCCATGGCCTGGCTACCATATAAGGTAGAATTTGGGCCTTTTATCACCTCTAGGTTTCGGATGATAGCAGGGTTGATTCCATTTAAGCCATATACAGAAGCAAGAGCTCCCATCACTGGCATTCCATCAATTAGTACCGAAGTATATGGGCCTTCCATCCCATTGATTCGGATGTTATTGGTTCCGCAAACTGCACAATCAACCTGGGTATACAGTCCATTCACATACTGAATGGCATCCATAATATTACTGCTACCCGATTTGCTTAGAAAGCTCTGCGAAATCAGGTTTACTTTAACTGGGGAGTCTTTAATCGACATCTCTTTCATGGTTCCGGTAACTACCATTTCATCGAGTTGAAGACTAGATGCTTCCAGGTCGATAGTCAGAAAAAGAGTGTCAGAATTAGTAACCGAAATTGGAAGCCGCTTTTCAAGGTAACCGATAGCCCGAATAGTAAGCAGGTGTTCTCCTAATGGTATTCGCTTTAGGATGAACCCCCCATCTGATTGGGTAAAGCTACCTAAGCCAAGCTCTTTAATTCCTATAGTTGCATCAGCTACAGGAGCTGAATCTGAAGTGACTATCCCTTTAAGTACCCCAACTTGTTGAGCATTAGCAGTACCGAAGGATAAAATGAACAATGTAAATATGAGAACTCTCTTCATGGAAACTAATTTTTGATGTATCAAAGATCAGGTTAATTTAAAATTTAGTCAAGGCTAAATTTTAAATTTGTCCCCATGAAGTTTTAGTTAATATAGATGCTAGATAGAATGGAGAATAAAAAGTAACCTCAATCGCAAATGTAAGAATACAAAACCAGTTTATTTAGACTGATTCTAAAATTTACATGATTTTATCTCAGCTCTGACTCGTTTCGTTACTTAATGAGCATCATTCTCCTGGAAAGCTGGGTATTTCCGGAGCTAAGCCGATATACATACACTCCTGAAGGAGCATTGGCTGCATTCCAGGTAATTGAATGACTTCCTGATGCCTGGGTACCATTCACTAATGTTGCTACTTCTTTACCTAACAGATTATACACTTTTAGTGATACCTCTCCGGGACGGTCAAGGCTATAAGAAATCGTGGTACTCGGATTAAAAGGGTTTGGATAGTTTTGATTCAGCTGAATAGCACTTGGAGTAAATCCTTCTCCTTCAGAGTTGGTAGCTACTTTAGCAAGTTCTTCTTCAACTACATCCTGAACATCCTCAAAATCATTGTTCACAAATACTGTTCCTCTGTAACGTAATACTCCATCAGCCCCGACCACTACCGATCGGTCATAAGCACCTGAGTTTCCGTAATAATCCACCAGGATATCCCTGCCATTCAGTAAAAGCGGGTAAGTAATTCCGGTTACGTTTCGAAAACTGTTATTTGAACTGGTATTGGCATTCCAGGTATCGATTCCCAGGGCTACAAAGTTGGTGTCATCTTCAAATACCTCAAAGATTTCGGTTTGAGTAACAGGGCCGTTAGATCGGCAATGTGGACAATTAGCTCCATAAAAAAAGATATATACCACCTTTCCCTCCTGGCCTTCCAGGGAAATACGGTCGTTTTCACCTCCTCCTAAAAAAGGAAGCGAAAATTCAGGTGCGTCTTGCCCCACAGATACCTGCGCAGAGACAAAAGATGAGGAAATAAAAACGGTGAGTAGTATAGTAGCGAGTTGTTTCATAGCGGTTCCTTATTGACTAAGAGCATTAAGTTCTTCCTGAATTACAGCAATAACCCTATCGGAATCGGTATTTACAAAATTTGATCCCTGATAAGCTATTCTGCCTTCCGGATCAATTACCACTGAACGGTCGTAAGCACCGGAATTGCCATAATAATCTATGAGGCTTTGCTGTGCATTCAACAGTAGGGGGTAAGTGATTCCAGTAGCACTTCGAAAAGAGATATTCTGGGATGTAGACAGATTCCAGGTATCGAGACCGAGTGCGACAAAGTCCGGATTGGAAATAAATTGTTGATTAATGGTTTCTGTGACCGGGCCATTAGACCGGCAATGAGGGCATCCGGCTCCATAGAAAAAGAGGTATACCACTTTTCCTCTGAATTCAGATAGCATGATTTCCTCACCAGTTAAGCTTGTGTACGAAAAGTCGGGTGCAAGTCTTCCCACAGCTTCGTCTATGCCACCACTATCAGTTGATGATGAGGCACAAGCTGAAAATACAGTTATAGATGCAAGCAGAATGAATAATGTAGTACGTCTCATAATCTAAGTATTCATGTTAAAATCTAGTTGAAAAACGGAGTTCTACTCCTTCAAAGTCTAATATCTCGTAACAGATTCCCGAAGTACAAGCCGGGCCTCCTCTTCGCTTTCCCGCAAATACATCTACTCTATGGCTAGAGTTAAGTTTATAAGAGAGGTTTCCGCCCAGCCAGGTTCTGGTATCTGTCTCGGCTTCAAAGGTATTTGGGTTATCAGTTAGTTGAGGGTCTGTAGAAGCCTCGAATACAATACCAGCTGAAAAATCCGGTAAATAAGAAAAAGCCAACGATCCGTAGAAGTTCGTGCTTTTATCCGGATCAAACTGGCGATCAAAAGTTTGGTATTGGAGATCTAATACAAAGCCCCAGATATAATCGAAGGATTTATCAGTAATAAAACCAACAGAGATACGATCCTCTTCTCCCTTCAAGTCATCATTCGCATAGTCAAAGAAGGCTTTCAATGAGAGATAATCATCCACTTCATAGTATCCTTCTACAAAATATTCACGGTAATCGAATTCTGTGAAAAGATCATTCTTAGCAGTGGTAACATTTGCGGTTATAGAATGCCCTTCTTCAAAGTTGTAATACACTTCAGCCTGGATGCCAGTCTCATCAGAGGTTTCAAGAACATGGGTACTTCTGTTTAGTACCGGATAGGTGTGTTCTTTTATCAGAGATGGAGGATCATTATACCCTTGCCCTAATCGAAACTGGTTATAGTTTTTGTACTCAAAACTTCCTCCAAAAGAGCCGATGTAGAAATTCATTCCTGCATACAGGGCATAGGAATCATCTTGATTGAATGCCGTAAGCGATGCATCAGATTGAAAAGCATATTCACTAAACACCTGTAGATTTGGAAGAGGGTTCAAGTCCAGTAAAAAGGAACCATATTCGCTGTAGGTATTCGAGAAACTGGGATGTGACCTCATATAAGCTCCGCCAACACTTACAATGTCATTGACGAAGAACTTAGCTTCCAGTGCCTCTACAAGATCAGGCCGGCGGGCAGAATCTGCTTCAAAATTAGGAGGGAGCAAATTGAATAAAGGTTCAGCTCTAAGAGCTTTTACCTCCAATCGATCGGTATAAAAGTCGATGCCGATGCCTTCTAAATCACGATAGAATCCATATCGGGTACGTTCAAAGGCATCTTCATATACTGATCCTGGAATGTCATAACTGCGAAGTAGTAGGCCTCTACCTATGGTTTCATAAAAATTTCCGACCCGGACTCTAAACATTTCATCCCTGTATTGAACAAGCTTTTGAGTTAAATCCAGGTAATTTCGGTCGTCAAACGGAGTAATGAATTGCTCTACTTTTCCAAAGAAACTGAGCTCATCGGCATCATAGAACAGGTTTAACTGGTTATAGGAAGTAGTTAAATCCCGGTCACCTTCGTAGGGGAGGTTCCCATATTGAAATTCAAAAGTGTTAGTACCGTAGATTTGTGCAGTTGCAGGAATCGTTGCTACTAAGGCAAATAGAAAAAGAAGGATGGAACGGAAGGCAAGTCTCATTCTTCCAGTAAGCTTAGAATCTTTTCTCTTATTTCCACTTCTTCTCCGGGCTTATATCCCTCATGGAAGTAGATAATTTCGTCATCCTGGTTAATGATGAGTAAGGTAGGAACTGCCTGAACGCCCAATCTGCCCATTACTTCACTATTAGAGTCAAGGAGAACAGGATAATCTACCCCAAGTGAACGGACGAAAGGTTTTACTTTGGCCTGGTTTCGAGGGCTGTCTATGCTGATTCCAACAAAGTTTACCCCTTCAGATTCAAACTCTTTCGACATTTCAACCAACTTAGGAATGGATTTGATACAAGGCTTGCACCACGTTGCCCAGAAATCGATAACGGTGTAAGTATCACCTTTTATGTTTTTATAGGTCGTGGTTTTGTTATCCAGATTCTTAAGGCGAAAATTATTCACCTTGGGAGGAGCAACTGAAAGGCTTCCCAGAAAGATGAGTATGGCTAATGTGAACTTCATAATGTTTGATTATTTCTAAGCTAATAATCATCAATAAAGTTCAGCCAAGTATCACAAAAAGATAAAATCCTACAATTTCTCAATTGTACAATAATCAATTAGGAATACTTTAATTGAACATTGAACATTGAACATTGAACATTGAACATTGAACATTGATTAATTCTTAATTGAAAACATTTCCATCACTTGAGAAAGTAGTCCCTTACTCATTTTAACGATACGCTCCTGGCTGCCCATTGCTAAATATCGAAGCACTAGCTTAAGCTCGGCTAATAGCACAGGAGGGTTGGTTACCAATGAATCTTCCTGGATAATGTAATCCCAGTCCATAGGTTTTTGGAATGTTACTCCGGCTTTTCGCATCACTTCCCGATAAACATTGGCCATTAATCCATAGCCAATAGTGGTTGGATGAAGGCCATCCAGGCTGAAAACTCCTCCCTTATAAATTTTACCCGTTTCCTTTTTGACACGAATGAAGTCAGTAGAAATGAGTGCCTCATTATGCTCGTCCACCAGATGCACCGTATTAGGATTACGTTTTAGTGCAGCAACAAAATCATCCGGGTAACTACGAAGCAGTTCGCCGCCTAAACGCCTTCTAGCCATACTTGCTACATTTTTTGCCATAGGAACTACATGCCATCCATATTCGCGGGCTACTTTTCGGATAATGGAGTTGAATTCATCCACGGTGAAGTCGATTTGTATGGCTTCATCTTTAGTAAGATGCGGGTGTTTCTCGGGATCGAAGTCTTCATCCCATATCCAAAAACGGGTATAATAATCGAAGTAACCGAGGTGGTCGCTGGAGATTTCGGAGTTCACCCCTCTGCAAACAGGAGGAATGGTTGGATAAGGGATTGTTGGCACAAATACCCGTTCTGCTCCAATTTTTTTCACTCTCTCTGCAAGCCTTCGATAATCCAGTTCAAAATGTTCCGGGCGGTAGATGGAATGTTTCCTGAAGGCCATGAACGATTCAAGATCTTCTGGCTCTGACCAGGTTAGGTTAAGATTCACTACCGACCCTAGCGCATTATTGTGGCCAATACACACAATGAGGTTTTCGATTCCACCATCCTGGGCTAGCGCTTCTACATTTGAAAGTTGTGACTGCATCTCATGCTCAGGGCCAAGTGTTGGATTTAACACCAACCTGGAAGTCACATACTTTGCATGCTCTGGCAAGAACCCAAATACAGAGAATTGCTCCTTATTCTGCTCAATGAATTCACGGCTGTTCTTTTCATTAATCATCCAGGTATCATTAATGGATAATCCCCAAATAGCCTGGTTATGAAAAGGGGTGGGCTGATCAACACTTAAATCCTTAAAGCCACCTTCCCAGTATTTCTTGATTCGCTTTAATGTCTTGATAGTGTGGGAAGCAACTCCTCCATATTCGCTCCAGTCAATTTCGGCGCCAAATTCATCCGACAACCCTCTAAGCAGTACTTCAAGGTTGAGAGGAATACCAGCCTGGGCCAGGAATTTGGGCTGATCGAAAGAGGGAAGAGGATCGAAGCATCGGCGAATGAAAGAAGGGAAGTTGATATCGGTTCGGTAAATACCTCCATTTTGAAAGCCCTGTGCAAGGGAATCCCCAACTACCACCAGTTTATGTTTCGATTGCTTCTTTTGGAACATATTGGTTCAGAATTTGCCACAAAATCTCCAAAGCACAAAATTGATATTTGTTAATGGTGAGTCATATCCCAATAACTATTAACCAATAACCAGTACATCATAATTTATTGTACTTTTATGTGAATCATTTCGTGGCTTAACAGTTAAAAACAATGAGTGAAGAAAAAAACCGACTAGAACAATTCCGGGAGCGCAGGGCCGAGCAAAACGAAAAAGTACTGGGCTTAGACCATTTGGGCATCAAGCGTTTCTTTAATATGGATACCAATACCTATCGGGATGGAGCCCTGGATACCAAAACAAAAGAGCTGTTAGGGCTGGTAGCTTCTGCTGTGCTACGCTGTAACGATTGTATTGATTATCATCTCGAGCAAAGTGCAAAAACAGGCTCAACCAAAGCCGAGATCATAGATGCCCTAAATGTGGCTCTGATAGTAGGAGGAAGCATTGTGATCCCTCACTTACGACACGCGGTAGATACGATTGAGATGTTGGAAGAGGAAGGAAGTTTTGTCAATTAAGAATTATTCAATTATCAATTTTCTTTTTGTCATTTCTCGCTCCGCTCGAAATGACAAGTACCTATTCCTAATTGATAATTGAATAATTCTTAATTGAACAATAGATCATTGAAAATTGACAACCGTCACTCCCGCACCACCATGATCCTCATGGGCTAATTCGAAATGTTTTACTTCAGTTCGGTCTTTCAAATATTTGTGAATCTGCTCTTTTAGAATCCCGTCTCCTTTTCCATGAACAATCTCGACCTGGTTCAGCCCTCTGAATACAGCTTTGTCCAGGTAATGAGTTACTTCATTTAGAGCTTCATCCGCTCTCTTTCCACGAAGATCAAGACGTGGAGAAACCATTTCTTTCATGAAATCAGCGCTTCCTGTCATGACTGAAGAACGAGCTTTTTTCTCCTTTTTCTTTTTGGGAGGTTCAACCTTAACCAGGTTTTTGTATTTGGTTCGAAGGCGTAATCCGTCCGCCTGAACCGTCGCATTATTTCCTTTATGTTCAATGAGCTGCCCAGTGGTATTTCCATCCAGGAATCGCACATAATCGCCAATCTTTGGAGGCTGGTTGCTTTTGCGGAATTTGGCTTCTCTCTTTTCTTTTACCTCATCAAGCTTGCCTTCGATTTTCTGCTTCTCCTGGTCGATATCCTCCCGGATATCTTTAATCTCGTTTTTATCTGCTTTTTGTTGTTCTATAATTCGCTCGACTGCTTTCTCTACTTTTTGATTGGCTTTATCCATAATAGATTTAGCTTCAATCAGAGCCTTTTCGCGGATTTTCTCTTTTTCCCTGTTTAAACCATCTAATTTATTTAAATATCGGTTTCGATCGGTTTCAGCTTTGGATTTTAAATGCTCAAAGGTCGATTTAAGTTCTTCTGCATCCTGCGTTTTGGCTTCCAATTCGGAGATCAGGGATTCCATCTTGTTCTTCTGTTCCCCAAGTAACTCTCTTGATCTGGATAAGATGTCTTCATCCAACTGCATACGTTCAGCAATTTCGAATGCATAGCTGCTGCCCGGAATTCCCTTCTTAAATTTGTAAGTAGGAGAAAGAGAAGCCTGGTCGAATTCCATAGAACCATTTATTGCAAGAGGGTGCTCATGAGCAAACACCTTCAACGAACCATGATGAGTAGTGACCAAAACGGTACACTCTTTTTGAAGCAGGTATTCGATAAATGACTGGAAGAGCGCACCCCCTTCTTCAGGATCTGTTCCGGCAGCAGCTTCGTCTATCAGTATCAAACTTCCGGGTGTGAGGTTCTTTTGAGTTTCCCTCATCCATTGAAGTCGACTGGAGAAGGTACTTAAATCATTTTCTATAGATTGATCATCCCCCAAATCCACAAATATCCCTGAAAAGATGGGGAGCTCTGAGGTAGGGTCGGCAGGGATCGCATAACCACTTTGCTGCATAAGAGCAAAAATCCCCACGGTTTTCATAGCAACCGATTTACCTCCCGCATTAGGACCAGTAATCATGAGGCAGCGTTCATTTTCATCCAACTGGAGATCCAAAGGAATGATCTCTGTCCGCTCGCCTTTTTTTAAGCTGTTATTCTTGAGAAGGAGGTTCGCATTAAATCCTTGTTTTATTGAAAGTCGGCGAGAAGCGGATGTAACTGGAATTTCAGCATCCAGGGAAAGGGAAACTTTTGCTTTGGAAGCTATCACATCCAGCATGGCTAAAGCATCCATGTTCTGCTGCAAGTATTCACTATTTATCCGAATATGATTAGTGAGTTCTCTCAGGATACGTTCAATCTCTCGTTGTTCCTCTGCTTCAAACTGGCGGATTTCATTATTCAGATGCAGCGCTTCAGCGGGTTCGAGGTATACCGTTTGCCCTGTGGAGGAAACATCATGAATAAAACCCTGAATCTTACGCTTGTACTCCGCAAGGATAGGAATCACCATTCTTCCATTTCGTATAGTAGCTCCCTCATCAGAAGTCATTCCGTCTTTGGTAGCATTTCGCATCAATTTGTTGATGGTGCTACGGAGTTCATTCTTTTTGGAGTTGAGTCGCTTGCGTATGGACTTAAGTTCCGGGCTGGCATCGTCTTTTAGTTCTCCTCCATCTGTTACCTTCTGCTTGATGGAAGTTTCAAGGTCTTTGAGGGGGATGATAGTTTCAGAAATAGCATAAAGCCTCGGTTTATGCTCAAGCCTCGACTTAAAGTATTTTTTGACTAATCGGGAAGTGATACATACAGAAAGAATTTCCGGGAAAGTGTACAGCGAAAGTATACTTCCATACGGCTTGGCAATCGCCAGGTAATCCCGGATATCGGGTACCTCGCCAAGTGGGAACGGATCCGGGTCCCTTAAAACGTCTAGCATTTCTCCTGTTTGAGAAAGCAAGGTTCCCACAAAATCCGGATGGTTGGATGGCGACATGCGGGCAATAGTTTCCCTGGCAAGCTCTGACTGGGAAGCTTTTAAGGTAGCCTCACGGAGCTGTTCAAAGCCTAGCTTTTCTACTATGGAAGGAGGGTATAATTTCATTTTTTGTAATAAGGCGAAAAGATAAATCTATTTAAGCTGGATGTCGATGACGATTTATTGCGCTGATTCTTTTGACCATAAATCGGTACCTTCATCAAAAAAGCCATGATGAACATTCCCATCTACCAGGTCGATGCCTTTACCAGTTCTTTATTTGGAGGAAATCCCGCAGCAGTTTGCCCACTTAAATCATGGCTTTCGGATGAGTTGATGCAAAAGATAGCAGCAGAAAACAATTTATCAGAAACCGCCTTTTTTGTGGACGAAGGAGATAGTTTTAGTTTAAGGTGGTTTACTCCCGAAAGCGAAGTTGATTTATGCGGGCATGCAACCCTTGCTACTGCTCATGCTTTATTCCAGGAAATGGGGTATTCAAAAGAAGAAATTCTATTTGATACAAAGAGCGGAAGACTGGTTGTTTCAAAAGAAGGAGATCGGTTAAAGATGGATTTTCCTTCTGATCCTATGCCTCAGGTTGAAGCTCCGCCAATACTGTTCCAGGCTTTAGGAATACAGCCTACATCTAAAGTGTACAAAACGGATGACTATATGGTGGTACTTGATTCGGAGAAAGAAGTAGCAGGCTTAAATCCGAATTTCAGGATGATGAATGAAGTAAATGCACGGGGAGTAATTGTAACTGCCCCCGGGGATGAGGTTGATTTCGTGTCTCGATTTTTTGCTCCCCAGGTTGGAATTGATGAAGACCCGGTTACAGGATCTGCTCATACAAAACTTACTCCCTATTGGTCGAACCGATTGTCGAAGAAAGAAATGGAAGCTCGTCAAATATCAAAAAGAGTGGGAGTACTTACGGTAAGGGATATGGGAGAAAGATTGGAGATTTTAGGAAGGGCTATTATTTATTTGAAAGGTGAAATCACCGTTTAGTGGAAGTACTTTTTCTCATACTAATTGGTTTAGTGGGGGGATTAATAGCTGGCCTCATGGGTGTTGGAGGAGGAATCATCTTTACCCCGGTGCTTTTCTTTTTGTTTGATGAAGCAGGCGTTGAGCATCCAGTTCAATGGTCCGTGGCTTCCGGACTTTTGTGCACGTTTGTGGCAGCTGGAAGTAGCACCATCCGACAGTATATCCAGAGGAATATGTTCTGGAAGGAAGGCTTTTATTTGGGGTTGATGGGGATCATTGGAGTAAGCCTGGGAAAATGGATATTGACCTCGGAGTTTTATGATCGTGAGCAATTTGCAGTGTTCTTTAGCGTGATATTGTTTTATGCTTCTTTTATGATGTTCAGAAGAGGGAAGGATAAATCCAAAGAATCTGAACGGGGATTCTCAGAACTCAAGGTTAAAGAGCTTTTTGTAACAGGAGGGGTAGGTGGATTTATAGCTTCATTGGCAGGAGTAGGTGGTGGCGGGATTATGGTTCCCATTATGAACCTGCTCTATCGGCAGCCATTTCGGAAATCAGTAAGTGTTTCCCAGTTAGGAATGGTTCTTTTGATTCTTTCGGCCCTGGTTCAGTTGGCTTTGGTTGATGTTGAAACCGAGGGATTGTCTAATGCTACCATTGGATATATAGATATTGGAACTGCACTACCGTTGGCTATTGGTGGTTTAGTAGGGGGATTCGGAGGAGTATTCCTAAATCACAGGATCAAAAGAAAGTACCTGCAATGGGGCTTTGCGCTATTGGCTTTTGTAATGGCCGGGCGTTTACTCTGGGGAGTATTCAATTAAGAATGGTTCAATTATCAATTTTCTTCTTGTCATTTCGAGCGGAGCGAGAAATCTACTCATCGTAAACAAAGGCTAATCTTTAGATTTCTCGCTCCGCTCGAAATGACAAACGCATATTCCTAATTCGTAATTGATAATTGAACCATTCTTAATTGAATTACTTCTCTTTAAACTCGAATTCTTTTGTCTTTGCCATCTCACCAAGATATTCTTTCAACTCTAGCATTTGTTGATCAGTATAGACGGGTAGCTTGATTCTTTCCGAAGCTCCGACCTTATTTTTGATAACAATCTTATTCTTCCGAATGGAAAGTTCCTTGATATTCTCCCACTCGAATTCATTTTTTTCTCCCCAATAAGTATTGTAGTTATGCCTCAAGATGCCTTCCTCGTTAAAGGTGAGAGACTGTTTTTTCATTATTTCCGGGAAGAACAGAAATATGGAAGAATAAAGGATACCTACAGCAATATTAAGCCAGTCTATTTCTTCTCCTTTTGTCCACTCAAGAGTCAGAGAAACAGTAAAGATGATCAAGCCAATTACCCCAATAGCTCGAAATACTTTCATATAAGAGGTGGTGGCGTCTACTTCAAGATTAAATTCTTTCATACTCTGTAGAGTTGAATTTAGTACTCGTTATGCTTCGGTAAATTCAAGGTTCTTAAATTTAGCTGCTTCCTGTAGGTACTCCTTTAATTGAAGTATCTGTTGTTTGGTGTGAAGCATTGGCAAGGACATTCTTTCAGTAGTACCAATAGAATATTTAACCACTATTTTATTTTTTATTAGTGTAATACCTGAAATCTTTTCCCACTTAATTTTTTCCTTACCTCCGAGGTTGAGCCTATAATTTCTAGCATGAAAGCCTTGATCATTAATAACCAATGATTGTCTTCTCAAGTTGCCAAAAGAAAGAGCAAAGATAAGAGCAAAACCTGAAAGAAGTCCCGTAACAGCGTTTATTCCCGATGGTTCACTGCTGTTAAGTCCGCTAAAAGTTAACCAGATAATGAGGCCCAAAAGTAAAAGTCCCAGGAAGGTTATAGCTTTAAATTGGATAGTATTGATATTTGCTTCTAGCTTGAATTCTTCCATAACTCTTTGATTTTATTTCAGATTAAAAACCTGAATTTTTAGCAAAATTTCAATCTTCTTTTTAGGATCATTCCGGGTGTACTCCCGAGGAATCTAAACCCTTATTTGGTATGATTCTTCATAAGTATGCTCAGAATGACGTCAACATAGAAAAAAAGGAAGCCCCGTTCAAAGGGCTTCCTTTATTGTTAGCAATCTATAGCCTGCCGTCTGTAGGGCCACCCCTCTCGACAGCTGTCGGGAGGGATTACGGCTATATTCATCCAGTAAACGGTTCCGGCTTAGAGATACCATTCCCATGGTACCCTGGGGAAAAGCCGGGTTTTCTTGGAGAATTAATCCATGATCTTTCGCAAAAATGCGGGCTGATCAGAATCGTCTTTCCGAATACGCTCCGCTCTGCTTTGGAACGGAGCTACGTTATTCTGCTCCTCGGAAGAAGACTCTTCCTGGGCAGTTGTAGGTTCCTCTTCTTTTCTCACGTTGAGGTCACGACGTAAGTAAGAAGGGGTATCTAAGCGTTTTAGATTTCCTTCACCTTTGTAGAAATCACCGGTCGTTCGCGTAAACCGGGTAGCGATTTCCTTTTTAGGTTGTGCCTGGTTTTTGATCGCGTTTTCTGCTGCTACTCCCATAGGTTGCTTAGGAGCAACTTTAGCAGCTGTTCGGTCTTCTGCTAAATCAAACCCAGTAGCGATTACCGTAACCATGATTTCATCACCAAAATCTTCATCAAGTACTGTACCTAAGATGATTTCAGCATTATCTCCTGCTTCCTGTTGAATAATGCTGGTTGCTGTAGTGGTTTCTCTCATACCTAGATTCGATCCGGCTGAGATATTAACCAGTACATTTCTGGCTCCACGAATGCTTACTCCATCTAGAAGCGGAGAGTTGATCGCTTCACGAGCAGCAAGTTCAGCTCTATCAGAACCTGATGCAGTAGATGAACCCATGATTGCAGCGCCACCGTCCGTCATTGTGGTGCGCACATCTGCAAAATCAAGGTTGATCAGACCTGGCATTAGGATGAGATCGCTTATTCCACGGGTTGCATTGTAGAGTACTTCGTTAGCTAGAGCAAAAGCTTCCATTAACGAGGTGTTCTCATCAGCAATGTCTAATAAGCGCTCATTAGGAATTACTATGACGGTATCACAGTTTTTCTTTAGCTCATTGATTCCCTCAAGGGCATATTTTTTACGGATTTTACCCTCACATTCAAATGGAGTGGTAATAATTCCTACTGTAAGGATGCCTTTTCGTTTGGCCATGCCTGCAACTACAGGAGCCCCTCCGGTTCCGGTTCCACCGCCCATGCCTGCAGTTACGAAAACCATGTCCGCACTTTCGATCGATTCTTCGATCTCATGCCGGTTTTCTTCTACAGCTTCGCGGCCGATTTCAGGGCGAGCCCCTGCACCAAGTCCGCTGGTTAGGGCAGAACCAACCTGGATCTTAAGGTCAGCCATGCTGTTTTTTAGTGCCTGGGCGTCTGTATTAAGCGCGATATACTCTACGCTGTCAAGGCCCATGCTGATCATATTATTAATGGCGTTACCGCCACCGCCACCAACGCCGATGACTTTAATCTTAGCGTTTTCCTGGCTTTGCTCGTCAAAAAAGAAAGTAGCCATGATAACTCCTTTTTTATGTTTTATTTACTGGATTATTCTGTTGTAGATGATTGTTAAAGTTCTTTGAACCAGCTTTTCATGCGATCTGCAATCTTTGCCATAACCTGCTCCACACTGGTAGCTTTGCCAGAGGATTGGATCATGGTTTTGCTGGTATTGTTACCGGTTTTAAGGGCGTGAATAACCAATCCAACGCCAGTAGCATAAATAGGACTGTTTACTTCTTGTATTAACCCACCGGTAATGCCTAATGGAATACCTACTTTGGCATCCATACCTAAAATTTCTGAACCAAGCGCTGTGATATTCTTGATTAATGAACCACCACCGGTAAGTACTACTCCGGCGCTGAGTGATTCTGAATATCCACTTCGTTTGATTTCGATACTTACGATTTCGAGTATTTCTTCCATCCTTGCCTGGATGATTTTAGCGAGAATACTCTTAGTGATTTCCTTTGGAGGCCGGCCTGCGATCCCAGGTACTGTAATTACTTCATCTGCCTGGATGAGGTCGGCATAGCTTTCGCCGTGATTTCGTTTCAGTGTTTCTGCCTGATCGTCAAGCACACTCAAGCCAAGGCGGATATCGTCGGTGACCTTTTGACCAGCGATGGCAATCACTGCAGTATGCCGGATGGTATTGTCCTGGAAGATGGCCACATCCGTAGTTCCACCCCCGATATCGACAAGTACAACTCCTGCTTCTTTTTCTTCCTGGTCAAGTACTGCATAAGAAGAAGCGAGAGGCTCAAGAATAATATCTGCTACCTGGTACCCTGCACGCTCTACACATCGGTAAATATTCTTTGCAGCTGAAACCAGCCCGGTGATAATGTGTACTTCTGCTTCCATACGCATCCCACTCATTCCAACAGGGTCGTTAATGCCATCCTGCCCATCCACTACAAATTCCTGTGGAATTACATGCAGAATTTGCTGATCGGTAGGGAGCATGATACGCTGGCAGTCTTCCAGTAGTCGTTCCACATCCTGCCCGGTAATTTCATTATCCTTATTGTTGATGGTAATTACCCCTTTGCTCCTCATGCTGCGAATATGATCTCCTGCGATCCCCACATTCACAGAATTAACCTGGATACCGGAAGCGAGCTCAGCCTGGGCTATCGCATCTTTTATTGCCGTAACTGTTTTATCGATGTTAACAACCACACCCCGGTTCAGGCCCTCGCTTGGAGCTTTCCCCACACCTAGGATATTGATGCGCTCCTGGTCATCGATCGATGCAACAATAGCACAGATTTTTGTCGTCCCGATATCGAGACCTACCATGATATTTTCTTGTTCTGACATTTCTTAATCCGCTGTTTTTTTGATTGCTACGTTTCTCGGGTAACCACCTGGTTTTTAAACCTTAGGTCAACCTGTTGTATATGTTGAATACCTTTTGATCGGATAACCTCCACATAAAAGGCCTTCCAGTTTCTAAGCTTTGTTTCGAAATCATTGTCCCCGAAAATCAGCTTGACTCCATTTTCGTGACTTAGCGCAACCACACCTTGTTCTGCGCTATAAGCCACTTCGCTGATGGTTACCCATCCAAATTCGTTTGCTCTTGCTCCAAGCAGGAAGTTCCTTACCTGTTCAAATTCCTTCGACCTCAACGTATCGGCGATGGAAGAAGCGTCAAATCCATATACCAGGGGCAGGTCAAGAGTTTTGCCCTCCAAAATTGGGAGTTTAACCCCGTAAGCGTCCACGTAAATTCGTTCCTTTCCATCTACAAGTAGCGCTAAGGGAGAACGTTCAGTTACAGTAAGAAGCAAATCCCCATTAGGTTCGATATAAGGAGAGACAGAGTGCACATAATCCAATAGTTCTACTCTGGATATGAGCTCATCCAAATCAAGGCTATCCGGTTTAATTCCCACAGGCACATCAGCCGCCAGGATGATCTCCTCAGGCTGTGTGAAATAGGTTTGAGATACTTCCACTCCGGTTACCGAGATATTCTTCATCCAGTACATAGCTGCAATTACAGAGATGCCCAGAATCAAAAGAATAGCGGTCATCCAGGGCAGGAGATTGCTTTTCTTAGTCTCGATATGTGGGGTTTTGTCAATCAATTGGATTCGACGTTAAAATTTCCTGATTCGATTTCCTGGACGAAGTCTTCACCGGAACGGTAAATATCTCCCGCTCCCATAGTGATGATGATATCCCCAGCTCGAATCACTTCTTTCAGTTTATCACTTACATCGTTCTTGTCTTCGACATAGAGCACATTCTTGTGACCGTACTGCTCAGCCGTTCCGGCTATTAGCTCTCCGGTTACTCCTTCAATAGGTTTTTCGCGAGAAGGATATACATCAGTCACAACCAGCATTTCAGCATCAAAGAACGAGAGGCCAAATTCCTTATAAAGCTCCTGGGTTCTGGAATACAAGTGGGGCTGGAATACCGTGACAATTCTACGGTCTGGCCAACCTTTTCGAGCAGCACTAAGTGTTGCCTGTACTTCGGTTGGATGATGCGCATAATCATCAATCACCATAATTCCATTGTTATACTTTAGCTGGAAGCGGCGGTACACCCCCTGGAAGCTTTCGATTCCGGCTTTGATAAGCTTGAAATCAATACCCAGTTCTAAGCCTGTAGCAATGGAAGCTAACGCATTCTTTACGTTATGCTCGCCCGGAGCTTTCAACGTGACCACTCCAAGCTTTTCATCATTATAAACTACTGTGAATGTGGCAGTGAACTCAGAAAGCCGGATATCAGTAGCTCGAAGTTGTGCCTGAGGCGTAATTCCATAAGAGATAATTCTACGTTCAAGCAGAGGGAGAATGCTACGCACATTTGGGTCGTCGAGGCACACAATTACGGATCCATAAAAAGGAACTTTGTTGGCATAATCGACGAAAGCCTGTTTTACGTCTTCTAAATCGTCGTAAATATCGAGATGCTCCGCTTCTATGTTGGTAATGATAGCAATGGATGGAGTAAGGCGAAGGAAGGTTCGGTCAAATTCATCCGCTTCTACTACAATTACATCTCCCTTTCCAACTACCGCATTGGTTTTGTCAAAGCTATGCACTTTACCGCCTACGATAATGGTAGGATCGTAATTGCCTTCACGTGTAACCAGCCCAACCATAGTAGTGGTTGTAGTTTTCCCATGAGTGCCCGCTACGCCAATTCCGTACTTCATTTTCATAAGCTCGGCCAGCATTTCAGCACGTTTGATCGTAGGGATTCGCTTTTCAAGGGCAGCTTTGGTTTCTTCATTTTCGGTAGCCTTCACCGCACTGGTATACACCACAACATCTGCACCTTCGATATTTTCCGCATGGTGCCCTTCATAAATAGTTGCTCCAAGTTCTTCAAGGCGCTTTGTGGTTTCACTAAGCATTCCATCCGAACCGGACACTTTATACCCACGATGGATCAGTATCTCAGCCATCCCGCTCATACCTATGCCACCAATTCCCACCATATGAATATGTCGGGTTCTGCCAAAAACGGGTTGTGTTTCGATTCGTTTATCCATCAATTCAATCTGGAACTTGCAAGGGTTAAAATTTCTTTGGCGATCTGCTTTGCTGCATCTGGTTTAGCCAGTTTTAGTGCTGCCTGATTCATTTTCTTAAGCGATTCCTGATCCGAGATCAATCGTTCAACAAGTCCCGGGAGAGTGTCAACCACTTCATCATCTTTTATCAATTCAGAAGCACCGGCGTCACGCATTGCCTTTGCGTTTGCTGTTTGATGATCTCCTGCCACATTAGGAGAGGGGATGAGCACACTAGGCATTCCTGTAAGCATGAATTCCGAACAAGAACTGGCACCAGCTCTGCTAATTACCAAATCAGAAGCGGCATAGGCTTCAGGCATGTTATCGATAAAAGCAGTAAGCCTGAGGTTTGGATAGCTTTCAAGGTCAATTTCTTCGGAAAGAGCATCAAAATATCGTGAACCGCATTGCCAGATAATTTGAAGTCCCGCCTTATTGTGAAGCTGATCCAGATTTTGTTTCATTGCCTGGTTGATAGTGAGAGCTCCTCCGCTTCCTCCCATAATTAACAGCACGGGCTTAAAACTATCGAAACCAAAGGCAGTCAAACCAACTTCCTTTTCAACAGCGGTTAGTGTATTCCGGGTTGGGTTCCCTACCACTTCTGTTTTCTCTTCGGGAAGGAACTGATCAGCCTCTTTGAAAGCGGTGAATATTTTTGAAGCAAATTTAGCCAGTAGCCTGTTAGTGACTCCCGGGAAGCTATTCTGCTCCTGGATAACCACAGGAATGCCTTGTTTACCGGCAACCCAACCCACTGGCCCTGCAACGTAACCTCCGCATGAAATCACTACCTGAGGTTTAAACTTAGCCAGGATAGATACACTTTGAGTAAGGGCAGTAATTAGCTTAACAGGGAAGAGCAGGTTCTTAAGGGTTAGCCTTCGATGGAATCCGCTAATCCATACATTTACAATCTCGTAGCCTGCTTTAGGTACTGCCTTCCATTCCATATGATTCCGCGTACCTACAAATACTACCTCGGTAGATGCATCCTCTAATTTTAAGGCGTCGGCAATGGCAATAGCAGGATACACATGTCCTCCCGTACCTCCTGCTGCGATTAACACTTTCGGATTAGCCATAATAAAAGGCCCCCCGATCCCGATCGTGTTTAGAAATATTGAGCAGAATGCCCACCATCAAGCCAGCGAACATCATACTGGTACCACCATAACTCACAAAGGGCATAGGCAGCCCGGTAACTGGAAGTAACCCACTCGCTACGCTTGCATTCACAAAACCATAGAGGACAATGGTGAGGGTACATCCCACCGCCAATAAGGAGCCAAGTGTATCCTCAGCCTTCCTTGCAATGAATACAACCCCTCGAATCAAAATCAGGCTGAACAGAACAATGAGTGCCATAGCGCCCATGATTCCATATTCTTCCGCGATGATAGCGAAAATAAAATCATTATAAGGAGCAGGAAGGAAGTCTCGTTGTGAGCTTTTTCCAATGCCTACCCCGATCAGTTCACCCTTAGCAATGGCGATATGAGCCTGTTGCGCCTGGTAGCCACTGCCTGTTAAAAATTCCTGGGTTTCGATGTTTTTAATCTGCTGCAAGTATTGATCGATCCTGCTTTGGCGGTTTTCTGATTGGCTCAACAAGAGCATACCTCCCAGTCCCGCGATAGCTATCATAGTTCCAAGCTGGAGGACACTTACGCGGCCAATAAACATCATAATCAGGCAGATTCCCATTAGGATACCGGCACTACTAAAATCTTCGACCCCAATAAGCCCGCAGGTAACGGTTACCCACACCATGATGGGCATGAATGATTTCTTAAAATCTTTCACATAGTCCTGCTTCTCACTTAGTAAAACACTTACATGAAGGATGAGTGCTACACTTGCAATGGTTGATGGCTGGAAACTGAAGCCAGCCAGGTTAAGCCATCGCTTGGCTCCGAATTGTTCCGTTCCAAAAATTAGTACAGCCACCAACAAAAGAAGACTCACAACCATACCTAATCGGCTGAACTTGGCTAAGGTGTGATAATTGATTTTGGAGGCAATCAGCATCACAAAGAAGGCGATTCCCAGTTTTACCACATGGCGCGTTACTAACGCAAAGGCTGAGGTCTCATTCGATGCGGCAAAGAAGGCAATTGACGAATACACCGCTAGCACTCCAAACATCATAAGCATGATGATGGCCATAAGCAGAATCCGGTCACTCCCTTGTTTCCGGGTATCGATATCCTCGGGAGTAGTGCCTAAGACGCTTGAAAAATTGCTATGTGGTGAGGTATAAATCATTTTTTTTGAGTTACAAAGTGGTCGAGTTGCAGAGTAGCAAAGTATCATTGCCTAATACTTTGCTACTCTGTAACTCTGGTACTTTGTCTCTGTTCATAGTTTGTACACTTCTTCTTTAAATACTTTTCCGCGATGTTCATAACTGTCAAACATGTCGAAGGAGGAGCAGGCCGGGCTTAGCAAAACCACTTCTCCTCGTTTCGCACCTTTCTTTGCAAGCCGAACGGCATCACGCATGGTTTCAGCCATCTCAAATTGAGGAGGTACCGAGCCAAGTTGTTCTTTCACTCGTTCTTTTGATTCTCCAATGGCTATAACGGTATGTACCTTATCGCGAATCTGATCAATCAATTCAGAGTAGTCATTTCCTTTGTCCCTGCCTCCGAGAATTAAGGTCATGGGAACGTTATAGCTGTCTAGTGCAAACCAAACGGCGTTTACATTGGTAGCTTTGCTATCGTTGATGTACTTAACTCCCTGTACTTCGCGTACGACTTCAAGTCGGTGTTCAACTCCGGTAAAGGTTTTAAGGCTTTCTCGAATAGCCTCATTCTTTATTTCCGCAGCCCGGGCAGCTAATGCCGCCGCCAATCCATTTTGTAGGTTATGTTGACCTTTAAGGCCTATTTCGTACACTGGCATAAGGGTTTCTTCCTTATTGTTTAGTCTGAAGATGATATGTTCGTTTCTTATGAAGGCACCCTGAGGGACTTCTTCTGTATTGGAAAAGCCCCACAATGTGGGGAAGCTTTCCTTTTTTTGAAGACTCTCAACGTGCTCTTTAATGAGCGGGTCATCGTAATTGAAGATGAACCAGTTCTCCGTAGTCTGATTTTCTGTAATTCTAAATTTTGAAGCAGCATAGGCTTCCAGGCTGTTCCCGTACCTGTCTAGATGATCTGGGGTAATATTTAATAGCACACTTATTTCCGGGTGGAAACTTTTTATATGATCCAGCTGGAAGCTGCTAACCTCTAAAATGTGGGTTCCTTCTGTTATATCAACCTTATCAGAGAAGGCAAATCCGATATTTCCAGCCATGCTGAAATCCTTAGCGGCTGTTTCCCAAATATGGGCCAGCCATGTGGTAACCGTGGTTTTTCCGTTACTTCCGGTTATGGCAATGATATCTTCATTAGTAAACCAACTGGCAGCTTCTATTTCGGAGAATACTTCTAAGCCAGAATTCAAATAGAATTGCACCAAAGACGCTTCAGTTGGTACTCCGGGGCTAACCACTGCAAATTCTCCCTGCTCAGCTAATGCTGTATGCCCTGATTCTTCGAAGGCAATGGCATTAGCTTCCAGTCTCTTCTTTGAGGCTTCGGAAATAGCTCCGGCATCGGTGACAAAGACATCAGCTCCTTTTTTCTTTAAAAGAAGAGCTACGGCTAAACCACTTCTGGCTGCTCCGATAACAATGATATGTTTTCCTTCTATATTCATTAACGGAGTTTCAGGGTTAGTAAGCTGATGAGCGCCAGAAGGATAGTGATAATCCAAAAGCGTACTACGATTTTCTGTTCCGACCAGCCTTTCTTTTCAAAGTGATGGTGGATAGGAGTCATGAGGAATACCCTGCGCCCTTCTCCATACTTCTTTTTAGTGTATTTGAAGTAGGTAGTCTGGATAATCACAGACAATGTCTCAAAAAAGAAAACACCACATATGAAAGGAAGCAGGAGTTCTTTATGCAGCATTAAAGCCAGGGCTCCAAAAGCCCCACCTAAAGCTAAAGAGCCGGTGTCGCCCATAAATACAGAGGCTGGATTGGTGTTGTACCACAAGAAGCCCATACAGGCTCCAATTAAGGCTGCACAGAAAATAGTTAGCTCTCCGGCTCCTGGTAGATACATGATGTCAAGGAAACCAGAAAAGTCTACACGGCCTGATACATAGGCAAAAATTGCGAATACGAAGCCACAGATAGCCGAAGTACCAGATGCCAAACCATCGAGACCATCGGTCAAATTAGTAGCATTGCTTACTGCGGTAATAATGAAAACTGAAACAGGCAGGTAGATTGCCCAGCCCCATTGTTCTCCGAAGAAAGCATAGTCGATGTTTAAATCCTTAGCAAAAGGTACAGTAGAAAGTGTATTGAACAGAGCAAAATCGGGATGGAAATACAGCACTGAGCCCAAAACAAGGCCTACAGTAACCTGCCCAGCTACTTTAAACCTTCCAGCCAGGCCGCTTTTGTCCTTCTTAACTACTTTGATGTAGTCATCTATAAAGCCAACGATACCGAGGGACAGCATTACGAAGAAGATCAGCCATCCATAGATACTATCCATTTTCACAAAGAGCAGGGTAGGAATAAGGGTAGCCAGCAGAATGATCACCCCACCCATAGATGGAGTTCCTTTTTTGCTTGCATGGTGCTCAAGACCTACATCTTCTCGGATTACTTCTCCGAGCTGCATTTTACTTAGCCACTTGATAATCCGGCGGCCAATAATGAGGCTAATCACCAAAGAAGTAACAGCCGCTAAACCCGTTCTGGTAGAAATGAACTCCATAGCAGATGCTCCGGGGAATTCATAGGTCGCTTCAAGCCAGGCGAATAATTCGTATAACATCAGTTCGCCTCCTTTGTATAGTTTCTAAGTGCATCCCAGGCAATGATTCGATCATCAAAAGGGTGTTTTGTACCCTGAACGTCCTGGTAATCTTCATGCCCTTTTCCGGCAATAAGTATGATATCATTAACGGCAGCGGTAGAAATAGTTTGTTCGATGGCTTCTTTTCGATCTGTGATTTTGATCACATTGTCTGCTGTATCAAATCCCGCCATGATATCTTCAATAATCGCTTCAGGATCTTCAAACCTGGGATTATCGCTGGTCACAACAACAGTGTCAGCATATTTTTGAGCTGCTTTAGCCATCTCAGGGCGTTTTCCACGGTCTCTGTCACCGCCAGCTCCAAATACTACCATGAGTTTCTGAGTAGCTTCCTTAATTTGAGAAAGGGTAGAACTCACATTTTCGAGTGCGTCAGGAGTGTGGGCATAGTCGACCATTACGAGAGGAGTATTTCCTTCTTTCAATTTGACGGCCTGCATTCTTCCTGCTGCTCCAGTAGCATTGCTAAGAGCTCGAGCTACTTCTCGTTCATTAAATCCTAGCGATGTACAGGTAAGAAAAGCTTGAGCAACATTATAGGCATTGAACTCTCCTACGAGAGGGCTCTTGATATTCACGCCATCCAGAACCAGCGTTAACCCTTCAGGAGTATTTGAAAGGATGTGATTTTTAACTCCTTTAAACCCAAAGTGATGCTTTTTCGCCTTACTCTTAGAAACCATGAACTCACCATACTCATCGTCTTCATTTACAATGGCAATGGCGTCAGCGTCCAGGTTGTCAAAGAGTATCTTCTTGGCTTTAGCATACTCCTCAATAGTAGTATGGTAGTCGAGGTGATCATGACTAAGATTGGTGAATAAGGCAATTTTAAACCCAAAACCCGATACCCTTTCCTGGACCAAAGCGTGCGAAGAGACTTCCATAACCAGGTACTTAGAACCTGCATCAACCATCATCTTCATGTCATTCGCTAATTCAATGGGGTCAGAAGTGGTAAGGGAGCTGGTTAGCTCTTCTTCTAAAATCTTTTTGGAAACAGTGCCTAAAAGGGAAGCTTTTTCATCAAGTGAGCAAAGTACCTGGTGAACCAGGGTAGCGGTTGTGGTTTTGCCATTAGTACCAGTGATGCCAATAATGGTTAGCTCCTTTGCTGGGTTTCCAGCAAAAGCCTGGGCTAGTTTACCGAGGATGGCTCTTGTGTCTTCAACTTCTATTACACATACACCTTCCGCATCGGTGTAATAACTTTCTTCGGTGATCAACACCTTGGCACCGCGCTGAATGGCGTCTTCTAAAAACATGTGCCCATCCACTTCGTGTCCACGAACCGCGATAAAGACAGAATCCTCAGTAACCTTGCGCGAGTCCTGCTCGATAGCATGCAAATCCTGCGTCGGCTTCGTTCTGGAGACGTGTAATGGATTTACCAATTCTATGAGTTCTTTTATAAACAACTTAGTCGTCCCTTCCTGCTTTTGAGATTAATTCCAACGACTTTGCTTTACCTCTAATGGTAATTTCGCTACCGGGGCGCATCAGCTCTCCTGCTCTTGGAAATTGTGCGAACACAGTTCCTGATCCAACCATAGATGATTTTAAACCTATTGAGCTGAGTAAATTCGAAGCATTTCTCATACTCATTCCTTTTAGGTTGGGAATTTCAACAAGGCCGTTGTTCAGGCTTGCACTATCAACCTGGGCATAAGTTTCCGAAAGGGTAAGAGAAAGTTTGTTTTCGAAAGAAAGGGTGTCTCCGGCAACAGGATATTGGCTGGTTACAAAACCATTGCTCCCTGAGAAAGAATATTCGACATTCATGCTTTCGAGCAACTCCTCTGCCTGGCTTTTAGATAAACCCTGGACATTAGGAGTCATTGCAATGAGTTCCACTGCGTCTGATTCTGGTCCGTTATCAAACTGTAAGTCACTATCGAGCCCAGCAATCCTGGAAGCAACCTGGCGGAAAATAGGTCCTGCTGTATAGCCACCGTAGCCAACAGGTTTTGGCTCATCAAGAAGAATCAGGCATACATATTTGGGATTATCTACAGGGAAGAAGCCGGCAAAAGAACCACGGTATCTATTCGTATAGCGTCCATCAACCACCTTTTTGGCTGTTCCTGTTTTCCCTGCAATTCGAAGCCCATCAACCTGGGCGTATTCACCTGTTCCTGAATCAGAAACTACACTTTCGAAAATAGGAAGCAGTAAATCCAGGGTCTTCTGTTTGGCAACCTTCCGGATTTTAACAGGCTCGTGCTCATTGATTATATTTCCATTTTTGTCTTCAATACGCTCCACGATGTAAGGCCTCATCAAAACTCCATCGTTAGCGAAAGCTGCATAAGCCTGTACTACTTGCATAGGAGTAGCCAATAATTCATATCCATGAGACATCCATGGCAGGCTTACCAAACTCCAGTCATAAGGCTTCGCCATCCTTCCGCTTTCTTCACCGGCTATATCTACATAGCTAGGGGTGCCAAAGCCCATATTTCGCGCATACTGGTAGAATTTATCTTTATTCAGCCTCATCGCGATTTCAGCAGTAGCGATGTTGGAAGATTGGCGGATTACTTCTTCAAAATCGATATCGCCCAGCGGATCATGATCCCTGAGAGTAAGTCCATGGATGACAACTTCTCCATCTTCCGGGGTTTCAAAAATTTCTTCGAAATCCACTTTGTTCTGTTCTACTGCTGCCACTGCAGTAACCAGCTTGAAAGTAGATCCGGGCTCAATCATATCCGAGATCGCAAAATTTCTTCGGTTGATGTCATCATCATTCCCAGGGAAATTGGGGTCGAAGGTTGGATAATTAGCAAGTGCTTTGATAGCTCCTGTTTTAGGATCCAGGATAATCCCTGTTCCGTAATTGGCTTTGTTACGTTCTACTCCAGCCTTTAATTCGTCCTCTAAGATTGCCTGGATATAAGCATCAATAGTTGTATGGAGCGAATACCCGTCCTGAGGGAGCTTTCTTGGAGCGCCGACATATTCAAATACCCTGTTGAATGGATCTTTTCTAACCTGACGAGCACCGTCTTCGCCTTTCAACTCCACGTTATAAAAGGCTTCGATACCGGTTCGTCCATCCATGTTATGGTTCACAAAACCAAGAGAGTGCGCTGCAAGGGTACCAAAAGTATATTTGCGGCGGAAATTCTCTTCAATAATTACTCCCCTAATTTCAAGCGCCTTGATTTCATCTTTAGCGACGCCGGTCAGGTTTTTGGCAAGTACTATATACCTGGACCGGGCGGGAGCCTGGTCAATTCTTTGCTGGTAATGGCTTTCGGGTTGTGTAGTCAACTCACCAAGCTTATTGGTAAGCTGAAGAATTTGATCCCGGGTTAAGCCGTCTATTTTTGGATCAAGAGCGATCTGGTAGTCAACGGCATTGGTTGCCAGAAGAGTCCCATTCGCATCGTAAATGTTTCCTCTTTGAGCCGGGATGGAAATGAGATCAATAGCTTGTTTACTCCATAAATCTCTAAGCCCTTCTCCTTCCACATAATTGATACGCACTAATTGGAATACCAATGCACATGGAATGAGGAATAACAATCCCAATACAAGGAATAAACGACTTAATATGGCAGTCCTGTATTCGCTCATTCTTTTACGATGATTACTTTGTCTGCGGGGCCGCCGTTTTCGAATCCTTGCTCTTTGGCTTTTTCATAAATCTCAGCCGGACCAATCATTCGATCGTACTGAAGCTTCAGCTCGTCATGGATTTGCCGGGTTTTATTGTACTCGCTTTCCAGTTGCTGAACTTCCTGGAGAAGCTTTTGGGTAGCGAATACATGAGTCAGGTACATAAAACCAAATGCTCCAAGCAGGAGAGTGATTAGGATGACATTTCCTGGCTTTAATTTTGGTAGTGAACCAGTACCTGTAGTTGTCTTTTTCCTGACTGGTTGTTTCTTAAGCTTTTTTGCTTGAGAGGGAGAGGGTGCTATGTCAGGTTTAGGGACTTTTCGGAGGTTTGGCTTCACTTCGTGCCGCTTAAGCGGGGATTGTACCATCATGAGCCGCCTCCCTTGGTTTTTTCAGCTATCCGAAGCTTAGCACTTCTAGCTGCGGGGTTTGAGGAGACCTCAACATCAGTGGGGGTGATGACCTGCCGATTGACAGGATTTAGAGGGGAAATAACGTTACCGTAAAAATCTTTCTCGACCTTTCCTTCTAAGTTGCCCGCTTTAAAAAAGCGTTTAACAATCCGGTCTTCCAGTGAATGATAGCTCATTACCACTAATCTGCCTCCCGGCTTGAGCATTTCCAATGACTGAGTTAGAACATCCTTTAGCATGTCCAGTTCTCTATTCACTTCAATCCTAATTCCCTGGAATACCCGTGCCAGTGTTTTAACCTGGAATTTTCCTTTAACAACTTCTGAAATAGCAGCTTTTAGCTCGCCAGTAGTTTCAATAGGGCGGGCATCAATAATAGCTCGTGCAATCTGTCGACTGGCATGCTCTTCTCCATAATGGAAAATTACATCTCTAAGCTGCTCATACTCATATCCGTTAACCACCTGGTAGGCCGATAAGCCGGTAAGATTGCCCATTCTCATATCAAGGGGGCCATCTTCCTGGAAGCTGAATCCTCGTTCACCTTCCTTAATTTGATGGGTAGAAACACCCAAATCTAAAAGGATTCCGGCTACCTGCCCATGAATTTGGGGAGGTAGAAGAGTGGACAGGTAGCCAAAGTTTCCTTTTAAAATGGTAAATCGATCATCAGCACCAATTCTTTCGCTTGCCGCAGCAATAGCTTCATCATCCTGATCGATTGAAAAAAGTTGTCCTTGTTTCTCAAGGTTATTCAAAATCTCCAGTGAATGGCCTCCACCGCCCAAAGTTCCATCCACATAGATACCGTCCTTATCAGTGATGAGGGCATCCATGCATTCCTGGAGCATTACGGGAATATGCTCATAATATGTAGCCATCTTAACTAGCATCGGTTTGAGCACCGCCCCCCATTACTTGTTCAAAGATTTCTTCGAAGGCATCGGAGTCAAGATTCTCATCGGCTTCATTAAGAGCTTCAGGGGACCAGATTTCGATGTATTGGCCCATGCCCAGGAAAATGGCTTTAGAGCTGATTCCGGCATAGGTCATATGGTCAGTGGGGATAGCAATCCGGTTTTGTTTGTCCAGGGCAACGTCCTCGGCATATCGAAGAAAGTTTCTTTTAGCAATTCGCCCGGAACGTGTGAAATTATTGGCTTGAAGGAGGGCTTGTTCTACATTTTGCCATTCATTTTCGGGGTATAAATAGAGACAGTCTTCTAATCCTCGAACTATAACAAATCGATCCTGTGCAGACGGAGAGAGCACCTTACGCATTTTGGCTGGTAAGGAAATACGACCTTTCTCGTCTATACTATGCTCGTATTGGCCCTTAAAACTATGCACGGGTATTTCTGAGTGAATTTAGATTGCTAAGTTGTTCTGAGAAGAGAAAGTCCCCACTATCTCCCACATCACCCCACAATGTACCCTAATTTGCCACAATAGTGCAAGTAAAATCCACTTTGGCCATTAAAATTTAATTTGAGAAGTAAGATTGGAAGGCTTTGTCTAGAACTATGGGATCAATTGTTCAAGTGAAGGGCAATGTTCTGCAGTTACATTAGATCAAAAATGGATGGGCAAAGAATACCTTTCACCCATCACTAAGGGGGAATAAACCCTTTCGATACTGGAAATTAAAACGCATTTCTCTCTCTTCTTTATATGAATTTTGAAATCGTAGAATAAATCCATGATCATCAAAATGTCCTTTATCAGAAATAATAGTTATCTGTGCTTGTCCATCTGTTGGAATATTGTTTAAGGTGTCAACTGATATCTGGAAATCCTTTTCAATAGCTTCAACTTTTGGGTAATAAATTATACCACCAGAGTTGCGTACTGTAAAAACAATCTTTTTACCCGATGCATAAGGAGTACCTTTCATAAGAGAAATTACTGGTTCGGCTTCCTTTCTTTCTTTAGCAAGTTGGTCAACTCTCGTTTCCTCCATTAATTTCACTTGTTTTTCTAGAAGAAGGCTGGATTTTTTCTGAGCATCAGCACTTTTTTCAAGCTCCTTTCTTGTAAGTTCAAGTTCCTCTCTCTGAAGTGAAAGTTCTTTTCTTTGCAATAGAATGGCATATATGACTCCTCCAAAAGCTAAGGCAGAAAAAAGAGCATTCACGGCTCCAAACATGTCTCCGAATGCACCTCTATCTGTCCAATTGCTGAATGAAACTAAGATGATAATTGCAGATAAAACGAATACAATGATTATTGAACCAAAAAGAATCCAAGGTCCTTTTTTGTCGTCCTCTTTTTTCATTACAATCTTATTTAGTTTACATTATCGATCAAAAGAAACAGAGTCGTTTTGATACTTCTCTTTTTCCTTCTCCATAGTTATAAGCCAATCCAGGTACATTTCTTCTGGCATTTGGCGATAACCCAATTGGTGGATGCGGGTGTAGATGCCCTGCATTTCCAGGAATAACTTTTTTGCTTCTGGGTTTTGCTCCATAAATACATTTGGATCATCTAAACCTTTAAGCAGCATTTGGTTTTCAAAGAGCTTTTTTTGGGTTTCGGCTTTAAGAAGAAGAGCATTGATAAAACTCGGATTCACTTCTAGTGCTTTATCCGTTGCCTTAAGAATAAATGATGCGTCCTGAATACCAAACTTGCGTTCATATCCTTGGGCAAGATCTAATAAAGTTAGAGCAAGACTTTCTCTTTGACTGAGAGTATCCATATAAATTTCATTCCGTATGGCATCCATGTGGATATAGCCTGAGGCCATCAGCCAGGCATCAATAGGAAAGCTGGCACTCGTTAGTTCTGTATTGTACCATCCCGTTTTTTGGCTGTAATTCTTGATGTAAATATGATTAGGTGCCAGAGCTAGATGCGCTGTTTCTCCAAGTTCTTCTGCAAGTATCTTATATAAATAGGGAAGGGAGTGACAGTTCCCTTTTCGTGTATCGAGTAGCTTGGTAACAAACATCTGTGACCAGTTTTGCCTTCCAAACACATCTTCAAAGTCATAGGTGTAAGGCTTGCTTACTAGACTTACCCCACTTCCCATATCAAAAGTCAGAGTGTCTGTCATTATAGCCCAGATTCCAGTGTGTGTTCTGATATTAGTGCTATCTATACCTTCATATATTAGGTCAACCTGGTTGCTAAAGGAATAGGCCATACTTGCAAGTGATCTGACCTTACTATTAAATGCTTTATAATCCTTTTCACCATTATAAAACGCATTTTCAACTATGAAGACGGCTCTTTTAAAATCTCGTTCTGATGGGTTTTCTAGCATTCTCGAAATTTCATTATAGCCTTTTAGATATAGGCTCTGATCATAACTAACTTGAGAGTTAATGTTCATGAATGGAAATATGCTTATCGATATGAATAAGCATAGATTTTTTGAGAAAACCATTTTGGGATTAGTCAGACAATTTTGTTTTTAGTATTAGATTCTTCCGTTTTAAAAAGTAAAGAATAGTGAGGAGTATTGAAGTGGGAAAGATCACCCACATCATAGTAAAGAAGAGGTAAAATAGGGATGTGGAAATCCCAATCAATGTTGTAACGGTCAACATAACCCAAAAAAAAGTTTTGTCCTTTTTGTAGTCATAATCTCTAAGGAAATAAAAAACTAAATAGCTATATGGGTAAGAAAGATAGTAACCTGCCCAAAATAGGAGAGTTTCATACTCACTAAAGATATCTTTACCAACCAATATTGTAGTGAATCCAACTACAATCAGAGGGAAAACAATAAAAGTAACCGCATTTTGTATTTTTAAACTCATATTATTGATCAACTTTGACCTGATCTTCTTCTTTATCTGCTAGTCTTCTTAGCTGAAACTGGCTTGTCGGTTCATGATAATATACTTGATACACTTGTCCGCTATTTTGGTCGGTAATATTTATTTCATAGCCCGGAAACCCATCATGAGATCCATTTACATTCACAGTGGGCATTCCTCCATCTTCACCTGGAATAATAGTTATTGTAAAATCATAATCGATCGCGGGAGTTGGAATGCCTAGACCGTCAGTTACAGGGTTTAAACTTGAACCTGTTATTCTTAATACTGCATTATCCCCTCCATTAGCATCGCTTCTTGATACATTAGCTGAAAAACCGCCTTCAGTGCCTTCAGGAGCTTTTCCAATTAACGGTGCTCCCGTTGGTGGTAAACCAAATGATGTAGCTGTAACGCCAGTTCTTCCTCCATCATCGCTTGTTAATGGATTAGAAGAAACATTTGGATTGGTTTCAACACCAACACTATGTGAAGTTCGGAATGAAGCGTCTTTTCTAATGCTTCTAGATCTATCGTCCCCATGGAACCCCATAGCTCTTTTCTGGGGAATATATGTCCTTACTGTTATTAAAAAAGGATCGACTGGAGCCCGCCCATCTGGATCAATTAAGCGAATTGGATTATTTAATGTATAATTATAAGGACTCACATTAGGGAACTTACTTGCTAATGGATCAGGCTGTAAAAATCTAACCGTCAATTCAGGCTCGAGAGTAGCTTCTGAATAAGCAGTATCTACCACTACAAAACTTACAATAGAATTGGTCCTGGTATCCAGGATTACAGAACCAATTTGAACCAGGCTATCATTAGGAAAGAACTCCACAAACTTTCCTTTACTTAATGTAAGAGGTTTGATCTCTACTCCTAAGGATTTATATGGGTTTTGTGCATAAGTAGACGATGCACCGATAAATAGCAGCCCCAGAGTGGCTAGAACTCTCTTTATGTTCATGGTTGTCTATTTTGTGGGTTAGTGGAGTTTATTGTTTTCTTTTGCTCTTCCTGCTTGGTTTTATATTCCTCAATAGAGGATAACCACTTCTCATAGGCCTCATCTGGCATGTTGCGATATCCAGAGTTATCAATCAGGCTGTACATGTGTTCTCTCATTATAAGAATAGATCGTGCGTATGGATCGGATAGATATTCTTCATTGGTAGGATTGTCCATTTGATCCGCTATATACCACACTAAATCGGTGTAGTAATTTGCTTTGGTAATCATACCAGGCACATTTTCGGGATGATGTTCCAGCCCCTTATTGACAGCTTGAAGTACAAAATCATCATAGCCATATTTGTTACCAAAGCCGAGAGCTAGATCGACCATTTTGGTGGCTATGGTTTCTTTCAGGCTGAGAGTATCTAGATAAATATCATTTTGTATGGATTCGATGGTCATATAACCGGAGGCCATCATCCAGCTTTCGCTGACCACATTTCCATTGGTGAGTTCCAGATTATACCACTGGTTATGTTCGTCTTTGAATTTAATGAATGAATGATCTGGTGAAAAACTCAACCATGCTTTCCCACCTAATTCCTCAGCAAGTAGTAAATACAATTGAGGCATAGAATAACATTGCCCACTTCCGGTCGCCAACACTTTTGATACAAACAGGTTGGAAAACTCTTCTCGTCCCCGGTAATCCTCAAAATCATAGGTAATAGGATAATGCACCACCTTTTCTTCCATTCCTGGCTGTTCAACGGTAAGGGTATCAGCAAAAAGTTGATGAAGCGCTAAAATTGGGGTCATGGGATTGCTTTGATCCCATCCTTGTTGGTTGATATAAACTGAAACAAGTTCGGCTAGTTCTTTGACTTGATTATCGAAATTTTCAAAGCTTCCCTGATTATTGAAGTAAGCATTTTCAACTACGAAAATGGCTTTCTTCAAATCTAAGGGAGCTTCTCCATCCAGCATCGCACGTAACTCTTCATAAGCTTCAAAATACGCCTCGGCTCCGGGGAGATGATCCTTATCGGGAAACTCATACGATCTGCCATTCTTTGGAATCTCTCGAAATAGCTCCTGCATGTAGACTTGTTGCCTGGCTATCTTTGCCTGATCCTCTTGCCAAATAGCTATCGAATTGGATTGAAACTGAGTGACACCTGAGGGAATAGATATGGGATTCTGAATAGTATTAAGTGAAGGAGGCGTAAGAACTGCAGGCTTAGGAGGCTCAATCTTAGGCGTTGTAATAACTTGAGCAACTAGCCTTTGAGGTAGTATGAATACAATGACTAAACTAAATAGTAGAATTCTTGGCACTCCCAGCATTTATCTCTCATTTTTTCTAGCTCTAAGTAACTAAAATATAGTTGCTAAGTCAATAAATAGAATAAGCCTGAAAATTAATTTCACTTTCTAAGATGAGTGATCAATGAGATAAGGAGAAGTAGATGCCTACCTCAATTTTCGGTCTACAGATTTCATCAAAATGAATGCACCCCAGAAAAAAATGTCTATTAAGAGTCTACGGTTAAGATAAAACCGTAATTAATGAATAAGCTTAGTCTCATGACCGTACTTAGAATTATGTAGTAAATAAAAGACTAAACTAAATGTATTAAACATGTCTCAAGCCTTTTTATCACTAGGTGCAGTAGCAGTATTCATGTTTTTGTCTGTAAATATTCATCGCAGTTATGTTAACGCAGCCAAGCAAACGGTGAATAGCCAGCAAGAAGTGGATGCGATAAACTTTGGAATTTCGATAACCGATGAATTGTATTCTCAATCTTTCAATTACGATTCGCTGGAATCGAATTATGGTAACCTAGACGATATTCGATTTGAGAGTACCAGGAAAAACTACATTACAACAACGAAGGATACGTTAGCGGCAACAATTAGCCTTTCCGAAGAAAAAGAAATCCTAATTGGTTCTCATGGCAGAGTGGCAACCATAACGATTTACAGAATTGAAGATGGTACAGCCAATCAATTAGCTACTCAATACGCTTCTATAGTTCCATATAATTCTAATTAGAACACCATGAATGTTACTTATGAATTAATAATACCGCCGGTAATACTGGGTATTTTGATAACAATGGTAGTCTCGGCAAATGTATTGCTGGTAAACTCTACAGTAGAAAATCAATCAACTTATCACGTACAGACAAATGCGAATAATGCCGTGATGCTTGTCCAGGAAGAGGTAAAGTATTTGCAGCGTATTAAAACAGCTAATGGATCTGTACTCGAGTTTGTAGAAAAGACTTCCTCAACTTCTGATTCAACAGATGTTCGGATTTATAAACAAAATGAATACTTAATTGTTGAAAGAACCCCAAGTGGGGGTAGTAAAACTACCGAGGATTATTTTCTCAGGCTGGATTCAATAACATTTGAAGAAACGGTTCATGGAACTACTTCGGCTCCTTTCCTAAAAGTTGTGGTAGAAACAGTCACTACTACTTCGGAACAGGTAGATCCTGATAAACAGTTTAAAGCTTCAGCGGAGCTGAGCATTTATCTAAAAAATTTACATGTATCCGGGATTTTTTACACTGAGGGGAGTTAATTATGGGTAATTATGCAATTTGGTTGGTTTTGGGGATGAGTTTGGCTTTAACAACTTTCGGCGATATGACGCGGCGGAATTTGTACAGAGCTCAGCTGGAATCGGTTGAGGCATATAATGCAAACCAGGCTAAAAACATATCACAAGCCGTTATTTTTTCCGTCTCAAATCAATTAAACAAGGAAGAAACGGTTACGAGTGTCAATACATACCAGGAATGGCCGGACATGGGTGGTAGCTATAAATATTCTGTAACAGAAACGGGTGATACTGTTTTTGTAGAAAGCTGGGGAAAAGTTGGGGATATTTCTTACAAGCAAGAGCTAAAATTGCTTTCTCAAAAAACGAGTCCTGTATGGCAACCGAACTTACCATATGCCGTTTTCAGTGGAAATAATATCACCTTAACAGGAAGTGCAAAAGTAATGGGGCACGCGGGCACTAATGCTGTTGGAAATGGAGATGTTAACCTGGCCTGGTCAACTTCTATAGATAGTACGCTATTGATTGGACCAGGAGGAAACCCATCAACTACAGTTATTCAGGCGTCCGGAAAAAACGTGGGTCTTGGAGTTGGGAACTTACCTTCACCTGGTGAATACGAACTGCCTGCTTTTGTCGAATATCCAGCCAAAACAATTACCCGTTCTTCAGTTGTTACAACCTGGCCGTTCACAAATATTACATTGAGCCCTTCAGATTACGACGGAGCCTATTTTCCCTCAATTACGGTTCAAAGTAACTATACATTAAATATCGATACAGGGTCGGAAGACAGGGTGTTACATGTTGGGGATTTCAACCTATATCAAGGTACTGTAAATATAACCGGAACCGGAACTCTGACGCTTATTGTGGAAGATGACTTAATTGTAAGTGGAAGCAGTAAAATGAATACCAGCAGTATTCAAGAAAGGCTTTTTACTTATTATGGTGGAACAGATGCGCTTAATTTTTCCGGTTCAACAAAATTCAACGGGAGTATTTATGCAAAAACAGCGGACATTACTATTGGTGGCTCCGGAGGAATTCAGGGTCATGTGATAACCGGCGGAAATAATGTCACTGTTTCAGGAGCGGCAGTCGCTAATACCAGAATCCTTTACGCTCCCAATGCACATGTACAGGTAACAGGTTCAGGAAGTATAAAGGGATCTATTGTGGCAAATACATTTTCCTCTTCGGGTTCTGGAAAGGTTCAATTTTCCACCGAACTTTCTTCTGAGTTACCGGAGCTAGAAGTAGAAGATGGTGGAGGATTTAATGGCTATGCGATTTTGTCCTGGCATTAAAATCACCAGTTAATTTCTTTCCCATCCCTGAAGAATCCGCCGGTTGGGCCATCGTCTTTTAAAGTAGCTGCCCAAACAATTCCGGAAGCGCCTTCTTCCACAGACCGGGGAGCGGCCTGACCACCCATATCGGTACGAACCCAGCCTGGGCAAACGGAGTTAACGAGAATCCCTTCGTTTCGGAGTTCGGCAGCTAATTGTTTGGTAAGTACATTCATAGCTGCTTTGCTGGCAGAATAGGCAGGTGTTCCAGGAGACATGTCCAGAAGTGATCCGGCACCACTGCTTACATTTACAATTCGGCCATGCTCACTTTTTCGAATTAAGTCGAGGAGCCCAACGGCAACTTTCCATGCTCCAATGAAATTGGTATTGGTTGCTTCATGTACGATATCCCAATTTGGATCGGTAGCTTTATTTCCCATGTCGTAATGGATGCCTGCATTATTTACCAGTACATCTAACCGACCATATTTATCAGCAATAAACTGGTTTAAGCTTGAGATGCTTTTCATGTCGTTCACATCTAAAGGCCGAAAGTGAACGTCATGTCCTTCTGACCTAAATTGTGAGGCAGCAGCTTCACCTTTTTCAGAATTTCGCCCAGTTAGGATCACACTATATCCAAGACGTGTAAGTTGGTTTACGGTTTCGAGTCCAAGTCCACGATAGGCTCCGGTAATTACAGCTACAGGTTGTGACGACATAATTTCTCTTGGTTAGTTTATCAGTCTGATATATGAATTATTATAGTAGAAATATAATTCCTTGGAGCAATCAGAATTGGGGTACATCTTAAAAGCCGATTAGAGGCTTAACAGACATATTCTTTTTCATCATATAGCCATTACTCACCCCCCGTAGAAAGTTTGCAACAATAAGGGCAATGATTGCCCCAGGCATTCCATAGAGTAGTATCAATATTGGTGTAAGAATAAGGTTTAAGATCAGAGAAAAGGTTGTATTCCTTTTCGCAATTTTTTGATGCCCTGAAAACCGTAGGAAAAAAGAAGCAAGTTCAAGGCAGCTATTTATACAGGCGCCTGCTACTATTACATAGAGCCAGAATTCGTATGCTATCATCTCTGGGCTGAAAGACAATAATATCTCTTTTGAAAAAAACCATATTAGCATCCCAACAACAATATTAGAGCCTATAATAATCGCCAGGGCTTTATTATAAATCTGTTGCATTAGTTTTGAGTCTTTTCCTGCTTCAGAAATCCCGGGAGTAAATACGTTACAGATAGAAACAAAATTCAACCAGATAATTGATGCGATAAAAATGAGTAAGCTAAATACACCAATTTCGGCTTCACTGGTATGCAGTATTTCTAAAGACAGGATATCTATTCTTATGAGGAAGGAAGTAGCCATGGCTGTATAAAGAAGGGGAAGGCCTACTTGATTCCATTCTGTTTTGGATATAGCTGGAACAACAGAGGCGATGTTGAATGGAATGGTTTTTTTTACGAAATAAATTTCAATAAACAAGGTAAGTAGCAGTACAAAGAAGGCAATAAGTATGACTTCTGATAGATTTGGAGAGCCATAGACATAAAGCCAGATAAAACAGGCCAACCAAAATAGCCCGGGCTTAATCAGTTTATCCGGAATAATTGCCAGTTTATCTTTATGGAGCGCCTGAAGTGTAGATCCGAAAATCATACCAAAAGCGAGAAGAGGGGCAAGTAATACAATTTCTACCGCTTCATGTTGTAAGGATTCTAACTCGTAATAGGAAAACCCAAAATTGGCGATGAAATAAAACACAATCAGCAAGCCACTTAGGCCAAGTATTGTTTTTGAATAATACTTCAGGCACCCAGCGATAGCTCCAAAATTTTTATCCTGTATATAGACAGGTATAAATTTTTTTATACTTGCATTTCCTCCATAAGTGAGGATTCCGGCGAAAATCCCTGCAAGGCTAAGCCCGATATTAAAATCCCCTAAGCCCTCTAGTTCTAAGTGGGTGGCCAAATACTGATTCAATCCATAGGTTATAAAAAAGCCCAAATAGGTGATGATTAGTACCGGGAATATTTTTTTTATGTCTTTTAGCATACAGTTAATCGAGAAGTTTCTCATTCACCATTTGTGCTAATTGCATAGCTTTTAATCCATCATTATAACCCACAGGAATTTCGGATTTGTCCGTAATAGCCCGGAAATAGGCTTTCTGTTCTATGTCAAGATGATCAGCCTTTTCATAATCTATAGTTATAGAAGTGCCAGTTTGGTTAATTCCATTATTTGTAGCAAAAGACCGAGTATACCTGGTGTTGATGAGATCAATTAGGAAGGAACCTTCTTTGCAGGTTATTTCGATTTTTCTTTCTTTTTTCACAAAATTTCTGTTGGCAGTAATTTTTGCAGAACTCGAATCTGAAAAAGAAAACCGTGCTTCTACATGATCAAAGTGATCAGATTTTTCCTTAGCCCCTTTTACGGATACTTCCTGGATCGAAAGATCAGGAAATAGAAACAGCAGCAAGTCCAGGTCATGGGTCATAAGGTCTTCGACTACCCCAACATCAGTATTCCTGTCGGTAAACGGAGCAAGGCGGTCAAAATTAATTGAATAAGGACCACCTGTATGGGACAGGTCCTTTTTTAAAGTATTCCAGATAAAATGAAATCGCTCAGAATACCCAATTTGGAGTACAAGGTTATAGCTTAGGTGCTCGCCTATTTTTTTGGTTTCTTCAAAGGTTGAGCAAAGAGGTTTCTCACAAAAGACATGAGTATTCTTATCAAGAAAAAAGCTTACCAATTCAAAGTGGGTGGTAGCCGGTGTAGCTATGACGACTCCATGAATATTGTGAAGGGGCAGCTTTCTATGGCTATCATATATGCCTGTATCAGGGTATTTCTTCCTGGCATTTTCCAGAGAAACGGTATCTATATCTACGATGGCATAAAGATTTACAGAAGGATTGTTAGCTACTTTTTCGGCATGCCATTTTCCCCAGGAACCATATCCTATGACGACTATATTCAGCATATTCATTTAAGAAATAAAGGAAGGGATACCCGTTTTGCTATTCTTAATAAAGTCGATGATATCGCTTATAAGAAAGTTTTCTTTATAATCATCACCAATTGGTAGATCTCTTACAAAGATTGCTGGGGAAACAGGAGCAGATTTCATGGCATTAGAAAAATCAACAGCTTCTGAAATGAGTTTTCTATCGATGCTTTGCCTTTTCAGGCCCGTGATGTTTACACCTTTAAGCTTTACTCTGTTTCCATAAGCAATGAAGTAGGGAGGTATATCCTTATCAAGAACCGAGGCGCCTCCTACAAAAGCAGATTTGCCTACCTTAATGAATTGTACGGCTCCGCCATAACCTCCTAAGATGGCGAAGTCTTCCACGCTGACATGCCCTGAAAGGCCACAGTAGGAAGCCATAGTTACACTATTCCCAATTATACAATCATGAGCGATATGGACATTGGTCATGAAGAGGTTATTGGAACCGATTTGGGTTTTACCTCTGCCATCTACTGTTCCTCGATGTACCTGTGTCATTTCCCTGAAGGTATTATCGTTACCTATAATAGTAGTTGTAGCTTCTCCATTATACTTTTTATCCTGTGGAGCAGCCCCAATTGATGTAAATGGGTAAAACTCATTATTCTTTCCGATGGTTGTATGCCCATTGATAACAACATGTGAATGGATTATGCATCCTTCTCCTAGTGTTACATGATCCCCAATGGTGCAAAAGGGACCTATTTCAACGTCACTTGCAATAATGGCTTTTTCGCTGATAATGCTTTGTGGGTGAATACGTTCTCTTTGCATATAACTGAATATTGGTTTGCCGAATGATCGGCTAATTATTTAGTGTCCATTTAATTCCAATTCTCATTTCAGAACCATGAACTTTTTCGTTAAGGTAGTGTGATTTCCAACTACCCGGATGAAGTACATTCCTGATGATAGATTGGATGTATTGATTTGAAGCGCAGAACTGCGAATGGCTTTTCTAGAGATTACCCGTTGACCAAGAATATTATACACCTGAATTTCTTCTGTTCCTGAAAGTCCATTTAGGTTTATGCTAAGGGGAGTACCTCGTTGGACCGGGTTCGGATAGGCCTGAATTTGTTCCGCGCTCTCGACGAGGGGAGTTACTTCATTACTCACCGAAATACCATCAAAGAAATTAACCGCATAGCCAAAGGCATCAATACCAACCTGTTCTCCAATAATGCGGCCGGGGATATCATCGGCTGGAGGATGGATGCCGCCCCAAATTCTGGACAGGCTGGTTTGATCGGAAGCATCCCGATACGTCGCCCATTGCAGGGTAACATCTACACTGGGGCCATCTTCGAAAACCAGGAATTCATTCTTTGGAGCATGAAATTCGCCCATTCCTCCCGGGAAGAATTCATCTCCGGTAAGAAGGGTCATAACTTCAGCCGCAGCTCGCGAGAACGTTGAATGACCGGAAACATATCCGGCAAAAGGAGGAGTTACAAAAGTCGGCCGCTGATAGCTCCACCATTCACCAGCAGGTATCCAAGAAACCCCAGCAGTTGAAGTATCAGGGTCTATAATATACCCGGTGTTATGACCTCTCCACGCTTTTACTTTTATAGTTCCGATTAACTCAAGGCTGTCGCGAACAGCAACCAGAGAATCACCTTCTTCAATTAATTCGATAAAATCTTCAAGAAGAGGAATTCCATTTGGGCTGTAGTTTGGAAGTTCAGGATCAGTGCTTTGTCCCTGGTCGGTCATATAGCGCAACGCTGAAATGGGCCGGATGTAATCATACCAGCCTTTAATGCCCCAGGCAGCGATGGCTGCATCGTGCATTGCTCCCCCAAGCAGAAAGTAGGATTTTATATCCCATTCTAAATCGCTAAGTGCCTCTCCGGTACCTTCAAATTTCTTTTCGAGAAGTGAGTGATCATTCACATAGTTTAAAATAGTGAACCAATGCCCCGGAGGGGTTTCAGAATCAGGTCCGTCTGCCCAAAATTCAGCCAGTACTCTTGCATAATCTGCTCGCGGTACAAGTTGTGGTTCATATGCCTGTCCTGTAGCTGGATTAATATCCCAGCCCGTTCCTGGATCACCACCATCTATTAAATTGTAGTATTGCCGGTACTCTTCAAAGGTTTCGGGAAATATTGGATTGTTTCCAATAGCCCCCGGAGAGATGTCCCACATTACTCCATCCGAAGGATCGAGATGAGAAGACCAAACAGAGACCAAAGAAAAAGTCCACTTATAGCGCTCTGAGTTATCCAACCCGCTAACATCAAGAAGTGGAGCCGGGCCTGGGTCATGATATATCCAATAATCAAATCCGTCTCGCTCATAAATAGTGACATCTTCTTGCTGTAGCGAAAACGGAACAACTTGCCCCCATTCGGCGCCCAGAAACCGGGGAGTTTCGGTTGGAATAGGATTTCCTGATTGATCTATGAAAGATCCAAAAGTGAGAGGCTGCCATCGATTTGGATCAATAATATCAGGGTTGCCTGGGAATACAGGATCCAGATTGTTATCTCGATAAGTATTTACTGGTTCATAGAAAATATTATTGTAGCCGAATTCCTCGTTAGAACCATCTTGTATCCCAAAGTTTATGATCTGTTCTGCAATAAAATTTCCTAAAGCAGCTGGATCATTATTACTCAAATCTGTTGAGGTGAACTCTTTATCATAACCCAGCTCTGTCATTAATGAATCGAAAGAGGGGAGAGAGGTTTCAGCTCCAGGAGAGAACTCAAATCGATGAGAAAGTATGCGATAAACAGCAAAGCTGATCACCGTTTCAAGGTCTTCTTCTGAATCAATAGAGACATTGTTTGGATAATTGAAGGCAAAATCTCTGAAGCTATTTCCCAGAAAAAAAGGGACGGCTGTTTCGTCATATAAAGCCCACGCATCATACATAGCTGCAGAAATATGGAATAGGTTTCGAGCATGTACTGTTGGCCGGGCGAAGTCATTTCGAATAGCTTCCAGTAATACTTCATTCCATTGTCTTGGTACGCTGTGTTGCGCCTGGCTTTCTCCAAAGAGGAATAAAGCAATAAGTAAGGAGAGAATGAGAGTTTTTTTCAAGATTTCGAATTGAGATAATCTTCTGGAAAAGTAGTGCGTGAATGTTTAAGCGTCAACTACTTGAGGTACAACAATCTGGAAGTTTGCACATAACCTTGCTGGGTCGAAATTTTGTAGAAATATACCCCGGAAGGAATGGCGCCAGGTTGCCAGTTTATTTGTTGTCTCCCGGAAGAGAATGTGGAACTTTGCTGAAAAATAACCTGCCCCAATACATTGAACACTTCAAAGCTAATGGTCTGCACCCTGGGTAGTTCAAATACAATGTTTGTTCCACTATTAAATGGATTTGGATAATTACCTATAAGTTTAAATTCTTGAGCTCGCTCTGTTTCTTTATCCGGATGTGTGGAAGTAACGATCGTTCCACCTTCTATAATTTTGATCTGTTGATTTACATTAACATCAACAAAGGTATCCGCATTACCTCCAGGCCAGATAACTTGCAAGCTATCTAATGATTCAAATTCAGCCAGCCCAAAATGAACAGGTAAAATATTCTGGCCATAGAACTGGGCTCCATGATGAAATTTGGTTTGAGATTCTCCTCCATAAAAAGCGATAACTTTGGAGCCAAAGCCATTTCTGTTTGACTCCACACCTTCCAGTTCTACACTCAGCCAGTTACCTGCTGAAGAAGTATTCCGGTAAAGGATGGGGTCATCAAAGAAGTTGGAGACCAGGATGTCAAGGAATCCATCGTCATTCTGATCGAAAACGACATGTGTTCTTGAAACCATAGAGTCAGCTACCCCGGCTTCTTCTGCCTTATTTTCGAATAGAACTTGTTCATTAGAGGAGGTATTGATGTACAGGAAATTATCATCATCATCATCGAAATAGCCATTTGAAACAAAAAGATCTTCGAGGGTATTGTTATTGAAATCAGCAAAGCTTGCTCCCCAGCCCCATTCGGCTAGCATGACTCCAGCTTCCTGAGCAATGTTTTCAAAGGAATTATTTCCAGAATGGAGAAAAAGAGGATTTCGCCTCAATTCAACACTTCCGTCTTCCGTTACATTGGTTACATAGATATCAGGCAATCCATTTTTGTCAATGTCAGCAATGGCTATTCCCATTCCTTCTCCCCGGTCATTTAATCCAATGGTGTTAGCTGTGTCTTTAGAAAAGGTTTTATCTCCATTGTTCAGGAAGAGTGAATTGGCTCCGAAATCATTCGCAACATACAGATCGGGTAGGGAGTCATTGTTTGCATCAAAAGGGATGGCCATATAGGAGAGACCATCATCATTTAAAAAGCTTTCTTCGGAAACATCTTCAAATATATCCTCCCCGGTATTCTCGTACATCCTGTTTGTACGATCTTTGTTTTCTGTCGCTCGATCTCTCCTAACCGTCACATATAAATCTAAATCTCCATCAAGGTCATAATCCCACCATAAGCTGTGGGAACTAAGCTGAGTTTCAATGCCTGCAATTTGAGCAGATTCGGAAACATCAGTAAAGGTTCCGTCTCCATTATTTTTGAATAGCTGATCTTTCCCGGAATAGTAAAGGAAAATGTCAGGGTAACCATCATTGTTATAGTCTCCCCATGAAGCACCAATGTTATATCCCATCTCACTCCATCGGGTTTGGCTAATCCCTTTTAAATCTGATGAGATGGTTCTATTAGTGTATTCTCCATCTTCAAAAGAGAATAATCGATTCCAGGTTCTTGCATCTCCACCCCATGCAGAATCTCTGACTACAAAGTAAATATCCAGAGAGCCATCGAGATTGTAGTCGGCTACAGAAATACCATTTGTTCCAATATCTGCATCCATAATCAAACCAATGGGATTTGAATAGGGGATATCTACCCCTATAAATTCCTGGCCCAAAGAGTGCATGGGCAAGAACGCTGTAAGCAGGCTAATAGTTAATAGAAGGGATCTTTTTTTGTGGCAGATCATGAAGGAAAAGTACCAAATAATTACTTGATAGACTGAGCGGATTGATAGGCTGACTCTTCAAGAAATTGGGCTCCCACAAATTAGAGCAAATAAAAGCAATCGTTTCGCGGTAAAAGAGGTGGCGCCCTGTTTATTCTTTTGCAGAGCCCTGGCTATATGCAGGATACAACGTTGTCCAATGGCGGGCAATGTCTTCGCGTCGACACACCCACACGTTTTCGTGTGATTGAACATGGTCAAGAAAGCGGGCCAGCGCCATTGTGCGTGCTGGATGTCCGCTAATACGTGAATGTAGCCCAATGCTCATCATTTTCGGTTGTTGTTCTCCCTCCAGCCAAAGCACATCGAACGCATCTTTCAACAGCTGATAGAATTCCTGCCCGGATGCACAGCCGTTCGACATCAAATAACGTGCGTCGTTGTTGACCAGTGTGTAGGGAATGACGAGCTGTGGTGGCTCGGTTGGCAGCCAGTACGGCAAGTCGTCATTGTAGGCATCTGAGGTGTAGAGAAAGCCGCCTTCTTCGCGAATAAGCCGGCGCGTATTTTGGCTGATTCGGCCCGTATACCAGCCAACTGGACGCTTGCCGCAAACCTTTTCAATCACCTCGACGGTTAACTGAATATGGTGACGTTCCTCTGCTTCCGACATGCCTTGATAGTCAAACCAGCGGTAACCATGTCCAGCTACTTCGTGCCCCGCTTCAGCTAGAGCACGTCCAATGTCCGGGTTTAATTCCAGCGCTTTGCCAGCAGCAAACGCGGTTAGCGGTAATTTGCGCGCCCGGAATAATTTCAAAATGCGCCAGAAGCCTGCCCGTGAACCGTATTCATAGAACTGCTCTACACTTAGATCGCGTTCTCCAATACGCGGTGGTCGACCGAGAATTTCGTGCAGATAGCTTTCCGACTGTTCATCGCCATTGACAATCGTTTGCTCCGCACCTTCCTCAACGTTCAGAACAAACTGCACGGCCAGCCGAGCGTTATTCGGCCATTTGGGATGAGGAGGTTTGTCACTATAGCCGGTTAAATCACGCTTCTGCATCAGCCAAGTTCAAAGGTTTTTTACGCCAAAGATGCGGCTATTGTCCAACTCAGGTGAATGACCCAAAGAATGAAGGGGAAAGAACATGGTGAATAAGACAATAGTCAGCAAAAGGAATCTTTTTTCATGACAGATCATGAAAGAAAAGTACCAAATAATTATTTGATAGACTAAGCTGATTGATAAGTAGGTTCTTCAAGAAATTCGTTTAAATATGTATTTATCTGATCGAATTCGATCAGAAAGGCGTCATGTCCGTATTCGGAAGTAATTTCCTTGTATACTGAATTTGGGATAAGCTCCGCAAGTTCTTTTTGCTCTAAAGCTGGATAAAGGCGATCAGAGCCCACTCCAATGACTAATGTTGGGGTAGCTAATCTTTCAAGCACTTCTTCGAATGTTCCACGTCCACGGGAAACATCGTGCGTATCCATGGATTTAGTGAGCCGATCATAAGAAAGAGCGTCAAATCTACTCACCAATTTTTGTCCCTGATACTCGAGGTATGATTCTACTTCAAAAAGATTCTTTTCCGTATTTCGATCCCTTGAGAACTTCTGGTCATAATTGGCAGGTGTCCTGTAAGTAATCATAGCCATAGCTCTTGCTGCTGCAAGTCCTTTTAGTGGGGGATCATCTTGATTATAGTCTCCGTTATTCCATTTTGGGTCAGAGTATAAAGCCATTCTTTGGGCGTGGCTAATTCCAACTGCCCAGGTCGAATGCGCCTTTCCCATTACCATCAAGCAGAGTTTTTTGACTCGATCATCCATTAATGCAAACTCAAGGGCAATCATGCCACCCATCGAACCGCCTAATACCAGTTCAATACCCTGGATGTCCAACTCGTTTAATAGTTTTTGTTGGAATCTCACGATATCACGAATAGTGAAAACCGGAAAATCACTTTGATAGGGTTCCCCTGTCTTTGGATTAGTAGACCAGGGCCCAAGTGAACCATAGCAGCTTCCGGGAATATTTATGCATAATACAAAGTGTTTATCCAGGTCAATTGGACTGTTTTCCCAAAACAAACCCGGAAACCACTCCTCTAGATTAGAATTGCCGGTCAAGGCATGAATGACTAACACCAAGTTGGATCTATCATCATTAAGATTGCCCCAGCTCTGGTAAGCTATCTCGGGATTATCAAACGAAAAGCCTGATTCAGTGATGAATGTCTGTTCAAAAGTATGTGTATTGAGTTTGCTCATTGATGATTAATGTATTTCGATATTAAGTCGTTCTGAGCCTGCCTGCGCGAAGCCGCTACGGCAAAGGCAGGCAAAAGCGAAGAATCAACGTATTAATATATTTGCTGATCCTTCGGAGGTATCCTCAGGATGACTTAAAAATCGGCTTAGCAAGATCAGTAAACTGATCCGCTAAGCCTTTCATTCATCAAGCTGCTTCGATGAATGAGTGAGTGTTAATTAACATAAACGACTTCTCCATTCACCGGTACCGGATTAGCTATTATATCCAATACGGGGCACCGTTCAGAAGAAAAGTTTTTTAAAAGTTGAAGTTTAGCAGGGTCAGTTTCATCCGTAGAAATTACCGTTCTGTATTTCACTTGGCTGAAACCTGGCCGTTCATCAGAAAGATTGAAGAATCCCTGCAGGTCAAGATCACCAGAAGCAGTAACCTTTATAGATTTTAGGTTAATCCCTAGCTGCCCGGCATAAGCTTTGATTACAATTTCCTGGCACGAAGCCAATGCACCAAGTACATACTCTACAGGGTTAGGAGCTTCATTTTCTCCTCCCAGGCTTTCAGGTTCATCCACGATAAACTGAAAATCCCGGACGTTGATTTCAGATCGAAACCCTTGTTCCAGGATAGAATCCACTGAAAAAGTGACATCCTTTGCAGAGGGATTTTCTTTTACATGATTGATAACATTGCTGATAGTTTCATTCAGCCGTTCATCCACTTCATTAGTTGTTAAAGTGCTCATAGTGTTTATATTTTAGAGTTGTTGGATCATTTACAGGTTTCTGCAAGTGGTTTTATTAGGATGCGGAGGCGCTTACTCCGCATCCTTTTTTGTTTGAGGTTAAGTCAAAACAGCCGCTGTTTGAAAGGCGTTTTCAAAATCCTCGATGATATCATCGATGTGTTCAATTCCTACTGAAACCCGGATTAGATCAGGCTTCACACCACTAGCCGCTTGCTCGCTTTCAGAAAGCTGTTGATGAGTAGTAGATGCTGGGTGAATGAGCAGGGTTTTTGCATCACCCACATTAGCAAGGTGACTTCCAAGCTTTACGCTATTGATGAAAGATTTGGCATTGTCATAACCACCTTTTACACCAAAGGTTAATACCGATCCAAAGTGCCCAGGAGTAAGGTATTTCTTTGCTTGTTCATGATATTCGTGGTCAGGAAGCCCAGTGAAATTCACCCACTCTACCGCGTCATGATCATTAAGCCATTCAGCCAGTTTCAGTGCATTCTCATTATGGCGTTCTACTCTCAAAGAGAGAGTCTCCAGGCCTTGTAATAGCAGAAAACTATTGAATGGAGATTGAGAAGAACCAAAATCCCGAAGTCCTTCCACCCTTGCTCGAATGGCAAAAGCTATATTTCCAAAGGGGCCATCGGTACCAAATACTTCCCAGAAATTCAATCCGTGGTATCCCGGAGATGGTTCAGTGAATAATGGGTATCGGCCATTGCCCCAGTTAAAATTTCCACCGTCTACGATTACACCGCCTATGGAAGTCCCATGCCCGCCAATCCATTTCGTAGCGGAAGCAGTAACTACATTTGCTCCATATTTGATGGGTTGTACCACAGCTCCACCGGCGCCAAAGGTATTATCAACAACAAGAGCGATACCATATTTCTCTCCAAGAGCAGCCAGGCCTTCAAAGTCAGCAATATTGCCTCTTGGGTTCCCTATGGATTCAACATAAATCGCTTTGGTACTGTCATCAATTAGCTTTTCAAATTCTTCAACAGTGTCTTCTGCTGCAAAACGAACATCAATGCCCAGTCTAGGAATGGTTACTTTGAATTGGTTATAGGTTCCGCCATACAGGTTTTGTGTTGAAATGATATTGTCACCAGCCTGGGCAAGGTTAGAAATAGCCAGGAATTGAGCTGCCTGTCCTGAAGAAGTAGCTAATGCAGCTACCCCGCCTTCCAAAGCTGCAATACGCTGCTCAAATACGTCGGTAGTAGGGTTCATGATTCGGGTATAAATATTCCCGAACTCTCTTAAGGCGAATAGATTGGCTGCATGCTCTGAATCATTGAAGTTATAGGATGTAGTTTGATAGATCGGAACGGCTCGGGAGCCTGTTGTTGGATCTGGTTGCTGCCCGGCATGAAGCTGCAGGGTTTCAAATCTTAGTGATCGTTCGCTTAGTTCGTTGCTCATGATTTTATTGGTTTGTGAGTGAGTTGTTATTGAATGTTGTCTGCATAATAGATTTGCCACAGAATCACTAAATCACAAAAGGAATTAATTTCTTCTCTGTATACGTGTAGGATCAATTCTTAGAATTTGTGTTTCTGTGTTTTTGTGGCATTGAATTAATAGTTAAAACAAAAAAAGCCTCATTCGAGATGAATCCGAATGAGGCTTTTGAACCAATATCTTTCGAACTCATCTTTCCCAGTGCGGCTTACATACACTGAGCAGGATGTAGCACCTTTCCTCGATTTTCATCGAGACGGTTGCCAAGGCTTCGTAGGACCTGATCCCTCCACCTTTCTTAATGAGAATGCAATATGTGTTAAAGAACGCCTGAGATTAACTCCCAACAAAAAAGCCCTTCTGATATTGCATTCAAAAGGGCTTTTTCGTGTTTATCTAAACGTGTATACCAAAACCCTTATGTATGCGATTTACACATACACATGCAGCAGCATGCGGGTTTATTTGCGGTATGTCGGAATGAAAATTTCATTGCATAAAGCTTACGGGAAGTTTTAATGCAAAACAATACATCGTGCAAAAAAAATTTTCTTAGCGTGTAAAAAATTATTCAATACCTGAATTAAGTAATTGATTTAACTTTTCTTGTGTTATAGATAGAGTATCCTATTCTAATCCTCCATTTGCTCAAGAATGAAATCAATGGCCTGATTTAGTTGAGGGTCCTCGTTCATCAAGCGGTGCTTAAAATTGTTGTGAACTTCAATGTCAGGAGCAACGCCGGTGCTTTCCAGGTTATCTCCATTTAGATTATATACTCCCCACGATGGAAGACGATAAAACGAACCATCTACCAAGCCTTTCCCGGAAGTGAAAATAATCCACCGATAGGTTTCAGTACCCATTACAGTTCCAAGTCCTAATTCTTTAAACCCGGCAGTGGTTGCTTCTGCATCACTTAACGATTGTTCATTGATAAGCAATACAATAGGTTTGGATGCTGGGTTAAAATTAGATTGGGAAGTTGCGGTGCCTTCTCTGTATTTCCATTCAGCATATTTTCTTTGGGATAAGAACCGAAGTACGTCATCATGAACATTTCCACCAGTGTTATACCGAAGGTCAAAGATCAGGGCTTCTCGGTTATGCCATTCAGAAGTCATTTCAAACAAGAAATTATTTAGCTCACCGCCTCCCATATTCTTCATATGTACATATGCCACGGTTTTGTTGGTTCTCGAATCTACTAATTGCTGGTTTGTGTCCACCCATTCATCATAAAGGTTAACCCGAACGCTTTGATAAGAAGCAGCATGAATCTTAGTCGAATACGTTGTACGGTCTCTCCTAAAAGTAAGAGAGAGTTCTTCCTGCATTTCGGGTCGTGTGAAATAGGATTCTCTGTTCATCGAGTTATCCACTGATTCACCATCTACGGCAATCAGAACATCTCCTGGCTGGATGTCTTTCCCAGCTACATCTGAAGGGCCATCCGTTATAATGGAAGACACGGTATAGGGACTGTCTTTATCAAAGATAATTCCAGTTGAAAGAGATACCGTTTCGTAGAACTCATCTTCATCATTTCCAAAGGTATTAAAACCCATGTGAGAGGAATTGAGCTCGCCAAGCATATCATTATTCATTCTGCGTAGATCCGCTCTGTTATTCACGTATGGGAGGTAGTCTTCATAGCGATCACGAATCTCTTCCCAATCAACATTGTGAAAGGTTTCGTTGTAGAAGTTTTCTTCGATGTTTGCCCATAACTCATAAAACATCTGGTAAAACTCATTCTTGAGCTCACGTTGAAAGGCGTAGTCAATTTCGATTTTGCTTGCTTTTGCTGAACCAGGATTCAGGCTGTAAATCTCTCCGCGGAAGGAGGTATAAAGCTTTCCATTTGATTTATAAATGGTTCCTCCACTAGTAATTCCATCAAATTTTGAAGTAGAAGGCGACTTGAAAGGCTCAAAGGTAGTCACGTATAGTTGGGTGCGCCCTTCATCATGGTTGCTGGTAAATATCAAGTATGTTTTGTCTCCATCTTGATGAACATAACTAACGAATTGACTGCCAAAAGTAGGGCCAACACGTTCGGCTCTCTCCATCAACCCTTCGGGGTTAATGGATATCTTCAATGTTTCCTCTTCGTCTTTTTCTTCTTCCTCTTCCCCATTATCATCTTTTTCCTTCTCGGCAAAAAGCTCATCAAACTTGTCGGATTTAAAAGGGTCTTCAAAACGATCTAGGGAAATGCGATATAAGTCAGTTGACCCAGCTCCTCGTGGATACGATGGCTGTACTCTTGTTGAGGCAAAATAAATGTACTTACCATCTGGTGACCACATTGGATTCCATTCAGAAACTCCAGTATTGGTAAGGCTTTGTATTTCTTCTTCCTCAATATGATATGTGAATACATCGGGCTCAAAATTTCGACGAGCGGTGTAGAGTATGTATTCATCATTGGGAGAGAAGTATGCGGGTTGATTCTGAAAACCCCAGAATTCATCTTCCACAATAGTTTCACTTTTGAAGTTCTCCATATCAATCAATCGGAGTTCATTTCTTCCACTCAAGTACACTCCTTTGCTTCGATCTGAATTTAGTTGAAGCAGCCGATTGTTTTGGGAATCAGAAGTATGTCGCGTTGCAGTTCCTGAGCCATCTGCAGCAATAGAAAACCAGTTTTGGTAGCCTTCATAGGTTTGACTAAAAAACAAGGTTTTATTGTCGGAAAGCCACTTGACTTCGAGTGCCCGTCCCATAAAGTCCGTTTCAATTTGACGAATAAATTTGCCATCAATATCCGATACAAAAAGCTCGCCACGGGAAATGAACGCTATTTTCTTCCCATCTTCAGATACATCAAAGGCAGAGATATTTCCCTTTACTTCAAAATTCTGATCTTTGGCTAGTGTGAAATTTCGGGAAATAGAGATTGGGATCTTCTGGCTTCGTCCATTAGATACATTGTAAGTATATAATTGATATTCCATTTCGAATACAATCACTTCACCATTTGCACTTACTTGTGGTTGTTTTACAGAGGTTCGAAAACGAGTGAGCTGTTGTGGAGAGCCATTTTCTAGTTTGTATAAATTATATTCATTATTGAACTCATCAGAAGTGAAGTAGAGAGTTCCATTTTGATCCATAGTTGGTTGAAAATCTTTTCCTTCCCAGTTTGTATAGGTTACAAAGGTTTCAGTATCGAGGTTATAGGATTTTATATCCGGATTAAAAGAACCCTTATATCGTTTTCTTTGAGGGAAAATGAAGCTTTCCCATGACTCATTGAAAAAGTATTCGTTCCTGTCAGGGTGTTTTAGCAGGTTATGTACATTATTGTGATAGTGGTCAAATAACCGCACTGGAGTTCCTCCTGAAATAGGAATCTCAAAAGCGGAGATACGATTGTATCGATTGGAGTTGAAGTAAAGGCTTTGCGAATCCCAGTTCCAGGATTCAACAACGTCATTACCCTGATGGTAAGTGAGCCGTTGAATTTCTCCTCCTTCAACAGGCATTAAGAATACATCATTATTACCATATTGGTTGGAACTAAACGCGATCCAGTTACCATCAGGAGAAATATGCGCAGCCCGTTCAAAACCATCCATAGCAGTAAGTCTGACTGCTACTCCACCTTCAGTAGAAACTTTCCAAAGATCGCTTTCATAGGAGAAAACGACGTAGCTACCATCAGGTGATATAGTAGGTTCTGTGGCAAAGAAAACCTCAGAATCTTGTGCTAGTATTGAATTTGAGAGAATAAGTGTAAAGAGAAGACAGGATAAAAAAGTATTGTTCGATTTCATGGCTATCTAAAGTGTAAGTTTACCGAGGGTAGCCAAACCAATTCAGTAAAACCAAGCAAGAGCTGAGATTTTACAGTTATTTATATCCCAGGTTTCTAACCATATGTTCATTTTCGCGCCATTTCTCCCTGACTTTCACATGAAGATCCAGGAAGATTTTTCGGTCGACGAATTCTTCAATTGATTTCCTGGCTTCGGTACCAAGTTGTTTTATAGCTTTTCCACCTTTGCCTATGATCATCCCTTTTTGAGATTTTCGATTCACAATTATTTCCGCATTGATGTAATCAAGGTCTTCCCGTTCCTCATATTGAATTACTTCAACCGTAGCAGAGTAGGGAAGCTCTTCATGATATTGAAGAAAGAGTTGTTCACGAATCAATTCGGATGCAAAAAAGCGGAGCGGTTGTTCACTAAGTTCATCTTTAGGATAGAAAGGAGGACCAGGTTGAAGAGCCTTTTTGATAGAAGTTTTTAACTCGTCGACTCCAAAGCCTGATAAGGCTGAAACAAAAATAGTATCCGTAAATTCGAAATAGCTTTGAAGTTCTTCGGCTAAAGACTCCGCTTTTTCCTGTTCATGTAGATCAATTTTGTTGATGACCAGCAGCACTGGCTTTCTCAGGTTCTTTAACTCTGAAAAGGCGTGTTCGGGGAATTTTGAATCACCGGCATCTACTATAAAAAGTACTACGTCAGCATCCTTTTCCGCCTTTTCCACAAAGCGCATCATAGCTCTTTGTAGTTCATATTTGGGGTTGATAATCCCCGGAGTATCTAAGAAAATAATCTGGACATCTTCCTCAGAAAAAATGCCAATTATTTGATGGCGCGTAGTTTGAGCTTTATGGGTAGCTATAGAAAGCTTAGTGCCGATAATGTTGTTCATCAATGTAGATTTACCGGCATTGGGTTTACCTACAATAGCAACATAACCTGATTTATGAAGTGAGCCGTTATCCATGAAAGACTTAAAATTTTACATCGGAGTAAATGCTCATTATTTCAAGATAAGCCTTAACAGTTTTGGGAAAGCCCCAGAATAAAGATTTACCTACCAAAGCATGACCTATGCTCACTTCATTTATGTGAGGAACTACATCCAGAAAAATAGGCAGATTATTCAGGTTAAGCCCATGTCCTGCGTTTACCTTCAGTCCTAAAGCGTGAGCTTGTATCGCTGCTGCCTTTAACCGTTTAAGCTCTTCAATTTGTGCTTCCTGATTGGGAGCATTAGCAAAAGTTCCGGTGTGAAGCTCTATGGCATCGGATCCTAGTTTATGCGCGAGCTCGATATCCTCAAGGTTTGGGTCCAGAAAGAGTGAAATCTCTATTTCCGTTTCTCTTATTGAAGGGAATACACGGCTTTCGAAATCATTATAAACCTTGCTCATGTTTAATCCACCTTCTGTGGTAAGCTCTTCTCTTCCTTCAGGTACTAAAGTACACAGATGTGGATTTGTATCTTTTAGGATAGCAATCATTTCATTGGTTGCAGCCATTTCAAAATCAAGGATACCGGTAACGTTTTTTTTGAGAGCGATAACATCTTCATCTTTGATATGTCTCCGATCTCCTCGTAAATGGAATACAATACCTGCAGCTCCTGCCTCTTCACAAACCTTAGCTGCTTCACAAGGATCAGGATATCCTTCTCCTCTAGCATTTCTTAATGTGGCTACATGATCAATATTAACTAGTAATTTCATGCGCACAAGTTAAAAAAAATCGGTTAGGCATTTTGAAAAAACGGATTCATGGCTTTATTTTTTACCTCCAAAGTGATGCTATGAAAAATCAATTCTTGCTAGTACTCATTGTTGGACTGCTTACCACATCATGTGGTACGGTAAAAAGAGGCACTATACCCTGGGAGGAAAGGGCAAAAAAGGAAGCAGAACAGCCAATAGTAGCGTCTACAAATACTCCTGAGGAAGTAATAGAACCCACCAGAAATCTATCTAAAGACGAAAAAGCGATTAAGAATTCTTTAGATGTCGCATTTAAAGACTGGAAAGGTGTTCCCTATGTGTTAGGAGGAACAGGCTATGGGGGTGTAGATTGTTCTTCGTTTATGCAGATTGTTTTTGAAGACTATTTTGAGATTGAACTTCCCCGGAATACCCGACAGCAAATGAAGGTTGGGAAGTCAGTTAAAAAAAATAAAATCAGGTTGGGAGATATGGTGTTCTTTAAAACCGGAAGAGATACCTATCATGTTGGCGTGATGGTTAATAATGAACAATTCATGCATGCTTCAACGAGTTCAGGTGTTATGATCTCCGGGCTTCAGGAAAGGTATTGGGCTAATTCCTATCTAACAACTCGCCGTATTCTATAGCCTATTAAGTTTTATCTACTACGAGTCTCTCTGTTCAAAAATTTCCGCCATCATATTCTGATATTCGGAAGTTAGCTCTACACCTCTTCGTTTCATCATTGCCGCCATAGCTTCAACAGCCTTATCAAATTGATATATTTGAAAACCATCTTTACCTCCCCAACTAAACGAAGGGATATATTTAGGGGGGAAACCTGAATGGAAAATATTTGAACATACGCCAACAACCGTACCTGTATTAAGTTGTGTATTTATGGCGGTTTTAGAATGGTCTCCCATAATTGTGCCAAGGAATTGAACCCCATCACTGTAAGCTTGCCGGGTTTCCCAGTCAATTACAGAAACCTTTGAATAATTGTTCTTTAGGTTGGATGTATTCGTATCTGCACCAAGATTACACCATTGTCCTAAAATCGAGTTTCCAACAAATCCTTCATGAGCTTTATTTGAGTAAGAATGGAAGACAGAGTTATAAACCTCACCGGCTACCTTACATATGGGGCCAATAGTAGTCCCACCATAAATTCTTGCTTTCATTTTAACTGTTGCCCTTTCACAAATAGCTGTTGGCCCTTTGATGATCGATCCTGCTTCAATAGTAGCACCATCGCCAATGAAAACGGGGCCTTCATCAGCAATGATAATGCACCCGGGCTCTATGGTAACAGAATCGCCAATATAAATTTGGGAGGGGTTCGAATATCCCAATAGCTTTTTCAGATGAACATCGTGTGCCAGAAGAGCTTTTGTTCGTCTAACATCATGTTCGATTTGAGCAGCATTTAATGTCAGTATATCCCACAAATAAGTAATTGAAGTTAACTCTGAATTAGAGTTAACAGGAGTGAGTTCATCAAAGTTGGGGTGGTTATTTTTGATCCAAATGGAGTTTAGGTTTCCATCAATTTTTGCAGCTACTTTCGTTTGACCATCAGTGAGGACGCTCCCTGTATCAAGACTGGAAATTTCTGAAAGTAACTCAGGAGTAGGTAGGTACCGGTTGTTTACCCAAATGGAGTCTGCATTTATTGAACCCGAATTATTGCTAAATACTGGAGAAAGATAGTTTGGAAGTAAAGCCTGAGCAGTCTTTGCAGAAAGCTCAATTTTCCATTTTTCCTGAAGGGTTAGGATACCAATTCTTAAGTCATGCACAGGGCGTGTTAGAGCTAGCGGAAAAAAATGTCTTGCATAATCATCTGAAAAAAAAGACAGCTGCATGAAAAGAGTATTTATGGAACTTTTAATCAGGGTTTAGTTTTAAAATACATTAATTTAGGCCATCATTTAAGTAAAAAAAGAAGTTTATGTGTGGAATCGTCGGGTATATTGGTAATAAAGAAGCTAAGGATGTAGTAATTAAAGGGTTGAAGAGGCTTGAATATAGAGGCTATGACTCTGCGGGAGTAGCTATTCTCAATGGTAATTTGCAGGTCAAGAAATGCAAGGGAAAAGTTGTAGCATTAGAAAACCTACTTAACGAAAATGATAATGGTTTTATAGGGATAGGCCATACTCGATGGGCAACACATGGAGAACCCAACGATATTAACTCTCACCCTCATACCAGTACCTCTGGGAAAATAGCACTGGTACATAATGGTATTATTGAAAACTATAATGTGCTTAAGCAAAAGCTGCAGAAGGATGGGTATGAATTCTATTCCGATACGGATACTGAAGTTTTAGTTAAGCTGATAGAGAGTATTATGAGCCTTGATTCAAATCTGGACTTTGTACAAGCAGTTCAATTAGCTCTTGCTCAGATAAGAGGCACCTATGGTTTGGCTATCTTACATGCCGATCACCCAGAAAAAATCATAGTGGCAAGAAAAGGTTCTCCATTATTAATTGGGGTTGGAGATGGAGAAATGCTCATTGCATCTGATGCCTCAGCAGTTGCTGAATACACCGATAAGGTTGTGTATTTGGATGATGGAGAATTGGCAATAATAACAAAAGATGATTACCAGGTAATCAATTCTGACGATGTAGAGTTGACAAAGGAAATTCACGAACTCGCTTTAACTCTCGATGAAATTGAAAAAGGTGGTTTTCCTTTTTTCATGCTTAAGGAAATTTTTGAACAACCCAAGACAATTTCGGATACTCTTAGGGGAAGAATCAATGTAGAAAATGGAACCATCACTCTTGGGGGACTTACAAAAGTGATGGATAAATTGGTAAACGCAAATCGGATCATCATTGCTGCTTGTGGAACAAGCTGGCATTCTGCATTAGTAGGGGAATATTTGTTCGAATGGCTTGCAAAAACGAATGTTGAAGTAGAATATGCTTCGGAGTTTAGATATAAAGATCCACTGATAGGGTCTGGCGATGTATTGTTTGTTATTTCTCAGAGTGGGGAAACGGCTGACACATTAGCCGCATTACGAGAAGCAAAAGAAAAAGGGGCTACTGTATTGGGTATTGTAAATGTGGTTGGATCAACCATTGCAAGAGAAACGGATGGGGGAGTCTATTTGCATGCTGGGCCAGAGATTGGTGTGGCATCTACAAAAGCGTTTACTGGTCAGGTTACCGTACTTACACTGATTGCATTACTCCTCGCCCAGCATAAAGGAGTAATTAAAGAAGAGTATTCTCGCAGAATAGTTGCTGCACTAGCAAGAATACCTGAGCAGATAGAAGAAATACTTGAGAATAATTCTGAGATAGAAAGGATAAGTAACCTATTCACGTATGCACCTAACTTTCTTTATTTGGGAAGGTCTTACAGTTTCCCGGTCGCCTTAGAAGGTGCCCTTAAGCTCAAAGAAATTTCTTACATCCATGCAGAAGGTTACCCGGCTGCTGAAATGAAACATGGCCCCATCGCATTGATAGATGAAATGATGCCGGTTGTTGTCATTGCATCTACAAAGCATACCAATGATAAAATGGTGAGTAATGTGGAGGAAGTTAAGGCCCGAAAAGGAAGGATTATTTCGATAACAACACCATCAAATGAAGAAGTAAAAGATATTGCCGAATTCAATGTTCCTATTCCCGAAACAGAAGACGTATTGTCTCCAATCTTGAGCGTTATCCCATTGCAACTTCTTTCCTATTATGTTGCGGTAAACAGGGGGTGTGATGTTGATCAGCCGAGGAATCTCGCGAAAAGTGTAACTGTAGAATAAAAAAGATTTCTGATTCCAAATCGTATTAGTTTTATAAAAATAAACTCTTACGCCCTCGCATAGATCAAAAAGCGCTTTTAGGGCTTAATAAAAGGCTGTGGATAACTTGTTTTTGGCTAAAAAAATTAGTTTCATCGCGTTATCTGTAATTCTCTATGAAGGACCCATGAAAAACTGGAAGAAGTTAATCTTCAACATCGTTGTATTAGTGCTTGTTGTGATTGTGATATTTACAGGGTAAACAAGCAGATTATTTATTATCATCACACGTCCGGTTTATGACCGTAGGTGTAGTACGAATTATTCTAGGTATGCCAAGAGTTATTTGCCCAATTTCAAACCCCAAATAAGTCAAGAATGTTAAAACTCGATTTATCTTACTTAGAGGATATAACCGGTGGAGATGGGGAAGTCATGTTGGAAATGATCAACCTGTTCATCGACGACATCCCACAGCAAGTTTCGGAGATTAAAAAAGCGGTAGAAGAGAATAATCTAAATTCCTTATCGGCTAATGCACATAAGTTAAAACCGACACTTCAGTATGTAGGGCTAAGTGAGGCTTATGGAATTGTGAAAGAACTTGAGCGCATTGGAAAAACCGGAGAAGACGTTAATAAGATTGGGGCACTTTTATCGGATCTTGTAGAAAAATGCGATGAGTTTATCCCAGCGCTAAAAGCTTATGCTGAGAACCTAGACTAAGGGGCTAACACCATCTGAATATGGTCTATCATGTCAACTTCATAGACCTTTCCTTCCTCCACAAATCCAAATGCATTGTAGTATCCTAGAAGCGCTGCCTGAGCTTCTATTCTAATTGGAGTTTGGTATTCTTCCAGTATGATTCGGATTCCTTCCTCAATAAGCTTTCTTCCGATATCTTTTCCTCGATAAGCTGGATTTACTACAATTCGCCCCAGAGAGGATTCATCGAATTTAATACCTGGCTTAAGTATTCGTAAATACCCAACTAGCAGTTCCTTTTCGTACAAAAATAAGTGTTCAGCGTTGATATCCTCACCGTCTATATCGCTATACAAGCATTCTTGTTCTATCATAAAAACCTGTTGACGTAACTCAAGAGCATCATACAGTTGCTTTGAGGAAAGGTTTGAAAAACTTGAAAAAAGAAATTTCATCATCAGACAATTAAGCTAAACAAAAAGGAAAATGCCCCGTACGAGCATCGCGAATGTTAATAAAATTCTAAATTATGATTTGGGCCTGGTTGATAAACAGTGTATCAGTTTTTATAACAGCTAAAGTTCTTAGTGGTGTAGAAATCAAGAATTTTTGGAGTGCGGTTTGGGTAGCAGCAGCTCTTTCCATAGTTACATTAATTGTTAAGCCCATTCTGGTCATTTTAAGTATTCCGTTTATTGCAATTACTTTCGGTCTGTTTATGCTAGTGATCAATACCTTATTGATTATGCTTGTAGATAAATTCGTAGACGGCTTTAAAATTAAGAACTTTTGGTGGGCGCTAGCCTTTAGCATAATCCTTTCTATCATCAGTTCCGTACTGATGTCAGTGTTTAACTGATCTAAAATTCTTTATAAAGAATAGTACTTAGAGAGCCTGTTGAAGGCTCTCTTTTTTTGTTAAAGAATCAGATGTTATCGCAGACAGCCTGAGTAAATGTTGAGGTAGTACCCTCACCACCAATATCCGGTGTACAGTATACTTTCTTTTCCACCAGAGTTTTATAAATAGCTTTTCTGATATCCTCGGCAACTTGTTTTTGCCCTATATGCTCTAACATCATCAATGCTGAGAAAAGTAAGGCGAGAGGATTCGCTTTATTTTGTCCGGCAATATCCGGAGCTGAACCGTGTACAGCTTCGAACATAGCAGCATTTTCACCAATATTTGCTGCACCAGTAACGCCGAGCCCTCCCACTAATCCTGACGCAAGGTCAGAGAGGATGTCCCCAAATAGGTTAGTGGTAACAACCACATCAAAACGCTGTGGGCGCATTACCATTTGCATAGCCATATTATCTACAATTAAGTCCTCAAACTCGATGTCGGAATAATCTTGAGAAACGCTTCTTCCTACCTCAAGAAAAAGCCCGGTAGTTAGTTTAAGGATGTTGGCTTTATGCACAAGGGTAACTTTCTTTCTGCCATTTGCTCGTGCGTATTCAAAGGCTGCAGTGATAATTTTCTTACTGGCTTCTTCAGTAACAACTGCGATACTTTCTGCATGGTCTTGTTGCTCTTCGTCCACCCACTGTTCTTTTCCGATATAAAGACCTTGGGTATTTTCCCGAAAGATTACCATGTCCACATTCTTGAATGGGCTATCTATGCTGGGGAGTGTTCTGGCTGGCCGAATATTGCTAAAGAGATTAAATTTTTGCCTTAAAGCGACATTTACTGACCGGAATCCAGTACCAACGGGTGTGGTAAGAGGTCCTTTTAAAGCCACTCGATGTTCTTCAATAGCTTCAATCACCTCCTCGGGTAGGGGGTTTCCCTTAGCCTGATAGGCTCCAAGACCTGCACTCCGTTCAATCCATTCAATTTCTGCTCCGGCTTTTTCTAAAATAGTGGTAACGGAAGTAGTGATCTCCGTTCCAATCCCATCACCGGGAATTAATACAACTTTCTTCATGAAGAACTAACTATTAAATATTTCGAGCCGAATATAAGGAAATCGAATGCCTATAACAGTTAGGGAAAATAAAGGGATTCCTTACCCTGAATATGTAACCCGGTATATTTTTCCTGAATGATCGTCTGAAATTAACAAAGAACCATCTTGGAGCTGAACGATAGAAACGGGCCGGCCCCTTATATCTTCTTCTCCCTGAAGCCAACCAGTAATAAAGGGTTCGTAGGAAGTAGCTTCTCCATTTTCATCGAATGTTACCTTCATAATTCTGTATCCGATTTTTTGACTTCTGTTCCAACTTCCATGCTCGGCGATAAGGGCCTGGTTTCTGTATTCAGATGGAAACATATCGCCAGTATAAAAAATGATGCCAAGTGGTGCTACATGAGGACCAAGTTCCTGAACAGGAGTTTTAAAACCAGGGATTCTATCCTGACCTTCTTCTCCAAACTCAGGATCTATAATTGAGTTACCGTGAATGAAAGGGAACCCAAAATGCTGGCCTTCTTCCGTAATCTCATTCAATTCGCAAGGAGGGATATCATCTCCCATCCAATCACGCCCATTATCGGTAAACCACATATTCTCCGTTTCAGGATGCCAGGTAAAACCAACAGTATTTCTAACACCATGGGCTATAATTTCACGATCAGATCCATCAGGATTAATACGGGTTATGGTTGCGAAGATTGGATTATCTTCCTCGTGGTTACAAATATTGCACGGAGCACCAACCGGAACATACAACTTGCCGTCAGGGCCAAATGCTATGTATTTCCATCCATGGCTGGTCTCGGTAGGATATTCATCATTAATTAATATCGGAGTGGGTGGGTTAGCAAGATCTGACTCAATATTTTCAAGCTTCCAGATTTTACTCACTTCGGCTACATATAAGTCCCCATCTTTAAAAGCTACACCGTTAGGCATTCTAAGCCCGGAGATTATAGTATAAACTGTGTCTGCTTTAAAATCATTATCGGTATCTACAACAGCATAAACTTTGCCCTTGTCTCCTGTTCTTCTGGTTCCTACATATACTACCCCTGAGGGACTAACTGCGAGCTGGCGTGCACCAGGAACCTGATCGGAGAATTCTTCAATTACAAATCCTGATGGAGCTTCCAAGTAACCAAGAGATATTGACGTCTCATTTTCTCCCGAACTTCCTGATGGTACATCTTCCTGGTTTGAAGAGGAGCAGGACATGAATAGTAGTACAAAGCTAATTACACCTAAATATTTCATCGTAAATCCAATTTTTACACAAAATCAGATTTCAGGGAATAATATTCTGTTAAAGTTTGAGAAGTGTTGTTATATCGTATTGAATTGCCTTCAAAAAACTAAAGGAATGATTAGTGCCATTTTTTATTTGGAGGAGATAAAAAATGATGCGCACTCTCGTTTGGTTTCGAAACGATCTCAGAGTTCATGATCATGAGCCACTTGCCAGAGCTGCAGAGTCAGGAGAAATCCTTCCTGTATTTTGCTTTGACCCAAGACAATTTGCAAATACATCTTTTGGCTTTCCAAAAACCGGATCTCACCGGGGCAAATTTTTGATAGAGTCGATTTCAAACCTAAGAAAACGACTTCAAAGTCTGGGAGCAGAGTTAATTATTAGAATTGGAAGGCCGGAAGAAGTAATCCCGGAGCTAGTAAAGGCTCATAATATAGGTCAGGTATTTGCACATAAAGAAGTTACGAGTGAAGAAGTAAGAGTAGAAGATGCATTAAAAGAGGTACTGGATGAACAAGTCCATTTCTTTTGGGGAAGTACTCTTTTTCATATCGAGGATATAAACTTTGCCAAAACTAGTTTGCCGAATGGGTTTACTCCATTTAGAAAAAAGATTGAAAAGTATTCTTCAGTAAGAGAATTGATTAAAGAGCCGAAAGTTATTCGAGGCGTAGGAGGAGTTGAAGTTGGAGGCCTGCCTTCATTAAGCGATCTTGGTATTCCTGAAAAAGAGACGGGCAAAAAAGCCGTGCTAACGTTCACCGGAGGAGAAGAGGAGGGGCTTAATAGGATAGCAGAGTATCTATGGGATAAGGATCTCTTGAGGAAATATAAATACACCCGTAATAGGCTTTTAGGAGCTGACTATTCGTCTAAGTTTTCACCCTGGTTGGCCAATGGCTCACTTTCTCCGAGGAGAGTTTTTTGGGAAGTAAGAAAATATGAAGAAGAGCGAGTTCAAAACGAATCTACCTATTGGATGATATTCGAACTTATATGGAGAGATTATTTCAGGTTTTCAGCATGGAAGCATGGAAATCTGATTTTTAAAAGCGGAGGGATTCAAAAAAAGCAGAAGAGTTGGGAACAAGATGATGAGAGTTTGGATATCTGGGTAAATGGACAGACAGGAATTCCATTTATTGATGCAAATATGAGGGAATTAAATGAAACAGGATTCATGAGTAATCGTGGAAGGCAAAATGTTGCGAGCTTTTTAGCTCAAAATCTAAATGTTGATTGGAGAATGGGCGCCGAATATTTTGAGTCAATGCTGCTAGATTATGATCCATGTTCGAATTATGGGAACTGGGCGTATAATGCTACGGTTGGTCATGATCCAAGGAACAGATACTTCAATATACTTTTGCAAGCCGAGAAGTATGACAAAAAAGGAGAGTATGTTCGCCATTGGATTCCGGAGCTCAGGTTTGTGCCCAATGAATTTATTCATCGACCTCACACAATACCTCTTGAGCAACAAAAGTTATATGAATTAGAAATTGGAATTGATTATCCTAAACCAATGATCGATTTGGAGCAAAGCTATGAAGAAATCAAAGCCAGAGCCTAACACAAATATTTTATATCTCACCCAAAAGAAAGCGGTTAAGAAGTCGAAAGAAGCGTCAGAGGTTGCTCGATCCCTTTTTTCTGAAACATGGAGAGTGTATATGGATGGAGTAAATATGGTTTCAGTAAAGATGAGTCAAAAAGAGGAAAGCGAAACCAATATTGATTGCTCGAAACAACCCGTTCGTTTGTCATTGGTAGATTAGCAGACTTCAGCTATGGCCAGGATGAAGAAGAAGGTGAATCTTCCTACAAAGACCTGCCCGGTTTGTAATCGTGCTTTTACCTGGAGAAAAAAATGGGAGCGTGATTGGGAGAATGTGAAGTATTGCAGTGAACGCTGCCGTAGGAGCACTTAATTCGGTATTATCCAAATTCGAGTTAAGAGTTTAGTATGTTCAATGTTCACTAATGTTTCTTATCTCGAACTCAGGCTAAAACTTAAGACTGTCCCATATAAACTGAGGGCTAAGCTTCGCTACCCAGGCAATTAGCCTCCACCTTTTGGTGATATATACATGCTTTCTTCTGGATTCTATCGCTTTAACCATCTGCTTAACGGCTTTTTCAGTAGTAGCCACCCAAAACATATTCTTATTATTCTCGGTCATTTCTGACTCCACATACCCTGGCTTAATATCCGTTACAGCAATATCAAGTCCCATTTTGTTCGCTTTTTGGCGGAAGCCAGTCATGTAGTTAGAGATGAAATGCTTCGATGCGGTGTAAGCTGCTGCTCTTCCGGAAGCCAGGGTAGAAGCAATGGATGACATTCCAACGATATGTCCTTTTTTCTGTTCAATAAAATATTTGAAAGCGACATTAGCTCCATGTACAAAGGCGGTTACATTAACATCAATGGTCTGTTTGTCAGAATCCCAATTGAGTTTTAAGTGATCTCTCCCTACCCCGGCGTTTAAAATCATGATGTCCAATCCACTCATTTTTTCGATCAAAGATTGGTATGCTTCTTCAGCTTTTTCAAAATCGGTCACATCAAGGGTTTGGAAGTAGGCGGATTCTCCGATCAATTCTTTTAATTCAACTAACCGCTCCTCTCTTCTTCCAATCAGTCCTATTGTATATCCCTTTTGCGATAACTGAATCGCGAGCTCTCTACCAATTCCGGAAGTAGCTCCGGTAATAATGACTTTTTTCATTCAATCAGACTTAAATCTTTAGCTAAATAGTTTTGTAATGGTTGTTGTTGAAGAGCATCAAAAGCAAACAAGAAATCCAGGTAATGCTGCAACAATCGCTCATTCGATCGGACTACGAGCTCTTCTAATCTAAGTTTTCCCTCTTCAAGTTCGAGTAAAGCTATGGGGTTAAAATCTTCTGATATAGCAAGATTAGAAGTTAATACATCGATATTCAGTTTTTCTATTTCTGTTAATAGCTGGTTATGATGTTCCAGGTAATCAATCAAAAAATTAGATTCGAGAGCTTTATTAATTGAGTCGCGATAGGCCAATGCCTCAAATTCACTTTCTCGTTCAATTTCACCCAATATCCGTTCAGCAATCTGATCTTTATTATTTCTAAAAATCGGAATCGTGACACCAAATGAAATCCCAGTTCATTATCTCCATTGTTTTTGAAGGGAGCATACTCAGCTTGAACAAAACCCAGGTCAAAGTCAGCTTTCTCGGTGGATGTTTCGAGTTCGGCTACCTCTACTCGTTGTTTGAGATAAGCAAGTTCAGCTGCGTCAAATGTGGATGTAATGATGTTCTCCATTACCTGCTGAATATGAGGGTGAGTTATTAATTCGAAGTCATCCCAATTAATGCTCTCGGAGGCCAGAATCAGTTTAATTGTTTGTAAAGCCTGATTAACCTCAACACGATGATCATCATATTCTTCTAAGAACTCAATGGATTCCAGTTTTGCATCTACATAATCACGAGCATCAAATAAATCGCTTTGTACAGATTGTTCAAAAAGGTCGACTTTTCGCTGTGAGAGTTCGAGTTGCTTTCTGCTTAATCCCAATTTTTGATTGGATATCAAATACTCGAGCATCAAGGAATATCTCTCGAAAAGTGTTTCCTTAAACTCGAGGGACTGTCGAAGCGAAATAGCCTCTTTATGTGCATTAAACAATGCATTATTTCGACGAATTTTCCATGGATTATTCGGACGAAACCGAAGCTGGTAGTTAACATCTTCCAACGTTCGCTCATCATTCGAATATCGAAATTCAACTTCTTCACCGATAGGGAGTCGAAAATTTCGGGCTTTAAGAAAATTAAGCTGTGCCTGATATTCGATCAGGTTTGGATCTTCAAAAGCAGTGAGCAGAAAATCATTTGGGCTTGACTGTGCGTACGATTTGGAAGTGATTAGAAAAGCAAAACAAATAAGGCATAGTATTCGAAGAGCGATTTTCATTTGATCATCACTTTTTCGCCGACGGGTAGATCATGATTTTCACTTATTTCGATGAAAACTTCCAGGCCAAAAGCTTGCACAGCAGTAGATTTTTGTAGGATCACAGGCAGCTCGGTAACAGAGCCAAAACCTATAATTTTTCCTTCTGTTTCAATGTATCCCTGTTCCATAGATCGAATCAGAACGATATCGCCCAGCTCCCTATTTCGGTCTTTACTGCCAACCAGGTAACCGACAACGGTAGTGGGGTGTACGGGGTTTATTGAAAGCAGCGAAGTATAAGAATCAACTTGTTCCCCGGGTTTGATATTCACGTTATCAATAATACCATCAAATAGTGCATATTTATTGAGCTTTTCCTGTTCAAGTATTCGCCAATCAAGCTCTTGTTTTGTTAGCTCAATGGTAGCCTGGACTTGAGATTGATCAAATTGATGATCTTGCTGGATATCTTTTACCCGGATATTAATAGCTTCAATTTCTAATGCTCCTTTTTCAATAATGGACCTTCTTTCAAGCTGCAAGGCTGAGAGAGAGTCTGAATCAGAGTTTGCACTTACTAAGTCTTCCGAGAGTGCGCGATTGAGCGTTACTTTAGAGTCGATCTGCTGTACTTTGCTATCTATATCACTTTGTACAATTCTTTTCTCCGATTCTAAAAGCTGTAGTTCAGATTCTAACAGCTTTTGCTTCTCAACCTTTTCTATCTCCAAGTTTTGGATTTCTTTTTCAAGCTTTTTGATTTCAAGTTCCAATTCAGGGCTTTCCAATTCGACCAGTAAATCACCTGTTGAAACTGTTTGACCAGAAACCACATAACTGTTTACTATTGTTGCAGATTTTTCTGTATTGATCTGGTACTTTTTTGCATAGGTGACTCCAAGAAAAGCACTACTCCCTTTGAAATATCGTGTATTAACGGTAAGTAGAGTAATAAAAAGTAGGCCTACTACGATGTAGAACGAGTTCATTCTGGACAGCATATCAATTTTCCTCCAGCATGTCTTTAACAGTAATACGCGTTCGTGTTACTCCTTCTATCTCAGCAATGGCATTGGTTAACGTATGTTTATCACTATTAACTTTTAGTTCGATGGCATATTCTACTTCGACTCCTCCTGATGCTCTATGGATAATCTGAACTTCATTGAACTCAGAACAAAACTTTGGAAGTAGCTCTTCAATTCTTGAAACAGTTTCCAAACTATTTAATCGGATTAAAACTCTTCCACGATCGCCTGCTTTTGTACTGAAAGGGGAAAAATGTAGGATTAATGCTCCGGCACAAAAAATCATGGTTCCCACGAATGAAATAGTGTATCCAAAAACACCAATAGAAAGGCCGACACTAAGTGCAGCAAAAATAAAAATGATATTGCGGGCATCCTGTATCCGGGTTCTGAATCGAATGATAGCAAGGGCACCAAAGGCACCTAAACCACGTGCTAAACTATCACCGATAGCCATCATAACCATAGCCGCAACAATAGACCCCAAAGCAATAGCCTGGAAGAAGTTTCTGGGGTATAATGGCCCTGTGTAGGTGAATTTATGAGTGATCGCAATGATCGAAGACAAGACAAACGACCAAATCAAAGAATAGAGGACGTTAACCAAAGTAGGGTATTCATAAACCGGCTGATCCGGGAATAGGTCAAACATAGATAATAGTAAATACTCGATTTCGAGTTCTGATCACATTGAGTGAAGAGTATACTATTCTTTTATTGTAAGGTAAAGATGAAGAATCAGACTTCCTGAAGAGCAGGGAGCTTAGATTTGGCAAATTCAAAACCTCCAAAAAGAACGCCGCAATACACCAGATCGCCCAGTATAGTATTTTTGAAAAAAGGAATACCCATCTCATAGCAAAGTAGTAATCCCTGGAAAGTAGGAGGGTATTTTACATCTACCATCCAAACTCCAAAATTGGACACCAAAAAGAAGATCAGGGAAGCAGATAAACTTCCTGCCAATACCCTTGATAAGGTCACCTTCTTAAGGAGGAATATTCCCGCTACAACAATTAAAGCAATGGCTCCATACGTCCACCAGAAGTTGGATGTAAAGAGAGTAAATCCGCCAAAGTACTCCGCATAGAGGATGTTATTAATGAGCAGATCACTAAGAAACATTGCGAAGAGAGGTAGAATAAACGAAAACTTTTTGTCAGCGAAGTACGCTGCCCCAAACAAAGACATTGCTCCAATTGGCGCAAAGTTAGCTGGATGAGGAATTAGTCGTGAGACTGCGGCTATAATGATTAGCCCGGATAAAATGATAAATCGCTTATTCATAGAGTTTTTCAAATTTCCCTAAAATAAAAAAAGCATCGCCTCAATGAAACGATGCTTTTAAAACAAATAGGTAAATATTTATTTAGATGCGTTCAACTCTAAATTAAGCTTTACATCTACTTCATTTCCAATAACGGTGTCAGAAACCCAATCGCCAGTTCCTACCCCAAAGTCGTTACGAAGAAGTTGGAATTCTGAAGTAATACCAGCTACCATAGTACCTTCTCTGAATGGATTATCCATTACTCCAAGTAAAGTGAAAGGGAGTTCAAAATCTTTGCTTACGTCTTTGATAGTAAGAGTACCATAAGCAACAAAGTTATTATCTCCTTTAGCTTCAATTCTATCGCTGGTAAAAGTAATGTTTGGATAGGTTTCTGCTTCGAAGAAATCACCTGATCGTAAGTGTCCATCTCTGCGCTCGTTCTTAGTATTAACGCTTGTTACAGATATGCTTACATCAATGCTGCTTTCGCCCAGGTTATCCGGAGAGAATTTTACATCAGCAGAATAATCTTCAAACGAACCAGCTACATTAGAAAAGAAGTGGCGTATTTCAAAGTTAACAGAACTGTGAGACTTGTCTACAGTCCAGGGAGTAGACTGCATCTTAACCATGGCTACTGAAGCAAAAGAAAGAGCCACTAGGCTAAGTACGGTGAACATTTTTTGAGAAAGTTTCATAATAATAATTTGTTAGTTTTTTAGAATGACATTCCGATAACCGAAAAGTCACATAAATAATTCGTTTAATGTTAAACTAATTTTCTTTCTACCGGAAATTTGTTTTGATTATAGAACCAATAGAAAAAAATTTAAGACGCTGGACTCGTAAAGCCGTTGTCTTTAATCCGAAATCTCCAGGGTAATTTTGCGTCTTCTCCCGCATAATCAACTCCAACACGAGGAGACGCTATTATTTCTGAATCTGAGATTTTTATTCCTCGGTCTTCAATCCAGATAAGCTCTCCCGATAAGTTGGTTCCATAATCCTTTGTAGTAATTCCAAGTGCCTGTGAAGCTATGCCAGGCCCACCTCCGACCGACCGTACTAACTTTGTTTTTTTCCTTCGTTCGAGTATTGTATCGATTCCGTCTAAAGGTTCAATACCTCTAATTAAGACCGCATCTGCAAGTCCCTGTTTATTTGTAACTACATTGAATAAATGGTGAATTCCATAGCACAAATACACATAGGCATTTCCAGGCTCCCCAAACATAATCTTTGTTCGTTCGGTTTTTCCATGTAGAAAAGAGTGACATGCCCTGTCCGTTCTCCCATTATAAGCTTCTGTTTCGACAATAATCCCGGAAGTAAACTCTCCCTCAAATCGTGTGCAAAGAACTTTACCAAGTAACTCTTTGGCGATTTGAACTACATCATCTCTCTCATAAAAAGTTCTGGGCAGCCTTTTATTCTCCATCAATCAAGCGCAGCATAGGGGTTCTCTTCAAAAGGATCTTTTTCTTCCAAGTAGGTTTCACGGAAAGCACGAGTTAGGATCACTGAAATCACAAAAAGCAGGGAAGTATAAAATGCCCAAATCCCAATCACTACAAAAATTGCATAGCCCTGATAGAAGTATTGATAACTGGAGAAAGCATAACTCATATAAAGACTCACCAGGATTTTAGCGATGGTAAAAAGGAGAGTGTAAAAGATAGCTCCCACCAAAGAAGTTCGGACTGAAATCCTTCGCTCACTAACAAACCGATAGATAGTATAAATCAACAAGAAGGTGAAAATGATGGGGAGTGTGAAATCAAGAAGGTCATAAATCCAGGGTAAACGAATTTCAATCTCGGTGTACGGTACTTTGATTACACTTAAATCAAGAATTGAGATCATCGAGATAGCTACGCTAAAAAACACGAAAACAGCGCCTATTACTCCAAACCCAAGGAAATTATAGACCATATCCATTACCGGGTGCTTTTTTTCTTTGATATCAAACACGTCAAAAATTACATGCTTAAAGCTGTGTAAGAGCCCCTGGGTGAAAAGAATGAGGATGATTAAACCAGTAATCCCAAAAATAGTCCGCACACCAATAAGAGGAGTAAGAATATTCCTCAGCGTCTGTTCGCCCTCAATGATATCTGCTTCGGTCGGCTCGTAGGTGAATACAGGGATTAGCTCAGTTCCATATCGTACAATTTCATTAAAGGCTGCGTCATAGGATAAGATATATCCAATGATTGAGATCAAAATCAGGATAAAGGGGATAGCACAGATGAACAGGTTGAACGTGATGGCGGAAGCATTAAAAAAAATGTCCTTTTCCCCGATCAACGAAAACGCCTTTTTCCAGAAATCCTTTATGTTCTGCACAGATTGATATTATTTCCACTAAAATACATGATGAGATACTATTTCAAAATAGAGATCGGATTTAGATTTTAACTCAATTCATTGGTATGTTTGAGTTTAATAATTGGTCAGCATCCTGAACCATAGATTAGCAATCGGAAATAATAGACAAGGATCTCTTTTTTAAATGACTGCTCGCAAACAAACCCCATTAATGCGGCAATACCATCAAATTAAGGAAGAACACCCAGGTACGGTGTTACTTTTCAGGGTCGGAGATTTCTATGAAACGTTTTCTGATGATGCCATTCTCGTAAGTAAAGAGTTGGGGATAACACTTACCAAAAGAAATAATGGAGGAGATCAAACTCCTCTTGCCGGATTTCCATTTCATGCACTTGATACTTATTTGCCTAAGCTGGTTAAAAAAGGATATAAAGTGGCAGTTTGTGAACAGACTGAGGCTCCTGAAGAAGCCAAAAAAGCCGGGCGGAAAATTGTAGAGCGAGAAGTTACTGAAATCACCACGCCGGGCGTAACGATGTCGGAGAAGCTCCTTGAGCACAAGCGAAATAATTACATCATGTCTTTATTTTGGACTAAGGACAGGGTTGGGGTGGCTTTTTCTGATATTTCTACCGGTGAGTTTGGCCTCAGTGAGATTAGGGAACAAGAACTGGACAGCTTACTTGCTGGAATACAGCCAGCAGAGATTTTGGTTCAGGCAAAAAAGAAGAATGCATTAAATGGAAGTTTTAACCCTTTCAATATTACTTATATCGATGATTGGGTATATGAGGGCGATTATGGCTACAAGCTACTTACCGATCATTTTAAGACACATTCTTTAAAAGGGTTTGGGGTTGAAGAGTTGAGCACAGCACAGGTTGCGGCAGGTTCGTTGCTTCATTACATGCAGGAAACGCAGAAGGCCTATTTAAGGCACCTTCGGAGATTATATGCTTATGAGAGTAATGAGTTCATGTCGCTGGACCCTTCTACTAAACGCAACCTTGAACTGACAGCAAGTTTACAAGAAGGAGGAGTTGAAGGAACACTGATCTCTATTCTTGATAACACTTGCACAGCGATGGGAGGGCGGTTACTCAGGAAATGGATTATGCGCCCCCTAAAACTACTGAAGCCAATTCATCAAAGACTGGATGCAGTAGAGGAATTGCATAAAACCCATACTATTCGAAATACACTTCGGGAAGAGTTAGAGCAGGTGGGTGATTTGGAGCGCCTGATCTCAAGGATTTGTGTGGGCCGTTCGAACGCCAGAGACCTCGTGCAGGTGAAGCTTTCCCTACTACAGCTGCCACGAGTAAAGAGTCAGTTTGCTGCCATTGATGATCCATTACTCCGGGATATTGGCAAGCGAATGCGATTTTTGATTGAGCTTCAGGATCGAATTGAGCAAACAATTGCTGATGAACCCCCGGCAGGGATTCGAGAAGGGAATATGATTCGGGAGGGATTTAATCCGGAGCTCGATGAACTGCGCGACATTGCGAAAAATGGAAAGTCTTATATCGCGAAAATCAAAGACCAGTTATCCGCTGAAACCGGGATTCCTTCACTAAAAGTTGGCTATAACAAAGTTTTTGGCTACTACATTGAGGTCACTAATGCGCACAAAGAGAAAGTACCGGAAACTTTTATCCGCAAGCAGACGCTCGTAAATGCAGAACGATATATTACCCCTGAGCTTAAAGAAATTGAAGAGAAAATACTTTCAGCGGAGGACAGAAGTAAGAGCCTTGAGTTTGAGTTGTTCGAAGAAATCAGGTTGTTTACAGCTGAGTTTGCTGATGATATCCAGCAAATAGCATATGCACTCGCTCAATTGGATTGTATCCAAAGCTTTGCAGAAGTAGCATTCAGGAATAATTATGCCAAGCCAGAAGTAAGAGATTCAGAAAAGATAGAGATCAAAAAAGGCAGGCATCCTGTAGTAGAGCAATCATTGCCACTTGGCGAACCTTTCATCCCAAACGACATTGAGCTCAATAATTCAGAGCAACAGATCATGATCATTACCGGACCAAATATGGCAGGTAAGAGTATCATTCTTCGGCAGACGGGCTTGATTGTATTACTTGCTCAAATAGGAAGTTTTGTACCTGCTGAGTCTGCTCATATTGGATTAGTAGATAAGATCTTCACCCGTGTAGGTGCCTCTGATAATCTCGCAGCTGGGGAAAGTACCTTCCTTGTTGAGATGAACGAAGCTGCCAATATCCTGAATAATGCTACACCAAGATCACTCATATTATTAGATGAAGTTGGACGTGGTACCAGTACTTTTGATGGATTGAGTATTGCCTGGTCGTTGGCAGAATATCTTCATAACCAGTCATCGGTAGCAGCAAAAACCTTATTTGCCACGCATTACCATGAGTTGAATGAGCTGGAGCAAATGTACGGTCGGGTCAAGAATTTCAATGTGCAGGTGAAAGAGCATGACGGGAAAGTGATTTTTCTTCGAAAGCTGATTCGGGGAGGTGCAGATCACAGCTATGGAATCCAGGTGGCGAATATGGCTGGATTACCGGAGGTAGTTATTAACCGGGCCAAGGAGATTTTGGGCAACCTCGAAAACCATAGCCTGGATATCACCAATAAAAATGGAAGCATCGAACAGAAAGCCACACAGGGTAAAACAGCTGCACAGAACCTTTCCCAGAATTTGGAGAAACAGGAACCCATCGACCAAATGAGTTTATTTACCACACATATTGATCCACGGTTGGAAACACTTATGAATAAGCTCGAGGCTACCGATCCAAACCGGATGACTCCCATCGAAGCTTTGATGCTGGTTAGTGAATTAAAAAGGGTGTTGGGTAATTAAAAAGATAAAAGTCCCCTCTTGAGAGGGGATTTAGGGGTGTGAAAAAATGCCACGAAGGAAGATCATACCATATAACCCCCAACTCAAAGAATTAGCTAGAAAGCTCAGAAATAATCCAACTAAAGCAGAAACCATTCTATGGAAATCGCTTAAGGGAAAACAATGTTTTGGGTACGATTTTCATCGCCAAAAACCACTCGGCAATTTTATTGTCGATTTCTTTTGCCAGGAATTAATGCTTGTGATAGAAATGGATGGAGTATCTCATAATCTGGAAGAAGTAAGAGCAAGAGATATAGAAAAAGAGAATTTCTTAAATGGATTGGGAGTTTCATTGTTAAGGTTTCAGGATGATGATATTTATCCCGAAAACAGGGATGCTTTGATGGAAATAGAACGCTATGTTCTGAGCTATGAAAAAAGGCATGGGATTAGGGATTAATTCTGCACACCCCCAACCCCCTCTCAAGAGGGGGCTTGAGAACTATTCATCTTCTATGGTATGAAAACCTCGGCCAAACATATCGCTGATCGAATTCGGTTGATGATTTCAACCAAGCAGTTCCAGGTGGGGGAGGTGCTTCCTTCAACGAGGGAATTAGGACAACAACTGGAAGCGAGCTTTCATACCGTTCGAAAGGCGTATCACATTTTAGCCAAGGAAGGGTTAATCACCGGTGAGCAGGGAAGAGGTTTTATAGTAAACCGGCAAACTTCATTAATGGATAAAGAAGCTCGCCTGGAAGTTGGTGGGGAGAAAGTACAGTCTCTTATTGAAGAATTAGTGGGCTATGGACTGGATGAAGCTGAGATAGAATTACTTTTCCAGGAGCAGCTAGGTTTTATGGAGTGGCCAAATCGTATACAGAGCTGTGCAAGTGTTGGGGAAAATCAGGAGCTTGCAAGTATGCTCTCCAGTGCCATAAAAAAACAGATCGGGGTAAAAAGTAATGTGCTTGATGTAGACCAATACGAAAGTGCCGCTACTTACGATGCTTTATTTGTTCCTATCCAGCTAATGCACAAGTTTAGGTCACTGAGTGAGTCCATCATGATCATCCCGATTATTTATGGATATGACCCTGAGGTATTGCTTTCGGTTGTAGATAGATTTGGTATACAAACGATCGGTCTGGTGACTTCGGAGGAAGAAACAATTCCGAAAATTATTAACCAACTGCAGAATACCATTCCATTTGAAGGTTCCTTTGTAGCCGGAAGCATTTATGGGAAATCCCTTCCTCTTTTTGTTAGGGAAACGGATTTAATTCTTTACACTCCTGATAGCGCTAAACTGGTTGAACAGAAAGTACCGCAAAAAAACCGGATCAGGTTGGAATATACATTGAGTGATCGAAGTGCAGAGATGATACGCTCTGAGCTGTGGGATCAGTAGCGTATTGAAGTAAGAACAAGGAATAGAGATTTAAGAAGGAAGAATGGTGAATCATTGATCAATTATCAATTTTTCAATGTTCAATGTTCAATGTTCTACTTACTCCCTGATCTCAAAATCATAGGTGATCTCAGAAACCTTCTCCAACGCCTTTGATACCGAGCAATACTTTGTAATAGAGAGATCAAGTGCGCGTTGAACCTTGGCGGGATCTAAGTCGCCAGAAAGGGTGTATTGCATGTGAATAGTCTTGAATTCCGAATACCCGCCATCGGTTTTCTGTTTGTCTCCATCCACTTCTACATGAAGGCTTTCTACTGTCTGCTTTTGCTTTCCGAGGATAGATAAAACGTCAATAGCGCTACAGCCCGCGGCTCCTGCTAAAAGTAATTGCATGGGGCTTAAACCTCCTTCTAATCCACCAATACTGTTGGTACCGTCAATGCGGATGTTTCCACTAGTTTCATTTTCTGCTTCGAAATGGAGGTCAGTACCGAGCCAGTTTAAGTTGATGATCATAAAGCCAAATTTTTGTAGAAGGTAGCAGTTTTTAGTTTTCTTTGTTTATTCAATTGAGTTATTTAATTCCGTTCGCGAACGAAGTGAAGCGATCTCAAGAAGATTGGCAATTATGAATCCTGAGATCGCTTCGCAATGCTCGCGAATGTGTGGCAGTAAAAAAGTACTGTAATGGAATTAGGTGCCATTTTCTATGTTTACATCCTTACCAATAAGAGGAGAACAGTTCTTTATACTGGTAAGACTCATGACTTGTCCAGAAGAATGATTGAACACAAGCAGAAGCTCTCCAGAAAAAGTTTTACTGCGAGATATAATGTAGATCAATTGGTTTATTTTGAAGAATTTGGAGATGAAGAAGAGTCTAGATTACGAGAAAAACAAATCAAATCAGGATCAAGGCAAAAAAAGATTGAACTGATTAATTCTATGAATCCAAACTGGAAAGACTTAAGTAGTTAACATCTGCGATCCCGATGTATATCGGGAGACGCAGTCTCGAAAGTAAAGAGTATGACCCACGAGATCGCTTCGTAGACTTGCGAATAGTGATAATTATTCGATATCAAACCGAAGGCGCATGGTGATGGTGGCAGTCTTCATCTTAGACGAAGTATTGAAAGTACCTCCCCAACTGTAGTCTTCATTCGAGTGTTGGGCTATGATTTGAAAAATCCCCATTTGGGCATGTTTTAGATTGCCAAGGTCTGCCTTTGACCGGGAAGCGATTTGCTCGGCTCGGATACGGGCGTCTTCTGTTGCCGCGGCAATCATCTCAATCTTAAGTTCAGCCAGCTTAGTGTAATAGTAGCTGGGCGAGTAGGAATAGAATTCCACTCCCTCATTGATGATTTCAGTGATGTCTCTCGAAATCTGTTCAACATGGTCTACCTGTTTCGACTCTATGGTAATTTGCTGAGTTAATCGGTATCCAACAAAATCGCTTCGGATATATTTACCGTCATCGTTGTAGACACTCTTATTCTCTTTGCTAATGGATACTGATGAAAACAAAAACTCCTGTTGGGTTACTCCTTTATTGGTTAGGTAATCACTAATGATGTCCCGGTCTTTTTTTATGAGATCATAGGCTTCTTCCAGCGTTTTGGACTGTTTTGAAAAACTTCCGCTCCACACGATTAAGTCAGATTTAAAATCCTTTGAGCCCAGGCCAGTTACAAAAATGGTTTCGGAAGACTGATTGCGGTTATGGTAGGTGTGAACTCCGATAAGCGTAATGATAATGGCAGTAATGCAAAGAATGGAAACAGACAGGATGGTTTTTTTCATAATTAGGTCTCTTGATGAATGGTTTATTTTTCATCCGAAGTCTTCTTTTATGAAAATGTTCCTGGGAAGGGGGTTATTTGTTTTTAATGGTTTCCTTGTTCTTTTGGGCCGCCACTGAACCTCCTTGATACAGACTCCAGAACCAAAACGTTTTTTAAATGGTCATGTACTTTTCTCTTGATAGAAAAGTACCAAAAGATCAAGGCTGAGAAATTTGAAAGGCGTTCATGAAGCACCTGCTGAATAAATCCGAAGGTCTTCGATCTTATTGAATAGTTTTCAAACTAACGACCGGAGCGGATTTATTCGCACTTTGTGCACACAGTTTCTTCGATTCACTTTCTCCTTTCAAATTCCTAAGGCCATTTTTTGGTTGGTAAGTACCTAAAGTATCCCAATCAATTCCCGGAAATATGGGTATGAAGGATCAAGAGGTGAGGAAGAACCGTAAGCGGGGAAGAGTTTCAACGGATAGTTAAAACGAAATTTACATGTTTTCCGGTAGTTTTTGGCTCTGGAGCCTGTGCTGATGCACATCAGCATCCACACAAAAGCAGGGAGGAAAAGTAATACTTAACCACTCATCTCCTAAATCGACCGCCCATCAAAAAACTTTTGATATGCTTCCATCAACAGGTTATTCTGAGCAAAATCAAACGGAGGAATTATGAATGAAGTAGCATTAATTACCGGGGCATCCAGTGGAATTGGAACGGACCTGGCACATATCCATGCTGAGGAAGGAAAAGATTTAGTGGTGGTAGCCCGTCGGGCTGATAAACTCGAAGCACTTAAAAAAGAACTGGAAGCAAAGCATGGTGTTAAGGTAAAAGTGATAGCCAAGGACTTAATTGATCCAGCTGCTCCAAAAGAACTGTTTGATGAGTTGAAGGAAGAAGGGATTGAAGTAGAATACCTGATTAATAATGCTGGTTTTGGTGGTCAGGGCTATTTCCATGAGCAAGATCCTGAGCTTCATAAAAATATGATCACGCTTAATATTACTGCTCTTACGGAATTAACCCGGTTATTTCTGCCCGCAATGGTCAAAAGAAATAGCGGAAGGATTCTGCAGGTAGCGAGTACAGCAGCCTATCTTCCCGGCCCTTTACAGGCAGTATATTTTGCCACCAAGGCATATGTGAAATCTTTTAGCATGGGAATAGCTGGTGAATTATTGGATACGAATGTAACCAGTACCGCACTTTGTCCCGGCGCTGTTGCTACAGAATTTGCCAAAGAAGCCAATCTTGAAAGTACGAGCATGTTTCAAAGCGCTAAGAGTTCACGTTCTGTAGCCGAGTTTGGATATAATGCCATGATGAAAGGAAAACTGGATGTGATTAATGAGCCGTGGCTCGGTTTTCAGCTTAAATACTTAATGCCATTTATGCCTACTAAAGTAGGGTTGAAGATGATCAAGAAGATGCAGGAGACTAATTAGCCTATTGTACTTTTGCTTTGATTCCCGTTCTCCAATGCGACAGACGCTAGTACCAAAGCGTTTTTTAAATGCTCATGTACTTTTGCCTTGATACCCCGTTCTCCAACGGGGCAGGCGCCAGTACCAAAAGATCAAGGCTGAGAAATTTGAAAGGCGTTCATGAAGCACCTGTTGAATAAATCCGAAGGTCTTCGATCTCACTCAAAAGCTTTCACATTAACGACCTGAGCGGATTTATTCGCACTTCGTGCACACAGACTCTTCTATTCACTTTCTCCTTTCAAATTTCTTAGGCCGCTTTTTCTATCCGGCCTTAGATTGGTGGAGGGATAGCATATAATCCATACCGTGAGTTCAAACTGTAAAACCTGCTCGCTTGCGAGCGTTTGGTTTTATGTAGAACGAACTGGATTATATGCCCGGAAGCAATCATAGCCGGTGGTTTTTGCTACTTTTGTCCACACAAAAGTAGGGAAGAAAAGAATTACTTAACTAGTTTAGTATTCGGATACGCCGCTAACCACCCAAACCAAAATGATCGATGATAGGGTAAGCGTGATAGCTCTTCTCCGGAATCAGAAATCAATGCACTTTCCGTCAATGTCCAGGAAGCACCGCCCTCATCAATAGCGGTATTTCCATCAAAAGAAGAAAAAGAACGGGGACCTCTTTCGTAGACTCTATTTGCACCGGACTCATCCGTTAGAACAACAAAAGGAACTCCCCCCAATTCATTTTCATACACCGGATTCTTTTCCAGGAATGAAGCAGAAATAGCTAGTTGTTCATTTGGAGCATTGTTAAAACGAAGGGCCAGCACCTCTTCCTTATTCTTTAACCTTCGGTCTTTGAAAGGAGTATTGAACATCAATTGGTCGGTAGAGAAATACTGTTCGTAAGCTTTACCTTCACGGTAATCCCTTACATGACCTGTGTTCAGAGAAAGCACATGGCTGTCCGGATGCCGCTCTTTCCAGGCTCCCCATGTAGTAGTGATCACACTCAGATGGTTTAGTTTAATCCCTTTTCCAACCAGGGGACCAAGTACCGGCTCTCCCCAAATCGTATTCCACATGGTTTGTGTGGCTTTATCATACATAAGTTTATTGGAGCGATATAAAAAGCCGCTGGTGCCCAGTTCGTAATTGGTGCCATCTAATTCAGTTTCAAATAAAATGACCGTTCCACAAAGCGTGCAATATACTCCAGCGACAGGAACGCCACCCACTTCATCCACAAACATCTCGTGCCATGCCAGGATGCGTTTTGGATAAGCCCTGGCATCTCCATTTACTTCTATTCCGAAAACAATGTGATCATCTTCTAAGTAGCTCGCCTCGCTGGTTGCCACCATGGCCGGGTTTCGGAGAGGAGGGATGCCATCTTGCAACACCCCTCCCCAACGAATCTCGTCCATCCGAATAGTTCGTTGCTCCTGGTGATCCAGGAAATAATTTTCAAAACGATTATCAATTAGGTGGTACATCTCCGCTTTGAATTGATGGTAATTGGGAATAAGGTCTTCATCTTTCTCCCACAACCATTCATAAAGCTCATTCAAATCATAGCTGTTAGGAGCATCGGTTTTGTCATACAAAATCTCCAGCAAATGGGAGGATACATGTGCGTTTCTTTGTAGGGTGATAGTCTCAATAACCATGGTAGAATAGCTTTCTTCCCACTGCTCTTCAATTTGTTCTAAAACATTCTCCAGGGCTTTCTCTTCCTGGAACTGGAACAGGGAAAGGAATAAGTCCTCCGGCGGAGTCTCCTGACCCCAAACCGGAAGACTCACTATCACCATCATTATTATTACACAAAAAATAGCAGCGACTTTTCTCATCACGAAATACTCTTTAAAAATATTATCTAAGAGAAAAGTGCTGAATTAGAAGGGAAGGAGTATCACGGATGTGTAATATTTCGAGATAAGAATTATCCCTCTCTTTTCATCGAAAACACCTCGGTAAATGTTTCTCCTTCACTATTTCTCATCCGTAACCGTATTTCCATTTCAGTATCGGATTTGCGTTCGAAGACGAGTCCTTTGAGTTCAATTTTATCTTTGGTGTAGCTTATCATTTCAAAGCTCACGAAATCGTCTTTTTCTTCCCAGCTGGTGATGTCCGGGTTAAAGTGCTTGAGTTTGAGACCGGTTTCGTCTAGTAAAAGGAATTCATAGAACACGATTTTTCCGTCTTTGTAATGGCGGTACATGCCCATCATGGTGCCATCAACGGGGGTAGACCAGGTTTCCTCGGACTGCCCACCAAAGCCATCTCCGGTCCAGGTCCCGACCAGCCAGTTGAAGTCTTCGATATTAAATTCAGAACTATCAGTAGTTATGGGCTCAGTTTCTTTTATAGTGTTGAATGAAATCAACAAAGAGAGAATGGGTAGATAGAGTATTGCTTTCAGCATGGTTTTTTAGTTAACGGTTGATGGTTAATGGTATAATTCAGCTTGTCATTTCTCTCCCGACTTGTCGGGAGAGAAATCTAAAAGTAAGCCTTTGTTTACGATTTGTAGATTTCTCTCTTTGTTCGAAATGACAAAGAGGGAGTTGAAATGAAAACTTGTTTACCTAATAACAAACATCCTCTGAAAAAGGAGACATTACTTATTTAGTGAAAATTTATAGATCGTGGTTGTTTCGTAAATTTCGCCAATATCCAGCTCTACAGAAGGAAAATTTGGTTGGTTGGGGGAATCGGGGAAGTGCTGAGTTTCCAGGCAAAGGCCCATGCGTCTGCTATTTGATTTGTCTTTCTTACCTGGAGGGGTGTTGGCTAATGCATTTCCAGAATAGAATTGAATACCAGGTTCGGTAGTAAAGACTTCCAACACTCGCCCGGATTTTTGGTGAGATAGTACAGCCGCTTGCTGGTTTATATTTCCAGGATTATTGAGTACCCAGGTAAAGTCAAAGCCTCCGGCTAGTTGTAGCTGAGGGTGATTGCCTTCGATGTGTTTACCAATTTCTTTAGGAGAGTTAAAATCAAAGGGAGAGTTTGAGACTAGAACCAGTCTGCCAGTTGGAATGGCACTTTCCCTGATTTCTACATAACGATCTGCATCCATACTTAAGGTATGTCCCAGGATATCTTCCTTAATTCCCGATAAATTAAAGTAGCTGTGTTGCGTAAGGTTAACGATGGTTTTCTTATCGGTGGCAGCTTTATACTTTATTTCAAGGGCATTGTCCTCAGTGAGGGTATAGGTGACAACGATGGAAAGGGTGCCTGGGAATCCTTCTTCTCCATCCGGGCTGGTATAGGTGAGTTCGAGAGAGATTCCTCTTTCTGAGGGTATTTCTTTTCCTTTCCACACTACGGTGTGGTATCCCTTACCTCCGTGCAGGCTATTTTCTCCATCGTTTTTATCGAGCTGGTACGTGATTCCATCTAATTCAAAAGAAGCACCTCCAATCCGGTTTCCATAACGACCGATTAGTGCTCCAAGGAAGTAGCTGGAGTTTAGGTAGTCTTCAAGTGAATCGTGTCCAAGGACGATGTCTTCGAATACTCCGTTCTTATCCGGAACAAAGAGATGAGTGATGATGCCGCCATATTCTATGGCTCTTAATTCAACACCGTTTTTATTGGTCAGGGTGAATTGGTGGATGGGAGTGCCATCGGGGAGAGTGCCGTAGAGGGTTTTGGAGAAATTCTTATTCAAATGAAAAGTTTTGGCTGGAAAAGTAGATAAAAACAAGGTAAGACTCTCTGTACTTTTGGCTTGATCCCCCGTTTTTCAATGGGACAGGCGCCAGTACCAAAAGGTCGAGGCTGAGAAATTTGAAAGGCGTTCATGAAGCACCTGCTGAATAAACCCGAAGGTCTTCGATCTCACCAAAAAGTTTTTACACTAATGACCTGAGTGGATTTATTCGCACTTCGTGCACACAGGTTCTTCTATTCACTTTTCCCTTTCAAATTTCCAAGGCCGGTTTGGCTGGTTAGTAGCTAAGGCATCCTAATCAATCTCCGGGAAACATGGGTATGCAGGATCAGGAGGGAGGAAGAACCGTGAGCAGGTAAGAATTTCAACGCTCAGTAAAAATGAAATCTACATGTTTTCCGGCGACTTTTCGTTCTTTTGGTCGCTCAAAAGGACATAAGAATGATGAAAGAGTAATTTACTCCCCTATATGCTTATGATTCCCTTTTTCGTGCCGCTTGCGAAGGGTTTTGACTACTTTGTGGAGTGGAATTTGTTTTTGAGCGAGAAGGAGCATGAGGTGGAACAGGAGGTCAGAAGCTTCTTCAATGGTCTCTTTCTTCCCTTTGTTTTTTGAGGCAATAACGGTTTCTACTGCTTCTTCCCCTACTTTTTGGGCGATTTTATCCAAACCCTTACGGAACATGGTAGTGGTATAGGAGCCTTTTGGCATCTCATCCTTTCGCTCGTAAAGCAGGTCTTCCAGTTCTCTCAGAAACTCAAGGTCTTTATCAGTAAGTGGTTTGTTTATGCCCATCCGATGTATTAGCTAGCTTAAATTGCGGGGCAAAGTTCTCCATTTTAAATGTACGAATCAAAGATTCCGGGAAATTTAATATTAGGTAGGGTGTACTTTTGCCTTGATGCAAAAGTACCAAAAAATCAAGGCTGAGAAATTTGAAAGGCGTTCATGAAGTTCCTGCTGAATAAATCCGAAGGTCTTCTTTCTGCCTGGTCAAATTATTAATTAATGACCTGAACGGATTTATTCGCACTTTGTGCACACAGGCACTTCTATTCACTTTTTTCTTTCAAATTTCCAAGGCCATTTTTTGGTTGGTAAGTAGCTAAGGTATCCCAATTAAATTCCGGGAAACATGGGTATGAAGGATCAGGAGGTAAAGTAGAACCGTGAGCAGGTAAGATTTTCAGCATCCAGTCAAAACGAAATCTACATGTTTTCCGGCGACTTTTCGTCCTTTTGGTCGCTCAAAAGGACATAAGAAGAGATAAATTAATAACCCGGGCAAAGTTGCCACTGCTTACACAACGGCAAGGCTCTGCCAGGGCGAGGTCAGCTACGCTAACGCGCTGTTTCCTATAATGGTGATCCTTTTACAGCTCCTTTTTTAGGAGCTTTTTCACCAACCATCGATAAAGGAACAAATTTCCTAATCTCAGAAGAAGCATTATCCCAATCTGAAAGGAGATAGGTCGCTTTGGACGATCCTGTTTCCATTGCATAGTCCTCGAGGATTGATTTCAAATGGAACAGATCTGCTTTTGAAATACTATCCTCAGCGATATAGTCTTTGTTAATTTTAGAACCGGGATTCTCATACATATATAAAATCCCTCCGGTCATACCAGCTCCGATATTATCGGAAGTAGCCCCAAGAATTACAACAGTCCCATTGGTCATGTATTCACAGGCATGAAGACCGGTTCCTTCTACCACAGCTGTAGCTCCACTATTTCGAACAGCGAAACGGTCACCAGCCTGACCATGAACATATAAAGTTCCACCTGTAGCTCCGTACAATGCACAATTCCCAATGATGGCATTGTCTTCAGGATTATAATTCGCATTGGAAGGAGGAACAATTACCGTCTTTCCACCATGCATCGACTTACATACTGAGTCATTAGCCTCACCAACCAGTCGTATATCAACTTCTTTAGTTTGGAATACTCCAAAGCTTTGACCAGCACTTCCTTCAAAACCGAGTTTGATTTTCCCGGTATAAGGCTTAATCGGGGTTTCTTCACCTTTAATACCCGCTAATCGAGTCACACTTTGACGTTTTGCCATATGACCAAATAGGGTAGCCAGAGCCGACCGGTCGGTATTGATGATCTTATACTGTTTTTCAGCGTCCTCATTCTGTTCAATAGCATCTTCCAGGTCAGTAAGTACTTCCGCATTTAAAGCGCTGATAGGTTCCGAAAGTCCTTCCAAAGAAACTTCCTTCTTATAGGCTGGTGCATTCAGGAAAAAGCCAAGATCAAGGTTTAGTGTATTGATGAGTTCCAGGTGAGTACCATTGATGGTAAGTAGGTCGGTATCTCCACAAATCTCATCAAGAGAAGTTTTGCCCATTGAGGCAAGGATTCGTCGTACATCTTCTGCGATGTAGTTAAGGCCTTTTACGATGTGATCTTTATGACCCACATATTTGGCCTTGAATTTCGGATCGTGTGTAGCAATTCCTCGAGGGCAGGTATTCTTCTCACAGATTCGTGCCATTACACAGCCTTCTGCAATAAGGAGGAATTTTCCGAAATCGAATTCCTCGGCACCCAGGATAGAACCAATGACGATATCCTTTCCACACGAAAGACCTCCATCAGTTCTTAGTACCACATGATCGCGAAGATTATTCTCAACCAGAGCCTGGTGAACTTCCAGCAATCCTATCTCCCATGGTAATCCGGCATGTTTCATCGAGCTGAGGGATGCAGCTCCCGTTCCGCCTTCTCCACCCGATACCTGGATTGAATCAGCACCCGCTTTAGCGACTCCAACAGCAATAGTTCCGATATTCTCACCGGCTACAAGCTTTACGCTCACTTTTCCTTCAGGGTGGATTTGCTTGAGGTCGTTAATTAACTGCTTTAGATCTTCAATACTATAAATATCGTGCAGGGGAGGAGGGGAGATTAGATCGAAGCCCGGGTTAGCAAAACGAGCTTTGGCAATATCTTCATCCACTTTAATACCCATGAGCTGGCCACCTTCTCCAGGCTTGGCTCCCTGGCATACTTTAATCTGGATTTCTTCTCCTGAAACCAGGTATTCAGCCGTGACTCCAAATCTACCAGAAGCAATTTGCTTGACAGATGCTCCTATTCCTTCTTTAAAATAGTAGGGGTTCTCGCCCCCCTCACCGCTATTACATCTTCCGCCAATTTCCTTCATAGCAAGGAAGATATCCCGCTGTGATTCAGCGCTGATAGCTCCAAAAGACATTGCCCCGGAGCCGAAAGTCTTAAGGATGTGGTCAGCTTCTTTAACCTTTGCTAATGAGACTGGAGTTTCCGCTTTTTTAGTGTTAAACAGATGCCGTAATGCAACCGGCTCATCTTCAAGTCCGAGTTTGAGATACTCGTCATAAAGCTCCATATCGTTAAGCTCCAGTCCCTGTTGCTGTACCAGGTCGTGGATGATTTTGGAGCGGGTATTAGTCATGGAATGTTTTTCACCAACGGTTCCACGCGTATGCTCTTTATACTGGTAACTTTTGATGGGCTTAAAAGCCGCCAAAGATTCTTCCGTCAAATCACGAGTTCGTTCCAGTACCATCTCTGCAATTTGGTCAATCTCCAGGCCGCCTATGGGGCTTTGAATGCCCGGGAAATACTCGTTGATCACTCCCTTTCCAAGTCCAAGCGCAGAAAACAGCTTTGCACTCTGGTAACTTCGTACCACCGAGATGCCAGATTTTGCCATCACCTTCAGCAATCCGTTCTCCATCGCCTTTAAAAGATTTCGTTCTTTCGTATCAGGATCGAGGTTTTTGAGAGCTCTTGCTGGGTCGTTTCGGGCAATATCGAGGGCCAGGTAGGGGCATACTGCCTGAGCTCCAAATCCAATAAGTGCTGAGGCATGATGCGTGCTTTTTACTTCGCCGGTATCAACAATTACGGCTGCATTTAGTTTAAGCCCTTCATCATTTAAAGAGTTTACTACTTTGCGAAGCGTGAGTAAACTTGGGAGCGGTGTCTGGTCCAGATTAGCAGATCGGTCACTCAAAATTAAAATAGTATAGCCGTCGCGAACTGCCTGAATGGCTTCCTCACCAATTTTAGTAAGCCGTGCTTTGAAGCCTACTACTCCATGCGTTCTTTTAAAGGTAGTATCAATCACAAACGGTACGACACGATCTTGCTCGGTTCTGTTCTTAATACACGAGTACACATAGTCCATTTGAGCAAGGCTCAGGAACGGGCTTTTGATTTCATAAGCCGGAGCAGGAGGTATGAGCTCTTTAGGTTCAAAGATGTTAGGTTTCTTGCCCAGGTACACGGTCAAATCGGTGACTACCTTTTCTCTTATATAATCCAACGGTGGATTGGTTACCTGAGAGAAATTCTGGAAGAAGAAATCGAAGAAGGGGCGAGGTTCCGTCGAAAGAACAGCTAATCGAGCGGTATCTCCCATAGAGCCGATAGGCTCTTTACCCTTCTCAGCCATCGGATAGATGATTTTAGAAAGCTCTTCATCGGTACAGGAGAAGAAAGGTTTCTTATCCTCAAAGCGTTCTTTGATATCGCCAACTTTTTCGGGGATGAGCTCTACGCGTGCATCGAATGGAGCGTCATGGTTTTCGCGGGAGTGGCTTGGGTCACGGAAAAGCACCTTCCCTGAAGCCAGGTCAACGGTTACACCACGTCCGGCATACAGAGTTCCTTTTCCTTCAATAATTCCTTCATCAATATCAAAGGTGCCAGCTTCTGAAGAGAGGTAAAAATGATCGGCTGTTCGTGTCCAGCGACAAGGGCGGAATCCATTTCGATCTAGTCGTGCTCCAATTGTATATCCATTGGCATAGGTGATGAGCGCAGGACCATCCCAGGGCTCCATGGCACGACTCCAGAATTTGTAGAACTTATTGCCTTCGGTGGCAGGAGGCATACAAATAGCCAGGATATCTTCCACATTTGGAATACTGCTACGATATCGCAGCGCTTCTACCATCTCGTTTAGGCTTCCTGAATCGCTGATGCCATTCCGGGTAAGCAACTCATTCTTTTCGGCTCCAATCATTTTTTCACGAGACTTCGCCCAGGAGCGATTTCCTGCTATCGTATTGATCTCACCATTATGACCAATTAATCGGAAAGGCTGAGCCTTATCCCATGAAGTAGTAGTGTTAGTGCTAAATCGTCGATGGAAGAGACAAAACCGGGTGGTATAGGTTGGATTCTTTAAATCCAGGTAGAATTCCTCCAACGCGTAAGACTGTGTGAGTGCCTTATATATAATGGTCTTGGCAGAGAGAGAAGTAAAGTATAAAGCGTCTTCCAGTTTTTCATTCAATAGCTTTGATTTGGTAAGCTGCTTGGCGGTATACAATCTCTTATCAAAAGAGAGCATGGTTTTAGCACGTACAGGACGTTTGATAACCGCATGAAGGATATCAGGAACACTAAGTGTGGCGTCTTCTCCCAGTACCTCACTGTTTACGGGTACATCTCTGTATTCTAAAACATCCAGTCCAAACAGGGCAAAGGTGTTTTCAAAAACCTTAAGAGCTTTTTGCTGGCGGGATTTATCTTTTGATAAGAAGAGGGTAGCGACTGCGACCGCATCCTGCTCGTAGCCAAGCATATCAAAAGGGATGTCGGTCATAATCCCGGCACCATCTCCGGTTAAACCGTCTGCGGCACAAGCACCCCGGTGTTCTACACAGCGCAGTGCATGGAGCCCCTGGAGTAAATGGCTGTTACTATATTCCTGGTGCCGGCTCACAACAAACCCAACTCCGCAGGCCGATTTCTCTGCTCCTGTATACCTAAATTTTTTCTGATCCTTCATTGCGTGAAACTTACTTTTTCGAGAGTGAGAACTTCCAAAAAGCATAAAAAAAGTCAGGATGTCAAACTCGAGGGGTGTATTGAAATCGCTCTTTAAACTAAATAAATAAGGATTTTAAGTAATCTTCTGAGGCCTTCCAGAAAAGAGAGAAAGAGGTGATTTTCAAATCCAATTTGGAAAAGCGCTTTCGGGTAGATTAGTGCGCTATTATTTATTTAGGTTTTTAAAATTAATAGCCTAAATAAATAAAATTTAGATTTTTTTGAACCATCCCTTGGTCATCCCGCACTTGATGCGGGATCTGTAAGGATAAGTCCTCTTTCAGGTCTTACAAACATGAGCAAAGCTTATGTGTACATAATGAGCAATATCCCAAGAACCGTATTCTATACTGGAGTAACCGGCAACTTACCTGCGAGGATATGGCAGCATAAAACTAGAAATGGTTCGAAATTTACCTCAAAATACAAGCTTACCATACTTCTTTATGCTGAAGAACATCAATCTATTTCAGATGCGATCGCCAGAGAGAAACTAATAAAGAGGTGGAAAAAGAAATGGAAACTGGATTTGATTAGGTCGATTAATCCTGAGTTTATGGATTTGTATCCAACATTGAAGGGGTAGCTCGTTCAGATCCCGCATCAAGTGCGGGATGACGAAGGAGCTAGTTCAGATCCCGGATCCCCGAGATGACTTAAGGACAGATCGTTTCTGTAAAGAGGAAATCAAACACGAACGGGAATTCCTTGTTCTGCCATTTCTTCTTTGAGGTCGGAGATTTCTATTTCCTTGAAATGAAAGATACTTGCGGCAAGTACCGCATCTGAGTTAGAAATGGAAATGGCATCCACACAATGCTGAATGGTGCCGGCACCACCACTGGCAATTACAGGGATACGGACCAGGTCATTTACTCTGGATAATAATTCAAGATCAAATCCGGATTTAGTTCCATCCCGGTCCATGCTTGTTAAAAGGATTTCACCTGCTCCCCGAACTTCTACTTCTTTCATCCATTCCAGGGCATCCATCCCGGTATCCTCAGTGCCTCCTTTGATGAATACATTCCAGTTGTTCCCCATGTTTTTAGCATCGACTGCAGCAACAATGGCTTGTGCTCCGAATGCTTCCGATGCCCTGTTAATCAAGTCCGGGTCTTTTACGATGCTACTATTCAGAGAGACTTTATCTGCCCCAGCTTTAAGAAGTTCTTCAATTTCATCCACGGTTTTAATTCCTCCACCTACAGTGAAGGGAATATTAATTTTTTGTGCGATGCGTGTCACCAGTTCAACCAGGGTCCGTCTCTTTTCCAGGGTAGCAGTGATATCGAGGAATACCAGTTCATCTGCACCTTCTTCTGAATATCGCTGAGCAAGTTCAACGGGATCTCCGGCATCTCTTAATCCAAGAAAATTGACTCCTTTAACCGTACGGCCATCTTTGATATCGAGGCAAGGAATGATTCGTTTAGTGAGCATCGTTGTTTGTTGGAGAAATTAAATTTAACACCAAAGTTAACACTTCTTTTACACTGTTTTGAAGAACGAGATGTATTGTTTACTGAAATCAATCAGATATGGACTATGAGATAACATCATTAGAAGGGTCCGGGAAAGATATTGTTAGAAGAATCAGGAGTTCAAAGAAGTCGCAGTTACTAATCCCGCCAAAACTCTTGGGGATGAGTCTGGATATTCCAGCCCCACCTTCAGGGGATAAGTATGTCGGCTTATTCTCCAGTGGTACTACCCAACAACCGAAATGCATTTGGAATACGCTCGATAAACTCGAAGAGAATGCGAGATACTCAGCTTCAGCATTTGAAGTAGAGCCTCAGCACCTTGTACTATTGATGGCTATGCCCTGGCATGTTGCTGGGTTATCCTGGATGCTCATGTGTGAGTCGGTAGAGTGTGATTACTTCTTCATCACTACCAGAAAAGGAGAGCATAATCTCTGGATTAAAACGGTGCAGGATATTTCCCCGGATTATCTATTTACTGTTCCAGCTGTACTCCGGGCATTGTATGATGAAGACTGGTTTGTAAATAATGTGGCTTATGGAGGGTATCCCATCAAATTTGAAGAGTATGCCAAGCTTTCTCCTCACTGTAGCTCCATGTACCAGGGATATGGGCAAACGGAAGCCGGTGGCTTGATATCTTGTCATAAGCGAAGAAGTACGGTACTTCCTTTTGAGTTGGAAAATCTTTGCAACGGTAAAGCCATTGAAGGAGTGGAGCTTACTTGCAGTGGTACACAGGAACATCCCACGCCTATTTATATTTATTCAAAAACTTCGTGCTTCCCTCAAACCTATGATAGCGGTGATGTAGGATTTACGGATGAAGAGGGGAATATCTATGTAGCCGGGAGATCTTTACCGCCTGGAAAATCCAAACCAAAGATCAAAAAAGAACTGCTCGGTAATTAAGCTGCTTTTTGAAGTAAAAATTGCTTTCAAAAAGAGGGGAAAGGTCTTAACTTTGCAGCCTTTGCAAAAAAGGGCCCATAGCTCAGTTGGTTAGAGCAGTCGACTCATAATCGATTGGTCGGGGGTTCAAGTCCCTCTGGGCCCACAGGTATTAAAAGCCGCTCTGTTTAGGAGTGGCTTTTTTTGTTTCGGTATTACTTTTATTGATGAATTTGCTGTTTGGTGTTTTTTAGCGTTATTGAAATGGTTAATCAAATTCTCGCAAGCAAAGGTTATGGTAAATAGCAGTTTCTTAAACAAAACAACCGGGTACCTAAAAAAACACTCAGGCTTAGGTGAAGTATTCATCCGATTATCCATTGGCTTCCATCTGATCTATGGTACCCAGGACAATGTGTTTTCCTGGGATAGAATGCTCGAGTTCTCAGATTTCTTAACTCAATTTGGATTTCCCTTTCCCCTAGCTTCAGCAGTACTTTCGGTTTATGCCCAGTTCATTTGTGGTGCTTTATTCATCCTGGGAGTAGGTGTTCGTGCAGCTGGAGCTATTATGATATTCAATTTCATTATAGCAATCGTCTTTGTGCATATAGCAACTGGCGATTCTTATCCAGGTACCTTCCCGGCAATTATGATGCTGGCTGGATCTGTTTACCTGCTATTTAACGGTAGTAATGTTGCAAACTTGAAGACGTTGTTTAATAAGAATTCAAATTGAACTGGTCGTTATTTCATCAACACCATCTTATTCGAAAGTACCTGTCCATTAAACTCTAACTGGTAAAAGTACACCCCACTGGATAGTGCAGAAGCATCAAAAGTGATGGAATGCTGGCCTTGATTCATGGTCTGATCAACAAGTTGCTGTACCAGTTGTCCGGTTACGTTAAAAACTCGGAGTTGAGTATGACCCGTTTTCGGAAGGTTAAATGAAATTTGAGTACTTGGGTTGAATGGGTTTGGGTAATTCTGAGATAGTGAGAATTCACCCGGTTTATTCCCTTCATCATCAATTCCAACGGTGGTCGTTTTTTGAACGTCGATGTAGTTCATGCTGAATAACCAACCTTGTTTATCGGTATCGGAATCAAATTCGAAGCGCATTCGGTGTACTCCCGCTTCCAGCTCTATTCCTTCAATATGGATTGGGGTCCAGCTTTCCCAACCACCGGTGCTGGTAACATTCTTGTGTCCGCTAACATCAACATTATCTATATACATTCGGAAATTCCCAAATCCGGGAACAGAGGTGACATAAGGGCTGAAAGTATAGGCTCCGGCCTCTTCTACTTCAAAGGTATATTCAATCCATTCCCCAGCAACAATCCAGTATACAGCAAAACCTCCATCATTCGCAGCAGTCAGGTCAACGCCCTCTTCTGGCCGGTAAGCAATACCGATATTTGCAGACTCTGTATCATGATAGGCGATACCCTCTCCACCCAGGTCATAATCTTCTGCTTCAATTATTCCTGGTATAACGATTGGATTACCTGCAAAGGGTGTTCCATTTGGAAGTACTTCAATACGTACGCTATCACTTGCCGTAAACCCCAAAGAGTTCTCGATATCTAGTTTTACCCAATACTCTCCAACCTCGGTGAATGTAAAAGAGGTATCCGAAGTACTACTCACTCCTGGTCCATCAAAAATCAGCCATGAATAACTAATTTCCAGATCATTTCGATCAAAACTATTACCCCCGTCAAAGTGAATAGTAAGTGGAGATTTGCCAGTGGTTTTATCAGTAATGAGTATAGCTACCGGTGCATCCGGATTGCTCTCAGCGGTTGACTCACTGGTCATACTCCGGGAAGGAACAGACATGGAGTATCCGTCTGAAAAGTTAACTACACGCTCGGTTGATCCCGCGTTATAGGCTATATAGGTTTTATCCTCTCCATTTGTGAAGACCGCATAAGTAGGGATGTCAGCAGAGGTAGTAGTATCTACCCGCCCCATTTTCTTCATATTGTACAACCAGTGCATAGTATGCGCCCGGGATTCACCGTCAAAAGGTTCATAGTTTGGGTCAGCGAAGTAATGGCTTAAGGCCTGATCCGGATCTGAAAGAGCCAGATATTGCCAGAAGATATCCTTCCATACAGTTGGCTGACCACTCCGTAGTTCTACCAATTGGTCATAGTTTTTGATGATATAATCAGGATGCCTGCCTAAATACAGGGACCCACTGGTAATTGGCAATAAATTGATCCCACGAATAAATTCCGGATCTGCTCCAAACCAGGTTGAATGGACTCCTTTTCCTCCCCAAACCATTCCAATGGCTACATATGGATAGTTTTCAGGGAACACCTCTTCATCTACATCAAACCAATACTGTTCCACAGCGGTCGTTTCGGTGGCGTATAAGAAAATGCCAAGATCTCGAATCTCTTCCTGGCCCGTGGCTTCCCCCCAAAGGACAACAGCGGAAGCAAAGTTCATAGATTCTGAACTGGACTCCTGGTTATTCCCATCTCCAAAGGCACCGTGGCCTGCTGCCCAGGAATGTCCGGCATAGATATCATGAGATCGCAGGAATGGGAACATCTCATCGGTCCGATCCCAATTATTGGCGTCTTTGATTAAGAGGTTTACCATACCACCCCATTGATCCTGAGAGGCCCAGGCTGAATCATAATTGGCAATGGTTGCAGCACTAGCTATCGCATAGCTGGAATGGAAATGATGATCATTGATCTCACGGTCAGCTCCAAAGCCTGAGGGGTACCCGGTTAGTACTGTCCATTCTTCATTATAATAGTACTCCTGGTCGCCACCGGCTGTAAACCACTCTTCCAAACGAGCTTTTAATTGAGCCAGGAAATAATCTCTTTCTGTTGTGGCTCCCAATTGTTCCGCAATATGAACCAGGTTGGCAAAACGAGCCATTGCTTTACCATTTTCGTAAGTAGGCTGAACCTCCAGGGTTTCCTCTGCTACCTCCTGAACCAGCTCCAGTAGTATGATTGGGTTATAATCACCTTCGGCTGGCAGGGCCGGGAGCACTCCCTGGAAAGGGAGGGTAGTGGTAAAGGTATTTCCCTCGAAGAGCTTCATTTCTCCCCGTGGTGATTCGTAAGAATAGGAAGTGACCGCTTCATTTACGTGCAACCATTGATGACGATACAGTGCGGTTAAAGTCTCATCAATATTTCCATCCGCAGAATCCATCAAAGCTGTTTCATAAGAATAACTGCTTTCCAGTTGTGCTGTACTTTCGTTGTATTCCCATTCAATGATGCTATTCGTTACAAAGGCATAGGCCCTGGCTCTGAAATACTCCAATGTTTCTTCAGAATTATCCGGCAAGAGGGCAACTGATAAATAAGTTTTGCTATTCAGATCGGAGGTAAAGGTACTGGTACCACTCCATGAAGAACCAGTAGGAGCAAAGATTCCGTAGTGCTTTCCGTTGATAGTGACTCCAAGAACTTCCCCTTCATTAAACCAGATGGTTGGGGTAGAGGTGGTCGTAATGCTGGCATTTCCACCTGTTATATCAAAATAAACGAAAGGTAAACCGTGGCCGAATGTAGCTGTTAGTTCTTTTGCTCCGTCCTTCCATTGCGCGGTAACGGTCCAGTCGGTATAGCTAACAGGGACGGTTTCAGAAGCATCAAGCCCTTCTACTGATACGGTCAATTGAGCAGAAAACGGATATAAATAATCCTGAGCAGCAAAAACCGGGTCGGTGGTATAACCAATTTGTAATCCATCATTACTCGCATCTACCAGGAGTGGATGAGCATATAGTGTAGGAGAATGTGCATCTCCAAAAAATGGAAAGATCAGGCTACTCCAAAAGTCATTCGTCTGTATGGGTTGATTAAATCCATCCGCTGTTCTTGGAGAAATATTGGTTCCGCTTACATCTTGCGGTGGGTCTACATTAGCTGGTAGTGAGGTTGTATAACTGCCAGCTCCTACGGTTACTTGCTGAGCTTTTATCGGTTGATGTACGATCAACAAAACCAGGAGGAGAGAAAAAAGAGCACTGGTAGAGTTAGTGCTCTTATATAAAAAATAAGGCATTAAGTATGGGTAAAGAATTAAATAACCATCAATTTATTTTAGCAAAATCATTCTTTTCGAAAGTACCTGTCCATCAAACTCTAACTGGTAGAAGTACACCCCACTGGATAGAGCAGAAGCATCGAAAGTAACTGAGTGAACCCCTTCATTTCGAACCTCATCCACTAATACCTGTACATTTTGACCCAACAGGTTGAATACTTCCAACCGAACCTTACCTGCAGTAGGAAGATTGAACTGGATGTTGGTGCTTGGATTAAAAGGGTTTGGGTAATTTTGGAAAAGCTGGAAATCTTTTGGACGTTCAGTTTCTATCTCATTAGAGACTTGAAGAACTTCCATATTTGGAATCAGGTAATCAGAATGGATGACATTTTCGTCATTAGGGCCTGACCATTTCAGGAAGCTGGAAGCGGTGCCGGTTTCGTGAACGTATTCAACGATGATGTCGTGAGCTTCACCTTCTACCAAATCCATAGAATAGCTTGTAAAGAAAGAGTAAATTCGACGTTCTCCATCAATCCATACTTCAGTATCTCCATTCGTTTCTTCCGTACTAATTCGATATTGTCCGGTTGTAGGTGCTACAAACTGACCTTCCCAACGAACACTAAAATTATCAGAAGGGATTCCTTCAACCGGGCTTCCGCTTCCCCAATTCCATGCAATCATAGGTTCCTGTCGTACAACGCTGGTGCCGGTGAAGTCAGGGTTGGAATAGTAAGTTGCAGCAATCCCTTTTAGAGAATCTGGATTCTCTCTTGCGGCTCCCTTCCCAAAAAATTCAAAAAAGTTCAGGTTTCCAATACCCTGCTGTCCTGGGTTAGAAAACACAATGTATACATCTTCATGAGTACCTTCAGGCGCGTCTAATTTGGAGGTGAAGTAATCATAGGTTTGCCAGCCACCAGTTATCGAGGTTTGAGTACTGGCAATTAACTCACCTGTAGGGCTGTCGAGCCTTAGTTCTATTGTGGCAGGGTTTTGTTGTGTAGCATATCGAGCGGTAAAGTATTCGATATTCTCAAAATTCATTGGGCCGAACCTCAGGTATGAACCATGATTTACAAAACCAACATTTAATCCTCCGCCTAAAAAGTCTCCGGTATTCTCGGTTTGTAGGTCAAAGAACTCATGAGCATGTTGAGCTTGCTTCAGTTTTTGATTTAAGATCGCCGTTGTACTACTGGTAATGGGAGCTCCAACACCGCCTCCATCATCTGTGTATTCCGCTCTCAATACATAGAATACGTTATCAGGACCATCGCCATGGGGAACCGTTATGAATTCCCCTGTACATCCATAAAGTAGTTCTTCTGCACCATGGGCATGGTCATCGTGACCTATTAATGGCTCAGCAATTACATCATCACAACTGATGCCATTTCCTGTAGATCCTTGTTCAGGGTCGGTCACAGAAATCGAGTAGTAAATAAGATCCCCATCCTCATAAAAACCTCCATTCAAAGGGAGGTCAATGGAAACCTCAGGTGCCGAGTTACCAACTACGATATTCACCTGTGCAATAGCGAATGCACTGTCAGGATCGGTAACAGTAAGTGTAGCTATGTATGCCCCAGTATCAGCATAAGTAAATGAAGCGTTTGCTGTGGTAGCATCTACAATATCATCTTCATCAAAGTCCCAGGCATAGGTGAGTACGTCATTATCGGGATCGCGTGAGTCCGAACCGAAGAAGTCTACTTCCAGCGGAGCCGGGCCACTAGTAACCGAAGCCGTTGCAATTGCAAATGGTGTTCGGTTTGCTAGATTCTCTACATACTCAATTTTAATAATTCGAGCGTCTGCATTTCCACCGCCAAATCCGGTGCCCCATTCAATGATGTACATGGCACCGTCAGGCCCAAAATCCATATCGATGGGACGGTTCAGGGTAAGTCCATCAAGGAAAGGATTGATTTGAAGCACGTTTCCATTTTCATCCAGCCGAACCTCTTTGATCCAGTTTCTTGTCCACTCCAAAATGAATAAGGTGCTATCATAATATTGAGGAAAACTCCCTGTTTCGACGTTGGAATCATCATAAAAGTAATAGGCTCCACCAATAGCAGTCCGGGCATTCTCTGATCCTAGCTCGGGCCATTCGTCGGAGTCTCCATAGGGATAGTACAACCAGGCAGGTTGAGCGGGAGGTAGGTTAGTTGCTCCGGTATTATTTGGGGAATCGTTTACCAGGTTCGAACAATCGAAGGCGCTGCCAGAAGTTTCTGTGGCAAAATTATAATCCACATAGGCCTGGTTATCGGCTATACAGTAAGGCCATCCAAAATTACCTGCGGTTGAAGTTTTGTTGAATTCATCATAGCCTCGTGGACCTCTCGTTCCGCTGTCTCCCCCGGCATCTGGTCCGACATCTCCCCAAACCAGTTCCCCGGTTGCTTTATTTACCGCAATTCGGAAAGGGTTTCGGGTTCCCATTACATAAATTTCAGGAAGCCCGTCCTCAGGTTCTGCAAACAGGTTTTCGTCAGGGATGGTATATGTTCCATCATCTTCGGGATGAATTCTTAGGATTTTCCCTCTAAGATCGTTTGTGTTTGCAGATGTTCCCTGTGCATCCCAGGCAGCACGACCGGTTTGCTCATCGATGGGTGTGTATCCATTAGATTCGAAAGGGTTCACATTATCGCCAGTAGTGATGAACAGGTTACCCTCATTGTCGAATTCCATATCTCCTCCAGAATGACAGCATTGGTCCCTCTGTACAGGAATGGTGAGCATAATCTTTTCACTGGACAGGTCAATTTCACCATCAACAAAATCAAACCTGGAAACTCGTTGTAGTACTTCTGAAGAAGGGGAGTAGAAAAGATATACCCAGGAATTGGTTTCAAAATCAGGGTCAAGAACGATTCCGATCAATCCATCTTCCCGACCAGAATCAACGCTTAAGGAACCTGCCGTTTCAATAATGCCCGTTTCTACATCTCGCAGTTTGAGGGTACCTCCTCGCTCTATGTACAACACATCAAGATTGGGAAGAACAGCCAGTGCCATAGGGTTTACCGGGTTGTTATCGATAACGGTGACCTGATATTTGTCTTCCGAAGAAGCATCGAAAGTTCCACTTACATCTCCACTGGCATATAAAATCCCTCCAAGAATATGTTCCATGAATAATGGTTCAGAATAACTTTCTTCAGTGTGTCCGCCTGCAGTATACCAGGCCCGCCCGCCATCGTAATCATGCATCCATGCGATGGGATGATCATACCCCATTGTGCCCCCGACATAAGAGTCTTCATCAAGGGTAGCCAGCACATGAACATCTCCTCGAGGGTTGTCCTGGAAATTGTACCACTCGTCGGTACGTACCCAGTACTCCGGCAATCCTTCGGTAGAAGGATGGAGTTTGTCGGCTACTTCTATGGTTGCTTCGGTAGTTCCGGGAGGATGACTTGCAAAATAAGCGCCTACTAATCCACCATACCAGGGCCAACTATATTCAGTATCAGAAGCAGCATGGATACCGACAAAACCACCTCCACTTTGAATGTATTGTTCAAAGGCTTCCTGTTGGGTTTGGTTTAAAATGTCTCCGGTAGTACTTAAGAAAATGACGGCATCATATTGGGATAGATTTGCGAAAGTGAAGACGGAGGCGTCCTCCGTTGCGTCTACTTCGAAGTTGTTGTCTATACCTAATTGTTGAATGGCGGCAATGCCCTCATCAATAGAACTGTGCCTAAATCCAGCTGTTTTTGAAAAAACAAGTACTTTAAACGTATGCAGCTCAGCGGCTAAGCTGAACGTAGAAATCAAAGCGATGAATAGGAATAGAATAGCCTTTTTTAACATAGCTGAAGAGGTTTTTTTGCATGGAAGGGGTTTTCCGATACCACAGGATAACCCATTTCTCTTTTTTAAAAAAAGATAAAAATTCTCACCTTGTTGCAGACTCTAACCATTAGTATCATTTGCACGAACAAATAACGCGTCTGATTTTTTGGGAAAGCAAAAATTTGGCAATGTACAGGAGACCATAAAGGCCAAGGAAGGTGGGCTTGGTACATTTGCAGGAGTATTTACCCCTTCTATTTTAACCATCCTGGGTGTGATTATGTACCTCCGGTTTGGATGGGTTGTTGGGAACGTAGGCCTCATTAATAGTCTCATCATAGTGACCCTGGCCACCTCTATTACTTTTTTGACAAGTCTATCGGTTGCAGCCATAGCCACAGATCAACAGGTGAGGATAGGAGGGGCTTATTACATGATTAGCCGTTCACTGGGAATTGAATCCGGTGGAGCTATTGGAATCCCGCTATACATAGCTTTGGCATTATCAGTGGCTTTATATGTGGTAGGATTTGCAGAGAGTGTGGTAAGCATATTCCCTGCTTTTGATGTTCGTTGGGTAGGTATAATTACAACTATAGGGGTGACTGCTCTTGCATTGATTTCAGCTAAAGCGGCAATAAGGGTGCAGTATATCATCATGTTGGCGATCGCCATTTCGCTTTTGTCGTTGGTTTTCGGGAGCCCCGCGGAAGCTTCTGAAGGAAGCTCAGCCATTTTGAGCAATAAAGAACCCTTTTGGGTTGTATTTGCGGTCTTTTTTCCTGCTGTTACCGGGATTATGGCTGGTGTAAATATGTCTGGTGATTTGAAAGATCCGACGAACTCCATCCCTAAGGGAACGTTCGCAGCTATTGGAACGGGGTACCTGATTTATATTGGACTGGTTTTGATTCTAGCTTTTCGTGCAACCCCGGAAGACTTGATTGCCGACCCACTGATAATGAGGAAGATGGCTTTTTGGGGAGATGCGATTTTGCTGGGAGTTTGGGGTGCCACTCTATCCAGTGCCGTTGGGAGCATTTTGGGAGGACCAAGAGTACTTCAGGCTCTTGCCAAGGATAAGATTTTACCAGGCTGGCTTTCCTGGTTAGGCAAAGGAAGTGGACAGGACGAAGAGCCTCGTTTAGGTACCATCTTCACTATGGCAGTAGCTCTCGTAGCTGTTTGGTTTGGAGATTTAAATCTTATTGCTCCAGTTTTATCCATGTTTTTCCTTACCACCTATGGGGTAATAAACCTCGCAGCAGGCATCGAAAAATTACTGGATAGTCCTTCATTCCGCCCTACTTTTAAAGTACACTGGGCTATATCGTTGCTGGGGGCTGTGGCGTGCTTTTCGGTGATGTTTCTCATTAACCTTACAGCCACCCTAATAGCACTTATTTTTGTTGGTATTATCTTTGCTTGGCTTGAAAGAAGGGAGTTGACGTCGGTTTGGGGGAATGTAAAAAGTGGGCTAATTATGGCGGTAATTCGTGAAGCACTGCTTAAAATAAGTGATGACTATGAGCCAAAAACATGGAGGCCAAGGCCACTGGTACTCTCTGGTTCCCCCAGAAAAAGATGGTATCTGATCGATTTTGCAAATTCACTCACTCATAACAGGGGGATACTAACGGTTGCTACCGTATTTCCGGATGATAATATTCCTCACCACCGTCTTGAGAGAATGGAAGATGAGATTGGCGGTTTTTTAAAGAAGAGAGCTATTAGTGCCCTCGTCAGGGTTGTTTCTTCGAGTGATCCGTTCCAGGGCTCTGTAAAACTGGTTGAAGCTTATGGAATGGGCAAGCTAATACCTAATACGATTGTTTTGGGAGGGAGTGAGAATCCGGATATCAGGGAACAATATTGTGGGATGGTGCAGAAGTTCTATGAAATGAAACGTAATGTGGTTCTTATTCATGGAGGAGAACTATCCCACAAAACTGAGCATGGAAGGCCTAAAAAGAAGCAACGCATTGATGTTTGGTGGGGAGGTTTTAAAGGCAATGGAGGGCTAATGATGATTTTGGTATACATGCTTCAAAACAGCCTCTCATGGAAAAATGCTGAAATCAACCTGAAGATTATTGTAGAGAACCAGGAGGCCGTTGATGAGATAAAAACGAATATGAAGGATATTGTAGATCAAATTCGGTTTGATGCCAGCATCGATGTAATTGTGTCTAATGGAGAAGGATTTCCTGTGGTCTTTAAAAAGGAATCAAAAGAAGCAGACCTTATCATGCTGGGAATGGCTACTCCGACTGAAGACTTCACCTCGTATTATGAGAATATGCTCAAACTTACTAAGGATATGCCGACAACAGCATTTGTGTTAGCGGGGCAGGAAATTTCCTTTGGCGAGGTATTAATCCCTCAGGATACGATGACCGACAGTTAGATTATGAGCCGTTGCCATTAGAATTGTTCTTTATAAGAACATCCGCTTGTGCAGCAAACAGATCAAACATTGGTAAGGTAGCTGCTCCAAGTGCGGCGGCATCAGCACCTGCGGTACCACACTGAAAGATGGGTGCCGATGTCTTAAACTCTTTGCGATAGGTACTTAGAATTTCCGGAAGGGCATTAGAAATATCTTCCAAAATCGCAGTAGGAATCCTTCCCCCCAGAATAACCACTTCCATATCAATGAAATATTCAGCGATCAGGAATATTTCAGCCAGAAATTGCTTGGCAAGCTCCAACCATTTCATAAAGTGGACATTTTTTTCATGGTATAGATATCCCAGGTCTTCAGGTCTATTTGCCTTCACTCCAAATTGCTTTAACCAAGCGTACAGCTTCTTAAGATCAAAGTGTTCTCCAACATGTGGTTGTTTGGAAGTGCTGAGCGGACTCTTTTCTCCATAAAAAGGAAGATATCCAAATTCACCGGCATTTTGGTTTTGCCCTTCATACATGTTTCCGTTCAAAACCAGGCCTCCACCAAGCCCAACCCCAAAGAAGGCATACACAAAATTGGAGATATTTTTTCCTGCTCCATACCAGCGCTCACCAATGGTTGCAGCCGAGGCATTATTGTCAATAAAAAGAGGGGCATTGATATGCTCTTTTAACATATCTCCAATTGGGACATGTTTCCAGTTAGGAAAAGCCTTTGGGTTGATGGTATTACTAACCTCGTCGTTCTTTTTATTAATCTCTAGAGGTCCAGGTAAACAAATTCCTACTCCACAGAAATAAGCTTTTTGAACTTCTTCCGGAGCCGTTAATTGCTGCACAGTAGAAACCATAAGTTTAATGGCCTCTTCAGGGCTTGGCGAGTCAACCTCATAAAATATTTTTGTACGAACTGTTCCAGCCAGGTCAACAAGAATCCCTGTTAAATGATCACGGTTAAAATCCAGCCCAACTGAATATGCTCCTTCTGGGTTAACTTCTAGTGTAGTAGAGGGCGCGCCCCGTTCTTTTTGTAGTTTTTTCCCTTCCTGTACAAAGTTTTGATCTAGAAGACGGGTAACTATATTTGAAACCGTTTGTGCGGTAAGGCTTGTTCTCCGTGCTACATCGGCTCTTGAGATAGGTCCAAATAAACGAACTGTTTCGAATACAATTCTAAAGTTGTAGGCCTTGGTATAAGTAAGATTAGTACCCGTAAGCAAATTACTAAAGTAAGTTTAATAAGTAATGCAAATATGCCCGCTGAGAATAAAAAAGAATCCCCCCAAAAGAAAATGAGAAAAATTATCAATCGTAAAACAGCATTTATGAGTTAAAAAAAGAAGTATTTAAAAAACAGGAAGCGTTTCCACAAAATTTGGTTGATTTAATAAATTGATTTGATTAATCTCTCTTTGTTCAATTTGATTTACTAATTATTGATTGGTAGGAATCACGTTGAATCCGAACCAGCTTTTAGGAAAAAACTTAGTGAACAGTACTCCTGGACCAACTTTTTGATAAGCATGAATAAGACTTCTTTTTTTACACTACTTCTCGTCTCAGTTTTAACGATCCAGGTTGGGTTCTCAAATTCATTAGAAAGCTCTTTTTTTAATCCTGAAAAGCTGGAAGCGCTTCGTGAAAATGACTCAAACAAACGCTTTAACGGAAGTGTAAGAGGAACCGTTTTAGAGGCTGGTACCAACGAAGCATTGATCGGCGCAAGTGTGCTTATTAAAGGTACACTAAAAGGAGCAGCTACTGATGTAGATGGAGTTTTTACCATAAGAGGTATTGACCCAGGGGTTCAAACACTGGTTGTTTCTTATTTGGGATTTAAAACAAAAGAAGTAGAGTTAGAAATTCGAGATGGAGAAACGGTAGAAATTGACATAACCCTAGAGTGGGAGGGGGTACAAGGGGAAGAAGTTACTATTACTGCTCAAGCCAGAGGGCAAGTCGCTGCTATAAACCAGCAGCTTCAATCAAATACAATTTCAAATATAGTATCTAAAGATAGAATCCAGGATATCCCGGATGTAAATGCTGCAGAATCTATTGGACGACTTCCTGGGGTTGCTATTCAGAGAAGTGGAGGGGAGGCCAACAAAGTATTAATTCGAGGACTATCTCCTAAGTTTAGCACAGTTACTGTAAATGGGGTGCGAATCCCTTCAACAAGTTCAGATGACAGAAGTGTTGATCTTTCTCTTATTTCGTCAACTATGTTGGATGGTATCGAGGTAAAAAAGGCTATTACACCAGATATGGATGGGGATGCCATTGCGGGCTCAGTCGACTTGAAATTACGTGAAGCTCCGGAAGGTTTCGAATCGAGTGCCCAGTTACAAGGGGGCTATACTGAGCTTCAGGACTATTACCAAAACTATAGGTTAATTGGAACAATTAGCGATCGGCTATTAGATAATAAACTAGGGTATATAGCAACCTTTAGTGCCGATCAGTTTGATAGAAGTGCAGACCAGTTGAATGCCAGTTATGGCGAATTTAGAAACTCCATAACTGATGAAGTAGATGGAGCTCTTATCGAATCAGTAAACGCACAGGAATACTTCAATTTGAGAAGTAGGATAGGTGGAAGTATGCTTTTTGATTATCGGCTTCCGGATGGTAAGATTACTGGTAATTTCTTTTATAACCGTCAAAAAAATGATGGTCATGTGCGGACGAATAATATTTTTAATCTAACAGGTAGAGCAGGGAACAGTCTTAGTATAAATGAAGGTACAACTGAAATATTAACAACCGGATTAAGCTTAGAGCAGGACTTTGGATGGCTCAGGATAGATGGAGGAATTTCTCGTACCAGTTCACTGAACAAGAACCCAAGAAATTATTATGCTGATTTCAGAATAGAATCCGAAACAGGTGAATTTATTCAGGAAAACGAAACTATATTGTGGCCCTCCGATACTCTAGGTGTACAGCCCATTGGTGTTTTACCCTTTGTACTTCCAAATGATACTACTACTATTTTAGGGACCACTTCTTTGAGTAGCTTAAGACAAGAAGAAGTTAACTATACAACCCAATTAGATTTTACTTTACCATTTGACCTAAATGACCAGATTAATGGTCATGTTAAGCTAGGAGGAAAGGTTAGATGGCTGGATCGAAGTAACGACCAACAGGGAAGAAGTAGAAACTGGGCATATTTGACCTATGATGATTATGATCCGGTAACTGGAGTAGCAGGTGATGAAGGGGAGTTGTTGAGGTGCATTTATGACCAAACAGGTCCAATAAATGGATATAATCTATTTGATGAGCTGGTAGTTAACAGTGAGAATGCTATTTCCTCATACATTCCTATTCACTATTTCGATACGGGGTATAGCCGGGATAATTTTCTAACTGGTGAAGGGGGAGATGGGTTTCCGATAGGTTTTTCTCCAGGTCTTTCCGATATGCAACGCTTCATTAACGCTGTAGATAATTGTCAGTTTAGAGGGTTTCCTGGATTACAAGAAGACCCATTTGCCAACAGAGGCAATGATTATACAGGAAATGAAAGGTACGATGCAGCCTATATTATGTCCGAAATCAATCTGGGTCAGCATGTTACTTTTATTCCAGGAGTTCGTTGGGAGCATGATTATTCTACATTCAAAACAGAACGATTTAATGTAAGATATTTTCAGAATCAAGCCTCGGTAAGTGAAGTGGATACTTTGAGGATAGAAAGAGATTTTAATTTTGTTCTACCCATGTTTCACTTACAAATTGACCCGAATGAGTGGTTAAAAATTAGATTAGCTTACACCGAAACCCTGGCTCGACCTGATTTCACCCTATACATACCTAGAGCCTTCAAGAATGATCAACAGAATTATATAACAGCAAACAATTCTGCTTTAAAACCTTCGGAATCAGTTAACTATGATGTTTCTGCTTCGGTGTTTCAAAATCATGTAGGCTTATTTACGTTGTCTGGGTTTTATAAAAGAATCTCTGACCTGCCTTTATGGACGGAAAGAAATCTTACAGGCTTGGATACCTTAACTGCAAGCCAGGCGGAGAATTTAAATATTCCTTTTGGAGGAACTAATATTTGGGCGGAAAATGGTACAACTATAGCTACTCATATTAATGCACCATTCGATACAGAGGTATGGGGGGTAGAATTTGACTGGCAAACAAACTTTTGGTACTTGCCTTCATTCCTCAAAGGGACCGTGTTAACTATTAATTATACCCGAATGTTTTCGGAGACTACTTATCAGCGGAATGTTAAAACCGGTGAGGTAGTGTGTGTTAGATTCTGTGAATTTCCTCAATTTCGAGAAGATGTAGAGATATGGGCTGATACGACTCGTACAGGACGGGCATTTGACCAACCGGCCCACCTATTGAATGTAACTTTGGGTTACGATTTTAAAGGATTTTCAGCTCGACTCTCATATCTATACCAGGGAGATAGACTTACGAATATTAGACGCATATTTTACCCCGTTCTGGATGCTTATTCAGACAAATACCAACGATGGGACGTAACAGTAAAGCAGAGTCTTGGAGAGACAATTGAGCTATACGGCAACTTTAGCAACCTGACAAGTACTCCTGATCGGAACATAATTGGAGATGGTGGAGGAGATGCCAGCAGGGGCTTTGGTAGCACTACCTTAGCTCAATATTATGGATTTACTATGGACCTGGGCGTGAGGCTTCGGTTCTAAGAATTTCTAACAAGATGTTTGCTTTGAAAGAAGAAAAGTTTCTATTCGACCAGAGTAAATATCAAACAGAAAACTAAAACCTAATCAAACCTAGATTGGAGAAAACATGAAATACAATTACAAACTCGTTGCTATTGCACTCTTTGCTGTAGTTGGTCTACTGTCTTCCGAAGCTGTTGCTCAGGATTTTACAGTATGTTCCGAAACAGTAGCTGAGTGTGAGGTAGCATATCATAACGGAGATTTTGTTCCATTTAATAATGCGCTAAGGAATACGATCGCAAATGATACCCTGAATGGAGGAAGAAAACACCCTGACAGAGTATATGTATTGGAAACTGCTGGGGTATACTTTACAGTAGATGCTATTGTTAATCAAGGATTCCATTTACATATCAGATCTCAGACTGAAGAAGAAGTAGGTGCTGAGAATTATTTAGGACCAGCTAAAATTCAATTAAAGACTGATGAAGAAGGTGGTTCTGCTGCTCGTTTAATGACGGTTCAAGGTGACTTGACTCTTGATGGGGTATTTGTCACTGGTATGCATGATCTGGGTAGTACAGGAAATTACCTGCCTATCCGAATTAGTGCAGATGGTGCAAGAATCATTGTAAGGAACAGCATCTTTGAGCAAACTGATTTTTCTCTTTTTGGTTTCGATAGTGGTAACAACAAAGTGTACTTCTATGACAACACATTTAGAAACCAGATCAATAAGACTCAACAATGGGAAGGTCGTGGTATTCGATTCGAAGCTGGAGCTGATACTCTTGTAATAGAAAATACTACCTACCTAAATATTGGTATGACTATCCTTCAATCAGAGGCAGGCCCAATTAATTATACCCGCTTCATGCATAATACCATCATCAATGTTGGTCGTATATTTAACGCAGGTAACTTCTGGAAAGAAGGGTATATCGCAAATAACTTGTTTATCAACCATTACTGGCATGGGGAAGGATTCGCTGATGACATCAATGATCCTACTAGAGAATTTCCATTTACTGGATTCTTTTCTGTTGCGCCAGTTGCACCAGGTGTAGGCTTTCCTGATTTAGGTAGACGTGTTGTTTATACCAATAATGCACACTGGAGAGATCCTGAGTTTGCAGCATATTACTCTGACTCAATCAATGCTCAGCCACTTTTTAATAGTGAAGCTGACTCGATGTTTGATACGTTCGATGTTACTGAAGGACTGGGTGGTTTCTACAGAAACAACAACTGGGAAGGAACTGACCCAGGTATTGTTGCTTATACCACTGCTCCTGAGGTAAGAGATTTAGCAGGTGAACTTCTTTTCCCTGCAACCCAGGTACCGATAGAGGATATTGTTCCTTTAATGATTGATAATATTCGTGACCTTCGTGAAGGACGTCAAAATCCATTCACCTATTGGGGATGGGATCCGGGTAGAAATCCAGATCCGTCTTCTTTCAGTGTTCAGAGTATTTTCCCTGAGGCTTTAAATCCTGGTGACTTTTCTTATACTGATGAAACCTATAAGACTGCTAGTACTGATGGTCTTCCTTTAGGAAACCTGAATTACCATGATGGTGCACGTGCTGACTGGGAAGCTAATAAAGAAACTTATATTGCTGACGTACAGGCGCTTGCAGGCGCAGTTATTGAACTGGATGTTGTTGGAAGTTCAGAAGCGGAAGACGGTACTGCAACCGGTACTGCTGATGTGTTCTCATTTGCTGGTTTTGCATTCCTCGATATGGAATCCGCTGGTTATATACAATGGGACTTTGAAGCAACGGCCGGTGCTGTAGATCTAAATGTTACTACAAACCTGAACGGAAACGGAGTTCGAGGGCAGAGAGTAATCGTAAACGATGTAAGCATCAAGGATTGCCTGAATTACGGTGAGTATATCTGGGATGCGGAAGGTGGCCAGGGTGGATGTGCGAATCCACATCAGGGAATGCCTACTGATGAGTGGACAGTTACCAAAATCGAAAACTCTGCCCTTCATGAAAGCACTACTGATGGTCTTGTTCTAACAGAAGGAACGAACACCATTCGTTTAGAGCCTTCCTGGGGATTCCAGGGCTTTGCCGGAATCGAGGTTGTGGAAGCAGGTACTGAAAATGTAATAGCTGAACTTACTCCTCTAAATGCAGATTATGCACAAGTGATTACCGGAGGTCAGGACGTAATGAATGGTGAGGATGTAGAGGGCATTCCTTCTCGTTTCAAGTCTGTTACTTTAGGTGACAATGGTTCCGTAACGGTTGACTTTGGAGGTGGAGATTTTGACGCTGGTACCTACCGTATTCAGGTATACTTCTCTACTGAAGAAAACACAGACGTTACTTACACTGTGAATGGAGTAGAATTACAAACAACGGAACTTCTTACTTCAGGTTCATCTCACATTTCAGATTCATTTATGCACGATGCAAATGGATCAATAACTGTTGAAGTAGCAGGTAGTGCTGCAAATATTGACTTTATTGATCTAATCAAAGAAACAGCTGTAGGTGTTTCTAATGAGCCCGTAGAAACTCCGAGTGGATTCGCTCTTTCTCAAAACTACCCGAATCCATTCAACCCTTCTACAAATATTAACTTCACCTTACCAGTAGCTTCTGATGTACAGCTAACAGTATATAACCTGTTAGGTCAAAAAGTGGCTACGTTGATTGACGATGCAAGAACTGCCGGAACTCACACAGTAAGGTTTGATGCCCGATCATTGGCATCAGGTGTGTACTTCTACCAGCTTAAAGCAGGTGAATTTACACTTCAAAGAAGAATGACACTTATCAAGTAGCATTATTCTATATCAAATAACGATTGGATGGCGGCTGAACCCGCCATCCACTTTTATTTAATTTGTACCTGGGGTTTATCATCGTTAAATAGGCGATTTATGTTAACCCTAACCATCCTCTCATGAAACTCCACTTAATTGACGCTCTTATTGTTCTTGCCTATTTGTTGATTACCGTAGTAATAGGTTTTGCACTCAAGAAAAAGGCTCAACAATCTAAAGAATCATATTTATTGGGTGGTAATCAGCTTCCCTGGTATATGCTTGGCCTTTCAAACGCTTCAGGTATGTTCGATATATCCGGTACCGTTTGGTTGGTTACAATCCTGTTTGTATATGGCTTGAAGAGTATCTGGTTGCCGTGGTTATGGCCGGTATTCAATCAGATCTTTTTGATGGTCTTTCTTTCCATGTGGCTTCGGCGTTCCAACGTTACTACAGGCGCAGAGTGGATAGGTACCCGGTTTGGTTTTCAGGGAGGGGCCAAAAAATCACATATCATTGTGGTAGTGTTCGCCCTTATAATGGGGCTTGGATATCTAACCTACGGCTTTATCGGGCTGGGTAAATTTGTGGAGATTTTTATCCCGTGGGAATTCTTAAGCATGTATATCCCATTAGATATTCCACTTGAGTATGTGCCTCATTTCTATGGTATCGTGTTCACCTGTTTCGCCATTTTCTACTCTTTACTAGGAGGGATGATGAGTATAGTGTGGGCAGATCTCATCCAGTTCATAATCATGGCGGTTTCCAGTATTGTAATAGGAGTAATAGCCATGATGGCGCTTTCGGACAGTACGTTGATTATTCCGGATGGATGGATAAGCCCTTTCTTTGGTTGGGAATTGAATATGGATTGGACAGCCATCATACCTGAAGTAAATCAAAAAATAAGGGATGACGGATTCTCCCTCTTTACTGTACTCTTCATGATGATGATCTTTAAAGGAGTGCTCGTGAGTTTGGCAGGGCCTGCTCCGAATTACGATATGCAGAAAATTCTTTCTACCCGATCAGAAAAAGAAGCAGCATTAATGAGTGGTTCAGTATCAGTAATCCTCATGCCTATCCGGTACTTTATGATTGCTGGTTTCGCTGTACTGGCACTTCTGTTTTATGAAGAATTAGATTTAATGGTGCCAGGAAGAGGTCTGGATTTCGAACAAATTCTTCCTTCAGCAATTAGTCAATTTGTTCCGGTAGGTTTTCTTGGATTACTGTTGGCAGGGTTATTGGCAGCCTTCATGTCTACCTTTGCCGGAACCCTGAATGCAGCACAAGCTTACCTGGTAAACGATATATACATTAAGTATATCAACCCTCAGGCTGAAAACGCGAAGATTCAAACGATGAATTATGTCGCCGGGCTTGGGATGGTAGTCTTCAGTATCGTTCTTGGTTTCTTCGCCAAAGATGTGAATGATGTACTTCAATGGATTGTAGGTGGCCTTTATGGTAGTTATGTAGCTGCAAACGTACTAAAATGGTACTGGTGGCGATTTAACGGAAACGGCTTTTTCTGGGGTATGGTAGGGGGATTAATTCCGGCTCTTACTTTCCGGTTCATTTTCGAAGGAGTACTGGATACATACACCTTCCCGCTGATGCTCCTGATTTCTGTGATTGCCTGTTTAATTGGTACTTACACAGCCCCACCAGTAGAGGAGGAAGTACTCAAGAAATTCTATAAATCAGTTCGGCCATGGGGATTTTGGAAGCCGATTCATGATAAAGTAGTAGCTGAAGATCCAAGTTTTGTAAAAAACTCAGGCTTCAAGTCCGATATGTTCAATGTGGTAATTGGGATCATATGGCAAACCGCATTGGTGATATTCCCGGTTTACCTGGTATTAATGGAGGCAGTTCCATTGGCAATCAGTATTGCTGTGGCTATTGTCACTTCGTACATCTTAAAGAAAACCTGGTTCGATAAACTTCCAGCATAACTAGTAGTTCAGAGATAAATGTCAGAGATATTTCAAAAACGGAAACAACTTTTACAGACAGTACATAATGAGCTTCTAAGTAAAAAGAATAGTCCGGAAGAGGTTGGCAATGGAATCTATACACGTTATCAAAATCCAGTTATAACGGCTAACCATGTACCGTTGAACTGGAGGTATGACCTAAACCCTGAAACGAATCCATTCCTTATGGAGCGCTTTGGGATTAATGCTGCATTTAACGCGGGGGCAATTAAGTTTAATGACAAATACGTTCTGGTTGTCCGGGTTGAAGGTAACGATCGGAAATCCTTTTTTGCGATTGCAGAAAGTGACTCTCCAACACAAGGCTTCAGGTTTTGGGATGAACCTATCACAATGCCCGAGACAGAAAACCCGGATACGAATGTGTATGATATGCGGCTTATTCTGCATGAAGATGGGTGGATATATGGAATCTTTTGTACCGAAAGAAAAGACACCCGTGTACCTGCAAGCGACACAAGCAGCGCTATTGCTCAGGCTGGAATTGCCCGAACTAAAGACCTGGTAAATTGGGAGCGCCTTCCTGACTTACAAACAAATTCTGAACAGCAGCGAAACGTTGTTTTACATCCGGAATTCATTAATGGTAAATATGCTCTTTATACCCGTCCGCAGGATGGGTTTATCGATGCTGGTTCAGGGGGTGGTATTGGCTGGGCTTTAGCTGATTCAATGAACCCTGCTGTTGTTGATGAAGAACTGGTGATAGATGAACGGGTATATCATACGATAAAAGAAGCGAAGAACGGACAAGGTCCAGCTCCGTTGAAAACGGATAAAGGTTGGTTACATCTTGCGCATGGAGTAAGAAATACAGCTGCTGGACTTCGCTATGTACTGTACCTCTTTATGACCTCACTTGAAGAACCCTGGAAAATTACTCATCGTCCTGGGGGCCACTTTATCGCACCAATGGGAGAAGAGCGGGTAGGTGATGTATCCAATGTGACATTTGCTAATGGATGGATTCGGGATGAAGATGATAAGGTGTATGTCTATTACGCATCTTCCGATACTCGAATGCATGTGGCAGAAACCAGTATTTCACAACTTATTAATTACGTGATCAGCACACCTGAAGATGGATACCGGTCAGCCACTAGTGTAGAGACAGTGAAGAGTATAATCCGGGCAAACCGGGAATTAGGATAAAAAATGAACGGAGAATCACTGCTTATCAAACTTCAAAATGAACTCGAACTTGAGTTCAGGCAGAATCTGCTTCCTTTTTGGACTGAATCAGCAATTGATGATAAGAATGGTGGTTTCATTGGAAGAATAACTTCGGATAATGTGAAAGAATACGATGCCGAGAAAGGCGGTATATTAAATGCACGTATTCTATGGGCACTATCTGCAGCATATAAGCAATACCCTTCAAAAAAGATTGCAAGTTCGGCACATAGAGCATACGAATATTTCAATACCTACTTCATGGATGATAAGTATGGTGGGTTCTATTGGATGGTTGATGCAAAAGGTGAACCTGTAGATTCTAAAAAGCATATTTATACACAAGCATTTAGCATTTACGGGCTGGTTGAATATTACTCAGCGTTTAAGAACCACGAAGCCTTAAAACTGGCATACAACATTTATTCACTCATCGAAGAGCATTCAGTAGACGAAACATATGGAGGGTATTTTGAAGCTTACAGTCGTGAATGGCAACTCAACGATGATGTTCGGCTGAGTGAAAAGGATGAAAATGAGCCAAAGAGTATGAATACCCATCTACATATTCTTGAGGCATATACTAATTTGTACAGATACGCGCCATCCAAAGAACTCAAGAATAAACTGGCAGCACTGATCAATTACTTCTGTGATTATATCATAAACCAGGATAAAACCAGCCTGATTAATTTCTTTGGGAGAGACTGGAGCCCAAGATCAAATCATATTTCTTACGGACATGATATCGAATCAAGTTGGTTGTTAGTAGAAGCTGCTGAAGTAATAGGCGATGAGGATCTTCTTGCTGCCACGCAGCAGTGCGCTATATCGATTGCCAATGCAGTGCTAGAGCATGGAGTTGACAACGATGGAGCTCTTGTAAATGAAGGTGATCCAAATGGCTATACAGATACAGATAAAGATTGGTGGCCACAAGCCGAAGCTATTATTGGGTTCCTGAATGCTTATGAGATTACCGGCAACCCTAAGTTTCTTGAAGCAGCAGTAAATTCCTGGAGATTTATCAAAGGGCATTTGATAGATCAAAAGCATGGAGAATGGTTCGAGAAAACTTCAAGAGAAGGACTCCCTTACAAAAAAATGGATAAAGTACGATCCTGGAAAGGCCCATATCATAATATGAGAGCTATATTTGAAGTGAACAGGAGAGTAAAAAGTATCCAGCAAAAAGAGTTGATTTTTGCAGAAGAAAAAGTGGGCTAACGCCCAAATAATACATCGAGAAAGAATTATGAAAAGGACAGTTTTAGCGATTACTATTTCAATTTTTTGTTCCTCACTCGCATGGTCGCAATCCGATAACAGAATTCCTTTTAACGATCAGGAATTATGGCTGAATGGTGGGAATGTGGCCTGGGTTAATTTTGCTAGTGATGTTGGCCCGGGTACAACGGCGCTGGACGATTTTGAGGCTATGTTTCAACAGGTACAGCAAAATGGTGGAAACGCAATGCGTTTCTGGGTGCATATAACGGGTGGAACAACTCCATCCTGGAGTGGAAATAACGTTACAGGCCCGGGCGATGGCACTATTGAGGATCTTGAGAATATTCTCGATCTGGCATGGGAGAACAATGTAGGTATGATACTTTGTTTGTGGTCATTTGATATGCTTCGAATTGAAAATGGCACTACTCTAACTGATCGTGCAAAAGCTCTGCTTGAAGATTCAACACTTACTGAAGTTTATATCCAGAATGCTTTGATTCCCATGGTAGAGGCGCTCGGCGATCATCCGGCGTTATTGGCCTGGGAAATCTTCAATGAACCAGAAGGTATGAGTAACGAGTTTGGATGGAACTTCAATCGCCATGTGCCAATGTCAGTCATCCAACGCTTTGTCAACCAAACCGCGGGGGCTATTCACCGAACTAACCCGGATGCTCTTGTCTCAAATGGCTCCTGGAGTTTCCATTCTTTAGCGTCGACAAGCAATGTAAATTCGAAAAACTATTACTCTGACGAAGAGCTAATTGCAGCAGGTGGGGACAGTCTTGGAGTGCTGGATTTCTATATGGTGCATTACTACGACTGGGGAGGAACAGCTATATCTCCTTTCCATCACGATAAAAGCTCCTGGGGGCTAAATAAACCAGTAGTTGTAGGCGAGTTTGGTGTTCCGAGTAATGACCTTTTCGGTGTACCTCAAGAGGATATGTATGAGACTTTATTCCAGAGGGGCTATGCCGGAGCATTAGTTTGGCAATGGGTCGACTGGTACCAAAATCGGGGTAATTATGGTCCTAGCTGGCTAAGGGCACTGGATCAAATGAGGTATATGGACAGCTTGTACACTTCAGAGGTACGAATTGTTAGTGTTATTCCTTCTATAAGAAGCTTTGAAGCTTCATTGGCTGAAATCGAGGAAGGCGGGCAGTCTCAACTAAGCTGGGATGTGCTTAATGCTACAGAAGTAACCTTGAATGGAGAAGTTGTAGATAGTGTAGGTTCTACAATAGTTGCTCCTACTGAAACAACAGAATATGAATTGATTGGAACCGGTGCCGAAGGAGACAAGGATACTGCCTACGTTACTATTCAGGTGCTACCAGCTGGTTTAATCAACCGGGCATTAAATCAACCTTCTAGAGCATCAACCTTTGAGACTTGCTGTGGTATTCCCTTGGTATCATCTTATGCTTTTGATGGAGATGCAAATACCCGTTGGAGTAGTGCCTGGAGCGACGGTTCAGGAACTACAGAAGTGGATCCAAATACTGATTCGGACCCTGATAGTGAATGGATTGATGTTGACTTAGGGGCTGCTCACGAAGTTGGTTCAGTACTTTTTAACTGGGAAGCAGCCTATTCTACCGACTATGATATTCAGATCTCATTTGACGGGATAAACTGGACCACAGTGTATTCAGAGAACAGTTCAGATGGGGGTATAGATTCCATTGCTTTCGATACTCCACAACTTGCTCGATTTGTTCGAATGCAGGGAAATGCGAGGTCACTCGAGTTTGGCCATTCTATGTGGGAATTTGAAGTACGAGGTGCTGTATCCATTAATCAGCCCCCTGTCGTTGCTATTAGTTCTCCAGAGGATGGGAAAGGGATTCCCGTCGGAGGTTCAGCAACCATTCAAGTAGACGCAGTGGATGCTACTGAGAATATTTCTTATGTAGCTTTTTTTCTGAATGGAGATTCAATAGGTGTTGACAATACCGCCCCTTACTCTTTTGTGATTTCAGATGTTGAAGAAGGAGAACATGAGGTATATGTGAAATCCAAAGATGAAGAAGGGTTCTTAGTGCAATCAGAATCGATCACTATAGAGGGAAGGACTGATATTTTCTTACTAAGGCTTGAAGCAGAAGCAGCCAGTATATCTGGTGAAACTACCAGGCAATTCGATCGCCCTGGAGCAAGCAATAGTGCTTCTGTAGCTATGGAGGGAAGTGGAAGTATCACCTGGAATAATTTAAATCTGCCTGAAGGAGATGAGTACCAAATGACGGTGAGATATTATCTTCCTTATGGATATAAAGAACAGAAGTTCTCTATTAATGGAGAACTGGTAGACACCCTCGTTTTTGAGGAACCTATAAATACCTGGCAAGATTTAACTACTATCCAGACCTTTGATGAAGTAATACAATCCATTAGCATTGACCATTATTGGGGCTGGATGGATTTCGACTACCTCGAGATTGTAATTGAAGGAATAACAGTGGATACCGAGACGGAATTGGAGGTGCCTACACAAGCTCAATTATTTCAGAACTATCCGAACCCATTCAATCCAAGTACTAACATCTCTTATTCTCTGCCAGCTTCTTCACAGGTACTTCTAAAAATCTATAATGCCTTAGGTCAGGAGGTTGCCACTTTAGTTGATGGACGACAATCATCCGGACGACATACCATATCATGGAATGCAGGAGACGCAGCTACTGGGGTATATTTCTATCAGTTAGTTGTGGGAAACGAAATTCTTACAAGGAAAATGATTCTCATTAAATAATAGAAACTACTGTTATGAAAAAGGAAAGAATTCAAATTTTGGGATTATTCGTTTTTCTATTCACGATAGTAGCAGGCTGTGCCGAAGTCGGATCGCCCAATAGCGAATTTGTACAAGTCGAAAACGGCAGGTTTATACTTGAAGGAGAGCCATATAGCTATGTAGGTACTAACTTCTGGTATGGTGCTTATCTTGGTCAGCCAAATGGAGACCGCGAGCGGCTAACTGGAGAATTAGATTTTCTGGTTGAGCATGGGGTTACCAACCTGAGGGTATTAGGAGCATCCGAAGAGAGTATTTTTGAGAATTCATTATCTCCGGCAATCATCAATGCGGATGGAACTTATAATGAGGACTTGCTAATTGGGCTGGATTACCTGCTGGCTGAAATGGGCAAGCGCGATATGAAAGCAGTGATCTTCCTGAATAATTTCTGGGAATGGTCAGGCGGTATGTCCATCTGGAATAGCTGGTACGGATTAGGGGATCCCATTGATCCGGCTGCAACGGGAGACTGGACTGGGTTCATGAGATTTTCAGCACGCTTTTATGCCAGTGAAGAAGCGAATACCGACTTTAGAAAATATATCGAGACTCTAATAACTCGTGTGAATACTATTACCGGTAAATCTTACACTGAAGATCCTTCCATTATGTCATGGCAATTGGCTAACGAACCCCGGCCAGGACAAGGCCCGGAAAGCCTGATTAATGTTCCAAGCTTTGTACAATGGATTGATGCTACTGCCGGTTTTATAAAATCATTAGCTCCCAACCATCTTGTTTCAACTGGGAATGAAGGGGTGATGGGAAGCCTCGATTCAATGAGCGTATTTATTGAAGCTCATGAATCAGATAATATTGATTACCTCACTTTTCATATGTGGGCTAAAAACTGGGGATGGTTTGATGCTCAAAATGCTGAAGCGACATTCCCTAGCACCTTAGAAAATGCTAAAGCTTACATCGATGAGCATGTTGAAACAGCTCAAAAAATGAATAAGCCCATTGTGATGGAAGAGTTCGGATTGGGTCGGGACCTTGAATCTTTTGAGCGTGGCAGTCCCGTAACTTACCGGGATAGGTACTACCAAATGGTATTTGAACAGGTAGAACAATATGAGATTCTAGCTGGAACGAATTTTTGGAGTTGGGGTGGATTTGGAGAAGCTCAAAACGAAGACTATTGGTGGCGGCCAGGTGATCCATTCACAGGAGATCCTCCGCAGGAACCCCAGGGGTTGAACTCGGTGTTCGCTGACGATGAAAGTACTCTTAGAATTATTAAGCAGCATGCTGAAAACCTGAAGCAGTCAACTAACTAAAAGAATGCGATGGTTCAATAACATAGCTCTTATCATGTTATTGGCATTTGCAATGGCTTGCTCATCTTCCACCAGGAAACCAAATGTGATCGTCATTCTTACCGATGATCAGGGTTGGGGAGATATAGCCAGCCATGGAAATCCAACCATCGATACTCCAAACCTGGACGCACTTGCTGAGGCAGGAGCTCGTTTCGATCGTTTTTTTGTGAGCCCCGTGTGCGCTCCAACACGTGCCAGTTTATTAACAGGCCGGGATCATCTGAGAACAGGAACTCAATGGGTTACCTATGGGCTAGAAAACATGCGATCTGATGAGATTACTTTTGGTGAGGTATTTAAGGAAGCCGGGTATCAAACAGGCCTGTTCGGGAAATGGCATAATGGCTCTCATTACCCTATGGACCCAAATGGTCAGGGCTTCGATACTTTTTTTGGCTTCAAGATGGGGCATTGGAATAACTATTTCGATACCGAACTAGAATACAATGGAGAATGGGTACAAACGGATGGGTTCATAACCGATGTGCTTACCGATTCAGCGCTTTCCTTCATCGAAAGAAACAGGCAAAAGCCGTTTCTAGCTTTCATCCCATATAATGCTCCACACAGCCCCTTTCAGGTACCAGATCAGTATTTCAATAAATACAAAGCAAAAGGTTTGGATGACAAAAACGCATCGGTATATGGGATGGTGGAAAATATTGATCACAATGTTGGGCGAATTGTAGAAAAATTGGGTGAAATGGGGCTAACTGAGGATACTATTGTCATCTTTATGACGGACAATGGACCTAACGGTGGAGATCGCTTCAATGGTGAGATGAAAGGATGGAAAGCAAAAGTGGATGAAGGAGGGGTAAGAGTACCTCTGTTTATCAAATGGCCAAAAAAGATTCCAAAAGGCACAGTAGTAGAGGAGTTAACGGCTCATATTGATTTTTTGCCATCATTAGCAGAGTTAGCAGGCATAGAATTTGAAGAAGTAAACGAACTTGACGGAAGAAGCTTTGTTCCTCTAATGTTCGAAGAAAATCCGAATTGGGAAGACCGTTACCTGTTTACCCACCAATCTAGGTGGGATTCGTTGGAACAGTTTCCGGCATCAGTAAGAAATAACCAGTACCGCGCTGTACGATATGGAGAAGCCTGGGAAATATATGACATGATGCAAGATCCATCTCAAAGAGATAATATAGCCGGGCAAAATCCTGACCTGCTCGAGGAATTCAGTACAGCTTATGCATCATGGTTCAACGAAGTGACCAAGGATCTTCCTTCGAGCAGGCCTATTCCGATAGGTTATAATGAATCTCCGTCAGTAATTCTTCCTGCGGTAGAAAGTGTCTTTTCAGGTGATATTCAATTCAGAGGAAGATCAGGTTGGAGCAACGACTGGTTAGTGAACTGGAATAGTCCTGAGGATAAAGTCTGGTGGAATATCCAGGTAGTTCAAGCATCAGCTTTTGATGTTAGTATTGCGTATTCGTTGCCAGAAGGAGGTGAAGGAATTGAAATACATGCTTCATCGGCTAATGAGAAGCTTTCAGTAGTTATAAACCAGGCTTTTAACCCTGATTATATACCTAGCCCTGATCGGGTTACGAGAGGAGAAGTATATGAGAAGGAATGGGCCACCCTTTCCCTGGGAAGTCTGACGCTGGAAGAAGGAGTCCAGAAGATTAGCCTTTCCACCATACCGATACCCGGCAAACTCGGGATAGAACTTAAATCGTTAATTCTTACAAAGAGTAACTGAGCGTTATGAAATCACTTAAAAAATATTCACCACTACTTGTGTTGGCGGTCCTGGTTATCGCCTGTCAAACTACTCCTCAGGTTGAAGAAGTATCAGATCTGCCTGTCGATAAGAACGCGACCGATGAAACCAAAGCATTGTACCAGAACCTAAAGGAACTGGCCAAAACTAAAGTACTGTATGGGCATCAGGATGACCTTGCTTACGGTTATTCCTGGTGGGCTGAACAAGGAAGGTCGGATGTGAAAGAAGTGACTGGCTCTTACCCTGCTGTGTACGGCTGGGATGTTGGTGATATCCGCCAGGAAGATAAAACCACCAATCTCGATAACATCGAATGGGACAATATGAAACGCTGGATTAAAGAAGGCTATGAGCGTGGTGGAATCATTACCATAAGCTGGCATATGAATCATCCCGTTACTGATGGCAGTACCTGGGATAAGACCCCGGCGGTGGCTGCTATTATACCCGGAGGAGAACAGCATGATAAGTTTAAGGGGTGGCTTGACCGGTTTGTAGACTTTGTATCCGATCTAAAAGGGGAAGGAGGGGAAGCTATTCCCGTAATCTTTAGACCTTATCATGAACACACGGGCTCATGGTTTTGGTGGGGTGAGGAGCAGACCTCAGTAGAAGATTACATCACCCTTTGGAGGTTTACTGTTGAGTATTTGCGTGATGAGAAAGGGGTTCATAATCTTCTTTATGCATACTCCCCAGACAATCAGGCGGGAAGGGAGTTTTCGAATTACATGAAAAAGTACCCTGGCGATGACTATGTAGATATTTTGGGTATGGACGATTATGGCAGTATGAATGGAAGGGACCCTGCTGAGTTTAGCAATGAATTAGCCTGGCTGGTTGAAGAAGCAGAAAAAAGGGATAAGATCGCTGCTCTTTCCGAAACAGGTGTAGAAGCTATCCCGGATCCAATGTGGTGGAGTAACCAGGTAGTGCCTTCATTCACTACTAATCCAAAAGCAAAAGGGATTGCTTATATACTCACCTGGAGAAATGCGAATTACGAGCGGGAGCAAAGGGATCATTTCTACGCTTCACATCCTGATCATGATAGCGCCCCTGATATGAAGGCATTTCGGGATCATGAGCTATTCGTATTTGAAGACGAATTGCCAGATTTATATTCACTAAAGTAAACCATCAAGCACTATGGATAGAAAGAGCTTCTTATCAAATACCGCACTCGCATTAGCGGGAGCAACTATTGGAAAAGTTGGTGTTTCAGAATTACCACGATCAACAAGGAGCGGGTTAAAGTTGTCCTTATCTCAATGGGCACTTAACCGGGCTATTTTTGGTAAATCGAGAGACGATTACAATGAATGGCAGCGGTTACTTCATTCTGATCCCGATAAACTCTGGCAGGGAGATTTACACCCTCTGGATTTTCCAAAACGAGCAAAAGAGCTCGGTTTCGAGGCAGTAGAATATGTCAACTCTTTAATCTTTGGGCATGCCCAGGATAAAGTGTTTCTAAATGAATTAAAGAACAGAACTGATTCCGAAGGGGTTAAAAACATCCTCATTATGGTAGACGAAGAGGGCTATATAGGTCATCCGGATTCTAAAGAAAGAACTATAGCTATTGAAAATCATTACAAATGGATGGAAGCATCTAAGCATATTGGTTGTCCATATATGAGGATTAATGCATTTAGTATGGGGCCAGCTGAAGAACAAAAGAAGCTCGCCGCAGAAGGATTGCGACGACTAGCAGAAAAAGCCGAGGAATTCGAACTTTATGTGCTTATTGAAAATCATGGGGGAATGTCGAGCCATGCCGACTGGTTGGTGGAAACGATTGAACTGGCGGATCATGAATTGCTGGGTACTGTAGTCGACTTTGACAATTTCACCTTTTCAGAAGATTTCATTTGGGGAGATGGGGACGTATACAATCGCTATGAAGGGGTGGAGAAATTGATGCCCTATGCAAAATCGGTAAGTGCTAAAACACATGCCTTTGACATCCAGGGATATGAAACCTCTATCGATTATGAACGCATGATGCGGCTTGTAAAAGATTCAGGCTATGATGAATATATCTGCGTTGAATATGAAGGAAGCCGAATGACCGAGGAGGAGGGGATTTTGGCTACCAAAAGACTTATCGAAAAAACGTATCCAACAGACTAAGTACTCAATCGAAAATATTTATAGAAGTCATCCTGAGCATACCTGCGAAGGATCTGATCGGGTAAACCTACCCGTTAGATTGAGATAGTCGTAATTGTCGCCCTGAGCTCCTGCTAAGAGGGAGAAGGAATGGGTGACTAGTGAAGGGTATCAAATGAATTTTAATATCCCAATTGGTTTAGGGTTTGATACTCCCTGCCTGTCGGCAGACAGGTTCGCTGATTAATCGAGCCCATAGGTTATCCTGAGGAGCTCAGAGTGACAACCTTTTTAGTTAATTAAAGGCATTATCAACTTTAAAATCATTTAAAAACCCACATAAGATTTTATATCGAATTCAGGTTACTTTAAGCTCCAACAATTTTGGAGTATATAGATGATTAAAACCCCTCAGTATGATCAAATTCCCTATCGCAAGTGTGGAAACAGTGGACTATTCCTGCCAATCCTATCCTTAGGTTTATGGCATAACTTCGGAGGAACCCAATCCGAGGATAAAATAGATGAGATGCTTAGCCTGGCTTTTGAACGAGGCATTACCCACTTTGACCTTGCAAATAACTATGGCCCTCCTCCAGGCAGTGCGGAAGAGCAATTTGGAAGAGCGCTAAAAACCGTTTTTGCGGGAAGAAGAGATGAACTAATTATCTCCAGTAAAGCCGGCTTTGATATGTGGCCAGGACCCTATGGCTCAGGAGGTTCTCGCAAATATTTGATAGCCAGTTGCGATCAAAGCCTGAAGCGAATGGGGCTTGATTATGTAGACATTTTCTATCATCACGTACCACATCGTAGTACTCCTCTTGAAGAGAGCATGCGAGCCCTAGAATACATTGTACAATCCGGTAGGGCCTTATATGTTGGGATATCAAATTATCCCGGAGAATTAGCTCAGGAAGCTATTCAAATGTTGAAATCCTGGGGTGTTCCTGTTGTTATCCATCAACCCAAGTACAATATGTTTGTCCGGGATCCAGAGGGAAAGCTTTTTGATGTACTTGCCGAAGAAGGCATCGGGAGTATCCCATTTTCTCCACTTGCCCAGGGCTTATTGACGAATAAGTATATCAATGGTGTTCCGGAAGGTTCAAGATTAGCTGACCCGGATGGTTTTCTACAACCCGAAGATTTGACCCAAAAAAGGCTAGACCAGATTAAACAACTTAATGCTATTGCTGAACGAAGAGGACAAAGCCTTGCACAACTGGCGTTGGTTTGGGTTCTTCGAAAAAAAGAAGTAACTACTGCCCTAATTGGAATCAGCAGTATAAGGCAGTTGGAAGATAATCTTGCAGCACTTGATAATCTGGAACTTAGCGCCGATGAACTGAATGAAATAGAAGTAATTCTGGCTGCTTAAAATCATCAAAAAAGTATGAAAAAAATATTAGCTCTAATCTTTAGTATTGGATGTGTCTCTATTGCACATGCACAGGTTGGAGATGTAATCTGGATGGAGGAGTTTGATTCTCTAAATACAGATCAATGGAATATTATAACAGGAAACGGTTGTCCGGAATTATGTTTCTGGGGGAATTTTGAACATCAATATTACTCTGAAGATAATGTGTATACCGATACCATTCCTGGTGACCCAACAAACTACGGCCTCGTAATTGAGGCGATAAAAGAGAACTTTGGAGGGATGCAATTTACTTCTGGAAGGCTGAATACAGAAGGAAATATCGAAATACAGTATGGCCTTATTGAAGTTAGAATGATGGTTCCGAATTTGGAAACAGGGCTATGGCCTGCATTTTGGTTGTTAGGAGCAAATCATTCTGAGGTAGGTTGGCCTCAAAGTGGTGAGATTGACATGATGGAGATGGGGCATCAACAGCAATACCGGGAATTTCAGGGGCATCCGAATTCAACAGTTAATGATTTTGTAGGGGCTAATTTAATTTGGTATGCGAACGCTGCTTGTAGCGACAATAATCCTACGTGTGCTGCTGCCATAGCTGGTGATACAGGTTTCAATCAGCCCTACCAGGCGGATTCATCCCTGGCTAACCGGTTTGTCACCTACCGGCTATACTGGGATCAAAATAATATGAGCTTCGCGGTGGTAGACGAAGGTGTAGAGTACGACCTATACACAGCTTCTGTTGGAATTTCAACCGGTGAATTGGCCTCAACTTTTCGTAAGCCATTTCATTTGATCGTAAATTTGGCAGTAGGCGGGACTTTCACAGATTCGCCTAGCCCCGGAGATGTATCAGTCCCTCTTCCCGGAAAAATGTATATCGACTATATCAAAGTGAGTGAATGGAACGGACAGGGTACCGTAACCATCGATAGCACGCAGGTTTCAAACGAAGAACTAACGGAGATTCCAGAACAGACCAAGCTGCTGCAGAATTACCCTAATCCATTTAATCCTACCACTTCTATTTCCTTTGAGCTTACACAAAGCTCATTGGTAGAGCTGAGTATCTATGATATGAATGGAAGGCTGGTTAGTGAACTGGTTAACAATACGTACAGCGCAGGTAAGCACTCGGTCAACTTCAATGCTTCGGGGTTGGCGAGTGGGATATATTATTATCGGCTTAATGCTGGTGGTGAAGTCTTTACAAAGAAAATGACCTTGATAAAATAGCCTGATCTATGAAAAAATTAATAAGCTCAATCTTACTGATAGTTGTATTTAGCAGTTACAGCTTTGCTCAATATGAATCTGATGTAGAGTCAGTAGACTCAATTATTAAAGCATTATATGAGGTGATTTCAGGAGATGCTGGAGTAGAAAGAGATTGGGATCGGTTTAGGAACCTCTTTATTGAAGAAGGGAGACTAACCCCTACCTTTCAAAACCAGGAAGGGGAGGTTGGATATGTACAATGGGGCATAGAAGAATACATTGAACGGGTAAACCAGTCATTTTTAGATAATGGATTCCATGAGGATGAAATTGGGCGCAGGGTAGAAACTTACCGTTATGTAACCCACGTGTTCAGTACCTATCAATCAAAAAGAACCGTTGATGGAGATATCATTGCACGTGGAATTAACAGCATCCAGCTTTTTGATGACGGCGAGCGCTGGTGGATTGTCTCGGTATTTTGGTCATCTGAGAATGATGAGTTTCCCATTCCTGAAGAATATCTGAATAATTAATCAGCAGGAATTATCCCTTTATAGTCATTCTGATCCCGAAAAATGTCGGGAGAAGAATCTAAGTGGGTCTTATCCCCGTTTGATCCTTCGCCCACCTTCCAAAGTATATACGGCGGACAGGCAAGTATGCTCAGGATGACAAAAAGGGGAATTACTGAAACATTTTTTTCCAAAATCTACGCTCAGTTTTTGGTATAGTGTTGCGCTTACTATTTCAAAACCAATTGAACACCAAAAACTTAGATTATGGAGAAGCACATCACCTCAATATTAACGGTACTTCTATGTGTAGCATTAATGCCGTTCAACCTTCAGGCTCAGGATGAGCCTGACGATCCACGTTATGAAACGGCATGGAACAGCCTGAAATTCAGGAGCATAGGGCCTGCTTTTACCTCGGGCAGGGTCTCTGATTTCGCAGTAAACCCGAAAAATACCAGCGAATTTTATGTAGCCACTTCTTCTGGTGGGGTTTGGAAAACTACCAATAGAGGAATTTCTTTTAAACCTGTTTTCGATAGTCAGGGATCATATTCCATAGGATTTGTTGCCATGGATCCAAACAACCATAATGTAGTATGGGTTGGCACCGGTGAAAATAACAATCAGCGAAGTGTGGCTTATGGAGATGGAATCTATAAGTCGGTTGATGGAGGAAAAAGCTGGAAGCATATGGGGCTAAAAAATTCTGAGCATATCGGAATGATCGAAATTGACCCGCGTGATTCGGATGTGGTATATGTAGCCGCGGTAGGTCCATTATGGAGCGAAGGAGGAGACCGTGGTTTATTCAAAACTACAGATGGAGGAGAAACCTGGGAAAACATTCTCGAGATAAGTGAGCACACAGGAATCAATGAAATACATCTCGATCCAAGAAACCCTGATGTAATATACGCTACGGCTCATCAGCGGCGCAGGCATGTATTTACTTACATAAGTGGAGGCCCAGAGTCAGCAGTCTACAAATCCACAGATGGTGGGGCTTCTTTCCGGAAAATTATGAAGGGAATGCCGAGTGGAGATATCGGAAGAATCGGAATGGATATTTCCGATGCCAATCCTGATATCATCTATGCAGTAGTTGAAGCTCAGGCTAGAAAAGGAGGCTTTTATCGCTCAACAGATCGTGGGGAATCCTGGGAGCGGCGAAGCAGCTACGTGTCGAGCGGTAACTACTACCAGGAAGTAATAGCCGACCCAGTGGATGTTGATCTGGTTTATGTGATGAATACCTTCGCTGGCGTATCAGAAGATGGAGGTAAAACCTTCGAGAATGTTGGAGAACGAAACAAGCATATCGATAACCACGCGCTTTGGATTGACCCGGATAATCCGAACTACTTGCTAAATGGAAATGACGGAGGGGTATATGAATCCTATGACCGTGGTAAAACCTGGAGGTTTTATACCAATTTACCAGTTACTCAATTCTACAAAGTAGCTGTAGATAATGACTATCCATTCTATAATGTATATGGAGGAACCCAGGATAACTTTACGTTTGGAGGCCCTTCAAGAAGTACAGAGCCAACCGGGCTTACTTTCAATAATTGGGTAATTACACTTTTAGGTGATGGATTTGAACCTCATGTTGATCCAACTAATCCAAATATTGTATACAGCCAGTATCAGTATGGTGGCTTATTCCGGTTTGATAAGCAAAGTGGTGAAGGTCAAAATATCATCCCTCAACCTCCTTCAGGAGATTATTCTTACAACTGGAATTGGGACTCTCCATTCTTTGTAAGTGTTCACGATAATAAAAGATTGTTTTACGCTTCTGATCGGGTTCATCGAAGTAATGATATGGGGCAAAGTTGGGAAGAGATCAGTGGTGATTTGACTCGCCAAATCGATCGTAACCGACTTGAAGTGATGGGTAAAGTATGGGCTATGGATGCCGTAGCTAAAAATGCTTCAACAACCCAATATGGAAATATTGTTGCCTTAGCTGAGTCTCCGTTAAACGAAGACCTGCTTTTTGCAGGTACTGATGACGGCCTGATTCATATTAGTACTGATGGTGGAGTCAATTGGAATAGAATCGAAGAATTCCCAGATGTACCTGAAATGACTTACGTGAATGAAATCGTTGCTTCAGCTCATGATGAAAACACTATTTATGCTGCATTTAATAATCATAAGCGAGGTGATTTCAAGCCATACATTTTGAAGAGTACCAATCTTGGCCGGTCCTGGACTTCAATCACAAACAACCTGCCGGAAAGAGGCTCTATTTACTCTATTGAAGAAGATTATATTGAGCCAAACCTTCTTTTTGTTGGGACCGAGTTTAGCCTATTCGCTTCTATTGATGGTGGTGAGTACTGGAAAAAAATCAATAAAGGATTACCTACTATTGCTGTGCGCGATATTAATATTCAGCAAAGAGAAAATGACTTGGTATTAGCTACTTTCGGACGTGGCTTCTATATCATGGATGACTTTTCTGCATTGCGTGAATTCTCCAAAGAAGTGAGAGAAAAAGAAGCGCATTTGTTTTCTGTTCGAGATCCATTCCAGTATCGCCCATATAGCCCAATAGCTGCAAGTAGTACGGTTAGCTGGCTTGGGCCAAAAGGATTCCAGGGAGAAGATTTCTACCTGGGAGAGAATCCCGAGTTTGGAGCAGCATTCACTTATTATTTAAAAGATAAGTACATGACGCTTGAGGATACCAGAAAAGAAGAAGAGAAGGAATTGCGTAAGGAAGGTGAAGCGGTATACTACCCTACTTATGAGCAGCTTCAGGCTGAAGATGAAGAAGAAGGCCCATTCCTGATTTTTACAATCAGAGATTCACAAGGTGAAGTAATAGATGAGGTAAGAAGCAATGCTTCAAAAGGAATCAACCGCGTGTATTGGGATTTAACTTACCCAGATGTTGACCAGGTTCGTACTAACACCAGCAACCCAAAAAATAACCTGGGTTCCGGTATTATGGTTCTGCCTGGAAACTATACCGTCCAAATGTCAAAAAGCATTGATGGTGAAGTTACCGTACTTACCGAACCAGTTCCGTTTGAAGTAAAGTCTCTCAATAACAGAACACTTCCGGCACAGAACCCTGACGATGTGCTCGCTTTCCATAAAGAGCTAACCAGGATGTCTAAATCTTCAAATAGTGCCCGGAATGCATATAACGAAATCAATGAGCGCCTCGAGTACTATCAAGCAGCTGCAAGAATTGTTGAAAGTTCCTCATTAACAACAATGATTACAGAGCTCGAAGAATCATTGGATGAAATTCGATTGGTATTGTTTGGTGATGGAATCAAGCGACAGCTTGAAATCGATCAGGCTCCTTCGCTAAACAATAGAATTAATATCGCGATCGGCTCAGGGCTTAATTCTCTTTCTGATCCAACAGAGACTTCCAAAATGGTTAAGCAAATTGCGGAAACCCGATTAGGTCCCGTAATTGATTCTCTTAAAGAAATGCTGGAGTACACAATTCCTGCTATTGATGCAGAACTCACCAGGCTAAATGCTCCATGGACTCCAGGAAGAATTATAGACCTGGATGATTAACCAGAGTGATAGCTGTTAGCTTTCAGCTGACGGCTACAGCTTATCACCTATCAATCTTCAATCTTATTGATAGTCCAACACCGGAGACCTTCTCTGGTTTGGGCTATTAATTCTTTTAGGCCATCCCCATTAATATCCGCTATGATAGGGTGCCGCATCCCTGAGGTAGGGATATTAAAAATGCGCTCTCCAGTTAATATCTCCCAGGCAAAGAGCCTTCCAAACTCTGCGAGCATTACTAATTCCTGTCTTCCATCGGAATTGAGGTCAACAATCTGAGGGATCATAGTATTGGAGGCTGGCTGACCAAGGCTATGTGTTACCTCTAGTTCTCCATCAGGATTGAATAAAAAGGCCGAGCCATTGGCACTTTGAGTTATATACAAATCCGAGCGGTAAAAGCGTGTGCTATCGCGGAGAAGTACATTTGGTTTAACATCAAAATTGATGAGAGGACTGTTAGTAGCATACAGGGATTTGATGGAGATGGAATCCATTTGAATGCTGATAGAAAGAGAATCTTTAAAGCTCGGTTTTTTCCCGATTGAATACAGGTACCCATCGGTAGCCGAGCCAAGAATCTGATCTTCGAAAGGAAATGGAGAATTTGTAAAACTAGCATTAGTGAAAGTTGGATATCCCGGTCTCACCCCTCCGCTTCGTAACCAGCTATGCAAAATGTTTTGTGAATAAGCCCACACCGACCAGGTCCCATCGAGTTGTGTAAATAATGGTTGAGTAGTAACCATGGTATTCGTGAATTGAGGCCAGCCACGTACATTTTGCCCTCGTCCATCTAATACATGAATTCTTCGGTTTTCGGTAGCTACGATAATTTCAGGGATTCCATTGCGGAGCACATCAGTAACTACGATTGGGGCGCTGACTCTTTCTCCAACTTCAATAGGGAATTGAGGCAGAAGATTCCCGGCTTCGTTCCAGGCAAACACCTTGGTACCTGCAGCTAACATGATGATGGGTTGTCCATTTCCATACCAGTCATACAGAAGAGGGCTGCCTACAGGAATTTCTCCATTAGTTGTTGCGCTCATAACTACGGTGCCATCGAAGGCAAGAGCCTGTACAGAACCCTGAACGGTTGAAAAAATGATTTCCTCGGTACTGCTTCCAACAATATTAGCAAGTACAGGTTTACCCGATAGTTCCTCATCATTTAGAGGTAATACCCAAAGTTCATCATAAGGCTGGATGGAGCCATCTTCCAATAGGGACTGAAACTCAAATGATACCTGGTTAGAGTTTTCAATCCGGGAAAAAGCCATGGCTGTAATATCATATTGCCCTATTAAACCAGGGAGAATATTTCTTGGCATTAAGTACGGCGAGATAAACTTCAGGAAATCATTGGAATAAGACCATACAAACCCACTTACACCAGAAGGGTATTTGTTCTTTGCTGAAGAATAAGTCTCATCATAATAGATTACCCTTCTTCTGGTTCGATCAGATTCCACACTTTCTGATAAGCCTCTTCTTTTAGAGATTACTGCCACATCTCTTGAAAAAGAAAGATAGAAATCAGTGAATGGGATGAGTTCTGAGCCGATCAATTTAGACAGGGCCTCGCTTTGGATATAGAAAGAATTATCTCCCGATTTCGAGATAAAACCTTGTTCTGAGAGCTCATCAAGTTTACCCCTAAAGGTGTTCATATTGCTCAGTTTTCTTAGAAATAGAAATTCACCGGAAGAAAGCAGGCCGGATTCCGGGAAAGTAACGACCGCAAATTCTTCATCGACCGCCAGTGCAAGATCTCTAAAAAGGTCGGCATCGGAAATTAGAAGAGAATCCATTCTTGATTGAAAACTACCAGTAGTAGTTGGTATCAGTCTCGGCTGTAATCTGAAAATGGCAAATGCAGAAGCGTTGCTGGCAATATAACGGTCCAATATAAAGGGTTTATTAGTCGAAGAAATCGCATCAACTAAAACAGATCGCGTGGTATCTTTTAGCGCCATGGTTCCCGAAAAATTAAAGGCGGGTACCACTTCTTCACCAGGGGTATAAGTGAGTGAAAAGGGAGAAAGCCCGGTAAAGCTTTTCATTATAGAAGGCCGTTGAGTAACCCCAACAAATTGTTGAACCCAGTGGTCTAATTCTTCAGCATTTACAATAAGTTGCCCAGGCTCAGGATTTGAGGGTAGGGACATGCTCTTACTTATATTCAGATAAGCTCTAATTGAGCTTTCCACAGCATGGCTTGAAGGGGAAACAACTACCCAATTATTCACTTGTGCAGTAAATAATCTGTAATCTTGAATAGAAAGTTTATGGACCAATATTTCTGAAAACTGGTAGTTATTTTGCTCAAATGGCTGATAGAATCTTGGTGCTACTTCCTCCAGGTTCACATTAGATTCACCTATCCAAATAAACTGAGAGCTGGTTGAACCTGAAGGATATAGTGCCAGGCCTTTTAAAGTGAAAGAATTTGTGAGGAGCGAATCGACCCTGAGAACCTGTTGAAGTGCAGATGGGGTTAGATCATCAAGCAAAGCGGCATAATCTTCATTAGAAATAGACCCTAATGTTACCCCTTGCTTTGGAATAATAAGGAAACTTGTTTTCTCGGGAACCAGCTTTGTCCAGCTTTGTTCCTGTATGGTATTACATCCCCAAAAAACTATGATGCAAAAAAAGGTAATGATTAAATACTGGGTGCGTTTCATAGATGGATTTAAAGAGCGCTTTTTTGAATATTCCTTTGCATTAATAGCGGCTAGGCCAAAAAGTTCCTGTAAGATTCAAGTTCACAAAATAACATTTTAATCCTTGAAATGAGTTTTCTAAGCCCATTTTTTTTAATAGCTGTGACAGCCATCGGGCTTCCTCTCCTTATTCATCTGCTTAATTTAAAGCGACCTAAGCGGATTCAATTCTCTACGCTCGCTTTTTTTGAGGAGCTTCAGAAGACCACGATCAGGAAGATTCGTATCAAAAAATATCTGCTGCTTATATTTCGATTGCTCGCAATAGCCTGCCTGGCTCTGGTACTGGCTAGGCCTTTTCTTCCGCCCGGAATTACTTCACTCGGTGATGTAAACGCTCCTACTATTTATGGAATCCTTGTTGATAATAGCATAAGCATGGCGCGTATTGGCCAACAGGGACCTCTTATTGAGCAGGCTAAAGAGGTATTACAAACCATTGAGCAATCGGCAAAAGAAAATGACCGCTTCATTTTGCAAACAACGAATGGGGAAGAGCTATATGCTACGGTTCTGGGGCATGGTCAATTTTTGAGGCGTGTTGATGAGCTCGAAGTACGCTCGTCAGGAAATTATACAAGTACGAGAGCAAGGGACTTGCTACAGGTAATGCGAGATGCTCCCTATGAAAACAAACGTTTCTTTTTAATAACAGATGGTCAACTTAGTCAGTTATCAGAGTTGGAAGAGCAGGATTTCGAAAATGAGCTCATTTCAAAAGTAATTATCAATTTGGACGATGTGCCTGTTCAAAATACAGTGGTGAGAGGACTGGAAACCTCTACCAACATGATTGGCCCCGGGCTTCCGGTTTCTTTGACGGTAACCGTGAAGAATATGACAGATGTACCAGTCGCAAACCAGTTTTTATCTCTGGAGTTTATGGGAAGTTTGGTAGGGCAATACTCTCTATCGATGGATGCCAATTCCAGTAGGACATTTGCATTCCAGGTAACCCCATCTTCAGCGGGATCTTCAAATGGAAAAATAGTAATCGAGGGAGATGAATTTACACTGGACAATGAATACTATTTCACCCTACAGATTCCGGACCAGCGAAGAATCCTTTGGGTGAAAGAGGAGGATTATCAGGTTGAACTCGCTTCCTATACTCAGGTTGTTCTCGAAGCCTCAGGAGATAATGATGCACAGATATCATACACCGAGGCTGACCCCGAAATATTAGGAACAGTATCTATTTCAGAGTTTGATGCGATTATTCTAGATGGACTCAAAGAAATCCCGGAGTATTCATATGGGAACCTTCAGGAATATGTTCAAAATGGGGGAGGGGTACTTTTCTTCCCATCTGAACGAGGTAACCTAAGAAACTATAATGCCTTTTTTCAGGAGTTCAATGCAGGGCGATTTGAGGGAATCTCCGGTGAATACTCATCCTTCAACGCCATTGCATCCGGAAATGTCATCCAGGAAGATCATCCCATTTTTTCAGGTCTTTTTGATAGGGAAGAAGGAGAGGAGCTAAGGGTAACCGATCCAGACATTTATTATTACTACCGTTTTATACCTTCATCTTCTCCCGGCGGCATCGACATTATTTCTTTACGAAGCGGAGATCCTGTTTACAGAGAAAAAAGATTCGGCTATGGCAGGATTATCATCTCTTCCATAGGTAATGCTCCCGGCTGGTCAAATTTTACCGTTAAACCTCTTTATGCTCCGTTTTACTATCGCACTTTGTTATATGCCTCTTCATCTAATGAAGGTGGTTTTTCGCAGCATATATTGGGGGACCCTTTCGAATGGATAGGAGACGTTGAAGCTAGCGAAGGAACACTTCAAGTTCAGGGAGAAGAGGTCATCCCCGATGTGCGTGTAAGCCCTGCAGGTGTGGCACTTTCGTATCCTGCCAAAAGCTGGAATCCAGGATGGGTACGCATCTCAGATGAACAGAAGGAGTACGCAGTTGCAGTAAACCTTGAGCGTTCGGAATCACAATTTATCGAAATAGAACCTTCCAGGCTCTCCTCCGATTTTACTGTGGTATCCGCTGAAGGGGCAGGTTCAGGTTCACTGGAAAATAGAATCCGCGAAAGTGGATTTGGAAAAGAAATATGGACATGGTTTATGGTTGCAGGATTGCTTTTCTTAGTAATAGAGTCGTTGATTTCAATCTTTTATAAAGCAGAGACCATTAGCTGATGAAAGAAATACTCCTCATATTTTTTCAAGGGACCATTGTTCTGTTTACCATTGCCTCTACCATTCTTGCAGGTTATTCGCTTCAGAATAAATTCCGCCTGAGGAACGTACGCTTGAACTGGAGAGCGGGTAAAATGAAGGGATATCCACTATTCGCTACTCTATTCCTGTTATTAATTGGGGCTTTAACTTCGGTCGTTTTCTTAATAGGTGATACGACAAACTATTTCATTTTTGCAGCTTATTTTTGGATAGGTGGGATGTGGTTTATATCAAGCTATCTCGCTTCAAAGCACTACATAACCGATCATGGTATCGTAAAAAACCTAAATGAACCTTCTCAAACGATCCCCTGGTTTCAGATTTTGGATTTTGTTGAACGAGAACATAGGCAAGGTTCTGAGTTCACCTTTACCTATTCTGAAATGGATAAATCACTGACCAAAGGGTATATGCAGTTGCGGCTATTTGTTCCGGTGGGGCGGCGCAAAGCGTTTAAAAAAGTGCTATCTTTGAAGCTGAAATCGCAATTTGAAGAAGAGACAATTCCCAATATCGATCTCAGGAAAATTCAAGAATGAGGATCCCTTTTTTTGCTAGACGACGTTAAAAATTCAGACATTAAAAAAGAACGGGTATTACTCGTAGGTTTATACGGCGGAGAAGTAACCCGCATCCAGGCTGAGGAATATCTCGAAGAACTGGAAATGCTTACCGATACTGCGGGTGGCATAACTATAGAAAAAGTTCTCCAAAAAAGATCACGACCGGATGGGTCTACTTATGTAGGTAAGGGGAAATTGAAAGAGCTAAAGGGGCAAATGAAAGCCCTGAATATTGGTACCATCATTTTTGATGATGATTTATCCCCAACCCAGATTCGAAATATTGAAGCAGGAACAGATGCAAAAGTGTTGGATCGCAGTGCCTTAATCCTGGATATATTTGCATCAAGAGCCAAAACAGCTGCAGCTAAAACCCAGGTGGAGTTAGCTCAGTTACAATATCTATTACCCAGGCTAACAAGGTACTGGACTCACCTGTCGCGCCAGAGTGGGGGTATTGGCACAAAAGGTCCTGGTGAAACCCAAATTGAAACGGATAGAAGGATAATTGGACAACGTATCGGGGTACTAAAATCCAAGCTGGAAAAACTAGACCGTCAGCGAAGTACTCAAAGGAAGAGTAGGGAAGGAATGACGAAGGTTTCCCTAGTAGGATATACCAATGCAGGTAAATCAACCCTGATGAATACCTTCACCCAAACCGATGTGCTTGCCGAAGACCGCTTATTTGCTACGCTGGATTCTACGGTTCGTCGCCACCAGTTAACCAATCATGAGATCCTTCTTTCTGATACTGTTGGTTTTATCCGAAAACTGCCACATAATCTCATCGAGAGTTTTAAATCTACCTTAGATGAAGTGCGTGAGGCGGATATCTTACTCCATGTTGTAGATGGGGCATCCAATATGACATTCGAATATATTGATGTAGTAGAAACTACACTTGAAGAGTTGAAGGCTCTAAACAAAAGAACATTGTTAGTCTTTAACAAAGTGGACCGCATGACGGTTGACCGCATTTCGCAGCTCAAAGATGAATACCCGGAAGCAATTCTCATTTCAGCTGAAAGAGGGATTGGACTCTCTGAGCTTGAAGAAAAAATCGAGCAGTTAATTGAAGATAATTTCATCACCGAGACCCTGAGAATACCCGTTTCAAAGTACAAAGCAGTTGCTTTTATCCACGAGCATGCTATGGTTGAAAAGGAAGGTTATGTGGGGAATGAAGTAGAGCTGACTTTCAGCATGTCCAAAAAAGATTTCAAGCAATTATCCCATTTGTTGGATACTATTGGAGCGTATAAGGAAGTTATCTAACTATGCTTGTTCAGGAAATTCTAAATACCGATATCGCCCCTCTGAAAATTTCAGATAATGTAGCCCTGGCACTTACCAAACTTGACCTGCTTCATACTACAAAGTTTCCGGTTGTTGAAGGTGGAAAACTGGTTGGCATGGTTGGTTTAGATATGTTGATAGAGGTAGAAAATGAAGAGGTGTTAATAGAACAGGTTCCCCTTCAGGAAAATATTTTTATTCCTAATGATCAGCATCTATTTGAAGCAACTCGCGAAATGCTTGCTCACGAGCTATTCATTCTTCCAGTTATAGATCATGAAATGAATTTTCTTGGCGTAATTAAAAAGAGAGATGTGCTTGAAGCGTTGGGGAATTTATTTAATCTGGAAAGCTTTGGATCAGTTCTCACTATTGAGATGATGCCTTATGATTTCACCCTTTCTGAACTGGTTCGCATTATTGAAAGTGAAGGGGCGAAGATTTTGGGGGTAGCTGTACAGCAACCAAATGACGACAACGAATTTTATCGGGTATCTGTAAAGCTTCATCTTGTAGATTCTTCCCCGGTTAGTGCTGCATTAAATCGATATGGATATGTAGTAACATCTCAGGTGAGCAGTGCAACACTTGAAAAAGATTTTTCTGACCGTGCTGATGAACTTATTCGTTATCTTGATATATAAGGAGTAAAATTAACCAATACTGCGACATACATGCCCCTTGTTGCTAAGCGCTGCTTCTTCACACTAATTCTACTTTTAACTACCGCTGGCCTGGTTTATTCCCAGGACATTCAAAGAGCCGGTACCTCTAATTACGAACTTGGTATTTCCCTATTCAAAGAGGGCTTTTTTGAAGAGTCTGTTTCTAAGTTGGAAGGTTTCAAGGCGGACAACCCCAGGCACGAGCTTAGAATTTCTACGGACTTCTATTTAGCGAGAGCTAAAACCGGGATCGATTCCACCAATATCGAAGCGCATTACCAGGAGTTTATTCTTGAATACCCCGGAAGTGATCTTTCTGTAATTTTATTAAAGGATTTAGGGCATCGCTTCACAGATAATGGAGATTATGATGGAGCTATCACCTACTATAATCAGGCAGTAGATTCCTGGATGGGCACAACCCAGGCAGCAGAAACCACTTACTGGGTTGCTGAAGCCGCGGCAGAAAAGCGTGACTACAGCGAATCCAGGTATTACTTTTTAAAACTCGCAGATGAATATCCGCAATCAGAGTGGGCGCCGAAAGCTCTATATGCCCGGGGGAGATTATACCTCACCGAAAATGAATATGACTCTTCTGCTATTGCTTTCGAACTACTCAAAAACCGATATCCCAATAACCCGGTTACCAGAAGGGTAGGTACGGCACTAGGAGAATCCTATTATCAACAAGGTAGGTATGATGAGGCTATAGAAGCTTTAGATGCCCAAATGCCATTCCTCGACGAGGAATCTAAAATCAAGGCACTATTCCTGATGGCAGAAGCACACAATTACCTGGGGAATTACGATGAAGCCACTAAAGATTATCTACAGTACATCAACCTTACTAAAGGCACCGATCGTGAAGCCGTTGCTCATTATGGGTTAGGATGGTTATACAATAGACAAGAAGTTTATCACTGGGCTGCACAGTCTTTTGAGCGCGCCATTATTGGTGACGATGAGCTCTCCAGGAAAGCCATGTACTACGAGGCGGTTAATCATAAACTCTCAGGCAATTACCAACGCTCGATGGATACCTTCCAGGAATTTGGAGAGAGGTATAAATCTGGTTTGTGGGTTGAAGAAGCGTATTATGAATGGGCTATTTCAGCATTTGAAGGAGGGAATTATGGCGAGTCTATTGAGACCCTGCTTACCCTCATTCGAAACCAAGAAAATCTAAAGGACCCAGGTAAGATTTATACCATGCTGGGCGAGGCTTATTTCGCTAACAACGAATTTACGGGAGCTTCAAGGGCTTTCGAAGAAGCAGAGAAAGTAGCTGATATTGATCCTGCACTCAGAAGACAGGCTCGTTTTCAAAAAGCTTGGATTCTATTCAGAAACCAGGCTTATGAACAGGCTCAGCCTATATTTGAAGCGGTGTATGCAGAGGCTCCGAATACAGAGCTTGGAGAAGAGGCTTTATTCTGGAGTGCGGATAGTTACTATAAGCTGGATCAGTTTTCGAATGCAGCTCGTCGATTCAAACTCTTCATTGACAACTATCCTGAGCATGAGATGATCGGTGCAGCTCGATATTCACTTGGGTGGTGCTATTTCAAAACCGGGGAATATGACCTGGCAGTAGGCCCACTTGAAGACTTCCTCAATAACTACAATCCTCCTCCTATCGCTCTTTTTCCATATGACATTGATACGAGGTTGAGAATTGGTGATGCCTATTATGCTTTAGGCGACTATAGAAACTCAATCAGGTTTTATAACCAGGCCATTGGAGCCGAACCAGGTGGTGATTATGCTATGTTCCAGGTAGCAAATAGCTACTACCGATTGAACCGTACTTTTGAGGCAGTAAGTAATTTCCGGCGCATGCTCAGGATTTATCCGTTCAGCAGGCTTCGTGAACAGGCTCAGTACAACGTTGCTTACATATATCTAAATACCTCCAACTATTCGCAGGCTATTGAAGAATTTCAAACGGTAATTAATCGATACCCTGGCACGGATTGGGCAGCACGTTCTCAGTACAATATCGGTGATGCCTACTACAATGCCGGAGAATATGGGCGTGCTATCTATGCCTATAAGAAAGTGTTGGATAACTATCCTCGAAGCCGATACATCATTGAAGCTATAAACGGGATTCAATACGCCCAGCTTTCTTCGGGAGGAGCTGATTCCAGCTCGGTAATTCTTGAAGAGTTTCTCGGCGATAACCCTCAAAGCTCAACTGCTGATCAATTAAGATACCGACAGGCAGAAACTGTATTTCAAACCGGAGATTACGAAGGGGCAATTCGTGAATTCCGACAATACTTAAGAGTTACCAACTCAGATGCTCTGGCTCCTGAAGCGTATATGAATTTGGGTGAATCGTACCGACAGATAGGGCGAATCGATCAGGCCATCAATGCCTACCAAACAGTGGTTGATGATTACCCCAGAGATAGTCAGGTTCCTCCGGCGCTAACCGCTCTGGGATTGCTGTATTACGACCAGGGCGAATACGATCGCTCACATGGGTATTTCGACCAACTGCTGAGAACAGCAACCCGATTCTCTCAGGAGGCCTACATTGGAATGGGGAATGCTAGCTTAGCGCAGGGTGCTTTTCAAGATGCACGGCAGGAATATGAAAGTGCCCTCAATGTAAATGCAGGCAATGAAGCAGCGAGCGTAGGATTAGGGAAGGTGGCGCTTGCTGAAAAGAACTATGAGGAAGCGCAAAGTATTTTAACTCCGATTGCTAATCGTAATACGACAGAAATAGGGGCTGAAGCTCAGTTTTATTTAGGGAGGCTCCACCAGGATCAGGGGAATTATGAAGAAGCAATAGCAGAATATGCTAAAGTAAAAGTGTTATTTGAGGCTTTTGATAGTTGGGTATCTTCAGGAATGTATCATTCGGCTGAATGCAATATCCTGCTTGGCAATCGTGGAGATGCCATAGCTATTCTTAATGAGATCATTGAAATCTACCCCGGAACTGAAGCTGCAGAAAAAGCACAAGAACTTATCGATAGTTCGGATTCTTGAGGAAATAAGAGCCTACGATTATTTACGCTCACTCATTTTCTACTAGTGAGGAGAAAGTATTCTTTTGTTAGCCACTAACACCCTAAAACACAAGAAATTAGTGCTTTCGTGTTTTTGTGGCTGAAATTAACCCACCCCTCTATCCCCTCCGGTGGAGGGGAGGCTCCTTATTCATGATTTTCTTTAGATAAAAGAGTTCCCCTCTGGGGAGGGGACAGGGGTGGGTTAATCCTCTAAAACTGTAGCATAAAATCCAAGGCATTACCCCAAAACTCATTTACAACAAGCTCATTTCTTTCAGCGGTTTTTGGTACTTTTGATGAGTCAAAGAAACTTAGCGACCACATAAAAAGTACAAGGCATCTTTAATCATCTGCTAACTACGCAATACATCAATAAGTAATGATAAAAACGGTTTCTCCAGCTCAATCTCTTCAGGGAGCAATTACTCTTCCTCCGGATAAGTCGATCTCACAGCGGGCGGCTATCTTTGGACTATTGCATGATGGTAAGTCCGTAATCAAAAATTATTCTCAAGCCAATGATCCACAAAGCACCTTGAATTGTGTGCAATTATTAGGAGCCGAAGTAACCCAGTTAGCTGGCGTGGTAACTATTGAAGGCTGTGGACGCTATGGCATTCAACCGGTATCGGATGAGCTGGACTGTGGCAATTCCGGAACAGCCATGCGTTTGCTATCAGGAGTGCTGGTAGGAGCAGGTGCAGCAGTTAAGCTTATCGGCGACCCATCGCTTTCATCCAGAACTATGACCCGCATCATTACTCCTCTTGAAAAAATGGGAGCTCATATCCTGGCGCGGAATGGAGCCTATGCTCCGCTTTTTGTTACTCGTGAAGATGCGCTAACGCCAATTGAATTTGAGCTTCCTATTCCAAGTGCTCAGCTTAAATCATGCATTCTTTTGGCAGGGCTATTTGGAGAAACACCTACTACCGTTATTGAAACGGTTCCCAGCCGTGACCACACTGAACGTTTGTTGAATTTGAATGTGGAAGAAGCCGATGGAAAAAAGATCATATCTGCTTCTAAGAATGATGAGATTCCAAACCAAAGCTATACGATTCCAGCTGATTTTTCTGCCGCAGCTTTTTGGATGGTAGCTGGTTCCATTGTTCCTGATTCAGAAATCAGAATGGAAGGAGTGGGGCTTAATCCTTCCCGAAATGCTTTACTGGAAATCCTTAAGCAAATGGGCGCTGACATTACCATTGAGAATGAGCATATGGAAGGCACTGAGCCAACTGGGGACATTATCGTACGCTCAGCGGAACTGCGGTCCATTCATATTAAAGAAGAGCTGATCCCGAATTGCATTGATGAACTTCCTATCATAGCAGTAGCAATGACCTTTGCCTATGGCACCTCCATCATTTCCGGCGCGGAAGAACTTCGTCATAAAGAAACCGACCGGATTAGAGCTATCGCTAAAATGCTAAAAGCGGTAGGTGCCAATTTCGAAGAAATGGATGATGGCTTGGTCATCCGTGGAAACCCGGAGCATACTTTCGATTTTGCTTCTTTCCGAAGTTTTCATGATCACCGCATTGCAATGGCATCAGCGGTTCTTGCACTAAAAGGAGAACGAGCTTCAGAAATCGAAGATGCAGAAAGTGCAGCGGTAAGCTACCTGGGTTTTTGGGAGGATTTGGATTCTCTAACTTAGCAGCCATCAGGAAACGATGATAAAAGTATTAGCTTTATAAGCTGATTTATAGTTACTTAGCATTTGGGTATTAATATTCTATTCTATGAGAAAAAGGCTACTGTTTATCTCCATACTTTCTTTACTGCTCATTTCCGCTAAAGAGGGCTATGCTCAGCTATCCATTAATGAAATAATGGCATCCAACTCTAATACTATCGCTGACCTGAATGGAGAGTTTGATGACTGGGTGGAAATCTACAATGCAGGTGATCTGTCAGTAAATCTTGCTGGTATGTATGTATCTGATGATCCGGGTAACCCAACTAAATGGCAGATTCCAAATACATCAAGTGCTCAAACCACGGTAAATGCAAAGGGTTATTTAATTCTGTGGCTTGATTCTGATACTGGGCAGGGAGCAGTGCATATCGATTTTAGACTAAGTACTGATGGAGAACACTTTTCACTAACTGATACTGACGGTAGTACTGTTATTGATTCGGTTTCCTTTGGGGAACAAATGAGTGACATTTCTTTTGGCAGGAGCATGGATGGAGCTGGAAGTTTTGGATTCTTGAACCCTACCCCCAATGCCAGCAACGACGGAAGTGGGGTAGACCAGGTCTCAGCTGCTCCTGGATTTTCGCTGGCTAGTGGTTTTTATTCCAATGAAGTGACCATAGGCTTAACTGCTGCTAATGGGGCTGAAATCAGGTTTGAGATAGGAGGCAAAGTACCAACCATTTCTTCTCAGTTATATACTACCCCGATTGCTTTTGATACTTCTACAGTAGTACGAGCCATTGCTATCGAGAGTGGTAAGCAGCCGAGTGCAACATCTACGAATACCTATATCTTTGCTAACCAGCATACTATACCTGTTGTTTCTTTTGTAATGGATCCGGATTCATTATTCGATTTTGACAAAGGGATGTATGTGATTGGAGATTCCAGTGAAACCACGGGAGTATATCCCTTTGTTGGGGCTAATTTCTGGGAAGGTTTCCAGTACCCGGTAAGCATTGAGTTTTTGAACGAATTTGGAAATACGGAATTTGAATTTGATGCAGAAGCAGAAATAGGAGGGAATTTCAGCAGAGGGTTTTTGAAAAAAACGTTCATCATCAATAATAACGATGAGTTTGGGTTGTCCGCATTGGAATATCCGTTGTTTGAAGAAAATGAATATGAAAGGTATGATGGCTTTACACTTAGAGCAGGAGCTGAAGAACGCTCAAGGTTACTGAACGAGCTAATGAGAGAAATTAATCTCGATTGGGGTCATAAAAATGCCATGCAGGCCTACCGGTATTCTGCTTTATACATAAACGGGCAGTATTGGGGGATTTATAATATTTACGAGCGCAAAAATGATGATTTTGTAGAGTCGAGGTATGGCTTTGAAGATATTGATATGATCAAGGATTTCGATGAGGTGAAAGATGGAGATATTGAAGCTTATGAAGCCTTGCTCGTGAATTTTCAGAACGCCTCTCTACAGGGAGATGATTTTTTTCAGTATGCTGAATCTGTCATAGACTTACCCAGTTTTACGGACCACTGGATCTATCAGGTATATACTTCTCATGGAGACCCAAACAATCTTCGATACTGGAGACCACAGGAAGAAGGAGGCAAATGGCATTTTATTTCTCACGACTTTGACTGGTGGAGGAACCTTGGCGTAGAATCAAATGAGTATTATCCCTCATTAAAAGAGTTTCTCAGCGAAGAACCGGATGGGTTCTGGTTGTTTGGGCGAATGATGGCCAACCCCACTTATAAGGAGATCTTTCTCAATCGATTTGCTGATATGATGAATACGGCTTTTCAACCGGGTTATTTACTCCCTTTGATCTCTGAACTGAATCAAGAGATAGACCCGGAAATCCCAAGGGATATTGCAAGATGGAGCGATGGCTGGTATGATATTAGTGGGATTACTGAGTTTGATATGGAATATATCCGTGAGTCAATAGAAGACTATGTGGTTGAATATCCTGCACACTTATATAGTGAAATCGCTGACACTTTAGGAAATGATACGCTCAGAGTAATCCTAAAGTCGACTCTGAATGGAGCAGTAACCATCAATTCTTTAATCCCTGATATTTCTGTGGAAGATTGGTCTGGCTTATACTTTTCTGATACAAATATCTCATTGAGTGCAAATCCAGAGTTTGGATACCAGGTTGTCAGCTGGATGGTAAATGGTGAAGCTCACTCAACCGATAAAAACATAACGGTAGCATTAAATAGTGATCCGATAGAAATATCCGTCACATTCGAAGCGGTATCCGAATTACTGGTAATCAATGAGATTAATTACAATTCATCAGATGCTTTTGATACCGGAGACTGGATAGAGATATACAATCCACTTGAAACGGACGTGGATGTATCTGGTTGGGTGTTTAAAGACGAAGATGATACTCATGAGTACATTATTCCCGAGAATACCATCATTAAGGCGAATGGTTATCTCGTAATTGCCAATGATACAACCAGCTTGAAAACCGTAAACGCTGAGGCTCGCTTTTTCATCGGAGATTTTGATTTCGGGTTATCAGGAAATAGCGATGATGTTCGGTTGTTCAACAGCAGCAATACATTAATTGATATTGTTTCCTATGATGATGAATCACCCTGGCCCACAGAGCCAGACGCTAACGGTGCAACCCTGGAGTTGATTGATCCAGGATCTGACAATGCCCTTTCTGCGAGCTGGATGGCCTCTTCACGCCAGGGTGGAACTCCGGGCTGGGAGAATGGAACTATTCCAACATTGATCGGTGAAGAAGATGACCTGATCGATGGTTTTGCCCTGAATCAAAATTACCCGAATCCATTTAATCCAACTACTACTATTGGTTTTACGATTCCGCAAAGTACCAATGTAGAATTGACTGTATTCAATATTCTTGGGCAAAAAGTAGAAAAATTACTGGATGAAAATATCACGGCAGGCAGTCATACGGTTACTTTTGATGCATCAAGTCTTTCCAGTGGTATCTACCTGTATCAGCTCAAGACTTCGAATACCACACTTACACAAAGAATGATGCTTATTAAATAGTGTCTTAGTAAGGATTAAGTTTAAAAGTTCAATGGAGCAAAATCACATACACATTTATTTAAAGTTTTATGATTTTGACTTAGATCCGGATGAGATAACTAAAAAGCTCGGCCTAGAACCTACTGAAATTGGTAGAAAAGGGGAGAAATATACATTAGGTAGAAAAGCTAAAACTGAAAAAGAGCGGACATTTAATTTCTGGGAATATAAAGAGAAGATAATCACAGGAGAGCATTGGCATCAGAAGTTCATTAATGACTTTATAGATAGGATTATCGAGCCGCGAAAGGGAATGATCAGAGAAATAACTGAAGTAGGGGAAAGTGAATTGTCATTGGTTCCATATTACTATGATGAGTTTAATGTTGGCTTTGACTTTAGCTTACAAAAACTTGAAACACTGGTAAATGCACGAATTTTTATAAACTTTGATATCTATTTTTTGCCAAGAGATGATGACTGATAAAGAAGATATATCGGTCACCCTTAATGGAAGGGATGGTATTACCCTGTCAATGCGTCCGCCAATACGTCATAATCAGTAAAAGCACTCCTTCTTGGTATGGTGCTTGCTTTCTCACTTTCGAATTTAAATAAGAAGGTGAGCACTATTATGGGAGATTTTACAGAATTCGGAATCGAGATTGAGAAGCATCTTTCTAAGATCGGTAAAGATGTACAGCAATTTGTGGAAAAGGTAGTACCGCTAACCCACGATGACAAAGACTTCGCACCAGATTGTGATATCGTTGAAAGTGAAGAGGAGTACAAGATTTTATTAGACCTCCCAGGACTCGCCAAAAAAGAAATTGGAATCGCGCTTAAGAATAATGTCCTCACAATTAAAGGTGAGCGAGACATTCAAGTTGGCGAAGGAGAAGAGTTCAAGCGACAAGAAAGAAGGAGAGGAGCTTTTGCTCGTTCCTTTGCTCTTCCTGAGGCTGTGAACTCAGCCGAAATCAGTGCGAATTTTAGAAATGGAGTATTAACCGTGTCCATGCCAAAATCAGATAAGCTAAAAGACACTACTTCAATACCAGTTAATTAAACAAGCCACAGAAACGCGAAAATGCGAAAGAAGTTATAAATACTCTGTGTTTTCGTGATTTAGTGGCAAAAAAATTAAAACAAACATAGAACACAAGATTTAAAACAGAGTTAAACCAATGGGAAAAATCATAGGAATTGACTTAGGAACTACGAACTCATGCGTTGCCGTAATGGAGGGCAACGAGCCAGTAGTTATCCAAAATGCAGAAGGTGGTAGAACTACTCCTTCTGTAGTAGCATTCAGTAAAGATGGCGAGCGACTTGTAGGAGCGCCAGCAAAGCGCCAGGCTATCACCAATCCTGATAAAACCGTTGCTTCCGTAAAGCGATTTATGGGACGCATGTTCAATGAGGTAGGAAGCGAAACCAAGCAGGTTGCCTACAAAGTGGTGAAGGGAGAAGATGGTACAGCAAGAGTGGAAATAGATGACCGTAAATATGCTCCACAAGAAATCTCTGCGATGGTACTTCAAAAAATGAAGCAAACCGCAGAAGAGTATTTAGGTGAAAAAGTAACTGAAGCGGTAATTACTGTTCCGGCGTACTTTAATGATGCTCAGCGTAAAGCAACCCAGGAAGCTGGAAAAGTTGCCGGCCTTGAGGTAAAAAGAATTATAAACGAGCCTACAGCAGCAGCGCTTGCTTACGGGCTTGATAAAAAAGACACCGATCAAACTATTGCAGTATATGACCTTGGTGGTGGTACTTTTGATATTTCTATTCTTGAATTAGGAGATGGTGTATTTGAAGTAAAATCTACTAATGGTGACACGCATCTTGGTGGAGATGACTTCGATCAGTTAATCATCGACTTCCTTGCCGATGAATTCAAAAAGGCAGAAGGCGTTGATTTAAGAAATGATGCCATGGCTATGCAGCGATTGAAAGATGCTGCTGAGAAAGCTAAGATCGAACTTTCAAGTTCACAAAAAACCAACATCAATCTTCCATTCATTACTGCTACTCAGGAAGGACCAAAGCACTTAAACGTTGATTTAAGCCGCGCTAAGTTTGAGCAGCTAGCTGATGGCTTAGTAAAGCGTTCAATTGTTCCTTGCGAAAAAGCATTGAAAGATGCAGGAATGAGCAAGAGCGAAATTGATGAAATAATTCTTGTTGGTGGTTCAACTCGTATTCCAAGAATCCAGGAAGCAGTTAAAGAATTCTTTGGAAAAGAGCCAAGCAAAGGAGTAAATCCTGATGAAGTAGTTGCTGTTGGAGCAGCTATCCAGGGAGGTGTTCTTTCCGGTGATGTAGAAGATGTGGTCCTACTTGATGTAACTCCGCTTACTTTAGGTATCGAAACTCTTGGTGGAGTTATGACGCCACTTATCGAATCGAATAGCACGATTCCTACCAGTAAGTCACAGGTATTCTCAACTGCTGCTGATAACCAAAGCAGTGTTGAAATTCATGTACTCCAGGGTGAGCGAGCTCAGGCAGCTAGCAACAGAACTTTAGGTCGTTTCCATCTTGATGGTATTCCACCGTCACCACGGGGCATGCCTCAAATCGAAGTAACTTTTGATATGGATGCAAACGGTGTGCTAGATATCAGGGCGAAAGACAAAGGAACCGGAAAAGAGCAAAGTATTCGAATCGAAGCTTCTTCGGGGTTATCTGATGAGGAAATCGAAAAAATGAAGCAGGCTGCGAAAGAGCACGAGGAAGAAGACAAGAAAATCCGCGAGAAAGTGGAAAAAATGAACCAGGCTGATGGTTTGATCTTCTCTACTAAAAAGCAGCTTGAGGAATACGGCGACAAGATTTCTGAAGGCAACAAAACAGCTATTGAAGATGCGGTTGCTAAACTGGAAGAAGCACATAAGGCAGAGAACCTGGAAGAGATTGATGCAGCGATTGAGGCAGTTAATACCGCATGGACGGCAGCTTCTCAGGAGATTTATGCTGCTTCACAAGCTGAGGCCGCAGCCGGTGGCGATGAAGGTGCAGCTGATGGAGAGGCTCCTTCTGAGGAAACTTCCTCTGATAGTGAGGATGCCGTAGAAGCTGACTTTGAAGTTGTTGATGACAATGACGACGAGAAGAAGTAAAACTTCTTTTTATTAAGATACATTTTGAAAGCCCCTGTATCTTTTGATGCAGGGGCTTTTTTATATCTGTTCACCCCGAACTGCCTTTCTTTGCTCAAAATGACTAGAAAAAGAATCAAAAAAGCGCTTTTCTGGTGAATTAGATGGATAATACTTATTGCCCGAATCCATCTTCACACATAAAAAAGTAACCCGATACAGGCTTCATCTAGAATGAAATAATGTGATGAGGTTTTTCAGCCTTGATCATAAAATCCATTGAGCCATAATTGTTTATGTAACTTTCAGAAGATAAGTTGTTCAGTAAGGTAATAACACGATGTAAGGAGATTACTATGACGGCAGAATCAAAACTCATTATGCAAAAAGTGATCAAGAACAGAGAGAAGATTTTAATCCTCGAATACTTACTTGAGGAACTGGTCAATAATGGGAGTGTAGATCAGGATGACTACTTACGCATCAAGAAACAGGTAAAGGCGGAAGTAAGACGAGACTTCGAGATAGTTTGATACCTACACTACATTCAGGTAGTTAGTAAGACTTGAATTTGAATTCAGGTTTAGCTTTTTGCGAAGTCGATACCGGCTTTGATCTACACTCTTAGGGGTAATACTAAAAATGTTAGCAATGTCTTTTGAAGACAGATTAAGCCTCACCAATGCAGCTAATCGTTTTTCCTGTTTGGTAAGTCCGGGATATTTATCGTCCAATCGTTGAAAAAAGCCTTCACACACATGCTCCACATGGGCTTCAAATTCTTCCTTTTCTTTGGCTACTGAAACATTTTGATAAATCTTCGATCCCATTTGGTTGATGTGCTTCAGTGCTTCTTCATTTCCAACCTTGGATCTCACTTCAGCCATCTCCTTTTTTATCTGGTTTAAAAATTCGTTTTTCTGAGAAAGATGGAGTGCGTAATTGGTGAGTTCTTTTTTCAGGTACTCCGTTTCCGTTTTACTGGCCTCAAGTTGCTGTTCTGTGATGACCTTATCCTTTTCCAGTAATTCATATTCTTTTTTCTGTGCATTTCTTTGCTTCATCCATAGCAGAGAAATGATCCCAATAATGGAAAGGAGAGAAAAACCGATGGCGGCATTTCTGGTATTTTCAAGCTCACTTTTTTGAGTTAAGAATTCGATTTCCTGCTCTCTTTTTTCTGCCTCGTATTCTTCCCGTACCTCCGTCATTGCCCGGCCTTTTTCTTCATTGTATAAAGAGTCTCTTAGTGCATAGGATTTATCCAGCCAGGTTAATGCTTGCTGGTAGTTACCAAGGCTGCTGTCGGCTCTGAATAACCGGTAATACATACTTCTTTGGCGGCCTAGTATTCCTATCTCGGTTGCTAGTTCAATTCCAGTGATTAAATTTTCCCGGGCCAGTTCGTATTCCTCTTTTTTCAGATAAATTTCACCAAACATCTCATAGTTCATGGCAATCCCCTTCTTGAAGCCAGCCTCGAGATCCATCTCCATTGTTTTTTGGATATAGACCAGAGTGGAATCATATTCGCCCAATTCCCTAAATGAAACCCCAATGTTATTGTAGGTATTGGCCATATACCTTTTATGATCGAGTTCAATCAGCATTCGTAGTGATTCTTTGTGAAGCCTCAAAGCTTCCTCATAATCACCCTCTTCGTACACCATTGACCCCATATTCCCAATCAGGCCGGCTACATGCGCCTGATCGCCGAGCTCCTCAAAAATCTCCATCGACTTCTCATAAAACTCTCTCGCTTTTTCGTACTCGGCATCATGATCGAAAACATTTGCAAGATCCTGGTAGCTTTCTCCGATCAGGTTTTTATCGTCAATCCTTTCGGCCAATTCCACCACAGCATACATTTGTTCGGTCGCTTTCCGGTAGTCTCCTTTCTGATTGCTAATATTGGCAATGCGCTTCATAGCAAAGCCTTTTAGTGAATCGGAGTTTGCTCGTTCAGCATATTGAAGCGCTTCTTCGGCCAGAATCAGGGACTCATCGTAATCGCTCTGGAAATAATCAGCATTGGCGAGTACCATGGCGATGTTTCCTTTCAAAAGATCATTATCGGTCTCTTCAGCTAGAACCTGGGCCTGGAAGCCAAAGAAACGTGCAGAGTCGTAATTTGCTTTATCTAGATAGAATTTAGCGAGTTTATATTTCTCTATGCTTTGAACCATTTCTGTATCCCTAAAACCGGATACAGGGTTAGAATCGGAGTACTCTCCACTTTGCTGACAGGCAGTTAAAACTATAGCCAGGCAAAAAAAATACGCTACCCTTTTCATTGCGAATTTGTTCGTGATGTTAAGCCTGTAAGTGACCCGAATATCTAAATAAGACCCGGGCATAAAATGATGATAATTTCTGTATTTTTGAACTATGAAAATCTTAGGTATAGAATCTTCGTGTGACGATACTTCAGCGGCTGTTTTTGATGGTGGAAATGTTCTCTCTAACGTAATTGCTTCTCAATCCATACATGTAAAATTTGGCGGAGTAGTGCCCGAACTGGCTTCCAGGGCTCATCAGACTACGATATCACTAACGGTCGAACAGGCTTTAGAGGAAGCGGAAACTTCCATATCAGAAATCGAAGCTATTGCGGTTACTCAAGGGCCGGGATTAATGGGTTCTCTGTTGGTGGGCTTGTGTTTCGCTAAAGGGTTAGCACTGTCGAGAGGGATTCCTCTTGTTGGAGTGAATCATATGGATGCACATATTTATGCCAATTTCATTGATGGTACACCTTCCTTTCCTTTTGTTTGCCTTACAGTTTCAGGTGGTCATACTCAACTTGTTCATGTAAAGGCTCCCTTCGAGCATAAATTATTAGGACAGACCCGAGACGACGCAGCAGGGGAGGCGTTTGATAAAATTGGAAAGATTTTTGGGTTACCCTATCCGGCAGGCCCTGTAATGGATAAACTCGCCCAATCTGGTAATAGAGCCTTCCATAAATTTCCTCAAGCTTTGGCAAATGATGGATTAGACTTCAGTTTTTCGGGATTAAAAACCAGCGCATTATACTTTATCCAGGATCAGGAAGAGGGTTGGGTGGAGGAGAATATCAATGATTTGAGTGCCAGTGTTTCGGAAGCAATTACAGAAGTGTTAATCAAGAAACTTAAAAGGGCAGTTCGGGAGACAGGTGTAAAAACCATAGCGTTAGCAGGTGGAGTATCCGCAAACTCCATGTTGAGGGCAAAGACGGAGGAACTAGCCACAGAGATGGGGCTTGAACTTCACATTCCAAAGCCTAGCTACTGTACCGACAATGCAGCTATGATCGCAATCACAGGAAAGATGAGAGCAGAATTGGGGCTTTTTGATGATGTTGGAATTAAGCCTTTTGCATCTGTGTAATCCTACGTCAAATTTCCTACTTTCACAGCCATGAGTGAATCTATAGACGCGTTGCAGCTTAATTTGGGGGGCGGAGGATTATTAATAATGAATATCTCCCTCTGCTTTATCATGTTTGGGGTAGCATTGGAGCTCACTATTCAGGACTTCAAAGATTTGGCAAAAAATCCCCGTTCAACGCTGGGCGGAGTTTTTTCTCAATTTCTTTTTCTGCCAGCAATCACCTTTTTGATTGTGTACCTCCTTGAGCCAGCACCAAGCCTGGCTTTGGGAATGATGATGGTGGCTGCTTGTCCGGGTGGGAATATCTCTAACTTCTTTTCACAATTAGCAGGTGGAAATACCGCACTTTCCGTTAGTATGACAGCTATTGCTACACTACTAGCTATTGTCGCAACCCCACTCAATTTCACCTTTTGGGCAAGTATGTACGGGCCAACTAATGCTATTCTACAGCAGGTAAGTTTAGATATTTACGAGGTATTTAAAATCGTGGTACTCATTTTAGGGCTGCCATTGGTTGCTGGTATGATAGTGAGGCATAACAAGCCTGAACTTGCGGCAAGGCTTACAAAAGGGATTAAAATTTTTGGGATAATATTTTTTGGAGCCTTTGTGGTGATCACCTTTGTTCTAAATTTTGAGAACTTTTTGAATTACGTTCAATATGTGATTGGGTATGTGTTTTTGCATAACCTGATAGCTTTGTCTGGTGGGTATTTCATTGGATACTTTTTGAAGCTTGCCAAAGAGGACAAGAAATCCATTTCTATTGAAACCGGTATCCAAAATTCAGGGCTTGGGTTATTACTCATTTTTAACTTTTTTGATGGACTGGGTGGTATGGCTCTCATTGCTGCTTGGTGGGGCATTTGGCATATAATTATGGGCTTTACTATTGGCTGGTATTGGTCAGTAGGAAAGGAAAAGCTCCAAACGGTTTTCAACTATGCGTAAGAATTGGCTTTGGTACCAGACTTTTCGGTATCCACTTGTAAAGTTTGGCTTACATCTGTTCTATAAGCGAATCATAATCGAAGGCAGAGAAAGGCTTCCCAAAAAAGCTCCTATTCTTTTTGTACCCAACCATCAGAATTCTTTTATGGACGCCCTGCTTGTGGTGACTCATGTAACTCCATTCATCTATTTTCTTACTAGGGCTCAGGCATTTAATCCACCATTGATGGGGAAGTTTCTTAGAAGCCTGAATATGTTACCTGTTTACCGGGTTAGAGACGGGTTAAGCTCGGTCACAAAGAACAATGCCATTTTTGATGAATGTATTGAATACATGAAGCGCAATGATGCAATTCTGGTTTTCCCGGAGGCCAATCATGATTTAAGAAGAAGAGTTCGCCCGTTAAGTAAAGGTTTTACCCGAATTGCATTTGATGCTGAAGTACGAGAAGAATGGAAGATGAATCTGCATGTGATACCGGTAGGGTTAAATTATGAGGAACACCGAAGGTCAAGAAACTCAGTTAGGGTGGTATTCGGAGAGCCGATCTTGATGAAGAAGTACAAAGAGCTTTTTGAGAAGGATGAACGGGAAGCTACTGCTCAGTTAAAAGAGGATGTCAGTGAAGGCATGAAAAAAGTAATCATGCATGTTCCTAACCTGGATCACTATCCTGTTCAGAAGATTCTTTTAGATGATTTGGAAAAAGAATCAGAGGCAATTATCAATCCAAGAATAATAAACAAGAGAGTGGATGAGCTGGAGGCTCATCTAACGCCGGAAATTGTGGAGGTCGCAACTTCAGTATATGAAATCGCCGAAGAAAATGATTTCAGCATTAAGTCGATTGCAGGCAGAAAGAAGCCGTTATTGTCTATGGTTTTATTCTTTCCATTTTACCTGTTCAGCTGGATTAATAACATTATTCCTTATCAGGCAGTGCGTAGAATTATCAAAAAAGTAATTAAAGATCACGCTTTTGATGCTTCCATAAAGTTCCTGTTGGGAATGATTCTATTTCCGGTATTCTGGCTGTTAGTTAGCCTAATACTATGGATTGCTGGAGTTCCTTCAGGATATATCCAGGTATATGTAGGGTTGAGCCTGATGACTTCCATTCTTTTTAAGGATGCTAATTTAATGGTTAGAGAAGCCAAGGAGAGAAGAAGAATCCGCGAGTTTGCTCAATCTCATCCCGAAAAGCATAAAGTATTTAAAGAAGGGTTAAAAAAGCTGAACGAATTTAGGTCAAAAGTGTTTGCTAACACTGAAATCTAATTATTCGATATTATGAAAAAGCTAATCCTACTTCTCGTTGGTTCAATTTCTCTACTGGGTTTACTCATGTATTTTTTTTACGGATCAGAAGAAATGGAACATCATGGTTCTGAACAGCCAGAGGTCTCAAAACTAGTTGCTGTACTACATCCTATAAATGGAAGTGAGGTGTCTGGAGTAGCATATTTCGAACAAACAGAATCTGGGGTTAAGGTATGGGCTGAGGTGACTGGATTGACTGGGGAAAAGCATGGATTTCATATTCATGAACTCGGAAACTGCACCTCAGACGATGGAACATCTACTGGTGGACATTTTAACCCAATGGGTATGGAGCATGGAGCTCCTGAATCCTTACATCGACATATGGGAGCTATGGGCAACTTAGTAGTCAATGAAGAAGGAATAGGAGTTAGGGACTACACAGATCAGGTGATTGTATTAGAACAAATCATCGGTCGTGGAGTGATTGTGCATGGTGGAGAGGATGATTTGGTTTCACAACCATCAGGGGCATCAGGGCCCAGGGTTGCCTGTGGAGTAATAGGGATTGCTGAGTAATTACTCAATTTCTTTCCGCATTTTAGTCTTTTCATTTCAATCGTCTTACCTTCTTCGAGATTTAGGTAATCTCTAAATATCATCTCGATTTGAAGTCGAACGCTACCTTTGATCAAATTCTGGCTTACCTTGAAAAGGCTCCAATCCTTTCAGCTTTTTTAATAGCCCTCACCTTAAGATGGTTGTTCCTACTTATTGGTTTTGAGGATTTTTGGGGAGATGCTCATCATAGCCTGATCATGAGTAAAATCACACTTGAGAATGGGTTTGTTTATTCAGATTTCAAAGATCGCCACCTGGCGTGGCTCCCCTTATACAGGTACTGGGGGAGCTTTATCATATTGGTTACCGGCACTTATTCTTTGTTGGTGATGAATATTATAAACTCAATACTGGGAGCTCTTACTGTCTCCGTCTCAGTGTGGTTAGGTACAAAACTTCTGGATAAGAAAAGTGCGCTTTTAATTGGGCTTACCGTCGCTATTATGCCTTACCTGATTGTGTTCAGCGTTGCCAGTATGGCCGAAATGATGGGAGGGCTCTTGCTGCTGGCATGGTTTACAGCGCTCTTTAGAGAAAAGCATGTGCTGGTTTTACTCTTTGGCTGTTTGGCAGTTCTTACCAGGGAAGAGCTTACCATTTTAATTGGGCTTTCGGTAGTACCTCTGCTCTATTTTAAAAACTATAAAGGGGCACTCTATTCTATGTTGGGAATAGGGCTCGGGCTTGGAATATGGAGCTGGATGGCATATGTGAATTCCGGAAACCCATTAAACTGGCTGTTAGAACGTTTTGAGAGTACTACCAGAAGTACCAGCTATTATGCTGAAGAAGGAAACATTTGGATTAATAATGTTTTAGTTCCCATTACCACCTTGGTGCAGGCTTTTCCCCTTGTAATCTTTTTTATCTGGTTAAAAAGGCCAACAACTACACAAACTCTTTCAGAAAGGAAGTGGTTTCTGCTTTCGGGATATATAACTATAAGCTTTTGGGTATTCTTTTTCATTGCTCAATTCAAGGTTATTGCTAATCCTGACCCTCGCTTCTTTGTACTTACCCTGCCTATTAGTATAGTTTGGTTTTTCTCTCTGTGGGAAAGGGGATATCTCAAGCCCTTTGTTTCTAAAAACTTAGTATTCGGATTTTTAGCACTTACATTATTTCAGCTAGTAGTACCATACTATCGTCAATACAATCTTGAACCCAGGAAGGCGGTGGGAGAGTGGCTACAAACCCATACTTCTGAAGAAATAATCTGGAGTGATATGGCAGTTTCTATCGTCGAAAGCAAAAGGGATCCCGCTCACTTTCTTTCCACAGATAAATTATTGATTGCTGAATATGGAGGGTTTGAATTGGAAGCAAGCCAGATTAAGTCAGAAATTATTGAACATGATATCCAATACATCACTTCTTACAATGCTCCATTCAATCATACACATATGATTTGGCCTCAACTAGAACTAATGCAGCCATTCGAGTGGGAAGGGCTTACGTTTATTCCGGTGTTTGAATATTCCCCGTATCGAATGGAAACATTCAGTATTCACGGTTTTCTACGTCAACAATTTGAAGCACCTCTACATCCATCAAGTGTTTGGAAAGTCTATTCCAATTAAATCCCGTCAATCATGGAAATAACACTCACTACTCCAGGACTTTTATTCTCAGCAATCTCCCTGTTATTACTCGCCTATACTAACCGGTTTTTGGCCCTCGCAAATTTGATCAGAACCCTACATGACCAATACGAAAATACAGGCGATAAAAGAAAGAGGGCACAAATCCACACCCTCCAAAAAAGGGTGTCATTGGTCAAGAATATGCAGCTGCTCGGTATAGGTTCATTATTCGTATCTGTGTTTTGCATGGTAGCTTTATTTGCTGGTTTGATTGTAATTGGCAAGGCTTTATTCGGGTTAAGTTTAATTATGCTCCTTATTTCCTTAGGGTTATCCATCATTGAAATTATCATCAGTGTGGATGCGCTCAATATTCAGTTGCAAGACCTGGAGTAATTTTGTGGTTGCTTCTCCTTGATTTTATGCTATATTTAGACAGTTGTCTAAATATCTAAATGAATAATTTATTTAAAGCACTTAACGATTCTACACGAAGGGATATCTTAAATCTTTTGAAGGAAAAGGATATGACTGCAGGAGAAATCGCTGAAGCTTTTGAGATATCAAAACCAAGCATATCCCATCATTTAGATTTGCTTAAGCAGGCGGGACTAGTTTCAACAGAAAGGAATGGCCAGTTTATTACCTATTCACTAGATACCACGGCATTGGAAGAGGCAACGCAGTGGCTTTTTAATTTATTAAAATCGGAATAAGATGAGCATCACAGAACAGTTAAAAAAAGAATGGTTTGTATGGCTAATTCTATTAGCCCCGTTTGTAGTTTCTATTTATTTATGGGATCAGCTCCCAGATGAAGTCCCTACACATTTTAATGCAATGGGGGAAGCAGATGACTGGGGCCCAAAATGGGTGAATGCCTTTATGTTACCCGGGATTTCGGTAGCTGTGTACATTTTACTGTTAGTCTTGCCGCTTATTGATCCCAAAAAGAAGATTACCAACAATCAAAAACCAATAGCTGCCATTCGGATTTTCACCTCCATATTCTTTGTAGGTATCTATGCATTTGTAATGGCTGCATCATTAGGTAATAAAACAAATATTACACCTTATATATATCTGGTAGTTGGGGCACTCTTCCTGATACTTGGGAATTACATGAATTCAGTAAAGCCCAATTATTTTATTGGCATTAGAACCCCCTGGACATTGGAGAGTCCGGAAGTTTGGAAGAAAACCCATAGGCTCGCCAGTAAAATTTGGGTAGTAGGCGGATTGGTAATGATGGCAATTCCATTCATTACCCCACTTGAATGGCTAGCAGGTTCTACTACAGTAATGGTCTTATTCCTTGCTGGGGTACCATTTGTGTATTCTTTTATCATTTTCAAAAAATTAGAATCAGAGTCTTAAATCACCTTATACCATGAGAAAGATCATCAGTACATTTTTAGCATTATTATTTGGAGTGACTATGTCGCTTGCACAAGATCAGGAAATTATAATTGATCACTGTGAGGTAGATATCGCTGGGTCGTATCTAAAGGCCGACGATGAAAAAGGGTACCCTCTTGTTATAATGATCTCCGGAAGTGGAGCTCAGGATAGAGACGAAACCATAGTTGGGTTTAAACCATTTAAAGATATTGCCAATCACCTTGCATCCAAGGGGATATCAAGCTATAGATATGATGATAGACAGGCAGGAAAGTCAACTGGGGTTTTCAATGATGCTACACTTGAGACTTTAGTATCAGATGTAGCAGCAATTATTCGTTTTTTCCAAAATGAAGCTGATACTAAGTATGACGAATTTGTTTTATTAGGGCATAGTCAAGGGGGGATGGTTGGTGCCAGAACCTCAGCTCAAATGGAACAGGTTTCAGGCCTTATTTTAATGGCTTCCCCAACAGTACCACTAAAGGATGTTATTGATGATCAAATTACGATCATTCAAACAATGATGGGTAAAACGGAAGTAGATATTGCTCCTACTCTGGAGTTTCAAAAAGTGGCGTATGAAGCGTCGAGAACAAATGAGGGATGGGATGGAGTAAAAGAAGCATTTAAAGAATTGCTGAGAACAGAAATCGACAAGCTTCCGGAAGCACAGCGTGCTTTTATCACTGACTTTGACGCTTTTGCTGAAGCACAGTACACCCAGCAGATAGGAACCATTCAAACCCCTCAAATGCGATCCTTACTTCATTATGATGCAGGAGGTGATCTTGCAAAACTTGACATCCCCATTTTTGGGATTTTTGGTGCCTTGGATACCCAGGTAACTCCAGCTCTAAATGCAACGGCTCTGGAATCCATATGTGAAGAAAACGATCTTGACTGTACAATGGAAACCATCCCGGAAGCCAATCATCTTTTCCAAAAAGCGAATAATGGAATGGTTCAGGAATATGCTTACCTGGAGAAAAAATTTATTGATGGTTTTTTGGAAAGCATAAGTGATTGGATAGGAGAGAATTACAATTAATCGGTAGCCCAAATACTTTTTAGTATTTCTTAACAATCATTTTTCAGGAACGAAAACAAGCCTGATACCTATTTCAATGTGTGACTATTTATAAAGAAAGATGCACAGTGAAAGGAAAAACTATACTAATTGTTGGAGGCACAGGAGGAATCGGTTCTGCCGTTGCTCGTGAGTTCTCCGGATCAGGGGCGAAAATTGTAATAGCTGGCCGTAATAAATCAAACGCCGAAGAAATCGCTAAATCGATCAATGAAAAAGGGGGAGATGCCTACGCCATTGATGTAGATGTAACTAGTGAGGCTTCTGTAAACAGAATGGTAGAGGAGGTCACTAGTGGACTGGGTACTATTGATGTACTCGTAAATGCATTTGGTCAGGGCTTAATACTCCCTTTCAAAGAGATTAGTTCAAATGATGCTAAGGAAGTTATAGAGGTGAATGTGTTTGGTACTTTCCTGGTAACACAAACGGTACTTAAACATTCATCAAAAGAGAACCCAACCTCTGTGATCATGTTCCCCGGAACAATGGGTAAGTATGTGATGAAAAATGCTTCAGTTTATTGTGCTTCAAAATTTGCCATTCAGGGCTTTACCAAGGCATTGATTGAAGAACTGCGAAGAGATAATGTGAAGTTCACACTTTTTTATCTTGGTGGAGTGGATACAGCATTCTGGGATAATGAAAGAGTAAACATGCGGGTTAAAAAGGAAATGATGCTTAACCCAAAAGATGTAGCTCGTGCTGTATTTTCAGCAGTTATGGCTCCCGGCGCTTCTGTTGTTAACGAACTTGTGATTCAACCCGAGAGCCATCAATTAGTTTAGCTGATAGCAGGACATTTCTCGAGAGCGGTTTTATAAGCCGATTCAAGTATGTTTAGCCCTTCATCCAATTCATCAGTAGTAATCGTTAGAGGAGGGCGAAATCGAACTGTATTATCTCCACACGAAAGGATCATTAACCCGTTTTTGATGCATTCACTAATCACGGCGTCTCGTGAATGTGTATCAGGTAGGTCAATAGCGCAAAAAAGCCCCAAACCACGAGGGTTAGTCAAGTGCTCATATTGATCTGCAAAAGCTTCAAGACGAGTCTGTAGATAATTACCCGCTATTGCTGCGTGTTCAACAAGATTATCTTCCTCAATAACTTCCAGAATTCTACCAAAGCGAACCATATCAACCAGGTTTCCACCCCAGGTTGAATTAATCCTTGAGGAAACTTTAAAACAATTCGTTTCTATTTCATCTACTCTTGGTCCGGCTAAAATTCCACATATCTGAGCTTTCTTGCCAAATGAAATAATATCGGGCTCCACAAAGTGTTCATGAGCCCAGAATTTTCCGGTCATGCCCACACCTGTTTGTACTTCGTCATAGATTAGCAATGCTTCATGCTTATCTGCAAGCTGACGGAGCGCCTCATGGAATTGAGTTCTGAAGTGCCTGTCGCCACCTTCTCCCTGGATGGGTTCTATAAGAATACAGGCTATATCGTCTTTATATGTTTTGAAAAAACGTTCGGCCTGCGCAATAGCTAAGTGTTCCTGCTTTTTGACTTCAGCAATCTTATCAGGAGTAGAAGGGAATTCCATCGCAGGGCTGATCACTCTGGGCCATTTAAACTTGGGAAAGTACTTTACCTTATTAGGAACTGTGTTGGTCACAGATAGGGTGTACCCGGAACGTCCATGGAATGCTTTCTCAAAGTGTAGTACCATGTGTCCTTTTTCTTCACGATATCCCTTTTGAAAATTCTTTTGAACCTTCCAGTCGAAGGCTACTTTCATCGCATTCTCAACAGCCAGTGCTCCTCCGGATATAAAAAAGGAATGAGGGAGGTGATCGGGCACAGCAACTCGGCCAAATACCTCCATAAACTCAGCCATCTCTTCAGTGTATATATCTGAGTTTGACGGCTTATTGATTGCAACTTTACCAAGTTTGGCTACGAAGTCCGGGTCACCGGCTATTTTGGGATGATTCATTCCCAGCGGGTTTGAAGCAAAAAAGGTGAAAAAGTCGAGATACTTTCGATGGTTTTTTGAATCGTACAGATAAGCACCCTCACTTCTTTCCAGGTCTAATACCATATCATACCCGTCAGTGAGTAGATGTCTCCCAAGAATTGATCGTACATTTTCAGGAGATACCGACTTGGTTTGTTGCATGAAGTTTAATTTTTTTGATTTTAGAGTTGCTAAAAATTAAGCTAGCAAATACCTAAAATTGCCTCAACAGCCTTTAAAGTTTATAGAGCTAGATTGTGCTGTTTTCATCATGGTCTTTGTGCGGCAAATCGAAGACTAAAATTGTGGAAGGGCTTTTTTGTTATAATTGAAGCTGTTTAAAAAAGTAGATGATGCATTTAGATAAAATTAAATTCTTACTCTTTTGTTTGATAGTAATGTTACAGCTAAAAGTGAACGGCCAAACAGTTAATGATTACTACAGAGCAAGCATACAGGCCTATGAAGAAAATAGGTTCGACGAGTTTTTAGAATATGCGAAGAAGGCAGACTCTTTGAGGCCAAACCATAGGACTCTACTATATAATGTAGCTGCAGGTTATGCTTTGAATGCTAAACCAAAAGAAGCGTTTCTAACACTGAAGTATAGGATTGGGTTTTATGCGGTAAATGATTTTGAAGAGGACCAGGATTTTAAATCGCTTTCTGAGGAACAATTAAAAGAATTGAAGAGGGATATAGCGATACTTAATGAACCCAAAGAGTCTAGTGAATTAGTCTTTGAATTGAATCTTGAAGGATTTCATGCTGAAGACGTTACTTATCATCAGGCAGATGATCGGTTTTTTATATCGGATGTACACAATGGCTTAATTGTTAGTGTTGGTATGCAAGGGGAGAGCCCAAGAGAGGAGTTCGATTTGAAAGAGTTGGGGTATTGGTCAGCTCTGGGTTTGGCATTTGATCCAAATGAGGAGAACATACTCTGGGTAACAAGTTCTATGATGAATATTTTTTCAGCTTTTGTGGATTCATTGGATGGAAAATCAGTAGTCCTAAAATTCGATATCTCTAATGGAGAACTTTTGGCGTCCTATGAATTACCTGGAAAACATGTACTAGGCGAGTTGGTAATATCTGATACCGGAGACCTATATATATCCGATAGTATCGAGCCCTATATATATAGTATAAAAAGAGGGAGTAGTGAGGTTGAAGAATTTTTGACAGATGAACGATGGTTTAACCTTCAGGGATTAGATATCGATCAAGAAAATAATCTATTGTATATCTCAGACTACATAACAGGTGCTTACCGTGTTGGCTTAGCGAATAAAAATTAGAGACTATATATATAAGGAATGAGTTCTTCTATGGAACAGATGGTTTATCCTCCATTGACGGCAAATTGGTTCTCTTACAAAATGGTACCACTCCCAAACGAATTACTACGCTTTCACTGCAAAATGAGGAGAGTTCATCACCAGAAGTTCTTGATCAGTCGCTTTCTTTTTTGAATGAGCCTACGATGGGAGTCTTTATTGAGAAAGAGTTCTACTTCATTGCAAATAGCCCGTGGCCACATTATGATAGAGAATCAAAACCTCTATATGAAGATTGGAAGCCTATCCAGATTCGAAAGCTATCTTTTAAATGAAGCTACAGTTTTTCGGATTATAGAGATACACTCGTGTAGCTGCTCTTCAGTAATAACCAACGGAGGAGCAAACCTAATAATATTACCATGAGTTGGCTTAGCAAGGAGTCCATTATTTTTTAACTCTATACAAAATCGCCAGGCAGTATCACTTTCTTCGGAATCGTTTATAACCACTGCATTCAATAATCCTTTTCCCCTTACTTTTACAAACAGATCGAACTCATCCACAAGTTCTTCCATTTTATCCCGGAATATTTTTCCAAGTCTTCGTGCATTTTGAGCTAGCTTCTCATCCCTTACAACTTCTAAGGCAGCAATAGCTACTTTACAAGCCAGGGGATTTCCTCCATAGGTAGATCCATGTTGCCCGGGTTTTATAACATCCATAACCTCTTTATCAGCCAGGATAGCAGAAACAGGGTAAGCTCCTCCGGAAAGAGCTTTGCCAAGAATCAGAATATCTGGTTTTGTGTAAGAGGTTTGTTGCTCGCAGTTACCAGAGCATGTACAGTTTCCACATACAGCGAGAAGAGATCCGGTTCGTGCAATTCCTGTTTGAATCTCATCAGCAATAAAAAGAACATTTCTTTTTTTTGTTAATCGACCGATCTCAGAAATGAAGTTCTCATCCGGAACCATTACTCCGGCCTCTCCCTGAATAGGTTCTACCAGAACACCTGCGATATTTGGTTGATCAAGGGCTTTTGATAAAGCTTCAATATCATTATATGGTACTTTTATAAATCCCGGGGTGTAAGGGCCAAAGTTCTTTTTGGCGTCAGAGTCATTTGAAAAAGAAATGATTGTGGTAGTTCGCCCATGAAAGTTATTTTCGAATACTATGATATGTGCTTCATTCTCAGGGATTCCTTTTTTTTCATAGCCCCATTTGCGACAAATTTTTATGGCTGTTTCTACTCCTTCTGCTCCTGTATTCATTGGGAGTATTTTATCGAAGCCAAAATAGTCAGCTAAAAACTGTTCATACTCACCTAGTACATTATTATAGAACGCTCTTGAAGTAAGAGTGAGAGTGTTAGCTTGTTCAACAAGTGCTTTTGTTATTCTAGGATGGCAGTGTCCCTGGTTGACAGCTGAATAGGCAGAAAGAAAATCGAAATATTTAGTCCCTTCTGGATCCCAGACAAAAACTCCTTCACCTCTCGAAAGGACTACTGGTAGGGGGTGATAGTTATGGGCTCCAAAATGGTTTTCTAATTCAATGGCTTTTTTAGATTCTATCATAGAATTGACGGACAAATATTTTTTAAAGTAGAAGAGGAATTAGCGGCAAAAAGGTATTGAACTTGATGGACTAAAACTCATATATTTACAGTCCTCAAATCGCGGGGTGGAGCAGCTGGTAGCTCGTCGGGCTCATAACCCGAAGGTCGCAGGTTCGAATCCTGTCCCCGCCACTAAAAGCTCTGATTCCATCAGGGCTTTTTTTATTTGGCCTCTACATTACCATGTCTATATATATACAGCTTAGTTGGTAATACTCCCTTCCGAAAAAGATATTTTATGCTTCAACAATCATTTGCTTTATAATTTTTTATTGTTCAATTTACGAATCGTTAAATTTTAGGTTGTTCAACCTGAGGTTTAAGGTCACTTTTGTGAACATCATTTATTAATTAAACAAAAAGCATATGAGGTCATCTATGTTAAAGAAGTTACTAACTTTGTTAGTTTGTGCTTTTTCGCTTTCCGCAGGTATTTATGCTCAGAGTTCCATTTATGGTACTGTGACTGATACTGATGGCGAAATTGTAGCAGGTGCAAACGTTGTAATCGTTGATCTAAATCGTGGTAACGCGAGTGATGCCGATGGTAATTATCGTATCGATAATGTTCCAGCTGGTTCATACACTGTTTCAGCCACATTTATCGGCTATACAACATTTACACAATTAGTTCAGGTTCAATCAGGTCAAGATCTTGAGCTAAATATCGTTTTAGAATTTGGAGCTGTAGGCTTAGATGAACTTGTTGTCTCCGGTTACGCTGTAACCCCTAAGAGAGAGTTAACAGGTTCAATTTCAAGTATCGCTGCTGCTGATATTGAAAACGTATCTCTGCAAAATGCACAATCAATTCTTCAAGGACGTGCCGCTGGTGTAACCATTTCCACTACTTCAGGAAACCCAGGTGGTGCATTTAATGTACAGATTAGAGGTGTGAATTCTATTAACGCGAATTCTCAACCACTTTATATCATTGATGGTGTACAGATCGAATTATCTAATACTTCTGGTTTAACCAGTACTACTCCATTAAATGCTCTTAACCCAGCTGATATTGAGTCTATTGAGGTTCTTAAAGATGCTGCTGCTTCTGCTATTTACGGAGCTCAAGCTGCTGCTGGTGTAGTTATCATTACTACTAAGCGTGGTAAGAAAGGAACTTCACAAATCAACGCTAGTTATGAGCGTGGTGTTAGAAGTTTAGCAAGAAACGTTGACTACATTAATTCCGAGCAATATTTGGATTACATGGCAGAAGCTCTTGCCCTTAATAGCGGTGTTTCTTTAGATCAGGACATTTCTTCGTTCAGACAAACTTATTTTGATTTCTTTGAAGACAATTACTTCACTTCTGAGAGACCTGGGTTTGATCCTGATAATCCATCACTAGCAAACACTGACTGGCAAGATTTCATCTTCTCTGATGGTGTAACTGAAAAATATAATATGTCTGTTTCTGGTGGTTCTGAATCTACTAGCTATTTCCTTTCTGGTGGATTTGAAAGTACAGAAGGTACAGCGTTTGATTCTGACTTTACCCGTGTAAACTTAAGAACAAACATTGATCACAGAATTAATAGCAAACTATCGACATCTGTTACTGCGAACATCTCTCGTAGTACTCAGTTTGGTGTTTGTCAGGATGGTAACTTTGTAAACTGCCCGGTTTCTCAGGCGATGTTTACACCTCCTATGTCATTCCCATTCTTCGCTAATGGAGACTATAATCCAGCTGGTGGTCTTTTCGGTCGTATTGACTGGAACCCTGCTGTAATCCGTGATGAAGTAGACAGAAATGCTCAGTTCAATCAAATCATTGCTGATGCGAGCTTAACTTATCTTGTAACTGACTGGTTAAATGTTAGAGGTTCTCTATCTGTTGATTACAGAAATACACAAGATGAGCAAATCAGAACGGCTGTAGCTGCACCAGTACAAGGTGGATGGATTACTTATGCAAACAGAAATATTGAAAACGTTCAGGCACGTTTAGTTGCTAATGGACGATACACATTTGATCGTGTACACAATGTTTCAGGTTTAGTTGGTACTGAGTACAAGAATGTATATTCAGAAATTGCAAACACGCGAGGTGATGGTATTTCTAGTTCGTTCTTCAACGTATTAAATTCAACATCAACTCCTGTAACGGCAGCGGGTTCTAATACTGAGTATGTTGTAAGCAGTTACTTTACAAATGTGAAGTACAACTTCGATGAAAAGTATTTTATTTCTTTCACTGGTCGTTATGACGGACACTCTCGTTTTGGTGAAGATGTTCGTTGGGCATTCTTCCCATCTGTTTCAGGTTCTTGGAATATTGCAGAAGAAGATTTCTTTACTGTTGATGCAATTGATGACCTAAGAATAAGAATAGGTTATGGACAGACAGGTAACTCTGCCATCGGAAACTTTGAATCTCAAGCTCTTTACAGCTTAGCTGGTACCTATAGTGGTAGCACAGGTATTACTCCTAGTCAGCTAGCTAATGCAAATCTGACCTGGGAAGAGGCAAACGAAATCAACCTTGGTCTTGACTATGCACTTCTTGATAATAGAATTTCAGGATCTATTGATGTGTACAGAAAAGATAACGAGGGTCTTCTTTTCAACCGTCCACTTCCTGGTGATAGCGGATTCGGTGGAATTAGAGAAAACATCGGAGCTCTTAGAAATGAGGGTATCGAATTTGAGATAAACTCTGTAAACCTTGATAACAATGACTTTATCTGGTCTTCGAGATTTAATGTTGCGTTCCAACGTAATGAAATTCTTGAACTTCCTGATGATACTGATATCAACCCAGATGCTAACTTTACCTCTCGAATCGTTGGTGAGACACTTGGTCTAATCCAAGTTCCACGATGGGCAGGAGTAAATCCATCTGATGGACGTCCAATGTGGTACGATGCTAATGGAAATATTACCTACACTCCAGAAGCACCTGATAACATTAAGTATAAAGATGGTGTTGCTGATGCAGTGGGTGGATTTGGAAATACTCTTAGCTACAAAGGTATTACTCTAGATGCATTCTTCCAGTTCAGCTTTGGACAGTGGGCATTTGCAAGTACTGATTACTACTTCACAAGAACTCCAGATTTCTTGATGAACTTGACTGAAGAAGTTCTTGATAGATGGACAACACCTGGTGATGTAACATACTATCCTCGTGCAATCGAAGGTGGTCCTGATTATGCAGAAACCGACAACTATCGTACGGAGCTAGGTACTCAAGCAATTTACAATACAAGCTACATTCGATTGAAGAACATTTCTTTAAGCTACAATCTTCCTAGTACTCTGCTTGACGGTCTAGGTATAAGAAGTGTTAAGCTGTATGCTTCTGCTGTTAACTTGGCTACATGGACAGCATGGCCATGGTATGATCCAGAAGTTGCTTCTACTACTACTGATGTTAATGGTAACGTTACGACTGCCTCTTATCCGACTGAGCGGCAAGTGTACGGTGGTATTGATATAGGCTTCTAATTGAAATCAGTAAAAGGATATAACACAATGAATAAATTAAGATTTATTAAAATCGCAGCGTTTTCTCTACTCCTAGTTGGGGGTATCGCTTGTGATGACGTTTTTGATGTGTCGCCATCTACCTCTATCTCTACTGCTGATGCATTAGGATCAGAAGCTGGTATTGATGGTATTCGAACTAACATGTATGCTAAAATTCGTGGTAGTTTTGATATGACTACGGAGCATTTTATTGGTCCTAGTGTATTGGCTGATGAAACTTGTAACCGTCAAGGTTCTACTAGATTTCAGGCACAATGCACCGCTGTAGGAACAAATGGAACAACTCATATTGGTCCATTTAATAATGGTGCTGCAAACCCGGATGCTTATGAAGTAATCCAGGAAGCCAATCTCTTAATCAATGAAATACCTGATGGTGTTGTAGAGGATTCTAAGAGAGACCAATACAGAGGCGAAGCTTTAGTGGTTCGTGCTCTTGCATACCATTCGTTAGTTAGAGCTTATGGCTATGATCCAGGCAACTTCAGCAATGGAGGAACTGCAAACTGGAACGCAGGTGTAATGCTAAGAACTAATGCTACTACTGATCTATCTGATGCTGAGCCTATTGCTCGTAGCACAGTAGATGAAGTGTACACTCAGATTCTTGCTGACCTTACTGAAGCAGAGTCGTTACTAGGTGCTAATGCAGATCTTCTTTCTGCAAATGGCTTCATTACTATGGAGTTTGCAATGGGTCTAAGAGCACGTGTATTACTTTACCAGGGTGAATGGGCTGCTGCAGCAACTGCTGCGGCTGATGCAATCACTGCTAGTGGCTTATCTCTAGTTAATACTTCTACAGGAGTTGCTAATATGTGGTTCCAGGCTAACCCAGAAGCTTTATTTGAAATAAAAGTTAATGCTAGTACTGAGGCTATTGCTGGTAGCAATGCTAATAGTGGATTAGCAGTTTATACTTCAGTGCAATGGGTTTCTCAAGTTCCTACTAACTATACAATGGATAGTTATGATGCAGGCGACTGGAGACTTGCAGGCTGGTATGCTCCATGTATTCAGGCTGGTTGTACTGCAACTAATGATGAAGGTGTAGCTGTCATGAAGTGGAATGGTTACAAAGGAAACTTCGTGGATGACATTCCTTACATGAGAGTAGCTGAGCTTTATCTAATCCAGGCTGAAGCTGCTGCTAAGTCAAGTGGTATTGGTTCCGGTATAGCTCCTTTGAATACTCTTAGAGCGGCAAGAGGCCTTACTCCTGTAGCAGCAGGTGATTTTGCTGATATCACAGCATTCGAGGATGAAATACTTCTAGAAAGAACTCGCGAGTTAGTTGTAGAAGGTCATAGATTTTGGGATCTAAAACGATTAGGAAGAGCTATCCCTGATGGTGATGGTGGTGAAAAAATGAGAGCAGATTCTTTTAGAATTTTAGCTCCTTTTGGAACTGGATATCAGGCGGTTAATCCTCTCGTGGTAGAAAATCCAGACTACGCATTACTTGATTAATCATCTACTAACTCGAAAAATTTTCTAAGATTATGAAATTTAAAAAACTAGCATATATCCTACTCTTCCCTGCGTTGTTAGTAGGCTGTGACTCTCTTTTTGATAAGGGAGATGTCGAAAAATCATACGATGGACCGGACCAGGTTGGATTGTTTCCTCTCCAGGATAGCAACAACTTAGGTTGCAATGTTCAGTCCACTACGATTCAGTTACAATTGATTTCGTCTAACGGTGTTGCGGCATCGGATGTGCCAATCAATTTTAGTGCGGCTGGGGGTTCTTCTGCAAGACCAACAACTGATTACAGTTTTGGTGCAGCTTCTCCGGTTACGATTCCTGCAGGTGGAACTACGGTAGATATACCAGTTAACTTTGTAGTTACAACTATGGATTTAGCTGCTACTGATGCTACTGACATCGATTCTGCTCGTGCTTTTGGTACATATGCCGGATTAGCTGACCTTGGTGGTTCAGGTACTGGCGCAGAATTTACAGTAGAGGTTGCACCTTTCGGTGAAGTAACAGGAATTAATAGTGCAATAAATGACCCTGATTCTGCTAGAATCTCTGGAACTTACACTACAGTTGCAGCAACTGGCGGTTCTGGATCTGGTGTTACTTTTGATGTAGTGGTACCTGAATACGGTGAAGTTTCTGCTGTTTCTACTACTGATACGGTTACTACCTGGACTCCAGGAACTTACAGAAACGTTCCAGTTACTGGTGGATCTGGTACTGAAGCTACATTCAATGTTACTATTGAAGATAGTGTCGTAACTGCATTGACAGTAAACAACACTGGATTCAGATACGTAGTTGATGAAGTATTAACAATTTCCGTAGCTGATATTGGTGGTACTGGTACTGACTTATCTATCACCGTAGATGAAGTAAATTCTATTGTACAACCTACTGTAACGATAGTTGATACTGGAGACAGGTACATTGTAGAGGATGACAGTGACGAAATGAACGTAATCCTCGGTGATACACTTGTCATTACTGCTGCTGATCTAGGTGGTGTAGGAGGCGATATAAGAGTTGCAGTTACAGCTGTTACTCAAATTGCTCCTCCATCAGTTACAGTTACTACTGGAGGTGTTGGATACGCATGTACTGACAGCTTTACAGTTACTGATGCAGATTTAGGTGGAGCGGGAGCTTCAAGCCTTGAATTTGATGCAGCTGAATTAACAGGTAGCTTCGAAGAGCAACTAGGAGTTGATGAAGTATTATTACTTCTACAAATCGATGGTGCTAACGTACAAGTGGCCGCTAATTTAGATTCTACCAATGTATTCATGGGTAGATAAGCATTAGAAGCAATATATTTAAGCTACCTCTGTTTCAGAGGTAGCTTTTTTTATGTAATTAAAATCAGATATGTCAAGATATACGTTACTTATAGGTTTAATAACCTTCTATTTGTCTAACTGCCTCGATTCAAGTTCAAATATTGGAAAGCGAATCGAGTTCCGTTTTTTTGTCTCTAATATTGGAAATGAAATTTATTACGGCAGTGATTCTGTTAGAGTAAGAGAAATAAAGTTTACCTCCACTGCATTTAAAATTACCAATGAGGATTCTGTAGAGCTGGGCAACCCAGCGGATTTTAATAGGTTTCTATATGCATATAGCTCTCTGGGTGATACAGATGTAATTATTTTATCTTCTGATCTGGGGTTTGAGTTGAACGGTTTTACTGATTTTGAACTCGACATTGGTCCCGTAGATACACGAGATCCCTTTTTTGATAATGATTTTTATGGAAGTGATGATGTAATTTATTCGTTCGTGATAGATGGGACAGTGAACGGATCAGACTTCCTTTTTAGGGCCACTCCGGATTTTATAAAAAAGTTTACTTCAGAAGTTCCGGTTACTATTTCTGACAGCCAAGAGACTCTTTTTTTGAGAACAGAATTAGATATCCGGGCATTATTCGATGATGGTAACGGCGGGCTTTTGAATCCAACTGAAACTGAGGTTAGAAGTCAAATCTTAACAAACTTTCGTAACCAGTTATCCGGAGAAATGGTAGCTGGATCGATTGTTAATTTTGACTAAAGGTTATCTTTAAGGATCAACCCATTTAACCAAAGTTGAATCTGTCGATATTGAACCTGATGGTATTGAGGAGTTCTAAGTAGCAAATAGTTATAAAAAGGATACTCCTTATTTTTTATCCTGGGTGATCTAAAGAAAAAGTTTCTATCAAACTCATCAAGGTTATAGGAATAAGCCCAGGACATCTGGTCTAAAGTAGGAGTAACATACCAAGGTGGGCCAAAAAGGATATATATCATCCCCATATCCGTTTTCCAGCCTTCTTTATACCCTGCAAATTGTTTATTAGCCTCCTCTACTCTTTCGTAGTAAAGGGAAATTACATCCTGAGCCTTTTTTGAGTTCTTGATATTTTTTAGCCAAAATCTATCTATTGCTCTTTTTAACTCAACATTATCTTCGATTTCCATTAGTCGCTCATATTCCTTTCTGTCCATTAAGTAGGCAAGTGGAGCCGCCAGTTCTTTGGGGGTTTTCAAAGAAGGGTAGTTAAGGCTTTTAACACTAAAGTCACGAGCTTTGAATAACCCTTCATCCTCTTCATTTGATCGGACTTCAAAGCGGTAATTTCCTCTTGGTAAATTTGGAAACACAAATTCAATGGATACACTTCCTGATTGGCTAAGAATCCTCCTGGAGGAGCTAACTACCTCATACTTACCATACACAATACCTTTGTACGCGATATGGGATGTATTATAATTTGACCAGCTCATTGGCCTTGCAATGGTAGTATCAGATCGAAATTTTATTAAGCGGCTATCAATAGTAATAGGCGTATCAGGGTTATTGTTGGTTACCTGAAAAACGAATCTAATGGAGTCTGACTGATTAGATATATCATAAGTGGTAACAGGATTAAATTCGGTATTTACTGATTCATCCTTAGAAAAAATCTGAATATTGGTTATATGTGAGATCGGATCTTCCGGATTGGGAATGTAAGCATCAGAAACACGTAAGGTTTGCTTATTAGTACTTACATCAGTCACGGTAAAATTAATGGTATAGTCTCCAGGTGCTACATCATAAACTCTTTCGACCAAGTATTCTTTTTGGCTGTTTATAACACGAACATCTTCTTCTGAAATGGTGATGGGATAATCTTTTATCTCTATGATATTAGAGGGGTTGGTATTATCAAGAATCTGAATCTCAACAATTATCTCAGCTTCAAACAATTCACTAACCTTTTTGAAAACAAGGCTTCCATAAATAATTTCCCCGGTAATGGTTATTTTTGTGCTGTCAGTAAACTGATCAATTATGCCAGCAGTAACTAGCCTTACTTCAGGGAACCCGGGCCGATACTGATAACCTGCATTCCTGTCAATATTATCTACGTATGAATTAGAACAGTTTAGCAGGAAAACACCTATAAATAAAAATAGAAGTCTGGAAGTAAATACTTTCATACTATAACGCGCATATTAGTGTGAAAAATAGAAATCTAAGTATTAGATGTCTCAAAAAAATTATTAAAACGTTTCAGATAGATAACCACAATTAAGCTATCTTTAGTATCAATATATTTAAATAACCTCACTCTTAAGATCAACTATTAAATATGATTACACCTCTTCGAAGAACAAAGATAGTATGTACTATCGGGCCTAGTTGTTATACCCAGGAAGGTATAACAGATCTTTTCCTACATGGGATGAACGTTGCAAGAATAAACTTTTCACATGGAAGTCATGAAGTTCATGAGCGTTCAATAAAGTATATAAGGAAAACAGCAAGAGAGAATGATTACAGTATAGCTGTTCTGATGGATTTACAAGGCCCTAAAATTAGGGTTGGTCAAATGAAGGATGGGGGTCAGGAACTGAAAGAGGGAGATATTATCACCATCACAGGAGAAGAAGTTGAAGGTACTTCTCAGCTTATCCCGATTGACTACAAAAAACTTGTTACTGAAGCAGAAATTGGTAATAGGATCTTACTTGATGATGGATTACTTGAACTTGAAATAACTGCAAAAAAAGGAAGCCTATTAGAAGCGAAGGTAATTGTAGGAGGGCTATTGAAGCCGAGAAAAGGGGTAAACCTACCCAATGTTAAGGTTTCTATTCCAGCTTTAACCGAAAAGGACATCAAAGACTTAGAGTTTGGACTTACACAAAATGTAGATTTTGTTGCATTGTCTTTTGTAAGATCTGCAGCCGAGGTTTTGGACCTTAAAAGAAGAATTGATGAATCAGAATGCGAAGCAGGAGTCATAGCAAAGATTGAGAAACCAGAAGCCTTAGACGCAATTGATGAAATAATTTCTGCTGCAGATGGTATTATGGTTGCAAGGGGAGATCTTGGAATTGAAATTCCTACCGAAGAAGTTCCTTTCATACAAAAAATGATCATCGAAAAGTGTAGAAAAGTAGGTAAACCAGTCATCACTGCTACTCAAATGCTTGATTCTATGATCACTAATCCACGGCCTACGCGAGCTGAAAGCTCTGATGTTGCCAATGCTGTGCTTGATGGGACAGATGCAGTGATGCTTTCCGGAGAAACTGCTGCGGGTAAGTACCCTATGGAGGCAGTAAATGTAATGAACCGAATATGCAGGAAAACTGAAGAGAGGCTACTTAATCTTTATAATAGCCTTCAGTACAGAAAGCCAGACCTAAAAGAAAAACAGATCATTGAGTCGATTGCATTCTCATGTATCTCTATGGCCGACAATGTAGACGCAAAAGTAGTAAGCACTATTACCCACTCAGGAAATACAGCAAGGAGAATAGCTAAGTTTAGGCCCAGGGTTCCCATATTTGCCTTTACCGAGTCGCAGAAAGTGAGGCGGCAACTGAATTTAGTTTGGGGGGTTCAGTCCGTTCGTTTGGATGAGCTATTTGATACCGATAAAAGTGTAAGGATAATGGAGCACTATTTAGAGGATCGAGGGATGGTAAAGAAAGGAGATCGAATAGTTATTGCTACTGGGATGCCTATCGCACAAAGGGGTAAAACGAATATGATTAAAGTAAGTACGATTGAATAAAAAGCTTCGTTTGTTATCTGGTGACTAAATCTTAGTTGATGAGAAAGTTTCTTTTCATAATACTACTCCTAACTTTTACTGCTGGATGCAAGACTTCCTTTAAATCTGGTTTTAGGGATTTCAATGCATACTATAACACCTATTATAACGCTAAGAAAAGCTTCAAGTCCGGGCAGGAAAAATCAGAAGAACAGAAGAGGAATTATAATACCCTACAAACTATACGTATCCATGAAACTCCTATGGGTGCCGGTAGTGGAGATTTCCAAAATGCAATCGACAAAGGGGCTGATATTCTTAGGAAGCATGAAGACACCAAGTGGGTTGATAACGCTCTTGAGATAATAGGTAAGTCCTATTTTTATCGACAGGAATACTTCTCAGCAGATCAGAAATTTGATGAGCTATACATCTCCTCTGAAAACCCTGAAATGAAACAGAGAGCAGTATTATGGAAGGGTAGAGTACTTTTGGAACTCGAGGCATATAATCAGGGGGTTCAATATTTAACAGAGCACTTAGCGCTTTACGAAGGGGAGTGGAAAGGAAGTTTGGAGTCTGAGGTTAGAGCAGTTCTGGGTCAGCATTACGTAGAGCGAGAAAATTGGGTGAATGCGATAGATCAGCTTGTTTTATCAGTAGGAAACCTTCCAAAGAAAGCGTACAAGGAAAGAGGTTTCTTCCTAATAGGCCAGTTATATGAAAATCTGAGCAATAATGAGGAGGCATTCGACGCGTATGATAAAGTGGGGAAGAACTACACTAACTACGATCTACAATTTGAAGCTCAAAAGAAAAAGGCTGAGGTTGCCAGAGCTCTAGGAAATTCGGAAGATGCATACAAGGTTTTCTCGTCTATGGTTAGGGATGATAAGAACACGGAGTTTGTAGCTGAACTGAATTTCGAGTTGGGCAAGACCGAACAAGACCGGGGTAATTTCCAGGAAGCGAGAGAAATTTATATCTCGGTATTGAGAGATAGAAGAAATAGACCAGACCCAGTTATCAGGGCTAAGGCATATAATGGTTTAGCTGAGATAAACCGATTTCACTTAAATAATTTTGAGCTCGCTGCTGCTTATTATGATTCAGCGGCCTCTTCTAATGCAAACAAAAACGAGCTTCCCGAAGACTTTAATGCGGAAGATTTTGCAAGGTCATTTGGTGAATACGCAAGGCTGAAAAATGAAATTCATTTACAGGATAGTTTGCTTTGGCTTGGAAGCTTACCAAGTGATGAGTTTGATTCAGTACTGGTAGAACTTGAGCGCCAGAAAAGGGAAGAAATTGCCAGGTTACAAAGAGAGCAAGAGGCAAGGAGAAACACACTTGTAAATGTAAATGCGAGAAATCCACAAAATAATACAGCCCAAAACCAGGAAAGGAATGGGTTTTTGAACCACAAAAATCCCGTTATGCTGGCGGATGCTTCCCAACAGTTTAATGCGATTTGGGCCGGACGAAGGCTCGCTGATAATTGGCGTGTTTCGTCCATATTAGCCAGTCAGTTGGTTGAAAGTGAAGAAGGAGAAGGAGGAGACATCTCGGAAGGCACTTCAAACACTGGAGAGGTTTTTGTAAGCATAGATTTAAGCAGGGTTCCCTTTACTCCACAGGATCAAGACTCGGTTAGGGAGGAAATATCAGTGCTGAAGTATGAATTGGCTAATTTGTTTTTTCTTTCACTAAGCCTACCAGATAGTGCTGAATATTATTTTGAAAAGGTAATTGAGGAGCGTCCTGGGAGTCAGGTAGTTCCTGTATCACTCTACTCGCTTTCAGAATTAAGCATTTTGAATGGAGATAGTCTAAAAGCAATTGAACGTGCAGAGCAACTGATACAAAATCATCCTGGTTCAATCTATGCAGGAAGGGTTGTCGAGAAGTATAATCTTACCCCGCTTGCAACGATTGATACAGAGGATTTAAGCCCAGCTGAACAATATATATCTATAGTAGACAATAATGAGTTAAGTGAATCAGAAAGGATAAGGGCTCTTTTAATTTTTGAAGAATCGAATAGAGGCACTCTACTTGGTGCTAAATCCCTACGGTCTGCTATAAACAGCTCTATCGTACTTGGAAAAACAGACTCTCTCTACTCCGAAAACATCTCCAGGTGGAATGAAGTGAATCAAAATTGGGAGTTAACACAATTAGAGTTTAAAGCCCAACAAGATTCTGCTCAGATATTACTGGCAGATACTTCCATTACCAGAACTGATAGCTTGTTTGCTAGTAGTATCATGGATTCTACGCTTACTGAACCTGATTTCTCATCGTATTTTCCTTATCAGGGTGAATATTGGGACTCTACCAGAGCTAAAGTAGATTTGTATTTGCAAACCTATTCTCAACAGGAAGACACACCGCTCATTAGACGTTTACAGGAAGAATTTAAACTTCCAGAAGCTCCACAGGAGATGGATATACTCACAGAAGAGGGCACAGAGGCTTTGGAGGTTAGAGAAGGTTATTTATCCTGCGAAGACATGGACCAAGAGTTGTTCATAAGGGGAGGTATGCAAGAGTTTTTAGCTCTAATAGAATTGCCTGAGGAAGTGTCGGAAAGAGAAATTGCCTTTCTGTTTTTCGTAAACTCCAGAGGGGTGATCGATGAATTTAAGTTGTCATCAGATACCCAGAACCAGGACCTGATTGATGAATTTGTTTTAAAAATTGAAGAGCACCTGGTCTTTGATCCAATTCTTGAAGAAGGTTCTGCGGTAAGTGTGCAATGTGAAATTAGTTTTCCAATCGAGGAATGAAATGACTAATACTAATTACTTACTAGCGATTTCTTTAGTCTTTTAACAAGCCCCGGACCCTGATATACCAGTCCCGTATAAATTTGGAGTAAATTAGCTCCAGCTTCAATTTTTTCAATCGCGTTTTCTACACTATCGATTCCCCCTACTCCAATAATTGGCTTTTTTCCATTTAGCATCTCAGATATCCAACCAATCATTTCAGTACTTTTTCCGGCGATAGCCCTACCGCTTAACCCTCCGTTTCCTATCTGCTCCAGGGTATCTTTGCTTGTAGTAACTCCATCTCTAAATGAAGAGGTGTTAGTAGCAACATAGCCTGAAACCCCATGCTCTTCACATAATTCTACAAGTCGTTCCAGGGTAGCTTTGTTAGTATCTACCGAGAACTTTACAAGGGAAGGCTTTCTCTCTTTGGAGGAAATACTAAGTGCACTTAAGAGCTGATCAAGTGCGTCAGGATCTTCAAACGTTTTACCCTCTCCTGTATTAGGACACGAAATATTTATGGTTATATAGTCAGCCACTTTGTTGGCTAATTCGTAACTGGTTAGGTAATCCTGAATCGCTGCGTCTCCATGAATAGTACTATCATTGGTTTTGGCAATATTGATGCCCAAAGGGATACTAAGCTTGAGCTTTGAAAGGGTGTTTACTATTGCTTCAGAACCATTATTATTGAGCCCCATTCGATTAATTAAAGAATGATCATCAGGTAGCCTAAAAGCTCTTGGCTTAGGATTGCCCGCAGAAGGTTTGGCTGTAATACTTCCTACTTCAATAAAACCAAACCCCAAAGCTTGAATAGCTAATGGGGTCTCACCATTTTTATCAAAGCCGGCGGCTAAGCCGATAGGATTAGGGAAGTGAAGCCCCAACACATTCCGTTGCAATGAAGGATGATCGAATCCATATGTGAAGTTTGCAAGAGAAGTTAAAAAGGAAGAATTACTTGTTTTTCGGGATAAAGAAAGAGCGAATTCGTGGGCTTCTTCAGCATCTTTCTTAAAGAGAAAAGGTTTGACGAGGTTTTTATAAAGCATTGAAAAGAATTTAAAAATAATGCCACGGAAAAGCTCCAAATAATGATCCATAAACCGTATAATTGCAAATTTGAATGAATCATACCCCGGGAAATACCATAACCGTTACTGACTTACTTTCTGTTGAAGGGGATATCATTTTATTGGAATCTCAAAAATCAGACCACCCCGAAAGCAAGAAGACATATTTAGCAGCACGTCCCAAAGCCTGGATTAAGGCCACAGGAACTAGGATCGAACTTTATGAAAATGGGGAGAGGCAATTATTGTCAGGGAATGTTTGGGAGATATTCTCTGAATTTAGGGAGCGTAATAATGAATGGCTTTTTGGCTATTTCGGATATGATTTGAAAAACTCCATAGAGACTCTGGCTTCCGACAATGAGGTCTTAATCCCTACTCCTGATTTGTATTTTATGGTTCCGGAGCTTTTGAAAGAAGCTTCTGGTGTGGATACCTCAAGTGAGGGCAAGGTGCAAGCTTTTGAGCTGATAGAGAGTGAAAAAATAAGAAAGGAAGAGTATCTCCAAAGGATTGCCATTGCACAACGGAAAATTAAAGAAGGGGATTTTTACGAAATAAACCTTTCACACGCTCTTAAATTTCACTTCTCAGGAGAGCCTGTTGAATTATATCAAGCAATGAAGCAAAATGGTCCGGTGCCTTTTGGTGCTTTTATTCAGTTTGATAATGTGTCTATATGCTGTTCCTCTCCAGAGCGATTTTTAAGTCGTGAAGGCGATACGGTTACATCACAACCAATAAAAGGCACACTTTCAAGAAACGGAGCTGGTGAAGAAGAAAAATCTATACTCCTGCATTCTGAAAAGGATAGGGCGGAGAATTTAATGATTGTGGATCTTGTGCGAAATGATCTGGGTAGAATTGCAGAGCATGGTTCAGTTACAGTGAAGAACCTGTTTGAGATTCAAAGTTTTGAGACAGTTCATCAAATGGTGTCTACCGTTCAGTGCAAGGTTAAACCTGATACTGATTCAATAGATATTATCAAAGCTTGCTTCCCGATGGGTTCAATGACGGGTGCCCCTAAAATTTCTGCTATGTTAGGAATCGAAGAACTAGAGGATTATAAGAGAGGTATTTATTCCGGGGCTATTGGGTATATAAAGCCAAATGGAGATTTTGATTTCAATGTGGTAATAAGGACTGCCATCCTTCAGAATGACTTATTAGTGTATCCCGTGGGTGGGGCAATAACCAGTGACTCAGACCCTGAAGAAGAGTGGAAAGAAACACTTGTTAAGGCACGCGCATTAACTTCTCTAATTCAGGGATATAAGAATGAATGAAAACCCTTCGTTAGGAGTTAGAGAAGAAATTTCAAAGAAGTATTCATGAACGATATACACCTGAAGGTTAAAACCCTTAAAGAACTAAAGCAAAGTGGCTGGCAGTCTATTTCCGTAAAAGATGAGATTCGCAAAAATCTTATCAAATCCATTCAGGCAGGTGCTCCTTTTTTTGATGGGATTCATGGATACGAAAAAACGGTGCTACCGCAAATTCAGCACGCTCTTCTTTCAAAGCATGATATGATTCTTTTAGGGCTAAGAGGGCAGGCTAAGACGAAGATGCTTCGGATGCTGGTCAACTTTCTGGATGAATACATCCCTATTGTAGCTGGTTCAGAGATAAATGATGACCCTTTTAACCCATTATCTGTATATGCGAAGAATTTGATTGAGGAAAAAGGAGACGAAATCCCAATAGATTGGGTTCACCGGTCAAAGAGGTATGGTGAGAAACTTGCTACCCCTGATACTACCGTAGCAGATCTTATTGGAGATATTGACCCTATTAAAGCCGCTACCAAAAAAATAAGCTTGTCCGACGAGAATGCAATTAATTTCGGCCTTATCCCAAGGACGAATAGAGGCATTTTTGTAATTAATGAGTTGCCTGATCTTCAACCCCGTATTCAGGTTGCTTTGTTAAATATTATGCAGGAAAGAGACATTCAGATTCGAGGCTTTCATATTCGTATCCCGTTAGATGTTTCCCTCGCCTTTTCGGCTAATCCTGAAGATTATACCAATAGAGGAAACATTATCACTCCTCTCAAAGATCGAATTGATGCTCAAATCATTACCCATTACCCTAAAGAAAAGGAAGTTGGAATAAGTATCACACGGCAGGAAGCATGGCATGAGCGAGATGAAACTATTTCAGTTCATATTCCAGAAGTCTATCGTGAGATTATTGAACAGGCCGCATTTGAAGCAAGAAATTCGGAGTATGTAGATCAAAAAAGTGGTGTGTCGACAAGAATGACTATCACTGCTATGGAACAGGTAGTTTCATCTGCTGAAAGAAGAGCGGTTTTAAATGGTGAAAATCAAACAGTACTCAGGATTTCAGATATATACCATATGGTTCCGGCCCTAACCGGGAAGCTGGAATTGGTTTATGAGGGCGAGCAGGAAGGAGCGATCAGCGTCGCCAAGCATATTATAGGTAGGGCAGTAAGTACTGTATTCAAACTCTACTTCAATGATCCTCAATCAAGATCAGAGAAGGAGAAGAATACCTACAAGAAAATTACCGAATGGTTCTCCAATGGAAATGAAGTTAACCTTCCTGATATTTCTTCTGATGAAAAGTATCAAAAGGAACTGGGCAAAGTAGATGGATTAAAAGAAATAGTTACTAATGCAAAGCAGCCTGATCAAAAATCAGAACTCTATGCATGGATGGATTTTGTATTAGATGCTCTTCATCAGCATTCCATGTTGAGTAAAGAGGATTTAGATGATCAGACTTCATACTCAGATATGGTTGGAACTATGTTTTCTTCGTTCAGTGATTTAAGTGATGAAGATTTTAGAAATTACGATATATAAAATCGTTGATATAGCACATTTATAGTCTTATATTTGTAGCCTTTCTAAAAAACTGAAGGAAGCTAGAAGCAATTATGAAAAAAGGAATTCACCCAGAATACAAAGAAATTACCGTGGTACTTAGTGACGGTTCTGAAATTCAGACCAGAAGTACGCTTAAGGCCAAAGACGGGGTGTATAAGAGTGAGATTGATTCTAAAAACCACCCTTTTTACACTAAAAAGTCATTTACTGCGAAAGCTGGTCGAGTAGATCGATTCAAGCGCATGTACGACAAAAAGAATTAATAGAATTTCAATTCTATCAAAGGATGCATTTTTTAATGCATCCTTTTTTTATTTGTAGCTATGGAGATTATCACGTTTGAAGTTGGTCCTTTTTTAGAAAATACCTACCTGCTTAATTTAGCGGGAAACTCTATAATAATTGACCCGGGCTTCTCCTCAGAAGCAGAATTTCAACAACTTGGTGATTACCTATTGGAAACAGGCTCACAATTAGAGGCGGTTGTACTTACACATGCACATGTTGACCATGTATTAGGGCTTCAGAGGCTGCTAAAGGGGTTCGATGTTCCTGTTTATCTCAATACTAAGGATCTCTTTTTATGGGAGAATTTTGGAAGCCAGGCAACAATGTTCGGCCTACGACAGGTAGGTTTTAGTTTTACCCCAGAAGCTTTACCTGAACATGGAGTATTTAGTATTGGGGCATTCAATTTTGAATGTTTATACACCCCTGGACATTCTCCAGATCATACCGCTTTGTATTTTGATCAGGAAGAGGTTTTAATAGCAGGTGATGCTCTATTCCGGGAAAGTATTGGAAGAACAGATTTATATAAAGGTGATTTCAATCTCCTGGAGAACTCGATCAAAACAAAACTTTATACACTTCCAGAGGCTACGAAAGTTTATCCAGGTCACGGCCCGGTTACTACTATAGGGCATGAAAAAATGTATAATCCTTTTGTAAAGGCTTAATCTTCCATAAGCTTAGATATCTGAGAGGTATAGATATCGGCTTTATCTTCATTGAGCGTGATAAGACGCTCATACATCTTTATAGCTTCCTTCTTGTTACCCTGCTGCTCATGAATTTTTGCAAGAGTTTCAGAAGCAATATCACCCACTTCTGTAGATTCTTCACTTAAATCCTCGTCATTTGCATTTTCATTATCAAGAGGTATTTGTATCCGTTGAGACTCTACTTCTTCCAGCAGCTCAATAAGTCTATCTAGGTCGAGGATTGGAGAAGTGCGCGAGGCTTGTTGTAGCTTTCTTTCAGAGGAATAATTGGTGGAAGGTACTCGCGCTTCAAAAAGCTCTGGGTGAATCAAAAAATAGTGCAGATGTTCCATCAGGGGGCTTCCAGGAGCATATGTTTTTGCAATCAAAGCCTCTTTAATCGCCTGCTGATTGTTTCCCTGTAAATGATAAAACCAGGCTAGTAGAAAATGACCAACTGCATCGGGGTCTCTTTTTTGAATGAGCGTGGAAAGCTTTTTTATACTCCCCTCAGGGTCGGATTCGAACTTTTCTACATAAGAGGAAAGGGATTTCGGTATGTTAAAGGGGAGCGTCTGCATGTAGCGATAAGTATAAAGCGAAGGCTAACTACTTTCAATCAAATTTACCAGCTACTTACTGCATCATTGAACATGTTATTGGCAATTTGTTCCAGTACTTCTTCAGTGGCATCTGTTTCTCCTCCGATCGGGTCTTCAGTTGGATCGAAAGTAAAGGTACTTGTGAAGTTTTTGTCACTCCATAAAGCCTGTGCATCGTTTTTATACTCAAAAGTAGCACGTACAGTAATTTGAATCTGGTTTTGATCGGCCTCTTCATCTCCTCCGATACTAAAAGGACGATTACTGTAACTGATAATTGATCCATCAAGTACAGCATCTGCTTCGGTTTCGCTGCTCGCCAGTTGTAGCCTGCTTGCATTTATAAACCGATCAATAAGCGCTTCATTAAGTCGATCGCTTAAATCACTAAAACCGCTATTAGATTGATCAGGAAAAAAAGGGATGTAAATAGTGTTTACATCTTCAGGAATAGAAGTTCCAGTAAAGCTATACCTAAAGCATGAACTGCTCACTAAACAAAAGAGTACTATGAGAAGAATATTAGAATAACTACGCCAAGCCATATTGATCCAGTTTTCTATATAGAGTGCGCTCACTTATTCCAAGTGTTTCAGATGCTTTTCTTCTGTTTCCATCGAATTTCTCCAGGGCTTTCTTGATAAGAAATTGCTCAGTTTCTTCGATAGAGGGAATTTCACCATCCCCAAAGAAATCTAAAACTTCAGAATCACCTTCGTCAAATATTTGCTGAGCCTGATCCTCGTTGCTGGAGAAAGGAATGGACGTCATCCCCAATGATTTATCTCCTACATCTATTCCTAGTTGGGGAGAAACTTCTGTGCTTAATGAAGTGCCTGAAGCAGGGGGTAAAGCTTTTACTCCTTTATCTGAAAGAGAGGAATAGAGGAAATTGGCAAGCATTCGCTTTACATCACTAATGTCGTTGCGCAATTCGACAAGTGCCCGGAATACAAGTTCACGGTCTCGATGGCCAAAACCAGAGTCAGTTTCCTTGCTTTCACCAGGTCCCGAAACCATGGGAAGGTTATCTGCAGAGCCTTCATGCTGTCTGCCTTTTAAGTATTTTTGTAGTCTTTCAACATCAATAAACTGAGACTTTTCAAGTACGACCAGCTGTTCAGCTACATTTCGTAATTCCCTGATATTACCCGGCCACCGATATGAAGTGAGTAACTCCCGGGCTTCGTCAGAAAAGCCCTTAAACACGGAATCATACCGAGCTGAAAATTCCTGCACAAACTTTCGAAAAATAGGGATGATATCTTCCTGGCGTTCACGAAGAGGAGGGAGATGGATCTGTACAGTATCTAACCTATAGTAGAGGTCCTCTCTGAAACTTCCTTCCTGAACCATTTGCCATAAATCTCGATTGGTTGCAGCAATAAGCCTAACATCTACCTTTTTTGTTTTGCTGGAACCTACCCGGAAAAATTCTCCATTTTCAAGAACCCGCAATAGCTTAACCTGAATATTCTTTGGAGTATCGCCGATTTCATCAAGAAATATAGTTCCACCATCTGCTTTCTCGAAATAGCCTTCCCGGGCTTCATTAGCACCTGTAAACGCACCTTTCTCGTGCCCAAATAATTCACTTTCAATAATGCCTTCAGGAATAGCGCCACAGTTAACGATTACAATATCGTTCACTTTTCTTGTGCTGGTCCCATGTATAGCGCGGGCTGTTACATCTTTACCTACTCCACTTTCTCCCTGCAGCAAAACCGTTATATCGGTTTTAGAAACCTGCATGATTTTATCCACTACCTGTTTAATAGCGGGGGAATTACCTAATAAACCAAATTGCTCCTGAAATACTTCGCGATCCATTGAATGCTTTTACGTCTGTCAATATGGCGTAAGTTAAGCAATCAAAAGCTGTTTATTAACTCTTTTCTGGACTTTTCTAAGACTTAATTAGTTCGGTAGCTTGTTCGATGGGGAGCGCTCTGGTTTCCTTGAAGCTAGATAGTACAATGTTTGAGCGGGTTTTATCTACACCTTCCCATGACTGAATGGTTGAAAGTAGACGCTCGAAAGAAGCAGTATTTTTTGTTCTTACTTTGAGTAAGTGAGAACCATCACCGGTAATTGAGTGGCATTCCATTACTTCCGGTTCATTAGAAACTTTGCGCACAAATTCAGGATAGTTTTCTGATCCGTCAACTTGTACAAAAAGAAAAGCAGTGATGTCGAAATTGAAATCCTTGCTGCTTAAGATAGCATGGTATCCTTTGATGAGGCCTCTTTCTTCAAGCTTCTTCATCCTTTCTGAAACAGAGGGAACAGATAGATTTACCAGCTCAGCAATTTTATTTCTTTGTGCTCTCCCGTTTTCCTGAAGATGGTTTAAAATGGCGATATCGATTTCATCGAGCAAATGAGTCATGTGAAAATCCCTATTTTCCTAATATTTCAATGAGTAAGTTTTTTTGGCCTAATTAATTAAGGCGATAAGTTAGAAAAGCACTATCAAAAATAAAAGATAAAAGTGGCAAGCCTCTTAAAAAAAAGTGAAGTAAAAGTTTCAAGAGGCCTTATCTTTGGTTCTATTTTAAAATCCGAATAAAAGCGAAAATGTTAGATATAGGCTTCATCAAAGCGAATAAAGAGCTGGTTGAACAGGCAATAGTAAACAAAGGTGAAAAAGATATTTCGATAGTAGAGGAAGTATTAGCGAAAGATGAAGAATGGAGATCTCTGGTTCATAAAGCCGACTCTCTAAGAAGTGAGAGTAATGCCAAAGCCAAACAAATTGGTGCGCTAATGGGGCAGGGAAAGAAAGAGGAGGCCCAGGTAATTATTGCTGAAACCTCTTCAATGAAGGAGGAAATTAAGAAGCTAGAAGAACAAGAGAAGGTACTTACAGTAGAAAGGGAACAGATGCTTCTCCGGATTCCTAATGTTCCACATCCTTCGGTTCCGGTAGGTGCCACAGAAGAAGAGAATGAAGTTTTTTCGACATGGGGTACTCCAAATGAAGATGAGTGGCGTAAACCGCATTGGGAATTAACGGAACGCTATGGCTGGGTAGATTTTGAACGGGGAGTAAAGGTCACAGGAGCTGGGTTTCCATTTTATGTAGGGCCCGTTGCCCAATTACAACGCGCTCTCATCAATTATTTTATCACAGAAGCCGGAAAAGCGGGCTACACTGAATTACAAGCTCCTTTCTTTATCAATGAAGATTCTGCAAGAGGAACAGGGCAAATCCCAGATAAAGAGGATATGATGTATGTAATCCCAAGGGATGAGTTTTTTGCAATTCCAACTGCAGAGGTGCCGGTAACTAATTTCCACAGAGATGAGATTCTAAAAGAAGATGAGCTTCCGGTACAGTATGTATGTTACACCCCGTGCTGGAGAAGGGAAGCAGGCTCTTATGGAAAGGATGTGAGGGGGTTAAACCGTCTTCACCAATTTGATAAGGTAGAGATCGTTAAAATTGTTCATCCCGAAACCTCTTATGACGAGCTTGAAAGTTTGCGTGAACACTCAGAAATGCTATTGAAAGCACTGGAATTACCTTTCCGTACTTTATTGATGTGTACAGGTGATATGGGATTCACACAAAGTAAAAAGTATGATTTAGAGGTATGGAGTCCTGGTCAAAAGCGATGGTTGGAAGTAAGTTCTTGTTCAAATTTTGAGAGTTTCCAGGCTAGAAGAATGCAGCTTAGGTATCGAAAAGGAGAAAAGCAGACCGAAATGGTTCACACCTTGAATGGATCTGCACTGGCTCTTCCAAGAGTTGTTGCTTCAATCCTGGAGACTTATCAAGAAGAAAATGCTAAGGTTCGAGTACCGGAAGTTTTGAAGCCTTATATAGGTAGGGAGTATCTTTAGAGGTGAGAGGTGAGAGGTGAGAGGTGAGAGGTGAGAGGTGAGAGGTGAGAGGTGAGAGGTGAGAGGTGAGAGGTGAGAGGTGAGAGGTGAGAGTGCTCATCACTTATCTCCTCTCACTTATCATTTCTTCTTCTTAGCGAAATACCAGATTGCCCAGCCAATACCTACCACAGCTAATGCGAGGCCTATTCCTCCTAAGAATGCATAAAGTAAATAAGGGACAATAATGCTCACCACCAGGCCAGTGATAGCTTTAACAGGAACAGCAGCACTGGCTGCTCCAAAGATAGATTGAAAAACTCGTGCTAAACGCGCTAACATAGTTGCTCCATTTTGTTCGAACGGAAGCGAGTACGGGAGGTAGAATAAAAAGATTCGTTGAGTACAGTTAGTTAGGCAACCACAAAGTACTCTTCTTCTTTGAAATTGAGCAAACGTTCAAGAATGGGCTCCATGGTATCGAATTGCATGAGTTCGAGGCGGAGTTTTTTGCCATTCCTGATTCCTTTCAGGTATTGCCCATAATGTTTTTTCATGATGATAACACCATATCGCTCTCCCTGATGCGCTACCGATTTTCGAAGTTGTTCAGCGGTCAGTTCTAATCTTTCCTGTAAAGTTGGTTCGGGGAGTAATTCTCCTGTTTCGAGGTAATGGCGAGATCGTTCAAAAATCCAGGGGTTTCCAATCGCTCCACGACCAATCATCACACCATCAACTCCTGTTTCGTCAAACATTTTCTTGGCTAGTTCCGGAGAAGTTACATCTCCATTGCCTATGATGGGAATCTCCAGGCCCGGAGTATTTTTTAGTTTCTTCAGCCACTCCCAGCGGGCGTCTCCTTTGTATTTCTGAGCTCTTGTACGTGCGTGAACGGTCAATGCTTTTACTCCAATACGCTGAAGCATTAATGCGACTTCCTGGATTTTGATGGTAGCATCGTCCCAACCAAGCCTGGTTTTTACAGTAACTGGTTTATTCTGAACAGCATCTACCACAGTACCTGCCATTCGTTCCATCATGCCTAAATCTCTAAGACAGGCAGCTCCGGCGCCTTTATTCACTACTTTATAGACAGGGCAACCAAAATTGATGTCTACCAGGTCAGGGTTGTTATTCTCAGCTACCTTCGCTGCACCTTCCATCGCTTCTTCCCGTCCGCCAAAGATTTGGATACCAAAGGGTCGCTCGCTCTCTGAATAACTCATTTTATGAATGGCAATATCAGAGTCTCTTATCAAAGCCTCGGAACTAATGAACTCGGTAAATACAATATCCGCTCCTTTCTCCCTACAAATCTGTCGAAAAGGAGAATCAGTTACATCCTCCATGGGTGCAAGGAAAAGCGGTTTTTCAGGAAGTTGGATATTATCAATGTTCATAATGCTCAAAAAAGAAACAAAGATAAGGATTTTGTGCGGTTTGGGATAATCTGATTCAATTCTAAGGTTAACTTATGCTAGTCATTTCTTTGATTAACCCATATATTTTTAGTCCTCAAAATTAACTACTAATACTTTAGATATGTCGATTGATTTAGGAAAAATTGAAGAACTATTAGGGGACGATGCTTCCTACTTGTTGGATCACAAATGCGAAACCATAAGTGTTGATAGACTAGCACTTCCTTCATCTACTTTTGTGGATGATATTTGGTCTCATTCTGATAGAAATAACCGTGTATTAGGGAACTTACAGTGGATGTTTGAAGCTGGCCGTTTAGGAAATACCGGATTCCTTTCTATCCTACCAGTTGATCAGGGAATCGAACACTCTGCAGGAGCTTCCTTCGCAAAAAACCCAGATTATTTTGATCCGGAGAATATTGTAAATCTAGCGATTGAAGCTGGATGTAATGCTGTAGCGTCAACTTTTGGAGCACTTCGCGTAGTTGCCAGAAAGTATGCTCACAAAATTCCTTTTGTGGTTAAAATCAATCACAATGAGCTGTTGACCTACCCAAATACATTCGACCAAATTATGTACGGTACCATTGAGCAGGCTTATGATATGGGAGCTGCAGCAGTTGGTGCTACCATCTATTTCGGATCAGAAGAATCAAATCGACAAATCCAGGAAGTGGCACAGGCTTTTGCCTACGCTCATGAGCTTGGGATGGCTACCATCCTTTGGTGTTACACCAGAAATAATGCTTTTAAAGTAGATGGGGTTGATTACCACACTTCTGCTGACTTGACCGGTCAGGCAAATCATATCGGAACCACGATAGGTGCGGATATCATCAAGCAGAAGCAGCCAACCAATAATGGTGGATACAAGGCTCTCAATGCTGGTGATTCAAGCTATGGTAAGCTGGATGAGCGCATTTATTCTGAGCTTACTACAGATCACCCAATCGACCTAACCAGATATCAGGTTGCTAACTGCTTTATGGGAAGAGCTGGATTGATCAACTCTGGTGGTGCTTCTGGTGATAACGACTTCGCAGATGCCGTTAAAACAGCTATTATCAATAAACGAGCTGGAGGAATGGGACTAATTAGTGGCCGTAAAGCGTTCCAACGACCAATTGGAGAAGGAGTTAAACTTCTTAACATGATCCAGGATGTTTATTTAAATGAAGAGATTACCGTAGCGTAACTTTTTCTTAAATTGTTGGTAGCCACGCATATCTTATGCGTGGCTTTTTTTATACTTAGTGAAATCAACTGCAGTTGAGTACGGATCAAAATCAAATAACACAGCCCCAAAATATTATCTCGAAGAGATATTTAGTTATATCTATTTCTTTGAGTGTTCTTACAATGGCTGGCGTTGTTTACTATACCTATACCCCAGGTATCCTGGAACACCTTCTTCCTAAAAGAATGCCCGGGCTGTTAATTGCCCTAGTCGTTTCTTTTTTGAGGGTTTGGTTTACTGCTGCGAAGTTTAGGGTGCTCTCAGAAGGGGTAATTAGTTGGATGGGTTCTTTCCGAATTGTGCTCACCTGGGATTTTACTTCTGCTGTAACCCCATCTACAATAGGTGGCGCTCCTATGGCTACCTATGCCATGACTAAAGAAGGGCTTAAGCTTGGCGAGGCTACTGCAATTATTCTATACAGTGTATTGCTGGACCAGATTTGGTTTGCGATTGCTATTCCGATCCTATTAATAGCAGGTATTTTTTATGAAGTAGTACCTCCGGAAGTTGGGCTCGTGGGAGAAGCTTCCATGTTATTGCTCTATGTGATTTTGCTAAGCTATGCCAGTATTTTGGCTTATGGAGTGCTGGTAAACCCGGCGGCTATAAAGAAAGTCATTAAAGCAGTATTCAAGCTTCCCATTTTACGCAGATATCACGATAAGATAAGTGCCGAAGCTGAAAACCTTGAAAGCTATGCGCATCAGCTACGTAAAAAACCGGTAAGCTTCCTGTTAAAAGCATTCTTCTTTTCAACCATGACTTGGATGGCTAGAATTGCATTGCCAACCATCGTTATTCTGAGTTTACTTCCAGCTCCAGAGATTCTCTCGGCACTTCGTAGCCTTGCGATGAACCTGACCTTCCTGGTTGTGCCCACGCCTGGTGGTAGTGGAGGTGTTGAAGGATTGTTTGTGGTATTCCAGGGGCCGCTAATTTCCAGAGAATCCTTTATTGGATTGGCCCTCTTCCTTTGGAGGCTCATAAGTTATTATATAACCATTGCAATAGGGATGGCAGCCACTACCTGGTATATAAATCGGCAGGTAGTCGAGAGTACACAAAAAGACTGATTGTGGCTAAAACTAAAGTCCAATTCGAATGCAGCTCTTGTGGCCATATTTCTCCAAAATGGCTGGGTAGTTGTCCTACCTGTGGTGAATGGAATACCTTTGTCGAAGTCAAAAGTACAACCAAATCCAATGTTGAGCATAAAGCCAGGATTTCAGGAGTTGAAAGTTCAACAAGTCCTCAGCGACTAGATGAAATTGAAACTTCAGAGAAGTCCAGGTTTCATTCTAGAATCGGAGAATTCGATCGAGTTCTGGGAGGAGGGTTTCTGCCGGGAGCCTACATTTTACTGGGAGGGGAACCCGGAGTGGGAAAAAGTACCTTGACCCTTCAAATCGCAAAATCTAATCCCGAGTTGAGAATCCTGTATTGTGCCGGGGAGGAATCATCAGGTCAAATCAAGCAAAGAGCAGAGCGAATTGGGGTTAGCTCCTCAAACCTTTCGATATTCAATGAGACACAAGTTGATGTAATCATCGAGGAAGTCAACAAAAATGCACCGGATTTGTTGATCATAGACTCCATCCAAACGGTATACCGGACCGAATTATCCAGTATGCCCGGAAGTATTCAGCAGGTGAAAGAATGTGCTGCTCTATTTCAGCAAGTAGCAAAAAAGAAGAATGTGACTACCATAGTTATCGGTCATGTTACTAAAGAAGGGGATATAGCTGGCCCGAGGGTACTTGAACACATGGTAGATACTGTGCTCCAGTTTGAAGGGGATAAGAACTATACCTACCGCCTGCTTAGAACGCTAAAAAATCGTTTTGGCCCAGCACAGGAAGTAGGTGTATTTGAGATGTTCGCACATGGTTTACGAGAAGTAGATAATCCTTCTGAACTCTTTATTTCTGATACAAATACAGAAGTAAGCGGAAATGCGATTGTATGCACGATGGAAGGTTCAAGGCCTCTCTTAATTGAGGTACAGGCGTTGGTTACTGCATCTACTTATGGGACTCCTCAACGTACCTCGAATGGATTTGACAGGAACAGGCTTACGTTGCTTTTAGCCGTTTTAGAAAAAAGAGCAGGGTACAGTTTTGCCAACCAGGATGTGTATCTGAATGTTGCCGGCGGATTTAAACTTAGTGATCCTGCTGGAGATGTTGGGGTATGTTGTGCACTGGTATCCAGTTTGCTGGATAAGCCGATCAAAGAAAAATCGGTGTTTATTGGAGAAGTCGGTTTGGGTGGAGAAGTTCGGTCGGTGCCAAGTATAGAGCAAAGAGTTCGAGAAGCCCAGAAAATGGGTTTTACAAATATCTTGTCACCAGTAATGGGGAAGGAAAACGGAGTTAAATTTGTGAGAGATGTTTTTAGCTTAATGGTTTAAGCTACTTAGAAGCTTCAGCTTCGAAATTCCCATATACCTGTATAAATCTAGTTGAGTCTAATCTAATCGGGTATTCATCAAAGCCTTCACAGTCAAAAGAAGCGGGAGGATTAAAAAAATTGAGACTCTCCAGATTGAAATCGAAATCTGAGGATAGTATACCGGAGGATTCTCTTTTTACAGTTATTTCTCCCGAAGTTAGAACATATGGTGTATCACAGACTCCATTAGGGTAATAAGTCAAAAAAGAATTTGAGGACGTATTACCACTCATGATGCTATCAGTTAAAATTAAGTTTTCTGAAAAATCATTGAAGAAAGTGAGGCCTAGTTGTTCACAAAACCGATTGTCTTCACACCCAAGATCTACATTAATGGTAGTAACAAACTGACTATTTGCATAAGTAGTGTCATAGTATGCAAATCCACTCAGCTTAGATTCAATACCTGATTCAATTAAAGTTACTTGAAATGTATAATCAGGATCGTCATTCCGATCACATGATATCAGCGCCAAAAGGAATAATATTGTGAGGATATGCTTCATGAAGGAACATAATAAAGCCTCTTATTGATCTAAACATATTCTTTTAGAAAATCAGCCTTCTTTAGCGATCATCAACACCCACTCAATAATTTTTTTTTCAAATGGAATCTGCTCTTGAGTGTCTGGATTTAACAGTGAATGGTTCACTCCAGGTATTAATTCAATCACATAGCTTTCATTTTGTGCTAATTCCATGGCTCGTTTGATATTCTCGATGCTCTGCTTGGCAGGAACTATTCTATCTTCCTCTCCATAAATACTATACCATGGTATAGTAATGCCTTTAAGTTCACTCAGTAAGTCCAGTCCCATCGAATTATAAATAGGGTTTTGGTCACGATCAGCATGGTATGGAGGCAATAAACTCCGGTAGATACTTGCTGAAGCTTCTTCTATTTCAGTATCAAGTGAGAGAGAACGTTCCTGATCTCTTGCCTCAAGGGCATTAAAATGTTCTTCCCAATAAGGAAGGATTAGGCTTTTAACAGAATCACTTAGCTGTGTTCGATCTAATGAGTTTTTAAACGCATAGTATCGATTTGGTCCTACTTTATTAATTGGCCCGGAAACGCCGGCAATAAAGGAAACTCTCTTATTTCTTGAGGCAAGGTTAGCAATCAACCTACCTCCCTGACTGAAACCACTCGCACCAATAAGCTTAACATTTACTTCTTCGTGCAAGGTCAGAAAATCAATAGCCTTTTCTGCATCTGCTATTAGATCATTGAAGTCCGATTTTGTGTAATCTCCCGATGAATTCCCTGTACCTCTTTTGTCGTAAAACAAAGTTATTATTCCACAAGCTGCTGCTCTTTTTGCCAGATATATGGGCACGTTTCGGAGGTTGTTTACATTATTTCCGCCTCCCGGGAGTAACAATAGAGCAGGGTAATACCCTACTGATTTAGGTAAATACAACTCTGCAGCTAAGCTCACATTGCCATGTTGGATAGCCAGTTTCTCTACACGAAAAGGTTGCTCATTCTCATTGTAATCATCAATACAGGCTAGATCCTGGGCGGTAATCAATGTACTTGTAACAACTAGAATAACAGATAAGGCAAGAAGGCGATTCATAAAACTATTTCATTAATACTAATAAAATAGTATATAATCATTTCTATATAACTTCTAAAGTCTAAAATTTGGGCCACAAAAAAAGCCTTTGATTAATACCAAAGGCTTCAAATTTGTGATACAACGACTACCATTTAGTAGTTATCACGTTGACGGCGACGTTGCTCGCGGACGGCTTTTTTCATAGCCTCGCGACGCTCAACAGAAGGTTTGATAAACTGTTGCCGATCTTTGTACTCATTAAGAATACGAGATCGAGTTACCATCTTCTTGAAACGATTGATCGCTCGTTCAACACTTTCGTTGTCTTTAACTTCAACGCCTAGCATTGAGTCTCACTTCCTTTCATTTGTTTATTCCCATAATTGGGGTTGCAAATATACTAAAAAAGTTAGTTAATACAGCATTTTAGATTCTAGGGTAATTAATTGACTATGGCAGAGAAGACAGACTACGAGAAACAACCTGAAAAGAAGGAAGCAGGACTTTTTGAAGAACTGCTCGGTGACGTACTCAACCTGGACCGGGGTTTACCTGCTACTATTTACAATATGTTTGTAAATCCAAGACTGGTAATAGAAAGTTATTTCATTGACAGGGGAAGGTTCGTAAATCCAATCAGGTATACTATTTTCATTTTAGCCATCACCACAGCAATTACTGTCTACTTCATAGACTATGAGCAGTTTTTAGAACAGGCAGCTAATGCAGGAGCTCAAGGTGGTGACTTTAATGCTTCCCTTGAAGATTTGAAGGAAAAAACTGGGATCGATTGGCCACGGTATTTTGACATGGTGGGAGAAGTAACAATCGTTATGACTACCAAGCTTAACCAACTACTTTATATTGTTTTATTAGCACCTGCATTAGCCTTTTTTAGTAAGCTTTTTTTCAAGAAGATTAAGCCCCACTTTAAACATCATTATGTGATGTATCTGTACTCTTTGGCTAGTTTTTCCGCCGTTAGCTTGCTCTTTTTTCCTCTCATGATGATCGAAAATTTTTGGGCTACCTATACAACAATAGTTGTCGCTCTACAACTATCCTTTTCTTTGTATGTGCAAATCAGATACCTGGGCCTAAAAGGTTTTGATCAGTATGCAATGAGCTTTCTTAGCTTCCTTTTTGGGTATATCGTCTATACAATTTTCTCAATAATCATTATGTATGGTGCGGCAGCAATACTTTTCATTTACAGAGGAGGCTGATCGGTATTATTAAGGACTCCTGATCCAAACAACGCAAAATCATACTTAGCGGGGTCTGTTGGGTCTAGTAATACTAACTTCTCGTTTAGCTCTAATACTGCTTTCCAGTCATTCTGCTTTCTATTGAGAAGCCCCAACTTTCTTGCCTGGTTTCCAACATGTACATCCAAGGGTATTTTCAGCTCATAGGGAGGCATAAAATCCATAATGCCCAAATCTACCTTGCTTTTCCTGATGCACCACCTGAGGTACATATATAGTCGTTTACAGGCACTATTCTTTTCAGGATTGGAAATATGTTTTCGAGACCGCTGAGGCGTTTCCGGGTGAAATGAAAAAAATTGCTCATTGAAAATAGCCATGAGTTCTCTCTTTTGTGCCTTTGAGGTATCATAGCAGTATTTCCAGAACCCTTCAAAAGTATGATACTTATCCAGGATGCTCTGAAAAGCCTTAATAAGCCAATAGATGTCTTCTGGCTTAAATGTCCGATGCTTAAAGTCTGAGAACCGTTCTGAGTCCGATTCAGAAAAGCTAAGGATGAATTCATAGGGACGATATCCCATTCGATTAAGTAAATCATCCACTTTGGTAACAACAATGTCTCTGCGCCCCCAGGCCATTATAGCCGCGAAGAAACCGGCAAGTTCCTGGTCTCTCTTATCTGGGAAAGCATGCATGAATTGAACTGGGTCATTATCTATGAATTCCTTTTGATCATATTTATGTACCAATTCGTCCAGGTAGTTTTTTAAGGTGATGATATCCGTCGGCATTAAGGAAGATATAGCTTTATGAAGTTCGTCAGGATTTTTTCTGATAAAATTTATCTCGATTTCTCCTCTTAGGAGCATTACCTATATTCGGGAAATAAAACCACTTTTAGATGAAAACACTCCTCACTCTTTTTATAGTGCTAACAGCATGCTCCTCTCAGATTCAAGACGAACCCTGGGTATCTCTTTTTGATGGAAATACTACCAATGGTTGGGAACAGCTAGGTGGTACCGCTACTTACGAGGTAAGGGATGGAGCTATAGTAGGAACTACTGTAGCCAATTCCCCAAACTCATTTCTTAGAACAGAGGCTGTATACGGCGATTTTATTCTAGAGTATGAAGTAAAACTTTCCGATGAAACTAACTCCGGAGTACAGATAAGAAGTAATAGTTTCCCCGAATTTGAAAATGGCCGGGTGCATGGCTACCAGGTTGAAATTGACCCCTCAGAGCGTTCATGGACTGGCGGAATTTATGACGAGGCGCGTAGAGGATGGCTTCATCCACTAAGAGATATGCCTGAAGCACAAGGAGCATATAAACACCTGGAATGGAATAAATTCAGAGTAGAAGCTATTGGCGACACCATAAAAACCTGGGTAAATGATGTCCCTGTTTCCCATTTAGTTGATAACAGAACTCCAGAAGGTTTTATAGCACTTCAGGTGCATAGCATCGGTAATCCCGAAGAAGCTGGCATTGAAATAAGTTGGAGGAATATTCGAATCATTACTGATAACCCAGGGAAGTATGCTCAAAGCACGACGGTTCCAGCGACAAATAAGTATAATATGTTGACACACAGCCAGCAGGATTGGGGTTGGGAATTGCTGTATGATGGCACAAATATGGATAAATGGCGCGGAGCCCGTTCTGAAGAATTTCCCTATTCAGAAAATGGAACAGGTTGGGATGTAGAAGATGGGATAATCACAATTCATGAATCTGGTGGTGCAGAATCAGAAGATGCCGGCGATATTGTTACCAGAGAATTATTTAGCAACTTTGAACTTTGGGTGGACTTTAAAATTACTCCTGGGGCTAACAGTGGTATTAAATATTTTGTTGATGCGAATCTCAATAAAGGAACAGGGTCTTCAATTGGATTAGAATACCAGGTTCTGGATGATGACCTTCATCCCGATGCAAAACTGGGAGCGCAGCCTGGAAGCAGAACTGTGGCTTCTTTGTATGATCTTATCAAGGCAGAAGATAAGCCCATAAATCCAGTTGGAGAATGGAATCATGCCAGGATAATTTCGAAAGGAAATCATGTACAGCATTGGTTGAATGGGAGGAAAGTACTCGAATATGAGCGAAATACCCCTGAATTCCAGAAGCTTGTTGACGAGAGTAAGTACTCAGTATGGCCGGGATTTGGAACCTGGGAAGAAGGGAATATCCTGCTCCAGGATCATGGAAACGAGGTACATTACCGTAATGTTTTCATCAAAAAATTAAATCCATAAATAGAAATCATGAAAAAAATGGACCGAAAAGCTTTTCTTAAAAAAAGTGCTGCAACAGGTCTTGGAGGCGCACTTGCTTTGAGTTTTCCAAATATTATTGTTGGAAAACCTAATAATAGGTTGAATGTAGCTGTTGTGGGGGTAAGGAGCAGGGGAAAGGCCCATGTTGAGGCAGTTGAGAAAGTCGAGAATGCAACAGTAACCTGGTTTTGTGATGTTGACGACAACATTATTGATGAACATAAGAAGTGGCATGAAGAAACAGTTGGATATGTGCCTCAAGTAGAGAAGGATTTTCGAAGACTTCTCGAAAAGGATGATATCGATATCATTACTATTGCTACTCCGGAACACTGGCATGCTCCAATGGCCATTATGGCTATGCAAGCCGGGAAGCATGTATTTATCGAAAAACCATGCAGTCACAATCCTTTTGAAAACGATTTACTTGTAGCCGCTCAAAAGAAGTATGGAAAGTTGTGTCAGATGGGAAATCAACAACGCTCTTCTATTACTTCAAACCAGGCTGTCCAGGAAATAAGAGAGGGGATTATTGGAGATGTTTACTATGCAAAAGCATGGTATTCAAATACAAGAGGAAGTATTGGCAAGGGGAATGTAATTCCTGTACCTGATACCTTAGATTGGGATTTATTCCAGGGTCCTGCCCCAAGAGAAGAATATAGAGACAATGTTCATCCATATAACTGGCACTGGTTTAAAGCCTGGGGAACGGGTGAAATTCATAATAATGGAACCCATGAGATTGATATTTGTAGATGGGCACTTGGTGTTGATCTACCGGTGAAAGCGACTTCTACGGGAGGAAGGTACCACTTTGATGATGACTGGGAATTTTATGATACCCAGAATGCCAGTTTTGAATTCGAAGGTGGTAAAATGATTTCCTGGGAGGGAAAGAGTTGTAACGGCTATCCTATAATGGGAAGAGGGCGAGGCTCCTTAATACATGGTACTGAGGGGTCCATTTTATTAGACCGGGACGGATACCTTTTATATGATTTACGAGGAAAACTTATCAAAGAAGAAGTGGAGCCAGAAGGTGGTGGGGCAGCAAATACTGCTGATACCCGAGGCTTTGATGCTCTCACTGTCAATCATATGATTAATTTTGCAAATGCTATTAGAGAAGGTGAAGCGTTAAAAGCTCCGATTGATGATGCCAGTATTTCTACCATGTTATGCCATTATGGAAATATTGCACAGGAAGCGGGAGGAAGTATTCAAATTGATCCAAAAACCGGAAAGATTTTGAATAACCCGGAAGCAATGAAATACTGGAAGCGTGAATATGAAAAGGGTTGGGAACCCAAACTAACTTAAGTTCGAGATAAGGAGATCAAACAGTGTTATTGGTAACTCTCCTGTATTGATAAACGAGTAGTTAAAGCTGTTTAGCATTAAAAAGGATTTCTTGTTCCGAACTCTGTTAAACTATAAACAGGTATGAAAAGAAGAGATTTTATCAAGACATCTGCATTAGCAGGAGCTGCTACATTAACCTCAGGATTTGCGGGGGTGTACCGATCCAAAGCATTCGACGATGTAAAAATGGGAGTAATCGGGACTGGTGATCGTGGAACCGGACTTTCTTACATCATGAAAGAGATTAGCGGAATTGAGGTTACTGCCTGTAGCGACATCATTCCTTTTCGTTTAAAAGATTGTGTGGAAAAAGCCACGAATGGAGCAACAGCCTATGAAGATTATCGTGCGTTAATTAATGATGACAATGTAAACGCTATTTTGATTGCTGTTCCATTTGGGCTGCATGATGAGATTCTGGAAGATGCGCTCGCATCAGGAAAACACATTTATTGCGAAAAGACCATGATCAAAGGCATTGAACCAGCTAAAGATTTGGTTAAAAGAGTAAGAAGTTATGATGGCATTTTCCAGGTTGGTCACCAATATCATAGCAGTCGTTTGTACCATACAGCGGTGGAGATTGTTAATGAGGGGTATCTTGGCCATATCGAATCTATTGAATGCCAGTGGAATAGGAACGGAGACTGGAGAAGGCCGGTACCAGATCCAAAGTGGGAGCGGATGATCAACTGGAGGATGTATAGAGAATACTCCGGAGGGCTTACTGCAGAACTTTGCTCGCATCAGATTGATTTTTGTAACTGGATTGCTGGCACTACTCCTACAAAAGTAAGTGGTTTTGGCGGTATCGATTATTGGAAGGATGGTCGTGAGACTTATGACAATGTTCATATTATGATGCAGTATGCAAACGGAATGAATACCAAATTCACCAGTCTGACTACCAATGCTTATGAGCGGTATCAAATTAAGCTCCAGGGTCAAAAAGGTACCCTGGTGATTAATTTTGGTGGAGCAAAGATTTACCTGGAAAACCTTGATCAAGCCCGGGAACAAGGGTTGGTAGATGGTGTTTCTGGTGCTACTTCGGAAGCCTGGGAAAGAGGGGATGGTGCTCCTATTACAGTAGCTGATGATATGGATGCTTCAAAACAAGCCTTAATCGATTTCAGGGATTCGGTTCGAACCGGCAAGCAGCCCGTTTCAAATGTTGAAACTGGTGCAAATGTATCTATTCTTGTTTCCATGGCTATAGATGCGATGGACAATAACAAAGTGGTAGAGTGGAAGCCGGAGTACAATATCTAATTAAAAGTAAAGAACAAGGATTTAAGAAGTAAGAATATTGAAAAATGGATCATTGTTAATGTTCTTACTTTTTTACTCTTCAATCGATATTCTTCCTTTTAATTAGTTGTTGGAAACACACAAAAGCTCTCCATATTTTCAGCCAGTATCCGAGCCAGATGTAAATCCTGGAAAGCAATTCCCCTGACAATCAGGAAGACTCCCAGGCTAAAGGCGAAGTAAGGCACAAGTTTTCGAATGGAGCTTCTCAGGTCAAGGGAAAGGATAGTAGGAGCGAGGTACATCAAGAGCATAGCTGGGAAAGTACCCAATCCGAATAAAGCCATATACTGCATGCTATGAATGGGAGATTCAGTTAGTACTGCTGCAGCAAGCCCTGAATAGACAAAAGCACAGGGAAGGAGCCCATTTAACATACCCATTCCAAAAAGTGCGAAAATGGAAGGCTTTCGAAGCAATTTGCCATAATACTTCGAAATTGATTTGACAAAATTCTGATAAACCTGGGGCTTGTCTCTTTTCTTAAAAAAACGATTCAGCACTACCCCGAACACTATTCCTGCCCCAAGTATTATAGAGAGTGTGCCTTGAAAACCCGAGAAAGTAATTTGTGTCCCTAACAACCCAAATAACAATCCAAAAACAGCATAGACAAGGATTCGTCCCGAATTATATAAGCCGGCACTAAATGAAAGAGCAACAAGGCTCGAACTTGACCTGGGAATAGACATTGCGATAGGGCCACACATCCCCACACAATGAAAGCTTCCTACAAAGCCTAAAACCAGGGCAGTCCAAAGTTCCATATTAGATGATTACTACCTTTTCTTCCTGGTAGTCCAGGTTATCCATCTTCCAGGTTACCGTAAGTACCCATTTCCCTTTGTCCATGCGCTCCATAGGAATTACGTGGGTATTACCCGCATCAAACTGGATAGCAAGGTTCATATCTTTACTGGCATCATTTGGGCGATACAGGTTGATAGTTCCTTCCTGAGCTTTTTCAAGTACTTCCTCCGGGAAGAATACTTTAAGAGCAACGCGTTCTTCATCAAATAGAATAACAACCTGTTCATCCAGTTCTGCAGCACGTTCTCTGCTATCAATGGTTTCCTGGTATGCTACACCTTCTTCATAATGATTATTATTCACGAGGTAGAAGTCCAGACTGATGAGATAGCTGACCATGCTAAGTGTGCCTAGTATAAATAGTGTAACTGCGATAAATATTCCTTTTCCCCAATCTAGTTTCTTCATGATTGTATTTAATTATTCGGTCCTAAAAAGCCGGTTTTTACTGTTTCAATTTGTTCTCCATTAGCCATTACAATAAAGCTAATATCTGTTTGTAGCCCATCCAGATGTTCTTCAGAAATCTGTACCATAAAACGTCCTTCGACAAGACTTTGTCCCGGTACAGAATTAATCATCCCAAGAGATACTAATTGTCCTGGAGGTGAAACGAGGGCGAGCTCATAGTCTATTTCTTCAAAGGTCTTATTGATCACTTTGATGGTGTATATATTGCTGATTCGGTCGTCAGGAAGCTCCTGGAAAAGAGTGCCTCGCTCTCTTAAGATGGTCGTCTCAAGGTCTGAACGCATGCTTAGCAAGACTATGAAAGTGGTAAGTAATACTAATAATACTCCAGAGTATCCCATTATTCTTGGGGTAAAGATTTTCCTCTTTTCCGCTCGAATAGCATTCTCAGAAGAATAGCGAATTAGCCCTCGTGGTCTATCAATCTTATCCATGATATCATCACATGCGTCGATACAGGCGGTACAGTGTGTGCATTCTAGCTGGGTACCATTTCTAATATCGATTCCCATAGGGCATACCTGTACACATTGATAACAATCGATGCAATCTCCAAAAGTAGCACCTTCTTCAAGCCCAAGATCAGCAATTGAAAAGGCTCCGCTTTCTACTTTCTTTCGATCACCTACTCTAGCTCTGCTTTCACCTCGACGGTAATCGTACATCACGTTAATAGAATTATTATCAAGCATGACGGATTGCATCCTTCCATATGGGCAAACGAAGTGGCATACCTGTTCTCTCATGAAGGCAAATACACCATAAAATACCCCACTGAAAATGATCATAGCTGATAAGCCGGCAAGATGTTCAGAAGGGGGATCAGTGACCAGTTCAAACCAGTCTTCTTTTCCCATTACATAAGCCAGAAAGAGATTAGAGATAAGGAAAGCCATTCCGTAGAAGATGGCATGTTTACTTCCTTTCTTTAGAATTTTCTCTGCATTCCAGGGTGCTCTTTTCAAGCGGATTTGGTCGGAAGCATCTCCTTCAATCCAGTATTCAATTCTTCTAAAAACCATTTCCATGAAAATGGTTTGGGGACAGGCCCAACCGCAAAAGAGTCGGCCAAAGATCGTAGTAAATAGAACCACTCCAAGAATGAAGGCCAACATCCCAAAGACCAATAGATGCAGGTCTTGTGGCCAGAAAGCAACGCCAAAAATGACAAACTCTCTTTCAATGACATCAATCATTAATAAAGGTTGTCCATTTATTTCGATGAAAGGCCCCGTAAAAAAGAAGGCCAGTAAGAACAGAGCCACGATATTTCGGGCTCTGTAATACCTGCCGCTCGGTTTTTTTGGATAAATCCAGTTTCTACCACCTTTCTCATTTACCGTGGCGAGATAATCACGAAATTGATCCTGCTCTATTCGACGATCTTTAGTTTTGGACATCTTTTACAACTGATGGTTTTGCTATATCAGAGTTAGCTTTCAGAGCTTCCACACTAATTGATTTTAATTTACAACTAGAATTCTTGCAAGTGCCAGAGCACCCTTTTTTAATTGTGCTGGTACCGTTAGATGTATCCACTCTTAAACACATGATCTACTCCATGCTACATTGGACGGCTCTTGCCTCGTCAACCGCCTTAGGGTTAGGAGGGTTGGTACCCTGTATAGATGCAATGTAGCTGATTAGGTCGGTCATGTCTTCATCAGCAATTGGTGCATTACTGCCATAGGGCATCATCCCTTTTTCCATAAAGCCGTTAGCAATATTTGTAGCTATATCTTCTGCAGAGCATCCACTGATCCAAAACTCATCGGTTAAGTTAGGTCCTACCAATCCTTCACCTGCGTTTCCATGACAGGTGAAGCAAAGGTTGTTGGTGCTCATAAAGATTTCCTTTCCATTGGCAATAGAAGCTTCATCTGTTTCAAAAACCCATGCTACGGTTGCTGTATTGGCTTGAGGATCATTATCTGATCCTAATCCATAAAGCTCTTCCGCTGCTGCCATTTCAAGGGCATACTGTTCATGTTGATCCGGGCCAAAATTGAACACTTCATAGTAGAGCAAATACAGAACGCCCCATCCAATGGTGAAGTAGAACAACCAAAGCCACCAAACCGGCATGTGGTTATCTAATTCACGAATACCATCATATTCATGATTAAGTAGTTTGTCTTGTTCGTCATCTAAAATGTTCATGGCTATGCGAGTTTCTGGTTAGTAGTTTCGTCAGATTCTAAAGGGAGATTTGCGGCATCATCCCAATGATGCTTTCCTGTTTTTATCAGGTAAGTGATCAAAAGGACAAAAAAGGCAAAGAAGAGGAGGAGGGAGATGCTTGGAAAAAGCTCAATCCCCTCCATGCTTCGAAGTACTTGCTTATACATGATTAATCCTCCTGCTCATTTAGGCTTAATGGATTGGTCGAAGGCAATCCCTCAAATGGATCATTATTTCCATTAATATCAGTGCCCAGGCGTTGTAAATAAGCAATTAAGGCTATGATTTGTTTTTCAGAAGTGATTTCGATTCCATCAACTTCCCCGAATCCATTTTCACGAAGCCCAGAAGCAATTTGCTCTGCCTGAGCTCTTAAGTCTGCAATGGCCTGGTCTTCATAACCCTCAGCATAAGGAACACCTACGGCACGCAACGCATTGATTCGATTTGGAATAGTTTCTATATCCATGTCTTTCTCAAGCATCCATGGGTATGCCGGCATAATAGATCCTGGTGAAGTTGAATTAGGATCGTACATATGTCTCAGGTGCCACGAATCTGGATATTTTCCTCCAATTCGGTGAAGATCAGGACCTGTTCTTTTAGATCCCCATAGGAATGGATGATCATAAACAAACTCACCTGCTTTAGAATATTCGCCATAGCGCTCTGTTTCAGAACGGAAAGGACGGATCATTTGCGAGTGACAGTTGTTACATCCCTCAGCGATGTAGATGTCCCGACCCTCAATTTCCAGAGGCGTATAAGGTTTCACACTTTCTATGGTAGGAATATTGGAGTCAATAAGTGCTGTTGGCATATATTCAACGATACCACCAATTAATATGGCTACTACTACAAGAAGGGTAAACTTGATAGGTCTTCCTTCCAGGTTTCTGTGCCATTTTTCCTTGTGACCTTCGGTTGGGTCGACAAGGGCAGGGGCCTGAGCTTCCTCAGAAGCTTCGAGAACTCCTTTTTGTGCTGTTTTGAGGATGTTATACACACCTACTACAGCTCCAACGATGAATAAGCTACCACCAAATGCACGTAGCGCATACATTGGCATAATTTGAACAACGGTTTCAAGGAAGTTTGGATACTGTAAGAAACCTTCAGCTGTGAATTGTTTCCACATTAAACTCTGAGTGATTCCACCCCAATACATTGGGATCACATAGAAAATGGCACCGAGCGTAGCGAACCAGAAGTGAATGTTGGCTAGCTTTACAGAAAATAACTTGGTCTTATAAATCTTAGGAGTGATGTAGTACAACATGGCAAAGGTCAAACCACCATTCCAAAGAAGTGCACCGTTGTGAACGTGGCCAATGATATAATCTGAATAATGCGCAATTGCATTCACATTGGCGATGGATAGCATCGGCCCTTCGAAGGTTACCATACCATAAGCGGTAACACCAACTACCAGGAATTTAAGTACGGGGTCTTCGCGAACCTTATCCCAGGCTCCACGAAGAGTTAGCAGACCATTCAACATACCTCCCCATGAAGGTGCGATCAGCATTAAACTAAACACAGTTCCCAATGCCTGAGCCCATCCCGGAAGTGCAGTATATAACAAGTGGTGTGGTCCCGCCCAGATATAGATGAAAATCAGCGACCAGAAGTGAACAATGGACAACCGATAGGAGAAGATCGGACGATTTGCCGCCTTGGGAATGAAGTAATACATGATTCCCAGGAAAGGAGTAGTCAGGAAGAAGGCCACGGCATTATGTCCGTACCACCATTGAACTAATGCATCCTGAACACCAGCATATAAAGAGTAGCTCTTTAACATGGTTGCAGGTACTTCAAAGGAGTTTACAACATGAAGTACAGCTACGGTCACGAAAGTAGCTATATAGAACCAAATGGCTACATAAATATGCTTTTCGCGGCGTTTCATGATCGTCATGATCATGTTGACCCCAAACACCACCCAAATCAATGTGATGGCAATATCAATGGGCCATTCTAGCTCTGCGTATTCCTTACTAGTGGTTATCCCAAAAGGAAGAGTTAATACTGCTGAAAGAATGATAATCTGCCATCCCCAAAAATGAATTTTACTTAGCAAGGGACTCCACATTGGGGTCTTACAAAGTCGTGGGAGGGAATAGTATACCCCGTAAAAGATTGCGTTTCCTGCAAATGCAAAGATTACTGCATTTGTATGGAGAGGCCTTAATCTCCCATAAGACAGCTCGGGGATAAACCCAAGGAAGTCAGGGAAAATAAGCTTAAGGGCGACAATCAATCCTACAAGGAAACCGATGATCCCGAAAATCATCGAGGCGAGCCCGAAATTGCGAACTATTTTATTGTCATAATGAAAAGTGTCCATTGATATGACCTAGTCAGTTTTATTAGTTAGTGTTTTATGTTCTTTTGATGGAGGTTCATCATTGAAAAGCATCCGAATGGAGGGTGTTTGTGGGTCATCGAATTGCCCCGTTTTAACCGCCCAGAAGAATGCCCCCAAAAAGGTGAGAGCGACAAGCAAGCTGAATATGATGAGTACTACAATTACGCCCATGCTTTCAGCCTCATTTGTCTAGCTTTAACTCTCGTGGCAATAGTGGTAAATGCCATAATCGTAACTGAACTTAATGGCATCAGGATAGCCGCCACTAAAGGGGATAAATGTCCCGTAATCGCAAACCCTAACCCGGTTAGGTTATAAGCCAGGGATAGAACAAAGCTTGCGATAATGATCTTAAAGCAGATCTTTCCAAAATCAACAAATCGATTTAGATGTTTCAATGCACCGGCATCCACAATCGCATCACAGGCGGGAGAAAACGAGCTTTTGTCATCTGAAACGGCAATTCCAAAATTGCTTGCCGTTAATGCTCCGGCGTCATTTAGGCCATCACCAATCATAGTGATGTGATAGCTATCCTCTTTTAGTGACTGAATAAATTCCAGTTTTTGGATAGGCGATTGATTGAAATTCATGGAGCGCCAATGCCCGAAATCTTCTAAAAGCGTCGACTTTTCATACTCATTATCTCCGGATAACAAATGGAGCGGATAATCATCAGAATGCAAATTATTCAGCAAGTCAGTTAATCCATTTCTGATGCTATGATGGATTCTATAAAAGCCTTTATAGTCTCCATCTATGGCTATATGAACCAATGAACCCTTACCAAATTCCTCAGCTTTCGCTGCTCCCAAATCAGGAAGTTGTTCCTTTAGGAAGGCTAAACTGCCCATTAACACAGGAATGCCCTCAATAGAAGCATCAATGCCCTTGCCTTCAATTTCATAGTAGTAGGAAGGTTCGAGGGTAGCCACATCTATAAGCGTTTTGGCTATAACCTGGGCCAAAGGGTGAGTAGAAGTTCGAGAGACAGATGCTATGTACTGAATTTGTTGCTCGGAGAGAGGTTCTCCAACAAACACCGAAGAAGATTTTCCTGTTTCCGTAATGGTGCCAGTCTTATCAAATACAAAGGCATCGGTTTTGGAGAGTTCTTCTACTACCGATGTATTTTTGAGGTAAAACCCGTTAGCTGCAAGAATATTAACTGCTGAGCCTAAGGTGAAAGGGGTGGATAAAGCCAAAGCACATGGACACGCTACAATAAGTACTGCTGTGAAAATGGTGAAAGCTTTTGAGGCATCAATGCTCAACCATACAACTAATGATAAAACTGCGATGCCTAATACGGTAAAGGTGAAATATGGGCTTATGCGATCAGCAAAAGATGTAACAGTATTTCTCTTCTTAGAGGAATTGAAAGATTCATTTTCCCAAAGCTGTGTGAGGTAGCTGTGTTCTACTTTTTTAGATACAATCAGTTCTGCGGTTTGACCGATCACTTTACCGCCAGCAAAAACCTGCTGACCTTTTTCTAGTAGTACAGGCTCGGATTCTCCGGTAATGAAACTGTAATCTACCTGTAATTGGCCATCAACTATTATTGAATCAGCAGGGATTAGTTCATTATTCCGAACAAGGATATGATCTCCAATTTCAATACGATGAACTGGTATTGATTCTTCCAGGCCATTTTTGAGTCTTAGTATTGAGATCGGTAGGTATGACTTATAATCCCGATCGAATGAAAGTTGATCGAAGGTTTTCTTTTGGACTACTTTTCCAATTAACAAAAAGAAGATGAAGCCAGTAAATGAATCGAAGTAACCAGCACCAGTTCCGCTAAGGATTTCATATAAGCTTCTTCCGAAGAGTGCGATCATTCCGATGGAAATAGGCACATCCAGGTTTATTCCCTTCTGAGCAAGCGCTGCCCACGCCGATTTCAGGTAATCAATGCCACTGTAAAACAATACCGGCAGTGCGAGTACAATATTTAGGGCTCCAAAAAAGTACCGGAATATCTCAGAAGAGCCCGATTGATCCATATTCAGGTACTCCGGGAAACTGAATAGCATAATGTTTCCAAAGCAAAAGCCAGCTACTCCAAGCTTCAGCCAAAGAGATCGTTCGATGATGGCTGGTTTCTGTTCCTTCAGCTGTTCTAGTTTTAGGCTGGGCTCATACCCAATAGTGGTAAGCAGTTCAACTACTTCTCGGAGCGAGGTTTTCTCATCATTATAAATGATGGTTACCGTGCGTTTTAAAAAGTTTACGGTCCCACGGATAATGCCTTCATCAATTTTTTGTAGGTTTTCGAGCAACCAAACACAGGAAGTGCAGTGGATGTTTGGAATAAAAAAGGTAACGGAGACAATGTGCTCTTTTTTGAAATCGACCAGTTTATGCTGTACTTCCAGGTCGAGTAAATATTCAAATCGTTTGCGTTCAACGCCGGTTTTAATAGTCTTTCCGGGTTGTTCATCCAGGGTATAGTAAGTGCAAAGGTTATTTTCGTCTAAAATTTGAAAGACGGTTTTGCAACCCTCACAGCAAAATGTTCTTTTCTCAAATACAATCTTATTCTCATCACATTGTTCACCGCAATGAAAGCACTGAGATTGTTCTATGAGAGAAGGAGAGTGCATCGGTTAATGCACTCCATTTGTAAAGGTGAGTCGTTCATTAAACCAGGCCTGACTCATTATGCCTTCGGCATCAGCAAAACTGGTTTGCTCAAGCCAGGATTTGATCTCCCCTCTTTTTGCAGACCAAAAATTATGAAAGGGACATGGTTCAATATGACCACATCCTTCAATTCCCATAAAACAGGTAGAAAAAAAAGCCTCTCCATCAATGGCGGCTATTACATCATATACTGAAATATCTTCAAGGCCCTTTGCCAGATAAACCCCTCCGTTTAGGCCTCGCTGAGATTTGAGAATGCCAGGCGCTTTAAGCTTTGCAAGAATTTGAGAGAGATAAGCAGCAGGACAGTTAAGAGAACGTGACAATTCTGAAGCAGAGATCACATCATTAGGATGCTTGGAAATGGCGATGATAGCAGAAATCGCGTATTGAGCACCTTGTGAGACTAATTTCATAACATTCGGGTAAATTCTAATATTCATATTCGAATATCGATATTAGATTTTAAGAAGGTTTCAAATTAGATTCAATCTAAAGTTTAAAATTCTTCTTCTGTCATTCTGAGCAAAGCGAAGAATTAACGTGAAGATGAATCACTCAATATTGTGTTGATCCTTCTTCCGAATGCTTTCGGGATCAGGATGACTGATGAAGTAAGAGTAAAGAGCAAGGAGTTAAGAAGTAATAATGGATTGAACATTGAAAAATTGATCATTGGAATTTGAACATTGAATATTCGGACTCTTCAGCCTTTTATCTCACACATTTAAATAGGTTAATTACTTGTGGAAAACATCCGCCTCATCTTTCCACAAATCCTCGTATTTTCGTGCTCTTCAAAAAGCTAACTCACAATCACACGACTACATGGCGCAATCCAATATGCAAGAACCGGAAGTGAATCTGGAACTTGCTATCGACCACGGACTAAATGAAGAAGAATTCGAAATGATAAAGTCCCGGTTGGGGCGCGTACCTACCTTCACAGAATTAGGTGTTTATTCTGTAATGTGGAGCGAGCATTGCTCTTACAAGAACTCTATTGTTGAGCTAAAAAAATTGCCCCGAGACGGGGAGCATTTGTTAGTGGAAGCCGGAGAGGAAAATGCAGGGTTGGTTGATATTGGAGACGGTCTTGGTTGTGCGTTCAAAATTGAAAGTCATAACCACCCATCGGCGGTAGAACCTTACCAGGGAGCAGCTACCGGAGTAGGAGGGATTCATCGGGATATTTTTACTATGGGCGCCCGCCCGATTGCCAGCTTAAACTCACTTCGCTTTGGGAGTATGGAAAATCCACGAGTTCGCTATTTATTGGATGGAGTAGTTCGTGGTATCGGTGATTACGGAAACTCGTTCGGAATCCCGGTTATTGGTGGGGAAGTTTATTTTGATGAAAGCTATGAAGGCAATCCCTTAGTAAATGCAATGAGCATTGGGATTGTAAAAGCTGGAGAGACAGCTTCAGCGATTGCTAAAGGAATTGGAAATCCTGTAATCATTGTAGGAGCAAGCACGGGTAGAGATGGTATCCATGGAGCAACATTCGCTTCCGAAGAAATTAGTGAGGAAAGTGAAGCGAAGCGCCCAAGTGTACAGGTAGGAGATCCTTTCACTGAGAAGTTATTATTAGAAGCTAGTCTGGAAGCTCTCAAAACCGGTGCTGTTGTTGGTATGCAGGATATGGGTGCAGCTGGAATTGCCTGTTCTACCAGTGAAATGACCGCAAAAGGTGAACAAGGAATGTTGGTGGACTTGGATAAAGTGCCTGCTCGGGAAGATGGAATGACTGCTTATGAATTGCTTCTTTCAGAAAGTCAGGAGCGGATGCTTATTGTTGCGGAAAATGGGCGCGAGCAGGAAATCATCGATATTTATGAGAAGTGGGATTTACACGGGGTAGTAATTGGTGAAGTTGTCGATTCCGATCGTGTTACTTATATGAAGGAAGGGGAAGTGAAGGCTGATATCCCAGCTGAGCACCTTGTACTTGGGGGCGGAGCTCCTCAATATATCCGGGAAACAAAGAAACCAGGATACCTGGAAGAGACACAAAACTTTGATGCAGAAAGCCTTGACCATCCATCTGATCATATTGATACTATTAAGAAATTGTTGAACTCGCCAAACGTGGCTTCGAAGCGATGGGTTCATGAGCAATATGATACTACCGTTCGAACCAATACGGTTACTGCTCCCGGGGCTTCTGATTCGGGAGTGATTCGTATTAAAGGAACTAACCGCGGGCTCGTTGCCAAAACGGATTGTAATGGTCGTTATGTATATTTGAATCCACGAAGAGGGGGGCAGATTGCAGTGATTGAGTCTGCTCGAAATGTAGTGTGTTCCGGAGGTCAGCCTTTGGCAATCACTAACTGTCTGAATTTCGGAAATCCGTATAAGCCAGAAGTGTACTGGACTTTCAAGGAAGCACTGGCTGGGATGGGAGATGCTTGTCGTGCTCTGAACACTCCAGTAACCGGAGGTAATGTGAGTTTCTATAATGAGAATCCGAAAGCGGCCATTTTCCCGTCTCCAATAATTGGGATGCTTGGATTGATTGAGGATGTTGAGAATCATACCACAACTCCAGATTTCAAAGAAAAAGGAGATGTTATTCTATATATAGGTGCTGATCGAAAAGGATTGGGCGGAACTGAATACTTAAAGGTAGTTCACGGGTTAACGAAAGGAGATGCCCCTGCACTTGATATCGATTTTGAAGTGGTACTTCAGAAAGCACTTCTGGAGGCAATCAGAGCTGGGTTTATAACCGCTGCTCATGATATTTCTGATGGAGGGCTTTCTATTTCACTAGCGGAGATGGCTATTCATGGAAAGCTTGGTGCTACTGTTGATACTAATGCTCTTTCAGGATCGGAACAAGAGGTACTATTTAGTGAAGCACAATCTGGGGTAGTAATCACGGTTTCAGAAGTTGACCTTGCAACAGCTAAAGCACATTTCTCTCAGGCTGGTGTTCCTGTTTATGAGCTTGGAAAAGTTGGAGGTTCCACTCTCGATATCGCTGGAGTTGGTTCTCTATCCGTGTCTGAAATGAGCGAGATGTATGAAGGAGTTATTCCTTCAGCGATGGAGGTTTAGGTCTTCCTTTTGGGTTACAAACTCTCTTAGGTCATGCTGAACTTGTTTCAGCATCTTAAGCCACATCATAAGATCCCGAAACGAGTTCGGGATGACTAAAAAAAGAAAAAGAGCTAGTAATACTCCTGCTTCTGCACCACAGAAGTAGCCATCATCTTAGGGATATGAAACCCCTTTGTTCTGAACTCAGAGGGACCAAAGCCAGTGAAGCTCGTGAAATCTTTGATCATATGGCTCTGATCAAAAAAGCCTAGCTCATAACTTAGTTCAGTCAGTGATTTCTTGGTAAACAAAACCTGGTTCATCAGGTAATTATACCGGATGATTTTTGAATACTGCTTTGGGGTGAGTCCGGTCTGATGTTTAAAGTTTTTCTCAAGCGTCGACTTATGAACCCCGCTTTGTTCACAAAACTCTTCCACTCTCACATTTCCTTTGCTTCGAATGGATTGATCAATAAAATGATGGGTAAGCTTATCATCTTTAGCACTATTGGATTGAGCTTTAAGTAGGTTCGTGATTTTACCAATGAGTTCAACCTTAGAAGTTCCTTTCTGGATTTCATTCATACATAAATCCGTCAAATCGGGCATAAGCACTTCCAGGGGGTAAGCACTTTCGTCGAGTTCATCCAGGCTATAACCTGTTAATTCAGTAATGGCTCCGGGTTTAAATCGTATGCACACCCCGGAAGTACCCGGCTTTTGGTAAACCTTTACTGCTTTTTGAAATGGAGTCACCAGTCGGCAATCCTCTACAAGATATTCAGAATTAACCTGCTCATCCTTTCTGAGGTAGGTTCCGTCGATCATAATCATGGCTTCGATATTCCCATCGGGGATGATGATATCGAAATCATCTCGAATGTCTTCCTCGGTGAGATAATTCGTCCAGAAGCATTCTACAAGATGCTGGATTTCTTTGGCAGGTTTATACTCTTTGTAATCCATAAGAATTAATGTTCCAGAAAATAAAGATAATCGTCTTTTTTACAATTCATTCAGTGCGCCTCCTGGTGATCTTTTCTTCATGAAACGATTAATCTTGATTTATCTGGTAATTGGTGTGGGCGCCCCCGTGTTCGCGCAAGATACCGTAAAGGTTGCGCCCGGGGGTGCTATTATTGATGGTTCCTTTATTGAGCCTTACACCAACAAATGGGAAGTATATGTTCAAACTCCTGATGACCAAGAAAACCATATCCGCTACTGGACCGATTATGTGCACATTATAGATCAGGATGGAACGCCGTTAATGCACAGGGTACAGGATATATATGGAGCTGACCGAAGTTTGCAAAGCACATGGGTTAATGTTGTAGAACATGAAAGCCTTATTCCTAAAAGATTTACTGTTCAAGGTCCTACCGGAGCAATTGTATTCATCGATTTTGATAAAGAGAGGGTTATCTCAGGCTCTAATCAAAATGAAGCAGGCACATTTTCTTCAGATACCTTAGCGACTGATCAATTCTATTATGATTGGAACCTGTATGGGATGCTGTTGGTGGGATTACCTTTTAATGAAGGTACTACTTATGAGCTGCCCTATTGGAATACTCAAAACAATGTGCCCACCTCTGTATTTGCAAGCATTGGTGAAGAAGAAGAAACAGAAACGATGTCAGGTAAAAAAATCATGACTAATCCAGTCTCCACCAGTGACGGTTTTACTTTTTCTCTTTCCAAAAAAGCTCCTTATGTAATTAAGCTGGTTTGGGATTTACCAAATGGCAATAAAATGATCTGGAGAAAAATTTAAATAACAATGGGGTCATCTTTCTCTAATAGCCCTAATAAGCCTGGCCCATTTAACAATGGGTTGGGCTTTTAATTTTAAACAATCTATATGAAACGACTAGGATTACTCTTTTTGGCAACTATTCTTTTTGGAACTCACGCTATTGCCCAGCAATCTCTTTCTGATTTATCCTCTGAGGAATACTTTGATTTCTGGGTAGGAGAATGGGATGTGAGTTGGGATGAAGGAGAAGGTAACATTGGCAGTGGTACTAATACCATTGAAAAAATCCTGGATGGAAAGGTGATCCAGGAGAATTTCAGAATTCTGGAAGGTCAAAGTGTAGGATTCAAGGGAATAAGTCACTCGGTTTATCAACCTCAGTTTGAACGATGGAAACAATCCTGGGCTGATAATAGCGGGGGTTATTATGATTTCGTAGGTAAGTTTGACGGGGATAAAAGAATATTCCAAACTATCGTTTTTGAGCTTGAGGATGGAAGAAAGCTCACTTACAGGATGATTTTTTATGATATAGAAGAAAACTCGTTGACCTGGGATTGGGAAGTTTCTTATGATGCAGGTGAAAACTGGAACCTCATGTGGAGAATAAATTACGAGCGAAAGAAATGAAATTATATCCTAACCGAATCACCTCTTTACTTCTAATAGCCTTATTAACATGGGCTCCTAATATCCAAGCCCAAACAACATCAGGAGAAGAACTACTTAAAAAAAGCAAAAGCTATCATGATCCTGATGGAAACTGGGGGAACCAGGTATTAAGACTTCATATCCAGGAGCCACGACCTCAAACTCCTTTTCGGTTTTCAGAACTCACTCTCGATTTAAATACAGGCGCTTTCAATCTTGGAAGAGAATACGAAGTTGGGTCGGTAGTACGCGTGATAACAGAATCCGGTGAAGCAAAGGTACTGGTAAATGGAAGTGAAGAATTCTCGGAAGAAATCAAAGAAGAGCTTCGGCTGGATGCTTCAAGAAATTCAGGGTATCGTTCCTTTTATAGGCTTATGCAGGGAATACCTATGTCACTGGATGATTCAACGGTGAAAGAAATCGGCAAGGTTCGGGAAGAAGTGATTGATAAAAAGGCTGTTCTTGCCATTTCTATTGAGTTAAAAGAGCCTATGATTTCAAGTAACTGGCTTCTGTATATAAGCAAAGAGGATTATTCGGTGGTTGCACTTCGTTTTCTGCATCACGATACCGAAAGGGAAGATGAGATGATTGTATTTGATGGAATCTATGAATTTGAAAACATCAGGGTGCCCAGGTTCAGGCACTGGTACGAAGCTGACTCCAGGGAGTATTCGGGAAGCGATATAATTGTTAAGGAGCTTAATTAAAAACTACCATTAAGTTTTATGGAGATGAATTTTGTTATTCAAGTAAGCGCTGATCAGGAAACGATACTGAGAGCGCTAACTACTACCGATGGGATAGAAGGGTGGTGGAGCAAACAATGTGAAATCTCCGATGAGGTAGGAGGAATAAATACGCTGCATTTCATTAAAGAAGGTCAGTTGATTGCAATGAAATTCAAAGTAGAGGTAGTAGAAGATCACAAAGTAGTGTGGACTTGTTTCGAAAATGCAAACCCGGTATGGGTAGATACTACCCTTACCTGGGACTTTGAAAATGAGGAGATAAGCTTTTCTCATTCTGGAATTGATGAAAGCTGGTCAGGTTCTCCTCCCTTTAAAGCAACCGAAGAAGGATGGATCCATTTTATGAGTAGCCTCAAGGAATATTGCGAAACAGGAAAAGGACAGCCCTGGTAAAAAAATGAAGATTAAAATCACCTGGAAATATTGTTTGGCTTTTTATTGTATGGTTATGCTTTATGCGTCTTTGCATGAGCTGGTTCATCACTTTGTAGGCTCTGCGATTTGTGGAGATTGGGGATATAAAACCTTCAATTATTTCAAAACCACCTGCTCTGATGATCAAAAGCAGAAATACATAGCTACATTCGCCGGGCCAGTTTTTACCTTTGCAATAATGTGGATAGGAGCCTGGATGCTGAGGAAGAAAGAGGCCACAGAGTACACGAAGCAAATAGGCTTTGCTTTAATCTTTGCACAACTTCCCCTTCAAAGGATGATTATGCCATTTTTTGAATTAAATGATGAATACTATGCTGCAGTAAAGATTTGGGGAAGATCAGATGAGCTTATGTGGATAGTAGCTGGCATTATTTGGTTGATTTGTGTTCCTCCTTTAATTGAAGCATATAAGGCCATAGAGAATAAAAGGAAATGGCTTTGGTTCATTTTTTACTTCACGCTTTTCCCATACATACTATGGGGGCCAATTTTTGGAGGCTTAGAGTACCTACTCGTCAACAAAGGAGTATTAAGCGGAACCTTTATCGGTATTGCCTACTTGTTCATCATCAATGAGATCGTGACTATAATCGGGTATATCTACACGAAAAAGTATTTCGATCCCAAAAAAGCTTAGCTCAGATGAGTACTAGTTTTTTTCAAAGAATAGAAATACTCAGAACTAAAAGGGTTTTTCAGCTCTTCTATGTATTTCTGAGGATTGGGATGAGCGGGACTTTTATTATATCGGGAGCAAGAAAATTACCGGGAGTAAAATTCACCTTACTTCCAATAGATAACCCGGTAGGTTTCTTTTTCGAAGCCATGTATCAAACCGGGTTTTATTGGAATTTCATCGGGATGCTTCAGATTGTTCTTGGTGTACTTATTCTTTTTAACCGTACAGCTGTGCTAACCGCCCTTCTTATGATGCCGATAACGGTCAACATTTTTCTGGTTTCGGCAGCGCTGCAAATGAAAGGAACCCCATTTATTACCACCGCAATGGTAATGGGAAACATCATACTCCTACTATGGAATTATGAAAACTACCTTCCCCTTTTGAAATCTTCTTTATATAAAGTAGATACCTAACCTGCTTTCCAGCCCTTTATCCCGTCTTTGATTGCATCAGCTACTTTATCTACTGAAATGCGTTCCTGGCTCATGTCATCTCTATGACGAATAGTAACCGTATTGTCTTCTAATCCATCAAAATCGACTGTGATACAGAATGGAGTACCGGCCTCATCTAGCCTACGGTACCGCTTGCCAATAGAACCTGCTTCATCGTACTGAACAGAGAAGTCTTCTCGTAGATCAGCATCAATTTTATGGGCTAATTCCTGCAAGTCTGGCTTTTTAATGAGTGGGAAAACGCCAACCTGAACCGGTGCTAATTCCGGGTGCATTTTGAGTACGGTTCTTTTATCTCCATCTACTTCTTCTTCACGATAAGCATCACAAAGAACCATTAAGGTACATCGATCAAGGCCAATAGAGGTTTCAATTACATAAGGTACATATCGTTTATTCTGCTTCTGGTCGAAGTAATCCAGTTTTTTGCCTGAATATTCCTGGTGCTGGGTTAAGTCAAAATCAGAGCGGTTATGGATACCTTCTACTTCCTGCCAGCCAATGGGGAATTGGTATTGTACATCAACTGCAGCGAGTGCATAGTGGGCCAATTTATCAGTAGGGTGATCTGCAAAGCGTAAATTTTCTTCGCGAATACCAATGCTTTTATGCCAGCCAATTCTCTTTTCTTTCCATGTACCATAAGCATCTGCATCAGCGCCTGGTTCAACAAAGTATTGCATTTCCATCTGCTCAAACTCACGCATACGGAATACAAACTGCCGGGCAACTACTTCATTTCGGAAAGCTTTACCCGTTTGAGCAATGCCAAAAGGAACCTGAACCCTGGTAGAATCCAATACATTCTTATAATTCACAAAAATACCCTGGGCTGTTTCTGGTCGTAAGTATACAGCATCATCTTCACTGGCAGTCGCACCAAAAGCCGTTTTAAACATCAGGTTGAACTGACGTACTTCCGTCCAGTCAAAAGCTCCCGAATCCGGCGCTTTAATTTCATTTTCGATGATGATATCGTACAAGTCTTCGGTGAGACTCTTTCGCGTTCCGGAGGTATCTAATAATTCCTGGAGTTCACCAGCTTTTTCAGTTTTTCCATCCTTTTCAAGTTTTAGGATATACTGCTCGATAATCATATCAGCTCGATATCTCTTCTTAGACTGTTTGTCGTCAATCATGGGGTCGTTGAATCCAGCTACATGCCCACTGGCCTCCCATACTTTAGGATGCATAAAGATCGCGGCATCCACCCCCACAATATTATCATGGCGCTGGGTCATTTCTTTCCACCATGCATTGCGGATGTTTCTCTTGAGTTCTACTCCTAAGGGGCCGTAATCATAAACAGCGCTAAGTCCGCCATAGATTTCAGAGGATTGGAAGATGAAACCTCTGGCTTTTGCCAGGGAAACGATTTTATCAAGACTGTCTAAATTCGACATGTAGTTTTCTGCTTCGTTGCGTGAGTTTTTCAGGGCGGAAAAGATAAGGATTTACTATCTCCTTTTTACTACCAAAGCAAGAAAGTTATTAAGTGTAAATATTAACCCGCCTCAATTAAGAATTAAGAATTAAGAATGGTAATTTCCAGATTCGAAAATCACTCATTCTTAATTCTTAATTGTTCATGAACGTTGGAATACTGGGCGCTACGGGCGCTGTAGGTCAAAAATTTATTCGCTTATTACAGGGACACCCCTGGTTTACGATAACCGCTCTCGGAGCATCAGAACGTTCAGCCGGTAAGAAGTATAAAGAGGCGGCAAACTGGATTGAAGATGTACCTCTTCCTGAATACATATCATCGAAAACAGTTTCAACATGTGATCCTTCCTTTTTTGATGGGGTAGACTTTGTTTTCTCAGGGTTGGATTCCAGTGTGGCTTTTGAAGTGGAAGGAGCATTTGCCAGAGCTGGTATTCCCGTTATTTCGAATGCGAAAAATTACAGAATGGATCCTAATGTGCCATTATTGGTACCTGAGGTAAATCCTAATCACATTGAGCTCATCAAAACACAAACATTTACTGAAGACGGATCAGGCTGGATTGTTACGAATCCAAACTGTGTGGCAGTTCCTTTATCCATAGCTTTAAAGCCTATTTATGATGCTTTTGGAATCGATTCTATGATTGTGACTACGATGCAAGCCATTTCCGGTGCAGGATATCCGGGTGTAGCCAGTTTAGATATTCTTGGAAATGTAGTGCCTTTCATTCCCGGGGAAGAGCCAAAGATTGCTCCTGAAACTCAGAAATTATTAGGTGAATATGGAGCTGGTTCCATTAATGAACCTTCATTTGCTGTACAGGCTACCTGCACTCGTGTACCTACGCTCAATGGCCATATGGCAGCAGTTACTTTGAAGCTTTCCAATCCTTCCGCATCAATTGAAGAAGTGAGAGAAGCTATTTTGGGTTTCAATAATCCTATTTCAGAACTAGGACTTCCTTCAGCTCCGGAAGATGTCATCAAATTGCATAATGAAGTTAAGTACCCTCAACCTCGATTACATGCCGACCAGGAAGGCGGAATGCAGCTACATATGGGGCGTTTAAGAGAGGCCGAAGTATTCGACATCAGTTTTGTTTGTATGGCACATAATACCATTCGTGGTGCAGCAGGTGGTGCTATTCTGAATGCTGAGTTATTGGTGAAGAAAGGGTATTTGAAGTAAGAATAAAGAACAAGGATATAAGAAGTACGAACATTGAAAGATGATCATTTGTTCTTATTTCGGTATTCTTTACTGAATATTCTTACTTCCTATTCTTGACTTTACAATTCCTTCAGCTTCCTTTCAGACAGGGCTATTCGCAATTTTTGGGCAAAATCATGAGCATAATTCCTGTCACTTCGAGAGATTTTTAGGGTAATTCTACCTTGTAAACTGCCCGGAAGAGGGTCAAGGAATACCATTTTGGTTGTTTCAATAGAGAGCCTTCCCGAGAACAGTCCCTTTTTGAAGTCAATATTCTTAAGGTATTCCACATTGATCGAAAACTTATTCAAGGTGCTCAACACATTTCCAGCAGGATCATAGACTTTAAACTCAAAGAGCAATTCTTCTCCTTCGATACTCAAAACCCCTTTTACATATTTATATGGGGTTTGGTGATCATTTTGCTGGAGTAAGCTGTATTCATAGGCTACGCTCATTCATCATCTCCTGATAATTCCCTGAGCTTCCTCTCCGAAAGCTCTAAGTTCGCATTGGAAGAAAGAGAGGCAGCTATTTCCCGATGCTTTCTTTTGATCTTGAGAACCCTTTCGGTAAGGTGGTTCCCTGGAAAATCCTGGAAAGTAACAGCGCGTTTTGCATGGATGATCAGCTTGTTTGAAAACACCCCTTTTTTGAATTCAAGCATCGCTATTTCGGAAAGGTCTATTTCCAATTCCCTCACATCCGATTTAAAAGTCTCCAAAATGGCATCAGTTTTTTGGAATTCCAGGTAGAATTTCCCCTTCTCCATGCGCAGGATTCCGTCTAATTTCATAAATCCGCCGTTTAAATCGTCCATGTAAAAAGGTAAGCTACGCATGCTAAGTCTATTAAATATTAGATTTGGTTTTTCAAATTTAGGTCAGAAAAAAAGTACAAAAAATCTGTAAGGACTTCCTGTTTAATCGGTCTGACTTAACAAGCATAGAGACGACAATCATTGCCTTTGAGAGTAAAATCTCAATGTCCTTCCAGGGGTAAGAGGTGGATAACCTTTTACCCTATTTTTTTGGTTAACAGTTTATTAAGACTTACACCTAAGGTTGATTAAGTGATTTAGTGCAATTATTCTGATTGCATGAAAGTATTGTTTACCTGTCTGCTTTTACTTTTCTCCTTTCCTATATATGCTCAAAATTTTGAGGATGACTTCTCAGATGGAGATTTTACTACCAATCCAGCCTGGTCAGGAGCTGATAGTAACTTTGTCATTTTTGACCTGGACGGTAATAATGTACTTCGGCTAAATGATAATGAAGCGTCTAGTTCATACCTGTCTACCGCTTCTTCAACTATAATAGGAGAGTGGGAATTCTTTGTTCGTATTGATGGCGGAGCACCTTCGAATAGCAATCGTGCCGAAATTTATTTGATGAGTGATATCGCCGATTTAGATGGAGCTGTAAATGGATATGCATTGAGAATTGGTCAAACCGGAGATGATGTATTCACGCTTGTTCGGCTTGATGCAGGATCTCAAACCACCATTTTACAGGATACTACTGTATTCCAAGCGGGGGGTGAATACCGGGTAAAGGTATCCAGAGATGGGAGTGGAAACTGGTCAATCGAAGTTGGAGAAGGGTATAATGGGGAATTGAAAGATTCCGGGAATACTATCCTGGATAACACGCATACAAGCTCTTCCTTTTTTGGGGTGTGGGTGAGCTATACAAGCACTCGCACCGATGATTTCTACTTCGATTTCAAAATTGACCCGCCACCGGTAATTATTGCCCCTTTGAGAGTTAGTAGCTTTGAGCTGCAAAATCAATTTGAGATAGATATTACCTTCACAAGAGAGGTGGATGTTAGCACTGTTCAGGTATCAGACTTTGTGCTAAATGGTGCTACGCTTCCAAACACCGTCTCAGACCTTTCAAATGATACTATTCGGGTGGCATTCAATCTGGCAATACCAGGAGGAGAAAATGAGTTGTTCATTTCCGGGATTGAAAGTTTTAATAACGATACGGTATTAACCGATACTACTCTCAACTTCTTCATTTTCGATGAATTTCTTGTAGGAGACGTTATCATCAATGAGTTTTTAAAAGATCCCCCAACTGGTTCCGGATTAGCGGAATATATAGAGCTAAGAAATACATCCTCCAAATACCTAAATCTTAATGGCTGGGAGATTGGAGACAATTCATCCCTTACTGAAATAAGCGATGAAGACCTGGTGTTGCTTCCGGATAGTTTCCTGGTTGTTACTTCTAACCCGGATGCACTTACCGATGAATTTGGGGATGGAGTGTATGCAGATGTTTCTCTTCCCGCTCTAAATAATACTACCGATCAAATCAGGGTATTTGATGCTGAAGGGAATAGTATAGATTCCCTCGAATACACGCCCGATTGGGGTGGGGTAGATGTCGCCCTTGAGCGTCGTAGTCCTGATCTGGCATCAACATTCCAGGCGAATTGGGGAGACTCTCCAATGCCTGTTGGTACACCAGGAAGAAGTAATGCTATTGAGCTGGATACAAGCCCACCTGTATTAGAGAATGTGATCATAGTAAATGATTCCACAGTAAGGGTAACATATTCAGAAATTGTTGATGAGGGTCCGGCTCTCAATCCGGATAACTATGGACTGGCAACGTTCTTTGATATGCCGGTTCTGTTTGGTTTTAAAAACGCTGAATTTTTTAGTTCTACTGGAGTAGAGTTAGTGATGATACAATCTATTCCATCAGGTAGTTATAGATTTATAGCCGATAACCAGGTAGATCTTTTTGGGAATGAAGCTGGTTCACTAGAATTTGAATTAGAATATGTTGTTGCAGATTCAGCAATTGAAGGAGAAGTTGTGATTAATGAGTTCATGTATGATCCGGCAGATGGTTATTCAGAATTTGTAGAAATCCACAATCACACGGATAAGACCTTTGATTTGAGAGGGTGGACTTTTAACGATAATTCGGGTAGTCCAAGAACTATAACGCCTGCTTCATATTTTTTAAGCCCCGGGGGTTATCTGGTTTTAGCTATAGACAGTACCATTGTAGAAACCTTTCCAGGCACTTCTTTAATTGAGGTTTCTGGATTTCCGGCACTCAACAATAGTACTGATGACCTGGTACTCAGAGATTCTGACGGAGTATTAATTGACTCCCTTACTTACACCAGTGATTGGGGAGGGGATGAAGTATCACTTGAAAGAAAGTCAGCAAGTGTTTCAGGTACTTTCCAGGCAAATTGGGGGGATAGCCCTTCACCGAGCTTAGGAACTCCAGGCCTTACCAACGAAATAGCACCCGATGAAGAAGCTCCTTTTGTGATAAGCACCGCTTTTGTTGGTGATCAAAGCTTGAGATTAATATTTAGTGAAGCTCCAACTATGGAATCAGCTACAAATCTTGAGAATTACCTACTCAATCCGGTGGTACAAATCAGTGAAATTAGGGTAAATCTGGATTCGGTATTCATAGATGTATTAAACCCGTTTATCGATGGCCAGGTTTACGAGATTACCGTTTCCGGAATTGAGGATATTTTCGGGAACAGGTTAACCGAACAGGTTGAGTTGGCCACTTACTTTGAGGTTTTGCCAGCTGTGCGCGGAGATGTTGTGATAAATGAAATTCTATATCGCAGGCTAAATGAGCTTTCTCCTGAGTTTGTGGAATTAGTAAACCCAACAGAAAAGAATATTGACCTTTCAGGATGGGAACTCATTGATGCAGGTAATAATGATGCTGAAATTCCTGAAGGTACCTTCCTGCCTGCAGGAGAGTATCTGGTTCTTACGGATCGTGAAGATTTTGCTGCAACTATCCAAAATGGAGTCTACTTGAGTGATTTCCCTTCTTTAAATGATAGTGGCGATGAGATTGTGATTAGAAATACGGAAGGTATAACCATTGATAGTTTGTTTTATGAATCGGATTGGGGAGGAAATACTCCCGGGGTATCCCTGGAGAGAAGAGACCCTGGCGCTGCTTCTAATGATCCTTCCAATTGGGGAACAAGTACTGCTCAATCCGGATTTAGTGCAGGTTCGGAGAGTTCTCTGTTTGAAGAGGATGTTACCGCTCCGGGAATCATTTTTTCCACACAAATAGATACGGTCGTGAAAGTAGTTTTTTCAGAGTTCATAAGCCTTGTTCCTGAAACTCAGTTCTTTGTAAATGCATTAGAGTCGAGGGTGATTGAATTTGACCCGAATCAGGGAAATGTGATTTTTCTGAAATGGATGCAAAATGGACTAAATGTGATTCACAAAGCTCCGGGAAGTACAAATCTTGATGTTGTAGTTCAGAACCTGGAAGATATTAAAGGGAACAGGTCAGCAGAAGTGAGCGCTCCAATTGCATCACCCCTTTATCGAGGGGGTATTGTGATCAACGAGATTTTGTTCGATCCACTGGCGGATTCGGATGATAATCTTCCTGATCAGACAGAATATATCGAGCTTTACAACCCTACCAATGAAGCCATTTCATTAGAGGGAATAACGATTCATGATGCTCCGGATGAGGATGATGAAATCAGAACCATTGAACCTGTTTCGTCAGAGTTTAAGTGGATTCCGGCAGGAGGGTATTTTTTGATTTATTCGGAGGATGAAGCAGAAACATTTACGAGTAGTCGGATTGCACAGTATTTCAGTCTCGAAGGAGAGTCAGATCAGTTTACAATGAGAGTTGATCGTTCGAGTTTAAGCCTCGCTTCTTCAGGCGATGCCATTTACATAGCTGATAGTACCGGAGCTACAACAGATTCTGTGTTTTATGATGAAAGCTGGCACAACCCCAATGTATTTGATACCGACGGTATTGCCCTGGAACGGATAAACCCTGAAGGCCCAGGCAATGATGAAAGCAATTGGAGCTCCAGCACTGATATAAGTGGTGGAACGCCTACCATGCAGAACACTATTTTCCAGCAGCCGGGAAGCCCGCCATCTTCATCCGGGATTTCTTTTTCTCCCAACCCTTTCTCTCCTGATGATGATGGCTTCGAGGATAACCTGTTTATCAACTATACACTGGATGCTCCCGATTATCTGCTTAGAGTCCGGATATTTGACAGATATGGTCGTGAAGTGAGAGAATTGGCAGATGGAGTACAGGCAGGCTTTGAAGGCTCTTTGATTTGGGATGGTCTTACTGATGACCGTCGAAAGAACAGGGTAGGAATCTATATTGTGCTTTTCGAGGCTTATAATAGTGCTACAGGAAGCGATCGGACTTTTAAAGAAACCGTGGTTTTAGCCAGGATGTTTTAGTGCTCGCTCCGCTCGCCAATGATCAATTTTTCAATGTTCAATTAAGAATTAAAAAGGGATTGTCATTTCGAGCGGAGCGAGAAATCTGAAGATCGTAAACAAAGCCTAATTGTTAGATTTCTCTCTCTGCTCGAAATGACAAAAACGAAACTATTCCTAATTGGTAATTCTTAATTGAACATTGAAAAATTGTCTAATTCTTAATTGAATAATTGATTCCGAGTCCAAAAAACCAATTTCTCTCTGGTGCCGGTTGGAAATAACGGCCTCCAAATGGGTTGCTGTCGAAGCCGAGGCTGTATTGTTCATCCAACAGATTATCAATTCCGAAGTGAGCGTTAAGCATTATCCTATCTGCAAGTCTTCCATTCCAGTCTAATTTTGCCTGAAGCACATTAAAAGACTCCGAATACACGGTATTATCATCTCTTAGTGGCTGCTCATCTACAAAGCGGTGAGTTGTGGTGATTGAAAATCCTTGTTCAAACTCTAAAACCAATCGGCTGTGGAGCTCATGGGCTGGGATGCCAGTTAATTCATTCCCGGAGAAATCGCCATCTGATGTATTGTATTCATCAAAAGTGAAATCATTAAAGGTATAAGCCACCGAAATTTCAGCCTGATCAATGATAGAAACAGGATTTTCAAGCAAGAGGTAATTGGCATTCAGCTCAAGTCCTTTTTGGTCGGTGTTTCCAACATTGAGAAAAACAGAAGTCTCGGGACGTTCCGGGCTTGGCTGATTGGTAATCGCATCCTGTAGTACGTAATAGAAAACTACCGCATCAAAACCTAGTCTTCCCTTAAGTGCATTGCCCCGGGCACCGATTTCATAATTAACGCCTCGTTCCGCCTCCAGTCCAAGGTTAATGCTTGCTTCGTTTGTTCTAACTTCATCAAAGGTAGGAGGAGAAAATCCGGTACTTATGCTTCCGTGAACAGTAAATGAGGGACTAAGCCTTTTAGCTACCGCAATACGAGGAACAATTTCTGGATCAAAAGTTCGCTCAAAAAGTCCGGTGGTACTATCGGGAGTATTATCTACCAGGCGATTAATCGAATACTTAAGCATATTCACGCTTACTCCGGTAGTTACTAACCAGTTGTTGGGCAAATCCAGCTGGATGCTCCCAAAGATAAGCCCGGATTGTACTTTTAGGACATCATCAAAGTTTAAAGCACCAGGTGATCCATCCTCATTTTCGAAATTCCGAGCTGAGTAACTGGATGCCTGCAACTCTGTACCGAAAGAGAATTTGGTATCCAATCCTGACAATTTGGTTGTGTAATCGTACACGGATCGAAGTCCGCCGCTTTTCCGGCTGTCCAGTTTATAATCCAGGTTAAAAGGATTTTCGAAGTCACTGAAGGTTCCAAATGCAGACACTTCGTTATAAAAGTTCTCCGTTATTTGGTAAGAATGAGTTGCTCCAAAAAGCAGAGATTCGTGCTTAATACTGGCGTTTTTAATTACGCTACCTACGGGGCCTCCACGGGCTTGCGTCGGGTCTGCATCAAATTGCTCCTGGGTAAGTCCTCCTGGAATCCCATAGTTCAAATCCGAATAGAACATGGAGAGTTGAATTCCTCGCCCTTCCATATATTCCGTTTTTCCAGAGACCTCAAGGATTTCTCTGTCAAAGAAGGATTGGTCCCGGTATCCATCACTGGTATGATCAGAAAATTTGAAGGAAAGATGTCCTTTATCAACTCTGTCATGATAAGCAAGATCGTATCTAAACACCCCGAAGGAGCCGACCGAAGCCTGAGCTGAAACTCGATCAGCTAAAAAAGGAGCCGTGCTATTGATCAATAAAGTGCCTCCATTCCCGGCGCCATACATACTTCCGGAGGGGCCTTTAATAATCTCCATTTCCTGCATATTGGAAGGAGAGAGCAGGTTTATAAAAGTAGTACCTGTAGGTTCAGTGAATGGGATTCCATTCCAGTATACCTTAACATTTCTTACTCCAAATGGAGATCGCAAAGAACTTCCTCTTATTGATATCCGATAGCTCCCGTTTGCTCTTTCCTCCATTCGAACTCCGGCAACGGTATTTAATCCGAATACAAGAGAAGAATTGTCAAAACCGGAAATGAACTCAGGCTTCAGGTAGCTGATACTACCCGGGGTTTCAAGAAGACTGCGATTGCTCTGGTAAGCTACTATTGTGATCTTGTCGAGTTCTGCAGATAATGTGTCTATGGCCGTCTGAGCAACAAGGAATTGAGGGAAAAGCACCCCAAAGAGAATCAATAATTTTTTAAGCATGGAACAAACTACGAAGGCTTGAATTAAGTTTTGAGAAATGGATACATTCCTTTACAAGAAATCATTCAAAACTATTTGTGAATTTACAGCCACAAGCACCTATCGGCATCTTTGATTCGGGGATTGGAGGCCTAACTGTAGCCAAAGCAGTAATGGAAGCTCTGCCTGATGAGGATATTATTTATTTCGGGGATACCGCAAGAGTACCCTATGGGATAAAATCAGAAGAAACGGTTCGGCAATATGCTCTTCAAATAACCAGTTTTTTACTTCAAAAAGGGGTGAAAATGATTTTGATTGCCTGCAACACCGTGTCAGCTTCTGCAAAAAAAGAAATTATCGAGTTGGCTGGCGAAATTCCGGTTCTGGATGTAATTACTTCCGGTGCCGATGCAGCTCTTGAGCAAGGAGGCACCCACAAAGTTGGGGTAATAGGAACATTGGCTACGGTCAATTCAGGTGCATATATACATGCTATTTCTAAGAAAAGTCCATCAACTCATGTCATTCAGCAAGCATGTCCTTTATTAGTTCCACTGGCCGAAGAGGGCTGGACCGAAAATGAGATTGCCATTAAAACACTGAAAGAATATCTAAGTGCTTTTAATGAAGAAGAAATTGAAGCCCTGATTCTTGGCTGTACTCATTACCCCCTTTTCAAAAAGGTAATCCCTGAAGTACTCAAGGATGCATCGATATCGATTATTGATTCAGCGGATTCCATTGCGGGTTCTGTAAAGCAGTATTTGGAGGAAAATGAACTATTAAATAGTTCAGGGGGTACATTTGAGTGCTTTGTTAGTGATCGCCCGCAGCGTTTTAGGGAACTGGCAGAGCGTTTCCTGGGCAGATACGTTTCGGATAGTACCATCGTTTCTCTCTAGATTTACTACTTTTGATTTCGATGTTAAAATTAGCACGACTATCTTCATTCAAACCTAATCGACAAAATTCATCTCTATGAAACGAATAAATAAAACAGTGTATGTAGTTGCACTGGCTCTCTTTATGGCAACTCAGGGGCTGGCCCAAAGTGTTGGCTTAGACCTCTACACTGAAATGGGGCAACGAGGATTCATCAACTACGAAGGGCAATTTGGAGTTAGATGGCTTCCCGGAGATATGGGATATATGGAAACTGAAAACACCGATGATGGCATGGTTTTCTACAAAGTAGACCCAAAGAATGAAAAGAGAACACCCATCTTTGACGAGCGAACAGAGCAGGCCATCATTGAACAATTCAACGAGGTTACAGGTAGTGAGGTAACGGGCCTTCCATTCCAGTCATTTAACTTTGTAATGGATAATGAAGCCATTTTCTTCACGAATGATGGAGCTGATTTCTTATTCGACCTGGATGACAAGAATCTAAAGAAGCTATTCAAGCCCGAGATAGAGCGTTTCAAATATGATGATGAGTTAATGAGAAGAATGGAAATCAGCCAACTTTGGAATGGAACCTATTCTCACGATTACACCAAGTTCGCTTACGTGAAAGGCTATGATATCTATGTAGTAGATACTGAGACGAAAGAAGAGAAAAGACTTACCTATGGAAGTGAAGAGCAAATGAACGGTAAGCCCAGCTGGGTATATCCGGAGGAATTTGGTGAAAGAGATGCCTATTGGTTTTCTCCTGATGATTCAAAAATAGCCTATCTACAATACAACGAGACCAACGTATTTCAATACCCAATTATTCATGAATTAGACTTTGAAGCTGGATTGGAACTTATGCGCTACCCTAAGGCTGGGGAGGAAAACCCAACCGTTAAACTGTTTATCGTTGATTTAGAAAGTGGAGATATCGAAGAGGTGCCAACTAATAGTGGACCGGATACCTACATCGTTCGTCCAATCTGGAGAAATGACGGTTCGGAGCTTACGTTCAGAAGACTAAACAGAAAGCAGGATCATCTTGAATTACTTGCCTACGGTCTGGACTCAAAAGAAGTAAGGACCATTCTTGAAGAAAAAGAAGAAACCTATATCGATCTGCACGATAATTTCATCCAGCTAGATGATAACAAGACCTTCCTTTGGACTTCTGAAACAAGTGGATATAACCACATTTATCATTATGACTTTAGCGGAGAACTGAAAACTCAGCTCACCAAGGGCGATTGGCCGGTTGGAAGCATTGCAAATGTGGACCAGAAAAATAAAAAGGTATACTTCTCTGCCTATCATAACATGGGGCTTGACCGCTATTTCCATGTAGTTAATTTCAATGGAAAGGGATTAAAGAACCTGAACGACACTCCTGGTCGTCACACAGTTTCTATGAACGAGGCAGGCACTTACTATACCAATAGCTTTTCTTCGTTCGACCAGCCGCCTACCGTTGCACTTTATGACGCAAAAGGAAAAGAAGTGCGGAAACTGATGGAGTCCGACATTTCTAAAGTAGAAGAAAACAATCTTTCCAAGCCAGAACTGGTAACTATCAAATCTGCGGATGGTAATTATGACCTACCAGTACTTGTTTATAAGCCGGTAGATTTTGACCCAAATAAAAAATACCCAGTTGTATTGCCTCTATATGGAGGACCTAAGTTCCAGGATGTAACGAATACTTATAAAAATGCTGATGGCTATCAAAGACTCGCACAGCTAGGTTTTATCGTTGTTAGAGCAAATTACAGAGGCTCTGGTAACCGGGGTAAAGAGTTTGCCACCTTACATTATGAGGGACTGGGCAGTATCGAGATTGATGATTATGCGCATGTTGTTCAGGAAATCACAAAAAGAGATTACGCAGATGGTAATAGAGTAGGAGTATATGGCCATTCTTATGGAGGCTATGCTACTTCGTTGCTCATGCTTCGCTACCCGGAAGTATTTCATGTAGGAATAGCAGGTGCGCCTGTTACTGATTGGAGAAGTTATGATACTATTTATACAGAACGGTACATGAATACTCCTCAAGCCAATCCGGAAGGTTATGACTATGGTTCTGCAATGAAATATGCTGACAACCTAAAGGGTAAGTTACTCCTCGTTCATGGAAACATTGACAATAATGTACATCCTGGAAATACAGTTCAGCTTCAAAATGCACTCATACTGGCTAATAAGAAGTTTGACCTTATGATGTACCCTGGCAACAGGCATGGTATTAGAGGAGCACATGGCCAGCATTATGTTAAACTAAGAATGAACTATCTGATTGAGAACCTTCAGCCAGATATCACTGGATCTACTGAAGTAAATGCGAATTTGAGTTGGTCTAACTAAACTAACTAGCGAAATAAAAAAGCCCTCATGCTAAAGTTTGAGGGCTTTTTTATTTGATCAAAGTCATCTTTCGGGTTAGCACCCGATCACCAGACTTAAGCTGGTAATAATATACTCCACTTGAAAAACCTGTTGCATTCCAGCTAATTGAATGCACACCAGCTGATTTAACTTCATTAACAAGGTCAGCAATTTTCTGCCCCATTAATGAGTAGATAGAAAGAATAGCTTTTCCCGATTTATCCAATTCAAAGCTAATGCTTGTTGTTGGATTGAATGGGTTAGGGTAGTTTTGTGATAAGTTAAACTGGGCAACGGTAGAAGATTCTTCCGTATTCACAAGGGTAACAATGGGAATAGGGTCCGTTTCAACAAAAACGGTATCGGTATCAGCATCCTCAAGCCTCAAAATGAAGGAGTTTCCAGGTGCCTCAGGAACCCAAAAGCGATTGGTAAAGCCATCGGCTGCCGAGATATTTTCTTCGACCAGTTCAAATTCTTCTTCGGATTCAAGCCTTACAAACAAGTTTAGGGTTTCAATTGAAACACTGCTCCAGTAAATAGAAACTCTTTTCCCTGGATTAAACTCACCGCTTACCCATATTTCATCAATTATAAGGCTTCTGGCTGGGCTTATTTTTAGAGAAGGGGATTGTACCCAAACGTCCTCTTCATCTGAGTCTTCTATTCGAAAAACAATAGATTCTCCCCTAAGATCAGGTACGATAAATGCTGAATATACAGAATCATCAGCGGTCAGATCGGTCTCCAGGAGAGTGAATTCTTCCTCAGAAAGAAAGCGATAGGACAAAGAATAGCTATCGATATTAAATAGTTTCCACGAAAGCGAAACGGTATCTCCTGGTTCAAAAAAAGGACCGAAGTTCGGACTTCTAAAAAAACCTGTTTTGGTATCCTCCAGCGAAAAAGCTTCAGTGAGGTGTTCTAATCCTGCCAGCAAATACACAAATGGTGAGTTCCAGTAAGTAGTCATCTCATTTGTTGAGTAGCTGCAGTAGTGATCTAAATAAGAAAGAGCAGGAGAGGTTGAGTTGTAGGCAGAAGTACCACAATCCTGGCTTTGATTATTAGGATTAGCTCCACCTGCTACCCATCCCGGTACGGGATCAACCACATTATCTGCTTCCGATTGGCGATGGTGGATATGCATGGGCGGGTTATCTCCAAAACCGGTTACATAGCCCTGATCTAATGGATTTCTTCCCATGATGTAATCAAGCACATGTATTGTGGCATCGTAATATTCCTCTTCTCCGGTTACTCGATAAGCAAGCATTGTAACAAGCCCAATATTTCCTGCAAAACCGTTGCTTCCCCAGAAAAAATGACCCGAAGCAGTTCCAAATGGTGAGCGATATGGGGAAGAGTTCCCTGAATTGATATAAGAATCAGCAATAGTGACAACTCTTTGTTTCATGGATGTTGTATCACTAAGCCCTACCGCTGTTAATTCCGTTCTATTGGCAACCAAAGAAAACAAGCCCATCCCTCGAACGCTATTCCAGCCCACTACACCCGCACTGTTCCAACCATTATCCATATAGTAGCTGTCATCTCCAGTGGTGATATATAGCTCTGATGCTGCCCAAAATTCCTCATCACTAAAGCTCCCGTCTCCATACGTACCGGTGCTAATAGTAGGATTCGTAAGAGCATTTTGGTTATAGGAAACATTAGAATTTGAAGAAGCCCATTCCCATGCATCTTCAGCAGCAGCAAGGGCAGAATCAGCAAAGTCGGGTAAGAATGGTTCATAAACACGAGCCGCATGCGCCATAACAGCTGCAAAGTCGTAGGTAGCAGCAGTTCCCTTCATAACCACATATCGGGTAGCTGTTGGTACATTTGGCATTACCGTGCCCTGAAAAGTAGGTGTTGTTAATTTATGATATACTCCTCCGTCTTCGGGATCTTGCATGGTAAACAACCAACGCAATGCCCAAAGGTTTTCATCAAGGATATCTGGAATGTCATTCCCGCTTTCGGGAATGTTGAGCGATCGATTGTTGAAGAATTCCGGGAATTCTTCATAAGCAAAAAGCATCTGGCTGATGCTGGATGAAATTGGAACTACGTATTTATTGAAGTCTCCGGCATCATACCAACCTTTCGAAGAAGAAATAGTTGAATTAGCAGGTCGTCCGGTTGAGGCTGCGGAATTATGAATTAACACCTCATCATCGGGGTGCCCCAAAGCTCGCGCCCACTCTCCTGCATAAGCTTCTTCTAGTTCAATAGATGCGCGGTTAAAGTACATCGCCTTAATTATCCCATCTGTTAGCTCAGAAAAGATGTTATTGCCTATCGTGAAAGGATAGGATTCCTCTCCATCTATCACGCCCATTATGTAAGTGCCTGGTACAAAATAATCACTGAAATCAGCCACTTTTACATCCTCATCGCCAGGGCTGTAATACCCTCCACTAGTCAGTTCTCCTTCATAAACAACTGCTCCTGATGAAGCATCCTTTAAATAGAAGGAGGTTAAATCGGTTTGTGGGGTAATCCCAATTTTAGGAGCCAGGGGGTAGTACCCTAGCTGGTTAATTTTTGGCTTGGAGTTTTTAGTCTGCGCAAAAGCCAGTGTTGTTGCAATTAAGGAGAAGAGAAGAATAGAGAGAAGTCGAGAAAATTTGGTATTCATAGGGATTGATCAATTCGTTTTAGCAAATATGAAATTAAAAAATGAAAGTTAAAAAGATATGAATTCTCACGAGTGGTGCTTAGCGATTGGAGGTTGGGCCCTGAACCAGTACCGGTGAATTCATGGTGTTAAAGAAGTCATCAAGAATCAGTTCTTTATTGAAATTTTCCCAAATCAATACCTGTCTATTATTCTCGGGCTGTTCAACCCATACTTCCTCAATCATAGTAGGGGCAGGGATCATCTTTTGTTCGCCCCATGCCTCATTTTTTAGAATGGCAACGGCCACCATATCAAATAGAGCTCTTCCCGGAGGATCTCCATACAAGTCAATATTCTCAAAGAGGCTAATGGAATAGTCTCCAAAAGTTGTGAAAGAGTTACCATGTCTACCTTCTACCGGAGCCACCGTAGGTCCCAGGCCAGGCATCTTCTCAGAAATAATTTCAGGGGTTACTTTAACCGCATCAGAACCACTTGGCTTACCATATCTAACCATAACCATTTCGAAGGGCACATCCTGTTCCAGAACATAGTTCATCGAAGGGATATCGTTTTCAAGGTTATATTCTCCCGGGTCAGGATAATTAGCTCCTAGCCATACTATCCGAACATTGTTCTTAATATCTGGCGCTTTTTCGAGAGCAAGCGCAATATTTGTGAGTTTACCAACGGGAAGTAATACAAGCGGCTCATCCGTAGCAGCCCTGGCTTCCCGGATAATAAACTCAACAGCCTCAGCTCCATCATAATCTTCATTAGAGATCGAATCCTTGATGTCATTAAAATCTCCATTTGCTCCAGCAAGTAAAGGAATATCTCCATGGAGGCTGCTGAGTTTGAGAATTCGTTCAGCTTCAGCATAGTGCCCATCGATCTCACCTCCGTTATAAGTAGCATTTACCGTCACACCCCGAACGTCAAAAGTGTCCCCATTGAATAACAGGTAAGCGAGTGCATGCTGGTCGTCAAGCTCATTATTGGCGTCTGTATCAAAGATCACTGATATTTTTTTCGAGGGCTCCTTAGCAGCATCTGGAGTTTTTTGTGTGCAGCTCATTGGTATTATTATAAAAAGAGCAATACATACGGTTTTTGAAAATGAGTTTATGGAGTACATGAGTTACAATGAGGTTAGATTAATCGTGAGTAAACAATGAGTGCCAATCCGGCTATAAAAAAGAAGAACATCATGCCTATAAGGCGATTAACCCCTTCAGGGGCATCTTTAAATTCTTTCCAAACGAATACTCCCCAGGCAGCAGCTACCATGGTAGCCCCCTGACCTAAACCATAGGAGATTGCGAAACCGGCTTTGTCGGCAGCAATGAGGCTAAGCGACATACCAATACACCATATAATTCCACCAAGTATCCCTATGAGATGAAGCTTGATGTCTCCCTGTTTGAAATAATCGACATACGATACTTTTTCACCTTTCACTGGCTTGAACATGAAGATGGAGTTCCAAAGAAAGTTGGAAACAAATATTCCAATAGAAAAGATGAATACGGCTGAATATGGAGTGAGTAGTCCTGCCTCAGGTGAAATGAAATCTGTGGACATTGATGCCGCAACAAATCGATAAAAGAAGCCCATCAATATTCCGCCCACGATGGATAATATGATGCCTTTTGTTGGAGTCTCAGATCCCTGGGAAGTTGTTTTTCTATAAGCTAATGCATCTATAACGATTGCTGCCGCTACCAGGCCTACTCCGGAGAAAAGTAGGAGAGGGTCACCTACAGGGTCAGCAATATAATTCACAACTACACCAAGAATAAGCGCAATTCCTATCCCAACAGGGAAGGCAACAGCCATACCTGCAATATCAATAGCGGCTACAATCAGGAGGTTGGCGATATTAAAGACGATTCCTCCTATGAATGCGGAAACCAGGGCATCCGGAGAACCTTGAGCAAGGTCAGTAACAAAACTCCTTCCTGCATCTCCCATACTTCCAAGGGTGAACCCAAAGATTAAGGTCAGTAGCACAATGCCAATCGCATAGTCCCAGTAAAAGAGTTGGAAAGCCCAGGATTTGGAAGAAAGCTTTTGAGTATTGGCCCAAGATCCCCAGCAAAGCATGGTGATCACACATAGGAAAACAGAAAGGGCATAACTATCAGGAATAAACATAATCGATTTATTTGGTGGTTAGGTAGTCTGTCAGTTCTTTTCTGTAAGGCACCGAAGCTTGTGCCCCTTTTCTTGTTACTGAAATTGCTGCTGCTCGATTAGCAAATGCTACTGCTTCTTTAAGCTCCATGTTTTCAGATAAGGCAACTGCAAGAGCACCATTGAAAGTATCACCGGCTGCAGTGGTATCAACAGCTGTTACTTTTTGTGCAGGAACGATCTCATCCACAGTACTCGAGAGTACATATGCTCCCTGGCTTCCCAGGGTGATGATCACATACTCGACTCCTTTATCTCTTAGCACAGTAGCTGCTTTGTGAGCACTTTCGTGGTTATTAACAGTTATTCCAGTCAGAATCTCAGCTTCTGTCTCATTAGGAGTTATAATGGATACCCGTTTTAGATCCTCATCACTAAGAGCTTGAGCTGGGGCAGGATTCAGTATGACTTTACAATTTTCCTGAGCAGCAATTTCAAGACAATAGGAAACGATAGGGACTGGTATTTCAAGCTGAATAAGCATGAAAGCCGAAGCCCTAATTGCAGACCTTGCCTTATCAATATCTGAAGTTGTTATCGAAGAGTTCGCTCCCGAAGCTACGGCTATGGAGTTTTCTCCTTTAGCATCTACCAGGATGAGGGCAACCCCTGAAGGAGTTCCGGTTTGAATGCCAACGTACTGGCTATCAATGCCGGCTTCATTGAAATTATTCAGGGACTCTTTCCCAAAAATGTCGTCACCAATACTCGATACAAAGCTAATGTCACCTCCTAATCGAGCAGCAGCAACAGCCTGATTTGCACCTTTTCCTCCCGGGTTCATTTTAAAGGTACCCCCAAGAATTGTTTCTCCGGGACGAGGGATACGATCTGAATAGATCACCATATCCGTATTACTACTTCCAACAACAATTATTTTACTTGAATCCATTTTCAGGCAATAAGAATTAGAACAAACGTGTGAGCAATACATTAAAAGGAGTTTTTGAGATAAATACAAATTAAAGTTTTAGGTTTTGATTGATGAATATGTTGTTAACTTCTGTCATGAAATCAGACGGGATTACAATTAAGGAAATAGCTGCATTGCTTAATATTTCCAGCAGTACGGTATCAAGAGTATTAGGGGGGAAGGCAAAAGAGTTTAGGATTAGTAGCGAAACGGAAGAGCTAATCAAAAAAACTGCAGAAGCTCATAACTATCGGCCAAACCAGGTTGCCAGAAACTTAAGGCTTCAGAAATCAAACACGATTGGGCTCGTTATCCCGGATATTTCCAATCCCTTTTTTTGTAATCTGGCGTTGAAGATTGAAACAGAATTGAGGGGTAAGGGGAAGCTTATCCTGTTATGCGATACTCACGATGATTCAGAAATTGAAAAAGACAGCCTGCAGCTTTTAATTGATCGCCAGGTGGATGGACTTCTTGTTGCTCCGGTTGGATTAAAAGGAGATCATTTTCACAATTTATCTAAGCCTTTGGTAATGATTGATAGATACTTTGAAGGTTTGCCAATACCGTATGTATCTACCAACAACTTCTCCAGTTCCTATGAAGCCGTTAAACTTCTTCAGGGAAGAAATCACAAAAAGATCAGCTGTATCCAGGGGCTTGAGAATACCATTTCAAATCGGCAGCGAGTAGAAGGATATTTGAAGGCCATGCATGAGCATTCTGATACCAGTGCAGAGATCGAAGTTCGTGGAACCGACTTTACTATTCAAAACGGGTATGAATCCGCATTCGAATTACTTGGGAGAAAAGACCGCCCTACCGGCATTTTTTCATTGAGCAACCAGATTACCCTGGGCGTGTTAAAGGCCGCCAAAGAATTGGGATTGGAAGTTCCTTCGGATGTATCCATTATCTCTTTTGATGACCAACCCTATTTCGAGCTTACCCAGCCTTCTATTAGTTCTATTCGCCAACCTGTTGAGGAAATAGGAAAAGAAGCCGTAAGGATTCTGTTCGACCTTATTGAAGGCAAAAAAGGGACCAGCAAACTTATCGAAGCTGCCTTTATAGAAAGAGATTCCGTCTCAATTCCTTCTTTATAGATGAATTAAAGTAGCTTACTTGCAATGTTTGCTAATTCAGAACGCTCCCCTTTCTCCAGGTTCACGTGTGCATAAATTGGGTTGTTATGCATCCGATCGACCAGGTAAGAAAGGCCATTACTTTGTGAATCCAGGTATGGAGTATCAATCTGGAAGATATCACCTGTAAAGATGATCTTCGTTTTTTCTCCCGCTCGTGTGATAATGGTCTTGATCTCGTGTGGGGTTAAGTTCTGAGCTTCATCCACAATAAAAATCACGTTCGATAAACTACGGCCCCTGATATAAGCCAGCGGAACGATGCGAAGCTTATCGGTTTGCACCATTTCGTCAATCTTCTTGTACTGCTTGCTGGTTTCTTTGAACTGGTTTTTGATGAAGCTCAAGTTATCCCAAAGCGGTTGCATATAAGGATCAATCTTCTGGCTGGCATCTCCGGGGAGATATCCTATATCCTTATTGCTTAGCGGTACAATTGGCCGCGCCAAATAGATTTGCTTGAAACTACTTCGTTGTTCCAGGGCACTAGCCAGAGCGAGTAATGTTTTCCCGGTTCCTGCTGACCCAGTAACACTAGCCAGCATTATATTTGGATTCATTAGTGCATGAAGTGCAAACGTCTGTTCCGCATTTTTTGGAGTAATGCCATAGGCGTTCATTACTTCGATATTTTCAATATATCCGGACTTCCTATCGAACTTACCCAGGGCGGAAGAGCCATGGCTTTTCATGATATAAAAATGATTGCTTACCGGAGAAGCTTCCATTAAATCTTTTGGGCGGATTTTACCTTTTTCATAAAACTTACTGATTATGGAAGGGTCTTCCAGCTCAAGCTCGGTTTTGCCTTTGTACAACTGGTCAATATTTTTAACCTGAACCGTCTCATAATCCTCCGCTTCAAGATTCAAAGCACGTGCCTTCAATCTTAAATTTATGTCTTTCGAGACAAGGATTACTTTTTCCTTGGGGTTTTCGGATTTAAGCCTCAGTGCAGCATTAATGATATCATGATCATTCTTCTTAGATCCAAACATTTCGTTGGCATCCACATGATCGCCACCATTAGTAATTACTTTTAGGTTACCGTGAGAACGGCCATTAAGTGGAATCCAGTCCAGGAGCATATTGTCATCCGAAATGCTATCCAGGTAGCGGATAAATTCCCTTGCATGTAAGTTAGTTACTGAGTTCCCCTTTTTAAAAGTATCTATCTCCTCAAGAACGGTGATAGGTATTGCTACGTCATTTTTTTCAAAATTTTTAACTGCTTCATTGTCATATAAAAGAACGGAAGTGTCGAGTACGAAAATCTTTTTCGTTTTCTTCTTCGGCATGGGCAAATGGTATTTAAATTCAACGTAAAACCGTAAGCCTTTGTAGATGATGTTAAAGAACGGCTCTCAGAATTAATGAACATCTATATCTAGATGCAATGGATGTGGAAAAGTATTTGGGATTTTTTTTTGAAGAGGAAAACGATGGTTTTTTTGGTGAGTTATCAACTTAATTATTCACATACCATAAGCCGATACTAAGAGCAACTGCCGCATTGAGGCTCTCCACTGCGTTTTGCTCATCGGAAGCTGGGATTAGGGCCCTTACCCGGTTTGTAGTGATAAGCGAGCTATCAATACCATTTGCTTCGTTTCCAACAACCAGAATTATTTTTTCCTGAAGGGTTATTTCCGAGATTGGTATAGACCCGGGATTTCCATCTAACAAAACTACCTTCCATCCGGATGCCTCCAGTAATGTGAGAGCACTAGCCAGATCAGCACTTAGAAAAGGGATGGCCCCGGTAGCGCCGACGGTACTCCGCACTACTTTTGGATTGAACATATCGACTGTTCCTTTTCCACTTATGAATGCGGTAGCATTAAACCATGAAGCCGTTCGAAAAATAGTTCCAAGGTTTCCAGGGTCCTGGATAGCATCAACAGCAACAATTACTCCTTTTTGCTCTTTCAGTTCTTCTACTGCTATGGGAGCAGGAATATGGAAAATGCCTAATACGCCTTGTGGATTTTCAGTATTGGAGATTTCTTCAAACTGAGTACTGTCCAGGGTGTAAGCTTCATGAGAGTTCATAGGAACCTGCTCTTCCACAAAGATGGAATGTAGCTGTACCTTTTTTGAATCGATCAGTTGGTTTACAGCCCGTTCGCCTTCAGCGATAAATAGCTTTTCCTGCTCTCTGTATTTTTTAGAGCGCAGTTTTCTCAATAGAGTAAGTTGTTTGTTGGAAGCCTTTTTCAATAGGGTATTTTTTGACGATCTAAAGGTAATTCAAATTTTAATCTCCGGCATTTACTAATTCTGAATTGTCTATCTTTGCCCCACAAAATCACCAAAAGATAAAGAATGGATTTTCTAAAGAAATTAGGAATAGAAGGAGTAAACGCGGGTACCAGTACAGGCCAAAAATATCTGGAAAGCAAAGAAGTGGTCAGTAGTCATACTCCTGTTGATGGGAAGAAGATTGCTAACGTCTCGATTACTACCAGAGAACAGTATGATGAGGTAGTAGCTACCGCACAAGAAGCATTCAAGGTTTGGAGAGAAGTGCCGGCTCCTCAGCGCGGAGAAATTGTACGTCAAATTGGGGAAAAACTCCGGGAGTATAAAGAGCCATTAGGGAAATTGGTTACTTATGAAATGGGCAAAATCAACCAGGAAGGACTTGGTGAAGTCCAGGAAATGATCGATATCTGTGATTTTGCAGTAGGCTTAAGCAGGCAACTCTACGGCCTTACCATGCATAGCGAGCGCCCTAATCACAGGATGTATGAGCAATGGCATCCGCTTGGTGTAGTAGGAATTATTTCGGCCTTTAATTTTCCGGTAGCAGTATGGAGTTGGAACGCAATGATAGCGGCTGTATGTGGGGATGTTATGATTTGGAAGGGATCTGAAAAAACTCCTTTATGCGGGGTGGCAGTTCAAAAGATTGTAGCTAAAGTGTTAAAGGAGAATAATCTACCTGAGGGGATTTTTAATTTGGTTACAGGAGACCGTGAAGTAGGAGAGTGGATGACTAAAGATGATCGAGTTCCTTTGGTTTCTGCGACTGGTTCGATACGAATGGGTAAAGAAGTAGCTAAAGCAGTCGGCGGAAGGTTAGGTAGATCTATTCTTGAGCTTGGAGGCAACAATGCAATCATTATATCAGAAAATGCAGATATAGAGATGGCAATCAGAGCTACCGTTTTTGGAGCCGTGGGAACCTGTGGTCAGCGATGTACAAGTACAAGGCGCTTAATTATCCACGAAAATGTGTATGACCAGGTTAAAGAGCGGTTACTTTCTATTTATGATAATATCACGATCGGAAACCCTCTTGACCCGGAAACGTTGGTAGGTCCGCTTATCGACGAACTTGCTATCGAGAATATGCAGAAGGCGCTTAAGCAGATTAAAAAGCAGGGTGGCGAAGTTATTTACGGTGGCGAAGTACTTGAACGAGAAGGCCATTTTGTTCGCCCTGCCCTTGCTGAGGTTAAGAATGAGTTCAAGATTGTTCAGGAAGAAACCTTCGCACCTATACTATACCTGATCAAGTACAGTACGATGGAAGAAGCTATGAGCTATCATAATGGTGTGAAGCAGGGACTAAGCTCCGCAATGTTTACACTTAATATGAGGGAGGCAGAAGGTTTCCTGAGTGCTAGGGGGTCTGATTGTGGAATCGCGAATGTCAACATTGGCACAAGTGGAGCAGAAATTGGAGGTGCTTTTGGTGGCGAAAAGGAAACGGGTGGAGGAAGAGAATCCGGTTCTGATGCCTGGAAAGCATATATGCGAAGGCAAACCAATACCATTAATTGGAGTGAAGAGCTTCCATTGGCCCAGGGTATCTCATTTGATGTATAAGCCGTCATAAAAGAACCCAATGTTCTTCATAACAATAAACAATGTGCATCATTGGTTGGGATCTCCCGATCTTTGTGTCGAAATTTTTAAAAGTATTATTTAATAAAAACAGGTGATAGAAATGGCTAACACAGTTGAATTTAATGACAGCAATTTCGAACAAGAAGTATTGAACTCAGACCAACCTGTATTGGTTGATTTTTGGGCTGAATGGTGTGGTCCATGTAGAATGATCGGACCGGTTGTTGAAGAAATGGCTGGAGAATATGCTGGTAAAGCAAAAATTGGAAAAGTAAATGTTGATCATAACCCGGAAGTTTCTGTGAAGTACGGAATCAGAAGTATTCCTGCTCTGCTAATTTTTAAAGACGGACAGGTTGTTGATCAGATTATTGGTGCAGTTCCTAAAACTCACCTTACCAAACAATTAGATGCTCAGCTGAACTAAGAGCATTACGACCTCATATGCTTTAAAAGCCGGTTAGTGTACTAATCGGCTTTTTTTATTGAGACAGGTTAAATCTTAGCATCAGTTTTGTACCATTATCCAGGTACTTAACCTCGTCAGCATATTCCTTCATCAGGAAAACACCCCTGCCACTTGTATTAAGCAGGTTTTCTTCGGTAAGTGGATTAGCAATCTCCTCAGGTTTAAAACCAGGCCCATCATCTTTAGAAGTAATTATCAAATTTTTACCATCACTCTCTGCTGTAAGCACAACTTTTTTTGATGGATCAAGCTGATTGCCATGTACAATTCCATTAGTGGCTGCTTCCGACACAGTAAGCATAAGCTTTGCATATAGCTCGTCATCAAATCCCAGGTTTTTCTGCAAACCGTTAAGAAACCCTTCCAGTCTATCCAATTCCTCATATTCTGATTTGAGGATCAACTCTATCTTTTTAAGCATGAGTACGTGACATCATAAATTTAACCGGCTAATACTAAAATTTTTGTATTCTAGATACAAGTGTTTCAGGCTTAGAAATGGCTAATGAAGGTAATACTATCTTAACATGGGATGGGTACACTTCATCGAATTAAATTCCAGAATAAAAATAGTTAATGGCTAATTCATCAGAACCGAAGAACGGTAGTTTTGCTCAAAGTCTTATCCCTACCAGTTTTTATCATCTCATAAAACAAGAGAGAATATTCATAGGTCTAATAGGCCTGTTCTTTTTTGCGGCTGGTGTAACCTTCCCCTATGCCGAAATAGCGATGTGGGTTGGGTTTGTTTTTGCCGGGTATTCAGCCATTGCAAACGATAGTATTCAAACCATTGGGACATTCCTGGCCTCAAACCAGGATAAAAAATGGTGGGTACTTTGGATTTATATCGGTGGGATTTTTCTCGCTACTGTAACGGTAAGCTGGGTTTTATTTGATGGTGACGTTAGCTACCAGCGGCTTACCTCGAAAGGGTTTAGTGAAAGCCCAACCAACTTTACTTTCTTACAGGTAGCCGCTCCTGTATTCCTCTTGATTCTGACAAGAATGAGGATGCCGGTTTCTACCACATTCTTATTGTTGAGCTGTTTTGCAGCTTCTGCCGAGGATATTACTTCTGTATTAGGAAAGAGCTTAAGTGGATACTTCCTGGCATTCGCTGCAGGTTTGATCGTTTGGTTACTGGTTACCAAAACGTTCGAAAAGAAATTCTCAACCACAAAAGCAGCACCATATTGGCTTCCTATTCAATGGATAACATCTGGAAGTTTATGGGCAGTTTGGGTAATGCAGGATGCGGCAAATGTGGCAGTTTATTTACCTCGGTCATTAAGCTTTGGACAGTTTCTTGGATTTGCTCTTTTTATTTTCTTCGGACTGGGTTTATTATTCTATTTGAGAGGAGACAAGATTCAGCAGATTGTAACCGAAAAGTCGAGAGTTACGGATATTCGCTCAGCAACCATTATTGATTTTATTTATGCACTCCTCCTTACTTATAAACTGACAGTTAGTACGGTTCCAATGAGTACAACCTGGGTGTTCTTAGGGCTGTTAGCCGGTAGAGAAATAGGAATGAGTATTACCGGAGACAAAAAAACCACAGGCCAACCCATCGGAAAGGTGTTGAAAATGATATTCAAGGATTTGTCCTATGCCCTGTTCGGCCTACTTGTATCTATCTTACTAGCCATTTCGATTAACGCTGATGTTAGGGAAGAGTTATTAAACTTCCTCGGCTATTGAAATTGAAATTAAAAAACATCATACTAAGGCGTACTTGTTCATTACAGGTACGCCTTTTTTATTATTCCTGTCCTGCATTCTCTTCAAAAGAAAGTCATCTACATATAACCCAACTATTCGAAAACCAGATGCACTATGAATGCTAATGTATTAGTTTTAAACCAGGACTATCAGCCATTGAGTATTTGCTCGGTGCAACGGTCCATGAAACTCCTTTTTTTGGAAAAAGCTGAGTTACTTCATGACGACCCGGAAAAAGAGTTGAGAACCCCGAGAGATGCTTACCAGTATCCTTCTGTAATTCGTTTAAGAAGCTACATCCGCATTCCTTATACCAAAGTAGTGTTGTCCCGAAGAAACGTGATGAGAAGAGATAATTTTCAATGTCAGTATTGCGGAAATAAATCGAACCTCACTATTGATCATGTTATTCCCAAAAGCAGGGGGGGAGGAGATACCTGGGAAAACCTCACTACAGCTTGTGAAAGGTGTAATGTGAAGAAAGGAAACAAGACTCCAAAAGAAGCAGAGATGCCACTTCTCTCAAAACCATACCGGCCAATTCCGATTACTTTTTTCAGGGATTATAACGGCTTTGTACAAGAGCCGTGGAAGCCATATCTGTACATGACCTAGTTGAACACTAGCGGTACATAACCCTGGTGCATATAGGTAGTAAAAACGGTGAGCATTGAAAGTCCTACAGTTATTTCCGGGTTTACGCTTTCTCGTTCATATCTCCGGGCAAGCAACGATTGACCGCATACATAAATGTTGACACCGGCATTTTTTAGCGTGCTGATCAACTCAAGATTAGGATTATCCAGTTCATAGCGCTGTTTATAGGTATCGTTATCTAAAACTACATCAGTTGCCCCGCCATGGATTACCACGGCCACGCTCAGGTTTTCAGGCTTCACTCCTCCCAATCCATGTAGGTTCATCATTCGGGCTACATTATTCAGGCCGGGATTAATGCTCTCTTTATCTCTTTGGAGCGTTTTTAAATCGATTACAATGTCATAAGCGACATCTGGTTTTGGATGTACAGCACCTTCAATTTCATAGATTCCTCCAAAGCCTTTTATGATTGGATAGCGTGCCTCCTGGGCAGATAGGCTGCCAGCGAAAAGAAGTAATAAGAGTATTAGATAGAATGATTTCATAAAAAAGCTTTTTTGAGTATCGTAGTTCAAATCTGATTTAACAGTTACAATGAAAAAGTATTTATTTCTCACCCTATTTGGAATACTAACTGTGGCTAATGGAGTAGCTCAAAAGAAAATCATCTTTGATACCGATTTCGGTGGAGATGCAGATGACCTTGGGGCACTTGCAATGATCCACAACCTACAGAGTCAGGGAGAGGTCGAATTGTTAGCCGTTATGTGCTGGAGCACCGAGGAATTTGCCGTTTCCGGAATTGACGCGGTTAACACGTTTTATGGCAGTCCAGATATCCCAATTGGAGTAAGAAAGGATGGGAAATTTCATGAGCCCTGGAATCATTCGAAGCCAATTACAGAGAGTTTAAGATTTAATGAGACCTATGATTCCGCTACTGAAGCAGTAGCTCTTTACAGAAAACTACTTTCTGAGGCATATGAAAACAGCATCACCATCATCACGGTAGGCCCATTAGCTAATATCAAAAACCTGATAGAATCAGAGCCGGATTCAAATTCACCATTAACAGGAAAAGAATTGATAAGCCAAAAAGTAGCTGAATTTGTAATCATGGGAGGTCAGTACCCCGAAGGAGAGTGGGAGTGGAACTTTAATGGCAATATGGAAGGAGTAACCAAATATGTAATAGAAAACTTGCAGGATGTGCTGGTAACCTTTTTAGGGTATGAAGTGGGGTTGGTCATAAAAACCGGGGAAGTATTCAATGAGTTGGAAACTTCCCATCCATTATATATTGGTTATAAACACTTTAGCGAGTTTGCACCATGGATAAAAGAAAATTACCAGGGTAGAATCCTGGATAATTCAAGCTACGATCAAACCGCGGTACTATATGCAGTAAGAGGTGGGCTTGGTGACTATTGGAACCGCATAGAAGGCGGCTATAATAAACCCGATGAACAAGGAGGCAATGTTTGGGTAGAAGGGGAGAAAACCAATCATTCCTATTTAACACTTCTCAAAAATCCGGAAGAAATAGCCATTATCATTGAAGGTTTGATGCTCGGTAATTCAGAATAAGTTTTGTAAGAACTCTCTTTTTTAAACATCTTCTGAGCCTTACAGAAAAAGGCCAATATGCTCAAATATCTCACTCCTTCTCTCTTCATATTATTATTAACCATCTTTATTACAGGTTGCTCTGCAAATCAACCGGTTACTTATCAATTATGGGACAAGGTAACAATTGATTTTACTGGTCCCGAGCTCACAGAAAATGAAGAGACATTTACTGATTATCGGCTGGATGTTCATTTTTTAAATCATCGAACGGGTACTTCCTACTATGTTCCGGGTTATTTTGCCGCTGACGGAAATGCTGCTGAAACAAGCGCTACATCAGGCAAAACCTGGAGGGTAAACTTTAGTCCTGATGAAACCGGGGAGTGGTTATATATTGCCAGCTTCAGAAAAGGAGAAGATGCCGCTATTTCACTAGATCCTGGTACCGGAGAAAGTGCTGGTTTTTTTGATGGGGAGTCTGGCTCATTTATGGTCGTAGAACGTTCATCGGCTGAGATTACAAGAGATTTCAAAACCAAAGGAAGACTGGAATATGTTGGAGAGCATTATTTACAATTTGCTGGTTCAAAACAGTTCTTTATTAAAGGAGGGGCCGGAAGCCCGGAGAATTTTTTGGCTTATGAAGATTTTGACGGAACCAAAGACCATGGAGGCACTCATTTTCCAGCGCTGGGTGAAAACCAATTGCATGCCTTTCAACCTCACGCTATAAATTGGCAGGAAGGTGATCCCAGCTGGAAAGATGGAAAAGGGACAGAAATTATTGGAGCGTTAAACTATATCGCAGATCAGGGATTAAACGCTGCATACTTACTCTTAATGAATGTTCATGGTGATGGCGATGATATATGGCCATGGGTAGAGCCTGAAGAAGTATATGTATACGATGTAAGCAAACTGGCTCAGTGGGAAATCGTGTTTGACCATATGGATGAGTTGGGCATTGTTCGCGATTTCATGTTAACCGAAACAGAGAACGAAAGCTTTTTGGAAGTTTTTGAAAATGAAGGAAGTGATTTTGCAGATTCCAGAAAGCTTTATTACCGGGAAATGATTGCACGATTTGGTCATAATCTTGGGGTAAGCTGGAATATTGGAGAAGAGAACGGTTGGAGTGATGGAGAACCGGAAGAATTATATAAGAGAGGAAACACCGATGAACAACGAATTATGTTTGCAAACTATATCAAAGAAGTAGACCCATATGATCATCATTTAGTAGTGCATACCTTCCCGGAGCATGAAATAAGTCTCATCTTTACTCCTTTGCTAGGAACAAATGAATACGATGGAATGTCGATTCAGACAAATCGGGGCTATGCCGATACTACTGCGAAGTATAGACAACTTTCAATTGATGCCGGCAAAAAATGGGTGTTGGCCATCGACGAACCCATGGGGTGGGAATATGGCCTCCGCCCGGATATAGATGATCCCGAGCATGATGAAGCCAGGATTGAAGTGTTATGGGAGCCTTTGTTAGCTGGAGGAGCAGGGGTAGACTGGTATTTTGGGTGGCAAAACAACGCTCCAACCAGTGACCTTTCTAATGAAGACTGGCGATCTCGTGAGAATATGTGGATACAGACTAAAATCGCCCTGGATTTTTTCAATGACTATGTGCCTTTTCAACAAATGGAACCTGCCAATGAACTAGTTACCGGAGAGGGTGTTTCAGCTTTTGCTAAAGAAGGTGAAGTGTACCTGGTGTATATGAGAAGTCCAACTACAACTTCCCTTGAATTAGAAGGGGTTGAAGGTGATTTCTCGGTTTCATGGTTTAATCCGCAAGAGGGTGGAAGCTTCCAGGAAGGTTCTGTGAGCACGGTAAGTGGAGGAAGTAAGGTTTCTCTGGGCAGTCCACCATCAGGCAGAGAAAAAGATTGGGCAGTGTTGGTTAGAGCTCAGTAATAAAAGAAATATTGTAGGATTACTATCATATATTTTGATCCTGATTAAATTGATATCGCTTCTTTCACTTAGGTCAAATATTTGTCTAAAATTTCGGTTCCAAGAAAATAGGATTGATTTTTTTTAACTCTCTATTTCAGTACCCCAGCCGTCATACTCCCCTCCAAGGGATTCAGCTAGTTTATCAAAATGAATCCTAATCTCTTGTAGGGTTTCAAGTTCCGGGATTAAATTTTTAGTAGCAAAACAAAGCCATTCATTTCCTTTAGCTGCACTCTTAACTTCAACTTGAAAACCTTTTGCCTCAATTTGAGCTGCAAACTCTTCCGCAGTTGATTTAGTTGGGAAATAGATAAAGAACTCGATGTTATGAGGTTTAGACAAATTTGAATTAGCCTTATGTAGTTGAATCAATACTGATTCATCGGGGTCTTTTTTCGAATTACCGAATAGATTAAATAATCCCATGTTCAAAAAATTTGGTTAATGGATATTATGCGATCTACTAGACATTGTGACGAAGCCGTTTTACTTGGATGAATTACAGGAATTAATAAACTAGAAACAAGAGTTGGGACTACAGAATAAAGCCTATACTTCAAATAACAATTAACAATCAGCCAAGCTCTTCCTTCTTCAAAAAAAACTGTATCTTTGTTGTTCCGTTTATAAGGGAGATTAACTGTTATTAGATGAGTACTAAAGGACGCGTATTAGTAGCAATGAGTGGCGGAGTAGATTCTTCGGTTGCCGCTGTTATGCTCAGAGAACAAGGTTACGAAGTAATTGGTATTACCATGAAGACATGGGACTATCATCGAAGCGGAGGAAGCACAGGCAAGGAAACCGGATGCTGTACGGTAGAGAGTATGAACGATGCCCGCCACATTGCGGTCAATCATGGTTTCAAACATTTTATCGTGGATATCCGGGAAGAATTTGGAGATTGGGTAATTGATCGATTTGTGGATGATTATCTCGGTGGAAGGACTCCCAATCCATGTGTGTTATGCAATACCCATATCAAATGGGCGGCTTTGCTTAAGCGTGCTGATAACCTGGGATGTGATTTTATCTCAACCGGGCATTATGCGCAGATTAGAGAAGAAAATGGCCGATATGTAATCTCCAGAGGGCTTGATCCGAAAAAAGACCAGTCCTATGCATTATGGGGAGTTGCCCAGGAACACCTGGCTCGGACTATCTTTCCGTTGGGGGGATTTTCAAAAACCGAGATTCGACAAATTGCAGAAGATCATGGGTTATTGAACGTAGCAAATAAGCCTGATTCTTATGAAATATGTTTTGTTCCTGATGATGACTATCGTCGTTTTCTAAAAGATCGTGTGGAAGGCCTGGAGGAAAAGATGAAAGGTGGAAAGTTTGTCGATAAAGATGGAAATATATTGGGCGAACACGAAGGTTATCCATTTTATACCATTGGACAACGTCGTGGGTTGAATTTACCAATGGGAAAACCTGTATATGTTACTGATATCAATCCTTTAACCAACACCATCACCATTGGAGAAAAAGAGGATTTGGTAAGTACAACTTTGCTCGCGAAGGAAATAAACCTGATTAAGTACGACAGAATCCCGGAAGAAGAGATGGAAATCACCGGCGCCATCAGGTATAATGATGATGGTGCTATTGGAACCATTACTCAAACCGGAGATGATGAAATTAAGGTTCATTTTCCGGCAGGTAGAGAAGCAATAACTCCGGGCCAGGCCGTTGTATGCTATGAAGGTGATGATGTAGTTGCCGGGGGGTGGATCAAAAAAGTGAATGTAGGGTTAGATGATCTTATAACTGCCTGATTCACGTAACAACCGTATCATTCCAACGTTTACTACTAGCGTTTTTAATAAAATTATATGTCTATGAATATGAGAAAGCTACTAACAGGGATATCTATCACGATGTTAAGTTTGATTTCAACTGCTGCTTTTGCACAGTTTCAAGGTCAAATTACCATGAAAGCTTATGGTGAAAATAATGGAGCACCTACTGTAAGCGAGGTCAATCTATACGCCACATCCGATAGAATCATAGTGCAGGGAGAAGAATCAGTAAGCATGATGGATGGTTTTAATGCCAATGGGCTTCTTATCCGAAATGACAAAAAAGATTTTGTTGTATTGATGGGGGAGAATAAAGCACTTCAATTCACAAAAGAAGAGCTGGAAGGATTTTTTCAAATGGCAGGGATGATGTCAGGGGGACAAAGTGAAGATGTAGACATTGATTCCAATACTAATTTCAGGTACACCAATCGAACTAAAAAGATTTTAGGCTATGATTGTGCTGAACTTTTGATTGAAAGCGATGATAATGACGACACCGTTTCAATCTGGCTTACATCTGGGATTGATATAAATTGGGGAATGCTTGCAGAGCCCTGGAAAAATGTGCCGGAGAATATGAGAAATTCCTCCAGCAGGCTAACACAGGAGTTTAAGTCACAGAATTTCCCGCTTCTCATTGAAGTCACTGACAAAGGCAAAAAAAGTACCGTATTTGAAGTAACCAACGTGAATCGATCAAGCATTGCTAAGGCGATGGTAGAAGTGCCTGCAGGAGTAAACCTAATTGGCTTGCAAGAAATGATCTTCAGTATGATGATGGGTAATTAACCCATCTCATTCCATGGAAGAAAATTGCTCTTTTAACGATTCTAAATCGGTTACCGGGGCATCACATGTATAGTTTTTGCAGATATAAACGGTAGACTTCTGATCTACAGGGGTTTGAGCTTCCAGAAAGGGAATAGCTTTAAATAAACTTGCATCAGCATCATCTGGTCGATATAGCAGCACTTTTGAGGGTAGGAATGCTTGGTGAAAGAAATCCCAGAAAAGATGCTCATCAGTTCCTTCTGTAATTGCTATTTCTTTTGGGTCATGATGTAGGAACTGTAACCCCATCATACTAACTGTGCTGCTAGATCCTGAACGAATCAGATCAGCCGAGAAGCATTTACCAAGCTCATTCGCTTTCTCTTCCAGGGAAGTATCCCCGGTGAATCTTGCCAATCGGATCAGGTTTAGAAAAGTAACAGAATTTGATGAAGGTAAAGCATCGTCATAAATCTGTTTCTGCCGACCCAAAGGTTGATCATCATCATTGGTACTGAAGAATACCCCACCAGATGTATGATCCCAAAACTGAGCTATGAATTGAGTATTAAGATCAATGGCTTTTAGTAAATATTCACTGTTGAATGTAGCTTCATACAGATCAATGGAAGCCCAAATCAGAAACGCGTAATCATCAGCAAAAGCTTCTATTACTGCTTCCCCATCCTTATAGCGATGAAGAAGGGTATTCTCATTGAAAAGGTATTTGGAGATGAACGCGTAACTCGATTCTGCTTTGTCAATAAACTGTTGCTCTTTAAATGCCGCTCCTGCCTTTGCATAAGCAGCTACCATAAGTGCGTTCCAATCTGTTAGTATTTTATCATCCAGTAAGGGGTGGATTCTTTTTTTCCGGTGCTCAAACAGCAAATTTCTTATGCCATCCCACTCATTGAAGGTAGAATCAGGAAGTGGTTGAAGCAGATGAGGGATATTCATTCCGTTTTTTTGCCTGGTAGCTTCATCTTCAAAATTACCGTCATCTTGTAATTGGAACTTATCGGAAAAGAACGAATACTGATCTGTATTGAGCAGTTCTTTTATTTCATTTGTGCTCCATATATAAAATTTACCTTCTTCTCCTTCGCTATCGGCATCTTCAGCAGAGTAAAACTCACCTTCAGTACCGGTTAGGTTTCGGTGTACATATTCCGCTATTTCATAGACCGTTTGCCTGAACAATGGGTTTTTCGTGATTTGCCATGCTTCGGTATAGGCCATCATAAGCAAAGCCTGATCATAGAGCATTTTTTCGAAATGGGGGAGTAACCATTCCTGATCAGTAGAATACCTATGGAAGCCAAAACCGATATGATCCCAAATTCCACCAAGACGCATTGCTGTTAGTGTTTTAGAGACGGCCTCTAAAAAGCGTTCTTCTCTGGTATGATGCCATTGTCGAAGAAGGAACATGAGGTTATGTGGGGTTGGAAATTTGGGCGCAGAACCAAACCCACCATATTCCTTATCGAAATTGGTAACCAGTTGTTCGGCGGCAAAATCGATGGCTTCCGTTCCAGGAAATTCGCCCTGTTGGAACTCCTGGGAATTTTTGAAACCATGCTCTATACTTTCTACTGCCTGGTGGATTTTTTCAGGTTCATGAGTCCAGATTCCTTGAATTCCTCTTATAAGTTGCCGCAATCCGACACGACCAAACCGTGCTTCTTTAGGAATGTAGGTAGCGGCAAAAAATGGTTTCTTTTCTGGGGTTAATACGATAGTAAGTGGCCAGCCTCCATGTCCATTTAGCATTTGGCATACTGTCATGTATGTACTGTCGATATCGGGGCGTTCCTCACGATCTACTTTTACGTTTATAAATGCCTGGTTAAGTTGAGCAGCTATTTCTTTGTCTTCGAAGCTCTCGTGCTCCATTACATGGCACCAATGGCAGGTTGCATACCCAATAGATAGAAAAACAGGTTTATTTTCTTTTTTTGCCTTGGCAAAAGCTTCATCTCCCCAGGGGTACCAATCTACCGGGTTGCTTTGATGTTGTAATAAGTACGGGCTTTTTTCTTTGGAGAGTCGGTTCAAAACTATCCCAATTCTTTTTATTTGACCATGCCAGGTTTGTTGGCAGGATGAACAGAAAGTGAATTGGAAAGGTAGGGATATTAAACCACCAAACGAAGAGGGGGACGCTCTAATCGTAGCTGTTTTACTTTAAACTCTTTCTTGTCAAAACCTTTTAATTCTATTTGGTTTTGCTTCACAAATAAAGCTTTGCCTCTCTTATCCAGGTATAGCTTTACATCAGGATGGTTATAGAAGTCCTCAGATAAAATGACTTCTTTTTCTTTGGCTGCATCAACCAATCGAGCAGCAATATTCACAGTAGTTCCGAAATAGTCGGTTCTCCCATTCAGGTTAACTGCGGTACAATCTCCAAAGTGAACTCCCGCTTTTAATTTGAATGAGTCTCCAAGGGAAGTGTTACCAGAGAAAATATGCTGTATACGTTCCACTGCTTTCAATGCTGAAACAGGTTCCCGGAATACAGCCATTACAGAATCTCCAATCGTTTTGACAATACCGCCCCGCTCTTCCGCTACAATTGATTGTATGATCTTGAAATGATTCATTACCCGGCCGATTGCCATTTCATCCCCGGCTTGTTGATAAAACTCAGTAGAGTTCATGATATCAGTAAAAAGCATAGTTACACCCGAAGCTTTTACGCTGGTGCCTTCTTTCAATGCCTCTCGAGAAAACAGGGAACGGAAATCATGTGCAGAACTAACCTCACTGGCATAGGTAGCTTCTTCTTTCCAATCCTTTTTCTCCAGGAAGCAGACTACTTTTTTTGAGGAGTTATTTACCAGGGTTAGGTTCGGGTTAGAAGAAATAGTTACTTCTTCATTAGCAAAATCATCATCAGTCATAACCAGGGATATCGTATCCAGTCCGTCTTTCCGAACATGAATAGTGAGCGATCCCTTATGGGTATGGCTCCTGAAGATATAGGTTCCTTCTTCCAGGTGGATGTTTAGATATGCCGACTCACCTATTTCAAGAAAGTGTTGAGATACTTTGTGAGGAGTAGTTTGAGGTTCTCCGAAGCTAAATCTACGATCCGAAATTTTCCTTATTAATGGGTGAGGTGTAAATACTAAAAGGGTATTGGTGTTGAAATCCATTTCATAATCAAGGTCACATTCATCACAATGAAGCTGTGAGCGAATTTCTGCAAGTTTACGGAACGTGTGGCGTGGTGCTTTACAGTTTGGGCAACATACATCCCACGAAAAATCGAGGAGGTTAAAATGAGCTGCATGCAAAAATACATTTAGAACAGAGTATTTTTTTTCTCCCCAATATTCGGCAAGTCTAAAGGGGTTCATTCTAACAAGCGATTCGTCTTCAGCTTTCCGGATATATTCAATAAGATGATCAATAATCCTCCTTCTCCGGGTTTCTTTGATCAACTCCGATTTTATGGTTCTAATTTTTGATTCTGCTCCACGTATTAATGGTTTTACACCGTTGCGTTCATAGGGAAGTATTTGACCGTATGCACAGGCGTCAAACTCCTTTAATACGAGCTGGTATCGACGTTTAAGAACCTTTTCAATGACAAATTTCAAAATGGAGAAAAACCCATCCTTTTGAGGAGTTACCCATATTTTTGTTCGTACTTCAGTTCCGCTTTCATTTGGGATAAGGTCGACTAAAAACTTTAATGTTTTTAAAACTCCAAGCTTATAGTGGCGACTGGTGCCAAAGCGGAAAGGTTTTTCCCAGGTATATGGCTCTTGTTCCCAGTGCAAATAAGAGCTGATTCCTGAGTTAGTTACCCCAAGAAACCCTTTAGGAGCCGAACGTGAAAGAGAGATGGTTTTTAAAGAAGGAAACCTCATCAACCTGAAAACAGAATTGACGTCGGATAAGTAGGGCCATAGTTCTTCAGGGCTTGCTTTAAGCTGGGTACTCCACTGTAGTTGGTATGGTTGTCCTTCTTTGTTCAATGTATTTTCAACTCTCCGGGTTGAATTATTTGTCGATCCAATACCTTATCTTTGTGTGCATTTGAAGAGTTAAACCTTAAATGCTTGTTACAAAATTTTAATAAAACTAGACAATGGCAATAGAAAGAACATTAACTATTCTTAAACCCGACTGCGTACGCAAAGGGATTATTGGAGAGGTAACAAAAAGAATCCAGGATGCAGGGTTCTCCATTCTTGCAATGAAAATGACACGACTTACTTCGGATACAGCAGGCGGTTTTTATGCAGTACATAAAGAGCGTCCATTTTATGATGAACTCTGCGAGTTTATGAGTAGTGGAGCATGTGTTCCAATGATTCTCGAGAAGGAAAATGCAGTAGCAGATTTTCGCACGTTAATCGGAGCTACAAATCCTGCCGAGGCTGAAGCGGGAACAATCCGGGCAGATTTTGCCGATAGTGTTGGAGAGAATATAATTCATGGATCAGATTCTGTTGAAAATGGAAGAATAGAAGCAGCTTACTTCTTTGCAGAGTCAGATGTGGTCGCAAATAATAGTTAATCTATCGACTATCTTTTTCGAAGCCCTGAGATTAAATTTTTAGGGCTTTTTTTGTTTGAAGTAAGATGAATATTATCCACCATGATAAAGATATTTTTGTTCGCCTTTGGACTCTTAGCATTAATTAGTAACTGTGACGCTCAACCCATTCAGGTACAAAACAAAGTTAAGACCGGTGCCGAGGTTTTAATCGAAAAACATCTTGGAGAGCTTGAAGGCAAAAGAGTTGGATTGTTAATGAATCCAACAGCTCGAATTGGAAATACTCATATGCTGGATACGCTGATTACCCTAGGCGTAAATATTACTTCGTTATTTGCACCAGAACACGGATTTAGAGGAGAAGCAGGGGCAGGAGAAACAATCGTTGGCGGTGTTGATGAGCAGACAGGGTTGCCTGTACACTCTTTATATGGAAATACTAAAAAGCCTTCCAAAGAAATGCTCGAAAATGTGGACATACTGATTTTTGATATGCAGGATGTCGGAGCTCGTTTTTATACCTATAACACCACAATGAAATATATCCTCGAAGCAGGAGCAGAATTTGATAAAGAAGTATGGATTTTAGATCGTCCGAATCCAGCCGGAGGTGATTATGTTTCGGGTTGGATTTTGGAGGAAGAGTATGAGTCGTTTATAGGCTCATATCCGATTCCCGTTGCTCATGGACTTACTCTTGGCGAGCTCGCAACAATGGCTATGGGAGAAGGGTGGTTAGAAGATGGGTCTAGTTCTCCAAATCTAACAGTCATTAAAATGGAAGGCTGGGAAAGAAAAATGAAATGGGATGACACCGGTTTAAAGTGGTATCCACCTTCTCCCAATTTGCCTAGCTTCGAACACGCTTATATATATTTGGGAACATGCTTTTTTGAAGGAACTACTATTTCGGAGGGCCGTGGTACTACGGATCCATTTTTGACGATAGGATCTCCAAATACAGTAATCAGCCTTTCAGAGCTGGAACAGTTATCAGGTAAATACAAGCTGGATCTGGATACTTTGAGTTTTACGCCACGCTCGATACCGGGCAAATCACTTTATCCCAAGTATAAAGATGAAGAGTCTTATGGAGTAGGTATCACAGCTTCAGAGCCTATCGATGACCCAGTTCTTTTCGGAATCGAATTAATGCATCTTTTAATGGAGAATACGGAGGGGGCGACCTACAAGGATATCATTTATTTATTAGCAGGGACAGAAAAAATCAAAAATGAAACTGTAGATGCAGGTTGGGGTAGTTCTTTTGATGAGTTTCTGGAGACAAGGAAAGCATACTTACTGTACTAGTGATCGCTTTCGTTTCCATTCATAGCTGATCAAAGCAGCAGTAACAGAAGCATTCAGGGATTCCACATTGTGCTCCATGGGTAATTTGACGAGCTGGTCACATTTTTTAAGAAGCGATTTATCAATCCCTTCACCTTCGTTTCCAATCAGGAAAGCTGTTGGCCTATTAAACTCAGATTTCCAGACGGTTTCTTTCGCCGACATATCCAAACCAACAATGGAAAACCCAGCCAGCTTAAGGTCTTTAAATCCCTGGTTGGTATCATGAACCCTTATTATAGGAATTTTGCCTGCCGTGCCTGCCGAGGTTTTATGTACGGTTGCATTCACTGGTGCCTGGTTTTGAGTGGGAACAAGAACTGCAGATATTCCTGCAGCTGCTGCTGATCGTAGTATTGCCCCCAGGTTATGTGGATCTTCAATTCCACCCAGTAATAGTACAGCTGGATTAGAAGATAAATCCTTTGTTTCAATCCAATCGAAGAAGTTTTGATACTTAACCAGGCTCACTTGTGCAACAAAACCCTGATGATTAACTCTTCCAACAAGACTATGAATTTTTTGATCTGGAACTTTTACAATAGGTACCCGGTTGATTAATGCAATGTCGCTTATTTTTTTATAGGAACTTTGGTTTACTGAGTTCTTTATAAAAATTTTGTCGATTTCTTGTGCTTTATCTTGTAATGCTTCTTCAACGGGCATTCGCCCATAGATGAAAAAGTTGTCTTGATTTGGCATTAAAATTTTTTAATGAAAGGTGCTTTTGTTATAATAAAAGCATGTTGTGGTTAGTAAAAAGTAAGGACATGTACGAGGAACCAAAAGAAAAAAATTCTTTAGTTCAAGAGAATTCGATCAGAGTAGATAAACCTACCCGAAACCCAGGTAGTTTTTCTGTTTTTTTAGATAGAGTCCATTCAATTAATGGACTTCATTTGTTATCTGCAGTATTACAGATTTTTTTAGGTTTAAGCGTGGTAGCGCTTTCATTTCTCGGTAGTATTCAACCTAATTGGATTGCGTCAGTCATGACTGTTGTTGGTAGCATCACAACCATAGTAGGATGTTATTTTGTGTATTACGTGCTCACCAATACCGATTCATTTGATTCATTATTGAATAAAGCAATCAAGCGGGTCATCAATTCCCAGAACTAAAGGGTTATTAGGATTAATTATTGAGTAGTTGGAAAATTGAGTTTTCCGGCGTAAGTAAATCAACTATGTTAATGGTGTGGTAATGGGAAAATTATTTTCTTTAGAGAAAATAATTTTGAACATGATCAGGATCGTATTAACTATAGTTTTACTTTTAATCTCTAGCCAGGTAATGGCGCAAATTAAAGACTTACCAACTATACCCACTTCAAACGAAGATGGGTTTGTTGTAATAGCCCACCGAGGAGCAAGTTTCTATGCGCCTGAAAATACCCACTCTGCATTTAGGCTTGCTATGGATATGAAAGCCGAGATGATTGAGTTGGATGTATCAATCAGTAAAGACGGGGTACCCGTGGTAGTACATGACAAGACAGTAGATCGAACTACTACAGGATCTGGAGAAGTAGGCTCATTTTCTCTTGAAGAACTTAAGAAGCTCGAAGTGGGCGCCTGGTTTGATAAGAAATTTGAAGGTGAGCCTTTTCCAACACTTGAGGAAGTATTCAAATACACCAAAGGGAAAATCGCTGTAAATATTGAAATAAAAACAGAGGCTGTCTCTGATAATGCAAGAGGGGGAGTTGTTGACAAAAGTGTACAGCTAGTAAGAGAAGCGGGTGTTGAAGCCGAGGTGATTTTTTCAAGCTTTGATTATAGAGTAATGGAGCATCTTGAAGAATTAGCTCCTGAAATTCCAAAGGCAATACTCTACGAAAAGAGCCAGTCCGGGGAATTAACTCCATCAGAGTTGGTAAAAAAATATAAGGTAGATGCGTTTAATTGTAGTCATAGGCAATTGAGTGAAGCGTGGGTTAACGACTTAAGAGCTAATGATATTCCTTTTTTTATCTATACCGTTAATGATGAACAACTCATGAAATCCATTATCGAGAAAGGGGCAACTGGTATTTTTTCTGACAAGCCGGATCTATTGAAAGAAGTTGTGGAAAACTTGTGAGTAAATAACCTGTTCTTTGATTGAAGAAGGAGAGGGAGTGTGCTATATTTTCCATCCATCAACTTCACTCTCTTCTAAATGTCTACCAAATACATTTTTGTTACCGGTGGGGTAACATCTTCCCTTGGAAAAGGAATAATCTGTGCTTCTCTGGGTCGATTACTAGTTGCTCGTGGCCTCAAAGTTACTGTTCAAAAATTAGACCCTTATATAAATGTAGATCCTGGTACAATGAACCCCTACGAACATGGGGAAGTGTATGTAACTGATGACGGCGCAGAAACGGACCTGGATCTCGGTCACTATGAGCGTTTTTTAGATATAAAAACTTCTCAAACTAATAATGTTACCACGGGAAGGATTTACTTTGATGTAATTACAAAGGAACGCCAGGGAGCTTACCTGGGTAAAACGGTTCAGGTAATCCCGCATATTACGGATGAAATTCAGTCTCATGTATTAAAGCTGGGACAATCCGGAGACTATGATGTAGTCATTGTGGAGATAGGTGGAACAGTAGGTGATATCGAAAGCTTACCTTATATAGAAGCAGTACGTCAGCTTCGGTACAATGTGGGACGTGCAAACACTCTGTCCATTCATCTCACACTGGTTCCTTATTTGGCGGCGGCTGGAGAATTAAAGACTAAACCAACTCAACACTCAGTTAAGACTCTTTCAGAAAGCGGATTACAGCCGGATATTTTAGTTTGTAGATGTGAACATTCTCTTGATGAATCAATTCGTGGAAAAGTAGCAAGATTCTGTAATGTTGAGATCGAAGATGTAATTGAATCAATAGATGCCCGTAGTATTTATGAAGTCCCCTTGTTGATGCAGAATCAAAAGCTGGATGAGCGTGTAATTGAAAAGCTTAAGCTCGAGACTAATGAGCCAAACCTGGACAACTGGATTGGATTTGTTGAAGCAGTTTGTAATCCATCAGGAAGTATTGAGATTGCGCTTGTAGGTAAGTATGTGGAGCATCACGATTCTTATAAATCCATTGTTGAGGCTTTTATCCACGCAGGGGCGGTGAATGATTGTAAAGTGAATATAAGATGGGTTCAATCTGATAATCTCACAGAAGAAAATGTTGCCTCAAAGCTTGAAGGAGTAGCAGGGGTTTTAGTGGCTCCGGGATTTGGAGGAAGAGGAATTGAAGGTAAGCTGTCAGCAGTGAATTATGCACGTGTAAATAGCATTCCATTCTTTGGAATTTGTTTGGGGATGCAGTGTGCGGTTATCGAATATGCCCGAAATGTATGTGGATGGAAGGATGCTAACAGTACTGAATTCAACGAAGAATCTGAGTATCCTATAATTGATATCATGCCCGATCAAAAAGATATAGAGAATATGGGCGGTACAATGAGGTTGGGTAAATATGCATGTAAGCTTTACAAGGGTAGCAATGCGCATAAAGCTTATGGCAACGAAATGGTATATGAGCGCCACCGCCACCGTTATGAAGTAAATAACAATCTTCGCTATAAACTTACCGAAAATGGTATGCATCTCACCGGAATGAATCCCGAACGAGATCTGGTGGAAATTGTGGAGATTAAGGATCATCCATGGTTTGTAGGAGTTCAGTTCCATCCTGAATTAAGAAGTACGGTAAACAACCCTCAGCCATTATTTGTTGATTTCGTGAAAGCCAGTTTAAAACATGGTAAGTCAAATAATCTTTTTGTCCCAAAAAAGGAGAATAAAGTTGCCATAGAGAAGTGAGTGGGTTCCTCTACTCAAATAAACTGAGAGTTCGTGCTTGTGGCCTTTTGGTAGAGCAGGAAAAGCTTTTACTCATCAATATGCGTTCTCCGGTCTCTAAAACTGATATTTGGACTGCACCCGGCGGAGGAGTGGAGTTCGGAGAGCCCTTAAAGAAAACAGTTCGTCGAGAGTTTCTGGAGGAAACAGGATTAGAAGTAGCGGTGAAGAAGCTTGTTTTTATTAATGAACTGTTAGAGGCTCCTTTCCATGCTCTGGAGTTTTTTTTCGAGGTTGAAAGAATTGCTGGAGAGCTTAAACTGGGACAAGACCCTGAGCATTCAAAGAATGAGCAACTACTGAGAGGGATTAAATTCTTTAGAAGAGAAGAATTAGAAACAGAAAAGAACTTAAAGCCTTCGATGCTAAAAGATCTTTTTAAAGCAGAGAAACAGGGCACATTGATTAGTACTAGTTTTAGAGGAGATGAGAACAAGGGTTTTTAGTTCTGACCGGCATTAAACTCTCCAATGGGTCTCGAAGTCTCGTTTGAAATTTTTTTATCTATATTCTCTACAAAGCTACTTTTAAATACTATTGACAATGAAACGATTACCCGTTCTTTTTCTTCTATTCGCTCTCATTTCTTGCTCATCTGAACCTCCTAAAACCATTATCAGCAATGTTAATGGCTATACTTTTGAAAATGATTCTTTGACTAGTTTTCAAACACTTGTCATTGCAGATGGAAAGGTTGTGGGTATAGGAGATGAGTCGATAGCAGAACAGCATCAAGGTATAATTATAGATGGAGGTGGAAAAACATTGCTTCCAGGGTTAATAGATGCTCATGGTCATGTAATGGGGTTAGGGTTTCAAGAACTCCAGGTAAATCTTTCAGGGATCACTTCATTGGAAGAGACTCTTCAAGAGGTAAAAGACTATGCCGAAGCAAATCCTGAGCTAGAATGGGTACAAGGAAGAGGCTGGAACCAAACTCTCTGGGCTGAGAATAGGTTTCCTACCGCAGAGGATTTGGACCAGGTGGTTTCAGATCGTCCTGTTTGGTTAAGCCGTGTTGACGGGCATGCAGGCTGGGGAAATACATTAGCAATGAGGCTAGCAGGAATCAGTAAAGACACGCCGGACCCTCAAGGCGGGAAAATAATCCGTAATATCCAGGGAGATGCTACCGGAGTTTTTATCGATGCTGCTGAAGCATATATTAATTCTATTATTCCTCCTACCACTGATAAAGAACGAGAATTAGCTTTCCAAAAAGCTTTAGACCAAATGGCTAGTGTGGGTATTACCTCTGTTCATGAAGCTGGAACGGATGTGAGGTCATGGAATCTATATAAACAATTTGCTGATGACGGACGATTAAAAACCAGAATCTATGGAATGATTTCAGGTGCTGGACCTACCTTTGATACTTTATCAGCTAACGGACCCATTGAGTCATACGCTGATGATATGTTAGCTTTAAGAAGTGTTAAGCTTTACTCGGACGGAGCACTAGGTAGCCGTGGTGCAGCACTTATAGAACCATATTCTGATGACCCAGGAAATCATGGTCTATTATTTGTGAACCAGGAGGAAATGAATCAAATGGTATCGAAGATAATTGGGAACGGATATCAGGCTGCAATTCATGCCATAGGGGATAGAGGAAATAGGCAAGTCATAGACGCCATCAAGTATGCATTGGATGAACATGGCGATCAGGGATTGAGAAACAGAATTGAGCATGCACAAATAGTTGCTCTGGAAGATATACCAAGATTTAAGGATTTTGATATAATAGCATCTATGCAGCCTACACATGCAACTAGTGATAAGAATATGGCTGAGGACAGAGTTGGCCCTGAACGTATCAAAGGGGGGTATGCATGGCAGTCTTTTTTAAAACAGGGAACTATTGTAGCAGCAGGTTCTGATTTTCCTGTTGAGCATTCTAATCCTTTTTATGGTTTGTATTCAGCAGTAACTAGGATGGATCATGACGGCAACCCTGATGGAGGATGGTACCCTGAAGAGTCCCTCACCAGGGAACAAGCGTTAAGGGCATTTACTGTCGATGCGGCTTATGCAGGCCACCAGGAAAACCAACTCGGATCACTTGAAAGTGGTAAATGGGCTGATTTCATTATTATTGATCAGGATTATTTTACTGTTCCCGATAGTGAGATTTGGAAAATTGAGGTACTTGAGACCTGGGTTGCAGGTAAAAAGGTTTTCCAGAAATAGAAGTTTTTTGCTCTTCAAATAAAGCCTCGAATAAGTTAATTATTCGGGGCTTTTTTGTTTGTAGTTAGAAAAGAAATCACATACATTTTATATGTATGATATATGTGTAAAAGTTAGTTAAGATGAGTCAATTACAAAAGCCAAAAAGAGGGAGAGGGGCATCCGACAACCCAATTAATAGATTTGAAGGACATTACGTTGATTATGATTTAGATGAAGAAAGTGGGGAGAAGCCATCTCAAAAAACACAGCTATTGAAGGATGATACAAAGAATATTATCTCGTTTAACAAAAGCCCAGATATTCCATTTGAGGCAGGATTGAACCCCTACAGAGGTTGTGAACATGGATGTATTTACTGTTACGCCCGCCCTTATCATGAATACTTGGGGTTTTCCGTAGGCTTGGATTTTGAGACAAAAATTGTTGTTAAATATGATGCGCCTGAATTATTAAGGAAGACCTTACAGTCATCCAAATGGAAACCCCAGGTAATAGCAATGAGTGGTATTACTGATGTATACCAACCCATTGAACGTAGGCTACAAATAACGAGAGGGTGTCTTGAGGTTTTAGCAGAATTCAGAAATCCTGTAGGCATAATTACGAAGAATTTTCTTGTTACACGAGATATAGACCATCTCAAAGAATTGGCAGATTATAATTGTGTACGGGTGACCATCTCTATTACCTCTCTGGATAAAAAATTAACGGAGATAATGGAACCACGAACCTCAAGGCCAAAAAGAAGATTAAAAGCCATTGAACTGCTAGCAAATGCAGGAATACCTGTTGGAGTGAATGTTGCACCCATAATTCCGGGGCTGACTGACCATGAATGCGCAGAAATTCTTAAAGCAGCAGCTAATGCCGGAGCTAAACATGCGGGCTATACCATTGTCAGATTACCTTATAAAGTAAAAGACATCTTTGTCGACTGGCTTGAGCAATATTTTCCGGATAGGAAGGAAAAAATCAAAAACAGGTTGTACGATATGAGGGGAGGTAAGCTCTATAAGTCAGATTGGGGTGAACGCATGCGCGGGAATGGAAACTATTCTACCCAGATTAGAGAACTTTTTGCTATCCAGACAAAGAAATTAGGGCTTAACGAAGAAAGGATTCCAATGACTACTGAACATTTTGTCAAAACTCACGGTGATCAACTGGGTTTATTTTAGTTCTTCTATTTACAAATATTTAACAAACCGAGGGAAACAATTTGAGATTAAGGTCGTCTTATGGGTGTAGCTTCCCGATACCCCTGTTTGAGAGTAGCTTTTTTAACATAGATGACCACTATATTTTATTTTCTTTCAGGGTGTCGGGTTTTTTTATGCCTATCAGTCAACGGAGTTTATCAAAGCATTAAATATGCACGACGAATTATTTTATCATGTTGGAATGCAATATGTTTGAACTGAGTTATTACTTCCACAAATCAAAAATTAGAAACTATGCCAGATAAAAAAGCCTCAGCCGTTTGGAACGGCGATTTAAAAGCAGGATCAGGAACCATTTCATCGGAAAGTGGAGTACTTAATGGGGATGCCTATTCATTCGTATCGCGCTTTGAAAGCGGAGATGGGACAAACCCGGAGGAGTTAATAGGAGCGGCTCATGCAGGATGTTATTCCATGGCCCTCTCAAATGAATTATACAAAGCAGGTCACGATTCAAAGAGTGTAAATACTAAAGCTACTGTAACTCTTGAATTTGTAGATGGAGCTCCAACGATTACCACGATTAAGCTAGTTACGGTAGCGGATGTACCAGGGCTCTCAGACGAAGACTTCCAGCCGATCGCTTTGGCAACGAAAGATGCCTGCCCGGTTTCAAGAGTATTGAATGCAACGATTGAATTAGAAGCCAGCCTGGCTTAAGCGAATTTGTAACTTCTGAAAAAAGCTCCTCCAGGGGCTTTTTTTATGCATTTTGGAGTTTAAGATCTTTTGCCAACTCTTTGTCTTTACTTGTACGCCAAATAAACTGGTCAAGAAAGTAGTGGTGGAAAGCTAAGCCCATAAATATCCCTTGAAGCAATTTATCTGTTCCAAAGTCTGCAAAAAGCATAACATTACTGGTAACGGCAATAGGAATACATCCCGGATGAACTTCAAAGGTACAACCTAATACTCGGAATATTACCCCAACTAAAATGGCAAACAACGCATAGCGCGGGAGTGACTTGGATAACCAGGCCGATACACCAAATTTGCTTTTGTCAACGGCGTTTTTATATCTGTTTTTATGATGAAACCATACAATTGCATGGTATTGAAGGTCATGGAAGATGGTGACAAAAGCTCCAAACGCAAATATGCCAGCTTCTACCACTGCATCAGAAAAACAGATAAACAAATGAAGAGGGATTACAGCAAGTAAGAAAAGAGCTTTTGGTAAATTAATTTGTGAGCCTTTCTTAGCTAAATAAAATTGCCGTGCTATATAAACAGTTGCCAGTATTCCAATTATCCCAATGGTAAGAATGGTGATAAATTTTTCTCCTGAAATACCAAGTGTCCCTTCAACAACAGAGACAATGGGCGCGACCAATTCACTGGCTTCAGGATAGCGCACAACGAACACAAGAAAAGGAAGCATAAGCCCACCATACAATAAACTTGAATCAATGTAGTAGTCCAGTTTTTGAGTTTCCTGGTGCTTCTTTTTGTAAAGTGCCAGGAAGCCATAATGTTGGCGAACTACGTGCCAATATGCCCAGAGGCCAAAAAAGGAGGTGAGAATCAACCACGGTGCAGAATATCCTTCTGAACCTGCTAAATACAAAAGATAGCAAAAGAGTAAGATCACCGGTCCTACAATAAACCAGGCCAGGCTTCCTACCAAGAGTTTTTTTCGTTGCTGAAATTCTTGCTTGTCCAGATAGGTACGACTGTAAGTTCCAAAGAAATGCGGGGTGTCAACGAAAGCTACCCAAAAAAACCAGATAGTAATCATATCCCAGCCTAATCCAGAATACATAAACATTAGTAAGTATCCTCCCAAAGCTCCACCAATAAACCAAATCAGATCAGTCTTTCTATTAATAATCCAATTGGCTTGAAATATTGGTTTTGGAGAAGAAAGAGCAGCAGTAGGCATTCTTAGTTTTTTGATGAAAAGTATATGAAAACGAAATTAGCCCAACTACAAATAAATAGCCATCTTTGAGATACTTCTAATTCTCGTTTCTTTGTGCTTTTCGTATCTTTAACTTTCTGTTAACATCACAAAACGTAGACAGACTCAATGAGCGATAAACCACGCGAGTATTGTGGAATTTTTGGGGTATTTGATCACCCCGATGCAGCCCTGCTAACCTATTACGGCCTGCACTCACTTCAGCACAGGGGACAAGAATCGGCAGGAATTGTTACCTCCCATTTTGACAAAGACAAAAAACGCCCAATAATGCCCATGTACAAAGACTTTGGTCTTGTACTTAGTGTTTTTGATAAGCCAAAGATCATCAACAAAATTCTAAAGGGCCGTTCTGCGATTGGGCACAATAGATATTCAACGTCGGGCTCGTCTAAGAATCCTGCTAATATTCAGCCGTTTAGGGTCCATTACAGAAGTGGGAACATTGCAATTGGTCACAATGGAAACCTTTCGAATGCAAAACAAATTCGTGAGCGCTTCAGGGATGAAGGAATCATATTTCAAAGTACATCCGATACAGAACTTATACTTCACCTAATCGCTCAAAGTGAGTATGAAGATCAGATGGACCAAATTATGGATGCCCTTCAGCAAATTGAAGGCGCTTACTGTTTGGTTATGCTTACTGATGATAAGCTTATCGCTGTTCGTGACCCTAATGGGTTTCGCCCACTATCGTTAGGAAAAATTGACGGTAAGTTTTGTGTAGCTAGTGAAACATGCGCTTTCGATATCAATAATGCCGAATACATTCGCGATGTGCAGCCCGGAGAAGTTGTGGTTATTGATAGAGAAGCGACAGATACTGGGATGCCAAAATCATACTTCATCGAACCAGAAATCGGGACTGGAACCAGTCAATGCATTTTTGAATACGTGTATTTCTCTCGCCCAGATAGCATGGTATTTGGAGAAATGGTTGACAAAATCCGACGCAATCTTGGAAAAGTTCTGGCTCAGGAGCATCCCATAAATGAGGTAGTAAAGAATAGTTCATCAGATAAAAAGCCTATTGTTATATCTGTACCTGATTCAAGCAATACCGCTGCCCTTGGTTATGCAAGTGAAAACCAGAAGATGGGCTTTGATTGCAAATATGATATAGGGCTTATCAGAAATCATTATGTAGGACGGACCTTTATTTCTCCAGGCCAGAAATCGAGAGAGCAGAAAGTTCGTACAAAGTTTAATCCCGTACGCGGAGTGATAGAGGGCAGGAGCGTCATCATTGTTGACGATTCCATTGTAAGGGGTACTACTTCCCAATTACTGGTCGATATGATTAGAGCCTGTAATCCGGCAGAAATTCACTTTATTGTTAGCTCTCCGCCAATTATCAGCCCATGCTACTATGGAATGGATTTTCCTAACCCGGAAGAGCTTATCGCGAACCGGTTTGAACGGGATATTAAGAAAATGGCGAAGGAGATCGGGGTAGATAGCCTAAGATATTTGTCTGCGGATGGCTTAGTTAATGCAGTAAAGTCGGCTAATCCGTCAAGTCATGATTATTGTACGGCTTGCTTTACTTCAAAATACCCGGTACCAGTTAACTTTGGTGTTGAAAAGGAAGAGAACGAGCTGGTTTAATGTTTAATGGCCCCGCCAAATTTATTACCAGTGCCCCCAGGTTAGAAGATTGTCCTAAAGAATCACTGCCAGAAGTATGTTTTGCAGGAAGGTCAAATGTTGGAAAATCTTCGTTGATTAATGCCCTTGTAAATCGGAAAAACCTTGCCAGGACATCGAATGTGCCGGGCAAAACTCAGCAAATGAATTATTACAATGTTTCTGAGGTATGCTTTTTTGTTGATCTTCCGGGATATGGGTATGCCAGGGTGCCCAAGAAGGAACGTGAGCGTTGGGGAAGGAATATTCGCGACTATTTATTGAATAGAAAAACATTGGACTTGATCTTACATGTCGTAGACAGTCGCCATTCTCCAAGTAAACTCGACGAAGATTTTTTTTATTGGATGGGCTCAAATGAAATGCCATTCTGTGTCTTGCTTTCAAAAGCGGATAAAATCTCCAATAACAAAATTGGAAAATCGAAAGCGGAGGTAAGGAAAGTCCTTGCAGAAATGAATATAGAAGTTCCCATTATCCCTTATTCGTCCGATAGCAGGAAGGGGATTGAAGATATTCAGGAGCTAATCAAAGAATTTGTAGAACAATAACCGAACATATCACTCATCATCATAAACACTCATGTCATTTAAAGTTTTACTACTCGATAATGTTGACCCGATTTGCGGAGAAGTATTTGAGCAAAGGGGAATTCATGCCGATCAACCGGGAAAGTTAAGTCAGGAAGAGCTTTTTTCTACCATACCAGAATATGATGGATTAGTAGTTAGAAGTGCGACAACAGTAACACCGGAATTACTTGAGAAGGCTACAAAGTTAAAAGTTATAGGCCGAGCCGGTGTAGGTGTGGACAACATTGATATACCTGCCTCAACTTCAAAAGGGGTATTGGTAATGAATACGCCTGACGGCAATACTATTTCAACAGCCGAGCATACTTGTGGGATGCTCATTGCCCTTTCTCGCAATATCCCTAAAGCCGTAGCTACCGTTAAAGGAGGCGGATGGGACCGAAAAGCCTACATGGGAACGGAAGTTCATGGAAAGATTCTGGGAATTGTAGGACTTGGAAAAATTGGATCTGAAGTTGCAAAGCGCATGAAAGCATTTGGCATGGAAGTTCAGGCATTTGATCCTTTTTCAACCGAAGAGCATGCACAATCTATTGGTGTTGATTTAGTAGAACTAGATGAATTGTTGGCAACCTCAGATTATTTATCTGTTCACACTCCACTCACTGAAAAAACTAAAGGGCTGATCTCCCTTAAAAATGCTGATAAACTTAAAAAAGGGATAAGGCTCGTAAATTGTGCCCGTGGTGGAATTTATGAGGAAGCGGATCTCCCTCAGCTACTTGATGATGGTGTGGTTGGAGGTGCCGCTTTAGATGTATATAGCAGTGAGCCTCCAGGTGAAGATTTGTACAAAGTGCTGGAACATCCTAACATCATTTGCACTCCTCATCTTGGCGCTTCTACCGAAGAGGCCCAGGAAAAAGTAGCTGAGCAAATTGCTTCTCAAATGACCGATGCACTTGAGAATAAAAACTACAAAGGGAGCCTCAACGGTAAATCCATTTCACTGCTTACCAATAAAGAGGTTCAGCCATACTTGAAGCTAGCAGAAAAGTTAGGAAGAATGATTGTTCAGTTATCTCCGGATCATGCTAACAATTTTGAATTTGAGTATGCAGGTGAATCAGCTAAGTATGCAGAAGTACTTACAGATGGCATTTTAACAGGGATGCTTTCGGAATATGTAAGCGAAGCTGTCAACCTCATTAATGCCAGGGTATATGCAGATCAAAGAGGTTTTAATATTAAAGAAGTAATAAGTAGCAAGACTAAGACATACAGCGACCTTGTTACCATCAGGTTACCCGAAGGTGCCGAATATACCAGCATCTCAGCAGCAGTATTCAGTGATTCCGATTATCGAATCGTAGAGATGGATAATTATGGAATTGAGTTAAGACTGGAAGGTGATATAATTCTATATCAAAACGAAGATAAGCCAGGTATGCTTGCTTCGGTAAGTGGTGCCCTTGCAGAACAGGGAATCAATATTGCAGCGTTGAGTCTTGGGCGATCTGGTAAAGGCTCGAATGCGATTACTGCGGTTTCAGTAGACAAGAAATTGGATGAAACTGAGCAGAGTTTAATTTCGAAGCTAGAGGGTATAAAAAATATTCGTTATATCTCGCTTACTTAACCCAGACCTCCAAATTCGCAATTATTATACCTTTCTATGAGCCTTCGCTCGTTAACTCGATCGAAGGCTGAAAGGGTTGCTTCATTGAGAGAAGCAATGGTCATTTCCCGCTTACCCAGGGCACCGGGCGACCTTGCAATATTCCATCCGGCTTTAGCCAGGGCTGCTCTTGCTTTTGAAGCAGCACAATAGGTGCTGAGAATAGTTTCATTATTACCAAATGAAGCAAGTTTTTCAAAAGATTCTACCGTCCATAATTCGGGATTCACCTCTGGTGAAAAAGCATCGTGAAAAATAAAATCGATTTTTTCAGGGACGGATATAACCTCATCAAAAAGGCCGTAATAAATGTGTAGGTCAATATTTGTACCTAATACCTGTGAAAAGCTATTATCTCCCGGTTTTAACTTCCCAAAAACATCAGGTAAAAAGTCAGCGAGTTTCCGACTGTGTATGAAATCTAAAAAGTTCAATTCACTTGCTAATTCCTTAGAAATAGGAAAGCCTTCTACGGAAAAAAAGGTAGCTGGGTAACTACGTTTATTCGAGAGGTACTGATCTAAAAAAAGAAGGAAATTTAATCCTGTACCAAATCCTACCTCAAGAATGGATAAAGAGGTTGTATTTGAGGAGGCTATTTTTTTGGTTAATCCAGGGGTATCAAAAAAAACATGCTTGCTCTCAGATACAGCACCATTAGGATTATGGTAAAATTGGTGATAGCGCTCAGAAAAAAGGGTAGAAGATCCGTCCTTAGAAAGGTGGTGTTTTATAGCATTAGTTGTCATTACCTGATAAGGTAACTTTGCCATACTTGGAAAACCCAATAATTTCCGGGCCTCCGCTATTGATTGTGCCTTTCGCTTTAGTCTTTGTAACTGTTCCGTCAACAGTGAACCCTTTTAGCTCCACAGCATTGCTCGCCTCAAGCATAACAGAGGCGAGAGATCTTTTTGGCATCCAGATTTGAACATTTCCAGCAGAAGTTTTTAATGTAGCGTCATTAGCAATAGGCTCTTTGTAGATTAGTAAGATGTTTCCACCATTAGTGGAAGCAGTTACCTCACCTTTCGTTTCTTTAATTTCAATATTGCCTCCCTCGGTATCCAGATAGGCATCTCCGGTACATTGTTTTAAAGTGAGGTGCCCGCCAGAAGTCTTCATGGTAACATCACCTTCGGCTTCCTCCACAGTAATATGTCCTCCACCAGAAACGGCAATTACATCTCCTTTTAGGCTATTTAGTTTGATATGCCCTCCACCTGTTTCATAGGTTTGGTCGGCATGAATATTTGTAGCTTCGATATGCCCTCCACCTGAAGAAGCAACCAACGGAATTGTTTCCGGCAGATAGAGTGTAGCCTGAATTTGGAGATGCTCATTTGAAGCATTCTCGAGATGTTCTACAGAAAAGATAGCTTCCTGGTTATTTACAGAAGTTACTCCGCGTATTTGCTTACTTAATTCTTCAATGGATTTAATCTTGCCAGAAGCCTGAATGGTGAAACGAGCATTTTGTTCGTTCGAACCTACAATTTTAATTGATCCCTGAGGTACTGAAATTGCCGAAGAGGTTATATTTGAAGCATCAATTTCATTCACATAGGTGTAAACTCCGGGTGATGTATTACTCCAGGTTCCGATAGAAGCTTCATCGTATTCAGTATTGATAACAATCAGTTTATCATCTCTTTCGAAACTAATACTGATTTTCTCATCTGATAACTCTTTGAGGGCAACGTCCAGCTCTGTTAGAAATTCATCTCTTACTTCATTAGGAATTAAGTGGGCTAAGCTTTTAAGCTTCTCAAGGTCTTCAAGCTCTGTTAATTTCTCTAATTCGTTTATTGCAGAAAGTTCGGAAAGGTTCTCTAAATCGATTACATGAACGGGACTGGGCTTATCAGGAGGGGTAGGAGCTGCTGCTGGGGTTGCATCTGCATAATCGTCATAATCATTTCCAGATGGCTTATCGAGTAAATAGATAGCGATTGCTATGAATAAAAGGCCAGCAAGTACTATTTCCCAGGATAATTTCTTCATGCTCTGTTTAATTTTTTTACGCCGTCACAGGTACGCATGTAACGATACTAAGTTACACAATAGTAAATTAAGCCGTATTATCTCAAAAAACTCTAATAGGTCTTCTAATGTCCCTTAAAAACCGAATTATAGAACTGGTAAAAGCCAATAAAGATGAGATGGTGGCTACCAGAAGATTTCTTCATCAATTTCCTGAAGTAAGCTTCAAAGAATACGAGACTACAAAGTACATTAAAAAACAGCTCGATGATTTAGGAATCCCATACGAAAGCCCACTGGAAACAGGGTGTGTAGGAATGATAGAAGGAGGAAAGAGTTCGAATCGCGTGATTGCACTTCGAGCCGATATCGATGCATTACCTATGGAGGAAGAAGGAGATTTTAAAAAAGACTTTTTTTCAAAAAATCCTGGAGCTGCACATTGCTGTGGGCATGATGCGCACACTGCGAATTTGCTTGGAGCTGCAAAAATTCTATCTGAATTAAAGGATGAAATTGAGGGCACCATTTTGCTTGTATTTCAACCTGGAGAAGAAAAACTCCCGGGAGGAGGAAGGTTACTCTGTGAGACAGGTTTTCTTCAAAGCAAAAATGTTTCTTCCATTTTTGGGCTTCATACTTCTCCTTCTCATGAGCCCGGAACCATTGCTATTAAACCTGGCCCCCTAATGGGTAGTCCGGATGAATTTGAGGTAGAAATTTTTGGGAAGGGAGGACATGCAGCCAGGCCTCACGAAGCTGTAGATCCTATCGTGCTTGCTTCACAGTTTGTTACTGCTGCACAAACCATTGTAAGTAGGAATGTAGATCCTACTGAGCCTGCAGTGGTAACTGTAGGAAGAATGGAGGGCGGTACTGCCCATAATGTAATTCCTGAAAGTGTGAAACTCTGGGGTACTGTACGAACGCTTTCTAAAGACACAGCAGACTTAATCGCGGGGAGGTTGGAAGCGCTGGTTAAAGGGATTGCCGAAAGTGGAGGAGGAAGTTATAGCTTTAATTTCAATCGTGGCTACCCTGCAGTAATCAATACTGAAGAAGAGACTGAAAAAGTAATTTCATCGATGAGTGATTTATTTGGGAATGATTCTGTTATTGAGATGGAACGGCCTATTATGGCAGGAGAAGATTTTTCCTTTTACCAGGAACATTTTCCCGGAGCTTTTTTCTTTGTAGGGAGTGGAAGTTCAGATTCGGAATCAACCTATGTTTGGCATCATCCCAGGTATAATGTAGACGATCGATTCTTTGATACTGCCTGTCCCCTGATGGTTTCATTAGCACTCTCCCCATCATAGCACCATGTCGCTTTCTCAGAAGCAATCGTTTTGGGAAGATGTACTGTTCAATCGGACGTACGATCTTATTGTGATTGGAGGAGGGTTGACGGGCCTCTCAACAGCCTATTTCTTTAAGCAGAAGCATTTAAAAGCCAATGTATTAGTACTGGATAGAGGGTTTTTCCCTATAGGAGCGAGTACAAGAAACGCTGGTTTTGCATGTATAGGCACCATTGGCGAGTTTATCTCTGACCTTGAAATTGATACTGAAGATCAGCTCAAAGAGCGCATTCTAAAAAGGTATGAAGGGCTTCAATTATTGCGAGAAGTAATAGGGGACAGTAACCTGGATTACAAGCATACCGGGGGCTATGAAATCTTTACAAATCATAAAGATTTTGAAGTTGCCAGTTCAAGAATTGAGTTTTTTAATTCCTGGATGCGAGATTTGATAGGTGAAGAAGCTCTATATGAACAAAAACAATATGAGGGCTATCCTGCGATATTTAATCCTAGTGAAGGAATGCTCCACCCCGGCAAAATGATACATCACTTAATCCGGCTTAATCAGGAGTTAGGGGTTGAGTTCAGATGGAATACCGATGTACTGGAAATTGATACTGAAGAAGGAAGAGTACGAATAGATGAAGATGTCTGGCTTAATTCGGAGAGGTTGGCAGTCACTTCCAATGCATTTACCCAAAAGTTGCTGCCTGGTACTTCTATTAAACCAGGAAGGGGTTTTGTATTCGTTACCTCCCAGATTGAAGGGTTAGCCTGGAAAGGCACCTTCCATTACGATAAAGGCTTCATCTATTTCCGTAACCTGGGCAGTGATCGAATATTGATTGGTGGTGGAAGAAATATTGATTATCAAACCGAAGAAACCGAACAATTTGGAATTAATAACACTATCCGGCAGTATATGATCGACTTCACGAATCAAGTCCTAAAACTCCCTGAGGGATGGCAGGTCGAACGAGAATGGTCAGGCATTATGGGCTTTACAGAAACTAAATCTCCTGTGCTGGAGCTTGTGTCGGATAACTGTGTAGTTGCCGCCGGCTTGAGTGGTATGGGAGTGGCTATGGGGATGAGCCTTGGGAAGTCGGCTGCTGCTATGCAGGGTTAATATCCAGGAAATCCTGATACAACTCCAGAAGTTCGCTAATCATCATTGCAGTGGCTCCCCAAAGCGGAACTTTATGAATATTCCAAAACGGGACAGTATACGTAGTATCCCTAAGCTCCCACTCTTCTTTACTTCTGTTCTTATCGGAGAGTAATTCAGAGATCGGAATCGTAAATACCTCTTCTACCTCATTGGGATTGAGCCGGAATTGTTGCTCAGAATGTATGAAACCGATAACAGGTGTAACCAGGTTATTTGAATGGTTCACATAGAGTGGGCTAAGATTTCCAACAACCGAAACATCATTCTCTGGTATACCGATTTCTTCTCTTGTTTCCCTTAGGGCGGTTTGTTCAAACGTTTCATTTCCTTCTTTGCCTCCACCAGGAAAACTCAGCTGCCCGCCATGTTTTATTCCCGCGGTCCGAAGTGTAAGAATCAGTTCCAATTCCGTATTCCAGGTTGTAATAGGTACTAACACACTGCTATTCCGATAATTTCCATTGTTGGTATCAACAGCTTTACTGGAAGGGCCTTTTAAGTGAGATGGCAATGGACTCATTTTAGCTTGTGCTTCCTGCCCGGGTAGAGGTTTTTGAAGCCTCTGTTCAAGAAAAGTTTGGAATACCGTCATTAAATCAATCTAGGGGTTGGTTCAAAAGAAGGTTAACTTCACATGCTTTTAAATTAAAACAAGTTCTAAACAATTCGTTCGTAAATCTCGATGAAAACATATGATGTGTATGGCATTGGAAATGCCTTGGTAGACCTGGAATTTCAGGTGTCAGAAGATTTTATAAAAACACATAATATCCAAAAGGGGATGATGACCCTGGTTGATGAGGACAAACAAAATCAGCTCATCAAAGAAATTAATATTGATAGGGTTGGAAAGATGTCAGGTGGATCAGCTGCCAATACTATTTATGCGATTAGTCAGTTCGGAGGGAAATCATACTACTCCTGTAAAGTGGCAAATGATGAGTATGGTGATTTCTATTTAAAGGACCTGGGAGAAGCTGGAATAAAAACCAATCTTGATGGAGTAGCTAGAGAAGGGGGTACTACAGGGAAATGCTTGGTAATGATCAGCAAGGATGCTGAACGAACTATGAATACTTATTTGGGAATTACCACTGACCTTTCCGTTTCGGATGTAGATGAGCTATCTATAAAAGAATCAGAATATGTGTATATCGAAGGGTACCTGGTTGCCTCGCCTACTGCTTTTGAAGCTATGAAGCTGACAAAGAGAATTGCTGAAGAAAATGATGTGAAAACTTCGATTACTCTTTCAGATCCTACGATCGTGGAATTTTTCAAAGATAAGTTCCAGGAAGTAATTGGAGCATCTGTAGACCTTCTTCTTTGCAATGAAGAAGAAGCGATTATGTATACGGAAACGGATAATGTTTTGGATGCGCGAGAAGAACTTAAGAAATCAGCAAAAAGGTTTGTGATTACTCAAGGCAAAAATGGAGCTATGATCTTTGATGGTGATACATTTATTGATATCGAACCCTATGAAGTAAATGCTATTAATGCTAATGGAGCAGGAGATATGTTTGCCGGCGCCTTTTTATATGGAATAACCAATGGGCTTGGATACGCAGATTCAGGAAAACTGGCAAGCCTGGCATCTTCAAAAGTAGTTTCCCAATTTGGACCACGCCTTAAATGGCATGAAGTCCAGGAAATTCTTAAAACTTCAAGATGAGTGGAATTGAGATACTTGGCTGGACAGGTTTTGCTATCCTGATTATGGCGTGGGTTCCCCAAACGGTAGATACCATTAAGGCTGGTAAAACAGAGGTGAATATAGCGTTTATTCTCATGTATGTGGTTTCAAGCCTGTTGCTTACTATTTATTCCATTCTAGAAAATGACCATGTGTTTATAGCCTTGAATGGGTTGTTGACTATTGGCAGTGGCATAAACCTGTTCTACAAACTTTTTCCAAGACAGAGCGATGAATAAACTAATTCTTGCTTCCCGAAATAAGGACAAAATTCAAGAAATGCGGGACCTGGTATCTGGTTTAGGTATTGAGGTAGTATCAGCAATAGATTTTCCTCAATTAGAAGATGTAGAAGAAGACCAGCCTACGTTAGAAGGCAATGCCCTCAAAAAAGCCCGGTATGTTTTTAATAAAACGGGTATTCTGTCATTATCGGATGATACAGGCCTAGAAGTTCATGCCTTAGATGGAGCTCCGGGAGTGTACTCGGCGCGGTATTCAGGTGAACACGCTTCCTATCAGGATAATGTTGATAAGCTAATTCGGGAAATGAAGGGAGAAGAAAATCGTTCTGCTCAGTTTCGTACGGTATTGGCACTGGTAAATGGAGATCAGGAACTTACTTTTGAAGGCATCTGTCCCGGACAAATTCTTCAAGAGGAGAAGGGAAGTGAAGGTTTTGGGTATGACCCTGTCTTTCAGCCCGACGGTTTTACTCAGAGCTTCGCTGAGATGGATTCTTCTACCAAAAATGAAATTAGTCACAGAGGAAAGGCTATCCAAAAATTTGTGCAATACCTTTCGAATCAGGAAGGCTAATGGAGTTTGGGACAATCGATTATATTGTTCTTGTTTTATACCTGATTGGGGTAGCATTTTTTGGGTTTAAGGCTTCAGGAAAGCAACAATCAGCCAAGGATTATTTTCTGGCCGGTGATGGGGTTCCATGGTGGGCGGCGCTATTTTCAGTAGTTGCTACTGAAACAAGCACACTTACCTTTATCAGTATTCCTGCTGTCGCTTATGGGGGGAATCTTACCTTTCTTCAAATTACTATTGGTTACCTAATAGGTAGAATTATTGTAGCCCTGTATTTTCTCCCTAAATATTATGAGGGAGAATTATTCACAGCTTACCAGTTTTTGGAAAAGCGTTTTGGTGCGAAGATGAGAAATGCAACCAGTGCCACGTTTATGGTCACGCGCCTACTTGCCGATGGGGTACGGTTATTTGCTACTGCAATTCCTCTAGCAATTATTTTGAGACTTGGTGGAGCCTTTACCCAGATGGGAGATTTAGAATTGTATATGCTTTCTATTTCCATTATTTCTGTGATCACTCTGTTCTACACTTTTTTTGGTGGTATAAAAGCGGTGGTATGGATGGATGTAGTGCAAATGGCTGTATATCTGGGTGGCGCAATGCTCGCACTTTTTGTACTGCTAAATCAGCTTCCGGAAGGATGGAAAACAGTTACAGATTTTGCTAGAGAGGAGAATAAATTCCAGGTTTTTCGATTCGGCTTCGACCTTTCATTTAAAGAGTTCATCGCACAACCATATACTCTTATTACGGCGATAATAGGAGGAGCTGTTTTTTCATTAGCTTCTCATGGTACCGATCAGCTATTAGTTCAGCGTCTTCTTGCTACCGGTAACCTGAAGTCAGGTCAGAAAGCATTGGCATGGAGCGGAGTGGTAGTTATGCTGCAGTTCGCTTTGTTCCTGGTAATTGGGCTACTTCTTTATGCTTTTTATGAGGGAGTAAATCCAGAAGGGCTTGGCTTAACAACCAATGATGAAATCTTTGCAAAATTCATTGTTGAGCAACTTCCGCCAGGTATCTCAGGACTAATTGTTGCTGCTTTATTTGCTGCGGCTATGAGTAGCTTAAGTTCGTCCCTGAATTCGCTGGCATCAGCGACTACCTTCGATTTTTATAAGCCCTATTTTGCCAAGGAGAGTACTCCCAAGAAGGATTTAAAAATCTCCAGGCGAATAACTCTTATTTGGGGAGGGATACTAACTCTTTCGGCACTTCTTTTTGCTTATCTGCAACTTCAGGAGGGAACCAGGCCTACGGTAGTCGAGCTTGGGTTAGGCATTGCTTCCTACACCTACGGCGGATTGCTGGGAGCATTTCTTTTGGGGTTGTTCTTTGAAACGCCTAAAACTAAGGATGCGTTAACAGGCTTTTTTGTGGGGTTAGTCTCTCTTCTGTTTTTAGTGAATGGGCCTGTTCAGAATTTACTACCAGGAGATGGGTTAGTTATTGCATGGCCCCTCTATACATTGGTGGGAAGTATAATAGTGATTTGCGTGGCACTAATTAGTTCGACGTTAAGGAAAAATGATTCCTAATCCAGGATACTTCCTTCTGAGTCTTCTTTATTAATAGTGCGAATAAACTCTTTTAAACCTTCAAGACTCTTCATATCCACATGATAGGCTATAAAGTTATACAGCTCTTCCAGAGGCTCTTGAAGTTCTTTATCAGTAGTAGAAGTATCGAGATTTATCATAACCTCACTCGACTCGAAATCCTTTCTGATCAAGCTGAACATGTAGTGGTTTTCCGCAGAACCATCAATTCTCTTGAGAGTTAGGATTAGGTCTTCTAAATCCTTATTTACCGTTTTATAAACAAAGGAATTGAGACTATTTCTTTTCCAGATAATATTCTCAGTGATGGTAGCCTCTTGAATTTCAAACAAGGCCGCGGTGTAGTCATTAATCGCCTTCATTGGGGTATAGATGTTGGATTTCAATTGTCCTTTACACTGAAAGAGTAATTCTTTTTCTTTTTCGTTAAACTACCAGACCGACCGATTAATGTTAGCGATAATTGTCAAAAATGTCTAACAAAGATTTAATAGTAAGTTTTTATAACTCATTTGCTTCGAAAGATTTCGCAAAAATGGGAAGCATCTATCATGAAGAAGCAACTTTTCAGGATGCCGCGTTTAATTTAAGAGGAAAAGAAGTGCCAGCTATGTGGCATATGCTCTGCGAAAGAGGCAGAGACCTTGAAATCACATTTGAAGGGGTAAGGGAAGAAGGTGAATATGTATATGCACACTGGGAAGCGATTTATACCTTTTCACTAACAAAGAGGAAGGTGCATAATAAAATCGATGCCCGCTTTAAATTTGAAAACCAAAAAGTGATCGAGCATATAGACACATTTAACTTTTGGCGTTGGTCTTCTCAGGCTCTAGGTGCACCAGGAATGCTATTAGGGTGGACCCCTTTTATTCGAAATAGAGTACGTAAACAAGCGAATGATACTCTGAATGCCTTTATAGCTAAGCACACTCAATACCAAGCCGATTAACGAGGCCCTCACTTACACTTATGCGTCAAAAACTACTCAGCGATGGAGCGAAAGAGCTCAGCTATGAAATACGTGAAATCGTAAAAAAAGCGAAGCTCCTGCAAGCGGAAGGAGCGGAAGTATTTTGGGAGAATATTGGAGACCCCATCCAGAAGAATGCTCAAATTCCATTGTGGATTAAGGATATCGTTACCCAGTTAGCAAAAGAAGACAATACCTATGGTTATTGTGATTCGAAAGGGGTACCTGAAACACGTGAATTTTTAGCAAAACGAACCAATACGCTTGGTGGAGTACAAATAACTGCCGAGGATATACTTTTCTTTAATGGTCTCGGAGATGCTATTGCAACCCTATATCATTATTTGGAGCCTACGACCAGGGTAATCGGTCCTTCTCCCGCTTACTCAACGCACTCATCGGCTGAGGCAGCGCATGCAAATAATCAGCCGCTTACATACCGCCTTGATCCAGAAAATCATTGGTATCCGGATATGGAAGACCTTAGGAATAAGGTGAAGTACAATCCCAATATTGTAGCCATTTTGATTATCAATCCGGATAACCCGACCGGGATGGTATATCCAAAAGAAATTCTCGATGAAATCGTAGAATTGGCCAAAGAATACAACCTGTTCCTTATTTCTGACGAGATTTACAATCAGATTACTTATAACGGGGCAAGAGCCTACGCACTTTCTGAAATAATAGGAGATGTACCAGGCATAGCTATGAAAGGCATTTCCAAAGAACTACCCTGGCCAGGTGCTCGTTGTGGATGGATTGAATGCTATAACCGAACAGCCGATTCAGAATTCAACCGGCTTTGTAAAACCCTTGATGATGCCAAGATGATCGAAGTGTGCTCTACAACACTTCCACAGTTAGCAATTCCTAAAATCCTTGGTGATTCAAAGTATGAATCCTACAGGGAGGAGTTAAATGCTAAAATTGGCAAACGAAGCAGATTTATTTCTGAAACACTTCAGGAAATTCCAGAACTCACGTTCAATCCAACCTATGGGGCTTTTTATAATACGATGGTATTCAAGGATGGAGCGTTAAATGATACACAATCTCTTCCCATTGAAAACCCCAAAATCAAAGAATTGGTAGAAGGCTGGGTGGAAGGAGTATCTCTTGATTCCCGGTTCGTCTACTACTTGCTGGGAGCAACAGGTATATGTGTGGTGCCAATTTCATCTTTTTGTTCAGATTTACTCGGTTTCAGGGTTACTCTACTGGAAGAAGATGAAGAGTTGTTAAAGACAACGTTCATGACATTAAAGGATTCAATTAGAGCCTATCTTGATAGCAAGTAGTTTAATTTTGAATTATGAATGATGAATTAGTACCCTTTAATTCATCATTCATAATTTACTAATTCAAAATTTCCACGTGATTCACGGTACACATAACGCTCTTGACGACCCTAGAAACGAAGAAGTACTGATTTCCATTAATGGAGAGCTCTTCCCTCGAAATGAAGCAAAAATCTCTGTATTTGACAGTGGTTATTTAGTAGGTGACGGGGTTTGGGAAGGATTAAGGCTCCATCATGGAACCCTAGTTTTTTGGGAGGAACATATGAGCCGACTTTGGCAGGGAGCTAAAGCAATAGGCATGGACCTGGGTATGACTTCGAATGAACTCAAAGTCTCAGTTCAAAAGGTACTGGACGCAAATCAAATGGATGATGGAGTTCATGTTCGAATTATGATAACCCGTGGAATCAAAAAGACCCCCAGCCAGGATCCCCGACTCACGATTTCAGGACCTAATGTGGTGATTATAGCTGAACACAAAAAAGCCGATCCCGAGACTCGAAATAGAGGAATTACCCTCTTCACCAGTACTATTAGACGCGGTTCTCCTGATTACTTAGATCCCAGGTTGAACTGTCATAGCAAGCTCCATGAGGTGCAGGCATTAATCCAGGCCTTAGAAGCCGGAGCAGATGAAGCATTGATGCTGGATATTCACGGATTTGTGAGTACCTGTAATGCTACCAACTTTTTTATGGTGAAAGATGGAGAAGTGTGGACATCTACTGGGGAGTATTGTATGAATGGAATTACCCGTGGAAAAGTAATTGAAGTATGTGGTGAGAATAACATCCCATGTTTGCAGAAGAACTTCTCACTGTTTGATGTATATGGCGCTGATGAGGCTTTTGTGACTGGGAGTTTCGGCGGACTGACTCCTGTTACTCAAATTGATGGGCGTGTTATTTCAGGTTCGGTCCCCGGAACGATTACGGGATTACTTCAGAAATTATATCAGGGAAAAATTGAATCCGCTTCTGGTAATGAAAAATTAAAAATTAAAGATTAAAAATTGTGCACCAGCTGGTATCCAATTTTTAATCTTTAATTCTACATTTTTAATTCAAAATGAAACGAATCTGTATCTGGAGCGGGCCTCGTAATATCTCCACAGCCTTGATGTACTCCTTCGCACAACGAAGCGATACAACGGTAGTTGACGAGCCTCTCTATGCCCATTACCTAACCTCAACCAATGCCCATGAGTACCACCCAGGAGCAGAAGAAGTAATAGCTGACCAGGAAAATGACGGACAAAAGGTGATTGAGGAAGTCATTTTCGGAGACTATGATACCCCGGTTGTCTTTTTTAAGCATATGACCCACCACCTGGTTGACCTGGACTGGAGCTTTATGAAAGACACGATCAACGTCATTCTTACCCGTGATCCCAATGACATGCTTCGATCCATTGTGCACCAAATCCCAAACCCAACCATGAGAGATGTGGGCTATGCTGCACATTTAGAATTGATGGAATACCTGACGGGAATCGGGCAACAGCCCATGGTGATTGACTCCAAAGAAGTGTTGATGAATCCCCGTCAAAAACTCACCGAAATTTGCGAGAACATAGGTATCCCTTTTGAAGAGAATATGTTGCATTGGGAAGCCGGCACCCGACCCGAAGATGGCATCTGGGCGAAGCACTGGTATCACAATGTGCACAAATCCACTAGTTTCCAGCCTTATAAAGCTAAGACGGGGCCTTTTCCTGAGGGGTTGAGAGGGTTGTTGGTGGAGTGTGAGGAATTTTATTTCTCATTAGTAGCTGATAAATTGTGACTTATATTCAAGAAATAGATGGAAAAAATGTTAAGCAATCTAAAACCAAATCAAGATGAGCAAATCTGGCTTGAAAAGGCATATGAAATTCTCGAATCGGGAAATTCATATAACGATCTAGAAATATATTCTGTGAATTACGATAAGTTTTCGAATGGTTTTATGCCTGAGGATTTAAACACAAGTTTAGTAAGAACAGATGGAATCACTTTACTTGGAATCAGGGTGATCAACCCTGATAGTAAGTATTTGACATATTGTGATTTAATAATCAGTGCATTGGGGAATTTGATTCAGCAAGATCTTAAAAAGGAGAAATATTTATTAGCTGAACTAAAAGAGAGGGTAGATATACCTGAAGCAGAATTAAGTAAAACAATAAGGTTAATCTTTAACGGTCTTAATGGTTTTTTGAGAAGCTTTGGTAGCACACAAGATGGTCAGGTCAGAGATTTTGGAGTTAATATTTCTTTACATGGAATTAGAAAGTTCAAAAGTTTTATTTCCGTTGAAAAAGAATTGGAGGTTATTTTTGAGCACGAGTATTTATCAAGTAAACGAAAAGGAAGAATTAGAGGAAAGAAGTATCAGGATATTCCGATGCAAAAAACCAACCAAGATGAGACTGTAAAGGGTAGTGTTTTTATTCTGATGCAGATTGATCCAAAAAATCCTGATTTAGAAGATATACTCAATGCTATTAAGGATGTTTGTCAGAAGTTTAGTTTGGAAGCAGTTAGAGCAGACGAGATTGAGCACCAAGATAAGATCACAGATGTAATTCTTAATAAAATTAAGACCTCTGAAATAATTATTGCTGATCTAACTGGCGAGAGGCCAAATGTTTATTATGAGATTGGATATGCTCATTCTGAGGGTAAAAGACCTATACTAGTAAGAAAAAAAGGAACAAAACTGCACTTTGATTTATCAATTCATAATGCTCCTGAATATGAAAATGTCTCAGATTTGAAAAGGAAGCTTACCAAAACTTTAGAGCATAAGCTTGGTCGTTCCCCAAACTAGCGCAAGCGTCCGCTTGTGTGGGGTAACTTAGTCCAAGCGGACGCTTGAACTAGTTTCGGGTAATCAATATCTAAGTCATGCTGAACCTGTCCTCCGCAAGTATGCTACTGAAGGCGGGCTTGTTTCAGCATCTGTAAAGGGTAGGAGCATTGTTCAGATAAAGAAACTTTTTCTACTGTATTGGGCTCTACAGACCCCGGATCAAGCCCGGGGTGACGATTAAAGGAAGCAGGAAGTGGTTTGCTTACCGAATAATCGTCTCAGACCTTTTTGGGCCGGTAGAGATGATGGTGAACTTCACATCTAAATACTCTTCCACAAAGTTAATGTAGGATTTGGCGGTGTCGGGGAGTTCTTCCCAGTTGGTCATTCCAGAGATGTCTTTATCCCATCCCGGTAGGGTAGTGTACACCGGTTCTACATTTTCTACTTCGTCCAGGCAGAGTGGGAATACCGTGGTTTCTTCTCCATCAACTTTGTAACTGGTGCAGACCTTAATTTCCTCAAAGCCGTCCATTACATCCATTTTGGTGAGGGTAAGTTCGTTCATGCCATTTATTCGAACGGCATATTTGAGAGCGACCAAATCCAGCCAGCCGCAGCGTCGTGGTCTGCCGGTGGTTGCGCCAAATTCATGGCCCTTTTTACGAAGCTCTTCCCCGGTTTCATCTTCCAGTTCAGTAGGGAAGGGGCCATTTCCAACGCGAGTACAATAGGCTTTGGTGATTCCCATAACGTGGGTAATCGCGGTTGGAGGAACACCGGTTCCTGTACAAGCTCCTCCGGAAGTAGGAGAAGAGGAAGTTACAAATGGGTAAGTTCCATGATCTACATCCAATAAGCACCCCTGCGCACCTTCTAATAAGATTTGCTCTCCGGATTCAATAGCTTCATGAAGCATATTGGAGGTATTGCAAATAAAAGGACTGAGCGTATTAATGGCTGGTTCGAGTTCGGCCATTAAGTCATCGGCATCGAGAACTGGTTCTTTATACAGGTTTTCCAGTGCGTAATTGATATCCAGGATATTCTGGTCAATTTTTTTCCTGAGTACGGTTTTATCCAGAAGATCAATCATCCGGATGCCAATACGAGCAACTTTACTTACATAGGCCGGGCCGATTCCACGTCCGGTAGTACCAATGGCATCTTTGGCACGGCGTTTTTCTTTGAGCTGATCCAGGATTTTATGATAAGGAAGAATCACATGCGCAGTCTGGCTGATAAAGAATCGATTTTCCAAGGAAAAGCCCATGGCTTTTACCCCTTCGAGTTCTTTTACAAGGGCAATAGGATCAATAACGACTCCATTTCCAATGATGCAGTTAGCATCTCCATTAAAGATACCGGATGGTACCAAGTGGAGTACTACCTCTTTGTCATCGAATTTGAGGGTGTGACCAGCATTAGCTCCGCCCTGGAAACGGGCTACGTAATCTGCTTTATCACTTAATAAGTCAACAATCTTTCCTTTTCCTTCATCGCCCCATTGGGCGCCAATTACTACGCGAATGGCCATTATGTCAATAATTTGCAATAAAAAAGGGGTGTAGTACTCTACACCCCTGTAAAGTTTATGTGTTTGATCGCTTAACCTTCATTGAAGGAATTAACAGCTTCTTCCACTGAATTGTAGTGTTTGAAGACGGTGATCAACTTGGTTACTACGAGCAAGCTTTGGATTTTGTCGGTTGCGTTAGCAATGCGAAGATCACCACCTGACTTTCTCATGGTAGTTAGGGCACCGATCAGCATTCCAAGACCTGAAGAATTCATGAATTTAACTTTGCTCAGATCAACCACAATGTTGGTTTTACCGGCATCGATAAGCTCATGAAGTTTTTCGTTGAGGCTAACCGCGTCGGGTCCACCCATTACGTTACCTTTAAATTCGATAACAACACTGCCGTAGCGTTCTGATGTTTTAAAGCTCATAAGTTCCTCTTTAAATTCTTATTTAGTTTTTCGGGTACGTTTGTCGAGTTCCAGTACCAACGGACTCGCCACAAATAATGAGCTGTACGTACCGAGAACTACACCGATTATAAGGGCAAAAGATAATCCTTTCAACACCTCACCGCCGAAAATAAACAGCACGAGCACCACAAACAAGGTTGTTACCGAAGTAATAACAGTACGGCTTAATGTATCATTAAGACTCTTATTAATCATAGGGAAGTATTCCATTCCTTTATGAACGATACTGTTTTCCCGGATACGGTCGAATACAACCACGGTATCGTTGAGCGAGTAACCCACAATAGTCAGGAATGCCGCAATAATGTTTTGGTCAATCAGCAGGCTAAACGATACGAACTCATTCAAAATGGTAAAGATACCGAGAGTAATCGTTACGTCATGAACAAGTGCTGCAACCGCTCCTGCTGAGAAGGTCCAGTTTCGGAAGCGAATCAGGATGTAAACGAAAATAATTGCGATCGCATAGATCACTGATTGCATGGCGCCGGATTTCAAGTCTTCTCCAAACCTTGGGCTTATATAGTTCCCAGATTCAGATTCGTAAGTAATTCCAGAGAGTTCTGAATCGAAGACATCTTCGATAAGTACCTGAACTTCTTCTTTTGTACCGGCATTGTCGGTACGAATAAGTACTTCTACATCGCTACCAAAAAGTTTTGTTTCTGGAGCTGAACCAAGAGGTCCCGTAAGCAGACTTCGAAGTTCTACCGTGTTTACAGGTTCAGAGAATTTGTAAACAAATTCACTTCCACCCTTAAAGTCGATACCATATTGCAGGCCCTTACTAACAATGGCTCCGATAGAAGCGATCATTAAAATTGCAGAAACTATGTAGGCCGTTTTACGATTGCCTACAAAATTAAAGGTTGGTGTTTCAAACCATCTCATAATGTATTCCTATTAAATCGTTTAAATTTCTTTTCGGCTTATCCAAAGCTCACTGCTTCGGCTTTGTTTCTGGTTAAATAGTCGATTACTACCCTTGTGATTACAATGGCACTGAATAGTGAACATGCAATACCAGCTAGCAGGGTAACCGCAAAACCTTTGATTGGTCCCACACCAAAGCTCAACAGGATGATGGCCACAAAACCTGTGGTCACGTTCGCATCAATGATGGCGCTCATGGCATTTGAATAACCAGAAGAGATCGCTGCTTTCATAGTTTTTCCTGAGCGCTGTTCCTCTCTAATCCTATCGAAAATCAGAACGTTGGCATCTACCGCCATACCAATGGTTAACACAATACCTGCCATACCGGGCAGAGTTAATACGGCTCCAAAACTGGCAAGTACTCCTAAAATGAATACAATATTAAGTGTAAGGGCGATATCAGCAACTGCTCCACCTTTTTGGTAATACACAATCATAAAAATGGCAACAATACTTAAGCCGACGATAATAGAGTTCAAACCGGCTCTGATTGAAGCTTCACCTAACGTTGCTCCTACGGTACGGCTACCTATAATTTCAAGAGGTGCAGGAAGTGCTCCTGACATTAAGATATTTACCAAATCTTCCGCTTCTTCCACACTTTCCAATCCGGTGATGGAAGAACGCCCACCAGAAATCTTACCAATTACATTTGGATAAGAAACCACATAATTATCTAGTACAATTGCTACTGGCTTACCAATATTTGCACCAGTTACACGTCCCCAAATACGAGCACCTTCCGAATTCATACCCATTGCAACTTCTGGTATGTTCGTTGTTGGGTCGAACTGGATACTTGCTTCTTCAATAACTTCACCAGTTAGTTCAACATCAGTGCTCACCCCAAATAACGTGTACTGCTCGAGGCCATCGGTAAATGTTACCGGGTTTGATCCCCAAAGAACGGTGGTATTTCTCGGCATCATTTGTTGTACTTCTGGAGCATTTAAAAGAGCCATTACGGCAGCAGTATCTTCAGCAGAAGCATACCCAAAGATGTATGCGCTTTGCTGTTGAACGAATCCAAGTCTATCAACCAGTTCATTGGTCGTAATTGGTTGAGAAAGACTATCAGAAGAGGTATCTGGTACTACATCGTAATATTGAATAGCGCTGGTACGGAAATTCGTGAAGTCCTGAGCATCTGCTCCGGTTCGGAATTCAAGTCGTGCTGTTCCTTTTAGAAGGTCAAATACTCGCTGCTCATCAGACACACCTGGGAGCTCAGCAATAATCCTGGTTGTTCCCTGCTTCACAATCGAAGGTTCAGATACCCCATAACGGTCAACACGGGTACGTACGATCTCGATAGCCCGATCTAAAGCAGAATCACGCTGATTTTTTAGATAAACTACCACCTCCTCATTTGTAGATCGGCGGGTAATATTATCTGAATCGCTTCTGTAATATCTACTTAAGCGGGCATTTGGGTCACGAGACTCAAATTCTACCACCATTTCATCGATAAAATCCGTGTTATTTGCTTCAGCATTTTGCTGGGCAATTGTTATAACTTGGGTCAGGAGTTCGTCTCTATCTTCTCCGGCTAATTCTAGAATAAGTTGAGGAGTACCAACTTCAAGAGTTACGTGCATCCCGCCTTGTAAATCCAGACCTAGTGATAGTATTTGGTCACGAATATTAGAAAGTTTTTCGGCGTTTTCTTGTTCATAAATTTCTGCTTCAGGAGCAGTCATTTCTGATATTTGCTTTTGCTCAAGGTTCCATATTAGTGTAGGAGAAAGCTCATACAGGAAATAAGCCAGGAACCCAACAATCAATAAGATTTTAAATCCGTTGCCTTGCATAATTTTTCAATTAGGTAATTAAGAATGTTTCAATTAAGAATGGTTTAGAGGCGATTGCCTTAACCTGAATAGTTTAAAAAGTAGGAGTGGTTAACTTGGCTCATTGAACATTGAACCATTGAGAATTGCTAAGGAGCGCCTATGGCGGTCCCGCTTTTAAGAGGGGAGAGAATATGTGATTTTGAAATCGATGACTCTAAGTGCTCAACCTGAATTGGTCGATCGAAATCAATATGTGTTTGATCCTTTTGGATGGCTTTAGAGAACATACTGCCATCAACAGGAAGTATGGTATGAGACTTAATATTCTGAACGAAAACGGCATTACCCATTTCGTTACCAGAAGTCTGATAGTGCTCCCAGGCAGTAATGATCTGCTGATAAGCCTTCTCGGAAGACTGTTCGCCATCGTCTGAAATCGGTAGTTTAAACTCATCATAGTTGGAAGCAACCAGTTCAGAAGCTTCTCTAATTACTTCCTGAAGTTCAGTTTGTTTACTGGAAAGCTTTTCAAGTTCATCCGAGAGTGTGCTATTGTCCTGCTTGAGGTGAGACTCCAACCAGTTTGTGAATGCACTATGATCGGTTTTGCTGTCTACTGGTTTTAAATAATGCAGGGTGATTCCTACAATCAGCAGCGCAAAGCTGAACAGATGAGTTTTATATGATCTAAAGAATTTCATCAGACTTATAAGATAGCTAACTCGATTCCCAATTATCAACGGTTACGATGAAAATGATTTTAGTTCCAAACTAGGTGACACTCTCGTGTTTATTCAATCGATCAAACTCTTGTTTTAAGAATTTCCCGGTTTCAGAGCTCTTATGAGTAGCTAGTTTTTTGGGGGTTCCCTGAGCTATGATTTGGCCACCTCCACGCCCCCCTTCAGGACCAAGGTCAATAATCCAGTCAGCTGCTTTAATCAAATCCAGATTATGCTCGATCACCATTACGGTATTTCCTTTATCCACCAACTGTTGGATTACATCTATCAGCATTCGAACATCCTGAAAATGGAGGCCGGTAGTGGGTTCGTCCATTACATATAGGGTATCACCAGTTCCAATCTTAGAAAGCTCACGGGCTAGTTTTATTCGTTGAGCTTCTCCACCGGAAAGAGTAGTACTGGATTGGCCCAGGGTTAAATAGCCAAGTCCGACGGAATTAAGTGTGGAGAGTATCCTGGATATAGTAGGCTGAGCATCGAAAAATTCTGCAGCTTCACTAATAGGCATATTTAGTACATCAGAGATATTCTTCTTTTTGTAGTAAATCTCCAGGGTCTCCCGGTTGTACCGGTTTCCATTACAGGTTTCGCAAGTCACATACACATCCGGTAAGAAATTCATCTCGATTTTGCGCACGCCATCACCCTGACAGGTTTCACATCGTCCCCCTTTCACATTGAAGGAGAAGCGTCCCTGGTCATATCCTCGAATTTTTGCTTCTGGAAGCTCAGAAAATAACCTTCTGATGTGGTCGAATACTTTGGTGTAGGTACCGGGATTAGAGCGAGGGGTTCTGCCAATCGGGCTTTGGTCAATAGAAATGATCTTATCAATGTTATCCAGCCCTTTAACTGTGTCGTAAGGGAGAGGGACACTTTTTGATTTATAAAAGTGATTGGAAAGGATGGGAACCAGGGTTTGATTGATCAACGAACTCTTTCCGCTTCCACTTACCCCAGTTACTGAAATAAACTTACCCAGAGGGAATGAGATGTCCACATTCTTAAGGTTATGGCCCCTGGCATTTTTGATAGTGATATTCTTCCCATTTCCCTTTCTGTATTTAGAAGGTAACTCAATGATCTCATCATCTCGCAGGAAGCGAGCCGTCATGGAATCTTGCTTGAGCTCATCAGGAGTGCCTGAAGATACAATATGGCCGCCATGAACCCCTGCTCCAGGACCGAGATCAACCACAAAATCGGCATGCTCGATAGTCTCGCGATCATGCTCCACAACAATCACACTATTCCCCAAATCCCGGAGCGTTTCCAGTGACTTTATGAGCTTGATATTATCTCTTTGATGCAGGCCTATACTTGGTTCATCCAGGATATATAATACCCCCACCAACTGGGTGCCTATTTGGGTAGCCAACCGAATACGCTGAGCCTCTCCGCCACTAAGAGTTTGGGCTTCACGGTCAAGGTTCAAGTAGTTCAAGCCTACATTAAGAAGGAAATCCAGACGATCCCTAATCTCTTTAAGTACCTGGTTACCTATTAATTGTTGTCTTTTAGTAAGATTAATAGAGTAGAGCACATCCCGTAATCCCTGTATATCCAGTTTCACTAAATCATGGATATTATACCCATCAATTTTATAAGAAAGAGCTTCCTGGTTCAGTCTGCCACCATTACATGTTGGGCAGACTACTTTGCTCATAAATGCTTTAGCCTTTTCTCGTTGCTTTGGAGACTTACTGTTTTCGTATTGCTCAATAATTATCTGCCGAAGCCCTTCAAATTTATGCTGGTAGGTAACAGAGCTATCCTTAAAATCATAGCTCACCCCAAATTTTTGATCACCACTTCCAAGCATAAGCATGGTTCGTGCTTCTTCAGGATACTTTTTTAGTGGAGTATCGAAGTCCAATCCAAAACTCTCTAGTACGGCTCGAAGCTGTTTAAATACAAAAATATCTCTTGGAGGCCCTAAATACCGGATTCCTCCTTCCGTTACAGTTTGAGACTCGTTGGGTACTAGCAATTCCCAGCTTACGTCATAGGTATAACCTAATCCATCACATTTTTTGCAAGCTCCATAGGGTGAGTTAAATGAAAAAAGATTTGGAGCGGGGTCTTCGTATGCCAAACCGCTTTCAAGATCGAAGAGTTTTTGAGAGAAAAGCCGGTCCTTGTAATTACCATCCTCCTGTTGTACCGAAAGGATGACATTCCCATCAGCCATTTCCAGGGCCAACCGGATGCTATCAGCGATTCTTTTTTCACTTTTAGCGGAGATCACAAAGCGATCTACTACAACTTCTATATTATGCGTTTTGTATCTATCAACCTGTAAGCCATCAGTAAGCTCAGTAAACTCTCCATCAATTCTGGCACTGACAAATCCTTGCTTTATAGTTTGTTCAAAAAGTTCTCGATAATGCCCTTTACGGCCTCGAACAACAGGAGCAAGGCAATATGCCTTGGTTCCCTTTGGCATGTCCATTACTGCAGCTACTACCTGATCTGCAGTTTGCTTTTCCATTTTATTTCCGCTTATGTAGGAATAAGGCGTTCCTATTCGTGCATAGAGAAGTCGAAGGAAGTCATAAATTTCTGTTACGGTTCCAACAGTTGAACGAGGGTTCCTGTTTGTAGTCTTTTGATCGATTGAAATTACAGGTGAAAGCCCGTCAATAAAATCGACAGCAGGGCGCTCCATCATTCCCAAAAATTGTCGTGCGTATGCAGAAAGAGATTCGAGGAAGCGTCGTTGACCTTCTGCATAAATGGTATCAAAAGCCAGGGATGACTTACCTGAACCAGAAAGACCAGTAATGACAACTAGCTGATCTCTCGGGATATCAATATCAAAATTCTTAAGGTTATGCTCGCGAGCACCTTTAACTACAATGTATTCCTGCACTTTGGATTTCCTCAGAAATTAAACCAATGAAGTTAAAGAACCGGGCTCAAAAAACCTTCATTCCTTTGCTGAAAAATTTTAGGCTGGAGTACCTTTAGCAAGGAAGTTATAATCACGAATGAAAAGCCTGTTTGGGATGAGGCCTTCACTATCTTCTGAAAGCTCTGGTTTAATACGATTGAGGAAATACATTGGAACCTTCCCAATATTCTTTGCTTCAATTTCGCCTCTCGGTTCACATTCGAAAAAATCTTTGATTCTATCATAAGTATCCTGTGAGATATTGATAGAATCGTTTTCTGAGTTTTGCTCCATTCGAGAAGCCAGATTAACGGCTGCTCCCCATACATCGTAGGCAAACCGTCGTTTACCAATTACTCCTACTACCGACTGCCCTGTATTAATTCCAATTCTGAGTGGGAAATAGGGAATATTCTCTGGTAAAGAATCCTTCAGGTTAGAGACAAAGAATTTCATTTTTAGTGCTGCTAGAGCCGTATCTATTGGGTGGGTTTTGTTTCGCTCCGGAATACCACCAGCTGCCATGTAGCTATCCCCAATCGTTTTAATTTTGATAAGATTATGCTGTGAGATGAAATCATCAAACTTGTCAAAATAGAAACTCAGGCTTTCAATCAGCTTTTCAGGAGAAAGGTCAGGTACAATCTTGCTGAAGTCTTCAAAATCTGTAAACATAAAGGTAGCATCCTCATATCGCTCAGGAGCTACCGTGCCATAAGCCAGGAGGCTGTCAGCGATCTTTTTTGGGAAAATATTCTGCAGGAGGTCTTCATGCTCTTTTTTTGTAAGCTCCAATTCCTGGTTTGCAGCATTTAGCCCAGATTGCATCCTTTCCAGACGGGTGTTTTGCCCAAGGGTGTTTTTATAGGTCGAAACTAAGAGGCTTACTAAATGAGAGAAATCTGCTTTTACATGGTATTGATTCCCTTCAATAGTAACCGTTGCGGTCTCATTTACCTGAGAAACAGCAACCGGATTACTCAAAAGCTCACTAATTTTTGAGAATAAGGTATCATCGTCATAGGGCTTTGTGAGATAGTTATCAGCTCCGGCCTCTATGCCTTTCATAAGGCTGGTTGCCTCAATTCTGGAGGTAACCAGGATTACGGGAATCGTTCGAAGGGTAGGATTTGTTTTAATCGCATTGCAAAGCTCATAGCCATTCATTAATGGCATTTCTACATCAGAAATCACAATATCAGGATATTCGGTCTCTACCAGTTCCAGAGCATCTTTACCATTCTGAGCAGTGATTACATCGTACCCCTTCTGTATCAATTTGTGCCTAATGATGGTTACCAGTGCGGGGTAGTCATCAACGACAAGAATCTTTGGTTTTGTTTCGAGCATTTTTATTCTGTTAGCACGGTGAATATATAAGATTCGAAGAAACTTAAGCACTTAGTTTTTTTTAAAGGCTTTCCCAAAAAAAGCGTAGATTTGCGGGTTCAAAATCACTCACAGCATGGCAGAAACCTTAGAAAAAGACTGGAACCCCATAAGTTGGTTAGAAAAACCAGTAAAACAGCTTCCCGAATATCCAGATAATGGATTATTAAAAGAGCATTTTAATACCCTCAAAAATTTACCACCACTTGTTACTTCATGGGAAATTGAAGCACTGAAGAATAAACTTGCTCTGGTTTCAGCAGGAAAAGCTTTTTTATTACATGCCGGTGATTGTGCGGAGAGTTTTAATCATACCACGTCATCAAAAATAGTCAATACTGTTAAAGTATTACTTCAAACGAGTTTCATCCTGATTCATGAGATGGGCGTTCCTGTCATTCGGTTGGGAAGAATAGCTGGTCAATATGCAAAGCCTCGTTCTCAGAGCTTTGAGGAAGTAAATGGACAAACCATCCATAATTATCGCGGTGATTTAATTAATGGGTATGAAGCTAATAAGGAAGCGCGATTGCCTGATCCTTCCCGGTTAATAGAAGGGTATCATAAAGCCGGATTGACGCTCAATTTTGTGAGAGCTCTCGCGGATGAAGGTTTTGCCGATTTGCATCATCCTGAGCAATGGGAATTAGATTTCATGAAGAATAACGAGTACTACAAAGAGTACGAGGCGATGGTAGACTCGATTACCAAGGCCGTTAAATTTGTAGATGCTATTGCCCCTGATCGTTTTTCATCGTTCCAAAAAGTAGATATTTATACCTCGCATGAGGCTCTGAACCTCTATTATGATTCTGCTCAAACCAGAAAAGTGCCACGAAAAACAGATTTCTATAACCTGAGTTCTCATTTAGTATGGCTTGGAAATAGAACAAGAGATCTTGACGGTGCTCATGTAGAATATCTAAAAGGGATTGCAAACCCGATTGGCGTAAAAGTGGGGCCTCCTTATACCATAGATGATACGCTTCGACTAATTGAAACGCTCAATCCAACTCACGAAGCAGGTAAGATCGTATTGATCACAAGATTTGGGAAAGCTTTAGTTGAAGAAGAGCTTCCTAAGCTGATACAGGCAGTGCGCAGAGAGGGATTCCCGGTAGTCTGGAGTTCTGATCCTATGCATGGAAATACCTTTTCTTCTTCAAATAATTATAAGACCCGAAACTTCGATCACATCCTGGATGAAATAAAATCGGCTTTCGCTATCCATCGTTCAGAAGGAAGTTACCTGGGCAGCGTTCACCTCGAACTTACCGGAGATAATGTGACCGAATGTGTTGGTGGAGCCAAAGGATTGGATGAAGAAGAATTAGATAATAATTATGAGACCTTCTGTGATCCAAGGTTGAATTATGAGCAATCTCTTGAGATGGCCTTTCTGGTTTCCAAAGAGTGGAAGCAGAGTTATTTATAATACCTGAACTTTTCTCTGTCATAATTTCCAGTCACTGACGATGAGGCAAACCCTCGCTGTCAACCTTTCTATTCCCAAAAAATAGTGCTGAAATTTCTTCATTTCGGTTTTGACGTCGTGTCAGGCGAGCCTGCTTAAAAGCCCTTGGCATATCCATTGCAAAACCCTCTGCGAATTTGAATTAATATTAAACACTCAAAAGAGGTTAATTATGGCACTTATTAAATATACACGTCCGTCATCGGATCTATTTTCAAGAAACTTCAACGACATCGTTGATGAATTCTTCAATCATAAAACTCCTGCGTACCGGAGAGATAACTTTATGCCCAGCGTAGATGTTTCTGAAACAGAAACACAGTTCGAAGTATCAGTTGAACTTCCGGGCCTTAAGAAAGAAGACATCTCTGTTGACCTTGAAAAAGGAAGATTAACGATAAGCGGAGAGCGCAAATTCGAGAATAAAGAAGAAGGCAAAAACTTTCACAGAGTAGAAACTCAGTACGGCAAATTCAGCCGGTCATTCTACCTGCCTGATTCTATAGATGAAAGTAGTATTTCCGCTAAATATGATGCAGGAATCCTTTCAATCACTATTAACAAGAGTGAAGAAGAAGCGAAGAAGCAAATCGAGATTGGATAACAATCCGATTTTAGGTTAAGGAAGCCGGAGCCCCTGAAAAGGCTTCGGCTCTTTTAATGGTTACAAATTGTAAAGCTTGTACAATTTTTGACCCAGAAAGCGTTGTAGCTCAAAACTAAAACTATCATCAAAATTTAAGTCATGAACACAGCTGTAAGAAATACTTTCGGAGTAGCAGCCGCGATTATCGTTTTATTGGGAATGAATGCTTTAACAGGGAATAATCGGGTTTCTTTACCTGATTATGATACCGAAGTGACAAAATCAGAAAACAGGTCGGTAGCCACCCTAATGGATTTAAACGAGGCTATTGTAGATATAGCTGAGAAAACGAATCCTGCAGTAGTAACTATTACTACTGAGAAGACTCAACAAGTTCAGTTTAGAGATCCATTCTCGATGTTTTTCAGAAACCCGAACAGTCAGGATGGTCAAACGAGGGAATATGTCCGACGCGGATTAGGGTCTGGAGTCATTGTTTCGGAAGAAGGGTATATACTCACCAACAACCATGTAATCGATGACACAGACGAAATCAAAATCCAGTTATATAATGGAGATGAAGTAGCAGCTGAATTGATTGGAGCTGATCCGGCTACAGATATCGCTGTATTAAGAGTTGAGGTGGATAATCTACCAGTAGTAATGCTAGGTGATAGTGACAATGCGAAAGTAGGTTCTTTTGTATTGGCTATAGGTAGTCCTTTAAGCCAGGATTTAGCGCACACCGTTTCTTTTGGGATCGTAAGCGCAAGAGGTAGGTCATTGAATAACCTTACAGTATATGGAGATTATATCCAGACTGATGCAGCTATCAACCCAGGAAATTCAGGGGGAGCGCTTATTGATATGAATGGAGAGCTGGTTGGGATCAATACGGCTATCGCTTCACGATCAGGTGGTAATGATGGAATTGGATTTGCAATCCCAGTCAATCTTGCAAAAAGAATCATGGAAGATCTCATTGACGATGGAGCAGTTTCTCGAGGTTATCTGGGAATCTTACCAGCTGATGTAGACCAGGTTATGGCTGAAGCACTTGGGCTTGATAATGTGCGAGGTATTCTAGTGGCCAGTGTTGAAGAAGATACCCCAGCAGAAAAATCCGGACTGCTGGAAGAAGATATTATCGTTGCAGTAAATGGAGAATCTTTGAACTCCGGAGATGCGAATGCGTTCCGCACATTGATTGCAAGTTTTAAACCTGGTAAAAAAGTTGATCTTATTGTTATTAGAGATGGAAGTGAGAAGAAAATTACCGTAACTTTAGGGACGCGACCAGGAGAAGAAACAGCTTCAAATACGTCAGGTGGCGAGGACATTTATGAAAAACTGGGTTTCAGAGTAACAGGTATTTCTCCAGAGATACAGCGACAGCTGAATCTAAAGAATGATGCAGAGGGAGTTGTTGTTACGGAAATCAAAGAATCTAGTAATGCGTTTGAACGTGGACTGGAAAGAGGCGATGTAATTTCAGCAGTAAAAAGAAAGAAGGTCACTACCGCTGAACAGTTCTACGAAGAGATTGAAAAGAGCGTTAACAAAGGCGATGAAGCAGTGTTGTTAACTGTCGAGCGTAATAATCAGAAACAATTTATCGCGTTTAGACTCTAAGGAATTAAACATTTTATTGTACCCCGAAAAAGCCAAGGCCCAGGTCATGACATGATCTGGGCTTTTTTTGATCTCTATGGTCATCCCAGACCACATCCTTACTTTTTTATCGTCATCCCGCACTCCGATGCGGGATCTGTAAGGGGATACTCTTGCAATAAGTACCTCTTGATCAACGATTTTACCTTTTCAGATCCCGGATCAAGTCCGGGATGACTAAGATAGGTTAGGAATCAAATCAGTACAAAATCCTTATCCCTAAACAAAGGACTCAAGTCTTCAGGAGGAGGGAAGTAGTGGTCTCTAAAATCATTAAAGAAGCCAAGTGTTTCATTACTCATTAATTGAATGATTTCATCTATGGCTTTTCCTGAGATCATCATAGGAGTTCGATCGAAGACCATCATAGTGCCAACACATTGAGTGCTAATTTGGTACTGTGCACATTCTTCAATGGGAGTTCCTTTAATCATACATTTGGAGAGCCATTTTTCTACATCGAACTCATTACTACTTCGCAATTCATTTTGATGAGAAAAGTCCAGGTTAGCTTGAAAGTATTCTGCCATTTTCTGTTCAGATTCTTCCGAGTATTCCTTCATTTGTTCATGCATACAGTCCATACAAATGGCAAATTCCCAAACTAAATCCTGGGTACTAATACCCGGATAATTTGTAAATGCTTTTTCTATGATATACTCTTCATTATCCAACAGGTATTTCCCGCAAACAAGGCAGCGCTCAATAGGTTTGCCGGTATCTGATGAATAAAAAAGCTCTGGAAGTTCAGAAAGTGTAGGAGTCATAAAGTAGGATACTGCAATTCCGTCAGAGGCTCAATCCGGGCATGATTTTAGACATTAATAATGGAAAAAAGAAGTAAAGATCGAACACTATGAATTTAAATAAATTCACTCTTAAGGCTCAGGAGACCATTCAAAAAGCACTGGAATTAGCCCAATCGGAGAATAACCAGGCCTTGGAGCCAGCTCATGTGTTAAAGGCATTTTTAATCGATGCCGATAATATCGTAATCACATTACTTAACAAGTTAGGTGCAAGCTTCAAGGTAGTAGAAGTGACCACCGACTCCATTCTTCAAAAGCTTCCTAAGGTTCAGGGAGCATCGGTATCCGGTCAGTATCTATCACCGCTTGCAAAAGAAGCGTTTGATTTAGCACAAAAAGAATCGACAGCTTTGGGAGACGAGTACATCAGCTCAGAACATGTGTTGTTAGGGTTGGTTCAAACCAAAGGGGAGATCGCCGATGTATTAAATGATCAAGGGGTAACCAAAGATAATATCCTAAAAGTACTGAACGACGTTCGTGGAGGGCAAACAGTAGATGACCCAAATGCAGAAAGCCGCTATGGAGCACTAAAAAGATATGCGCGGGACTTGAACGAACTAGCGGAGAAAAATAAACTAGATCCCGTAATTGGTAGAGACCAGGAAATACGAAGGGTAATGCAAATCCTTACTCGTCGTACCAAAAACAACCCGGTACTAATCGGTGAACCAGGGGTAGGTAAAACAGCTATTGCCGAAGGCATGGCACTTCGTATTGTAAGAGGGGATGTACCGGAAGGTCTTAAATCAAAGCGTATTGTGGCGTTGGATATGGGCGCTCTTGTAGCAGGAACCAAATTTAGAGGAGAATTTGAGGAACGCCTAAAAGCGGTAGTTAAAGAGGTGACGGAATCGGATGGAGAACTCATTCTCTTCATTGATGAAATCCACACATTGGTTGGAGCAGGTTCGGCAGAAGGCTCCATGGATGCAGCTAATATCTTGAAGCCGGCGCTAGCCAGGGGAGAGATGCATGCGATCGGTGCCACAACTCTGGATGAATACCGAAAATATATTGAAAAGGACAAAGCACTTGAGCGCCGATTACAAACGGTGTTAGTTGGAGAACCATCAGTAGAAGATACCGTTTCCATTCTTCGTGGATTACAGGAGCGTTATGAGGTGCACCATGGGGTAAGAATTACTGACGCCGCCATTACCGCAGCCGCTGAGCTTTCCCATCGTTATATCTCCGATCGCTTTCTTCCGGATAAAGCTATTGACCTTATTGATGAAGCTGCTTCCAGGTTACGATTACAGATAGACTCTCTCCCGGAAGAACTGGACGGAATAGAGCGTCAGATCAGACAGTTGGAAATTGAAAGAGAAGCTTTGAAACGAGAAAAAGACCAGTCCAAAATCAAAGGGATTGAAAAAGAGCTGGCTAATTTAGAGGAAGAGCGAAACAGCATGCGCGTTCAGTGGGAACAGGAACGTGATCTCATTCAAAAAGCGCGTGAACTTAAACAAGCCATAGAGACTACCAGGAATGAAGCGGACAAAGCTGAACGCTCTGGAGATTATGAGAAGGTTGCGGAGCTTCGTTATGGAACCATTACTCAGTTAGAAAGAGATCTTGAAGCAGCAAAAGTTCAGTTAGATGAAATGCAGGAGCGAAAAGCATTGCTCAAAGAGGAAGTGGACGGAGAAGACATTGCTGACATTGTCGCTCGGTGGACAGGCATTCCAGTAAAACGTATGCTCGAAAGCGAACGTCAAAAGTTGCTATTACTGGAAGAAGAACTTCACAAGAGGGTCATCGGCCAGGATAAAGGGATTGAAGCGATAGCTAATGCTGTTCGTCGTTCCAGGGCTGGATTACAAGATGAAGACCGGCCTATCGGTTCTTTCTTCTTCTTGGGTTCAACTGGAGTAGGTAAAACGGAATTGGCCCGTTCATTGGCTGAGTTTTTATTCAATGATGCGAATGCCATGATTCGGATTGATATGAGCGAGTACATGGAAAAGCATAGTGTAAGCCGGCTGATTGGTCCCCCTCCGGGCTATGTGGGTTATGATGAAGGTGGACAGCTTACCGAAGCAGCTCGAAGACATCCCTATTCAGTGATTTTGCTGGATGAAATCGAAAAAGCACACCCGGATGTATTTAATATCCTGCTCCAGGTGCTAGACGAGGGAAGGCTCACCGATAACAAAGGAGTGACCGTCGATTTCAAGAATACTATCATTATTATGACCTCCAATATTGGGTCTCATTTGATTGTGAACGAAATGGAGAAGAGCAAGGGAGAGCTGAGTGATGAGCAATATGAAAAGCTCCAGCAGCAGTTGATTGACCAGCTTAAGCTGACCATTCGCCCGGAATTCCTGAACAGGGTAGATGATATCATTGTATTCCATCCTTTAGGAAAGGAACACATTCGCCAGATTGTGGACATACAACTAAAAAGAGTTCACCAGTTACTGGAGAAGAACAAGGTTAGACTCGCGATTCCAGATTCGGTGAAAGATTGGCTGGCTGCCCGTGGATATGATCCTGTATATGGAGCTCGCCCTTTAAAAAGAGTGATCCAACAGCACATTACTAATACCTTGGCAACTCAGTTGATTATGAGAGATTCTGATGCTCCGGTTGAGTACGAGGCATCTCTAAACAAATCCGGAGAAGGAATTACCTTTGCAGAAGTCGTTAGTGATGTGGAAGAGTGGGTGGAGGAAAATTGAAAATTATCAATTGATTAATTAACAATTTTCAATCCTCTCTAACTCTAACACCTTATGCTCACTCTCTTGTCAGGCTATACTGATCAAAAGTTTTAGAATCGTAGCTTCTTGAGATTTTCAGGTTATCGCCATCTACTTCATAGTCAAATTCACCACTCAGAATAAGACGCCAGTCAAAATCTGCGGTGAATGCGCAAGAGTTGGTGAAGAGTATCTTGGAATCGTTAATCTCATAGTTACCGGTGCATATCGCAGGGTAATTACTAGAAGAGCTGGTTCCTGTGAATGTTCCGTTTTTTAGAGTTAAAAATACGGTTGAGGGAATGTGAGCTCCATCAAGGCTTACTCTTGTAAACACTCCGGAATATTCTGATTCAACAAAGTCCTGAGAACTTTCAGAAGTACAGCTGATAAGAAGGATTAAAAGAATGGGGAATAGTTTAGTCATGTTATCTCTTGTTAGGTTTCCCAAAATATCTCTTGATTGATAATGAATGTGGATCGCATTTTGATGCTAAAACCTAAGGTGAGGGTTTGGCAAAACTAGGGTGTTTGTTTCCAAAATTTCTTTAAACCTCTTTACACTTCATTTCTTTATACTTTGCCGAATTCAATTCATACTAATGAAACATTTTATTGCTCTTCTTCTATTTAGCCTGGTCACGATTTCAGCTTATGCGCAATGGTCAGAAGACCTGCTCACGGTTCCGGAAAAAACTCAATATGCCCGTACTTCACTATATGCCGAAGTAATGCAATACATCGAATCAGTACAGTCAAAATCTGATTTGGTGCACGTAGAATCGATGGGTACCAGTCTGGAAGGCCGGGAAATTCCGGTAGTGGTAATGGCTGATCCAAAAATTTCTACCCCTGAAGAAGCTGTAGCTTCTGGAAAACCGGTGATGTATATCCAGGGGAATATTCACTCTGGGGAAGTAGAAGGGAAAGAGATCATGCTCATTTTAATGCGTGAAATTCTGTTTGGGGATAAAAAGCATCTACTCGACAACCAGATTTTAGTATTCGCTCCTATTTACAACACCGATTCAAATGATAATTTAGGGGTACAAACGCGTCGGTCGCAGGAAGGGAGCCCGGAATTGACCGGGGTTCGGGCAAATAGTCAGGGTTGGGATTTAAACCGAGATGGCATCAAGATGGAAGCCTTCGAAACTCAGGCAATGATCGAACATGTGATGATGAAGTGGGATCCGGAAATGTTTGTCGATCTGCATACCACCAATGGGACCTGGCATGGATATTCCCTCACCTGGGCACCCAGCTACCATTACGCGGGGGAGAAAGGTCCCTATGATTTAACCTGGGATAGATTGTTACCTGAAGTTACCGATGCGGTTTTCGAAAAATACAATATCCATCTAGGGCCTTATGGATATCATAACCTAAGAGCGGGCTGGCCGGTTACTCAAATCTATACCTATAACCACCACCCAAGGTATTTGGTGAATCAAATGGGGCTTCGAAATAAAATTGGAATCTTGAGTGAAGCCTTCGCACATGAGCGGTTTTATCAACGAATGAGCTCCACACATGCTTTTGTTGCTGAGATTCTGGAGTTCAGCAATAATAACGCCCAGGAAATTGTACAAATTAATAATGAAGCAGAAGCTGATGCAATCAATTTGGTATTGGAAGGAGCGGGTACAGTAAAAAAAGGTGTGCGATATCAAATGGTTTATCTCGAGGATATCCCGGATTACCGTACCTATGAGTATATCCCATACACCGATTCCTTAGGGCAAACCCGATTAGTGCGGGGACAACGCATTATCACTTTAGAGGGTATCCAGAACTATAGTGGCTTTGAAGCAATCGTTGAAGCAACCCTCCCAAGGGGTTACTTGATTCCTGCTGAGTTTGATTATATCGCCGAGCATTTGCAGAAATTAGGAGCAGAAGTTGAGGTGTTAGACAATCCGGTTGAAGCTATTGGGGAAGAATTTTGGGCGGACTCACTTACAAAAGCGGGACGAATGTTCGAAGGACATTATATGGCTACCATTCATGGTGAATTTAAAGCAGCTACTAAAACCTTTGAACCAGGGGATTATTGGATTGATCTGGCACAACCGTTGGCTAATTTGATTTTTTATGCTCTTGAACCTCAATCAGATGACGGATTAGTTACCTGGAACTTTTTTGACGAATATCTTGAGGCTAATAGAGTAGGAACTGAAACTGTGGAATACCCAGTGTTCAAGTACTTTGAGATGAAATAGTACTCCATCGTTTTCTTTCGAGCCGGAGTACTTCACATTCATCCTCCCCAAAGGTGCGGTATTCAACAAACTCAAAACCGAGGCGTTTGTAGAATCGAAGGGCATTTGTATTGGATGCTAAAGGATCGATGATGATAGCTGTCACCTCGGGCTTGGAAAAGCAATAATCAAATGCCAGGTTCATCATTTCTGTCCCATATCCTTTTCCCAGGTCATCGGCTTCGCCAATCCAGATATCAATAGCTCGGAGATTTTGTTCTACCTTTCCCCAGTAATGGGTTTCTTCGTTAGCGGGATCAATGATCTGAATCATTCCTATGGGGCGATCTTCTAACATGGCAATGAATAACTCTACAAAAGGAGAGTTTTTGGTTATTTCTTCTTTCCATTCCCACTCGTCATCATCGCCTGAAGCAGCAATAACATGAAGCTGTTTATCCCAATGTTCGAGTGTTGGAACATCCTCAAGATTAGCGGGCCTAAGAGTAAGTTTAGTCATCAATTACCGTGCGATTTTCCATGTCGTACTTATCGCCAGGACGGAGGAAATAAAATAGTTCATTACCTGGAGGAAGGGTTTTTTGAGAACTTCCTTCCCTGGACCAAAACGTACCATCAAAAATGATGACATAACTATCGCCGATCACTTCAAACTCATTTCCCTGAACAACAGCTGCCGTGCCTTCATCAACACTGATACCAAGCAGCTCGGGGCGGTTTTTGAGGATATCAAACATATCAAAATGACGGTTACGTGCAATCACATGTTGGTCGATGGCAATATTCTTCACAAAGCCAAAGCCCTCCTCATGATCACCCATCATAATTTGGTTGGTTCTGGTATCTCCTCTTGCCAAATATGAACCCTGGATGGTAGCGCCCGCAGAAGACCCTCCGATTACTCCTCCTCGTTCAAGAACTTGCCAAAAAGCAGCTTCCGTTTTTGTACCTGCATAAGCATCAACAAGCCGCCATTGGCGCCCTCCTCCAAAAAACACGCCCGCTGCGGTTTCGAGAGGTTCAATAAAAGCATCAGTATCGGCTTCCTTTGGATCACGCGTATGTAACACGGTGACATTGGTAGCTCCGAAATTTCTTAATGCCTGTGCTCCTCCAGAGTTTTGAGTGATGTTGTCAGAACCTGAAGCTGTAGGAATAACTACGATTGGAGCATCCAGTCCTCCTGCTAATTCCATAAATCTTTCGATAATTACATCTGGTGTTCTGCCTCCACCAATAATAACTAATGAACCGTTTTCAGGGCCAGCTGTCACGGCTTTTTGTGCATCAACTGGAATAGATAAAAGAAAAAGAAGAATACAGGAGAGATAGAAAGATTTCATTAATGCGTCGTTTAGTTCGAGCACTAATGAAAAGCTTTATTTCGAGATTATGAAATCTTTCTTTGTGTTATTTATCGCAGGTAGAATAATGGTAGTGATTCTTTCCTTTTACAAAATCGAAGGTATGATGATGTCGATCGAATAAAAGGTTGGAAGCATAAGGCTCAGCAAAAGCGGCACCAGTAGCAAGAAGTAAGACCACGATTAAGCCTGTAGTACGCCTGCCTTTCTTTTTAGAGTTTTTTAGAATCCATGCAACCCAGGTAAGGATTCCAACAATTGCAATTTTAAAAAGGCGTTGTTCCCAGCTTATCCAGGGGTTAAAGCCCCCAATAATCCAGAGAAATAGAATTGCAGCGCCAACGAGGAAGAAAGCTTTAGAGTTTTTCATGATCAGAAAATTTGTTGCAACACTCTAAGCACGAATGGAAATAAAAAAGGTTTCGCTCGGTCAGGAACGAAACCATTAATTTACGATAGGTTTTCTAACTAACTAATCTTGTTAAAGAGTGCTGTCTTTGCCTCTTTTAACACTAACAAGGTCGCAATAATAAGTCCGGTAAATACAGCTCTAAGGGTCATTTCGCCTAAAGTGATACCGGTTTCAAATCCGCCCAAAATTCCAAATAGGGTAATAGCAAGAACGATAGTGATGATGTATTTTGAAAATTCCATGGTGATAAACCTCTTGTGATTTCTGATGACCGACTGTATGACGAGAGGAATCGCAAAAAAGTGACAAAGAAAATTCCACTTTTGTACGATTTTACAAGTTCTTAACAAACATCACCTAGAGTTAACAACTACTTTTCTCTTCTCCAGAACCCTGCTAGCATTGAACCCGTTACATTTTGAATAATACTGAAAAGTGCCGGAGCCAATCCCATAGTAGCAATCTTACCCATCTCCACAGCTATTCCCGAAGCAAGGCCAGAATTTTGGAGCCCAACTTCGAAAGCGATCGTGCGAGCAGATTTCTTGTCCATGCCCAGCAAAGAGCTTAATCCATATCCCAACACATATCCTATTGAGTTATGAAGGAGTACAATTCCGATCAAAAGGAATCCTATAGAAAGAATAGAATCTCTTCCCGAAGCGGTAATGATAGCAATGATAAATGTGATTCCTACCATGGAAAAGACAGGCATGATTTTTTCGAAGATTTTAAACCGCTCATATAAGAAGTGATTAAAAATCAGTCCTCCGATAATGGGTAGCAAGACTATCTTTGTAATACTCCAAAGCATAGCTAATGCATCAATGGGCACATAGCTGCTGGCTAATAACTTCATAAGTAAAGGAGTAGAGAAAGGAGCGATTACCGTTGCACAAGCAGTTAAGGTAATAGAAAGGGCAAGATTAGATTTCGAAATGAAACTCATCACATTAGAGGCTAATCCACTTGGAGATGATCCAACCAGAATTACCCCGGCAGCAATTTCATTAGGGAGATCAGCAACCAGAACTAGTAAAAATCCAACGATAGGCATGATAGAAAATTGGCAAAGTAATCCCACTAAAATGGCCTTGGGCATTTTTATTACACCCGCAAAATCTTTAACACTCATGGTAGTGCCCATGCCAAACATAATGAGCATCAAAAGAGGGATAATGAGAGAGCTGACTTTAAAACTGCCCCAGTTTGTAAAATGCGAAGGAAAAAGAAGCGCCCACAAAGCGGCTATAATAACCGAGATTGTGAACGCTACATTTTTTACCTGAAACTGTTGGGATTCTTCTCTTTGAGGCATAGATCAATTTTTTGACCGCTAAGTATAAGAATCTCCGCCATCTAAAAGAGAGTTATTGGTTATTAGTTATTGGTCAATAACCAATAACTAATAACCATCATCTTCATTACTACTATCCCATCATATTATGAGCGTCTTCTGTTCCAATGTTCTCGTACTCGATATCATTGGGTTCCCAAAGCTCGATTTTATATCCGTTTGGATCCATAATCCATCCAAACTTTCCATATTCAAAGGATTCCATTTCTCCGACTATTTCTACCCCTTCTTCTTTGAGAGTTTCCAGAAGTTCTTCCAGGTTTTCTACCCGGTAATTGATCATAGCATCTTTGGTGCTTGGATTGGTATAGGTTGTATCACTTTTAAAAATACTCCAGGCTGTAAATCCTTTTTTGGTCTCATCATCGCCATGGCGCCATTCAAAGGTTCCGCCCCATTGCCCCGTTTTTATTCCAAGATGTTTTAGATACCATTCATTAGTGGCTTTAGGGTCGTCTGCTTTGAGGAATACTCCTCCGATTCCGGTTACTCTTCGTTTCATTGTTCTATGGGTTTGGTGATTATTCCTAGTGTGTTGCCGGCAATGTCATTAAACCAGGCAAAGCGTTGTCCATTTGGGAGAGGTATAGGAGGAACTTTAGTCTTTCCGCCTGCTTTTTCGATACGCTCAAGAGCTTCTTCAATATCATCAACCTGGATATAGAATAGGACGTAGTGGTCAATTTCAGTCACTAATGATGTAATAAATCCATTGATGCCGTCATCATTCCTGGTATCAACGCTGTCCATGTTATCTGCTCTTGCAATGGTCCAGTCAAAACAAGCTTCATAAAAAGCAGATGTTTCGCCCTGGTTGCTGCAGCCAATCTCGAAGAAGGATATTGGATTAGTTCCTGTATTCATTTTACTCCTAGTCGTTATGTTGATCTATTAAGATCTGGTTGCCGTCGGGATCGGTAATACAGAAATGACAAGGTCCTTTTTCATCTTTTACTGTGTCAGACTCCATTACGAAATTAATGGAGCCATCTTCTTTCAACACTTCATAGATACCACGTGCATTAGTAGGATTGAAGGTGATAATATTCTCTTCAAACATATCCTGGAATAAGCCAATCTGCACATTTCCTCGTTGCATGATTAACCACTTTTCCTCAATAGAGCCATATTCAGTTATAGCGCTGAATCCTAGCTTTTCATAAAATGCTTTTGAACTTGCAATATCTTTTACTGCAAGAGATGTAGAGTGGGTACCTAATTCTGGGATCATAATGGTTATTCGTTTTTATTGAAAGTTGTTTTGTTCCAGGTCCATTGCATTCCCTTTTCGCCAGATTCATCTTCGATTCGTGCAGTCAGGGAATTGTCTTGAAGTGTGTAAATAATGCGCTGGGGAAAGTCGTGCTCCAGGTTTTCAAAAATGGCTTTATTGGCAGATACCTCTTTAAGCTTAAATGAGGTAGAAGGCCCTCCACCAGGACTGGCTACATAATGAATTTCCTCGTTGGCTTGGACAATCCTTATGTACTCGAAAGAACCTCTGCCACTAGAGAAAGTGTCTCTATGGAGGCCCAGCATCATGCCCGCCGAAGGGGATGTCCAAAGTTCTTCCATAGTCATTCCATTATTAGAAGATGTCCAGTAGCCGCTCATCCATTCTAGGTCATTCAGTGTTTGGGAGTCTGCTTGTTGAGTTGAAAGGACTAAGAAAGTGATGATTAAAAGAAATGTGGTTTTCATATCAATAGTTTTGGATTTTTGAATAGCCCAAAAACTAAATCTCCGGGTTTGATATGTATTGGAAAAAACCGACATCACTTTTCCGAAGGACGGTTTAAGAAGAAGTTGGCCATGGTTTCTTTTTCAAAGAAGTATTCGGATGGGTCCTCTCCCGTAAATTCCTGGAAGTTCTTTATGAAGTGAGACTGGTCATAATAGCCACTTAAATACGCCAATTCGCTCCATGAAAGTTTTTGCTCTTTGATCAATTTGAAAATGTAGTTAAAGCGAATAATCCGGCAATAGAACTTTGGAGAAAGCCCAATAGATTTCTTGAACGAACGCTCCAGTTTACGCTCATTTACTTCCAACTGATCGACAATTTCGGAAACAGAAAGCACTCCGTTTCTTGTAAAAATGAGTTGAAGAACGTTGTCGATTAATTGATTGGAGGTTTCTTTTGAGCTAATGGAGTCTTCAAGGAAGGAGCTAAGTGCTGCTATTTTTTTAGAGAAATGATCATCATCCAAAAGAATCGGAGAGATGGAATCAAATTGACCAGGTAAGATTGAATCCAAATCCACCACATCATCTGTCAGCGGTTCCATATTTATATCAAAAAGAGTGGTGATTCCCTGGGGCCTGAATTTGATGCCTATCATCCCGGAGCTCCCGGTATTTTCCAGAAGGAAATGATTCCGTATCTGTCCGGCGAGCAGTGTATTGGATTGAACGCTCCATTCCCCCGAAATATTAATCCTGTATGGATCTCCATAATGAAAGATGATTTCAGGAAATCCATCCGGAATAATCTTTTGTTGATGAATGGTTGAATCATCACTCTCAATCACCCAAAAACAGTCAATGAATCGAGAGAGAGAAGCCGAAGGTATGATACGCTCGTAAAGCATTCGTGCTACTGCTTACTTATTTATAGAATCTTGATAGGTCGAGATCCAGTCTTCCACAGACATTTTAGTAACCAGTTCACCCATTAAGTCATAGGGAATGTGCTTGGTGTTCTTAAAACGAATACAGCTCTTTCCCATATCCAATTTCGTTGGAACTATTTTTTTGTACTCTTCCTGGAACCATTTTGACAGGTTCTCATCTGAATAAACTCCCATATGGTAAAATCCAATATGGCTTTTTCGTGAAGCTATATTCAAAAAGGGGAGGGGGAGGTGAGGATCACAATGATATCCGTCAGGAAAAATGCTATGAGGAACTACATAACCTATCATTCCATAATTGATGCACTCCTCAAAGCCTTCCGGTAAATTTTCAAGTACTACCTCGCGTAGTTTGGTTACCGCATCTTTACGGTCTCCTTCTAATTGATCAATGTATTCATCTACAGTAGTTGGTTTCATAATCTTGGCTAATGAGTTTAGGTTAGGATTGTTCTGCGAATGTTTTGAAATCGGTGAGGTACTTGAGGCTTTGCTTCTTAAAAGAGCCCGGCATTAAAAAGGCAATCAGCTTCATGAAGCCCTTGAACTGGAATTCATTCTCAGTGGAGCAACGGGTTTTGTTGTTTCCTAAATCTTCAAAACTACTTGCAACAGTATTGAACACACCGTCAGCCTCATATTGTACTTTATATCTTTTTGGTAAGTCACTTTCCAAAACAGTTTCAGTCATGGTCATTTCTCGTTTACCCATCTTAAAGCGAAATTCTGTCTTTGTGGCTATCTGACCTGGGTTTCCTTCGATTAATGTTAAGGAGAGAAGGCCTTCCATCCAGTGCTTATAGTTGTCCTGGTTGTCAAAAAGAGCAACTACTTCTTCAATCGGTTTGTCAATATCAATTGATACAGAGTACTTCATTTCATTCACCTATTCAGTTTCTTGCTCGGTTCCGCCGGCATTCTTTAATGCCAGGAAGTTGGGATTCCTAAATAAGGCGGCGCTTATTAATGACAAAAGAAGACCGACCGGGAATATCTCCGTGAAGGTAATGGGTAGTCGGTACAATGGATTTGAATAGTTCTCTTTCATTTGGTCCATTTGCTCAGTCAATACTGCCAGCTCCTGCTCGGTTGCTCCGGATTCTCTGGATTTCTCAATCATAGAATCAGTGTATTCTTCGATAAATACATAGTCTGTTACATACAGGTTGACTTCCCATACAACTACATATACCAAGCCAGCTATCAATGAAATTCCCAGGCCTACTTTTAAAGCAGTTCCGAATTTGATGATACCTCCTAATTCTTCATCCCTATACTTTTTAGTGGCTACAAAAATCATGGAGAAACCAATGATCATTATAGAATAGCCGATTGTTTCAGAAGCAAAGAAAGAGTCGGCTCCTGCCCGGGCAGCGTAAATCCCTAGTGTCATGCTTCCTATAATTACTGCTCCTACAATTGATCCGTAAACAAGTATGATTTTCCTCATGGTAGTTTGTTTTGTTTGTGTGTTACCGCCGACTAAGAAAAGAATTAACGGGGCTAAATCCGTCACCCGAAAGTATGATTTTGATAAAATCATCCCAAAAGATGAGCTAAATGATCACTTTTTGGCGTTCTGGTTTGAACTTGACTCATTATTATTTTAAAAGTCATCCTGAGGCTACTGCCGAAGGATCAACACAACTGCGAATAGTTCGGATTGTGTGTTGATTCTTCGCTTACGCCTGTCCGCCGTACAAGTACTTCGGAAGGCGAGCTCAGAATGACATAAAAAAGTGGTATAGAAATCACTCAATCAACTTCAGAGACTTTGCTTTCTCTACAGCCTGGGTGCGGCGTTTTACTTCCAGCTTCTCGTAAAGCTTGGAAAGGTGAGTTTTGACCGTGTTGATGGATACAAAAAGTCTTCCAGCAATTTCCTGGTTAGAAAGCCCCTCTGAAACCAGGATTAGCACTTCCAGTTCTCGCTCACTAATCCCAAGGTAATCCAAGGCTTTTTCATTTTTTTGAAAGGAAACAGGTTCTGTTTTTGGTCCGGTTAGTTTTCTTCCCAACCAAAGTCCCAGCCCGGTAAATAGAACTGCAATAATTAAAATGTAGAATTCAGTAGATAGGTCGCGAACAAAAAAACGGTACTCAAAATACTCTAGCAAGAAGACTAATAGAGCAAGTGCTAGTCCATATAGAATGATTGTTTTTTTCACGCCCCGAATTAAAGAAGGTTCTCAGGATTCAACCCTTTTAAGTCATCCACCACAAATTCACGGCCTTTTCGAACCAGTTCCCCATCCAAATACACATCAGCACCTATACACACTAAATCCCAGTGAATATTACTGGAGTTTCCATTGGGTGCGATTTCATAGTCTTTACCCAACGTGAGGTGATTTGACCCATAAATCTTTTCATCAAAAAGGATGTCATACATGGGACTTTCAATAACCGGGTTAGTCCCAAAGCTGAATTCGCCAAATCTGCGAGCCCCTTCATCGGTATCAAGGATATCCTTCAGCGCTTCGTTATTGGAAGAATCGAAATCTACAACTACTCCGTTTTCAACGACCAGCTTTACAAACTCAAATGGTTTGCCCTGATATACCGATGGCGCATAGGTGATGTATCCATTCACAGAATCGAGAACAGGAGAGGTGAAAATCTCTCCATCCGGGATGTTATGAGAGCCAAAACAAGGCACCCAGTTCTGACCTTTTACTGAAAAGCTGATGTCAGTGCCTTCTCCCTTCAAATGAATGATATCAGTTTTCCTTAACCTGGCTTCTAATGGATCCATAGCCTTTTTAAGCCTGGCATAATCAACCAGGCAGGCATCGTAATAGAATTTGGTGAACTCACGAGTTGGCAGCTTTGCATTCATTGCAAAAGCAGGAGAGGGGTAGCGCATGATGCACCACTTGGTATTATTCACTCTCTCCTCAAAATGAACAGGATGCAGGAAGTGCTCAGAATAGGCTTTATTAGCTGCTTTATCAGCCTGGGAGTTTTCATAGATATTTTCTGAAGCACGAATTCCTATAAAAATATCCATTTGCTTCATTAAAGGAAGTTGATCTACAGAGGCCTGGTTTTTCCAAAACTCAGTATCTCCTTTTTCAATCAGGATGCGCTGGGTATCTGTATCCTCAATTTGTACAAATGGGTGAGCACCTTTTTCCCTGATTTGCTCTACCAAAGCACGAAGTAGGTTGATACCATTTAACCCGATGAGCTGCACCATTACATTTTCTCCTTTTTGGAGCTGGGTGCTGTGTTCGAGGATGAGTGTTGCTAAATCCTGGTCGTTCTGTGAAATCACTATGTATCGTTTAAAAAGTGGAGGGTTAGATTTGAAAGTATGAATATCGAAGATTCAATCCTGCAACTCAATTACCTGGTCGCAGATTGCTATTTCTTTAGGATCGTTAGAGGCGATCACAACAAAAGTGCCTGAGTTCTTCTGATCTTCTACAATTTGCTCTACCAGTGCATGTCCCTTGCTGTCCAGGTTAGAGCCAGGTTCATCTAGAAGAAGAATTTCTGGTGTTCTTACTAACGAAGCGGCTAGTTTGGCTCTTTGCTGTTGTCCCGTCGAAAGGTTTTTGAAAAGTTGATCTCCAAGTTCTCCGATCTCAACATAATGGAGAAGCTTGGTAACGGCATCCAAATCTTTTGGTAATCCGCTTACCGTTCTCAAAAACTGCAAATTTTCAACAAGGGTTAGTTCCTCATATAGATTTATATAGGGAGCTGCATATCCCATCAATGGTTTGACTTCTTCTTTCTGGAAAGTGTGTCCCTCTTTACTCCAGCTTATACTTCCTGATTTTGGTCGGAGCAAAAAAGCCAGGCATTTTAGCAAGGTAGACTTTCCGCTACCATTTGCACCGGAAATACCAAGGATGCCCTGAGTATGAGAAACATTCAGTTCACTTAATACTCTATGTTGATTGTAATTCTTTGAAAGCCGTTCAACCTGTAGACTAAACATGCAGGAAGGTACCAAGATCAACCTTAAGAAAAGAACACGTTTTTAGTTTGTAAAACTTATCAGTTTTCTGAAGAAGTATTATTGTAAACCGGTGGTATACATCCTATTTTCAAGTCTCTATGCAGCAAATTATTGATCAAATATCAGACCATCTGGTGAGTTTAGTCACCAGCGAAAAGTCGGAGTATACCCCTAACGAATTATTGAAATCCGGGATACCCTCTTTTGTAGTAGAGAGGATCCGATTATTCCTCGAAGACAAGGTAAAAGAAGAGATTAAAACGGAAGGAAACACCTGGTTTGATACTGAATCAAAATTGGTAATACAGGCTTTTGAAGATTATCGACGCTCAGCCATCAGTTCTTCTCATATTCCCAAGCCTGAACTATATAAAGTGATCCAAACGGTAGTCAATGATATCATCCTTGTATTTATCGAACCACGAAAGAATATGGCTGAGTACTTGTTCCGGGAGGATGACGAATTACCTATTCATGAAGTAGAATCCCGTTGTGCAACTCTAACTATTTATAAACACTTTGGTACCGCAATTCCTTTGTACATGAGGAAGAGAAACCTGGATACACTTACTAAAGAAAGGTGCAAGTTGCTTATCCATAAGCTGGATGAGAAATTGGTTTCATCTTATTCAGCGAATGACTGGGCACAGAAATTAGAGCAGCTGTTCGAGTTATTTGGTGGAGAAGTAGAGCCAAGACTCCTGGCCACTTTTTTTGAAGATAAGGGCCTGTATGGGATGGCCAACAAATTTGAAGGCAGGTCGGACTTACTAAGCAAAGCAGCCTTTATTGATATTATTTCGTCCGAAGGCTTTGTTGACTTCACTTCCGTTACCGATAAAACCGGATCGCTGGACGATAAGAACGAAAAAATTGCTACAGAAGAGGCAGAAAAACTTTCTGAGCAAGATGAGTCAGAACAAAGCTTAATAGAAAGCTTTTTTGGTAATTATGAGTATGTGCCTGGTGATGGTTCCGTTGAAAACAGTTCATTAGCTGATCAATATTCTGAAGGAGGGCTTTCTGATGACGAGATGTCTGAGCTGCTTTCAGATATAGCCAGTGAAGGGGTAATCGGGCTGGGTGACGATTTTGATGAGGGGAATTCCCTGAATGAATTATTTTCTCTAGGAAGTGAAGGCCCGGAAGAGGAAGTACTGGAGACATCAGAAGAGATTGCTGAGAGCATAAAAAAAGATCCCGATGCTGAGATTAATACCGAATTCAGGGATAATTTGATTTCTATTCTTGATCAGGCTAAAAGCTCATTTGATGGCATTGATGGCGGGGAAGAAGCTGATCAGGTACAGGAAGAAGAACCTGTTAAAGATGAAGTCGAAGAGGTTTTGGAGGTAGAATCTCCTGATTTAGCTGATGCCCTGGAAGAAACATCCGAAACAGAGGCGGCAAAAGAAGAAGAACAGGAAGAAGGAGAAGAAGAACCTATGTGGGCACAATTTATCAACCAGGATCAAATGGATGTGTTGATGGGTGGAGAACGAAGTGCCGAACGAGAACCGGATATCTCGGAAACATTTGAAGATGAAATTGAGGTAGAGGAAGCTTTTGAAGAGCAATCTATTTTTGAAGAAGAAGAGATTGCTACTCCGACAGTTTCAGTATCAGATATTCGCCAGGACCTGGAAGATATGCTGGAAAGCAGGAAAAAAGAGTTTATCGATGTGATCTTCAAAAAGTCTTCCAAGGATTTTGATAAGGCGTTGGATACCTTAAGTACTTTTGACAGCTGGAAGGAAACTTCCTCATTTATCCAGAAAGAAATCTTCGCAAAAAACGAAGTAGATATGTTTTCTGGAGCTACGGTTGATTTTACAGATCGAATGCACCAATATTTTAATAAACCACGGAACACATAAGGAGTTGGATGGATACGAATGAAAAAGTGGAGCGCTTGCTCTCTTTAAGAAAAGAAGCCTTAAAGGGAGGAGGGGAAGCTCGAATAGCTAAACAGCACGAAAAGGGTAAACTCACTGCTCGGGAACGAGTCGATTTATTGGTAGACAAAGGAAGCTTTGAAGAAATCGACGCTTTTGTAACTCATCGCAGTTCCGCTTTTGGTTTAGAAAAGCAAAAATTTCTGGGGGACGGTGTGATTACCGGTTATGGTAAGATTCACGGAAAACCAGTGTATGTATTCAGCCAGGATTTTACGGTGTTCGGAGGTTCCCTGTCCGAAACGCATGCCGAGAAAATTTGCAAGATTATGGATTTGTCGCTGAAGAATGGGGTACCAGTTATTGGACTCAATGATTCGGGTGGCGCCAGAATCCAGGAAGGGGTTACCTCTTTAGGTGGCTACGCTGAGGTATTTTGGAGAAATACCATGGCTTCAGGAGTGGTTCCTCAAATTTCAGCTATTATGGGGCCATGTGCTGGGGGTGCTGTGTATAGTCCGGCGCTTACTGACTTCATTTTTATGGTCGAAAACACCAGCTACATGTTTGTAACGGGGCCTAACGTGGTGAAGACTGTGACCCATGAAGAAGTAACTTCTGAAGAATTAGGCGGCTCAGTTACTCACAATACCAAATCAGGAGTGGCTCATTTTTCAACTCCTAATGATGCCATATGCATCCAGCAAATTCGCACATTGATGAGCTATGTTCCTCAAAATTGTGAGGAGAAAGTACCACGTATCGAAAGCAAGGATCCTGACGCATCTAAGGCTGGCGCTCTTGAAAATATCGTTCCTCTAAATCCCAACAAGCCGTATGACATGCATGAAGTCATCCAGGGGATTGTGGACAAAGACTCTTTCTTTGAAGTACACAAAGACTATGCGGAAAGTATCATTGTTGGTTTTGCCCGTTTGGGTGGTAGAAGTGTAGGAATCGTAGCTAACCAACCGCTATCTATGGCGGGAGTATTAGGAATCAGGTCTTCTTTGAAGGGAGCAAGATTCGTTCGTTTTTGTGACGCCTTCAATATTCCATTGGTAGTATTTGAAGATGTGCCAGGCTTTCTCCCTGGAACTGACCAGGAGTGGGGAGGAATTATCAAACACGGAGCAAAACTGCTGTATGCATTCTGTGAAGCAACGGTACCTAAAATGACGGTAATCACCAGGAAGGCCTATGGCGGAGCTTATGATGTGATGAACTCCAAGCACATTAGATCAGACTATAATGTTGCATGGCCAACCGCTGAGATTGCGGTGATGGGAACCAAAGGTGCTGTAGAGATTATCTTCCGAAGAGAAATTGCAGCAGCTGATGATCCCGAAGCCAAGCAAAAGGAATTGGAAGCACAATACGCCGAAGAATTTGCCCATCCTTATAAGGCTGCGGCCAGAGGCTTTATTGATGATGTAATCCTTCCTTCTGAAACCAGGGAAAAGCTAATCAATATGCTTGAGATTACTCAGAATAAAGTGGATTCAGTGCCTAAGAAAAAGCACGATAATTTGCCTTTATAGAAAGTCATCCTGAGCATACTTGCGAAGGATCAACTAGGATGGTTGATTCTTCGGCTGTAGCCCTCCTTCCGTAGCATTACTGTGGAGGGCAGGCCTCAGAATGACTTAAATAAAATAGATCTATAGCTTCTTCGACATTATATAAGCATTAGTCAGGCCGTATTCCTGGTGATTAAATGCATCAGGAATTTCTCCAATAATTTCGAAGCCCAGTTCCTTCCAAAGCTTAATAGCATTGGCATTCGTTTTAACAACAAGATTAAATTGAAGAGATAGGAATCCTACATCCCTTGCCAGGCTAATAGAGAAAACCCCAAGCTTGCGACCTATCCCTTTTCCACGATGCTCGGGCTTAACCATATAAGAAGCATTAGCAATATGAGAACCTAATCCAGGCTGGTTTTCGGTGAGAATAAAGGTGCCAATAATTTCACCCTCTTCTTCAGCTACATAAGTCATAGTTCCTGGCTTGAACCAATAGCTGATCATTTCTTCTTTCGAAGAATCTGGGTTGAAAACATAGGTATCACCTGTCGAGATAACAGATTGTATAATTTCCCAAACCTGGTTTTGGTCCTCTTTTTTTGCTTCTCTAATCTCCATTGATAATGTTATTTCCTACTTCTCGAATGACCTGTATCAGGTAATCGATATCTTCTATTTGTTTTCGGTGATTGATAACACACGCCCTGATTACAAACATTCCATTCAGACGTGTTCCGGTAATGAACACCCTTCCGTCTTCTTCCAAAGCAGGTATCAAACGATGGTTTAAATCGAGGATCTCTTCTTCGGTTTTTAGATTGCCCGTAAACCTAAAACAAGAAATGGCTAGTTTTGATCGTGCGATCAGTTCAAAATCATCAGCTTCTTCTACTTTGTCAGATAGGTAGTCGGTGAGATGTATATCCTTTTGGATCATTTGCCTAATCCTGGTCATTCCATATCCTTTCACTGACATCCAGACCTTTAGTGCGCGAGCTGATCTGGATAACTGGAAAGTATGCTCATTAAAATCCAATCTACCTTCGTCTTCAAGGTCGGTATCAAGGTAGTCCGCTTTCTTGAAGTAAGTGTCCTTTAGCACGCTCCAATCTTTCACAAGGGTACATCCTACTCCAAAAGGTGCATATAGCCACTTATGAAAATCGATGGCCACAGAATCCGCTAACTCCATTCCTTTATAATCTTCTTTTAACGAATCCAGTGTTGAAGCCAGTCCTCCATAAGCTCCATCCACATGAAACCATAATTCATAGTCTTTGGAGAATTTGGCAAGGCTCTCTAAATCATCAATGGCTCCTGTATTTACGGTGCCTGCAGTTCCAACTATGCAGAATGGTTCGAATCCCTGTTTGATATCCTCTTCTATTTGTTCTTTGAGAGCTTCCAGGTTTATGGTGAAGTCAGGGTTCGTTTCAATCTTTCTCAAATTGGAAGTGCCTATTCCGAGCATATCCACGCTTTTATCAATGCACCCATGTACTTCTTTTGAGGCATATACGACAAAAGGTTTTTGCCCAAATAATCCTTTTTCCCTGATCCCTCTTTTTTGAAAGAAGATATTCCTGGCGGCAGTTAGTCCTGTTAGGTTGGCTGCAGAACCCCCGCTTACCAGTACCCCGCCAATATCGCTTCCATAGCCAATGATATCGGAACCCCATTGAACAACTCGTTTCTCCATTTCAGCTACAGAAGGACCCAGGTGCCATTTCCCCATGTTTTGATTGATTGTGGCTGCTAAAAGCTCCCCAATAATTCCAAGTTGGGTTCCTCCGGCCATCACGTAGGCATACATATGTCGGCCAAGGTTATCAGTCGCTACATCAGTAACTTTGCTTTTTGTGAGTTCTAACAACTGCTTAATAGGCATTCCTTCTTCAGGAAGGGGTTCATTAAACCATGCTTCGTATTCTTTTTGGGGGTGCGAGTAAAAAGCCTTCTTTTTAGGTAGGTTTTCAAACTTTTCAAGTACTAATTCCGTGCTCTTTTCCAGCAGGGCTTTAAAATCTGCAGGGGCTAAATCTAGATTATTTTTGTTCATTGGATAGTTGTTTCAGGGTTCTTAGCTCATAACTCTCTTCCATAAAATATTCTCCCATAGAGTCCAGGATTTGGTATAAATCCACATCTTTAGGGAGCATCTCTTCAATAATTACTGCGCTTGCATTCCACACTTTTTCAAATTCGGGGAGCTGGGTTTTCGCGTGATCACTTAGAGAAATCAGTTGCTTTCTGGAATCTTTAGGATCAATCCTAGTAGTTAAAAACCCTCGATCCTTCATTTTTCCAATAATGGAGATTACAGAAGGGTGGGAGAATTGGATGGCATCCGCAATTTCAGTTACCGAAAGCTCTTCATGTTCCTGCAATAATTTGAAAATGAGGTGCCAGTTCGGTTCGATATCCAGATCTAAGGATTTGTACAATGAGCGGGCACTGTGAACCATTGTCTCATGAAGCTGCTTAAGGCGGATGGCAAGAGAATAAACTCCTAAATCTTTGATGAAAGGCGTCATAGGATACATTTATGTAGTTGGCTACATAAATGTATAAAAAATGTAGTGGACTACATAATCTATTTATCTTCTATTCGCACTTCACCGAACTTACCTGTAATCTCTTCTAAGAATAATCCAAGAAAGCAAAAGTAATCACCTGAGCGTGATGTATAAAATCCGTAATCTTCAATAGCAATGAAAAAAGTGAAGTCATGGCTCTTATTTGTTATTAGAAAGCCCCCTTTTTCATTTTGAACAAAGAATCTTTTAGAGAAAGTATTTACAAAAGCTTCCTTTTCAGATTTAGTAGCATTTTCGAAAACAAAATTTTGAGTCATTTTCTTTCAACTATTGCCAGGGTACAACGGGATGTACAAACCAGTTTCCCTCGTTCATCCACTATTTTAGTTTCCCATACATGAATGGTTTTTCCAACCTGGATAGGCGTGGCTGTTGCGGTTACTTTCCTGCCTTCAAAAACAGGTCGGTGGTGATTGGCATTTATTTCGATCCCGACGGCTGTTTTACCTTCTGGTAGGTGTATCCATGCACCAACCGAGCAGAGAGTTTCGGCTAAGGCAACAGAAGCACCACCATGCAATACTCTAAAAGGTTGTACAGTTCTATGATCGACCGGCATTTCGGCTATCATTTCTTCCCGACTGATTTTAATAAACTTAATACCTATAGTAGTTCCCATATTCTCGATATTCTTGGAAAGGAACCCTTTTACTTTTTCTTTGATTGAATCTTCTATAATCATTGCTTGCTTAACAGTGTTAAGTTGAGTATTTATTTGGTGGAATCGCTTTCATGTTTTTAGGCGAAAGTGTATCTACCGATACATAGTAACAACCCATTGCAAAATATGAAATATGAACCGGCAGTAGTACCCCTTATGCTGGAAGAGGGTATGAAGAGAAATAAGTTAGGGATTTTATCTGCTGTAAAGCGCAAAGGTAAATGGCTGGAAACGAGCGTAGACGAGTTTAGAGAACAAGTACGAAGTCTTGCTTTGGGTTTATATGAGCTAGGTGTCAGGAAGGGGGACCGGGTTTCTATTCATTCTGAGAACAGCACGGAATGGTTGATTTGTGATCAGGCAATTTTATCGATTGGGGCTGTTAATGTAGCTATTTATACTACCCAGCCTCCCGATCAAATCAAGTATATCCTGGAGAACTCAGAGGCTAAGGTACATATCATTTCAGACGATGATTTGTTTGCTGAAACCAAGCCGCTTATCAAAGAGATTACCACCATCCAGGCAATTATTAGTATTCAGCCTTCGGTGCACGAAAAGCTGAAAGGTTTTGAAGAAGTCATGGAAATGGGTAGGGCTCTGTATAAAGAGCAGCCTAATTTAATTGATGAATTGAGAAATGCTATTGAACCGGATGATTTGGCAAACATCAATTATACCTCAGGTACTACGGGTGTTCCGAAAGGGGTAATGTTGACCCATATGAACCTAGCTTCGAATACCATTGCTTCAAATTTGTACATGCCTTTCGATACCACCGAGATAGAAGAACCAAGGATCCTTTCATACCTCCCGCTTACGCACATGCTCGAGAGAATTGCTTCTTATATCTACATCTATTGTGGTGCATCGGTGTATTATGTAGAAGATGTACAGGATTTTAGATCAGATCTGATCACTATAAAACCTATTTATTTTGCAACGGTTCCAAGGTTGCTTGAAAAGATTATGACAGGGATTAAAGTTCGTGGTCAGGAGCTCTCTGGAATCAAGAAGCAATTATATTACTGGGCAATCAATATCGCGGAAGGTTATGATCCTGAGGATCCTCCTCAAGGAATGGATGCACTAAAGTGGAAACTTGCCGATAAATTGGTGTACTCTAAAATCCGTGAAAATATGGGGGGAAATTTAATGGGCACGATGTCAGGCGGTGCTGCATTAAGCCCTAATGTAATGCGGTTCTTTAATGGAATTGGACTTAAATGCGGAATGGGATATGGACTAACGGAGACTTCTCCGGTGATGAGCGGTTCTCTCCCTGATCAGATTCGTATAGGTTCTGCCGGAAAGGCATTAGTGGACGTTGAAATTCGCATTGCTGAAGATGGAGAAATCCAAACGAAGGGACCAAACCTCATGAAAGGGTATTACAAAATGCCGGAAAAAACAGCGGAAGTAATGACCGAAGATGGGTGGTTCTGCACAGGTGATATTGGGTACCTGGATGATGATGACTGGCTATTTATCACCGATCGAAAGAAATCGATGTTCAAACTTTCCACGGGAAAATATGTCGCTCCTCAGCCTATAGAGAATGCACTGATGAATAGCGGATTTATCGATCAGGCAATGGTAATTGGAAACCAGGAAAAGTTTTGCGCGGCAATCATTATTCCGGATTGGGTAAATATGGAGAAACGTTTCAAACAAAAAGGGAAACCTTACCCTCAGTCGGATATTGCGAGGAATGAGGATGTAGTTAGCCGAATTCAACTTGAAGTAGATAAAGTAAACCGTAAGCTTCCTCACTGGGAACAAGTAAAGAGGTTTGTACTGCTAGAGCACCCATTTACAATCGATAAGGGAGAACTCACACCAAAAATGAGTATCCGAAGGAGCACAGTTAAACAAAACTATGCTGATGAAATTAAATCCATTTATTTAGAATAGAAGAGCAATCCATGCAAAAAAATACATTCAGAATTCGCAAAGTAGCTGTATTAGGGTCAGGAGTAATGGGAAGCCAGATTGCGGCTCATTGTGTTAATGCAGGTCTGGAAGTGGTGCTTCTTGATCTCAAAAGTGATGACCCCAAACGTCCCAATAAAATTGCAGAGGAAAGCCTAAAAAAAATCCTGAAACTGAAGCCCGCTCCTTTTGGACTTTCTAAGTTTGCTGAGCGTATACAGGTTGGTAATTTTGATGATGACCTCGACTCCTTATCTGATTTTGATTGGATTTGTGAGGTAGTTATTGAAAGAATGGACATTAAAAAGAGCCTGATGTCCAGGGTTGAGAAGGTCAGGGCTAAACATACTATTGTAAGCTCGAACACTTCGGGGTTACCTATTTCGGAAATTAGCTCTGAGTGCTCAGAGGAGTTTAAGTCTCACTTTATTGGGACCCATTTTTTTAACCCTCCTCGTTACATGAAGTTATTGGAGTTGATTCCTACAGATTCTACTTCAAGAGAAGTGATTTCCACCATTAAATCTTTTTGTGAGCGAGTACTTGGAAAGGGAGTGGTGCTTTGTAAGGATACTCCAAATTTCATTGCGAATAGGATAGGGGTATTCTCAATGGCATCAATGATGCCTCATTTCTTTAATGGTGATTTCAAGGTTGAGGAAATAGATGCGCTCACCGGAACACTCACCGGGTATTCAAAATCGGCCACTTTTAGAACAGGAGATATTGTAGGATTAGACGTGATGGCCTATGTCTCCGGGAATTTACATCCTATGATCTCGGGAGATGAAATGAGGGATGTATTTCTATTACCGGAGTCTTTTTTGAAGATGGTAAAGGAAGGGAAACTCGGTAATAAATCTGGTTCAGGGTTTTATAAAAAAGTACAGACAGAAAAAGGACGGGAATTCCATACGATTGATCCCGAAACGTTAGTGTATGGCCCGCAAGGAAAGGGTGATTCAGAGGTAATAGCAGAGGCAAAGAAGCAACCTGGTACAGCTACTAAACTGAAGTTTCTTGCTTTTCATGACTCAAGGGAAGGTAAGTTGGTTTGGCAGACTCAGCGTGATGTGTTGCTGTACGCTGCTAACAGAATTCCTGAAATAGCCGATTCTGTCGAGTCCATTGACAGAGCTATGAAATGGGGTTTCAATTGGAAACTAGGCCCTTTTGAACGCTGGGATGCTTTAGGAGTGGATGAAGTATGTACTCGCCTGGAAGCTGAAGGGATTAAGATTCCTGTAGTTGTAAGCGACTTAAAAGAAGCAGGTTATCAGACCTTTTACCAGGATGGGTTAGTTTTTGATCCGGTTTCAAAAACAATGATCGAACAAACTTCTAATGTAGAAGGTGAGATAACAGTGGCTTCACTGCGTAGTGAAAGAGAACCTGTTTTTGAAAATGATTCTGCCGCCCTTCTTGATACGGGAGATGGGGTAGGGTTATTTCAATTCAAAACCAGGAATGCGACTCTTGGATTTGAATTGGTTACAACCTTGGAGCACTGTCTGGCGATTGTAGAAAAACAATTCAAGGCTCTTGTGATCAGCCATGATGGAGAGAACTTTGCTTATGGTGCGAATCTAATGGAAGCGGTTCAGGCGTTACAGGCAGGGAAGTTTAATAATGTAGTAGATGCGGTCAATAATTTTCAGCGAACTGTCCTGAAGTTGCGCTATAGTCCATTCCCTGTTGTATCTGCTCCATTTGGAATGACTCTTGGTGGAGGGACAGAGTTTTTGCTCTATTCTGATCGCATCGTAGCTCACCATGAATTATATATGGGATTGGTTGAAGTCGGAGTGGGATTGATTCCAGCTGGAGGGGGAACAACAGAATTGCTCAAACGAGCAATGGCGCAGGTAGAATCCGAAGCCGATCCACTCCCATATATTCGTGAAGTATTTAAAACCATAGGGCTTGCTAAAGTTTCAGACAGTGCGCACTCTGCACGAGAGTTAGGATTTTTAAGAGATGAAGATATCATTGTGATGAATCGGCATTTGCTAATGTCGGTTGCAAAACAAGAAGCGTTATCTATGGTGGAGTCTGGCTATCAACCTCCTGCTAAAGAAGAGATTCATATACTGGGTGATAAAGCCATGAGCGTAATGAAAATCATGCTCTACGTAATGCATGAAGCACGATATGCTACAGATTATGATAAGGTGCTAAGCCTTCGGGTAGGAAATATTTTAGCTGGAGGTGAATTAAGTGAGCCACAACCAGTGCCTGAAGATTACCTGTTGAAATTAGAGCGAGAAGCCATAATTGAGTGCTTCAAAGATGAAAGAACACATGCTCGTATTGAGCATATGATGAAGACTGGAAAACCATTGAGGAATTGATATGAGTACCGCTTACGTAGTTGCAGCAAAAAGAACTCCATGTGGAAAAGCTAACAAAGGATCACTTCGATTTACTTATCCCGATACATTGGGAGGTGAAGTAATTAAAGACCTTCTTAAAGAAGTTCCATCTCTAGATCCAGCGCTGGTTGATGATGTAATTATGGGATGTGCGTTTCCTGAGGCTTCTCAGGGATTAAATATTGCAAGACAGATAGCTTTTTTGGGTGGTCTTCCTGATTCAGTTCCAGGAGTAACTGTAAATCGTTTTTGTTCTTCAGGGCTTCAAACTATTGCGATGGCCTCGGAGCGGATTATTGCTGGAGGCGCAGATGTGATTGTTGCCGGAGGCGTAGAATCTATGAGCATGGTTCCTATGGGAGGAATGTCTTTTCAACCCAATCCAACATTAGTTGATAACCGGCCTGAAGTGTATATCAGCATGGGGCTAACCGCTGAGAATGTTGCTGAGAAGTATGGGATTAGCAGAGAAGATCAGGATGCATTTGCCCTGCAAAGTCATCAAAGATCTATTGAGGCTTGGGAGCATGGGAAATTCGATGCACAAATCTCTACCATCGAGGCAGAAGAAAAGAAAATCGCTGCGAATGGAGAATTAATTAAGGAATCGTTTTCCTTCTCTCGGGATGAAGGCCCTAGAGCTGATACCTCTGTTGAAGTTTTGGGAGGATTAAGAGCTGTTTTCAAAGCAGGAGGTACGGTAACAGCAGGAAATTCCTCTCAAATGAATGATGCAGCAGCAGCAGTATTAGTTATGAGCGAGGAAAAGGTAAAAGAGCTTGGACTTACTCCTATAGCTCGTTATGTTGGTTTTGATGTGGCCGGAGTTGCTCCGGAATATATGGGTATTGGTCCGGTCGAAGCTGTACCAAAAGTTCTCAAAAGGACGGGGTTAGATAAAAATGATATTGATCTCATCGAGCTTAACGAGGCATTTGCAGCTCAATCTCTTGCTGTGATTCGGGAGCTTGACCTGGATCAGGAAATTACGAATGTAAATGGTGGTGCCATTGCTATGGGGCATCCTTTGGGTTGTACAGGAGCTAAACTAACCACTCAGATTTTACACGAAATGCAATTCAGGAATTCCAGGTATGGCATGGTCACTATGTGCATTGGTGGGGGAATGGGAGCTGCAGGTATTTTTGAAAATCTAAATTGATAGGACATGTTTAAGGAAGATACGCTACAAGGAAAAACCATTCTGATTACCGGAGGAGGAAGCGGTTTGGGACTGGCAATGGCAAGAGGCTTTACCAGACATGGGGCCAATGTTGCTATTTGCGGAAGAACGGAAGAAAAGTTGCAATCTGCTGTACAGCAGATTAATGAAGAACGAGAAGGAGCTATTTCAAAATACTATGTAGCTGATGTACGAGATCATAGCGCTGTAAGTGAAATGGTTCTAAAAGTAATTGCAGATTATGGTTCCCTCGAAGGACTAGTTAATAATGCGGCGGGCAACTTTCTTTCCGCATCTGAGGATTTATCTCCGGGAGGCTTTAAAGCTATTGTGGATATAGTTCTTCATGGAAGCTTCAACTGTACGCATGCATTTGGGAATTATCTAATCAATGAAGGAAGGGAAGGTGCGATTCTAAATATTGTTACTACTTATGCAGAAAGTACGGGCTGTGCATTTGTACTTCCATCTGCTTGTAGTAAAGCAGGCGTACTTGCAATGACACGATCACTTGGGTTTGAATGGGCAGAGTATGGAATTAGAGTAAATGCTATTGCTCCGGGGCCATTTCCAACCGAAGGAGCCTGGTCACGTTTAGTACCAGGTAAGGATGCAGAGGCACTTTTTCTAAGAAAAATTCCGATGAAGAGATATGGAAAACATGAGGAACTCGCTAATTTAGCTACGTTCCTCATGTCTGACCTCGCTCCTTATATAACGGGAGAGTCTGTAGTAATTGATGGTGGAGAACGGCTTCAGGCTGGACAGTTTAACTTCATAAGTGAGTTAATGTCTCGCGATGATTTAAAGAAAGCATTTAAATCTATGAGGCCTAAGTAAACTTAGAAAATCTGAGCTAAAACAATCACCAGAAGAATCAATGCGAGATAGAATACTTCTGTGTGAATATCTGTTTTATGGAGCCCAAGTAATTTTCTATTTATGAAATGTTCTAAGCCAAGTTTGTAATAATGATTATATAAACCTGTTTTCATTTCCCCTCCTTAAATGTAAAGGGATCGAATTATTACAATTCGTTTTCTTTTACTTGTTTCTCCAATGCTGCAATACGGTCTTCAAGTCGCTTAACCAATAACTGGTATTTGTCGATTTTTATCTTTTCACCATCAATAATGGTTTCCACCCAAAGTTGATCTCCTTTATCGTATTTAGCAGTAGTTACTAAATCGAAAGTATTTCGATCATAAAGCTTCCAAATACCATGAGGCTTAAAGCGCTCGCCAACTCTATAGTATTGGCCTTCCTGTAGAATGTTTCCTTCAGCGTCAGTGTGAACCACATCATAATGATTGCCAATTACATGTGTGACTTTTTTTTCGATTTCGGTCGAAGTTACCGTTTGCTGAGCATTTGTAGTTGATAGCGTAGTGGCTAAAAAAATAAACAGCGTAAAAATGTATTTTTTCATAACAATACCTCTCTAAATTTGCTGACATTGCTATGTTACCAAATTGTTAATTCAAAGTAAAGTTAACATTTCCTTAATGTTATCTAAGTGTTATGTGAATTGTGTAAGTCGTTGTTTTATTTTATCAATCTGAATTGCTAGTTGGAGCGCATCATAACTTGTATACGCTGTTTCTTTATTTAATTGAATAGCCTTTAGAAAAAGTAGCGCTGCTTTTTCAGCAGCAGTAGATGGGTCAAATACTTGTTTTTCGAAATAAAGGCGTTCGCTATCGCTAACGCGTCCAAGCTTTACTGTTTGGGAGGGTACATTACATTCAAGGAAAGCTGACTTATTTGAAATTAATCTGATATGGCTACTTTCTGAAGCTCCGCTATATACATTTATGGAAGCAGTAGCTCCATTATCAAATCGGAGGAAAAGGTGGAAGGCTATGGGTAAAGTATCCTGAAGAGCGACCTTTTTTGCTTCCATGTGGTGAATACCACTGTCTATCCATTTTAAGCAAAACCCTAATTCATCAATCCATAGATAATCAAACTCAGTTTGGGCATCCATAATTTGGCTCCTGTTTATCTCCTTTTCTATATGGATGTAATTAGGCTTAGCAATTTTGTCCATCATCCATTGAGTTGCCGGCGCAAGGGTAGGCCAATGGGCAAACTGTACCATAACACCAGCTTCTTTTGCAGCACGATGAATTCGCTCTAGCTTTGAACTATCAGTAGGTTGTTTGGCTATAAAAAAAATGTGGAAGCCTTTTTGAACGGCTTCGAGGAGGACGTCTAGATTATCAGGAGAATTATCTAGAATAAAACAGGCGTCAATATTATCGAGATCAGCTAAACTAGGAGTTAAATCTACCTGGCGGACAATACTATGTGGTCTTAAATGTTGCTCCCAGGCTAATCCACTTGAAGTATCTCCAACAATTCCTATTTTCATAAGCACAAATAATTATTGTGCCTAAGATGCACATGCAATCCTAAATTTCCAACTTGTAGATAGGTGTATTAATCCGGCATTACAATGGCCAAAATGAAATAGGCCAAAATGGTAAAGCCATACATGAAGGCGAAAATGATGAATAGAATTCTGACGATGGTAGGGTCCCATCCAAGGTATTCTGCTAAGCCGCCACATACCCCGGCGATCATCTTGTCCTTTTTGGATTTTCTTAATTTAGCAGGCATATCAAACTAGTTTGAAATTAAAAACTCCGCACGAGTACGGAGCTTTTACATTTAGGTTTCAAAATAACCTAAAATTTTTGATAAAGTAAATTTGCCTGTGTCAGGGACTATTTAGCTGTTATGCTATTCCTCAATTTTAATAGTCGATGGCCCGCCATTCTCAAGCTTAAATACGATAGGGATATTGTATAGCACAGATACAGGCCTGCCTCTTTGAATGCCAGGCTCAAATTTAGTCGCCTTTATTACTCTTAGTGCTTCCTCATCAGCTCCACCTCCAATACCTCGCACGATCTGTGGATTTTCTACATCGCCAGATTTATTAACCACAAACTGTACCAAAACCCTTCCTTCTATTCCAGCTTTCCTTGCCGTTGCCGGGTACTCAACTCTACGCATGATAGATTCCAGGCCACCTACAATCTCAGGCATTTTCTCAACTACCGTAAATACATCAGGCCCGTATTGTTCCTCAATTTTGGTAGGATCCTGCTTTGAGCGATAAGCAAAATTATTTTCTAGCAACTTTTTTTCAAGAAGCTCTTCACTAAGTTCAAAGTCATTCGCTTTGGTAGATAGCTCTACGAGTCGTTTACCTTCGTCTAACTTGATGACACTGATAGATTTAATATTATCGGGATTTAGTTCTTTCAGGATGGCATCATCTGCAGGTTTGCCGTCTATAGTAACAGATATATCTTCGGGGTTTATTCCTAATGATGTAAATCCAAAGTCCTTTTCCATGAAAGAGAAATCCATTTCTGCTATTTCCTTTTCATCCAATTCTACATCGGAAGTCATTTCAGTACATGCAATGGGTAACATGATTGTAATGGATAGTAGCGCTATAAAAAGGATACTTTTCTTATAAGATGATTTGTAAAGTTTATGATATTTCATGGTCGAAATACGATTTTTTAGATTTGAATTATTGTGAGCCAGGGAAACCTGGAGTTCCCCAACGTGATCAGGTTTTTGCATTAAACTGAAAATCAGCTCCGCGTACTTTTTCGGCGAAGCTTGAATTTCAGTTATTACTTCCTGATCACAGGATATTTCGCGAAAGTCTTTGATCTGCCTTGCGGCATAGTGGAAGAGTGGGTGAAAGTTAAAAATCGATTTTAGGAAGGTTACTAAAACATGCAGGTGGTAATCCTTTCTTCGAATATGAATCAGTTCGTGGCATACAATCATGTTTAATGATTCAGTATCATTCTTTATTAATTCAGGAATAACGATGACAGGAGTATTCCACCCGAAAGTAAATGGAGCATGGAAACGATTACTGAAAGCAACATATACGTCAGATTGATTTCGGCTTATAATTTCAAGGTTAGCCTGATCTAAGCCCTCAACTTCATTTAATAAAACAAGTGTTAGCGATTTCTTCACCTTACTCAATCGAATTAAATCTATAACTAGCTTTAGCAGAAGAATGATAGCTATTAGTGAAACTATCAGTGTCATAATTCCCAGCCACAAAGTAGGAGAAGCAAAATCAATGATCGGAGCTGTTCCTGGTTGGATAAACAAATCAACGGTTAAAGGATTCTGGATAATAATTAATGGCGCATCTGCACCAAGACCAGAGATGGCAGCATACAGTGCTAAAACTCCTTTAGACAAAATTATACCAGCAGGGAGTGCCAATACCGTGGCGATTCGTAAGTGGTATTGATAAAGTGGATTTATATCCTTTTTCAAATTCAGTAGAAAAAGAGCTAGTCCTCCAAAAATGGTCCAGATAAAAATTGGAAACCAAAACTCCTGGAGACTTATCGAGCCAATTCTCTCAATAATATCAACTAAGTAATGCATCATTCCTCTCCAAGATTCTCAATCAGTTTTTTGATTTGATTCAGTTCTTCTTCAGTTAAATCCTCATTTTGCACTAGAGTTTGTACAAGCGCTAAAGGAGAACCTTTGAATACTTTATCAATGAGCTTATCGATAAGATTAAACTGCACCTCTTCAGGTTTTTTTGCTGCGCTATAAACGTAAGTTGCTCCATCTTTTCTGTATTTCAAGTACCCTTTATCATTAAGGTTTTTCATAATGGTCATTACCGTTGTGTAGGCAACCTTTCGTTCGTTGAGAATACGTTCCTGAACATCTGCTACGGTAGCTTCTCCAAGCTCCCATACATGATGTAGGATTTCCATTTCAGTTTCTCCAAGAGGTGTAAGTGATTTCTTCATACATGTACGATTTAATTAATACTAATATAATAGTATTTAAAATCGATGCAAATATTTTTTTGTAAGAGGAACTAAAAACAAGCGTCTTCTATTCCTATGTCATGAATCATCGAGCCTACCTTAAGCATATTAATTTAAACATTGCCAGCCCTAATCTGGAGAATCATAAAAAAGCTGTATTTGTACTTCATGATCAGTTGAATATAGAAAGGTGGCCTGAGTGGGTAATAGAGGAAAAGCCCGTATTAATTTTTATAGAATCCAAAGCGAAAGGGTCTTCTCTTCCTTATCACAAGAAAAAGCTGATCTATTTATTGAGTGCTATGAGGCATTTTGCATTAGAGCAGTACGAGGATGGGTTCCCAGTGCTTTATTTCTCGACAAAATCTCATTACGATGACGGACTTTCTGAAATTCTGAGTCTCAACAAAAATATTGAGCTTTTGTTTATGACCCCATCAGAATGGGATTCGAGAGAGCGCTTGAGAAAAGTGGCAGACCAATTCTCGGGAAGAGTTGAGGAAACACCAAATACCTTCTTTCTGGCTGAGGTAGATACTTACAAAGATAAAATCAAGCCGGGTTATCGTATGGAATATTTCTATCGCGATATGAGAAGGGAAACAGGGTATTTAGTGGTAGGGGATCAGCCAGAAGGAGGAGCCTGGAACTATGACGAACAGAACAGAAAGAAACTCCCAAAAGGAATTACCATTCCATCACGTTCCCAGATCCAGCCGGATGTAATTACTAAAGAAGTCATTGAACTTGTAAATGCTGAATTTGAACATCACTTTGGGAAAAGTGAAGACTTTGAATATGCGGTAACCAGGCAACAGGCTTTACATAGATTGGAAGAGTTTATTGAGAAGTGTTTAGATTCATTCGGGCCTTATGAAGACGCCATGAGTAATGGAGAGCCAATATTGTTTCATTCTCATATTTCCATGTATTTAAATAATGGGCTGCTTCTTCCCTGGGAAGTTTGTGATGCAGCAATTAAGGCTTATGAAGGAGGCAAAGCGAAATTAAATTCTGTAGAAGGGTTTGTCAGGCAAATCATAGGATGGAGGGAATTTGTTCGGGTATACTATGAAGCAACTATGCCAAATGCTCGGGAGTTTAATTATTTCAATTTTAAAGAGAAGCTCCCTGATTTGTTTTGGTCTGGAGAGACAAGGATGAACTGTTTAAAAGAATGCGTAAAGCCCGTAATTGAAACTGGATATTCCCATCACATACCACGGTTAATGGTGCTAAGTAATTTCAGTAACCTTACAGAAACTGATCCCAGGGAATTGAACGAGTGGTTTTGGTTTGCTTATGTAGATGCATACGAATGGGTGGTACTTCCAAATGTATTGGGGATGTCGACATTCGCAGATGGGGGTATTCTAGCATCTAAACCCTATGTGGCAGGAGGTAATTACATCAATAAAATGAGCGATTACTGTAAAAACTGTTCATACAACATAAAAGAAAAGGTTGGAGATAAAGCTTGTCCTTTTAACTATCTCTACTGGAATTTTGTAGATGAGCAAAGGGAGACGTTTATGGAGAATGGTCGCGCAAACTTTATGGTGAACATATTCGATAAACGTTTGGATGATGAGAAGAGAGCCATTAAGGAGAGCAGTGCTAAGTTTTTAACCGGTTTGAAGAGAGTGAATTAGTCCTTAGGCATCGCATGGGTATGCTTCACATCTTTATGTAGTATTTCAAAGTACTCCTTTGTATGAAATTCCTTCAACCTAATTAACCGTGGGAGGAGTTATGAGAAGCATAGTTACAACACTTTTAATTTTATCAGTATCGGGAATTGCACAGGCTCAATCGTTTAATTTCGATATTGGGTTTGCAGCTGGTAGTCCTCAGGGAAGTTTTCAGCAGGCTTTAGACAGAAACTCATATGGATTTGATATGGCAGGAACGTATCAGCTACCAGGTTTACCAATACATGTAGGAGCCGGATTGATCTATCAAAATTTTGGCTGGGCCGAACGATCGGAATACTTTAGCCCAAATATTCAGGAGGTACTGGTAAGAGTTAGAACTACTAATAACATGGTAACCCCTCATTTCTTGATGCGGTTTGAACCTGAACATGGAGCAGTAAGGCCTTTTGTTGAGGGAATGATAGGGCTTAATTATTTATATACTGAAAGCAGCGTATTAGATGATTGGGCTGAAGATGAACTCGCTAGCTCTGTCAATTATGACTACACCACCACTAATTATGGAGTAGGTGGAGGAGTTAAATTTACATTGTATGAAGGCTTTGACGATGACGGTGATTTTTTTGGAATTTCATTGATAGTGAAGGCAAAGCATATGCTTGGCGGAGAAGCATCCTATTTAAAAGAAGGGGGATTGATCAGAAATCGAAGAGGGATCGATTATGATGTTACCCGTTCGAGAACTGATTTGACAACCTTCAATGTTGGTGTCGTGTTTAGCTTTTAATCGACTTTTCAAAGAGCCTCTTTTTTTTAAGAGGTTTTTTTTGATAACAGGTGTATACTCCACGGATTTAAAAACGTGTTAGTCAGAATGGATTCGTGGGTTTCTAATTATATATATGTACTAAGCCTGTTAACATATGCCGGAGCATATAATGGATTATTGCTTACCATTATTTTTGCTACTTATAGAAAGGGTAATACTAAGGCCAATCGTTTTTTTCTTTTAGTACTACTGGTACTGACTCTTCGTTTGACGGATTTGAGCTTATACATAGCAGGAGAAATATGGAGGTTTCCATTTCTTTCTGGCCCAACCTATCCGTTACTCTTCTTAATTGGTCCCGCCTTATTCCTTTATACAAAGTATCTTTGGAACAACTCCTATAAACTTCGCATTAGTCATTTACTGATGATTCTCCCCACAATTTGGGCATTATGGGATTCATCAGGTTGGATATTTTTCAATTTGGAAGCGAAAGCCGAGATTTTAAGGAATGCTGATCCCTGGGCCCAGCAGGAGATAAGCACTATTCAATTTGTAAAGTTTGGAGTACTAATTATTCATACGGGAATTTATTTGGGACTTATCGTTAGAGACTTGAAGAAGTATCGACTCTTCATTGAAAATAGTTCTTCCAATAATGACCAGGTTTTGAAGTTTGAATGGCTTAAGAAGCTGGCTATAGGACTGTTTATATATGTTGGAGGATTCTTTGTAACAATGGTTGCTTTGGCTACTACTGAAAAATATGGGCTGTTAATAGATAGAGCATGGATTGTAGTACTTGCCTTTTTTATCCAGGCAATAGGATTTATGGCCATTCAACAACCTAAATTTTTCAGTAAGGAAATTGAGCAAGAAGTAAATGAAGAGGAAGAAGTTTCAATTAGGGAGAAGTATAAGAACTCGCCTTTGGAAGAAGTTAAGGCTGAAGAATATTTTCGCAGCTTAAAAAGACTAATGGAAGAGGAGAAATTATTTCTAAACCCAGAGTTAAAAGCCTCTGAAGTAGCCTCAAGAATTGGAATACCTACCTATCAACTCTCTCATCTGTTGTCTATAAAGAGTGAGTATAATTTTTTTGATTTCATTAATAGTTATCGAGTCGAGGAAGTAGTAAAGCTATTATCTGAACCAAATAATGAGCATTTAACTATTCTGGGAATAGGCTTAGAAGCAGGTTTTAATAACAAATCATCGTTCAATAGGGCATTTAAAAAGTTTACAGGGAATACTCCATCAAGCTTTAAGAAAGAATTTGACCTGGCATAGTTTTTAAAAAAAGTAGTGTCACACAAAAGGATGACACTTTTGTTTAGGGTCAAAAAGTTACCATCGGGCTCACTCAAACTATATTTAGCTCGATGATCAAAAAAACTTTACTCACTATCGCATTATTCACAGCTGCTCAGCTTTCGGTGAATGCGCAGTTGGTTTCAACCCTGGTCAATCTTAACCAAGGTACAATGGGGGATGGAATAACCGTTGCTAAAACAGGAGATATTTATTACTCCAGCGGATTTGGAACTTCATTCAATAAGGTATTCAAGATTACCCCGGAAGGAGAATTTTCAGTATTCAAAGATATTACTAATCCTGTTGGGATTATTTCAGATTCACTTCTAAATCTCTATACAAATACTTATCAAGGTAACTCGGTAAGGAAAATTGATTCCTTAGGGAATGTAAGCGTGATAGCAACAGGCTTAAATGGTCCCGCAGGTATTGTGCTTAATCAGGAAGGGGAATTGTTCGTTTCTGAGTATGGAGCAAATTTTAGTGGAACCGGTAATCGAATAGTAAAGGTAAACCCAGATAGCACATTTGAAACTTTTGTTTCCAGCACTTCTTTTTCAGGATTGATCGGACTTACTATTGATGAATCAGGGAATCTATACACTTCAAATTGGGGCAATGGGAGAGTGTTTAAAATTACTCCTGAAAAAGAAATAAGCCTGCTGGCAGACTTACCTGGCAATGTCAACCAGATTTCTTATTCAAATGGGTATGTATTAGCACCAGTACCCACTTTAAATAGGATTTATAGGATAGATATAGAAAGTGGTTCTGCAGAAATCTTAGCTGGAAATGGGAGTACTGGAAATAAAGATGGTATCGCATTATTCGCTGAGTTTTCCAGGCCAAACGGTATAGCTCCTAGTGCTACTGGCGATACCCTTTATTTTAATGATGGAGGAATAGTCAAAATGATTACGGGACTAAATCTTCCCAGGATTGAAATAGGAGGAGAGTTCGAGAACGAAAAAATAAATATAGAAGTAGACGCTTCAAAAGCCTACGACTCTCTTCAGGTTTTGATCGATGAAGAAGTAGTTGAGACATTTTATTCGGTTACTGAGGCTGATTCAGTGTTTAACTTCAATTATAAACCTGAACAAACCAAAGTGGTAGATATTTATGTTCTTGGGTTTAGCGGTTTACAGGCAACGATCTCTTCGAAGTTAGAATTAACAGTATTGAATTTTGATGATCCTATTGAAGGCTACAGAACGGATTTCGACGAAAGACCCACGGCGGATTTTTTGGTAGACGGGTTTTCGATTTCAAGAACACTTTTAGATTGGACAGATTATAGAGCATATACGACTCGAGATTATAGAGAAAATTCGGAATATGGACTGATTCTTTTGAAGCCGATCCAGGTTAATTCTGATAGCTCAATATTAATATATAGTGATGTGGCAATTGTAGAGCCAGGAGAGGAAGAAAGTGTTTTTGGGACAGAAGAGTTTAAGGATTATGTAGTAGTAGAAGGAAATAAGGGAGATGGTTGGGTTCCCCTTTCTGATGGCTATGATGCCAGATATGATGAAGCCTGGCTAAATACGTGGCCTGAAAATGGCGACGTAGAAGAGTTGTTTAGATCACACAAAGTTGATTTACTTGACACATTTGATGCTGGTGATACTGTATTGGTTAGGTTTCGGTTATTTTCGGATGAAGATATAGTTGGATATGGTTGGGTTATTAGTGAAATAGAAATCCAGGCTAACCTATTAACCAGCATCGACTATGGAGATGATGCTCCCCTTGCTTTCGTGTTAGAGCAAAACTATCCCAATCCCTTTAACCCATCCACTTCTATCGAGTTTACCATACCAACTTATAGTCATGTAAAGTTAAGTGTGTTCAACATAGCAGGGAAAGAGGTAGCTGTATTAGTTGATGAGGGGCTTAATCCAGGCAAGTATCTAGAAAGCTTTAGTGCAGAGCTTCTGTCCAGTGGGGTATATTTCTATCGATTACAAAGTGAGGGCGGTTTTTCCAGGACCAATAAAATGCTTTTGATTAAGTAATTTAAGTTAGGAGGAATGCAGAGGCTTTCATATCGGTTAAATTGAAAATTGACTGATGTGAAGAATATAAATAGCTACAGAAGATTTAGCAGAAATGATAAAGCCCCTAATAAAGATGGGGCTTTTGTTTTGTATTGGATGCAGATTAATCGCCGCCTCCACTATAATTATGCATTAGAATATGCAGTTGCCTGGGCCAACAAGCTAGGCAAACCTCTACTTATATATGAAGGATTGAACATAGCCTATCCATGGGCTTGTGATCGATTTCACAAATTCATGCTGGAAGGCATGAAAGAGAATGTAGACTTCGCCAGGTCGAAGGGGTTAAACTTTTTCAGCTTTGTAGAATCTGAAAAAGGGCAGGGCAGGGGATTACTCTACAAGTTGACAGAAGAAGCTTGCATGGTTATTTCTGATGAAAATCCAGTTTTCATAACCAGGAAGCACAATGAGTCGGTAAGCAAAAAGCTGGACATCCCATATATTACCATTGATTCAAATGGATTAATTCCGCTAGGTATAACTGAAAAAGACCCTTATTCGGCATATCTATTCAGAAAGGTGATGCAAAAGCATTTTATTGAGGCATATACCAATCCCCCCAAAGAAAACCCGATTGAGGATTTAGAGAACAAAGAAAAAGTAATACTCAGTCCGGGTTTCCTTGCAAAATATCCATCAGGAGAAGTATTTCTAAATGATATAGAGCAATCCATATCAGGCTTTGATATTGATCATGATGTGACTGCTATTCAAGCTAAGGGAACCAGGAAGGCTGCGTTAGATAAGCTGGAGGATTTCATCACAAACAGTTTGTTTGAATACAATGAAAAAAGAAATCATCCGGATGAGAAAAAAACAAGTGGCTTGAGCGGGTGGTTACATTATGGTAAGATCAGCGAATATGAAATCGTAAAAGCGGTACTGGAAAAACAGCCAGAAGATTGGGACTTAAGCTCCCTAACTCCAAATGGAGGAAAGAACGCAGGTTTTTTTAATGGCAATCCAAGTATTGAAAGTTTTCTCGATGAAGTAATTACCTGGAGGGAGGTGGGCTTTCACTATGCCCATCATAGGCCAGACTATGATAAGTTCGAGAGCCTCCCGGCATGGGTAATGGAGACAATGAATGATCACAAAGCCGATGAGAGGGAACACATATATACCTTTGAGGAATTTGAGCAATCAAAAACGCATGATGAACTTTGGAATGCAGCTCAAACTCAACTGAGAGAAGAAGGGATCATCCATAATTACCTGAGAATGTTGTGGGGGAAAAAAGTAATTGAATGGACCCCGGATTATAAAACAGCACTTGATTATCTAATAGAGCTAAATAATAAATACGCCATAGATGGCCGAGATCCGAATAGTTACTCCGGGATTTTCTGGTGTTTTGGAAGGTTCGATCGAGCCTGGCAGGAGCGGGAAGTATTTGGCAAGCTTCGTTATATGACGAGTGAAAGTACCCGAAAGAAGGTTAAGCTCAACCAGTATCTAAATAAATACGGTTCCCAAAAAAGTTTGCTGTAAGGTAATTAAAACATATATTGCACATATTTGTGTGATAAACCATTATGGACCTTTTTCAGGAAAATAGAGATAGTAATGCCAGGGTAAATGAGCCTGGTAAATTTGACTATCACCAACCTCTCGCAACCAGAATGCGCCCAGACTCTTTGGCTGAATTTGCAGGTCAGGAACATTTGGTTGGAGAAGGCAAGATGCTTCGCAGAATGATTGAAAGTGGAGTAATTGGTTCGTTGATTTTTTTTGGGCCTCCAAGTTCTGGAAAAACCACTCTTGCTCATGTAATCTCTAGGGAGATTAAAGCAGCATTTGAAGTCATTAACGCGGTTTTAGATGGAATTAAAGAATTACGCCTGGTTGTAGAAAAAGCTGAGAAGCTTAGAAAATTAAATGGACGAAAGACTATTCTCTTTGTGGATGAAATCCATCGTTGGAATAAAGCGCAGCAAGATGCTCTTCTTCCACATCTTGAGTCCGGTATTATAACCCTTGTTGGGGCTACTACCGAAAATCCTTTTTATTCGTTAGTAAATCCCCTGCTTTCTCGATGTCAATTATTTGAGTTGAAGCCTCTTCTTACTTCCGATGTGGAACAGATGATTCATCGAGCTTTGGCCGATGAAGAGAGAGGTTTAGGGAGTAAAGAGATTGAAATTGAAGAGCAAGCCATTAAACATCTTGCTGATTACGCAGGTGGCGATGTCAGAAATGCACTTAATGCTCTGGAAGTGGCTGTTTTGTCTAGCAAAGAAAGCGAAGGTAAAGTTCATATCACCCTGGATATCGCTAAAGAAAGTATTCAACGAAGGGCTGTTCGGTACGATCGTACCGGGGATGAACACTATCATTATATCTCAGCATTTATAAAGTCGGTAAGGGGATCTGATCCTGATGGAGCTTTATACTGGATGAATGCGATGTTAGAAGGAGGGGATGATCCAAACTTTATTTTTCGCAGAATGTTTATCCTGGCCAGTGAAGATATTGGTTTGGCCGAGCCTAATGCTATCACCATTGTGAACTCATGTCACGAAGCTTTCATGAAATGCGGAATGCCTGAAGGGATGTTTTTTCTTTCTCATGCAGCGCTTTACCTGGCTATTTGTCCTAAGAGTAATAGTACGCTGGGAATATTTAAAGCCAGCAGTGAAATTAAATCCAATGGTGTAGGTGAAATACCTCCATATTTAAAAGATAAAACGGCGAACAAACTTACTTCTCGCTATATGGATATTGAAAATGCATCAAAGGATTATAAGTATCCCCACGATCATACAGGAAATTGGGTATCTCAGGATTATCTACCTAAGAATTTGCAAGGCACGTCTTTTTATTCACCCGGAGCGGAAGGAAGAGAGGGCTTGCTTCAAAAAAGGTTGGAAGAAATAAAAAAAAGATCTGAAGCATAACAGGTAGCGGTCTTTTATTCTACTTCAAAAAAGTTAGGCAACTCAATAGTCTTAAATAAAAACAGGCGAAGAGGATCAGCACTTCGCCTGTTGTTGTTGGAGTCACTAATACGTCCGGAAGGAAAATTGCAGCCTAACCAACCTTATCCTCCCGGCTTTGTATTAGGCGGAATAAAACATGAGATAAAGTTACGAGTAACCAACTCGTAAAATGATACGGAGCATAGATTCAAAAACAAAATAAATTTAGATAAATATTACTAAATGACTTATTTAATTAAATATTACTGAAAAAGCGCTTACAAATATTTATTTAACCAGAAAAAAGAAAGTTGGAATGATTTTTTCTTCTATTAAGTATTCATTTCATTACAAAAAATAAAAGCGATGAAGTTTAAAATTATTAGTTCTACAGACAGGCCAGCCTCGAAATCTCTTGAAGTTTCCAACTACATTCTTAGCCTGTATCAAAAGGAGGGGATAGAAACCTCTATAGCTTCTTTAGAGGATTTTCCAATGCAGGATGTTGTTGGAGGCAGGTATGGAGATGATATTCCATCAATCAAAGAATTTCGGGATCCCATCTTAAATGCAGATGCACTTCTGTTTGTAATACCAGAGTATAATGGTGGGTTTCCAGGCGTGCTAAAGGTCTTTATTGATTATCTTCCCTTTCCCGGAGCCTTTGAACATCTTCCAATGGCTTTTGTTGGTGTTGCAGCGGGAGCTTTTGGTGCACTAAGGGCAGTTGAGCAATTCCAGATGGTAGCGAACTACAGGAATTCGATACAATTCCCTGAACGAGTTTTTATCAATCGGGTAAGTTCAGAATTCGATCCTGAGGCAGGGCTAAAAAATGAGTTTCAACAAAAGTTGTTAGAAGCTCAGACTAGGAATTTTATAGACTTTGTCCGTCGTCTGAAAAAGTAACTTTCTAAGTGGTTTTTAAGAGATAGCCTACCCCGTGTAGAGTAATCAGGTACCTTGGGTCTTCAGGGTGCAGCTCAATTTTAGCTCGCAATTTGGAAATATGCACATCCACGGTTCTGGTGTTAGTGCTGTACTCATACCTCCATACTTTTTCCAGAAGTTCATCTCTGGAAACAGGTTCACCTCCGGCACCAAGTAAATACCGGATAAGTTCTACTTCTCGGGCAGTTAATTCATTTAGTGAACCGTCTGGAAATACGACTTCCGATTCGAGAAGGTCAATTTTTACCGAGCCAAGTTTCAGGATTTCAACCTCGCTGGATGAGGAATAGGTTCCAGCCCTTCGAAGACGTGCCTGTATACGAGCCAATAGCTCTTTCACGCCAAATGGTTTGGTTAGATAATCATCAGCACCTAGATTAAGCCCTTTAACTTTATCAATCTCCTGATCCTTTGCGGTGAGCATAATGATTGGGAATGTATATTTGAGTTCTCTTACCTGCTTACAAATATCATATCCGCTTTTTCCAGGCAACATGATATCAAGAATCATTAAGTCTGGTGAATGTTCCTGGACCAATTCTACAGCCTGTTCTCCGTCTTCGCTTACAATTACCTGATATCCTTCGCTTTCTAATGTATCTCTAAGTGTGAAGATTAAACTTGGTTCGTCTTCAACCACAAGAATTTTGATAGTTTTATTTGGCATACTCCGAAATGTTGCTGATTTGTTGAGTTGGGGCTTCACTATTCTTGGAAGGTCCCTGCGTCTGTTTTTCTCGAATGAAAATAGGGAATTTGATTGTGAAAACAGTACCTCTACCTACTTCACTGGTAACGTGAATACTTCCCCCGTTTAGTTGAACCAGGTTTCTGACGATGCTTAATCCAAGACCATGCCCTTTAGTCTTGGCATTTAATGAGTCTTCAACCCGATAGAACTTTTTAAAGATATTCTTGAGATGCTTTCGTGGGATTCCTACCCCGGTATCTGCAACCTTCAATATAACGTGTTGTTTTTCGGTTTTAAGACTAACCTTAATTGCTTTTTGATCTGCGCTGTATTTTATGGCGTTTTCGGTGAGGTTGCTGATTATTGTCTCGAAATGATCCCGGTCGATCATTACCAATGTAGGATCAGAATTATAATTGAAGGATAAGGTAAATCCTTTGCTTTCTATATATGGGCGATTCTCTTTTATGTAATCTCTCACCAGCTCGAGAAGATTTGCCGGACTTGCTTTGATTAATGTTTGCCCTGAATCTGATTTAGCTACATCAAGTAGCTTTTCAATCATTCGGCGTAATCGAATCGATTCATTATAAATATGATCTCCATACTGTTTCAATCTTGCTGTCTCAGTGACTCGCCCATCTGAAATATTCTCTCCGGCAGCCTGCATAACAGCCAGCGGAGTTTTTAATTCATGGGTAACATTGGCCAAAAATCCTGCCTGGCGTTGAGAAAGTGCTCGTTCTCTTTGAGCGGTGTAGAACATAAATACGAGAGCACCAACCAGCAGGAGCATGGCCACTCCAAGTACAATTAAGTTTTTAAATAGCGACTCGTTATAAATGTTGCCAACAGGGTTGTCTAGGAATGCGATCTGGATAACCCAGTTTTCCAACATGTTTCCATAGATAAAACCTCTTCGGGCATTAATAATCTCCCGGTCATAATTAACCGATGGATTATTAGAAGCGAGAATTTCATTGTTGGCCCAGTCACGTAGCCATAACACGGTCCCCGGGTTATCTACAGGGTCAAAATACTCCGTTAGAAGTGGCCCTATGAGGTCATTTACGATATAGTTTTTGTTTAATGTAACGGTGAGGTACCCAATGATTCGGTTCTCCTGGATATTGATGAAGCCAATATTCATTGTACGGTGGGCATCGAACTCAACATTATTATTCCATCGATAGTCAAGGCTATTTAATTCTATGCGTGCCTTAGTTCTTACAAGTCCAACACCATCGCAAAGTGTTGTGGGGTAAGCGCTAGTGTATACCATCGTTTCGTTCGAATAATTGTATGCATACACACTTGTATCATCAACACATGGATCGACCCCTTCAGGAGTATAGTAGATGCCATCGAAAACCTGATTTTGAGATGCTTTGACTATGAGTTTTTGCACCTGGGGAGGAAACTTCCCGTGATTGACAATAGTATTCTCGGTAGGTTCTAATTCTAGCTTTCCAAGACCTTCAAATTGGTCATAAAACTCGCGGCGAACCTCAGAGACTAGTTCATCAAGTAAATCAAGTTGACGTTCTTCTTCAGTCTCAATAATTCTCTCTCGAATATCATACAGTGAATACACATTCATGCCTGTTAATGCGATTACCGCTAACAGGGCAAGTCCGAGTAGTGACCATCTGAAAACCTTACTTCTGAGCATGCTGATTATTTTTTATGATGCAAAAATAGTATAACAATAGATTACATCAACCTAATTATGGTAAAACTTCGTGAAGGAAAAAGAATTGTGAAGGGGAACAGAGAAGAAAGGAATTACCGAAAATTCTTTTCGATGGATTCTTTAAGATCGTTGAACTCGATAGGCTTAACCAGGTAGTCAACGTAATTTGTTTCTTTAGCCCTTTGAACATGGTAAGGATCGGAATTACCAGTGATGTAGATAACTGGTACATCAGAGAATTTTCTAATTTCGGTCATCGCTTCGATGCCATCCATTTCACCTTCCAGAGAAATGTCCATTAGAATCAAATCAGGGCTAATTCGCTTTGCTACTTCAATCGCTGTTTTTCCATACACCAGCTCACCTTCAGCATCATAACCCAGTTTCTCCAAATAACTCTCATAAAGCAGATTCAGTATCAAATCGTCTTCAACGATCATCACTGTTTTGTTCTGAGATTTTTCCATGTGTTAGTCGATCATTCCTTCAAGAACTTACCCTCAGCCAATAATAACAGGATAAAACATTAAACAAAATTTTTTACAGGAAGAAATTTTGGATGTCCTTGTTTTAATAGGAGCTTTGACGATCATTTTTATGCGTTAGCCCCAAAAAAAGCCCACTCGTTATTGAGTGGGCTTTTCGTGGTTAGTACCGCGGGCCGGACTCGAACCGGCACGGGCATTTAAACACCCATTGGATTTTAAGTCCAACGTGTCTACCAATTCCACCACCGCGGCAAACCATGCTTTACATTGGCTTTTAGGGCGGCAAATATACGACTTAATATCAGAACTCTTCAATTCATTTCTTCTAAAATGTTGTTGAATAAAACCACGGTTTTGTACTTTCCTGCATTCAACAATGATGAGTTATTTATGAATAAATTTTTTTCCGTCTTAATTCTTGTGGTTCTTCTGTTTACAAGTCCAGCATTTGCTCAACTTGAGGTGGGTGCTTCTTACGAGTTAAGGGATGAAGATCCTCAAAGTGGCTTTGGCCTTAGAGTTCAGAAGGGTTTCCTGGATCACCTGCCAATGATCAATGTTGCTCTTCAGGCGCACTTCAGTTTTTTTAGTGAGCAGAATGATGTTTCCGAAGCGGGGGTCAGCTATTCTCAGGATCTAACTAATTACGATTTTGGGGTCGCAGTTATAGGAGGGGTATCTGTTGGATTGATAGAACCGTACATTGGATTGGGACTTGGTTCAACAACTCTAGACATCAATAGAAGTGATATCGTCGGGGTTCCGGTTTTAGATGAATTGGATGATGAAAATGAATCCAACATTTACTGGAATGGAATAGTTGGGGCAAAGGTAAGTATCATTCCAATTCTAAAGCCTTTTGTTGAATACAGGTATTCGGATACCTCATTAAGTAATCCTGAGATTTCTGAAACTACAACGGGAAGGATATTATTCGGAGTATCGTTAAGCTTTTAAAGCTTAATAAAAATTATTACATAAAAGTATATTTGATTCGTTTTAAAGGCATTGGTAAAAAAGGTTTCTCTGCAGATGGCTAAAACCAGCACCATAGAAAAATTCAATCTCGATGAGTACAATCTGGAGAAGGCTCAACAGCAAGATCTTGATCAGCTGCTAGAGGTATGTAGGCTCCATATAGATAATACCGATGTTGAAATGGTAACTCGAGCGTTTAAGCTTTGTTACTTATCCCATAAAGATGGAAAAAGAGCTTCAGGTGAACCTTATTATTACCATCCTGTTGAGGTCGCCAAGATTGTTGCCCAGGAAATTAATATTGATGACATTTCTGTAGTTGCAGCCCTTCTTCACGACACCGTGGAAGACACAGAAGTAGAGCTTGAAGATATTACGTTCTGGTTCGGAGAAGAGGTTTCTGTAATCATTGATGGAGTAACAAAAATAGCAGGCGTATTTAAGAGCAGAGATAGCAAACAGGCAGAAGCATTTATGAAGTTGCTTCTTTCTATGGCGGAAGACATTCGTGTGATCTTGATTAAATTTGCAGACAGGTTACACAATATGAGAACCATCCAGCATCTAAGGAGAGAAAAACAAATCCAGATCGCTTCCGAAACCATGGATTTATATGCTCCTTTAGCTCACCGTTTTGGGTTATTCAGCATTAAGAACGAGCTAGAGGATTTATGTTTCAAGGCCATCGACCCTACCTCCTTTAAGTTTATTGCTCGAAAGCTAAGGGAGAAAAAGGAATCACGGGAAGCTTTTATTGATGAATTTATGATGCCTATAGGAAGGCAGCTTGTCGAACAGGATTTCAAATTCGAGATTAAGGGGCGCCCTAAGCATATTTATTCCATCTATCGTAAGATGCAGCGGCAACAAAAGCCCTTCGAAGAGATTTATGATTTATTTGCGATTCGGATCATTCTTGAAGGAGAGCATACGAAGGAAGATTGCTGGAGAGTTTATTCCATTATTACCGACTGGTATACTCCTATCCCTGAACGTTTTCGAGATTTCATTTCTGTGCCTAAGGCAAATGGGTATCAATCATTACATACTACGGTGATAACGAACAGGGGTAAAAAGGTGGAGGTCCAAATCAGGACCCGCCGTATGGATGATATTGCAGAGAAAGGGTTAGCTGCCCACTGGAAGTATAAAGAAGGGGAGCAGAAGGGAAGCGAAACACTGGACAAATTTGTGAATTGGGTTCGTGATGTACTGGATAACCCCAGGCCTGATTCGACTGCCGATTTCGTAAAAGACTTCCAGTTAAATTTATACCAGGAAGAAATCTATGTGTTCACTCCACGTGGTGAACTTCGAACACTTCCTAGTGGTGCAACTCCTATCGATTTTGCTTTTGAAATTCATAGCGAAATCGGTGAACAAGCAATGGCTGCTAAGGTAAATGGGAAAATGGCTCCTTTGCGGCAAAAGCTAAAGAATGGGGATCAGGTTGAAATAATAACGGGGAATAAGATTAATCTTAATCCTGACTGGATTGATGACGTGGTTACTCATAAGGCCAAATCCAGAATTCGCCAGTTCATCAAGCAAAAACAACGAAAGATTGCTGATGAAGGAAGAGAAATATGGGAAAAGAGAGCTGCCAGGGGCAAAATTGAGATTTCCGATCAGGAGCTAACAAAAATAGCTAAACGCTTTAAATATGAATCGACCCAGGGGATGTTCTACGATTTAGGGCTAGGGTCAATGGATGTGAATACCGTCTTCCGAGAGGTAAAAAAGTTTAAGAGTACGGGAAGAATAGAAGGGGAAGCTTCTGAAACGACACAAAAAAGTGAAGAGGAAATCCAGGAGACCTATTACTCAACAGCCCGGGCTTTAGGTGATTCTCAATCACTCATTCTAAATGGAGAGTTGAGTAATGTAAAATTCACTTATGCAAATTGTTGCAGCCCAATCCCAGGCGATGATGTAATTGGTTTTATAAGCAGGAATGGAGACGTTAAAATACATCGAACCATGTGCAATAATGCTCAGCACCTTTTGAAAACAGAAGGTGAGAGAATTATAGATGTAAAATGGGCAAAAAATATTGAGAATAAGTTCCTGGTTGCCATCAAAGTAATTGGAGAAGACAGGGTTGGGCTAATCAACGATTTAACCGACATCCTTTCGAAGTCACTTTCGACAAACATGAAGAGCATCAATGTAACTAGTGATGAAGGTATGTTTGAAGGGATATTGACGATTTATGTAGAAGGCATTTCTCATCTAGATAAGATTATGAAAAGGCTTGGTAAAGTAGATGGGGTTAAGAATGTACTTCGCTATGATTAAGCCGTTTACCAAATTTTAGGTAGACTTTAGCTCAAACTATCTGTAAAATCACTTGCTATTCGCTTTAGGTTACAATTTTAAGTAAAAGTAGAAAATAGCATAATTAAGGAAGGACACACTAACGCACAAAAAAGTGCGCAAACATACGAGGAATAATAGTTATGATGACTTACACTAAACGTGATATTGTTCGTCGGGTAGCGGAAGCTAAAGGCGAGCCAATGATCAAAGTAGAACCTTGGATTGATGCTGTAATCGTTGCAATGCGCGAGATTATGATGTCAGCAAATACCGAGTGCCGTATCGAAATACGCGATTTTGGTGTATTTGAGGTAAAGGAGACAAAAGCAAAACCAAAGGCTAGAAATCCAAAGACTAACGAAGTGATTTATGTACCAGCACACCGTAAAACACACTTCAAACCAAGTAAATTGCTGAAAACATTTTTACGTCAGCCTCTTGAAGACGTAAAATAATAGCCCGTCACTTTGCAGGAGTATACACGTCTGGTTGGTATTGATGTAGGAAAAAAACGAATCGGTATTGCCCAGACGGATCTCCTTAAAACTTTTGCTAATCCTGTAGGAACATATAGTCCCGAGCAAGTCATTACTCGCATTGGGGAAATTGTATCTGGGTCAGGAGTTGAAGCTTTTATCATAGGCTGGCCTTTGCAACCTGATGGTTCAGAAGGAGAAGCCACAGATATGGTACAGTCGTTTATTCTTCGACTGGCTTCCTCTTTTCCGGATATCCCTATCCATAAAGTAGATGAGAGGAATTCATCAAATGAAGCAATTAGCCTTATGGTTGGGGCAGGTGTAAAGCGTAAAAAAAGGAAGGAAAAAGAGAGTGTGGATAGAATTGCAGCAGCCATTATCTTACAGCGCTATTTGGAAGAACATCATTCGTAATTAACATGCCGATTTTACCTATTGTTACTTATAACGATCCGGTTTTGAGAGCTAAAGCAAAGCAAGTGGACGATTTCACAGATGAAATTAAAGCGTTCATTCAGGACATGTTCGAGACTATGTATAACTCGGATGGGGTTGGATTAGCTGCTCCTCAGGTAGGAGTTTCAAAACGTATTTTTGTTTTAGATGCAGATAATATGTTGGATGAGGAGGATGAAAAACCTGGCCCTATGGCCTTCATCAATCCTGAGATTATTGAAAAAAAAGGGAGTAAAATTCCAATGGATGAAGGTTGTTTAAGTATACCGGAAGTGACAGATAAGGTGACCCGTCCTGAAACTGTTGTTGTTAAGTACAAAGATGAGGAGTTTAATGATTGCGAGATAGAAGCATCAGGTTGGCTGGCCCGGGTAATACAGCATGAGTATGATCATCTTGATGGAGTTCTTTTTATCGACTATCTAAGTTCTTTTCGAAGACGTATGCATAAAGCGGATCTTAAAGAAATAGAGATGGGTGATAGAGAAACCAAATATCCTATTCGACCAAAGATTTAATTAAGAGCTACTGGGATGAATATTGTATTTATGGGTTCTCCCGATTTTGCGATTCCGAGCCTTCAAAAGATTGTTGATTCTCCATTCAACGTATCGGCGGTAGTAAGTAACGTGGATAAAAGAAGGGGGCGGGGCACTTCAACTGCTCCTACTCCTGTTAAGGCAAAGGCAGAAGAGTTGGGCATTCCTGTCATTGAAGTTGAAGATTTACGGGCCCCTGGGTTTGCTGAGCAATTAGCTTCATTAGATGTTGACCTGTTTGTAGTTGTGGCCTTTCGTATTCTGCCAAAACATATCTTAGAAATACCAAAAATTGGGTCCATCAATCTACATGCTTCCTTATTACCGAAGTACAGGGGAGCTGCCCCCATTCATTGGGCGGTTATTAATGGAGAAGAGGAAACGGGGTGCACTATTTTTTTCCTTGATGAAAAAGTGGATACCGGGAAAATTATCCTTCAGAGAAAAACTCCAATTGGGGACAACGAAACCACAGGAGAGGTTTATTCCCGGTTAATGGAAATAGGAAGTGATGTTTTATTGGAGGCCATCCACCTTATAGAAGATGGAAGTTATAACGAAATATCCCAGGATGATACAAAAGCTACCCCGGCGCCAAAGTTATTTCGAGAAAACTGCCACCTGGATTTTTATGAATCAATTCATGAGGTTCATAATAAAATAAGAGGTTTGAGTCCCTTCCCTACAGCCTGGGCTAATCTGAATGGAGAGAAATTTAATGTATATAAGTCAAGATTAGGCCCTATTGCCAATATTGACCCAGGTGAATTACTGGTCCGTGGAGAACAGCTCTTAGTTGGCTGCAAGGATGGAACCGTAGAATTACTTGAGATTCAATTACCCGGCAAGAAAAGAATGGAAACTAAAAACTTTTTGGCAGGTAATACGCTCGAAGGAACACTCAAATAAATTAATGATAATTTAGTTTGAGAAAGAGTTTCCGTTTTTTATCATCCCGCAAATTCAAAGGTTATTTGTCTAATCAATGGAATCACAAGAGTTCATTATTGCTGCAAAGGAAGGAGATTTAGAAGAGGTTAAGAAACTTCATAAATCGGGAGTTGATCTCAATACAACAAATAGCAGCGGTGCTTCTGCACTTATTTTGGCTGCTGAAAAGAATCATGAAGAAATATTTAGCTACCTGGTTAATGCGGGTGTTGATTTAAATATTGAGACCAAGATGGGCGGTACCGCTTTGACAAGAGCTGCTGAGAATGGAAATATTTCTATGATGAACCAACTCTTTGAAAAAGGAGTGGTTGTCGGGTCCCTTGCTTTGATAGTAGCTGCGCGCAAAGGCAATCTTGAGTCAGTAAAGCTTTTAGTAGAAAAAGGAGCCGATATAGACTTTCAACAACGTTGGGGGCATACAGCACTAATGGTAGCAGCAAAAAGTGGAAACTTAGGTGTCGTAAAGTATCTCATTGAGGAGGGAGTAAATATATCTCTTAGAGATCGAAATGGAGATACAGCTATGATGATAGCCAATGAAAATGATCATGATGATATCGTTACGGTGCTAAGTCGGGCAGGGGCTATTGCTGAGTCCAAACCCAAAAAAGAGAAGAAAACAGCTCCGGTAACTGAAGATGATGAAGAGGAAGAAGTTATAGATGATACCCCTGATGTGGAAGATCTGGTATCAGATGAAGAAGCCCCGGATGAGATTGACCTTGATGATTAATCTATTCTTTTAGTTTATTCTTTAAGCCATCATCACCTTTTTCTTCGCCATATACTTCTTCGGACTCAATTTCTATCGTAGAAGTATTAGTATTACTTACTTTCTTCTTCACCTCCTGAATACTGGATGGAAGCTGGTCTAAAATCTTATCAGCTAAAGCTCCTAAATTTGTTAATTTTCTTTTTCTCCATGCTACATCCAGGGTATAAACCAGCAACGAGGACATTCCCCAAAGTCCCGCTCCCATCATTGTTGCAGTAGCTACTGATGGTTCAAAAATAGCCATCCCAACTACAGTAAGTAAAAAGGCTAATATTGCTCCATAGGAGATTCCTTCTGTTAATGGACTTCCCAGGCCAACTCTTTGTGATAATCGAAGTTTTGACTGATCTCCCCGATTGTTAAGAGATACTATTGTTTCAATTCCGGATACACTGGTATGTGTCCATTCTTTTTTCTGACGATGCTCTTTTGTACTTCCAAAGGTATCTCCACCGAAATGATGAGTTAATTCTGCTATTACATCATCCCACACTAAATCCTCTGGAGCTTCAGTACCAAATTCTCTTTCCTCAAAAATATGGGTATCGGTAATCCCCGAATGCCTGATAATTTTCTGGTCGCGTACTTCCAGAGCAGCCGTTTTAAGATATTGAACATCGAGCCCTGCTTCCTCACCTATACTCAGGAGTTCATCCATGGTTAGTCCAGAGTCTTTTTCTTCTTTACTATTGCTTTCTTTTTTTTGAAGCTCTGTAGCCCTTTTAATGATTCTTTGAATCTCTTCTTCTGAAAAAACTTTATTTGGCGCCACGATCTATTTCCGGTTAGTTACAAATAAAAAAGCCCTGGTGAGTTAACCAGGGCTTTAAAATAATCATTCAGATACTGAAAGTTAGTCTTTAGTATACTCAAACGAATGAACATCCATTTCCACTCCTTCACTTGGGCGTACTGTCATAGACTTTGGCTGGAGGAAGTACAACAGGTAATCCCGGCCACCAGCTTTAGCATCTGTTCCACTCATATTGAATCCTCCAAAAGGTTGGGCACCAACAAGAGCTCCTGTACATTTTCTATTGATGTACAGATTACCAACCTTGAATTCTCTCAAAGCTTTATCAATCTTTTTTGGATCCTGAGAGAAGTAGGCACCTGTTAATCCATATTGAGTACTATTGGCGATTCTCAAAGCATCATCAGTATCTTTTGCCTTAATGAAAGCAGTAACAGGACCAAAGATTTCTTCTTGGGCAATACGAGCATTTTCATCTATATCAGCAAAAACGGTTGGTTCAATATAATGACCCTCATTTTCGGTATCTGCGCGCTTACCACCAGTCATTAGCCGCCCTTCAGATTTTCCAATCTCGATGTAGCTCATAATTTTATCTACCGCCTGTTGATTAACAACGGGCCCTGACGCATAGTTATCCTTCGCATCTCCAACTTTAAGTGCCTTCGTTTTCTCAACCACTTTTTTGAGCACTTCATCATATACCGATTCTACAACGATAGTTCGGGAACCAGCAGAACATTTTTGTCCCTGGAATCCAAAGGCTCCTTTTACGATTTCTTCTGCAGCTCTGTCAAGATTAGCATCTGCATCAACGATGGTCGCATTTTTACCTCCAAGCTCACAAACAAGACGCTTCAAAAAGTGTTGGCCTTCTACTACTTTTCCGGCAATTTCTGCCATATGCAATCCAACTGCTTTAGATCCTGTAAAGCTGATGAATCTTGTTTTGGGGCTTGTGGTCAAAGCTTCACCTACTTCAATATTACCACCAGTTACAAAGTTGAATACTCCTTTTGGAAGACCTGCTTCTTCAAATATTTCTGCCACTAAATGTCCCATCTTTGGAGTATCAGGAGCTGGTTTTGCAACTACTGTATTTCCAGCTGCAATAGGAGCCGCCGCCATGCCAAGGTAGATAGCGAAAGGAAAATTCCATGGCGAAATAGAAACACCAGCTCCAATAGGCATATAAATAGTTTTATTGGCATCACCCCAGGAATCTTTTACTGGCATACCAGCATCCAGGCGTATGGCTTCGTAAGCGTAATAGATCAGAAAGTCGATCCCTTCGGCAGTATCAGCATCTGCTTCCAGATAGTTTTTGCCTGCTTCGCTAATCATCCAGGCATTAATTTCCAGGCGGCGTCTTTTAACTACATCAGCGGCTTTTAAAAGATATTCGGCGCGTTCTTTAGCTGGAGTATACTGCCATGTTTCAAAAGCTTCCCATGCAGCATCAAGTGCGCCAAGAGCCTGCTCAGTACTTGCCATCTGAAAAGTACCAATGACTTCCTGCAAGTTAGATGGGTTAGTACTTTCAAAGGTGCCGGAATCGCCTTTAACCCATTCTCCGTTAATATATAAATCATATTCCTTTCCAAAATTGCCACGTGCTTCTTCAAGAGCTTTTTTTTGTACGGCGTCAATAGTAGGGTCGGAGAAATCGAGGTATTCTTCGTTGATAAATTTTTCTAGGGTTAAATCAGACATTTTGTTTACAAGTAGATTCTGGAGTTAGTATTGCACTTCAATTTTTGTAAATGAGGAGGACAAATATAGCTAGAAAAGCGCTCCCATTTCAAAAGCACAATTTCTAGTCTTTAAGTTACGGTAAAACCGTTGAAAATGGGACTTAGTAGTGGTAGTTTTGAGCGTATTTAAAAGAACTTTACGTGGATTTAAGCTTCTTATGAAAAGCAGTTGAGGTTTAAATTCATTCACCTCAAAAAGGAAAAAACATGTCTAGAATTAAAGTCGGAATAAACGGTTTTGGTCGTATTGGTAGAATGGTTACCCGTGCTATTTTAGAAAAATATATCGATCAGATCGACATTGTAGGAGTTAATGATTTAACTGATACTAACACACTTGCACACCTATTCAAATACGATTCTTCTCAGGGGATTTATGCCGGAGACGTTTCGGTGGATGGTGATACTATTAATATTGATAGCTTAAGTTTTAAAGTTACTGCAGAACGTGATCCGGCGAACTTAAACTGGGGCGATCTTGGTGTAGATGTAGTCATTGAGTCCACTGGATTTTTTGTTGACAAAGACGGAGCCGGTAAGCACCTGGCAGCCGGCGCAAAAAAGGTAATTATCTCTGCTCCTGCGAAAGGAGAAGTGAAAACAGTAGTACTTGGAGTGAACGAGGAAGTAATTGATGCTGACACTGCGATTTACTCCAACGCCAGCTGTACTACTAACTGCTTAGCTCCAATGGTTAAAGTATTGGATGATGCATTTGGAGGAGTTGTGAAGGGATTCATGACTACTATCCATTCCTATACTGGTGACCAAAGAATTTTGGATGCACCTCACAGAGATCTAAGAAGAGCTAGAGCTGCAGCAATCAATATCATTCCTACCTCAACGGGAGCTGCAAAAGCAGTAGGCTTAGTGCTTCCCCACCTTAATGGTAAATTAGATGGTGGCGCAGTTCGGGTTCCAACCCCAACAGGTTCCCTTACTGACTTCGTGTGTGAAGTGGGCAAAGAAACTACTACCGAAGAAGTGAACGCTGCATTCAAAGCTGCGGCTGAAGGTAGCCTTAAAGGAATTCTTGAGTACACGACTGATCCTATTGTATCAACTGATATTATTGGAAACCCTCACTCAAATATTTTTGACAGCCAGTTAACTAAAGTAGATGGTACTTTGGTTAAAGTAATTGGCTGGTACGACAACGAGGCAGGATATGCACATCGAACAGCTGATTTGATTTTAAAGATCGTGTAAGTTGCCAAATACAAGGAGTAATAAAGCCTCTGTGTTTTTACGCAGGGGCTTTTTTTGTGTAAAAAATTCTATGCCAGTTTCGGTCTAAAGCATGGCTTTTTTACCTTCGATTAATCTTAACCAACTCTACAAATGAAAAAGCTCTTTTCTGTTTTTCTTTTATTCATCACCTTTATTGCCTGTGCTCAGCAAGCACCAGAATCTGTGTTAAACACAGATCAACTAATTGAAGATTTAAAGGTGCTTTCTTCCGATGAAATGGAGGGGAGGCTTGTCGGCACCGAAGGGAATGCAAAAGCTCGTGAATACTTAATCAAGCGCTTTGAAGAGATAGGAATCGAGCAATTTCAAGATTCTTTCAATCATCCCTTTACTTTCCAGCGTAATGAAGAAGAGCTTGAGGGAATTAATATCATTGGGATGGTAGAAGGAGAATCAGATAACATTATTGTAATAACTGCACATTTTGATCACATTGGCGTGCAGGATGATTTGATTTATAACGGGGCAGACGACAACGCTTCTGGAACTGCAGGCTTACTGGCAATGAGTGACTATTTCAGCAAGCATACTCCAAAGCATACTATAATTTTTGCTGCACTTGATGCAGAAGAAGGTGGATTAAATGGAGCAAGGGCTTTTGTACAGGATGCTGCTCTTATGGAGAAAGTAGTTCTAAATATCAATATGGATATGATTGCTCAAAATGACAAAAATGAGCTTTATGCGGTAGGTACTTATCATTATCCAGATCTAAAACCGATCCTGGAAACCATTGAGACCAGTGAGTTAAACTTATTATTTGGTCACGACCGTCCCGAAGACGGGAGCCAGGATTGGACATTTGCATCCGATCATGCACCTTTTCATCGGCTAGGAATTCCTTTTATCTATTTTGGAGTAGAAGATCACGAGCATTATCACAAGGCAACTGATGAGTTTGAAACCATTCCCCAGGAGTTTTATAAACAATCGGTTCAGGTGATTTTGAATGCGGTAATTGCCCTGGATCAAAGCCTGTGAATGAAGTAAGAGTAAAGAATATTCAATGATCAATTTCTCAATTAAGAATTGAACATTGAACATTGAACATTGAACATTGTTCTCTTCTCAATATTTTTACTTCTTTATTCCTTGCTGAATTTTCTTACTTCAATTATGAAGATAGCTTGGTTTTAGCTACAAGGAGTTCATCCCACCGGGTAGTGTACCGGTTACTAAGGTGGTTTTGATTCATCAGCCATTTATTCCGGTGATCTCCCTTTTTATGTAAACCTGTTGCAGCAAATGCAGTATAGTTGCGGCCAAATTTAGAATTAATCCGATCCATACATTCCATCAACCGGTGCTGTTTTTGGGTATACAATTCCGGGTCAAACAAATCCATTTGTACCTCACTGTTTGGGACAATTCCAGTGAGCATTACCGCAGCCTTTTTATATTTTCGCCCTTCTTCAAAAGCTTTTTGAGTAAGTGCTTTTGCTACCTGGATCATCGTAGGTGTATGAGCAGTAGGAACTCGTAATGCATACCCGGCTCCGAATTTATATTTGCCCCGAATATTATCGTATTTATCTCCAATCAAATTAATGCTGATATTTGAAGCTACCGACTGTTGTGCGCGTAATTTCTCAGTGGCTCTGCTAACAAAAGTGGCTACTGCTTCCTGTACATCTCCCAGGTCATATAACGGCTTGCCAAACATTCTGGAGGTAAGTATTCCTTTCCGTGAATCCCGACCCATCCCTAGCCCTGAACAAGCTATGCCATTTAATTCCAATACCGTTCTTAATCCTGTTACAGCCAGATGTTTACGAACCCATTTTCTATTATCAATGGTTTTCTTGAGTTGTAATGCATTTTCAATTCCAAAACGGTTAATACGAATGGTTAAACCTTGTCCGATGCCCCAAATACTTTGTACGGGTATTTGTTCCAAGAACTCATCCAGCTTTGAGTGATTTGTTAAATCCATTACTCCATCAAAACCGGGGTTTTTCTTGGCGATATGGTTAGCAATTTTAGCAAGAGTTTTACTTGGTGCTATACCTACTGATACAGGGAGTCCGGTCCATTTGAAGATTGTTTCCCTTATCACCTGGCCATACATATTTAACCTGGGATAAATATTAGTTGAAAGTTCAGCAAAGGCTTCGTCAATGCTATATACCTCGATATCATGAGTTAAATGGCGCAGCGTTTCCATAACCCGGTGGCTCATATCCCCATAGAGTGCATAATTAGAGGATCGGATGTTAACCTTCTTTTCTCTGAACTCTTTTCGGTACTTAAATTCCGGGGCTCCCATAGGGATGCCGATTTCTTTCGCTTCCTCGGAGCGTGCAATTACACACCCGTCATTATTCGAAAGGATAGCAATGGGTTTTCCTATTAAAGACGGGTCAAATGCCCGTTCGCACGATGCATAAAAATTATTGCAATCAATCATCGCGTAAGCGAGCCCTGAAGGATTTGATGTAGGGGGATTCAAAAACATATTGAGGGAAAATTTATCTGGTATTACCCCATTTCATAGCTAGGCTCCTCTTTTGATTCATCTTCCTCAACAGGGCGAAAACGATGAATTAAATGAGTAACCACGCCCCAAATCATCCAGTTGGTATCCTGAGAAATAAAGATTGGAGGATGTTTAATGTCTCCGGTGGTCAAAAAGGTATTGGTTCCTTTTATGACTAGTCTCCGGATAATGATTTCCTCTTCATAAGAAGCTATGATAATAGCTCCATTTTGTGGGGTGAGAGAACGGTCTACCACTAAGATATCTTTATGGTAAATACCCGCAGCTTTCATAGCATCTCCATCGGCACGCACATAAAAGGTGGAAGTAGGTTGTCGGACGATGAGCTCTTCCAGGCTTAATGCTTTTTCTAGATGATCTCCGGCGGGGGAGGGAAAACCTGTTTCAATTTTACGGGAAAGCTTTAGAAGCTCAGAGTTATTTTGAGGTGCTACGGGAGAATAAGAGTGTAATCCGGACATAAAAAATGCACATATGAAAATATATGTGCATTATATGTGTAATGATAAAGAAAGTAAACTCTTTTTTTGGTATTTAGACCAAAATTAACGGTTAACTATATCAGTTATTTAAGGCAAGAGACTCAGCATATTGGAACATAAGTGCTAAGTGCTCATCATCTTTGTAGTCTAACTTATTCTCTTTCGCGTAAGTATCAACGGCTTTTCGATTTTCATCAAATAGTCGGAGAACGTTTCGCTTTCTCATTTTAACGCGATCAAACTTTCCATCTTTGAGTACATAGTAAGCAGTGTGCTGGATAAAAGCGTCTGTTTGAGTCGCGGTTCCATAAGAAGAAACATCCTTTTGAAGGTTCACTCCAGTATGCTTTAAAAAGGAAACATTTTCGCCTTCATGAATTACCTTAAACAATGAGTATTTGTTAAGGTCATCCCTTCCACCAGTTTGATAACCGTTTTTAAAGGTTAGTGAAGGAGTAAGAATTTTTATAGCTGATACAGCAGAGTTCTCAATACCGATAAGCTTGCTTCCCCGATTCACTAAAATTCGGTTGTTAGCTAAGTCAATATTAAGATTAACAGGTACTGTTTGTGAGTTACCTGAAACCAAAACTCCTCTCACAAATTCATCAAATAGAAGTGGGTTTCCTTCAATTTCAGTTGCCTGGAATGCATAAATGGTTGAGCCAGCCATAGCTTCACCCACCTGGCTTACATAGTCATCGAATTCGATTTGAGCAAAACTTAATTGAGTAATAAATAGAGCAGAGATTGTAAGTAGTATTTTTTTGTTCATTGTATTTTCCCTTCTTTAAAATTTATCATGTATATGGTAACAAATTTGGAGCTTTTAAACATGAATTGCGTTATCCTGTTACAGCTTTTATAACAGATTAGACACTGAAAAAGTATTATTTGTATGTATCTGATTTTTGATACTGAAACCACGGGACTTCCCCGGGATTATTCGGCACCCATTACAGATTTGGATAACTGGCCAAGACTAGTTCAACTAGCCTGGCAGTTGCATGATCATACCGGAAAACTTATGAGTAGCGGGAATTATATTGTAAAGCCGGAAGGGTTTACTATCCCGTTTAATTCAGAAAAAATCCATGGTATTTCTACTAAGAGAGCATTAAAAGAAGGGCATGATCTTGAATTTGTATTACTAGAATTTCGAAAAGACATCGACAAAGCCCATTTCCTGATTGGGCATAATGTCTCTTTTGATGAAAAAGTAATGGGAGCAGAGTTTCTTCGGAAAAAGGTGGCTTCGGGGATCATGGATACTCCCAAGATTGATACGAAAGATGAGAGTACAGAGTATTGTGCCATCCCAGGAGCCCGAGGGTATAAATGGCCTACCTTAACGGAGTTACATAAAAAGCTGTTTGGAGTCGACTTTGAGGATGCTCATGACGCTGCTGCTGATGTAGAAGCAACTACTCGTTCTTTCCTTGAATTGGTACGTTTGGGGGTTATCAATATAAATTTCCCTTTGGATGCAAGGCTCTATGAGTCCTCTCAGAGCTATATCGTAAGGGATCATTACATTGATCTGGTTTCACCTTCACGGATTAAAAAAAAAGATGACCAGGAGGATCAAAGTGATGGGGATGGCAAAAGAGAGACGCAATCCAAAACAGTACTTACTGACGATGTAGTTTTTACCCACTTGCATTGCCATTCAAAATTCTCTGTGCTTCAGGCTACGGCAGGGGTGAAAGAGCTGGCAGCAAAAGCTAAAGAACTTGGAATGCCTGCTGTAGCACTTACCGATAAAGGGAATATGTATGGTGCTTTTGCTTTTACCTCTGCGGCACACGCTGCCGGAATAAAACCTATTATTGGCTGTGAGTTTTATGTAGTGGACGATCGCCTGCAAAAGAAATTTACGCGTGAGAAAAAGGATCGTCGGTATCAATTCCCTATGCTGGCTAAAAACCAGGAGGGGTATAAAAACCTGACTAAATTATGTTCGATAGGCTTTACTGAAGGATATTACTATAAATTCCCAAGGGTTGATAAAGAAGTAATTAAACAGCATAGCGAGCATCTCATATGTTTAAGTGGGAATACTCGTGGACTTCTTGGAGATTTGATTCTGAATAAAGGGGAGGAGTTTGCCGAAGAAGAACTGGCCTGGTGGATAGATGTATTTGGAGACGATTTCTATCTCGAAGTAGTGGATCATGGTTTGGATGAAGAGCAACGGGTAAACGAGGTATTCAAAGGATTTTCTCAGAAATATGGAGTTAAGCTGGTAGCCAGTAATAATGTGTTTTACCTGGAAGAGGAAGATGCTAAAGCACACGACGCACTTATCTGTATTGACGATGGTACGTTAGTGAGTACTCCCATCGGAAAAGGGCGTGAGTTTCGGTATGGTTTCCCTAATGAGGAATTCTACTTTAAGGATACCAGGGCGATGAAAGAGCTCTTCGCCAATACTCCCGAAGCCATTATAAACTCCCAGGAAATTGTAGATAAGATTGAGCCAATAAAATTGGCAAGAGATGTAATCCTTCCAAAATTTGAGATTCCGGAGGGCTTTGAAAATGAAGACGATTATTTGCAGCATCTCACTCTGGAGGGCGCCAAAACCAGATACCCTGAATTGACCGATGAAGTAAAGGAACGGATTGACCTGGAACTGGGGATTATTAAAGACATGGGCTTCCCTGGTTATTTTTTAATTGTGCAGGATTTTATTGCTGCAGCCAGGGAGATGGGAGTATATGTAGGACCAGGAAGGGGGTCGGCCGCTGGATCGGTGGTGGCTTATTGCACAGGAATTACAAATATCGATCCTTTACCCTACGACTTACTTTTTGAGCGATTTCTAAATCCCGAACGGGTATCCATGCCAGATATCGATATTGATTTTGATGATGACGGACGGCAGAAAGTGATTGAGTACGTGGTGAATAAATATGGAAAAGACCAGGTGGCTCACATCATCACATTTGGTTCGATGGCTGCTCGTTCATCGGTGAGGGATGTAGCCAGGGTGCTGGACCTTCCGCTTTCTGATGCGGATAGAATTGCCAAGTTGGTCCCGGAACGCCCGGGTACTTCATTAGATGACGCCTTTTCGGAGGTTAAAGAACTTCGTGAAATAAAAGCCGGAGAAGGGTTAGAAGCAGAAACCCTTAAAATGGCTCATGTGTTGGAAGGGTCGGTCCGGAATACAGGTATTCATGCTGCGGGCATCATCATAGCCCCGGATGATCTCACCGAGTATATCCCTGTAAGTACAGCTAAGGATGCAGATTTAACGGTTACCCAATTTGATGGTAGTGTTATCGAGAACGCCGGGATGTTGAAGATGGATTTTTTGGGGCTTAAAACTCTGTCTATCCTGAAAACAGCTATTGGATATGTAAAAGAAAATCATGGCAAGGAATATAACCTGGACGATATTCCGCTTGATGACCCGGTCACTTATAAGCTGTATCAAAAAGGAGGGACATTAGGCACCTTTCAGTTCGAGAGTGAGGGGATGAGGAAGCACCTTAAAGACCTGAAGCCTACGGATATCAATGATCTCATTGCAATGAATGCATTATATCGGCCGGGCCCGATGCAGTTCATACCGAATTATATCGAGCGGAAGCATGGACGGGAAAAAGTTGAATATGACCATGAAGATTTGATTCCGCTGCTGGATAATACTTATGGAATCATGATCTACCAGGAGCAGATTATGAAAGTGGCTCAGCAGATGGGAGGCTATACACTTGGTGAAGCAGATGTATTACGCAGGATCATGGGTAAGAAGAAGCCAGAACTCCTACCTCCTGAAGAAGAAAAATTTGTAAGGCAGGCAAAAGAACTTGGCTATAACGAAAAAATAGCCAAGGAAGTATTTGATAAAATGGCCATGTTTGCCGGTTATGGATTTAATAAATCCCATTCAGCTGCATATTCTGTAGTGGCGTACCACACCATGTACTTCAAAGCAAATTACCCTGCTGAGTATATGGCTTCGGTGATGAGTCATAATATGAACGACATCAAAAAGGTAGCCGCGTTCATTGAGGAATGCCAAAAGATGAATATTCCTGTAGATGCACCAAACATAAATACGGCAAGAGGTAAGTTTGTGGCAAAAGATGGCAGGGTTCAATACGGAATGTCTGCAATAAAAGGAGTAGGTTCATCGGCTATACAGCACATTGTAGAAGAGCGTGAGGAAAACGGCCTTTTCAAAAGTGTATTTGATTTTGCAGCCAGGGTTGATCTTCGGGTCTGTAACAGGAGAACACTGGAAAGCTTAATCCAGGCCGGCGCTTTTGATGAATTGGATAGCAATAGAGCACAGCTGTTATTCGGTATTGATGATATCCTCACGTATGCTTCCCGAAAACAGGAGGAGCAACGCCTGAACCAGGTAAATTTATTTGGCGGGGCGTCAGGAGGGGGAGTATCGCAGGAGCCTAAATTAAAGCCTGTTCCTCAATGGAGTAGTTTAGAGCGATTGAACAAAGAGCGGGAACTTATCGGGTTTTATTTAAGTGGCCATCCCTTAAATCGTTTCAAAGAAGATATACGGTTATTTGGTAAGCAGAATCTAAGTGAAGAATGTTTGGGTAAGCTGGTACATGACAGTGAACTCCGTTTCATTGCAATCATTACTTCGAAACGGCAGGCTACCGACAAAAAGGGCCGCCCAATAGCATTTCTACAGGTTGAAGATTTACAATCATCACTTGAGGTAGCAGTATTCAGTCGTGAATTCGACAAGTTTGCCCCATTAATCGAAGTGGATAATGTAGTATACATTACGGGTAGGTTTACAAAACGTGACCGGGGAAATAGTATGATCGTTACCAATATGGATCGGGTAGAAAACCTTAGAGAGAAATTCCAGGATCGACTCAGGTTGAAACTGGACGTGGTTACAGAAGTGCTTACGAAAGAAGACATTTCCCAAATGCAGACATTATTTGAGCTAAACAGAGGTAATACCCTTGTTAAAATGGATGTGCATAGCAAAGAAGCAGCTACTCCCATTAAGATGAGCCTAAGAAATTTTGTTGTTGATCCTAACGACGAATTGCTAAAGGGACTAAAAGAAGTCCTTGGGGAAGAGTCGGTTGAGTTAGTACTGGCTAACTAAAAAACTTCATCCAACCTAATGTTACAAGTAAAAGAATAAAACGATAAAACTGCATAAGAGGCATAAACAAAAAGTTTAGCAGCAGCCACTTCCCAATTTTCGTGAACCCGGAGCCAGGAAAGAAACTTCGGTATAGAAAAAAACCATACGTATTTACTAATAAAAGTAAATAGATAGTAGAAGTAGTTTCATTGATTACCTGCATCATTACTTCAGAATTAGTAAGAGACGCAATTAATAGATATATGCCGGGAACTATGGAGATTCCGAAGAAAATCAAAAAGGCATACAGGGTGAACCCGTAGTTTATGTGGAGAAGAAGTGGCGTAATTTTCCTGGTAGAGAAATTCAGCAACCAGGTTAGTCCTCCAAAAAGAAGCGGAAGTATGACGAGAAGTGCCTTTGAGATTACTGAAGTAAGTTCATCATACTGCAGTTGAAATTCTTCATATCCCACCCCAGAATTTGCTATTTGAGCCTGGATAAAATCGAAGGTTAAATCGCTTTGCGGTAAGCCAGTAAGCTGAATGTTTAATGTGGTTTTGAAGGTATCGAAAACAGGGAAGAAGAAGTAAAATGCGTTTGCAATGAGAAAGAGTTTGATAGGGGAGATATACTTCTTTCGTGCTCCATTTATATACTCCTGGGTATATCTTGCAGGCTTCAGCGCAAAGGTTTTCACGCTTTTAATGAGCTTACCATCCGCATCAAACAGAAAGGACAGAGCATCTTTTACCAGTACACTAATGGAAGAGTCTTTTTCAGTAAGCCGGCGCTCCCCACAATGAGGGCAGTAAGGAGTATTGAATGGCTTACTACATGTAGGGCATTTTTTAGATACTAGAATGTCTGACATTGTTCGACTTCCCGTTCAATTCTTGCAACCAGTTCTTCCATGAAATCAGCTTGTTCGGGTCGCATGAGTACGCTTCTTAGAATAGTAACCGTTTCGGTATCTATCTCAAAACCAGGATGCAATTCAGCGAAGCTTGCCGCTGGTACTTTATATAAAGAGAGGTAAAAGCTTCGGTTTTTCATTCCTGCGTCAAATACCTGTTTAGAAAGCGAAGAAATCTGAGCCGTGGTTTTGACTTCTTTTGTTTGCGGAAAATAGGTAAGAATATCGAGCTGGGGTATTTTATAAGGCATCAGAAATGAGCTGTTTTCTATCAACGAATACCCGTTAAGGGCTGCCTGTCTACACTTAGTTAAAATGGGACCAAAGCCTTCATGTTCCTTTAAAGGAAAGCATTGCAGGGTAGCCCAAAAAGCCACAGCCGCTGCTCCTGCCCTGGAACATTCGAGGCTGATTTCTCCGAGATGTAAATCATCGGAGGTGAAATAGGTGTAAGCGGAATCATGTTTATAGAACCTCCCTACCTCCGGGTTTTTGAAAAGGATGGCTCCACATCCATAGGGCTGTAATCCATGTTTATGGGGATCTACAACAATACTATCAGCTTCCTGCATCAGCCTCCAGGAAGCACCATCAATTAATTCCGAATCTTTAAGAACCCGGAAGAAGCCGCCATAGGCAGAGTCGATGTGAATTCGGATGCCATGTTCTTTTGCCCAGGGCAATAAATGATGAAGGGGTTCCACTTCCCCTAATCCGGTGGTGCCGAGAGTCACAATCAGGGTACCGATTTCTTCACTATCCAGGTTTTCCAAATCAAAGTTCCCATCTGGAAGAACGGGAATTTTAACTCCCTGTATACCCAGCACTTCGCACATTCGCTCATGGGTATAATGTGCATGTTCTGAGAAAGCAATCTTTTTGCCCGGATGGGATTTTCGGGCTACCCAAAGAGCTTCTAGGTTTGCAATAGTGCCACTGGAAGTGAGGTGCCCCAAAAACTGGTCTCCATACCCAAAAAACTCTGCCAATGATTCAATGACTTCCTTTTCCATTTCGGAAGAAGGAGGGCCACCATCCAGAGCGTGGTTATTTGGGTTAATGTTCATTGCCAGCGAATAGGCGGCTTGAGCAATATAGTGGGGAGGCTTTAACATTTGCCCTGCATATACCGGGTGATGAAAGGGGTAATTTCCTTCCATGCGTGAGGCGAGTTCCTGAAATACTTCAGCAATTCTTCCTTCAGAAACAGAAAGCGTGGAATCTGTCTCCCACGCTCCATAAGAGTTTTGCCATTGGCGTAGGCTTTCAAGAGCCTCTGTTAACGCTCTATCAACCTTGTGTGCCATTATCTTAGATTTACTAAAAGGCCTACCGCAAGTACTTGCTTGGTTTGTAGTTCAGTAGTGACATCATCGTCGTATACTAACTCAAACTGGAAAGAAGCAGTTAAATATTTATTAATGCGTCCGGAGAGTTCATTGGCCCAGGATACATCCGTTCTGTCCAGGCTGTTATTTAAATTGGTAAATGTCTCAAAACGGCTCGTGTAGTTAACATTGGGGAGAACTTCTTTGTTGAAACTAATACCCGTCGTCAAACCACCTTCAGCAAATACGTTTTCTCCAACATCTACCCCGTAGCTAGGGAGCAAGTCTTCATCGCCAACGTAGGTTTGTTTAAGTCCCAAACCCGCTTCGAAAGAAATGTAATCAGCAGGAGTGTAAGCGTAACCAATAGTTTGAGTAAAATAGCCTGGAGCCATGAAGTTGGAAATCCTTGTTCTTGGATCAGTGGAATAATCATAGCCATCATAAAACTGTGTTACAAAGGATACTTCCGCAAAAGCATTCATTGTATTTTCATCATTTAAGATATAAGCTAGTCGATGTTTGGTAGCAATCCGATCGTCCGTTTTACGGCTCTCTTCCCCTTCAATATTAGTGATACCATACCTAAGGTTAATTACGTATCCATACGTCAACTTTCCTTTCCTATACGCACCGTTAAGCCTGGTGAAGAAAGTTGCAGCTATATTGTTTTGCCCCCCGGGAGCCCAATTATCATAGGTTGCCTGTGATCCATTTATACCCGCTATCCAAATAGTTGCCCACTCATTATCCAGCGTATCAGGTATAATGATGGTTTCTTGTGCAAATGATGAATAGGTGAAGCCTAAAGCAAAAATTACTGGCAAAATTTTGCCTACTACTGATTTCATACTTTTCTTATTTGTTTTGATTCTAATTGTTTTTGAACAAAATCACTTGTTCCAGAGAACCTTCGTTGAGTATCACCTCAATATGCTCTCCAAATTTAGTAGGTACCTCGATTCCGGTTAACTCAGATAGAACCGGATATTTACGATGCCCCCGATCTACCAAGGTAAGCACTTCAATTGTTTCGGGTTCATTAGAAAAACATATAGTTGAAAGGGCATTAAACATCGTTTTTCCCGAAAAAATAACATCGTCTACTATAAGCACTTTCTTCTCTGTGCAGTTTGGGAGATTTTTCTTGGGGCCTACATCCTGAACAAAGAACTGGTGGGTACTAAATTTTCTTGATGATACTGCTTCCAGATAAGAGCTCAGCATATTAGCCGTTGCAAATCCCCGTTCATTCAACCCAATTATAACGAGTTCATTATTGTCGGTTAGGCTTTCCCAAATCTGGATAGCTAACCGTTTAAGGGTTCGGGAAATTTGATCCCGATTCATTAGCGTAATCTGTTCTGGCATAGCAGGTATTTGAGTTGGTTCCAAATGTACCATTTTATTTATCTATTTAGGAAGCTTTGCTTTAAATTGAAGGGTCAGTGTTTTACATTAACACTGTTAACCTTTAACAATTTAATTGAAGCTATGAGTGCGAAAGGAGACACACTTTTGGCATTGGTTGGTGGGTTTATTGCCGGAGCCATCACGGGTTTGTTATTAGCCCCAAAAACTGGCAGAGAAAGCCGGCAGTGGATTTCTGAACATACAGACGAAGCGAAAGGCTGGGTTGAAAACCAGGGGACCCGCATAATCAAGGAAAGTGAAGAAAGAATTAAGAATATATCGAAAGAGGTTAAAGGCGTATTGCCCGATCTATATGAAGCTACCTCAGACATCCATTTTGAGGATGATGAGTTAGAAGATGCGTAGTCAGGATTCTCGATACCCTGAGAAGGAAGATGTATTGCAGTGGATTTGGGAGCAGCTTTTATTTGATACTTCCAACTTAACAACCATTGATGGAATACCCTTAACCATTCTTGAGCAGGGAATACCTAACCTGAGTGATGGGCCAGATTTCTTACAAGCAACTATCCAGGTAGGGAGCATCGCCTGGAGTGGAGCTATTGAAATCCATCTTAGTTCCAATTCCTGGGAACAGCACAAGCACCATCTAGATCCAAATTATAACCAGGTTATACTGCATGTGGTGCTGGATGAGCACCCTGGAAAAGTATATTGCCAGGATGAAAGCTCTCCTTTTACCCTAAACCTGTTACCCTATTTGCCAAATCAGCTCAGGCAGTTGGTAAACAATATGAGTGTTAGTGAACTTCCCTGCGCAGGCCAAATTCCATTCATCTCTAAAGAAGCGTTTCATCTTCAAATAGAAAAAGCTCATGTAGAATACCTGGAAAAGAAGAGTGCTGATATTCTTTCATTTTATAATCCGTCTCTTCAACCTTCTGTAGCATGGAAACATGCATTGATATTAGCACTTTTTGATGGTTTCGGAGTAGCGCATAACCGGGCTAACATGATTGAAGTCGGAAGGCTTGTTTTGGATTTATGTGAAGATAAACCTGGAAAACTTATTGAAAAGGCAAATGACTTTGCCGGATTCGGGACACAAGCCTCTTCGATGAAATGGAATCTGAAAGGGGTATTCCCCTCAAGCCATCCCCGGAAAAGAATACCTCAAGCCATTAAGCTTGCAAAACAAATACTGGAAACTCCATTAGGAGAGGTATTGTCGAATCCCTCACCAGCCTTATGGAAACAATGGCTGCAAAAAGCGGAACTAACGGAAGGGCATAAATCCAATATGCTCTACAGCACGATACTCATTCCTGCACTTCATGTATTAGGTACTTTATTTGCTTCCAAAAAAGTATTGAACTTTGCTCTTGCAGAATGGAATACCATTCGTGTCTCTTTGCCCAAATCTACCCGCCAGTTTTTCGATGAAGTAATTGAGTCGCATGAAGATCGTCGATTAGTAAAGTTAGGCCTTATCCATCAGCATAGAGAGTATTGCTCATCGCTTAATTGTCATCGATGCATTGTACTTAAAAAAGCAATTTCATCTTGATTGCGTTTTAAAGTGTCCCTATCTTTTAAGTCTGTCGATGACACGAATTTTGCCCGGTCGTCTAATGGCAGGACACCTGGTTTTGGTCCAGTATGTGGGGGTTCGAGTCCTCCCCGGGCAACAACACTCAGAAGAATGGATGGGATACATTCTTTTGTTTTATGTAATCCTGAATAACTTCAGTGCTAGCAAAATAACTTGGATAGTCCTCTCGCAATATTTTCCGGTACCAGTAATCCGGCTCTCTCCAGAGCTATAGCTAAGGAGTATGGAACTACTTTAGGTAAAGTTACCATCAAGCAATTTTCTGATGGAGAACTCTATGTAAAGTTCCAGCAAAGTATCCGAGGCGAAGATATTTTCATCATTCAGCCTACTCCTCCTCCCGGTGATAATCTTATTGAACTTCTTTTAATGCTGGATGCAGCTAAAAGGGCCTCGGTAAAAAGAGTGACTGCCGTTATCCCATATTTTGGATATGCTCGTCAAGATCGAAAAGATCAACCCCGTGTTTCTATTGGCTCTAAACTAATGGCCAATTTGTTAGTGGAAGCCGGTGCCGATCGTATCCTCACTATGGATTTACATGCTGCACAGATTCAGGGTTTCTTCGATATACCGCTCGATCACTTGTACGCAAGCCGGGTGTTTATCGATCACTTCACTAATAACCCTATTGATAATCTAGTAGTAGTTGCTCCTGATGTTGGTAGTCTCAAAATGGCTCGTTCGTATGCTAAAAAGCTGGGCGCAACCCTTGCTTTTATTGACAAGAGGCGCCCTGAGCAAAACAAATCGGAGATCATGAATATCATTGGTGAGGTAGAAGGCAAGAACGTGTTAATAGTTGATGACTTAATCGACACGGCCGGTACATTGACAAATGCGGCAGCGGCTATGAAAGATCGCGGAGCTCTAAACATTTCCGCCATTTGCTCGCATCCTATTTTATCGGGTCCGGCTTTTCAGCGAATCGATGATTCGCCCATTGATGAATTATTGGTAACAGATACGGTTCCTTTACGCCAACCTTCTGACAGAATTAAGGTGTTGAGCGTAGCAAATATTTTTGCTGAGGCTATACAACGTATTCATACTAATGATACCATCAGTGCTTTGTTTGATAATTAATGAGATAAGAAAAAAATAATGGCATATCCAGAATTAGTAAAACTAGAAGGAACGGTTCGTGAGCTTAGCAAGCGATCTAATAAAGCACTTCGTGCTGAAAAAAGAGTTCCTGCTGTTCTCTATGGTCCAGAAGTTGAAGAGAATATTCATTTTTCGATTGATGAACTTGAGCTAGAAAAGATTCTTAGGAAAGCTCAAACCAAATTACAAGAGCTTACCATTGACGGTAAAACGTATAAGACTCTTCTAAAGAGAACAGAATTTGATCCGGTAACCGATCGTCCAATCCACGCAGATTTCTACGTGCTTTCTGACAATCATAAAGTAACCCTTAGGGTACCAATCAGGATTGCAGGAGCAGCTCGTGGAGTTGTTGAGGGTGGTGGAAGATTGTTCCAACCTATGAAGTTCCTCAGAATTAGAGTACTACCTAAATTTATCGTTGCTCAGTTTGAAGTGGATGTAACTCCTCTTCAAATCGGAAACTCTTTCCATGTGTCTGATCTTGACTTAGAAGGAATTGTACCTCTCGATTCTTTGAACAGAACCATCGTTACTATCCGTCCTCCGAAAGGTAAACTGATGAGTGAAGTACTTGGTGATGGAGAAGAGTCTGCTGAAGGAGAAGAAGGCGCAGAAGCAACTGAGGAAGCAGCAGCTGATTCAGGAGCAGAAGAAACTTCAGAAGAATAAGCTGATTATACCGACGGTACCTGATGTTTATTATTGTTGGATTGGGAAATATCGGGCAGGAATACGAAGGTACTCGTCACAATATCGGTTTTGATGTAATTGACTTATTGGCGAATACACTTTCAGTGGACTTCAAACCTGGAGCAGGTCCTTATGTAGTTGCTGAAGGAAGGTATAAAGGTAGAAAAATTGCGCTTATCAAGCCCACTAATTATATGAACAGAAGTGGGACTGCAGTTAAGAAAGCGCTGGCTAATTATAAAACAGCCAAAGAAAACTGCCTGGTTATTTATGATGACCTAAACCTTCCCGTAGGTAGTACAAGGATGAAAGCGAAAGGCAGTGATGGAGGCCATAATGGTGTAGCGGATATTAATGAGAAGCTGGGGAGCAACGATTATCCCCGGCTTCGGGTTGGTATCGGGAATGATTTTAAAAAGGGCAAGCAAATTGATTTTGTGTTGTCAACTTTCGAGGAATCAGAAATGGAAGAAGTAAAAATTTCCATTCAAAAAGCTCATGATGCTGCTCTTGCATTTGTGAGTTTAGGCGTTGAAAGAGCAATGAACTTTTTTAATTAGCAACTAACTAATTAGGATAAATCTAAAACTAACACACACGGAATTATGCAAAACATAATCTTTTTCTCATTAGCGGCTGGAGTTATCGCTCTTCTTTTTACCGCTCTAAAATCTTCCTGGGTGACTAAACAGGAAGTTGGTACTGAAAGAATGGGACGTATTGCTGACAGTATTGCTGCTGGGGCTATGGCTTTTCTTAAAGCTGAATATCGAGTACTCGCAATCTTTGTAGTAGTTGTAGCAGTAATTTTGGCACTTAGTGCAGATGCAGCTACTTCAAGCTGGATGGTAGCGATCTCATTTATTGTTGGAGCAATCTGTTCTGGTCTGGCTGGCTTTATAGGAATGAGAGTTGCTACTAAAGCGAATGTAAGAACTACAAATGCCGCTCGAGAAAGTTTAGGTAAAGGACTTGAAGTAGCCTTTGCAGGTGGTTCCGTAATGGGGCTTGGAGTAGTTGGTCTTGGAGTTCTAGGTCTTTCAAGTTTGTTTTTTCTTTTCTCAAACCTTTTTGGGATTGAAGGCTCAGATGCTGTAAATAGAGTACTTGCCGTAGTAACAGGTTTTTCTTTTGGAGCATCTTCTATTGCTCTTTTCGCTCGTGTAGGAGGTGGTATCTACACTAAAGCAGCAGATGTGGGAGCCGATCTTGTAGGAAAAGTAGAAGCAGGTATTCCAGAAGATCACCCGCTTAACCCGGCAACTATTGCAGATAACGTGGGAGATAACGTTGGTGATGTGGCTGGTATGGGTGCTGACCTTTTCGAGTCTTATGTAGGATCCATTATAGGTACCATGGTTCTTGGTGCAGCATTTATGACTGCTACAGGATGGAGCGATGATTTTGGAGGACTTTCAGCGGTACTTCTACCTTTGGTTCTTGCAGGTACAGGAATTGTCACTTCAATATTGGGAACATTCCTGGTTAGGGTGAAAGAAGGTGGAGATCCACAAAGAGCATTAAACATGGGCGAATTTGCTTCTGCAATTGTAATGCTAGTAGCGTCATTCTTCATTATCAGGTGGATGCTTCCTGCAAGCTGGACATTCGGAGGAAGCGAATTCACAAGTATGGGTGTTTTCTGGGCAACTATTTTTGGATTGGCTTCAGGTCTATTAATTGGACTTGTAACAGAGCACTATACCGGTACGGGTACGAAGCCAGTTCTTTCAATTGTAAAGCAATCTGTTACGGGTTCTGCCACAAACATCATTGCTGGACTTGGAGTAGGAATGATTTCTACTGCAATTCCAATCATTATTATCGCGATTGCGATTATTGGTGCATATAGTTTTGCAGGGCTTTATGGTATTGCAATTGCTGCAGTAGGTATGCTTGCAAATACTGGGATCCAATTAGCAGTTGATGCTTATGGTCCTGTTTCTGATAATGCTGGTGGTATTGCTGAAATGGCAGAGCTGGAGCCTGAAGTACGAGAGCGAACTGATAAGCTGGATGCAGTAGGTAATACTACAGCTGCAATTGGTAAAGGTTTTGCGATTGGTTCTGCGGCATTAACAGCACTGGCACTTTTTGCTGCGTTCATTACTGCATACGAAGCTGCTAACCCAGGCTTAGAAGTAATAATCAACGTAACAAATCCATTTGTAATGGCTGCTCTTTTCGTAGGAGCAATGCTTCCATTCCTTTTCTCTGCATTATCTATGAACGCGGTAGGTCGTGCAGCTATGAGCATGATTGAAGAAGTTCGCCGACAGTTCAGAGATATTCCTGAGTTAAGAGCTGCTCTGGATGTTATGAATGAAAACGGAGATAAAGACTTTAAAGATTGGTCTAAAGAAGATCAGGATACTTTTGAAGCTGCAGATGGGAAGGCCGAATATGAAAAATGTGTAGAGATTTCTACTACTGCTTCTATTCGTGAGATGGTTATCCCTGGTCTGTTAGCAGTTATCGTACCGGTACTTTTTGGATTTGTACCAGGTTTTATCAGTGATGACCCTACACTTGGAGCAAAAATGCTTGGAGGCTTGCTTGCAGGTGTAACTTCTGCAGGTGTATTGATGGCGTTATTCCAGTCTAATGCTGGTGGAGCCTGGGACAATGCCAAGAAAATGATTGAAGAAGGAGTAACAATTGATGGTATAGAATACGGTAAAGGTTCTGAACCGCACAAAGCCGGGGTAGTTGGTGATACTGTTGGTGATCCGTTCAAGGATACTTCTGGACCATCACTTAACATCCTTCTTAAGCTGATGTCGGTTGTTGCCCTTGTTATTGCAACAATGATTTAATCGAATCGATTTGTAGTTTTAATCCCGGTTGCATTCTTGTAACCGGGATTTTTTTTATCTGTCATCCTGAGGCTACTGCCGAAGGATCAACAAAGTCATAAATTGTCTAGATTGTTAGCTGTGTTGATTCTTCGCAAGAATGCTCAGAATGACTTAAAAACGTACTATCCAAAATGCCTCAAACAGAACTTTTAAAACTGATATTTCATCACGATCAGCGAATGGAAAAGCTGGCCCCATCGAAAGAAGACTCGTCCAATCCTTTATCGATGTTTACTAAACCTGATCCAACTTTTTCCACCCTTTATTTCAGTGGTACCTTGTTGGATGAGCAAAAATTTGGGTTATCACTGCTCCAGAAATACTCAAAGATCATTTCACTCATTGAGCATGCATTCGATACCCCTTCTTACCAAAGCACATTGAAGGACGAGAATTTAGCTGACTGTATACATACTCTTGAAACGGGGGAGTCGATTATCATTAACCCTGTAGAGAAAAAAATAGAGCAAAGAACTCTTGAAGCGGGAGAAACTTTAAGAGAAGAACTGGAAAGGGAGAGTGTTGTAATCTTTAAACGAGCAAACCAACACGGTTTTGATATTGAGCTTTTCAGCAAAGAAAATATCTACCTGCTTTTCTTCTACCATCTTCAGGCGATGCTCGAACCAGGTTTCCGGTTTTTTAGCATAAATGGTAAAAGAGTGAGTAGTGAAAGGCACTTTTATTTTGAGACCTGGAGCCTTCCTAAACCACCGCATGGTTTTGAAGAAGTTTTTCCTGAATCGGTGCTTTAATGGGTTCACTCTTAACAAATTAATGGCTATCTTTATTTAGATCATTTTTAAATAATTATGGTGCATCCGCTAAATATTGGAAAAGAAGGTGATGAAATTGTGGTGAAATGCCTCGATTGCCATTGTGATGATGTATGCCGGCTGAATGAATTAGGATGTATAGAAGGAGCTAAGGGGACCATAATTTCTAATCAAAAAAATGTCATTCTCCAGGTAGGTGAAGCTAGGCTTGCAATAGCTGCTACACTAGCAAAATCGATTTTGGTGAGCCCTAAATAGTATATGGGTTTCTTACTTTCAGAAATAAAAAAAGCCGGCACGTTCAGAGTATCTGCTATTCAAGGTTCGGAAGCTACGAGGATTTTAGAAATGGGAATTACTCCTGGAGCATCCCTGCAAGTAATTCGTAAGGCGCCTACTGGATTTCCAATTGAAATTAAAGTGAGAGGCTACCTGCTCACCCTTAGAGAAGCGGAAGCAGCTTCAATCCAACTGGAAGGAGAACGTGAGTAATAACCCGCTTAAAATAGCTTTAGTTGGTAACCCCAATACCGGGAAGTCAACCATTTTTAATGCACTCACGGGTTTGAGGCAGAAAATTGCTAATTATCCGGGGATCACTGTTGAGCGAAAAGCAGGTACAACCATTATTGGCGGTGTGCTTCACACAGTAATAGATCTTCCAGGAGCTTACAGTCTTAATCATAAGAAGCTGGATGAACGCATCGCTTATGAAACCCTAATTGGTACGTATGAGCATGAGGAAGTACCTGACCTGGTACTCATAATAGTTGATTCAAGCAATCTGGATCGGAATTTATACCTGGCTTCTCAGGTAATGGATTTGAATTTGCCAGTACTTATCGTGCTAAACATGACTGACGTTGCCAGTCAAAAAGGAATTTCAGTAAATCCTGATGCTATAGCTCAGGCAATGCAGGTACCAGTCATATCCGTATCTGCTAAGGAAAAAGAGGATATTGAAAGGCTCAAAAAAGCTATTGAAGAACATAAGCTCTCCGTTCCTTCACCTCTCCTTTGGGGCCCCGGTTCTTATCTGAAAGAATCCATGGACCTGGTTATTAGTGAGTGGATAGAACCGCATACTAATATTCCTCAAAGAGCACACCACATTGAAGCGCTACGCTTAATTAGTGAAGGAGAGTTTATTGGTGCCTTTTACGAGTTTGATAAGGTTGAAACCGGGAAAAAGGCAATTGCCAAAGCCAGGGGATTGATTGAGCAGCAAGGGGGGAACCCTATGGCAATGGAGGTCTTAAAACGGTATGATTTTGTTGGAAATGCTACCTCCGGGGCTGCCACGCAAATTGCAGAGCCACAAAAATCTATTACGGATACCATTGATGCTGTAGTAACTCACAAAGTAGCCGGGCCTGCTATCTTCGCCTTAATTCTACTATTCATGTTTCAGGCCATTTTTTCGTGGGCCACTCCATTTATGGACATGATTGACCTTCTGTTTGTGGAGGGAGGAAACTGGGTAGCAAGTACTCTTCCACCAGGTATGTTAAATGATTTGTTAGTGGATGGAGTGATTGCAGGTTTGGGTGGCGTGGTTATTTTCCTGCCTCAAATCCTATTCCTGTTCTTTTTCATCTATATTTTGGAAGGAACAGGTTATATGGCGAGGGCAGCTTTTGTGATGGATGGTTTTATGACAAAAGTAGGTTTACATGGACGTTCAGTGGTTCCGTTAATGTCCGGGTTTGCATGTGCTATTCCAGGCATTATGGCTGCACGTACTATTGAAAACTGGAGAGACCGGATCATCACCATCATGGTACTTCCTTTTATGGCTTGCTCAGCTCGCCTACCGGTATATGCGTTATTGATAGCAGCCTTTGTTCCTTCTACCAGCATTTTGGGGATATTCACTCTTCAGGGGGTAACTTTCTTCGGTCTCTATATTTTTGGGATTGTGATTGCAATAGTGGCAGCCGCAGTTATGAAGAAAATTTTTCCATCTGGCCAACAAACTCCATTTATCATGGAACTCCCAGAGTATAAGATGCCTAAGTGGTCGGTAGTGTTTCAAAACACTGCTGAGCGGGGAATGGTATTTGTAAAAGAAGCCGGGAAAATAATCGTTGCCATATCGATTGTGCTTTGGTTTGCAGCTTCCTTTCCAAAAGTAGATCCTACAAGCTATGAACCTTGTATTCCCGGATCAGAAACCTGTGAATCTATTGAATCCTTTCAGCTAAGAAATAGCTTTGCCGGGAAGTTTGGAAAAATTATTGAGCCCACTATTGAACCTCTTGGTTTCGACTGGAAAATAGGAATTGGCCTTCTTACTTCGTTCGCTGCAAGAGAGGTAATGGTAGGTACCTTGAATACTATCTATAGTATCGAAGAAGAAGGAGATGAGAATAGAACATTGAGAGAGAAGCTCATCAATGATGTCAATCCTGAAACAGGAGAAAAAGTGTACTCATTAGCCACAGCCCTTTCTTTGATGATTTTCTTTGCGCTGGCAATGCAATGTATGAGTACTATAGCTATCGTAAGACGAGAAACAAATTCCTGGAAATGGCCAACAGCTATGTTTGCATATATGAGTGTACTAGCCTATATATGTTCGTTGATCACTTTCCAAATTGCCAGTAACTTATAGCGTGGATATACAAGTCATCATAGCAACATTGCTTCTTGTAATTGGTTCGGGCTACCTGATAAACCGATATGTGATCAAGCCTTTTCGAAAAGCATCAGCAAAGCAGCATGATTGTGGCCCGGATTGTAATTGCTCATAACACCAATGACCTATCTAGAAAAACTTAACGCAGCCGTCAAATCTTCAAACTCCACACTCTGTGTTGGGCTTGATCCAAATCTTGAAAAACTCCCTGTAGCTGTCAAAGAAAAGTTCTCCAGCCCGGAAGAACAAGTGAGCTATTTCTGCAAAATGGTGGTTGATTATACCTATAGCTATGCTGCTGCATTCAAGCCGAACCTGGCTTTTTTTGAAGCTTTAGGGTCAAAGGGGCTTGCTGTATTTGAAGAGGTTATTAATCATATCCCAAAAGATCGCATTGTTATTGCAGACGCAAAGCGAGGAGATATCAGTACTACTGCAGAGCATTACAAAAAGTCCTTTTTTGATCGCTTTGAGGTAGATGCCGTTACCTTGAATCCGTTAATGGGCTTCGAAACATTAGATGCTTTTTCTAACGATGAAGAGAAAGGCATGTACATACTTACGCTAACCTCTAACCCCGGAGCTTCCGATTTTCTTAAGAAACCGTTTGAAGGCTTTCAAACGATGGCGGAGTATATTGCTCATGAGATTTTTGAGCGATCGGTAAAAGTTGAAACTCATTTGGGTATGGTAGTAGGAGCAACACAGGCAGAAGAAGCTCTTCCTATTATTAACCAACACTCTACTGGTAGCTTATTAATCCCGGGAATTGGGGCTCAGGGAGGGTCCATTGAAGAACTGGCAAAAGTTCTGGAGGACCATGAAGGTATCCCACTAATTAATTCGAGTAGGGGAGTGATTTATGCGGGTTCGGATCAACAGAACTGGCTGGAACATGTAGCCCAAAGTGCCGAAGCTACAAAAGAAAAACTAGCCGTTATTACCAAAAACTATGTCTAAGCTTCCACAAGTAGATGTATATACGGATGGCGCATGTAGTGGAAATCCTGGGCCAGGAGGCTGGGGGGCAATCCTGATTTACAAAGGTAAAGAGAAAGAATTATCGGGAGGGGAGGCTAAGACTACGAATAACCGAATGGAGATGAAAGCGGTTATTGAAGCACTTAAAGCCATGAAGAAGCCTTGCCATGTTAAAATACACAGTGACAGCGCGCTTATTATTAATGCGATGACTAAAGGCTGGATAGAAAACTGGCAGAAAAAAGGGTGGAAGAAAGCAGACAAAAAGCCCGTGGAGAATAGAGAACTATGGGAGGAAATGCTCAAAGCTATGAACGGGCATACCGTTGAGTGGATAAAGGTAAAAGCTCATGTTGGCATTGAACTAAATGAGCGTGTTGATCAGCTGGCAGTAGCTGAAAGCAAAAAATTCTGAACAAAGAACTCAGAACGCTGAGAGGGGTATTTCAACGTTCCTTGTTCAATGTTCAGTTGTTCAACTACTTAGGTAAGGAAAGTTCTCGACCAGCATCCCATCCTTCATATTGATGATCCTGGTTCCATAGGAGGCCATTTTTTCGGAATGTGTAACCTGGATGATAGTAACGCCATCATCCTGGTTAAGCTTCTGAAAAATCTCCATAATTTCTGAAGCCTGATCAGAGTGAAGGTTCCCGGTAGGTTCATCCGCTAAAATCAGTTTTGGGCTTCCGATTAAAGCTCTTGCTACTCCAACCAATTGCTGCTGTCCACCAGAAAGCTGGTTAGGAAATAAATCTTTTTTTGCAACGATATTGAACTTATCGAGCATTTCTGCCACCATTCCCTTTCTCTCACTGCCTTTTACTTTCCGATAAAGCAAAGGCATTTCAATATTTTCATAAACAGTGAGCTCATCAATCAGATGGTAAGCCTGGAATACAAATCCAATGTGCGTTTTGTGATATTGGGACTTTTGTTTTTCAGAAAGATTGTGAACGGGCTCGTCAAAGAAATGATATTCTCCGCTATTGGCATCGTCCAAAAATCCCAGGATGTTCAATAATGTTGACTTACCAGCCCCACTAGGCCCCATGATGGAGGCGAATTCCCCCTCTTTTAATTCCAGATTTATATCCTTTAGGATAAAAGTGCGCTGGAATTTTTTATCCAGGAACTTATCAATGTTGGTTAATTTGATCATAAATTTTATTCAGTTTTTAAACTTTCTACTGGGTTAGCCAATGCTGCTTTTAAAATTTGATATCCGATAGTAAGCAAAGTGATCCCAACAATCGAGCTGCCGGCAATAAGAAATGTCGCAAAATTAGGAGCTTCACTATAAGCGAAACTAGTCAGCCATTGTTGAACAAGGAAATAGGACAGTGGGGCACCAATTAAGAATCCGATGAAAACCAACTTTACAAATTGGAAAGAGATATTTTGCACAATGCTTTGTACCGAGGCACCTAGAACTTTGCGAATACCGATTTCTTTTTTCTTGTTAATAATGGTGAATGAAACCAGCCCCAATAAACCCAAACAGGCGATGAAGATTGTTAAGTAGGTGAAATAGGTAAGCATTTCACTAATCACTTCTTCAGTATCGTATTCTTCAACTAAATCATCCTCCAAAAAGTAATACCATATGGGCAAGCCATCATTTAGGGAGCTAAGTGTTTCCTGTAATTGGACGATGGTTCCCTCTACATCAGCCGTTTGAAGACGAATCGTGATGTTGCCAAAGTTGCTTGGATCATTTCGCATAATCAAAGGAGTGATAGATGCACGAAGATCATCAAAGTGGAAATCCTCAATCAAACCAATAATGGTAAATGATTCATTTTCGGTATCCATAAACTGTCGATGTAAAGTTTTTCCTATCGGGTCGGCAAAGCCAAGCGCTTGGGCAGCAGCTTGATTAATTAATACAGATTGGGAGGTATCAGACGCGAATCCGTAGCTAAAATCACGGCCACTTAAAAGATTGAGTTCAAATTGACTAATAAAATACTCATCCACAAAAAAGGTATTTATGGTTTGCCCGCTTTCTGGTGTACTACCCTCGGGATAATAATTCATTCTTGAACCTGCAGTACTTCCTGGAATATTTGCAGTTAAAGAAACCTCCTGCACACCTGGAATTCGGAACAATTCATTTCGAAGTGTCTGATGATCGTTTACCCCGATATTAGGAGGGATTCCTGTTACGAAAACATCTTGTTCATTAAACCCTAAATCTTTGGTCTTCAAATATTCTATTTGATCACTGACTGCTATAGTGCTAATGATCATGAAAATAGCAACTGTGAATTGAGTAACTACCAGACTGGTTTTAAGGGTTGAATTTCTGGATTTTGGAGCGTTATTGCCTTTTAATACAACTGCAGGAATATAAGAAGAGAGTACAAAGGCAGGGTATCCTCCGGCTAAAAATCCTACAAACACAACGGTGAAAATCACTGCAAAAATATAGAAGTAATTACTAAGATAATTCGCTGAGACCACCCAGTCTGTCAGCGTATTAAACCAGGGCAAGGCTAATTCTACAAATACAAGACCAATCAAAACTCCAGCTGTAGCCAGGATGAATGCCTCGGCCAGGAATTGAAAAATGAGTTGTTCTTTGAAAGCCCCCATTACTTTACGCACTCCAACTTCTTTTGCTCTTTTTAGCCCTTGTGCAGTGGCAAGATTAATGAAGTTAATACAAGCGATAAAAAGGATTAATAATCCTAGCGCACCAAAAATGTAGATGTATGAGATTTCAAGTGTATCACCATGTTCCGCATATAAATTTGATGACAAGAAAATGCTTTCAAGGCTTTGAAGATGAGGATAATAGCGGTTGATGAAATTTTCACCAACGTTGGTTGAAATAAATTCGCTGAACTTAGCTTCCAACGCTTCTATGTCTGCATCTTCCTTAAGTAAGAAATAGGTATATAAATTATGAGATGTCCAGTTATTGAGCTGCTCGTACATCTCCTCATTAACGGAAGAAAAACTGGCCAATGAATTGAAATACCAGGAATAGTGAGGGTTTCTTTTCTCAAGAACCCCTGTGATCTCATATGGAACGTCATCTAAAAGAAGGATCTCACCTACTGGGTTTTGTTCGTCAAAAAAGCGGTCCGACATTTCCTCCGTAAGAACGATGGTGTTTGGTCGCACCAAGGCTCCTTCAGGATTTCCAAATTTGAATGGATAAGTGAAAACCTCAAATATGGGAGCATCGACATAAGTCACACCTTGCCGCATGGCAGTCTCACCATATCTAACAGCTGCTCCACGATTCAAAAATCGCACGGAAGCTTCGACCTCTTCATAATTGTCAGCTATTGCTTGTCCCCATGGACTAGGTGATATAGCTACATCCAAAATCTGACCATTTTCCTGCTTGATGACATCAGCAAGACGGTAGATCCGATCTGAATTTTCGTGGATTTTATCAAAATTTAGTGCGTACTGTGTAATCAAAACAAGGAACAAGCAAATCCCCATTCCTACTGCCAAACCGGCTGCATTGATAAAGCCATAGCCTTTTTGGTTGGTAAGATTTCGAAAAGCGATTTTCAGATAATTAAAAAACATATCGGATGTATGAACCTCCTGTATCAAGTTTCAACAACCGTACCAAAACTGAAAAATCCTTCCAAATTGCTTTTCAGAGCCATCTGGAAGGATTTTATTGTCCGTTCTGATACAATGAATGTTCGAAAATGAACAGTTACTTATTCAATTTTTAAGCTTTCAACAGGATTAGCAAGTGATGCTTTGATGGATTGCCAACTCACAGTAAGTAAAGCTATAGAAATTGCAAATACCCCAGAAAGTATAAAAATACCTGCCTCGAGTTCAATTCGATATGCAAACTCAGAAAGCCATTCATTCATCAGGTACCAGGTAATCGGAACCGCCATTATAAAACCCAGGAGAACTAAAAGAAGGAAGTCTTTTGAAAGCAGCTGAACAATATCAGCTTCCTTGGCTCCAAGTACTTTACGAATACCTATTTCCTTAGTACGACGCCGGGCAGAATAAGCCGTTAATCCAAGTAAACCTATGCTTGAGATGATAATAGCAATCGCTGCAAAGAAGTTGAACAACCTTGATGTATTTTTCTCCTTTTGATAAAGATTGCCAATAGCTTCATCCATAAAAACGAAATCCAGAGGAGTATTTGTCCCAAGTTTTTTCCATTCACTTTCCAGAGAGGCAATTGAGTTTGAAATATTTCCTGGCTTCAATCTGATATTCAGCGTTTTATAAAATGGGTAGAATTTTTCAGTAGTCACCATGATCAGTGGGTCTATTTTAGTGTGCACTGATTGATAATGGAAATCTTCTACAACCCCGATGATTACTTTATCCTTGTCGTAAATAGTGTTCACATGCTTTCCAATGGCTTCTGACGGACTGCTAAAACCCAATGCCTTTGATGCAGATTCATTTATTAATGCCCCGGTTTCTATCATGGAGAGGTTGTCTTCTTTATAATCTGTACCAGAGATAATGTTAAGGTCAAAGGTAGTAGCAAAGTGTTCATCAGCCCTTACATATTGCATTTCACTTTCATTTTTTGAGCCACTAAGAAGCGTAACGTCCACGGTTAATCCTCCAAATTGTAAACCAGGGCTTCCAAAACTATTTGAAGCTGAAATGACTGCTGGACTCGTGAGAAATTCTGATTTAATGACATCAGCATTAGGACGATTTGTAGGTACGCCCAGTTCTACCGAAACAAGTAACTCCTGATCAAAACCTAGGTTTTTTTCCTGGATAAAAGTAAGCTGCTTAGAAATAGTGATGGTTGAGATAATCAGGAAGGATGAAACCAGGAATTGGATAGTAATTAATCCTCTTCTAAAGAGCGTGCCTTTAGATACAGGGTTACTCGTATTTGCCTTCAATACTCTGGAAGGTTTTAATGTGGATAGAAGGAAAGCAGGATAGAAAGATGAAACAAGCCCGGTAATCAGTATTAGTATGGTTACTAAAAATAAGAGGGGGTAATTCTCATTGAGGCTCCATTGTATCTCAGTAGTTAGAATGCTATTAAAGTAAGGGATGGAGACATCTACAAGCGTTAAAGCAATGGGAATAGCGAGTAATGAGTACAAAACGGATTCACCCAGAAATTGCTTGATAAGATCAGTTCGCATTGCACCCGATACTTTTCGAATTCCAACTTCCTTATTTCTTTCTCCGCTTCGTGCGATAGCAAGGTTGGTATAATTGATGATTGCAATCAACAGGATTAACACCGCGATAATACCAAAGATGATGATGTAGTTTTTATTTCCTGTTTTAGGTGCATATAACTCACTGTGATAGATATCCAGCAGGGGTTGAGCTTTAACCTGATAACTATAGTGGTCAACAAATTCTTTGCTGAGCGCTGTTACTGATGCAGCACTCAGTTTCTCTGTTAGCAGAGCAGGATTAGTCCCTTCTTTGAAGAGGATATAATTGGTAAACTGAGAATTATCAAGTGAAATTCTAGTAGAGAGTTGCTCATTAAAAGAAAAGACCGCATCGAAATACATATGAGAATTAACTGGTACATCCTCAAAAATACCTGAAATGGTATATGCACGGTCCTCGCCAGGGGAGATGGGACGTAACAGTGTTTTTCCAATTATATCAGTTGTTCCAAATATCCTCTTAGCAAGGGACTCAGATATAGCTACCGATGAGGGATCGTCCAGTACTGTTTCTTTATCTCCGATTAAAAGGGGAAACGAAAACATATCGAAAAAAGAACTTTCAGTATGGATATAGGCATTATTTGGGAACACCTTTTCTGATTCCTTAAACTGAACTACTCTGCTCCTTCCCAATACAGTAGCTTTAAGTTCTACCTCAGGAATGTCAGCCTCTATTTGCTCCGCGAGTACATAAGAAGTGAAAGATTTTTCCTCCAACACCTCGTTTCTGACACGCTCTTCAGTTAAGCGATAAACCTGGTCTTTCTTGACATGAAAGGTATCATAGCTAAGCTCTCCCTGAACATAAAAGGCAATGATGAAGCAAACCCCAATCCCAACGGAAAGACCGAGAATGTTTACAACTACATAGAATTTATCTCTAAGGAGATTTCGCCAGGCAATTTTGAAATAATTCCAGATCATCAGTTATTCACTTCTGAGGTTATTAACCGGGTTTTTAATTGCAGCTCTTAAGGATTGGTGGCCGACAGCAATTACAGCCACCGATAAGGCAATAACTCCAACAAAGAAAAACACACCAATATTTATTTCAATTCGATCGGTAAAATTTTGTAGCCATTCGTTCAAAAAATAGATGGAGAATGGAGCCGAAAGCAGAAATCCAATAAGTACAAGTTTCAAAAAATCTTTTGAAAGAAGGCTAAGGATGTCAATTTCTGAAGCTCCAAGAATTTTTCTTATTCCTAATTCTTTAACTCGTTGCTCAGTGCTGTAAGAGGCTAATCCAAACAGGCCCAAACAGGCAATACAAATAGCGACGATTGCGAATGCATTAAATATAACACTGAGTTGTTCTTCGGTACGATACATGGCATCAAAGGTATCGTCGAGAAAAGCATACTCGAAAGGCCTCTCTGTATTGAATTCTCTCCATGCAGCTTCTACCTGGCCTAGTGTACTTCTTATATCATCTGATGCTAACCTTATGGCCAGGTAATCATGGTAATAGGTTTCTGAAAAGATGTGAATAAGAATAGGTTCTACATTGCTATGAAGAGAGTTATACTGAAAATCTTGTACAAGCCCAATGACACTGGCTTCTTTCTCTACAAGGCCTCTTGAAAAGAATTGAAGGCTAAGCTTTTCTCCAACGGGTTTTTCCCATCCCAATAATTTTGCAGCTGTTTCATTAATGATGACCGCTTCGGTTTCATCAGAACTAAAGTCTTCTGAAAAATCTCTTCCTTCAATCAAATTGAGTTGCAGAGTATTCAAGAAAGAATGATCAGCGGTTATTGTCATTACTGAGAGAGTGTCTTCTGTTCGTTCCAGGGGAATAACATTGAAGTCCTGAATTCCACTACTGATCCCCGGAACTCCGGATACAGCTGTAGCAGATTCTATACCCGAAATACTGGTAATTCTGTCTTTGAGGGTCTTTATTTGAAATTGATCGTCTGTCTCACGCACCGAGACAATAGCAACTCGCTCTTTGTTGAATCCCAGCTTTTCATTTTGAAGAAAATCGAGCTGCTTAGTAATAATGAGGGTGCCGAAAATGAGACCGGTTGTGATAAAAAACTGAAATGTGACCAGTCCTTTTCTAATCATAGAAGTGGAAAAACCTTCCTTCGAGGAGATATCTTTTAAGGCCTGAATAGGTTTAAACGAAGACAGATAAAAGGCGGGATAACTACCCGAAATGAATCCAACAAAAAGGATAGTGATTGCAGTAATTATAAGCAGGTTCGATATAGGCAGCATTCCTAAAGAAAGTGCCTTACCTGAAATCTGGTTGAAATAAGGAAGTATCAATTCCGCTGAGATCAGGGCAATTCCCATGCTTATTGAAGTAAACAGTATAGCCTCGCCTAAAAATTGTCCAGCCAATTGTAATCGTTTAGCCCCTAGCGTTTTGCGCATTCCAACTTCACGGGCTCGTTTTAGCGAACGAGCTGTAGCCAGGTTCATAAAATTGATGGATGCAATGATTAGGATGAAGATTCCTATTGCTGAAAACAAATAGATATACCTGATATCTAATGTGGCACCTAATTCATTCTGCATATTCGAAAACAATCGAATGTCAGAAATAGGTTGTAAGTCTAGTTGCCGGATGCCCGTCTCAGGTGAAATATATTTTTGTTGAAAAGCGGGTAATGCAGCTTTTAGGTCAGCAAGCGATGCATTATCTGATAATTCCAGATACGTATAAGATGGGGTGTAGTACCATACATTGTATTCCCAGGGGCGAATAGTTTGTAAGCTTTCGTAAGAGATAATATAATCGAACTGAATGTGGGAATTGGAAGGAGGGTTTTTTACTACCGCTGTTATCTCAAGATCAAATGTACCCCTTGTTCCTTTAAAAGAAAGTGTGTTGCCTACTGCATAGCTGTCTCCAAAAAATTTATCAGCAACAGCTTCAGAAATTACAATCGATAATGGGTTTTTAAGTGCTGTTTCTGCATCTCCGGAAAGCAATGAAAAAGAGAACATATCAAAGAACCCGGAATCGGCATAAATAATATTTTCTTCCTGAAATTTCTTCCCGTCCTCACTCCTTATCAACCCACTAGTAGGATGGATATGAGTTATTTGTTCTACAAAAGGGAATTCACCCTTAAAAGCAGTAGGGAGGGCAGAACGGGTGGTAGCATACCAAAGCTCTTGCCCGTCTACATTACGACTTTCTGTAACTCGATATAAAAGATTGCTGTTTTCATGAAATCGGTCATAGGATAATTCATCCATAACATAGAGTCCGATCAACAAACTTACTGTCAAACCTATACCAAGTCCCAGAATATTTATCCCCGAGTACATTTTATACTTAAGGAGATTCCGTAGTGTAGTTTTTAGATAATTCTTAAACATTGATACCAGCTTTGAATTTATTCACTTCTGAGGCTTTCGATAGGATTTCGTAATGCTGCCTTTACTGTTTGATAGCCGATGGTTGCCCATGCAAGTAGAATTACGAAAAGAGAACTAACAAGGAATAATCCAAGCGATATATCAATTCTTTCGGCGAAATTATTGAGCCAGGAATTCGTCATTAAGTACGCCACAGGCAGGGAAATAATAAGTGATAAAGCAATTAGAAGGGTTATTTCTTTTCCTAGCAGAGCTACAATAGTGCTCACCCTGGCACCAAGAACTTTACGTATTCCGATTTCCTTCACTTTCTGTTCGGTGCTATAGGAAGCTAATCCAAATAAACCTAAGCAAGCGATAATTACTGCGAGTACCGCAAATGACCTAAAGATTTTACTTAGTCGATTTTCTGATCGGTAAAGGGCCTCAAAAGTGTCATCAAGGAAGGCATATTCCATAGGGCGCTCTGGATTAAAGGTCGTCCATTTTTCTTCAATTTGAGCAATGGTCTCCTGGATATTGTTAGTAGACAGTTTAATAGCCAGGTAGTCGTGATAGTAACTATTCGGCAATATATGCATCACTACCGGGCCTATGGATTCACGCAAGGAGTTATACTGGAAGTTGCTTACTACCCCTACTACATTTCCCTTTTTTGGAACACGTTCTGATAACCAATAGTTGAGGGTAAGCTCTTCGTTAAGAGGATCATCCCATCCAAAAAATTCGGCTGCCTGTTCATTAATAATAAAGGCTGAAGTTTCATCGGTTCCAAATTCTTCTGAGAAAGTTCTTCCCTGAACAATCTCTAGCCCTAATGTTTCTATAAAACCAAAGTCGACGGTTAGGGTTTGTACACCACCAGAATCGGCTTCATTGCTTTCAGGTATTGCAATAAACCCATGAATTCCAGCTGCTATACCAGGTGCTCCGGAAGTAGCAGAAGCATTTTGTACTCCAGGGATGGTAAGAATCTCGGTTTTAAGTGAATTGGCATCAATCTGATTTTGTGTTTCTCGCATATGGAGAAGCATTACCTTTTCCTTATCGAAGCCTAGCCTGGAGTTTTGAAGGAAATCAAGCTGCTTGGTGATTATAATGGTTGAGAAGATGAGGGCAGTGGAAATAAAGAACTGGAACACAACCAAACCTCTTCGCAACACTTTTCCTGAACCTCCATGGTTTTCAGCGCTTCCCTTAAGGCTCTTGATCGGACTAAATGAAGAAAGGAAAAAGGCAGGATAACTGCCGGAAAGGATTCCAACCACGACAATCAGCCCAAATAAAAGAAGAATGGACTCAATGTTTGAAAACAGGTCAAGAGATAAAGACTTCCCCGAAATAGCATTGAAATAGGGAAGGAATGCTTCTACGAATAATATGGCAAAGAATAAACCAAAGGCAGCCATAATAACGGCTTCACTCAAAAACTGACCTATTAACTGGGGGCGAACAGCCCCTAGTGTTTTACGCATTCCAACTTCTCTGGCTCGTTTAAGGGAACGTGCTGTGGCCAGGTTCATGAAGTTGATACATGCTATAACAAGGATAAAAATGGAAACGGCTCCAAATAAATAGAGATAGGTGATATTAAAACCGGGAGAAAGCTCATTTTGAATGGTTGATTTCAAATGAATGTCACCAAAGGGCTGAAAGCCGAAGCTATTCTCTTCTCCAACCTCATCTCCATAATAAGCCCGGGTAAATTCATCCAAGCGGGCTTCAATACTTTCTACTTTCTCAGGACTATTAACCAAAGCATAAGTATACATAGGAGGGTAGTATTGCGAATTATATTCCCAGGGCCGCATTGTTTGCAGGCTTTCATAAGAGATCAGATAGTCGAACTGTAAATGAGAATTAGAAGGAGGGGCCTCAACAATTCCGGTAATTTCAAAGTCGATCGTATTCCTGGCATCTTTAAAGCTCAAGGTTCTACCCATCGGGTCGCTTTCTCCAAAAAACTTTGCGGCTATAGTGGGGGTGATGACCATGCTGGCTGGTTTGTTTAGCGCTTCCGTTGAATTACCTCTCAAAAGAGTAAAGGAGAACATATCGAAGAAGGCACTGTCAACGATCATAATCCCGTCTTCCTGGTATTTTTGATTGCCAGGGCCAATCATCAATCCTGAATTTGGATAAATATGTGTAATGGCATCAATTTCCTGGAAATAAAAATCCATGGAAGGGGCTAATGCTGCATAGGTAGTTGCATAAGTTTCTACAGCATCATCCACAACTATGCTTTCGGTTACACGGTACAAATTATCATAGTTTGCGTGGAATTTATCATACGTCCATTCATGAGAAACATAGATGGTAATGAGAATGAAGCAGGTTAAACCAACCGCTAATCCGAAGATGTTCAGGAAAGCATATGATTTATTGCGGAGTAAATTTCTCCAGGCGATTTTCAAATAGTTTTTAAACATTGTTGTATTCCTATCTATTCACTTTTTAAACTTTCCACCGGATTGATGGTAGCTGCTTTAAACGATTGGTAGCCTACAGTAAGCCATGCTATCATTAGAGTGATACCCCCAGCTAAAAGCATGGTCCAAATACTGATATTGATCCTGTATGCAAAGTCAGATAGCCAGCTATTCATCCCATACCAAATAATAGGAGCTGACAATACCATAGCGGCAAACATTAGAATGGTGAACTCTTTATTTATGAGATAAATAATTCGACCGGAAGAGGCTCCCAATACTTTTCTAACCCCTATTTCCTTTGTGCGTCTTACTACAGTTAGCGAGGCAAGGCCAAATAAGCCTAAGCAAGCAATAAGAATGGCAAAAGCTGCTCCAAAGGTGGCGATTTTACTTAATCTCTCTTCCTGTCGATAGCGACTGTCTACTGCCTGATCCAAAAAGATATAATTGAAAGGATCTCCACCTGAAACAGATTCCCAACTTGCCTCAAGTGCAGCTATTGTCTGGGGAATATTCTGGCTGGAGATTTTTAGATTGATGTTTGGGGATGTACCTCCAAGGCCAACATTATCGACACCGGAAAAAATGATCGCCGGGTTAATCGCCAATACCAATGGTTCAATTTCATTTCTGAGTGACGCATAATTGAAGTCTTTGACTACTCCTACAACTTCATGAGCATCAAAATCGGGACTGGCAAACTGTCCATTCAATGCATCATCCCAACCATGTAAACTTGCGAATGCTTCATTTACAATAATTGCCTGACTTTCATCAGAAGTATTTTGATCTGAAAAGGAACGCCCTTCTACAAATTCTAACCCCATTAGCTCAGGGTAGTTAGCATCCACAATGTTCACATTGAAGTCATAAATTATTCCTTCACTATCTCGATAGTCCACATTCATCCACACATTATCAGCAGGGGTGAACAAAGAAGAAGACATATCAAGGATTCCGGGAATGGAATTTATCTGTGATCGAAGCCGGTCTTCTTTTTGGGAGGTTCTTTCCATAAGCCCGGTGAAGCCCGTCTCTTGATTAGGATTGTCATCTACCTGCAATACTAAGAGGTGCTCCTTTTGAAAACCTAAATCCCTGGAGCGTAAATAGTCAAGTTGATCTGTAATGGTAAAAGTAGCGGCTATAAGAAAAATGCTTAAGGAAAATTGAAAAACAACCATGCCAGTTCTGAACCCGCTTTTGTCCTTTTTTACCTGGACTTTGCCTTTTAATACTTCAATGGGTTTAAATCCCGAAAGGATAAGCGCGGGGTATACCCCGGCAATTAGGCTTATAAATGCCACAAGTCCCAAAACCAGGATTATCATATTTAGACTTGTGGAAATATCCAGTTGCGTTCCAGCCAATTCATTGAAGTATGGAAGCATTAATTCAGAAGCGATTAACCCAACTATCATTGAAAAGAGTGTCATCAAGATAGCTTCTCCCCAAAATTGATACATCAAGTGAGTTCTTTCGGCTCCAATAGTTTTTCGGATTCCAACTTCTTTAGCTCTTGAAGTAGATCGGCTAATCGAGAGAGTAATGAAATTGACACAGGCAATAAGTAAGACCAGCAAAGCAATACCAGATAAAATGTAAAGATAGCCAGGATCAATAACTGCGACTATTCCTGATGGGATATTTGGGTTATGACGGATATCGGTAATAGGCTGCAAACCTATTGTATATTGGCTTCGATTCCACTCTTCTTCGCCCATTAAGCGTTTTGCTGTTGCAATAAGAGATTGTTCAACCTGACCGATATCAGTATTTTCAGAAAACCGTACATAGGTTTCGGGGATAACCGAGTACCAGGCATCAAAAGCACGAGGGTTAAACAATTTGTATGCGTTCTCCATTGGGATAAGTAACTCAAAACTTAAACTGGAATTGGAAGGTGCTTCTTCAATGATTCCAGAAACAGTAAAGGGTTGGAACTCATCTCCCATTTTAACAAGTAGGGTTTTGCTCATAGGGTTTGCTTCCCCAAAGAATCTCTTAGCTGAAGAGGGAGTAAGTACTACATTAGTAGGTTGAGCAAATACTGAAGAAGAGGAGCCCTCAATCATTTCAAAGTCAAACATTTCAAAAAACTCCGGGTCTACTAATTGGATAGGCTCTGAAAACCCTTCTTCCTGACTTTCGATACGCACCAGGTCATTGTAGATATAGCGTCGGGTAACAAGTTCAGCTTCAGGAATATTATCCTCAAAGAGTTCTTTAAAACGAAGAGGTGTAGTAGTACTCCAGTATTCTCCGCCATCTTCGTAGCTTTCAATTACCCAGGAGCGATAAATTCTATCCGAATCAGCATGAAACCGATCATAACTGAATTCATTTACAAGGTATAGAAGGATAAGCAGGCAGCATGCTACACCAACAGAGAGCCCAAAAATATTTATCGCCGAATAGCTTTTGTGTTTGAAGAGATTCCTGAAGGCGATTTTCAGATAGCTTTTAAACATTCTGGGCTCCTTGTTATTAGTATATCAATAGTGACATTCCAACAACCGTACCAAACTATTGAAAAAGGTGTATAACGCTTAAAATCGATGATTAGAAATAAGAATATGTCCGCTATGATACAGGCAGTGTTCGCTAGCGAACAATAATATAAGTGTTGCTCTTTTAGTGACCCACCCCTCAATCCCCTCCGGTGGAGGGGAAGCCCGCCTTCCTTAGTACAAGTACGGCGGACAGGCTCTTTGTTTAAGAATTTATTTAGCTATAAGAGTTCCCCTCCCTGCTTGCCGCAGGCAGGTTGGTAGGGGATAAACGGGGTAAGTGGAGATTAGCCACAAAAACACAGAACCACTAATTTTTGTGTGTTGGAGTTTTTGTGGCTCGCAAAAAAAATATCTACTCGCTTTTTAGGCTCTTAACCGGATTGGCTATAGCTGCTTTAATGGATTGCCAGCTTACGGTTAGCCATGCGATTAGGAGCGCACATATTCCGGCTGCTCCGAATACCCACCATTCAACACCTGAGCTATAGGCGAAATCTGATAGCCACAGATTCATCAGGTACCATGAGACTGGGATCGAAATTGCAATGGAGACTAACACCAATTTGGTAAAGTCGCCGGATAAAAGGACGACAAGACTGCGTACAGTTGCTCCAAGAACTTTGCGAACCCCGATTTCTTTTGCCCGCTGTTCAGCCGTAAATGCAGAGAGGCCAAATAATCCTAAACAGGAAATAAAAATAGCAATGATGGAGAAATAACGTGCAAGTGCACCAATACGCATTTCGCTTTGATATAAGCTGGCATATTGGTCGTCCATAAAATTATAGTCAAAGGGATAGGTAGGGTTGAAAGAACTATAAATCTCTTCAATTTGAGCAATCGTGTTCGTGATATTGGCAGATTCAAGACGCACAAAAGCTCTCCATCCAAATTCCGGGGTAAGCCTGAAGAACAGAGGGTTAACTTCGGTACGGAAACTCTGGAAATGAAAATCTTTAGCCACTCCGATGATTTCCCTTTCTTCATCCCAAAGAGTTATAACGGTACCAATAGGGTCTTCAAGCCCCATCGCTTTTATGGCCGTTTCATTAAAAATTATTTTAGCGGAATCGGCACCAAAATCTTCAGAAAATGTTCTTCCCTCTATGATTTCAATGTCCATCGTTTCGATGAGCCCATAATCCATACCAATATTTTCAAAGAGGATGCGCGTCTCCGGGTCTTTATCGGGCCAGTCCAGGCCCATAGTATTATTATGTTGATTAAGGAAACTATGGGTCGATCTGGAAACACTAATAACTCCGGGCACATTTTCCAGTTGTTCCTGGAAGGTTTCCCATTGTTCTCCAACCTCATCTTCACTAGTAAAGTAAATAAGGTTCTCTTTGTTATATCCCAGATTTTGGTTTTGAGTAAACTGAATCTGGCGATAGATTACAATGGTAGAAACGATAAGAATAATGGAGAGGCTGAACTGAAATATAACCAGGCCTTTCCTGGCAAAAGCTTCTTTACCTGATGATTTTAGAGACCCTTTGAGCGTTTTAACCGTTTCCATAGATGAGAGGTAAAATGCGGGGTAACTACCTGAAACTAAGCCGGTGAGGAGAACTGTACCAACAAATATGGCAAGTAGAACAGGGTTTGAATAATCTACAGAAATTGACTTATCCGTTAACTCATTAAAAATTGGTAGGAATACTTCCACGATAAGAAGAGAAGCAAACAGGGAAAAGAAACTGATGATCATAGACTCACCGATAAACTGGGCGATCAAAGATCCTTTATTTGCTCCAATCGATTTTCTTATGCCTACCTCTTTTGAACGTTTCGCCGCTTTAGCAGTGCTAAGGTTCATGAAATTGATACATGCAATGAGAAGTATGAATATCGCTACAATGGTAAATAGCCTCACGTATTCTATTCTTCCTCCTACAACTACTTTATTATCAAATTGGCTATATAGGTATCTCTCCGTGAATGGATACACGAAGAGGTCAACATGCGATCCTTCATTTTTGGTTTTTATATAACCTTCGATCTTCTCATTGAGCGCAGCAACATCGGTTCCGGGTACTAATTTTGAAATAGCGCGGGGGCCATTATTTCCCCATTCTGTAGCCCATTCGCTTTCTAATAGCCAGTCGTCATATCTAAGCAGGCAGTCAAACTGGAAGGAAGAGTTGTCGGGCATATTCCTGAATACCCCGGTAATTGTAAGCTCCTGGTCATTATCTAAGGTTATCCCTTCTCCAACAGGGTTTCTTTCTCCAAAATATTTTTTTGCCATATCCTCCGATATAACAACAGTATTTGGATTAACCAGAAGTTCATCGCGGTTGCCATATAACAGGTCTATGCTGAGGATTTGGAAGAAGTCATTTTCTACATATATGCCGTACTCTCTAAATGATTGATTATCCTTTGTGAATAGATAGCCTACACTCCATGTATAATTAGAGGCATATTCAAACTCAGGAAACTCTTCTTTTATATTGCGAGCTACGATACCTGGGGTAGAAAGCGTAGTGGAAATTTCATCTGAGTAGTTTTGATGTTCCATGATCTGGTAAATGCGATCTGAATCAGCGTGGTATTGATCTACGCTCAGCTCGTCCATCACCCACAAAAAGATGAGAAAACTGCAAGCCAGGCCAATGGACAAACCAGCAACATTAATAAAGAAGGAACTCTTTTGACGCCTGAATCCCCGAAGCGCCGTTTTTAGATAATTTTTAAACATATGATCTCCGAGTTAAACTCTTTGCTTAACACTCAAAAAACGCAAAAGAGTTACATTAGAATCTTAGTTATTCACTTTTTAAGCTATTTACCGGATCAGCAAGGGCTGCTTTTGTTGAGTTGAATATTACCGTTATAAGAGCGATAGAAATAGAGGCTAAGCCCGCGAGCAAGAATACCCAGGCATTTATGTCAATTCTGTAAGCAAATTCAGATAACCACTGGCTCATCGCATACCATGCAATAGGAATTGAGAGCATGAAACCTACTGCTACTAACAACAGGTATTCTTTTGATAACAACACCTGTAAATCTCTTAAGGAAGCTCCAAGTACTTTCCGGATGCCAATCTCTTTAGTTCGGCGTTGCGTAGAGTAGGTAACCAATCCAAATAGCCCCATACATGCAATAAAAATAGCAACTCCTGCGAATGTCATGAACGCATAGCTCAGTTTTCTATCCGTCTCATATAACTCAGCAAAACGATCATCTAAGAAATGGTAATCTAAAGGGGTATTAGGACTTAACTGTTTCCACTCCTCCTGCAAATAAGTAATTAATGACTGTATTTCTTGTGGATTGAATTTAACTGCAACCTGGCTATAGTTTTCATACCTGGAACTTGGATTTCCCATTTGAAGCATTAGAGGGCCTATTTCGGAATGCAACGATTTGAAATTGAAATCTTCAACAACACCTATAACCTGGCTGCTGTCGACAAAAAATTTACCTATTGCTGCTTCAGGGCTTGTCCAGCCCAATGCTTTGACCATTGCTCCGTTTATCACTCTTGCTTTCTGAACATCTGAGGGGAAGTTCTCATCAAAGAAACGACCAGCTTTCATTCTTAGACCTAGCACATCATCATAATTCTCATCTGAGCGAATTACTGATACCTGTAAGTTGAGATCGGGTTGGGATGGATCAAAGTTCATTCCGACTCTTAAGCCTACGTGTCCTGGTACGCTTGTGGTTGCTGAAGCCGTGATTACTGAAGAGTGCTGGAGAATATTATGGTTAAATACTTCAATTTGATCAGAGATTTGATATGCATTGATAAATAATACTTGTTCGCCTTTGAAGCCAAGATCTTTGTCGAGTAAAAACCGAAGTTGAGTGAAAGCAACGATCGTACTTATTATCAAAACAGTAGATACTGTAAATTGTGCAACTACTAGTGCTCTTCGGAATGATACTTTTGAATTGAGGTTTTTAATTGATCCTTTTAATGCCTGGGATGGGTTAAACCGGGATAAGAAGAAAGCCGGATAGGCAGCTGAGCAAATTCCAATTATAACAGAGATTAAAAACAGTAAGGCTATGAATTGGAAGTCTTCGCTCAAGTTTAATACAAGGTTATGATCAAGCAGAGAGTTAAAATATGGAAGAGCAAGTTCAACGATTATCAGGCTTGATAAAAAAGAAAGCACAGTTATAATAATGGCTTCGCAGAGGAACTGAGCAATGAGCTGTTGTTTTTCTGCACCAACTACTTTCCTTACTCCAACCTCCAGAGAGCGCATGGTAGACTGAGAAGTAGAGAGGTTCATATAATTGATGAAGGCCAATAGAAGGACGAAAATACCAATTGCAGAAAAGATGTAGATATATTTCATATCTCCTTTGAAACCGGTACTGGATACAAACTCAGAAAAATAGAGATCGGTTAAAGGGATGGAAAAGAAGCTGGAACTTGATTCTTCTCCAAGATACTTAGAAACAACTGCTTCTAACTTTGGCTGAACCTGCTCCCAATCCGCTTCTGGATATAACTTCACGTAGGTATTAAACATACTGGCTCCCCAGGCTTCTTCCAGGTTTATATAAGATGTGTTGCTTTTTATAGAGGCAATTATATCAAACCGGACGTAGGAATTTTCGACAATGTCATCGGCAATACCAGCAATAACAAACTCATTATCGCCATAATACTTTACATAAATCGTTTTGCCTATTGGGTCTTCATTTGGAAAATATGTATCCGCAATACTTTTTGTGATTACTGCTGATTTAGGTTCATCGAGAACGGTAGCAGGATCTCCAGTTATTAAAGGAAATGAAAAGATTTCAAAAAACTGCTCGGAGCTCATTAAGACCCGGGTATTCTCGAAAAACTCCTCTCCATCAATACTGATTTGACCATTGCCGGGCCAAAGAGTTGTTATATGGTGTTCCACTTCCGGGATTTCTTCTTCCATAGAAATGCCCAATGGCCTTGGTGTGCTGAGACCTTTATTGGAGGATTCACCATAGTGACTTTCCAATCCCATATAGTGTATTTTTTCACTCTCCTCATGAAACTTGTCATAGCTTAATTCCTCTTTCACAAAAAGTGATATAAGGATCAGGCATGCTAAACCTAATGACAGGCCCAGTATATTTATAAACGAAAATGATTTATTTCGGAGAAAATTTCTCCAGGCGATCTTTAGATAGTTCGAAAGCATTTCTTAGTATAGTTTTATTCACTCTTCAAGCTATCTACAGGGTTGGCTAGCGCTGCTTTCACAGCTTGGTAACCAATAGTTAGCAAAGCAATACCAATAATTGCGAAGCCGGCTCCAACAAATACCAGGATTCCTGGCGTAGAATTGAAAGCGAAACTATTGAGCCATTGTTGAATCAGGAAATAGGCCAATGGAGCACCAATCAAAAAGCCGATTGCTACTAGTTTTAGGAAATCAGTAGAAATAGCCTGTACGATACTGCTTACTGAAGCTCCAAGAACTTTCCTTATTCCAATTTCTTTTCTTCGGTTTATAACGGAGAAGGAAACCAGACCAAGAAGACCCAGACACGCGATAAAAATAGTTAGGTAAGCAAAATATCGAAGCATTTCCCCAATTACTTCCTCCGTGGTATAATCAGTTGCGATATCGTCCTCCAGGTAATAGTACCAAACAGGAACACCCTCATTAAAGGCTTTAAGTGCATCAGATACTTGTGTTGCGATACCATCCAAGTCTGCACTACTTATTTTAACCGTAATGTCGAAGAAGTTTTGAGCTTCATTTCGGATTACCAGAGGTTCTATTCTGGAGTGTAAGGTCTCGTAATTGAAGTCTTTAATAACACCAACGACGGTAAAAAGAACATCTCCTTCGTCCGTTTTCCTGGTGATGGTTTTGCCTATCGGATCATCCCATTCGAACTTTGCAACAGCAGCTTCATTCAGGATTAAAGAGGTGCCTGAACCTGTTTCGAAATCAGAACTGAAATCACGTCCTTGAAGGAGTTCTAAATTAAACTGACTGATAAAGTGTTCATCAGTGGAATAAGAATTCACCAAAAGCCCATCTTCACCAAATACACCTTCAGGATAAAACTGGAACCTTCCTCCGGATTCATTGCCCGGGGTATTTGAGCTGAAGGAAACATTGGAAACACCAGGGATTCTAAAAAGCTCATCTCGGACTAAATCAAAACCGTTTTCCGGAAGATTACTAGGAACCCCAACCACAAGCACATTATTCTTATCAAAGCCAAGGTCTTTGTTTTTTAAATAAGACAGCTGATTGTCTACCGCCAGGGTACTAATGATCATAAAAATGGCCACAGTAAACTGAGTGACAACGAGCCCTGTTCGTAAGAATGATTTACCTCCGGTTCCGGTTTTTTCACCCTTAAGAACGGCGGCAGGTTTGAATGCAGAAAGAACAAAAGCCGGGTATCCTCCTGCCAAAACTCCTACAAGTACTACAACCAGGAAAATTGCAATCAGGTAAAGTGGGTTTGCTAGGTAAGTAGCTTCAACGCTCCACTCAGCGATATCATTGAAGGCAGGCAAAGCGAGTTCAACAAGCACCAGACTTATCATAACACCAAAAATGGCAAGTATTATGGCTTCAGCCAGAAACTGGAATACCAACTGATTTTTGAATGCGCCCATTACCTTTCTTACTCCAACTTCTTTAGCCCTTTTCAGGCCCTGAGCAGTTGAAAGGTTAATAAAATTGATACAGGCGATAATGAGAATGAGTAAACCGAGAGCTATGAAGATATAGATATAGGCGATCTCAAGGCTGTCGCCATGTTCGGCATAAAGGTTTGAATGAAGAAAGAGGTCCGCTAATGGCTGAAGATGAATTTCGTAGCGTTGTACAAATTCCTCACCAATATGGCGTTCTACAAAGGAGGGAAACTTCGCCTCGAGTTCGGCTATATTGGTACCCTCTTGGACCAATAAATAGGTATACAGATTATGTGAACGCCAATCGTTTAATGCAGCATAGCTCTCTTCTGTGAGTGAAGAAAAAGGAACAAGAGAGTTAAAAGTAAAACTAGATCGTGGATTGAGTTTTTGAAGTACTCCGGTTACTTCAAATGGGTCTTTATCTAAAAGCAGGGTTTTCCCAACCGGGTTTTCCTCTCCAAAATATCGTACCGACATTTCTTCGGTAAGTACAATGCTCGAAGGACTAGCTAACGCTCCTTCAGGGTTGCCATATTTAAACTCATAGGAAAATACTTCAAATATTCCCTCATCCACATAAGTGATACCCTGCCTGAGAATTTTATCCTCATATTGAATGGCTGCTCCACGCCCCATAAAACGAACAGAGTTTTCCACTTCAGGAAAATCAGCAACCATGGTTTGGCCCCATGGACTTGCCGATATAGCAACATCCAGAATACTTCCATTTTGTTGGGTTATTTTATCCGCAACGCGGTAGATACGGTCTGAGTTTTCATGATAGGTATCAAAAGTAAAAGCATACTGCATAAGTAGGAAAAGGAAGAGGCAAATCCCCATTCCAATAGCTAACCCTACGGTGTTAATAAATGCATATCCCTTTTGCTTGGAGATATTCCTGAATGCAATCTTTATATAATTTTTAAGCATATCTAAGCCCTATTAGTTATGTCTGTACCAGGAATGCCAATAACTGTACCAAACTATGGATAGGCCTTAAAATCGTTCAAAATCCGAGATTCAGAGCGATTAGATGTTCGGTTTTATACAGGGGGTGTTCGATATCGGACGATTAGGTCAGTCTTCACCCACCCCTCCTTGCTTGCGGCAGGCAGGTTGGGAGGGGTGGGTGAAAAATAGCTGCAAACTTAATTACTCAGTCTTCAAACTATCCACAGGATTTGCCAGTGCTGAGGAAATGGATCGGTAACCTATTGTCACAATAGCAACAACAAGGGTACCTGCTAATGCGATCAGGAATATTCCTACTCCCAGTTCAATTTTATAGGCGAAATCTTCCAGCCACCGTTGCATTAAATACCAGGAAACAGGCGTCGCCAGCAGGAATGAGATTCCTATTAATAGTCCAAGTTCATATCCAAATATCTTTAGGATATCGAGAATATTTGCACCAAGTACTTTTCTGACTCCGATCTCTTTAGTTCTTGTAGCCGCCATGTACGATACCAACCCAAATAGACCGAGGCAGCCAATAATAATGGCGATTACAGCAAAGATATTCATGATACTGGCTGTGTTACGCTCTTGTTCATACATATCGGCTATGTAATCTTCCAGGAAAGTGTATTCAAATACTGCTTCAGGAAAAGCTTCATTATATGCTTCTTCAACAGCCACAAGAGCTTCCGGTATCATACCTGTGTTTATTTTGACCGCTCCAACCCAAACGTTTGTTCTGGCCCCAAGAACAACGGGTCTTAATCCCAGATGGAGGGAAGAGGTGTTAAAATCATTTACCACTCCAACGATGGTAGCACTTGTTCCCCATACCTGGAGCTCCTTACCAAGAATGTCTTCATAATTATCTCCGAAGCCAGCCTGCTTTGCCAGCGACTCATTGATCATATACATATTCACTGTATCAGAGGGTTGAATATTGGTACCTGCTAATAGTTGAATACCATAGGTATCCAGGAAATCTGCGTCGATGAATTTTATATCTGTGCTATTTTCAATCCTTGTAGAATCGAATTCAATCACATAGTTGCCACCCCAAACATTTCCATGAGTAGTGCCGGTATTCGAATAGGTGACATTTAAAATGCTTGCCTCGCTTTTAAGTTGGTTTTTGAGAGTTTCTAAAGTGATTCTGTCACGATCAGGAATATCGAAATGTATAACTGCTTCTTTCTGGAAACCCAAGTCTTGTTGATTGAAATGCTGAATTTGGGTTGCAATAACAAGGGTGCCAATAATGAGAATTTGAGTAATAGTAAATTGAACGATGATCAGGCTCCGGCGAAGCACTAATCCTTGCCCATAACTTGAATTCATTGTATTTCTGATCGCTTCAATCGGGTTGAACCCGGATAGATGATGTGCCGGGTACCATCCTGCAGCTAAGGTTATCATGATAAACAGAGTAACCAGGAACACAATAAGCATCGGGTTATTCAGCAAATCCAACTCCGGGGTAAACCCTATGATATCTTCAATGTTGAGAAGAGCAAATTCTGTAACTCCGATTCCTATTAAAATGGAGATAAGCGTGACAAAAGCAGTTTCACCTAAAAAATGGAAGGAAAGTTGTGTTCTTGAGCCTCCCAGGGTTTTTCTTAGCCCAACCTCTTTCGAACGATTAACCGCAATAGCAGTATTTAAATTGATGAAGTTTATGCAAGCGGTAATCAGTAGTAAGAAACCAATAATACCCATTGCAAACAGTGTTCTTTTCTCAACTACTCTACCGGAATAATTCCCAAAGCGGCTGTCAAAATGAATTTCCGAAAGTGGCTGCAGGAAAAATTCTGTTACTTCAGCTCGATCTTCACTTCTATACTTTACAATAATAGGATCGAATTGAGGATTTATATTATCAGGAGTAACATTGGGAGCGAGTTTAATATACGTTTGAAGGGAGCTTGAAGACCCACTCCAGTTATCATTCCCGATTTGCGCGCCAGTACGGCTTTTTGAATTCTCATTGGCTAAGGCTAAAAATGGAAAATCTGTTGTTTCAGGTGGGTCTTTTACTAACCCAGTCACTGTTAAATCATATTGAGATCCTGTCTGAATGGTAAATTCCCTACCCAACACATCGATGCTTCCAAATAGTCTTTTTGCAAACTCTTCGGTGATAACCACAGTATTTGGGTTATCGAAGAATGAATCAGGGTCACCCGCCATCCATCGATAAGTAAAAATGTCGAAATACTCCTTTTCTACAAATGCTACATCTTCTTCTTTAAACTTCTTTTGAACAATCCCATTTTCCTGGTAACTAATAATTGGAGTATTTGCGGAGTTAGTATTTACTCTGGTTACAAACTCTAAGCCCGTGACTTCTTCTTCAACAGTCTGAGCAAATGGATAAGGTGCTCCTGTATCATGGCTAATATCCCCAAACTCTGAATCTTCTCTAACTACTCTATAGATTTGGTCCCCGTCTTCATGCCAGGTATCAAAATTCATATTGTACTGGATAACCAGGAAAATGACCAGTGCGCACACTACTCCCAGCGTAAGTCCACCCACATTAATAGCTGTGTGACTTTTGTTCTTGATTAAGTTCCGAAAGGCGATTTTGAGGTAATTTTTGAACATGATCGTACTCCTTAAAGGTGATTGTTATTCGGACTTAAGGCTGTCTACCGGGTTAGCGATTGCAGAAGAGATTGATTTAAAGCCGACAGTAAGAACAGCCAGAATTAGTGTTCCCAGGAAAGAGAGGACAAAGATCTCCACACCGAGTTCAATTTTATAAGCAAAATCGGCCAACCACTTCTGCATCAGGAAGTAGGAGAGAGGCGCGGCTAAAGCGAATGAAGTAACAGTGAGTATTCCCAACTCCTTTCCAAAGATGGATAGGATATTCCAAATGCTTGCTCCGAGCACTTTGCGTACTCCAATTTCTTTAGTCCGGGTAGTAGCCATATAGGAGACCAGCCCAAATAGGCCTAAAGAACCAATCAAGATTGCAATTAATGTAAATGCATTCATGATTTTAGCCGTTCTTCTTTCTTCATCATACATCTGAGAGATGCTATCATCCAGAAAAGAGTACTCAAAAATGAATTCAGGGAATGCAATGGAAAAGGCTTCTTCAATTGCAGCAATGGCATCCTCACTTTGATTCATATTTATCTTAACCGCAGCTACGTAATAGTTAAAGGCAGAAGTGATTAGAACAGGGCTCAATTCTTCATAGAGTGATACCGTGTTAAAATCCTTTACTACTCCTATAATCGGAGCTTCGTTGCCCCAAAACCTCACGGGTTTTCCTATCAGGCCTTCATAATTATCCCCATATCCGGTCTGCCTTGCAAAGGTTTCATTAGCGATATAAGCGACTACAGAATCTGAAAGAGTAAGAGGTTCACCAGCAAGAAGAGTTAAGCCATAAGTGTCTATAAAGCGATCGTCGACGAACTTTCCCTGTACATCGTTTTCTTTTAAAACAGAATCATCAGTCAGTACATAATTACCTCCCCAAATATTTCCACTGGTAGTACCTGTATTAGAATAAGAGACATTCAAAATACTACTCTCACTTAGCAGAGAGTTTTTAAAGGTTTCAAGGACCGATTTATTAACCGGGCTTATATCAACTTCGATAACAGCTTCCTTTACAATGCCAAGATCGGTGGTTTGAAAAAATTTAATTTGGTTGGCAATTACTATTGTGGTGATGATCAGGATTTGGGTTATGGTAAGCTGAATGATAGTTAGCCCTCTTCGCAGAGATAGCCCATGCCCATAATTGTTGTTTATTTTATTTCTAATCGCATCAACCGGGCTAAAGCCTGAAAGGTGTTTTGCAGGATACCAGCCGGCCAGGAGGGTAATTCCAAAAAAAAGACCCAGGAGAAATAAAGCGATCGGCATATTAGTGAGCAGATCGAGTGAAGGGGAAAACCCGAGAACTGGTTCTAAACGATTGGATACAATTTCAGTAATCCCGATTCCCAGAAAAATTGAAATCAGTACGATAAATGCAGTCTCGCCTAGAAAATGGAATATTAGCTGAAGTTTTGTCCCGCCCAGAGTTTTTCGAAGCCCAACCTCTTTAGAACGACTAACAGCTATAGCAGTATTTAGATTGATGAAGTTGATGCATGCTGTGATTAACAAGAATAACCCAATAATTCCAAGGGCAATTAATGTTTTCTTTTCTGTAGTACGTTCATTGTAGTTACCGAACCGGGAGTCGAAATGGATTTCCGATAAGGGTTGTAGGTAGAAATCTATATAACCGGCTCGCTCTTCATCGAGATTTTTAACAATTAACGGATCAAACTGGGAATTTACATCGTCAGGATTTACTCCATTAGCAAGCTTTACATAGGTTTGCCATGAGCTTGAATTACTTTCCCAACTGTCATTCCCTCTTATATCTCCTTCAAAGTCTTTCGAAAGTATGGAAGCCATGACATTAAATGGAAAGTCCGATGTTTCCGGGAAATCTTTTACCACTCCTGTAATTTGAAGAACATAATAGGTGTCTTCAGTTAGAGTGATGTCTCGCCCTATTACATCAATGTGGCCAAACATTTTATTTGCCAGGCTTTCGGTAATCACTACCGTATTTGGATTGCTTAAGGCTGATTCAGGATTTCCTGAGACCCATTGGTAGGTGAAAATGTCGAAATAATCCTGGTGTACAAAAGCAGCAAAGTCTTCCTTATATCTCACTTTATTTCCATTTCTATCTACAAATGAGACGGAAAGATTACTAGAAGTATTATTGTCAATAATGGTAACAGCGTCTACTCCGGATATATCACTTCTTATGGCTTCAGATCTCGAAAAAGGACCGCCCTCTCCATAGTTTTCATTGCCAAATTCTGTGTCAATTCTCACTACCCGGTAAATTCTGTCTCCATCTTCGTGCCAGGTATCGAAGCTAACATTGTACTGTATTACCAGGAATATGACCAGAGCACATACAACACCTAAAGTAAGCCCGCCAATATTGATAGCCGTATGGCTTCTGTTCTTAATTAAATTCCGGAGGGCGATTTTGAGGTAATTTTTGAGCATGATCGTACTTCTTGAAGGTGATTCTTATTCCGTCTTCAGGCTGTCAACCGGATTGGCAAGAGCAGCTTTAATAGATTGAAAGCTTATTGTTGCAAAGGCAATGACCACCGCAACTAAACCACTTAGTACAAATATCCATGGGGTTATTTCTATTTTGTATGCATAGTCCTGCAGCCATTCTTTCATTAAATACCACGCGATAGGGGAGGCTACTAAAAACCCAAGGGCAATGAGCCAAAAGAAATCTTTTGATACGAGGGCAAGAATTCGTTCAACAGAAGCACCTAAGACTTTACGAATTCCAATTTCTTTTCTTCGTTGTTCGGCGGTAAAGGTAACCAACCCAAATAATCCAAGGCAGGCTATTAGTATAGCAAGTATTGCGAATGAACTGAATAGTTTAAACAGGTTTTGTTCCTGGAGGTATTCTGTAGCTATTTCCTGGTCCATAAAATTTATCTCGAAGGGTAAGAAGGGCTCAAATTTTGCCCATACTGATTTTAAAGACTCAACCGTACCAGATAAATTTTGAGTGTCTAATTTTATTAATACTTGGCTGAATGCCTCATCGGTTAAATGGACTGCAACGGGTAAAAGAGATGATTTTGGGGAGAAAGTATGAAAGTCCTGCACCACACCAATAATGGTATATTTCTTGTTTCCGTATTCGAGTTCTTTTCCTAAAGCATCAGAAGGATTAACCCATCCAAATTCATCGACTGCGGTTTCGTTAATAAGAATGGAATTCTCAAAATCAGTACTTATGTCTCTGGAGAAATCTCTTCCAGCAAGTAATTCTAAATCAATAGTAGATACAAAGTCATAGTCAGTGTTGAATAACTGGAGAGTATTATTTTTTGGGCGATGTTCAACATCTGAATCCTCGGAGAAAGTCTCAAAGTAGATACCTCCAAGAAATAGTGGGCCTGTAGTGACCATCGAGATATCTGGTTGACTTAAAAGCTCTTGTTTAAATGATTGGTAATTATCTTGAATGTCATTCTTAACAGGAATACTTACTAACGCTTCGGCATTAATTCCCAAACCACGATCCTGTAAGAAATTAAATTGTTTAGTGACAATGATGGTGCAGATAATTAATCCGATAGTGATCACAAATTGAAGGGTTACCAACCCTTTTCTGAAAATAACGGCTGCTTTTCCAGTCTTAAATTGCCCTTTTAGGATATTTACTGGTTTAAATTTTGAGAGGTATAATGCGGGGTAAACTCCGGCAAGGAAAGCGGAAATCAAGGAAATTCCTATTAAACCGATGAATAGTTCAGGGTTTCCTAATAAGTCGATTTGCAGGTTTTTTCCAGTTACCTGGTTAAAGCCAAGAAGCAGGAATTCCATAAGCCCTACAGCAAGTATGCTTGACAAAAGGGTTATCAAAAAGGATTCCATAAGGAATTGATTAACCAGTTGATTTTTTAAGGCCCCCGAAGCTTTTCTTACTCCAACTTCCTTAGATCGGAGAGAGGCTCGTGCCGTGGAAAGGTTCACATAGTTTATGCAGGCTATACATAGAATAAGTATGCCGATAATTGAAAAGATGCGAACGTATCTGATATTTCCTCTCAGTCCATCATGCACGTAAGTTTCAACATGTAGATAAATATCCTGTAACGGATCAGAAGAGATTGCCGTGAATTTCTTACCGTTTTCACCCATGTTGGAGGTGAGAATTTCGAGTACATCTGCATACAAATCTTCGACTAAGACACCATCGTTTAACTCTATATATGTTCTATAATTTGGAAAAGGAGCCCAGCTGTTTGCCCGTTCCCCCAGGCTTGATATTGAAGCCAGCATAGAAAAGTTGATATGCGAATCGACACTTTTGCTATTTATTATTCCTGTAACCAGGTACTCCTGATCCTCTCCAATCAGCATGGTTTCACCTAAAGGGTCCTGGTTAGCAAAATACTTATCAGCTATTTCTTTGGTGATGACAATCGAAAAAGGATTAACAAGTGCTGTTTCAGGGTTTCCGCCTTCAAGTTCAAATGCGAACATCTCAAAGAATGAAGGATCCGTATAAACCAATCCTCTTTCATAAATTCTTTCATTCTCCAGTTTTACAACAGTCTCATTGCGGTTTTCAAAACGGACAGCATTTTTTATTCCCGAGATAGTTTCTATTGCAAGTGGAGAAAACGCAGAAGGGAAATTTAAAAAGGTTTTGAATTGGGGAGCTATTTCATATTCAGCAGAAAGCCGATGTATGTTTGAATAATTCTCATGCTTCGTGTCAAAGGCGAGTTCATCCTGAACATACAGAAAGATTAGCATACTGCAAGCCAAACCAACAGTAAGCCCTCCAATATTGATCAGGCTGAATACTTTGTTTTTGTTCAGATTTCTGATGGCAATTTTTAGGTAGTTTCGAAGCATGATTGAAAGATAAATTGATACTCAATATTAGTAATTCAACAAGCGTGCCAAAACTCAAAAACCTGCTCAAAAGGGTCTTAAAGATTGATTTCTCGAAACCAGATGCACGTTATAGTACACCTGGTGTCCGAAAGTGAACAATGGTTTATTCGCTCTTTAAACTATCTACGGGATTGGCAAGTGCGGCTTTAATAGACTGTCCGCTTACGGTTAAAAAGGCGATAGCTATTCCAAGAATGCCACAGATTATAAATACTACAATTCCAATTTCTATTCGGTAGGCAAAGTTGGTGAGCCATTTTTCCATAGCATACCAGGCGATTGGAGCTCCAATGAAGAAGCCAATGCCTACAAGTTTCAAGAAATCAACAGAAAGCAGACTAACAATATTTGCTACGGATGCCCCAAGGACTTTTCGAATGCCAATCTCTTTTGCTTTCCGCTCTATTAGGAAGGAGGAGAGGCCGATCAAACCCATACATGCAATAAAAATGGCAAGGGTAGAAAACAAAGTAAGGAGGTTTCTTGACTCGATTTCATTTTGATACAGTTGGTTTAACTGTTGGTCGAGGAACTCAAATTCAAATGGGCGATGAGGGGCAACTTCATCCCAAACCCCTTCAATAGCAGCTAATGATTGCCGGGTGCTGTTTGGTGCAATTTTAATGAGTAGGTAATTGTACATATTTGAATTCATAAATAAAGCTAAGGGACCTACATCGTTATGAAGAGATGCGAAGTTGAAGTCCTTAATTACTCCTACAATTTCTCCCTCACGGTTCCCAAGCACATTGAATGGCTGATCGATAGCTTCTTCCGGTTCCCAGCCAAATTCTTTGGCAAGGCTTTCATTGATTAGATAAACATATCCTTGTTCAATGCTATACTCCGAGTATTGTGGAAAGCCTTCTCCTGCAAGAAGTTCAATACCCATCGTGCTTACAAGGTCTTTATCGGCAGCTCCCGCTTCGGTGTCTACAGTTTCTTGTCCGGGAATATGCTCGGCAGAATACCCTCCCCAAACTTTGCCAGGTATATTTGACATGTAAGTAGCACTTACAACCCCAGGCTGGCGCAGAATCTCAGCCTTTAAAAGATCTTGCTTGGGACTTAACGTTCGATCTCTGGCCGGCAACACAATCACAGATTCTTTATCAAAGCCAAGATTTGCCGAGATCACATAATCTGTCTGTTGATAGATAACGAAGGTGCTAATTATCAAAAAGGTAGAGATTGCAAACTGAGACACTACCAGTCCCTTTCTTAATATTGAATTGGAGGACTGATTTCCGATCATCCCTTTTAATACTGTAAGTGGCTTATAAGAAGACAATAGGATAGCCGGGTAACTGCCCGCTAATATTGCTGTAGTAAATACTACACATCCGATAATGATCCAGATTGTGGGATCGCTCAATAAGTTCAACTCAATAGAGGACCCTATTAAGGCAAAAAACTCATCCTTAGCTAATTCCACCACAACCAGGGCCGTAGCTACTCCAATAAATGTGATGAGTAAAGATTCCCCGAAGAACTGCTTTATCAACTGTCCTCTTAGTGCCCCGATAGATTTTCTGATGCCTACTTCCATGGCACGTCTTGATGACCTCGCTGTCGATAGATTCACATAATTAATAATTGCAATAAGTAGTATTACTACAGCAAGTAATATAAAGCCATACACCTGATTTACATCTCCGGTAGGAGCGATTCCAAACTCAGTATTTGAACTCAAATAAATATCCTTGAGAGGTACAAGTGTTAGATCTATATCTCTTTGCTCTTTGATAGTTGCTTCTACAAAAGCATTCACTTTTGCTTGAAGTGGCTCTATTTGGTTTGCCGAAGAAAGACTTAGGTAAGTGAAAAAGTTGGCCGAACGGATTTCACTATCGGTAAGCTGTGACCAACGCGACATCGTATTTAAGGAGCCTAAGTAATCAAAGCTAAAATGAGAGTTTGAAGGGACATCCTGCATTACCCCGGTAACCTCAAACTCAACTACCGAATTAAAAATTTGTGCTGAAACGGTTCTGCCCATTGCATCCTGGCTTCCGAATAGTTTTTCAGCTGTAGATTGTGTAAGAACCAGAGAATTTGGTTGAACAAGTGCGTTAGTGGGATTCCCCTGAAGGAGATCGAAAGAAAAAATATCAAAGAAGGAAGAATCTGAATAGAAAAAACTCGTTTCCTGAAATCGTTGATTACCTACAGTAATAACAACCGGATTGTATCGTGTAGGCTCATATAATCGCACCCAGTGTTCAATTTCAGGCGCTAATTGGGATAGGGAGGGAGCGACCATAGAAGGGGTTACGGCGATAGAGCCATCTTCATCCTCCATATTGACAGTTACAATCCGATCTGCTTTTTCATGGAAAAGATCATAGCTCAACTCATGCTTAACAAAGGTCAGGATCAGGAGGCAGAGCGTAATTCCTGTAGCCAGTCCCAGGATATTGATCAAGGAGAAAGACTTATACTTGAATAGGTTACGAAGGGCGATTTTAAGATAGTTTTTTAGCATAAGACAATTATTGATAAAGGATTTCTACTCACTTCTTAGCTGGTTAATTGGGTTTTGCAAAGAAGTCCTGATTGCAATTAAGCAAATTGGAAGCAGTGCAACTACTACGGTGCTTATTCCGGCTATGATAAACAAATCGGTACCCATTGCTACCTGGTATGAGAAATTCTGGAGCCATTTTGAGGAAAAAATGAAGCTAGCAGGAAGTCCGATTAGAATGGCAATTCCAATTAGCTTTAAGAAAAAAGAGGATTGAATGGTGATTAAATCCTTTAAGGAAGCTCCTAATACTTTACGAATACCAAATTCTTTAGTACGCATCTCAGCATAAAAAGAGGTAAGTCCAATAAGTCCGACTATCGCAAGTATGATAGTAATTGATGCGCCAATCATGAATAGTTTACGATAAATGGTATCGGTTTTATAGTATTCATCTATCATCGAATCAAGGAATACATATTCAAGTCCAGCTTCTTCATCCAGTTCAATAAATTGCCCTACTGCTTCTTCGATATGCGAGATAGTCTCTGGGATATTATCACCGGTTATCCGGATAGCAAAATCATCGATTCCAACAAAAGGGTTATTTATGTACCCGATTATAAGTGGTTCAATAGGTACATGAAGTGATTGAAAATGAAAGTCTTTGACTACACCTGCAATGGTAGCTTCAAATTGTTCTTCGTTGCCCAAGGTTAGTGTTTTATCAATAGGAGATTGCCCGGCGAATAGCAGTTCGGCTGCTGTCTCATTGATCAGGATGGTTGTTGGGTTTAGGGTTTCCCCTCCTTCAGCAATAAAATTTCTTCCTTGTATAATCTCTAATCCGGTAACTGGGACTACATCCTCATCAAAACCATAAAATTGAATCGGGAGATTTTCTTCTTGGTTTCCTTCGCGGTTAATCTCTATTTCTCTTGCTTCACGGTATCCACTAAACATACGAGTTAAACCTGCCATACCAAGTACATTTGGATGCTTGGTTACTTCAGATTTAAGGTCCGGAATGAAATTCCTTAATCGACCATCATCAATCTCCATTACGACTATATGTTCTTCGTTGAAGCCAAGTTCCTTATCAAATATATAATTGAGCTGTCTTCCTGAGAGAATTGTAATCACAATGATAGAGTAGGTTAAAGCAAATTGCCCAATAACCAGTCCTTTTCTGAAAGGGGAACCATATATAGAATTCGAAGATTTCTGCTTTACGGTTTGTGATAAATCAAACCTGGATAACATAAATGCGGGGTATAAACCTGAGATCATACCGATAAAGAGAATAGAAGGGAGCGCAAATATCCCAACCCTAGTAAGGTTATATGAATCGAGTATGAGTTCAGTTCCGGTAATCGATTCATAATATGGGATCATCAGTTGAAGCAATACCATTGCCGGAATAATACTCACTAGGGCCATCATCACCGACTGGGTCAAAAACTGAATGATTAGTTGATGTTTCGCGGCTCCAAAAACACTCCTAAGCCCGACTTCTGCTGTGCGCTTTATAGACCTGGCCGAGGACAGGTTCATGTAATTAATGCATGCAATCATCAGTATTAAGACAGCGATTGCGACAAATATATTTATGTATTGAATGCTACCAGGTATTCCATTCAGCTCACTTAGGTTGGAATTAATTTCAGATGAGTGGAAATGTATATCTGCAACAGGCTGCAAGCTGAATGTTCTTATGATATCAGATTCTGGGTAGTAATTTGCTGTTAGTTGATCTACTTGTGTGGCTATCTGGTCTGGATTTATACCATCTTCGAGCTTGATATAATTATGGGCTACACGTCCTTGCCAACCTGTGTAATAATCAACAAACCATTGACGGTCTGTAAACCCTTCAAGATAGCGGTCGATATTAGCGTTCATGATTGCGTTAAAGCGAAAACTGGAATTCTCAGGTATATTATCAAGAACTCCCGTTACGGTGTACAAACCGTAAGCTTCAATTTCAAAAGACCGACCAATAGGGTTTTGATCTCCGAAGAATCGATTGGCAGTTTCCTGGGTAAGAACTATAGACATTTGATTGGAAAGAGCACTAGAAGCCTGCCCCAAAGTAAAATCCAGGTCAAAAATATTGAAGAAAGAACTATCTGAGGCTACTATGTCCTCTAGTCTTCCCCTTGTAAAATCAGTTTCTATAATCTGTTGAGGTACACCATATACTTTAGAAACCTCTTCAATTCCCGAAACCTGACCATGTATCACATCAGAAAAAGGAAGGGGGAGTTGAGCTGTTTTGTCCTCAATGCCATCTCTTTGTGAAGTTTGTATAACACGATAGATACGATCTGAATCAGAATAAGAAGTATCATAGCTGAATTCATGGTTCAAAGCGAGCAACATTAAACCAAAGAAAGACAAGCCTATTGTTAATCCAAGAAAGCTCACTATCGAATAGTATTTATCCTTTACAATAGATCGATAGGCGATTTTGAGATAGTTCTTAAGCATAATCCTGGGGTTAAATAGGTTTTTATTCGTTTTTAAGGCTATCTACAGGGTCGGCAGTTGCAGCTTTTATCGATTGCCAACTCGTTGCTATGGTAGAAATCAAAAAAGCAGTCAAACCGGTCATAAGAAAAACACCAATGCCAATTTCAATTCGGTAAGCAAAACTATTTAGCCAGGTATTCATTGCATACCATGAAAAAGGAATCGCGATTACAAAACCGATAAGTACTAGCTTTAAAAAATCGAATGAGAAAAGGGTAACTATATTTGCAACGCTTGCTCCAAGAACCTTCCGTATCCCTATTTCTTTTGTTCTTAACTCTGCAGAAAAGAAAGTAAGCCCCAATAGTCCCATACAGGATACCAGTATTCCTATAAGGGCAAAAAAGGTAAATACCGTGCCTAATTTTTTATCCGTTTCATAAAGGCGATCCATTTGATCATCTAAAAAACCATAGTCTAGAGCTGCAGTAGCACCTGTAGTTTCCCACACATCATGAAGGTACGGTAAAAGATCACTTAATTGGTTTTCATCATATCGTACAACCAGTACTTCTCCACCTGAAAAGGTATCATTTTGCTTTTGGATAGAGCTGATAATCACCGGGGTAATAGCTGTTCTTAGTGATTGGAAATTAAAATCCTTAATCACTCCTATAATTCTGCTGTCATTTGAAAGGGTTTGTCCTACGGCCTCATTTGCATCTACCCATCCCATACTTCGCTGCATGGCCTGGTTGATAACGATAGCGTCTTGATGATCATCGGATCTTGCTTCTTCGAAATATCTGCCTGCAAGTATTTCTAATTCCATGGTTTGAGCAAATGCTTCATCGGTGGAAATAACGTGTGCACTTATTTCTTCGTCTGGCATTAGAGGATTAAACTTATTACTGGTAGAAAAATAAAACCGGCCGGGTATACCATTTGAGTAAGAGGTAGCCTGAACTGCCTGGTGATTTTGAATTTCTCCAATAAAAGCGTCTTTATCGTTAACCTCATCAACAGCTATAAACAAGGCATTTTCCTTATTAAAGCCCAGGTCCTTGGTCATAAGGAAATTCATTTGCCCAAGTACTACCAGGGTGCATACAATGAGTAGGCTTGAAATACCGAATTGAAATACAACAAGAACTTTCCGAAGGCTTACACCGCCTATTTTGTTTACAGAGTTCCCTTTTAAGACTGCAGAAGTATTGAAACTGGACAGAAACATCGCTGGATACAGACCGGTCAAAGCTCCAACGATAATTGTTATCAGAAGCAGGAGAACCAGAAAATTGAAATTTTCGAAAATGTTTAAAGTCAGAGATTTATCAAAAAAGTGGTTGAACCCCGGCAGAATTAGCTCGCTGAGAATAAGTGCTAAGCCAAGCGAAAGAAAAGAAAGTATGAGCGACTCTCCGAGAAACTGTTTAACAAGTTGCATTTTATTAGCACCTAACACCTTCCTCACACCAATTTCCCTCGCTCGTTGCATACCTTTTGCGGTAGACAGGTTTATATAATTGATATTCGCCAGCACCAGGATAAGCAGTGCGATGGACGAGAAAATGAATATGTAGGTGTAATTCCCCTTAAATCCTTCAGCAGTAACTAAATCTGAGAGATATAAATCAGTAATAGGAACAAAGAAGTAATTTACATTAGGCGCCCATGTTTCTCCGAGATAGGTATCAATTACCTGATTGGTGATCGTTTCCTGGTCCGCTACTGAGCCTCCGTCGTCTATTTTGACGAAGGTGTTGTACATGCTGGATCCCCAGGAGTCAACATTGCTTTTCGTGGAAGAAAGCCCCTGAATTGAGAATACTACATCAAAATCCAGATAGGTATTTTTCCTCGGTTTGTCAGTAACTCCCGTTACAATGTATTCTTCAACTCCATATCGGTCTATAGTTAAGGTTTTTCCAATAGGGTCTTCATTTGGGAAAAACTGCCTTGCGATTTCATCCGATATAACTACAGTTCCGGGATTTTTTAACACATCGTCCGGGCTACCTGATGCCAGGGGGAAGCTAAAAAGAGAGAAAAAATCAGGGCTGGAGGCGATGGCTGTGTATCCGGTTCTAAAATCTATACCATCAAGACTTATCCTGGCAGGGTTAGGGGGTGTTATAGTAACATAGCTGGTAATTCCAGCCACTTCTTCAAAAGACGTTCTACCTAAAGGAAACTGAGTTATTGTACTCTCCCTGAAGTCCCCTCCAAACTTACGCTCAACACCAACCAGATGAATTTGTTCATTATCAACATGGAAGCTATCGTAACTCATCTCGTCCGTAACAAACAGCAAAATCATAATGAAGCAGGTTAATCCGATTGATAAACCAAAAACATTAATCAAAGAATAAAACTTATTGGACTTGAAGTTTCGTAGGGCAATTTTGAGGTAGTTTTTAAGCATGCTAGAGCTGGTAAGTTGAATTCTCAATCAGTAATTCAACAAGTGTGCCAAAAACTGAAAGCCTCCTTAAAAGAGTCTTAAAGGGCGATTTCCCGAAGCAAGATGCACGTTATAGTACACCTGGTGTCCGATTTCGGACGCAACAGTGATAATGTAGGTTTTTGTAATTAAATAAGGGACTCAGGAACAGTTATCATTCGTTTTTGAGGCTGTCAACGGGATTAGCGAGTGCAGCCTGTATTGCTTTTCCTGAAACGGTGCCAATCGCGATAAGCAATGCAAGGCCACCTGCCATAAAGAAAACCCAGATATTTAGGGAAGTAGCGTAAGCAAAATTTGCAAGCCACTCATTCATAATGTACCACGCAACAGGCGAGGAGATGATGAAAGCAATCATCACCAACTTTAAAAAATCCCCGGAAAGTAAAACAGTGATATCAGCAACACTGGCGCCAAGCACCTTCCGAACACTTATTTCTTTTGTCCGTGCCGAAGCGGTATAAGCTGCCAAACCGAATAGTCCCAGGCAAGCGATAAAGATAGCGAGCAAGGCAGCTACCTGGAAGAAATTGCTGAATCGTGCTTCCTGAACATACTGTTGGTCATAATTATCCTCTACAAAGAAATACTCAAATGGGTTTCCGGGAAAAAAGGCTCCATAGGCTTCTCTTACTTCTGCTATGTTTTGCTCAAGATTAGAGTTTGTAAACTGCATGGTAAAGTACCCACCTGAATTTTGAGGCAAAAGAACCATTGGTTCTATGGGTTGTTTAAGTGAGGAGTGATGGTAATTTTCTATCACACCTATGATCCGGTATTCACCCTCACCCCAGAAAAGTGATTTATCTATTGCGTCTTCTGCTGAAGAATATCCTAGTTCAATTGCCGCTCTTTCATTAACGATAAGCTCGTCGGAATCTCTTCCTGCATTGATAGCATTTACGTCATAGTTACGACCAGCTGAAAGTGTTAGTTCATATGCATCGATATAGTTTTGGTCAATAAACAGCATCGCATAACTTTTCTTTTTTGCTTCTTCATCAGAATTTTGACCATAAATTCCTGATGCAGAGAAGTTATAACCGTTTCCAGGAACGTTATTTGAACCTGAATAGAGATCGATAAAGCTAAAGCTGGCCAATTTATCCTTAAAGGCTTCACCAGATTGGTTTTGCCCACCCTTATTAATGGAAGCTCCACGTACTACAATTCGGTTATCAAGCTTCATTCCAAGATCTCTTGTTTGCATGAACGTCAGCTGATCTGAGAAGACAAAGGTTACTACAATTAAAATGATGGAAATAGAAAATTGAAATACTACCAGTACCTTGCGCAACCGAAGACCCTTAGCAGAGTTCTTGCTGCTTCCTTTTAACACTTCGCTGGGACTAAGAGAAGTAATGACAAAAGCGACATAGCCACCCGCTGCTAAAGTACCTGCTAGGAAGTACATGGCTCCAAACAACCAGACATTTTGGCGATTCAAAAGCTCAATTGATAATTCTCGATTTATCAACTGATTGAAAAAGGGTTGAAGTAATTCAACAACAGCAATCGACATAGCTAGCCCAAGAAGCGAAAAAAGAAATGTTTCGGTTAGGAACTGTCCCATTAATTGAAGCTTAGATGCACCCGAAGTTTGCTGAATACCTACTTGCTTGGCGCGTTCTAATCCCTGTGCAGTCGAAAGGTTGATGTAATTAGCCCAACCGATAATCATGATCATGATTCCTACGCATAAGATTAATAGGACTTGTCCCATGCTTCCAGTAGTAGGATTGGGGTCAGATACATTTCCTCCGAGATGTACTTCATTAAAAGGCTGAAGTGTAAAGCTTACCTCATCATTTGGATTAACTGTTTTTGATAAATCGGTGATGGTTGCTCCGATATCGTTTGGATTCACAGCATCGTCCAGTACTAGAAAATGATGAGCGAAACCATTGCTCCAGCCATTAGGATTAGCCCAACTTTCCGGATTTTCATTTAGGGTGGAAATAGAAAGCATCATATTTGAATTGATACTTGATGCAGCAGGTACATCTTCGACCACTCCGGTTATTGTGAATTCTTTTTCTCCGAACTGGTTATAAACAATAAAAACCTCTCCAGCCACAGATTTCTGTCCAAAAAGCTTGGTTGCCAGGCTTTTTGTAATCACTGCTGTTCTTGGAGCTGAGAGTTCCCTTTCACCATCGATTAATTCGGTTGTAAAAACCTCAAAGAACTCCTGGTCGGTATACATACAGGCATTTTCGCGAAAGGGAGTGGGTTCGTTGAGTGCAGGATTGACCGCCTCAACAATTCCACTGCAAATGCCATCAGCAAAACGTGTTCCATGCTTTACACCAGCTACATTTTCCTTTACTGCCGGAGCAAGAGCTGGGGGTAGAGACTCAGAGATTTCTCCTCTCTCGTTTTCTACCAGTACTCTATAGATATTCTCACTATTCTCGTGATACTTATTCACGCTAAACTCAAAAGCCACATACTGCAGAATAAAAATGAATGCAGAAATACCCAGCACTAAGCCTGTAGCAGTGATTACGGTGGATATTTTTCTTCTCTGGATATTTCTAAATGCAATTTTGAGGTAATTCTTAAACATGGCGAATGAGTATAAATCGGTTTTTATTCGTCCTTTAAAGTATGAGCAGGATTCAATAGTGCAGATCTAATAGCCTGGAAGCTGATGGTAATGAGGGCAATTGCTAATGCAATTCCTCCTCCAATCAAAAATATCCACACACTTATAGGCTTATAATAGGCGAAGCTTTCCAGCCATTTACTCATGCTCAAATAGGCGATAGGCGAAGCAAATATAAAGGCGATAAGAACGAGTTTTGTGAAGTTTGTTGATAGCAAATACACGATTTGAGAAACAGAAGCTCCTAATACTTTTCGGATACCAATTTCCTTTACTCGTTGCTGGATGGTAAATGATGCTAATCCAAAAAGTCCTAATGCAGCGATTATAATAGCTAGGAAAGCGAAATAGCTAAATACTTTTCCAAGGCGCTCTTCTCCTTCATATTGCCCGGCAAAATTTTCCTCAACCAGGTAATAATCGAATGGGAAGTTCGGACGAAAGTCTGCCCAGGTATTTTCAAGGTAAGCGATAGTTTCTTCCTGGTATACTTCGTTAAATTTTACTGCAATGGTATTATTTCTTCCATTCGATATCACAAATACAATAGGAGCGATATCCTGGTGAAGAGATTCAAAATGGAAGTCATTTACCACACCAGTGATAAAGCCCTGGCGTCCCCCGTAATTGAACTGTTTACCTATCGCTTCATCAGCGGAACTATAACCCAATCGGTTTATAGAGGATTCGTTTAGTACAAATGCTTCTGATGAATCGCTTGCGAGATTAATATCGAAATTTCTACCTGCTACTATTTCAAGTCCGAATAAATCGAGGAAATTGTGACTAACGTGGATATCAGCAATTCTAAAATTCACATCAACCAGTTCGCCGTCTATCTCAGCTGAAGCATCCTGAGAATCGAGTAAGCGCCCTGAAGGGACTCGGCTCTGCATAGAAACATCAAGGATACCAGGTTGTTGAAGCAATCGGTTTCTGATGTCCACATAATTCATTTCGATTTCAGGACTAACCGGAAGTACTGCAATGTGATCTTTATCAAAACCAAGTTCTTTCTCCTGGATGTATTCCAACTGGTTGTAGACCACTCCCATACTGGCAATTAAAGCAATTGAAATAGTGAATTGGAGTACTACTAATCCTGAACGGAACCACTTATGCCTTCCCCCCGTTTTGTACGATCCTTTCAGTACTACTGCAGGTTGGAAAGAAGAGAGGAATAAGGCAGGATAACTCCCTGCTATCAAACCGATAAAAATGACAATACCGAGAAGCCCTAATGCCCAGCTCAAGTCAGAGAAATAATTCAGCACCAGGTCCTTTTCCACAAAATTATTGAAGTAGGGGAGAAGTACTTCAATGAATATGATACCAAGAACTAAGGCCATGAAAGCCAATAGGAATGATTCTCCCATAAATTGACGAACCAATGACGTGCGTTCGGCTCCCATCACTTTTCTAAGTCCAACCTCATTTGCTCTTCGTGCAGAACGGGCGGTAGAAAGGTTCATGAAATTGATACAAGCAATTAATAGAATAAAAATGGCTACCGCTGTATAGATATATACATACTCTATATTTCCGTTTGCTTCAATCTCAGAATCAAGGTGAGAGTGAAGATGTATATCGGTAACATTCATCAAATGCAGTTTCATAAAATCTGATGCCTGAACACCTTCGTCAAATTGATCGGGGGGGAATGCCTTGTTCATGACAGAAGCAAATCTAGCTTCCAGTGTTTCCGGATTGGTTTGTTCAGATAGCAAGAGGTATGTAGAGAAATTATTACTCCCTAAGTTTTGCATCATCTGTTCATAGCCACCATAGAATTGTACAACAGGTTCCATGGAGGCCAGAAAATCAAACTTGAAGTGAGAATTTTCAGGCACATCCTCAATTACTCCATTCACCTGGAAAACCATTTCAGTGCCCTGAAGAGAGAAATCAAGCGCTTTACCTAAAGGGTCTTCATCACCAAAATAAACCTCTGCCATACTTTCGGTAATTACCAATCCATCGGGGGAAGTTAAGGCAGTAGTAGGGTCTCCTTTTATCATATTCCAGGAGAAGACCTCAAAAACATCATGGTCAGCAAAAAAGAATCGATCCTGTACAAGATGCTTATTCTCGTGGCTAATAAGTGGAGAAGTATCAAAGAAACGCACGGCATTAAGTACGTCATCCGGATACTCTTCTTTAATCATTTCAGCAAAGGGAGGAGCAACATGTCCCAGATGAAGGCTTGTTTCTCCATCACGGTTTTGCCACTCACGCGAAACCCGGTAAATGCTATCCGAGTTTTCGTGATATTTATCATAACTCAATTCATCTGTAATGAACAGAAGAATAAGAATGAAAGCTGTTATCCCAAGAGCCAGCCCAAAAATATTGATGAACGAATATCCTGGGTTTTTAATCAGATTTCGAATCGCAATTTTGAAGTAGTTTTTGAGCATGGTAATAGAATCTTGGGGTTAACTTAGTTACACATGAAAACCTTCTTTCATGTTTTCGGTTACAACATGACCATCAAATAAGTGGATAATCCTTGTTGCAAAGTCTGCATCATGAGGAGAGTGCGTTACCATTACAATGGTAGTACCTGCTTCATTTAGCTCTTCAAGAAGTTTCATTACTTCATTACCGTGATCGGAATCGAGATTACCGGTAGGCTCATCGGCAAGGATTAGTTTTGCATTAGCTACTACCGCTCTGGCAATAGCTACACGCTGTTGCTGTCCACCCGAAAGTTGTTGAGGGAAATGATTTCTTCGATGCATCATACTCATTCGTTCGAGGGCAGCCTCCGCTTTTTCCTTTCTCTCATCCGAGTTCATTCCCAGATATAAAAGAGGAAGTTCTACATTTTCAAAAACCGTTAACTCATCGATCAGGTTAAAGCTCTGGAATACAAACCCGATATTTCCTTTTCTAAGTTGGGCACGCTCTCTTTCACTGTATGAGGAAACTTCATGGCCAAGGAAGCTGTACTCTCCTTCAGATGGGTTATCCAGCAGCCCCATGATATTTAGAAGTGTTGACTTTCCGCATCCAGAAGGTCCCATAATGGCTACGAATTCACCTTCTTTGATTTCCACATTAACGTTGTTTAGTGCCGTAGTTTCTACGTCTTCCGTTATGTATAGCTTCTTTAGATTTTTGGCTTGTATCATTTTTGATTCAGTTTGTTGTTAAAAATTTCTGTAAGGAATTGATTTGAGATGAGTCTCACCGTTATTAGCAGCCAATGAATAAGCTATCAGCTGGCTGCTTTCAGCTTTAAAATTTGATCTTAGCTTACTGATGAAAAGTTTTAGAGACTTATTTGTGTGGGAAAAATCCCATAAAGTAGTGCTCATCGTATACCGAGTTACTAAAAAATATCCACCAGAAGAGCTGTATGGACTTGTTAGCCAAATGAGGAGAGCAGCTGCTTCTGTGCCATCGAACATTGCTGAGGGTAGTGCAAGAAACTCAGACCCACAGTTTGCGAGATTTTTAAATATCGCTTTTGGATCAGCATCGGAGCTAGAATACCAATTAATACTTTCAAGAGATCTTGGATATTTATCGAAAGAGGAATTCCAATCAGTATTCTCAACAAATGAAGAAGTGAAAAAGATGTTAGCCGCGCTACAAAAATCGGTCACAAAATGAGCTACCAGCTGACTGCTGACATCTGGTAGCTTATAGCTGTTAGTAAACAGCTTATTTTGTATTTCGATATCATTTAATGGATAATCCATCTTTTTCTTCTATATCATTCAAGGTTCAGCACTTCATTATCTCCAAAGGTGTCGTAGCTGGAGATGATTACCTTATCTCCCGGGCTTAATCCTGAAATTACTTCGAAGTACTCAGGATTTTGTTGCCCTAATCGGATATTGGTTCGTACAGCTCGGCTTTCGTCGGCATCTAGTTTATATACCCAGCTTCCACCGGAAGTATTGAAGAAGCCACCTCTTTCCAATAGTACAGCAGTAGATGTATCTCCAAGCTCTAATCGGATTCGAACTCGCTGTCCTCTTCGTATGCCAGAGGGAGTTTGATTTGTAAATTCCATATCAACCTGGAATTGCCCGTTCGCAATTACCGGATAGACTTTCGTAATAGCGAGGTCATAGCTTTGACCGGCAAACTCAAAAGATCCTTTCAGACCAGTTGTAATTCTTGAAAGGTGGAATTCATCGATACCTACCCTCACTTTGAAGTTGTCCAGCATATCTACCTGTCCAATCCGCTCACTTCTGTTAATGGATTGGCCTTGCTGTAATTCGATAGTCGTAAGTTGTCCATCAATAGGGGCAGTAATGATCAGGTTATTCAGGATTTCCTGAACAGCATTTAAACTTCTCCACATCCGCTGTTCCGACTCATCCAATTGACGTAATTGATTGATAGTTTGAAGAGAGTCTTTCATGAATGACTCATGGGTAAGCGTATATCGCTTCTCTTCATACTCAAAGTTTTCCTTTGTGGCTTCGTATTCCTGCCTGGAAATTAGATCCTCTTCAAAAAGCCTTTTTTGACGTTCATATTGAGGGCGGAGTACGTCAAGCTGGTACTCAGCATTTGCAAGCTGTTCTTTAATTCGGAGGCTATTCTGCTCAAGATTTAATCTCGAGTTTCGAACATTATTGATTTGATCATATAACCCGGCTTCCTGTTGTAGTACCTGTAGCTGCAGGTTTGAATTTGAAAGAACAACAATCGTATCCCCAGGCTGTACATTGGTTCCGGATTCAAGTATCACTCTTTGAACGGTTCCACCTTCAATAGCATCTAAGAAAATGGTATTGATCGGCTGGATGTTCCCGGTTACCTGGATGAATTCCTGGAAAGAGTCTTCGGAGATAGTTGTGATAGTTAGTTTTTCCCGGTCAACATTCAACGTTGACCTGAAGTCAGCAATAAGAAAGCTGTACACAAAAAAACTAATTACAACCAACCCAAGTACCAAACCAATGATCCTGTTTGTGGTCCAGGTTTTCTTTTTAATTTTTCTATCCATTCCCATGATAAATGTCTAAACCGTTTGGTTTTTATTTTTCTTGATCAATCTAGTCAACTACTGTGCCAAATATAATTGAATACCCATTAAGGCCTCTAAAAGCCATTTAGTGGTTTTTGATTGTACATTTTGATACACTTGGTGTCCGATTTCGAACACTCTAATTTTGGCAATGCTTCTTTTTAGATAAGTAGGTTAAGGTTGAGGCAAGGAAGAGAAATTGGGTATAGTCTTTGTAACCAACTGTGGAAACGCTTATAACTAATCGATAATAAAGTATGGATGTGAAACAAGGCCGCATATTGGTTGTGGATGATGATACAGATGTATTACAAGCTGCCCGGCTTTTTTTGAAGCAACATGTTGCTTTGGTAGAAACCGAGAAGGATCCTAAATCTATACCTACACTTCTTAGAAATGGGAGCTATGATCTTATACTTCTGGATATGAATTTTACAGAAGATGTAAGTAGCGGAGAGGAAGGTTTTTACTGGTTAAACAAAATTCTTGAGATAGATTCATCCATCGCAGTAATTCTCATAACCGCCTATGGAGATGTTGATAAAGCTGTTCGTGCTGTAAAAAATGGAGCCACCGATTTCGTACTTAAACCCTGGCAAAACGAGAAGCTGCTTGCTACCGTATCGTCTGCTCTAAAGTTGACTTCAAGCCTTCGACAAGTAGTAGCTCTTAAGGAGCAGCAAAAGCAGTTAAGTAGCGATATTGATAATCACTATCGGGATATCATAGGAAGAAGTTCCGCTATGATAGAAGTATTTCAAACTATAGAAAAGGTTGCCGGTACCGATGCAAATGTGCTAATACTTGGGGAAAATGGTACGGGTAAGGAAATGATAGCCAGGGCACTCCATCGGCGTTCACAAAGAAAAGAAAATGTGTTCATCAATGTAGACATGGGTGCGATTTCGGAAAACCTTTTCGAAAGTGAGTTATTTGGGTATGTAAAAGGTGCATTTACAGACGCTAAAGAAGATCGGGCGGGCAGGTTTGAAGTCGCAAACGGTGGGACCTTATTTCTAGATGAAATAGGAAACCTACCGCTAGCCCTACAAGCTAAATTGCTTACAGTGCTTCAAAGCAGAAAGGTTAACAGGGTTGGTGCAGTTACTTCAAAACCCATTAATATCCGTCTTGTTTGCGCTACTAATCAATCATTAAACGATATGGTAGCAAAGAGTGAGTTCAGGCAGGATTTGCTATTCCGAATCAATACCATTGAAATACAATTACCTCCTTTAAGAGAAAGGAAAGAAGACATAGAACTTCTTCTCAACCACTTTACGAAGCTATATTCAAGTAAATACAAAAAGAAAGCGAAAAGTATAGATAAAGCAACGCTTTCTAAATTGAACAGCTATTCCTGGCCAGGTAATGTTCGTGAATTACAGCATGCTGTTGAAAGGGCAGTAATCATGGCAGAGTCGGATGTGTTGCTACCGAATGATTTCTTATTGAATGACACAAAAGAAGAAGCCGAGCAAGTTCAAATTGAGGATTACAATCTTGAAGAGGTTGAAAAGATGGTGCTCAGAAAAGCATTGAAAAAACACGAGGGAAATATTTCCAAAGCGGCAGAAGAGCTCGGGCTTACGAGGGCATCGCTGTATCGAAGGTTGGAGAAATATGGCCTATAGAAGGAGTAAGAAAAAATGATAGGCCGCTTTCGAATTGGAGTAATACTTAGGGTAATACTATTGTTAGTGATGGTGGGGGTATTAAGCTACCTGATTTTCAGTACCGAGTACTATATCAGTAGTTCTTTGATAGCGCTAATACTGGTATTTCAGGTCGTTAATCTTATTAGATTTGTAGAAACGACTAATAAGCAATTACACCGGTTTTTTGAGGCGATTAGTTATAACGATTTTTCTCAAACATTTACCAACCAGGAAAAGAATATCTCCTTCGCACAATTAAATGATGCTTTCAATACGATTATTGAAAAATTCAAAAATGAACGTGCCAAAGGGGAGGAGAGTTTTCGTTACTTACAAACCGTGGTCCAGCACGTAGGAATAGGATTATTCTCCTATAACCACCAGGGTGATATCGAGCTCATTAATACTGCGGCTAAACGTCTTTTGGATACTTCAGTACTGAGAAATCTGGAGCAACTTAAGGGAATCAATGAAAGTCTATTCCATACCATCAGTGGATTAAAAAGCGGCTCGCGGACTCTTGTAAACTGTAATATTGGGTCAGATAAATTACAGCTAGCAATTTATGCAACTGAGTTCAGGATGAAAGGAGATAATTATAAGCTGATATCTCTCCAGAATATATCCTCCGAACTGGATGAGAAGGAAATGGAAGCATGGCAAAATCTAACCCAGGTTTTGGCTCACGAAATTATGAACTCAATCACTCCCATTGCATCACTCTCTGATACGGTAAATACCATGCTTATGGGAGAGGTGTTTGGCTCTGAAGATCCGGAACCGATTCCAGCTGAAACTCTCCAGGACGTAAAAGATGCGCTAGGAACCATCAACAAGAGAAGCCTTGGTTTGATGCGTTTTGTGAATTCATATCGAAACATTACACAGATACCGGCGCCCATATTTGAAGTACTGGTCGTGAGAGATATTCTTGATAGAGTGCGAAACCTGATGAAAGGAGAAGCGGCTAAAAGAAGAGTAACAGTGGATGTGGAGGTAGATCCCGAAACTTTGGAAGTTACTGCTGATGCTCAGCTAATCGATCAGGCTCTCATCAACATAGTTAAGAATGCATTTAAGGCTCTTTCAGAAACGAGTAATCCCAGAATAATTCTGAGAGGCACTATCGACTCTTCTGGAAAAACGCTCATTGAAGTAGAGGATAATGGTCCGGGCATAAAAGATTCGGTGAAGGAAAAAATATTCGTCCCTTTCTATACAACCAGTAAAGCAAATACTGAGAACGGAGGTTCCGGAATAGGATTGAGCTTATCCCGTCAGATTATGAGGATGCACCGCGGTACTCTTAATGTGAGCGAAAGCAGGGAAGGCTGTACTATTTTTTCATTAAGGTTTTAGAAATTCTTATCCTGATTTCAGGATCGGGATTTTTTTATAAATCCAGCAACAATAAGAGGCCTGCCGCGTAGGGAATGAGTTTGAATCCGCAAACAGAAATCACATAGTGTTTAGTAAAAGTTCTTATATAATTTTTGGACTGGGAGTGATTGGGGCTGTAGCCTTTTGGTTACTGCGAGACCAGATTGATTTTAATGCTAACGGAGCTGTGAAAGAAAGTGCTACCTCTGTAGAGCAAAAGATATTTGAAATGGCTCCTCTGTTGGGCTTTTCAATGGACAGTTTGGGCATTGCTTCCATGTTTCAACAGCACAGTGGTTACATTAGTGAGCTAAAGGATTCGTTAGAAGAAGGGATTACTCCTTCAAGAATGAATAAAAATAATGTTCATACGCAAAGTTGGGTCAGTACCATATCTGCCAAAGGGGAATTAGGGCAGTCTGTTGTGGATCCTAATGCTGTATTCAGAAGCCAGGGTAAACTTACATTCCGTACTTCCAATTATGGAAAAATAATTCGGCTTCAATCTAATCTTGGATTTAATAATCCTACTTTTGTGCAGGGCGACTCTATTGAAGCTGTGGCCAAAACAGTCGTAGGAGATATTTTTGGGTATCCTTTAGAGGATTATATACTGGTTCAAAGTCGATATACTGATACATTATCTTTTGACAACTCCTTCTCCATAAATGATGAGATTCAAACAGCTCCCCAGGCCAATACCCAGAATAACGGAGGAGATTCCGAGATAGAAATAACCTGGGTTAGAGACGCAGGGGTAACTAACGGGCCTGAAAGGCTCACCATCGCGTTGACAACAGTAGTTAAAGAATTTGAATCTCCCTCAGGCTTTAGCACAAGATTTGGATACTCCATCAATAGCTTTTCAGCAAAGAATGAGCTTGAGCCTGAAATATTGAATACCCCCGGAGATGGTATTCTAAGTGCGATTGAGATTGCTTTTATTGTTGTGATATTAATTTTAGGGATATTGGTTCTTGGGGTAGGAATCATAAATATTTTTAAAGGGAAAGTAGAATGGAGGAGGGCTCTATTTGTATTTGTAGCCATACTGCTTACCTACTTCGGGTGGCGTGTCATCTATTTCTGGAGCGTCTTTGGTGACTTTTATGGAGGGACTACATTATTTGCGATGATTCTCAATAGCTTACTTGTGGGTGTTTTTCTTGGTATCTACGCTTCAGTAGCATATATAAGTTGGGAGGCATTTGCCCGGTCTCAAAAAAATGGGCAGGTAGAATTAATGGATGCTTTCTGGCAGCGTAAGTTTTTTGTGCGAGAAACAGGAGATGCGCTGGTAACAGGCTTTTTTATTGGGGGAATTTTACTCGGAGTATTCGCGATAACCCTGTTTTTTATGGGTAGTTACTTCAGCCAAACGGACAGTCAGTTTGGGTTTACAGAAGCCGCAATAAAATCAAGAATCTTAACGATCAATATGAGCGCCTGGTCTACGGTTTGGTTAGTTGGATTTGCTCAGGTTGGCTTTGTTTATGGTTTCTGTAAAAACTGGATCAAGAATAGTTGGGTATCAATTATTACCGCAATACTATTTACTTCAATTTCTCTTACTGTTCTTGGCCGCCTGGTAGCAACGCCGCTTACTTTTTGGGGAGATTTCGCGATTTTCTTAGCACTAGGTTTTCTTTTAGTCATAGTATATGAGAAGTATGGGATCATTACTTCAAATACCGCCTGGTGGGTATTTTGCACGGTAATCATGATGATGCCTTATATAGGCTCTACAGATTTAGAAATGGCATCTACCTGGTGGGTGCAGGGGTTCTTAATAGCTGGCGTGCCTTTGTTTGGATTTATAACCTATAAATATGGGATGCCAGTTTCTGAAGTAGGTGATTATATACCAGAATATCAGGAGAGAATTGCTCAACACATGAGGGTGGAAAAAGAGATAGAGATAGCCCGGGAAAGCCAGTATAAATTAATGCCATTACAACCACCCACAGGAGAAGGTTTTGATGTGTATGGGTTCTTCCTGCCATCATTTGAAGTAGGAGGAGATTATTTTGATTACGTTCTAACTAAAGATCAAGAGGGCAAGCCAAAGGTATTGACAATGGTTGTTGTTGATGTATCTGGAAAAGCTATGCGTGCTGCCATGCCAGCCATTTTTACAAGTGGGCTATTATTATCCCGAATGAAAGAGGATACCCCAGAGCGTATTTTAACACAGGTAAATGAGCCTATTTTTGTTCGTACAGATAAACGAACATTCATAACCTGTGCAATGGCGCAATACAATTTCGAAACGAAAACAATTTCGGTTGTAAATGCCGGGCACTGTAAGCCTATTATCAAGAGAAATGGTGTAGCTGATTTTGTGCAAACTCCTGAACCAAGATTACCCCTTGGATTTAAACCAGACACCGAATATCATGCGCAGGAATTCAAGCTTAAGAAAGGAGATGTGTTTCTTCTTTATTCGGATGGCCTTCCTGAAGCGGCTAATGAACAAGGTGAACGATTCGGTTTTGATGAAGTTCCTAGAATGTTGGAACGGATTCATACTGAAAACTTGTCTTCTAACGAAATTGCCCAGGAGATCAAAAGAACCGTTCAGAAATTCAGTAACTACCAGTTAGCTGATGACACAACGGTAATTTGCCTGAAAGTGTAGCCTGACTTCTGTCAGTTTTACACGCCATCAAATTTTGGCGCAATCTTTGGGATTATTGTACCTGTTAATTAATTAACCACTAAAAATAAGTCGATGGCTCAAGAACCTAACTTTGAACTTAATCTGCCTCCACAGTTCGAACGGATTACAAAAAATATCCGGCTGATTATTGTGGGGTTTGTAGCACTTGCTGCCGTCTTTTCTTCTTTCTTTACTGTAGAGACTGAAGAAGTAGGCGTTGTAATGCGTTTCGGGAAATATGTTAAAGAAGCAAAACCCGGATTAAACTTTAAAATACCTTTCATAGACCAGGTAAGTTATGTACCTGTTCAACGACAACTGAAACAAGAATTTGGATATCGGACTACTTCAGCCGGAGTAAACTCTACATATAGAAAAGCGGGTTATGGTGGAGAGTCGTTGATGCTTACCGGCGATCTGAACCTGGGAGATGTAGAGTGGGTAGTTCAATATCGTATTGACAATCCATACAATTACTTATTCAAAGTCAGAAATATAGATGACACTCTTAGAGATATTGCTGAAGCAGCAATGAGACAAACTGTTGGAGATAGAACAGTAAATGAAGTACTGACAGTTGGTCGTGCCGAGGTAGCCTCAGAAGTAGAAGTGATTCTCCAGGAAATTACCAATGAGTATGAGATGGGAATCAAAATTGAACAGGTAGTACTTCAGGATGCAAATCCACCAGATCCGGTAAAGCCTTCCTTTAATGGTGTAAACGAAGCTCAACAACAACGCGAAACACTCATTAACCAAGCAAGGGCTGAATATAACCGGGTTATTCCTAGAGCCTCAGGGGAAGCTGAACAAACCATTCAACAAGCAGAAGGGTATGCCTTAGATCGAGTAAATCGTGCCCAGGGTGAGGTCTCAAGGTTTAATGATCTTTATGCTGAGTATATCAAAGCACCAGAAGTGACCAAGAGAAGGATTTTTCTTGAGACTATGGAAGACATTTTGCCTCAAATGGGACAAAAGATCATCACTGATGAAGAGGGAAATAGTGTGATTCCGCTTCTGCAACTTCAAATGGATGGTGCACGCCGTACTTCAGGAAGCAACCAATAATTTCTAAGGAATAAAACAATGAAAGAATTAAAAGGAATTACATTATTAGTTGTGCTGGGTATTGTAGCATTAGTACTATCCCAGGCTTTGTTTGTGGTAAATGAAAGAAACCAGGTGATTATTACTCAGTTTGGTGAGCCAAAAGGAGAAGCAATTACTGAACCGGGATTAAATATTAAAATCCCTTTCTTACAAACAGCAAACTACTTCGAAAAGAGATATCTGGAGTGGGATGGTGATCCTAACCAGGTACCTACCAAAGATAAAGTATTCATCTTTGTGGATACCTATGCCCGTTGGGTGATTACCGATCCGCTAAAATACTTCGAGCGTTTAGGAAATGAGCGTGGAGCTCAATCTCGATTAGATGATATCTTAGATGGGGAAACGAGAAACGCAGTTGCAGCTCATGATTTAGTTGAGTTAATACGAACTTCTAATCGTGAACCAGCTCAAGAAGATGAATTGGCTGATATCGTAAGCGATTCCCTGCAAACTATAATTGTGGGAAGAGAGTCTATTCAAAATCAGATCGTTGAGCTTGCTAATCAACGTACTGCCGACTTAGGTATCGAAGTACTTGACTTCAGATTTAAAAGAATCAATTACGCAGAGGAAGTGCGCCGTACCGTGTATGATCGTATGATTTCTGAACGTAACAGAATTGCTGATAAATTCAGATCTGAAGGACAAGGTGAATCTTCTCGAATAAATGGTGAAAAGGATCGCGAGCTTTTACGTATCCAGTCAGAGGCGTTCAGGGAAGCAGAAACTATTCGAGGTAGGGCTGATGCAGAAGCAGCTTCCATTTATAATGAAGCCTATAACAGAACAGCTTCAGCTCGTGAATTATATGCTTTCATAAAAAGCATGGAAGCATATCGAAATACCATCGATTCAGAAACCTCTCTCATCATTTCCACAAACAGCGAATTCTATAAGTATTTGAATTCGATTGATAATTAATTGAATGATGAATCATTTTTACAAAGCACGGATCGTCTGATTCGTGCTTTTTTTATTATTTTTCGCTTTCGGTCAATTCTCTATCTTAAATAAAATTAAGAAAGGCCCGAGTGAATCTTAAAGACCTCCTTCCAAAATTAGATCCAAATCTTAGGATAGAGTACAGGTTATTTGATATAACTCTTTTTCTTACAGTTGCTGTATTCACTTTCTGGAGTATCTATTCGGTCGTTGCCAATTATACTCCTATCATCAAAACGGTATACATAAGTTGTCTAATTATATATACCGGAATCTATATTGCTTATAGGTTTGGTGTATCCTTTAGGATTACAACAGGCATTTATTATAGTATTGCCCTTCTAATGTTGATCTACGCGTGGTTACCGGCAGGTGGTATTACTGGGGCCATCATCCAGATGTTCCTTCTTGTATTTGTATCAGGATTAATGGTGCTTCACCTTCGTTCTTACCTGGCCTTTATCGCTGCCAGTATGGTGATCGTCCTCATTTATTCTTACCAGGAAATGACGGTTCCAGGCCTAGCAGTTGCTTATACTGATGAAGCTGCCCGAATTCGTGACCTAGCGATTACTAGTGTAATTACGATATGTGTATTGGGCTATGCTTTATTCGTTTTTAAACGAGCATATTCGAGGGACAGAAAAAAGTTGAAGGGAACTATCCTGGAGTTAGCAGAAGAAAAAGAAAAGGCATTATCTGCGGATAAAGCGAAGTCTGATTTTTTGGCTACCATTAGTCATGAAATGAGAACTCCTTTAAATGGGATTGTAGGCATATCAGAACTCTTGCAAGAGACATCTCTTAATGACGAGCAAAAAGATTTGGTATCCAGTTTATCATATAGTAGTGAGTTACTGCATAGCTTGATTAGTGATATTCTGGATGTGACTCTCATAGAGAGTGGAAAACTGGCATTTCAGGCAAGTGAGATTGATATCAAAAAGGATATAGAAAGACTGATAAAGCTTGTGAAGCCCAGGGTAGATAAAAAAGAAGGTAAAGTGGAGATCATAATAAACCATGACAAAAAAGTGCCCAAAGTATTAATGGGGGATGTGCTCAGGTTTCGGCAAATACTGCTCAACTTGATTAATAATGCCATCAAGTTTACGCATGAAGGGCAAGTCAGCATTAAATCCGAACTCGTTAGTATGGATGAGGAAAGTGCCGAAGTTAAGCTTTCGGTAATAGATACAGGAGTTGGCATCTCAGAAGAAGCTCAGGTAAACTTATTCAGTAAGTTCTATAAAGGGAGCGCAGATCGGAATATTGAAGGAACGGGACTGGGATTATCCATTTCAAAAAAATTAGTATCATGGATGGGTGGTGAAATTGGATTCGAATCAAAAGAAGGGCAAGGTTCAGAGTTTTGGTTTCGATTACCATTTTTGATCGGTGAGGAAAAAAAGCTTAAGGTCGATAATCTACAATTGGAAGGACTAACTATGGAAAGGCTACAGGTTTTGGTAGCAGAGGATGTGCGAATAAATCGAATAGTAATTCGGAAAATGCTCGAGGGTTTCGGCATAGCTACAATAGATGAGGCAGAGCATGGAGAAGAAGCTGTTCAGATGGCGAGAGAAAAAACCTATGATATTATCCTTATGGATATGCAGATGCCTGTGATGGATGGATTTGAAGCTTCTGAATTAATTAAGAGAGAAAATTATAATGGTAAAAAACCTGTTATCCTGGCCATCACCGCAAACGCCCTGATGAATGATCAGGATAAGTATGACAAGGCAGGAATAGATGGGTTTGTAAGTAAACCTATCACAAAAGAAATGCTCAAGGAAGCCCTTGGCAAATATCTTAACTAGACAACTGCGTAGGTTTCAAACTCCATATCCAATAGCTCACTAAGAATCTTTTTTGCTCCTGATGTCTCAATTTGAGCGCCAAGTTTAATAAGTATACTGTAAAGTCCGGTATGTACCCGGCTGGTATATAGAAAATGCTTTGATCCTCTTAACTCATTAGATAAAGGAGCTTCCTTGGTGAAGTGCCTAATTTCCTGATCGAACTTGGGGTCACTGAAATCAAATACATCGTACCGGTATGGTCTGGAAAACATGATTCCATAATTACGAGCAAAATTATAGTATTCCTCTTCGCGATCCTGAGTTTCGGATTCAGGATTTATTACATCCAGTTTTACGTACAAATCACGGATCGCATTCAGGTCATTAGCTAGATGGGTAGGGAGCAGGCGTAGATAGTTTTTGAAGAATTCATCAGGGAAAAGCTTTACACATCCAAAATCGATTACACCAAGTTTCCCATCATAAGTAAAAAGGAAATTACCGGGATGCGTATCCGCGTGCACATAACCGCCCACTCTTATTTCTTCATGGAAAAAATCCCAAATCATTTGCCCGAAATGATTACGCATTTCCTGTGAAGGGTTTTCCTTCAAAAAATCGCCAAGGTGTCTTCCTTCAATGAAACTCATACAGAGTACCTTTTCAGTGGAATACTCTTCTATCCATTTAGGAATAAGTAGTACTTCATTTCCAAATCGTTTTCTGAACTGATCAATCTGAGATCCTTCGTGGATATAATCTGTTTCCTCCATTAAGGTATTTCGAATCTCGTTGAAATAAGGATCAATATCCTGTCCCTTCTTTATAATTCTCCTGGCTAACGATTTGGCGACTGCCATATCTGAATTAATGGTCTCCCTTACATTCGGGTACTGGATTTTGACGGCTACTTTTTCACCGCTTTTCAGTTCAGCCCGGTGTACCTGTCCTATTGAAGCCGCAGCAAATGCCTGGCTATCAAACTTTGCAAAGATGTTTTCAGGATAATCTCCCAGTTCCCTTTTTATAATGGTTCGAACAAGCGCCTTATTAATAGGAGGGACAGAGTATTGGGCTTGGCTCATTACTTCAGCAAATTCCTCAGGAAGAAAACCCTGATCCATGCTCATTCCCTGGGCTATTTTTAGAGCAGTACCTCTGAGTTTGGTAAACTCCTTGAAGACCTCCTTTGCATTATTGGTATGAAACTCTTTGTCATCCGAGGATTCTCCCGTCACCTTTTTTTTGAGATATCTTTGTGCATAATTAGTACCTACTTTAATGCCGGTTTTGGCGATTATTTTGCCTCGTTCAAATTTGGATGAAGGAAAATCATTCATTGTCTTTTTCCTCCTCTGCTTTCTCTGAAAACATATCCTTCATACAGTCTCCGAAAAATGGAATTTCATTACCTATTCCGATGGTTCCTAACATATACTTAACCAAGTCAAAGCCTTTGTCTATAGTTTTATTGTAAACTGTTTCTTCAAAAAGGGAAGTCAGTTTATCAACAAGTGCAAGAGTGTTTTCCTTTTGTTCTGAAGTATCACTAAGCCAGAATTTTACAAGGAATAAGTATTGGCTAGCCAGGATCGAGTAGAAGTAATCCTTCATGAAGAATCCAGCGCTTACTGCGATGTTTCCATCTGTAGTAAGGAATTCTTTGAATAGGGCTGCCGCTTCTTTATGAAATTCAGACCGGGAACCTTTATTGAACACATGCTTGTTAAAAGTATCTTTTACAAAGACCTCGGCATCTGTAAGCATATCAAAGAGGGTATAGATGAAATTTGAAAACTTCTCTGAAATTGAATAATCCTCGAAATCCTCAATCTCTTCAACCATAGCCCAGTATTGATAGATTAAGGCTGGGTAATAAAATGAAAGGATGGACTTTTTATTGGGGAAGTAGGAGTAAATTTCTGATGCTGAAAGACCGGTTTTATCGACCAAGTCCGGGATGCTCAATTTACTTTTGGCACCGTAGATTTCAACAGCCGCCCATGTTATTTCAATCTTCTTATTAATTTTCTCTGCACTCATGATGATTTAATTTCAAGCCTTAACAAATCGGTTGCGACAGAAGTTCGTTCTGCATAAAAAATAGTGTACTTTGTAATTTTTAATCGCCAAATAACAGCACTCAGTTTATGGACTATAAAAGGGATGCATTGTTCCTGACTCTTTCCGGTATCTTTCTTACATCATTGGTATTAGGGAATGTAATTGGAACAACAAAATTTGTGACCATCTTCACGTTAGATATGCCCGGTTGGTTACAGGCAATTACTCCTGAAATTGTAAGGAATGGAAGCATTTACACGATGAGTGTTCCTGCTGGATTAATTGCATACCCCTTTACCTTTTTGGCAACCGATTTAATTTCAGAACTCTTTGGCAGAAAGAAAGCCCAATTGATTGTTTGGGTTGGATTCTCAATGAACGTTTTCATGCTTTTTCTAATGTCAGTAAACCACTGGCTTCCCAACTCTGCTGGCGTAAGTGGCGGCTTAGATTTGTTTGAAGGGGTTTATGAGTTCATGGTGGGGAATGTAATAGCAAGTATGATTGCTTATCTAATTGCTCAAAGTGTGGATGTGCGGTTATTCCATTTCTGGAAGAAAAAAACTAAAGGTAAGCATCTCTGGTTACGCAACAATGGTTCCACCATGTTCAGCCAATTGGTAGATTCAACCGCCATCATAACTATACTATATGTAGCAGGTAATTTAGGGGATAGTATCAATTCCATACCTGCGGTTATCATTTTGATTCTTAACTCCTACCTCTTCAAGTTTTTCTTCGCCCTTTTTGATACGCCACTAATGTATCTGGGAGTAAGATTATTTAAAAGGTATGAAGAGGATCCTGAGGTAAATCGAGCTTATTAGACACTTAATTATAAGGGCTCTAAATTTTATTCGAAAAAAAGAAAAAATCTGCTGTTTTAGTTTGCAAATTATAACAGCTTCGCCGTACCTTTGTAATCCTTTCGAGGAAACGAAATCGCTGGTTTATAACGCAAGTTTAAGTCAGCTTTTTTTATCTCCGAAAGTTGTTCTCTGAAATAGTGGAAGCAAAAAACAGATTGTTTGTGCGAGCTTTAATTAGCTCTGAAATTCTTTTGAATGAGGAGAGCGTAGGGTCGGCTCACAGAGTATATATATTTTATTACAATGGAGAGTTTGATCCTGGCTCAGGACGAACGCTGGCGGCGGGCTTAACACATGCAAGTCGAAGGAGAAGGCGAAAGCTTGCTTTTGCTGGAGACTGGCGGACGGGTGAGTAACGCGTAGATAACCTGCCTTTAGCTGGGGGATAACACCGGGAAACCGGTGCTAATACCGCATAATGCAGCGGGGCCGCATGGCCACAGTTGTTAAAGGTTTAGGCCGGCTAAAGATGGGTCTGCGTGCTATTAGCTAGTTGGTAAGGTAACGGCTTACCAAGGCGATGATAGCTAGGGGGTCTGAGAGGATGATCCCCCACACTGGGACTGAGACACGGCCCAGACTCCTACGGGAGGCAGCAGTGAGGAATCTTGCGCAATGGGCGAAAGCCTGACGCAGCCACGCCGCGTGCCGGAAGACGGCCCTATGGGTTGTAAACGGCTTTTGCCAGGGAAGAAAGCCCGGGGTTTGCCCTGGATTGACGGTACCTGGTGAATAAGCACCGGCTAACTCCGTGCCAGCAGCCGCGGTAATACGGAGGGTGCAAGCGTTGTCCGGAATCATTGGGTGTAAAGGGTGCGTAGGCGGACTGCTAAGTCTGGGGTGAAATCTTGCCGCTTAACGGTAAAATGGCCTTGGATACTGGCAGTCTTGAGTGCAGAAGAGGCAGGTGGAATTCGTAGTGTAGCGGTGAAATGCATAGATATTACGAAGAACATCAGTGGCGAAGGCGGCCTGCTGGTCTGCAACTGACGCTGAGGCACGAAAGCGTGGGGAGCGAACAGGATTAGATACCCTGGTAGTCCACGCCGTAAACGATGCATACTAGGTGTTGGCCTTTCGGGGCCAGTGCTGCAGTTAACGCATTAAGTATGCCACCTGGGGAGTACGTCGGCAACGATGAAACTCAAAGGAATTGACGGGGGCCCGCACAAGCGGTGGAGCATGTGGCTTAATTCGATGCAACGCGAGGAACCTTACCTGGGCTAAATCCACAGCGCTACCTCTGGAAACAGAGGGTTCCTTCGGGACGCTATGGAAGGTGCTGCATGGCTGTCGTCAGCTCGTGCCGTGAGGTGTTGGGTTAAGTCCCGCAACGAGCGCAACCCCTGTGGTCAGTTACCAGCACGTAATGGTGGGGACTCTGGCCAGACTGCCTACGCAAGTAGTGAGGAAGGTGGGGACGACGTCAAGTCATCATGGCCCTTACGTCCAGGGCTGCACACGTGCTACAATGGTTGGTACAATGGGTCGCCACCCAGCGATGGGGCGCAAATCTATAAAACCAATCTCAGTTCGGATTGGAGTCTGCAACTCGACTCCATGAAGTTGGAATCGCTAGTAATCGCGTATCAGCAACGACGCGGTGAATACGTTCCCGGGCCTTGTACACACCGCCCGTCAAGCGATGGAAGTCAGGAGTACCTAATGTCGGTGGGCCAACCTTCGGGAGGCAGCTGCCTAGGGTAAGCCTGGTAACTGGCGCTAAGTCGTAACAAGGTAGCCGTACCGGAAGGTGCGGCTGGATCACCTCCTTTCACGGAGAGCTGTTCTAATAACTTAGGACTACGAACTTACGCGAGCTCGTGGCAAACAATCTGTTTTTTGCTTTTGCGCAAGGCCGGAGCTGGCCTGCCAGCAAGGTGGCTTCCCAACGAGTGTTGGGATGAGCCCTAATGGGGGCTTGTAGCTCAGGTGGTTAGAGCGCACGCCTGATAAGCGTGAGGTCGGAGGTTCAAGTCCTCCCAAGCCCACTTAAGGTACTGCAATGGGGCTATAGCTCAGCTGGCTAGAGCACCTGCTTTGCAAGCAGGGGGTCCGGGGTTCGAATCCCCGTAGCTCCACAAGAAATTTATTGAATTAGTGATGAGGTGTGAGGATTGAGAGGTGAGTAGTTCGCCCGCTCCTTACAATACAGATATTCCGGAGCAACCCGGTCTCGCCGAGCGGCGCCAGAGCAAGTCTGGCGCTTCGCCCAGCGAAGTTCTTTGACATGGTGAAGAAGTAACAATGTAAAGGCTTGATACTGTAAAGTATTAAACCAAAAAAATGTATCCCGACTTCGGTTGGGATGCGCCTAAGGTATCCCGGCAATGGCAATTGTCGGGACCACAATAGAACCAAACAAGCTAGGCAAGCACACAAACCCGCGAGGGTGGGTGGTGCAAGCCATATGAAAAAAGCGAGTAAGGGCACACGGTGGATGCCTAGGCATGCAGAGGCGATGAAGGACGTGTAAAGCTGCGATAAGCTACGGGGAGCTGCAAAAGAGCTGTGATCCGTGGATTTCCGAATGGGGCAACCCGATAGAGCCCACCTTGAGTGGGAGGCATACCCCCCGAACTGAAACATCTAAGTAGGGGGAGGAAGAGAAAACAACAGTGATTCCGTAAGTAGTGGCGAGCGAACGCGGAACAGCCCAAACCGGGGCCTACGGGCTCCGGGGTAGTAGGACCTGCGTAATTGGCAACATGTTAAGTCGAAGTCGTCTGGAAAGGCGCCCCATAGCAGGTGATAGGCCTGTAGGCGTACGCATGTTGACAAGGCGGGTATCCTGAGTAGCACGAGGCCGGTGAAACCTTGTGTGAATCTGCCGGCACCATCCGGTAAGGCTAAATACATCTGCATGACCGATAGTGAACTAGTACCGTGAGGGAAAGGTGAAAAGAACGCCGAGACGGCGAGTGAAATAGTACCTGAAACCGTGTGCTTACAAGCGGTCGGAGCCTCAATTTATTGGGGTGACGGCGTGCCTTTTGTATAATGAGCCTACGAGTTGCTCCTGTCGTGCGAGGTTAAGCCCTTTAGGGGTGCAGCCGCAGCGAAAGCGAGTCTGAACAGGGCGCGCAGTACGGCGGGGCAGACGCGAAACCAAGTGATCTATCCATGGCCAGGGTGAAGTGGCGGTAAAACGCCATGGAGGCCCGAACCCGTTGACGTTGAAAAGTCTTGGGATGAGCTGTGGATAGGGGTGAAAGGCCAATCAAACTTGGAGATAGCTCGTACTCCCCGAAATATATTTAGGTATAGCGTCTGGTTTTGTCTGCCCGGAGGTAGAGCACTGATTAGGCTAGGGGGCTTCACCGCCTACCAACCCTAGACAAACTCCGAATGCCGGGCCAGAGCCACCAGGCAGTCAGTCCCAGGGTGATAACGTCCTGGGGCGAGAGGGGAACAACCCAGACCACCAGCTAAGGCCCCCAAATCCGGGCTAAGTTGATCAAAGAAAGTTGAGTTGCTCAGACAACTAGGAGGTTGGCTTAGAAGCAGCCATTCCTTTAAAGAGTGCGTAATAGCTCACTAGTCAAGCGACTCGGCGTCGATAATAAGCGGGCATAAGTCCGGTGCCGAAGCTGTGGGATTGAAAAATCGGTAGGGGAGCATTCCAGTCTGCGCTGAAGGCGTCCTGTGAGGGGTGTTGGAGCGGCTGGAAGCGAAACTGTAGGCATGAGTAACGATAAGACGGGTGAAAAACCCGTCCACCGTAAACCCAAGGGTTCCTGATCAACGCTAATCGGATCAGGGTTAGTCGAGACCTAAGGTGTACCCCGTGAGGCGGGGGAAGCCGATGGCAAAGCGGTTAAATATTCCGCTACCTGGTCTTACGTTAGGCCAAGGCGTGACGCAGAAGTGACACTCCCGCGTGCGGACGAATGCACGTTAAAGGGCGTAGGCTTCGGAGTAGGCAAATCCGCTCCGAGTGAAGGCTGAACCCCGACAGTACCCGGATCCTCACGGTGAAGGGATAGTGGAGGTAATCATGCTGCCAAGAAAAGCGTCGTGGTTTGTAAGACGAGCTCGTACCCCAAACCGACACAGGTGGGTGAGGAGAGTATCCTCAGGTGCTCGAGTAATTCATGGCTAAGGAACTAGGCAAATTGGATCCGTAACTTCGGGAGAAGGATCCCCCTCCGCGTGAGGGGCGCAGTGAAAAGGCCCAAGCGACTGTTTACCAAAAACACATGTCTCTGCTAAGCCGCAAGGCGATGTATAGGGACTGACACCTGCCCGGTGCTGGAAGGTTAAGGAAGGGGGTTAGACTTAGGTCGAAGCTCTTAACTGAAGCCCCAGTAAACGGCGGCCGTAACTATAACGGTCCTAAGGTAGCGAAATTCCTTGTCGGGTAAGTTCCGACCTGCACGAATGGTGTAACGACTTGGGCACTGTCTCGGCCATGAGCTCGGTGAAATTGTGGTATCGGTGATGACGCCGATTACCCGCAGCGGGACGAAAAGACCCCGTGAACCTTTACTACAACTTTACATTGGCTTTAGCTGTAGCATGTGTAGGATAGGCGGGAGGCTGTGAAGGGGCGTCGCCAGGCGTTTTGGAGCCACCCTTGAAATACCGCCCTTGCTACAGGTGAAGTCTAACCCTTCCGGGGGAACAGTGTATGGTGGGTAGTTTGACTGGGGCGGTCGCCTCCTAAAGAGTAACGGAGGCTCCCAAAGGTACCCTCAGCACGGTCGGCAATCGTGCGTAGAGTGTAAAAGCATAAGGGTGCTTGACTGCGAGGCATACAGGCCGAGCAGGCACGAAAGTGGGGTTTAGTGATCCGGTGGCACCGCATGGAAGGGCCATCGCTCAAAGGATAAAAGGTACTCCGGGGATAACAGGCTTATCTCCCCCAAGAGTTCATATCGACGGGGAGGTTTGGCACCTCGATGTCGGCTCATCGCATCCTGGGGCTGGAGAAGGTCCCAAGGGTTTGGCTGTTCGCCAATTAAAGCGGTACGCGAGCTGGGTTCAGAACGTCGTGAGACAGTTCGGTCTCTATCTGCTGTGGGCGTAGGAACATTGAGGAGGGCTGCTCCTAGTACGAGAGGACCGGAGTGGACGCACCGCTAGTGCACCTGTTGTGTGGTCGCATGCATCGCAGGGTAGCTATGTGCGGAAGTGATAAGCCGCTGAACGCATCTAAGCGCGAAGCACGCTCCAAGATAAATGTTCCCCATGAGCCTCCCGGAAGACGACCGGGTAGATAGGCGGCAGGTGTACGCATGGCAACATGTTTAGCCGAGCCGTACTAATCAGGCCATTGGCTTTGTTTATATGGCTTGCACTGCAGCACACTGCGGGGCAAGCCTGGCATACTACAACACACAAAAAACATACTTGCTTCTTCTTTATCCCGGCCCCAGGTCGGGACCATGTCAAAAAACTTTATTTACTGACATATTGATCAGCCAACACAAGAACTTGATTGAGGTGGCTATTGCGCAGGGGCCCCACCCGTTCCCATCCCGAACACGGCCGTTAAGCCCTGCAGCGCCGATGGTACTGCTACGCGGTAGAGTAGGTCGCCGCCTCTCCCCCCTTAAAAACCCCTTCAACTCCAGAAGGGGTTTTTTTATTTAAACGCTTTTCAAATTTTAAGGGTTATAAATCGTATATTAGCAAACTTAATTATCTATCAAAGGCGCACTATGCTTGATTTTGAATCATTCTTAAAAGAATACAAAGACAAACTTTCTAAAATTTTTAAGAGAGATTTAGAGACTAATAAGGATAGTCTCAAAAGAGGAATCGCAGACGAAGATTTAGCGAATATTTTGACTCCCACTCCGTTGGCTGCTTTTATCCCCTCTAAATATGGAGGCTTTGGTGGTCATACTGCGGAAGCTTTAGCTATGCTTGAAGCCAGTTCCTATGAGTCTTTACCACTTTCATTGATGATGGGAATTAATGGAGCTTTGTTTATTCAACCTGTAGCAAATTATGCACAGGAAGAAACAAAAGAGGAAATTTACCATCGTATTCTAAATGACCGCCGAATGGGAGGTCTAATGATTACAGAACCCGATTTTGGCTCAGAGGCTTTAAAAATGGAAACCTCTTTTGAAAAAAGAGCAGCTACTGACAGCTATTCGATTAAAGGGTTAAAGCATTGGGCAGGCTTGACAGGGAAAGCAGATTACTGGTTGATGACCGCAAGAGAAAGAAACAAAGATGGTCAACTCGGTAGAGACATTTCTTTCTTCATCCATGACACTAGAAATGGGGGAATTAATGTGGAAGAATATTATAACAACCTCGGATTGTATCCGATCCCTTACGGTAAGAATCGAGTTAATATTGAAGTTCCTTCAGAATATAAACTAGAGCCTAAAGGAACTGGTATTACATTAATGCTGGATTTACTACATAGGAGCCGGCTTCAGTTTCCTGGAATGGGAGCGGGTTTTCTAAGACGGATGATGGAGGAAGCAATAACACATTGCCGACAGAGATTTATTGGCGGTCAAAGTTTAATCGATTATGACCAGGTGAAGGCGAGAATTAATAAGCTCCAGTCTTATTTCACAGTATGTTCCGCAATGTGCAATTTCACAAGCACACATATTTCCCTAGAGAAGAACACCGCGAAGATGGATGTGGAAGCTAATGCCATCAAATCAGTTATTACTGACTATATGCAAAAGGCTTCTCAATCATTGCTACAATTAACAGGTGCTAAGGGCTATCGACTGGACCATATTGCGGGCCGTTCAACGGTTGATAGCAGACCATTCCAAATTTTTGAAGGATCTAACGACATCTTATACCAGCAGATTAGTGAATCAGTAATTAAGATGATGAGAAAATTCAAAAGCACGAATCTATATGAGTTCCTTAAAAATTATGAACTCACTGGGAATGCATCCGACTACTTTAAGGATGTACTCAATTTTGAGATAGATTCGAAGATGCCTCAGCGCAAGCTTGTAGAACTTGGGAAAGCGCTAGGGCGCATAATCTCAATGGAGTTTACTATTAACCTTGGAGAGCAAGGCTTTAATTCAGAGCTTATTGATAATGCACTCGCAGTTCTTCAAGAGGAAATTAACGGTATCCTGGATTCATTTAAATCTTCACAAATCCTGGAAGTAGTAGAAGATTACCTTTCTGAAAGCAATTGGTTCAGTTTGGCAATGGTAGATGCCCGATAAAAAAATTGTCGTACTTAGTGGAGCAGGAGTAAGCGCAGAAAGCGGCTTAGCAACGTTTAGAGATTCAGGAGGCCTTTGGGAAGGGTATGACGTTCATGAAGTCGCTTCTATTGATGGATGGAACCAAGATCCGGAAAAGGTACTCAATTTCTATAACCTGAGAAGAAAGCAGGCAGTAGAAGCTGAACCGAATCTGGCTCACGAGTTTATAGCCTCTCTGGAAAATGACTTTGAAGTAACTGTAGTAACCCAGAATATTGACAATCTTCATGAAAGAGGTGGCTCAACCAATGTAATACACCTTCATGGTGAATTGTCTAAAGCTCGAGGTGAATACGATACTGAAGAGGTAATAGAGATTGGTACAAGAGATATCAAATTCGGAGAAAAAGCTCCAGACGGTTCTCAACTTCGACCAGCCATAGTTTGGTTCGGTGAGATGGTGCCACTCATTGAAACGGCTGCAAGAGATGTAGAAAGTGCTGATATATTGATCGTGATAGGTACATCATTGGTAGTATATCCGGCAGCAGGATTAGTAAATTATGCACGACCAGGTATTCAAAAGTTTATTATTGATCCCTCAACCCCTGAACTTTTGAGTTATGAAGATTGGATTCATATTCAAAAAAATGCATGCTTGGGAGTCGAGGATTTAGCCAAGTACTTAAAAGTGAGTTAAAGAATGAGCAAAAAGAAATTAACGGAAGAAGAAAAAGGAATTCTGGAGCAATTCATTATTCCCTTCTATCATATCGAGAAGAATCATCCGCTTTTTCCAGGAAAAAATAGTCTAGAAGCCGAAGCCGCTTTATTAGGAGTTTCAATGGATGAGCTCAAAAGTTTCCGGCAGAATTTTGAAGAAAATACAAAACAAGCTGCCCTTGAATTACTTAAAGAGGAAGAGATTATTGAGCTGATTGACAAACTTCCTTTTGATGGTCATGAGACTATCGTTGCCTTTGGGGATTCTATCACAGAAGATGATCAAGGCTGGTTTAGCATTTTTAAACACATTCTAGAAATTTCATTTGAAAGGCCTGAGTTTGAGTTTATTAATTCAGGATTGGCATATGATACTACCTCTGAAGCGCTGAAAAGGCTGGATAGAGATGTGTTAATACATGAACCAGACTGGGTCTTTGTTTCTTTGGGAACCTTCGATGCGCAACGATTGAATATCGCTTCAAACCGTACACTCCTCCCTTTATCTGAGACCTGGGAAAACTTGAATACTATTCATGAGGTTCTTGAGGATAGTATTGAAAATCCAACAATTTGGATAACACCAGCTACTGTGATATCAGAGATGTTGGAATCCAATCCATTGTATGAATTCTCTATTGATGTACAAGATTTGGAACAAGTTCGGCAACTCGTTTCTGGTAAAACCGGAGGAATTGTAGATCCCAAGGGGTTAAGAATGGGTGATGATGAACCGAAAGCGTGGAATTTCTTGAGTGATGGCTTACATCATTCCTTAAGTGGACACATCAATACTGTACGAGAAGTACTAAGAACGTTAGCAGAAGTTCAGATCAAAAGTTAATTCTGAAATTAACTAAATCTATCTTAGCCTGAACATTTAGATTGATATCATAAGAAGTGAAATCCAGACTTTGAAAAAGGGATGGTTGTATCAATCCTAATGAGGTGCCATTTTCGAAATCGACCCCTACAATTCCACTGGCATTATTAGACGGGACTGGCAAAGAGGCAATGGAAGCTGAAGTTCTTTTTGCGAGGAAAAAGGTGTCAAATACACCAAATCCAAACCCTACCCAGGCACCAATGCCCGCTCCATACTGAAGTCCATCAACCAGGGGCTCATTGGCAACAAGCATTATCGAGGTTACAACAACTGCTCCGGCAGCTGCTCCATAAAAAGTGTCAAGCAAAACGATGATAGAACTGTTGCTTCCATCATTAAATAAACCAGATACCAGAATCTCTTGTCCCTGTCCCTGAACAATATCATAGCCTCCCATTCCAATACCATATAAAGTTCCTAATCCAAGACCAACCTGGAGAGGATAAAAGTCATCACTATTAGCCAGCGCCATAGAAGCACCACCCAAAATAGTGCCATTCATAGCTCCATTTAGAGTATTGCCAGCTAATAATTCAACGGTTTGTGCTTTGGATTGGTAGGTAAAAATTGAAAGGAAAAGTGCTGCAGAACAAATAATCGTACCGAAATGCTTCATCTAGAAGTATGTAGTTTTGGTTTTGATGAAGTTAATAAAATGAGCCGCCTTTGAACAAACTAATTAGGATTATTTAAAGAGACAGGCAGAATTTTTCCATTAAAGTAGTTGTGTCCATTTAATACAAATTCGGCTACAAAGGAGGCCATCTGTTCAGGTGAAGTAGGCGCTTGATAACCAGGGAAGGCCTTCTGAAGCATTTTTGTTTGTACAGCACCCAGGCATAAACAGTTTACAGATATTCCTGAGTCAGCAAATTCTATGCTTAGGCTTTCGGTTAATATTGATAAAGCTCCTTTCGAAGCACTGTAGGCAGACAATCCAGGGAATTTAGAACTTCCCTGAAACCCTCCCATACTGCTAATGTTAAGTATATGGCCACCTTTCGTGAGATTTGGGTGCACTCTTTTAATCAACTTAACAGGAGCCAACAGATTTACCTCTAGTTGTTCCTGCCATTCAACAGTTGTTGTATTTAAAAAAGGCTTATTGATCAATAACCCAGCATTGTTGATTAGACCGTCTATTTTTGTATCAACACCAATGACCTTAACTATTTGGCCCAAATCGTTTTCGTCGGTTAAATCTGCAGTAATTGGTACTATATCTCCGGTATAGTTTTCAAGAATCAGGTTTTTTAATGCACGTTCTGACCGGGCAATGGCGAATACTTTATGTCCTTCTTTAGCAAGGTGAATAGTAGTGGCTCTTCCTATTCCTTTACTGGCACCTGTAACAATGATTTTTTTCATGGTTTTAAAGTACGTATTGAGACTTCATTCTGAAAGTTAGTTTCATTGATCGTACCTTCTTGAAGAATAAAGTTGGAGAATTAAATATGATAAAAGAACGAGCCTTAGTTCCTGCCAATATTGATCAATTAAAGCCATATGTGCCAGGTAAAACTATTGCTGAAGTAGTTGAAGAATATCAACTGGAAGAGATTTCAAAACTAGCCTCTAACGAAAATCGATTGGGTTTCAGTGAACACGTTCAGCCAGCGATAAATTCGGCTATGGCTCATGCTCATGAGTATCCTGACCCTCTATCCAAACAGCTGGTAAAACAGATTGCAGCACAAAATGAGATTGGTATCAATCAGGTGATTACGGGCGCAGGATCAGAAAGTGTTCTTTCTATGCTTTGCAAGACGTTTTTTCACAATAAGCAGAATATTGTTACCTCGGATGCTACTTTCATAGGTATCTATGTTCAGGCAAAAATCAGGGGAGTAAAGGTCAAAAAAGTACCATTAGATAAAGGATATAGATTTGATGTAAAAGCACTAGTGTCTGCTATTGATGAACAGACTAAGATGATTTATATAGCAAACCCAAATAATCCTACCGGGACTTATATCTCTACTTCAGAATTCGAATGGATGATGGAACAAGTTCCGGAAGACGTACTTGTTGTGATGGATGAGGCTTATTATGAGTATGCTCATGGGGTTGAGGATTACCCGGATGTGCTAAGCTATAACCACAATAATGTTATCATACTGAGAACCTTTTCGAAAGGATATGGTTTGGCAGGTTTTAGAATAGGGTATGCGATAGCCAGTACGGAAATTATAGGGTATCTTTATAAGACGAAAATGCCTTTTGAGCCTACTGTGTTGGCACAGGCTGGAGCCCTTGCAGCTTATATGGATACCAATTTTTTGGATAGAGCAAGAAACCTGGTGAATGAAGAAAAACAGAAATTGTACGATTTCTTTGATGAGCAGGGCATCAGGTATGTTCCTTCTATTTCCAATTTTGTGATGATGGTTTTCTCAACAGAAGACCAAGCTATTTTCTTTACAGAGAATATGTTGAAGAAGGGAGTGATCTTACGAAGGATAAATGCGTTCGGCCTTCCAAATTGTGTTAGGGTTACTATTGGAACCGAAAAAGAAATGAAGCATTTCAAGAGATCATTTATAGAAGTAGTAAGCTGATTGATCGAATAGCATTCTTTCTATTCCTACATTTCGATTAGAGCTAAAATCTTAATTTGATAAATGTTACATGAGGCTTTTCTAATTCGTTTAAGTAGTTATTTCTATTATTATCAAATACTTCTTTTGTTAAGGGTTAAATTTTGAAATTAGGTAATAAGATCATATTAAGTTTTGTGTGTATCAGCTTACTCATCGTATCGTTGGGGGTATTGTCGAGCTGGTATTCGACCACTATTCAAAATCATCTGGTTACGAATAGTGCAAAAACTAACCTTTTGGTTGAGATTACATCTAATCTTGAAATTGGCCTCTATGAAAGTCTCGTATATCTATCAGCGATTAAGGAATCTGATAACGACTTAGAGGGACAAACTACCCTCGACGAGCCAGCACTAGGTTTACTGATTCAACAATTTGAAGATCAGGTTTACAGAATTGATACTGAATTTGATCGTATGTACGCTTTTTATGAATCCTCCCATCTACTTATAGGTAACGAGAAATTGGAGGAGGCAAACCGGTTAGGAGAGCGAATAAATTTTTATACTAACCTTTCAAAAGAGTGGCTTATTCTACTTGAAGAGGACAAAGAACAAGCCAATATCCAATTTAATACTTCGATAAGTCCATTCTTCAGGAACAGGATTATTCCAGCCATTTCTCACCTTCGAGAAGAGACCATCCTGTATCACACAGAAGAGAAAAGTGAATTAAGCCTACAGCTAGAACGACTCAATAAGACATTTGCGTTTGCCTTTGGAGCGAGTGTGCTTCTTGCCGTTTTCATTTCGCTTTATATATATCGATCGATTGCAAACCCACTTAGAAAGCTTAGAGATGGAGCTCAAAAACTGGGTCAGGGAAACCTAGATGAGCAGATAAGTATTGAAAGCAGTGATGAGATTGGGGAACTGGCAAGTTCTTTTAATGATATGGCTGCAAATCTTAAAAAAAGAACACTGGCCCGGGATTACCTGGATAGCATTATTGAGTCATTGCAAGAGACCCTTATTGTAACCGATGAAAAAAAGATCATTGTTGGTATAAACAAAGCTGGTCTTCGAATGCTTGATCATACAAGAGAGGAGATTATCGGACTTCCCGTAATTCAATTTTATGATATGGATTCAATGGGAGATACTTATAAAGAAAAACAAACTGACGGAAGTATTTTCGAGTTTCAATTACTAACAAAGGAGAAAGCACCAATACCTGTACTTTTTTCTGAGTCTGATTTGGTCAATTCGGATGGAGAAAAAGTAGGTACAGTTTGTATCGCTACCGATGTAACAGAGCGAAAAAAAGCCAACCAGGCAATCAGGGATTCATTGAGAGAGAAAGAGGTTCTTCTTTCAGAAATTCACCATCGAGTGAAAAACAACCTGGCTGTCGTCTCAGGAATCCTGCAACTACAAGCATATGCTTCTAAGAATGATGAGGTAACCAAGGCGTTAACGGAAAGCCAAAGTAGGATTCAATCTATTTCGCTGGTTCATGAAATGCTTTACCATGACTATACGCTCGCATACATCAATTACAAAATCTATGTAAACGATTTGTTATTGGCTATAAGCAAGATGTACTCGAATGATGAAAAAGAGATTTTATTAGATGCTGAAGTAGAAGACATTTCCCTGGATGTTAATCTTGCGATCCCATGCTCCTTGCTATTAAACGAGGTTATAGTGAACTCATACAAACATGCTTTTGATGGGATGAAGGAAGGCAAGATTTGTGTGTCTATGAAAAAGGATAATGGAAACTATATTCTGTCAGTAGAAGATAACGGAACTGGTTTTGAGGAAGATGAGCTTAAAAATTCTAAATCCTTAGGTAAAACGCTGATCAAGACATTAGCTTCTCAACTACATGGCGATTATTCGATTGCGCGGGGAGAAGGAGGGAAAGGGACAAAATTTGAGGTCGTATTTCCAATTAAGAGAGAGCGTTAAATAGTGCCATTGAGATATCTTTTTCTAAGAGGTTCATCAAATTTTTCGATGGCATACCTTAACATAGTTCGGGGCATCTGTTTATATCTTCCTTCCTGTCTTAAAAAATCCTCTTCTGCTCGTATATCTTGTTCTCCGATTTCTCTGAGCATCCAACCTACGGCTTTATGGATTAGGTCGTGATCATCGAATAATAAGATTTCAGAAATAGCTAATGCATCGTTGAAATCATTTTTTTTGATGAAATAGTAACATGTTATAATAGAAATTCGCTTTTCCCAAAGGTTATCTGATTTAGCCAGGATATATAAAAGGTCTCGTTCTCTGTACTCCAGAAATTTTGACAGAATGAATCGGCAGGAGCTATCCACAAGATCCCAATTATCTACAAAGTTCAGGTTCTTTAGATAAAATGATGCAACTTTATCTACTTCATCTTGAGTAGCTTTCTCAATACGGTAAACAAGTACTAATAATGCAGTTGAACGGCATTCATGGTATTTGTTACTGAGTAATTTCTCAACCTCTTCCAGGGGCATGTGTTTATACTTCTTAGCTACCTTTCGTTGATTGGGAACAGACACACCTAAAAATTTATCACCTTCCCCATACTCACCAGGAGTTGCGCGAAAGATTTTCCTTGAATGCTCTGTAGTTGAAGGCTGGGCATACTTCTTCAACTCCGAAAAGACATCTTTAAAGGTCATAAGCCAAAGCTGATCACAATAAAGGTTGCTATAAATTGGCCTGCTATTACATAAAGGACCCAGGCCAGCAAGGTGATTAATAATGCCTTAAAGAATCTCCCTATTTTTTTTCCTTCATGGAAGTTGTACATCACATATACAGGGTAGATTAGTACAAGCAAGTAGTTAATGAGGAAAAAGTAAGGAGATATTATAGTACTCAGAAGAATAATGAAAATACCAGCCAGGATATATTCAGAGACTATAAAAAAGCCTAGAGCCAGGTATTCAACAAAGTAGTATCCTGATTTTCGAAAAAAGAGTTTATTGAAAGCAGCCAGGAAGAACGCGAAAAATAATAGGAAGAGATTGATATTATCTCGAAATAAATAGGACCCTTTTGTCTGAGGACTATTTGGATTTGGTTGTTCTAATGCACCAAGTATTTCGCCAACAGTTGCAATTGGATCAAAATTAATCAGGTTTTGAAGAATCACATAAATCGCTAGAACAAGTATATAGTATCGAATAGGGTGAGAGTAGGACTTGCGTTTTCCAAATATGTACTCCCTGATCAGCTTCCCCGGCCTCGTTATTAACCCGGTGATAGTCCTAAAAAGAGGAGTATCGAAATCAAAGTAATGCTCAAGAACATCTCGAGCAGATTCCCTTAATATGATTCTTCCCGAATTCGGCTTTTGTCCACAATTCGGACAAAAGTTCCCCTCAAAGCTGGTTCCACAGTTTCTACACTCCATAACAGATGTTACCCTAAAACCAGAAAAAGTAAAAGAGCTTTTCCGGATTTCATTTAGCACGACCGATCACAAAAATCCCAGAGATAATGATAAGTGCTCCAATTACCTGTGTAAACGTGAGCATTTCTCCAAGAAAAGCCACGGAGAGTAGAATCGTGGAAACAGGTCCAAGGCTTCCTATGATTGATACGGTAGGCGCACCAATTCTCTTGATTGCCTCATTAATCAAAAATGAGGGGATTACCGTAGAGAAAATGGCCATCACAAAACTGAGCAGGTATACCTCGGTGGGATAATGGAATAATTGGAGGTCTGTGGTAACAAGGTAGTGCGTAATTACAGCTGAACAGGAAATCAGTAGAGAAAAGGTGGTTAAACGTACACTGCCTACTTTTTCAATTAAGGAATTCGCACCCACAAGGTACGCGGCATATGTAATTGCGCTGATCACAATTAATACAGAGCCAAGGAGCACTTCTTCTGGATCTCCGGCCGTGATACCGTCTCTGTCAAAAAAGATAACTACAATACCAACATAGGTGATTGCAATAGATATCAACTGAGTTTTTGTGATCTTCTTTTTAAGAAAAAGAGCACTTAAGATGAGCACAAAAGTTGGATAGGTGAACAGGATCAATCGTTCTAGGCTGGCAGTAATGTAAGTGAGCCCCTTAAAATCAAAATAACTGGCCAGGTAGTAGCCAAATAGCCCCAGGAAAATTAGAGTTACTGCTTGTTTCCTTGAAAGGGGTGATTGTCTCCACTCTTTATAATGATATCCCCAAATGGCCAGGTAAAATGGAAGGGCAAACAGCATCCTGAGCAACAGTAATGAGATGGAATCAATGTCGTACTGATAGGCTAATTTTATAATTACTGCTTTGGTTGAGAATAGAAGTACTCCAAGGGCAGCAATAATAAATGCAAGATAACGAGCGCGATTACTCAACAGATATTGATAGTGAATTTAGGACGGCTAAAGCTACAAATAAAAAGAGCTAATCCATTAGCTGGATGAACGTTAAATTTTTGAAAGTTTCGATTCTGATCTCCTTAAAAAGAGTACTGTTTACTGAGTCCATCAAGGCAATTCTAGATATTTTCCTTGAGTTTTTTCAAATACTGCGTATTTGACTATTTTATTTCTGTTAGAAAAAGAAATACGCAGTATTAGAATTCGGCTTTAGGTTTAGGAGTGATTATCAAAAGGATTTTTCTGTCTTTTACTATTTCCTTGTTAGGATTTTCTATGGCTTTGTCACAAAAGTACAATGTGAAAACCTATTCAGTGAATGACGGCTTGCCTTCAAGTTTTGTGTATGATGTGCTGATTGACGAATTGGGGTATGCATGGTTTGCTACCGCTAATGGCCTGGTTAGGTTTGATGGGAAAAACTTCAAGAGCTACAATAAAGATCATGGTCTAAAGGATCCATTGATCTATGATATTCATAAAGATAAAAAGGGAAATTTTTGGGTTTCCACCGAGTTTGGTGGGATGGCTCTGTTTAGAAACGATTCACTGGTTTATCTTCCTGAATTAGGACGTCTTGATTCACTAATAATCAATTTTATAGGCGATACTCCTGATGGGAGGCTTTGGATTGGAACTAATGAAGAAGGGATTTTTGAACTAAATGAAGAAGGTTCTGTATCCAAGATACTTGATGCTGAAGACGGCTTACCTGATAACCAGGTATGGGGCTTCGAATTTGACGAAAACGGGAACTCATGGATTGCTACTTCCTCAGGTATAGCAAAATATGAACCTGGTAAGGAAGTTGTTCAGACCATTACTCGTGAAAACGGGCTTTCAGGTACTATGGCTTATCAGGTATATATAGCGAGTGATGGGAAGAAATGGATTCCTACAAGTAATGGGGTTACTATAATTAACCCCGATGGGTCTCTTGATACTATTACAGAGATTCATGGTGAGGAGTTGAATTATGTATATAACATTGTTGAAGGAAATGATGGAGAAATTTGGATAGGCACTGAAAGAGATGGCCTCTATTGGTTTGATGGTACCGAGTATGTACATGTTACCAAAAGCAACGGGTTAAGCAGCAATTATATATACAGGCTTATTAAAGATGAACAAGGTACCATATGGGTTAGTACCGACGGAAATGGGGTGAACATTTTTAAGGATCGTGGCTTTGTAATCTACGATGGCACCTCAGAATTGGATGTGAATTCCATCTATAGCGCCCTAGAAGCATCTGGCGGAACACTTTGGTTTGGTACCCAGGATGGGATTAGCTCTTATACAAATGGACAGTTTAGAAATATTACACTTCCAAAAAGGTATTTCGACCAAGATGAGATTTGGGATATCGAAGAGCTCTCCAATGGAGATCTTCTTATGCTCACTTTCGATCAGAAATTGATACAGTACGATGGAACTACTTTCTTCAGGCCTTCTTTTAGCGATGAGCTTTCCCCGTATTTCTTAAGCGATATTTTTGTTGATGAGGACGGTTCCATCTGGCTTACCGCATATCAAAACCTATTGAAATACCATAATGGTGAGTTAACCACTTTCAATGCTACTACCGATTATTATTGGCAGACCGAATTAAACTTCATGAAAAAGGATTCTCGCGGCTATTTTTGGATTGGTACTGAAGGAGGAATAGCTAATTTTGACGGAGAATTCTTCAGGTATATTTCCGAAAGTACAGGTCTAATGGGAGGAAGCATTTATGATCTTGCTGAAGATGTAGAGGGAAATATCTGGGTAGGTACCAATAAAGGGATAAGCGTACTTAGCGATTTTGATGAGAGGGGCATGCCCTCAACAATTAGGCCTTTCGAAACCTATGACCAGTATTTGCAGGAGACTATTTTCCTAAAATTTGATCAATTTGGAAACCTTTGGCAAGGTACCAACGGTGGACTGAATTATTTCGATATCGAAGCATGGAAAGGACATGGGATATCAAAACAGCAACATTTTCCTTTTTCTGAATATGGTTTGGGAGTGGAGTTCAATGGGCATGCAGCTGTTCTTGATCAAAATGGCAAACTTTGGTTTGGAAGTGATTCGAAAGGGTTGATCACCTATACCTTCACCGATGGGGAAACAACTCTTGCTCCATCCGCTTCTCCAAAGGTATTCTTGAGGGATATCCAAATAGATATGGAAACCGTTTATCATCAATTGCAATCAGATGATGAGCTCCCTCAAATTAGCACAAGTTACGATCGGAATAATATCTACTTCAATGTGAATGCGGTAGATTTCAAGAATCCCAGTAGGATTTTGTACTCCTATAAACTGGATGGTTTTGACGAAGGATGGAATGTAGCGGAGGATATTGATGAAATTAGATATACCAACCTTCCTCCGGGAGAATATTCACTTTTGGTTAAAGCTAAATCCGTTAATTCGAACTGGAGCGAAGAACAAATGCTGGCGCGTATTGAGGTAGATCAGGTTTTCTGGAAGACCTCTAAATTCTACATACTAGTCGCAGTAGCCTTATTTGTTTTGATAATGGTTATAAACCAAATAGCGCTAGATCGATACGAAAAGAAAAAATTAAAGCAGTTGGTAAATGAGCAGACAAAAGATTTAACAGCTGCACTGGAAGAGAAAGAAGTACTTATTAAAGAAATCCATCATCGTGTTAAGAATAATTTAGCTGTGATATCAGGATTGTTGGAATTGCAAAGTTGGAATGTGAAAGAACCCCATGCAAAAGATGCCATTCATGAAAGCAAGATGCGCGTTCTGGCGATGTCCAGGATTCATGAAAACCTGTATCAAAACGATGATCTGGCCAATGTTAACTTCAAAAAATTTCTGGAAGATTTGGTTAGTGGTATTTCCACTACTATGAGGCAGGCTGAACAAGACATTGACGTACATTTAGAAGTACAGGATATTTCAATAAACGTGAATAGGGGTATTCCCCTTGGCCTCATAGTAAATGAAGCCATAAGTAATTGCTATAAGCATGCATTTGATCAAATAGCATCAGGGAAGATCAATCTGATCTTCAGAGAGGAAGGGGAAAATTATTATCTGGAGATTATTGATAATGGGAAGGGTTCACCAGAAGATTTGCTAGAAAAGAAGAGTAACTCATTGGGAATTAGCCTAATCAAATCATTAGCCGCTCAGTTAAAGGCAGAGGTAACCCATTCAGGTGAAGATGGAACTCGCTTTACCTTCTCAATTCCTATGAAAGCATAAGCGAGTTAATTAAAAGTTGATCCTTCTCCCGTAAGCCTTCGGGATCAGGATGACAGCAAAAGATAGTCCTACTTCTGTTTAAAAGCCCGGATAAACTCTTTGGTATATTCACTCTGCGCCAATGATCCTGTAATTTCTGCCCGTTGGTCTATCAGCTTTTTTAGTGATTCAGTATCACCCCACATAATTTCCTTAATCTTCTTCATAGCCTCTGGGCTTGAACTTGCGAGCCTTTTTGCGAGAGCAGTAATTTTTTCATCCAGCTCTGTTACTTCTGAAGCCACTTCATTGTATAAGCCTTTTTGCCACGCCCAATCAGCGTTTTTCCACTCCCAGGCATTAATACTTAAGGTAGAAAAAGCCGTGAATCCGATTTTTTTCCTTACTAAAGGGGCAATTACAAAAGGACCTATTCCAATACTTAATTCACTTAACTTTACTGAAGCATCTGTACTGGCTATGGCATAATCGGAAGAAGCGATAATACCCACTCCACCGCCTACAGCTTTTCCCTGTACCCTGGTAACAATAAATTTTGGACAAGAAACCATAGCAGCGATTACCTTCCCAAATCCCGAGAAAAATTCCCGCCCAGTCTCTGTATCTTCTATAGCTATTAATTCATCAAAAGATGCCCCTGCGCAAAAAGCTCCATCTCCTTTACTTCTCAAAATGATAACGGAAATATCTGGAGAATCTCCAGCTTCAGTAATCGTATCTGCTAATTTTTGAAGTAAGGCTCCCGGTAATGAGTTTCCTTTCGGATGAAAAAACTCGATCGTGCCAATGCTATCCTGAATGGAGAGACGTACAGTTCCTTCCATTAGTCACCAAAAGTTTCTGTTTGCAAGGTGAAATAATAGCTTTGATAATGCCGGGAATAATCAGAAAAAGAGACCGGATCAAATTTCCTTACATCAAAAAAAGGAACGGCATTAAACTCCTCGATAATTGATCGGTATTTGATGCCTTCAATAGCTTTTAGAGAATAGAATAAAGGCTTGCTTATCGTAACTGGTGAATAGTCGAATTCAAAGGTAAAGCTCTCATTATTCTGAAAAGTATCCACCTGAAGAAGCAAATGCTTGAATGAGGTTAATGTCGAATCCAGGTCTTGAGCTTTAACATTAGAACAAAGAATAAGCAGGGCGGAACAAATAAGGAGTCTTTTCATATCAAAATATAGCTTAAAAAATGTACAATTAGCGAGGCGGTTTTAATTCTTTAACGCCAAGTTGGTTGCAACCCAATTTTATGCTTTTGATATTTAAGAGCTAAACAAATGGTACATATGAATCGAATTTCTTTCTCAATAATTATTCTTCTGATATTGTTTTCCTGGGAATCAGAAGCACAGACTGCGAATGAATACACGATCTCTTTTGAGAACGCAGTTCATCATGAAGCAAAAATTACGGCTGTTTTCTCTAACCTGGATAACAGTCCACTAGAAGTAAGAATGAGTCGAACTTCGCCTGGTCGGTATGCCATCCATAACTTTGCAAAGAATGTTTATGCTGTCAAAGCTTTTGATAGTGAGGGCAATGAACTCGCGATAACTCGCCCCAATCCCCAACAATGGGATGTACATGGTCATAATGGGATGGTCAGATTCGAGTATACTTTGTTCGCTAATAGGGGAGACGGAACCTATTCCCAGGTTGACGAAACTCATGCTCATTTAAATATTCCAGCTACGTTTGTATTTCCCAGAGACTACCAATACCGCCCTGTGTATGTAACCTTTAATGTTCGCGACGACCTGAACTGGCAAGTTGCTACTCAACTAAAAAGGGTAGAAGCTAATACCTATTATGCACCTGATACTTATTATTTCATGGACAGCCCAACGCTGCTAGCTGATTACCACCTGAGGGAAGAAATGGTAGATGGGCAGCTCATACGAATGGTACTACATACTCCTGCCAGCGAGCGGGAAGTAAACGATTACTTTGAAAATGTAATGGGCATTGTAAGAGCCCAGAAAGAGATTTATGGGGAATTACCTGAATTCGATTATGGAGAGTATACGTTTCTGTTAAACTTTATGCCTAATGCTAGTGGGGATGGAATGGAGCATAGAAACTCTACTATAGTATCAGGATCAAAAGATCTCGAAGATCCACTAGGTGATTATCGAATCAGTACGGTATCGCACGAGTTTTTCCATGCCTGGAATGTGGAACGAATCCGGCCAGCCTCTCTTGAACCCTTTGATTTTGAAGAGGCAAATATGAGCGGAGAACTATGGTTTGCAGAGGGATTCACCAGTTACTATACCGGATTAACACTGGCTAGAGCCGGAATAAGAACCCATGAAGAATATATTGAAGGGTTGGATGGAGCGTTGAATTATGTAATTAATTCACCAGGAAGACAGTTCTTTAACCCCATAGAAATGAGCTACAGAGCTCCTTTTGTGGATGCAGCTACATCTATTGATCCAACTAATAATACCAACATTTTTATTTCCTATTACTCCTATGGAAGCGTGTTGGGACTCGCACTTGATTTAATGTTGCGTACTCAGTTCAGGGAGTTAAACCTGGACGGTTTTATGCGTTTGGCTTGGGAAAAGTATGGGAAAACGGAGATACCTTATTCTATCCGTGATTTAGAAACACTTCTCGGAGAATACTCAGGATATAACTTTGCTACAGAGTTCTTTGCTGAATACATCTATAACAGCAATATGCCCAACTATGAAGCACTTTTTAGACAAGTAGGGGTAAACTTTGAGCCGGAAAATCCAGGTGAAGCTTCGTTAGGAGGTACTATCCGTGAAAGAGATGGGGTATGGAAACTGACTACAAACGCCAGGATCGGAAGTCCCTTATACAATGCCGGCATTGAAGCTCAGGATGAAATTATCTCTATTGGGGGAGTAAGGTTATCTGGCGTTGAAAGTGTGGAAGAGATCCTTGAACGCAGGCGCCCCGGTCAAACCGTTGAAATAGTATTTAACCGATGGGGGGAGCAGAAAAGAGTTCGGGTTACACTGGAAGAATCCGATAGAATTAAAACAGAATTAGATCGACGAGCAAACAGGCAACAAAGGGTATTAAGGGACGCCTGGTTGAATGGTGAGTAGAATTGATTACTTTTCTAGCCTGAATAACTAAAACTAACTTATCGATACGAAATGAAGGGCGCAGGTACTATAGGGGTTCTATTTTTATTCATCATATGCTTTGGCACTATAGCTCAGGCTCAAAGCTATCCCGAAATTCTTCCCATGAAACAACGAGCGGAAGTAATCAATGATTTGTTGAAGGACAAAATTGAAACGGTTTTGCCCGATATCATGAGAAGAGAGGGTATTGATATGTGGGTGATCATTTCAAGGGAATACAATGAAGACCCGGTGATCGAAACCATGTTACCTGCAACCTGGCTGGCTGCTCGAAGAAGAACCATTCTTGTTATCTACGATAAGGGTGAAGATGAGGCATTGGAGACTTTAGCTGTAGCCAGGTATGATGTGGGCGAAATCTTCAAAAAAGCATGGAATAAGGAAGTACAACCCAACCAGTGGGAAAGGTTAAAAGAAATCATCGAAGAACGAGACCCAAAACGAATTGGAGTCAATAAATCAGAACATTTTGGGTTGGCGGATGGAATTGTAGCAACAGACCTTGAAGAGCTTCAGGCTAATATTGGAAAGAAATATGCTGACAGAATTGTGTCCGCTGAAAAAGTAGCTATTGGATGGTTGGAGACCCGAACTCCCCGGGAAATGATGTTCTATCCACAAATCGTAAGAATTGCACATGAAATCATAGCTGAGGGACTTTCAGATAGGGTAATTCAGCCTGGGGTTACGACCACCGATGATGTGGCATGGTGGTACAGGGAAAAAGTGAAGGAATTGAAATTAATGACCTGGTTTCATCCCAGTGTTTCTATACAGCGAGCTGATCCAGAATCTTTTGATCACCTCAGGACATTCGACAGCCGCCCAGCGGATAATGTTATTCTACCCGGAGACCTTCTGCATGTCGATTTTGGAATTACTTACCTCAGATTAAACACCGATACTCAGCAACATGCCTATGTACTGAAGCCCGAAGAAACAGAGGTTCCTGAATACCTTCGAGAAGCATTCCGAAAAGGAAACCAACTTCAGGATATCTTCACGAACAATTTTAAGGTGGGAAGGACTGGAAACGAAGTGCTTAAAATGTCGAGAGAGGAGGCCATTGCTGAGGGTATTAAGCCTTCTATTTATACTCATCCGCTAGGCTACCATGGGCACGGAGCAGGCACTACATTAGGGATGTGGGATTCCCAGGGAGGAGTACCTGTAAAAGGCGATTATCCTCTGCATCTTAATACCGCCTACTCCATTGAGCTGAATGCTGCTACTTACATCGAAGAATGGGGCAAGGAAATTCGAATCATGCTTGAAGAAGATGCTTTTTTTGATGAGACCGGGGTTTGGTACCTGGATGGGAGACAAAGAGAGATTTTCACAATTCCGAGAGTCCCTGCGCAACAATAACCTGACTTGTTCGATAGAACCCGATCGTTTATTTTAAGCCAAGTAATTTAACGGGTTATGTTAGCAATTAGGGTTATTTGGGCCTCCATATTTCTATTACTTATTACTTTAGGAACAGCCAATGCACAACATGGGCAAGGGGGCTCACAGATAGAGGAACTTACTCAGCAGTTAGAAAACAGTGCAGGCTCTGATCGTATTGAATTACTTCATCGGCTGTCATCAAGAATATCTTTTCAAAATACCCAGCTGGCAACTGAATATGCCGAAGAAGCTCTGGATCTATCTAAAGCATTAAATAGCGATAGCCTGATAGCGGAAAGCCATTATTTTTTGGGCTATGCTTCTGTATTTACCGATAAAAAATCGGTAGCCATTAATAATTTTATAGATGCTCAAATCATTTTTGAAAGGCTCGGAGAAAAGGCAAATGAGCTTCGGGTGCTCCAGGTATTAGGTTCTTCTTATGTAGATATATCAGAGTATGAGCGAGCATCAGAATTGTATTTCAAGTCATTGGAATATGCTCGTGAACTTGGAGATGAACGAGGAGAAGTTTTTGCCTTAACAAAGCTAGGCCTGGTTCAGCAAAACCTCGAGGAGTACCGGATAGCCCAGCGCTTTCTTCATGATGCCATACATAAAGCACGTGAGATAGGAGATTGGGGTGGAGAATCTATTGCACTATCGGAAGCTGGGTTTTTGGAAGAGAAAAACGGAAATCTTGAGAAGGCAGCAGAATACTACCAGGAAGCAATTGACCTGTTTAAAGACAAAGGTTATCAACATGCCGTACCCCAATTAATGATCAACATTGCTAATATTTACCAGGATGAAGACCGGTTATCCGAAGCGCTGGAAATGGCAGATCATGCTGTAAAGCTGGCTGATTCGCTTGGCAATACGTTTATGGCGTTGCACAACCTGGACGAGGTTGCCGAAGTGTATTATGAAATGGGGGAGTATGATCAGGCCACAAGCATTTTGGAAGAAGGCATTGAAAAAGCCGAGGAAGCAGGGTTTTCTAATACCACTCAGTTCCTATTGAACAAGTTGTCCCATATGCAGCTAAACGAAGGTGATTTGACAGCGTCCAGAGATGCAGCCTTTAAAGCAAAAACTATGGCTCTATCAGTGAATGACTGGAGGATGGCTGAAAATAATATTGAAATCCTTATAGAAGTTGCTAAGCAAACCGGGGCCTATGATGAAGCAACAGCCTATCATGAAGAATTAATAGCGATTAGAGATTCCATCCTTGATGAAGAACGCGCGAAGAACCTGGTAGAGTTTGAGGCCCGGTTTAGAATAGGAGAGAGAGAGCAGGAAATAGCTGCTTTACAGGCTGAGAACGAAAGGAGGAGTATTATACAAGCTTCATTAGCAGGAGGCCTGGCTCTATTTATAGTGATTGGTTTATTGATAGTTAGAAGCCAGCGGCATAAGATTCAAAAAGGAGAAGCTGAGCTCGAAGTATCGAAATTAAAGAGTAAAGAGCTTCAACGAGATATTGAGTTTAAGAACAAACAGCTTACCAGCCAGAGTCTCAATATGGTTCAAAAAAACGAGATGATGGAAGAAATGAAAGAGAAAGTTGAAAATCTAAAAAAAGAGGTTTCATCCCGGGAGTTAAATAGCCTTTCTCGTTTAGTAGATCAAAGTTTTAGTTTGGATGAAGACTGGAAGCAGTTCAAAATGCACTTTGAGGAAGTCCACTCCGGTTTTTATCACATCCTCAAAGAGCGCTATTCAGATTTAACCCCAAATGAGATGAGACTTTCAGCTTTGGTGAAGCTAAACCTTACCATCAAAGAGATGGCAGCTATTCTGGGTATTTCACCCGATTCTGTTAAAACAGCCCGATATCGCCTCCGAAAAAAACTCGATTTAAACACAGAGGATAACCTTACTGAGTTTATGATTGCCCTTGAAAAGGAATCGCTTGAGGTTTCATAGAAACCTCAATAAAACCGGTTTTCGCACAAAAAAAACAGGCTGATCACCTGATGTTCACTTTCTCTTAGTGTAACTGTACACCCATTGTTGACGCAAGGACTCGTATCCCACCTGGTCTAACTGCGTAATTTTTACCGCATCAGAAATGAGGCGTCAAGATTGAATAAATCAAATAAGATAAATCAGATAAAAATAAACTTAACATTTAGGTAGTAAAAACAATGAGACAAATAATAATGGGTTTGCTGATCGTGACGGCGTCAGCACAATTAGCTTTAAGTCAGCCAATGCAGGGTGACAAGTTGTTTAAGGCACAACATGCTCCTCTTTTCGAGGGTATGGGGATGCATGACTTCGAGATCTCTTCTGAAGATGATCTGGCTAGTATTTTCTTTAATCAGGCAGTCGCACTTACTTATGGCTTCAATCATTTAGAAGCTGCTCGTTCCTATGAACAAGTAGCAATGATTGATCCAAACTCTGCGATCGCATACTGGGGGCAGGCACTGGTATTAGGGCCTAACATCAATGCAGCAATGGACCCTTCCGCAGTTCAACCAGCTTATGAAGCTATTCAAAAGGCGGTGAACTTAAAAAAGTATGCTTCAGAAAAGGAACGTGATTTAATAGATGCACTCGCTATTCGCTATTCCGATGACGAGACCCTTTCTGACCGCGCAGCATTAGATGTAGCCTATGCCGAAGCGATGAAGGAAGTAGTGGAAAAATATCCAAACGATCCGAATGTACGCACTCTACTAGCAGAGGCTCTTATGGTGATTCATGCCTGGGATTATTGGGAAAGTAATGGCCGACCCAAAGAATGGACTCCTGAGATTCTGGAGGTATTGGAAACAGGATTAGAACAGCACCCGAAACATGCCGGGTTAATTCACTATTACATTCATGCAGTTGAAGCCTCTAAGACTCCTGAAAGAGCATTAGAGTATGCGAATACACTTGAAGATTTAGTTCCTGGCTCTGGTCATCTTGTTCATATGCCAAGCCATATTTACATCCGAACCGGTTTATACCAGGAAGGTGTAGAAGCAAATGAACGAGCTATTCTAGTTGACGAGGAATATGTGAACCAGTGCCGCCGACAAGGGTTATATCCTTTGGCCTATGTTCCCCATAACCAACATTTCCTGTGGGCAATGGCAACACTTCAGGGAAATAGCAAAAAAGCGATCATGGCAGCTGAACATATGGCTCATCATGTAGATGAGGATAATATGAGAATCCCAGGATTAGGAACTCTACAGCATTACTGGGTAACTCCACTATATGCCTATGTGAGGTTCGGAAAATGGGATAAGATCATGAATACTCCTGAGCCAGCAGAAGATTTAGTATACCCAAGAGCAATATGGCATTATGCAAGAGGAATCGCATACACCGCTGAGGGAAATATCGCTGCTGCGCGAAGTGAGTTGAAATCACTGGATCAGCTCCGGGAAGATGCACGCTTAGAGGGAATCACAGTCTGGGACATAAATTCAGCAGTTGATGTGCTCTCTATAGCTTCTCTTACCCTAGGAGGAGAGATCGAAGGGAAGGATGAAAACTATGATAAAGCCATTTCTATCCTGAAAAAAGCAGTAGAGCTTGAAGATGAACTCAATTACAATGAGCCATCTGACTGGCACTACCCGGTAAGACAATCGCTAGGGGCAATTCTAATTAAAGCTGGTCGAATTGCTGAAGCTCAGGAAGTCTATAAGGAAGACCTCGAGGTTTTTCCTGAAAACGGATGGTCATTGGTTGGTTTATACAATAGCTATGTCAACGAAGGGGATTATAAGGAGGCAGAAGGGATAAAAGAAAGGTTGAGAGAAGTGTGGAAATGGGCAGATATAAACCTTGAAGAGTCAAGAGTGTTATAGGAACAAAATCACAATCATACCCTAAAACAATATGTCAAGAGAGCTAAAGCCAAGCCACGGTGGAACCCTACCACCGTGGTATTTTTTTAATAAGTCATTCTGATTCCGAAGGCTTTCGGGGGAAGAATCAGCTGATCCTTCGGCAGTAGCCTCAGGATGACTTTCAATTATTCACTCCTCAAGCTCTTAATGGGATTTTGTAAAGCCGCCTTAACCGTTTGAAAGCTCAACGCAATCCAGGCTAGAAGTACCGATAAAACACCTGACAGGATAATTATTAAAGGGTTTACATCAATCTGATACTCGAAGTTTTGAAGCCAGTCGTTCATCAAATACCAGGTAACAGGAAGCGATAGTATTATTGCAAAACCGATCAGTAAGGTTATTTCCTTTGAGAGCATAATTACGATGCTTTTTACAGAAGCGCCCATCACTTTTCGAACACCAATCTCTTTGGTTTTTTTCTCAATGGTAAATGAGATCAAACCGATCATCCCGAGAATGGCTATAAAAATTGCTAGGAAGGTGAAGATGCTTACCACTTGTGCTATTTGTTGCTCAGATTGATACTCAGCATAAAGCTGGTCATCAAGAAAAGTATAATTGAATGGTAAACCACCGCTAACTCTATTCCAGTTTTCCTGAATATTTTCAAGCAACGCTTCCGCATTATCCATACTGCCGAGGCGAGCAGACAAAAAGGAATTTCCTGATCCCCAAACGGAACTGCTTTCATGAAAAATAGCCATGGGCTGGATGCTATTGTGGAGAGAGGAGCTGTTAAAGTTTCTGATCACTCCAATTATTTCATACTGAAATTCATTTCCACTAAACAGAATGGACTCACCCAGTGGAAAGTCAGGAGCATCAGAGGTCCGTTCCCCCCAGTTTAACTGATCCACCGCCGCTTCGTTCAGAATAGCATAACGAGCATTTGCCGCAGTATTTTCCTCAAATAGTTTCCCCTTTATAAGTTCAAACCCCATGGTGGAAAGGAAGTGATCATCTACTTTTACCGAGTTTACAGAAATTTCAGCCTCTGAGCTTCCGTAAACTCCTCCAAAATCTTCATGCCACATATAGGGTGGAACGGCGCTTGATTTACCCACCTGGACTACACCTGACTGATTAGCTACCATTTGTTCAAATGCTTCAGAGCTTTCACCCAACTGTTCCAGGTTATGAATAATTAGCACATTTTCTTTCTGGAAGCCCAGATTTGCATTCTGGAAGAAATGAAGTTGTTGATAAATGATAATGCTGCTTGAGATCAGGATGATAGAGATGGCAAATTGAACAACAACCAGCAGGCTTCTCAGTTGCACAAAGGAAAGTCGGCTATTTGAAATAGCGGGAAGCTTATTTTTAAACGCATCAATGGGATTAAAAGAGGACAAGTAGAAGGCCGGGTAAATTCCAGATAGTATCCCAATAACTACTGTAAAGCCGACGATACCCAATACCCTGATTGGAGTAAAAAGATCAGAGAAAAGGAGTTGTTTTGCTGCAATTTGATTGAACGGCCCAATAGAAACGGATACGATAACTAGAGCAATTATTAATGAGATAAAGGCGAACAACACTGACTCAGATAGAAATTGAGCGATGAGGTTTCCATGTTGAGATCCAAGGGTTTTACGAACTCCAACTTCTTTAGCTCTTTGCACCGATCTTGCTGAAGATAAATTCATAAAATTGATGCAAGCGAGAAGAATGATGAGCAGAGCTACCGTCGAGAAAACATATACATAGAAGATGTCGCTTACTGTTCCGATTCGATTTCCAGCTTCGGACGATTTCAGGTGTATATCAGTAATAGGAGTGAAATACATCTCCCATGGTTTATTAGATTCGTAGATATCATTCGAGTCCATTCCAAAGGGAGAATATATTTTGGCCTGGGCATGATTCTGAAGTACAGAGGGTAGCTTCGCGTTCACTTCCTCAATGGATGCATTTTCATGAAGCAAAACATAAGTGACGAATACAGTCCATATCCAGGTATCTTCTCTTCGCTTAACATTTGGGTTAGAGGAAAGAGAAGAGAGCAGATCAAACCTAAAATGAGAGTTTTTAGGCATCTTTTTAACTACACCAGTTACCTCATAAGATACTTCCTGACCTGGGTTGCCAATGTTTATGGATTTTCCGAATGCTGTTTCATCTCCAAAATATCGCTCTCTTATTTCTTCGGTTATTACGATGGAATAAGGATTGACAAGAGCTTTGTCCGGGTTCCCCTCCACAAATTCAACGGTGAAGATATCAAAGAAGGTCGAGTCGGCAGATAATACTCTCGACTCTTCAAAATACCTGATATCACCTGGGCTTCTGTGAATGGATATTAACATTCCAGGTGGGTTATTTACCCGTACAGTCGTTTTTATTTCAGGAAGCTCACTTTTTAGAACGCCGGCTACTCCCGGTCCTGTCGACGAAAGCTGGCCATCGAAATTGTTCCAGATATTTGTTTGATCAACACGGAATGTTCTATCAGAATGTTCATGAAAAGTATCATAACTGGTTTCATTGGCTACATAGAGGTAGATAATAAAACAGCACGCCATCCCAATCGCCAATCCCGAAATATTGATAAAAGAGTAGCCAGGTTGGCGTTTAAAGTTTCTTAGAAGGACTTTCAGAATATTGGGTAACAAGGCAGGAATCCACCAGGAAGATCTCCATTTGGGTTTAGGCTCTTTAGAAGGGCTTGTAAAATGAAACTCATCCATTACTTCAGTAAAACCTTCTTCAATCCCTTTAATAGCAGTGTTGAACGCAATTAGGGGGTCGATTCCCTGTTCGATCTGGGCTTCAATGCTATCTCGCAAATGTCCCTCAAGTTCTTCAATGGTTCCCGGCTCGAGTTGTTGATGCTTCGATAATGAACTTCTCCATTCCTGGATATTCTTTTCAAGGCTATGAGTAGGCATTACTATTCACTCCTGAGGCTTTTAATGGGGTTGGCAATTGAAGCTTTTATCGTTTGATAGCTTATTGTAAGTATAGTAGAACCGCATATTACCAGACCTGCAAAAAGGACTTCTTGGAACCCTAAACCAACTTTATAAGCAAAGTTTTGGAGCCACGACTCGATTCCAAATATTGAAACCGGGATTGCTATAAGAAAGCTAATCAGTATAAGCAGGAAGAAGTTCTTTGCAATAAAGCCTACAATCTGTGTGATTCCGGCGCCTAATACTTTATGGATTGCAATCGTTTTCTGCATCTTTACTATGAGAAATGATGTTAATCCAAAAAGCCCCAGGCTTGAGATGATTATTGCCAAAATAGATAAGAAGCTAAATAACGCTAATAATTTTGAATCCCGATCATGTAATTGAACTAAACTATCATCTATGAAGAAGCTATAAAAAGCGCTCTTAGGGGATGCTTCTTTCCATAGTTCTTCTATTGTTGAACGAGTACGGGATACGTTTTGAGGAGAGATTTTTAGAGAGATAAAGGTCTTCCAGTAATTACCTTCTGAAAAGCTTAAGACTAATGGATCCACAACTTCATAAAGTGAGGTACTATGAAAATCAGCCACTACACCAATTACAACCCCATTTGAATTTCTATTCCATTCAAGAGATTTGTTCAAGGCATTTTCAGGAGTGCCCCATCCTAATTCTCTAACAGCACTTTCATTAATTATAAGATTATCACGATCAGAAGCGATGTCTGGGTTGAAGTTTCTTCCTGCTTTTAACTCCATCCCATAGGTACTAAGAAAAAACTCATCTGCTACATAGTTCTGGAATCTTTTTAATACATCTTGATCAGGAATCCTGAAGGTTCTGCTGTCATAATTAATATCATTTACTGGTACCCTTTTTGAAATGGTATAATCCAGAATACCAGGTTGAGATTTGATGCTTTCAACAAAAGTCGCTTCGTTTTCGGGATAAGGAACAACCAGGATATGCTCTTTCTCAAAGCCCAGGTTTTTGTTCTGAATGAACGAAAGCTGTTTGTACATCACAGTAGTACCAATGATGAGTACAATCGAAATGGTGAATTGAAAAACAACCAGAATTCTACGCAAAAGAGCGGTTTTTTTAGAAGTAGTTGGCCCGCTTTTAAAAATAGATATGGGTTTAAATCTCGATAAGAAAATCGCCGGGTAAGAACCAGCTAATATCGTTACGGTTAGTATCAGCATCAAAATCGAGAGTAGTATACCTGGTTCGAGTAAGCGTTCAAATTGGATATTGATGCCACCAATCCTATTAAAAAAAGGAGCGAACGTTCTACCTAAAAAGAGTCCGATAGCACCTGCAATAGAAGTCATCAAAAGTGTTTCTCCCAGGAATTGAAACACTATATGACTTTGCAAAGAACCATTGGCTTTTCGGATTCCTATTTCTTTCGCTCTTCCAAATCCATTTGCTGTTGCAAGATTGATGAAATTAATACAGCCAATAATTAATAGGATAATGGCTAGAGAAGAGAATAAATAGATATAGGAGATGGCGCCATTTGGTTTAAAACCACCTTCAAATTCAGAGTATAAATGAATAGAAGATAGTGGCTCTAAATGTACCCTGGTTTTAAACTCGGAGTCTGGGTCTGTTCCAGCTTGTTCATCCACAAAAGGACCAAGTTTTCTTTCCAAAGAAGCTATATCAGTATTCTCAACCAAAGAGACATATAGCCAAATCGACTTATGAGAACCCCAATTATCTTTTTCCGTTTCGAGATTCAAAGCGGAAGCCAAAAAGTCGAATTTAAAGTGAGTATTGGCAGGCAAATCCTTTATAACCCCAGTTACGGTAAGCTCGAGAGAATCTTCAGGAAATCCCCTAAACGAAAGTAATTCTCCAATCGGATTTTGGTTCCCGAAATACTTTTTAGCTGTCGACTCAGTAATAACCACCGTTCCCGGTGAAGATAAGGCTCTATTCGGGTTCCCATTTACCATTTCAAAAGTGAATAGATCAAACACCTTGCTATCAGTAAAATAGAATCCATCCTCGTTGAAGTAATCTCCTTCAAAACCCACCACTGGTTGAAATGCTTTCCAAAAACGAACTGCACTTTCTATCTCAGGGAAGTTCTCCTCAATAGCAGGTCCCATTGGAACCTGAGAACGGGCCGATTTGAATTCCCCATTACTATTCGACCTTGTTTTTACAACTCGATAGATATCTTCTGAGTCAGTATGAAAATTATCAAAAGAGAGCTCCTGTTTAACATAAAACAGTACGAGAATTGCTGAAGCCATCCCAATCGCTAAGCCAGAGATGTTGATAAAAGAGTAGCCAGGTTGGCGTTTAAAGTTTCTTAGAAGAACTTTCAGAATATTGGGCAACAAGGCAGGAATCCACCAGGAAGATCTCCATTTTGGTTTAGGTTCCATATTTGCACTTGTATATCTAAGCTCCTGGATAGCATCTTGAAACCCTTCTGCGATTTTATCTACAGCTATATTAAAAGCCTCCTCCTGTGTAGATCCAAGTTCAATATGATGATCAATCGAATCTCTTAAATGATTTTCTAGTTCTTCAATGGTTCCAGGTTCCAGCTCTTGATATTTAAGCAGCTCTCTTTTCCAGTGTTCGATTGCTTTTTCTAAATAAAAAGAATCCATCGCTGCCTCATTTCTTAACCGGTGATAAATCGAGTCCACTCCATAAACCTTGTAGTGCATTATGAATGGTGAGCCAATGTTCCTTTTCAGTCTGAAGGGCTGCTTTTCCTGCTGCAGTGAGTCCGTAATACTTTCTCTTACGGCCATTTTCCTGTATCTCCCACCTGGATTGAATTAACCCTTCAGAGTTAAGCCGGTGAAGTACAGGGTAGAGCATAGCTTCTGACCATTTCCATTCTCCCTGTGAAATCTCTAAGATATCCTGGAGTATTTGGTATCCATAGCTATCTCCTTTAGCAAGAATAGAAAGGATGATAGGTTTGGATGAGGCTGCTTTAAGTTCTCGTGAGATCATAATAATATTTTTGCGTGCATACCTAATTCTGTTAGGTAAGTTGCAAAAATATTATACCTAAATCAATTAGGTAATGTGCTGATGTCATTCCGAGTCTACCGCCGAAGAATCAACGCTTATGAATAAAAACATTGGATTGCCGATCCTTCGCAGGTATGCTCAGGATGACTCTAATAGCAGGAAAGCGAATCAAAGCTCAGCTATCAATCCCTTAACCAGCTTAGCAAACACTTCCTTTTTAGCATCGGCGGCATCTTTTACTTCGGCATGATCGAGCTTCTGGTCTGTAACTCCGGCTGCTGCATTAGTGATTAGCGAAATAGCTGCCGCTTTTACTCCCAACCTTTCTGCTTCAATGAGTTCTGGAGCGGTGCTCATACCCACAGCATCTCCTCCCAAAAAACGAAAAGCATGGATTTCTGACTTGGTCTCATAATTAGGACCAGTAACATACAAGTAGGAGCCTTTTCTGGTAGGAATGTCTAAGGAGGTAGCAGTATTTCTCACCTTTAGAGCGATATCTGAAATCTTTTGATTGGAAGTAATACCTAATTCCCTGGTTGGACTCATAATCTTATCAATCACCATTAGGTCGCCAACCTGAAAATCAAGATTGATACCACCCGCTGCATTGGAAATCAGAAGTATATCTGTTTCAAAAGCTTTAGCCAGTTGAACAGGTAGTATCGTTTTTTCCAGGTTATATCCTTCATAGAAATGAAATCGCCCGGAAAAAGCGAGTACAGATTTATCTCCTATAGTTCCAAAAATTAACGAACCGGAATGGCCTTGTACCGTTGATTGAGGAAAGCCAGGAATTTCGGAATAAGGAACTGTAATTGGTTCCTCAATTTCATTGCCAAAGCTTCCTAAGCCCGACCCGAGGATAACAACGGCATCTATTTTTGGTGGAAAGCCTTTCTCTTCAAGAACCTGCTTTATGCTTAATACAAGACTAGGAAGGGACATATGACTCTAATACTTCGGTTTGATACCCGGTTTTTTCATCATAACCCGTGATTTTAACAATGGGATCCTGATCATCATGAAACCCAAGGACGATATAGCCTTCATCAAAAGCAAGTTTAGCTAGCCGTTCTCTTTGAGCCTGACTGGTTTGAGGATCAAAGTCATATTTAGCAGCAAATTTTCTGTTGATTTGGCTCCTGGTGGCAATTACATCGCCTGCCTGCATGTACTTATTTGTTCCATCATTGAATAGAAGCACGAGGTGATGTTCGGTATGGCCCCCAATCTTTTCAACAGAGATTTCAGGATAAGGCTGATCTTGTTCTTTCAAAAAGTGTAGATCTGCCCGTGCATCAACAAAAGAAAGAAATTCAGTTTTTTCTTCATCATACCACACTTCTTTTGAGGTTGCTCTTTGCCAGTCTTTTTCAGAAGTCCATATTTTGGCATCTGGGAAAGTGAGTTCCCAGTATCCATTTTCTTTATTTGCTAAGCCACCAATATGATCATAATGAAGATGACTAAGGAACACATCAGTGATATCAAACTCCGTTAATCCATGCTCTTCAAGATTCTTTCGAATGAAGTGAGGCCCGGTATCTTCCCCAAACTCACCAATGCCGCAATCGAACAGGATGTTTTTATCAGCAGTGACTATTAAAAAGGGGTTAAGTGATATTTTAAGGGCTCCTTTGGCAGGCTGACCGTCTCTTGCAATCCGATTGAAGATTCGATCCAGTCCTACAGAAAAAGTACCCTCGTAGAGAGCAGCTACGTATGTGGTGTTTTGGGTGTGATTCAATTTTGGTATTTCTAAAAGTACCCGAGTGCCTAAGTATCAGAGTTACAAAGTTATATCTTATTGATTAGACTACTCATCATTCGCTCAATTTCTCTGCTTTTCTCGTAAAATCTGTCAAATGCTTCATTAGAAACAAAGGAGAGATTTTTTGATATCTCAAATTCTGTTTGAAGTTCAAATAGAGAGCCCATTGATATATTTAAGAATCGTCTAAAATCTCCAGGCGATTTTCTTCCAAAACCTTCAGCTATATTTGCTGGTATTGAAATAGCAGATCTCCTTAATTGTGAAACCAGACTATATTTTTCAGATTTAGGGAAAGATGAGGTTGCTTGATATACATCAGTTACCAAATCCATTGATTTTTTCCAGATGATGAGTTCTCGATATGTATTTGCTGTAGCCATTTTGATTTAGTTTACGACCAAGAAACTAAGCCACTTTGATACTCTGGTACTTAGGCACTGTTAATTATTCCAAATCCCCTTCGTTCTCAGAATCAAACTTATCATAAGCATTAATAATATCCTTGACCAGCTTATGCCTTACCACATCTTCATCTCTTAAGTACACAAAGTCGATTCCTTCAATATCTGCAAGGATTTTTTGGATGGAAATCAATCCCGATTGTTGTCTTTTTGGGAGATCGGTTTGAGTTATATCTCCGGTAATGATTGCTCTACTATTGAATCCAATTCTTGTAAGGAACATCTTCATTTGTGTATTTGTGGCATTCTGAGCCTCATCTAAAATCACAAAAGCATTGTTTAGTGTTCGGCCTCTCATATAAGCAAGAGGAGCAATCTCTATTACATTTTTAGAAAGGTGAAGGCTTAGCTTCTCCTGATCGATCATATCCTCTAAGGAATCATATAGAGGACGGAGATAGGGATCAATTTTCTCTTTTAAATCTCCAGGAAGAAAGCCCAGGTTTTCACCAGCTTCAACAGCAGGGCGTGCCAGGATAATCTTCTCCACTCTTCGCTCTTTGAGGGCTTTTACAGCCAGGGCTACCGATGTATAGGTTTTACCAGTACCGGCAGGTCCGATAGCAAATACGATATCATTAGCTGCAGATGACTTATAAATCCGTTTTTGACCAGGTGTTTTTGCAAGGATAGCTTCACCTTTATGTGTGTAAAGGATGAGCTCTCCATCACCAGTGTAGGCGGGATGTTTACGTTCTTTCGCCTGAAGTTCTCCACTTCGGAGTGCAATAAGTGTATTGACATCATCTTCGGTAACTTTAGCTTTTCGCTGAGCTACTTCAATCATTCCTTCTATTACTTCCTTAACAAGGGAAGCCTCCGAACTCGGCCCCGTGATCTTAACCCGTTCTCCCCGGGCATTGATTTTAGTTTCTGGAAAATTGGTATCCAACACCCGGATATTTTGGTCTTGCAATCCAAAAAGTGTGACAGGATCAGTACCGCCAAGCTGAACTACTAATTCGAGTAATGTACGTGCGTCTTCTATGGTTTTTAATCTAAAGGTGAATATGAACTAAAAGGTAAGGATTAAGCAAAATCTATACCAACCAGAACAATGCGCAAGCCCTATCAAAACCTTGTTAGTCGATGGATGATGTGTTCATGGTGAGGAAATGATTCTATCAACGCTTTCCTATCTGCCAACTCAAAATCAGAGAAATCAAAACCAGGAGAAACCGTACACCCAACCAGGGTATAGCTATTGGGGTCTTCAATTTCAGCAGCAAACCAGTATCCACGAGGAACAGTAAACTGAGGAGATTGCTGATCACCAAGTTCTAATCCCAATCGATGAAATGAGTAATTCCCTTGGTCATCAATTATGTGGATAGTTAAAGGAGCTCCTTCATAAAAATGCCACATCTCATCTTGTTTAATGCGATGAAATGCGGAAAAGGTATCAGAAGTAAGAAGGAAATAAATGCCTGTTGAATAATTTCGCGGGCCTTCAAATTCCTCAGAAAGGCTTCCTTCGGAAATGGTTCCTTCACTTCTATAAGTTTCTTTATAGAAACCTCCTTCTACATGTTGGGCAAGTTCAAGCTTTTCAATAAGCTCATTAACCCTGGTTTTCATCGGCTTTAGTTCCCTTCTTTAAAGTTTTCGCTTACTAAAACAGGTTTTCCGAAACCTAGTGCTTCCAATCTATCCATTTGTGTAGCAGCATCCCCAACCACTAAATAAATCATTCTATTTGGATTGGCATATTCCTGCGCAAGTTCTGAGATGCGATCAATGGTCATATCCTGAACTATTTGCTCTCTTTCCCTGATGTAATTTGGGCTCCATCCATAGTCAGAGATGTTTTCAACCATATTCAGCTTTGCACCTAGTGTTTCGAAGCGGCGAGCATTACTCTTTAGGAGGAAGCTTTTAGTAGTCTCAAGATCTTGTTCGGTAAAGGTAGTTGGGTATTGCTCCAGTATCTCCTTAACAAGAGCCGCAGACTCATAAGTCACATTAGTCCTAACTCCACTGCTAATGGTAAATGGACCAGGAAGGGCAGAACCGCCAAATCCGGAGCCAATTCCATACGTGTATCCTTTACCTTCTCTTAGTTCCTGTGTGAATCTGGATGCAAACCCACCGCCCCCAAGAATGTAATTCATTACTGTTGCGGAATAATGATCTTCATCAGTAACAGGCATAGCCAGGTATCCGAAGCGGATTACAGATTGCTTGGCATTTGGTACATCATAGAAATATACCTGTGATTCGGAAGGAGCATCAGGGAAGTTAAGCTCTGGAAGCTGTACCTCTTTTGCAGCCCAGCCTTCCTGTATTCCTCGTAGTGCTGAGGTCACTGCTCTCTCATTTACCGATCCTACTACCATATAGCTAGCCAGGGAAGGAGAGAAGCTATTCTCATAATATTGCTTAAGGTCATCAATTGTAATGGCTTCAACACTTTCGGTGGTTCCAATTGGATTATTGGAGAGAATATTATCCTCACCGTAAATCAGCTTGTTATAGGTATTAGTAGCGATACTATTTGGATTGGCACTTTGTGCAGCAATCTGGCTTAAGGTACTTTGCTTAGCCAGGTCAAACTCGGTTTCATCCCAACGAGGCTCTAGCAGCATCTCCTGTACGAGCGCCATAGTTGCTGAGTAATTCCTTGAAAGAGTATTTCCTGTGATGCTAATACTTTGCTGTCCGGAATTAATGTTAATTGAGGCTCCAAGGTCATTAATAGCTTCTTCCAGCTCTTCAGGAGTTTTATTTGCTGTACCTCGGGTCATTACCTCAGCTACAAGATTCGCTACTCCAACTTTATTAGGATTATCAAGCAATAAACCACCTTTAAGCTTCAGCTCAAATTGAACAAGAGGTAATTCCGTGTTTTCGATTCCATAGACTTTGAGTCCATTAGAAAGTTCTGCTTCCCAAATCTCAGGGATTTTGATTGTTGGGCTTTCTCCGTAAGGAGGTTCTACCGTACGATCAAAGCTGGAAGGTGTGCGTTCAAAGTCAGTTTCTTCCGGAAGGGTAAATGATTCATCAGCACCGCTTTCTGCTATTACTTCTTCTTCTACTATAGCAAGCTCAGAACCTTCAAGAATTAGATCGGTCTGCCCCCTGGGGACAAAGCTGGTAGCTACAAAATCCTTTCCTTTGATATACTGCTCATAAACGCGCATCACATCTTCGCTGGTTACCGCCAAGGTTTTCTTGATGTCTTCGTTAATGTATCCAGGATCGTTTGCGAAGATATTATACTGGGCAAGATTGAAGGCTTTCCCCAATACACTGGAAAGGCCATTATAAAATTGCGTTTCGATACCGGCTTTGATTCTGTTTAAATCTCCTTCAGTAAACCCTTCCTCTTCAAATCTTGTGAAAGCTTCCTGAACTGCATCATAAACTTCATTCAGGTCAGTACTGGGAAAAGCCCTCGTTACAAAAGCAATTTCTCCTGCTATTTCGGAATTATTGCTAAACATAAACACTGTTGAAGTAAGCTCTTTTTCATCAATCAATACCTGGTTAAAAGGAGCTTTCTTACCGGTTGCCAAAAGTTCCATTAAAATATCCAATGCATAGGCATCAGAGTGATAGAGATCAACTCCGGGCCAGTACATTCTTAATTCTGGAAGGCGTGCAAAGTTATCTTCGTAATACAGTTTTTTGGTTTCTGTAATAACAGCAGGGCGGTCTTCAAGTGGTTCAATTTCTATACCTCTTGGAATTTCATCAAAATATTTATGCACCCACTCTTCGGCCTGTGCTGGATCAAAATCACCTGCTATAACTAAGGTTGCGTTATTTGGGGTGTACCAGGTATTGTAGAATTCCTTTACATCTTCTAGTGTAGCACTTTGTACGTCTTCAAGGGATCCAATCACCTGCCAGTTATAAGGATGTCCTTCCGGGTACATATTTTTGCCGATCACATAATTCGCATGACCATAAGGCTGATTGTCAATTACCTGGCGTTTCTCATTCTTCACAACTTGTTTTTCTTTGGCTACTACTGCTTCTGTTACCGTGTTAATAAAGAATCCAAGCTTATCTGCTTCAGCCCAGATCATCTTTTCAAGAGCATCGTTAGGTACTGTTTGGAAATAATTTGTTCGGTCTCGGCTTGTGGAGCCATTTGCCCCAGAACCACCAATTCTACTACTCATTTGATCAAGCCCTCCTTTACCGAGGTTTTCAGATTCTAAGAATAAAAGATGTTCGAATAGGTGGGCAAAGCCGGTTTTACCCTCTTTCTCGCGAGAAGAACCTACATGAAAGGTTAGTGCAACTGCGGTAACCGGATCGGAGTCATCCTGGTGAAAAATTACTTCAAGCCCATTATCTAATGTGAACTTTTCATATTCAACGGAAAATTCCTGTTCATTTAATCCTGAACATCCTGCAAGGATGATGATAAACGTAAACAGGGATAGAGAGGAAACCGATAATTTCATAAGAGTATTAGATTTAATTCAATTCGTGAAGATAGCCGGGAATAGGTTATCAAATTGTTAAAGAATGCTTTGAAAAAGCTGCATTCTTAGTGTTGATAAGGATAAGATATTTTGGTTTGGCACGATGTTTGTATATTGCGCCCGATGATCAAAGTACAGGATACTATAATAGCCGATGATATTGCAACTGCAAAGTTTGCCTGCGATCTTCCACGTTGTAAAGGTGCATGTTGTGTAGTAGGTGATGCGGGTGCTCCGGTTTCTAAAGATGAAGTACCTGTACTTCATAAAGCTTATCGACTTCTTAAAGATGAATTACGTCCCGAAGCGGTTGCTGTGGCTGATCGCGAGGGAGTGGTTATTGGATCCAAAGAAAAGGGGTATGAGATATCATGTGTTGATCAAGCGGAGTGTGTGTTTGTTAACTATGATGAAAATGAAGTTGCTTATTGCACCATACAAAAGGCGTATTTCGAGGGACGTTTTAATTGGGAAAAACCGCTGAGTTGCCATCTATTTCCCATCCGATTAAAGAAAATAGCCGGGTTTGAGTATGCCAATTTTGAATACGTACCGGCCATTTGTTCTACTGGTTGTGAAAAAGGCAAAGGTGAAGGAATTTACCTCGCCGAATTTTTGGAAGCTCCTTTAGTAAGGCGATATGGCCAGGAATGGTACGATGAGTTTATTGCTGCATGTGAATATGTAAGGTCGAAAGAGGAGGGGTAAATGCTCCGTAACCAACAGAATATTAGTCAGCGGCTTCAACAGGGACTCCAGCAGAAGCTTTCTCCCCAGCAGCTGCAGTATATAAAGCTGTTGCAATTACCAACCATAGCCCTAGAGCAAAGGATAAAGGAAGAGATTGAAATGAATCCCATCCTTGAAGAATTGGATGGGATACAACAAATCGAAGAGCGGATTGATCAACAGGAGGATGACCCGAAGGAAGAACGGGAAGAGGCCTTAGAAAGCCTGGAAGAACATGAGGTGGATTGGGATGAATTTGATAGAAACACGGAGTACGAAGGAGAAACTTACTCAGCTCCTACTAACCCGGATATCGAAGAATGGAGAGACCTCCCCAACCCATATAATGAGTCGTTATTGGAGGAGCTTGAGAATCAGGTAGCTTTGCTTGATTTATCAGAAGAAGAGCAACTCATAGCGGATCAGATTTTAGGCTCATTAGACGAAGATGGGTATTTCCGGCGCGAGTTGATAGCGGTGGCCGATAATATTGCTTTCAATCATGGCATTTACCTCGAAGAAGAAGATGTAGAACAGGTACGAAAGCAAATTCAACTCCTGGACCCAATTGGCATAGCCTCTACAAGTTTACAGGACTGTTTATTGGTACAACTCCAGGAAGCTGATGAAATGCTGCCAGGAAGAGAGTTAGCAATCCAGGTATTAAGCAGGACCTGGGCAGCCTTCGAGAAAAAGCACTTCGACAAAATTATCCACCGATTGAATACCGACGAAGAGTCTCTCAAACAAGCGTTTGAAGCCATTCGGAGGATGGATCCACGCCCTGGGGCAGTTAGTGATGGTTTGGAGGAAACTCAAAACTATATCGAACCGGATTTTGAAGTGTATTGGAGAGGAGAAGGGCAAAGTGAAACTGGTAAGGGAGAGTTTGTTATCCATCTCAACCAACGCAATGCTCCTTCTCTAAGGATTTCCCCGGAATACAAACAAATGTGGGACGAGATAAAAGCCAAAAAAGACAAGGCAGATGCTCAGACTCAACAATTTATGAAAGGGAAGATTGATTCGGCGAACTGGTTTATTGAATCAATCAGACAGCGGCAAAACACCTTAATGAATACCATGAAGACCATCGTAGCACTGCAAGAAGATTTCTTCAAATTCGGAGACGGGTTAAAGCCAATGATTCTGAAGGATGTGGCCGAACGAATCGGGATGGATATCTCAACGGTATCTCGTGTTGTGAATGGGAAATATGTGCAAACAAATTTTGGGGTATATGAGCTTAAATATTTCTTCAACGAAGGGCTGGAAACCGAAAGTGGAGAAGAAGTTTCAAACCGTGAAGTAAAAAACATTCTTCAAGCCATTATTGATGATGAGGACAAGAGAAATCCGTTAAGCGACCAAGCCCTGGCAGATGCATTAAATGAAAAGGGATATAAAGTAGCCCGAAGAACAGTGAGCAAGTACCGGGAACAATTAAACGAACCTGTAGCTAGACTGAGAAAGCAGATCATATAGCGAAGTGTAACGAAATCTTGATTTTGATCTCTTCAAAAAAATGGGTTCATTCACAATGGGTTAAGAAAAGAGAGATAGGATAATAGTGGTCTAACCCAGATGAATGCTAACAATTAGTCTGGTCAAATGAATAGGATAGAGAAAGCGGTAGATATACTAGGGCAGCATATTACCGAAGTTGCTACAGTAAGTGAATGGGCGGATATCATGGGATATGATTCACCAAAATACTTTTCCCGGCTCATCAGGAACCATTATGGTAAACGCCCAAAAGAATTAATTGTGCAGGTAAAGCTCAGGAAAATAAAAGAATGCTTTGCCAGAGAATCAGATGAGATTCTTTTCTGCATGGCCAGAGATTTAGGCTTTGTAGATAATAATGCTTTGTACAAATTCATAAACAGGCATACCGGGAAAACCCCCACCCAGTTAAAAAGGGAGTGTAAAAAGGGAGTGTAAAAAGGGAGTGTAAAAAGGGAGTGTGAAAGGGGAGTGTGAAAGGGGAGTGTGAAAGGGGAGTGTGAAAGGGGAGTGTGAAAAATTTTTTTGGTGCCGGAATTTCCTCAAAATTAAGAGCAACCTTTAACTAATAGCTAAGTCATGAAAAAAATAGTCAATTTGATTTTCTCTTGTATGTTAGTTGCTCTTTTTACACTAAATGTAACAACTACTATCAGTAGTACAAACGCGTCGGAGAGCGAAGATATGTTTCAATGGGTTGATTGCTGGGATGATAGCCAGGTTTTCTATAATCCGGGTCATTCATTAAGATACTGCGCAGATTGTAGTGTAAAGTTTGATTGGAAAGGATGGGAGGTTCCTCAACAGTGTAATACATCTTATCCTTACGTTCCAGAGCCATGGTGCCCACCTAATGGATGCTAAATTGACTCGTTAATCAAATAAGGGCAGAGAATGGTATTAACTGTACCATTCTCTGTTATTACTTATGAAAAAGCTCAGGTTGCTTATAGTCATATCTTTTCTTTTTGTGAGTTGCACTGATAACTCAAATAACAGTAATACTACTACTATCGATGGAGTGGCTCAGGTACTTAGTGAAGAAAGAGTATATAAGGTTACTGAGGGTGTAGTCTCGGTATCACATTTGGATTCACTTTTTCTTGTCAGCACTATTCCATCACTTTCAGGACACCTTTTTTCCGTGTACAATAAAACCGGAAATATTATTTCTGAATTTGGAGAAATAGGAGATGCACCTGGTCATTTTTCAGAGATGGTCAAAATGCAGGATTATAAAGAAGGTGCCATGTACATATTTGATCACGGACTGCTAAAGCTAATAGAAGTTGATTTCGAAGGATCAACTTCAAAAGCACAAATGATAAAAAGCAGAGAGTATTTGTTACCCCGAGAGCTGTTAGGAGTGCAAGAAGCTTATTTGATAAATGATAGCTTAATTGCAGGAATTTTAGATGATACACCATACAGTTTTAATGGCGATGGAAAGAAAAGAATATTTCGATTTAACTATAAATCTGGAAGGGTAGAAACTAAGGATTTGAGGAAATTTTCTGTAGCTACTAGCGATATCTTGATTCAGATGAATGTAAATGCAAGGGTAGTTGATGCTTTAGAAGACAGGTCAAAAATAGTAATTGCAAGTGTATATACCCCAATTGTTGAGATTTATGATATCAAAACAAACTCAGTTCGTGAGCTAAACTTTGGAAATGAAAATAATTTCATTTTTGACCCTTTAGAATTTAAAGACAATCAATACGATACATACAGCAGATATGTAAGAGCGACTGAAGATAAGTTCTATTTACTTTTTTCAAGTGACCCATTAGATCATGTTCATTCCAAAAATCTAATTAAATCGTATAACTGGGATGGCACTTTGTATGATGAGTATAACCTGCCAGAGAATGTTTCATTTACAGTTTTCGATATAAACTCTTCGGGAAGTGAGATAATTGGGATTAATTTTTTAGAAGATAAACTTTATAAATTCAGTTTGAAGCCATGAAAGAGAATTACTGGAAATACATCGCAATTATTTTTTTGGTGCTCAATGTTTTTTTGATTTATTCGCAAAGAAGAGAAAAAGTAGAAAATGAGAACCTTATTAGGATCACAGAAGAAACTCAAAATGAAGTAAAAGAAAATAGTTTTAGTTTTCCTTCTAAGGTTGAATCAGATCTTCTAAGCTATCCTGATGAAAACCTTAAAGTTTACTTCTTCTTCAATGATAGAGGTTGCAGAGATTGTATTGACTATGAAGTAGCAAAAATTAATGCACTCAGTACTAGCTTCAATGAATATTTAGAAGTGTTTTTGATGAGCCAAGATTCTACCTACTTGTCAAGATTATACGGTGCTTCATTTAACTATAAGAGAATTGACGCCCTTGATTTTGAGAACCTTAGGATAAATAGCTTAGAACCTTTTGCATTAGTAATTGATAAAAACGGGTTTGTACAACAAAACTACTTCGCCGCCAGGAATGCATATGATGAGGCGGATAAATTCTATTCCAAATTGACCTCCCTTCTGGAATCATTATAATTCAGCTATAAGACTACAAAAAGATAATCAGTCGAAGTGTGTCGATAATCCAGGTATTGGCAAAAATGAAAACGATAATACCAATATTTACCAGGGTGTGTAGGCCAAAAGTATAAAAGATATATTTGATCCTTCCTCTCTGTAGGTACTTAGAACTATCAAGCGAAGTGAGTAAGAATCCTGTAAGCCAAACTACCAGGTAAAGAATAGAGAGAATGATAATAACGGTAGAACTGCCACCTGACAGGTAAAGGGCCAGCATTATACTTACCAAAAGGAAATCGAGGTGGAAAATCCAGGTAAATAAATTCATTACCTGGCTTAAATGTGTCATCGCTTTATTAGGCAGATATAACCAAATAATGCCTATAACCTGTACTAAAAGGGAAAGAAGAAATCCTGTAATGAAAATAGAAAAGTAGTTTTTGCCGGTAATGGCTAGTAGCGGTAGGAAGTGATAAAGTGCTTCAAGTCCTTTTTCAGATACCAGGGTTGAGAATACGATATAAAGCGTAATCCCGGAGAAGAAGGCGTGTTGGAAGAAGAGGAAGATACCGCTAACTATAGAACGCTCCCTATATCTCATAATATCATCCACAAAAAAGCGATGACCGGTGAAGAAACGAAACAACAGAGAACGATAATTTGGAGATACTTTCAGATGAAGGCCAACACTCAGCCAGACTAACATGAACACGATTACAGGCCAGTTCAACGGATTAGAGGTGGATGGTGCTTCTTGTTCTGGTAAAACAAATAAGCCTCCATTCTTCATCTCTTGTAAAGATTCTATTAATCGAGGGTGAATTTCGATTGCGTTCGAAAGCCAGCTGGAATTGAGAAGTAAAAGTTCTGCTCCGGAATTAAACAAGTCATTCAGAAGCTTTGCGTCGCCAATAGCATTTTCTTTTGAAAGGAGTAAAGCAGCATTGTTAATGTAGATCGAATCACTGGCTATTTCTGTAATTGAGAAATCTAATGCCGTGGAGCTTCCTGATGTGACCTCATAGAAATTTCGATTTGTATTCTTCTTAAGCTCTGTACTTATTGGCTGAAACCCTTCGGTAAAATGTTCATCAAAAGACTGACTATAGCTGTATAAGCCAAATGCGGTAACCTCACTGTACCCGGAGTACTCCGCAATCAGGGTGCTATAGCTTTGGATGAGATCGTCCTGACTTTCCTGTATTTCTGATGAAGTAAGAAACCGATAGTCAAAGCGAATGAATATCTCGAATGGATGATTCGAAAGAGAATCCAGAAGTGCGGAGTTCACAGGATGTGCCAATTCCAATACTTCTACACCAATACTGGCAAAACCATTTAGTTGGTTTGCTATTTCATAAGAAGTAGTAGGAGGGGAAGACCAGCTTATGCCCAATTTGGGGTTTTGAGCTGAGGCAGTAATAAACGATGTGGCGCTGAGCCAGCAAATAAGGGATAGAAAAAAATATGTGTGTTTAATTCTCACTTAGGCTTCTACAGCGACTCCGTAAAATTCTACGATCGAAGACTTGCGAATCGGGTTTCCGAGCAGGGTAGCCGAGGTCGAATCGGTAATTTCTACCTCCACATAATCCCCTTTTTGGTAATCATTTCGATCGAACACAACCATTTTGTTAGTATCGGTGCGCCCGCTTACCTGAGCTTCAGATCGTTTACTGGTTCCCTCAACTAAAACAAGATGTCGTTTTCCAATTTCCAAAAGGTTTCTCTCCTTTTGAATCTCCATTTGTTGGGTAATGATTTCGGTGAGCCTTCTTTTCTTAATCTCTTCAGGGACATCATCTTCGAACTTTCTGTAAGCCAGTGTACGTTCTCTTTCAGAGTAGGCAAACATATACGCCAGGTCGTACCCAACCTCTTTCATCAAGGTCATAGTCCCTTCGTGTTCTTCTTCAGTCTCGCCACAGAACCCAGCAATAATATCAGTAGAAAGCGTTAGCCCTGGAATAATCTGGTGCATTTTTTGAATGAGCTCCAAATACTGTTGGCGGGTATAAGGCCGTCTCATTCGTTCCAGCATCGTGTCACTGCCCGCCTGAGCAGGGATGTGGATGTAATTACATAAATTTGGACGTTCTGCAATCAAATGAAGAAGGTCATCCGGGAAATCTTTCGGATGCGGTGACGAAAACCTGAACCGGATTTCAGGATTAATTAGGCTGGCGGCATCCATCAAGGTGGTAAATGTATTCTCACCGTCCCGGTAAGAATTCACATTCTGGCCAAGGAAAGTCACTTCCTTGTATCCTTCATCACTAAGCTGACGCACTTCCTGCAAAATACTCTCCAACGGCCTGCTTCTTTCTCTGCCCCTTGTAAAAGGAACTACACAGAAAGAACACATATTATCGCATCCCCGCATAATAGAAACGAAGGAAGAAACGCCATTTCCAGTGGTTCGAACTGGTGCAATATCAGCATAGGTTTCTTCCAGAGATAGGAGAACGTTTACCGCTTTACGGCCATCATCCACTTCGGCTAATAACCTGGGGATATCCCGGTATGCATCAGGGCCAACAACGATATCAACCAGATGTTCTTTTTCAATGATCCGGTCTTTGATGCGTTCAGCCATACAGCCTAATACACCAACCGTGAGTTCAGAATTGGTTTTTTTAAGGGTTCTTAATTCCTTCAGGCGATTCCAAACTTTGGTTTCCGCATTCTCTCTAATTGAACAGGTGTTCACTAAGATTACATCAGCCATCTCAGGGGTGTCAGCTACGGTCATACCGTCTTCAATCAAAATAGAATTCACGATCTCAGAATCAGCGAAGTTCATCTGACAGCCGTAGGTTTCTATGAAGAATTTCTTATTACTCACGATCAGTACTTAATTATTAGGCCAGGTATCCGGGTGGTTTCTCCAGTTTGCGAGTTGATCCAGGTCATTACTGGTAACAAATCCCTTTTCAACGGCTACATCTACCAAAGTGCCATAGTCAGTAAGGTTGAATACTGGAACATTAACGGATTTAAAATTCTCTGCAGACTTGTCAAAACCATAGTTAAAAATGGAAATAATAGCCTGTACATCAGCTCCAACAAATTGAAGCGCATTGATCACTGATAAGGCAGAGCCTCCTGTTGAAATCAAATCTTCTATTACTACGGTAGGCTGTTCTTTAGCAACGCCGCCCTCAATTTGATTACCCATGCCATAGTTTTTCGGCTTTGCTCTAACATAAGCCATAGGTTTATTTAATAAATCGGCTACCCAGGCAGCATGAGGTATTCCAGCGGTAGCGGTTCCTGTAACTACCTCGGTGTTAGGAAATTCCTTTGTAATAATTTCACTGAATTTGGTTGCGATTTTTTTTCTGATCTCAGGATATCTTAGTGTAAGTCGGTTGTCGCAATAGATAGGAGAATGCCATCCAGAAGCCCACGTAAATGGATCATTCGGGCGTAGAATCACTGCATTTATTTCCAACAAGTCGGAGGCTAATTCTCTTGCAAATGTGGTGTCAATAATCATTCGTTCTGTAAATCTTTTAACTGCTTTTTATCAAAATCCGCTTTTATTGCGGTTATAGAATTTTAGAAGCAAAGAAAATAAGAGTTTTTAAGCAGATTAACGCATATAAACCCGCAATTAAATCATCAAGGAGAATTCCAAGTCCACCTGTTGCTTTTTGAACCTTGCGAATGCCCAGGGGTTTCCAGATGTCGAAAATTCGAAAAAGCAGAAATCCAGTCCCCATAAGCAGTGCATCCAGGGTAGGATCATGAAACAGCGATATAGAAATAAAAACGACTGCCTGCCCGGAAAACTCATCTATCACTACTTTTCCGGGGTCTTTGCCCCATTCTTCTTCACAAGCTTCTCCAACCCATAAAGTGAGTAGTCCGGTAACCACCACAAAAATGATAGGACCCAGGTAGGAGTCGACCATGAGAATAAAATAAAGCGCAATGGTAGCAATAAGGCTGCCTATAGTACCGGGAGCAACGGGTGCAAAACCTGAACCAAAGCCAGTTCCGATAAATAGTTTGAGAGATTTCATGGTCAGGGTTTTTTCTTGAATACGCTTCTATTGATATAGATGTACTCAAATCCTGAATAGAGTGTCACAAAGGTCACAAAAATCATTAAAACCAAAAGGATGTTTGTGGAAAGTAAAAGTTCAATCCAATCTCCTACAAAAAAGTCTACTCCCTGAAATAAACCTACAACAAGGCCTATATAGAGAAATATCATCTGAATAGTGGTTTTAGCTTTGGCAGTAAAACGGGTATGCATGGGCTGTTTCTTTTTATTCATATATACCCTGAGTACTGTGATGAATACATCTCTGAAGATGATTAAACCGATGGCCCACCAGGGAAATTGAGTAGTATCAATGAATGGGAGTACAATGAATCCACTAAATGTGAGAAACTTATCAGCAAGAGGGTCTAAAAAAATTCCCAAATTAGTCTCAACCTGATACTTTCGTGCGTAATACCCATCAAAATAATCGGTAACGGCGGCGATAATATATATGGCAAGAGCTACCGCTTTTAGCCAGAAATCACCCTGGAACCATAGAATTAAAAAAACGGGTGACAGAATTATTCTTGTACCACTTAGAATATTCGGAATGCGATGCATGTGCGAAGATAGGAATTATTTGGTTATTGGTTAATGGTTATTGAAAGGCGATTAGCCATTAGCCACTAAGCACTAATCAATAACTATTACTTTATTGTTATAGCTAGCATTTTGATGTTGGAATGGTGAATTTTGAACCCATGCAAGCACAGTTGATATCTATTGGAAATGAGCTTTTAATCGGTGATACAATAAACACCAATGCTTCCTGGATGGGGCAATTCCTTAACGATTTAGGAATAGAAGTCACCAGGGTTCATACTATTTCAGATGATGCAGATTTAATTAAGCGGATTGTTAAATCTAGTATGGAGGAATCCGACTTGGTAATTACAACAGGAGGATTGGGACCCACCCATGATGATATTACTAAAACCAGCATTGCTGAATTGTTTGATGTTAAGCTGGTCAAAAACGAAGAAGTGGATCAGTATGTAAGGGAATTATTCAAAAGCAGGAATATTCCATTTTCAGAGTCGAATGCATGGCAGGCTATGGTACCTGAGAATTGTGAAGTGCTTTTTAATAAAGCAGGTACTGCTCCCGGTATGTGGTTCCACGAAATGGATTGCTACCTGGTGGTACTACCAGGGGTACCTTATGAAATGAAATATTTGATGAAGCGGAGAGTAGCTTCAAAACTGAGGAATGTGTCAGACAATATCGGGTACATTCACACTGAATATCTTAAGATCGCCGGAATTGGGGAAAGCACCCTTAGCGATTATATCCTCGGGGATATATCTGGTTTTTTGACTAATGGAGTATCCCTAGCCTTTTTACCTTCTTTTGGTCAGGTAACACTTCGAATAACAGGTAAGGGTGAAACCAAAGAGGCAGCCACAGAACACGCTCAAAAATTAGTAGACTTTATCCGGCAGAAAACAGGCTCATTTATCTATGGCGAAAGCAAAGAAGCATCAATTAGTGAGACCTTAGGAGAAATATTAAAGGATAGAGGGCTGACCATTGCTACTGCTGAAAGCTGTACAGGAGGGCTTCTTGCAAATAAAATCACTGATATTGCCGGTAGTAGTTCCTACATGCTAGGTGGAATCATTTCATACGCAAATGAAGTTAAAGTTCAGCAGCTTGGAGTTCTTCAGGAAGATTTAGATTCAGAAGGGGCGGTTAGTAAGCCTGTAGCTCTGCAAATGGCTAAGGGAGTTGCTGAAAATCTTGGCGCAGATATTGGAATTTCGACTACTGGGGTAGCTGGTCCGGGAGGAGGAAGTGCTGAAAAACCTGTTGGTACAGTATGGATTGGATTTTACAGCCCGGAACAACATTTTGCAGTAAGAGCGTTGTTTACAAAAGATCGACTGGTAAATAAAGAACGAACAGTGGTTACCGCATTTGAAATTATAAGACGTGTTTTAATTGGGCTGGAAGAACTCCCATATTCATTAAAAAAAGAAACTTCTTGATCAGCAGATATACTTTATGGCTTTTGTTGGTGCTCTGTTGTTTAGCCACTAACGCTCTCTCAGCTCAGGTGCTACCAGATTCGGTGTCTGTTGATTCATTAAGTATTGATACTCTTGCTACTGATTCATTAGTGAATGCGGACAGCCTTGCTAGTTTTCTTTTGCCCAAGAAAAGAGAGCCGGAAAAGATATTCCCCTGGAAACAGTTTACTCCTTCTTCTTTTGAAACCGTATCTGACGATAGCCTGCTTAGATGGCAAATCTGGCCAAACTGGGGAGATTATTATGCATTCCGATCGGATGTAATCTCATCAAGGCAAGGTACGTTAGGGCGTATTGATGCATTTCAAATCTCTGGGTTCAACCCCTATGAACAACGTCTTAACTTAGAAGGGATTGACCTTTCAAATCCGATTACTGGGTTGATTAATTACAACTATGTGCCTCATCATAAAATTGGAGAAGTACTAGAGAACAAAATGACGGGGTATCATTCAGAGATAAGGCTAAAGAAGTATTATCTGGTTGAGCCTATAAGCTACATGAATTATGATGAAGCAAAGTTTAATTACCGAAATCTGGAGTTTTCGGTAGCTCAGAATTTCACCGAGAGAACCAATCTTGAGATTTCGTTTTGGGATCGAAGAGATGGAGATAGCTATCCAAGAAATGATGTATTGGGTAATCAGATCGTGGCCAGGGGGTATCACTATTTAACACCAGACCTTCAACTCCGAACTCTTTTTCTTCGCAATCAATTTGAGCTACAAGAGCCATTTGGGTATCAGGTTGATGATCCTTTAACGTTTCAGTTTGATCGATTTGCTTCCGTAGCGAATGTGAGCAATGCTGAGTCTGATAATACCCGAAGGGATTGGGTAACCGGACTTTATAAACGAGCAGATTCAAGCTCAGTAGAAACCGCAGGTATTGAGCTTACGCTTTTTAAAGAAGATTTCAATTTGCCTTCATCACTGGACAGCCTGCGGTGGGATATGAGAGGGTACTCAGTCAATGCCTTCAATGTATTTCAACTGGGTGATTTGGATGTTAAAATCAATGCCGCAGGCAGCCATTTCCGTAATAAAGAAGGAGAAAGCATTACTAAGAGCAACTGGAGCCTGGGAAAAGCATCTTCGTTGTTGACGTACAAACTATTCCGCAACCTGGTTGTAGCTGCTAATGGAAGGATGGAGTATAGATCAGATTCTTTCTCGGGATACGAGTTTGGAGTGAAGACAGCATTTTCCCCTTCAAGGAGGCTTGCCCTGGATTTAGAAGGAGGCGTATACAGCAGGATACCTACCATCCAGCACCTGTATTGGAGTGGTGATAACTATTCCGGAAACTCAGCATTAGAAAATGAAACAGGCGTTTCTATGCTTGGCAGGCTCACTTATGCATGGAACAGCAGGCTCACCCTTGGGTTTTCTGCGCGATATAACGAGGCAAAAGATCGTCCTCTTCTTAACACCTCCAGGACTTTTGCTTCAAATGATGTATCCGTGATTTCAGGGACTCTATTTGGGAAATATTCAAGTCATCGGTATGAATTTGAAAGTTCGATTACTTTTGATGCCCTGGGAGATACGGTTACCGCAATAGATAGAAATGAACAGAAAATCTGGCTCAGAAATAATGCTTTTGTAAAGGGATATATGTTTGATCGGGCAACATATGTTAAAGCTGGAATAAGGACCCTTGTGTCTCCGCTTGAATATGGAAGCAGTTATTTTAACACAGAACTCCAATACTGGCAGGCCAATAGTACAGAAGCTGAGATTCCGCCATTTTTTCGAATGGATGCCGAACTTTCTGCCCGCATCAGGGCTATCATGGTAGTAATCCGCTGGGAAAATGTACTTGATGGAATGGGACAGTTAGGCTACTTTGAGACGGCTACTTTTCCCATGCCAGCCCGGCGTTTTTTAGTAGGAATCAGGGCTCAATTCAGAAATTAATATGAATATCAAATACATCATAAAAGAAGGTTTTGCAGGTTTTAGACGGGCAAAACTGGCAGCTACTACTTCCATCTTTTCACTTTTCGTTGCAATTCTGTTACTAGGTATCCTTTCCAGGGTAGCTTATAACGTGTATGTACAGGCGATGTCAGTAAAGGACCTGATAGAAATCGAAGTATTCTTATTTGATGTAGACGAACGCACTACCGAACAAATTCAGGAATCGCTGGAAAACAGGGAGCTCGTACTATCGGTCTCTTATATATCCAAAGACAGTGCTTCTGCGATAATGAGAGAAGAATTTGGTCCGGGAGCAGAAGAGTTAGTAGAACTGGATTTTCTTCCCGCTTCTTTCCGGGTGCGAGTGGATACTGAAGTAGGGGTATCGCAAATTGAAACGCTCGTTTCAAGTATACAGAATCTGCGTGGAGTGGATGAGGTAACTTATAACGCCAGTTTATTGCGCATCATGGAATCAAACCTGAATACCTTTACCCTGGTGGGAGGAGGTATTGGCTTCCTGATATTATTAGCCTCGGTAATCCTGGTATATAATACCATTCGATTGACGATCTACGCCAAACGGGAACTTATTCGAGCCATGAAGCTGGTTGGAGCTACCAATGCCTTCATTCGAAGTCCCTTCATTATTGAAGGGGTTCTCCAGGGTATTCTATCAGGTGTGTTAGCAGTGTTGTGCGTATTCCTGATTTTTGAATTTGTGATCCCAATCTATCTACCGGAAATGGGGTTACTTTCCTGGCCTTTTGGTCGTTGGTATTTCTTAACCACGGCTATGTTTGGCCTTTCTGTATTAATGGGCTGGTGGGGAAGCCGGCTAGCTGCCCGTAAGTTTATTGAGGAGACTTATATCTCCGGGTAGTTTTCATACTTTTCTTTTTATTGATGACCCATGAAGCTGGTTGGAGCTACCAATGCCTTCATCCGAAGTCCATTTATTATTGAAGGAGTTCTTCAGGGTATTCTTTCAGGGGTTTTAGCAGTGTTGTGCGTATTCCTGATTTTTGAATTTGTGATCCCAATCTATCTACCAGAAATGGGGTTACTTTCCTGGCCTTTTGGTCGTTGGTATTTCTTAACTACGGCAATGTTTGGCCTTTCTGTATTAATGGGCTGGTGGGGAAGCCGGCTAGCCGCCCGTAAGTTTATTGAGGAGACTTATATCTCCGGGTAGTTTTTTTGACTTTACATTGGCTATGCTACACTCGATAAGGCATGAATTTTCATGCGTAACGGAGCCACCAAAAACTGTTAACAATTTGGTAACATGGATTTGTTTGAAATTCCTTTAGATATTAAACACCTTAATAGCAATCGCTTATGGGTCAAGGAACATTGTATAAAAGAGTCGCTATCAATTTTCGCTTTCAGTTAGTACTGGGATATAACACATGCAGCCTGATGTGTACACTGAAACAGCACCCTTAAGGCCGGTTAAGAATCAAGAAAACAAAAACTGTCAAGTTGACTAACACTATGAATGCTCTATTAAACACACGGTGCATCCGTGCACTTATACCCCCTTCATTTTTATGTACTAATCATGCAAATAATCGCTCAAACCTGGACATAGTTACCCTGTAACTCATTGTTCTTCATCAACTATTCATAAAGCTTCATGAAGTTATACCCGGCTGTGAACATTGAGAGAGTCGTACTATCGCAGCCTGCTTCTTTGAAGGAACTGTCAATAAAAACGCAACTGGGATAACATGAACAATCATTCTTCTCTAATCAAATCATTATGTGTTTGTGTATGTATAATCATCTTCACATCTAGTCAATCTATCGCGAGGCAGGGATTTGAGGATTACTCTTACACATCTATTCAATCACCTAATGCCTATTCATTAGGAAAGTTTGGGGACATTCCTGTTAGTAAATATACCGGCATTCCAAATATCTCAGTTCCCTTAACGAGTGTAGAAGTTGCAGGGTTTACATTGCCAATATCTATAGATTATCATGCAAGTGGAATAAAAGTACAAGAGGTAGCAAGTTGGGTTGGATTAGGCTGGGCTTTAAATGCAGGTGGGGTAATTACCCAGTCCGTTCGGGCTGATAATGATTTCGATCCTCAAGGTAATTTCCATGTAAATGTCCCTTTAGATGACATATTTACAAACCCTCTTGGGAGTACTGCAAAAGACTGGTATAACGTGTATCTAGATAGACCAGATGGGTGGGATAGCGAACCTGATGTTTTCTTTTTCAACTTTGCAGGAAGATCCGGAAAATTTATGTTCCCGGGAGGGCAAGGAAGTGTAAGTGAACCAAACATTGAAGTGGTTACCCTTCCTCATAGCAACTTTAAATTCGAGATTACATTATTTGATACAACAACGGTAACAGGTATAGATGGTGAAATAAAGTCAATTCAGATTACTGACGAGCAAGGAATAAAGTATCTATTTGATAAGCTGGAGATAGCACTGGGTTCGAAATCATTGACAGCTCCAGGAGGTGCTGGGGATACTGACGCTGACATAAAAAGCTGGTATTTATCCAAAATAACTTTTCCCAATACTGATGAAACTATTCAACTGACTTATACTGACTTGCCTGTTAATTGGGTCTTTTTTTCGTCTTCCAGTGAAAAGTCATATACCCGTACCAATTCTATAGGTGACCCGACTTATAAAACTATAGGCGATTCAGTTTATGGACATAGCTTAACAGGTATAAATTATTCACAAACAATAGTTTATCAGAATACAAGGAGATTAAAATCCATTGAAACAAATGCAAAAAAAATTGTTTTCGAAACCAGTAGTACCCCGGACCGCCTGGATTCTCCTGGTCTTAAAATCGGCTGGGGGTGCACAAAAGATGTGTACAATGGAGGTTGTGAAATGGAAAAAGTGCACTATAAGCTTAACCGGATTAGAGAATTCAATAAAACGAATTCAGGTGATATCGAAACACGAAGCTGGAATTTCAATTTCGGGTACTTTGATGGAAATATTTCAAGTGAATTAGGGTTTACCGATAGCCCGGATTCTGTAGATTTATTCAAAAGACTTAAACTTGAATCAGTAGATTTCTCCGGTAGTTCCAATAATGTATTTGAAACATATACATTTGAATACAATGAAAATAAAACAGAATACAAGCAGTTTGATTACGACCAGGATAGTTTTATAGACTTTCAAGCGTCCCCCTACAATCTTTCCAGCCTGCCTGAAGTAACGTTACCTCCTTATTTTGATTACTCGGATACTTTAGTTCTGTTGAACAGTAAATATATTCCTCCATATAAGCATGCTCCAGCATATGATCATTGGGGGCATTTCAATGGAGCCTTTTCGAATCATCCAGCTAATATCCCTTACTATGAGTACGGAGGGGTATTGAATGAAGTAGATCGAGAGGTAAATGAGAACTTTGCCAAACATGGAACATTAACAAAGATCATTTATCCAACGGGTGGATACACCGAATTTAAGTATGAATCCAATGAGTTTGATACCTATGGTGATCGTCACCTTGGGGGAAATAATTTTGTAGCGGGAGGTCTTAGAGTCAGGGAGATTCAAAATTACGATGGCATGGGAGGGGACCCAGTTTTAAAACGTTTTTACTATTCCCAAAATTACCCAGATACTAGCCAAAGTAGTGGTTCATTAGTTTCGGCTCCTTTTTATAAAAGTCCTTATGTCGTAACACCACCTTATGGCGGCCCCCCTGATGTTCCATATTACAACTTCAAACTTAGTGAAACATCACTAATACCATTGGGAACAACCCAGGGAGGGATTGTAGGATATAAAGAGGTTACTGTTCTGGGCTCTGATAACGATGAATTTGGCTATGAAAAGAGTTATTACGCTTCTGTGGAACATTTCCCGGATACCGCAAAAGGCTTTTATACCTATGTCCATCAGGATGACTCAACAGACATGGCTACTAATGAATATAATACACGCTACGTATATTATTTTTTCAGCCCTTATGCTCCTATCTATAAACACTCTGCGAATATGCTTTGGGGGATGGGGAATAGAACATCAATGGATTATCGTAGAGGTCGGTTAGATTCTGTATTAACCTATAATTCTTTGGGTCAAAAACTCTCCAAAGTCAAAAATAGTTATCAATATGCGCATAAGGATACAATAAAAGCAGTATCTGTTTACAACACAGAAATCCCTTTAAGTTGTATCGGTCATGTTTGCAATGATACAAGACCTTATCAATCCTATGCCATTCACTATGAGGTTATTTCTTCATGGAACTATTTAAAAGAACAGGAAAACATAGTTTATGATCCTGGTTTTTCGGGTTCAGAATTAATAACAAGTACCAGGTATGAATATGATCCGGGGCATTTACAACTTACCAAACAAGTAGAAATTAATTCTAATAGTAAGGATTCGGTAGCAACAGAATATGAGTATGCGCATACCATAAATCGCTCGGGAATAAACTACACTGCGATGGAGGGGCTAAACTTATTTTCCCATCCTTACTCGGTAACGGTTAAGAATGCTAATTCAAATACTGTTCTTAGCAAAAAATGGATGAAATGGAGTAATAGCATAACCGGAGCGTCCGGGAAATGGCAACCTTCTGAATATTGGGTTTGGGATACCGGAACAGCCCCTTCCGACCCCGGCACTTTAACTTCCATTAACACGTTCAAAATCAATGAATATGATAGCTATGGAAATGTACTCAAAGTAGAAGATGCCTTAGGAGAAGAAACAAGGTTCTATTACGGAAGCAATGCTTCTCCATTTTCTCAATTAGGTATAAACGGTATAAATGGGATGTATTTGACAGCTGTTCAAAAAGTAGTTGGTAGTATAGATACCGGAACCGGTTGTACCAATGATGATCTTTGTTCAGAGGGAGAGTATAATAATCTGGGGCAACTCACTAAGCTGATAGATGAAAATGGTGAAGAGCTGGAATTTTCCTATGATTCTTTTGGGCGCCTGAAAACCCAGGAAAACCCGAACGGATTCGTTTCCAGTGAGTATGAATATGTGTATTCGTCTGACTTAAACAATGGCGTGTTTGATAGTAGTGAGCCCAATAAGGTTGTTTCCACTACCATCACAAATGGCCCTGGTTTTATACAACCTACCTCGACAGCCGTTGATAGCGTCTGGGATGACACTACATACGATGTTTCTATTGATGGAGAACGCGCCATGCGTGTCGGATTTAACGGAGGGGGCTGGGACGGCTTTGCCGAGTATACCACCTTCACCAAAGGAATAGCCAAGGCTGATATTTATATCGGGACCAACATTACTTCCGGAGCGGCTATTCCATTTTATATTCGAAGCCTGGATAACAATAATGTTTTTGCTGTTAGATATAATCCCACATTGAGTAACTTTCAGGCCTGGTCGAAAAAAAATGGTTCCTGGGTTAGCCCGGTTACGCTGGGAGTGACTGCTGAAAAAGGAAAGTGGTATACCGTTGAATTTGTTCGGGGAGATAATCAGACTCAGGCGGATCTGTTTATATATCCAAAAGGGGGGGAAAGAGATTATACCACCAAGTATACCGGAACGGGATTCCCTTCGGACTGGACCACACATGTGCAGAGCTCCGGGGGATTAAGTGGAGGCTATTACTATGTAGCAAATATTTCAGCGGGAGAACGTATACAGGCGGTTACTTATACAGACGGTCTTGGCAAGGAAATCCAAACTCAGAAAAGGGGTGGAACTGAGACTATACTCGCAGGCACTGTATATAATGAACGGGGTTTGCCAGAGGCAACATCACGGCCATTTACTAAAACCAATCAATATGCTTTCCTTAGTGATCTTTTTGGTTCAACCTTTAGTGCACCGGGCGTAGTGGGATCGAGTTCTGATCTTGATAATTATTATGATGGAACTTCAGGAGGAGCAAATTACCCCTATGCTTATACAAAATATGAAAATAGTCCACTCGCACGTGAAATTGAATCACATATGCCTGGCGGAAGTACTTATGATATTAATACCGCTTATGGACTTAATACCTCTGAAACATTTACCATAAATGGGAAGACCTGGGGGGTAAATACCTTACATAAAACGATTATCCAGGACCAGGAAGGTAATGAAACGATAACTTACACCGACGGATGGGGACAGAATATAGTAAGTGGGGTGAATAGAAATCCATCCAGTGACGATGCCTTAACTGGTTCCGACTTAATTACCAAGTATGAATATGATTTACGGGGGAACCTGGTTCGGGTAGAAGATCCCAGAGAATTAGTTACCAGCTTCACCTATAATTCTCTAGGGCAGCAAATAGAAAAAGACCTTCCGGATTTAGATAATAGCTATGAATATACATATGATGATAAGGGAAGGCTTCGGTTTACCAAAAATGCTTCGCATAAGCAATCTGGAAATGCGATCACTATAACATTAAATAATCAAGGTTCAGATTTTACCGAAGATATTGATCCTACTAGAATCGGAAAGCTGTCCTTTAATGTAAGCATTGCTACCCAGTACGACGATTTTGATGTATGGATTGCAGATGATGCCAACGGGGATGAAAAACTGGTTGCTGATGTAGCTCCTTTTGATGAGGGATGGTCGACTACGGCCAGCAAATCAATGGTAGTAAGCCCGGGTAACTATAAGGTGTTCGGAGAAGCCCAAAATGGTTGGGATGGTTGGGAAACATCTTCGGGAACCATTGAATTTAAGCCATTCAGTTTTTCCTATACAAAGTACGATGATCTTAATCGACCCATCGAGATAGGAGAGTATTATGGCGCTAGCACTTTTAGCACAAGCAATGCCAATACAGCTACCTTTCCTACATCCGATAATCAAAAACTGGTTGAATATAAGTATGACCAGGGTATCACCTATACTTCTGCTAACAATACAAAAGGGCGCGTTAGTGAAACCTGGTACTATAATCCCAACGATTTAGCTGCTACTCCGAGCAAAACCTTTTACAGTTATAATAGTCTTGGACTGGTAGAATGGGTGGGGCAAAAGATTTCGGGATTAAGCGGAACCCATTTTATTCGCTATACCTATGATGAAATTGGAAGAGTTACCCAGGTACATTACGATTCACCCAATTCCGGGGAAGATTTCTATTACTGGTATGACTACGATGAACTGGGAAGGCTTCAATATATAAGCTCAAATGAAAATAGTAGCAAAAGCTCTGCGGTAAGAGAAGCCGAATACACCTACTACGCCGATGGCCAAATTAAACAGCTTAAGTTAGGCCCCCAGGGAGCGCTGGCCCAAACGGTAGACTATACATACACTGTACAGGGGTGGCTGGATAAAATTAACAATGGAAATGTGAGCGCTAGTGCTGGGGGAGATCGTTTTTCCATAGACCTTGATTACACAAACTCCGGGAATGTAAGTAAACAGGTTTGGATGCAGTCGGCTATTTCTACCACATTAGCTTCTACCTATAACTATAAATATGATGAAGCAAATCGCCTGGATGAAGCCTGCTACGATGACGAAGCCTGTAACGCGACAGCGTATGATGTAGATTATTCCTATGATGCAAATGGGAATATAATTTCGATTAGCAGGTACAATGAAAATGGAAACCGTTATGAGGCGAATTATTATTCGAATGGAGATCCCTGGGAAGGAGGCCTGGGTATAAATATTAAAACCGGTTCAAACAGAATTGACCGGATTTTCAGAACTGGAACCGGAATATTTTTTGACAAGTATACGTATGATGCCCGGGGAAATATCCTGGAAAGTGATTTACAGGGACTTAATAATAACAGTTACGACTGGAGAAACCTGGCTACCTGGTCGGTCGCTAATGGTTCGGCACTATTATACAAGTACGATGGAGATGGCAACCGGGTAAAGAAACAAGTAGTAGATGGCGGTTCTACCTATTACATACGGGATGCCTCGGGGCAGACCATAGCCGCACATGATGACAATGGTCTGGTGTATTGGGTGCTGCCAGGTGGACTGGGAATCATTAACTACTAATTGAGAGGGAGAGTAACGCCATGAAAAAATTCAACTACCTGCACCTGATCGCCATCACCATACTGGGATTAACAACAACTGTTGCACAAGCACAAAGCTCCGTATCCATTACGCTGACCGTACCTGATGGAGTAGCTGGGGCTAATGATCGCATTGAACTACGCACAAGCACTGACGGAACTACCTTTACAAGGGCTGCTGAACTTAGCGCGCAAGAAGACGGGAGCTGGACCGGAAGTTTTAGGCCTGGAAACCGGCCTTTTGAGTACAAGTACTTTATTATTTCTGAAAACGGAGAAGCCGAGCCCGAAGGATGGGCCAACCGCAAGTACTACCCGAAACAACAACGAGCGGGCTTTAACGATGTGATGCATTTTATGGGAGGGCCGCTTCTCACCAAAAAAACCGCCATCACCATCCGTTTGAATGTAAATCAGCTCTCTTTAAATGGAGAAGCCCCTGATGCCGTAGGCGTAATGGGTTCCTATGGCGACCTAAGCTGGAACGTACCCGACGGAGTAATGCACCTTAAGGATCAGGGCAATGGAATATGGGAAGCTCCCGTCAATTTCCCGGCTGGAACAACCGCTGATTTCCCCATTAAATTTGTATGGGAATACGAAGGGGTGTGGCGCTGGGAACAACTTCCCGGTTTCGTAGATCATTTGTTGATACTGGATCCTGAAGGCACTTCCTACATCGCTGAGTTTAGCTATAATGGAGCTACCGGAAGAGTAGAAGCCGTACAGGAAACCGGGCTCCAGGTAAACAATTATACGGTAGCTGCACAGAGCTATGGAGGCTTCCGTAACTACGAGTATTATCGGGCCATGGAATTGATTGATCTGGGGGATTACACCGGTGCCCAGGCCATGTATGCCCAATACCGAAGCCATTATCGGGAAACTTTCAACGATGATTTTCATGGTTACCTGTCTCGTGTATTGAATACGAACGGTCAAACTGAGTTAGCCTTGAGCATTGTAGAAGAATGGTACACCAAAGCTCCCGATCCCTATCGTAAGGCCCACTATCGCTATCTGAAAGGAAGTGTACTCATGAATAATGGAAGGCATACCGAATCCCGTCAGGCCATGCAGGAAGTGCTTACCCTGGCTCCTGAATATGACCAGGAAGCCATTCGAGGGTATGCCTTGCAATCCATTGGCTACAGTTACCTGCAGGAAGAAGACCCTCGAGAAGTACTGAAAGCCAAAGATGCGCTGGAGCAGCTCATTGCTGAACACCCTAATGAACAAATGCGCCGAACAGGCTGGGAATACATGGTGCAGGCCGGAGAAAAGGGCCGAAACAAAGCCATGCTCAGCCGGGCAATGAACGCCTTAAAAGACACAGGCACTTCCAGCCAGAAACAACGAAGCCGTATCCGTTGGGTAGAAATGCGCCTGCAGGATGAAGAACTAATGGATAGTACGTTTACCGACGACCTGCAGTGGCTGGAATGGACGGTGCAGGAACCCAATCGAAAAGATAAGGTAAGGCTGCTAAAAGCCGACTGGCAACTCCGACAGGGTTTAAGAGAGCAGGCGATGCAAACCTTGCTGGAAGTAGAAGGAGATGGAAGATCCGGTGCCAATGCCGATCAGGCACGGATAAAACTGCAGGATCTGGATGCAGACTGGAAAGAGAAACGGAAGAAGGCAAAAGGAAAAAGAACATCCAGGCCTGCTTCTGCAGATTCAACCGGAGGTAACCAATGAAACGATTAGTCTTAAGCACTCTATGTACTTTCCTGGCTGTTTCCTTAGCATTTGCGACTGAGGAATGTACCTTTGCTCCAACGGCCAAGATTACCAATATCACAGATGGGGCAACCTATCGCACGGAAACCACCATCCAATTGTCCGGGGCTACCAGTACCCCTAATAACTGTAGTGGTTATATCACGGAATACCGGTGGAGGCTCCTGCCTTCAGGAGGAAGCTGGAGTACCCTGTATACCGGAAGTTCTTCAACCTATAACCACACCTTTACCGTGCCAGCCAATGTGCATGAGCAAGACTATACCCTGGAGCTTCGGGTTAAGAACAACATTAACCTGTATAACACCAAAACCATTACGGTAACTATCAAGCGACCACAGCGGGTATATCATTTAAAAGACCATATAGGCAATGTACGCACCAGTGTAGATGTAGAGGGCAATGTGGTAGGCTATGACGATTATTACCCCTTTGGTTTAGTGATGCCCGGCAGGTCGGATAATACCTCTAACCCGAATGATGACTACAAATTCACGGGTCATGAGCAGGACGATGAAGCCGAATTAACCATGGTACACATGAATGCCCGGGCCTATGACCCCGTATTGGGCAGGTTCAACCAGGTGGACCCGATGTTAGAGTTTACTTCTCCGTATACCTATGTAGGGAATAACCCACTAAATCTGATTGATCCAACCGGAATGTTCTCTCAATCTCCGGCATACTATATCAATGGAATGCGAGTCCCGAAAGTGGTTGCACGCAATCTCATGGAGGATAATTATAGATTCAAAGAAGAAAATGCTATCGAAAACATTACTCCTGAGAATCAGGAAGCAGCTACTAATCAACCTGAACCTGATTTTGGGCCCAATCCATATTATGGGGAAATGGAGTATTTTGAAGATGACTTGATCGCATATGGTTTACAGTTAATGTGGTTATTATCACATCCTGGAAAAGAGGAAGGTGTTGCTGTTGAGTTAGCTGCTTACATCCTCGAAGACGAAAATGGTAAGTTTAGTATGGTTATTTTTAATCCAGGTACATATGGTAATACTTCGAGAAGCGGTAGTTTTTATTTACCCACCTATGATGGAAAAAATACTACTTACAGAGGTAGACATGTAGTTGCATTTATTCACACACATCCTGGGTGGAATGTCAACGGTAATATTGTAGGTGGAGGAAATGCTCCATCAGACACTGATCTGGCAACTGGTAGAAAATACAATATGCAGGGTTTTATTATTGGACAACGAGGAATAAGTCATTTTTCTACCCAAGGAAAATCTACTTTCCTTGGGTCAAAGGGACAATTTTTTCAAGGTAACTTCTTTCTTGAAGAAGCGATAAAAAGATATAGGTGAAATGATGAAATCAATAAAAAGAGTACATTTAATAGTAATATCTTTTTCTATGTTCACTTTATTTAGTTGTACAAACTCAATTACCATCGATGATGATTGTTTAAAAATGAAAGATATAAATGGGACCGAACTATTTATAGAAGGTGAAAACGTCAAAGTTTTTCAGAAGATTCTTCTTTCAAATGGACTGTTTCCTATTGAGGGTGATACTTGGTTTGTTATTGAAGAAAATTATTATTCCAAATATGATTTGATACCTGACTCTTTAGTTAACCCAGAAAATTTAAAAGTGATTTTATTCAGCAAGGATAGTAAAGGTGAACAGCTGTATAGAGATCATTCAATAGATGTTATTGATTCATTCATATCTATTAAGTGGCATTTAGCGATTAAATATGACGAAGAAAAGGATGAAATAATCGAAGTGATATATCAATTCTAACTATTGATGGGCTTCTCACCGATCCCCAAGATATCTTAAGTCTGTGACTTAAGAGAAGAGGTTGAGCAAGTCTGAGACTTGCATAAAGGAATACATACGATCCAGATAAGAGCAATCTGCTCTAGTGCAAGCGGTTACTGAAGTGAATTCAGTACAGTCAGTTTGCACCAGGTTGGTGATAACAATTTTAAAAAAGCAGCTAGGGTAAATACTCTTTCAAGTGTATTAGTAGTGTAACACGAACAAAATACACGGTGAAAACCATGAGTGAGCAGATATTAAATGCAGAGCCAGTGATTAGCTACCCGGAGCTGGCCCTTCTTATCTTATGCATATTTGGAGTGTTAGTATATGGAGCTGCATTAAGACAGGAAAAGAAATCGAGCTATTGGATAGATGGGAAGAAGGGATTTTCTCGACAGAGAAAATCATCCCGGACTTGATCCGGGGTCTGAACCACCTCTTCCTACTTCTATTGCTGTCATTCCGGACAGCTGAACGTCAGGGAGGCGTGATCCGGAATCTGTAAGGGGTAGACCTTTGGATTGGACAGTTGCATATCAACGAATACTTCCTCACAAATCCCGGATCAAGTCCGGGATGACCTAGAAATAAGATTTGGGATTAACGAAAGTTACCCCACCATACTGCCTTTTTTGGAGGCGTTCTTACGATGATCGCAGGAATTGATATCTGAACATGTTCCATAAAAATGGAGAGAATGGGAACTAATATTCATACCGTGAATCTTACCGAGCATATCTTGTATTTCCCCAATTCTAGGGTCACAAAACTCCAGCACATGTCCGCATTCGTTACAAATAATGTGATCGTGCTGCTGGTAAGCGTAAGCCCGTTCATAATAATATTGGCTGCGGCCGAATTGTTGTTTCTGAACCAGTCCACACTCAACCAGTAAATCGAGGGTGTTATACACTGTTGCCCGGCTTACACGTGTGCCGCCTTCCTGCATGCGAAAGAAGATGTCATCTGCATCAAAGTGTCCATCTGCCCTATATATTTCTTCCAACACCATGAAACGTTCAGGGGTCTGGCGTTGGTTACCTTCTTTTAGGTATGAGCGGAAAATTTCCTTAACAAGCTGAATAGTGTCTTCGTGTGCTGGATGTGCCATGAAAAGAATTAATTTTCGCTAAATATAAGACTTGTTAAGCTCCTTTTGAAACTCATGCTTTTCAATCGAAGAATAGTATATTCAAGCGGAATTAAACGGAATAAAGGATTGCAGCATGCCAGTAATTGTACCATTTGAGACCCTTACTGATCTCTATAAAAACCTATCAAAAAAGTATTCGGGGCAGAATAAACCGGTAATACATCATAAGCTAAATCCGAGTGGAAGCTATGAGCCTGTGTATTGGGATCAGGTGACCGATGATGTCAATGCCATTGCTGCTTATATGATTGAGCAAGGTATTGAGCATGGTGATCGGGTGGGTATTCTAAGTGAGAACCGGTATGAGTGGGCGGTGGTAGACCTGGCCATTCAGTTGATAGGGGGGATCAATGTATCTCTCTATACTACGCTTCCACCCAATCAATGTGAGTATATACTCCAGGATTCTGAGTCGAAGCTATTCTTTGTTTCCACAGGTATTCAGCTAAAAAAATCGGTTGAGGTGTACGACAATTGTGAGCACCTTGCTAAAGTGATTGCCTTTGATACCCCAAAGGTAGAAAAGCTACTCGAGCATGAGTATGTAACGTTGTTCAATGAAGTACTGGAAGAAGGAAGGCAACTGGTTTCAAAGCATGAAGAAACGATTCAAATCCGATCCAAAAAGGTTACTCCCCAGGATGTTTCTACGTTAATCTATACTTCCGGAACCACTGGCCGGCCAAAAGGAGCGATGCTTACTCATAGTAATATTGTGAGTAATGTGAAAGCCGCGACACAACATATATACTGGGACGATAAAGACAAATTGCTTTCCTTCTTGCCGCTTTGCCATTCCTTTGAGAGAACGGCTGGATACTATGCTATTATCTCTTGTGGTGCGGAAATCTACTATGCTGAAAGCGTGGATACCGTATCCAAAAATATGCCGGAGGTAAAGCCAACAGTAATGATTAGTGTGCCTCGCCTGTTCGAAAAGATTTATAACCTGATCATAAAAAGTGTTGAAGAGGGTAGTGATACCAAGAAGAAGATATTTAACTGGGCGGTGGAAGTAGGACGCAAATACTCAGAAGGAAAACGAGGAATCGTATCCCTTCAAAAAGTAGTAGCTGATAAACTGGTGTTCGATAAGCTTAAACAGCGAACGGGTGGAAATATCCGGCTATTTGTAGCCGGTGGAGCCGCTTTACCCCCGGATATTGATCTTTTCTTTCGATGCGCAGGGCTTACCATTCTCCAGGGTTATGGACTTACCGAGACCTCTCCGGTAATGGCGGCTAATAAACCCGGTAAGGAAGTGATTGGTGTGGTTGGTGAAGTTATACCTGGGGTTACTGTCGGTATCCAGGATTTGAACAGTGGTGAAATCATCGCTGAAATAAGTGGAGAAGATTACCCAACCGAGTTGACTTCAGAAGCTGGGGAGATTCTTTGCAAGGGTCCCAATGTGATGAAAGGATACTGGAAGAACGACACGGCAACCGAGGAAATGATCGATCTGGATGGCTGGCTTCATACTGGCGATGTAGGCCGTTTTGTAAATGGTGGTCTTAAGATCACAGACCGAATTAAGCATATGATTGTTAATGCTGGAGGAAAGAATATTTATCCGGGTCCTATTGAAGACATGTTCAAAACCAGCAAGTGGATTGATCAGCTTGTTGTGGTTGGTGAAGCTCAGAATTTTATGGGGGCACTGATTGTCCCTGATTTTGAAGCCATCCAAAAGTATGCTCGGGATAATGGAATCGAGGCCTCATCTACGGAAGAGTTACTCGCTCATGAAGAAATTCAGGGCTTATATAAGAAAGAGATGAGAGCATTTTCCAAGGAATTAGCTTCTCATGAGAAGATCAGGGATTTCCGTTTGCTGCCCAATGAATTCACCGTTGAGACAGGGGAGATTACTCCAACCCTGAAGGTTAAGCGAAGAGTCATTGCAGAAAAATACGGAGATCAAATCGCTGATATTTTTAAGAATGATGCAGCTTAGTACCCGGTATTTTCATCAACGGCAAGAAATCTTAGATTCTGTTTTAAGCATTTTTATTAGTCTCAAAAAAGTCCTCCCTCCAGGGAGGTGTCATTTTGAGCTTGCTCAAAAGACGGTGGGTGTAACACCCCACCGAATGATCAAAGAACTCTTTGATCATTCAACTCCCCTAAAGGGGAAACTTTTTTGAACTAACGTTCGTGCTAAACTTCTCCGGCTTTGCGGGCTGCTCTAAAGGATTGTACGGCTTTAAACAAGTACACAAGACACATCAGGAACATGGCAGTTTGAGCATAAATGGCCAGTGGTCTTTCCACATCAGCTCCACCAAATATTTCAAATAGTCCCGGAATGCCTCGTGCTGAACCTAAAATGCCCAACAAAGCAAGACCTGCTGCTCCGTGCATGGCATGTTTCTTGAGTTTTTCCACTCCGGCAAGTACACCAAAGCCTACAAAGACTAATCCAAAGAAAGAAGGGATTAGGGCAGTGACGCTTTCCTGTCCGGTTCCAAAATAAGAAGCTAGACCAAGGATGATAAGTAAGATTCCAAGTGACAGAGTAAGATTTTTCATAATTCTGTTATTGTAATAAGTAATTGTTAGTTCGTCGAATCAGTTTCCTCACACGGATAGAATTAGCCCAGATATCCCAGGTTCCTTCCCGGCTGGCACTTCGCACAAAAGTAAGAGCACCGTTATCAACCTGTTGAATAGCAATGTTTACATCATCTCGCCATCCAAAAACGGGGATTCTGAACACGGCATGAATCTCAAAAGTCGAATCAATAGCGTTGATTTCTTCGGCATTCATACTCTGAAGAACCTGCTGCATAGCTCCAAAAACCGCAGCTGAATCAGCTTCGCCAAAAGAAACTGCCATACGAACACAGTTTGGGGTTGAAGGGCAGGGTGGTAATGGGTTAATGGAGTCGGTCATTTCCGGAGAATGATATTTATTTGTGCAGGCACTGACAAAAATTGCCAGGAGTATAATCGCGCTAAATGAATTTTTCATGAATTGAGAAATTAACCCTTTAAAATCTCAAGGCATTCCTCGAGACTTTCTACTATGCTGAATAAATTCATGCTTGTCTCCCTTACGTAATCTTCTTCAATAGACTGTTTAAAAAACTGTGTCAATCCATCAAAGTATCCAGATTTATTAACAAGGATAATGGGCTTGTTATGTATACCAAGTTGTTTCCAGGTAAGGATTTCAAAGAACTCATCCAGTGTGCCAAAACCTCCAGGGATTATCACAAATACATCCGAAAGATTTTCCAGTAGGGCTTTCCGGGTATGCATGTCCTGAGTTTCATAGAGCTTTGTTAAGCCCTCATGGGCTACTTCCGCTTTTTTTAAGTGAGTAGGGATTACTCCAATTACTTCTCCGCCTTCACCCAATGCTGCATCGGCGATGATGCCCATGGTGCCTACTTTTCCACCTCCATAAACAAGCGTCCATCCGTTTTTTGCCAACTCTTTACCGAGACTGGATGAAAGGTCTACCAAATCCGAATTTTTGGGTATGCGAGACCCGCAGTACACACAAACGTGTTTCATTGCACGAGGTCGAACATTCGGGTAAGCACGGCGTCCAGCTTCTCTACAAAATAATGGACGTCTTCAGGTGTATTCTTCTTACCAAAGCTTATCCTGATACTGGACTTGGCAGAAGTTTCATCAATACCAAGCCCTGTAAGAACATGAGAAGGCTCTACAGCCCCGGAAGTGCATGCAGATCCATTCGATACACAAATACCTTCAATATCAAGGTTGAGAAGCAGCATCTCACCATCAATACCATGGTTTTGATCATCAGTGAACGACAGGTTTACAATATGTGGTACTCCATTTTCATCATTTCCATTAATAGAGTAGCTGCAGCTACTGAGCCTATTATCCAGTTCGGAAATCAAGAGAGAACGAAGGTGCTTGTAGTGAGCCGTATTCTGCTCCATTTCGCTTATCGATAACTCAAGGGCTTTGGCAAAGCCAACAACTCCAGGCACATTGATAGTACCAGCCCTTCGGCGCCTTTCTTGCGAGCCCCCAGTCATCCAGGGAATCCATCGGGAACCATTCTTCACATACATGATCCCAATCCCCTTAGGGCCATAAATTTTATGGGCGCTGCCACTTAGGAAATCTAATCCCAGTTCTTTTACATCAATGGGGATTTTCCCAAGGCTTTGAACGGTATCGGAATGAAAGGGGATACCTTTTTCGCTACAAAGTGTAGCAATTTCTTTTACTTCATTGATGCAGCCAATTTCATTATTCACATGCATCAGGCTTACAAGTGCTGTGTTTTCAGTAACTACCTGTTCAACTTTTTCAGCTGTTATCCTGCCACATTCTTCGGGTTCTACAAACACAGGTTTGAACCCATTCATCTTTGCCATTTCGATAGGGTGGAGTACAGCATGGTGCTCTAGATGAGAAGTAACCAGCTCATTTTTATTCCCGGCTACTGCCATTACCCCCTTTATTACCGCATTGTCGCTTTCGGTTCCTCCACTGGTAAAAATGATCTCTGCAGGATCGGCATTTATTAAATGGGCTACTTTTTCACGAGCGTCTTCAACAACTACTTTAGCTTTTTGACCAAGGTGATGAGCTGAGTTAGCATTCCCGTAGTTTTCCGTCATAAAGGGAAGCATCGCTTCGAGTACACGTTCATCGAGAGGAGTGGTGGCTGCGTGATCGAGATAAAGGGTTGGCATAATCAGATTCAAATTTTTGAGAAAATACTTAATAACCGAAAGAAAGTCAGCCGTAGCGAGATGGGATTTGGTAAATACAATTCCATACTTTAAGCTTAAGAGTCATATAAACCTGAACCAACATGCAAAACACATTATGAGAATAGCATGCTTCTTACTTTTCCTACTTCTTGCTCAGGACTTGGTAGTAGCACAACCAGAAAAGTTTGGTAGGATTTCTTCTGAAGACTGGGAGTTAGAACCTCATGAACTTGAACACGAAGCAGTAGTTTTATTCGATTATGGTGAGTTGAGGGTAGAAGATGATTTGGACTACAAATATATCCGCCATTGGAGAATTAAGATTAACAACGATGCAGCCCTTAACTATGCAAATATTAGCCTCAGATATAATTATGAGGATGATGGACAGGAATTTACTAAGATAGAAGCCTTTAGTTATAATCTCGACGAACGAGGGAAGGTTCAAAAAACGAAATTAAGCAAGGACAATTATTTTGAAGAAGATTATGTAGGGAACTGGAAAAATATAAAAGTTACCATTCCAAATGTTCGGGAAGGAAGTATTATTGATTTCAGGTTTGAAAAGATTTTAGGTGGACCCTATCAGCTCCCAAACTGGTACTTTCATAATGAGATTCCTGTAAAATGGAGTGAGTTCGTTGCTGAAATCCCCGTGTATCTAAGGTTTACCCTGATTCAGAATCTTAACCGGGAGCCAGATATCCAGGAAGTTAAGAGTACAAAATCTTCTATCTCCTATAATACCTCGGTGAATAGTAGCGGTTATTCGGGGAATAGAGGACGAAAACTACGATTGGCCTCGCCCGCTGAAGAATTTAGATGGGTTCTTAAGGATTTACCAGCTCTTGAAGAAGAACCATATATCCGTTCTATCGAAAATTATCGATCGTTTATTTTTCTTCAGTATAAAGGAATGAGTATACCCGAGTATGAAATAAATGACACTTATACCGAAAGCTGGGATAGTTTTGCCGAAGAAGTTGAAGAAAGTCCCAGGGTTGGAGGAGCGATTGAACCAGAACCCTGGAGTATAGAATTAGCCGAGGATTTGACCCAGGACCTGGCTACTGATCTTGATAAAATTGAACGCATATTTAGCTATATAACTGATTTTGAAAAAGAACAGGGAGATTTTTCCTTTATCTATGAAGACCTAAGGGAGGTAAATAGGAATCGTTCAGGGAACAGGACGTCTTTAAATGTGCTGTTTATAAAGCTACTAAGAAGTATTGGAATCCTTGCTGATCCGGTTTTCATTAGTACTCGTGATAATGGAGAACTCCTAAAAGAATATGTGTTATCTGATCAATTCAATAAGATCATAACCCGTGTTACTATTAATAACACAGTTCACTTTTTAGACAGCTCTTCACCCATACCTAATGTGATGCTTCCAATGGAGAACATAAATGGAGAGGGATTAGTGGTTTTGAATGGGAGAGGCATTTGGGCAAAGGTAGAAAACAGTTACCGAACATCAAGTTCTTTAGAAGTACGGGCTGAGCTAAAGGAGAGCGGTTCTATAAGTGGTTCGTTCCAGGCTCAATTTGAAGGCTATGATGCCATCACCTATTTGCAATTATATGAAGAGGACTCCTTAGCTGCACAAAGAATGATCTCGTTATTCGACGAAGATGTTGAGGTTGATAGTGTAGTGATTACATATCCTACATTTACTGAGCCTAAAGTAAACATCGAAGGACGTTTTGAATGGTCAAATCCATCTCAAAATGAATTAGGAGAACTACTTTATGTGCAACCGATAGGCTTCGAGTATCTGAATATTACACAGTTTCAAAATACTCCGAGAAAATACCCTGTAGAGTTTCCCTATCCAGCCCGAAGAACCCTGTCTTTTAAAATGGCCCTTCCTGAAGGCTATGTGCCAGATGATTTGCCAGGCTCAACTACGATAACAATCCCCGGGAAGAGATTTAATTATACCGATTCTTTCTTCAATTTAAGTAGCGGATTATCGATAGAAAGAAAGCTGATCATGCTGGATACTAATTTTGCTCTCTCTGATTATGCGAAAGTGAAGTCCATTATTGATGCCGCCGGAAAGGAGACTCCTACTATTGTGATCAAAAAAATGTCCGAATAAAAAAAGCCCTGCATCTCATTGAGATGCAGGGCCTAATTAGATTAAAGGACGGTTATTTAAGTAGGATCAGCTTCTTGGTTTGCGTAAAACCTTTTGCCTGCATCCTGTAAATATACATTCCACTTGCCAGGTTTCTGGCGTCCCATCTAACCGCATGCGAACCGGCAGGGTACTGCTCATTCACAATGGTTGCTACTTTCTGACCCAGGATGGAATAGATGCTGATTTCTACTCTAGAAGCTTCTCTTAATGAGAATGGGATGGTAGTAGTTGGGTTAAATGGATTTGGATAATTCTGCGACAAGCTGAATTCAGTAGGTGCCACATTCTCTTCCTCATTCGATACAATCACGGATTGATATAGTACATCACCAGTCTCAGCATCAAGTATGATGGTAAGGGAATCTTCCAGGAACTCACTGCTTTCATTATCAAATGCCCAGGCATAATAGTTAACCTGCCATGTTATAGGAGCATCAGGTGTAGGATCTGGAGGAAACTCCCAGTAATTGTGAAGGAGCTGTAGCTCTGCTTCCCAGGTCCACGGAAGATCTGAATCCTCAAGACTACTTCTAAAAGCATATCCTCCAGCCTCGTCCATTAGATAAGCTGCTGAGTCACTATCTATGTGCGTAAATGGAAGAGGGTCTACATCATCAAATTCAACAGGTTCTTCAAAATCTTCTTCACCGGCGTAGAACATTTCGACAACGTCGAACTCTGTTACATTGATGAATAGAAGCGAATCCTTGACCGGGTCATAAGCAAATAGTTCCCAACTAAATGCATACCCGTCGGGCATTATAGTAAAGGAAGAATCTTCATCTGCAAAAGCAGTTAGCTTACTTTGGAAGCGCTCGTTTTGAAGATTTGGGTTTTCCTTAAAAATGACAAATCCATTGGTATATCTTGTTACACCACCAACTAACTCAAGGTCATTTGGATGGTTGTTAAGCAGGGTGTCTACCAGACCTACCGCATCATCAAAGGTGATTTGAGAGTCTCCAGGGCCTGTCGATATTTCAGAATCTGTGAATAGGATTTCCCCCGTTTCCATATCAAGGTAGATCACGAAATACCCAGCATAGAATTCTTCTGAAATTGGATCAAAGCCTAATCCAAAATAGGAGCCTTTCCACATTACTGGAGCGTCTACCGTTGGGTTTGGTGGGAATAACCAGTACTCATGAATTGCTTGTAAGTCCATGGACCAGAAACCGTCCTCGTGCTCGAACTCTGAGCGGAATTCCCATCCTCCATTTTCTTCGATAATGTAAGCAGCAGAATCGCTATCTATGAAGGACTCCGGTATTTCTTTAAATGACGAAAAGGAAACAGTATCCGGCAATTCCGCATCTTCTTCACTTATATAGCCTTGAAATTCTGTTTCAAAGAAAGAAACACTGATTGTAAAGGCGGAATCTTTAACAGCGTCATACCCGAATATTTCCCATTCTATTTGTTCACCGCTTGGTTCAGATAGGAAGTCCAATGGGAAACCTCCATCATCATCGTCTTCACCATCATGCCCATCGCTGCTTGTAAAGATACCTCCCGGAACTGTTTTGAAATCTTCTTCTCCATCAGTACTACCATCAAAGGCTGCTGCAGAAAGGTAGAAGGTAGCTCCTCCAAGAATGACAGGGTCATTGTCAAGACTGTCTATAACAGATTGAGCAAGATCAAGTGCCTCTCCAAAAGTGATTAAAGCGGAATCAATCACGTCAACATATAAAGAATCCTTAAAGAGTAATTCGCCCGTTTCTATGTCGATGTAGATATCTAAGTAGGCCTCAAAGTAGGACTCAGTAAATGGATCAAGGGAAGTTCCATGATATCGGCCTCTCCACATAACAGGAGCAGTTTCAGTTGGATTTGGACCGAACTCCCAATAATTGTGCAGTGCTTCTAATTCCATTTCCCAGAAGCTGTAATCTCCATGGAATTCTTCCCGGAAATCCCAACCACCATTGGTTTCAATGATATAAGCAGCGGAATCGCTATCAATGAACATTTCAGGAAGTGGTTTAATGGAAGCAAAATCTACTGTATCAGGAAGATTTGTTTCATCAATACCAAGATAGCCCGAGAACTCAATCTCAGATACCGATACGCCTATTGAGAAAGCCGAATCCTTTACGGCATTGTACCCAAAAATATTCCAGTAGACTTGTTCACCGGTTGGCTCATCCAGGATACCAAAAGGGAAGACTTCATCATCATCTTCTCCATCCCCATCATCATCATGGCCATCACTAGCCATAAATGGGTTGTTCGGATTTGCTTTTAGTTCCATATCGTCGTCGTCATCCTCTAGGAAGAAGGCGTTTGTGTAGAACGTATTCCCTCCAACGATCACAACATCAGTACCAAGACTGTCAATCATATCTCCTGCAAGCTCTAACGCTTCATCAAAAGTAATGAGCGCTAATTCCAAAGGATTGCCAATGAGTGAATCAACGTGCAGGACCGCACCAGTTTCAATGTCCAGGTAAATATTGAAATACCCTTCTTCTTCAAAACCAGAGTATGGGTCATAAGTACTTCCATGATATCTACCGATCCACATGACCGGCGCATCAGTAGTCGGATCGGGCTCAAAATCCCAGTAGTTATGTAGAGCCTCCAGTTCCATTTCCCAATAGCTATGGTAGCCACTGAACCGTTCTCGGAATTCCCATCCACCGTTTTCTTCCATAATATATGCCGCGGAATCACTATCAATAAATATTTCAGGAAGCGGATCGAAAGTGTCAAAAGTTACCGTATCTGGTAAATCTGTATCGTCTTCACCAAAATAACCAGTTACAAATGAATCAAATGGGGTGACGATAATATTCACTACGGAATCTTTAATGGCATCGTATCCAAAAATACTCCATTCAAATTGGTAACCAGATGGAAAACTTATGATATCAAGAGGGTCGTCACCATCATGTTCATCATGCGCTTCTGCCGAAGGGAATCGATTCATCCCCAGGCTACCGAATTTTGCTTTTCCAGCCATCTCTGAACTGTCTTCCTCGAAGTCAGCATCACCAAAATCAGAAGCGTAGAATGTGACGCCACCTAGAATTGATATTTCATTTTCAAGGTCAGCAATTGTAGAATCTGCCCTTTCAATGGCTTCCTGGAAGGTGAATGGGAGAATCTCAAATCTAACCAGATTTACTCCACTCAAGGTATCGTTTACCGTGCTACCAGCATCAACCTGGATAGCATCTGGTTCAAAGTCGTCATCCACATCATAGAAATAGAAAAGAGGGAAGAAGCCTTCTTCGTCTTCATCCTCTCCAAACAGGTCAAATGCCATTGGATAATACTCACCTTCTCTCACCCTCGGGATGGAAAAATCACCGGTTTCTCTATCTACTAATGTGGAGAAAATGGCACGTACTTCCGAACTATCATCATCATCTTCACCAAAAACAACAGGCTCATAAGCGAGTGCCACGAAGATATCTTCGTAAGGATATTCCTCAATCACTTTCGCCAATGCATCCTGATCAACAGTCCCTTCAATAACAAACTGGCCAGTATCGGCAGCCGTTGTGAATTGAAAGATGTAAGGATCTTCTAAATAGCTTTGATCAGTAGATTTCCCATCTAATAAGTATGCTGTGAAATCGGTGTTCTCACCTAAATCCACATAGTATATCGCAGACATGCTGTCTGCACTTAGGCTGACGCCCAAATAATGGACAGAATCGTCAGGAGCTATAAAGAAATTGAATTCTGATTCGGTTGAGTCATAGAAAAAGCTGTAGTCTAATTTTTTATCGAAAGTGATAACTACAGAATCTGTGTCAACATTAAAGTCACCGTCAGCGGGAGAGGTGCTGACTACATTTAAATTTTGTGCAAAAGCTGCACCAGACAATAAGCTCAAAGAGCAGAATAGTACCCAAAACTTCATAAATACTATACCCTTATGTTTGTTAAACAGTAAAATACCCAAGTACAATAACCGAAATTTTTCGACAAAAAGCATCTAGCAGGCCGCTAAGTGCCTATGCTCGAAGTAATAAAGGTTGTACCTTTCCTTGTAAGACCGACAAATAGTAAACCCCTTACAAAAAAAATTATGGCAAAACTCACTCTCAACGATATTGATGTAAAAGGCAAGAAAGTACTAATGCGTGTCGACTTCAATGTGCCCATTATTGATGGAAAAATTACTGATGACAATCGGGTAGTACAGGCACTGCCGTCAATAAAGCATGTAATTGATGAAGGTGGTTTATTAATTCTTACTTCTCATCTTGGGCGACCAAAAGGGGAGAGAAAGCCTGAATTTTCATTGAAACCCGTAGCCGATCACCTGGCCAGCCTGATTGATGCAAATGTACATTTTGCGGAAGATTGTATTGGGGAAGCTGCTTCATCTGTTATTGACCAAGCTGATTTTGGAGATGTAGTATTACTTGAAAATGTTCGTTTCCATAAGGAGGAGACAGATAATGACGAGGCATTTGCTAAAGCCTTGGCAAGCCATGCTGAAGTATTTGTTAATGATGCATTCGGAAGTAGCCATAGAGCTCATGCTTCGGTAGCAGGAGTTACTCAATTTCTTCAGCCATCTGCTTCCGGTTATTTACTAGAGAAAGAAATTCGGTATTTGAGCGATAGTGTTAATGATCCTAGTCGTCCATTTGTAGCAATTTTAGGTGGAGCCAAGGTATCAGATAAAATCCCTGTAATTGAAAACCTGATCACCAAGGTGGATACAATCATTATTGGAGGGGGTATGGCGTACACTTTCCTGGTTGCTAATGGAAAATCAGTAGGCAACTCCTTACTACAGGAAGAAATGGTTCCAACCGCAAGAAAACTAATGGATGATGCCAGGGAAGCAGGCGTTAACCTGATGCTTCCTTTCGATTTTGTTATCGCAGATGATTTCAATAATGATGCTAACCAGGAAGTAGTTGATGAGGACAATATTAAAGACGGATGGGAAGCACTCGATATTGGTCCTCAATCGGCAATAGCTTTTGGTAATGCGATAAAGTCGGCTAAGACCGTACTTTGGAATGGCCCAATGGGAGTATTTGAAATGCCTAGCTTTGCAGAGGGTACTAATGCGGTAGCTCAGGCTTTGGTTGAAGCTACCAATTTTGGAGCTACAACCATTATTGGAGGAGGAGATTCGGCTTCGGCCATTAAGCAAGCTGGGTTTAGCGACCAGGTTTCACATGTATCGACGGGAGGCGGAGCGAGCCTGGAATACCTCGAAGGAAAAGATTTACCGGGGGTAAGTTCATTAACGGATAACTAAACATTAAGAGCATGAAAAGGATTTTAAGTTTTACACTGCTAATAATCCTGCTCACAACTACGATGTTTGCCCAAACCAAGAAGTTTGGGGATGTAAGTGTGGAGGATTTTACTGCCTATGATCTTTCCTATGATAGTTCAGCTTCGGCTGTGGTGCTATTCGAAAAGGGTTTTGTAGAGTTTGATTCTGATTATAACTGCATTCTTAGCTACCATAAAAGAATTAAGATCATAACGGATGATGGTTTCGAGTATGGTGATATTGAAATACCAATTTATAAACCCGCTGATCAATCTGTTTCAAGTATAAAGGCTGTTACATATATCCTAAACGAAGATGGATCCATCGATGAAAACAAGGTAGGTAGAAGGGATATTTTTACTTCAAAAGAAGGAGATGAGTATGAAGTGAAAAAATTCACTATGCCAGGGTTAAATAAAGGTGTGATCATCGAATATTCGTATAAGAAAATAATGGGGAACCCTTTCTATATGCCGGATTGGAAGTTTCATGAATATATCCCGGTTGAGTGGAGTGAAATAGAAATGGTTGTACCCGCTTCTCTTGATTATCAAATGGTATTTCGAGGGATGAGTGATACGCTACATATAAATGAAAGCAAAAGAGTTGCCCGGTATGTGAATAATGTAAGGTCCCAAAGTATCAGGTTAGCTAAAAAGGATTTACCTCCCGTTGAAAATCTTCCGTATTTAATAAACCGGGACGATCATATCTCTGAAGTAATTACTCAGTTAAACTCGGTGAATTTACCTGGAGGGACCAGGGATAGTTTTTTTAAAAGCTGGGCCAATATCGCCAAAGAACTAAACGAAAGAGGGGATTTTGGAAAACAGCGATTAGATGGGGATATCAGGGATTTGTTAGCATCGATTCTTGAAGAGGGAATGGATGAAATGCAAAAAGTAGAGGCTATTTATAGTTACCTCACTAACAATATAGAGTGGGATGGCTATCATCGTTTAGTAACAGAAAAGGGGATTCGAGATACGTTTAAAGAAAAGACGGGGAATACCGCTGATATAAATCTCCTTTTGGTTGAAATGCTCAAAGAAGCTGGGCTTAATGCGAGTCCGGCATTAGTAAGCACAAGAAGTAACGGTACGGTTCTTACTGACTATTCGCTCATCAATCAGTTTAATATGATTGTAGCTGTAGTAGAATTAGAAAATAGTGCATTTATAATTGACGCTTCCTCAGGGTTAAGGTCGTACACGTTTCCTCATCCTAAATTGCTGTATAGAAATGCGCTGGTAATTAGAGATGATGACTCTTATGGCTGGTTACTCTCTTACCCGATTGAAAATACTTCTGAAAGGTTAAGTATGAGTTATTCCTTGAAAGATACTTCACACATAACAGTCGAGATTTCAGCCCGCACAAAAGGAGCTTTTTCTGAACAACTTAGAACAGAAGTGGATCGATTAAACTTTGCTTCTTACTGGGAAGAAAAATACGATGAATTGGAAGACCTCAGTGTCGACTCAGCTTCTTTTGGTAACCTTCAGAATCTAACAGAAAGCGTAACCTATAATGTTGACCTTTCTTTCAAGATGGATGAAGGAATGAGCCTGGACAACGATATCATTTATTTGGATCCCTTTCTTTTTCTAAGTGAACCAGAAAGTCCGTTCAAAAAAGCAGATCGAAAGTTTCCAGTTGAATTTTCTTTCCCATATAACTCACAGCATATGGTTAGAGTAGAGCTGCCTGAAGGATATGTGGTAGAAGAAATGCCGGAAACCATCCAAATTGTCTTGCCAAATCAAGGCGGGTATTATCGCTTTATGTCAAGTGTATCAGGTAATATGTTGACCTTTTTATCAACTACTAATCTTGCTTCCTATTATTATCCCAAAGAAGAGTACCAGGATATAAAGAAGCTTTTTGAAGCGAAGCATGCTTCCACCAATGGCCTGGTGGTATTGAAAAAAGAGACCTCGGAATAGATCCCGGTTTTAGGTTTTATTAGAGTAAGATCAAATGCTATAACATCGCCTGGTGCTAACCTAAAGGAATTTCTCCTTTATGATGTGCATGTTGCCCCTTTCATTTATTTGAGGATATTTGAAATAGTAACAAATTTGAGTTCAGGAATTTGTTACTATTAGCAAGACAAATAATTATCCCGGATAAGCCTATGTAAAAGGATACAGTAGATCTTAATTAACTCATTGAAATGAAGTTTTTCCTAACTGTATTCTTTACACTCTTTCTGGTTGCCTTTTCTTACGCTCAACTGAGCCTGACTGCATTTCCATTCGCTATTCAGAATTCAAACATTAAGAGCTTGTCTTTGGGCAATGCCACTGTTTCTCTTCAGGGCAAAGATGGTGATTTTCATATAAACCCGGCTGGAGTAGGGGTCAGTAATGTTGTACAAGTAAGGGGTATGTATGAACGCTTTGGAGGGGGAGAGCACTCAATCGGTTCTTTGGTAGTGAGCTATAAAAAAGGGAGATCAGCTTTTGGGCTGGTTACTAGAAAATTGGTTCAGGGAGAACAGATTTTGTTAGAAGACAGACTAAGGAGAATCGGAAGAATTTCAGGTGAAGAATACTACGTAACCGGAGTTTATAATTATGAAGTTTATCCTGGATTAAGGCTGGGAGCAGGTTTGAATTATATGAGTACAACCGGACTGGTTTCTCAAGCGACATATAGTCGATTAGAGGATGAGATGGCCCTTAGTTTTGATTTTGGTGCTGTTTACAAAACATCGTTCAGAATAAATGAGAAACATATACTAAAGCCAGGTTTTGGAGTCTCATTGACAGATTTTGGGGCTGCAATCAGGTATCAAACACGAAGGAGTTCCGATCCATTGCCTACCACGCTAAGGATTGGGTCAGGGCTAGCCTATTCGAATGATATGAAATGGAGAGGGTTTAGCTTATTTGAAGCTGGTTTGCTATTCAATATTTCTAAGTTGCTGGTCAGAAAAGAAATGAAAATAACTGCAACCGACACCTCTTTTGTGGCACTTCCAGCTTTTAGGCAATTAATAGAATCCTGGGGCGCATTCGAGTTCTTTGATGGGCAACAAAATGTATCTATAGGGCTGGGAGATCAGTTGTGGTATCATGTTGGGATCGAAGTTATTTTTTTAGAGACCCTTTCTTTGAGAGGAGGGTATGAAAACGCCGCAGAATTTGAAGAAGATCTTTCTTATTACTCGTTTGGGGTAGGACTAGAATTGTTCTATTTCAGCTTTGATTATGCATACCTAAATGTAATAGACGAAGGATATTATAGCAGGAGGTATTTCAGGCATGGTGCTCACTGGTCAATTACAGGTAGAATTCCGCTTGATGGGTACGCTCCTAATTCTCTTCTTCGATTTCTTGTAAAATGAAAGAGGCGCCGAAGCGCCTCTTTATTCCTACGTATTTATTTAGTCAACTATGCTTAAGCAAAGTATTAATTAGTTGGAAACCACACATAGTCTCCAGATTTGTTAATGTATCCGTATTGTTCAGTCACTTCTTCATCAATAGTCACATAAATAACAACTCTGGCTAACCCATTATAAAAAGCTTCAACTTCATCAAATTTGGCTTCGGTAATTTTATCTCCTGAGGTATCAATAAAGGTCCATTTCCCATTTTCAAGGATTGGAGCTCGTTCTTCGGTAAAGGGTCGTACTTCTTCAAATTGTTCAGATATAGCGAAGCTTCCCGACCTATCTATAAATCCAAATAGGTTACTGTTTCTTCTTGCGGGGGCCAGGCCATCTCCAAATCGTCCGGCGCTGATGAATTGTGGAGCAATGATAACGGCTCCATTACCATCAATAAAGCCCCATCGGTCACTGACTCTTACAGCAGCCAGCCTGTTTGAAAAGGGTAGGGCTTCGGAATATTGAAGGTTTACAATAGTACTACCACTTCGATCTATATAACCAAATAAGTCATCATCCCTAACCAATGCTCTTCCATCCGAAAAGGCATTTTCAACAATATTATCTAATTCATTAGGGGTATTAACGGACTCGATTTTATTACCGTTTTCATCAATATAGAGATACTCAGAGTAATCCAGGCTTCTCACAAAAGCCCGGCCATCTGAAAATGGATTAGATTCTCTAAATCTAGGGTTAATTAAAAAATTTCCTTTTTTATTGATGTATCCCCATCTCCCATTTAATCGAACAGCGGCTTTTCCATCCGAAAATGGTTGGATATCCTGGAAGTCTTCTTCAATGACAAACTCACCATTCTTATTCATATACTTCCATCTCCAGCTGTCTCTAACTACAGCCAGGCCGTCAGAAAATGGATATGCATTTTGGAGATCAGGTTCAATTACCATTGCCCCCTTATCATTGATATATCCCCATTCTCCATCAACGAGAACGGGATAAAGCTTAACAATTTCCTCATCGTCATTATCATTACCTGTAATATTATCTACTACATCACAGGATGAGGCAAATACAAGAAAAAAAGTAGCTAAGAATAAAAGCGAACGTTTCATGATTCTGTAATTATCGAGTTGGATACCAAATATATTCCCCTGATTTATCCACGTAGCCATAACGCGGGTTTTCTTCGCCAAATCGCACTCTTGCGATTCCATTGATAAAGCTTTCGGCTTCATAGAAAGGCTCTTTGATGGTAATCAGTCCGGAGTTTCGGTTGATGTAGAACCAGTCTCCACTTAAGCGGACAGCACTCATATTTTCAGAGAACGATTTTACCTCAGCAAATTGGAAGGGAATGATTATTTCACCTTCACTATCTATGAACCCTATATAATCTTCTTCCATAACCCAGGCGAGGCCTTGGGAGAATACTCCAGCCTGGTTATAAGTAGGAGTGATGACCGGATTCCCGGACCGATCGATATAGCCCCAACCCTCCGTTGTTTGAATGGGGGCAAGCCCATCAGAAAACTGCCCGGCTGCAGCAATTTGAAAGTTTGGATTAATGGTTTCTGAACCAGATTTGTCGATATATACCCAGCCTTCAAAAGTTTCCACGGCAGCGACTTCTTCAGAGAAGGGTTGGGCATCGCTAAAGGTTAACTCAATGGCCACAGAGCCATCGGTGGAAACATATCCCCACAATCCGTCAGAGCGTACGGCAGCCAACCCTTCCGAAAACGGGCCAGCAAAATCGAAAGATGGAGTTATGGTAAAATCTCCGCTAGTGTTGATAAATCCATAGGATTGCCCGGGAAGCTGAGCCGGAGCCAAGTTACCAGAGAAATTTCCTGCTACGCTAAAGGATATAGGGATGGCAAGAGTCCCGGTTTCCCGGGATACATATCCCCATTGGGTCCCTACCCGAACCGCAGCGTAACCGTCTGAGAATTCTCTGGCTTCATCATAATTGGGCTCAATTACAATATTACCGGAATTATTGATATACCCCCATTGTCCGTTTAAGAGAATTGGATGAAGGGTTACTTCGGTTTCATCATCATCACCTCCTCCAATACTGTCTACAACAGTACAATTTGAAAGAGCGAACAGACTGATTAAGGAAAGAATTAAGGCGAATGTTTGTAGCTTTTTTGCCATGACGGATTATTTAATGAGCGACATCTTTTTGCTTTGGTTGCCCGAAGGAGTTTCAATTTGATATAAATAAACCCCGCTAGGAAGCGAGCCTGCGTCAAAAGTGATAGTGTGTTCGCCGGCGGGTAACGTTCGATTAACGAGGGTTTGAACAAGTGCTCCTCTCGCATCAAAAACTCGTAGCGTAACCGGTTCTGACTGAGCCAGAACGAAAGAGATATTTGTGGTTGGATTGAATGGGTTAGGGTAGTTTTGATGTAAACTGAATGTGGAAGGTTTCCTGCTGGTTTCAGTTCCTACCGGCAATTTGTTTACAAATCCTAAATCCTGGAACTCTCCTTGCAATACCGTTTCGGTATCGTCTACTTCCAATTCAAACCAGTTATTGAGGATGGTAGTGTAGATAGAGCGATAATCGATGCTATATATAGGGTCACCTGAATTGTCCAGGTCGGTAAGGTTTGCATGATCGCCATAGAGGCCTCCGTTCACCGGTCCAAAAAGCATAACCGGTGCAGAAGATCCATGATCTGTTCCTTGTGATGCATTTTCATCTAACGTTCGCCCAAACTCAGAAAAGGTCATTGTAAGGGCTCGTTCTTCTAATTCATCTGCTTTTAAATCTTCATAAAAAGCATTCACTGAATTTGCTATATCTGCAAGCAGGCCAGCATGACCACCTTCTGTTCCTCCCTGATTATTATGGGTATCAAAACCACCCCTTGAAACCAGGAATACTTTGGTTTGAAGTCCACCCCTTATCAAGCGAGCCACTACAGATAAACTATTCGCCAGCCCAGAATTTGGATATTCAACTAAGTTGGTCGCGCTATCTGCTGCACCCTGGATAGCTTCTAAGTACTTGAAGGATGAATTGGCGATTTTACGGGCAAATGAGAGGGAGCGGCCAAATTCATTTTCCGGAACGTCTTCCTCATTGTAAAAACCACCTTGCTCGAGGAACTGAGCAAACTGACTTGCTCCTCCAAAAGTAACTCCAAGGTTTCCAAACTCGCTTTGGAATAGAGTTCCCGAGCCACCGAGGCGTACCCCTAATGGGTATTCAGGAGGATTTAGGATGAAGCTTGGATTGTCTTCAACCAGGAAGCGCCCGGCCCATCCTGTTCCAAGATTTATGTTCTCATCACTGGCTGAAGTCCAGATATCCGTAGAACGTGCATGTGACCGATTTTGGTTATCGTAACCTACGTTATGAATAACCGACATATTCCCATTATCCCAAACCGGCTGTAGTGCAGCCATGGAAGGATGCATACCAATATCGTCGCTTAGAAGAATAGATTGTTCTTTGGTGATGGCGATAGTAGGCCTTTTTTGGAAATACACATCGTTTTCAACGGGAATAATAGTATTCAGCCCATCATTACCTCCTCCTAATTGAATAAGGATAAGCACCCGATCGTTATTTGCTGCAGATAGCCGGTTCAGAAACTTGGTTCTGGCCATAGCATTTACCGAGAGCCCGCCAAGCATAAACCCAGATCCAAGAGCACCAATACCTAAGGTGCTTAAAAAGCTTCTGCGGGTCCATGACTGGTGATCCTGTTCATGAGCATGTCCATGTTCCAGGCTGCTTCCGTGTCGACTAGAGGTAGTTTTCTTGTGAGAATGATTGTGATTATTGCACATGATGAGTCTCCCTTAAATAAGTTGGTAAGCTGGTAATTGAATGAGATATGAAATGTATTGCCGGAGATTTTCTGCGAAGGTATCTTCGTAGAAAAGGTTGTCCTCGGCATCGCTATTTGCAGTCCATTCGTACCAGGGGATATCACCCAGCAGAATTTTGGAAAGGTTGATTTTATAATCGGGAAAACCTGTTAAATCAGGCGCCAAATCAGGATTTCCTGCGAAATCTTCTTCTACTTCTCTAATTCCTACCTGGTCAAGAGGGAGGGAAAGTACATGTTCAGCAATATCTTCAGCTACGCTAAAAGGGTTGGAAGGGTCCGATACTTTTTCGGCGATTTTAATGGGATCATATAAATCTCCGCCACCATCATATCCATAGATGAGATCGGTAAGGTTGTCCCATCGCGAAGGCATTAAATTGGTATTAAGCCAGGTATAATGGCCAGGAGTTCCATCAGAATCTGGAGGGTTATAACCTGACCATCCGAATACAGTTTCAGGACGGAGTAATTCTTCATTTAACTCCTGCATTCTTAGCCTAATGTACTCTTTGATTTCGGAAGAAGGGGCTATCTCCAACTGGCGAAGAAAGCTGGTGAATACTTCAATGGGGCTTTTAATGCGAGAACCCATAAACCGGTCTTCATAAAAGTGGGCACTGCTAAGAAGATTTTTTAATACTTCCGCAATGTTAAAGTTCACACTAATGCAATGATCAGCAAGATTTTGAATCGCATTATTATCCGGCTCCGCACTTATGAAGAACACATAGAGTTTGCGGCATAGGAACCAGGCTACTTCATTCGGCTTTTGATCGAATACTAAATCGATAACCCCGTCAAGGTCGAAGGTATCCGACTGGCCAAGAATGGTTTTTGAGCCAGCATCGTATCGGCTATTATCGAAATAACCAGCTAAGGTAGCATCATTTACTCTCCATCCGGTTACAGCTCTTGCTACTTCAGCTACATCACCCTCAGTATAATTGTCGGATTCATTTTTGTCTTTTGGCCCAAGAGTAAACAGTTCAAGAAGTTCTCGGGCAAAATCTTCGTTTGGCTGACCAGAGCTATTGTTATAGTTATTTAGGTAGTAAACCATCGCCGAGTTTTTACTAACCTGACGTACCAGTTCTTTAAAATCTCCAAAGCCATGTGTTTGTAGTAATTTGAAGTACTTGTACATGTGGCTGCTATAGCTGTTAGGCGCTTTGCCGGGGAGGTCATTCATATTCTGATAAGAAACAGCAAAGTGGTTACTCCAAAAGAGGAGCATTCGCTCCATGAGCCCGCCATTGTACATGCGGTCCATCCAACGGAACTGGATGTCGTACATATCCAGTATATCTCCTGAATTACCGGAATTGTACCATGAAGGATCATCGGGCAAGATCGCGGCCGCAGCTTCATCTACAATGGTATTTACTGCATTAGAGGCTGAGCCCAGTGCTCGAAGACGGTTAAGATCACTTACTTTATTTCCAAAATGAGTTCTTCTGGTTAGATGGGCAGCTTGAGCTTTTCCCCAGGTTCCCTCGTAAGTATCTAAGCTTGATGAATGTGAATTGACAGAGAGAGAGTGCGAATTCATAATACTGCTTTAAAATTTGAATTCTTGTTGCATAGAATTGCCAGTAAGAGGCCTGGCATAGGTTAAGTGTTACATTAAATGTTATCCATTCTAGTAAGCTTTAGAAAAAAGGTTCCCGGAATTTTGACGAAAATTTATTTTTCTTGGCTCATATAATATTTCAGGAATAAAGTTGTTTACCTTAAGTATTTATAAATATTTATGGGCCCAAATAAACTACTAACTACCATACTCTTGCTAGTGATATCGGGAGAGATTCGATCACAGGTACATACATTTGGTGATATTCCCCGTGAGCATTTGGAGATGCAGATTTATGAAAATGATCCAACAGCAAGTGCAGTAGTACTCTTTGCGATAGGTGAATCTGATATTGATTTTCGTAGAGGTGAGTTTATTCTTAAGGCAAGGGTACATGAGAGGGTAAAAATTCTTACCGATGAAGAACAGACATTTGGAAATATCTCAATTCTGTTTTGGAATAATTGGTCTGACTTTCCTCAGAGAATAAGAAATCTGAAAACAGCGAGCTATTCATTAGACGAAAGTGGCTCTTTTGTGACAAGAGAAATTCCAAGAGAAGATTACTTCGAGGAAAGGGTGTCGAGTCATATCTCAGAATTAGGAGTCTCGATTTCAAATCTAAAAAAGGGAGATATATTTGAGTATTCCTATGAGATCTACTCAGAAACACCCTGGGATCTTCTTGATTGGTTTTTCCAGGATACTATTCCGGTGATGTGGAGCGAATATAGAATTCGTATTCCGGATTGGCTTACACTTTCAAGTGTTACAAAAGGGTTTCATGACTACCATATCAATACACAGGAATCCTATACAGATTATGTATCATTTGATGACTTTGTGACGCTTCAGGTACAGGGGAGCGAATATAGATTGGTAATGAAGGATCTCGTTGCTTTTGAAGAATTACCTTACATGAAAACTGCAAATGATTATTTATCTCAAATCAGATATCAACCTGTTTCCATAGAGTTTCCCGATCGATTTTATGAAGAATTTGCATACACCTGGACAGAGCTTATTACCGAGATGCTTCAAGACGATCATTTTGGAAAAAGATTGAATGGTAAATGGGTTGGAAAAGAAGTAACTGAATTCGTTGACAACTCAGATACTGATTTTGATAAGCTAGTTGAGGTTTATAATCATGTTTCAAAGGCAATAACATGGGATGGAGAATATGGGCTTTGGTCGGTCAAAAGACCAGAATTGGTGTATGAAGAGGGCTCAGGGAATGGTACCTCCATTAATCTTATTCTAGTCGATTTTTTAAGAGCTGCGGGTTTAGAAGCTTATCCGGTGATAATTAGTACCCGCTTGAATGGAGAAATAGCCCGTGAATTTCCCGGCTTTGATCAATTCAATCATACTATTGCATATGTAGAAGTAGATGGAGGATATCATTTACTTGACGCGACAAACGAAAATTTACCATATAACCTGTTGTCTCCTGAAGTGCTAAATGGAGAAGGGTTGCTTATTCATCCAAACAAAGAACTTTGGATTCCATTAGATAATAAGATGGCATCAAACGAGGTATGCAGCGTCAATATTCAAATTTCAGAAAGAGGTATTAAGGGCACTCTCAATTTATCGAGTAAGGGCTATTTTGCATATAACCGGAGAATAAAGGTTGATACTTCTGCCCTTAAAAGAAGTATAAAGGAAGAAATCTTAAAAACTACTGATAACTATTTGATTGATTCTGTTAGGATCGCCAAAGATGTATTGGATGGATCTTTCGGTGTAGAAGTAGATTTTCATATCAAGGAGAATTTGGATTCTGAAGTTCTATACTTCAATCCCATGGTTATCGGAGATTGGCAAAACCCTTTTATAAAAAATGAGAGATATTTCCCTGTCGATTACAATTTTCCATTTTCGGAAAACATGGTTTATTCACTTACAATCCCAGATGGGTGGATTGTAGATAAGTTACCAGAGCCAATAACTCACAGATTGCCAAATAATGGAGGGAAGTTTCAGAGATTAATACAGGTAGATGGAAATACGGTAATAATGAACGATATTTTACGAATTGAGAAGTATCGTTTTATGCCAGGAGAATATGGAGAGTTAAAGAGTATGTATGATCGAATGATGGCAACAATAGATGCCAGTATTATTATCACGAGACAGAGAGGGGACTGAATAAAAATACCTCAAGATATGTATCAATTTGAGGGCTACTTGATTTATATTATTGTGAGCAAAAAGTATTTTAGCTCATCAATTACAAGGGCTTAAGAAATGATACGACTACTCCTAATTACTCTATTACTTTTACTATCAACTGGGATAAAATCTCAAACGTTTAAATTTGGGGATATTCCTCAAGAACACCTCGAAATGGAGGTCTATGATAAAGATTCGACAGCAAGTGCAGTAACGCTTTTTTCAACTGGAGAGTCCGACCTTCAGTTTCTGAATAATGAATTTAGGCTTACCATAAAGAGGCATGTCCGAATAAAAATACTTACAGATGAAGGCCTCGACCAAGGAGGTATTTCTATTAGATTTAGAAATGATAACTCAAATAACCCTCAGGAGGTCAATCGGATTAAGGCCGAAAGTCATATCCTGGATGAAAGTGGTAAGGTTATAAAAGAAAGTGTAGGGCGGAGGGATCGTTTTGTAGAAGAAATCTCAGAGTATACCTCCGAGGTTAAATTCACTATTCCTGGGTTGAAAAAAGGCAGCGTGATTGAATATTCTTATGAAATAGTTTCAAATAATCCACTTGATTTTCCAGACTGGGTGTTCCAATCGGATATTCCTGTTATATGGAGTGAATACAAAGCCAGGATACCGGAATGGTTTAATTTTTTAACTGTTAGCCGGGGATTTCATCTATACGAGATAAATCAACAAAAAACATATAACGATAATATTACAATCAGAAGTGCCAATATAGGCTCAACTGAACGTTTGGAATTCATTGGGACGGAGTATCACTATGCAATGAAAGACCTTCCAGCAATTAAGGGAGAGCCCTATATGAAGGCTTCTTTAGATTACCTATCGCATATTAGATATAAACTCGCCTCTATTCAGATGCCGTACTCTTTAGGTGAGAACTACATGACCACATGGGAAGGTTTAGTTAATGATATGCTGGGGGATGAAGATTTTGGAAAACGATTAAATGGAAGGTGGGTAAAAAGCAAAGTAGCAGGAATTGTTGAGGACTCTGACTCCGATTTTGATAAATTAATCAAGGTATATAATCACGTTTCAGAAGTGATGGCATGGGATAGGAACTATGGGCTTTGGTCTTTCGAAAAACCTGAAGATGTTTATGAAAAAGGAACGGGAAACGGAACGTCGATAAATCTTATCCTTGTGGATTTTCTAAGGGGCGTAGGATTAGAGGCACACCCGGTAATTGTAAGCACGCGTTCTCATGGGGAGATAATTCGTCCATTTCCTGGAACTATTCAATTCAATCACACTATTGCATATGCAGAAGTGGATGGACTTTATTATCTGCTAGACGCAACGGATGATAAGCTACCTTATAATTTACTGCCTCAGGAAGTGCTGAATGGAGAAGGTTTACTTATCTATCCGGATGAAGAGTTGTGGGTTCCGGTTGATAACAGGGTTGCTACAAGTGAAGTATGCCAGGTGAATATCCAGGTTACTGATGACGGTTTCGTCGGTAACCTCAAGTTATCTAACAAGGGATATCTTGCATATAACAGGAGGGAAGAAGTAGACGGATCTGATATGGCAAAAAGTGTACAGGATGAGATATTAAAAATGCCCGATAACTATGTAATCGACTCAGTAAAGATTACGAAAGATGTATTGGACGAATCTTTCGATTTAGAAATAAATTTTCATGTTGAAGAGAATATGGATTCGGAGGTTCTCTACATCAATCCTATGATTATCGGAAAGAGAGAAAACCCATTCAAAAAGAAAAACAGATCATTTCCTGTTGATTATGATTACCCGTTCTCTCAAAACCTTGTGTATACGATTACGTTTCCAGAAGATTGGACTGTAGATGAATTACCTCAATCTATACTCTATAGGTTACCTGATAATTCTGCAGAGTTTAGAAGAATAACTCAGGCAGAGGGAAACACGGTAATGATGAATTACATTTTTCGGATAAAGAAGTACCGTTTTATGCCCGGTGAATATACTGAGCTTAAAAAAATGTACGACCAGATGGCAGTTATGCTTGATGCTAACATTGTTCTAACGAAACAGGCAGATGGATAAGTTAAAAATCGCAGCAGTAATTCTATTAATTCTAGGGTGCTCTGCTCCTAAAAAAACAGCTAATATTGGGTATGGAGATTACTCCAAAAGTAATCTTCTTCTTGCCTTGAATGCCCACTCCACAGTGCGTCTTAGCAATACATCGCTCGAAATTCTGAGTCCGTCAAAAGCGATTTATAAGGTTCAGAAAGCAGTAACTATTTACGATAAAGATTATAAAGACCTCTCCGATGTAGTTCTATTCTATAACGATTTTACCTCTATTAATTATTTGGTTGCCAATGTGAGGGATAAGGACGGAAGGATAATTCGAAGATACTCATTGAGCGATGCTGATGACTATAGCACTTCCTGGGGCTCTACTTTCTTTTCTGATACGCGTGTAAAAGTGCTTGAATTGCCCTATAGCAGATTTCCTTACACCATAGAATATGAGTATGAAAAAGAATACAATGGATTATTAAATCTGCCGGATTGGAGACCTCAACGATTAGGTCAAAGTGTAGAGAAAGCTAACTTCACGTTAATAGACAAGGGGAATACTGGGGTTAGGTACTTCAATAAAAATATGGATACCGAACCCATAGTGGAGGAAATTGGAGAGTCGAAGGTTTATACCTGGAGCATTGAGAATTCTATGTCAATAGAACAAGAGAGCCTCGGACCTCCATCCTCTGAGATATTACCAATAGTAGAGGTTGCTCCGGGGAGATTTGAAATGGAAAAATCACATGGGGATGCATCAACATGGAAAGCCTTTGGTAAATGGTATTATGAGCTTGCTAAAGATACCCGTGAACTTCCGGAAGAAGCTAAAAGGGAAGTAGACGCTTTAATAGAAGGAATAACCTCTGAAAAGGAGAAGGTAAAAGTACTCTTTAATCACCTACAGGATCGATCAAGGTATGTAAGTATACAGCTAGGGATAGGAGGTTGGAAGCCATTTACAGCAGATTATGTGTTCCAAAATAGCTATGGAGATTGTAAGGCATTAACTAACTATATGCATGCAATACTTGAATACGCGGGCATTAAAGCAGAAAGCGTACTTATTTACAGGGGTATCAATGACCAGTTTATGAATGTTGATTTTCCGAGTAATCAGTTCAATCATGTGATCCTAAAAGTCACTCTGGAGAACGGTGAGGTAATGTGGCTTGAGTGTACCAGCAAATATTTTCCACCAAATCATATTGGGCCAGACAATGAAGGTAAGTATGCGCTCCTGGTTACTGAAGAAGGTGGAGAAGTAATTGAAACGCCATCGTATGAGTATTCAGCCAATCTATCCACCAGTAATTATTTTGTAAACATTGCTGAAGACGGTTCAACAATCATCGAAAATGAAACTAAAAGGGAAGGGATACTTCAGGATTACCTTTTAATGGATATACTTCCGGTTTCAGAAAAGGAACGAGAGGAGTGGATAGAAGATGAGATAGGGGTAGACAATACGAACGTAATCGAGTACAGCTTTGATGATATAAATACCCGAGATGATTATTCGGCATATAGTTTTAAAGCCCGTCTAGCTAACTACACACAGGCATCAGAAAAAAGAATTTTTGTACCGGTAAATAAAATGAATCGTTGGTTTTTTACCCTGGATGATGATGAAAAAAGAGAGCAGCCTGTTTATTTACCATACACCTTTATGCAATCTGATTCTATAGTGTTCAAAACTCCGGATGGGTTTTCGATAGAGTCAGCGCCAGCTGATGTTGAGTACAGTAATGAGTTTGGCGATTTTTCTGCAGATTTTGAAGAGTTAGGAGAAGGCGAGTTGGTGTATTACAGAACCTTCTCGATTATGCAGAAAAAAATAGAGCCGGAGAACTTCAATGAGTTAAAAGACTTTTTTGATAAGGTAAGGTATGCTGATCGTCAACAGTTTGTTTTAGTACGAGACTAACCTACAACAATTTACAGTTTAGCAACGGAGATTTATTCACTAAAGGATTAACTTGGTCGGGATATGAAGGCACACGATTATCCCATTTCCGTCCGGTATCTGGTAAGGATTATGCTCATTTTTGCGGTGGTAGCCGTTTTGAGTATAACCAAGCAGCTTTTAGTACCTTTATTCTTCAGCATCTTTTTGGCATACTTACTCTATCCCGCAGCACAATGGTTGGAGATAAAAAGGTTGCCCAGGATAGCTACCAACTTTGTGGTGATCCTCAGTTTTATGGCCATAATACTAGGAGTCATTATAGTTATAGCACAGCTTTTCGATCGCTTTAGTGATGACCTGCCACAACTAAGAGATCAGATTGCCCTAAATATCAGGTCGCTGCAAACGTGGATTGTAGATGTTATGGGGATACCCGTTGAGCAGCAGAATTCTATCCTGACTACAGCCGGTCTTTCAGGAGATTATTTTGGGTCTCTGATTGAGGCTGGAAGGAATACTGTTATCGCATTAGCACTTATCCCGGTGTATACTTTCCTGCTTCTATTTTATAGAGACAAGTTCAGGGATTTTATTTCAATGGTGGTAAAAAAGGAAAATGAAGTTACTGCGCAAGAAGTAATAAATAAGGCAGCGTTTGTAGTGCCAAAATACCTCAAAGGGTTGATTGTGGTTTGCCTGATTTTAGTAGTAATAAACTCCCTTGGTTTTCAATTAATAGGAGTAAAGTATCCGATTTTATTAGGCGTAATAGCCGCGATATTTAACCTTATTCCATATTTGGGTACCGTACTTGGATATGGTATAGTAGCCATTTTTGTGTTGGCTGTTCAATCTCCAGCTATAGCCGGAGCGGTAGTCATCCAGTTTTTTGTTATCCAGTTCACCGAAAATAATATTCTTACCCCAAATATCACGGGATCGTATGTTCGCATAAATCCCCTGGTCATCATTTTCTCATTAATTGCCGGAGGATTAATTTGGGGGCTTCCGGGTATGTTCTTGGTAATTCCATCACTGGGGATGCTTAAAATATTCTGTGAAAGTGTAACCGAACTTAAGCCCTATGCTTTTCTTCTTGGTACAGAAGGCTCTGAAAAGCATGCCATTACATTAAAAAGAGTGCGTAAGATATTTGGGTGGTCAGAAGAGTGATCAAAAAATATCATTAAGTAATACTTAATGATCCTTGCTCGATAAAAATTTCTTTGTAAGGCATTCGGTTTAATTAAGTCTTACCTTGCAAAACGAAACACTAATTAGACAGCAGGATACGTAATGAGTTCACTAAATAAAGTAATGTTAATTGGCCGACTAGGCCAGGATCCAGAAGTAAGATACACCCAGGCTAATACCGCCGTTGCAACACTTAGCCTTGCCACAAGCGAGCGCTACAAGGACGGAAATGGAGAATACCAGGAACGAACCGAATGGCACCGTGTGGTTGCATGGGGCAGGTTAGCAGAGATTTGTCAGCAGTACCTTAGAAAAGGTTCTTTGATCTATGTTGAAGGTCCTTTGCAAACCCGCCAGTGGGAAGATAATCAGGGGCAAAAGAGGTATACCACTGAAATCAAAGCGTTACAAATGACCATGCTTGATAGTAAAGGAAGCGGAGGTTCAGGTCCCGCAAATCAAAATCCTGGACAAGGCACACCAGCCGCACAAAGTTCACAAATGTCTAGCAATGTAGAGTTAGGCAGTAACTTTGATGATATGGATGACGATCTTCCATTTTAAACACCATTTTTTGGTACCTTTTAAGCGTCGGGGCTTTGCTTCGGCGCTTTTTTATTTTGTAGCAACTTATTAGCTCATTACATTCTTGAAAATTAGCTCACTTTCTTGATCTATAATTTTTTTGATACTCTTTCTTTAGCATTTCAAAACACGGCATTTATAGTTTCTTCCGGCGAAATTGATATGCTGGTAATCGGCATTCAAGCTGCAATTATGATTTTGGGGCTTGTCTTTTCAGCGGTGTTTTCAGGCTCAGAGGTTGCTTTTTTTTCTCTGACGCACAGGCTGGAAGATTTAAAGCAAGATGAGAAACCCCATTCAGCAGATGACAGAATTCTGTCAATGCTCAACAGGCCCAGAAGGTTATTAGCTACTATTTTAATTGGGAATACTTTCACCAATATCATGGCATCCGTTATGGCAGCCGCAATAACCGGGAGCTTGATGGTTCTGATTGGCCTTTCAGAAGTACTTGTTTATGCCATTGAAGTTGTAGTACTAACCTTTACAATTTTAATCTTAAGCGAAATCACTCCGAAGATCATCGCTATTAACAATCCGCTTCAGGTGTCCCGGAGGGTAAGTGGGTTTATCTATGTCCTATTCATTCTGCTTAAGCCGATAGCCACGTTACTCGCAGAAAGTGCAGTAAGCCTGGAACGTTATCTCCCAAAGCCCACTACAAAGATGACTTCCGAAGACATCAAAACGATGGCAGAGGTAAGTGAAAAAGAAGGTTCTATTAAAGAAGATGAACGCGAAATCATAGAAAACGTGATTGAGTTTGGCACAACAACAGTAAGAGAGATCATGACATCGAGAGTGAGCATTATTGGAGTATCAGTGGACGATTCCCTTAAAGATGTTCTCAAATTAATCAAGGAGCACAGCCTTTCCAGGATGCCACTTTATGAAAATGATCTTGATACCATTCATGGGGTTATTTATACCAAAGATGTACTCCCATATTTGAATAGAGTTGAAGAGGAGCCAAGCCTGAACTGGAAGACTATTTCCCGCAAAGCACTATTTATACCCATAACAAAAAAACTCGACGACCTACTTCGTGACTTTCAAAAAGAAAAGACACATATGGCTGTGGTAGTAGACGAGTATGGCGGAACAGAGGGGCTTATAACCATGGATGATATTCTGGAAGAGATCGTTGGTGATATCGTGGATGATGAGGGGGAAGAGCCAAGTCTGTATACCAGGTTCAAAAGTGGCATTTATATCTTTGATGCCCAGATCGATCTCGATGATATGGAAGATATTTTGGAATGTGAGCTCACCTCCGAAGATGATGAGTATGAAACTTTGGGAGGATTGATCTATCATCTTACAGAGAGCCTTCCTACAGTAGGGGTAAGAGTTAAGTTCAGAAATCTCGAACTAACCGTACACTCGGTTCAAAATAATCGGATCAAAAAAGTACGTGTTAAGGTGGATGAGTTAAGAGAAGTAGTATCTGATAGCGGATCAGTTACATCATGATAATAGTAAAGGAGCAGGTAGATTTAAGTCCTTACACAACCATGGGAGTTTCGGTAAAAGCGGAATACCTGGTGGAGTGTACAACACAAGATGACCTGGTTGCAGCCGTGGATTTTGCCCAGGAGAAAAATCTTGAAATACTGATACTTGGAGAGGGTAGTAATATTCTTTTTGTGAAAGATTTTCAGGGCCTTATCATCGTAAATCGTATTACCGGTTTAGAAGTTGTTGATGAAAATGATGACGAGGTAATACTTAAGATTGGAGCGGGAGAGAATTGGCATCGGCTGGTGCTTTGGTGTATTGACAAGGGCTACGGAGGCATCGAAAACCTTTCTTTAATTCCCGGAACAGTTGGAGCTGCTCCCATCCAGAATATTGGAGCATATGGTGTAGAGCTACAAGAAGTATTTGTTGAGCTCGAAGCCTGGCACCTGGAAGAAAAGAAGCTGATCACGAAAGATGTTCAACAATGCAGATTTGGCTATAGAGACAGTATCTTTAAAAGAGAGCTTAAAGGAAAAGTGATAATCATTTCGGTAACGTTAAGGCTCTCCAAACAACCAGTACCAAGATTTGACTATACCAGTCTAAAGCAAAAGCTCGAAGAAAATGGAATTGAGAATCCAGGGATCAAAGAGGTAAGCGACGCTGTAATTGAGGTTCGTCAAAGTAAACTGCCCGATCCCAACGAGATTGGAAATACGGGGAGTTTTTTTAAAAACCCTGTCATATCTGTTTTCCAATTTGATGATCTCAAGAAAGAATATCCTGAACTTCCGGGGTACGCAGTTACTGAGCACCTCGTTAAAGTACCTGCAGGTTGGCTCATCGATAAAGCAGGCTGGAAGGGGTATCGGAAAGGAGATGCCGGGGTACATGAAAAGCAGGCATTGGTTTTAGTAAATCACGGGAAAGCAACGGGAAGTGAAATTTGGGAATTGGCTCAAGAGATTATGAAATCAATTGAAGAAAAATTTAATGTTCTACTTACCCCGGAAGTGAATATTTTGAAATAATATTCTGATTAAAGTTTACTTAGCAATCTAGCATCCAATAAAAATGAAGCGTTATTTATACTTAGCACTTGCAGCCCTTTTTATTAACTCAGCCTGTGTTTCCTATCAAACAAGCCTACTGTCAGGAAATAAGCGTGTTTATGGATATTCATGGGAAAAGGAAAAGCAGATCGGGGAAGAGGCCGATGGAGAGATTATCGCTCAATATGGTTTGTATGACAACCAGGAGCTTGCCGATTATGTGACCAGGCTTGGAGAAGAACTACTTGAAGTAAGTCATTTTAATCGAGAGGACACACCTGAAGAATATCGAAATACCGAATTTACTTTTCGGGTGCTAAACAGCCCTGTTGTAAATGCTTTTGCACTGCCAGGTGGTTATGTATATGTAACCCGTGGCTTACTCAGCCATTTAGATAATGAAGCACAGTTGATGGTAGTACTAGGTCACGAGATTGGGCATGTAGTAGCCCGACATGCATCAATAAGAGCAGCTAACCAACAATTTGGTCAAGTTTTTATTATAGGTGGAGCAATATTAGGCGAATCATTTGGCCTTGATGGAGGAAACATCCTTCAGTTAAGCAGTCAAACGGCACAACTTCTATTTCTAAGCTACAGCAGAGAACATGAAAGGGAATCGGATGCGCTTGGAGTAGAATATTCGGCTATGGAAGGATATGTAGCAGCAGAGGGGGGAGAATTTTTCACTTCCTTGAAAAGAATTTCGGATAAAGCGGGACACAGTATTCCGTCCCATTTATCTTCTCATCCTGATCCGGGTGAGCGAGAAAAGAACATCCCCAGAATGGCTGATGGTTGGGCAGGTCAAGGCTATGAAATGGATATCATTAACAGGGAAGAATTTCTCTCGAAAATAGACGGGCTAATGTTTGGAGATAATCCAAGAGAAGGTTTTGAAAGTGATGGAGTATTTTATCATCCTGATTTAGCCTTCGAATTTCCCGTCCCGGATGGGTTTATAGTGTACAACCAACCAACGGCTGTTATCCTTGTAAATGAAGCCCAGGATGCTGTTATCCAGTTTACTATTAACTCGGAAAGCGACAGTCCTGAAGCTGCCGTTCAGGCATTTCTGAATCAGGAAGGGGTAACTACCGTTGATCAGGGCGCTATCAATATAAATGGATATTCAGGATATGAAGCAGAAGCCACAGCCAACACTGATGACGGCACTGAACTTACCATTGATGTCTCGGCTATTTCATACGACGGGAATATTTATCAATTCCTCAGCTACACAACGAGTACTCAATACAATGAGTACAGGACTCGATTTAATTCTGTCCCCTTAGGTTTTGATGGGGTAAGTGATCCTGATATTCTGAATGTTGAGCCGGTTCGAATTGAATTAGTTGAGGCTCCAAGAACAGCTTCGTTTTCTTCTTTACTACCATCCGATTTGCCCATGAATATCAAGCCCCTTGATGTAGCAATATTGAATCAAGTTGAGTTAGATGAGACCATTCAGCAAGGTACCGTGCTAAAGATCCCTGCCCAGAAATAGATAAAAAAAGAGAGAGCCTTTTCGGAGCTCTCCCTTTTCGGTTTATCCAGTTAAAAGGTAAACCTAAAAACGACTAAGTTGAGTTGTTTGCATCCTAGAAGGAGAATCCTACAAGGATATAAAGTTGTTCTGAATCAGGGTTCAGGATTACTGCTCCACTTACCGGAACAGAAAAGGAGTCAGTAATAGCGATTTCTTTGCTGGTCCCTATCCCAATATTTACAAGGGCAAAATCTCCATCGGTAGAATGCCAGCCATCACCAGCACCAATAAAAAGATCAGCCTGATCCAGTGAGTAACCCGCTTCAAAGTACAGATCATCACCTACCGAACCTTCTCCGGCAAAGATGTAATTGGCTGCTAGTGATAAGCTTTCAATTTCATAGCCGAGATTAAGTTCATAGGCATGCGTATCGGAATCCAGCCACTGAGAGCCAGGATACCAGTAATCAGTTACACCAAGGTATAACCCGAAGTCAAAGCCATAGCCTGCATAAAGATCCATTTCCTGGAACCCATCATATCCTTGAGAACCCCATGCTCCAATGGCAAAGCCACCGGTTGAAAGCTCAACAGAAGGCTGCCAGGAAGGGCCTGAATAGGCTACCCCTCGAAATACATAGGTAGAGTATAAATCTACCCCGGTGCTTACTTCTACTTCCTGAGCACTTGATGTGCTGCTATCTGCTAATACCAATATCGTACCCAACATCAGTAACGACGCGATTTTATATAGTGTTTTCATGTTTTTTTCGATTGAGTGAGTGTTATAGTGAGGCTGCACAAATTCTGTACACCCGAGTGTAGCTTCCCTTAATCCGGGAGGAGGAGTGAAGTCCTCCCGGATTTTTATGGAAAGTGTTAAGTGAGAGTGATTAGTGTTTAAAGCAGAATCTAAGCGATGACCTTAGGCTCAAATTCTGGATATGCCTCAGCATCGTGCTCATGGAGGTCAAGCCCCATTTTTTCGAGGTCGCCATTTACACGAAGAGGTAAGAGCATGTCGATACCTTTGAAGAGGATGTAGCTTACAGGGAAGGTCCATAAGAAAGCTGCAGCGATACCAATTAGCTGAACGCCTACAACACTGAAACTGAAACCAGCTGAATCAAATAGCCCGGCAGCAAGAGTTCCCCAGGCACCACATACACCATGCACGGAAACAGCGCCAACAGCATCATCCACTTTTTTATCAAGTAGGATCATTGAGTAGTGTACAATAACTCCTGAAATAGCTCCCGCAAGGATTGCGAAGCCAGGGGTAAGGTTAGCACAACCTGCGGTGATACCTACCAGACCTGCCAGTACACCATTCAAAGTAATAGCGCCATCAGGCTTACCTGCTGAAATCCAGCTTATTACCATAGCTGCGGTAGCTCCTGCACCAGCAGCCAGGAATGTATTTAATGCAATAAGGGCCACAGAAGTATCTCCGGTAGTCGTTGATCCGGCATTAAATCCGAACCAGCCTAACCAAAGGATAAATACCCCTAGAGCCGCTAGTGGTAAGCTGTGCCCTTTGATGATCTGAGGTTTACCATCAATATATTTCCCTACACGGGGTCCAACTACAATAGCACCAGCCAGAGCCGCCCAGCCTCCGACAGAGTGAACAACTGTTGATCCGGCAAAATCGATGAAGCCAAGCCCTTCAAGCCATCCGCTTCCATTAAACAGACTTCCCCAGGCCCATGAGCCAAATACAGGGTAAATGAAGGCAGTAATTAAAATGGAAAAGATGAGATAAGCATTAAATGCAGTTCGCTCTGCTACAGCTCCGGAAACGATGGTTGCAGCAGTTGCGGCAAATACCGCCTGGAAGAAAAAGAAGGTATATGACCATTCGACGGAATAGTCCCCGATTTCAGTAAGCATGAATCCATCGGTTCCAATCCAGCCGCCAGCTGTAGTACCGAACATAATTCCAAAACCTACAAGAAAGAATGCCAGCCCGCCTGCTGAAACGTCCATGACATTCTTCATAATAATGTTAACGGCATTTTTAGCACGAGTAAATCCGGTTTCGACAAGTGCAAAACCAGCTTGCATAAAAAATACCAGGCATGCAGCCAGGATAGTCCATATATAATTTAGATTATCCTGTACTGTTTCTGCAGTAAGATCCTGGGCCTGTACCTGATCCACGGTGAACAGAGCCAACATGCAAAGGATAAGTTTGTATCTAATTTTCATCAGTTAAATGGTTAGTTGAGATGAGTGAGTTGAGTTTTTATACCCATTGCTAACATAATTAGGCAAGAATAAAGATCAAATGAAAAAAATTAATATAATCTTCATATTAACATTATCAATTACTGTGAGAAGCGCTTTTTTATTCAGAATACAAGGTGAAAAGCGCTTACGTTAGATTTTTAAATTTTTTTTACGGGCTCTGTTAACAGGTGCGTAACAAGGGGTAAGGAAGAGTGATTTCTGAGAAAAGGTGTGTTACAAAACCGTATCTTTGCGCGCGAACACTCATCAAATAAAGATCACTTTTTATGATTTCAAGATATGCCCGAAAGGAAATGTCGGATATATGGACAGAAGAAAACCAGTTCAATGCATGGTTAGAAGTAGAACTGGCGGCATGCTGGGCATGGGCTAAATTGGGAACGATCCCAATGGAAGATGTAGATAAGCTGTATGATCAGGCATCTTTTGATTTAGCTCGAATCAAAGAAATCGAGGAGCAAACCCGTCATGATGTGGTGGCATTTACCCGAGCGGTTTCAGAAACATTAGGGGAAGAAAAAAAATGGATCCATTATGGGCTGACCTCTACCGATGTTGTTGATACTGCCTGGGGAGTAAGGCTTAAGCAGGCCAATAAAATCCTCCTTTCCGGTTTAGAGCGAATTATTTCGGTACTAAAAGAAAAAGCTGCCAAGCATAAATATACTGTGATGATGGGGCGGACTCATGGTATTCATGCTGAGCCAACCACCTTTGGGTTGAAATGTGCACTTTGGTATGCTGAGATGATAAGAAACTTCGAACGGTTTAAGAAAGCTGCAGCCGATGTCGAGTTCGGAAAGCTCTCTGGATCGGTGGGCACCTTCGCAAATATCCCCCCGGAGGTAGAACAATATACTTGTGAGAAACTCGGGCTTACCCCGGCGCCTATTTCAACACAGACTTTACAACGCGATCGACATGCACATTACTTATCTACAATAGCTCTGATTGGATCTACTTTAGAAAAAATAGCGGTAGAAGTTCGGCATCTGCAGCGTAGTGAAGTTCGGGAAGCGGAAGAGGCTTTTAGAAAAGGACAGAAAGGTTCATCGTCGATGCCCCATAAACGAAATCCAATTAGCTCGGAAAATATCTCAGGATGTGCCAGGGTATTAAGAGGCTATATGGTTACTGCTTATGAGAATATTCCACTTTGGCACGAGCGGGATATCTCACATTCTTCAGCGGAGCGGATTATCCTGCCGGATGCGACGATTCTTTTAGACTACATGCTCAGTCGTTTCGCAAATGTGATTGAGAACCTGGTAGTGTTTGAAGATAATATGGAGGCTAATATCTGGAAAACACATGGGCTGGTATTCTCACAACGTGTACTCAATAAGCTTATCGAAAAAGGAGAAGTACGTGAGCAGGCCTATGATGCGGTACAACCATTGGCTATGCAAGCCTGGGAAAACCAGGTTCCTTTCAAGCCACTGGTAGAAGCAGACTCATTCATTACAAGTAGGTTGTCTCAGGAAGAAATCGATGATGCTTTCGACTTAAAGCACCACACCAGGAATGTAGACGTGATTTTTGAAAGGGTAGGGCTTTCCTAAAGTTTTTACCCCAAAAAAGAAGCGATAATCTCAGACTTCTTAACTTTGCCTGTCTGAGTTTTTGGGAGTTCATCCAGCACGAAAAGCTCCCTCGGAAGTTTGAAGTTGATCAACTCTCCTTTAAGAAGGTCTCTTACTTCATCCAGGCTGGGAGTTTTCCCATTCGAAAGAGTCACAACCGCGGTTATTTTTTGTCCCCATTCTTCATCTGGTAAACCTACAACCACTGCTTCCTTAATAAATGGAAGTTTTTGAATGGCTTCCTCTACTTCAATAGGATTGACGTTTTCTCCTCCGGTGATAATAAGGTCGGTTCGCCTGGATTCAATAAATATCTGATCGAAGGTATTTTTATGACCGTAGTCACCAGTATTAAACCATCCGTCTTTATCAAACCGGTTTTTATTATCTGTTTTGCTGTAGTAGCCGTCAAATACCTGTGGACCCCGAAGCCAAATGGTACCGGATTGATTTCGTTTAAGGATTTTTCCCCGGTCATCACGTATTTGAAGCTCATTAGGAGGGAAAGGTTTTCCTACACTTTTAATGGGGATATATATTCCTGATGGTGCAGATGTTGGATTAGCTGCAATTTGTGCGCAAGTTTCAGTCATACCATAAGAGGAAACAACGGGGATACCTCTTTCAACAGTTTTCTGCAATAATGTGGAATTCACCGGGCCTCCGCCAAGCAGGATCGCTTTAAAATCTCTGTGAGTTTTGAATAAAGGATCATCAAGCAGTCGCTTCAACATCGTTGGAACCAAAGAGGCAGCCTGGAATCGGGTATTCTCTGCTAAAAACTCCTTGATCATTTCCTCATGGAAAACATCCATCCGATAAATGGCAGTTCCATAGATAATAGATCTAAGAATGATGGAGATGCCCCCGATATGATTGAGGGGAAGGCATAACAGCCAAAAATGATTTGGATCGGGTTTGAAGTTGGTTGCTGAAGATTTTGCCGCAGCGAACATCTGCTTTCGTTTCAAAGGGACAATTTTAGCAGCTCCTGATGTACCTGATGTAAAAAAGTATCCGAAAATCTTTTGATCTCTGATCTTGCTTTCATCGGGGAGCTTCATGTTTCGAATATCGAATGTGAAGGCGTTCAGGAAGAAGTTTTCATCCATATGAACGACGTCATCTCCGGAAAATCGGTTCCTGTTCTTAGTATCCGAAAATATCAGAGTTGGGCTTAGTTCCTGGATTTGTTGTTCAAGTTCTTCCTGAGATAGCTTTGTATCCAGGGGGATAAAGGGTATTCCTAGCTTCCAGCATGCCGCGATAGAAAAGATGAGCAGATCAGAGGACTCGGATAGAAAAGCCACTGGCCATTTCAAGGAGTCGGATTTCTTTTCAACAATATCCCGGAAAAAAGCAGTGAATCGATCGAGATCACTGTATGTATACATTCCATGCTGAGAGGTTAGGAAAACCTGTTGGGGATTTGTTTTCTTAAATTCAAAGCTATGTAATCGAGACCTAAACAATTAATGTAATTCCTTTAATGAGGCTAAATCTGCAGGGTTACCAAGCCCCGGTTCCGCAGCACTAAGTTGATAGTAACCATCTCTGATTTGTTCTCCGCTAGTATATGGCTCATTAAAAAAAGAACCCGTCCCCAGCCCGTGTGCGTATTTTCTTGAACCAAGACCTGATGCCAAGACCGCTGTGATCTTCCTTCCAATAATTCCATCAAGGGTAGTTGTAAACACAACTGCCATACCATGAGACTCAACAAGCTGTTTTGTTACGTTTATTTCCTTTAACGAGCCAAATAAGGCTGGTTTTATAATAACTAAATCACAGCAATCATTATCAATGATTTGCTCTCTTTGTTCCTTGTTTACCAAAGATTCATCTGCGGCGATCTTTATTGGGGACCTTTCTTTCACCCATTTCAAATCTTCTGGCTTAGCTGCCGACACTGGCTGTTCGCAATATTCTATTTCGAATTCGGAAAGCAGCTCCAGGTTACTAACGGCTTCTTCTCTATCCCAGGCCTGATTGGCATCTATTCTAAGTCTTAGGTTCGGAAAAGCTAATCGCAAAGACGAAAGGATTTCCACCTCTTTCTCAAAATTGCCTCCAACCTTAATCTTTATGGTCCTAAAACCTTTTTCTATGTTCAGTTTAGCCTGTTGGATGGTTTCTTCTGTTGATCGAAGCCCTACTGAAGCATTACATAAAACCTGGTTATCATTTTCCCCAAATAGAGATGCTTGGATAGAAAGCCCCATTTTCTTTGCTTTTAAATCATGTATTAAGGTATCAACTCCGAAAAGCAAGGAAGGGAAAGGGCACTTTTGTGCTAATTCATTTATCAGTTCATCAAACGCTTCTGCATTGATTTTCTCTGCGATCAACTCTTTGTTGGCTAAAAGCTCTGTTTCAACTTCCGAAAGATTCTCTTCGGAAAACCCTGGAAGTGGGGCTATTTCTCCATATGCTTTGAAAGCTTCAGTGATGTAGCAAAGAATAATTCCTTCTCTCGTTTCGAAGGTTCCTAAAGCGGTCTTAAAGGGTGTTCTAAATGGGGTGCTATATTTATAGAGGCTAAGCATCTAAGACATAACAACACCAATGGTGAATAAAATCCCAAACAAGGCCATGAATTGTGCGGTCTGCCCAAGTACTTTATTAAGATTCGGTTTGTGCGTTTCAGTCCAGACTTTTTTGGTATGCACGAAAGCGAGGGGTACTAGTAGAAAGGGCAGGAAAACCCAAAGCTCATATCCAAGTTGAAAATAAAAATGAGGGGGAATAGCAAAAGCAAGTAACAGCATTAACAGGTACTCCCATTTTAAAGCGGTCTCTCCAAAAAGAACCCCAAGGGTACGTTTACCGGCTTTAGCATCCTGCTCAACATCTCTAAGGTTATTGATAACCAGGATATTTGTACAAAGGGCACCAACAGCCAAGGAAGCCCAGAAAGAGTCTTCCGACCACTCCAGGGCATTTACATAGTAGGTACCCATAACTGCTACAATCCCGAAAAAGATGAAGACAAAGATATCTCCCAGACCATTATACCCTAAAGGGTAAGGTCCTCCGGTATATAGGATTCCAAAAAGTAAAGATAGGATTCCAATGATCAACACCGTCCATCCTCCAATCCAGACCAGGTAGAGTCCTACCAAAAATGCTAATCCCATCGTAAGGATTGTAGCTTTAAGCATGGTGTTTGGTGAAATAAGCCCGGAAGCTGTAGCTCGCTGAAAGCCTACCCGTTCTTCGGTATCAGCTCCTTTTATGAAGTCGAAATAATCGTTCGCGAAGTTGGTGCCAATCTGAATTAGGAAAGCGCAGAGAAAAGCTACTCCGGTTGCATCAAATGAAAAGGATTGGTCATGCCATGCAATACCTGCTCCAACAAAAACAGGAGTAAAAGCGGCAGTAAGAGTTTTCGGTCGGGCAGCATCTACCCAAATTTTTAATTGTGAAGTAGGCAACGCTTCTGGATTTCTAACAGTTAAAATGTGGATAAATATAGGGAGGTTTGAAGGTACTTTGTGGGAGTAGTTTGAAAGCCCGGAAAAAGTGTTTTTTTTGTAGAGGGAGAGAGATTTTTATTCATTTAGGAAAAATAATTAAAGTGTAAGCGCTTTTTAACCTGTGAAATTAATATGTGGATAACTATTAGTTTAAATTAATTGAGTATTTCTTGAAAAGTGCTTTATATTAGCGATCGATTTTTAGCACTAACCTAACTAAACTAAATTCAAATTATGGCGTGGTCTAAACTTGAATATATCTGGCTTGACGGGTATAAACCTACTCAGAGCCTAAGAAGTAAAACTAAAATTGTATCGGACTTTAGCGGGAAGTTGGAAGATTGTCCGGAATGGTCATTTGATGGGAGTTCAACAGAGCAGGCTGATGGAAGTAGTTCTGATTGTTTACTGAAACCCATAGCTATTTTTCCTGATCCGGAAATCAAAAATGGCTTTTTAGTAATGACCGAGGTACTTAATGCTGATGGGACTCCACATGAGTCAAACGGCCGGGCAACCATCGATGATGAAGATGATGATTTCTGGTTTGGTTTCGAGCAGGAGTATTTCCTGATGGATCCGGAAACTCAGCGTCCACTTGGCTTCCCGCCTAATGGCTATCCTGAGCCTCAGGGCCCTTACTATTGTGGTGTTGGTGGTCAAAATGCATTTGGCAGAGCATTTAAAGACGAGCACCTGGATATTTGCCTCGATGCAGGATTAAATGTAGAAGGTACTAACGGTGAAGTTGCTGCAGGCCAATGGGAATGGCAGATTTTTGCAAAAGGTGCCCAATCAGCAGGTGACCAGATTTGGGTTGCGCGTTACCTGATGGAGAGACTTTCAGAGAAATATGGCGTATACATCGAATACCATCCAAAACCACTTGGCGATACTGACTGGAACGGTTCTGGCATGCATGCCAACTTCTCTAACGAGTACATCCGTACTGCCGGTTCGAAAGAAAAAATTGAAGCTGTTTGTGAAGCTTTCCGTGATGTAGTTGACGAACACATCGCTGTATATGGAGCACACAATGAGCAACGCTTAACTGGTAAGCACGAAACTCAGTCTATCGATCAGTTCTCTTATGGGGTTTCTGATCGTGGAGCTTCTATCCGTATTCCAATCTATACAGCTACTCATGGCTGGAGTGGATACCTGGAAGATAGACGTGTGGCATCTAACGCTGATCCATATAAAGTTGCTGCTCGTATTATCAAAACAGTAAAAACTGTTACCGGATAAAAACTTTTTACTGATCGAAGTAAAATCGAAACCCCGCTTTCAAAAGAAGGCGGGGTTTTTTATTGTTTCCCAAAAAATGAAAGAAATTTCCTGGAGTGAATTTGAACAAGTTGAATTGCGAATAGGGACTATTCTGGAAGCGTATGATTTTCCTGAAGCTCGAAAACCTGCCTATAAATTGGTTGTTGATTTTGGAGAAGAAATTGGAGTACGAAAATCATCTGCGCAAATAACCCATCATTATTCAAAAGAAGAGCTAATTGGAAAACAGGTGATTGGGGTTGTAAATTTTCCTGTCAAGCAAATAGGTCCGTTTCTTTCAGAATGTCTTGTAACCGGGTTTTATGACGAGAATGAGAACGTGGTACTGGCCATACCCGATAAACGAATAAAAAATGGATCAAAACTTGGATAGAGAGAATTATTCGGATGTTTTCTTGGTTAAAAGCCTGTCGCTCAGAAACATAACTTGTTGAAATAAGTAAGAGGCAGTGTTTTTTAAAATTTCAGAAATAATGACCAAAAGCATAATTACCTTTTTAGTATTACTCACTTCCTTTAGTATCGGAGTAGCAGCTCAAGAATTACCGGAATATTCAAATTCTTCTTCTTTCAAGCTTCAAATTGAAGGACTGAAGAAAGCAGAGGGGGAGATTCGAATTGCGATGTTTAACTCGAAGGATTCCTATACGAAGGATCCAATTCATGCCGTCGTATTAACGGTAGACAGTACCATGGTGGAGTGGGAGGTCCCGGTGCTTCCATTTGGAGATTATGCAATCGCTGTATATCACGATAAAAACAAGAATGGGAAGTTAGATACTAACTTTTTGGGCATCCCAAAAGAGAGTTATGGATTCTCAAATAATGCCAGAGGAAGATTTGGCCCTGCCTCCTGGGAAGACGCTCAATTCGCAGTCAAGAATGAAAAAGAGATCCATTACATCAAGATTAAGTAAATGGCGAAACCTAACTAAGATCGATGCGTAGCTCATTCCGTTTCAAATCTACGGTATGAGTTATTTTATAAAATCTGTCTTCATCGCCCTGCAAAATATTCGGGCCAATCCTTTACACACATTTCTATCAACCTTGGGCATCATCATCGGAGTTGCTGCACTGGTAGGTATTTTAGCCTTAGGAGATGGCCTTGAACAAACCGGGCGAGAGCAGCTTGCCCAGACAACTTCTCTGAATATACTCCAGGTTCGTACAAATCAAACCAAAATGGTGAATGGGCTAAGGGTGAGAATGGACGATGCTCCGAAATTGAATTTGGAGCAAGCTCGTAGAGTTCAAACCTTATATAACGATCGTGCTATCGTTGAATTTGTAGCCAATCAAAATGCGGAAATTATGTATGGTGACTCTACTCATGGGATATATTTTCAAGGAAATATGGAACATGCCCTTTCTTTTGCAAATGATTCATTAACAGTTGGTAGATATTTTAACGAGCAGGATATCCTGAATGGAACAAAAGTGCTCGTAATTGATGGGTATATCGTAGAGAAGTGGTTCGAAAACCCAGCCGAAATTATTGGAGAGCGAGTAGAAGTAAAAGGGGAGGAATTTGAGGTAATCGGAGTATTAAAAAAGCAGGGAGAGGGCAGCCCCAGAGCGTATATTCCTGTCTCTACTTTTTTGGATATGATTGAAGGTTATCCAAGGCTGACTTTGAAAGTTACCAAAGCAGAAGAAATTCCAGCTGTAGAAGAGGAGTTGAAGACATGGTTGGGTTCAGAATTTGAAGAGGGAGAAGAAGCATTTTCCTTGATGTCGAACAGGGCAAGAGTAGAGCAGTTTTCTCAGGGTATTCTACTTTTCAAATTAATCATGGGTGCTATTACGGGAATCTCTGTACTGGTAGGCGGAATAGGGGTGATGAATGTTCTACTTATTTCTGTAACTGAAAGAACCAAAGAAATTGGAATACGAAAGGCTACCGGAGCAAAGAAGAAGGATATCGTACTCCAGTTTATGGCTGAGTCGGTTACTGTATCTTTTGTAGGATGTATATCGGGTTGGGTACTTGGGATTGCAGGGATTTTCATCTTTGTACCCATCGTAAATTCAATCGCTGACATGGGCTTTAGGGCTGCCCTTGGCTTTAATACCGTGTTGGTAATTCTGGCAGTCGCAATGGTAGTAGGGGTTGTATTTGGGACTTATCCCGCCTGGAGAGCATCGCAATTAGATCCGATCGATGCCATCCGGCATGAGTAATGAACGTCGAACTTTGAACATAGAACTTCGAAGTTCAGTGTTCAAAGTTCTATGTTCGATAGGTTAAATCGTATTTCAAACCATTTTTTACTTTATAGTAACATCCGCGTTTTGGGTGATGATCTCCATTTTCCCATTCCCGCTTGCATTACCAACAGTTCCGGTAATAATTCTTCGATTACTGAACTCTGCAATTTGTTCACCGGTAATAGTGAAATCAGAGTTAAGCTTCCCATATTTGGTTTCGATTTTGATCTCACCATTAAATTCTGATTTCATGAACAATTCCACGTCCCCATAATTGGATTTAATAATCACGTTCTCCATATCAGAAACAGTTTCAATATCCATGTCGCCAGATTTATTATCGATATTCAAATTTGCTCCCTTCAAGTTCCTTGCTGAAATAGGCACATACTCACCTCTAAAGGTTAAATCCTTCTCAAGGTCATTGATAAAGAGCTTTCCGGATCGGTTACTAATAGATGCAGCACCTTTTACTTTTTCAAGATCAATATTTAGATACTGACCTGTAACTATCACATTCCCTTCGATATTTTTCAGGTCAACATTTGCAGACCTTCCTTCTATAGAAACTCCCTCAAAGCTGGTTATGTTCGAGGCATTTACATGCGTGTAATCTCCAACTACCCGAAGTGACCTGGCAGAATTGATAGCTATTTTTCCACTCTTATTATCAACCCGAATATCTCCGTCAATATTGGTAAGCTCGTAGTCAATATAGGGACCGCTGCCTGTGATTGATCCATTTATGTCAAAGGCGTTTATAACACCACTTCGATTTGTAATGTCCAGGTCGCCATCCACTTTTGAAATATTCATTTTAGAGTAGTTTGCGCTTATTTGAACGGCACCAATTATCTCCTGCACGTCAATACTTGCAGAACGGTTAGCAATAAAAAGCTCTCCATCAATATTCATTGCTACAATAGAACCGTAATCATTATAGATTCGAACGGTTTGGGAGATATTTCTTGCTTTTACACTTCCACTTCGGTTTTCTACTTCCAGGCCTAATTGGATGTTATCTACCTCGATTTGGGAATACCTGGACCTAAGCCTTAAAAGAAGTTCTGATGGGAGTGTAATCTCTAGCCGGTGCTCATCAACCCTAAAGGTCTCATTTTTGATATTAATGTTTGGGAAGTCGATTTCGAACATAGCTTCTCCGCCACGTTGTTTTAACTCTGGATCGAAGTTTTCGAAATAGCGCTCATAAGCTAATTTGTTTCCCTTGAAATAGTACTTATAGGTTAACCTGGAGCTGTTATCTCCTTTAACAGTAATTTCCATCCCGGCGTCAACTAATACTTCCAGCTGAGTAATACCTTCCAGGTCAAATTCACCTTCTTTAGTCCCATCCTGAAAGTATAGGTCCATATTTGCGAGATTGGCCAGCCTCTTTAGCCCCCTGTCGGTTGTATTTTGAGCTGAAAGTTTAAGAGAAATAAATAAGACAGCTATAAATGTGATGATGATTCGTTTCATGATTCCAGTTCCTCGTTAAGTAATAAATCTTTATAAAAATCTAGTTTGGTTGCATAAAGGCGCTTAAGGGTATGTCGCTTTGCAGGGCTCTCTCCATTGATGAGAATATCTTCCTTCAATTCTTCTATTAGGAGATCAATTTCTTCAATGGCTAATGTGGTAGACTCAAGGGATGACTTACGGCTTTCCGTTGCCTGATCAATGAGGAGTGGTGGAAGGTCACTGAGCTGATTTGTAGCTGAATTGAGCGTTTCATAAATCTGTTCATCACTACTCCCTGTATTAGAGAGGTTTTGAAGAGTACTGCCGGTAAACACAATCCCAACAGCAGCAAAGATCAGCAATACGGCAGCGGCATTACCTATCCAGAAGCTTTTCCAATGGAAATGGATAATTCTGGATTGACTAGGTTGTTTCAGGGAAGATTGAACGCCTGCCCATATGGCTTGCTTGTCTTCCTGGGTTGGTAAATCCGATGAATTGTAGAAAGATTCGTTCATACCAGTCGTTGTTTTCTTAGTTCTTCTTTGGTTCTGTGCAAGATTACCCTGGAGGTTCCTTCTTTGATATCGAGCATGGAGCCGATTTCGCTGTGAGAATAACCTTCCACTTCGTGTAGGAGAAGGATCATTCTTTTTTCAGGAGGTAGTTTTCTTATGGCTTTGCGGAGAAGTGACCAGTCCTGAGTAGCTGAGAGATCAACTTCCTGTTCTTCGAGCTTTGCCTCTTCCAGGTCGGTGAATGTTATTTTTGATCTCAGTTCTGATCTCATCACGTTTAGTCCAATTGAGAATAACCAGGTTTTAAATCTTGAATTGAACCTGAATGAATCGAGTTTGCTGAATGCCTTCACAAACGCAACTTGAGTCCAGTCTTTTACTTGTTCCCGGTGATCGGAAAATTGAGCAAGAAATCGGTACAGAGTTTCAACATAGCTATCATATAGCTTCTCAAAAGCTTTTTGATCGCCGTTTATGGCTCTGTTAATCAATGCTATTTCTTCTTTCTCCGGAAGCAAGTAAAGGTTCTTTTATTCTTTGATGCAGGCTTTGATCGAAACGTTACGCTGTCTGCTCAAAAATATAATTGAAAGTGAAATATGCTCACACGAAGATGCTAACACAAAGATGTGAGAAAGTTAGATATCACTTAGGCGTTAACTTATCAACGAGTTCACAAAATCAGGAGGAACTATGAAACGGCTAATACTTTCTATCATCATTATCGGTTTTGCAACCATTGAGATAAGCGCTCAGCGTGCGACGGTTCATAAAGTTGCACAGTCAGATTATTATAGCTACGACCAAAGAGAGGACATTCGCGAGCTACGGAATTTCGAAAACAAATTAGAACGATTTTCTTACTCATTAATAGTGGGGGATACCTGGCAGGCAAGAAAGATTAAAGACCGCATCATCAGCGACATGCAAAGAGAGATTCGTCAAACTAGGAGAGCATTGAACCGATTAGATAGGAATTGGAATAGCTATTCAAAGAGAAACTATTCAGGTTATAGAACCAGAACCGGGCAAATTCACTCAAAGAACCGCGGCCGCCATCAGAGTTATGAAGTTCGATTATTAATGGATCGCCTTGAAGATCAAATTTGGATAAAAAACCGATTTGAAGAGACCTACTTAACGAGCACGAGGAGAGCTCTTGTAAACAAGAAAAAGCACCGAAGATTGATGTATGAATTCAGGGATATTATGAGAGAAGAGATAGAGTTAGAGAGACGATACAGAGACAGAAGAGGGTAGGAGTTACCCCGTCACGCAAAAACGTGGCGGGGTATTTTTTTAAGAAGTAGAAACTGCAGTACCACTTACTGAAACCATAAGCATGCTTCCGTTAGCTCCAATGGTTTCATAGTCAATATCGATACCGATTATTGCATTAGCTCCTACACGAGCTGCTTTTTCTTCCAGTTCAGCAAATGCAATTCTTCGCGCTTCCTGGAGTTCCCGCTCATAAGAAGCTGAACGTCCCCCTACGATGTCCCGGATACCCGCGAAAATGTCTTTGAATATGTTTGCCCCCAGGATTGCTTCTCCTGTAACAACACCAAGATATTTTTGAATTTCACGCCCATCAAGTTGATTGGTTGTTGTCATTACCATAATTAGCTCCGTTGAATTTTAATTGATATAAAAAAGATCGCCACACTGTAGCGTGGCGATCTTTTTCGTATGCATCCCTGAAAAGTTACTATGCTTCAGAATCTTTACCAGGAGTTGCGGAAGCAACCAGGAATGGATCGTAGTATTTCTTATATGCGAATAAGAGATATAGATTTAATGCAAGTACTACAATACCCATTACAAGGCCTGAATTATCGAGGAAAATGTGGAAAAGAAGAATATGCAGGGTTACAGGAGCAATGATTACCAGAGCTAAGGGGACAAAACGGTTTGCCAATAATAACGCCCCAGCTACAATTTCAGCTACAGCTATAAAAGGGAACATATATCCCGTAGCCATTAAAGCGCCAAAAAACTCCAATGGAGGTCCTTCTATTTCCGGGGCTGGTAAAAACTGTAGGAATTTGTTGAGGCCAAAAACAAAAAATATCAGCCCCATAAGATATCTGGCAATAGTTGGTAAGTGTTTCATAATAATCACCTATATAAAATTGAATAATAGTTTAATGTTGAACAATTTTTAATGTAGGTGATAAAACTATGTTGCACAATAGATAATCCTTATCAATCTGAAAGCATAAAAAAAGCCCCCACGCTTAGCGTAGGGGCTTCGATACCATTTTGTATCAGATAAAATAGATTATCTTCTCGAACGATTGTCTTCTCTTGGCCGTGCTTCGTTAACTTTAACTTGTCGGCCATCAATCTCAGCGCCATCTAATTGTTCGATAGCTGCGTGTCCTTCTGCATCGTTATCCATTTCAACAAACCCAAAACCTTTTGATCGGCCTGAGTACTTGTCTGTGATTACTTTTGCAGAACTAACAGTTCCAAAAGCTTCAAAAACTTCGCGTAAATGGTCATCTTTAACACCATAGCTAAGATTCCCAACATAAATATTCATTGTAGTAAGTCTGAATTAATAGTTATAGGAAAGAATAGAATTCAGAGCTATAGTTCGAAATTGATTCTCTAGTCTGCAAGTCGTAGTCCATCCAAAGTGTCGGGTAAATTACAGGAATTATACACTATACCCAATTATTTATTGGATATATCCTTTCTTCTAAATGTAATGCTGTATGCAGGGTGAAATTCCATGCCCTGTTTATTGTAATAGGTCCACAGGTATTTGTCTTCATCAACAAACTCCAGGGTTTCCAATTGTGGGACCCCATCAATATGCCCTCCATATCCCATAAAGGTATTTACCATTTTAGTAGGGGCTTCAAATACAGTAGTGTAGTCAAAAAAATCCATCTGCATTTCTATAGAAGTACCATATCCTTTGATCTGCTTTAAGCCTGGGTGCCAAAACCAGGTAATCTCTCCCACCAGCTTAAGAGTATCATCGTTTGTGAAGTAGAGTTTCGAAACTACCGATTTTTCTCCAACGCCCCATTCGAAGGTTTGATGAGTCCGGTCTGCGCTCCATGCACCGCCAATTAAGAACTCAAAATTTTGAAGAGGGTTAACGGTGGTGTCGGCTTCCTGAGCCTGAGCACTAAGCTGATTCAGCTGAAAAACCCCAAAAACAAATAGGGTTACGATAATGCGATGAATCAAACCAGGTTCTCCGTCTTTTTTCTGGATTCACTAGCCATACCTTCATGGTACTGCTTAAGCTGCATGGCAATACCTTTATCCTCGGTAGAAAGAATACGTAGTGCTAAGAGCCCGGCATTTTGAGCTTTGCCGATCGCTACAGTGGCTACAGGGATACCATTTGGCATTTGCACGATTGAGTAAAGGCTGTCAATCCCACCTAAAGCTGAGGTTTGAATGGGTACTCCAATTACAGGTAGTGTTGTATGACTGGCCAGCATCCCCGGAAGGTGAGCCGCTCCTCCGGCTCCTGCTATAATTACCTTAATACCACGCTCACGGGCTTCTTTCCCATAATTTGCCATATCATCAGGAGTACGGTGTGCTGAGACTACTCTCTTTTCAAAAGAAACGCCAAACTGCTCCAGGATTTCAGCTGCCTGTTTCATCGTAGGCCAGTCGCTGTCGCTGCCCATTACCACACCAACTATAGGAGTATTCATTATCCGAACATGGTTTTTATTAATCGATCGGATAAAGGTACAAAATCTATTTGAGCAATATCATCTTACCAGACTGAGAACCGAATTCAGTAGTAACCCGATAAAAGTATATCGCTGAGCTTAGCCTGCTTCCATCAAAGGAGAAGAGATGCTTGCCTCTTTCTTTATTTTCAAATGTTTTTGATTGAATGAGAGCTCCAGAGATGTTGAAAATTTCGATGCGTACAGGAGAGGATTCAGGAAGTGAATAAGAAATCTTAGTCGTAGGATTGAATGGGTTTGGGTAGTTCTGGAATACCTCAAATCGGGTAGGTAAATCCGGATCTGTTTCTCCGTTTGTTGATACCGACTTAGAAAGAATTAATCGATAGGAGTCCGAACTTTGTGATTCTTTAAGTAATAAACTTTCAAACGAGTCGTCCAATAGATTAATGTGTTTATTGTTCATTTGATCATAGAATGTTAGTTCTAACTCGCTTGGAACATTCACTCTTTTCGAAACAGAAAGCACAAGATCAGAACTGCTTCCTATTTGTTTGAGTTCAAGCGGTATTTCTATTGGCTGTTCAATATCTGTTGGAATTGAAAACTGGCTTTGCAGGATTTCTTCCCCATTTCTTTCTCCCATTCCAGCAAAAGAAACATGGTTAATGGAAAGTGACTGAAGGTCTTCAGCGTCCATGTTATCCCAACCAATTTCTGCTGTGGAAGAAAATGTGATCACCAATTCATCAGCCAGCCCTAATGCTTCGTTAGCTGCTCTTAGAACAATGTAAGAAAGCTTATTAGGGGAGCTTTTAAGGAAACCCCCTCCATCTATTTGAGAAGAAGTGGGAATGGTGATACTTGAGGCTGTAGAGTTCTCAATAAAAAATCCCTGCCAGGCTGCAACGGTATCGTCACGAGAGGTTGTAGTTACATAATTACTTATCGAAGGATCATAAATCTGCCCAACACTGCTTGCCAATGAACCTCCATTTACTGTGGCAGAAGAGAAATCAATGGCAGTATCAAAGGGATTGCCAATTAAGTTCCAGTTATCTCCCGATGTGTGTAAGTCGATGGTTACATCAGAAGAGGGGGTACTCCCGGTGGCTCTGAGTTTCAAAGGGAGCTCAGAGCTTTCGGCATTGCCATTATCAAAGAAATAGAAAATGAATCCTTCCCCATTTTTTATGCTGTCTGAAAGAGAAGAAGGGGCCTCCCAACTACTTCCATTATAATTGGTATAGAAATTTTTGTCGTGCCCATCTCCAAATCCCTGGATTGGGCTAAAGGCTACTAGATTTTGAATTGGTAGATCAACAGTTGGACTGGCCATCATCCTCCATCCGGAGTTTCCGCTGATTTCAATAAACGGAAGGAATGTATCTCCATTAATCTTAGTGCCTGGTGAAAACAAAGAGTTATCGTCAGTATCTGCTGTGGAATGGTTGACCAGGCTGTCACCGGTTATATCAGGATTTAAGGTGATGGACACTCCACTTTCAGTTCCGGGATATTCAACAAAAGTTACAATATCGTTTGCAGGGCTCTTGATAGAGATTTTGTCCCCGGTATTATTGAGACTAAGTGTTTCGGTTGAAGCAGCCTGAACGGTAGCGCCTCCAAAATCACCAACATAAGTATCTCTGCCAAACAGTAGCAAAGCTTGGCCGGGTAAGATATTTGTGTTTGCTTCAATAACATGGCGATCTGAAGTATTATCTGCGACAATCCAATTGTCTAAAGCAATGGTTGTGTCTGCTGTGTTGATGATTTCCAGGAATTCATCCGAGACACTACCAACGCTTCCATTATTGTTAGCGTCTCCATTTATCGCATCAGGATTAAAGTGTATTTCATTTATAGTGAGCGAAGGATAATCCGGAAAAGTTGTTGAAGTGGATGAACGGGTGATTAACTCTCCAAAAGCATCAATTACAGGTATATGCCCAGCTAATGACTGTCTAATGGATTTGGATTGCTCAAGATGGAAAAAGAAGCCGGTATTACTTGCCGGAGATTCGGTAGCTGGAGTGGTTGATCCGTTTATGAATCGCCCTTGCACATTCGTTGAACCAATTAGATTACAGGAAGAACCATCACCGGTCATGGCTGCATCCACATGATCAGCAATCAAGCTATCTCTTACTGCCTGAAGTCCGGGTTGTGGATCATCTTCACGCCCGTTTGATAGAAATACATCCTCACAAATTGAACTGGCATGCCCATGTAGGTTTAGGACGTATACATCCGAGGAAATCTCTTTCAATGATTCGTGAGCTATTTGAAATGCAGTGCTATCATAATGCGCCATGTCGGATACTTTGAACTTCTCAGAAGTGTCGGTATCGCTACATACTTTTGTGGTTCCATCGCTGAAACTTGCCTCATCGTTTGAGCAGCGATGAGTGCCAGCCATGGCCAGTAATCGTCCTCCCAAATACTGGAACATATTTACTCCTTGCTGAGGAGTAAAAGAGTCATAAACCGGATGTGGAACGCCTATTAACACATCTCGCTGGTAATCGGGATCAGAAGCATATAAGCCCCAACCCAGGGTAACTGGATTTTTCTCGCGTATTAAATAGTATTGTCGATCTATGAATGAGGTATCGGTAAGTAATACCATTTCATAATCACTGAAATTGGCAGATAAGCTATCTTCTGCCTGGGAATAAGATTCAGCTACAAACAAATCCATCATTCGTTTCCATTGTTTTAGCTGAGTTGTATCAGGTACTACAAACCCTTCTGAGTCTTCATCCGGAATCAGGTTCTGTTCATAGTTAACGAACTCACCCATAAGGTTTCCGTTCACAGATGATATTTGCGAGTATCCCAAAGAGGAAAGCCCTAATAGTAAAAAAAGAAAAATACCCCGTCTCATAATTCCAATATGTTAAAGCGCACCCACTACGGGTTCACGATCAAAAGGATACTACGACATTTTTAGAAAAAGTAGGACTTTGATCACCTAAAGCTTACTGGTTTTACACAAACTTTATGTGGATGTCCCATCAGATTTCAAAATCACGAGTAAGCTCTTTAGCCTTTTTATAGGTAGCCTCAAGATCATCTCCCAATAAGGTATAATGAGCCATTTTACGGCCTATTTTACTTTGAACCTTTCCATATACATGATAGTGTCCATTCCCGTGGGTCATGCCTTCAGAAATATTATCTGCTTTCGCTAGACGGTTATGAGTGCCCAACAGGTTAATCATGGCTGCTGCTGGCCTGGTCATGTCGGTGGAGCCAAGGGGAAGTCCCAATACAGATCGAACATGGTTTTCAAATTGGGAGGCTACGCATCCCTCGGTGGTGTAATGGCCTGAATTATGTGGGCGCGGAGCAGATTCATTCAGCAGCACATTGCCATCTTCAGTAAGGAAAAATTCAAAAGCAAAAATACCTTTTCCATTAATAGCTTCCACAGCCTGAATGGCTAATTCCTGGGCTTTTTGCTGGAATTTTTCCGGGATAGGAGCCGGGGAAAGTACGGCCACGCAAATATGGTTTTCCTGAACGGTTTCACAACAAGGGTACACTACGGTTCCTGTTTCATTCCGGGCGACCTGAACAGCTAGTTCTTTGGTAAATGGGACGAAAGCTTCAGCAATAATATCATGCCCTTTCATACCACCAAGCTTTTCAAAACCTGTTCTTGCCCCTTCCAGATCACGAACAGTTACATTGCCATATCCATCATAGCCACCTTTTGAAGATTTCAATAAATATGGCCAGCCATACTCATTTCCAAAAGCTTCTAAGTCTGCTTCAGATTGTACCAGTCGATATGGAGTAACCGGAATTCCCGCTGCTTCAAAAGTCTGCTTTTCAATGAGTTTGTTTTCAATAAGTGCAAAACTTTCTGGTGAAGGAAATATGGGAGTTCCACTTCGTTCCTGAACTTCTTTAAGAAGGTTGGAGCCAATGAATTCATTTTCCAGGGTAACTACATCGCACTCCTTTGCGAATTCAACCATTTCATCCACACTCTCAAAAGACCCGGAAGCTGAAAAAGGGGTCATGAACTGGACGGGTTCATTTTCAGGACGATCAGAAAAAACAGCTACCTGGATTCCAAACCGAAAGGCCTGAAGAGCACTCATTCGTGCCAGTTGACCCGCTCCCAGGAAACCGAGTTTTGTTGATGATGAGAGAGAATGTTTTGCCATAAAACCTTTTGATCAAAATTGAAGGAGAAAATAAGAAATAGGAATCACAGAATATGGGTATTCCCAATTCTTAATTCTTTTAATTCCTTACATTAGCCCGGCTAATAAAAGTAGCACATGAGCATGAATATTGAAGAAAAGCTAAAACAGATTAAATCCAGGTTCCAGGAAGTGAATACAGCGATGAGTGATCCGTCTGTGTTTGATGACCCTGACACCTATACCAAACTCACCAAAGAGAGAAGTGAGTTAGAGGATTTGGTAAATGATTATGACACATGGTCTGACTTAAATAACCGTCTTGAAGGAAATAAGGAGCTTATTGAATTAAATGAAGATCCTGAGATCACAGAAATGGCTCGGGAAGAGAATAAGGAGATTGTTGTAGAGCTGGAACAACTGGAAGAAGACATTAAGATTAAACTTGTTCCAAAAGACCCGGAAGATTCCAAAAATGCTATTGTTGAAATTCGGGCCGGAACGGGAGGCGATGAAGCTGCTATTTTTGCCGGAGATTTATTTGATATGTACCGGCGCTATGCAGATTCTGAAGGATGGAATTTAAGCTTGATGAACATTAATGAATCTGAAAAAGGAGGATACAAAGAAATCGTATTCTCATTAGAAGGAAACCAGGTTTTTGGAAATATGAAGTATGAATCAGGGGTCCATCGTGTGCAGCGTGTTCCTGCTACCGAAAGTCAGGGAAGGGTACATACGTCTGCAGCAACCGTAGCCGTACTTCCAGAGGTTGAAGATGTGGATATTGAGATAAACACCAGCGATTTACGGATTGATACCTTTCGGGCAAGTGGAGCAGGAGGTCAGCACGTAAACAAAACAGACTCAGCCATTCGAATTACCCATGAGCCTACCGGGATTGTAGTTGAATGCCAGGAAGAACGTTCTCAACATCAAAACAAAGAAAGGGCATTGACCATGCTTCGTGCCAAGATGTATGATATCGAATTAGAGCAAAAGCAGAAGGAGAGAGCAGCTGAACGTAAAAGCCAGGTTTCAACAGGTGATCGCTCTGTAAAAATTAGGACTTATAACTTCCCTCAGGGAAGATGCACCGACCATCGGATAAATCTTACCCTCTATAATTTAGATGCTATTATGAAGGGCGATATCGGGGAAGTAATCAAAGCGCTGCGAGTCCAGGACAACCTGGAACGTATGCAGGGGATGGCCGAAGGTTAAAGAAACTAGAATAAGGGATTATACTTTTACTTCCTTTACTGAAAAAATCTCAGTCTTTTTAATTTTCCCTTTCAATTGTACTTCTCCTTTTGAGGCAAAATCGTATCTATTGTCATTGCAAGTGAACTCGAATAGCTCCTTTGAAATTAAAATTTCTTCCTTCAGAACCCCACACTCGCTTTGAATCCTGGCAGCTGTATTAATGGTATCACCGTGGTAAGCTATTTCACGTTTTTTTTCTCCTACTTCAGCAACCATAATTTTTCCAATATTTAAGCCTGCTTTAAATTGAGGAATAATATCATATCGACTTTTGTAATAATCGCTTCTTTCTTCTAGATGCTTTTTATAACTGAAATAGGCAGACAAACAGTTAGATTTTTCGATTCCTTTTTCTTTTGTCCAGGTCAATACCACCTCATCCCCAACATATTGATAAATCTCTGCTTTATAGATGAATACCGCACTTAAGTCTGAAAAGCAGTCTTGAATTAATTGACTGTATTTAAGATGTCCCAGCTTTTCAGCGATTGTAGTTGAAGATTTTAAATCCAAAAACATAAAAACCCGTTCTTCTTCTTTGGGTTTGTGAAAAGAACCTAGAATCATTTTCATCAAATTTCCTGGCCCAAACTTTTTATCGAGCTCCTTTACGAAGTGTATCAGAAATACAACTATGAAACAGTAGATAAGCAGCAGCAGCATTTCTTTTGAGTAGATGAAGGTATAGATGACATCTAACTCAAATCCACTTTCATCGAAGAAAGAAAACATTGAGATTCCCAGAATGGTTAGAAAAACAAAAAACATTGAGTAGATCGATGTTTGAAGGAAAATTGCTTTTCCAAAAGAAGTGCGTTTCGAGTAGTTAGCCGGTATCAGGATTTCTATTGTTCCAAAAGCTATTCCTGAACTCAAACCTAATATTCCATATGCTAAAACCAACTCTCCGATGCTCAGATTCGGTTCATCTATTAAATCCTGTCCAAACTGCCTCATCATCCCCCAAAAGACGAAGGCGGTAAACCAAACAATGGAGTGAATAAAAACACTTTTTAAATATCTATATATCATTAAAAGTATTTATATGTAAGAAAAGAGGGGTACACACATTCGTTAAGTCTAGTGAATTTCACCGGAGCTTCCAATCTTTGCCTGTACCAAAATGAAAGGAGAGAATGAGATGCAATTAAGACACTACATATCCAGGGCAACCTGACACATGGATCAGATAACTGAGGGTAAAACGAAAAAAATACGTAAGAGTATTATAAGCCCTTATTATCGATCAATTTCAAAAATTCTTCCCGATGTGATCTTTCTTCAAAACAACCGCCATATTCCAATGTGGTGGTAAAACTATCTTTATCTTTAATTCCTCTTGTAGAAACACAAAGGTGCTTTGAGTTAATCATAACGATTACATCTTCTGTTTCTAGTTCGTATTGGAGGTCCTTAAGAATCTGTAGAGACAATCGTTCCTGAACTTGTGGACGATGTGCATAGTAATCCACTAATCGGTTTATTTTGGAAAGCCCGATTACCCGGTCACCTGGGATATATCCGATATGTGCATACCCGGTTATTGGTAAGAAATGGTGTTCGCAGGCAGAATCTATAGTAATATTTTGCTCAACAATAATTTTTTTGTACTCATAGTGATTTGCAAAGGTCGAAATCTTGGGCCTATTCTCTGGATTTAATCCATAGAACATTTCTTTTACATACATCTTTGCAACCCGATAAGGAGTACCAGCTAGACTATCATCAGTCAAATCCAGCCCAAGCTCCTCCATAATCAACCCAAAATATTTCTCAATATTTTTGATTTTCTCATCGTCTGACTTTTCAAACGCATTAGGCAGAAGGGGTGTTTCTACATTCGAGGAGATATGATTATCTCCCATAACTTCAAATTTTTCTTTATTCATCATCTATACAGCAATTATCTGTTTTACATTGGCAATACCTGCGATTGTATAGGTGTAAACCCACTAAGACAGTAGCAGTTGCATAAGTAATAATTTCAGCGAGCTCAAACCATCCAAATTGTTCATTTACAATAACAAATGTGAGAGCAATCCAGCTTATCCAAAACAGGGGTTTCATGAAAGCACGAGAAGTTGTTTGGACAGAACGGAGTACCGCAAAGAAAGAAATAACTAAGAATATATAATTAATCGAAAGCCACCATAAGGGTGCTTCTTCTCCAGCGCTTGCCGTACCAGCCAGTGCAATAATCAAAAAAGGTGTAGCAAAGCAGTGGAGCATACACAAAGTGCCGGCAAGCATACCCCATGTATCGGATTTGGAAATAGTTAAATTCATTCGAATCGTTTGCGTGATCAAAAAGAGCCCTAAATATAAGAAATTACATACTTGTTAGTGCAACAGAGTTGTACAAAAAAAGGTTCAATAAAAGCGATAGAAATGCGATATACTTTTAACGTGATTTAAGGAGTTCACTCTTCCTCTTGTATCAGTTCCTTCTTTCCAGTCTCAAAATCTTTGGTAATCACTGCTCGATCGTATTCTTCTCCGATAGCTGTATAAGCCACATAGGTCAGTGTATTATCTTCTACAGTAATAACCTGGAAGAACTGAGTTTGTTCAGCATCTTTGTCTCGTTGATATCCCTCAGTTTCATATTCTTTCACTTGTTCAAGATCCAACTCATATTGTTTTGGTCCACTCACAGAAGTAACATAAACTGTATTAATGCCACCTGCTTCATTTTGATCCGTGGTTCGAACAGGAACATGACCTCTCGCATAGGTATGATCATGGCCATTCAGTACCAGGTCTACACCATATTTATCAAAGAGTGGTTTCCAGTGATCACGCGCAAATTGGAAATTTCGTCCCTCTGCTGGCGAAAATACAGAATGATGACAGGTAACAATCTTCCATTTGGCAGTGCTATTCTTTAATTGATTCTCGATATAATCTGTTTGCTTGCTTAGCTCATCAGTAGAGTTGAGGACAATGATTTGTATATCCTGGTAATTTACAGTGTATACCGTCTCATGCAGCTTTGAATCCAGCTCTTGCTCAACTGGCAGTGTAAATTGTGGGCGCCATTGAATAGAAAGTCTTCTGGGTTTTAATCCTCCAGTTCGCATGAATTCATGATTTCCAACAACGGGTATAGCTGTCCATTGACTATGAATAAAGCCACCAGCCTTAAACCATTCTGCCCATTCTTGATCGCGATGCGCATCATTGATAAGATCACCAGCATGGATCACAAAGGATGCATCAGGAGCTGTTTGATACGCCATGCGAATTACCCGCGACCAATGATCGAGAACATCATTCTGAGCGTCACCGAAGTAAACAAACTGAGTGGGTTCGTACCCCGTTTTTGCAGTCCGGAAGTGAATCCACTCCGACCAGTGATCGTTTCCGTCTCCAACCCGGTAAGCATATAGTACATCAGGCTTTAATCCTTCAAATGTAACGCTATGGTAGTGGACGAGAAGTGATTTATTCTCCTTGTATAAACCCAGATCAAATTCTTCAGTAACTGCATCTACAGTAATGGCATTTTCTACAAACTTTGAGTTTACCGTAGCTTCTGCGATTTGTGCCACTGCCTGACTTATGCTAGTATCAGTACGCCAGGTAACAGCTCTGGTTGTTGCCGGATCACCATTAAACGTGAGTATAATCCGGTCAGGATCCTTACTGGGGATTTCCCAGTGATGGAGGCCACTATGGTTGTGGCTATGGCTATGTTGTTGTTGAGCACATGCTGGAAAAGCTGTGAGGCATACGAAGGCAACAATACAAAAAGCTGAAAAACTGGATTTCATCTGATTCTTTTTCCAAGGTTTAAAAGTTCAATTCTAAGATCAATATAGTATGGGAAAATCGAAAGCATAGCTTTTTATTACTCCTCAATTACCCTCATTGTCTGGTAAGCAGTAAAAGTTCTGCCATAGCGATCCGTAGCCATTACCTCAATTACGTGTCGTCCGGCAGGCCAGTTAGTACCCAGGCTTGCCTCCCACAAATGAGAAGAGTTTACTGGTCTGGACATTCTTCTTGAGATCGGGTAAGGCTGATCGGTTAGTTCCGAATTTCCATCCCATAATTCCGGAAACCTGAGAGTTTGCATATTCTCATGCCTTTGGGAAATCTTCGCGAAATAAGGGTCGGGCTTTTCTACCTTTTCCATAGGCTGCCAATCGGTAACTCCAAGCACACGATAGCTCAATTCAGATTGTTCGCTTCCATTGAAGAAATTTACCGTTAATAAAGTGGTTTCATCTGAATTTGCAACAATACCTCGCGGTACATGAATATTCATCTTATGGCTTTCCGGGCTGCCGGCAACCTTCCAGTCAATGATATATTCGGTCCCATTGAAAGTGATGAATGAATAGCCATTGGGTGTACCATCGCGCATCATAGTGTGTGGTACATCGGTTTCGTCTCGTATCCCATTCCACCAGCTGCCAGAAGTAGTTCCTACGTTAAAGTGATGATGTGGTACTTCTCGTTGCCAATCAGTGGAATCTTCATGGAAAAATTTGTGCTCCTGCACATGAGTATGTGCCGAAATGGATAAAGTATTTGGGAAATCCTTAAGAAGGTCGAAGAGCTTCTTCTGATCACTGTTTCGGAAAGTCTCGCCATGCTCAACTAGAGGAATATGCATGGTAAGGACAATAAGATCGTCTTTAGGAACTACATTAAGATAATTACTCACGAATTCGATTTGGTCTGGGCGCAATCCGCCTACATAACCTCTTGCACCTTCGGGCTCATCCATGATCACATTATCAACTACAATGAAATGTACATCGCCATACACAAAAGCATAATTAGCAGGTCCGAATACACGCTCAAAAGTATCGTCTGAATCCTCATCTCTGGAAGCCATGAAATTAACATCATGATTTCCAAGTACATTGTACCATGGAATACCAATTTGGGAAACAGCCTGGTTAAGCGGAGAAAATAAATCCAGGTCATCCCCAACAATGTCACCCATAGTCATTCCAAATTCCAGGCCCTGGGCATCTATCAATTCCGAAATTATATCTTCCGCCAGGAAGTCGACTTGTTCCACGTTATAGGGTTGAGGATCGCCAAATACCACCATTTTAAATTGATTTGAGCCTGTTTCTTTGTACAATGGGAAGTCAATTCTGTCTGGTAATGGACCAGTAGGTGGAATTCCTTCAAAAGTAAAGCTCTCGGGAGAACCACTCGGCTTGTGTAGATAAAAGAAACGAGGGAGGTTGTCCTCATTAACTGGTGTCATCCAGTCACGAGGCTTTACTACAAAAATAATGGCGTCATCATCAACAGGAATGCTGTACTGGCCATTGGCATCGGTCTGAACCAAATCCAGGCCATTGGAAACAAATACTCCGGGAATACCGGTTTCGTTGGAGTCCATTGTCCCGTTTTCATTTGCATCGTGATACACATGCCCTGATGCCAGTTCTTCACCTTCTCCTGCTTCTATAGTGTTTGGTAAGACAATCTCGGCGTTTTCTGTTGAAGTGTTGCATGCTGACAGAGCAAATAGAAGAGCAAGAATAGGTAGAAGGCGCATGGCTATATGTTAGCTTAATTGGTTAGCCAAATAAACGAAAAAAATGTAGCACCTGTAATTAAGGGAAGGTTAAGGTTATTGAACTACCTGGCTTATTTGTACGATCGGCTGGATGTTGGTGTAATTCGGGATATCACCGATAATTTTATCAGCATTTGGGCCAAAAGAATTTTGATAATCCGAAAGCTGATCAAAATAAAGATAGCCGATAGCAAGATAAGGGATAGGTTCACTGGGCATACCTCCCGCTATTCCTTTATCGATCTCTACTCGTTTTAGAGATTTTCCCATTAACTCTTCAAGCATAGGCATATGCTTGTTTTTGTAGTAATCCATATCAAAGGTTTTGCCTTCACTGTTGGGATAAAGTATAGTCACTTTAATCATTCCTTCTTTACTTACAGAAGCATCATTTGGAGCATCGGCAAGCTGGAAGCCAGTTAGAAGCACAAAAAAGCCGATGACGAGTAGGCTGGTAGCGAGTCGCATAGTTGCATAGATAGTGAAGTTTAAGAAGTCCAATCTATGTCGATACTACTGGAGTGAATAGTAAAAAAGAAGATTTCTGTAGCCTATCTCTTAATCAAAAGGCTTAGTGAATCTTGGTTTGTTAAAGGGCATTCTGTCAACTAATAGTACCTGCTGATATAAAAAGTACGCATATCTATGTAGTGTAATAAGTAAAGAATAATTGGTACTTGAACATAAGCTTAGTAAAAATTTTAAATCAGAATAAATATGGATAATACCTCAGTTCATCCCTTATGTGTTAATCAAGCTCACTTAATCGATCTTCACCTTTGGCGCGGAGCTCCGCAAAATCTAGATGAGAGCAGGCCAATTCAAATTCTTGTAAACCATGGGTACATAGTTGGATTTTCTCCCGACCGTCTTCAACCAGCATGGTCAGCGTATCGAGTTGCTTATTCAGCTGATGATGTAGATTATGACAGGCCACTATTTTATTACGATGATATGAGGCTCGAAAAAAAGCATCGAATTGGCCAAAAGACATTTGGGAAATTAGGAGGGATAAGGCTAAATGTGGGACATATGACTCCCAATGAGGTAATTAATCGTCAATTTGGTAGACTAGCTCAAATGGAGACATTTATGATGTCCAATATGAGCCCTCAGTTTGGTTCACTCAATGGAGGAGTTTGGTTGAAATTGGAAAATGCTATTAGAGCAATAAAAGATGAACCTAAAAAGAAGGATCATGTTTGGATTATTGTAGGACCTATTTTTAGTTCTGAACCGGTATCTATTAAGAGAGGGCAAGGAAAAAATCTTCCTATTCCCGATGCATACTTTTGTATAGCAGTTGATCCTCATACTTACCCATATGATACTTTGTCAAGAGTAAATCTTGATTGCTTCATAATTCCGCAATCGGCACCAAGTAACTCATTTCCTGAGGATTATCCCGCTACATTAAGTGAAATTGAAGAGATCACAAAGTTAAAATTTTTTGATGGTTATGGCAGAGAACCGATAATTAGTTCATTAGCTGAGGAATCGTCTGGTTTGGAAAGTCGTTTAATGCAATCATTAAATAAGAATCGATTGGAATTGAAGTCTAAGCAGTCGGAATTCGAAAAGAATCGATACTCTTCAGAAACAATTGATGATTTAGTTGAATTATTGAGAGAAGAAGCAGATCTAATAAAAGTTCAGAGTAGTCCGCAAAAAGAAGGGGTAACTCATTTGCAAATGATCCAACATACGGTTTCATTTCTGTTACAAGCTAGGGATTTGTCTACTCAGCAAGATGATCCAGTAGATGAATCTAATTTCATAACCTACAAGATTACTTCAGATAGAGGTGACAAGCTTAAAAGAGGAGCCAGGATAGCTTGTAACTTCTGGAACCGTTTTATCGAGCCAAACTATTCAATCGTTATTCGATTAGGGACATTTACCGAAAATAGTGGAACAATTGCTCGTGCTTACAAACCTTATGAAAAGGACAATGTTAGATACGGTAAAGTAGACTTCAATACGCGCTATCTTGGGCAATTTAATGACGAAGATATATCGGGTACCATTATACATGAAATTGGACATTCATTAGGAATTGGATGGGACGAATGGGCAAATTTATTTGATAACAATACCGGGAAATTTGATTCGGATGCTATATCAAGACTAGCTAGACTAGCTGATATGGAAGTTGAATTAGATGGAGGCCCTGGTACAGCCAAAGCTCATTGGGACGAGGATAAATTTGATAAAGAACTTATGACAGGAATTAAAGATAATGGTGAATATGTACTTCCTGTAACTATTGATGTGATGAAAGTTCTAGGTCATAGAATAAAAGAACGATTAGAGGAGAAGACCGATCTATCTTTATTACTACAGGAAGCATCGAATGTCTTATTCTCACGTCAGAATGAGGTTCTTCGAATCGATTTAGATTATTTTAAGAAAACCGAATTGCTAGAAACAATACCACATACTTGAATCAAATATACTGATTAAAAACAGGCCAATAGTATACTTTATAATAATATACCCTGTTTCCTCTCAATAAATTAATTGCTTAAGGATGGGTAGAGTGAATAGTAAAAAAGAAGAAGCTTGCAGTAGAGGAAAGGAAGGATGCAGTGGATGGCTCAGAATTAATAGGCCAAAGAAGTCTAGTTACAATACTTCTTGATTATTCTTCATAGATGTCGAACTCAGCAGATACTGCTTTTACAAGCTCGGCATCTTCAAAATCGCTATCCGACATATTCGAAAGTTTTTCCAGATATAAATCGAATTGTCCGTTTTTGAAGATAGTGAGCATTTTTCCTCCTTCTGTACACCTTGCTGCATGCCAAACATTTGGAGGCACAGTAATAGTATCTCCTGGTTTGGCTACAATGGTCTCATCGTCAAAAATAAGTTCCACTTCTCCTTCTAGAATGTAGAACACTTCTGTCATTATTTTATGATGGTGCTTTCCAAGGTAAAAGCCGGGTTTTAAGGTATCTTCTACAAAACTTAGTTCCCCATTTGTGTGATGTGAGGATAGCTTCACAAAACAGTGATCCTGTGAGTAGTTGTAATTTTTACCTTCTCCACTTCTAATTATTTCTTTTTCAGTCATGCCCGTTCTTTTAAATGTTATCTAATAACAACTAGTTCTGGGAAAAAGTAGTGAACTTATAGATACATACATAGAATTACACGAAGCCGTTTAGATTAAGAATGAGTGCAGCAGGGTTTTCTTATGGGTTATTACCAATCTTCTTTGCCAATTCGAAAAGTAAGATCTGTACCATTTTTCCTAACCAGGTGATCCAATTCTGGGTTGGTGATTTTTCTTCCACCCAATTTCTCTACTGCTTTTTGAGAACGGATATTATCGTTTCCTATATAAAAGATAATATGCCCTATATGATTAAGCGCATAATCAATCATCAGTTTCTTCATTGATCGATTGTAGGTGCCGCCCCATTTATCCCTTGCCAAAAAGGACCATCCTATCTCAATGGCATTCTCAACACCCTCAATTTTTTTGAACCTGGTACTTCCAATCACCTTTCTGGTTTCTTTATCAAGGATGAGGAAAGCTCCTTTTGACTGCATAGCTCCGGAGAAGAATTCTATAAACACGTCCCTTTTATATCTATCCCAGTTTGGATGTTGTTCCCAAATTAAAGGGTCTTGGGCCACTTCATACAGGGCATCAAAGTCATCTTCAGCAAGAGGCCTTAGAATGATTAGCTCATCTTCTAAAGTAGGTTGTAGGTTCATTTCTTTTTTTTTGACTCGTAAGGTTTTACTTCATCCAGTAGCTTTTTAAAATCATTGGCAGGAATAGAACCGGCAATGCCTCCTTTAACTGAGATAAGTATGTCGTCTTTTTGTTTTTGTAATTGTAACCGGCCCTTGAATATTGTACCGGAATCCAATTCAATAAATCGATGCAATTCATTGACTCGTTCTTTTCTGCAAACTAATTCCTCGCCAGATTCCAACACAATCAATCTCACTTTAGATTTCTCAGCTTCGATTGCAAATTCTAGCGTATTAGTTAGCGTGTATTTTTTCATACTCAAGGTTCTACTTAACGACGTAAGATATCTATTCGATAGAGGAGGAAAAAGCAAGCATTTTAAACCAGGCTACTCACCACTCCATACACATTTGCGACTCCCAGAACGATTTCAAATACAATACCCTGCATGATTTGTTTGCCTGGTTTGCCATCTCCATGCTTTTTAGCTAAATACGTAGCGGTAACAATTCTTTTGGATTGTAGTAGTTGGGTTATGATCGCTGTTAATCTTGAAAGCCGGGGTTTTTCCTTGTCATCCATGTTTAGTGTTAACTAATGATGGAAGTAGATAAGAAAAGCCTCTTTGCTATTGCAACAGCACAATTTCTATAGGGTCATTCTGAACTTGTTTCAGAATCCTAAGAAAAGGCGCTGATTGCAATAACAAGCTCTAGACATTATGAGGATTTACAAAGATGCTGAAATAAATTCAGCATGACAGTCTTAGGTTTTTGACTTTAATTCTCAAAAAAAGTCACTCCAGAACAGCAGGTAAGATGTACTTCTCAATCATAAGTTCAACCTGAGGATGTGCATAGGACTGACCAAAGGCTGTTGCTGTTATTACAATCACCAGAGGTTCATCAGTAAACATGATGACTTTGTTTCCACCATAACCGCTTGCATAGAAAGCATCGTAGGAATTGTTTTCTGTAGCGAATTCCTGGTTCCAGAATAGATAGCCATAAGCTGATGGATCGGGAGTTTCTACGAAATGATTGGTTAAACTCTGCTCCACCCATTCTTTGGATAACACTTGTTTCCTATTCCAATTCCCTTTGTTTTTATAAAGCTGACCATATTTGGCAAAATCTAAGGCGCTGAGTGCAAGACCTCCCGCTGTATGTGCGATGCCCGTGGGACTGTATTGCCATTGATAATCTGTAATGCCCAAAGGTTTGAACAACTTCTCATTAGCATATTGTTCCAACCCTCCCGGAACCGTGATGTGAATGATATCTCCAAGAAGGACGGTGCCTGCAGTGAAATAATCAAAAACTTTCCCGTTTTCCTTGTTTTCGTCCATGGGTAAGTCCAGGGTGAATTTCACCCAATCTTCGGAAGGGTACATGTTGGAGTCATTTCCGGGAGTATCGGAATCGTTGTCCGAACCATCAAAAGCAGAACTCATTGTTAACAGGCTTTTGATGGTTACCTGCGCCTTCTTTCTGGAATAATTTGAGTATTGGCGCAGATTATAAAATTCGTCTAGTGTTTGATTAACCCCTTTAAAATGTCCCTCTTCAATGGCAATTCCGGTCATAGTAGAAGCGAAAGATTTCCCTACAGACCGGGTATTATGTAAGGTATTTCGGTCAGCTCCATTGAAGTATTCTTCCAGTAAAAGTTTACCCTCTTTGATCACTACAATACTGGTAATGTGCTTAAACCTGTTTTGAGCAATACGTTCATTTAGTGCCCGAATCTTCTCTTTATCATAGCGGTCTTTAGATATTTCCCAGCCGCTGTTAGATTGTATAGGTTGGATAGCTTTTTCCGCTTCGCTTACAACCGGTTCGGCATATTTTAAGGAGATTTCACCCTCCGCAATCAAATCACCAATAATCAGTCCTTCATTACTATTGAGATAAGGTCTGAGTTCGATTTTGACTGTATTTGTACCATTTTCCAGTATGGCATGGGCATCTGTACGATATAAGAACCGTGCCCACAGAAAGCGCCCCCAGGAATCTGCATTATTGCTACTTATTAAGGGCTTATGTAGAGTAATATTTTCATTTTTTTCAGAAGGAAGCCCCGCTCTGCGATTGAGATTTTCTGTATACAATAATTCGCCATTTATGTAAAAGGAGAACTGAAAATTTCCCTTCGTTAGAAGTTCATCTACAGATAGAGTCGGATCTAACTGATGTAGATAATTTGTTAGAGAGTTATCAAAAAAGGCAATGAAGTTCAGGTCGCTGTTATCTTCTATTTCAAAAGAAGAAAGGAACTCGCTTTCCTTATATGCTCTCAAAGGGAAAGCGCCTGGCATAAATACGATTCTACCAATATTAGCCCGATGAAGTGGGGAGGTGATGCCTTTGTGCTCTACAATATCAGACATTGTTTTGGATGAACTTTGTGCACATGATATTGAAACAGGGACTACAAATAATAAAAGGGTAAATACGAGAATTCTCATTTACAGTGATGTTTATTCATAAAGTGCCAAGCTATCCCGGATTAGCCATCCAAAATAGAATGAAATTAACATCACCCGCATTTTTTTTGAAATTCTTTGGGCGTCATTCCAAGGTATCTTTTAAAGGTCCGGGAAAAGTGACTTTGATCAGAAAACCCGCATTCATAGCAGATATCATACAATGATTTGTTTGTAGAAAGCATAAAATCCACGGCTCTTTTGATTTTTACCTGCCGGATATAATCCCCAAGTGTTTTAGAAAAATACTTGGGGATAGCTCGGGATAGGTGCCCCGGATGAATGCCCAACTGTTCTGAAAGAGACTTCAGGTTGAACGGCTCATTATTTTGGTGAATCATTTCAATTAGTGAGCTAAGCCAGGGAGGGTTGCCCTTAAAATGATAGACTTTTTCTTTTTCGATGTTTTCACATAGCTCAGAGACAAGGAGTTCACAAGATATTTCAGAATATATATCCGCACATCTGAATTCCCTGTATAATTTGGCAAGGATATGATGAAGCTTTGGGTTCCTGATAAGTTTACTGCCTTCCCAGAAATTGATGTCTATATTTTTTTTCTCGAACCAGCTTTTTTCAAATTCTATATGGAAACCCCGGGCATAGGCAGATTCTTTGGAATTGAAATGAGCTTCCTGCCAGTTATGAATAAGAAAACTCCCGGAAGGGCAGGTTGTCTTCCGCTTTTTGTTTACATCGTATAAATCCCCTTGAAGTACATACATGAAATAGGGGTTCTCATGAAAATGCCAATCGGTTCTCTCAGTCAGGTAATCGTATTCGGAAAGCAGGATGCCGCTCATTTCCCGTTCGGCATTCATTGATCCATAATACGTACCCTTTGTAAGTATCTTCATCCGTTGTTCAAAGATTGACTAATAACAAGCGGAGTAGTAGACGGGAGTATTAGGAATTAGTTAGGTATTAACTCAGGCTGTCCGGAGAATCTTCTCCATTTTTTTCCCTTTTGCTAATTCATCGACCACCTTATCAAGGTATCGGGCTTGCCTGGTGAGAGGAGTCTCAATATCCTCAACTCGATACCCACAAATCACTCCCTTAATAAGTTCGGCATTGGGGTGTAAGGTGGCTTCCTCAAAGAAAGCCTCAAAAGTTACTTTCTGATCTATCAGCTCTTGTAGTTTGGCCTCATCAAACCCAGTAAGCCATTCAATCACCTCGTGCAATTCTTCTTTTGTTCGTCCTTTCTTTTCCACTTTGGTTACATAATGCGGATATACGGAAGCAAAGGTTAACGCGGCAATGCGGGCATCGTGTTCAGGAGTAGTGGTAGGCATGATTCTTTCTTTAAGGTGAACCTAAAAGAAAGAGATAGAAGGTAGAATTTCAAGGGAGATTCAATGCTTATATGTTTTTTAAGCTTTGTCATTTCGAGCGGAGCGAGAAATCTAACCATCAACCTCACAGCAAATCTTTAGATTTCTCAGTCGCTGTACTCCTTTGAAATGGTAAATCAATTCGGCGAATTCAAACCCAATCTATTGCCTTCTGAATCAATAAATAATGCAAAGAACCCGCTTTCATCGGCGTGAGCAGTTTTAGGGACAATAATGCTACCTCCGTTTTCCTCGATTCTATTTAAAACTACCTGTAGGTCATCCCCGGCATTAAGGTAAATAGCAACTCCATCCGCTGAAGGTTGATATCCATCTCCCTGAATGATAACTCCATGGACTGTTTGATTTTCATAAGGTAGAATGCCCATTTCCATGCCTGGTATTTCCATTTTTTCTATGGATATATCCAAGATGGCCTGGTAGAATTCGATGGCTCGTGAGATATCGGTTGCAGGAATTTCAAAAAGTGAGATATAGCTGTTCATATTGTTTTTTGGTTTACAGGTGAATGGTTTATTAGTTAATGGTTATTGGGAAGGTGATTCACCAATAACCATTAACTAATAACTAAGTTGAAATCAAATTAAGCCGGGAACCAGAGATGGAATTGTAAAAATGCGACAGGCCTGGTTTACTTGTAGAAAAGGGAGGAAAGGGCCATGTGTTCGTTCCCTAAAAACTCTTTAGGACTGACCCCAATGAACTCTCTAAAGTCTTTGATAAAATGAGCCTGATCGAAGTATTCATTTTCATAGGCAATATTAGTCAGACTTTCTTCCTCATCATTAAGCATCATATGCAACGCGCTATGAAGCCGGATTACTTTACCCAACTGCTTGGGACTGATTCCAATCTGTTTTACGAACTTTCGTTCGAGTTGCCTTCGCTTTGATAAATCTTCCTGAAGAATAGTGCTTATCGAGGTACTTCCTTTTGTTGATACCAGAACATCGATGGTAGATTGTACAATGGCATCCACCGTAGATTGCTCACTTAGTTTCTTTAGAAGAAAAGCCTCAATGATCTTGATTCTTTGTTGAGTATTCGTTGCTTCAACAATTTCCTTTTCTAATTGTTGGGCAGAAGCTTCTCCAAACAAGGTTGATACAGGAGTCTCAACGTCGGATAATTCTTTAAGTGGAGTGTTTACAAAATTGGCAAAGCCATAAGGGTAAAAGCAGATGGCAAAGGAATCCACATTTCCCAAAGGCTCGATATAGTAAGACTTGGTTCGCTGTCCCATCACCATAGCACAAGGATGAACAATATATTCGGTATCAGAAATGTACCGTTTTATGCCTTCTGCAAAGTTGAAAGTCATTTCAATACAGCCATCCGGAATGATTTTCTGCTTTTGGTTGGCGGGATCATAGGGTACTTCCAGTGTCCAGTAGAACTTGACGAGTGCTGCTAAATCCGGATGGGGCTGAAAGGTTTGGTAGTTCATTGGATACTGTTAGCGTGTATGGCATGTACAGATGAGGGCTTATGCTATGGTTTAGCTTTTGTTTTCTTGCGGTCAGTTTTTTTATAATAAAATAGTTCAGGGTCCCCATCGTCTAATCCGTCTATTTTGCCCGCAAAAGAAAAACCAGCTTTAGCTAATGCTTTCTGCATTTGAGTATTAGAACTGTTTGTCGAGGTAAATACCTTGGTCGCCTTGGATTGTCTGCAAATAAGGTCAATTGCTTGAACGCCTATCCCTTTCCCTCTGTATTTTTCTTCTATAATGATTAATTCTATCCAACCCTGGTCAAAAAAACGATAATCAAATATAACAAAGCCAACGGCTTTGTTATCGGCCATAATAATAAAACACTCTTCGTCCGATATTGCTTTTGCTATCTTTTCCTCTCTCCTTAGTTCGATATGCTCGACCTCGTTAAGGTTGTAGTCAAAGTCAACTACTAGTGCTTTTTCATTGACAGTTGCTCTTTTTAGGCTAATGATTTTCATATCAATTGTATTTTCTAGCAGTCAGTATTTCCTCCAGTTTCCCATAATTCAACCGTTTGTTTTATAAACTGTTCAAGACCACTCTCCGAAATGTTTACTGTCTTTTTAATCCTAATACAGCCTTTCCCTTGATCAAAGTCCTTCAGTAGTTCTTTTGCGTTTTCAACTTTATTGATATCTCCAACATATAAGCTTACATATGCTTTCTGGGCATTTAGATGAAAAATAGTTTGTTTGCTGTTCCTGAAGGAGAGCATTTTGTACTCAATTCCCTCGTTTAGATGAGGCCCTTGTTCTTTTATCATTTCGCGAACCTGTTCAAGTTTGTCCTTTCTCCAGTCGCTTTCTAATTCCTCTAAATATTCATCTGGTGTTGTTACATCGTATAGCATATTTGGTCACTCTATTTTTTCGTCTTATTTGAAATACCCAACAAAATAATTGTTTTTAAAAAGTATGGATAAAATGGCTGTATATGTTACTAATTCAGCCACCATCGCTATGTATTTTGTTGAGCTTGTCATAAATCCAAAGGTTTCTATTACACATATTGTGAATAGCATAGTGTATGCTGCTAACATAAATTCAGGTGTTCTACTCCATTTGGTAAAATATCCCATTAGAAAACCGATTGAAGTAATAATTACTGCCCCCCAATGAATAGGTAGTAACCAATTTGGGAAATCCAAATTTGTATATGGCGTCCAAGGCACATTAATTGATATCATTTCAATAATTCCTCCTGTCGCCCATAACAGTAGAAAAATATGAATGATGATTAAAGCATATCCGAAGTACCGCATAGTGCTTAATTTCGATTTGTAGTTTTAGACCAGAACCACCGAATAAAATAGATAAAAAAAATTAACCCTTACTTACAATGAAAAAGTAGACCGTATTCCGATTACGGTTGCATTATCAAGCTGTCTGGCGCTTGCCCCGCCGGGATTGACGACATGCTGTACACTTCCTTGTATGGACCAACCATCCGTTATACTTGTTTGATAAGTCAGTTCTAAGAAGGATTCAGTTTGGGTTTGTCCCGGTAAGTTGGAAGCCACCACAACATCGCCTACATGGGGGTAAGTAATGATGAAACCCAGGTTGTCATCCCAATTTGAAATAAGGCCTTTCCAGTAGGTACCCGCATGAATATCATAATCATAAGGGGCTCTATCATCTTGAAATATCCACCCGATAAGTGTGAAAAGATATAACCCATCAGCCTTCCGACTCCCTTTCGAGTAGACTTGTTGATCTGCAGCCATATAAATACTCGTTAGTCCTCGCTTCTGGCTACCATTTGCTGTAAGAAAGGGGTTTGTGTCGTGCCATGCTCCAAAACGATAAAAACCATTAGCTCCCCCAATAGATCCTTCCCAATTGGTTTCTGCAATCAAGAACGCATTATCCGGTTGAAGTGTAAAAGTGAAACCGTTGGAGTTGGCCCCGAATTCATCGAGATTATCGCCATTGGCATCAAAACTCGCCAGCCGGAGTGTCCACTCTTCGGTAAAATCATATCGTATCTGTACCGCAGTTGAAGCTACCGGCCAGGGTGGTGCATTGGGTGAAAGGGAGAATGAGTAACCGGCCGGCATATGAAGGAAAAGGGTACTGCCTGGTGACGTTAGGAAATCTTCGTCAGCGGCTAACAGCCCGGCTTTAATTCCTAGTTTGTCGTCCGCGGACTGATAGCTTACATAAAATTGCTGAAGCCGTGTTGTTTTGGCACCGTCCATGTTGGAGACGAGCAAATCATCACCTACAAAGGAAGAGGGGCTCTTACCGTGAAGATTTATGACATTGAAATTAATTGAGGTTCGATTTAGTCCTACTATCTTATCAAGGTCAAGATGGATATCGAGGTCCAAATATCCCTGGAACGCCGTTTTGGTTTGATTACCCCCGGCTACGTTAGAAAATACTTCGGTATTATAGTCCAGGTTCCAGTGCAGCCCATATTGCTCAGTAGATGAGTGATATTGATTTGGAAGTAACTGTGCAAAAGTAGTTCCTGGTTGTATTAGAGTAATTAAAAATGTAGTACTGATGAATAGAAATACTCTCAAATTCTTTACTGATTTGACTTAGAAATTTAGGCTTCTGATAGGCTAATTCGCCTATTCGAATGGATGATAAATCTAGGCAAAGAAGCTTTAAGACTTAGTCTAAATTAGACCTCTGAGTTTACCTTGAAGAAAGGTTTGATAATTCATAAAACGATCTCAGGAATTAGTTGAACTTTTTTTAGAGGTCATTCCATACCGACAGCTGTCGGGATCGGAATCTCATGATGTGGCTTTATTTAATGATCTACCAAAGAGCTCTCTTTTGAGGTGTCATAAAGATGCTGATCCCGAAAGCATTCGGGACAGCATGACTAGAGCTGGGGTTGTATCTAATTCCTCTCCTCACTCAATCTCTTTACCACCTCCCAATGTTCATCGCTCATAGCACCCACATCATATACTGAGATTCCTGAAGCGCCTCCTTCAATGGCTTTTTGGATAGCCTGGTCTAGTTCATCTGGGTTCATTGGCGGAATGTATAAACCCGCAACAATAGGGAATCGACCATGGGATTCACGAATACCCTGTTCGGTAGAGAATTTCACCCATTCAAAATTCTGGCGGTAGAAATTCTGGTAGAGCATGGGAAGGGCAATATCCAGGTTCCAACTGGCCCAGTCTTGGCGTACCATTTGGCGACTCATTTCCGGGAAGGGGAAGACTGCTGCAGTGATAAGCTTATCATTCGAATGAGCAATTTCAGCAAGTTCATTAACCAAAGTAGTAACCGCATTTAATCGGTATTGCAGCCATTCCATGCTCAATTCGGGATGCTCCATCTCCATAGGATCAACACCAAACAATTCTTTGAAACCTTCCCGGGCATTGGGATGATATCCATAATCGTATTCCGGGAATTGCCGATCCTGAACCAGGTTATATATAGGTTGTAGATCAGCTCCAAGGATTACATCCACATAACGAACATAATCGAGGTGCACTGATTTCACACCTTCAGCCTCCGCTACTTCCCTAATATTAGATTTGATATGTTCCCGGGCTCCTTCTGAAAAAGGGGAGAGCCACTGGTAATAATCCACATAAGCACGATAATCCCATGAATTATCTCCCTTTCTATTTACGGCATACCATTCCGGGTTCTTAGCAGCCGTTGTATCCCCGGGTCGATTTAAGGTCCATACCCATCCATGTATATCAATATCAAATTCGCTGGCGATAGCAGCTGCTTGTTCTAACTTTTCTTTTCCTGCACCTAGGTATAAATCAGTTAGGCCATATTCTGAAAGCCGTTGAAGTTCCGTTCTCCACTCCTCATCGGTTTCGGCAATTCCACCACCCGTCCAGGCAGCAATCATGAATTCGGGTTCAGATTCCTGTTCCGTTGCTGGAACGCAGGAAATAAATAGGGCTAGTACTAGTAAATAGGAAGTGATTTTCATTGGTCAGCGATTACGTATCCGTCTTGGTTTACGGTGATGGTTTGTCCGTTTGAGTTAGAAACAGTGATTTCGAAGCCGAGTTTGGTGAGAGAAGTTTCAGCGGAAAGCCGGAATCCATTGGCAGTAAAGTCGGGGCCTCCCAACTCAGAGATGTCAGAGGAGTAGGTCTTATTTTGATTCTGCCAATCCATTTGCTTTCGATAGAGATAAAAAAGAAGCTGGTATTCTATAGAAAGGGAAGGGATGAAGGTATCAGCCTGACTCATTTCCTCTTGTTCTGTGAAGAACACATAGCCCCAGTGTTCGGGTCGGTGCATGGCAATAGCTGATTGTTCCGTCCAAACCCAGTTATTTTCATGAAGCCGGTTTCCTTCCCTGTCTGTCTTTCGGGAATACACTCCATCGTTCACCTGGTGCTGCCATTGAACCCTCGAGAAATTAATTCTCCACATACTTCCTTCTTTCACCTCACTTCCCCGGTCAATATCCTTCAGCGCCTGAATTGGAATGGCTAATTCTACCGACCAGGATGTATCAATATCAGTAGGTTTATTGATAGTGCCTTTTACATCAATACCAATTTGTGTGCTGTTTACATCCCAGTGATTTAACACAGGCCCATTTCTGCGGTAGGGGCGGGCAAGAAATAACTCCCAAAGTGTACCCAGTACATTTACCTCAAACTCTCCGTAAAAAGGCTGGTATTGATTGGGCTTTACAAATACCTCAAAGTCATTGTTGTGGAAAATTACAGCGTCTCTTTTAGTAATGTTACCCCACACATGTTCTTCTTCCATTTCTGCATAGAAGTAGATGAACTCGTCATCCCAAAGCATTTTTACCCTGGTATCATAATAGGGCTTCGGGTTTTTATCTCCCTCAATGTCGATAAAGTAGTCGGTCCATGGTGCTTCATCCCATGATGACTCGAGAGCTTTCCCATCGATAGAAAAGGAGTTGGATGTTTTTAGGATGGTATAACTCTTGGGAATGGGAAGTTGAAGAGAGGTAACCTGGGCTTGTGCTCTAGCACAAAAAAGAGCGATGAAAAGTATAATTAAAAAACGCATCGCAGAAGGTACTAGAAACTTTGGATCAATAAAAAAAGGTGCTGTGATTGAGATTAATCCATAATAATAGTTTCGTTGGACCCACCCCCTGTCCTCCGTACGAATACTTCGGAAGGCGGGCTGTATCCCCTCCCAAGAGGGGAATTCTTTGGTTTAAATCAAATCCATAACAACGAGCCTCCCCTCCAGTGGAGGGGATTGAGGGGTGGGTTAACTATTCCATCATAGGAAGGCTATTTATCGGATTAGCCACAAAAAAAGCCCCAACTTTCGTCGGGGCTTATATTCGCATAGAGTTAATCCCTTAACATCAGAGAGTTCGAGGGGCAGCCCCAAGAATCTCATCGCTGGCATTATCTTCAAATTTTTTGAAATTATCTACGAACATCTGCGCAAGTTGTTGTGCTTTCTGGTCATACTCATGGGCATCGTTCCAGGTATAACGTGGGATAAGAATTTTTGAAGGAACTCCTTTTACCTGGATAGGTACCTGGAATCCGAATACGGGATCCTTTACATATTCCACATCTTCCAGTTCACCGTCGATAGCTTGTGAAAGCATTTTGCGGGTGAAAGAAAGCTTCATGCGCTTACCGATTCCATATACACCGCCAGTCCAGCCAGTATTAACCAGCCATACTTTCGAGTTATGCTTTTTAATCTTCTCTGCCAAAAGCTCTGCATATACCGTTGGATGCAATGGCATAAATGGTGAACCGAAACAAGCTGAGAAAGTAGCTTCAGGTTCAGTTACGCCGCGCTCAGTTCCTGCAACTTTTGCAGTGTATCCACTAATGAAGTGGTACATCGCTTGCTCCGGAGTTAAACGAGAGATTGGAGGTAAGATTCCAAAAGCATCACAAGTAAGGAAGATGATGTTTTCAGGATGATTTCCTTTTCCTGATTCACTGGCATTTGGAATGAAGTGAATTGGATATGAGCAACGGGTATTCTGAGTGAGACTGACATCCGTAAAATCAGGTTCTCTGTTATCGTCAAGAATCACATTCTCAAGAATAGTACCTGGCATTTTGGTGGTTGCGTAAATCATCGGCTCACTTTCTTCCGATAGATTAATGGTTTTCGCATAACATCCACCTTCAAAGTTGAAGATTCCGTCATCGCTCCAGCCATGCTCGTCATCACCAATTAATGTCTTATCTGGATCAGCTGAAAGCGTGGTTTTACCAGTACCAGAAAGGCCAAAGAAAACAGCAGTTTTACCATTTTCATCATGGTTAGCAGAACAGTGCATGGCCATTACTCCCTTTTTAGGAAGCAGGTAGTTCATTATTGCAAAGATACCTTTCTTCACTTCACCAGAGTACATCGTACCACCAATAAGGATGATCTTTTTCTCAAAATTGCAGAGAATGAAGGTGCTGGTTTTGGTACCATCAATAGCAGGGTCTGCCTCAAAGAATGGTGCAGCCAATACAGTGAATTCGGGCTCGTGAGCAGATAATTCTTCATCAGAAGGCCTGATAAACATATTATGAGTAAATAATGCGTGATAAGCTACCTCACTTACTACTCTTACATTCAGTCGATTATTTTCGTCTGCACCGGCAAATACATCTTTAACAAAAAGTCGCTTATCAGAAAGATAGTTGACTACTTTGTCATAAAGATTGTTGAAAACGTCTTCGGAAGTTGGCTGGTTAATTGCACCCCAGTCAATATCATCCTGGATAGAAGGTTGCTCAACCACAAACTTATCTTTCGGAGAGCGCCCGGTAAATTTTCCGGTATGTACTAATAAGGCATGATCCTTGGTTAAGATTGCTTCACCATGCAGTATAGCATGTTCGTAAAGTTCGGATGGATTTAAGTTCCAATAAACTTCTGCATTGCTTCCAAGGCCTAAGTAATCCAAGCCAATTGAACTTCTTGGATGTACGTCGTAGTCAGCTTTCATAGATCCTGTTTCGATAGGGTTATAAGGTCCTTTCAAGATAAGCATAGAACTAAGGATTTTAATCCCATTAAAAGAGATTAGTTAATGGTTAAACCTTTTTTGGCTAAGCCTTCAATACCTTATTTATGTAAACCAGTACCTCCAGCTCGTGTTAAAAATTGCCAGCTTATGTGAAGTTTCGATGAATAAATTTAAGCGGGGAAATTTATTTGGATTTTTAGGAGAAAATTTACGTCCTAAAATCCTGTGCGGGAAGAAAAAATCAATTCATATGATTTGGAAAAGCGGTTCCATTACCAAAATGTTAAAATTAACATTTATTCACTTTTTTTGCTCCATCCAACATAACCGTCTGCCAGGTTTTTGACATTTGTGAACCCAAGTTCTTTAACCATGATTGAAGAAGCTACGGAACTCCTTCCACCCGACTGGCAATAGACGATGTAGGTTTTTGAAGTGTCGAATTCAACCATATTTATTTTAAAGTCAGGGCTCATAAGATCAACTTGGATTGCATTTGGAATATGTCCCGCCTGGAACTCCCTGTCCGTTCTTACATCCAGGATGATAAGGGTTGAATCAGTAGTTTCGGTAAGAAGATCAAAATCGGTTAATGTGATATCCGAAAAAGCAGAAGCAGAAGCAGAGAAGCCAGTTCTTTTTTGATCTGGTTCTGGTTTATGGGTACAGGCTACCACAAGAATCAATAGGGTTCTGCTTACCCAGGCAGAGAGCTGTTTCATTCTATGCGTCCGATTCATTTTAGCAAAGTGAGTTTCTTTACGAGGGATTGGTCTTTTGTTTCTGAAATAAACTAAATCTTAAGTGAAAAAAGTGAATTAGAATTACTACTCTTGCTGAATGTCTATTTCCTGGTCTCATCTCAATACTGCAAAGACAATTCTTGCCGAGTATTCTGGCAAAGAACCGTTCTCTCTCTTTTTGAAATCCTTTTTCAGAAAGAAAAAGAAGTATGGTTCTCGAGACAGAAGAACGATTAGCCACCTTTGCTATAGCTATTTTCGCCTGGGGAAGAGCTTACCCGGTTACCCGATACAAGAAAGAATTTTGATGGGCTTGCTCCTGGTTTCTAAGGAATCTAATCGAGTACTTGAAGAGCTTAAGCCGGAATGGGTAGGTAAAGTCTCTGCTTCGATTGAAGAGAAAAAACAATTCCTGGGGGTAGAAGCCGAGCTAGAACAGCTTTTCCCATTCCAATCAGACTTAAGTGAAGGGATAGATGGAGAAGGGTTTTCGGATTCCTTTTTAACCCAGCCTAATGTATTTGTAAGGATTCGACCCGGATTTAAGAATAAAGTGATTCGAGCTCTGGAAGATCATGCAGTACAATTTGATGTACTCAGTGAATCAGCATTATCTGTTTCTGCAACTACTAAATTGGATCAAATCCTCAATCTTGATAAAGAAGCGGTTATCCAGGATTGGGGTTCTCAACAAATAGGAGATGAATTCTCACATTTGCTTAAGGACGATTCACTTAAGGTTTGGGATTGTTGTGCGGCTAGCGGAGGGAAGTCGATCATGGCTTTTGATATGAATAATTCCATACAGCTCACTGTTTCTGATATTCGGGCTTCCATACTCAATAACCTCCGAGATCGATTTAAAAAGGCCGGAATTAAAAGATATGATGAATTAACAGCCGACCTATCGAAGCCAATACGTGAGATTCCAAATCATCCTTTTGATATGATTATAGCAGATGTTCCATGTACTGGAAGTGGAACCTGGTCTCGTACCCCGGAGCAGCTATATTATTTTGATGAATCAAAGATAGAGTGGTATACGGCATTGCAGCGATCTATTGTAGTAAACAGTATGGCTCACCTAAAACGAGATGGGTACCTGGTGTACATCACCTGCTCGGTATTTAAACAGGAAAACGAAATGAATATTGATAGGTTACTTTCAGAGTATGAACTGGATCTTATATCTCAGAAGGTAATTACGGGATATGAACAGAAAGCAGATTCTATGTTTATCTCAATACTATCTCACGCTCAACTTTAATATCTTTGCCCCTCTTACAAACATCGAAACTATTTCTGAATGAGCACGATTGAGCATGAGCGGTTCGAAGCGGTAATTGGACTTGAGGTCCATGCCCAGTTATTGACAAAAAGTAAAGCTTTTGCTCCGGTAGCAGCTATTTACGGAGAAGCACCTAATACACAAGTTACCCCGCTTTGTCTTGGACATCCCGGAACACTTCCGGTTGTTAACGAAAACCTGGTTCGTTACATCATTAAAATGGGTTTAGCAACAAACTGCTCTGTTGCTCCCAAATCAATTTTCGCTCGGAAGAATTATTTTTACCCAGATTTGCCGAAAGGTTACCAGATTTCTCAATACGATACCCCAATCTGTTTTGATGGCTTTGTTGATATCGAGCTTGAAGATTATGATAAGCGCATCGGGTTAACCCGAATTCATATGGAGGAAGATGCAGGGAAATCTATCCACGATCAGGACCCTTATAATACCCTGGTAGATTTAAATCGTGCAGGAACTCCGCTTATCGAGATTGTTTCTGAACCGGATTTAAGAACTCCGGAAGAGGCTTATGCCTACCTCACTAAAATCAAACAAATCGTTCAATACCTGGAGATTTGTGATGGAAATATGGAGGAAGGTAGTCTTCGTTGTGATGCGAACGTTTCGGTACGTCCTCGTGGACAGGAGAAATTTGGTACCAGAACAGAATTAAAGAATATGAACTCCTTCCGCAATGTAGAAAAGGCGATTGATTACGAAATCTACCGGCAGATTGAGTTGATTGAAAGCGGAGGAGAAGTGGTGCAGCAAACCCGGTTATGGGATACCTCTAAAATGCAGTCTCGCCCTATGCGATCGAAAGAAGAAGCGCATGATTATCGCTATTTTCCCGAACCAGACCTTCCACCTATCATTGTTACTTCAACCATGTTGGATGAAATTAAAGCGGAACTCCCCGAGCTTGCAGATGTTCGTCAAAAGCGTTTTATGGAAGAGTATTCGATGAGCGAAATTGATGCTGTCACTATCACGGAAAGCCGATACCTGGCGGATTTCTTTGAGTCTGTTGCCGAGTATTCGGGTAATGCCAAAGCAGCATTAAACATTGTACTTAGTGAAGTATTAAGAGTGCTCAACGAGCAAAGTATTGATATCCGGGAATTCACCATTAGCCCTCAACGCCTTTCTGAGCTCATCTCACTCAAAGAAGAGGATAAGATCAATTCCTCAGCCATGCAGACTATTTTTAATAACATGTTAGATTCAGAGAAGTCGGCTGAAGAATGGGCTAAAGAGCTGAACCTGATACAGGTTTCGGATACAGGATTTTTGGAAGAACTGGTTGACGAGATTATTGCTAATAACCCGGACGAAGTAGAGCGATTTAAAGCTGGCAAAAAGCAGTTAATGGGCTTTTTTGTAGGTCAGGCTATGAAAGCATCCAAAGGGAAAGCCAACCCTAAAATGGTTACCCAAATGGTTTCAAAAAAACTTGGGGGTTAACCAGATGAGTAAACGATTTCTATTAATAACGCTGGTAGCACTTGTAGGTATTTCCTGTTCCAGATCGAATAAAGAAGAAAAAAGACCGGTCGTATTTTCTGCACAGCTTTCGGTCTCCGATTCTCTTGATCAAAGTGGGAATTTTGCTGGCTTCCAGTTTTTGGTATTTAGCAGGGAAAATCCAACTGCTGCTGCTGATACCATCTTTTATGCAGAATCCGATTCTACAGGTAGAGTAAATGGTCTCATAGAGCCGGAAGAAGAAGGACTTTATCCTCTTCAAATATCCAGGAATGGGGTTAATATTGGCATTGTAAGGCTGATCGTAGCTTATAACGATACGATTACAATCACTGGGGAATTGCCGAATAATTTTGAGGTGGATTCAAAAGAAAACCGGGCAATGGAGAGGTATGACAGAGTCCAAAATGGCTTTAACCGAACCAATCAATTTATACTAGCCGGACAGGTGGCTGATTCTCTTATCCCCTGGGAATATCAAAAATGGGCCGATCTTTTTTGGGAGGTATTTAATGAGGACAAAGGCACATTGGCTGCCAAGTTTGCATTAGAAAGCAACATAGATATTCTTAGGAGGATTGATCAACCTCAGATGTTTAACAAGATAAACCAGGCCTTCGAGGAAGACTTAGCGTATGGTCTGGCGGCTACGTTTGGAAAGCAATATGTAGCCAGTACCAGGGGATTGGATGCTTCAGTGGCCTACCTGGACTCGGTCAAGAATCTAACCAGGGAAAAGGACATTCATAAAGCTATCGATCAATCTATCATAAAGCTGCAATTCGATAGTACTAATGTTGAGATTGCAAGCAACCTGCTCACAAAGTATGAAAGGAAGTACCTTAAAAAAGAGGAGGAGCCCAGTTTTTGGTATAAGAATATAAGGTTTGAAATAAGTAACCTGGCTCCTGGGATGCCTCTTCCTGATTTTGGCTTTGTAACCGCTGCAGGAGATTCAATAACTAAATCCGGGTTATTAGGGACAGCCTATGTTCTTGAATTTTCCCGTTTATCAAATTCGCTCTATCAATCTCAATATGATGAAGCCACTGTAATCTACCAGATATACCATCCACAGGGATTAGAATACTTTACCGTCCCTTTTGATGAAAGTGTTAATACCATTATCGGGTTTTTTCAGGAGCGTGACCGATTCTGGGCCTTAGCGGATCCTCCGAGCTTCAACGCTCAAAATATCGTTGATGAATTTAATGTGCAGTATTTCCCTACTCGAATCTTAGTTGATCAGAACGGGAATATTGTTCGGAAATTTGTGGGAGAGGAATTTGAACAGATAATTCCTGCCATTACTCAAACTTTATCTAACAACTAATTATAAGCTTACTATGCGGAGATTTTTGATTGCCGGAAACTGGAAAATGAATTGCGGTCCTGATGATGCAGCAGGACTCTTAGAAGGACTAAAAGCAAAGAAGGGCGAAGTTTCAGAAGATGTGGATGTATTGGTTTGTCCTCCATTTGTATCGCTGTCTATGTCGGTAAATTATTTACACGACACCGATATCCAGGTAGGAGCTCAGAACTTACATTTTGAAGACAACGGAGCTTATACCGGAGAAATTAGTGCAAGCATGCTTACCGAGGCTGGATGTTCTTTTGTACTTATAGGCCACTCTGAGCGCAGAGAATATTTTGGAGAAATAGATACTACCGTAAATAAGAAAACACACAAGGCATTGGCGCATAACCTGGTTCCCGTTGTTTGTGTGGGAGAATCGCTTGGTCAACGTAAAGAGGGGATCCATTTTGATTTGGTTAAAGATCAGGTGAATGCGGCATTTGAAGGGATTTCAGAGAATAGTGCCCTTGATGTGGTAGTTGCTTATGAACCTATTTGGGCGATTGGGACGGGTGAAACAGCCACTCCAGAGCAGGCTCAGGAAATGCATGCCCATATCCGTGGAGTACTGGAAAGCTTGTATGATGAAGAAACTGCACAGGCGATCCGAATTTTATATGGGGGCAGCATGAAACCAGCAAACGCCGAAGAACTGTTGGGGCAAACAGATGTGGACGGTGGGTTGATTGGTGGTGCAAGCCTCAAGGCAGATAGCTTTGCTGAAGTCATCACCATTGCCGAAAAGCTTTCTTAGAATTAAATCAAGCAAGTAGTCACCTTGAACCTGTCCGCCGTACTCGTACTCAGGAAGGCGGGCTTGTTTCAGGGTCTTTGATACATCCAAAAGATCCTGAAATGAATTCAGGATGACCTAGAAAAGAAAATTGATATGTCCATAAACGTACTACTTATAGGCTCAGGAGGGCGGGAACACGCCCTTGCCTGGGGTCTGGCAAAATCTCCTCTACTTAAAAAACTGTTTATTGCACCTGGAAACCCGGGTACATCCCCGCTAGGTGAGAATGTGAGCCTGGATGTTAGCAACCATGCTGAGGTTGTAGCATTTGTCCAAGAGAATAATGTAAAACTTACCGTAGTAGGCCCGGAACAGCCTTTGGTTGATGGGATTGCTGATTACCTGGAAGAAAAAGGCTATGCTGTTTTTGGCCCCAAAAAGATACCTGCCATGCTGGAAGGTAGTAAAGAGTTCGCCAAAGACTTTATGAAGAGGCATCAAATTCCTACTGCTGCTTATGAAGTGTTTAGCCAGGATGAGTTTGATAAAGCAGCAGAATACATCAAGCGTGAAGGTAGCTACCCGGTAGTACTAAAAGCAGATGGCCTTGCCGGAGGGAAAGGTGTATTGATTCCTGAGTCGGAAGCAGAGGCTATGGAGGCACTTGAAGAACTTTCCTCAGGGTCTTTGAGCGGGGCAGCTTCCAGGTTAGTTATTGAAGAGTTTATGGTAGGAGAAGAAGCTTCAGTATTCGCTATTTGTGATGGAAGTTCGTTTAAGGTGATTGGTAATGCCCAGGACCATAAAAGAGTAGGAGAAGGGGATACTGGCTTAAATACCGGGGGAATGGGTGCATACTCACCGGCGCCCATTGTTACCGATGCAGTGTTAAAGGTGGTAGAAGAATCCATTATTGCACCTACCATTTCTGGAATGAAGGAAGAGGGAAGTCCATATACCGGGTTTTTGTATGTGGGCTTAATGATTACCTCTGAAGGTCCGAAAGTAGTAGAGTATAATTGTCGGTTTGGTGACCCTGAATGTGAAGTAATTATCCCAAGATTGGAAAGTGATTTATTAGAAGCACTATTGGCTTCGGTGGATGGAAATCTTGATCGAACCGATATCAGTTTTGATGATAAATACCGTTGTACGGTTGTGCTTGCTTCAGGAGGCTATCCAAAATCGTATGAAAAAGGAAAAGTGATTACTGGAATTGACTTAGTTGACAATGCGATTGTGTTCCATGCTGGAACACGCCTTGAGGATGGGAATATCCTTACAAATGGCGGGCGAGTACTAAATGTAGTTGGTTCAGGAGATACCCTAAAAGAATCCATTGAAAACACCTACTCAGAAGTCAAGAAAATCAGTTTTGAAAAAGCCTTTTATCGAAGCGATATTGGAGCAAAAGGACTAAAACACCTGGAATGACAAAATACCTGCTCTTAGGGATCATTTTTTTAATGAGCAGCTTTTCACTAAGAGCTCAGGAGAGTACTAATGACTTAGAAGTCATTTATTCCGGACTGGATAATCCAACCTCCATCTATGCAACTCAGGACCATCTTTTTGTTGTGGAATCAAGGAAACACCGCATACTGAAACTCGATCATGAAGGTGAACTTCTCGAGACAGTGGGAGGATTAGGTTCAGGTGATTACCAATTCGATACCCCTATCGATATTGATGCCACAAACGGATTGAAGATTTATATCTCTGATTACCGAAATAACAGGGTACAGATTTTCGATCGCCGATTCCAATACTTATCAACAATAAAGAATCCTCAAAACCAGCGTAGTTTTCGGCCCACTCAAGTTTTAGTGAATGGTTTCGGAGAACTATTCGTGTATGACGAATCCTCTAAATCAATTCATAGATATGATGAGAATGGGAATTGGAGAGACAGCTTTGAATTGAGTTCAATACCCGAAATCTCAGAGATTAATCTGGTCAGGGATAATCTTGAATTAGTAAGTAAGGCAAAAAAAGAAGTATATCTTATTTCCCAAAATGGACTGATCGGGGAAGTATTCCCTTTAATTGAGGAGTCCCCGGAAGTTATTGCTTCAAGTAAGCTGGGAGAAATTCAGTTTTTGCTAATTGGAGACCAAATTCAGAGGCGGGTCTTAGAATGATCAATCCATTCGACCTTAGTCTTACATTTGAGGATAAAGCATTTCAAATCTTCGAATTCCAAAAAGAGCGTAACCCGGTTTATGGAAAATTCTGTGAGACTCTTGGGGTAAATAAGATTGGTTTCATTGAGGACATTCCGCTTTTACCCATTCAGGCATTTAAAGATACAGAGTTGATGACCCTGGAACATGGGGAGCTTAGACCTGAACTTGTCTTCAAAAGTTCGGGGACATCTGGGATGAACAAGAGCCAGCATTTTGTAGCAAAAGAGGAGCTTTATCGACAGTCCGTTTTAGAAGGAATGAATCATTTCTATCCATTAGAGGAGTTTGTGATCCTTGCTTATACCCCCGGATATAACTCGAACCCTGATTCTTCTCTGATTTGGATGTTAAATGAACTAATCATAAAGGATCAATCAGGATTGAGTGGGTTTTTGGAACTGAATAAACCATTAGATCAGGAACGAGTTCAAAACATTCAGGATTCAGGTAAGAGGGTAATGCTATTTGGAGCTGCTTTTGGATTACTGGATTTGTTAGAATTGGGAGCCACTAATCTTCCTCAAGACTCAATCATTATTGAAACCGGTGGGATGAAAACATTCCGAAGAGAAACATCCAGGGCTGATCTTCATGCACAACTTGCTCAGGGTTTTGGAATTCAAAATGAGAATGTTCATTCTGAATATGGAATGACTGAATTGCTTAGCCAGGCATATAGTCAGGGTAATGAATGGTTTGAATGCGTTCCCTGGATGAGTGTTTCTATTCGTAACCCCCAAGATCCAATGGAAGAAGTACCTAAAGGGGAAGATGGGTTGATAGGGATCATTGACCTGGCAAACATCTACTCTTGTTCATTTATACTGACAGGAGATAAAGGCATTCAAAACGAAGACGGGAAATTTCAGGTTTTAGGAAGATGGAATCCTCAAAATTTACGAGGGTGTAATTTTTTGATAGATGTAGATTAATTAATAGCATTGTCATTCTGAGCAAAAGCAAAGAATCTAAACGGATTTCTGTTAGATCCTTCTGAAGTATTCTCAGGATGACGTAAAAGATGAATATAAATCAACATATAACACAGGTATCGAAAGCAGCAAGGAAATGGCTGCAGCCGGATAATATCTCTTTAAAAAGAGCGATCGAACAAACCGTAGATGAAAAACTCTTCAGCTTTGAGGATATTAAATTTCAAATCAGGGCTCTCAAACAAAAAATTGATGCAGGCCAGGTTGAAGAATGGGCAAGAAGAGTTGGTTTAAGTGAGGAGAAAAACTCAATAGGTAAAAAGGTACTCTGCTTACATGCCGGGAACCTTCCTCTAGTAGGTTTCCAGGATGCTTTGGCTACTATTCTTTCAGGTGCAGAGTGTTATGGCAAGCTTTCCCGAAAGGACCCTCATTTACTGCCAACCTTCCTTGAAGAGTTAATGTCAAATGTCTCAGATTCGAAGGTTACTTATTCTACAAGGATGGAAGGTTTTGCGGATATAAAATCAAATAAGGTCCTATTTGCTGGCTCCCAAACATCGGTTGATCCAGTTAAGAAAGAGTTGTCACGATTGAATGCCACAACCAATGAAACCGAGTTTGTAATCCGGACGGCTAAGTTTTCTATGGCTTATATCACGAATGAGGAGCCAGAGACTATTACCGATTTAGTGGAAGCTATATTTAGGTATGGAGGCCAGGGCTGCCGATCGGTAGCTGTAGTTGTAAGCCCTATTCGTTTTAATCAGCTAAAATGCCATTTCCAGGATTATATCGAATCTTTCTGGCTTAAAAACCCTCAGCTCAAAAAGCCAGATGAAGCTCTTGCCTATCAATTTGCTTATAACAAAGCCATTGATCGTCCTCAGGCATGGCTAGATGATTTTTTAATCCAAGAAAGTGAAGACTTTCCGGAATTAGATTTTACCCTGCATTGGGTACAAGGGAATGAATCAAAGCTGATGAAGCTAAAGGAACAATTTGGAGGAGCAGTTCAGACGGTATATACAGCAGGAGAGCGCATTGAGGGAGTAAAAACAGAATTCTTAAGCCAGGCTCAGACTCCGGATTTGTGGTGGGAACCGGATGGGATCGCAATTCTTTAATCAAATAGTTACAAGTCGTGACTCATTAAAAAACAAGTGCTGCAGATGCCGAGCTGGGACTTCTGACGCCAGATGCAAACCCCACAACTCTGCTAATAACTGAACCCGGACCAGTAAAACTATTAGTGAAAGTATAGGAGGTTGTATTCGGAGGTAAATTAATCAAATAATTAACACCTCTAATAGTTACACTTAGCTCGAAACCTTCTTCAAGACTAGAGTTGTCTTCCCACTCGATCCTTAAGGAGTCACTGGTAATAAAGGATTGAGTCACATTAGAAGGCCCTCCTGAATTTCTACCTCGGCTTAAGGAGGAAAATTCTACCGTATCAGTTCCTGAGACTAAAAAGGGAGATACGGTGTATGTTTGAACAAAACCGTCCGTTGGTCTCGGAACATCTACTGAGTTATTCCTCGGTAATACGCCTGGGAACTCTACTTCTGTTACTTTTACTTCCGTGTTAGTGATATCCGACTTTCTTTTGATATTGTAACCATGCGCAAAATCAACAAATTCAATCCAGGTTAAAGAAATTTCATTCTCAGGGATGTTTAGGCTGATTTCTAAATTCGATATTGTTCCAAAATCTGCGATAGTTCTTGAGGCTCTAAAAGACTCAGCACTATCTCTAAAAGCTGTTACACCGTATTGTGTGGGAATGCCCAGCTCTTTAGTGGTATCGGTAAATACAGTTGTATTTGGTTCAAGATTGGTGAAAAATTGAAGTGGTTCTCCATTTGTGCTCTTATAGACTCTATATCCTGTTTCAAAGGAGGTATTGTCTAGCCAGATTAAAGAAACGGATCCATTTTCATTAACCACATGGGCAAGATTGGTAGGTCTGTTTGGGACAAAGTTTGGAGCATCAGGATCATTCCAATTTGTTCTCTCAAATTCAGGAGCTGTACTGCACACAGAAAGAAGTAGAATGAGGAGTATGTATAATCTAGCTTGTATCAGAATTTCACCTTCATAGTTAAATTAGGGTAATAGCCTTCCGGCAATTCATCTGAATCGAGATAGAAATCCAGATTCTTTTTTTCTCTGAAGCCTCCTTTTGGCCTCATAAATACTGCATCAACAATATTAATACCATAAATCAGGCCCGTATAGAGAGCAAAACGAGCTCTTTTTTTCTCCAGATCATCGAGTTCCTGAAATTTTAAATCAATTTGATCTCCCAAGGCATTTGCATCTCTTTCAAGACCTGCATTTCCATAAAGTTTGATTAATTGGTCAAGATCGTCCAGTCCTGAATTGTACTTAAGATGCGTATCTATCCATATTGTAAACACGGGGTAAAAAGTACCAGCAAAAAGAGCACTTTTAATGAGGTCCTTTTTGTAAAACTGACTAACACCAGGTACCACTGATAAAGCATTGCTCAGCTGTCTGTTTGGCCGTTTATAATGTTCATAGACTTCCAAAAAAGGCAATCCATTTACTCTTACACTTTCCTTTCCGAAAACGGGATTCTCTATTTCTATCCAGCCACTTCCTTCTGGTAAGTCAATGGCCGCAAAACCTTTTCCTAACAATTCGCCTTCATAATATATTTCGGAATCCTCATCTGTCATCACGAACGTATTTAGCCCGAAGTATTCTTTGGAAGCATAATTTCCTTTTACAGATTCAATACTAAGAGAATCATCTGAAAAAACTATTCTTAAAGTTCTTGATCTATTCTCGAATACAAAAATCTGCTCTGTAATTTTTGGACGAAGGGGAAGGTTAAGTTCAATAGTACGTAAGCCTGCTTCTAATTCTAGAATTGTACCATTGGCTATGAATGTGGTTTTGGTGAAATCATAGTCTACTACTATCAGGGCAGAATCTGCATTGAACTCAAGTTTTAGGAACCCGGTTGCCAGGCTCTCTTGTGCTTTTACTTCGGAAGAAACCAAAAGTATGAATAGCAGACTAACCAGATATTTCATTGTCAGATAATTAATCGACGAAAAAATCTAAGCTTGATGTTCTGCTCAAATTACCATTAAAGTTTATAATAGTAGAGCTGATTCTGAATTCATCGTTTCCGGTCAAATCACTTGTTGGAAACCTGTATAGCTGGGCATTGGTTGCAAGCTCATCAACCACCACCCATTCAGAACCAATTCTCTTTTCAACCAATACATTATTCACATAAAAGGGCACAGTTCTGTTTCTCCAAGAAAAGCGCAGAGAATCTCCTTCATTTCGAATGAACCCGTTGCTAAGTATTCCAAAATCTATGGATATGGTATCACCTCTAACATCCCTTATCAAGCTCCTATTATCATAAATAACTGATTGTATAATTGAAGTGTATGGGTACCCAACATTTTTTGAAATGTCCTGGAATAGAACATCATCTGGTTCTAATTCAGAAATTACAATAAGGCTATCGGGTGTGGAGCTATCGTTATCGTACATTTTTTGAATAAGGATAAACGCGTTATTATCATTCGAGCCATCTATCCAACCAAAGGTTATTCCATTCGAATTGAGCGAATGTTGGAAATTATAGACGTATGGTATTCCCGCATCAGCGTCGAATTGGTTGCTTCTATCAAGCTCAGGGGCAGTTAAGCAGGCAGCAAATAGGGTCAGGTACAGTAAAAGCGTAATGTATTTCATCGGCCTGATAAATTAATTTTTACCCCACCGTTTAGGGAAGTATAACTATCGCTATTAATAAAAAACTCGACAGGTTTCTCTGACCTGTAGCCTATTTTGGGTTCATTAAAAAAGGCATCAAATAGATTGTAAGCATAAATAGAAATGAGGCTAATCAGAGAAATATTTCTAATCCTTGCATCTGTCTCTAAACGATCATGTGTTTTCTCTAATTCATTTCCAAGTGCAGTAGCTGAGATTGGGCTAACAGATTCATTATATCTTTCAAGCAGGTCGTCAAAGTCTCGTTTATTCTTTCTATATCTAAGTTCAAATGTAGAGGTAGCTACAAGTGTAGAAGCAAATCCTATTTGAATAGCCAGGGCCTTAATCGGTTCATACTTGTAGGTCTGGCTTAATCCCGGAACAAGTGCAAGCTGTCTGGCCCTGCTTTTCTTGGGGCTAATATACTTTTCAACGATCTGGAATCTGCGATCAGAATTTTCAAACTCATAGGTACTTGTATAAAAAGCGCTGTTAAATGTCGAAGCTTGCTTTAATTCGATAATATTCTTTCCCACTTCGCCATTAGCAAAGAGATATTCAATTCCAGGGGTTTCATTATTCAATGTAATTTCTGTGGTGGCATCTGTAATTACCAGTAGGTTGTATCCCAATATTTTTCTCGCGGCATAATTTTCATTTAAAACTTCTTTTGAAATTGGCGTAGTCCGAAAATCATGCGAAATCGTATATTTAGAATTTTGTTTTAAATCAAACTGCTCTTCAAAGAGAAAGTCATGGATTACAGAAAGCTTAATCGAAGTAAGTCCTGCTTTTACCCTTATAAATTCGTTGTTTTTCACCCAGAGCATGTTATCGAACTGATTGTTAAGGATCATCAGTGCAGAATCTACGTTCATATCAAACTCAATGTATCCGTACTCAATAGAATCTGCTTTATTAGGAGTTTCTTGAGCATTGACAGGCTGTATAAAACCAAGAAAAAAGAATATAAATAGGCTTATCTTTGGCATTCTTTTGAATAGAGAAATTGGCTGAAAGTACATTAAAAGATTAAACACGCCAATAATATAAAACAACTATATAAAAGGTAAATGTATCCTTACAATCCAGCAGAAATAGAGACCAAGTGGCAGCAATACTGGTTAAAAAATAAGACGTTTATAACGCCAACTGATACTTCTAAACCTAAGTATTACGTACTGGATATGTTTCCTTATCCCAGTGGAGCAGGATTACACGTTGGCCATCCTGAGGGGTATACAGCTACTGATATCATTGCCCGATACAAGAGAATGAAAGGTTTTAACGTGCTTCATCCAATTGGCTGGGATGCTTTTGGATTACCAGCTGAGCAATACGCTGTAAAAACAGGTACTCATCCAAAGATTACAACAGAGAAAAACATCAATCGATTTAGAGAACAGCTACAGGCTATAGGCTTTAGCTACGATTGGGATCGAGAAGTCAATACAACGGATCCTAATTACTTTAAGTGGACTCAGTGGATCTTTTTAAAGCTTTTTGAAATGGGCCTGGCCTATGAAGATGAAGTCGCTGTGAATTGGTGTCCGGAACTAGGAACAGTGTTGGCCAATGAAGAAGTAATTGATGGAAAGAGTGAAGTAGGCGGCTATCCGGTAATCAGGAAGCCGATGCGTCAATGGGTGCTTAAAATTACTGCATATGCCGAGCGATTATTAGAGGGATTGGAAGAATTAGATTGGCCTGAATCTCTTAAGGATATGCAGAGAAATTGGATTGGTAAGTCGATTGGTGCAGAAATTGATTTTGCTATCGACGGGTATGATTCAACACTTAGAGTGTACACCACCCGACCTGACACTATTTTTGGAGCTACTTATATGGTTCTTTCTCCTGAACATCATTTGGTTTCTGAGATTACTACCCCAGAGCAACAAGAAGTAGTAGAAGAATATCAGAAGCAGGCAGCTCTTAAAAGTGACCTCGATCGACAAGAACTTTCTAAAGAGAAGACAGGCGTATTTACCGGTTCATATGCTATAAATCCTGCAAATGGAAAGAAAATCCCAATTTGGATTGCTGACTATGTACTTGTGAGCTATGGAACTGGAGCCATAATGGCGGTACCAGGCCAGGACGAAAGAGACTGGGAATTTGCTGAAAAATTTGATTTACCAATTATCCGTACTGTTCAGCCAGAAGAGGGCTTTAACGGAAAGGCATACACTGGTCAGGGAGTGGCAATTAACAGCGATTTTCTGAATGGTCTGGAGATTAAAGAAGCAAAAGCCAAAATTATAGACTGGCTTGAGGAAAATGGAGCAGGACAAAAGGCCGTTAATTATAAGCTAAGAGATTGGCTGTTTAGCCGTCAGCGATATTGGGGAGAACCATTTCCGATTATACATGTAAATGGGGAAGCTAAAGCTATTTCAGAAGCTGCACTACCCCTGGAATTACCCCAGGTAGATAAGTATCAGCCTACCGGTGATGGGGAACCACCACTTGCTAATGCAAAGGATTGGGTTGAGACGACAGATCCGGAAACTGGGGAATCTGCAATGAGGGAAACGAATACGATGCCACAATGGGCAGGTTCATGCTGGTATTATTTGCGTTATATCTCTCCGGATTGGGATGGTGGTCCAGTAGACCCTGACTTTGAGAAATACTGGATGCCGGTTGATCTATATGTAGGAGGAGCTGAACATGCTGTTCTTCACTTATTGTATGCTCGTTTCTGGCATAAAGTGCTATTCGATTTAGGAGTAGTCTCTACCGAAGAGCCTTTTTCCAAGTTGGTTAACCAGGGTATGATTCTTGGTGAAATGGAATACACAACAGAAGACGGAAGAAAGCTTTCTGAAGAGGAAGTTGAAAAGAAAGGCGATAGTTTCTTTGAGATTGAAACTGGCAATAAAGTAGAGGCCAGAGCTCACAAGATGAGTAAAAGCAGAGGAAATGTGATTAACCCTGACCACGTAATTGAACAGTTTGGTGCAGATTCATTACGTTTATATGAAATGTTTATGGGCCCTTTGGAGCAGGTAAAACCCTGGAGTACGAAAGGGGTGGATGGTGTGAATCGATTTCTAAATCGAGTTTGGCGACTGTTCATTGATGAATATACCGGCGAGCTAAAGGAGAAAGTTAGTGATGTGGAGCCTACCAAAGATCAGCTGAAAGCTCTTCATGAAGCAATCAAAAAGGTTACCGAAGATATTGAAGGGTTAAGATTTAATACTGCTATATCTGCAATGATGATTTTTGTGAATGAAGCTAATCAATGGAGCAGCATTCCTACTTCCATAGCAAAACAGTTCATCCAACTTCTGTCGCCTTTTGCACCACATATAACTGAAGAAGTGTGGAGTAAATTAAACGAAGTAGATTCAATAGCCTACACAGATTGGCCAGAATTTGATGAGGAGTATTTAAAAGCCGATGAGATCATGTACCCAGTCCAGGTAAATGGAAAAGTGCGGGCTGATATCTTTGTTCCAGCTGATAAAGCGAAGGACAAAGACTTTGTTCTAAACCTTGCAAAGAGCGATAAAAAAATTGATAAATACTTATCAGAAGGTGAGTTAATTAAGGAGGTTTTTGTTCCCGGTAGAATTGTAAACCTCGTAATAAAACCGGTTTAGAAGGGATATTTAAAGTCTACATCTATTGCTGTGTAGTTTTGATCTTGTATTTTTCATCAAGCTTTTTTGACAGAGTACTCAAAGCTTTTTTTTAAATGGCAGTTTTGTATACCTTGTTGAATTGCTTTGTTGGTTAGGTGCATGATTGCTTAATAATAAACTTAGGTTTTTAAGATGCACAGTTTAAAGATTCTCATTATAGAGGATAGTCTGGAAGAAGTTAGGCTAATAGAAAGAGAGATAGTTAAGGGAGGACTTAGCTTCACATCAAAACAAGTGGGTACTTTGGATGAAGCCAAAGTGCTAATTCACTGTAATGAATTCCATTTTATCATTTGTAATTATGCACTCATTAAAGATGCAGGTGCTAACATAACTGAATTTCTAAGGGACGATCAAAACAGTGTTCCTTTGATTTTAGTGTCTAATGAAAGCCCCGATGAAGCAGTAATTGAGGCTTTATCAGAAGGTGCAATCGATTATGTTTTGATGGGCAATCTGTCCCGGCTAACCAAGGCCATTAAGAGAGAATTGAAATCTTTGGAAAAGCGAAAAGAACAAAAGCTTGATGATCTTTTCATTAATTCATTATTCGATTCGTTTGTTGGAATCCGTATCTCAAATAAGCAACGAGAGATTGTAAGGGTTAATGAACGTTACTGTAAAATTATGGGGTATGAAAAAGGTGAATTGGAAGGTGCCTGCCTGGATATAATTACCCCAAAAGAAAACTTAGAACTCGAACAAAAAAAGTACGAAGAATTTTTTGCTATCGGACGGTCGGAGGGTACACAATTTCGAGAAATAAGAAAGGATGGCACCTATCTGGAGTTGATTGTTCATTCTCATGTTGCAAAGAGTGGGGATGAAGAATTTGTTGTTTCCCTGTTCCAGGATGTAACTCACGAAATTAGAATGAATACTCTATTCGAGGAAGTAAGTAGTCAGGCAAAGATTGGCGCTTGGGAAAGAGAGGTGGAATCAGGAAAGGAAGTCTGGACAAAAGGCATTTATGATATCTATGGGATTTCAGAAGAAGAATTAAACCCGGGTAAAGAAACGGATGAAAAGTATCACACGAAGGAATCCTGGGAACTACTCCAAAAGTCTTTAAGAAAAGCAGAGAAAGGCATTCCGTTTGATATTCAAGTAGAGGTAATTGATAGTAAAGGAGAAAAAAAATGGTGTCGGGGAACAGGCACTCCCATTTTCGAGAAGGATAAAGTAATTAAGATAATGGGTTCATTTCAGGATATATCAGATCAAAAAGGGAAAGAATTGGATATCATAAAAGGAAAGCAAAGGTATCAATATCTTTTTGATAATAACCCTAACCCGCTTCTTTTGCTAGCCGATGACGAGACCAATAGAATTATAGCAGCCAACAAAGCTGCTGAAAATTTATACGGCTACTCTACAAAAGAACTTCTATCAATGACTTCTATGGATATAAGACCAGAAGAGGATATTGAGAACTATCTGATTGCAGTTGAAAAAGAAAAAGATCACGGTCTAGATGGTGCTATCACAACAGCTTCTGGGAGGCATAAAAAGAAAAATGGAGAACTCCTTGATGTAGAAATTCACTGGAGGCGAATCCACTTCAATGGTTCTAAAGGAAGGTTGGTTCTTATAAATGATATTACTGAAAAAGTAGAGTTTCAGAATCAGTTACTCAGTGCAAATAATGTTCTTTCTACATTAATTGATTCTGCGCCTATTGCAATTATGACCATAACCCAGGAAGGTATTGTAGAAGATATCTGGAATTCGAAAGCAGAGGAAGTATTCGGATGGAAAGCAGAAGAGGTATTTGGAAAGTTTATCCCCTTTGTTCAAGAAGAACACATTCAAAAAGTAAAGGAAAAGCTAAGACGTAATACTCCTAAGATTGAAGAAATTGAAAGGGTTACTAAATCTGGTAAACAGATTACCCTGAAGAACTATTTAACTCCTATTCTCGGAAAGAATGGGGAAGTTAGTAAGATTCTGGTGCTTCTCGAGGATATCACCGAACAGACCAAGACAGAGATCGCTCTTGTAGAAAGCGAACGAAAGTATAGAACCCTAATCGAAGCCTCTCATGACCTGATTTGGAGAATAGACGTGACAGGTAGATTTACATTTCTGAACAATGCCAGTATCAAAATACTTGGCTATTTACCAAAAGAGTTGATTGGAAAGGAATTCACTCCCATTGTTTCCGAAGAAATGGTAGAAGATATGCAGCGAATGCATTCAGAAGTAATAAAAGGAAAACAATTCGATAATTTTGATTTACGCCTGGTTCGAAAAAATGGCAAGATTATTTCACTTTCTGCAAAAGCATATCCTCTTTATGATGAAAATGGAAGCATTGTTGGATGTACAGGTACTGCAACTGATATAACAAGTCTATTAGAATATCAGAGCCAGCTTGAAGATTCTCTATCTGAGAAGGAAGTACTCATCAAAGAAATACATCATAGGGTTAAGAATAATTTGGCGGTTGTATCCGGGTTATTCGCTCTTCAGTCATATTCCATTGAAGATGAGAGTGTGGTACAGCTCCTGAAAGAATCTCAGGCGCGTATTAAATCGATTGCGACAATTCATGAGAAGCTCTACCAAAGTGAGTTATTCACAAGCATAGAAATAAAATCTTATCTCGAAGATTTATTGGGTGACATAAAGAACACATTCTCAAGATCAGGAAAAAGGATTGATATAGAACTAGTTGGAGATGAACTTACCTTAAATGTAAATCAGGCAGTTCCTTTTGGTATTATAGCTAACGAGTTGGTAACCAATGCATTCAAGTATGCATTTCCTGGAACAATGAGCGGCACCATTACTATATGCATTACTAATGAAGGCCAGGAAACCGTATTCAGTGTAAAAGATACCGGGGTGGGATTACCGGATGATTTTGAGAAGAATAACTCCAATTCACTAGGTATTGCTTTAATAACCAGTCTGGCAACACAGTTAAATGGCAAAATTTCCTGGTGTTCTAAGCAGGGTACTACCTTTAATCTTAGGTTTAAACCTTCCGAAATGAGAACCTGGGAAGACTCCCAAAATCAAGCTGAATTATTCTGAGTGAAAAACCTATCTATTTTCGAAAGTAGTCCAATCTAAGTTCTTTTGATAGGATGAAGTATGTTGATGCTGGTTGTTGTTTAACCATTTAAATACTGACTGAATACCAGTCTTGTTCTAGTATATCGCATATGCTCTAACCGGGCTACCATCTCCATCTTGAATTTTCAGAGGGGCGCCATGGAAGAAAAATTGTTTGGGGAGTTTCTTTGTATTAGCAAGCTTTTCAAAGCAAAGAATGTCATTGTTCAATAAAAATTTTTCTACATGTTCATTAAATTCAAAATCTGAAGACAAACCTACGAACCTAGATTTTCTTGCAATAATTACCTCTGCCATTTCCCTGGTAATATTCATATGAGCAAAAATAACTCCTTTGCTGGGTATAATATCCTGAAGATCTTCAAAAAGGGTACACTCACCACAAAAATCCTGGATATTGTAGTCATTAAGTGTTTTTCCTTCTTTTTTGCAATGGATAGGTACGTTCACATGGGTTCCATCATGTCCATTCATGTGGAAACGTTTCATGTTCCATCCCTCATTTTCAATAGTGAATATCTGCTCAATATGAATTTCAGGATCGCCAGGGTATAGCTGCATACCCTCAAAAATGGGTAATGTAAGATCAATTATTTTCAAAGCTCTTTTCCTGGTTTTCCGAAAGTTTATCTATCAAGTAATAAGTTATTTACGGAAGGAGGGTTCGTTGAACCAGGATTTTAAAGCAGAAAGAGAAGATTTACCGCTCTTCAACGGGGACCCAGTTCAGATTTTTCTCTCCAACATAAAGTGCACGTGGACGAATCAAACGGTTATTAGCCGCTTGTTCCATAAAATGACCGGTCCATCCTGAAATACGGCTCATTGTAAAAATACAGGTATAAAGATCTGGCTGGATACCGATAGAGTAGTATACAGTAGCAGAAAAGAAGTCTACGTTCGGATCGATATTTTTTTCTGATTTCATTGTGTTAAGCATATCCATCGACCATCTATATAGTTCCTCATGGCCAGTTTCCTCAGATAGTGACTTAGCCATTTTTTGGAGATGTCGTCCTCTTGGGTCAAAGGTTTTGTAAACCCTGTGACCAAAGCCCATGATCTTTTCTTTCTTTGCCAATTTATCCTTGGTGAAAGCGATGGCATCTGCATTTTCTCCCTGCTTACCTAGCTCAATTAAGGTATTCATTACAGCAGTGTTAGCGCCTCCGTGCAATGGTCCTTTAAGAGCTCCAATGGCAGCAGTAATAGAGGAATACATGTCCGACATGGTTGCACAAACAGTACGTGCAGTAAAAGTGGAAGCATTCATGCCATGTTCTGCATGAAGAATCAGGCAAAGATCCATCGTTTTTTCAGCCTGAGTTCCAGGCTTAACACCATTCAACATGTATAAAAAGTTGAACGCAGTGCTGCCTTCTGATAGAGGTTCGATAATTTCCTTTCCGTGCCGGTAGCGATCGTAAGCAGCAATAATAGTTGGAATCTTAGCTGTCAAGGCAATGGCCTGACTCATGAACAAATCGGGATCATATTTTCCTTTAGTGGGGTCATAATCAGCGAGCATAGAAACGGCAGATTGTAGAACAGCCATTGGTTCCGCGTCTTTATCCGTAGTTGTTAAGTAATTAAGAACTACTTGCGGAATAGCCCGTTCTTTGATCAATTCTTTTTTTAGGGTTTCTAACTCTTCAGAATTTGGTAGTCGATCATTCCATAGCAAAAAACAAACCTCTTCAAAAGTGGCTTCATCGGCGAGAGTATCAATATTGTAGCCTGAATAAATAAGTTCTCCCTTAGCCCCATCAATAAAACTTTTTGTAGTGGAGAAAGCTACGATTCCGTCAAGCCCTTTATTTATAAAGGGGAATTCGTTTTCATCAAAGCCTGTATGTAGGTTTGTCGACATGTTTGTTCCTTTTTTTGTTTGATCAGTGATCTATATTGCCGTCGATTCTTTGCTAACAACAAATGTGATTCGGCAAAAATTTCATCCCTATTTGAAAAAAATCACAGGAACTAAAGGTAATGAAAGAGTGGGAATTTATTAAATGTTATTCACCAATTTAGTGTTGAAGAAAAGTAAAATCTTACTATCAATTCACCTCTTCTTTTGAAGCCTCCCAAAGCCCGTCCATTTCCTGGAGCGTGGCATCTTTTAGACTTTTACCCTGACTTTTTAATCCTTCTTCTACGAATCTAAAACGTTGTTCAAACTTTCGATTCGTTTTTCTCAAGCTATCCTCCGCGGTCAAATCGAAAAAACGAGCTACGTTAACCATCGAGAAGAGTACATCTCCAAATTCTTTAGCTGAATTTTCCTCGTCTCCATGTTCCAGTGTTTCTTTAAACTCAGCTAACTCTTCATCTAATTTTTCCCAGGCTTGTCTCCATTCTGGCCAATCGAAACCCACATTCGCTGCTTTCTCCTGCATCCTTTGTGCTTTAATCAAAGCAGGAAGGTGAGCGGGAAGCCCGTCTAACACCGATTTCTTTCCTTCTTTCAGTTTAATGTTTTCCCAGTTTTCAGCAACCTGGGTTTCTCCGTTAACTACCTCTTCTCCGAATACGTGAGGGTGCCGACGGATCAGTTTATCCATGAGCGTGTAAATTACCTCTCCAATTTCAAAGGTATTTGTCTCGCTGGCGATGTTCGAATGGAATACCACATGTAGCAACAGGTCGCCTAGCTCTTTTTTGAATTCATCAAAATCACCCTGATCCAAAGCTTCAATAGCCTCATAGGCCTCTTCGACGAGATTATCTTTTATGGAATAGTGTGTTTGTTTTCGATCCCAGGGACATTCCTTTCTTAGAATGGCCACAAGCTCAACAAGATCTTCGAAGTTTCGGGTTGGCTTCATGTAGAATTCAAAATGAAAGATTTAAAAATGAAAGATAGATCAAGGTACCATCTTTCATTTTTAATTTTGAATCTTTAATCCCGTTAGGTTTTCTTTTTTTTCTTTTTAGCAGCCGGGAATAGGATGTTATTCAGAATAAGTCGGTAGCCGGGGCTATTTGGATGAAGAGCCAGGTCAGTTGGAGGGTCGTTTACACGATGCGTGTAATCTTCTGGGTCATGACCGCCATAAAAAGTAAAGGTGCCATTTCCATAATTACCATGAAGGTATTTTACCTGATTTCTTCCAGGGGCTTCGCCAAGAATAACTACTGAGGACTTTACTTTTTCTGTTCTAAATGCTGTTGTTTGCCCATAAAAACCAGGGATACTGCTCACATGATTTTGTGTGAGCATAGTCGGAACAGGGTCCCATTTTGCCGAGAATTCAAAAAGGGTGAAGAAGTCCAGGCTTCGATCCACCTGTGCAATAGATACAGGCACATCAATATCTGCATGTTCATACTCATATGGGTTGGTAACGATGTTGAAGTTTTCGAATGCAAAAGTGTTTGTATAATCAAGGTGGTGGTGAGCATGTGGGTCAATAGCATCTCCGTCAAATTGCTCAGGAGCTATATCAACTGCCATGGATGCAAGTGCGATATCAAACGTATCGGTTCCGGAACACATCGCGAAAAGAAAACCGCCGTTCCCAACATATTCTTTTATCGTTTGAGCAACCTGTTTCTTTTGGTCACTCACTTTTGAGAATCCTAATTCGTTTGCCATAGCTTCCATTTGTCGAACCTGAGTGATATACCAGGGAGCATTTCTATAGCTAGCCCAAAATTTTCCATATTGGCCTGTAAAGTCTTCATGGTGGAGATGAAGCCAGTCATATTGTTGGAGTTGCCCCTCCAGTACTTCTACGTCCCAGAGTTTATCATATTCAACTTCTGCATAGGTAAGGGCAAGGGTAACAGCATCATCCCAGGGCAAAGCCTGATTAGGAGTATATACAGCAATACGAGGTGTTTTCTCCAGATTTACAACCGAAGTATTGGACCCAGAGGATTCAACTGTAGCTACAATGGATGCAGCTTCAGAAGTGGAAACGGTTTCAATGTAAACATTTCTAAGGCGTGCTTTTCTGACAATATCGTTATCTACCACTGCCATGAATGACCCTCCACGATAATTCAAAAGCCATTTGGCTGGGTAGCCATCTTTGATATGGTTAAAGATCACACCATACGCCTTGAGGTGATTAGTCTGAGAGGCATCCATAGGTATGAGTACCTGTTGTTGAGCCACAGAATTACTGCTGAATAGAATAATAAAAAGAAGGAGGGAGGTAATAGTTTTCATGACTATGAGTTTGGTTTGGGTAGAGAAGCTAATCGTTGTCTTGCATAAGGAGCATAAAAGCCTTGCGGATATTCCAGGATAATTCTCTCATATACATCTACTAATTTTCTAAGAGTGACTTCATTTTTTCCATTTTCGGAATAAATTCCGTCATATAGTTTTCCAATTTGCCACAAAAACTCTTCTCGTTGAGATACATATGGAGCACTTTCAATAAACTCTGACAGGTCAGATATATATTCCTCAGTTCTCATTTCGGGTATTTTGGATAACATGAGATAGGCATTATCAATAAATACTCCGGGAATATCATTTTGAGTTATAGCTAATAACTGCTCGGTAGCCATTTCTCGATTCCCCGTGTACAGGTTAAAATGAGCATCTGCAAATTCTCCCAATGCTTCGCCGGTTGTATCTGCTTTGATTCCTTCCTGTAACCAAAGCCTTAATTCCAGAGCATCGTTAGCATAGAAGGATGTATTCTGACGTCCTAATGATTTTAATTGAATTTGGGCGAACTCAAAATCTCCTGCATAGAAATCGGTAAGCGCGAGAAAGTAGCGGGTTTTTTCAGCAAGATCTCCTACTTCGGTATTTTTATTCGCCCTGGTAAAAGAAATACGAGCAGAAGTAAATTCTTTATCAGCTAAATAAAGCCTTCCATCCAGGTAATTAGATTCTGGTGTTTCCTCCTGTGCCTGTACGCTTTTCAATCGCTCGGTTGCAAGAGCAGCCAATTCCTTATCGAATACAAAATCCAGGGCTATTTCGGCCTGTTTAAGGTACACTCTCTGAATACGGCTATAGTTTCTTGTCTCAGAAGTAATTCCTTCAAGAATGATCATTGCTGTATTGTACAGCGAATCTTTCTGGTCGGAGAAATCAAGATTGTAGTCATCCAAGTACTTGGCCCATAGCGTATAGGTGTTGGCTTTTTCTTCATTTGCCCGCCATTTTATCTCCCCGAAAGAAGATTCAGCGTAGTACTCGAATGCCTGTAGAGCTAATTCAAACTCATTATTTTCAGCTAGTTTTGTACCGACGTTGAATAAGCTGTAATTATAATTGGAAGTTCTTTCTTCGAATTCTTTGGCCGATGCAAAGGCTCTTCGGAATAGCTCATTCTCTAGTAAAAGCCAGATTTGAAGTTCATAAAGAGGCCTGTATGAGGCATGATCAGAGGCCAGGTCGGCAAGTTGATCTTCAAGCTCAAGAACAGCTATATCATAAAGTAGGGGGTCATTATACCGCATTAGCATCCTTTGTATACCGGAGCTCTGCTGTGGATTCTTTTTCACCAGGATTAACCATTCGGCAATAGCCTCTTCATATTTACCAGCTTGCATATAGGCGTTGGGAATGTCTGCAACGAATAACTGATCATTATTAAATACCTGCCTGCCTTTTCTATATACTTCTATTGCCTTTAGGTAAGCCCTGCGGTCAATCATTGCATTCGCAGTATTTAGGTACAACTGTAGTTGAGTCGAGTAAAGCTGTAGGTTCCTCTCCCAAATCTGGAATGCCCTGGCGGTATCTTCCTTTAAATAGTATAGTTCACCTAAAATAACATTCACTTGTGGAGCATTGATCTGCTTTCTTACGTTTTCTTCTGCAAGCTGGATGGCGGTATCATACTGCTTGAGTTGAATATGGCAGTCAATCAGCCGATCAAAAAACAGGAACATGGTAGGGTCTTGCTGATTGATGCGCTGGAAAAAGGGAAGAGCATCTTCATAACGCTGTTGCTGGTACAACCTGTTAGCGATCTGAAATTCAGTATTTACCTGTGCAATTCCTGAAACAGGAATCAGCAGTAATACACACAAAAAAAGTAAAGCCGAGAACTTCGTCATAGTTAATTTTTTGGAAATACCATTGTGTCAAGGATGTCGGGTATGAACCTTTTTATCTCTCTATAAAAGCGATTTAAGGGAAATCCCACAACATTATAATAATCACCATCGATATGCTCTACAAATACTGAACCCCAGTCATCCTGGATTCCATATGCACCAGCTTTATCCATTGGGCTGCCTGTAGCTACATAATTAGTGATTTCCTCCTCGCTCAACGTACTAAATCTGACTTTGGTTTCTTCAAAAAAAGAAAAGGTTCTTATTGGCTTAGAATTTTTATCAGTAACTACAAAGCTTACTCCTGTATACACTGAATGGGTCTGTCCACTCAGTTGAGAAAGCATCGTTACTGCTTCAGTTTCTGATGCTGGTTTTCCAAGAATCTTATTGTTAAGTACAACAATAGTATCTGCTCCAATTACCAGGGCATGTTCAATATTTTTAGAAACATCCTCTGCTTTCTGTAATGCCAGTTCTGTAACAATTTCAACAGGATTATCGGAAGTGATTACTTCTTCTTTTTGGCTTGGAAGTATTTCAAAAATGAGCCCTAATTGATTCAATAGCTTCTTTCTTCTAGGGCTTTGGGAAGCCAACACAATTTTTAGCATATATTATAAGTACTCGAACTTTTGGAGTTTCTGATAATTAAATAACTTATTAGTTCGTATCAAGCCCATAAAACGTTAATGATTTTAAAAATTTAGCATGCCTAAAGGAAAAACACGTAAGTCTGATGATCATCCAATGTTCTTTTCAGGATTCAATTATAAGTTGATTGGCATTGCCATACTGCTGATAGTCAGTGGCTTTGCAGCAATGTATATTGAAAATGAAATCGATGGGTTCATTTCACTCTATATCTCACCAATTGTAATTATGGCTGGATATGTTGTTGTTATTTTTGCCATTATGAAGCACGATCCTGCTGAGGTACCAGATAGCGAAAAGGAAACAGCTTCATAACTTGTGCTCGACAGGCTCATAAATATCTTTTTTCTTTTTTCTCTCATCTTCCTGTTTTTATTAGTAGCCGATGCCCAGGATCATTTAAGAATCACAGTAGCACTGGTTTTATCAGTGTTGTGCGCATATATAGCCTTTATCATCAACTGGCTTACTCTTGATGGGGTTTTTTCAGCGATACTTTTTGGGATTATTGCTTTTGGGCTTGCAGGATTAACCGGTGCTTTGATTGCTCTCGCTTTTTTTATTTCAAGCTCCCTGATCTCGAAAGATATGATTAGTGAAGAATCCCTGTTAGATAAGAAATTTAGAAGGGATGGAATTCAGGTCTGGTCAAATGGCTTCTGGTTTGCGCTTTGGATAATTGTATGGTTTTTGACCAAAGAGAAAGTGTTCTTAATTGCAGGGGTAGCGGGTATGGCTTCAGCTACTTCTGATACATGGGCATCAGAAATAGGCACCCATTACACGAAAGGTAAAACCTGGCTGGTAAGTAATTTCGAGAAAGTAAATCCTGGTACAGATGGAGGAATTAGCATACTTGGCACCATTGCTTCATTATCAGGAGCTATGTTTATAGCGATTATTTTTTGGCTGCTTGATCGAGATGTGACATTTGCAACAGGTGCAATAGTTATGATGGCAGGTCTTTTAGGTAGCCTTATTGATTCCTGGATTGGAGCAACCCTACAGGGTAAGGAGTTAAAATCATGGCTGAAAAAGATTTTTGCCAGGCAGATTTCTAATGTTGATAATAATATGGTAAACTGGATGGCTTCTGGAAGTGCTTCTGTAATTGCTCTTCTAGTGATTTTAATTATTGGGCAATAGGTAGATCGTTACACGTTTATAAAAAAACTAAATTTCTATGTGGTATAAGCAATTACACTGGCAAATAATCATTGGATTAATCTTGGGATTAATTTGGGGGCTAGTTTCCAGTGTCCTGGGTTTTAATTCATTTACAACTGATTTCATCAAACCCTTTGGAACTATATTTATTACCCTTTTAAAGCTGATCGCTGTCCCATTAGTATTAGCTTCTTTAATTGCAGGGGTAACAAGCCTGAATGACACAACCAAATTGTCCCGAATGGGCGGTAAGACGGTAGTAATTTATTTAATGACTACCATTTGTGCGGTTACAATAGGTTTGCTAGCTGTTAATATTATTCAGCCAGGTACCAGTTTACCCCAAGAAACCCAAGCTAGCCTCCAGGAGACATATAGCAGTTCTATTGAAGAAAGAAGCCAGTCAGCACAGGAGATTATTAACCGGGGGCCTCTGGATTTTATCGTTGATATGGTGCCAGCTAACTTTTTTGCTGCAGCATCAGATAATGCATTAATGCTTCAGGTTGTGTTTGTAGCCATACTTTTGGGTATCGGTATCATTCAAATAGGAGGGGAAAAAGGGAAGTTTTTGGTCACATTTTTTGACAGCCTGAATGATGTGATAATCAAAATCGTAGACCTGATTATGCAAACAGCTCCTTATGGGGTATTTGCACTCATGGCTTCACTGATTGTGGATTTAGCCGGGGATGATCTTTCTAAAGCACTAGAATTACTTGGGGCTCTGGGTTGGTACTGTTTAACCGTATTGATTGCCCTCATTATCCATGTATTGCTGGTTTATTCAAGCATGTTCAAAGTATTCAGCAAGCATATGAAGCTCTCAGGTTTCTTTAAAGCGATCCGTCCTGCCATGTTACTTGGCTTCAGTACCAGTTCCAGCTCGGCTACACTACCGGTTACCATGGAAAGGGTAGAAAAGCATCTTGGTGTAGATGAGGAGGTATCTAGTTTTGTATTACCTGTTGGAGCCACTATTAATATGGATGGTACTAGTCTTTATCAGGCAGTTGCAGCCGTTTTCATTGCCCAGGCATTGGGTATGGATTTAACAATTGGGCAGCAATTAATGATTGTACTAACAGCTACTGCGGCTTCGGTGGGAGCTGCAGGTGTTCCTGGAGCAGGAATTGTAATGCTTGTAGTCGTACTGGAAGCTATCCAGGTGCCAACAGCCGGAATTGCATTAATTCTTGGTGTGGATCGAATTTTAGATATGTGCAGAACTACCGTAAATATTACGGGAGATGCTGCAGTAGCCCTTACAGTGGCATCAACAGAGGATAAATTGCACGAGCCAAGTTTGGAAGATTAAATTTCGAGAAATACGAAAGTTTAATGTGCCATTGTGTAATTAAAGTGGTTAATTAAAGCGTCGCTCAAATGCTAAGTGCCTATGGTTCAAGAGCTACTAAAAAGGATAAAGCATAATATTCTCCATATCGTCTTTGCGCTGTCGTTTCTAAGTTTGAGTGGCAGTCTCTACGCGCAGTCTGTATTGCTACCAGCCGATATTGTAATTGTATCAGTTAATGCAACGGACAACTCCTTCGATTTTATCCCACTAGTGGATTTAGAAGAAGGAACTACGCTTTGGTTCTCAAATGGAGCCTGGAATTCTGAATTGCTCTCTATTACAGGAGGAAATGAAATTGGAGTAACCATAACCTCTACCATAGAAGCAGGCACAAATATCCATATCAATAGTATAGAGGATCATAGGGTAGATGTTGATGGAAGATTAGAATTCACCGGAGAAGGAGACAGGATATTCGCTTTTCAAAAGGATAATGGTGCTACCAGGGTCATTTATGGGATAGGTTGGGGAAGCACGCAAATATGGGACCCAAAGAACGAAATCGGTTCAGCAATTCCTGCAAGTATCTCAAAAGAAAATCATACTCTGATCCATTTAGGAGACTTAAATAACTATCAATACTATTTAAGGAATGGAGCAAGTGGAACACCCAGAATGCTGGCTTCCTTTGTTTCAGATCCTGCTAAATGGAGAGGAAAAGACAAATCGAGTTACAGATCAATGGGGACCGCCTTCCGGATTTTAATTCCTCCGGTGGTATTATTTGATGAAAGCATTTCGACTACAAAAGAAAGTGAGTCAATTCTGCTAAATGTAGCTATATATGAGCATGATGGTTCCCGATTGACCGTAGATGCGGTTTTTAATCCAACTTATAGCTCGGCAGATACTAACGATACAGAGAAGTTCCATAAGCACACATTCAATTTTACCGGGCTTATCGGTGATGCCGTTTACGCGATTGAAATTCCAACTACGGATGATGATAGCTATGAGAGTACTGAAAACGCCTTTTTCGAATTGCAAAATCTCTCTAAAGGAGAATTAGGTGATTTTGTAACTCATGCTGCATTTATCAATGACAATGAAGTACCCGAAGTAGATATAAACCAGGTTGTATATTCCGGAAATCCGGAACTGGATTTCATAGAAATCATAAATAAGGAACGCATCGACGTTGATTTATCGGGTTGGAAAATTCAGAATAGAGGAGAACTGTTCGAGTTTCCTTACGGTACTTTTTTACCTGCCTTTCAGTCAATTAGGGTTCAACATCCTGAGGCTTCGGCTGCTACATACAAAGCAAAACGATGGTTAAGGAGGAATTCTGGCTCTGTTGAATTAAGAACTAATTATAACAATCGTGCTGCCAGTACGGGTTACAGGCTACTGGAAAGGGAGGCTAATAGGACTGACGTTGAAAATATTAGTTCAAACCAGATCCAAACTTCTGAGATGAGCCGAGTGGAAGGTGCGGTTGAATTAAGTGCTTCCAAAAAAGTGGAAGAGAAAAACTCTGAACCGGGTTGGTATGTATTGGATGGATCTGAATTAACCACAGAATGGGATTTGGGTGAAGTGTTTATGTGGGATGAAACTATCTCATCGTATTCGGCACTTTCTGAGGTAACTGAGTATGATCCCGAAATAACCCAATTATTTAAGTTTCTGTCGGAAGAAGAGTTAATGGAAGCTGTAAACGCTGATGAAGACACTCTTTCCATTCCTGAATTTGAATCTCAGGACTTAGAATCTACGGTATCGTTTAGTATTACAGGAACGGATGTAAATGAAAATGGCATCATTGACAGCAACGAGGGCTTTAATCTGCTAAAGAATACCTCTAGCAAGGGCATTAGGGTAAAAGATGTTTTATTAGGTGCTGAAAAGGCATTTCAAACCAACTTCTTATACCCATACATCTATACCTGGGAGGAAAGGGCAGGATGGGCCACTTCTGTTGCTTTAACGGAATATGAGGTAATTCCACCATCTACCATTTTTTGGGTAAAAACCGACTCTATTATTTCTTCATCTACTTTTGAGGTTGAATTGTTGGACTCATTAACCCTTGAAGAGCAAACAGAGGTATTTGATGAAGAGATTGCTTTTATAAGACTCCAGCTTTCTTCTGAGACTACTTCCAATAGTGTTCAACTTAGATTTACCGAAGATGAAAATACCATCATCGATATAATGAGCCCCGAATTTGTACCGGAGTTGGCTGTAAGAGAATCTAATCCGCTTTTCTTAGGTCTTGGCAGGAATGGAACCTGGAACAGAATGGTGGGAGTTAACACCTTTCAAGAGAATCAGAAATTAGTATTACCTATTCGATTTGAAAGCTCTGAATCAGGGATATTCAGTTTTTCTATAAGGGAATGGGAAGGAATTCCCTCAGACTGGACCATCAAGTTGGTAGACGACCAAACAGGTAAGGAATTTATTTTGAGACCAGGATGGGCATTTGATTTTGAACAGTTGTCGGTGGAGAGTGAAGAAGAGGAAACTGACCTGGAAAGCGCTATATCAAAACAGGAAGAGGAAGAATATGAAGCTCGATTCAGGCTGGAATTACTTCCTCCAGGCTTTGAGGAAACAGAAAGCTTTATTCCAGAGGAGATTTCTCTTCATCAAAACTATCCAAACCCGTTTAATCCAAAAACCATTATCTCCTTTACATTACCTGAATCGATGCCAGTAAAGCTTTCGGTTTTTAATGTGGTTGGACAGCCAGTAGCAGTTCTTTCCGAAGGTACGCTTTCAGAAGGAGAGCACGAATTTGAATGGGACGCTACCGGGCTTCCAAGTGGGATGTATATCTATCAATTGGAGGTAGGTACAAAAGTGATGACCCGTAAAATGACACTCGTAAAGTAATTAGTAAAAAAGGAAAAGAGGTGTAGACAGAAAACCATGCAGTTTAAGACCGTTCAAGGGGTAGACGTGCCGGAAATAGGGTTAGGCACATTTGGACTCGTAGGAAAACAAGCAGAACAAGTAGTTAAAATGGCATTGGATATGGGTTATCGACATATTGATACTGCCCAGGTTTATAAAAATGAACAGGAGGTAGGAAATGCCATCAGAAAATCTCACATAGACCGGGATACATTATTTGTAACCACTAAGATTGACCGGAGTTATCACGAACCGGAAAAACTCTATAAGTCAGCTGAACAGTCTTTATTGGATTTGGATCTCGATTATGTAGACTTATTACTTATACACTGGCCCAATTATGACTATGATTTAGAAAAAACAGTGGAAGCTATGCTAGTGTTGAAAGAGCAGGGAAAGGCATTACACATTGGGGTAAGCAATTTTCCTATGAAGCTCTTAAAAGAAGTAACCGAGGAACTGGCTACTTCTGTATTCTGTAACCAGGTCGAATACCATCCCTTGCTGGGTCAGTTTGATTTACTTGACTACGCTGCTGAAAAAGATATTTTGGTTACTGCTTATAGCCCATTGGGGCAGGGTAGGGTATTGGATAATCCCTTATTAGTTGATCTGGGTAAAAAATATGGCAAATCTTCTGCTCAAATTGCCTTACGCTGGTTAGTTGAGCAGGAGCAAGTGGTAGCTATTCCCAAAGCCTCGTCGCAAGAACATCTGGAAAGCAATATGGATATTTATGATTTCACTCTTGATGACGAGGATTTTTACTCTATCGATGACCTTGACAAATCACTCCGTATTGTCAATCCTGGTTTTGCTCCGGAATGGGATTAACCGTTTCGATACTCAATTTCAGCAATAGCTAGCGTTTGTGCATTATTCTTCTTGAGTTCGATCATTTTCGGAAGCATTTGTTCTGAGGAAGTAAATACCTGAATCGTATCACCCATCACTCCTTCATTCATGAAAATGATATCGAAGCCTTGAATATTGGTAAGCTCATTTTCAGGGACACACTCTAGCATCCATGTGATGTAATTCACATTATTCACATGGTTATTCATATCCAGATCAGAACGCCTGACCTTAAACTCGTCTAAACTATGCTCCTGTTTGAGTGATTTAAAGCGGTTTGATTTGAGTTCCATGGTATGGTCTCTCTCCTGAAACCTGGTATCCAGTACACTTTGGGGGAGTCTCATTGGCCGCCTGTTAACCAAATCAATCATTAGCCAATAGCTAAGACAGCATCCCAGTTGGTTCCCATTATTATCAATAATCCGGTAGTTGCGAAGTGCACGGAATGGATCACCTGAGGAGGGCCAGGTTTCAACGGTAATCTCATCTCTCCAGTCAGGATACTCATCTATTTTAATATCCATTCTATAGAGCACCCAGGTGGATTGAGTTTGGTGGAGATCAGTGATATCAAAATTTAAATCACGGGCGTTATTTCCTGCTACTTCCTGGAAAAAATTGCATATCGCAGATAGGGTTGCTTTTCCAGAAGAATCAATTTCATTCGCCCGAATAACAAAATTCTCCTGGTGGAATGTGTATTTGTCTGCCATAAGTGGCAAACATAAAAAAACCCCTCATAAGATGAGGGGTTTAATTTTTAAGATCTGATTTTGGACATCAAGCCAATTCTTCCTGCCCATATCTTGACATCATCAAGGATGATATACAGGGAAGGTAGGACGATCAGAGTTACAACTGTTGAAAAGGTTAACCCTCCGATAATAGCTCTTGCCATAGGGAAGTAAGGAGGCCCATCGCCACCAATTTGAGTATTACCTACTGCAAGAGGAATTAGGCCAAGTACGGTTGTACCAGCGGTCATCAGGATAGGGCGCATCCTGTCTTTACCACCCTGAACTACTGCTTCTCTTCGACTCAAGCCTTCGCTGCGGAGGTGTAAGATATGGTCGATGAGTACGATTCCATTATTTACTACAATACCCATCAAAACAAGTATCCCAATTAGAGACATAAAGTCGAAGGTAGTTCCGGTAATAAAGAAGAACCAGAAAATTCCCACTACACCATATAGAATACAAGAAAGAATACCTGCAGGGTAAATCAGAGATTCAAATAATGCTGCCATTACCAGGTAAATCAGGAATAACGCAATCATCATGTTGAAAAGCATTACGTTCATAGCTTCTGCATCATCATCGAAGCTGCGTCCATAGCTCCATCGATATCCCGCAGGATAAACGATTTGGTCCATAACCTGAGCAATTTGGGTGCGGGCTTCATCCATAGGCAGGCCATCCAGGTTAACATTAATACCTAGTGAGGTTTTTCTGTTTTCACGGAAAATACGTCCTGGGCCCTGAGTCTGCTCAAAGTCGGCAAGTGAAGCCAGCTTTATGGTTTGATCGGGGCCGATAGCTATAGGGAGCTCCATCAAGTCATTAATGGTTTGACGATCAGAGTTTTGAAGAGCCAGTACCACATCAATCTCAGATTGAGGACCTCTAATTCTTCTAAGGGTCTGGCCTCGTACTGAACTGGAAATCATTTGAGCGACCTGGGTAGAGGTGAGCCCAAAATTTCGGGCTCTTTCATGATCTATGCTCAATCGTACTTCTTCTCTACCGATCTCAGCTTCCGATTTAACATCTGAGAGCCCTTCTATTTGGGTTAATCTCCATTCTACCTGATCGGCTAGCTCTTTGAGAACGTCCATTGATTCGCCCTGAACGAAAACGCGTACAGCTTCGGTATTATTCCTGCTTCTAAATTCAAAAGCAGGCTCACCGATCAATACAATAGGCAGGTTTTCTTCGATTTCTTTTTTGATGAGCTCCACAGACTTTTCAGCTACATCTTCACCGGTAAGAATGATTGTTGAGTTTGCAAAATCAGGCTGGTAATAGGTGTAAACCGATTCAATTTCGAATTTCTCCTGATTGTCATATAGGTACTGCTCCACTTTATCAACAGCTTGCTTAACTCTGTCTAGCGTATAGGAGCTATTCAAATTATAGCGCAATCCAAGCTCTCGCTGCTCTACTCGTGGAAACATGTCCACATTCATAAAGTTCATAGGTATAGCAATACTGAATAGAAGCAATAGAATGCTAATTGAAGATACCCAGCGTCTGTCAACAAACCATCCAAGGAAAGCAGCGTACTTAACGGAGAATTTATCGATGATAGTTTTCTTCTTTTCCTCAGGGGCTTTTAGTTTTGAAGTGAGAAGGGGGATTACAGTAAGAGAGATTAGAAGTGATGCAACAAGAGAGATGATGATAGGCATCCCAATGTAATACATATAAGGCTTTACAAAACTCTCATTCACAATGTTTGGAAGGAAAACCACTACTGAAGTCAATGTACCTGCTGTTACCGCAATACCTACTTCCCTGGCTCCAAAAATTGCTGCCTTTGCAGCATCTTTACCTTTGCGCTGATGCCGATGGATATTCTCTGTTACTACTACCGCATTATCAACCAGCATACCCACTGCTAACATCAATCCCATCATGGAAAGAATATTTAGTGAGATATCCAGGAAGAAGAAAAAGCCCAATGTTACGATTAGAGAGAATGGCACTGCTGTAGCAACGATCATCGTGGTACCGAACTGACGGAGGAAGAAGAAAAGCATGACTACTGAAAGGCCTGCACCCAGGATACCAGAATTGAGTAATTCTCTGAGGGATTGCAGAATTCCATCCGCCTGGTTGTTCATCTCATAGATTTTGATACCCTGCATTTCAGGAAGCTTATTTATCTCCTCTATCTCTTCCAGTACAGCCTCTACTACGGCAACCGTATTAGCTGAAGATTCTTTCACGATATCCAGCCCAATAGCATACTTCATATCGAGATGGCGGGCATAATCCCGGATAGGCTCTACGTACTTAACTTCTGCAATGTCTTTTACACGAAGGTTATTGTCGCCAATAATGAGATCTTCAATATCCTCTACTCCTCTAAGCTCACCTATCGGGCGAACATTGTAGCGTAAACCATTATCCGTGATTTTTCCGGCTGAAGACGAGAAGTTAGCACGTCGTAATGTTGCTGTTAAGGCATTTAGATCAACATTATAGCTAAGAATTCGATCGGTCATTAACTCGATTCGAATTTCTTTTTTCTCAACGCCATATAACGTAACCTGCCCAACACCTTCTATCCTCTCGATGCGTTGCGCTAAGTTACGATTGAGGAGATCATAGGCATCTGATAAATCACGTTCGCTGGATATTCTTAGCTGTAGTGTATTTCCACCACCATCCTGGAATTTGAAGATACTGTAGTATTCAAAATCGTCGGGGAGCTGCCCACGAACACTCTCGATCTTTTCTTTAATCTCGATGGCTTTCAGGTTAATGTCAGCTCCTTGTTTGAATTGAACTACAATCCCCCCATTGTTTTCACCAGCATTGGAGTTCATCCGCTCTAAACCGCTAATGGTGGCAAGAGCTTCTTCCATAGGGCGTATGACCTGCTCTTCAATTTCCTCTGGTGAGGCATTAGGGTAGGGTACCTGAACGAACGCTCCCGGAAAGCTAATGTCCGGGAAGTATTCGAGAGGTACTAATCGTGTAGCGATGATACCAACCACCACGAGGCTTACAAAAACCATCATGGTGGTAACAGGGCGTTTTATGGATAGCTCGGTAAAGCTCATGATTCTGCCTCTACTGTTTCTGGTTCTACATTATATGTTTTGTGATCCATGATTGAATACATCACTGGAATCACAATCAGGGTTAGCAGGGTAGAGACTAGCAATCCACCGATTACAGTGATACCCATTGGGGCTCTTAATTCAGCACCGTCGCCAAATCCTATAGCTAAAGGTAAAAGAGCAAGTGTGGTAGTTAATGTGGTCATTAGAATTGGGCGTAGCCTTGACTTCGCGCCTTCGATAATGGCATCATACTTCTCCATACCACGTTCTCTGAGTTGGTTAATCAGGTCAATTAATACGATGGCGTTATTCACTACAATACCGGCCAACAGTATCAATCCAATGAATACCACAACACTGATAGTAGTACCAGTTACAAATAAGGCAAGTATAGCCCCAACAAGTGCAAGAGGAATGGTAAATAGGATGATGAAGGGATGAAGCAGCGACTCAAACTGAGAAGCCATTACCAGGTAAACAAGGAAGATGGCAAGTGAAAGGGCGAATAGAAGAGAACGGAAAGAATCAGACATCTCTTCATTTTGTCCTGCTACTCTTGCAAAGATACCCGTTGGCTTTGCTGTTTCATTGATGATCGTCTGTACTTCTTCAGCTGCTTCTCCTAAATCTCCATAATTCAAGTTTGCTGAAATGATAGCTACGCGTTGCTGAGAAGCCCTGCGGATTTCTCCAGGCCCATTTGCAATGCGGACATTTGCAATAGCACTAAGAGGAATCGGGCGCTCACTTCCAGGATTCACAATGATTTGCTGAATTTCTTCTGCCGAGGACCGGTCTTGTTCGCGTGCTCTTACGAGTACATCAATTTTACGATCTCTCCATGAATAACGAGTAGCTACATCACCACGAACGTTGCTTACTACTCGATCTGCTACTTCATGAACCTGTAAGCCTAAAGCAGCTGCGCGATCGCGGTCGAAGAGGATCTGAATTTCTGGGCTTCCAATTTCCATGGAGTTCTTAACGTCCGCAAAACGGCCTCCTTCTTCCATTTTCCTGGTGATTTCATCACTTACCTTTTTAAGGTTTTCAAGGTCGAAGCCACTTACTTCAACCTCAACCGGGGTTGAGAAGGAGAAGAGGGAAGGCCGCGCAAATTTATATTGAAGACCCGGAACCTGGGACAAAGACTGGCGCATCGAGCTCATAGTTCGCTCTTCATCAGAAGCAGATGCTCCAGAAGCTAACATCACATTAAGCTCGCCCCAGTTTTCTCCACCCTCATCCGGGTTAGCGTCAATTTTATTTCCGGTTCCCGCTACAGCAAAGGTAGAGCGAACTCCAGAGCGATTTTTGGTTGCGTCTTGTACAGCGCGTAATGCATCATCTGTTTCTTCGATTGGAGTTCCCGGAGGAAGCTTGAACTCTACTGAGAATTCACCCTGAGACATCTGTGGGATCAATTCGATTCCGATTTTTGGAACCAGGGCAATAGCACCTGCAAACGAACCAAAGGCAATTAGGATAACCAGGAACCTGGCTTTCATAGCTCCCAGTAGTAAAGCATTATATGCTTTTTCCACTCCTGAATAGGCTTTATCGAATAAGAAAAGTGGGATGGCAAAGAGTTTTGAAAACACCCACCAAATGCCTGCGATAATATATCGGAAGATTTTGGTGATAAATGCCGGGATAGTGTAGAAAAGGAATAATCGTAATGCCCGCATCGCTCTTCCAAAACCTGTTCTTGGTTCTTTTAAAGTGAGAGGAGCATGCTCTTTCTTTTGAGAACTGAGCGAGGACATCATTGGAATCAAAGTTACCGCTACTACCAGAGATGCCAGAAGTGAGAATGTAACCGTTAATGCCTGATCACGGAATAATTGTCCTGCAATACCATCCACAAATACCAGAGGGAAGAACACTGCTACCGTGGTTAGGGTAGAGGCAATTACCGCGGTACCCACTTCTCCAGCTCCATCCTGAGCTGCCTTAAGTACACTTTTACCCATACTTCGGTGCCTTGCTATGTTCTCAAGAACTACAATGGAGTTATCTACTAACATACCTATACCCAGTGCAATACCTCCCAAACTCATAATGTTTAGCGTGATATTATTTCCATACATCAGGTTAAAGGTTGCGATGATAGATACCGGTATCGAGATCGATATAATTACTGTACTCCAAAAATCCCTCAGGAAGAAGAAGAGCACTAATACAGCAAGAATACCTCCAATAATACCTGCATTTCGTACCTCATTTACTGCTGATGCAATGAAAATGGATTGATCATACACTTTTTCCATCCTCATACCATCAGGCAGCATTTCCTGGATACGTCCCATTCTTTCTTCAACCAGCTCAGCAACGGCTACAGTATTACCATCTCCTTCTTTATAGATGGCAACTTCTACGGCTTCCATTCCATTTAAGCGGGTGATAGCTTCTCGTTCTTTGTATGCCTGGGTTACATCAGCAACATCTTTCAGATAAATGGTATTGTCATTTGCGGTAGAGACAATCACATTTCGAATTTGTTCGATGCTTTGGAATTCATTGAGTGTTCTAACAAGGAATTGTTGAGTTCCCTCTTCGAGCCGTCCACCTGACAGGTTGATATTTTCAGCTCCTAGAATGGAGGTCACGGTCTCAATCGGGATATTCAAATACGAGAGTCGTTGTTGGTCAATATTAACCTGAATTTCCTCTTCAAGACCACCACTTATTTTTACGGAGGCTACGCCAACTGTTGATTCAAGGCTCTTTTTGAGTAGCTCCTCGCCGATAATACGTAACTGCTTTAACCGGGTAATAGCATCGGGATCATTCAAATCCTGATAGGAGGCAAAATCAACCGAGGCATCATCTTCAACAGCTTCTGGCTGTGCATCATCAAAGTATAAGGCATACCTCATTACCGGATCTAAAGAGGGGTCAAACCTAAGCGTAACGGGTTTGCTTGCCTGAAGCGGAAGCTGGATTGCATCAAGTTTACTTATTACATCCAGGTTGGCAAAGTCCATCTCAGTTCCCCAGGCAAACTCAAGAACCACATCAGATTGTCCGGTTCTTGATACTGAGCGAACTTTTTTTACCCCTTTCACAACTCCTACTGCTTCTTCAATAGGTTTTGTGATAAGGTTTTCAATTTCGATAGGCGCTGCACCTTCAAATTCGGTACGAATAGTTAAGGTAGGATAGCTAAGATCGGGCAGAAGATTGACATTCAGTCTACCCAATGAAACCACCCCAAACAAAAGAATAGCAACCGTAAACATACTAATGGTTACTTTCCTTTTGATGGAAAAATCAATCAGTTTCATAATGTGGCTCCCTAAGAATTAAAGTCGAATGATATTTACGCGGGTGCTGTCAGTTAAGCTTCCCTGTCCGGTAGTTACTACCATTTCACCATCTTCCAATCCTGATACTACTTCGATTGTAGAGCCATTTACATAGCCAGTTTGGATAATTTTGCGGAATGCAAGAGAGTCTTTAATTACAAAAACAGATTGGATCTCATCTTCGGACATGATCGCAGCTTTAGGGATCATCTTTGTATTCATTCGAGTATCATATACAATCTTTACGCGCCCAAACATACCAGGTCTTAACATATCCTGATTGTCATCCAGGTAAACCGTTACTTTAAATGTACCTGTTTGTGGGTCTATAGTAGGGCTGATGCGCTCAACTCGTCCTGTAAATACCTGTCCAGGAATGGCATCTGCCAGCATTTCTGCTCTTTGGCCGTCTTTGATCTTAGAACGTTCGTGTTCAGGGATATAAAGGTTAGCCTGGATAGGATCAAAGTCGGTTACCTGAAAGGCTTGCTGATCGGTACCAATCATATTTCCCACTTTAATAAACCGTTCTGAGATCACGCCATCGATTGGGCTTTTTATATTAGTATGCTCGTAGTTTAATTCAGCAAGTTCATATGCTGCTTTCTGAGATTCATACTCAAAACGGGAATTTTCATATAATTCTGCCGCAAGTAAGTCTCTGTCGAACAATTCTTTGTTTCGTTGATAGTCATTATAGAGCCGGTCTAAGGTAGCTTTAGCTCTTTCACTTTCTATTCGGTATTGGTCGTCTTCGATTTTAGCGATGACCTGCCCTGCTTTTACATAGTCGCCCTCTTCGACCATAAGCTCCTGTACAAGTCCTCTTACTTTAGCTACGATAGTGGCTTCTTCTACTGCTTCCAGTGTAGCAGTATTTGAATAATAGGCGGATATATCTCCTCTTGTAACATCATTGACTTCTACCGGAATTGCCAGGGTAGAGTCGGCTTCATTATTATTATCGTTGTTGTTTTGGTCGCCTCCATTGCTGCATGCCTGAAGAGTAAAAATGGTTACAGCGGAAGCTAAAATGAAATGTCCGAAGCGTTTAGTATTCATTCCGAAAAAATATTGATTTGAGTTGAACGGAGCCCGTTACGACCTCATTTTCACATTGTTTCGGAGTGATGGTTAAAATTTGTGTTTACTCTGGATAAAGAAATTTGACTAATCACCGTCCGGAAGACGTCTAAAAACTATATCCCCGTAGTATCCTTTACTTTGAGCCTTTGTGTTATCGGAGTCAGTCATGATTGCAACTCCCGAAATGTTCGGAGGTTCTTCTCCGAACGCAGCTCTATAATCCTCCAGGATGTTCCTGGTCTCATATTTCCAGTCTCCATCTTCATTCTTTCCTGATTGTACTGCTACCATATATACCCAGTTCGTATATGCATTGGGAGCTATGGTTTCAGTTTCTGCTTTATTTGCCCAAATATAGTTTAGCGCTCTTAAGGGGATTTTATACCGTGTAAACGTCCGGATAGCTTCGTACTTGACCCGGTCTCCAAACTTCAACTTTCGTCTGCTATAATCAAAAGTGATATAAATACGCGCAGGGTAGTCATCTCCATCTTTCGTTTTATAATTCCCATTTTCAAGAACATCCTCCACTTTCCAGCTCCATTCTATGATCGGATATTCATTAGGGTCAATGTCTACTTTATATATAAGTCCGGAGGCACTATTTACACTTTCTCCCTTTATCGCTACCCGGTCATTCATTTCTACCAAGGTGTAGGTGGTTTTGTCTCTTCGGGGAAGAGACAGGATAGACCATCTCGGGTTGTCCACATACTCTTCTAGCTGTTCAGGGTTAAAGTCCGTCACTGGAATAGATATCGTTTCCTGTGAGAAGATATCTACAGTGATAAAAACTAACACTGCTATTAACGATGTAAAGCTCTTAAGAAATTTCATTTTATTTTTTTGAACAGTAACTGGCCTATCTCCCTTTTAGTTTCCCGAATCAGGTTTTGTGATAGAAATGTTAAACTTTTCTTTTTCCGCTCCTTCTTCTCCTGGTTATGTTTCCAAATATAAAATAGTATAAATGGAAAACGATATACAGAAAATTTATAGTACATTTTTTGATTAATTTTGTGCACATAAATATAAATTATTTAAATATGATTATTACAAAATTTTATTATCTATATGATTTTTATTAAAAATAATTGTGGATAACTATTTGAGCGATTGAATTCGAAATATGCGCTAAATAATGCTTTTTAAATGCATTTATTCCTTTTATGTATTTTTTGATCGTAATAAAAATCTTTCGATCGTATAATTAAATTAACGTTAACCAATCTTTATCAAATTTGAATATTTGTTAATGTGGATAAGTATTCGTTTTTGTGGAAAAAAAGGCAAGATTTAATTTGTTAGCATACTTGCCTCCGTATATATTTGGTAGCACTTCTTTAGGAGAATCGGCTGGAATTCTCGAGGGGTTGACGGTATTAAATCCACGAAAGACTAACACGAAATCTACAGTATAACGCCAATGAAGTTTACTCGCTTTTACACAAATCCTGAATGGTCTACTCCCTATGATGGGCTGAACTTTGTCAAGAGAACATCAGAAATTAAAAACCCAGATGGCTCCCAGGTTTTCTTTATGGAAAACGTTGAAGTGCCTGAGTCCTGGTCACAAGTTGCTACTGATATCATCGCACAAAAATATTTTCGGAAAGCAGGGGTTCCTGCAGCACTTAAAAAGGTTTCTGAAAAAGGGGTGCCGAGCTGGCTTCAACGTTCTGTAGCAGATGACAAAGAATTAAAAAATCTATCTGAGGAAAAGCGCTTTTCTCATGAGATTGATAGCCGGCAAGTATTTAGCAGGTTAGCTGGATGTTGGACTTATTGGGGCTGGAAATATGATTATTTCGATACCGAAGAAGATGCAAAGATTTTTTACGATGAGCTATGCTATATGCTGGCTACTCAAATGGCGGCACCAAACAGCCCTCAGTGGTTTAATACTGGATTGAATTGGGCGTATGGAATTAATGGACCCGCTCAAGGCCACTATTATGTAGATGCTAAAACAGGGAAACTTACCCGATCGAAAGATTCTTACACTCATCCCCAGCCACATGCTTGCTTTATTCAAAGCGTGGATGATGATTTGGTGAATGAAGGTGGAATTATGGATCTATGGGTGCGTGAAGCACGGCTCTTTAAGTATGGTTCAGGAACTGGAAGTAATTTCTCTTCAATCCGTGGTGCAAATGAACCTCTAAGTGGTGGAGGGAAGTCTTCAGGATTAATGAGCTTCCTTAAAATTGGAGACCGCGCTGCTGGAGCCATCAAATCTGGTGGAACTACTCGTCGTGCCGCAAAAATGGTGACCCTTGATCTTGATCATCCAGACATCGAGGAATACATCAGCTGGAAGGTAAAAGAAGAGCAGAAAGTAGCAGCTTTAGTTGCTGGCTCTAAAATCACTCAAAAGCATCTTAAGGACATCATTCGTCTTTGCCATACTCCTGTAGAAATCGAAGGAAGAATATTTAATGGCGCAATGAGCCGTGACCCGCTTAAAAATAAAGAGCTTGGGAAAGTAATCCGTCAGGCTAAGCGAGATCAGGTTCCTCTTAATTATATAGAGCGGGTAATGCAGCTTGCAGCCCAGGGTTATAAGGATTTAGAGTTTGAAACTTATGATACCGACTGGAACTCAGAAGCATATGCTACAGTAGCCGGACAGAATTCAAACAACTCTGTACGAGTCCCTAATGCTTTCATGAAAGCAGTAAAGGATAATTCTGAATGGAACCTGTACTGGAGAGTAGAGAAAGAAAGAGCAGAAAAGGAAGGCCGCGAGCCAAAGCCTTGCAAAACGCTTGAAGCGCAGGAAATGTGGGATCAAATCGCATATGCTGCATGGGCTTCAGCCGATCCGGGAACACAATATCATGATACCATCAATGAATGGCACACTTGTCCCGAGGATGGTGAGATCAGAGCAAGTAACCCATGTTCAGAGTATATGTTCCTGGACAATACCGCGTGTAACCTTGCTTCATTAAACCTAATGAAGTTCTTTATGGATGAAGGGTGCACAACTTTTGATGTAGAATCTCTTCGGTTTGCTTCCAGAACCTGGACTACCGTTCTTGAGATTTCAGTATTGATGGCTCAGTTCCCATCTAAAGAAATCGCTGAGCTTTCTTATGTATTCAGAACTCTTGGTTTAGGATATGCAAACATTGGCGCGGCGCTTATGGTACAGGGTATTCCTTATGATAGTGCTGAAGGAGTTGCTACCGCAGGAGCTCTTACAGCTATTATGCATATGAAAGCTTATGAAACCAGTGCAGAATTAGCTGGTGAATTAGGAGCTTTCGAAGGATATGAGCGCAATAAAGAGCATATGCTTCGTGTGATGCGTAATCACAGACGTGCAGCCTATAATGCTTCTCCAAAAGAGTACGAAGGGCTTACCGTTAAACCACTGGGTATCGATGCTTCAATCTGCCCTGACTACCTTCTTACCGCAGCTAAAGAAACTTCAGATGCAGCAGTATCATTGGGTGAGAAAAATGGATACCGAAATGCACAGGTAACGGTTCTTGCTCCTACAGGCACTATTGGTCTTGTAATGGATTGCGATACAACCGGTGTGGAGCCAGACTTCGCTCTTGTTAAATTCAAGAAACTTGCTGGTGGTGGATACTTCAAGATCATCAACCAAAGTGTACCAAAAGCATTAAAGACATTAGGATATACTCCAAAAGAATCGGAAGCGATTATTGATTATGCAAAAGGTCATGCTTCCCTGGAAGGCTGTCCGCATATCAACCCGGAATCACTGAAAGCAAAAGGCTTTACTGATGAGAAATTGGAAGCAATTGAAGCTGGATTACCTAGTAGTTTTGATATCAAATTTGCATTCAACCATTTCACACTTGGCGAAGATTTCTGTAAAGAAGTACTTGGAATCACGGAAGAGCAATTATCTGATTTCACTTTTGATATGCTAAAGCACTTAGGATTTAGCAAAGAGCAAATCCAAGAAGCTAATGATTATGTCTGCGGAACCATGACTGTAGAAGGTGCACCTCATCTTAAAGATGAGCACCTTGCAGTCTTTGATTGTGCAAATAAGTGTGGAAGAATTGGAACCCGCTACATCTCTGCAGAAGGTCACATCAAAATGATGGCGGCAGCACAACCATTCCTTTCTGGAGCTATTTCCAAAACCATCAACCTGCCAAATGAGGCTACAGTTGAGGATATGAAAGATGCTTATATGCTTTCATGGGAAATGATGTTGAAGGCAAATGCACTATACCGCGATGGTTCTAAACTCAGTCAGCCATTAAATAGTATGGCCGATGTATTCGACGAGCTGGACGATGAGGAGGTAGCACTTGCTGATCCTGTAGTTGCCAAAGCTCAGGACCAGGTTGTTGAAATAGCTGAGCGAATCATCCACAAATATGTAGCTCGTCGTCAACGACTTCCTTTCCGCCGCGAAGGATACACGCAGAAAGTGAAAATAGGTGGGCAGAGTGTTTACCTGAGAACGGGTGAATACGAAAATGGCCAACTTGGTGAAATCTTCATTGATATGCACCGTGAGGGTGCCGCTTTTCGAAGCTTACTGAACTGTTTCGCTATTTCTATCTCTCTGGGCTTGCAGCATGGAGTACCATTAGAAGAATTTGTGGATGCCTTTGTATTCACCAAATTTGAACCAAGTGGTATGGTAGCTGGTAACCCACACGTGAAAATGAGTACTTCGGTAATCGATTACATCTTCCGCGAGTTAGCAGTTACTTATCTCGGAAGAGAAGACCTGGCTCATGTTCCAGCTGATCAGATTCACACTCGTGATTTACGCCCAATGGAAGATGCTGCAGCCACAGCAGTTGCTGTAGCAACTCCGGCGCCAGCACCAGAGCCTGTCGCACCACCAGCGCCTGTTGAGGCTAAGATTCCTGAAGTGGTTGAGCAGGTAATCACTGAAGCGCAAGCAACAGCCCAGGCCGTTAAAGCTGAAAAAGCAAGTGGTGCTATCGATAGCGATTACGAAAAGGCAAAGCAAATGGGCTATACCGGTGATGCATGCCCTGAGTGCGGAAGCATGACCATGGTGCGCAATGGCACATGCTTGAAATGTATTACATGCGGCTCTACTACGGGCTGTAGTTAATATCGTCATTGCGATCCCATCCCGAAAGCTTTCGGGATCGGGAGAAGCAATCTCGTGTTAACATAAAGAGTTTCTTTCATGGAGAAACAGGATAAACCCCAATTGGTGGAAAGCCGGTTGGGGTTTTTTATTCTTAGTCATTCTGAGGCTACTGCCGAAGAATCTAAAAGAGTTCTACTCGATTAGATCCTTCGCAGGTATGCTCAGGATGACTTTTTAAAGTAAATCCAGAGTAGTAAAGAAAGCCAGCGTAAGAAAAATGGTAGAGGTCTTTTATTGATATATCTTTACAAACAGTTCAGCCCTCATCCTTGGCATTCCCTCGGTAATTGTGTTACTTCACAAAGTTATGAGGGATAAACTGTTAGCTACCCTCTTTTCTTTTCAAATCTAAACCAATCAAAAAGTGTAATGAAAAAACTACTACTGGGGATAGTATTAGCATGCTTCTCTCAATCTGCTTTCGCACAGATAAATGCCAAGCTAATGAGCTATTTTGATGTTTCTGAAACTCAGATCACATTTGTTTATGGAGGTGATATATGGGTGGTTCCTAAAGATGGAGGGACAGCTATCCAGGTAACAAATTCGCCGGGAGAGGAAAGTTATCCGCGTTTTTCACCGGATGGAAATCATATTGCCTATTCCGCGAGCTATAATGGAAATACCGATGTGTATGTAATCCCGATAACAGGGGGAGTTCCAACCCGGGTAACCTATCAGTCTTATGCCGACCGGATGCTTGAGTGGCATCCAAATGGAGAAGAAATCTTGTTTGCTTCAAGAAGACAGATGGGCCAGCGATCGTCTCAACAACTTTTTACCGTAAGTAAAGATGGCGGAATGCCTGAAAGACTCCCGATTCCTTATGGAGAGCTTGCAAGCTATTCACCAGATGGGAGCAAGTTGGCGTATATCACAAAGATCACAGAAAACTACCCATTCAAGCGTTATAAGGGTGGTTTAGCGTCAGATATCCTGATCTATGATTCAAGTGATCAAAGTGTCATTAACGTTACTGAAAACGAATTTAATGATGGAAAACCAGCCTGGGCAGGAGATAAGGTATACTACTTATCAGACAGTGGAGAGAACTTCAGGTTGAATATTTGGTCATATGATGACAATACGGGTGAACGCAACCAGGTGACCACATTTGAGGATTTTGATATCAGCTACCTTTCTGCAGGCCCTGAGGAGTTAGTATTTGAAGTAGGAGGTCAGCTTTACCTTATGGATTTAGCTACAGAGCGATATCGGCAGGTGAATGTAACTGTGATCAGCGATTTATCAACGGAAATGCCTAGAAGTGTTGATGTAAGTAACAGAATCAGCAACGGTACGGCATCACCAGATGCTAAGAGAATTGTTTTTGAAGCAAGAGGTGAGTTGTTCAATGTTCCTGTTAAAGAAGGCTATTCTATGAATCTTACTAAATCCAGTGGAGCCTTTGACAGACATCCTTCATGGTCTCCTGATGGAGAGCACCTGGCATTTTGGAGTGACAGAAATGGGGAATTCGAAATCTATGTCATGGATCCGGAAGGCAATGGCGAAGCACGGCAACTTACGAGGAGGGGCCAGGGATATGGATATCGCCTGTATTGGGCACCAAATAGTGAGCACATAGCCTTCATCGATGAGACAAACACTATTTTCATAATCAATGTTGAAAACGGGCGTATTACAGAAGTTGGAAATACAGTATGGAATGTGGGGCATGGGGGAAGGAATGGATATCCAATTACCTGGTCGAGCGATTCAAAATGGCTTACCTATCATAAAGGGCTGGAGAATGCAAACTTTGCAATCATTCTCTATGATGTAGAGGAGAAAGAAAACCACCAGGTTACTACTGGCTTTTATAGCGAGACCAATGCTGTATTTACAACCGATGGAAATTACCTGGTCTATACCTCAAACAGGGACTTCAATGTGGAATACTCTGATATGGATGGAACCTGGATTTATCCTAATTCTACTCAGTTGGTTGCATTAAGCCTCAGAGAGGATGTCCCATCTCCACTTGAGCCAAAAAATGATACACTTCCTAAGAAAGAGGAATCCGATGATGAAAGTGATGATGAAGATGAATCCGAAGAAGAGGAGGAAGCAGGTTTTACTATCGATTTGGATGGACTCGAGTCCAGAATTACTATCCTTCCACCTGATGCAGGTAATATTGGTCAGTTAATGGCTTTTGACGGTATGGTTGTGTATCGAAGATGGCCAAATACTGGTTCATCGGGAGGCTCTCCAACCCTAATGGCGTATAACTTTGCTGATCGGGAAGAAGTGACGATTATGGAGGGAGTAAGTGGAGCCCAACCAACAGCAGATGGGAAATCGATTATGGTTTCTTCCAGAGGTCGATATGGGATTATAAAAGCAGCTCCCGGCCAGTCTATCAAAGATGCTATCCCAACCGATGGATTAACCATGAATTTGGTTCCAAAAGAAGAATGGAGACAAATTTTCAATGATACCTGGAGACGATACCGCGACTTCTTCTATGATCCTGATATGCACGGGATAGATTGGGATGAAATGAGAGAACGATATGGAGCTTTGATTGAAGATGCCCGAACCAGGTGGGATGTATCCAACATTCAGTCCAATATGCAAGCCGAATTGAGTGCCGGACATACCTATACCTTTGGAGGAGATAACGAAAGTGTTCCTTCAAGGGGGACGGGGTATCTCGGGATTGATTGGGAACTGGACGGTAATGCCTATCGAATTAAGCGAATAGCAAAACCAGCTCCCTGGGAAACAGAGATTCGCTCACCCTTCGACAGGCCCGGTGTTGGTGTGAGTGAAGGAGATTACATCCATTCTGTAAACGGAGTGGAACTGGATACCCGAAAAGATCCATATGCCGCATTTGAAGGTCTTGACGGAGAAACAGTTTCTCTGATGATAAGCAGCAATGGAAGAAGTGAAGATGCACGGCAAGTGATTGTGGAAACCCTTACCCAGGGAGGTGAAAGCTGGCTACGCTATCTCGAATGGATAGAGAATAACCGCAAAATGGTAGATGAACTTTCTGATGGTCAGCTGGGATACATTTATATGTCTAACACTGGAGGCCGCGGTCAGCTTGAGCTAGTGAAAATGTACTATGGTCAACTCCACAAAAAAGGATTCATTATCGATGAGCGCTTTAACGGAGGTGGTCAGCTGGCGGATAGGTTCCTTGAATTATTAAAACGTCCGGTAGTATATAATTTACACTGGAGACATGGTCGTGATCATACTCAGCCAGTTCAAACAAATACGGGTCCAATGGGAATGCTTATCAATGGTTGGGCTGGCTCTGGTGGTGACGGGCTTCCATGGGCATTCCAGGAACTGGATGCGGGACCGATCGTCGGGGAACGGACACTTGGTATTTTAGTAGGTCCGGCAACGGGTCATGGCTTGATAGATGGTGGTGGAATCACTGTTCCGGGAGCCAGACTCTATGACAATGATGGTCACTGGTTCTGGGAAGGAGAAGGCGTTCGTCCTGATTTTAAGGTTTGGGACGATCCTAATCTTCTAATGCAGGGAAGAGACCCTCAAATGGAAAAAGTGGTAGAAGAAGTGATGAAGCTGGTAAATGATTCTTCCAACAAAATGACCCCGGCACCTAAGCCAGATGACAGAACGGCTAGAGGCCTGAGCAGAAATAATTAACCAAAGAAACCCCGATTGGTAAAACCTGATCGGGGTTTTCCCATCTATAGTCATTCTGAGGCTACTGCCGAAGAATCTAAATGAGTTGTAGATAATTTGATCCTTCGCTAATCGCTCAGGATGACTTCTTAAGTTTTTTAATACTCATACGTCACTTTTCTGAAATCTTGCCAGGAGTCTTCCGAGTATCGCTGCCAAAGGGCACCGGTTCTTTTATCTTCGTCATTCACAGTTAACAAGTATTTGATGGAGTTTTTCCATTCATTTTCCTGCCAGTTTTGACGTATAGTTCCTACATGGTTTAGCTCTTCGTCGTAAATAAAAACTATTCTTCTGAGATTAATCCATCCTCCATCTTCATAGCGCTGCCAATTCTTTTCGACAACAAGGTCGTCATCACTATAGGAATGAATCAGTCTGCTTGCGAGAACCTTTTCTTCATCATAAACGCGCTCTGCTAGTTCCTCCGTAACAAGCTCCTGATCGTTATAAGAATAGGTATTAACCATAATATTAATTTCTCCGGTAGCAAGGAAAGCAGAGTCAGTTCTGGAAGAGATCAGATCATCAGTGTAGCTGTAAGTCGAGCTGAATACTTTTCGCCACTTCTCATCCTGCCAGATACTGCGTTCAGTAAAACTCATATCCTGGTTATTATTGTAACTGATGTAAAATTTTGAACTGTTTTCCCAGGTAGAATAGTCTTTGGATACGGTAATTATTCGATGCTCTTCTTTATTAAAATCAGTATAGGAATACCGGATTTTTCTTATGGCATGCCAACCACCATTCGAAAAGGCATACTCGGTTTCAAGTACTCGACCTTCTGTTGAATCCCTGGATTTTTCAGGGGGAGTTGTGCATGAATATATCAAGATGAGAAGGAGAACAAACAAAGAAGCTTTCATCTAAATAATTACCAGATGATTTAGTGATAGTTATGTTGAAGTATACTCAAAGTACTTTGAGAGAGATTGTAAAAAAGAAGAAGTGATTAATCAGGATTCATAACAGCAATACACTCTACTTCAATAGCAGCACCAAGTGCCAGACCATCTGCTCCAAAAGCACTTCGGGCCGGGTAAGGCTCTTCGAAATAGGTTTTATAAATCTCATTAAAGGAAGCCCATTGAGAAATATCATCAATCATTATGGTGCATTTCACGATGTCGCTCATATTGAAATCATGAGCTTCTAAGGTAGTCTTAATGTTTTCCATCACTTGCCTGGATTCAGCTTCAATTCCCCCTTCAACAAGAGTTAAACTTCCTGGGACAATCCCAATTTGTCCGGAAAGATATAAGGTCTTGCCAACCAATACGGCTTCAGAAAAGGGGAGATTAGCATCTTCAGGCAGAATCTTACCGGAGTTAAGGTGCTTGATTTCAATGGAGTCAGTTTTTTCAGGCTGAGCGCAACTCAGGCTAATTAAGGCTAAAAGAATAAAAATGGATGATGGTCTCACAGCCTCAAATAAAGGAATCTTTAGAATCTAACCAACTAAAGATCATTTAGGCATCTTATCCCAATCCATATAGGCCATATTCCAGCGATGGCCATCCAAATCCTGAAAAAGTATTCCATACATCCAGCCTCCCCATAAATCAGGGCCTTGCACCTGTCCTCCAGCTTCCTGAACCTTCGCTGCCATTTCATCCACTTCTTCTTTTGAAGTCGCTTCCATTGAAATCAACATCTCTGCGGATGTAGAAGTATCAGTTACCTCAGCCTGGGTAAATTGTTCAAACTCCGGGTGGATAAACATCATGACCTGAATATTATTCTCACCCAGATAAATGCCGAACATGGTTTCGGTTTCATTTTCTACAAATGAAGCCCCAAGTTTTTGAAAGAACTCCTTAGAACGTTTTACTTCCTCAATGGGTAGGTTCAGCCAGGTTGTATTTTTCATATCAGTACACTCCAATATTGCGTTGATCACCCCAGCGGTGCTTAATGGTTCTTTTTAAGGGAATCTGCATTCCATCTGTTTCTTCCAGCCAGGTATAAATTTCTCCAGCTAATTCTTCAATGATTTCCTGGTGTTCGGGGCTGTTGATCAGGTTGTACATTTCATCTGGATCATTTTCGAGATCATAGAACTCATTGGTATCCCAAACCCCATGATATCGGATGTATTTATACTTCTCAGTTCTTACGCCATGCATGGTAGGGGTATGGGGAAAATCATATTCCCAATAGTATTCATAAAAAATTCGGTTTCTCCAGTCATCTGGTGTATTTCCAGCCAGGATGGGCATAATAGAAGCCCCATGCATATGCTCTGGTTTTTTGATTCCGGCTATTTCCAGGAAGGTTGGGGCTACGTCAATATTTTGTACCATTTCATCAATTACCTGTCCACCTTGTAAAACTTCCGGGTAACGGACAAGAAATGGCACTTTAGCAGATTCTTCATAAAAATGACGTTTGTCTATTAAGCCATGTTCTCCAAAAGAGAAACCATTATCCCCCATATAAATAATCAGGGTTTCGTCCAGGATTCCCTTTTGCTCTAAAGCTTCCATCACACTGGCAATGCTTTCGTCTACAGCAAGCAAAGTTTCTGTATACCGCTTAAAAAATTCTTCGAAATCCATCCTGCCATGATACATATAGTCGACTCCATGCCAGGATTCTCTTTGATTTTTCACCCAGTCCGGCATGCGGTTATCTCCGTAATATTCTTCTGCTTCTAAAGGAGTGCCTGTATACTGGCTGGTTGGAAGAGCTGGAATTCCGTATTTGGGGGTATTGTAGCTGGGAGGGTAGATCAGTTCTTCATCTTCATATTCACCAAAATGACGTTGTGCTGGTTTAAAATCTGCATGAACTGCTTTATGAGATAAGTAGAGGAAGAATGGTTTTTCATCAGATTGCTCGTTCATCCAATCAACGGCGAACTCGGTTAGTAAGTCAGTAGTATAGGTGGAATCTTCGTAAGTAACCCGCTCTCCATTGATATTAAGGGTAGGATTATAATACACTCCTTGTCCTTTAAAACTCACCCAATGATCAAATCCCGGTTTTGGATTATCACTATGATCACCCATATGCCATTTTCCGAAATACCCTGTTTCATACCCGTTTTGTTGCAAATATTGAGGGAAGAAGGTGAGATTACCTGGGTCCGGTGCCTGATTATCTACTACAGTATGTGAATGCGAATATAGTCCGGTAAGAATTGAAGCCCTACTTGGTGAACATAAAGAGGTAGTTACATAAGCATTTGGGAAATAAGCGCCCTCAGCTGCCAGTCGATCCATAGCTGGGGTTTTCAGCCACGGGACCTTACCTGTGAAGCCCATAAAATCATATCGATGGTCATCTGACAAAATGAATACAATGTTCTTCTTTTGAGTGTTGGCAATAGTTTCAAATTCGAGTGAATCACCTTCCTGGGTAAGGGAAGTACATCCCCAAAGGAAAGAGAGAATAAAAAGGATAATAACGGAGCGCTTCATGTTCATGAGTCGTCGGGTGAATAATCTTTAACAAGTCTAAATCCGGTATGGAGAAGCCCGGTATCAGGGCTGGATCGCATTCGTGCTGAAACCCGATACCCGGAACAGTAGCTTTCATGGCAAAGGAAGGAGCCACCACGAACTACCTTTTTTGGTATAGTGGGCTCAAAAGGGTCGTAGCCTTTCTCAGGCCCCATAGGATTTTTAGCCCCATCAGAAACTGCATAATATCCTGGATCATACCAATCTTGTGTCCATTCCCAAACATTTCCAGCCATATCATATAACCCAAGGATATTGGGTTCATAGCTTTTCACAGGAGCGGAGTAGTAATGCCCATCATCTTCCGAATTTTCATAAGGGAAGGTGCCATGCCATATATTTGCGGCTCTTACAGCTTGTTTGCGGGTAGATGCATCTTCAAATTTACCGCCCCGGGCAGCATATTCCCATTCGGCTTCTGTTGGTAGTCGCTTGCCGGCCCAATCGGCATAAGCTATTGCATCTTCCCAGGCAATGTGGATGACTGGATAATTTTCCATTCCTTCAATAGAGCTTTCTGGACCCAGGGGGTGCTTCCAATTTGCACCAGGCACCCAATTCCAGGTAGAGAGATTTTTCTCGACAAAGTCCTTTTCGAATACCAAAGAAGCTGGTACCAGCAATGAGTCAGGAGGTTTAGGAGTTCCGGGTGGTAGCTGTTTTTTGAGTTCTTCCCAATCCGGAGCACGCTCGGCAACGGTTATATATCCTGTGGCACTTACAAATTCAGAGAATTGGGCATTCGTGATTTCGTGTTCATCCATCCAAAACCCACTTACAGTAACAGAGTGTAAGGGGAGTTCATCACTTTTTGCCAGTGGATCATCACCTCCCATAGTAAATGAACCTCCTGCAATCCACACCATGCCATCAGGATTTTGGCTGGGTGCTACTTCTTTTTGAGGAGTAGAAGAACATGAATAAAGAAAAAGGCCCAGAACTAAAATTGATAGTCTCATCTGTCGAAATAAAGAAATCTTTGGGCATCTGCCAAGTGAAAGATTTTCTCACGATTAGCTTCCTTGAACAGGTCTCTTAATCCGCATATTAGCCCGGAAAATTTTGATGCATAAATAACTATTTATCAACCCTAATAAGATAGACTTCCACGCTGCAACAAGCTTCAGGGTGTTTGAAATGGAACTCAAAGACATCCCCACCATCTTTAAATGTGGTTTCCTCCAGTGGAAATATTCTGGTTGTATAAACTATGGGCCATACAAGCTGTATTTCACCAAGAACATCATCATCCCGAACTGAGTTAAGCCCGATTAAATGATTAGGTGTGCTTTCATCAGAACCATAATAAAAGGCAGGTTCTTCAGATTCTACATAGAAATCTCTGTTCCAGGTTGTCCCTGTTTCTTCATCTTTCCATCCATAATTACCCAAATAGTAATATGGGTCTAATACTTCCGAAGAATAAGTGAAATCTTCATCTATATTCACTTCGATATTAGTTTCTCCTTCCCAGGGCGTTTTTCGATATCCAATCCATTTACCTACCATTAATTTCTGATATTCCTCCAGCGAATTCTCTGTATGAATTAATTCCTCATCATATTCATAATCAATTTTATAGTATGCAGTAGCGACTGAGCTTATTTGATCTTCGTGTGCTGCAATTGCTTTGATTATGAAATCTTGATCATCTCCGTCCAATAGAATAGGGTTTGTATAAATTGGAGATTCAGTTGTTGGTTCACTTCCATCTATTGTATAATGGATAGTAATATCGTAGTAAATAGAGGATACTATGACTCCAAAATCTGAATTGTATAAACCTGGGGAAACGGAAAAATCCGGTGAAACGATTGGCTTTTCTTTATTTACAATCCGGGGGTCTATGTCTACTGTTAACTCTTCAAGTGTTAAATCTTGATCATCATTTCCGGTTAATGTACAGGAGTAAAGAAATCCTACCACTAACAATATCGGAAGTATATATATACACTTCATAACTGAGGGATTTGGTTATGGTTTAGATAGATCGTATCTCTTTGCGTATATAAAAAAGATTGAATTAGAATTATGCTTAAAAAAAATGCGTCATAATTGTTTAAAAATCAAAGCGAGATTTATAATCATCAATCTTTTAAACTTGCACCAATCGATCAAAAAATGCATACTAGCCCGGTGAAAAATGGAGGTAATAAATGTCGGATAAAGACTTAAAGGGCTACTGGAAAAAGAACCTAAGATATCTGGGAATACTACTCACTATCTGGTTCGTCGTTTCTTATGGTTTCGGGATTTTATTAGCTCCGGAATTGAATGCCATTCGTGTTGGCGGGTTTAAACTCGGGTTCTGGTTTGCTCAGCAAGGCTCTATTTATGTATTTGTAATCCTGATTTTTGTGTATGTCTATTTGATGAACCGCCTGGATAAAGAATACGGTGTAAGCGAGGAGGATGCCTGATGGATGTACAAGTATGGACTTATATCCTGGTTGGGATTACGTTTGCAATCTACATTGGAATAGCGATTTGGAGCAAGGCAGCCTCGACCAGCGAGTTTTATGTAGCGAAAGCATCAGTAAGCCCTTTAACCAATGGTATGGCTACGGCTGCAGACTGGATGTCGGCTGCATCTTTTCTATCCATGGCCGGGCTCATCTCCTTTATGGGTTATGATGGCGCGGTATTTCTTATGGGTTGGACGGGAGGCTATGTATTGCTTGCGCTGCTTCTTGCTCCTTACCTCAGAAAATTTGGGAAGTTTACCGTTCCGGATTTCATTGGCGACCGATACTACTCTGATATCGCGCGAACGGTAGCCGTGATTTGTGCACTAATCGTTTCTTTTACTTATGTGGCCGGGCAGATGAGAGGAGTGGGATTAGTCTTCTCCAAGTTTCTTGAAGTAGAAATCTTTTGGGGAGTGGTGATCGGGATGACCATTGTCTTTTTCTACGCCGTATTGGGAGGCATGAAAGGAATTACCTATACCCAGGTTGCTCAATACTGTGTGCTCATTTTTGCATTTATGGTCCCCGCCTTTTTTATCTCAATACAGTTAACCGGCAATCCAATCCCACAACTTGGTTTTGGCTCAACATTAAATGATGGTTCCGGGGTATTCCTCCTTGATAAACTGGACCAACTGCATACCGAGCTTGGGTTTTCGGAGTACACTTCCGGAAACAAGAGTATGCAGGATGTATTCTTCATCACCGTTGCGTTGATGGTAGGAACGGCTGGATTGCCGCATGTGATAGTTCGGTTCTTTACAGTCCCAAAAGTGAAGGATGCCCGCGTATCGGTAGGATATGCCCTTATTTTCATTGCTATCCTTTATACCACTGCTCCAGCGATTGCGGTGTTTTCAAGAACCAATTTGATCGAAACGGTAAGTGAGCAGCCCTATGAGCAAATGCCTCAATGGTTTGAAACATGGGAAGAAACCGGGCTACTGGCCTGGGTAGATAAAGATGAGGATGGTTTAATCGATTACAAACCCGGCACAGCCATTGTTGGTGAACCTAACCTGCTGAAAGAAGACGGAGAAATTAAGCGGGGAGGTGTAGGCGAGCCTCTATTTGGTAATGAAGTAACAGATTCGGAAAATGAATTGTATGTAGATCGGGATATTATGGTATTGGCCAACCCCGAAATAGCCGGGCTCCCTAATTGGGTGGCAGCCCTTGTTGCTGCAGGTGGATTGGCAGCTGCACTTTCTACAGCGGCAGGGTTATTGTTGGTTATATCTACTGCTGTTTCTCATGATCTGATCAAGAAGCAGATCAATCCAAATATCTCTGATAAAGCTGAATTACGATATGCCCGTATTTCTGCGGCTGTGGCGGTGGTAGTTGCAGGTTATTTTGGGATTAATCCGCCCGGTTTTGTGGCCCAGGTAGTAGCCATTGCCTTTGGATTAGCAGCGGCATCTTTCTTTCCGGCCATTATTTTGGGAATCTTTTATAAAAAGATGAACAGGGAAGGGGCGGTGGCAGGAATGGTTGCTGGTCTTCTCTTTACAATGGCTTATATCATTTACTTTAAGATTGCTTTTCCAGAGCTCAATATTCCCGAAAACTGGTGGTTTGGTATCTCTCCCGAGGGGATAGGAACACTGGGTATGTTAGTGAACCTGGTCGTTTCGCTAGTCATTGGAAGGTTTTATCCTGAGCCCCCGAAGGAAGTACAGGAAATGGTTGAGGAAATCAGGTATCCGAAATAAAGGAAGAACATTGAACTAAGAACGTTGAACATTGAATTTCGGCGTTCCTTGTTCAATGTTCGAAGTTCAACGTTCAATCCCAATTGAGCTTTAGTGTGGCAGCATATTTATGATTAAAATTCATTCTACATAACTGGCAGCGGTGGAATTCCGGGTTTGGATATAACTTTGCAAGGAGCTTACTGAACTACTAAAACTTGATGATTCTTGCGTAGCATATTCATTGAGCAACGTTTCATATCCTGAGATGGCGGCAATTACTTTGGAGCTTTCAAATACTCCTTCGCAAAATTCTTCCACATAGTTTTTGTACGTGGTTTCATATTCTTCAACATCCATGATATAACGGATGATAGGCCAGCTCGAATCCACCTCGCTCATTCCCAAACTTAAAGCTCCGCCCATCTTTCCATCCTGGAAGGACTCGTTATTATCCCAGGGGATCCAGGTTAATCTTCCTTCATCATTATAGAGGAAATAGTTATGTGTCATGATGCCGTAGGTATCCCAGTTCTGGATTACATTATTCACAGCCAGGTATTTTAGGTAATTATCCACATTGAAAATATCTTCAAGGTCAGCTTTCCATTGTGTTTCATTTGAGGTTCTCTCCCCACTGTGAAGTAAATCATAAAAACTACTTACATCCGAATAATCGGCTTCGTCTTCGTTTGTTTTCAAATCGAATTCTGACTCATCATAAGTACCCAATGCAAAAGATGCTGCATCCCCGTCAGGTTTGTAAAGATTGCCATTATCATCAGCAAACTGGGAATCAGGAATGGAATCATCTACCTCTTCTACCAGGGTATAAAGTCCAATAAAGCTCGATCCATTTCCACGATCCAAATAGACTGCATAATAAGCCGTTCTGGCTGCTACTACTCCAAATTCACGAAATAGATCTGCGGCGATTTTCTCACGCATAAAAGTGCCGTCGGAGTTATTATTTCCCAAATTTAACTGCTTGAATCCGTAGAAACGCTGATTGTTGATTTCAGGAAAGTCGTCTTCAAATTCGTCGAAATCGAGCTTGAATGGGTATTTATCTCCACCACTTCGGGAAGCGTTCAATAAGGTGGAATTTCCTTTATATCGCACTCCTACTTTCGACCAAATTAACCCCTCAAAACTGATGGTAGCCGGAACCCAAACGGGAGTAAAATCGATATCAGATACACTGCCGGTAAGGTTTGCATCAAGGTCTGCCTGCATGGCTGCCCAGTTACTAGAGCTGATGGTAATATCGATTCTTTTGACGGTGTTTTCTTCAAAAACGACGGAGTAGTTCGGATCAACATCATTGCTATGAGTCTCTGTAGTCCAATCCGAAAGATCCAGTGCGGTACCATCCTCTAAATCAATTTCTACGGAAGAATCGGTATTAGTCGGGCTTTCGCAAAACGAACAGAATAGTAAGATGATGATTAAAAATGGGGTGTGCTTTCTCATATTTCAGGCCAAGAGTTTTATTGTATAGTCACTCTTAGTACACACTAACTCACAATTACCCCTAAGAAGCTTTTTATGGACGAAAGAACATTTAACAAGGAACATCAAACTTCGAAGTTCAATGTTCGACTGTTCAATATTCTTTGCTCAGCCCTCATCCTGCATCCGAATCCATTCTTTAATCACCCCTTCCAGTGCTTCTTTCTTGGATTCAATGTCTTCCATCCCGTAGAACTTGGCTGTACGACCTTCTTTTCCATCACCTTCTAGGAGCCCGGAATCATCATTTATGCTTGCTCCTTTATGGAACATGAGGCTAACATGCTTTTTCGCGTTCATGAAATAAGAAGCGATGTTTCCTTTATACATAAAAGTTGGGCTTTGCCACTTTATGGTCTCTGTAACCTTTTCATCAGTGGTAAGGATGATTTCTCTAACCCTGTTTATCTCTGTAGTAAGTGGATGAGCTTTCTTATCTAAATAGGAATCGACTTCTGGATTTTTATTCATAGCTAACAATCTTGTTCGATTCGAATATAGTTAATGGCAATTTTTTATCCTTATTGAGTAAAACTATTTACAAAACAGCCAGTGTGTTTTATATACTTTCATTCAACTCAAAATTAAAGGGATTTTTTACATGCGATCATTTCTTTCACTCTGTTTCTCGTTTTTTCTGGTAACCATCACTTTTGCCCAAATTACCCCGGAATGGGTAAGATACCCGTCCATCTCACCGGATGGTTCAACCATCGCTTTTACCTATAAAGGGGACTTGTACACAGTACCGACTTCAGGTGGACAAGCTACCCGAATTACTTTCCACAAAGCTCATGATTATATGCCGGTTTGGAGTAATGATGGCAGACACATAGCCTTTGCTTCCGACCGATATGGAAACTTTGATATTTATGTCATGGATGCCTTAGGTGGTGCAGCTACCCGTTTGACATTCCATTCTAATGATGAAGAGCCTTATACTTTTTCTTCAGATAACAACTCAGTCCTGTTTAAAGCTCAACGCCAGGACTTGGCAACTCATCGTCAATACCCAACAAGCAGACAGGCAGAGCTCTACTCTGTACCAGTAAGTGGTGGAAGAGTTGATCAGGTGTTTACTGTCCCTGCAGAATATGTCCAGGTGAACAGCAATGGTTCTCAGCTTATTTACCATGATAACAAAGGGTATGAAGATCAGTGGAGAAAACATCATCAATCTGCCATTGCAAGAGATATCTGGAGCTATGATATGAGATCAGGTGAGCATACAAAAATCACCGAATTCTATGGGGAAGATCGCAACCCTGTGTATGACGCCTCAGAGGATAATATTTACTATTTGAGTGAAGAAAGTGGCTCGTTTAATGTTCATAAACTGAGCTTATCCAATCCTTCGACAAATACCCAACTCACCGAGTTTGATACGCATCCGGTTCGCTTTTTAAGCATGGGAAGTGGAACGCTAGCCTTCGGTTATCATGGAGAAGTGTATACCATGCAGGAGGGAAGCAATTCCAGAAAAGTGAACATTTCTATTCGTACCCAGGATATTGCTAACAGTGATGAAATCCTGAATGTAAATGGGGGAGTCTCAGAAATGGCCATTTCTCCGGATGGTAAAGAGATTGCCTTTATCGCTCGCGGAGAAGTGTTTGTAACCACTGTAGATGGCTCTCTCACCAAAAGAATCACCAAAACCCCTGAAACAGAACGTTTTGTCTCCTTTACTCCGGATGGTGAATCAGTAATTTATGCCAGCGAAAGAGATAAGAAATGGAGCATCTATCAAACCAAAAAAGTAAGGGAAGAGGAGCCTTTCTTTTATGCTTCCACACTGCTTGAGGAAGAGGCACTTATTGAAACAGATGTAGATAACTACCTCCCAAAAGTTTCTCCGGATGGAAAGAAGCTGGCGTATATAGAAGATCGAAGAACGCTTAAAGTAATGGATCTGGAATCAAAGCGAACGGTAACTCTACTTACTCCCAAAGATTTGTATCACATGAGGGATGGAGACAAAGATTTTAGTTGGAGCCCGGATAGTAAATGGCTGTTGATGCGGTATGATAAGCTACTCAATAACGCTGATATTGTGCTTTTAGATGCGTCAGGCGAGGAAGAAATGAAAACCCTGGTCCCAAGTGGATATTACGATACTAGTCCAAGTTGGGTGAATGAAGGTAAGCAGTTACTTTGGTTTAGCAATCGTCATGGATTGAAGAGTTATGCTACCAGCGGTCGTTCTCAGTATGATGTATACACCATGTTCTTTACCCAGGAAGGCTGGGATAAGTACAACCTCAGTGAAGAGGACTTCAAACTGATGGAAGAGCTTGAGAAAGCGGCCAAAGAAAAGAAGAAGGAAGACGAGGATGAGAAAAAAGAAGACGAGGATAAGAAGGAAGAGGATAAAAGCCTGAAGTTTGACTGGAATGGTATGGAAGATCGTACCGCCAGGCTTACTATTCATTCTTCGAGTTTAGGTGATGCTGTTCTCTCAAAAGATGCCAGCAAGCTTTACTATCTGGCACGTTTTGAAAGAGGATTGAACCTTTGGGAAACAAACCTGAGAACCCGGGAAACCAAGCAGGTTTTGAGATTAAACGCTGGTGGAGCAAGCCTGATGTGGGACGATAAAATGGAGAACCTGTATCTATTAAGCAGTGGAAGAATTTCGAAGATTGACCCAGGTGCTGGCTCTCAAAAATCAATCAGCATTAGCGCAGAAATGAATTTTGATTCAGAAGCAGAGCGGGAAGTCATGTTCGACCATGTTGCCCTCCGGACCAGTAAAATTTTCTATGAGCCCACTTTTCATGGCAATGATTGGGATATGTTGGTTGAAGAATACAAGCCAAAAGTCGCTCATACAGGAAATGGTTATGAGTTTGCTGAACTATTAAGCGAAATATTAGGTGAATTGAATGTATCACATGCCGGAGGAAGATTCGGCGATAACATCACCAATGGAGATGCCACTGCATCTTTAGGCATTTTCATGGATTACGAGCATACCGATGATGGCATCAAGATTGTGGAAGTGATTGAAGGTGGCCCATTAGACAAAGCCAAGTACGATGTTAAGCCAGGTATGATTATCCAGAAAATTGATGGAGAAGTAGTTTCGGCTGATGAGGATGTAGCCAAATATCTAAACAGAAAATCAGGAAAGTTTACACTTCTTGAATTAACTGATGAACGAGGTAGAAACCCTGTCACTATCACTATGAAGCCTGTTTCGCTGGGAGCAGAAAATGGACTGCTTTACAATCGTTTCGTTAAGAAGAATGCAGAAGAAGTGAAGGAAAAGAGTGATGGAAAGCTAGGCTATGTTCATATTCCAGGAATGAGCGATGGTCCTTACCGGGATATCTTCGAAGATATCATGGGTAAATACTTAGATGCCGAAGCGATAATTGTGGACACGCGCTTCAATGGTGGTGGTGACCTTGTGGCTGACCTGGCTATGTTCTTTACCGGAGAACGGTTTATCACCTATGCTACTGCCGATAAAGTGGTAGGAGGGGAGCCTACTTCTCGCTGGACAAAGCCAACCCTAACCATGTTCAATGAAAGTAATTACTCTGATGGGCACTGCTATGCTCAGGGTTATGTTGATCTGGAAATAGGCACAACCTTGGGAATGCCCGTTCCAGGAACCTGTAGTTTTGCAGGATGGGAGCGATTACCTAACGGCGGTGTATGGGGAGTTGTTCCTGTCAGCGCCAAGGACAAATCAGGTCGCTGGATGGAAAACCTGGAAACCAAGCCAGATATCCAGGTTAAGAATATGCCGGGAGTTATCGACTTTGGAAGAGATGAGCAGCTTGAGCGAGCTATTGAAGAGTTGATGGAGCAAGTTGAGGATTAACTCCACAACACATCTGTCATCCTGAATCAAAATTTTTAAAGGCGCTTAAATAAAGCGCCTTTTTTAATATCCAGCTACTCCACCATCAGGACTTGAGCTATCAGAAGCACCAATAAATACACCATTTTCCTGGTCCCAAATAATGCCCATCATTCGTCCGAGACTACTTCTTGGAGCTAAAGTATGCCCCATTGCTTCAAGAGTCACTTTTGTATCTGGAGAAAGGGTATTTGGTTCATAGAGAATTCGATCAGGTAGCCATTGGTGGTGAATTTTCATGGATTCGATGGCATGGTCAACGCGCATATCGAATTCGAGAACTTTTAATACAGTCTGGAAAGTGGTATTGATAATGGTTCGTCCACCCGGGGTTCCAATTACAAAATAAGGCTTCCCATCTTTAGCAATAATGGTTGGGCTCATACTCGAAAGCATGCGTTTTTCAGGGGCGATTTGATTCGGTAATGTCCCAATCCGGCCTCTGCTATTAGTTTCTCCAGGGATGGCATTGAAGTCGCCCATTTCATTATTCAAGATAAACCCAAGCTCAGGAGAACCTAAACGAGAACCATATGAAAACTCGAGTGTGTATGTAAGGGAAACAGCATTTCCATTCTTATCGATTACAGAAAAATGCGTAGTACTTTGACCATCATATAATTGCCCAAATTTAGAGGAATCGCTCACCGAAGCTCGTTGCCAGTCGATATTCGCGAAACGTTGTTGAGCATGTTCTTTTGAGGTTAACCGGTCCACAGGCATTTCCGGATTGAAATCTGGATCCCCTAGATATTCAGCACGATCGGCATAGCCACGGCGCATTGATTCTGCTAGAAAATGAACGTATTCGGTAGAATTGAACGGAATGTTTTCGAAGTCAACCAGTTCCATCATGTTCATCATTTGAATTAATGTTGCACCTCCGGAACTGGGAGGCCCCATTGAGATGATGTCGTACCCTTTGTAGGTGCCTTTTACCGGCGCTCGTTCTACGGAATTGTATTTTGCTAAATCTTCCGTGGTAATAATTCCGCCATTTTCGGCCATGTAACTTGCTAGTTTCTCTGCGACTTCGCCTTTATAAAACCCATCCTGACCTTCATCCCTAATCTTCTTCAACACATAAGCGAGTTCAGGTTGTTTCCAGATGTCGCCCATTTTTAAAGGAACACCAGTCCCATTGGTGAAGAAATTCCGGATGAACTCGTTGTCAGGAGAATTCTCTGAAAAGTTCTTTGCGTGTTGAGCAAGTGTGAAACTCAAAGGAAATCCTTCTTCCGCCAAGGTAACCGCCGGTTGAACCAAATCACTCCAGGGTAAACTTCCATACTTTTGATGGGCATCCCATAAACCGGCTACTGTACCGGGTACTCCCACTGATAATAAACCATCGTGATTACTCCTTGGGATATAGTTTCCTTCTTTATCCAGGTACATCGTTTTGGTTGCTGCAAGCGGAGCTTTTTCACGGAAATCGAAGGTAGTGGATATACCTTCATTATCTAGGTAAACCATAAAACCGCCTCCACCGATATTTCCTGCTTGCGGATGTACCACGGCTAGAGCAAAAGCAGTGGCAATACTCGCATCCATTGCATTTCCACCTTTCTGAAGAATCTCAGATCCAACTTCAGAAGCTATCATGTTATCAGAGGCAACCATGCCATTTTGATGATATACCTGGGCGTTAATGGAAAATGTGAACAGTGCTAAAAGCGCAACAAATGAAAGCTTTTTCATACAAATTAGATGACCGTTACTAAGTTTTTGAATGGCAACAATAAACGAAGATTTCTGGGTGAAATAAATAAAAAAGCCCTCATGCCAAAGCATAAGGGCTTTAATTTCTTTCTATTCTCAGCTACTTACCCATCCGATTTAACATTTGAGAAGTCATCCAATGAAGCTTTTCCTTTTGCTAAAGCTTCTAAACGGGAATAGGCATCCCAAAGCGTCATTGCTTCTTCAAGCGTGGTATCAAATACATCGTTAACAATAGGGTAGAAGTAAGGCAGGCCCCATACCTGGCGAGCTAATTCGGCTTTCATTCGCCCTTCAGCCATCCAGGCTACTTCCTCAAAATATCCGGGAGGAACAAAGAGCGAATCTCTTCTAAACTGAGGGCTGGAAACTTCATCTGTGATAACCATACCTCTTTCTTCCAGAGATGCTTTGAATTTGGCTACTTCTTCTTTTGACCAGGTGAAATCGGTTCGGAATTTCTCAAAATCAGATTCCCATTCTGCTCTAAATTCATCTCCATAATTATCGAGATAGCTTCTGACGAAATCGAAAGAGGCTCTTTTACGAAGAGAGAAATTGATCATGTATCCGGACCGGGAAGTATCTGCCTGTATGATATAATCTGGTACTATCCCACCACCACCATAAACCGTACGGCCTGCATCTGTTTTGTACTGAAGGGTATCTGGTACTTCATCCACAAACTCGACGGCGTCGTTCATTGCGTTGTTGCTACGATTGTAAATCTCATAAGCATATTCTTCACCGCCACCCTCAGTAAACTCCTTTTGGATGACCCTGCCAGATGGAGTGGAATACCTTGAGATAGTTACCCGTACATAGCTTTGGTCTGCTAATTCATACTGCTGCTGAACAAGTCCCTTTCCGAAAGTTCTTCGCCCTACAACTAAGGCCCTGTCATGATCCTGTAAAGCACCGGATACAATCTCACTGGCAGAAGCTGCGCCTTCGTCTACTAACACTATAATAGGCTTGTCTTTGAATACTCCATCCTTTCTAGAGAAGTACTCCTGGTTGAAACGGTTGTGTCGGCTTTGGGTAGCAACAAGCTGGGTTCCTCTTGGAAAAAATTCCTCTGCAATAGCTACGGCTTGTCCCAGATACCCCCCCGGGTTTCCTCTTAAATCAAGGACGAGCCGATCCATACCTTCATCCTTTAATTCATCCATAGCCTGCATAAACTCGTCGTGAGTAGTAGCTGCAAACCGGTTTATTTTTATATATCCCGTTTGATCATCAAGCATATAGGAAGTGTCTACTGTGTAGAGCGGGATATCATCTCGTGTTATTGTGAAATACAATCTTTCGGACACTCCTGGCCTTACGATTCCAACCCGAACTTTCGAGCCTTTTTCACCTCTCAGGTGTTTAACCACATCCTCATTGTTAAATCCAATGGCGGAAGTATCACCAATCTGTACAATGCGGTCTCCGGACTGAATACCCAGTTGGTCGCTTGGCCCACCAGCAATAGCAGTTACAACGGTTATGGTATCGTTAATCACATTGAACTGAACACCTATTCCCTGGAATTTACCGGCAAAATTTTCCTGGTCTTCTTCGCTATCATCTGCCTCGATAAATACGGAGTGAGGATCAAGGGTTGAGAACATCCCCCGGATAGCTTGCTCGGTAAGGAATTTCATGTCTTCATCCGGGCTATTATTCGAAACATACAGGTAAGCCTCTTCAAAGTTTAGATAAGACTCTCTCAGATTCGAAACCTTAACTCCCGGAAAAGTAGTATCGATGGGAGTGCCTTCAAGGGTTAATGTAGAATCCTTTATGCTGTTTACCATGTACTTTACACTGGTTTTGTACATGATGTCTACATCAGCATAGCCAAAGTAGTTTTGAAGGATGGTTCTCTGAGCCTGAACATACTTGGTTAGATTAGTTTTGTCATCAGTATCTCTTTTGACAACTTCATCTACTCCGGCAAAATTTAGAGTAGCAAGGGTAAGTACGATAAACAGGTTTGGAATCAAAAATCTCTTCAATGTCATAAACTTCATAAGGCTAATATTCTATGCTGATAACCGCTGATTAGGGATTAAGTTTCATCCTAAACGATTGTACTGAATAAATACGTATGAACCAATGTTAAAGGATGTAATGGCTTAGATCTTTATCCTTAACTAAGCCATCGAGTTGTTTCTCCACATAGTTCGGATCAATCGTAATTTCTCCGGAGTTAATGTCATCGGGCACAGCAAATAAGAGTTCATCAAACAGGGAAGACATAATGGTATGTAGCCTTCGAGCTCCAATGTTTTCTACCTGACTATTAACCAGTGCCGCAATTCTTGCCAGTTCTTTTACTGCGTCATCTGTAAAAGTGATCGCAACTCCTTCGGTAGCCAGCATAGCCTGGTATTGCTTGGTGAGTGCATTTTTTGGCTTGCTAAGAATATCCACGAAGTCATCTTCAGTAAGAGAATTCAATTCAACCCTAATCGGGAAACGGCCCTGAAGTTCAGGGATCAAATCAGAAGGCTTTGATACATGAAAAGCTCCTGACCCAATGAAAAGAATGTGGTCGGTTTTGACGATTCCATGCTTTGTATTAACCGTACTTCCTTCAACAATAGGAAGGAGGTCTCTTTGAACTCCCTGACGGCTTACATCCGGACCACTTTTTCCACCTCCTGAAGAAGAATCAGCGATTTTGTCAATCTCATCAATGAATACGATACCTTGTTTCTGAACGCGCTCTAGTGCTTCCTGTACCGCTGATTCATGGTCGATTAGTTTTTCAGCTTCTTCTTCAACAAGAATTTTTCGGGCTTCCTTAATCTCGAGTTTACGCTTTGCTTTTTTGCCTTTGCCCATATTGCCAAGCATATCCTGGAGGTTTACCCCCATCTCTTCCATCCCTCCGGGCCCAAATACCTGCATCATGGGGCTTTTCGAACTTTTTACCTCGATCTCAATTTTCCGTTCGTCTAGCTCGCCGTTTTTAAGCTTTTCTCTGAAGCGTTCACGAGTACGTTCATTCAGTTCTTCATCAGAAGCGTTAGCAGCATCAAAACCAGAATCATTGTTGAAGCCTACCCCGGTTTTTTTGACGGGAGGGATGAGGATATCAAGAATTCGCTCTTCAGCCTGTTCTTCAGCTTTTCCTTTTACCCGATCCTGCATTTCCTCCTTCACCATGTTTACTGCAAGATCAGTCAAATCCCTGATCATGGATTCAACATCACGCCCAACATAGCCTACTTCCGTAAACTTTGAAGCTTCCACCTTTACAAATGGGGCCATAGCAAGCTTAGCCAATCTACGAGCTATTTCAGTTTTACCAACCCCGGTAGGGCCGATCATTAATATGTTATTCGGAACAATCTCTTCCCGGATTTCTTCATCGGAGTTTAGCCTTCTCCATCGGTTACGAAGTGCAATAGCTACAGATCGCTTAGCTTCTTTTTGCCCTACTATATATTTATCAAGTTCCCTCACAATTTGTTGAGGGGTTAAATTCTTTTCTTCAATCATTACTTACTCTCTATTTCTAAAATTGTGCGATTGTGGTTTGTGTAGATATCTATATCGGCTGCAATTCGCAGAGCCTCTTCCACAATATCTTTTGCTTTCATACTCGGAGAATGCTTCACCATCGCCCGGGCTGCGGCCAGGGCATAACTTCCGCCACTACCGATAGTGACGATATTATCATCAGGTTCTATCACATCTCCCTGCCCGGAAATAACCAGGGCGTGTTCTGCATCCATTACAATCAAAAGTGCTTCCAGTTTTTGGAGAAACTTATCTTTGCGCCAGTCTTTAGCCAACTCTACGGCGGCACGCTGCATACTTCCGTTATACTCATCAAGTTTTGACTCATACCGCTCGAAGAGAGTGAAGGCATCAGCAGTAGATCCAGCGAAACCAGCAAGTATTTTACCCTCAGCCAGTTTGCGTACTTTTTTTACAGTGGACTTCATGACGGTAGTTTGCATCGTTGCCTGTCCGTCACTTCCAATGGCTGCTTCTCCGTTGTGGATAATACCCACTACCGTAGTAGCATGTAGTTTAAATGAACTCATAGTGAAAATTTGTTTAAATCTGACCGATCAAACGCAATAACCGAGCCATCATGAATATCTATCTATTCTGATGCTGCGATCGTTGCTTTCCTTTCGAATTGGCAGAGTTTCCTGACGATCTGTTATTTTGCCTGTTATTCGACCTTCCATTATTTCGTGGGGGACGTTTCTCTTTTTTTGTGATGTCCAGGTTGTCTTTGTTATGCTGGCCGCTGGTAATCTCTTCCAGCTCCTGCCTGTTCAATAAATCCTCCAAAGACTCACCACGGATAACCACATCGGTAATATCAATGTCAGATCCGGCTAGAGTAACATGGAATTCATTTAGAGAGGTATTTTCATCGCTGATGATTGAAATCTTAAGGTGATACTTAGAAATCCACTTCCAGCGCTTACTAAACATACCTTTTGTTAGGTATGATTTTAAATATGGGTTTACATAGAGATCAATGGCGCGATAACCAGTATTATGCTTGAATTTATTAATCCAGCTTTCAATATCGGTTACAATGGTATCCTGGCTAACTACATTGCCTGATCCACCACACATTGGACATACTTTGGATACAGAATTAATAACACTTGGGCGAATACGCTGACGGGTAATTTGAACCAGCCCAAAATCACTCATTCCAATGATATTGGTTTTTGCAGGATCTTTACGGAACTCTTTCTTTAGTTCATCATAGATTTTCTTTCGGTTCTTCTCATCTCTTAAGTCGATGAAGTCGACAACGATAATCCCTCCAATATCCCGCAAACGTAATTGCTTAGCTATTTCTCTTGCAGCTTCGAGGTTGGTTTTAAGGGAATTATCTTCTTGCTTCTCTTTGGCTGCATATGGACCTGAGTTAACATCTACTACGTACATCGCCTCTGTTTGCTCAAAAATGAGATACCCACCCATTTTCAAACGAACCCTTGGGTTGAAAATAGAATTCACATCTTCAGAAATCTTCATGAAATCGAAGATATGTTCCTTTTTCTTGTACAGCTCAACATTTGGCACCATTTGGGGAGCAATCTGGCCTACATAGGATTTGATTTGCCGGTACATTTTAGGGTCATCAATCAACACCCGGTCATAGGTTTTTGCAAATAGGTCGCGGATAAGGCTTTCTGTCATATCCAGGTCTTTGTAGAGTAGGGTAGGGGGCTTAGCCTTTTCCAGGTTGTCTACCACCCGTTCCCATTTCTTTAGTACGTTCCTTAAATCGTCTTCGATAGCTTCATCCGGCTGATCCTGAGCAACCGTTCTTACGATCACCCCAAAACCATCAGGAACCATACCATTCAGGATATTCTTTAGTCGCTTACGCTCTCTAAAGTTGTTTATTTTTTTAGATACTGCGATGTAATCCCCCATCGGGATTAACACCAAAAAACGGCCTGCAATGGTGATATCGGTAGATACTCTGGGCCCTTTTGACCCAATAGGCTCTTTTACAATTTGAACTAATAGTTTTTGGCCGCTCTTGAGAATCTTGCCAGCAAGCATCTGCTTCTGGACATTGGAGAGGTTCTCTTTGTTTTGAATATCTTTTTTGGCGTCGTTAGGGATGGCATTTTTGCCATTAAGTTTTGCCACATAATCGTCAAGGTGGTCTCCGGCATCCGAGAAGTGAAGGAAGGCATCCTTCGGAGTTCCCATATCGATGAAAGCGGCGCGAATACCGCTCATCACTTTGTGCACACGTGCTACATAAATATTACCAACAGTACGCTGGTTCTCTTCCGATTCGATGAATAATTGTGCGAGCTCTCCATTCTCGATGAGAGCAATTCGGGCCTGGTCGCCCGAAGAATGAATGATAATTTGATTCTTCATTGAATTTCTTTTTTCCCCGGCGCCCGCTATCTATGCATGCCATCCATTTGCGGATTTTCTTAATAGTGTGTAATAAAATGAGATCTGAACTCACCGCATCAGTTGCACTAACCGATAGATCGGCTGGGGTATAATTACTTGTTAAATTTGTTTTTATAGGGTCGAAATCCTCGTTTTTGGATTCCGAAAAAAGTCTCTGGCTGGCTAGGGAAATCAATATAGACCAGAAACATAATAAATCGATATACAAGCCCTCTATTCTTGATTTTATGAAGGCCGCCGTGTTTTCTTGGTTATATGAATACAAAGTGTATTGCAAAAAAGGAAAAGTTCTTTAAAAAATTTATCTGCCGATTTATTGCTGGTAAATATAAAGTCTGAAACCGACTTATGTAAGGGCTTCCTTAAAAAATTAGGCTCCAACTCTTGACAACTTAGCGCCAACAGGGTTTAATTTATTTTCTAGGGATTCATATCCCCGGTCTAAATGGTAAATTCTTAGCACTTCTGTGATATTTTCGGCAGCCATAGCCGCAAGAACGAGGCTTACACTGGCCCTTAAGTCAGTACTCATTACTGAGGCACCTGTTAACGGAGTTTTACCTTTAATATGAACCGTGTTTTTCTCATTGTGCATATCTGCACCAAGCCTCACAAGCTCTGGTACGTAGCTAAACCGGTCGAAATATACGGTATCGGTTACGGATGCTTCGCCATGAGCCTGGGTTAACATCGTAGCCCATTGTGCCTGAAGATCGGTAGGAAAGCCTGGGTAAATAGCTGTTTCAATAGAAACGGGTTTCAATACATCTGGTGCCTTTACAGAAATGATCGAGCCATTTAACTGGACTTCGGTACCAGTATTTCTTAACAGTTCCGGGAAATTCCCAAGGTGTTCAGGATTACAACCAGTAAGAGTAAGATCAGATCCAGGGATCATAGCACCTGCTATCATATAGGTGCCTAATTCAATTCGATCCGGATCATTACTGATTTCTACTCCCTGGAGAGAATCTACTTTTTGAATGGTAAGTGTATCGGTTCCAATGCCCTCGATATTTGCTCCCATTTTGGTGAGAACTTCGCAAAGCTGAACTACATCAGGCTCCTTAGCGGCATTCTTAATGGTAAATTTCTTTGACCGTAAAACAGATGCGAGCAAGAGATTTACAGTAGCCCCAACGCTACTTGGGTTAAGCGTGAAGCTTTCTCCATGTAGAGTCTCATCAGCCCTGGCAATTACATAGCCTTTATCCAGTGTTATTTCTACTCCCATAGCTTCCATTCCTTTCATATGAAGGTCTACAGGACGAGGGCCCCATGCACAGCCGCCTGGAAGTGAAACTTTAGCATAGCCATGTTTACCAACTAGTGCACCAAGCATATAAAAGGAGGCGCGCATCTTTCGAACGAGATCATAAGGTGCTTCCAGGTAAGAAACATTTCCAGGGTCGATGGTAACAGTATTGGCAAGATCATCGAAGTCAACTCGCGCTCCTACTACCCGAAGTACATTGTTAAAGGTATAAATATCCTGCAATCGGGGGATGTTCCGAATGATGGTTTGAGAATCTCCTAGTAAGGAAGCTGCGATGATAGGAAGCGCTGCATTTTTTGAACCGCTTATGGCTATGGTACCTTGTAGAGGGGTACCTCCTTCAATAATAAATTTATCCAAGTTTCTCTATCTCCAGAATAGGGCTGTTTTTTTCTAATGATTGTCCGGTTTCTGCTTCAATACTACTCACGGTACCATCGATGGGTGATTTCAACTCATTTTCCATTTTCATGGCTTCCAAAATTGCTACCGGCTGTCCTTTGGTTACTTCATCACCAACACCCACTAAAATCTCAAGAATTTTACCAGGCATAGGAGCTTTGATAGAACCTTCTGCCAGTTCACTTCCGGTTTTGAAGCCAAGACGGTCAAGCAGTAGTTCTTGTTCATCTTTTACTGTAATCGTATGCCATTCTCCATTAATGGAAAATGTTATCTCAGAACCGTCGTAATCTACATTATCAATTTTGTAGAGCTTTGTTCCCATTCTAAGAAAAAATCTTCCATTGTCTTTTTTGAAAACAAAGGAGCCGGAGGATTCTCCAGCAGTAAACGAAGAGTTCTCTTCATTTAGCTCAATTTCAATCGTAGTTTCCTTAACTCCAACTTCAAATTTCATACAACTTCCCTTATATGTTTGAGTCCCGTTTTTGTAGCTCTGAATGAAAAATCCTGGAGATTATCGGCGTCATAGAATGAAGTTCCTGAGATGGAATCAGAATCATGATTAACAACTTCAACCAACCTGTAATTGATGAGATTGATCAGGTCGTCTCTTAGAGCACCGACTGGCAGCCCTGTTTCCTCCAATAAAACCTCATAAGGTTCCGGAAAAATCAGGTGTTGTAAAATGGCTTTTTCAGAGGGTAGTAATTTCCGCATGGGTGGGAAGATAGAGCGCCCGGTAAATTATCACAACCTACTCGATCTCAATATCTCCATAAGTAATCACTCTCTGATTACCGTCCAGTAAAACTAGTCGATAAGTGCCTCTGGCAAGAGAAGCATTAGAGCCAAAGGAAGCGGGATTAACAATCAGTGGATTTTGGCTGAAGTCTGTTACCCCATCAACGAATTGTACTTGTGTCCATCGGTTTTGAAAGTCGAAGTATCCTAATTCAAGCACCGAAGTTAGAGGGGTTCCATTTAGGAAAACATCAAGGGTGGCTGACGAACTGTAGAGTACCGGGTTTGGAAATACAGGGTTAATTTCTGCTAAGCCCCCATAAAAAGGAGAAGTTCTCCAGTCATCAGTATCAGGATCGCCTACAATATTCCCATTTTCATCGGTTTGGGTAATGCCATTAGCAGGACTAAAGGCTTTACGCTCGAATTCCGATTGAGCGTCGTTATTGGTGCATCCAATAACTAAAAAAAGTAAAACTATGGTTAGCCTAAAAGATTTCATTACACAAATAGCGGGATAACATTCAAAGTTGTTAGATCAAACCGTATCTTCTGCCAAAATACGAAACTATTCACCAAAACGTATGCTGCACATAATAGGGATTCCAAACTGCGATAAAATAAGAGCCACTAAAAAGTGGATGGATAACAAAGAGATTCCATATCAATTTATCGACGTGAAAAAAGAACCACTGACTCTGGATGAGCTCAAAGACCTCGAATTTAAAGTGGGGATTGATGTGCTGGTAAATAAGAGAGGGACTACTTACCGGCAGCTTGGACTGAAAGACAAAACCTTGTCTGATGAAGAACTTCTTGAAGTACTGGAACAAAACCAGAGCATGATAAAACGTCCTGTACTTGTACATGAAAACTCTGTTCTAGTGGGTTATGATGAAGAGGCTTTTGAAAATTTTCTAAAGGAAAATGAGTTAATGAATGAGTAATTGCTAAAAGGGATATGCGGAGAGTTTTACTTCTAATACTTTTTCTTTTTTCATCTGGGCTTGCCCAGTCCCAGGATGCCGTTCAATCGGAACAACCGACTCTCGAAAAATTAGTTTCGGTTAAAGAGACCTTCCGCTATGAAGTAAAATATGGATTCTTCAAACTGGGATGGGTAGAGGTTACCCTGTTACCTGATACCGTTTATAATGGGAGGGTGCATAAGCACCTTATAACAAAGATGGAATCTAATCCTAAAATACCGTTTATGGGTACAGAAATTGATCATTATCATAGCTTATTCTATGAAAATGAAGAGGGTATCCCTGTTACTTCATTGTATTGGAAAGACAATCTGGATGAAGGAGAGGAGAAAGAGATTGTTTATTCCTTTGACCGTGAGGCACAAACGGTAGCATATAAAGAAGAGGATGATACCGAAGGAACGCTGGATTTGATTGAGCCCGGAACCGCAGGCCATATCATTTTTTACTTTTCAAGGTTATTTGCAGGGGGAGAAACCCCAAGTTCAATGCCGGTATATGTTGCCAAAAAAGTTGGATACATCCATTTTGAAAATTCCTCAGCACTGGAAAAAAGGAAGTACCGGCCTTTTGGCAAAATTGAAGCCCATCTGACCCGGGGTAAAACAGAAAACCTTGAAGGCCCTTTTGGATTTAGTGGTGATTTTAGGGCGTGGTTTTTGAATGATGATTTAAGAGTACCCTTAGAGGCCAGGGTAAAAGTCTTTTTGGGTAATGCCATTATTAAACTAATTGAATATGAGAAGGAAGAGCTATGAGCCAAATCAGATTTAAGAAACTCCCACATGCTGAAGACTTACCTCTTCCTGGTTATGAATCTGCTTCAGCAGCTGGCATGGATATTAGGGCTGCTCTTGATGAACCTATTACATTAAAACCGGGAGAACGTATTCTTATCCCAACTGGATTACAAATGGCGTTGCCTGATGGATATGAAGCTCAAATCCGCCCCCGCAGTGGGTTGGCGATCAGAAATGGTATCACCATGCTTAATTCTCCTGGTACTATTGACGCAGATTACAGGGGAGAGGTGAAAGTGATTACGATCAATCACGGCCAGGAAGACTTCACGGTTAACCACGGAGACCGTATTGCTCAAATGGTAATAGCCCCGGTAGTACAGCTTTCCATAGAAGAGGTTGATTCGCTTGATGAAACTGAACGAGGTGCTGGTGGCTTTGGCAGCACAGGAGTGAAATAGAAGTAAGAATATTCTTCAATCTTACTTCATTAACCCCACTATTCTTTCTCCTTAGATTAATACTTCTTTTTCCCGCTTTTGCTGGTCAATGATCCTGTATCAACCTTCCTGTAAAGAATTTAAAATTTCTAAAAAATAAATTGCATATATAAAGTATGCCTAGCATATTAAGCATGTCCAATAAAAGCGCTTTTAAAAGGCGTAAGACAATGTTTAATATTTATGCTTTCTAGTAAGACCTTTTTTCTGGTTGTCTCTTTCATAAAAATGATAAGCCTGAAATCTCTATTTCTGGTTTTAGTGATTTTCTCGAATACCGCAACCCTTTACAGTCAAACTACGGCTACATTAGAAGGCACAGTAAGAGATTCATTGACGAGCGAGACCTTATTAGGGGCTACAGTTTATTTTGAAGAACTGGGCATAGGAAATATCACAGACATTGATGGTAAGTATCAGATTGAAGGGGTTCCGCTTGGTATTCATAAAATCCAGGTATCCTATATCGGGTATCAAACCAGGAATTTAGTAGTCGATCTTTCCGAGGGTGGAGTTACTAAATTGGATATCCTTTTAGAATCTTCCGCAATTATGGGGGAAGAAGTGGAAGTACTTGCCCAGGCAGCTGGTCAAATTGCTGCGATTAAAGAACAGATGGAATCAAATACGATTGTAAATGTAGTTTCGAAAGAACGGCTATCTGAACTTCCAGATCAAAATGCTGCAGAGTCGGTAGCACGCTTACCAGGGGTTTCTGTTCAAAGAGATGCAGGAGAAGCTGCTAAAGTAGTAGTAAGGGGGTTATCACCAAGGTTTAATTCCATAACTGTTAACGGAGTACGTGTTCCGGGTACAGAAGGGGACCGGTCGGTAGACTTAAGTTTGCTTCCATCTGATGTTTTAGATGGTATACAGGTATTTAAAGCCTTAACTCCTGATAAAGATGCCGATGCAATTGGTGGGACCGTTAACCTTTTAGTGAAAAAGGCTCCTGGTGGGTTTAGAAGTACAGCAAGTTTGGAGACCGGGTATAACGATTTGAGATCTGAATTTGGGCAGTACAAATTTTCTTTAAACGGAAGTGACAGGTTCTTGGATGGAAAGCTTGGAATCCTTCTCTCCGGAAGTGTACAGCGTGCTAATAGAAGTTCGCTATTATTTGATATTGATCCGGAATGGAATCAGGCTGATTCGGTAAATGTAATTGAAAACCTGAATTTCACTGATAACTTTCAGGTAAGAGATAAATATGGGTTAAGTGCCAGTTTAGATTATACGTTTAATGAAGATCACGAAATTTATCTCTCTTCCTTATTTGGAAGAACAAACAGAGATGAACAGCGATTTCGAAAGAGGTATAGAGTGGGTAATACCAGAACAGAGTATGATGCCAGAGATCGTGACCGCTATGAGTTACTGTATTCGAACATTCTAAATGGGAAACACACATTCAACAACTTGGAGCTGAACTGGCAGACTTCCTATTCCTTCACACTTGCAAAACAAACCTATGGCAATTATGCGCGCTTCTATGAAGTTGGAGCATTTGGTACAGGGCTCAATGAAGAGAGTGTAGTTGATATAATTGATAAAGCCCGGAATAACCTGGAAGAGACTTATTTTTTGTATGGCCAGAACGACACATTTAGAAATACTGAAGGCGACTTCACTGCATCTGTAAATGCTGAATATGATTTCACTTTGGGAGAAGGTTTTTCGGGTAAATTTAAGGCAGGAGGAAAAGTAAGGGATAAGAAGAAAGTAAATAACCTAAATGAAATTAGAACTGACTTTAACGTAGTTAGTGAAATAGGACAGGAAAACCCTGATTTATTTGAGCTTTTCAATAACACTCACATTGCGATAAGTAACTTCATTGATCCAAACTATGATACTCCTAATATAAATGGATTCTCAGTATTGAGTCCTGGCTTAGACCTGGATAAGCTAAATGATTTTTACTCCACCTATTCGGATGAGTATGACGCAAACGGATTTACAGATGCATTAGATTATGACGCGGGCGAAACTGTTACTGCGGCATACATAATGTCTGAGCTTAGTTTTGGTCCACGGATTACATTCACTCCTGGCATTCGATACGAACACATAGAAACTTCTTATGATGGTAAATTTGGGGACTTAAGAGGAAACCTGGGCCAGGAAGGTGTTATTTCTGATACAACGGGTGGACAAAGCTATGGAGAGTTTTTTCCTCAGTTTCATTTGAAAATAGATTTGAATGAAAACTTGGACTTGCGCTTTGCTTACACTCATAGTTTGACCAGGCCCGATTACACTAACCTTGTTCCATTTGAAAGAATAAATGATTCGGAACAAGAAATTGTGAGGGGAAATCCGAACCTAAGGCACTCAGTCGCTGTTAATTACGATGTATTTCTCTCATACTATAACAATAGGTACGGATATTTTTCAGTTGGTGCATTTTATAAAGAGCTTGAAGATGTCGACTATATAAGAAATACACGGCTTATCGAGGGTGATTTTGCTGGGTATGAATTGACTTCTCCTGTAAATGCTGAAGGAACATCTACGGTTGTAGGTGTTGAATTTGATGTACAAACGGATTTTCGATTTTTACCAAAACCTCTAAATGGACTCATTCTTACCGCAAACATTGCCTTTATCGACTCGGAAACATTTTTTCCTGTCTTTTTAATTGGCCCAAGAAGTCCTGACCCGCCTTTTGCTCCCACCATCATTGATACAGTAAGATCCGGAAGGCTTACAGGGCAGCCGGATATAACAGCTTCTTTTACACTGGGTTATGAAATTGGTCTTTTCTCTGCAAGAGCATCTTTAGCCTATCAGGAACAGATATTCGAAACTTTAGGGGATAATGAACCAAACGATCAATTTTCGAATAAATATGGATTTTGGGATGTACGAATTAATCAGTCATTCAAGCAATTCCCAAGTCTTACCTGGTTTGTAAATATCAATAACCTGAGTAGTGAATCTGAAAGAGAATTTGTAGGGGGAGGTTCTCAGGTTTCAGAAACACAAGATTTTAGCTATGGCTTAACCGCCAGTACGGGTGTACAAATTAAATTTTAATAAATGCTTCAATGCATAAACAAAACAAGGAGTAATCATGAAGATTGATACAAATAAACTACTAACCGCTGTTTGCACAACATTCTTGAGTGTAGCCTTAGCTATGGTTATACAGATACAGGATGTTTCTGCACAACGGACAGTGGAAGTACAACAAGGTGTAGGCACTTTGAATGAAGCTATAGCCTCTGATACAACAGCTATGGGTGAAAGGGTAGATTCCAGTACTGTATATGTACTATCTAGCGGTGGTACATATCTTTTAGATGGTAGCATCGAGCACAGAGGTTATCATCTTTCCATTGTCGCCGAAGATGGTTGGACTGAGCGCCCAAAATTAATTCCTGCAGTGGATGATGGTGGTGGTGCAAGTCGGCCATTCCGTCCAAGAGGGGACCTCACCATAAGAGGATTATATGTGACCGGTGAAGATGAACTGGGTGGCCTTACAACACGGACAATTCGTGTAAGTGAAAATGATGTAAGAATAGTGGTAGACAATTGCCATCTGGACAAAGACGGACAATCCGCGTTTAGAATTGATGGTACCGGTACTAAAATTTTCTTAACCAACTCCATTGTAAGTAATATTGGTACTACTGATAGTCCTGATAATGGTCGTGTTTTAGATGATCGTGGAAATGACATTGATACCTTATGGTTCGAAAACAACACGTTCTACAATATTACCTCTCAGGTAATTCGTGATGATGGAGAAGTAATTGGATATGCTCGCTATACACAAAACACAGCATATAATATTGGAAAAAATGCTGCGGTTGAGTTAGGTCCTGTAGTGAATGGAGTTGTTGAGGATAATTTATTTATCAATGCAGCTTTCTATGGATACAACACCAATGATGACGATGAGTTCTTATACGTGTTGGGAGTTGATTCACTTACCCAGGACGAGATCGATACGTACGGAGCACAGAGCTTTACAGCTAATAACAATAACATATTCCTTTCGACTACTATTTCTGATGCATATCCTGATACAGTGTCAGCGCCTGCTAATTTCAATCCTGCAGCTACAGCTTTTATTGCCGAACAGGGGAGCGAGGCTACATTTTTAAACGAAGATATTACGTTTACTAGCGCTCCTGGTATACCTACTGATGTAATGACTTCATTTTGGGAAGGATCTGAGAGCCCTCCAAGCTTTGATAATGCCAACGAACCATTTGATTTTGCCTATGCGAATTCATTTACATCGTATTCTGCAGGTACTTCAGGGCAACAGTTAGGCTCATTAAGCTGGTTTGGAATGTTGGTGAATAATGAAGAAGAATTGGGCTTAGACACTCCATCCGAGTTCCAGTTATTTGGAAATTATCCGAACCCTTTCAACCCTTCTACAAACATATCTTTCAACTTACCTGTTGATGCATCAGTTCAGGTTGATATATACAATGTAATGGGGCAAAAAGTAATGACTGTACCTGCGCAAAGATTACAAGCAGGTACTAATCAAAATATTTCTATAAATGCTGCTGCTCTTTCTTCAGGAGTATACATTTATAGAGTTATCGCAACAGCCGGAGCAAGAGAGTTTATGCAATCCGGAAAGATGACTTTATTGAAGTAAATACAATCAGTTAAGATTAATGGAAGAGTCTTTGAAAAGACTCTTCTCTTTTTCTAATCCACTATTCTAATCATGAGAATTAATCGCATTTTATTTTCTATTGCATTGGCGGCTATGTGCCTTTTCAGTACGAAAAGCTATGCTCAGGATTATGAGATAGTGGAGAATATATATGGCAGAGAGAAAATCGATTTGAATGGCACATGGAAGGTGATTCCTGATCCTATGGAAACGGGGCTTAAAAAGAGCAAGTACCGTCGCAACTTTCCAGCCGATGACGTAGCTATTCTAAACGAAGGAGAACTGATCGAATATGAATGGGATTCTGCATGGGATATCCAGGTGCCGGGTGACTGGAATAGTCAAATTGAAGGATTTGAATGGTATGAAGGGTTGATGTGGTATCGCAAGAAAGTAAATTTCAGTAGAGAAGAAGGGTATCGGTATCTCCTATATTTTGAGGCAGTGAACTATATTTCTCATGTGTATTTAAATGGTACTAAGTTGGGTCAGCATGAGGGCGGATTCACTCCCTTTCAGTTTGATATCACTGACTTGCTTGATGCAGAAAATTCTATTGTATTAGCTGTTGACAATACAAGGAAAGATGATGGAATCCCCGCAAAGGATTTTGATTGGTGGAATTACGGTGGAATTACCCGCCCGGTTTGGATTCTGAAAATTCCCGATACGTATATCCATTCATATACATTTAGCTACCAGGAAGAAGAAATTCATGCAACGGTAAAACTGGAGAGTGAAAGTAAAAAAGAGACAGAAGTTGAAATAAGTATCCCTAAGCTTGGAATTTCGCAGCGCACAAAAATAATCGCTCCTGGTATGGTCGAATTCGTTTTTAGGCCACAGGACCTGGAGTTATGGTCTCCGGAAAACCCAAAGCTCTTTGATGTGGAGCTTTCTACATCAAAAGAGAAACTGGAAGACAGGATAGGCTTCAGAACGATAGAAGCTGTAGGACCAAACCTGTTGCTTAATGGAGAAAGCATTTTTCTAAGGGGCATCTGTCTGCACGAAGAGGCTATAGGAGTACCAACACGGGCATTGAATTGGGAGACGGCAAAAGACCTTTTGGAAAAAGCAGTTGCAATGAATGCAAACTTTGTCCGGCTTGCTCATTATCCCCATACCGAAAAAATGGTTCGCCTTGCAGATAGCCTGGGTTTGATGGTTTGGAGTGAAATTCCTGTGTATTGGGAAGACATGGATTATCAAAATCCAAAAACACAGGCAATGGCGCAGCAAATGTTAACCACAAATTATCTGCGCGATAAAAACAGGGCTTCAATTATTATCTGGAGTGTAGCTAATGAAACTCCAATCACTGAGCATAGGAATGCTTTCTTAAAGTCCTTAATCCATACAGTTCGGGATTTAGATGAAACAAGGCTGGTTTCTGCTGCCTTAAAAGTATCTCATAGTGCGGGTGTAAAAACTATTGATGATCCGCTCGGAGCATATCTTGATGTGCTTTCCATCAACCAATACGTAGGATGGTATGGGATGGATTATCCAGACAAAATAACGGATGTAACCTGGGAAACAAGTTACAATAAACCCATGTTGTTGAGTGAATTCGGTGCCGGAGCATTAGCAGGTAATTACGGCGATAAGATGACTCGCTGGACAGAAGAATTCCAGGCCTATTTTATTGACCAGACTATGCAAATGGCAACAGATGTACCTTTTTTGAGAGGAACTATGCCATGGATTCTGAAAGACTTCAGAACTCCGAGAAGATATCATGGAGCATTCCAGAATTATTGGAACAGAAAAGGCCTGATTGATGAAAATGGCGTGCGAAAACAAGCCTTTAATACCCTGTTAAGTTGGTATAACCAAATTGAAAAAGATTATGATTAGCAAAAGAACCGGGCAGATGATTACAGGACTGATAGGAATACTAAGTTTGTCAGCATGCCTTTCTGTATCAGTTAAGGATCAAATAAATGTTGTACCCTCATATTTTGATGCCGGGAGCGGTGTACTTAGTGGGCAAGAAACTGCTTTTAATGTGCCAGCAGGTTTGAGTTATGATGCAAATCTTGGTTTTGGGTGGACTTCTGAAAACCTTGACGAATTTTTTCACGATGACTGGACGGCATCGCGGACTGACTTTTCCATTGATGGGGTAATAGCCCCTGAGATTGGATGGAAAAGTTCGCTCCCTAATGGGGAGTGGTGGTTAACTCTCTGGCTTGATGGTGGGTTAGAAGATTCTTCGACAGTTTCGTTATCTATAAATGGATCACCTGAGCCCATGGAGTTTCAGGACTTTCAACCACATGCCGAACATGGAGGGTTACGCCCTGCTCCACAAAAGATGTACCGCATAGTACAGCGTCTGGTTACTGTTTCCGATGGTGAGTTAAGCTTCCGGCTTTCAGGTGGGAGGGATGAAGCAAGATTACTTGGATTTACCATCATACCAGATGAAAGTGATCCTAGTAATGAGGAGCAGCGGCAAGTGTATCAGCAATTAGAACAGGTCATGCACTTTCAGGATGGTTCTTCTTTTGAAGCAGCTCTTCAGCTTGTGGAGGGACTCTCTGATAATGCAGTAAATCGGAATTTCAAGGCTTATTGGACCCAGCAACTAGAAATTCTGAAGGAAGCTGAAATGTATTTTTATTATCGGGGTTGGTCATGGGCAACCGATAAAACGGGTTTATCATTATTTGATCACCTGCACCAGTCGGTGATGTTATTTGATGCAATCTTAAACCAACCTACTGCATCTGAAAGTATTCTATATGAACGTGCACTTTGGTATCGTGGTCGGTTATTGTACTGGTTATGGCTTGAGCGTGGCGGAGCCGGAGAAGGCCGTAATGCTGAGCGGGATTTGACGGCTATGTATCAACTTCATCCGCAGGATGAACTGGTTCGAATGTACAATGGCGAAAAAATTGACAATCCTGATCCTTTCGACAATGCTGAGCAAGGTAATGCTCCCGATTGGGCATTTTATCAGTGGGAACTATCGAATCGCTTGAAATCAGTTGCTGATTGGTGGGTATTAGAGCAACAATCAGAGAATGGAGAGTTTGGTGGTAAATTTGGTGATGATGTAGAAATTCTTCGTTGGTGGTCTCCATTGATTCTTTCCGGAGATGAAACAGCCTACACAGGTTGGAAAAAGTTGGCCGATGGAGTCTGGAATAGCTCAAGAATCAAAGATGGATATGCAAAAAAACCAAGTGATGTAGAACATTCATCTGAGTTTATTTCTGATACTGCTCCATTGATGGTATTCTTTACCGACGAACAAGAATACATTGATCGTCTGGGATATTCTTCCATGCATTTTCAGAATTTGTGGTCAGGGTTTAATGATCATGGAGAACGGTTTTTTAAATCCGCCTGGTTCAGTTCTTCTGAAGTGGAAATGGAACCCCCAAAAAACAGGGATGTAGCCTATAATGCCAGAGCCACAAAAGCAGTGCGGTATTTTCTTTGGAAAACCGGTGATCCACAAACGCGCCAAGCGTTGATCGAATGGGCAGATGCCTGGGTAAACATTGCTCAGAGTACTTCAAAAGGAAAGCCAAAGTGGATTATTCCTCCTTCTGTGGAGTTTCCATCCGGTATAATAAATGGAAATGAACCTACCTGGTACCATGCCAATATGTTTTGGGATTATTTCAATTGGAATGGCAGTTCTGCAATACTTGACCAGTTTTTATATACCTGGACTTTTACTGCCGATTCAAAATACCTGGAACCGTTAATTCAGCACTTAGAATTGGTATCCAGATACAAAAATCAAATCGATCAATCGCGAAACACCTTTGAGGAAGGAAGCGAGGCATGGGCTGCTTATACAATCGGAAACTCATCAAATTTCTGGAATGTGGTTGAGAGTTGGAGATTACTTACACATGATCAAACCTATGATGAGCTCATCCTGGAACATGGAACACCATTTATAAAGTATCGGATTACCAAAAATGAACAGTTTCTGCTTGATGCGATGACCCCTTATTTGGAAAGCGTCCGCTACAATGAACCTATGATAAGTACGGAAGCTATTCATACAGATCGTGTATTTATCAGGGAGCCCAGAGGCCGTGAAGCCGGGATTCTTCAAGGGATGATTACAGGTTTTGGTGTGGACGAAAGTGCCTCACCCTATATTGGAGTAAGTTGGGAGAAGGCCAGCAGAGATATATCCTTTCTGGTTACAGAAAGCGACTCCTCTAACATCCAAATACAGCTTTATTCCTTTTCTGATACAAATGAAGAGCTGACGATGAGATTATGGCAGCTCAAGACCGGCGAATACATGCTTATTAAAGAGGGAGAGGGAATGAAAGAGGAGGAACGCATTCAGGTTACGAAAAGAGGAAACCGGTTCACCTTGAATATCGAACCCAAAACCCTGCTGAACATTTCTATCAGCTCCATTTCTGAGTGATCTATGAAAGAAAAGAAGAGTAATTTTTTAAAGCGCTTTATGCTCTTGATCCTCTCAGTAGGGCCAGGGTTATTCATTATTGGATATAATATTGGTACAGGAAGTGTTACTTCAATGGCATCAACAGGGGCAGCATACGGTATGCAGCTTGCCTGGCCGCTTTTGCTCTCTTGTATATTCACTTATATCCTGATTGTTGTATTCGGAAAGTACACCATTGTAACCGGTGATACAGTCATTCACGGCTACAAACAACATTTTGGTAAGCCGGTGGCTCTATTTGTACTTATCGCACTCATCTTTACGGAGGCTGTAGGCAGTGTAGGGGTGATGGCCATCGTAACCCAGGTTACCCAGGAATGGACCAGGCCCTTAACAGAAAGCGGAGATGGTGTCAATCCTCTGTATTCGACTTTAGGTTTTGGAGCAATCCTATTTGCTTTACTATGGAATGGAAAACAAAACTTCTTCGAAAAGGTACTGGCCGTATTTGTAGGTGTCATGGGGATCAGTTTCTTGATAACTATGGTAATTGTTATTCCTGAGCCATCAGAAGTTATCGCTGGAATCGTCTCGGGTATTCCTAACGAACCCGGGGCATTTTTACTAATTGCCAGCATGGTGGGTACTACAATGGGAGCTGTTATTTATGTGGTAAGATCAATACTGATAAAGGGTAAAGGATGGTCCCTGGAGCAGCTTAATCTCGAAAAGAGAGATGCAAAAGTGTCTGCCATTATCATGTTTGTTTTAAGTATTGCTGTAATGGCAGCTGCAGCAGGTACTATGTATCCTCAAGGTATTAAAGTGGACAACGCCATTGATATGGTGAAACTCCTGGAACCATTTGCAGGCCGTTTTGCACTATCCATATTTGTTGGAGGGATTCTAGCGGCGGGATTATCCTCTTTATTTCCACATATCATGCTCGCTCCGATGCTCATTGCCGATTATAAAGGTGAGAACCCAAATTTTCAGTCCACAACAAATCGGTTAATCTCACTTGGAATCATCCTTTTAAGTTTGACAGTACCTCTTTTTGGAGCTCGGCCAGTTTTTGTAATGATCATGTCACAGGTATTTATCGCCATTGTAACACCGGTAGTAATTCTTTTAATGTTGATTTTGATGAACCAGAAGGGTGTGGTGGGAGATCACATTCTTAGTACACGCCAAAATATACTCGTAGGGATTACCCTGGTGTTCTCCATCGTAATGGCAGTATTTGGAATCATTGGGATTTTTAAGATTTGAAATAGAAATAGAGGAAACAATTGTAGCAATGCTTTATCCACAACAAAATAACTTCCGTGCAGTATTTGATTTAGCTGGCTATTGGAATTTAAAAGCAGACCCGTCTGATGTAGGGAACCAGGAAAGATGGTATGAAAACAAGCTGTCAGGGGATGTTCACCAGATTGCTATTCCAGGCTCCTGGAATGAACAACTTGAAGAACAAGGACTAAAAAACTTTATAGGTCAGGCGTGGCATGAAACATACTTTACTATTCCTTCAATTATTCAGAAGAATCATAGGGTTTGGCTGAGAGTAGGAGCCGCAGATCATAAAGCAATGGTCTGGTTAAATGGTAAATACATTGGTGAACACTTTGGCGGATATGTTCCTTTTCAGCTGGATCTTACAGAGGCTTTATTAGCAGCAGGTGAGGAAAATCATTTGGTTATTTGTGTGGATAGCAGGTTAAGTATGCATACTCTGCCACAAGATGTTGATCCTGAATCGCCATTGTACAATACCCCTGGTTATGGACGGCGGCATCTATATCCCGCTACCAGGTTCGATTTTTTCCCTTATGGAGGGCTTACACGATCCGTAAACCTGGTTATTACTCCCAAAGAATATATTTCTGATATCAAGATTGATTCGAAGTTAAATGGAGAAATTGATATAGCTGTGGATGCCTCCGGATTTGAGAAGCTTCGTATCCAGGTATTAGATGCGGATATGAACGTGGTTGATGAAAAGGAATCAGAAACGAATAAGGAATTTCATCTGAGTATAGACAGCCCAATTGCATGGTCTCCCCAAAACCCTTACCTGTATACAGCCAGGGTCTCTCTTTTTTTTGATGGCGCAGTACTGGATGAATACAATGAAGAGTTTGGAGTCCGGGAATTAAAGGTAGAGGGAGGAAAGGTGCTCTTCAATAATGAAGAGTTGTTCCTTGCAGGCTTTGGCAAGCATGAAGAATTTCCCATCGTTGGCCGGGGACAGTTCAGGCCGGGCTATATTAAGGATCATGAATTAATGAGATGGATTGGAGCGAACTCCTATCGTACCAGTCACTATCCTTATGATGAAGAAATGATGAGATTAGGAGACAAGCTAGGGTTTCTGATTATCAATGAAGTTCCAGCTGTTAGCCTGGGATTTTGGTCTAATGATTTTGATGAACTTCAACCTTTGCTTAGGAATCATAAGCAAGCTATCAAAGAGTTGATTGCTCGCGATAAAAATCATCCAAGTGTGATTTCGTGGTCCATTACTAACGAACCTAATTTATGGGCAGAGGAATATTATCAAAACGAAGCAGGAAAAATGTACTTCAAGGAAGTATATGAGTTTACCAGGAAGCTGGATAATACACGACCGGTCATGTCTATTTCTATGGCAGAGTATAAAGAAGATGATATCGCACTTGAGTCGTGTGATGTAATTGGTATTAACCGGTACTATGGCTGGTATACCAGACCCGCCGAGCTGGAACAGGCAGCTAAAGATTTGGCACAGGAACTAGATGCCATTTTTGCCAAACATCAAAAGCCTATAATGATTACAGAGTTTGGTGCAGATACTGTGGAAGGTTTACATGCTACTACTGCACAAATGTTTACTGAAGAATTCCAAACAGCATTCATCTTTAAATACCTCGAAGTAATGGAACAGAGCGATTATGTTTTTGGCGCTCATATCTGGAATTTTTCGGACTTCCTGACTCCACAACATTTTCGACGCATGGTATTAAATAAAAAAGGAATCTTTACAAGGGATCGCTTTCCGAAAAGCGTTGCCTTTGAGCTTAGAAAACACTGGAATACCTTTGAAAAGATCAAAGATTCACATCGACCTAAACAACCAAAACAAGGCTTTCTTGTTTCAGATGTTGGCTAAAGGGAAAACATATAGTCCGGATTGAATAATGAACACCATTGATCCAAGGATAGTAGCCTGCTATTTATATCCCATTACAAAATATGGGTATCCCCCTGATGCTAAGGAAACGCCTGTGCATATCGACGAGTTTATGAAACTGGGGTTTTCGTCAATAGAGCTTGAAGGAATTCGGGAGCAGCATTTGATGAAAGTGTACGAAATGAAAGAACAGATCTTATCCCATTTGAGAAAATATGATTTGAAGGTCCCGTTTTTTTGTGTAGTACTCCCGGGCTTATCCTCTCCGGATGAAGCTGAACGGATAAGGAATCTCGAGCTCTTCGAGAAAGGGTGTGAGGTGGCTTCTTATCTCGGTGCAGTAGGAGTTATAGATAACGCTCCGTTACCGCCGTATCAATTCCCGGCCGATATCCCTATTGTTAGGCATTATCATGAAGAAACCATTTTGCAGGCTAGCTTTCCTCAAGATTTAAGCTGGAATACGTATTGGGGTCAATTGACTAAAACCTACGGGGAGGCTTGTGATATAGCTTCAAGGTTCGATTTGAGTTATCAAATGCACCCGGCGCTTGGAGTACTTTCTGCTACAACAGATGCTTTCCTGCATTTCCATGAAGCGGTGGGAAGGGATAATCTTCGCTTTAACTTCGACACAGCGAATCAATACTTCCTGAAAGATAACCTCCAACTTGCGTTACACCGTCTCGCTGAGTATATCGATTACATTCACATTTCAGATAATCGCGGTTCTAAGGTTGAACATTTGGCAATTGGTGATGGAGCAATCAGGTGGGATGATTTCTTCGAAACCGTAGACAAGATTGGGTTCAAAGGACATTTTGGGATAGATATTGGAGGTGCAGAATCTTCAGTACCTGATTTAGACAAAGCGTACAAAGAAGCAGCTGATTTTATCGAAGGAAAACTCAAAGGTATAGGATAATGATGAAGAAGCTTCCATATATCATATTATTGCTAATAGTTCTTTCTCCGAATGTTCAGAGTCAGTTGCACCTTGTTCCACATCCCCAGGAAATAGTATCAGGAGATGGTGCTTTCGAAATGTCAGACGAGGTTTCTGTGATTTTGTATCTAAATGATAAGGAAGAGGAAGCCTTTCAGTTTGAGTTATTGAGGGAAGAATATGAAAGAAGTGTTGAAGGAAGGCTCCTACTGGGAGGTGAATCAGAAAAGCGAATTATTGTTGGAGTTAAAGGTGGTGGGAGAGCTTTTAATAGGTTGATTGACCAGTACGAACTGGAACCTAATAACCAGATAGGTGAAGAAGGGTATCGGTTATTGGTTACTCCTACATTGATTTTAATTTCAGCGAATACAAAACGAGGGGCATTTTATGGAGTTCAAACACTTCGCCAGTTAATCCGGACTCAAAGAAATGAACAATTCATTCCTTCAGTGAAGATCAAAGACTGGCCGGATTTGGAAATTCGCGGGATGATGGATGATATCAGCCGGGGGCCGGTTCCTACAAAAGCATACATGCGTCAACAAATTGAGCGTATGGCTGAGATGAAAATTAATATGCTCACCTACTATACCCAGGATGTAGTAAAAACAGAAAGTCACCCTGCATTTGCTCCAGCAGGGGGTGCATTAGATATTGAAGAATGGACAGAACTGGCGGATTATGCGAAGAAATTCCATATCGATTTAGTGGGAAATTTTCAGTCATTCGGTCATTTTCAAAATATCTTAAAACACCCGGAATATGAACATCTTGGAGAGAGTGGAACCCTGCTATCTCCAGCTCTAGAAGAAAGCTATGAGTTTCTTGAGGATATTTATTCAGAAATGATCCCTGCTTTCCATTCCGATTATTTTCACATCAACTCTGACGAAACCTTTGACCTTGGAACAGGTGCTTCAAAAGCCTTAGTCGATTCTTTGGGAGAAGCGGTAGTGTATGCGAACCATATCAATCGCATTTACAACATCATTACCCCGATGGGGAAGAAAATTCTTATGTGGGGTGATATTGTACTGAAGCACCCTGAAATACTGGATATGCTGCCTAAGGATATTATTATGGTAACGTGGGGCTATGATGATATGGAAGAATACGACCACATGATTCTTCCATTTAAAGAAGCAGGGTATACCACGTTGGTTTCTACCGGAATTTTGAATTCCTGGTCCATTATACCGGACTTTAATAAGGCCAGGGGTAATATCGAAGGCTTCTTAGCCGAAGCAAAAAAGCAGGAATTGCTTGGAATGCTTAATACCATTTGGGATGATGGAGGATTCGCACTGTTTTCCAAAGACTGGTATGGAGTAGCCTACGCTGCCGATCAAAGCTGGAAAAGTAATCCTGGGGATGAGAGTTATGATTCCCGGTTTAGCAAGACCGTTTATGGAGCGACAAATGATGGGTTCTCGAAAGCAATTCGAAAGCTGAATGAATTAAGTTTTTTGAAATCGACAGAGAAAATGAACGAAGATATTCTTTGGGATCCCCTGGTACCGAAACAGGGTGAAAGTGTATTAATGAACACATCAGATTGGCCCAAAGTGCTGGAAATTACTTCTGAAGCTGAGTCCTACCTGGAAGAGTTTGATCCTCTAATTTTCGAGAAAGATGTTGAATACATTCAACACACCATTGATTTATACTCTTTCCTAGCATCCAGCAGAATGGAAGTAGTTGCTGCTTCGAATTTATACAAAGAAGGATATGCCATCCAGGAAGAAAAGCCGGTTGAAGCCAGATCATTGATAAGGGAGGCTTACGGGAAAATTAATGAAGTTTACGAAGAGCTCGTTGAGCTGAAGGTGGAGAATCAATATCTCTGGATTAATGAAAATCGCGTATATGCCTTAGAGATGGTGATTTCCAAATATGAGTACCAGATTGAGGTATTAGGAGATCTTCGAGATACAATTCTGAACACCATTTATGATTTTGACAAGGGTATAAAGCTGCCTGAAGCCGGTATCGTGCGTTTGCAAATTGCAGAGACAGACGGCTGGTATTTTCAGGGATGGTTAATGATAGAACCCATTCCCAATCCTGGTGGTTTTGAAGATCCGGGAATAGATCACCTGGAAGATATGAAAGGCATTGAAGCTACATTCCCCAATGTAACCGAGGAGTTTTATTTCGATGATAATAAGTATCGCTGGAGAAGGGTGAACACTCCTTATTTTGCAAAAGTAGATCTGGATGAACTCCATGGACAAAGTGATAACGTAATTATGTATGCCTTTGCCCATATCGACATTTTTGAAGACCGGGCCGTCCGGGCAGCAATAGGAAGCAGCGATGGTGTGGAAGTATATGTAAACGGAAAATCAGTCCATAAAAACTATTCATTACGTGAATTCGAATTAGATCAGGACGAGATATTATTGCCCTTAAAGAAAGGAAGAAACCACCTCATGATTCGGATTACCAATACATCAGGAGACTGGGCATTCAGTTTCCGACTTCCCGATTCTGAGATGCGCAGCCACAAAAACAGATATAGGATAATCGAATAATGAGATCTGTGATTAAGCATACTGTAGATTCGCTTGAGGTTTGTGTATATCAACACAGAAAATTCCTGGGAGCAGCCGCTGCACATCATGTAAGAATGTTGCTAAAGAAAACTCTCGAAGAAAAGGATGAGGCCAGAATTATTTTTGCAGCAGCAGCATCTCAAAGAGAATTCTTTTCGGAATTGCTCAGTGTGACTGATATAGATTGGAGTAGGGTAGTGGCTTTTCAAATGGATGAATATCACACACTCCCAGCGTCAGCTCCTCAGCGCTTTGGGAATTTTCTGGATGCCATCTTTTACCGGTTTGCAAATCTGAAAGAGGTGCATTTTATGAACAAGGACATCAGCTCCTATGAAAGATTGATTAAGCAGGCACCTATCGATATTTGTTGTTTAGGGATCGGAGAGAATGGACATTTAGCATTTAATGATCCTCCTGTCGCTGATTTTGATGATCCTGAAATAATTAAAGAAGTAGAGCTGGATGAGATTTGCCGACAGCAACAGGTAAACGATGGTGAATTTGATACACTAGAACAGGTTCCAAAAAAAGCCGTTACACTTACAGTACCTACTCTTTTGAGTGCAACCTATCTTTCGGTAGTAGTTCCGGGTTTGAGCAAGGCTTCCGCAGTTGAAAACGCCTTATTTGGTGAAATATCTACTTCTTGTCCGGCAAGCATACTGCGTACACATCCCCATGCCAAACTCTTCTTGGATATTGACTCTGCAAAATCTTTACTAGAAACACAGCCATGAAAAAGATCGATCAACTCCTGGAAGAATCATATCCAATTTCTGAGGAACAAATCCTGTACTACCAGAAGAATGGATTTATAAAATTGAAACAGGTTCTTGATGAAGAAACCCTGTCTTTTTTTAATAAGGAGATTACAAAAGTAGTTCACGAAAAGAATCCCCTATTAAAAAAGCCAATGGAAGAACGAACTACTTATGAGAAAGCATTCATCCAGATTATGAACCTGTTTCAAACCAATGAGATCATCAGGAAGCTGGTTCTTAGTAAACGTATTGGTAAGATAGCTGCTGATTTGATGCAGGTGGATGGAGTAAGATTGTATCACGATCAGGCACTGTACAAGGAGCCAACCGGTAAGACAATGAATATCACGCCCTGGCATGCCGACCAGTACTATTGGCCATTGGATACATTGAATACCACTACTGCCTGGATACCTCTGCAAAAAACTACTGAGGATATGGGGCCTTTAGCATTTAGCCTGGGAAGTCAACACTATGACTTTGGCCGTGATCTTGAAATCAGCGACGAAAGTGAAGATAGAATCCAGCAAGCACTGTCTGAAGCTAACCTTGAATTTATTGATTCAGGCTTTGACGCTGGGGAGATTAGTTTCCATTCCGGATGGACATTTCACCGGGCTGGGGCAAATACTTCAGATAAAATACGTGCGGTAATGACCATCATCTACATGGAAGACGGTATTAAGCTAAGTGAATTCAAAAATAAGAATCATGTGTTAGATCGTGATGCCTTTCTTCCCGGGTTAAATCCTGGTGATCTAGCTATCTCAGAAATGAACCCTCTCATTTATAAAAACCAGAAGTGACTTTAAACAAGCAACGCTATGAAATACTCTAAAAAAACCTGGCTCTTATTGATACTTGGAAGTTGTTTGATGATGGCATGTTCAAGCAGCCAAACCGAACAAATGAGCCCCAGAGAATTTGCGGAACATGTATCTAACATTATTGTAGATGGAACAGAATTTAGCTTTGAACCTGCTTTACAGGAGTTTGAACAGGATGGAGTGTATTTATTTGATTTCCCTTCAGATGAAAAAGGTGTGTTTTATGCCCGTTCTGTGATAGAAGTAGAAAAAGTATCAGAGAATGATTTCAGAACCCATTTAGCGATAAGCCATCAGGCAGGTGAAATAGAGATTATGTTAAATGGCGAAAGTATTTATACGAATTCTTCAACCAGAGACGGGCACTTAAATCATGTAGATTATGGATTGTTCGAATTTGAAGAAAAAATACCCATCTCAATTACTGATGGAGAGCATCAGCTTCTTATTAAGTTTAGTCCCCGTAATGCTGGAGCAAATCGCGTGCATATCAGTTTTATTCGGTCGGATAATGCACTTCCGTTTCCTAATCTTGAACTCCGGTCTCTATCAGAAAAAGAAGAATTGGAGCATTATGGTTATTGGTGGATCGGTCCTTTAGCGAGTAATACAAACAGCCAGGCACTTACTGACCCAAATAAAACCGAAACCGAATTAGTGATTCAGGAAATAGAAAGTGCATCAGGTAATACCATTCGTTGGGATATTCCTAAGCTGCACCTGGTTAAAAGTTTGCCGGGTTGGTTAACTTACCAAAACTGGCATTATTCAGGTGGAACTTTTCTTGATGCTATGAGGCAAGTTGGAAATCAGTTCCCTGGATTAGACTATAGCGACTATATCGAGGAACACATGGCATTTCTTGCAGACAATATTGATGATATTGAACAAATGCGCAGAGATTATGGAACAATTGAAGGCCCTTTTGGTCATTATTTCAGGGCTTCTCTTCTTGATGATATGGGCATGCAAACTGTCCCTTATGTGAACAGTATGTTGGAAAACGGAGTTGACGAAAACTCTTTTGGATACGGGCTTGCCAACCGGGTGACCAATCACATAATGAATGATGCATCTCGTCTAACAGATGGAACATGGGCACGATTTACGCCAGATACTATGTCGGTTTGGGCAGATGATTTGTTCATGGGAAGCATTGTACTTCTGAAAATGTATGAACTAACCGGCGAAGAGGATTACCTTGACCAGGTAATTCTTCAGGTGCTTAATTTTGATGACTATCTTACCGATGAACCTTCCAGGTTGTACTGGCATGGTTACTTTTCCAGAAATGATGAGTATTCATCAACAAAATGGGGAAGGGCTAATGGTTGGACCATTATGGCAAAAATAGAGTTATTGCAAACCATGCCTGAGAATCATCCACAATTCGATGCTATACTTGAGACCTTTACCAGACATTGTGAAGGGCTTTTGGCTGTACAATCGCAAGACGGACGATGGCACCAGGTATTGGATAGTCCGGAAACTTACCTGGAAACTTCAGCTACAGCCATGTTTGTGCGTGGGTTTGCTACCGGCATTGCGGAAGGCTGGCTAGATCGTGCGAAATATGAAGCTGCTGCAGAAAGAGGATGGGCTTCAATGACCCGTCAATTTGATGAAGAAGAAAATGTGATCGGAATTGTTCGGGGAACCCCTATAATGTTTTCAGATGAAGAATATGATAACTGGGGCACCCGGATCAATGATCCCCGGGGCCTTGGTGCTCTTCTTTATGCTGCAATTGCAATAGATGAAATGAGAAATACTCAATAAACCGGTACTAAATAGATAATTCTATGGAAGGATCTTTTCTGGGACTTAACATACTGGATTGGCTGGTTATAGCTGGCTATATCATTTTGATAACAGCTATTGGATTATGGGCTAACAGGGGGGTAAAATCGACCAGCGATTACTTTATGGGTGGTCGCCGTTTTGGAAAACTCTTGATGATTGCCCAAGCTTTTGGTGCCGGAACCAGGACAGATCAGGCCGTAGCTGTTATCGGAGCTTCTTCTCAGATTGGATTGGCTGGAATTTGGTATCAATGGCTATATCTCTTCTCAACCCCGTTTTTTTGGTTGATAGCCCCTATTTATCGGAGATTGAGGTATATAACAATAGGAGATTTTTTTGAGCAACGTTATGGCACTGGAATGGGAGCCGCTTATGCACTCGTCGGCCTCTTCTGGTTTGCGGCAAATATAGGAGTGGTTTTAAAAGGTACCGGAGTAACCATAGAAGCTATAACTGGTGGGCAAATAAGTACCAATGCTGCTGTGATTGGCATGATGCTATTTTTTATTCTCTATGGGGTATTGGGAGGTCTGGTTGCTGCAGCTACTACCCAGTTAATTCAAGGGTTTTTTATCCTGGTATTATCTTTTCTTTTAATCCCCTTTGCACTTGACTATGTAGGAGGATTACAGACTGTACACGAAACCCTGTCGGATGAATGGTTTAACCTGGTTGCTAATGAAGAGGTTACCCTTTTCTTCATTGTGATGGCCGTGATCAATGGATTGGTAGGAGTGGTCGTACAGCCTCACCATATGGCCATAAACGGATCAGGGAAAACGGAAGTCAGTTGTCGGTCAGGATGGACTTATGGAATATTTATAAAACGCTTTGCAACCTTAGGGTGGGCATTTACAGGGATTTTTATAGCCGTTGTATTTCCACAAATCTCTGAAGCTAATGCTGCAGAGCGGGAGCTGGCATTTGGCTTGGCTATTGTGGAACTACTCCCAAGCGGATTTATAGGAATAATGGTAGCAGCGATGGTAGCGGCAGTAGTTGCAGCCTGTAATAACTTTATGGTGAATGGCTCGGCCCTATTTACCCGGAACTTCTATCGAAGGTTTTTAAATTCGGACGCTGAAGAAACCCACTATTTGAATGTTGCTCGTATTAGCTCCTTCTTTGTGGTTATTATTGGGGTAGGAGTAGCATTGTATATCCCCTCAGTAATTGAAGGATTATTTCTACTCTGGAAGATCATGGCATTTTTGGGGATAGCATTTTGGATGGCCATTTTTTGGAAGAAGTCTAACCGCTATGGTGCATGGTCTTCTATGATCATTACGGCTGTGTTAGCCTTTACTACCGATTCAATGGGGTGGACATTTCCCCAACAAATCGCACTTTATTTACCAATCGGTTTTCTCACGATGATTACGGTAAGTTACTTTACTCCAAAAGAGGAAGACCATATTATCAATCGCTTTTATTCTTTACTTAATACACCAGTAGGTCAGGAAGATCGCTTGGAAAAAGCTGGAATTTCATCGCAAGATTTTGAAATCCCGAACTCGAAACAAAAGAAGGAAGAAATAAAAACTCTTGAGCTCCTGGACAATAAACCAGCACTGGTAACAGGGGAGGGCTTATTACTTGTTGACCTGCTGAATCTCAGAAAATCATTCAGTATTGGTAACTATAAAGTTGACCTTAAAGGATTTGGAATATCCTGGCTTATTGTAATGGGATATTTAATCCTTGCCTGGGTACTTAGCCGAGCCGTTTAGACTGGTATTAAAATAGAAGGCGCAGTTGTTAAACAGCTAATAGAGACTAATCCTAACTCGCTCCGCTTGATTTTCTTATAATCAATTCGGGTTTTAGAATAGTACGTATTTCGGGTTTTTTACCCTCAATAATTTTAATAAGCTTGTCGATGGCGAGGCTTCCTATTTTTTCAATATGCTGATGTACGGTAGTTAGTGGGACTTCAGCGTATTGAGATTGCTCAATATCATCAAAGCCAACGATAGCAACATCTTCAGGTACGGAATACCCTAGTTCCTGGATTCTCTTAATAAAGCCTAAAGCAGCAGAATCGTTATATACAAAGAAAGCGGTTGGTTTGGCTTCCATTTCATGAAATTCATCACCAAGTTTATAGCCAGATTCGAAGCCATGCGAAGATTGTCCATCTTCCAATTCAAGAACAAAGTAGGGGTTAAAAGGCACGTTTGAATTTGCCAATGCTTTTTTAAATCCCTGGAGCCGGATATTACCCAATGAGTTATTTGAAGGGCTGTTGATATATCCTAACCGTGTGTGACCTAAATCGATGAGATGCTGGGTTCCTAAAATGGCTCCTTCCTCATGATCGGTCCCTACATACCAAATGTCTTCATCTGCAACATACGAAACCATTACAAGTGGGAAATTCTGGTCATGTAGTTCACGCACAATTTTAGGCGGGTGCAGATCTTTTCTCAAAGTAGCGACGATCATTCCTTTTACTCCCATTTCCTTAAATCGCTTTATCTGAGTTTCCTCTTTTTTAATCTGACTGGAGCTATTCGACAGCAACAAGTTATAACTTTTGGTATATGCTGTTTCTTCAATAGCATGGGCAATTAAAGAGAAAAAAGGATTTTTTAGATCTTGTAGAACCAGTCCGACAGAGTCATGATGTTGAATACTTCCGTTTGTAGCTCTTTGTGCAACAAATGTCCCTTTACCAACCCTGCTATACAGGTATCCCTCATCAATCAAATTTGAAAGGGCATTTTTGATAGTAATAAGACTCACATCGTATTCTTCAGCAAGTTCTTTGTGTGATTTTAATTGTTCCCCTATTCCTAAATCCTTATTGACGATTTTTTCTTTTATATCGTCAATTATTTGTATGTAAAGCGGTGTAGAATTTTGAAAGTCAATCGGCATTCGTCATCCCTGTGTAGAATATATTTTTATATACCTAATATACCTAATAAACCTGCTTTATACTAATTTTTGTATCCTGAACTTTATAACGTTAGGCTGAACCTATTGTAATTTAAAAATGATATCGCACGAAGGCTTCCATAGCCTCATATTCAGCAAGTCCCAATTTATCATAAAGCTCTGCTGTTTTTCGATTTCTGGATTCAGCACGTTGCCAAAATTCCCTTCTATCGGTACCTGGGAAAAGAGGACGGTCTTTTTGAGATTGATGTTTAAAAATAGCGGTTCTTTTTCGGGCCACTTCATCAGGACTCAAAGGGACGGCCATTTCAATTTCATCAACTTTCCATTCCTGCCATGCTCCCCGGTATAGCCAAACCCAACAATCATTCATCCACTTATGTTCTTTTAATTTATTGATTGCCTGAAAGATTACATCTAAGCAAACCCGGTGGGTTCCATGTGGGTCTGACAAATCTCCTGCGGCGTATATCTGGTGGGGCTTTATCTCTTCGATCAAATTTTTAGTTATTGCTATATCATCCGGGCCAATTGGTTTCTTTCTTATTTTGCCAGTTTCATAAAAGGGTAAATTTAGGAAGTGAATGCGCTCATCTGGGAGGCCTATATACCTGGCAGCAGCCTTAGCTTCACCTCTCCGGATTAGGCCTTTGATTTTGATAATTTGATTGGAATCAGTTTGCCCCGGCGCTTTAGTTGTTATGTATTGGCTAATCTCTTTGAAAATTTTGGACGATTCAAGTTCTTTTAAACTGAATGCTTCTGTGAAGTCCTTAACAAAATCGGTAAAACGAACTGCATCATCATCAAAAACGGCAATATTACCTGAGGTTTGGTAAGCTACATGCACTTGATGTTTTTGATCGTTAAGTCTTATGAACGTCCCACCCATCGAGATTACATCATCGTCAGGATGCGGGCTGAAAATTAGGACCCGTTTTGGAAAAGGGGATTTTCTCTCCGGTCGGGTACTATCGTCTGCATTTGGTTTTCCACCAGGCCATCCGGTGATGGTATGCTGAATTTGATTAAACACAGCAATATTGATGGAATAGGCATTGCTCGACTCAGCAATGATATCATTCATCCCATATTCAGAATAATCCTCATCAGTAAGTTTCAAGATGGATTTTTCTAAATGTTGACTCAACCAAACTACCGCCTTTCGAATAAGCCTGTCATCCCATTCAATAGGGCCAACCAGCCAGGGGGTACTAATTCTAGCTAAATCTGCTGCCGCCGCCGAATCCATGATTATTTCACAGTTAGCATGATTTTGCAAATACGTAGCAGGAATCTGGCTTGAAATATCACCCTCAACAGCTTGTTTAATGATGGCCGATTTACCTTCTCCCCAGGCCATAAGAAGTAATCGCTTAGCAGCCAGTATGGTATCCACTCCCATTGTGATGGCCCTTCGGGGTACATTCTCAGCTCCAAAAAAGCCACTGGCAGCATCCATAATAGTTAAGCGATCAAGGGCTACTAACCGGGTTTTTGAATTTTTCGAGGATCCCGGTTCATTAAAACCAATATGACCGGTTCGTCCAATTCCAAGTATTTGTAAATCCAGTCCACCCAGATTCTCTATCTTTTCTTCATATTGTTTACAGAAAGAAATAATTTTTTCTTTTGGGAGGGTACCGTCAGGAATGTGAATATTATCTTTGGGGATATTCACATGGTCAAAGAGATATTCCCTCATATAGGTTACATAGCTTTGAAGGGAATCGGCTTGCATTGGATAGTATTCATCCAGGTTGAAGGTGTAGGTATTTGAAAAATCCAAACCTTCCATTTTGTGCAACCGAACCAGTTCATCATATACTTTTATGGGAGTTGAACCTGTAGCTAATCCAAGAACAGTATGTTTACGGTTACTATTATTTGTTCGAATCGTATCAGCAATTTCACTAGCTACATATATAGATGCCAGGGAAGAGTTGTTGAAGATGTTAGTTCTTATTTTTTCAAACTGGTGGTATTCTGCATTTATTACAGGAGTCATTGTGAAAGCCCTGGTGTCTTGGGAGTTAAAATGAACTGGTTAATGTAGTGTAACATGAGCTCGAAATGGCAAACAAAAAAACTATAGTTCAATACATCTTATCCCTTATCTCGAACTCACCTTAATATATTATCAACGCTCTCGTTTCATTTGCCAAGAGCGTAAACATTAAGATTTTGGTACTCAGCCACTAATGGTGCCATTTGTCGAAAGCCCAGCTTTCCGTTAGATAGTGGTGATTGATTATCTGTCCAATTCAGCACCTCAAGTCGATTAATAGAAAAAGAGATTCGATCTTTAAATTTTGTCAATGAAATCTTATAGGGTGGTTTAGTGTCCGGAACAGAGGGAATAGGATCGGCTCCCATTGCCACTAATTCAAACCCTTTACTTTTTCGCAGATTGCAGGTATGAAAAGACCGTTCATCAGGATGTTTTCTCCTGAAATAAGAGAGATGGTAGGTATTAATATCTCCACTATGGTATTGTGGGTAAATACCGTTTCTTTCACTTAACGACTCATCAAATATATCCTTCCCATTTACTCCCTTGGCAGCAAAAAAAGTCATACATAAACCAGGCTCCTCAATAGGGTAGAACTCCCATTCTACCTTGATATCAGACGGAAAATCATAGGTGCACCAGGCTACAAAGTGCGCTCTTCTTCCCTCAGAAACGGGTAGTGTATTTTGCATACGCAGCCGATGGTTGGGAAAACTGAGAGTAGCTTGCCCTTCTATAATAAAGTCTTCGAGATCAGAGGGACTGGAAAGAGGGTTTGAATATATCAGTGTAGATTTTAGAGCCGAGGTCGATTCAGAATTATAGGCGTTGGCGTAGTGCATCAAGGGAAGACCAAGTCCGACACTTACTGACTTAGAAATAAATCCTCTTCTATTGGTTTTCATGTCAATGCATTAGTTATCAACGCTCTACACGCCCACTTCCCCCACTTGAAATCAGTTTTTCCACTTCTTCTTTGCTTACCAAATTTAGGTCACCGGGAATAGTCTGTTTTAGACAAGAAGCAGCAACAGCAAACTCAAGGGCATCCTGGGTATTTTCTTTTGTTAAGAGGCCAAAGATTAACCCGCTTGCAAATGAATCTCCACCGCCAACCCGGTCTACTAGTTGGACATCGTATTGGGTAGAGCGGGTGGGAGTTATACAATCCTTATCATCATGTAGCAGTGCGCTCCAGCCATTTCTGGAAGCCGAAAAACTCTCACGAAGGGTAATTGCCACAGTTTTGAAGCCGTAGTGCTTTTTCAACTCTCTGGCCAGTTGATAGTATCCTTCTTCATCTAAATGAGCCGATTCTACATCAGTTGTTCCTGCCTTGAATCCCAGGCTTTTATCGGCATCTTCTTCATTAGCAATACATACATCCACATATTCCATTAATGGATTCATCACAACCTGAGCTTCCTCTGTAGTCCATAGTTTACTCCTGAAGTTCAGGTCACAGCTTATGACGATGCCCGCGGCTTTCGCTGCAATACAGGCATCTTTTAAGGCTTTTTGTGCAGTTTCTCCCAATGCAGGAGTGATGCCCGTCCAATGGAACCAGTTGGCGCCATCAAATGCGGCATTCCAGTCTACTTCGTCACTTTCCATTTGAGTTACCGCGGAATTTGCCCGGTCATAGATTACTTTCGAAGGGCGTTGGCTTGCACCTGTCTCCAGGAAGTAAATACCCAGTCGATCTCCTCCTCTAACAATGAATGAAGTATCCACACCAAATCTCCGTAATTGATTTACTGCGGCCTGTCCGATTTCATGAGTTGGAATTTTAGTGATAAAAGCGGATTTCAAACCGAAATTAGAGAGTGCTACAGCTACGTTAGCTTCTCCACCTCCATAAACCACATCAAGATGATTGGTTTGTACGAATCTGCTGAAACCTGGTGTGGATAGTCTCAACATGATTTCTCCGAATGTTACAACTCGTTTTGCCATGAGTTTAATTATTCTCCATGTATTGATTGCATCAAAATTCTCGCATTCTCGGTTAATACCGAATAGTTTTTCCCCTGAATGGTTTTTTTATCCATAAGCGCGCTTCCAATACCTACGGCCCATGCTCCGTGAGCTAACCATTCGCCAGCATTAGTTAGTGAAACTCCACCCGTTGGAATTAGCTTTAGATGGGGGAGAGGCGCCAAAACACCTTTAAAGAACTTCATACCCAAAGAATCCGCAGGGAATACTTTAATTACTTCTGCACCTGCTTCGTACGCTGTTTGGATTTCAGTAGGAGTAAAACACCCAGGAATAGTAGGTACATTTTTAGTTTTGGTGTACGCAATTATTTCCGGTTTGAATATTGGGCAGACTACGTATCGAGCCCCGGCTTCAATGGCATTTTTAGCTTGTTCTACCGAAGTAACCGAACCAATACCCACAAGGGCTTCATCTCCGAAATCTGAACTGATACGTTCAATGACTTCAAATGTATTTGGAGTGGAAAGGGTGATTTCAATCCCTGAAACTCCTCCCTCTAATAAGGCATTAGTAACCGGGGTAGCATCTTCAGGGTTTTGCAACCGAACTACAGCAAGCGCGGCACGTTTTTGGATTTCTAAAATGGTTGGATGTAATCCAGTCATATTAATTACCATTCACCGTCATAACCGGGCTTATTAAGTACCTCGCTCCAGTCTCTTCTTCCTTCAGTAAAAGAAGCCAGGCACCATGTAAACATAAACTCAATGGCAGGAGGGGCAATCGTATCATGATAGCCATGAGTAACATTAAGAGCCTGCTCATCAAAAACATGGGTGTAGATTCCCACTTCTTCTCCAGGGCGAGAGCAGTTTTGAAGTACGTAGCCTGTATCGTCTGGAATAGTGGATTGTACACGGAAATGATAAATCTCTTCTTTTGCATCATTGCCAAACCCTGAAGGACCATCAGGACCGTGGAAGTGGGGAGGGTAACTGCCTACTCCACCTGGTTGAGCCATAAAAGTATCTCCGAAAAGAAGCCTGCAAGCCTGCACATTTGCACCATCAACTAACTTAAAAACGGTACGAACAGTCATAGGACGTTTGGTTCCAACATTGGCTGCTAATTCAGTTTCTTCAAGTTCCTTATGGCGTATAACCTGAATCGGATAGGACGTGTTGCAGTCGACAGCCTTAAATTCGCTTACATCAGTAAATGCATCCGAAGTGAGAGTCATGCTGGTATTGGTTCCTATATAGACTATATCTCCTACATTCAAGGTAATTTTGTGGTCATCTCCTTCGGTTTGAACGTGTACTGAACCTCTGTTTACGTATAAAATAAGCTCTTCATTCTCTGTTGAGATTGCTTGAGGCTCATACCCTGGCTGACTTGGATCTAAGACAATGCGAGCCAGTCGTAAAAACTTAAAGGTTGAGTTTTCTTCGGTAATGATAGGTTCTCGTTTATTCAGAACGGGTAAGGCGTCAAAGGTTTCTACCAAACGAACTTCATTTGAACGAGGTATCTGCACCTTTGAGTCGAAGCGACGTTGTGCTGGTGATTTGTGGTCTCCATAATTATTTGGACCTATTATTTTCGGTTCTACCATTTATTTTACTCTAGCTTATTTGATTCTTGAATATTTTGGTTATCGTGACATCCAGCCTCCATCTACAGTAAGCAGATGGCCATTTACGTAGTTACTAGCTGGAGATGAGAGAAAAACTATTGCCCCGCCAAGATCGGAGGGATCTCCCCAGTTGTTTGCAGGTATTCGCTCTGTGATTTGACGGTTTCTTTCAGGGTTATTTTGAAGTACTTGAGTGTTATCCGTTCGAAAGTAACCTGGAGCAATGGCGTTTATCTGGATTCCAAACTTCGCCCATTCATTGGCCAGGGCTTTAGTCAACCCGGCAATTCCGTGCTTACTTGAAGCATAAGCAGGGACAGTAATACCGCCCGAATAAGATAACAATGAAGCGATATTTATGATTTTACCATGTCCTCGTTCAATCATTTTCTTTCCGAAAGCCTGGCAAAGCTGGAAAACAGAAGACAGATTTACCTGTAATACCATATCCCATTCTTCTAAAGGGTATTCCACTGCGGGATGTCGTGTTATTGTTCCTGCGTTATTTACAAGAATATCTATAGAATCCGATATGCTATGTACATTAGAAATGAATTTCTCGATCTGTTCTCGATTGCTCAAGTCGGCACTTAACTGGTAAGCTTGTCCTCCTTTTTCCTGAATTAATGAAACGGTTTCGTTACAGCCATTTGAAGAGGAACTTGAACAAATAACCACTGCCCCAGCTTCTGCCAAAGCAACTGCCATAGCTTGTCCTAACCCCCGGCTGGCTCCAGTTACTAGTGCCGTTTTGCCTTGTAATGAAAAATCGTCTAAAACACTCATATAATCATTTTTGTATGGTTACTACCAGGGGGCTGGTCCACTGGTTTGCTGCTTGATTCATATAATTTTCGAATCCGGTTTCATCTACCAAATTCGTTGATTCTGGTTCAAATTCCCATGCCGCCATTAGTAGATATCTGATTGAGGAGTCTTTGCTTGTCATACTGAACGTATAAGTATCTTCTATCTCTCCTTCATAAGCCGGATTTAATGAGCCGGGAATTATAACTGCCATACCCAATTCTTCATCCAGGTCGGTTTGCTTTCCCCATGTATATCCACTCATATAAGAATCTTCAGGGGATTGGTTAACAACAATATTTTCAATATTGGGATGCATCACGAGGCCTGTTGCAAAGTTGTCATTAGATCCGCTTGTAGTTAGTCGGACTTCTGTATAACGATGATTGGCATGAATTTCCAATTCTAACTCCGCATCCATAGAGCTTCCGTCTACTTCCCAATCCGGATAGCTTACTTTTATAATGGATCGAAGAGGCCCATCAGCAATGATTTCCAGGGTTTTTAGTCCGGTCTTTTCAATGGCATGAAATGTACCATCTTTGAACAAAGCAGGAGTTCCAATTCCTAAGGTGGAACTTACTTTGAGTACATCAGCTCCCCAATCTCTTCTGGAATGGTATTCTTCAGTGATGTTGGCTAAAGCCGGGTCATAAGAGCTTTTACCAAAAATGTCGAAACGGTTACGGTCATCAAAATAGAAGCGATAGCCAATGAGATTGGATTCCCATCCAGGTCCTTCCAAAAAAATAATGCCATTGTCTTGTTGAAGGTCTTCCTGCTCTGTGAAGGAATCAACCGATCTGAAATCCTCACCAATTTGCATACTCTCCGGGTCAGCCTCATCACGGATCTTAAATACGGCATCAGTTTTAGAATCGAAGCTTGGGGGTTCATTTACCTTTTTAAATGAAAGTGAAGATGAGCTGTTAGCTTTTAAAGAAAGTTGAAGAAAAAGGATGTCGGGCTTTCCATCTTGATCAAGGTCATCCAATTGGTAAGGGATTTTATTTCCATTCTGATCAAGCAGCTGGAAATAATCGGGGATGCTGGCCTCGGGAAACTCAGACAAAGAAATTGATACAGCTGTATGTTCAACGTTGAAATTATTGGGGTTTTCAACTACAAAACCATATCTGGAAGATTCGCTACAGCCGGCTATTAGTAGTCCAATCCCGCAAATGATGAAATAGTTAGAAGAAAGAAATCGTGATCTCATATCTCTCAGTTTTCAATTAGTATCCAAATAGATCGGGTAAGAACAAGCTTATTTCTGGTACAAAAGTGACCAGGATAAGACTGATTAACATAATGATGAACATTGGTAGAAGTGGTCTAATCACTTTTGTGATAGGTACTCCTGCGACTGAACATCCAACAAATAAAATAGTACCAACCGGAGGAGTACATAGCCCTACGGTAAGGTTAAAGACGATGATAATCCCAAAGTGAACCGGGTCAATTCCCAATTCTACCGCTACCGGAAGGAAGATGGGGGTAAAAATGAGAATAGCAGGGGTGATGTCCATAAATGCACCAACAAAGAGTAAAATTGCATTTATGATCAACAAAATAGCGATACCATTCTCAACGGTAGAAAGAAGGCCCTCAGAAATGGATTGTGGAATATTTTCGAACGAAAGGACCCATGACATTGCGATAGAAGTGGCAATGAGAAGCATCACAATGGAAGTAGTTTTAGCTGAGTCAAGAAGGATTCCGGGGATATCCTTAATCGTTATTTCCTTATAGATGAAGGAAAGGATAAGCGCATATAATACTGCAATAGCAGCCGCTTCTGTAGCTGTAAAAATTCCAGCGATAATCCCACCAATAACCACGAAAATTAAAAAAAGGCTTGGTACAGCATCTACAAAACGGAATAAGGCTGTTTTAAAGGAGACCCTTTCTGCCACTTTGTATTTTCTTCTGAATGCGATATACCCTGCTGTTAACATCAAGCCCAGGCCTACAATTATCCCGGGAAGGTAACCTGCAAGGAATAACGCCGCGATAGATACACCTCCGCTTGCCAGGGAGTATACAATTAGTACATTACTAGGGGGGATTAACAATCCAGTAGTAGATGAAGTGATGTTAACGGCAGCTCCGAATTCAGGTTCATATCCCTCTTCCTCCATTTGTGGAGCCATTATGCCTCCAATAGCGGATGCCGCAGCAACTGCTGAGCCGGAAATAGCGCCAAATAACATGGCTGCGATTACATTTACATAAGCTAGTCCCCCCGGGAGCATTCCAACTAGCACTTTGGCAAATTTTATAAGCTTTTGTGCGATTCCTCCCTGGTTCATGAGTTGCCCCGCGAGAATAAAGAAGGGGATAGCCAAGAGGGTAAAACTATCCAGGCTGGTAGCCATACGCTGAGCAATGGTTGTTATAGCTGGAAGGCTTTGCACATTTAGCAATATGGTTGCCAGTGTTGCCATTCCAATACTAAATGCAATAGGAACACGTATCGCGAGTAGCACCACAAACACCAAAACCAATACAAGAACGCTTTCTATTCCAACCACTAGGATTCCTCCTCCGTATTGTTTTGTAATTTCATTGATGCAATATCCTCCATTAAGAAGTGAATGGTGTACAAACTCATAATCACTCCGCATAGTGGAAGCACGGCATAGACATATCCAAGTGGGAGTCCTAGCGCCGCAGATGTTTGATTAAGATATAATGTCACATAGACCAGCCTCGATCCACCAACCAGAAGAACCGTCACTACAAAAACAAGAATCACGATCTGAACGAATATATCCAGCATCAGTAGCCGTTTTGGATTTAGCTTTTGGGAAATAAGGTCAATAGACAGGTGGAGTCTTTTTCCCAATACGTAGGCTGCACCAAACAGACTAAGCCAGATTAGCAGGAACCGGGCAAGTTCATCAGTGAATGAACTTGGGTCAGAAAGTACAAACCGGCTAAATACCTGCCAGAGTACATCTAGTACCAGTAATCCGAAAATGATAACCAGGATGTACTCAAGCATCCGGTCTAATTTCTTTATAAGGGTTTCCATTATCCGTCTACCTCCTGAATCCTATCAATCAATTCGTTCAGCATAGGATCCTTTCGGTATTCCTCATACATGCCTGTTACTCTTTCTTTGAATTCTGATTTATCAGGGTAAATAATTTCAACACCAGCCTCGGTTACCTTTTGAATAGCTTCATCACTGGCTTCTTTCCAAAGTTGCTTCTGGTATTCAGCCGATTGTAATGCTACTCGTTGAAGTAATTCTTTTTCACTTTCTGTGAGTGTTTTCCAAATGTGAGTACTTATAATTAATACATCCGGAACAGAAGTGTGTTCATCAATGGTATAGTATTTACTTACCTCATAGTGTCGTGATGTATAAAAGCTTGGAGGATTGTTTTCAGCACCGTCAACCACTCCTTGTTGTAATGCGGTATATAACTCGCCAAAGGAAATAGGGGTGGGAGAACCACCTAAAGAATTTACCATATCCATGGCTGTTTGACTTTCCATAACCCTGATTTTAAGCCCTTCCAAATCTGCCGGAGTATTTACAGGCCGATCTTTTGTATAAAAACTCCGACTCCCTGCATCATAAAAACAGAGGCCATGAAACCAGAATTCTTCTCCATCATTCAGAATTTCCTGCCCGATTTCTCCTTCCAAAACATTAAAACGATGCTGTTCACTTTTGAAGATATATGGAATACTTAGAACCCTGTACATCGGGGCGAAATTTTCCAATACACTGGCAGATACTTTAGTGATCCCGACACTTCCAATTTGAAGAAGTTCAACCAGTTCCCGTTCTGTTCCTAACTGTTGACTTGGATATATCTGAATTTTCATTTGACCTTGGGACTCTTTCTCAAGCAGTTCCGCCATATAGGCCATACTCTTATGAACCGGGTGTGAGGTGTCCAGGCCATGACCCAGCTTAATCACTTTAGCATCTTCAGAAGAAGAGCAGCTAAGAGAAAAAAGGATGGCTAAAGCAAGTAGATGGGGGAATGACTTCAACAACGGGCTAAAACTATTTTTAAAAGGTTTTTTATATACTTATTATACCTAATATACTTATAGGTAGCAAACCTAATGTATTATTCTTGGATTAATTTTGGAAAAATAATTGTATGTGTTTTAGCCAGGGATCACACTAACTTATTAGATGATGAAAAGATTTGAAAACAAAGTAGCAGTAGTAACAGGGGGCGGGGGTGCTTTAGGAGGACAAATGGCCGGCCAGCTTGTAAAAGAAGGCGCCAGGGTTGTAATTCTTGATAGAGCTTTGAAGGTTGCTGAAAAAAAGGCCAGTGAAATAGACCCCAGCAGAAGTTCAACATTGTGTGTGGAAGCAGATGTTCTAAGTGTAGAATCCCTGCAAGAAGCAAAACAGGAAATCATCAGTCATTATGATACCATCGATGTTTTGATTAATGCTGCCGGAGGGAATCAAAAAGGAGCAACTATAGCTCCGGATCAAACATTCTTTGATTTATCAATAGATGCATTTAAAGCAGTGACGGATCTCAATCTTTTTGGTACCATTTTGCCAAGTATGGTATTCGGAGAAGTGTTTACTGAAAAAAAAGAAGGAGTGATTCTAAATATATCTTCTATGACAGTTGATCGTGTTATAACCCGCGTAATAGGGTATTCAGCTTCTAAAGCAGCAATGGAAAATTTCACTCGCTCATTGTCAGTTGAGATGGCTCTGAAATTTGGTGAAGGGATAAGAGTGAATGCCATTGCGCCTGGATTTTTTATCGGAGAACAGAATCGCTTCTTATTATTGAACGAAGATGGCTCATATACCGAACGTGGTAAAACCATTATTCAAAATACCCCGATGAAGAGATTTGGGAAGGAAGAAGAGGTAGTTGGAGCTAGCATGTTTCTTTGCAGTTCTGATGCAGCCTTTATCACCGGGGTAGTTCTACCTGTTGATGGTGGCTTTAGTTCATTTAGTGGGGTATAAAATGAGTTTGTTACAATCCTGGAGATGGTATGGTGAACATGATCCAGTTTCTTTATCTGATATAGAACAGGCAGGAGCATACGGAATAGTACATGCATTACATCATATTCCTGTTGGGGAAGTGTGGGAGAGAGGGGAAATCAGGAAACAGCAAGAACTTATAGAATGGGATAATGAAAAGAATAAGCCCAGGAACTTAAAATGGGTAGTGGTAGAGAGCCTGAATATTCATGAAGCCATAAAAAAAGGATTGCCCGAAAGGGATGAACTAATTGAGTACTACAAGATTTCACTCAAGAACCTGTCAGAATGTGGGATCAATATAGTTTGTTATAATTTTATGCCGGTACTGGATTGGACCCGCACCAGCCTGAATTATGAGTATAAGGATGGTTCCAGGGCTCTTCGCTACGATGCAGTAGCCCTGGCTGCATTCGATCTTTTTATTCTGAATAGGGAGCAGGCTGTTCATGATCATAGCGTAGAGATTCAGGCGAAAGCCAAAAAATACTATGAGAGTTTAAGTGAAGATGAAAAGAAGGCTCTTACTCATAATGTATTGCAAGGAGTTCCCGGAACAGGAGACGTATTTACAATCGAGGAATTTAAATCATACTTGAAAGGGTATGATGGGATAACGGAAGAGAAGCTCAGGGAAAACCTGTCCTATTTTTTAGAGCAGGTTATACCTACTGCTGAAGAATATGGTATTAAGTTATGCTGCCATCCTGACGATCCTCCGGCCTCTATATTTGGACTGCCACGGGTGGTTTCAACAGAAAGCGATTTAAAACGGTTAGTAGAATCTGTGCCGAGTCCATCTAATGGGATCACTTATTGTACCGGGTCTTTAGGACCAAAGAAGACTAATGATTTGCCGGGAATCATCGATCGATTGGGGAAGCATATTCACTTTGTACATCTTCGAAATATTCAACGGGAAGCAGACGGGAGTTTTCATGAGTCTGACCATTTAGATGGAAGTGTAGATATGTTTGAGGTGATGAATGCTCTATTGAAGGAATCCAGGAGAAGAAAAGAAGAAGGAAGAGAGGATGATCAAATTCCATTCCGGCCTGATCATGGACATCAAATGCTTGATGATCTAAATAAGGAAGTAAAATTCCACGGATACTCTGCTATTGGAAGGTTGAGAGGATTGGCGGAGCTAAGAGGCTTGATGATAGGGATTGAGCGAATGAATTAAGAATATCGATTGAAGAATAAAGAAGTAAGAGTGAAAAGCCACTCTTACTTCTTCAATGAATATTCTTTGTTCTTACTTCATCTAGTCGTCTTCAGGGATATTGAAGTCAATATTTGTGCGGTAGTCGTCAAGTAGGTGCTCGGCGAAGTAATACCACATCATTCGGTTGAAGTACGGTTGATAAGGGCCAAAGCCATGGCGACGGCCAGGAAGGATCATCATATCAAATCGCTTTCCTGCTTTAATGAGCGCATCGGCAAGGCGGATAGTATTAGCCGGGTGTACATTACTATCCATATCTCCATGAACAAGGAGGAGGTGACCTTCAAGGTTTTCAGCAAGTGCCGCATTTGTTTCAATCGGAGCATCAAAGGTGATGACTTCTTCTTCAACCTCAACACTGTCCGCATTCATTTTCTTAACGGTTTTCCTTTTTTCAGTTACTCCGTTATGAACTTCGCTCCACCAAACGTTATACACGTTATTATCGTGGTTACCGGCACTTGAAACCGCTACATCGTAAAATTCGGGATAAGTAAGCAAGGCTGCTGTGGACATGAATCCACCTCCGGAATGGCCAAAGATTCCTACCCTGGACTCATCAATGAATGAATGACGAGAAGCAAGCTGTTCGATGCCATACTTGTTATCCGCCAATGGATAATCTCTCATGTCTCCGTATCCGAAGTTATGGTAGTATTTCGATCTAATTGGGCTACCACCACGCTGACCAAAGGCTACGACTACAAAACCAAGTTGTGCTAATGTCTGGTTGCGCCCTGCTGAACCAAAATAAGTGAATGAAGTTGGGAAAGGTTCAACCTGTGGACCCGGATATACATAAGAAATAATCGGGTATTGTTTTGTAGAATCGAAATCAAAAGGTTTCCACATCACTCCATATATATCGGTGTGCCCATCGGCGGCTTTGACCATGAAGCTCTCCGGCGCTTTCCAACCAAGCTCTTTTAATGGGGACACATCAACCTGCTGAAGATTGATAATCACCTCTCCAGCTGCATTTCGCACCACATTAGTTGTAGGGTGATCGATTCTGGAGTAACGATCTACAAAGAAGTTTCCTTCTTCAGAAGCAATAATGCTGTGGTTAGCATCTTCCGGGGTGAGGTGATTCATTCGCGATCCATCGAAGCGAACAGAGTACAAATGCTGGAAATATGGATGCTTGCCTTCTTCTTTACCATAAGCTGTGAAGTAAATGGTTTGAGCAGTAGTATCAATTCGTTGAATATCCCCCACTACATAAGGGCCGGTAGTGATGCGGTTTTTGAGGTTTCCTTCACTGTCGTATCGATATAGCTGTCCCCACCCGGTACGTTCGCTCCACCAGATAAACTCTTCTCCGAAGTTTATTATGCCTAATTGTGCAAAGCGTGTATTGAAGTAGGGCTTACTTTCTTCATGGAAAAGTACTTCTACTTCTCCAGTGACCGTATTTGCCTTTAGTACATCAATCTTACTCCAGGTACGGTCGCGTCGAATCAGGTAGAGGTAATCCGAGCGATAGGTTTCATAAAAACCGCCATCATTGAAATATGCTCCGCCAAGTGCCTGATCTTCCCATTTATCGGTATCTAAACGAACGGATGTCTGAGCCTCAGGATCAAATACGAATACTTCATCTACATATAAATCTTCTTCACCGGGCATAGGATATTTATAGGTTTCCAGCCTTGGTCGCTTAGCAAGGGAGTTGATCACCCATAATTCATCCACTTTTCTTTTATCCTGGCGGCGTACATAAAACTTTTTTGAATCTTCGAACCAGTTAGCCCTTGAACGAAGCTTCTTATTGGAAGTAGTATCTCCATCATTGGCCTGGTAGCTGTACCAGCGCTCTCCATCAGTAGTAAGCTGTATTTCCAGAGAGTCCGGATCATCTTTTTTCTTTACAAAGAGATTATGGTTCTTGGCATAAGCCATCCAGGTACTATCAGGCGAGTAGGTAGCCCAGTTATCATCAGGGTCTTTTCCGAGAGAGTCGCCCTTTACTAACTGATTACCATTTAGGTTATAGATAAACTCGATGCTATCTACATGGAAGGTGAATCGGTTTCGATTCTCATCATAATCGAAGTCGTTAAGGTCAAGATCTTTCGCATTGAAAGGACGGTTGAAGGTTTCAGCCAATTTCATAGCCAGTTCATCCTGGTCAAAAAGGAGGCGTTGGTTTGCTCGCTCAGGATCTACAAAATACCAGTTGGTTCCTTCATCGGTTTCGTATTCATACCAAAACTGGTTGGTGTCTTCAATCCATCTTGGGAATACATTCGTTGAGCCAATTAGTTTACCTACTTTTTGAGAGGTAAAGCGTTCTGCTTGTTCGAAATTTGCTTTTTGCGCAGAACTGTTCGTTGAGAACAAAATAATAATGGATAGGGCAAGGATACCCCGAACCGTTAGTGCGAAAATTTTCATAGTAGCTTTTTGGTGTGTAGTTAGCATCCTACAATACTAAATCATGTTCACACTATTTGTAAGAATTTGAAACAGGAGGGGTAAACTGAGGCTTATTTACACTCTTTTCAGGGACTTTATTTTGGGTTTTCCCTATCTTTGGCCCGAATTAAATGATACTTGATTGAAAGCCTGGAAATACGTCGTAGCACTTTGGATGACATTGGTAATAGCAGCAGGAATACTCATCCAAATTCCCCGAATACCGATTCTTGAACAGACGGCTAGAAACATTTTTTTCCATGTTCCTATGTGGATGGCAATGTTCTCAATGTTCACCGTTAGTTTTGTGTATAGCATACGTCAGCTCAATTCTCCTAACCCTGTTTTTGATATTAAAGCAGAGTCTGCTGCCAGAGTTGGAATGGTATTTGGGTTATGTGGTTTGTTAACCGGTTCTCTCTGGGCTCGTTTTACCTGGGGTACCTGGTGGACATTTGCAGAACCAAAAATGAATCTCGCTGCTTTGGCAATGATGATTTATGTAGCCTATTTCGTGCTCAGATCGGCATTCGATGATGAAGAAAAAAGAGCTAAGATTTCAGCCGTTTATAACATCTTTGCTGTTACTACGGTACCCTTCCTGTTGTATGTGGTACCAAGGCAGTTAACCAGTCTGCACCCGGGAGCCGATGGGAACCCTGCATTTAGCGAGATTACCGCTCCGGAAATACGCTTTATCCTATATCCCGCAATGATCGGTTTTATTGGTGTAGCATTTTGGATTTATGACATCACACACCGGTATAAATCTCTTCAAACAAGAATAGAAAATTCATAAATTTGAACTGTTAAAGGAATTCGATGCAAGAAGATTCAGTTGCCGTCGTTGATACCCTAACCCAGGCCTATGCTCCAAAGTGGAGCGGAGCAGAAATGGAGCAAACTAACGCATTCATAAGCTTTATGTACTCAAACGATTTAATTTTTGTTGTACTTGGAGTCACCCTCATTATATGGGCAGTTCTGCTATTCTTCATGTTTCGTGTGGATTCCAAAGTATCATCCTTAGAAAACAAGATTAACCCATCAGAGAAAGAATGAAACCTAAAGTAGTTCTAGGAATAATCGCCATTGTAGCCTTCACCTCATTGCTAATGTTTAACCTTGGCGAAAGCATCAGCACATACACAGATTTTGAAACTGCCACCGAGATGAGTTCCGCTCATGTTCCGGGAACATGGGATTCCTCAAAAGAATATGGGTTCTCGAAAGAAACACTCCAATTCTCTTTCTATATGGAAGACGAGTCAGGTAATGTGAAAAAGGTTATTTACCCACGTCCCAAGCCTAATAATTTTGAAGAAGCTGATCGCCTGGTGGTGATTGGCGAGATGAGGAATGATGTATTTTACGCTAATGAGATGTTGATGAAGTGCCCATCAAAGTATAATAGTGCTGACCCATCTGATTACGTAAAAGCTTCTGAGAGTTAACATATGGCAGAAGTAGGACCTGTCTTTGGAATACTGGGAAAGCTTACGATCACCTTTTCTTTCCTGTTTTGCCTGGCTTCCCTCATTTACTATTACCTGGCTGCAAAGGACGAGGATGAAAAGAAGCTAAAAGTTGGAAACTGGCTTTTCGTTTTCAAAGGTTTCTTTATGATCGTTGCTTCTGCAATGTTAGTTTGGCTGATTTTTAAACACCAGTTTCAGTATTACTACGTCTTTAACTATACAAGTCTCGATTTAGCTCCAAAATATTTGTGGTCTGCCTTTTATGGGGGCCAGGAAGGCAGCTTTATGCTTTGGATTTTCTTTTCATGGCTGATAGGCCTGGGACTCATGAAGTGGACAAGAGCTCCATATAAAGCGCCTGTTCTTTTTTTCCTTGGTCTTACACAACTCTTTCTTATTTCTATGATCCTTGGCTGGAGATTTGGAGATATGACCTTAGGTGCTTCTCCATTCCGTACGATTGCCGAAGAGATGCCGGATGCTCCTTTTATCCAGGCGAACCCTGACTTTATACCTGCCGATGGAACTGGTTTAAATGATCTGCTGAAAAGCCCATGGATGATGATTCACCCACCACTACTTTTTGTGGGTTTTGCAATGATGACCATTCCGTATTGTTTTGCTATGGCTGCCCTTTGGAAAAGAAAATACAATGAATGGGTTGGTCCAGCACTACCATGGACGCTTGGAGCTAACCTTTCCTTATTGACAGCAATTTTCCTAGGAGGATATTGGGCTTATGTAACCCTTTCCTTTGGTGGTTTTTGGGCATGGGATCCTGTTGAAAACGCCTCCTTGGTTCCATGGCTTATAGGAACAGCTGGTATTCATACCATGATTATACAGCGTAAGAGTTCTGTGGCTCAAAAGTCTTCGTTGATTTTTGCGATCCTTGCTTATGTAGCGATTGTTTATGAGACCTTCCTGACCCGTTCAGGGATACTATCTGACTCTTCCGTTCATAGTTTTGTTGATCTTGGACTATACAACCAGCTTCTGGTGTTCATGTTGGTAGTTACAGGAGTTGGACTTGGGATGTTCTTCTGGAGATATAAGGAACTTCCTTCCCCGGAAAAAGAGTCGAAGATTTTGAGCCGGGAGTTTATGACATTCACCGGCGCTGTAATGTTATTCGTTCTGGGGTTGGTCATCATTTTAGGAACAAGTTCTCCTATTATCGGATTATTGTTTAATGATAATCCCACCCCTCCCGAAATCAGCTTCTATAATGACTGGAGTATGCCTATTGCTATCATTATGGCGTTTTTAACCGTGTTGGGTCAGTACCTTTTCTGGAAAAAGTATGATGCAGAGACCTTAGCTACAGCACTTATCTATCCATTATTGATTACCTCTTTACTAACCGTTGCTTCAATAATTATAGGAGGTGTCCGAAATGCCTACTATATGCTTTATTTGTTTGCTGGGTTCTTTGCGATAGTGGGGAACTCATGGGTAGTTGGAAGATTGGCTATGCAAAACACAAAGCTCATTGGCGGTTCTCTTACGCATGTTGGTTTTGGAGTGCTTCTGATTGGGATTCTAGCCTCTACGGCATACAACCGTCCTCTTTTGGACGAAAACACAGAGAACTATAACGCTGCAGTTAAGCGTGGAGAAGTACAGGATGAGCAAGGTTTTACTGTTTCGCAAACAGTGGAAATGCTGGAATTAAATCTTGATGAGCCAAAAATTATCAACGATCAGTATATCGTCACTTACGAAGGCTACGATTTGAGCAATCAAAACAGGCCTGGCCAGCAAACTTACCGCATTCGATTTCAGGATAAAGATGGTGGGCGTCCATTTTATCTTTATCCGGAAGTATATCCAATGCTTGCAACGTCTAGCCCGGGAAATGTAAGCTGGTCGGTTGACCCGGATGTACGAACAGGGTTGTTAAGTGACATCTATCTATATGTAGCCGGAAGTTCCTTTGTTGAACAGCGGAATGATCAGATTGAACGACAGCAGGAGCTTCTTCAACCCGCTTCCGATGCAACCGACGACCAGCCTGAAGCACAGGCAATAGAATTCGAAATAGGCTCAACGAAAGAAGTAGGAGGGTTTAGGTTTACATTCAACGATTTTGTTCAGGCTGATTCATCTAACCTTCCTGCTAATACAAGTATAGGGGTGCGTGCTCAGGTAGAAGTATTTCATTTCGCAAGTGGTCAAATGTATCTCATAGAGCCACTGTTTGCTCTGTTTGAGGAGGAAGGCCAGACTTTTATTATGTCGCCTCCGGTTAATTTAGCCACTCATGATCTTGTATTTCAATTCACAAGCGTGAAACCGGAAAGCAATTCTATTGAACTATCCATTTCGGGACTTGACGAAGAATACCAGGAAGATTGGGTACTAATAGTTGCCGAGAAAAAACCATTTATATCAGTTGTGTGGACTGGAACGTTCTTACTGATGGGTGGATTTACCGTTTCCATTTTCAGACATTGGGGAAGGGAACGTAAAAAAAGTGAAGAATAAGCGAATGAAGAATAGTAGAAGTAAGAGCCGCAAAGCAATTTTAAATTCAAAATTTAAAATTTTGAATTGCTTTGTGCTCGTTGGCTTCATGCTTGCTCCACTATTTGTTTCAGCTCAGGACCTAAACCCTAACCCTGAACTCCCATCTCCAAGAACAGCTTTTCTCCGTTCGTTGGCAGTCCCAGGTTGGGGGCATCATTATGTGGATAATACAAACTGGACGAGAGGGCAATATCATCTGGCTGCAGATGTAGCAATGATCCTCTCCTATGCAGGCTTATCCATTCGAGGCAATCAATTAGAAAGAGAGTTAGATGTATATGCGTTGAGTAAAGCCAGTGCAGATATTTCTAATCGAAACCGTGAATTTAAGCTAGCAGTAGCCACCTTCGATAACCTGGAAGAGTACAACGATTTTCAGCTTCGCTCTAGAAACTGGGATGATCTATTACCTGACATTCCTGAAAACAGATGGAATTGGGGGGAAGATGCTCAGCGTTTTCAATTCCAGGATATGAGGGAGCGAGTGGATAGAAATAATAGTCAATTACCTACCATAGCAGCACTCATGGTTGTGAACCGGTTGGTAAGTGCATTAAGTGCCTATAATCATGCTCGAAGAACATGGAATAATGCTCCGGAAGCAAGCTTTTCTTACTTAAATGAATTTGGGCAGCCAGGGGTTACGGCGAATTTACGCTTCAACTTTTAGTCGGGCATGCCTCGTTATAAGCTCACTATAGAATATGATGGGACCCATTTTTCAGGTTGGCAGGTACAACCAGAGGTTAGAACGGTAGAGGGTGAATTGGAAGAAGCTTTTTCAAAAATTCTACAACAACCAGTGGATATAATAGGGCAGGGGAGAACCGATGCAGGAGTTCATGCTCTTGGCCAGGTAGCTCATGTAGATATTCCTGAAGGTATAGATCCTGCTAAACTTATTTTTGGCGCAAACAGAATTGTGAGCGATGAGGTAGTTGTTCATTCAATCGAAAAAGTAGCCTCAGATTTCCATGCTCGATTTGATGCCAGTTCGAGAGAATACGAGTATAAGCTAGTGAAAAAATATTCTCCTCTGAATCGCTTTAATAGTATTCTTTTACCCAGAAATACAGATATAAACCTGATGAAGGAAGCAGCTACTCAAGTTATTGGAGAGCATGATTTTGCTCCTTTCTCAAAATTCAATGAGGATAATTTCACGACAATCTGTAAAGTAGATACCTCTGAATTCATTGAAGATGGAGAAGCATTGATTTATAGAATACGGGCCAATCGTTTCCTACGGAATATGGTAAGAAGGTTAGTAGGAACGATGATTAAAATTGGGGAAGGGAAGTTATCTAGTGATGATTTTAAAAAGGCTCTTTCGAATCCTGAAGCTGAGATTGCCACTCAAACGGCTCCAGCCAAAGGGCTTGTTCTCAAGCAGGTTTACTACCCACAATGATTAAAAAAAATTATCCGCTTTTTGTATGATTAATAGTTGACTGTCGATTAACATTCTCTTTATATTTGTCGCTCTCCAAAAATGGAGAAACTGTCATTCCTCGGTAGCTCAGTGGCAGAGCAATCGGCTGTTAACCGATCGGTCGTTGGTTCGAATCCAACCCGGGGAGCCAAGCGCAAATGAAGTGCGAACTTTGATACCCTCAGAGTTCGCATTTTTTATTTCATCCCATTCTGAAAGGAGGTAGTGATCGCAGATATAATCTATTCTGAGTTCTCCACTACTACCATTATCAGGCTTTTTTGTAACTGTAGATTCTACATTTCTGATAAGGGTTCTAAGAAATTCTTTTTTTACTTCTGGTGGATTGTCCTGAAAAATAGAATTGAACTCGTTTAGTATTTCAATATACTGGTTGTCACTTATTTGCTTCGAATTCTCCAATGAGTCTAATTCTTCTTCCTTTTCTGATATAACATGATCAATTTGATCTATTCGTTTCAGAGTATTGTCCAATTTATTTTCCCAATGATTTCTTAAATCACCTTTAGAATTGCTCAGTAAAGTCTCACTAATTGTGTCTCTATCTCGAATAAACTGTAACCTATTATTGCGAATCATTTTTATCTGATCTTTTAGGCTTTTGATAGAATCTTCTTTATTAAATTCTGATCTTTTCATAAATGCAGTGAGCATTTCTGGTTCGTTTAGAAAAGCTCTTATTGTACAAATTGTGAAATCATCAACAGCTTTGTAGGGAAGGTCTTTGGGGTTATGTGATTTAGTTGTTTCCCCTTTATTTTTAGTGGAGCATTTATAGTAGTAGTATCTTTTTCCAGTTCTTTTCTTTGTGGTATAAGAATTTGTCATAGCACCATCACAGAAGCCACAAGTAATAATACCTTGAAGTAAATTCGGAGCACTACCTATAATATATCCTTTTGGATTATTTCTATTTAGTTCTCTGACTTCTTGAGCTTTTTGGAATTTTTCAGAAGTTATAACTGCTCCAAATTTTGTTTGATAAAACTCTCCATCTACTTCAAAATAACCTGTATACAATTTTCGCATTAAAATTCTTCTCACGGAATCCACAGTAAATTTATTACCTCCAATGGTTCTTCCAGAATCTGATATCCATTTCTTATTCTTAAACCCCTCTTTGTTTAATAAATGACAGACTTTTTTATCTGATTTTAATTCTAAATATAAATCGTAAATATAGTTCACCAATTCATATTCATCTTCATTTTTAATAAGACCATTATCAGTTTTATCATAACCGAGTGGGACTTGACCTCCTGTCCAAATTCCATTTTTAATAGCTGTGATTTTTTGTTCTTTTGTCCTATTGCTAATAGTTTTTGATTCAAGTTGTGCTAAGACAATTAATAGATGTATTATGAATTCACCGTTGTCCGAAGTTGTATCAATGTTTTGATCTACACAGACAATTTTTACTCCCTCATTCTGCAATTCTTCTAAAAGGTTGTGGAAGTCTCGAATATTTCTGGAAATGCGATCTAACCTAGCAGTGACTATTACATCAATTTTTTTCTTTTTGATATCTGATCGAAGTCTATTCAACTCAGGTCTATCAATGGAAGTACCTGATTTTGTATCTGTGTAGGTACCTGCCAATTTGAACCCTTTGTAATCAATCCACTTCTTACATCTAATTATCTGAGATTCGTTAGGGCTTAAATCGTTTATTGTATTGTTTTGTTCTTGAGTTGAAATGCGAGCGTATATAACGGCATTATTGGACATATAGAAATGATTTTTTTGGTGGGAATATAATAACTGATAGGGGTGGGGAGTTCTATAAATCTAATTAAAATTAAAAGTGTAATGAGAGGATGGCTTAAAGGGGAAGAAAACGAGAAAGCAACTATTAGTCATAATATAAAATCTTTAAAAAAATCAATTATTGGTATTAGTGAGGTTATAGATACAATATTAGTATCAGTAAAAGTGACAAAGAAAACCTCTATTCCAGAGTTAGTGAATGAGAGTTTCTATGGATTTACTGGATTAATACGAGATAGAAAAGCTAATTTTTATGAGAAAAATTTTGGGTTCCAACAATATACTTATGAAGATTTGGGAAAACTGGTAACACTTCGTAAGTCATATAAAAATTTCGGGAATAACTACCTAACAATTAGGATTTCGAGCTTACAAAAGCTATTAGATTTACTTGAATTAGATTTGCCCCATAGAAAATATGGTAAGGAAGTAGTAGAAAAAATTATTCTGAGAATACTTAAAGTTCCAGTTAGCAGAAGTCATATTAAGTTGAAAGATTTGCAACCAGCGGTTGATATAAAATTTGATGATAGTATTCCGGATGAAGATTTTTTTTGGCTTGCTCATAATCTGACAAGTATAATCGCAAATTTAAATGTGAGGTATAAAATTCCAGAATTCGATAAGTCTTTGAGTACTGGATACTTTTTAAATAGAAATGGTGATAGGAAAATCCGGTTCTATAATAAATTAAATAAAGAAAAAAAATCTGAGTTCATTAACACATATCGCATCGAATACATTTTCGATCAAAGAGAGATACGAGAAAAACTTAAACTAAAGCAGAATAGACTTGATAATCTTGACAAGCAGACTGTCTTTAAATTCATAATTTCAGACATAAATGAGATTCTAAAAAGAAATGCCCATACCTATATTAGCTTAGATTTAAAAAAATGGAAGGTTGAAAAGTATGGGTTTAAGATCAGTGATGAAGCAATTGGGAGTATTAAGTGGAAAGAGAATGTTAACATCTCGTCTACATTAAGTAGAACAAACGAAGCATTGTTTAACGAAAGCTCAAGTTATTACAAAAATAGAAGGTCGATAGAGTATTCCTTTTTGGCTTTAATGAAGAAGGAGAAAAATTTTATTCTTTTTGAATTATTGAGAGATATGTTTCAAAACAATTATAAAACTCTAAAAGCGGCATAAGATTTAAGTATGTATCTTTAAGGGCCCGAATAACTTAGGGTTATTCGTATTTAACCATGGCCTAAATTGAATGCCCTATAAGAAAAACTCTCTCTCCAAAGACCTTCAAAAAGCTAAGAAATATTTCAAAATTAAGTCCAGATCGACTCGAATAGAAAAAGCAATAGTAGATGTGGGTCAAACTTTTCCTTTCTCTCAGAACTCAATTTTACTTAAATGAATCGTGAGGAATTTTTCTTTCTATTGGGCATTCAGAACATAGTATTTTATGGGTTGAACGAAGATTCGAAACAGATTTTCTTTAAGTCCTTGAATAAAAACCCAATAGCTTTTCTTTATAAATATCCGCCTGTCAATAAGGATAGGCTTAGAGATTTCGATTGTTTCAAAAGCCACTTTATCTATCAACCGATAGAAAAAGAGAACAGATTATATTTTATAAATAAATCTGATATTTATAAATCGGCTAAGAATTTAAAAGCTTGTTTTAGGAACCAATTTATTAGTAATGCGTACCTGTGTAATTAGCAGATATTGAATCTATAAATGGGAAAATTAAAACCAAATGATTTATAAGATTGAATGCTTAAATAAACACATTATTGATGTAAATGAATCAGAGTTAGATGAAATTCTTGAATTTAATTTATGTCCACAATGTGATGCCCAATTGAAAAGCGTAAATCCTGGAAATATAAATGTGGGATGTACTATGTGTAGTTGGGAAGAGAGTACACCATGGGAGGAAGTTGGGAATTATGTTTACACAGGTTGCCCAAATTGTGGAAAGCATATTCCTGATTCCAATATTCATATAATCGGTTCCTTTTTTTATAGAATCTATGAATATTTAGATCATACTGGTGGAAAAAGCACCGCAGCTCAAAAAAGAAAGGACAGACCTGATTACTGGGACATACTAATTCATTTTTGTTCGAGGGATGAACTAGCATCAATCTTAAAGGATAATACAATTAGAGCCTCAAATACAGGATTGTACAGCAAAAAGGCTATTTGTTTTACTGAAACTCCAATAGTCTATTCTAAAGAAATCAGGAAAAGACATGGAGATTATGGGATAGCCTTTGAAAAAAAACAGATTTTAGAGAATGGTGGACAACCCATAATTCATGTCACTGATTTTTTAAGAACTGAACAAGAAAAGAATGGTGGGTTTGCTGAATCTGTAAAACCTTTCCTTCAACTAATAAGAACTCCGCAGACAACAAATACTGGTAAGTATTTCAATTTTATGCATGAAAGAGAGTGGAGAGTGGCAACAGATCTTGATTTAAGGAAAGTTAAGCCAATGGGGATTATTTTACCTCGAGGTTATGATCCGCTTAAATTTTCGGGAGACGGGTGGGAAAAGCTAATTGAGGCCGCTTACAAATATGGAGAGATATCAGATTAGGGCTAGGTGTTTTTTTTCTATCTCATATAAACACCTTCTGTCATTTTTAGGGCATTTCTGATGTCGAATAAATTCGAAAGTTAAACCAGTAAGTTTGGAGAGCTTTTGGTTGATTGAGGTAACGGTTTCTTTTTTTAATTTTCTTAGGTAATCATAATTGCCAATATCTCACCAAATAAGCTCTTCCAGTTTTAAGTATCGAAAGCTACCTGTTGATCACAGAGAGCTGGAATTAAATTTTTTTAGCATCAGTAAAAGAATTTACGTTTAATAAAATTGTGTATTAAGAATAAGTATTTATACGTATTGACAATATTAAATCATACCATTATTAATAATGAACATAAATTTAAGTGATTATGATTAAATACAAATTCAAATGGGATACAATTATGAATAAAAAGGTAAACAAATCACTATTAGTACTTTTCTATTTGGTCTTCACATCCAGTACTATAAATGGACAAGATTCATTTGAAGTTTCAAAGGTTATTGATGTAGCCAAAAAAGCAATTGTTCTAGGTCAAGAAAAAGTCTTAAGTGTTTGCAATGAAGAAACATTGCCCCCACTCAAGAATGTAGAAATTACTTTTGAAGGGATTACTACAAAAGAGGTAGGAGGTAAAATTAAAATATTCGTTTTCTCTTTTGGGAAAAAGATTACTAAAGAAAAAACACAAAAAATGATTTTAACCTTAAAACCACCTAAAGATAATACCTTTGAAGCGTCAAGTAGCGTTGTTGAACAACTCACTAGTTTAATTGTGGCTGCCACTGAAGGAGCGTGTTTAAGTGGAAACCAAGATTTATCACTTATGTTATCAAATCTAGTTGTACAACTTAACTTTGTTGTGCAAAAGAGTAATTCTGCTGGTTTAGAGTTTGAAATTACCCCAGTATCAACTGAATTAAGTGGAGACTTATCAACAAGAGCAGTACATACAATCAAAATTGAATTTGGTAAAGAAGATTGAAGAGCTTTTTAAAACTAAATGCTTTCATTCTTATAGTTTATTCTGGAAGTACTACCGCTCAGGCACAAAATTATTGTGAGGATTATGAATCTTATAATTCTATTAATACAGTCTCGGTATTTGATTACTTCGGAAACTCTATTGCAATAATCCAGCCTGAAGATCGGTCAGAAAAAGGAACAGGTTATTTAATCGATGATAGAGGCTACTTTATAACTGCATATCATACAATTAAAAACTCAATTAATGCAAGTCAAAAGGTTGTTGGAAATATACCAAGATTAGGAGAGTTAAGCCCTGAGTTTGAATTCGAGATTATAGCATATAACTCAGAGAAATATATTGATGTTGCACTGTTAAAAATTGTGGAAGATTCTAGCTGGATAGATGTAAAAGAATTTATCCGTCCGATTGATTTTGATTTCGGTGTAATTCTGTTGGATGAAAAACCTATTTCTTTGGGGTATCCTGAAGAAGAGTATGAAAATTTAAAAAGATTTGAAGGACCTGTAGTAGATAGAGATAAAGATGGTACGATTCAGATTGAACATACAACATACCCAGGTCATAGTGGTGGGCCTTTAATTAATAAATACGGTAAAGTTGATGGAACATTGATTCGTTATAGATTAGGTAATCATTTTGGGTTTTATTTGCCTTCTACTTCGCACAAAGAAATCCTATCTAAAGTACCACCAAGCACAAAGTTAATAGGAATACATGATAAATTGTTATCTGGAAGCATATCTGAGATCGAGCTTTCTCAATATTTGAAAGAGGGAAGTGGAAATGAATTGACCAATCTAGAATTGTTTGCTTGGAGTCTGATGTTAAGAGATGAAATGCAAAATAAATTGGACATTAATAATTCAATCAGTTGTAAATTATTGAATGCAATAATTCAACGGATTAAAGATCCATTCATAGTAAGTAATTTCTTTTCTAGCATTAATTATGAGTCAATCGGTAGAAAAGCATATAACATTGGTGCTAAAGCTTATCGAAATAATGAATTTGAACTTGCTAGAAATGCGTTTGCATTTTCGGAAAATTTGCTAAACAGAAAACTGAATTCTTTTATTTCTGAAAATCAACAAAATTTAGATTTTGACGAAATAGTTAAGCAGAGTAACGGAGTGAGTATAGATGAAGAATTACTTTTTGGAGTAGATAAAGATTTTAAAAAAATATATGTAGCAAATCTTATAAAAGACTATTCTGAGTCTAAATTTTATAGAACCAAATTGGATATAGAATATCCAAAATTTAATTATGATTCGTTATCGTTAGAAAATGATCTATATGATCTAATAAGCACAATGGTTGCTACAGTTGACTATTTGGGTGTTGATCATAATAAAGTCAAAGCAAGTTATTTTAGTTTTATGGGAGATCTTAGTTACCAAATAGATAATCCAGAATTAGCAATGAAATTTTATGCGTCAGCTTGGAAACTTGGTTTAGAGGAGAAATATATATTGGATAATTATATATATACATCAAATTTATCAAGGATGGGTAAATTCCAAGTATTTGATCCGAGTACTGGAATATTAGAAATCACTACAAATACAGTAATTGATGTTGCAGAGGTAGATAAACTTTTAAAAAAGAAAGAGGGATAAGGTCAGGCTATATAATTAATCTTTTTTTCAACTTCACTTACTAACTCACTCATTTTCAAATCAAAAGAGAGCGCTATTACCATAAGGGATGATACTGTTGGGTTTTTTGTTCCTCTTTCAATTTCAGATATATATACTGCACTTGTATCACATCTATCTGCTAATTCTTCTTGAGAAAGATTTTTTAGAACTCTCAGCTCTCTGATTGTTTCACCGACTGCCTTATTTAATCCATCTATTTTTTTCACCCTAACAGGGTACAGTAGACTTAAAATCTAAACCATAAACTATAGCATTAGTTTTATTATATTTTAAATAAAATATATAAATGAAATGTTTACTTAGGACTGGATGATGCAAATATGTTAAATGAAAAAGATCAGCCTCAGGATTTTAGTAAATCTATAATTGAGCTATTCTCATCGTTTTTTAAAGAATACTTTTCATATAAAGCTAGTGAAGATGAACTCGAGATTATACTTCTCGATTTAGAATCCCGAGATTTTGACAGTATAAATGCAAAGATGAATTCAAATGGTTTTTTAGCTAAGAATAGAATTGCTTATTCAATAATGAAAACATTCTATCACACATTTGATTTTAATTCTCTAGAAAAAGAAAGCAAAATTAATGAGTATCTAGAGCAATTAACTAGGCTAGTGAGTTTAGATACAGAAAAAGAAGCCTTTAGTTTGATTTCATTAGTTTACTTGTCCATGCTTAATAGTACTATGCAAGTAATGTATGGTATCTCTTATGTGTTGATTGAGAAAGAGAATGAAAAACAACAAGAAGAAATAAGAATTGCAAAAATTCTAAAACAATCTGATGGTATAAGTTCAGCTTCTCAACTCATTGGTGGGTTAACTTATGTAACAGTTGAATCAAAGAGCTTGAAAAATATAGGTCTCGCAAGTACTGTCTTTGGATTTTATAACGAGTATTCAAATAAAAGTAAGAAAGAACTTTTTTTTCAATCAGAACTTGACCGCATTAATATTATTCTTGATAAATCTTATGCAGATTTACTAAGTAATTTAGTAAGTGGTGCACAGATCGCTACGAGATTAAACTCAGTACAGCTAGAAAATAAGGAGTTACAAGAATTAGCTTTAAAAATATTTGATAGATGGAGGATTTGTTGTAGTTATGTTTTTACAACTAATGAATTCAAAGGATTTTTAGTTAAACATTATCTATTGAACTTAGGGGATTCCAAAGTAAAGGAGTTAATTAATTCTAGGTTTACATTTATTGAAGAGGCAACGGATTTAAAAGGAGATGAACTAAAAGAGTTTTCAAAAGAGTATAAAAAGATAAAGCATATATATAGAAAGATAAAAATCATTCCATTCTTAGCACTATTCTATTGTTTTGTAATAATAATTGCATTCTCTATTGGGGGAGTAATTGGTACGATCTCATTGATTTTTTTATTCATCTTAGGTGGGAAATACTTTGAATTTAAAAGAGAGCATAAGTCATCATGGCTAAGGCTATATGCAGCTTTTGATGAGTATATAAATCAAAAGAAGTTTTACAACAGTTAGATATTAATTCCTTCAATCAAGGTAACAGTTTGGTATGCTTGTATATCCGATAAAGGGTCTTTAATAAGTAGGCGGTACAATCCAACATAGTCTTCATATAGTTCTTTATCGAATTCAGTTAATGATTTAGCATCTGTAACTAATGCTTTTAGGAATTTATTTGAGAATATTGGGTGAGCATATTCAAAGAATTTTCCATAAGTGAAAGGGTCAGCAACAACAATCTGTAGTAAATAGAGTTTGATGAATTGGTTAAAAATCTTGGTAGTATATGTGTATGGATTCTGCGGGTCTATTTTTTGATTCTCTTTGTATATGGGTATTAGTTTCTTATGGTAATAACCTACCATATGGGTATGCCACTTATCATATTCCTGACATGAATTGATACCGACGAATTCATCTTCTTCGAATCGAAAAATATTGATGATTTTTTCTTTGCTGCCCTTATTAAATAACCCCAATATCCCTGTACCAAAAATTAAGTCCCATATATTTTGCATCAACTCTTTTTTGAGCTGAGCTTCTAATTCATTTCTATTCATAATTAATTTTTCAGTTAATTATAACAGAAACAATTTTTTGGGGAGGGGTATTAAAAAAATGGAAAGTAATATGTCTACTACGCCTTCTAGCTACGTGTAGAAAGCATTAGAAAAAAGATTTTTCAAGTAGCTTTCATTCTTAATAAAATAGAATTGAGTAAGATTTATTAGACGTAGCTATACCTATTTCTGAGGTAAAAATCTTGTTTGATAAAATAAAGCCATTTTATCCATTATGACATCTTCTACTTTGTCAAATCTTTCGTTGAGATCTTCTAAATACTCAACATCCTTTTGTTTAATTGGGATGAAGAAAAATCTCTCATCTTTTTTATCTAAAAAATTATCCAATTCTCTTAAAAAACCGTAAAGCGCATTAAGGTCTTCCTGAATATCAACTAATTGTCCAAAACGGAACTTATATGCTGCCACATTTGCTTTTCTCTGGTATTCATTGAATTTATCAGTAACTGCAACAATTTCCTCATCAAATTCCTTTTCAATTTTTTTGGTTATTCTTATTCCTTCAAGATCCGATACTATTGCTATTGTATCATTAAAGTAATTACCAAGAGAGTCGAGGATTTCAATGAATTCATCTGACAATTTCATTAAACGTTCTTCCTGTAGATTTTTTTCCTGTCTCTTATAGTTTTTTTTCTCAATAAAGTAATTTGCAAAATACCCAAGTACACCCCCAATAATGGTTGTGATAGCAGGAAGTAAGTTTTCGAATAGTTCCATCAAATTATTTTTTATCCCTCAAGTATTTAAACCCCAATTATATAATCCTTAAACTAAAAAACTAAAGCCTAAGCTGAATAAACATAAATCCTGAAAACATTAAAAGGAGTAGATTAATTTTGCGTACTGTTTTTGAGGTATAGTTTTAAATCCTACGATTTAGGGAATCTCAAATCTAGCTTAGAAATGTCTAATTGGGATTTTTAGCACATAGCTCTATTTTTGACACGCTAATCTAAAACAAACTATATGAGAGCTACTTATGTACGAGTATCAACTTTTGAACAGAATTTAAGTCGACAAATTGAGGGAAAGGAGGGTAAAATATACTGGGATAAAATCTCTGGGATGGTACCATTTGAAGAAAGGCCTAAAGGAAGCAAACTAATATCAGATGCAAAAACAGGTTTAATTAAAGAAGTTGAGGTTCATTCCATAGATCGGTTAGGTAGAGATGCGATTAACGTTCTCCAGACTATAAAGACTTTTACCAAACTCGGAGTGAATGTAATTTCAAAGAAAGAGGGTTTAAGTACATTGCTTGAAAATGGTGAACAGAATCCTGTAGCTAAACTACTTGTTTCGGTTCTGAGCACAATTGCAGAAATAGATTATAATAATAGGAGAGAAACCCAACGTGAGGGTATTGAAAGAGCTAAAGCTGAAGGTAAATATTTAGGAAGGGCAGAAGGATCTACTCTTTCAGATGCTGAGTTAATCAAGAAACATTCAGATATAGTCAAAGAGTTAAATCGGGGGGAATCTATACGCAGGATTGCTAAGCTAACGAGAAAGAGTACAGGTACAGTACAAAAGGTTAAAAAAGCACTGGAAAATATAGGTTAATCAAATCAATCTTGGTTTGTTTGTTGAAGCTCAGAGACAAGTCGAATTTTATTTTTTAATTCATCTAGTTTTTGATTTCTGTACTCAGTTCTACTCTTTTTAAAGAATTCTATCAAGTCATTTTTCTCTTTTTCTGTTATTACATAAATAAAGGAGATGTCACTATCATAAAACTCTAAATTTCCTTTTTCTCCATCAAGATCTAAAGACCTCCACTCTCTTTCATTGTAATAGTTTTTTCTTTCATGTATTCCCAACTTTTCATTCCACTTGTCCTCTTCTGAGATTCTCATTAAACCGAGATGGGTATATATATGAAAACAAATGTCTTTGATCATAGTATTGTACCCTTCAAACAGGTATTGAATTTTTTTTGGCAGTCCTTCTATATCCTCAGTTGTAATTGGGTTCTCAAGACCAGATTCTTCTAATATTTCGTTAACTGTCTCAATAATATTGGATTTACTACCAGGAAAATTTTCCACAAAATTTCTGATGTATTGGAAAGTAGTGTTGTAAAGATCTGGTGTATAATGATGAACGTAACGAATAGGTGTAACCCCATTAAACTTACCCCAGTCTTTAGTCAAACCTATGATATATTTTCCGTACTGCTCAATATGATTTACTATCCTGTCCGTGGGTAAATCAGTAAAACAAACAGCTCTGAATTCATAGTCATATCTAATTAAACCTGGTATGTTAAGCATAGAAGAGGGTGGTTCTGAAAAAGGAAGGCTTTCATGAACTACTCTATGCTCAAAACCGTATTGAATAATGCTTAAAAGATTTTCAAAGGTTCTTGTATGGTGAAGTAAGTTACTTGAGCTTATTTCCATTTATAAGTTTTATTTGGTTCGTATTGAACAACGTTTATAGCAGAAACAATTGCTTTTTCTTGATTTAATTATAGTTTTAAGTTTCAAGAAAAGATAAATATGAAAACAAAATTATTAGATGACTTTCCTTCGGGGGTTGATGAAATAGGGGGGCATGATAGAATAGCTAAAGCTATAAGCAATTTAATTATAGAAGAGAAAGGTGGGAAGTCAATAGCAATATCAGGAGATTATGGTAGCGGAAAGTCAACAGTCATTAAGTTACTTGAAAAAAAATTAAGAGATAGTAGTTCTAAAAAGAATAAGTATCATTTATTTATATATGATACATGGAGACACCAAACTGACCCAACAAGAAGATCTTTTATAGAAGAACTACATTTTTTTCTTAAGAACGAAAAACTAATTGGGAATGAATTTGATACAGATATTGAAATCATACAGAAGAAGAAAACTATTACAAATAATACGACAGAACCGAAATTAACTATTGCGGGTCGGATAGCGGCACTGTTTACTTTTTTTGCTCCTATTGTATTGTTAGCGATGGCGAAAATTATTGAGAACCTTTTTGACAGTTCTGGCTACTCAAAGCAATTATTATTTATGGACTCGTCTCAGTGGTTCGCTGTATTATTTATAACATTTTGGATAGTTCCATTATTGATTTTGCTAATAAGTCATCTAGTAAATAGAGGGGAAGGAGAAAGTGATCTTTTTAATGTTTTTATAAGTAAGACATTAACATCAACTAAATCTGAGATTTCTTCCAATCCAGATCCAACATCAATAGAATTTCGAAAACTACTGATCAAAATAATTGATGGAGCTTTGACAGACAGTAAAAGTAGTTTGGTTATAGTTATAGATAATCTGGATCGGTTATCCGAGGATAGCTCAATTAATGTTTGGTCAGGATTGATTTCTTTTTTAAATCAAGAGAGCCTAAAGTTTTATAAATCTCATGAAAAAGTGTGGGTAATTGCTCCATTTGATTTTAAGAAGACTTACTTCGATAAAAACCATTTTGGGGATGAAGCTGACTTTATAGATAAAGTATTCCAAGTTGTTTTTAAAGTCTCTAAACCTCTTATGGTAGAGTGGAAAAAATTCTTAATCGAGGGATTAAAACTATCCTTACCATCCATATCTGAAACAGATAGTCACACAATCTATAGGTTGTTTCAAATACTGTATACCATTGAGGGGAGAAAAGGTAATCCAACACCAAGAGTTATTAAGCGATTTATTAATGATCTAAATGCTTTAGTGAGAACTTGGAGAGATGAAAAACCACTTTCGATCTTAGCATTATATTGCTTAGTTAGTTCTGAGTTCTCAAGGTCGTATAACAAGATAGAGTATCTTAAGCAGCTGGATAGGCAAAGAATAACAGTTCTAATTAACTATCCAGAATGGAAGAAGGAATTATTGTCCATTCATTATAACACTGATGCCAATAAAGTGGTTCATACTCTTCTAACAGAAGAAATTATGCCAGCACTAAAGAAAGGTAAGAGAGGCATATTTGATTTAGATAAAATCAAAGGCTTCGAAGGATTTTGGGAAACTTTAGAGCATTTAATGGATTCCCTTCATGCTAGTGATACTGATCTTTTTTTCAACACTGTTGAGCTATTAGAAAATTTAAGTACACCTAGAATTTTTGAATTGACACTATGGAGAGATATCACTCAAAAATTAATTGCATTGGAACACTTTGGTTACATAAGAAGTCATATTGGGGATTCATTGATTACTATAATCGAAAAATCAAACGATAAGCTTACAGTTCTAAAAAAGGTAATAGACCTTTTTTCAAATTTTGGAAATCCAGAGGTTGCTCAAGACGACATAACCATTGAATCATGGGGCGAGTCAATTCACTCAGTATTTAATCATTTCAAGGAAGACAATGAAAGTAGATCACTTTTTGAGTACTACTTTAAAGTTCCGTTTGGATTACATGATTATATCAAAATTTTAGGGGTTTACTCATTGGAAAGAGGAGACTCAGAGTTTGTGAGGTGTTTGAAAACGGAAATACAGTTTTCTGAGCTAATTGAAGAGTTAATAAAGAGATTACATCAGAATGACTACACTTACTATCAAAGTAGTTTCATTCCTTTTTTGAAATGGATTTTTGAAATTGAATCCTCAGATCTATTCGATTTAATCGAACAAATTTACTCCAAGATAGACCCTAAAAATTCTCAAAGTGAGACGAGTATTGGAAGTTATATGGAGACACTAATATTCCTTGAAATTTACTACCAGAAAGATCAGAGCTTAAGTATCGATAACTATGGCAAAGTAAATGAGGAAATCTTTATTTGGGCAAAAAAATATGAGAATGACCCAATAACATTTTCAAGGATATTAATATTCAAACTATTAACAATGCCACATATGAAGAATGAATTTATGGGTTCAGAGGCATTTGATGGCTCGAAAGCGTTGATGAACTTTTTAGACTCGCCTAATGATGAAGAATTATTAGATGAGTTGGTTCAATTTTTGACAAAACATAATATTTCAGCTTGGCTTTTAGATTTATTCAAAGAATATAAATATCAAGGTATTGCAGAAATCATAAAGAGATTGGCTACTAATAAAAGAGAAGAATTGATCATAACATCTGATATATATAAAGAGAATTACGATCTGTTTAAAGAAATCTTAAGTGAGCAACAGTTAATTAAGCTAAAAACAAAACTAAGTGTAAATTGATATCCGGATGTTTTAGGTGAATTTCGATATGAAAAAAAAAGAACTATTACGGATTCTTGGGATTCTTAAACAAGCTGGATTTGGATACAACGGAAACCCATACGCACAGATACATGTAGGTAATATATATACCAAGGAAAGTTTAACTTTAGAAGAATTGAAGAGTTTTGAGGCTGGTACAGAGATAAGTTTATCCGATGATGAGTTGTTTGAAATCTATTTCATTATTCATCAGGTTCATGATGTAGAGAAAAACTCGGAAGAAGCAATCTTATATCTGCTAAGAGCTATCAAATTTAAGTCATTTGAGGAATCTATCAGACAAAGATATTTGAATATTTTTTTCCATTTTATCTCAACTATTAAATTTCAGATCAGTGATGAGATAAGAGTTGAAATCGTTAAAGAATTTCTAAGATTCAAAGAGTATTCAAAAATGACATGGGGGGAGGAAAGCGAAATCTATAAGTACTCGGGGAGAATAATCGATGCATTAGATTGCGAACAGATAGAAACTCAAAAAGAAAATCTTAAGGATTTTATTTATAGATGGCTTGATATCAATCGAAGATTTAGACCTGATGAACAAGCATTAGACTATGCAAGTCAATTGATCTTTAATAAAATAAATCAATGAGTATTAGAAATAAATTGAGTGCATTGACCAATAAGTTCGAGGAGAAGGTAAGTGGATACTTTAACTATCTATACTCCTCAAAATCTTATGAACTAGAAATACGATTGTATTAATTAATAACTAAAGCGGATTATCGGTGTATGTTATTTTGAGTCTGATAAGTTCATAAATAGCATATCGAAAGTGCCATATACCCCCTCATATACTTCTAAAAATAATGACCTCTTCTAATATATTTTACACTGATTCTGTAAGGTATTCTCGAGCAGGAGATGCCTTCCATTATCGATGGGCTGCGCGTCGATGTTTAAAAATGGTCTACCCTTCCTCAATAGTTAAACAAATAGTAATTGAGGGGTCAAAAGAGCGTACTAAGGCGGGAGAGTATAATATAGATGTTTCTGAGTATAGTAAATCGGATGAGCACGATGATGAGCAAGTCACATATTATCAGTTAAAGCACAGCACAAAAAGAGTTAACGAGCCTTTTAAATTAAGTGATCTAAAAGGTACTATTGAAGGTTTTGCAAAACGCTATAAGGAAATTAGTGATGAAGTAGCTTCAAGGTCATATAAATTTATCTTGATTACTAACCGGCCTGTAAGCAAGAAGGTCAAGGAGTGCATACAGGAAATAATTAGTGGAGGCATATCAGACAATAGATTAAAAAAAACTATTGAAAAGTATACAACTCTAAATGACATCGAACTCCAACAGTTTTGTAAATCTCTTGAAATCAACGATGGTGAGGGTAGTTATAATCAACAAAAGTATTCTTTGCATGCCGAAATTTCTGAGTTAATAGCAGGTGTAGCGGACAATTCAATCATCGATAGTCTAATAGCACTTGTAGGAGATCGGGCGCTTCCAGATTCCAATGGATTAATCTTGAAAGAAGATGTCTTAAAAAGATTTGGGGTAAGCTCGGAAAAGGAATTGCTTCCTGCGGCTTCCGAGATCGAAGATGTATCAGATTATTTTAAACGAGAACAGCATGATGAAATCCTGAATACTATTAAAGAGAGTCGGGAACCTACAATTATATATGCAAGTGGAGGAGTTGGAAAATCCGTTCTTGCTCGTCAATTAGTCAATTCCCTCTCTGGAAGTTCACATGGACTTGTTTATGACTGTTTTGATTCTGGTCGCTATCGTGCTCGCAGTTCTTCTAGACATCGCCATAAAACGGCTTTTACTCAGATAATAAATGAGATGGCTATGGCGGGATTATGCGAACCGTTAATTCCTTTAGATCAATATAGTGATGAAACCATAATGAAACGGTTCTTATCCTCTTTGGATACTGTATCTCAATCACTTCGTAAATCTAACCCTGAGGCTCTTTATTATATTTTCATAGACGCCGCTGATAATGCTGAAATGGCCGCAAAAGAGTTTAATGAGCCTTGTTTTGCAAATCAAATACTTAGAGAAGCTATACCCGAAGGTTGCAGAGTAATTCTATTATGTAGACCAGAACGGAAAGGTTTGCTTAAACCTCCATCCTCAATTCGAAGTATAGAACTAAAGTCTTTTAGCGAAAATGAAACTAAGGAGCATTTGCTACAATATTTTCCGGAAGCTTTGCATGAAGATGTTTTGGAGTTCCACCGGTTAAGTAGTCAAAATCCAAGGGTGCAGGCAAATGCTTTAGGAACCGGAAACTCGACAATTCAGGAATTATTAGAAGGTCTCGGGCCTTCCCCAACAACAGTGGATGAACAAATTTCAGATCAGCTTAAAAGCGCAGTTAATAATATAAAAGATCAGCTTCCCGAAGATTTCCAATCTCCGATTGATGCAATTTGTATTGGATTAGCAAATCTTCCACCTTTGGTACCAATTCATGTTTTGGCTAAAGCAGCAGATGTGGCAGAAGATCTAATAAGAAGTCTTGTTTTAGATATCGGAAGGCCACTTTGGATAGGCGAGGATGCAGTCCAGTTTAGGGATGAGCCAACAGAATCATGGTTCAGGGAGAACTTTTCTGCTTCTACAGCTCAGATTAAGGGCTATGTTAACAGATTAAAATCGCTTGCTTTAGAAATCCCTTATGTCTCTGAGGCATTACCATCTCTGTTACACTCTTCAGGAAGTTATTCAGAGTTAATAGAACTTGCTTTATCAGATGATTTTCTTCCTGAAGATAGCCCAATAGATGCACGCAATATTAGAGTATTTAGATTGAGATTTGCATTTAAAGCCGCATTAAAAGAGAGAGATTTTAAAGATGCTTCAAAGCTCGCATTTCGTGCGGGTGAAGAAATTGCAGGAGAAAGTCGACAATTAGAATTGTTGGCACAAAATATTGATCTCATCAAGCCTTTACAATCAGAAGAAAAAGTCCAGGAATTGGCATTTCGAAGGCAACTGAAAGGAACTTGGGAGGGGTGTGAAAATGTCTTTTCTGCATCCCTTCTATCAACTATAAGAGATTTTAAAGGTGAAGCCCGTAGTTTTCTAAGAGCAGCTAATAGTTGGCTGCAAATATATTTTAACGAGAGAAAAAAAATACCAAAGGAGGATAGATATGATGAAGCTCTGCAAGATGAGCATATAGTTGAAATGGCAATGGCCTATTTAAACATTTTTGGAGTAGAAAGGTTAGTTGAATTTTTACAATCGTGGAGACCAAAAGAAGTAGTTTTTAGGATAACCAAAGAAGTTATTAAGCGATTGATTGATTTTAATAGGTTTGAATCGATCAATGAAATTGCCCAAATAGGGAAGAAAAACCCTCATTTGATTATTGGTTTGACCCAATCATTATTGGAAGTTGGACACTTTCCTCCAAAAGAAGTTTTAACCTTCTCACTAAATTCCTTAACGAGTAAAAAAAAACGAATAAAGAAGCCAGAAGAAATACACTACTATAAAAAGAATGATTTTACTCTTTTTTCAATACTATCCTTTTTGGAAGCCTGTTTTTTAAGAGGGTTAGATCAAAGATGTATTTACAAGGTGCTCAAGTATTATTTTCCTGTTAGAGGGTCAGTCTTAGTAAATAGTATATTTCAGAAAGAAATCAGGGAACTTTTTTTAAGACAATCTGCATTAAAGCTTGTCATTTTAAAGAAGTCGAAGCCTAATATAGATCAATTAGTTCCTGAAAAGTGGATTAATGAAGAAGACTATAAAAATCGACAGGATACCAAAGATTTTAAAGAGGTAGTAGGGGCATTATTGCCTTGGTATATGCTTAGGGTTCAAATTCTGTTAGGTCTGGAAAGTAGCGTTCAGGATTCCATTAAAGAAGCAGAATCACTTTCAACTAAAGCAATGTCTGGCAGATACCGAGTAGATGATTTTCTTCCTGATGAAATAGGGAAGGTGAAATTCTCAATATTAGTTCTATCTCAAGGAGATTCAGAAAAATTTCGCAAGGAATTTTATCAAAAGTTAGAGGGGGGTACTTATCAACTAAAAATAAAGGACAGATTAGAAGCTCTCCGAATTGCTTTTCGTTTGAAAACCTTATCTGATATTCGAGAAGATTTATTGAAATCATGTAGCAATGAAATTCAGTCTTTCAGTTTTGAAGACTCTGAGATAAAAACAGAGTTTCTGGTTAGTATTGCGAGAGCAGTTTTGCCTGAAAGTACGATAGAGGCAGCAGCGTATTTTGACTTAGCAATTGAATCGGTTTCTAAGTTTGGGGATGAAATTGTAATTAGATGGGAAGCTATTGCTGACATAGCCAAACAATCAACAGCTTCAAATTTAGTATCAGAAGAACTTACATATAGATTTATTCGTTGTGTTGAATTAGTAGGGGATTATGTAGCAAGGGAAAAACATTTAGATCGAAATGGCGCAATTAGGATTGCACTAAACTTACACCCTCAAAGCGCAATAGCAGCACTAAGTCGTTGGCGAGATAGAGATGTTGGCTGGTTCCATAGACAGATAGTAGCATTGGCTATAGAAAGTGTAGAATCGAAAGTACTAAGTCCAAGAGTCGCGTTTGCTTTATCTGCGTTCGATTTTGAATATGGAGATTTTGACTTATTAGAACTCTGTTTAGAAAAAGAAACAGATCCATTTTTCCGCAGTTTAATGCTTGATTTATCAGTTAAGAAATTTCGAATAAATGATTATTCCGACAAAAAGTTTTGGGTAAAAGTTGGTCAGCTTGCTGAAAGATATTCATTACAAAACTCAGAGCTTCAAGAGATACTTACATTCTATGAAAGCAGCGGTGTCACTTCAAATAATAATTATCCAGTAGAGATTGAACGGCAATTTAAACCTGATTCTGACGAGTGGAAAAAAATATTCCAGAACAAAAATCTTTTAAGTAGTGAAGGTATTAGTGCTGCAATTAATGCTTTTGATGAATTAAAAGGTTACCGATATCATGAATCATTCTGGAGTGAGATATACGAAAAAGTTTCAGTTAATAATGCAATAGAGTTTTTTGATGCTCTGATTAATTCTGATAAAGCAGATAAATATGACATAGTTCGTGCATTAGCTAATATTCCAGAGAGTTGGCAACAACGTATTAGCGTTCAGAAAGTTTTAGCTAAGCTAAATTTTTTATTTGGACAGAGATTTGCCACAGAATTGTTAAACAGGTATGCATTTGAATATTTGCTTGAGGAACATAATGCTCCTGTAATTAATGAAGCAAAAATTAGGGAAGGAATGATTCAGGGGTTATCTGAAAACTCTGCCTTAGATGATGCAGGAACTTTTTTTGGATTTGTATCTATTATCGCTCCAATTTTGATTTCGGATGACTCTGTGGAAATACTAAGCTTTGCATTGAATCGGTTTGAGCTTCATATAGAAGAGGATTATGGAGATGGTGTATGGGATGAATGGTTACATCCCCCAAAAAATATAACCGAGTCTTTAGCAGGTTTTGTCTGGGCTGCTTTAGGTTCCCCTCGATCAAAGATGAGATGGGAGGCAGCTCACTGCATTAGATTATTGGCAGAAATGAAATGTCAGAATATAATTGATAATTTAATCGAGTGGACAAATGTAGATTCGGATGGAGCTTTTGGAAGTCGTGACTTTCCTTTTTATAAGCTTCATGCAAATTTGTATTTATTCATTGCACTTGCTAGAGTCTCTCTTGATCATCCAGAGCTTGTTCAGAGTCAGAAATCACTATTTGAGTTTTATGCACTAAGGTCAAAGCCACATTTGTTAATACAGAAGTTTTCGGCTCAAATAGCTATTTCAATTGAAAAGAAATTTCATGGCACTTATGACTCAGATACTATTAAGCAATTAGAACAAGTAGGAAAAAGTCACCTCCCAATCAGAACAGACCTTGGTTATGGGGAGACAGTGGATGGGTATTGGGTTGATGATCCCGAAATCAAACAGGATGATGATCTTTACTTGGCTTATGATTTTGACAATTATTGGATCGCACCTCTTGGGCGAGTTTTTGGAATCCCACATAACCAAGTTCTAAATTTTGCCAAACACATACTTTTAGATGAATGGTCTATTGAAACCAAAGAAAAATTTATTATCGATCCTCGTGATAACTTCTGGCAATCAAATCGATATGGAAGGGAAGTCAGCAACTATAAATCAAGTTATCCCGATACTGATAATTATCGGTTTTATCTATCCTATCATGTCCTATTTTCAGTAGCCAAGAGATTACTCGATAAAATGTCCGTTATAAAAACAAATGATTGGGTTGATGATCCATGGAGTGAATGGATAAAGCGACATTTGCTTACAAGAGAAGATGGAAAATGGCTCTCCGATCGAAGAGATCCAGCTCCATTATACAGGAGAGAATGGATTTTTTTGAAAGACAAAAGTAAATATACCGAAAATTTGATTCCAGATGATTTCCTGGATGGATTATTTATTGATTATAAAGGAGATACTTGGCTGAATGTTTATGGAAATTGGAGTGACAATGATGGGTATAGAAAAGAAAGATATTCTGTTGCGAGCGCTCTAGTACCTAAGGGGGTATCGAATTCATTATTAAGAGCCTTATCAACATGTAGTGATCCTTATGATTTCAAACTTCCAGAGTACAAAGAGGATCAATTTGAAATTAATGATCAGCAATTTGAATTAAATGGTTGGATTATTGATAGTTATATTGAAAAAGGAATAGATGAAAAAGATCCTTATTCCGCGGATATTTCTTATCCATCTTATTTTATCGGTAAGTCTATAGTTGAGAAACTTCAACTTTTCTCAGATTCTGAAAATCGATTTTGGTATTGTAATAATGATTCCGTTCCATCTCTTCGATGTGAAATTTGGAGTAAATATAATCGACGTGATAATGATGGGTTGGTAAGGGATGGTAAAAGGCTGAATGCATCAATTACTTTTTTACAAAGCTTATGCCGGGAAATGAACTGTAACCTTATAATTGAAGTCCAAATAAAGAAGTCTGTGTATAATTCATATGGAAGAAAAGAGAAAGAAGAATTTGAGAAAGGACCCAAAAGCAAAATTTATATCTTCTCAAGTGACGGAAGACTTAGAGACGAAAGAACGAATTATCAGCTTAGGTAAGACAATTGTTCAAGAATTAAAAATTGAGCCAGGGGTAGATACTCTTTCAAGATGGATGGCGCATTATGTTGCTGAGCTAATTGTTAAAGCTGAAAAAGCTCCTAGAGAAGAGAAGGCTGAATTTGAAAAAGAATGCTTTGAAACGATTCTTAAAGTTTGGAAAAGGAGGAGTAGTTTTCCCAATGGAAGACGGCCATTTGAGGAATTTGAGCCAATATTTGATACGTTGGAGTATTTGTCAAAAGAAACAGGTAACTCTTTTCGAAGTCAGTTGCCAGACTTTATGAGAGAGGATGATTTTGAAGAGAATAATGAAGTTTATAGCTGGTTAAGAAAGACAGTTGATGCCTCGGACTTTATGAAAAGACTTCAAAGATTTTGTTTATCCGAGGCATATTATGGCGCGGATAATGAAAGAACAAAAAAATGGTTGGAGCACGTCAAAGACCCGGATTTATATGAAGACACAAAAGCCCTTTTTGAATTGAAATGGTACTCAAAAGAGTTTTATGAGATGAGTGAAGATGAGCAACAAAAAGAAAAAAATAGAAGAGGATTGAACTCTTTTCTTTCTGGTATAAAAAAAGAGATTGGTTCTCTTAATGAGATTAAAAATATAATAGAAGAGCGCCTCAATAAATCAGAATAGCTGTCAAAGTTTTACCAAAAATTAAATTATTGAAGAAATTCAAGTTTTATTAGTGAGGTGGCTTATTATAAGGAGTTAGTCCATCATAGAGAATCCTATCAGATTTTTCATCAAAACTAATAACGACATTTATTTTTTTTAGAGGTTTATGATTTGAAAAAAACCATTGAGAATGTCGAATAGCTTTCCATTTTACAGAGGATGGAAATTTAACCCCAGTTGAAGAAATGTCAATCTGCTCTTTTTTGAATTGATTTAAAATATCTACGGTAGATCCTACTATTATGTCTGGAATGTTACATAAATCAGCAAGAATCCTGTCTTTGCTATCACGTTTAGGGTCGATAAATTCTTTTCTATAATTATTGCTCCCTAAATAACTGTTAATTGTATTGAAAAGAAATTCTGTTGAAGTATTTCTTCTTGCAATGTTGTTCAGCAAATTATCATTATCTGATATCCACTTTATAGTGTGAATTTCACTTTTAATCTGTGAAACAATTAGGCCCACTAAATGACTGAATAATTCTAATTTTTGAAAATCGTTAAACTTAAATTTTGAGAGCTTGGTTGAAAGTTGATGTATTTTCTTCGAGTCTCTATAAATAGTTGTATACGATGAGTCAATTATGAAATTGAATAATACTCCTTCAATCGTATCAGCAGCATTTAGAAAGCTCTTAATTACAGGTTCAGCTTTATTATTAGAGTACTTAATTTCTTGGCCCTCAATATCAAATTTTCCTTTTAGCTTTCTGCTATGATGAAAAAAAGATTGGATGGAATCTAAATCCGAAAATAAAAACGCGATACCCCAAAACTCTTCTTGGTTTCTCTTTTCTCTAAAATCACTTGCAATAACTATTTTATTTCCAAGGTTAAAGTTGTCAACGACTTCTGGATGAGATTTGAATAGATGATCAAATAAATTCTTAGAGAGCATTAAGATCTTTCTTAATACGAATATTGTTTGACCAATTTAGATTTAAAAATCAGTACATAAAAGTGGTATTAAGATGGAGGTTTATGATTTAAAACCTTGGTCACCCATGAACGGCTAACTCCAAATCTTCTTGCTAAACCTGCTCTTGAATTAACTTCACCATCGACTAATAGCTGAGTGAAGATCTTCTTTTGTTCGGCTCTTGAGGGTTTCCCAATATCCTTCCTTTTCTGTTCCTTAAGTTTGAGAGAGTTAACAGGTAATAGGGGTGTTAACCTGAAGTTCGCATCTTTTAAAAATGGGTAGTTTTTCACTTGATATGACCTAATGATACTGAGTTTTTGTTCACCGAAATCATTATAAACGGTCTCTACGTGCCATATTACACTAAAATAGGTTCGCACTTTATCCTGAGTCGGGGAGCAAAAAGGGTTAGACATCAGATGTTTAACCCTTTTTTTATGTCTCACTATTTATACATAATCCGGTCTAAAGCTACGGGAAAATACTATATTGGTGAATCTGAGAATCCTGAGACTAGATTGAAATATCACAATCGAGAGGGAAAAGGATATACCCAAAGGTTTCGCCCTTGGGCTTTAGTTTATCAATGCGAATTTGGTACTAGAAAAGAAGTATTAAGGGCAGAGAAGAAAGTGAAAAGTTGGAAGAACAGGAGAATGATTGAGCGATTAGTTCAGGGCGAAATTTGTATCAAAGACTATCTTGTGTAGAGCAATCAGCTGTTACCCCGACCACAGTCGGGGCGTGGTTCGAATCCAACCCGGGGAGCAAAAAGGGTTAGGTATTTAATACTTAGCCCTTTTTTTATGCCTCATTATCTCTACATATTAAAATCTGAAGCCAAAGAAACCTACTGTACAGGCGTTTCTGATGATCCACAACGAAGGCTGGAATACCACAATTCTGAAGCAGAAGGATATACTCAAAAGTATCGGCCGTGGAAATTAGTATTTGAACTATAATTTAACACAAAGCAAGATGCATTAGCAGCGGAGCGGAAAGTTAAAAGCTGGAAGAGCAGGAGAATGATTGAGCGATTAGTTCAGGGAGAAATTTGTATAAAAGACTATCTTGTGTAGAGCAATCAGCTGTTACTCCGACTTTGGTCGGGTCCGTTGGCTCGAAATGACAAAGTAAAAAATATCCAGCCTTTCACGACCGGATATAAAGGATTTTTCGTGGTAGTAAGCGAAAGGATCGGTAATTCAGAAACTCTTATTCCTACTCTTAAAGCCTGGGCTCTTAGGATTCTTTTCTCTTAGCTTTTTATATGCATATGCGCCACCAGCTGCTGCAAGGATTCCAAGCCCTCCATCAATCGGGGCCTGGCTGGGAGCAGAAGGTAAACTTGGCTGTGCCATAGCAAATTCAGTAATAAAAAGAGCGATTGCAGTAAGTGTGAATAATATTCTTGCTTTCATAATTGGGAAATTTGAATACTGGATTGTTTATTTAATAAGGGTCATTTTTCGAGTCAGTGTTTGTCCACCGGCCTCAAGGCGGTAGTAGTAAATCCCACTGGCGCTGCGAGCCGCGTTCCAGGTAGCGGTGTAGGTACCCGCACTTTGGGTGGTGTTCACCAGGGTGGCTACTTTCTGCCCCATCACGTTGTAGATCGATACGTTCACCAGTCCGCTGTTTGGCACCGTGTACCGGATACTGGTGGTAGGGTTGAACGGATTCGGGTAGTTCTGATCTAACGCAAACTGTTCCACCGTTACCTCTTCCTCGTTGGATACCGTGGTTTGAGAAATCAGAAGCGTAAAGCGAGACTCTTTATTTACAGCTTTAAAGACAACCGGTTCAAGGTTGGAATCAATATTAACTTCGGACGAACTGACGCTAACTAAACCTTCAAAAGTGTATTCACTAGTACTTCTAAGATCTACCTGCGAACCCTCATAGTTGTCGATGAGTGTAAACTGCCACTCAGATGGGAACACAGAAAGATTACCCCATTCAAGCGTCAAACTTTCAGGCTCACTGGTTATGTAATCCATTGGGATGCTTAATTCACCATCAATCTGGTATGGAAATGCATTGTATACAAAAGATTCCGAATCCATTACACTAAAGAGGCCAAGAATATCATTACCAAATGGACGCAAGTAATACCCATCATAGGGGTCTTTCTCATTAGTAGCATTTGTATGGAATCGGATTGTGGCTCTAGCTGTCCTGTTAGAATCAGAAAGTGTGAAGGCTAAGTCTCTACGTTTTACAGGAGAAACCGATTTTTGAAAAGTAGCTCCGTCACCGACTGAAGCAAATGGAAAGGTATAGGTAGTCGCTGATGATGCTTTCAGGAAGAATCCTTGTCCCATCGCAATCTGGTCAGTAGAACTATCTGCCGCTGCTGCATCTAGGGTAAGGTATGAAGAGGTTGAAGCGCTGTACACATAGGCAAAGTTATCGATGTTAGCATCGTCTTCAATTCCCATAAGTCCAACATTCAGGTCACTGGCAAACGGGTTACCCATTAAATTCCAACCGTCATTGGATGCGGTACCACTTGTCGTAAAGGTGACAGAAACAGGCCCTACATCAGCCGTTGGCGATGAACCAGAGAAGGTGAGCGATTTAGGAAATCCGGCATCACCGCTAACAACAGGGCCATTATCATCAGAATACACATATACGGCGTACCCAAGTCCTTGAGTCATCGTCGCGGATTGGTCGGTTATACTTGTAAAACCGTCATTTAAGTCACCGGTAGTTATTGTTTCATCATAGGAGTAGACATTTGATGTTCCGGAAGTGGCATCAGCCCCTGTGAACCCCTGAGTCCAGACATCACTCAACAAATCATCGAATGTCATCGAAGTAAGTGGAGCCGATATGAGTCGCCAATTCTCCGAACCCGTTACGGAGATGGTTTTAGATGACTGAGTACCCTGAGTACCAAAAACCTGGATGTTATCAAATGCAACTTCTTCCCCTGCTGCATCCATTGAAACTCTGATAGTTATTGTCATCGTGGAACCGGTACCGGGCACATCTACCGAATATCTCTCCAGTGTTGCTCCAAGTCTATTCGTACCATCCGTGCTATCGGCATCTCCGCTGTAGTCTGCGTCTAACCCAATTGGATCATTAAATGAATCAGATCCGATTTCCGATCGGAAATGAATCCCATTTTGCTCACCCCCTGAATCAATGGAGTAATTAACCTGTACATAATCGGTATCATCATAACCCCCGGCATCAATACCGCCTTCGTTACCTGCACCGAAAAGGCCAGAAATTTGGAGATTCGTATATCCGGAAATATCAATCCCACTTATAACAATAGTCTGTTCGGCGCTTCCATCTACTCGGTCCGTATTTTCCGCGGCGAAGAAAAACTGGCCTAAAAAACCAGAGTACCCTCCTGTTATGTTAGACCCGTCGGTGCGATTGAAGTGAGCGTTACTAGAGAAACTGAATCCTCCTGAGGAGCTTACGGTATAACGGGAGTTATGACCATCCGTTTCGAAACCTTCCTGAAAAATCGTGGTTTTAGATGACTGCGTGCCAATAACCTGGATGTTATCAAATGCAATTTGTTCGGCAAAAGCATCCATGCTCACTCTGATCGTTATGGTCATTGTGGAACCAGTATCGGGAACATCTACCGAATATCTCTCCATTATTGTTACAAGTCTATTGGTACCATCCGTGTTATCGGCTTCTCCATCAAAATCAGCATCTAGCCCAATGGGTTCGTTAAAGTCACCACCAAGTCGCTCAGATCTAAAATGAATACCACTTGTTTCGCTTCCTGAGTCAATGCTGTAGTTTAACTGTAGGTAGTCATTTGCATCATAAGCACTGACATTTGTTCCATCATCGACCCCAGCAGCAAACAAACCAGAGATGCTTAAATTGGTATACCCGGAAATATCAATACCACTTATAACGATCGTCTGTTCGTCGCTTCCATCTCCTCCATCATCGTCCGTATCTTCTGCTGCAAAGAAATACCGACCTAAAAAACCGGAATAAGCTCCGGAGACATTGGATATGTTGGACCCATCGGTGCGATTGAAGTGATCATTTGCAGTACGACTGAATCCTCCTGAAGAGCTTACGGTATAACGAGCGTTATGACCATCCGTTTCGAAGCTTTCCTGAAAAATTACTGTTTCCTGTGCCTTAACATTGGCGAATAACAACCCTGTAACGGCTGTAATTAGTATAACATGTTTCATGTGTATCGATGTTTGAAATTTAAAAACTATACAATCATAGTCTTAAGACATCTATCTACTTAGTTTTGGGGCTTTTTAAGCTATAACTTTGTGACTTCGCCCCAGATAATTGTTTATGTCCCAGGCCTCAGATAGATGTCTATGTCCCAGATAGTTTGTCTATATCCCAGGTCCCAGATAATTTTCTATTTCTTGATTTTTAATGTTCCTGGAAAACAAAAAAATAGATTGAAATGATATAGAGCAGTTATCACAAATCCGGTAAATATGTATTCATTTCCGCCAAAAACTGATCAAAATTAGCCGAATTATTATAATTCCGACATTTAGAAAGCCGGATTATTTCATAGTAGATCAGACGGACTTAGTCCAAATTCATTCTTAAAACATTTTGAAAAGTATGATGGGCTGGTAAAACCAACCAGGTAGGAAATCTCGGAAATACTATACTTTTGAAGATGGATGAGCTCTTTGGCGCGATGCAAGCGTACAGAAGAAATCAATTGAATAGGAGATTTATTCGTAACAGCCTTAAGTTTTCGTTGTAGCTGACGTTCACTCATACCGATTTCTTTGCATAGTATTCCTACTCCAAAAGATTTATCGTCCAGATGAGTATCTATACTTTGAAGAACGCTCTCTATTAGTGATCCATTTAAAGGAGGTTGGTTAAAAGGAACACTTTTGGAATACTCTCTTGTTTCCAGGCTCTCTGAAACACTATATATCGAAAGTGATTCCCCTGATACATGTTCCATCATCTTTTTGAAAGGTACAAAACTCAAACCCGCACCGGATAATAGGTTTTTAACTGTTTGAGTGATTATTACCTGGTTAGATTCCACTTTTTCTAACATAGAATCGAAAAAAATTTCAGTCTCTTTACTTAAAAAATGAGTCTCATCGTCCGCCACCTCCTTAATATGAATACCGATCGATAATTCAGAATCCATATTCCGAATAGCATCAACCAACTCTATACAGCAGTTTGTAGCCGTACTGGGTCCTTCGAAAATTGCTACAAAATTCTTTTGTATGTAATGAGCTATTTTCCCACGATATCGTGCCACATATTGCCCCACAACCTCCTGGAAAATTTGTCTTTTTTTACCTGATGAAATGAACTTGCCAACTATAACCGTATAAAGCTTTCCATAGTAATTTTTCCTGGTCTCAGTATTCATCAAGAATGTTTTCATCTCATCCAATACCTCCCGGGTATTTCCAGCCCAGAATAGATGATCATCCCCTGAGAACTCAACAAACTTGGCTCCTGGAATACGCTCTGCAATAAATCTACCCTCCTCAATTTTTACATCTATATCATTAATGCGCTGCATGATTAATACGGGAACCCGAATCGACCCTAAGATATCAATAATGTCTACCTCGGTATTCATTTCAGTGAGTACCATGGCAGCACTAGGACTGGCACCAGATCTAAAATATTTAGCCAACCAATCCATAAAAACCTTATCGTTTGCTTTAGAAGGAGCTAATGATTCCAGGTTCATCTTGCCACTACCCCAGTTATTCTCAATCATATCATATACTACCTGACGTTCCTTATCAGTGGGTGCCCAGGGGTAGTCAGGAGAAAACCTTCGTTTTGCAAAAATACCAAAGGTGACCATGGATATAACCCGGTTTGGATAGGTAGCAGCAAATAAGGCAGATACGGACCCCCCCTCAGAATGACCAAAAAGAACAGCTTTTTCAGAACCAGCTGCATCCATCACAGCCCTGATATCGTCCATCCTTTCTTCTAATGTGGAAAGCTCAACAATCCGGTCAGAAAGCCCGGTCCCTCTTTTATCAAATAGAATAACCCTGGCTATTTTCCCTAATTCATTTAGAAAACCAACCAATTCGGGACATTCCCACATCAAGTCTATATTTGAAACCCATCCAGGTATGTATACCAGATCAATAGGTCCAAAACCAAATACCTGGTAAGCGATATTAATCCGGCCGCTCTTGGTATACTGTGTACTTGGTTTCGAAAACATTCTTCTATCGATACTACTTTTTAGATGAACATAACTTAAAAGGCCAATTTCGATCTGGATATTTGTTTATGCACCAGATAAGAATAGTGCTACTAACAATTGTTGTACGTACTCTCATCACGGCGGTAATATCTTTATTGTACAACAGATCATTTTGATGCCAAGAGAAAAATGAATAGAGTAAATTTGTAGGCTAATCTTCTCATGCAGGTAGTATAAATTGATTTCGAAATTTTAATATTAACTTCATGTTTTTTATTAGTTTAAGTATTTGTTAGAATTGTGTTTATAAATATAAGAACAAAGCTTTGATTCAGATTAAGACTCCTGACCGTCAACAGAGGAACAGGAGTGAATTCACTTCACCCCTCAATTTCCGAGTAGCCGGGGTTGGTCAATCAGCCCGATGAATTCGTCCCGCTTGTTTTTACTCAATACAATAGCATGCTCCCCGATACGGATCAGGTTGCCCTCAATGCTTTCAATCAAATCTGTATTCACAATATAGGAGCGATGGGTCCGGTAGAAATTACCGGGTAACAGCTCCTCCAGTTTACTCATCGAGAGAAGGGTCAGTATTTTCTGATCATCGGTGGTGAAGATTTGAACATATGGCCCCTGGCCTTTGATAAAGGAGATGTTCTTGATATCCACCTTTATGATTTTCTTACCCGATTTAATAAACAGCTTATCCGGCTTTTGAGGTTCATCAGCGGAAACCGGTGGTTTCAGCTCGATCTGTTTTTCTCTGCTCATGATTTTCATAACAGCTTTGTAGAAACGGTCGAATTCGATGGGTTTAAGCAGGTAGTCGGCTACATCCATTTCATAGCTGATCACGGCATATTCCGAAAAGGCTGTCGTTAAAACGGGCTGCGGTCGTTCAGTCAGGATTTTCAAGAAATCGAGGCCATTGATATCCGGCATCTGTATATCCAGGAACAGGATATCGATGGTGTCTTTCTTGATATAGCTCATTGCTTCCAGGGCGGTACTGCAGGTTGCCACCAGTTCCAACTCGGGTACCCGGTGTACATAGTCAGAAAGGAGTTTTCTGGCGATGAACTCATCATCCACAATTAAGCATCGAATACCCATGTCACAGCTCCAGTGTTAATTCAATAGTATAAATACCCTCTTTACTATCTTTTTTCAATGTATACTTACCCGGATAGTTCGCTTCAAGTAGTCGCATGGAGTTTCGAAATCCGATACCGATTCTTTCACATAGAATGGTTTCCATTTCTTTTTTGATTGTGTTTTCCGTGCGAAAAACCAGGGTATTATTATCCACTTCAAGGTGGATGTTGATCCATCCTTCCGGATTATGTTCCAGGTCGGAATGCTTAAAGCAATTCTCCACATAGTTAATGAGAATCATAGGCGAAATCATATACTTATACTGTATGCCGGCCTTGTAATAGTCAACGTTGATGGAGTCTTCATACTTGAGCATTTGCAGGGCGAGATAATAATCAATCAGCTCGCTTTCCTTGATTAAAGGCACGCGTTCCTGCTCACAGTCATACAATAGATAGCGCATGATCTGGGATAATCTCGAAATCATTTCGGGTGTACGACCATCGCCCAGGTAAGCCAGCCCATAAATATTATTCAGTGTGTTAAACACGAAGTGGGGACTGATTTGGTTTTTCAATAACATCAGCTCCGACTGGGCCTGTTTCACTTTGTCTTCCATTTCTCGAACGGTAGCCATGTGATATACCTCCGCAAGCCGGATGCTGGCCATCAGAATCATGCCCAGCAGAACCAGCAAACACCACACCACGATTCGAACAGTAGTAGGCGCATACAACTGAGGGGCGGCCAGTATGTTCAGAATATCCACCAGGAGAAACTGAGATATGATCCCAAGCAAAAAAAACGTGACGTTGACAACAATGGATGCTACGATTTTCCCGTTAAGGTGACCGTCGCTCGCCAAATACTGGGGAAATAATTGGTACCCGAAATGCCCGATGACTAAGGTGCCGAACAGGAAATACGTACATAGGTAATACAAACCATCAATGATATCTCTTTGATACCACACAGCTATCGTAATCAGGGTATTCATCCCAAACCAGAGAATGAGAGGACCGATCTTCAGGAAACGCTCTGTTTTTGTCACTGCTCTGCTCATGTTAGTAATATCAGGATTGCGGTAGTTGGATGATGAAAAAAATGTACCAAATGACGTTAAAATGATATGAAAGTGCGATCTGGTTAAATGGAATCCTAGTTCATCAATTCATTCATTTGGTAAAGCCATGATCGCGTTTCGTAAATCTTTTTTCCGATAGCTGCCCCCGACTCAAAATAATTTATGAATGCCAATGGGTGTCTTAATTCCTTTCAGCTGTATCTTTCCCAAATACTCTGATTTCAGCTTAGATGTTTTAGCGCTTTGATATACATTTTCAGATACTAAGAATTGGCTTTCAAATTGTTTGTTTAGCTGCTCAATCCGGGCTGCAATAATCACATTTTTTCCGGTTAGTGAGTAAGATTTTCTGCTGTTATTGCCAACATTTCCAGCCAACACCGTTCCAGAATTAATACCGATACCAATTCTGATTTCCGGAATTAATTTTTGCTCACTGAGTTTTTTGATTTCTTTTAGAATATCAAAACCTGCATTAACAGCTTTTTCTTGATGATTTATATCAGTAACAGGGGCTCCGAAAACTATCATTACTCCATCTCCGAGAAGTTGTAGAACAATACCATTGTGTTGTTCTATAATTCCGATGATGGCACTAAATACGATATTTTGGAATTTAGCAACTTCAGCTGGTTCTTTTGAATCGGCAAGAAGTGTAAAGTCTCTGATATCCAAAAACATAACAGATGCATCATAAATTTTACTACTTAGTTCTGTTTCGCTGTTAATCATTTCTGATGCAATCTCACTGGATACCTGTTGCCCAAAGAGGGATTCAATTTTTTGAAGCATCCTGGTTGTTTTCTTTTTTTCAATGAGAAGAGATTTGCTCAAATCTTCTATTTCTTTCTTGCTTTTGTATTGCAGGAAACGAGATGAATAGACCTGTGAAGAAAACCCGGTAAGTAAAACTCCAATTAGGATAAGGAAAATCTTTTGGGACAAGTTCATCAACAACGGTTCTGATTGTAACAAAGAAGGGAAGATGTTCACAGAAGTAAATACCCCAAATATAATTAACAAAGAAAGTAGGCCCATTTGCCATCCCTTGTAAGGGATGGAACTTCCAGCAATTATGAGTATTGCACTTAGATAAGCAGTTGAGAATGATACATCTCCACTAAGTATATCATCAAAAGTAATTGCCATACACGCCGACCAAAATACAATACCTAAAATCAGGCGATTCCAATTTAGGGCTAACCGGACTTTAGAAAGTGCCAGCATCAATAGGGCGAGAACAAGTATAAAAATTTTATCAGGGAGGGAGAGGTGCAGGTCAATATCATAGCCAGAATAATTCCAAACCGGTTGAAGTCCTCTCAGAAAAACATGCATTAGAACAAATGAGATGATCATTAATGCTCCCAGAATTCCATAGACCTGCATTCCTGCTCTTGCAGTTTTATTGAGTGTGGTTTCAAAACCAGTGTCTTTCTCTTGCTCTCCAATATTCAGCAGGTAGTAAAGAAAGTTTTTTCGAGGCTTTAAGTCCATGTTTCAGGCTATTAGAACTCTAAAATAGCGTAATATAAAGGAAGGGCAACATGTTATTTAGTATAGCTAAGTGGTAGAGCAATCGGCTGTTACTCTGACCTTTGTTGGGACGTAGGTTCGAAATGACAAGAAAAGAATATCCAGCCCGTCACGGCTGGATAAACAGGTTTTTAGGGGTACTTAATTATGCACAATTGAAGGTTTTTTCTATCTCTCAGTTTCTTAATTCGGTTACTCTTTCTCGATCTCAAATTCTATTGAGAAGAGATTCTGGCAATGATCTATTTGTTCATCATTCATAGATTCGAAAAGAATATCCGGCCAGTCACGACCGGATATAACAGGTATTAAGGGTATTTAGACAAATTTGATTTGGGAGATTATGAATCAAGCCTGGCTTTTAATTCATAATTCAAAAGTTATTATTCCTTCTTTTAAAGCTTCGGTTCTTCGTTTCCTTTCCTTTTAATTTTTTATAGGCATACACACCGCCCGCTGCGGCAAGCAGCCCAAGTCCGCCATCAATGGGAGCCTGGGCAGGATCGCCGGGGAGGCCGGGTTGAGCAATAACAAGGGCAGTGAATGTGAATAAGGTCAGGAGTGCGAAAAGGAAGAATAGCATAAATGTTTTCATAATAGTCGAATTAGGAATAAAGAATTACGAATAGGAGTATTCCTAATTCGTAATTCTTTATTCAATTATTTAAAAGAAGATCGTTTGATTACGGTACATGCCTTGCAGACCTGCACCTCTTTTCCCAGTACTTTTCTGGGTAAAAGGATTACATACCCACGGCCACCTGGCTGGAGTCCCTTGCGCCTTTTGCAGAGGTAACATTCCTGGCTATATGCTGAGTTAAAGTGCATTGCTTGTTGCTGTGAATGAGGTTTTGTGTAGGTAATTAGGTTGATTTCTTTTCATGAGTTTTGTTTAGAGCTATCAGTAGCCAGCCGTCAGCGCTCAGCTGTCAGCTGTTAGCTGAGCGCTTGTTACTTAATCAACGTTAGCTTTTTCGTTAATACCGTATTCCCGGCTCTCAGCTGGTATAAATACACCCCTGAGGCCAGGTTCCTTGCATCAAAGCGGATTTGGTGGTAGCCGGCTTCCATGCGATCATCCACAAGGGTAGCTACCTGCCGGCCAAGTACATCGAAGACCAGCAGCTCTACATTCCCGCTTTCCGGAAGCTCAAACTGGATACTCGTGCTTGGGTTGAACGGATTCGGATAATTCTGAGCCAACGCATAGGTGGCAGGCAGGTCCTGTTCCGGTTGGTCCGAAACCAGGGTTCCTGCCGTCACCCGGAGATCAAAGCGTGTGGATATTGACTCCACTTTACCAGCTTTGGCTGCTACTGCTGACCCACCCCTCATTCCCCTCCGCGGGAGGGGAAGCTCGTTGTTCTTAAGATTGGCCTCTACTTCAAACACATATTCCCCACCTTCTTCCAGGACAATTTCCTGTTCGGTGAAGGTATCAATCAGGGTAAATGTCTGGTCGCCACCAAAATTGTCCAGACCCTGCCAACTGATGGTGAAAGTCCCCGTCTCGGTGGTGGAGAGGTGGATCGGGAAAGTCACCTGATTACCCTCTTCAAGGCTGTCAAGAGAAGTAGCTGCCCATAACTGTTCGTCATCCGCGATAGAAATTTCGGTGTATCTGCTGGCGATCGTACGTAGCTTTGGTGCTTTATAGACATCCGAATTAAATAACACGGCCTGATCCGAGAAATGGCCATTGTTAATACTCAGACTTATCCAGGGCACCACAGGTGGTTGTTGGTCGTGGTCGGGTTGTTGTTTATAGAGTACCTGGCTGGCACCCTGGTAGTCTGGTTTAAAGGACAAAGAGGCTCCCGTAGAAGTCGCTTTCACCCAAAAGGCCTGCATGGCCGGAATCGCGCCATCAAAAACTAAATCCTGGGGAAGGCCCGGAGGCAGGGGATAGCCATAATTGATGCGGTAGGCTCCCGCTCCTGCATTCAACGAATCATCCCAGATATACGCTACCGGAAAAGTATTGGTGATATCTCCATTAGTTACTACTTCCGTCCAGTCAAGGGAAACAGGGTAGGGGTTGGAAACCAGGTTCCATCCGGCTGAGTCCGCCGAGACATTATCGGTGTAGCTTAGTGACACATCCAGCGTGTCATTCAATGTGGTGCTTTCTGAGAGCAGGTATTTGGGCCAGCTATCCTCGTTCCCGTCTCCGTCGTCATCTCCATATACATAGAGAAGAATGCCGTTGAGTGCAGTATTTACGGAGTTGCTGTCTGCTTTTCCGAAATAATCACTGGCTTTGGATGGAGCTGTCCAGGTTTGCGTGGACTCTTCATAGAAATACACGTTGGGAGCAAAGCCGGTTCCGCCATCGGAGCCTTCATAACCCTGGGTAAATACCGGATCGAGAAGTTCCGAATAGGTGACATCACCCGGGTTCCCAATCATTCTCCAGCCTTCGCCGGAATCAATCGTGGCCACAACCATTCGAAGATTACCCAAATTTTTCAGATAAGGAAAGCTGAAACCATCATCGATGTTCCAGGCTCCGGAGGTACTGAAATCGAAGCCAGGGAAATTGGTAGAGTCGGCCATTTCTCCAATGCTTAGCCCGGTAACGGTTTGACTGTTATCGTCAAGGCCAATGCCATTAGCCTGTCCGCTGCTTTGAGTATTCCAATAGCCATTGGTGATGGTGCCACTATTATTATATCCAATAAAGCCCCCAACACCCGTACTATCCGCGCTACCAAATACCCTTCCGCTGGAATAATTGTTGGTAATGTTTGCCGTACTATTATTGAATCCAATAAAGCCCCCAACATTTGTACTACCGGTTACACTTCCGTTGGAATAATTGTTGGTAATGTCAGCTATATCATTAAATCCAATAAAGCCTCCAACAAACGTACTACCAGTTACACTTCCACTGGAAGAATTGTTGGTGATGGTTGCATCGCGGCTTTGTCCTATGAAACCACCTACTACTGAAGTACCGCTTACACTTCCACTGGAATAGCTGTTAGTAATGTTGCTATTATCAATACTTCCTATGAAACCGCCTGCTTCCGAACTACCGCTCACATTTCCGCTGGCATAACTGTTGGTAATGGCAGAGGCATCCAGGAAACCAATGAGGCCGCCTGCCTCACCGATGATGCCGGTTACGTTACCTGTAGCATAGCTGTTAGATATACTGGCATCAAAAAACTCACCAATCAGCCCACCTGCGGTTCTTTCGGTGGCATATACATCTCCGCTGGCAGATACCCGGTTCAGGGAATAAACAGATGGGGTTCCGGGGAAATAGGAACCTATTATGCCACCAACTGCATTTTCTCCACGTACGTCTCCACTGGCATGGCTGTCGGTTAAATTCCCGTCAAATTCTCCAAAAAGGCCTCCTGCGTTATTTCCGGCAGCTGTAATGGTCGCCGATGAGGTGAGCACCTGGCTGGAGTCTCCCAGAAAGACCACCTGGCCACCTACACCTCCCGCAAATGCATTATTACCGGTAGCAATCGCAGCCTCAATGCTTCCGCTCACTGAGATGTTTGCAAGGGTATCTAATTGCGAACCCAGCCCGAGCAATCCCCCGGTATATCGGAGTCCTGTAATATCCACGGCTTCTAAGGTGAGGTTGGAAAAGCCTGCATCTTCTGCAGCTCCAAACAACCCAATATGTGTCTGGGCATTCCGGTTAATGAATAAGTTACTGATGGTATACCCGTTTCCATTATAGCTTCCGCTAAATCGATTGGCATCATTACCAATAGGAGAAAAGCCCGCTCCCGAATTCCAGCCGGAAGTGGCGGAAGCGTCTATATCTGTGGTTTGAAGGAAGTGGGCACCACTGTTCCATATCGTACTTGTTTCACTCAGAATTTCCAGGCCTTCGAGGGAAGAAATGAGGTAGGGGTCAGCAAAAGTCCCGCTTCCGGTAGGGAAGGAGCTAAAGGCAAAACCATTGATGGAATCGGGTACCAGGTTTTGTAAATAGGGTTCAGAAAAGCCGTTCACTATTGCCCAGGTACTGCCAAAATCAAAACCGACAAAGCTGGAATCCTGCCTCATCTCCGCGGTGGTGAGCCCGGTTGGGTTTTGGCTGTTGTTATCGACAACAATACCGGTGCTTGTGCCGGTTTTCTGCGTATCCCAGTAGGTGTTTATGAGCGTTCCGGAATTAGTCCCTGCAATTCCTCCTTCAATACTTGACGGTGCATTTACAAGTCCATTGGCATAACCTTCCCGAATCACTCCTGCACTAATGTTCCCGATAAGGCCTCCTGCATTTATTTCAGCATTTACCTGTACAGATGAATACACCCGGAACACACTATCCGCAAGGCTGGTACCTATAAGTCCTCCGGTTTCAGAAAAACCAACTACTGACCCGGTGACATAAGAATTTTTTATGATACTCCCTGCCCCTGCATATCCTGCAAGTGCTCCGGCATTAGTGGCGGCACTAGAAATATCTACCTGTACTAATCCTAGTTCCCTGACCGTGGTGCTATCCATCCGTCCAAACAAGCCGGCGTTTGATGATTGAATGTCGAACATGAACAGGTTGGAAATTATATGTCCACCCCCGTTGTAGGTGCCTTTGAATGCCGTGGTAGCATTGCCAATAGGAGAGAAACCTGCCCCGGAATTCCAGCCTGAGGTTGCAGAAGCATCGATATCCGCGGTTTGCCGGAAGTAAGCGTTGTCATCCCAAATACTTTCCAGCTGGCTGAGGATGAAGAGGTTATCTAAGGTGGCAATTTGATAAGGATCGCCGGAAGTTCCGCTGCCTGTAGGGTAAAAGGAGAAGGGGTAGTCACCTACAGAATCCGGGATAACGTCTTGCAGGTAGGGCTCTGAAAAATCCTCCCACATCGTCCAGGTATCGGTAAAATCAAAACCGGAGAAGTTGCTTTGCTGCCTCATCTGGGCGGTGGTAAGCCCGGTGACGGTCTGGCCGTTGAAATCCGTACCAATGCCGCTGCTTTGCCCGCTCGTCTCGGTATTCCAATAGCTGTTGGTGATGGTTCCCGCTCCCTCATTTCTTGCCACGAAACCTCCAACGAAACTTCCTGTTGAATTTACCAGGGATGTTGAATAGCTGTTTTCTATAGAACCATTATTTGCTGCAACAAGGCCGCCTGCCCAGTTGGTCGCCGTTACTGCTCCCGTTGCGTAGCTATCTTTGATTACTCCTGTATTGTGGTTAGCAATAAGTCCCCCAGCTCTGGCTGAAAGAGAGGTTACCTGTGCAGATGAATACACCCGGAGTACGCTATCTGCAAAGCTTGCACCTATTAGCCCTCCGACAGTACCACCACCAGCACTTACTAACCCGGTAGCATAAGAATCTTTGACTATGGTCCCACCCTGAGCAAATCCTATGAGTGTTCCTGTTTGGAAACTGCCAGTAATATCTGCCTGTATTACGCCAATATTCATCACCGTTGTGTTCTGGGTAATTCCGAATAAACCCATATTCGAAGTTAAACGGTTAATGAAGAGGTTCGAAATGGTATGTCCATCTCCATCGTAGTTCCCTGTAAAATCGGTGGTTATATTGCCAATAGGAGAGAAACCGGTACCTGCATCCCAGGTGGAGGTGGCAGAGGCGTCTATATCCGCGGTTTGCAGGAAATAGGCATTGTCATCCCACACCGCATCGTTTTGGCTCAGCCAGTAGAGGTTTTCCAGAGAAGAAATTAGGTATGGATCGCCTTGGGTTCCGCTGCCGGATGGAGGGGTGGCGGTTTGGGCGTTAACAAAAGTTGTATTTTGTTGTATGGTTAGCATCAGCGCAAAACCAACCATTAAAAGGAAGGAAGGTGTTGAGCGACGGGGGTTAGAATCTAGATACTGCATATTCTAATGGGATTAGATGGAGTTTATGTGACTTGATGAGGGGTTGATGGAGATAATATTTGCGATCCCGATCCCGAAAGCATTCGGGACGGGAGAAGCAATCTCAGAATGTTTGTTGAGTCCCGGAGACCGCTTCGTTCCTCGCGGATGGGGGTTCTACTGCTGTCATCCTGAGCCCGATTCATCGGGAGAAGGATCTGCACAATGTTGTTCCAGCTAAGTTTTGGTTTGTGCGGACTCATCGCTTCGCCTGCCTGCCGGCATAGGCAGGCTCTGAGTGACTTTGATTGTTTTATCGGAAACCTAGCCTGGTCATTCCCGTCCCGATGTGCTAATCGGGAGGAATCCGGATTTTTATTTAAACCTGGTTTTTTGTCTACATCCACCTTCCGCAGTATACGTACGGTGGACAGGCCGGAATGACTTTGATCGAACTTCAAGAGCTTTAACATTGCCTACCCTTATCAGATTGAAAGTTTACGCACTAATCTATCTTCAAAAAGGGGAGGGTTAAGGGGGTGTACACCATGTGTACCCCTCTTTAAATGGGTTTTAAGGTCGATTTTTGGTTTTATCCTTTCTTTACTGTCATCCCGAGTGCTTCGCGTGTAGGGAGGGGAAGAAAGCTGATCAAGAGGGATCTCAAACGTTGTTCTGCTTGTGAGTGAACTATCGCTTGATACCCTTCTCCCGACGGCGGTCGGGATCAGGGTGACAGTCTTTTCGTAGAGCTCTTTTTTTCCTAGGGCCATCCAGTAGGAAGTTGGGAATTATGAATTAAGAGGGGACTCTAATTCCTAATTCTTAATAAGCGTTGGCTTTTTTGTTGGCACTGTACCCCCAGCCCAGGATGTAGAAGGGCAGGTAGTTCGTTGACAGAATTTCTGTAAGGAATTCCTGTATTGTGGGTCATACTATCATGAGAAGTGCCTATATCTATATCCTGACAAACATTGAAAGAACCACACTTTATATTGGCGTAACCAAGTAACCTTAGTCAAAGAATCTGGCAACACAAACATGGTAAGGGGTCCAGCTTTACCTCAAAATACAAGCTTACTATCCTAATCTACGCCGAGGAGCATGGAACGATATCTGATGCTATTGAAAGAGAGAAACAGCTAAAGCAGTGGAAAAGAGCCTGGAAATGGGAGTTAATTAAGAAACTGAATCCCGAATTGGTTGATTTGTATCCAACATTAAGAGGCTAAGGTTGTCATGCTGAACTCGATTCAGCATCTGTAGTGTGTGGCTCCAATTTAAACCTGGTTCTTTATCAACGAATCACTCCCCACAGATCCCGCATCGGGGTGCGGGATGACGACGGAGAGGATTAGATTAAAGGAGAAAGGAGAAAGGAGAAAGGTGAAAGGAGAAAGGTGAAAGGTGAAAGGTGAGGTGGAGACTCCGTCACCTATCACCTTTCACTTATCATTAATTACTTAATAAGGGTTAGCTTTTTCGTAAGTACTGTGCCCCCAGCCCGGAGTTGGTAAAGGTAGACCCCGGAGGCCAGGTTACGGGCATTAAACCGAATTTCGTGGTAGCCGGCTTCCATGCGGTCATCTACCAGAGTAGCGACCTGCCGGCCCAGGATATCGAAGACCAGTAGTTCTACATTCCCGCTTTCCGGTAACTCAAACTGGATGTTGGTGCTTGGGTTGAAGGGGTTCGGGTAATTCTGAGCCAGGGCATAAGTGACGGGCAGGTCCTGTTCCGGTTCTTCCGAAACCAGGGTACCTACGGTTATGCGGAGTTCAAAGCTTGTGGCGCCAAGCTCATTGGCTGACACTGACCCACCCCTCAATCCCCTCCGGAGGAGGGGAAGCTCGTTGTTCTCAAGAGGGGACTTTTTCGCTGCGGAACCTGCTTCCAGTTCAAAGGAATAGGTGTCTCCTTCGGAAAGACTGATACTCTCCCCGGTAAGGTGGTCTATTAACTCAAACTTCCAGTCAGCGCCGAAAGAATCCAGTCCTTTCCACTCAAAGGTGAAAGTTCCTGATTCAGTGGAAGAAAGCTGGATGGGGTAGGTGAAGTGGGTGTCGCTTGTATTTTGTGGGATGGTGCGGGCTACCCAGTCAGACTCTTTTTCCTGGATGGCTACTTCTACATAGCGGCTGGCGAGGGTACTGAGTTTTGGGACGTTGATGTGAGCCTGTTCATCCTGGGTAGAAAACAGGGTTATTTCGTTGGAAAATCCCTGGTGCGCCACCGAAAGAGTTAGCCACGAAAGTTCGGGACTGTCCTCAGCGGGAGCCGGTTTATACAGCCGGGTACTGTTGGTTTGATACGCCGGGTTGAATGACAGGGCAGGGTTTGCCGCTATGCTTTTTACCCAGAACGCCTGCATGGCCGGAATAGCCCCGTCAAAAAATACATCGGAATTCAACCCCGGGGGCAATGGGTAGCCATAATGAATTTTATAGGCTCCGTTTCCATTAAACAGGGAATCAACCCAAACATAAGCCACAGGCAGGGTGTTAATATTTTCCCCGTTCGTGATTACCTGTTCCCAATCCAGCGCAACGGGGTAGGGGTTGGAAATCAGGTTCCAGCCCGCGGAGTCTTCCGACACCGTATTGGTATAGTTGAGCGAAACGCTAAAGCTTTCATTCAGCGTGTTGTTTTCGGAGACCAGGTATTTGGGCCAGGGGTCTTCATTACCGTCTCCGTCGTCATCGCCGTACACGTAGAGCAGAATTCCATTCAGTGCAGTATTCACGGAATTGCTATCCGCTTTACCAAAATAGTCATTGGCTTTGGAAGGGACCGTCCAGCTTTGGGTGGTTTCTTCATAGAAATACACGTTGGAAGCAAAGCCCGTACCACCGTCCGAGCCTTCATAACCCTGGGTAAATACCGGGTCGAGCAGTTCGGCATAGGTCACATCGCCCGGATTCCCAATCATTCTCCAGCCTTCACTCGAATCGATGGTGGCCACCACCATTCGGTGTTCTTCCAGGGCTCTCAGGTAGGGAAAACTGAAACCGTCATCCATATTCCAGGCTCCTGTGGCACTGAAATCCAGGCCGGGGAAATGGGTAGAGTCGATCATTTGGGCGGTGGTTAAGCCGGTTACACCTCCGCTTCCGGAACCAATTCCGTTGCTTTGTCCGCTAAGATTGGTATTCCAATAGTTGTTTATGAGCGTGGTAAAAAACACCTCTCCGATAAATCCTCCAATTTCAGTTTCACTTCCTTCAACAGAGGCGGATGAGTAGGTGTTTGAAATAGTTGCCAAAGGTCCTGAAAACCCGATAAGACCACCTACCGAACTTGTTCCGCTTACCGAACCTGTCGCATAGCTGTCTATTACTATTCCTCTGCTCAGGGCACCAATCAGTCCCCCGACATCAGAACCCCCGGAAATATGTGCGTTGGAATATACCTGGTACACACTATCTGCTGACGAAACGCCAATTAATCCACCGCTATCATTTCCAGCTGACAGAGAGCCAGAAGCGTATATATTCCTGACGATTGATCCTCTACCCACGTTCCCCGCAAGAATCCCTATGCTTGTTGATCCGGTTATATTCGCATCGATAATCTTCAAATTTGAAACGCTGGCACTATCCAATCGGCCGAAAAATCCGGTATCGAACGACTTAACAATGAATAAGTTGGAAATGGAATGACCACCGCCATCATAGTCACCCTTAAAAGGAAGCAAACTTTCGCCGATAGGAATGAAACCTGACCCGGAATTCCAGCCGGAGGTTGCCGAAGCATCGATGTCGGCGGTTTGGAGGAAGACCGAGCCCCAGGCGCTGCTACTTTGGGAAAGTGCCTCCAAGTGCGTGAGATTGGAAATCAGGATTGGATCGCCTTCGATGCCTGCACCGGTAGGAAAATCGCCAAGGGCAAAGCCGCTGAGCGAATCCGGGGTATTGAACTGCAAATAGGGCTCGCTAAAGGCGTTTACAATGCCCCAGGTGCTGGAAAAGTCAAAGCCAGAAAAGCTGCTTTGCTGCGCCATTTCCTGGACGGTGAGCCCGGTAACCGTTTGGCCGTTCGTGTCGTTGCCAATGGCATTGGCCTGCCCGCTGGTTTGGGTATTCCAGTAGCTGTTGGTTACGTTTCCATCATTTTCTCCAATAAAAGCACCCACATCGCTACTCCCGCTTACACTTCCACTGGCGTAGCAGTTTGAAATAGAAGCACTTGAACTAACTATCCCAACCAATCCACCAATATCATTACCGGAACCTTGAACTGATCCCGTTGCATAACAATTGGTGACAGGTATACCAGAATCTAAATCGCCAATTAATCCACCTACATCATTGGTGCCTGAAACGGCTCCCGTGGCATAGACTCGATGGAGCGCTTCTCCCGAGTCACCAAACCCGAAGATTCCGATTAATCCACCTACATTAGCAGTGCCTGAAACATCTCCCGTGGCATAGCTATCGGTTAAAGCTCCGCTTGAATACCTTCCAAAAATCCCCCCGACATCTATACCATTTGCTGTAATATTTACAGAAGAAAACAAGTATTGTTGGTCGCCACCACCATCTCCAGCGATTCCTCCTGCTGATGAAGTACCGCTCGCATGATCAACAATAATGGTACCCGATGTGAATATATAAGAGATATCAGTTAAGCTGATACGACCAGCTAATCCACCAGCTATTCTCAAAGCTGTGATGTTCAAGTCTATTAGATTCAGACTATCAATACTGGCATTTCGGACATCTCCAAATAAACCAATATACTCTTGTGTTGGGCGGTTTATGGTGAGCCCGGAAATAGTATGTCCTTTTCCTTTATAAGTACCTTCAAACCTAAAATTAATTGATTCTCTGCCAATCGGAGAAAAGCCCGCGCTATCATCCCAGGCGGCGGTGGGGGAGGCATCAATATTGGCGGTTTGTATGAAGTCGGCATCCCAGAGACTTTCTTCCTGGCTGAGGATGAAGAGGTTATCCAACGTGGCAATTTGGTAGGGATCGCCGGACGTTCCTTCACCTGCAGGGAACCAGGCAATGGGATAGCCGGCCACGGAATCGGGCGCAAAATTCTGTAGATAGGGTTCCGAAAAACCATTTACGATTCCCCAGCTCGTGGCAAAATCAAAACCGGAAAAATTGGACTGGTACTGCATTTGGGCAGAAGTGAGCCCGGTCGGGGATTGGCTGTTGTCATCAAAACCAATGCCGGAAGCCTGCCCGCTGGTTTGTGTGTCCCAGAAAGAGGAAGTAACGGTACCGCCAAAGCTATTCGAACCGATTAACCCTCCCATAGTGCCAGAACCGGACACGCTTCCATTAGCATAGGAAGTATTAACAGGGTTGCCTAGATTGTTTCCGATCAATCCACCTGCGTTAGCTGTACCACTTACCGAACCGGTGGCGTAGGAATCAGTAATTTCCGTTACACTTGCCGCAAAACCTATCAACCCTCCAACATCACTGGTTCCGTTTACGGATCCGGTGGCGAAACTGCGTTCCATAGACCCAACGTTACCCCCGGCAAAATCCCCAACCAAACCACCTAATGAGCTTAGCCCGATTACCGGACCCGTGGCATAGGAATCGGTGATCGTGGCGAAAACTGCATTACCAAATAAGCCTCCTGAACTACTTCCTGAAGACGATACGGAAGCCGAAGAATAATTGGATGAAGCAACCAAATCAGTATTCAGGCTGCCCCCCAGGCCACCTGTATTGATTCCTCCGGTTACGGTCCCGGAGCTGTAGGAATTTGTAATGGTTGTGCTTCCATTCGTTAACCCAAATAAGGCACCTACACGGCCTCCGCCTGTTACCTGCACATCTGGTAGTCCCAGGTTCTGAAGTTCACTATTGTTTACTGCACCGAATAACCCGACCTGGTTCTGGCCTGGCCTGTTGATGAACAGGTTCGAAATCGTATGGCCATCCCCATCATAATTCCCAACAAATTCATTCCCAAAGCTGCCAATGGGAGAGAAGCCTGCGCTGTCGTCCCAGGTGGTCGTGGGGGAGGCATCAATATCCGTGGTTTGTTGGTAGTACGCACTATCGTTCCACACCGTATCGCTTTGGCTGAGCCAGTAGAGGTTTTCCAGGGAAGAAATGAGGTAGGGATCACCGGAAGTTCCGCTTCCAGAAGGAATATAATCCTCAAAAGGAACTCCGTTTACTGAATCGGGTGGGAATTGCTGTAAGTAGGGTCCCGTAAATCCATTCATGATGCCCCAGGTACTGGTGAAATCGAAGCCTGTAAAACTGGTGTCCCGGCGTGCCTCAGCGGAAGTCAACCCGGTCGGCGACTGGCCGTTGTTATCAAAACCGATGCCGTCGCTTTGCCCGCTGGTTTCGGTATCCCAATAGGTAGAAGTCAACGTGCTGTTGCTGTTAAAGCCGATTAATCCTCCTGTAGAACTTGAGCCCGAGACACTTCCCATTGAGTAGGAAGTAGTTATATCGGTATCATCATTGACTCCAATGAGTCCTCCCACAAAGGTTGTACCACTCACCGAACCAGAAGCATAGGAATCAGTAATTTCTAGCATGGAATTTGCGGAACCAATAAGCCCACCTAGAAAAGAAGTACCGTTCACTGACCCTGTGGTGAAGCTTCTTAAAACCCTGCTATTTGAAATTCCGAAAACATTTCCAATGAGCCCTCCTATATTCTCATCTCCGTTTATCGAACCAGAAGAATAGGAATCATTAATAGCTATACCTTCTCCCTTCCCAAATAGACCACCCACATCATCAGAGGTACCAGAGACGGTTGCAGAAGAATAATTATTAGCATTTGTAGTGGTGGAGAAGAAAAATCCACCAATACCACCTACTTCTGTGTTTCCATTAACTGTTCCTGTAGTATAACATGCTGTTATTGTAGTTCCAGAAGATGCTTCACCAAATAACCCGCCGGTTTGAGAAGCCCCAGTAATATCCACATCGATAAGTCCCAGGTTTGCTATTTGAGTACTTTGTATGGCTCCAAATAACCCAATACTATTAAAAGTCGGGCGATTAATGAATAAATTGGAAATGATATATCCGTCTCCGTTATAGCTTCCGTTAAATTCGTTTACATCCGTTCCAATGGGAGAGAAGCCTGCGCCTGCATCCCACCCGGAGGTAGCAGAGGCATCAATATCCGCGGTTTGTTGGAAGTACGCGTTGTCGTTCCACACCGAATCCACCTGGCTGAGCCAGTAGAGATTTTCGAGGGAGGAAATAAGGTAGGGATCGCCGGAGGTACCTGTTCCTGTGGGCGCCGTTGCCGTTTGGGCGAATGCGGTTTGGGTGAGGAGGAGGATTAGGATTAGAGCTATTGGAAAGCTCACTCTTTTAAAGAAGTCATCCTGAGCATACTTGCGAAGGATCAGCAAGACGTGATCCCAGCTAGGTATTAGGTTGTGTAGTTTCCTCTCCCAAACGCCTTCGGGATCGGAATGATTTCCATTTGCGAGCTTCAGCGAAGCAATCTCTAGTTTATCTGAAAGTGGTCGGGACTCCCTTGCAAATGTGTCTCGTTTTGTCATTTCGAAGGATCCAGTACCGAATGCTTTCGGGAGGGAGACCGAGAAATCTAAAGATTTGCCATTAAGTCTGTTCTTTAGATTTCTCCCTCCGCCTGCCTGCCGGACAGGCAGGGTCGAAATGACAAAGTTGAGGGTTTTATTATTGAGATTAGAATGACCAAAAACAGTTTCAAAGAGTGTATACATCTCCACCTCTTATCAGGTTAATATTGACCTGCCAAATCTATCTTCAAAAAAGGGAGAGTTAAGGGTATGTATCCCATGTGTACCCCTCATTAAACCGGTTTTAAAGTCGATTTTTGTGTTTATTTGATCTGTTCAAAAAAAAGGAAAGGGTATGAAATCGATTTATATATACACCGCAGTTTTTCTACTTGGATTTGTAAATACCGGGGTACAGGCGCGCCAGCCCGTGGCCGATTCACTGGTTCAATGGCTGGATAGCTACGAACAAATGGATACAACCAGGGCAATTAATCTTGCACAAATTGGCTGGGCTTTGTACCGGGGCTACCCGGACTCTTCCTTGATTTATTCCAGGGAATCATTGAGGCTTTCTGAGTCATTAGATTTTAAAAGGGGTGAGGCATTGGCGAACCGCTATATAGGGAGTGCTCATTTTGTAATGCGAAATACTGATAGTGCCCTGGTCTACTTTCAGCGTTCCCTGGTAGTATTTGAAGAAATGAATGATGAACAGGGTATTTCAAGTATGCGGGCCTCTATGGGCTCTATTTATGCGGTCAATGATCAATTTGATTTAGCCATTCAAAGTTTCCTGGAGGCTATTCCTGCTTTTGAAGCCCAGGGAAACCGTTCTGGTATAGCCGTGATGTACAACAACATTGGGAATTTATACCTGGAGCAGGAATTATTTGAAAATGCATTCTTTAACTACGAAAAAGCGCTCACCTACCTGGATGATCCTCAGAATCCACAGCATGTATTGATTTACAATAACATGTCAAATGTATTATTTGAATTAAATCGTTTTGAAGAAGCCTTGGAGACAGCTGAAAAAGCGGTTGAATTCGCTCTTGAGATAGAACGCTATGTGAATTTACCAAATCTGTACAGAACAATCGGCAGAGTAGAGATGGGATATGGAAATGATGAGAAGGCCTTAGATAGTTTTTTAAAAGCTCTTGAGTATAGCCGATACATTAGGAACGTCGAAGATATCATACAGATTAACTCCTACACAGCTATTCTTTACGAACGGCGGGGAGACTATGAAAAAGCCAGGGGCTACTTGTTCGAGGTGTTGAAAGCATTCGAAAATCCTATTCGCGGTTTGGATACTTCTAAAAGAGACGCTCTGCACTTAATGGCTAAAGTAGAGGCTGAGTTGGATAATCACGAGTATTCTTCTCGCTATGCTTTAGCAGCTATGGAATTGGCTGACAGCCTATATACCGAAGAAATGGCTTTCCGAATTTCAGAGCTGGAAACCATTTATGAAACCGAGAAGAAGGCTGCCCAGATCGAGATGCTGGAGATACAAAACGAAGTGGCGAATTTACGATCTGTGCTTATTGGCGGATTTGGACTCTTCGTTATTCTAAGTGGGTCGTTTTGGTTTAGAAGCTATTACCGGAAGAAATCGGAGGAGAAACGAAAACGCCTGGAATCGATGCAGCGGGAGTTAAAGCAGTATGGCTTTGTCCTGGCAGAAAAGAATAAATTCATTGCCAGTTTCAAGGAGGATTTAGAGGAAGTACGAAGGCATGTACGCACCATGGAAGGCCGAAAAGAGTTAACCCATCTGGTAGATACTATTCATGCCAATACCAATCTAAACGATGATGAGGAAATCCTGTTCAACAGGATCGAACAGACCAATACTGGCTTTTTTACCGAACTGAGAAGCCTCAACGGGGATTTAACCTCTAAAGATGAACGACTGGCTACCCTGGTCCACATGGATTTATCCAATAAAGACATCTCCAATATCCTGCACATTGAGCCGGAAAGTGTGAAGCAGGCGAAACGAAGGTTGAAGAAGAAACTTAACCTTGATTCCGGGACGGATCTCAATCATTTTTTAAAACACCTCGCAGCATGAGAATTCTCTATCTATTTGTGACCTTGTTGATGGTTGAAACCATTTCTTCAAACGCAACGGCACAGCCCCCACAGGCTGATGCTGTGATACAATACCTACAAATAAACCAGGTACAGGATACAAATCGGGTGAATACCTTACTCCGGGTTTCGTCTATGTTATCACGAAGTGAGCGGGATTCTTCCAGGGGTTATGCGTGGGAGGCTGTCCGGCTGTCGCAAAGCCTTGGTTTTGCAAGGGGTGAAGCCAGTGCGTATAAAGCAGTAGGCTTGAGTTTTAACAAGGCCATACAGGGCGATAGTGCACTACACTATCTTGACATAGCAAATACGATGTTTTACAGGCTGGGAAACACGGACCAGGTGATGTCGGTTAAATTTGAAATGGGTAGGGTAAAGGTACACAGCAGGAAATTCGAACAAGCCATCCAGATTTTCCTGAGCCTTCTGCCTTATTATGAAAACAGGGAAAACCTGTCTATGATAGGGCAAATTTACGATAATATCGGGCTGGTATACCTGAGACAAAGACAGTTTCAACCAGCCATTGATAATTCTAACATTGCTATTGAGTATTTGAACAAGGCCGGACGGGAGAGTCAGACTCCCAGGCCTCTTAACCATATGGCAAGAGCCTACTGGGAACTGGGTGAAGTTGAGTTGGCTATGGCTACCATTGATCAGGCTATTGACATAAATGGAAGAAGCGGCAGGGCACCGGTAGTCCCATTGCTGATAACGAAAGGGGAGTTTCTATTGAAAAACCAGGACTATGCCGTTGCTGAAGAAGTGTTTACTGAAGCGCTCAGGCTTTCAAGAAGAGCTGCCATGCCAAGGCAAAAGATCTTGATTCACCTTTCCCTGGCGGTACTTAATGTTGAAAATGGAAAGTTCCAGGAGGCAAAAAAACAGGCCTTAGAAGCTTTGAACCTGGACATAGCTGTAGAACAAGAATCTGGTATGGAAGAAGGACTCTTACGGGCTGATATGTTAAGCCTGCTTGCATCCATAGAAAAAGAGCTGGGTAATCACGAGGAAGCCTACAGGTATTTATCCGAGGCTAAAGAACTGGGGGACAGGATACATGCAGAAGAAATGGTGCTGCGAATCTCAGAACTGGAAACCATTTACGAAACGGAGAAGAAGGCTGCCCAGATCGAGATGCTGGAGATACAAAACGAAGTGGCGAATTTACGATCTGTGCTTATTGGCGGATTTGGACTCTTCGTTATTCTAAGTGGGTCGTTTTGGTTTAGAAGCTATTACCGGAAGAAATCGGAGGAGAAACGAAAACGCCTGGAATCGATGCAGCGGGAGTTAAAGCAGTATGGCTTTGTCCTTGCTGAAAAGAATAAATTCATTGCCAGTTTCAAGGAGGATTTAGAGGAAGTACGAAGGCATGTACGCACCATGGAAGGCCGAAAAGAGTTAACCCATCTGGTAGATACTATTCATGCCAATACCAACCTAATCGATGATGAGGAAGTCCTGTTCAACAGGATTGAACAAACCAACACCGGGTTTTTTACCGAACTGAGAAGCCTGAGCGGGGATTTAACTACCAAAGATGAACGACTGGCTACCCTGGTCCACATGGATTTATCCAATAAAGACATCTCCAATATCCTACACATTGAGCCCGAAAGCGTAAAACAGGCGAAACGAAGGCTTAAGAGAAAACTTAACCTTGGTCCGGATACGGATCTCAATGATTTTTTAAAACGCCTGGCGGCGTAAGTTATTTTGAATTCAAAATCCTAGAAGCCCAAGTCCTACTCACACCAAGCTTCCTTACCAACTCAGCACGATTCTTCACCTTTCCAGATTCTAATAATTCTTAGCACAGTTTAGCTTGAGTTATCCGCGCATTTTTTTGAGTTCTTTTTGCTCCAATTCAAAAACGTATTCTGTTAGAACCACTTCTTAGGACCTTAACAGGCCATTTTATTTCAAAGAATATTTGCAAGTTTGCTACTTCTGGGAGCAAAAAAAAGCCCTCCATCTAATCATGGAAGGCCTTTTTTGTTTATAGTCTGGCTATTCTTAATCGTGATCCAATCCAATAATAGGTGGTGCACCATTTGCTTTAAGCCGTTCAACTAAAGCAGGTATTACATCATGCATTAAAGGATGTAATTCATCGTGTATAAGCTCAAATTCCTCTTTTCCAACACGGAGCATGTCTTTATGCATGGCTGTTGGTCCATAAGTGCCTCTAAGTCCACCAAAAGCCACAGAGATTCGATTCATCACCGTTTTTGGCATCACATCTCGTAGTTCTCTTTGAGGCAGGTTCCCATTCATTTTGGTATCCAATGCCTTGAGAGCCATTTCAGCATCATGCAGGTCTTTCATCAACTCAGCATCTGGTGTTGCTGAACGGCTAAGTGAAAGCTGCATGGCGGTAAGTAATTCTTCCATCTCATCCATCTCGTTATTGGCCATCTGCACTTTATTTGAGAACTCCTGTAACTCCTCCTGGAATGCCAGTACCTCAGCGTCAGATTTTCTTGGAAGGGCACCTTCTCTAAGCGGAGCAACATTGAACTCAACCATGCCTCCAATGTTAGTGGAGACTCCATCTACGATTTTTACGAGTTGAGCAGTATAAGTGCCAGGCCTTGCCATGGTTCCAAATCCGCCAAATCCACCAGTTCGTTCCGGGTTAATTAAGCCCTGAGATGCGGTCCGTAAATTCCAGTTTATGCGATGGAAACCTTTTGATGTTCTGGCTCGCACTCGTTGAACCAATTCACCGCCAGCGTTATAGATTTCCAAATGAATTGCTGGAGATTTTTCACGCATTTCTGCTTCTAAAGATTCCCAGCCTGGAAATGGTATATCCTCATCACCCAATTCTTTTTCCATTTTCTGGCGCTCTGCCTTTAACGTGGTCAACCCTTCCTTCAGGTAGTAAGTGAAGTTAACACCGAACCGGGGATTGGGAGCTGAGTAATAGTCATCGCCCATATACCGGGATACATTTGTCTGGACGTACCAATCTCCATCTCTAGGGTCGAATAAGTGAGCCTCCTGATCCAGTAATTCTGGAGTTAAACTTCTTAGAGGAGTATAGTCGTCGAGTATATAGAATCCTCTTCCGAAGGTGGCCCCAACAACATCATTTTCCCGGCGCTGGATGGTGATATCACGGAAAGAGATGGTAGGTATTCCTCCCTTCATTTTAATCCACTCATTTCCTCCATCAATGGTGAAATACACTCCAAACTCATGTGCTAAGAAGAACAGGTCTTTATTCACATGATCCTGAACGATTCTCCATACCATTCCAACTTCAGGGAGATTACCAGCTATCGAAGTCCAGGATCTTCCGTAATCGGTACTTTTCACCAGGTAAGGTTTAAAATCACCTTCTTTGTGATTATCTAAGGCAGCATAAACCGTAGCTTCATCGAATAGGTCTGCTCGTACATCATTCACAAAAGCATTCTCAGGAACCCCTCTGATACTTCCTACTTCGGTAGCTGTCCAGGTTGTTCCGCCATCTGTAGTAGATTGAAGCAGTCCATCGTCCGTTCCTGCATATAGGACATCTGCATTTATTGGAGATTCACCTAATGATGTAATGGTTGAAAATTCAGACATTGCGTACAAATCCCAGGCATGATCCCAACTTTGAGTACGTCCCATGATAGGTTCTGTGATCCGGTCTTTGTCTTTAGTTAAATCACCCGAAATGGCTTCCCAGCTGTCGCCACGGTCGGTGGATTTCCAGACACGGTGCGAAGCAAAATAAATAGTACTTGGAACATGCTGAGAGGGGAGGATAGGGGCATCCCAGTTAAATCGTTCTTCTCCTTCACCAACACCAGGTTGAGGTTGGATGAACACCGATTCACCGGTGATACGATCTAAACGATTTAGAAAACCTTGCTGGGATTCTGCATATCCGATGTCCGGATTACCCGGTTCTACCGCTGATTGATGCCCATCTCCACCTAAAACACGAGACCAATGAGCATTACGAATTCCACCAGCATCGGCAGTTCGGGATGGACCTCCATGGGACCCATTATCCTGTGTACCTCCGTATATATTATAGAAAGGCTCTGCATCATCTACTGCCAACTTATAATACTGCGTGATAGGAAGATTCTTTATGTATCTCCAGGATTCAGTGTTATCCACGGTTTCATATATACCACCATCGGTTCCGAGGAGTAAATAATCGGGTTCATCGGGTAAGAAATTGAGGGAATGAGAATCAGAGTGAGTAGCGCTGGTATTCAATCGGCTGAACGTTTTTCCGTGATCATAGGAAACCTGCATGCGCACATCTACCAGGTAAATAGTACCAAAATCATGAGGTGAAGCATAAAGCTCCTGGTAGTAATGAGGTCCGGTTGCCCCTGCTACTGCATCCGACATTTTCTTCCACGAAGCTCCTTGATCCGTGCTTGTGTACACTCCACCTTTACGTCGTAGCAGTTCAATGGCGGCATATACATAATCAGGGTTTTGTGGACTGATGGCTAAACCGATCTTACCTTTGATACCACCTGGAAGACCTTTTTTTAATTCTGTCCATGTTTTACCACCATCGGTTGATTTGTGGATTCCTGATCCAGGGCCGCCATTAACAAGAGCAGCAACGGTTCTGTGTCGTTGCCAGGTAGCTGCATACACTACATTTGGATCTCGGGGATCAACTACAATGTCAGTAACTCCCACCCATTCATCATCTCCAAGGGTTTTGGTCCATGTTTTACCGCCATCTTCTGTGAGGTAGAAACCGCGTTCGCCACCTTTACTCCAAAGTGGCCCTTGTGCGGCTACCATCACAATATCAGAATTTGATGGGTGAACAATAATCTTCCCAATATGCTCTGATTTGGGTAATCCCATATTCTTCCAGGAGGAACCTCCATCTTCACTTAAGTACACCCCATCACCAAAAGCCACATGGCGACCACCAACATTTTCGCCGGTACCTACCCAAATACGATGAGGGTTATTAGGATCAATGGTTATACAGCCAATGGAGTAGACGGATTGTTTATCGAAAAGTGGGGTCCAGGTTGTTCCTGAGTTTTCTGTTTTCCAGACACCGCCAGAACCAACAGCTACATACCAAACATGTCGGTTATCGGGATGAATAGCAATGTCCGCAATCCTTCCTGAAGTGAATGCCGGCCCAATATTTCTAAATGCAAATGCATTGTAACTCTGGGAGGCTATTGCTGACTTATTATCGTCTGAGTTTCTGGATCTTTGTGCGGTAGCAGTATCAACTGTCATCAACACTATAACCGCAAGGAGAATGAATCGGTTTAAACGCATGGTGTAAGAATAGTTAGCTTAGAAATTAATGGGGCTAAAATGCTACAAAATCTTACCAATGAAAAATGCTGTTACGAGCTATAACATTTTTTAGTAAAGAGGATGGAGGTTGATTTTCCTTCAAAGAAATGCGATACACTTAATGTCCCGTATTTCTTCAATCTGTACTCTACTGAGATTTGTTGTGTATAAGAAATACTATTTTATGAGAGTTAGCCTCTTAGTAAGCACTGTGTTCTTCACTTTTAACTGGTATATATAGATGCCTGAGGATAGATTTCGCGCATCAAAGGTAACTTCATGATACCCTGCTGGTTTTTGTTCATTCACTAGTACAGCAACCCTTTTCCCAAGAAGGTTGAAAACGGATAGTTCTATATTAGCTGCTTCCGGGAGTTGATAACCAATTGAAGTAGTTGGGTTAAAAGGATTCGGGTAATTCTGTTGTAGTGTTAGAATAGTTGGAAAACCATAATCTGGTTTCGTGGTAGAGGTGGTTAGAACAGTGATTCGAATTTGCCAGTTGTAATCGCCTGCCGTTAATTCCACATTACTTTCTTTTAGGTCGTAACGCTCTGAAATCTCTGTATTAATCAATTGTACAAACCATTCGTCTGATAAGCCATTTTCTACAAGAGAAAGGGTAAGCTCTTTACTAGTGCTATTAGCTTCTATGTTGAGATCAAAAATCATTTCCTCTTCCAAGGGCCGTGTATCTATAGTCAGAGCCACACTATCAGTTGAATAAGAGTTGATATTGATATTTTGGAAAGAGAGTGGAAATAGTTTTACTGCATCAAGAGAGTCAAAAGAAGTACTGGCATTTTCTCTTGTTACTAATCTTAATTCATCGCTGAAATCGTCTTCATTGGTTATTTGCAAAAGAACGGAAGCGAAATCAATTGATCGATTACTTATGCTCTTCGATTCTGTATCTAAGGAAATAGCGGTAGAATCTATATCTATGCTAGCCCCCGTTCCTTCTGTTTTCACCCAAAATCCCTGGAAGGGATACATGTATTTTTCTGCTCCGTTTACGCTAATTCCATCTTCCTGGTATACTTTGTAATTGCTGTTCACAGGGTCCCAACTATAGAAAGAAGAGGAAGCATTTCCCTTATTGATCTTTTCCCAATCCAGAATAGAGGTAGTAGGATTAGATAGCAGGTTAAAGCCATTAAGTGCATTACTGCTTCCCTCTATATAGCTCAATGGGATGTTTATTGGCAGAGGATTCAAATCACCAGAAGAAGTAAGTCTTTTTGGAAATCCTCCTTGTATCCCCTCCATTCCAGGATCATCATCTTCAAACACATAAATTGCAAATGCTTCTGCTGCTTCAAGAGTAGTTGTCATAGAATCAGGTATTTCCCATGTTAACAGAGCTTCGTTCCATAGAAGGATGTTCGAGATTTGAGTTGGATCGTAAGACCCCATAATCCCCTGAGTAAGCAGAGAGTCGGTTAAATTGGATAAGGTCGAAGAAACGAAAGGTGAGCCGAATAGATACCATCCTTCAGAACCAGAAAGTTCTCGATCAATAACGATACTATTATTAGTAGGTTTGAAAGTTTGGGCTTTTGTACCAGGCGACCAAAAAGTAGAACTGAGGAAGCAAGATAAGATTATGAATGAGCGTACAGTAGATTTAGAATAAGCATTAGACTGCATCATGATACTACTCCTGTAAACTAATGATTAGATTTTCAGAGATGATTATTCAATAATTCGTGATTGACCAAGACGGCTCCAATCTACACGATAAAGTCATTTTGAGAAGGCTTGTAGATGCTATGTAGTCTGATTAAAAAGCGATCTATATGTATTTATATTCTCTTATTGATGTTGATTATTTGGTCAATTAGGGGTATCTCGCTTGCTGGAATTCTCTACTCAAGAGCACGTAGGTAAATATGGAAATAGCACTATCAGGTTCGGTTATAAAGCAGGTGGATATGATTATTCAGAAAGCCATTGAGTATGGAGTGAGTGATATTCACATAGAGCCTTTTGAGAAAAGCTATCGCCTTAGATACAGGCTGGATGGGGTACTTCAAAAAGTGGCTGAATTATCAGTGAGTCAAAAGGATGCCTTAGTTTCGCGCGTTAAAATAATGGCTCATCTTGATATTGCAGAAAAAAGAAGGCCACAGGATGGCCGCATAAAAGTGAGGTCCAGCTCAGGAAGTGATATCGATTTACGAGTATCCACCTTACCCACACAATTCGGAGAAAAAGTAGTTCTGCGAATTTTGGACAAAAGCCACCTCCAGCTCGAACTTACCAAATTGGGATTTGAAGGCGAATTGCTTTCGAAATTTAGAGAAGGCATTCATAATCCATATGGAATGATCCTGGTGACAGGGCCTACAGGGAGTGGTAAAACCACATCGCTTTATGCTGCACTAAATGAATTGAATACACAGGAAGTAAATATCACCACGATCGAAGATCCTATTGAGTATAACCTGGAAGGTATCAACCAAACGCAGGTTCATGAAGAGATTGGCCTTACTTTTGCGCATGTACTCCGATCCATATTAAGACAAGATCCAAACATCGTGATGGTTGGAGAGATTCGAGATAAGGAAACGGCTGAAATAGCCATCCGTGCAGCCCTGACTGGTCACCTGGTGTTTTCTACATTACACACGAATGATGCGGCATCTGCCATTACCCGTTTAACAGATATGGGGATAGAGCCATTTTTAGTGACTTCATCGGTAAAACAGGTACTGGCACAACGGCTGGTTCGAAGAATTTGTAAGGCTTGTAAATCAGAATATAAACCGGAAACCAGTAAGCTTAAAGAGTTGAGGTTGCCTCTCAAAAACCAAAACTACTATCAGGGAAAAGGCTGTGATAAATGCAACCAAACTGGCTATAAAGGAAGAATAGCCCTGATTGAGATTCTTCCGGTTACCGATAGTTTATCCCAGGTAATCAATGCAAATAGCAGTGCCATGGAGATCAAAGAAGGGGCAAAAAAAGAAGGGATGATAACATTAAGAGAGACAGGTACTAAGCTCATCTTAGAAGGAGTAACTACCGTGTCTGAAGTGTATAAAGAGACGGTGCTTTAAACTGAGTTCATGCTCACAAGAGAAAGATTCTCTGAACTATTAATGGTCTACAAGTTGTGAATCGAAAAACCAAAATTTGGTTTTTCAATACTGCTAGCCCTAAATATAAGGACTACAATAAATTATTGTTATCCGGTTGGGAGTTTGACTCAAAATAGTTAGTGTGTAACCAGAACAAGAAATCAAGAAGAAAGAGTAGCCTTTCGGTTTTAGCGGATATAATGAAGTCTGAAAAAACGTGGTTAGGAAAAAGGTGGTCTGATACTAAACATCTGTTCAGTTAAGAAATACTCTTCTCTATAGGTTACTAGCAATCAAAAAAGTCAAAAGATATGAAACGCTCTATACTAGGGGTAACTATAGCCCTCCTTGGAATAACTACATCTGTTAATGCACAATGGACTACAAGTGGAAGTAACATTTACTACAATGCTGGAAGTGTTGGCATAGGAACAGCAAGTCCGGCAGCACAATTCGAGTTGGTACAAACTTCATCACAAAGTAATGTATTCCAAATTACTCGTTCTGGGACCAACGCTTTTCGTATAACCAATGGATTTGGATCTCCATCAGTTGTAGGAATGCAGGTTTCATCTGATCTAAGCACTTTTGTAAATGCTATATCCATTGTTGTAAATAGTGGGGGTGGTTACAGTCAAGGTAACGTAGGAATAGGGACAACAAGTCCCTTGAGAGAACTTGATGTAGATGGAAGTATAGAGCTCAGTGGAAGCATTTATGGAAAAGCTACAGACCACACCTATTACACAATCGCAAATGGAGGAAACTATAACCACGCATTCTATACGCGAACAAACACAGGAGCTTCTTCGGAAAGATTCAGAATAGAGGGAGGAGCACTTATAGATGATATTCTAATTTCGAATAGTAATTTTAATGTTAATTCCGGACAACTATATGTCGTACAGTCTACTGGAAATGTGGGAATTGGAACTACGTCTCCTTCCGTAAAATTTCATGTTGTAGACAATGTTAATCCAGAAGTGTTGCGAGTTGAGTCTTCTTCAAACTCAAGTCAGCTTAGTCTTCGATCTACAGGAACTGGAGGAATAGACTGGAGAATAATATCTACAGCTGATGGAGCATCATTGGGTGGAGGAAAGTTCTCGATTTATGGAAATGCACAACATAGATTTGTTCTGGATCAAAACGGAAATGTTGGGATTGGTACAGATAGTCCGAATACCAAATTAGAAGTTACCGGATTAATAACAGGAGGGTTCGGTGCTGAAACTACATCAGGTACGCTAGACTGGAATCATGAAACAAATGCTCGCTCAGGAAGTGGATATGCACTCCTAAGAGGTAATGCAACAAACGGACCGGATGGATCTACAAACTATTACCATCCTTTCAATTTTGAATACAATAAGAAAGACGGCACAGGTAATATCACTCAATTTGCTATCCCTTATGGTAATGGCCCCTCTATTGATGGAGGGTTACATATGCGTGGTAGGTACAACGGAACCTGGAGTAATTGGGTAAAAATAATTAGCGAAGATACGGATGGAAATGTAGGGATCAGTACTGCTACTCCAGGAAATAAACTCGAAGTAAACGGCACTATCCGCTCAAAAGAAGTAATCGTTGAAGCCTCGGGCTGGCCGGATTATGTATTCAGTCCAGCCTATGATCTTCTGACTTTAGCAGAAATAGAAGCCCATATCAAAGCTAAGGGCCATTTACCGGAAGTTCTGTCGGCCAATGAAGTGGAAGAAGAGGGGCAGCATCTTGGAGAGATGCAACAGCTTCTGCTGAAGAAGATTGAAGAGTTAACACTTCATGCCATTAATCAAGAAAAGGTGATTGCTGCACAACAAGAACTCATCAATCAAATCACCTCACGACTAGAACAACTAGAATCCAAAAACTAGAACCATCATGAAAACCTTTATAAGCACTTTTTTAATCATAACAATGGCTGTAAGCTTTGGCTATGCCCAAAACGATTCATTGTTAATATCAACATCCGGCACCTTCTACACGCCTGGTTCTAGTAGCACTCTGGGACAGATCTTATTTAGTTCTAATCCAAGTAACCGAACTCTACAAATTCTACCTCAAAGGACCGTAGATGGAGACCCATTGAACGGATATGTATTTGATGTTGCTTATACCAATTCAGCCGCTGCTAATGGGTTTCTGTTTCGGACAGGATCTAGTAACAGAATGATTATAAATGAAAGTGGAAATGTAGGGATTGGGATAAGCGATCCCGAATCAAAATTACATATTGAGTCTGATGGTATTGGTTTTCAAATTACCCCGGTATCCTCTAATTCCAATGTTTCCCAATCAATTATTGCATTTAATGCGAATAATGACGCTCCAACATCTGATGTAGATGCGACCCTCAACTTAGTAGGCGCTCAAAGTGGATTTTTTAATCACAAACGAGTTAGCCTAAAAGCTCTAGGAACTACAGGTGGAAGTAGAGAAGGAATTCTAGTTATAGAGGCGAGGGAGCAATCTAGTGGTAATAATATTGAGGTTGCCCGGTTTCAAGGGGATGGAAATGTAGGAATTGGTACAACAAACCCATCGAGATTATTACATGTTAATGGTTCTACTATGGATGTTGTTTCTGCATTTGAAAGTACGGATAGTGGAACACAAATTGTTCTAACAGATAACTCTGGTTCCTTACGATTAGGAACATTGAGTAATGGAGGATTTGCCTTAAGCGTAGGCGGGGATGCAAGTTCAACTACAGGAGCAAATGTAGCTGAAGCGATGAGAGTTAACTCTGCAGGGAATGTGGGAATTGGTACTACAACTCCTGGAAATGAACTCGAAGTAAACGGAACCATTCGTTCCCAGGAAGTAATAGTAGAAGCAACAGGCTGGCCGGATTATGTATTTCATCCTCAATATGAACTTCGACCCTTAGCAGAAATTGAAGATTACATTAAGGCTAACGGCCATTTACCAGAAATACCATCGGCCCAGGAAGTAGAAGAAGAAGGCCAGCACCTGGGAGAAATGCAGCAGCTTTTGCTAAAGAAGATAGAGGAACTCGTACTTCATACGATATCTCAACAAAAGTTGATTATTCAACTTCAGGAAGAGAAAAAGAAAAATGATGCTCAAGAGGAGGTCATAAAAGACTTATTGAAAAGAATTGAGAAACTAGAAAAGGAAAACTGATATGAAACAATCTATCCTAGGGTTAATTATAGGCCTCTTTGGAATAACTACATCTGTTAATGCGCAAAGCCTGTGGGATTCAACGGGCACAAATATATATTACAATGCTGGAAGTGTTGGCATAGGAACAACAAATCCGAATGCCCAACTTGAACTGGTTCAAACGTCAGCACAAAGTAATGTATTTCAAATTACTCGTTCTGGGACCAACGCTTTTCGTATAACCAATGGATTTGGATCTCCATCAGTTGTTGGAATGCAGGTTTCATCTGATCTAAGCACCTTTGTAAATGCTATATCCATTGTTGTAAATAGTGGGGGTGGTTACAGTCAAGGTAATGTAGGAATAGGGACAACAAGTCCCTTGAGAGAACTTGATGTAGATGGAAGTATAGAGCTTAGTGGAAGCATTTATGGAAAAGCTACAGACCACACCTATTACACAATCGCAAACGGAGGAAACTATAATCACGCATTCTATACGCGAACAAATACTGGAGCATCTTCAGAAAGATTCAGAATAGAAGGAGGAGCACTTATAGATGATATTCTAATTTCGAATAGTAATTTCAATGTGAATTCCGGGCAACTATATGTTGTACAGTCTACGGGAAATGTGGGGATTGGTATTACTAACCCATATTCTGATTTGCAAGTGGATGGAAGCTTTGGAGTAGGCAAATTCACTACTTCCAATACCTCTGGTTTTATGATTGACTATCTAGATGGGGGGTCAGGTACTACTACGTTTAAGCAAAATCGATGGGGAGCTCATTATTATTTCAAGCGTAATAGTGATTCAGGAGAGAAAAACCAGTTTTATCTTGGGGGCAATAATAATGTAGGCAGTAGGCTAGATATTTATAATGACAATAACGAAGTAAAAGTAAGAGTCCATTCTACTAGTCATTCCTATTTTATGGGAGGGGACATTGGAATAGGTACAACAAGCCCATCGAGGTTATTACATGTTAATGGTTCAACTACAGATGTTGTTTCTGCATTTGAAAGCACAGATAGTGGGACACAAATTGCTCTAACCGATAACTCCGGTTCCTTAAGATTAGGAACGTTGAGTAATGGAGGATTCGCCTTAAGTGTTGGTGGGGATGCAAGCTCAACTACAGGAGCAAACGTTGTTGAAGCGATGAGAGTAACATCTGTAGGAAATGTGGGAATTGGTACATCTATCCCAGGCAACAAACTCGAAGTAAATGGCACCATCCGATCACAAGAGGTAATTGTTGAAGCTACAGGTTGGCCGGATTATGTATTCAGCCCAGACTATGATCTTCTGACTTTAGCAGAAATAGAAGCATACATCAAAGCAAAAGGGCATTTACCGGAAGTTCCTTCAGCCAAAGAAGTAGAAGAAGAAGGGCAACACCTGGGAGAAATGCAGCAGCTCCTGCTCAAGAAAATTGAAGAAATGACACTCCATCTCATTGACCTTAAAAAAGAAAATGAAGCGCTCAAAGAACGAGTAGAGATACTGGAGAACACCAAAGATGAGAACTAACAAAAACACCGATAAAAACTGTCAAGCAAGAACTATTATGAAGAATCTATTCAAAACTATGTGTGTACTTGGGATCACACTAATCGCATCGTCTCTCTACCAGGTAGTACATGCCCAAACGGCCTTTGATAAAGGGATACAATCTCCAACGGCTGCTTCTCTCGGAGAGTATGGGAACGAGCAAATTTCTCTTTATACAGGAAAAGCATCCAAGTCAATCCCGCTAGGTACGTTGAATGCGGGGAACTATGCCCTGAACATTGGCTTATCCTACAACTACAATGGCTTTAAACCAGAAATAATCCCGGGCTCTACAGGAATGGGGTGGGCACTTAATGCCGGTGGGGTAATTACCCGAACCGTACAATCCATTAGAGATGAAGATGATAATGGATATAGCAAAAATAGTGTATACACAGCCTATCAGAATCCAGTAAACAGCAATCTATTATATGAAGTTATAACTGGAGGAAAGGATGCAAAACCCGATATGTTTTATTTCAATGTGAATGGCTTATCGGGGCGTTTTTTCTACGATAAGTATGGAAACTTCCAGGTTGATTCTTATCGGAACCTGGATATTGTTTGGAGCAACCCGCAGGATACAACAAGTACATTTACCATTATTGATATTGACGGAACAAAGTACACATTCGGAGGGAGTGGGTTTAATGAGATTACCCAATCTAAGACAGAGGTATTAGGAGATAACCCTACCGTTCCCGAGCCAACCGATCCTTATGTTTCAGCCTGGTATTTAAAGGAAATCGAGACAGTTAATGGAGAGAGCATCACATTTCAATATGAAAAGTTAATTGTGAATATCTCCTATCCATATTTAAATAATGCCAATTACAGAGAGAGAAAAATATTTTCAGAGGAAGTAAAATCACTTACAGGACCTAACACTTACAGTCAGGCAAAAACCTGGGATTTAAGACCTACATCATTATGGGTATCCCAAATCTCTAACGACTCACAGACGATTACTATAAACTATTCCGGTAGGACCGATTTCACGGATCAAAAAAAAGTAGATAACATCATTTTTTCCACCAATAACTCGGGAACAACCTACGACTTTACCTACGATGAGTTAGGAACCACTGGGGTTAATTCCCGCTTAATCCTGAAAGGCATAGATATATCGGCGTCATCCAGCCAGATTCCAGGCTGGGAATTCGACTACTATGGGGAAGAATTGACCGGATCACTGCCTGATATTACCACCGTACAGGTAGATTTTTGGGGATACTATAATGCAGAGTCCGGGAATACTAATATAAGCTACAAAGGCCTTCCCGAGCATTTTTATTACGATAAGGAATCGGCTTCCACTACCTTTCAGGAGGTGCTTCATATCCCGGGTATGGTACTTGACCCGGACCATACCAAAAGTAGTATTGGGTTAATAAAAACCATTACCTATCCAACCGGGGGAAAAGCGGACTATACCTACGAACCTAATTCCTATTCGTACATATCCGACATTACAGATACTCTGTATGAGTTTGTGCAGGAACCTACATTTACCGATAGTATTACGTTTAAGCATACTGGTGGCGGTACCTATTCCCCTTCAGCACCATATTATAACACCAGCCATACCATAGAAATTACGGGTGATGAACCCTTAGAACTTAGAACTGCCACCAGCTTTGCGATTGACAGTTCGGGATTTGTTCCTGCCGTATGTCCCGTATCAACCTATCCACAAGTTTTTGGGGAGACCCCAGGTCCAGATTGTTATGGATTTATCTATATGAAAGAGCATTCGGGAGGGCTTGGTTCCAGAGTGGGCGTTCCATTTGAAGAAGATGGGTTTGTGGTTCTGGACCCTGGCACTTATTCCGTAGAATTTGAGCTCAATGAAGATGCGATCGACGATTTAGAAAGCGGATTATTAGACAAGGTTTTTTACCGCCTCGATATTACTCCCTTTTTAAAACCGGTAGAAGTAGATGAATTACCAGGTCCGGGGCACCGGGTCAAAGAAATAAAAATATTCGATGGCATCGATTCCACTAAGAACCAGGTTCGCAAATTTGAGTATATCGATACGTCCAACCCTGTAAATTCTAGTGGGGTATTGGTTTCTGAAATTGTAACCCAATTCTATTTTGAGTCTGAATATGAAAAATGTACAGGAAATTTTCCTCTTACCTGGAGTTGCAATACAGTAGTTGATAAACTTGTTAGATATCGAAACTCGGGAAGTGTGATGCCATTAGGAAGCACCCAGGGTTCGCCTCTGGGATATGCTCATGTGCAGGAAAAAATCATTAGCACGGATGGAACCCTAACCAAACACTACAGATATAGTTCTCCGCTAGAATTTCCGGATTCAGGGCTAAATTTCCCACTTTTCAACGGTACTTCTCATGACTATGGACGGGGTTCTCTCACCTCTGAAAAAACCTATAATTCGTCCAGCCAGTTAATCCGGGAAAAGATTCATTCCTATACCCATACAACAAATAACAGCGATACCGTGGGGCACGGGCAACTATCTCCCCGCTGGGAAGTTAGAAGGTTAGGATATATCGATGAGTTTTCATTTGTACCAGGCGATCTGGTATATAATTTACCCGTCTGGTCCAGGTTAAGTTCGGTTACCGAAAAAGTATTCGAAGGAGGAGTTCCGTCCGTCGAAAAAACAACCACAACCTCCTACAATTCAGAAAACCATCAGCCGAGCATAATTACTGAAACCGTTCCTGGCGAGACCAAAAGAACGGTCTACGAATATGCCTATGAAATCACCGATGACGGGGCGGGCAATAGTTACGCGGGCATGGCGACCAAGAATATGCTCGTCCAGCCCTTCTCGGTGGTGGTAGAAGATTCAGCAGGGGTAACGAGCTGGGAAACCCTGAACAAAAGCTGGACCCGGTGGGATACCCCCATCTCGGGCGCTTCCGATATCTGGTTAGCCGATGAGCAATGGCTCTGGGATGGATTGGGTTCAGCTCCTGCAAAACCTACAACCAGCGATGTCTTCAAGGCTGCAGAAGTACTTTCTTACGACAGCCACGGAAATGCGATCGAAATAGAAGACGCCTCCGGGGCAGTGACCCATTTTTATTACGGAACAACCGCTTCTCCACTCTCCCAAAGTGGCTCCGGGGTTCACATCACCGGAATCCAACGGGTAATAGGAACCGCCGATGCTATTCCGGGAGGGGGCACACGTCCCACTTCAGGAGATGATTTATTCATTGAGGCCCAGTATAACTCCCTTGGGAAGCCCACGAAGATCATTGGAGAAAACGGGCAGGAGACTACCTTTAGCTACGACAATTTTGGGCGGCTTAGCTCTTCAAACAATGATGCCGGGGATCAGGTTTCTTCCTATGTCTATACCTTAACTGGATCATCCTTTAGTTCAATTAATCCCAATTGGATACAAACCACAATGAATACCGGAAGTGGTACGCGGGTATCCCGGCAATACATGGATGGGCTGGGCAGGTTCATACAGTCCGTTGCCAAATCAACATCAGAGGTAATCCTTACTCAGCAGGACTATAATAACCGCGGCTTGCCCTGGAGAAGCTGGAAACCCATAAACAGGGCTGGAACGGGATTAGGATATCACAGCACCTATGCAACCGTAGCAGATAATAAATACGGAAGCGGAAGCAAACCCTACACCGAAGTGAAATATGAAAGCAATTCTTTAGGAAGGGCGATAAAAACGATTCCTATGGGCGGAGAGGCAACCTACGGAGCTGTAAGCACTTCCTATAGTGTAGAAAATATTGATGGGGGCTCCGAATACTATTCGGTCACCACCACCACCGACCAGGAAGGTAATGTAACCAAAACCTACACCGATGGATGGGGCAGAACCATTCGAACAGTCTCTGACCCAACGGGTATTAATGCCATTACTGAGTTCACTTATAACCTTATTAATCAGCTCACCGAAGTTCGGCCTCCAAACTATTTCAACCCTCCGTCCGGAAGTGTGGCCAACGACTGGGTGATTAATTATACCTACGACGCCCTCGGGAATATGACCAGCAAAACCAGCAACGACTTTGGCACGGTTAATTATGCCTATGATGAGGCCAGCCGTTTGCGCTTCAGCCAGGATGCCAATCAGTTGTTAGTGGACCAGGTGGCGTATATCACTTATGACGAACTGGGAAGGATGATCAAAACCGGGATTGCCGATTATTCGGGAAGTGTTACGGCACTCGACCCCGATACCGAGCAAAGCTTCGAGAATTTTGGAGACTATCAAAAAGGAGCTTATGCCTACGATGCCAAGCCCTCCACCAGCAGCCATCCATGGAGCGAATTCGCTACCGAAATCAGCAACTTTAGCATGAATACCGACCGGGCCAAAGGACAACTAGTGGCCGATATGTACCGTTTTATGCCCGAGCCGCTGGAAGCCAATGTAGATACCAGTGGCCTGGGGATTTCAGGGGCAGAAACCTACCGGGCCATTGATACCTTAAGCATAGGGATGTCCGACGCTCTTTCAGGAAGTAACGTGTTATTTGAAGCGGGACGGGGCGTGGTATGGAAAGACGGCTTTACCGCCTTTAGTGGCTCCGATGTAACAGCCAGAATTGATGTTGACTTAGCCGGTACTGACTCGGTAGGGATAAACTCCCAAACCGGGGTTAGCCCCTGGCAGCTACAACTGTATAGCTATGATAGTGAGGGAAGAGTAGCCGAGAAGCATATTTACACCGGGGATCGTAGAGACTGGGATGTGAAGATCAACTATGTATATAACCGTCTTGGAGAAATAACCCGAAGGAAAGTAGAAATTGGTGAAGACGCATTGTATCACCACTACGCCTATGATGATTTAGGAAGGATAACCAGTGTTACGCTAACTGCGGATGGGGTAGTTGATACAGAATCTGCCGAAATCACTTACAGCTATGAAACAGATGGCCAGCTGGAGCAGAAACAATACAAAGGAGGAACTACCTTTGATTACGAATACGATATTCAAAGCAGGCTCACCAAGATCAACGACCCGGCAGTAAGTTCCCATGTATTCTCAGCCGCCTACACCTATTTCAAAAATGGAAATATCAAAGAGGCCCAGTTTTACAACCCGTTGACCAGTTTAGGTTCCGGTCATTACCGATTTAGGTATCTTCATACTTATGATAAGTTAAATCGTTTAACCTCAGCTCTTTATAATAATTATAGTGGCGGTTGGGCGTTTACCGAAGCTTTTTGGGTTAATGGATTAACTTATGATGCAAATGGGAATATTACTTCATTGAGGAGGAAAGACGAAGCGGGATCTCTTATTGATAACCTGAGTTACCAGTATGGAAGCAGTAACCGGTTGAACGGAGTTACGGATATCATAAGCACAACCACCGAGGCGTGGGATGCTGAGGACGCCACCTATGGCTATGATGCCAATGGCAACATGACCAGCCAGACCGGGAAATTCAGTAACCTGGTCTATAATGAATTCAACCTGCCCATCCAGATTGAAACTACAGCAGGTCATACCCTGAAAGCCAGCTATAATGGAGCTGGGGAACGGATTCTCAAAGAATTCTCCGAAGGTACCTGGACCTACTATATCCGGGATGGAGGCACCACTCTGGCTACTGTAGACTATGGAGGAGATTTAAATTTCAATCTTATTGGTATGGGAACGGAAGGGCAATTATTGGGTGGAGTAACCGATCCGGTCATTGATCTAAGTAGTACTATTTCCAGTGAGTCAGAATCTAATGATAATCAGGGAGCAGCGGATGGCCCCGTTGGGCTGACCACATCCGGAAGTATTACGGGCTCTGATGATGACTGGTATTACTTTGAAGTGTTGCGAAGTGGTACCGTTACCATTACCGAAGCAAAAACAACCGGGGAATATGAAACCGGGCAGTATGATATGAACTGGGAAGTATTCAAAAGTGGTTCGGTCGCAACTGGGACAGGATCAGGCTCCTTTAGTGTAACTCCGGGAACCTACTATATAAGGTTGGAAGCGTTGCAAGGTATCTCCGATTACTATTACCTGAAGCTATCCGCTCAGTCTTCTTCGGAATATGCTACTCGTTATTTTCTGAAAGATCATTTAGGAAGTACACGAGCTATAGTGGATGAAGTAGGTACACATTTAGATAGCTATGACTACTACCCCTTTGGTCTCGAAATGCCGGGGAGAGTATCCACCTCCGGCACCCAAATTGATCCGTACAAATATACCGGGCATGAGCGGGATGAAGAGACAGGTATAAACCTGGATTATATGTTAGCCAGGGGCTATGACCCTGCGATTGGAAGGTTTTTGCAGGTGGATCCTTTAGCTCATATATATCAAAATTATACACCTTACCATTACGTGTTAAATAACCCTATTACCAATATTGACCCTACTGGTAAATATGTTGTTAAAGGAACTACAGTAAGTAGGATTTCTGTCTCAAGAGCTGTTTCAGCTACCTTAGTTTCTTTTACCGGAATTGGTGGGCCAATGGTGTTAGGACTAAAAGCATTTTCCGGAGACCCTAGTTTTAGTAATTCTGGTTTTGATTATGCAACTCTTGGAGCAGGAAAATCTCTCCGTTATGGTAAACGAGCGCTAGCAAGATTTTCAGGTGTATCAGATGAGTGGGCACGAGCAATTACTCGTTCTGGAGAAATTAGCGATAATATCATTTCTGGGAGTGGAGCTTTACTCTCTGCAGCCGTAGATTTACTTGGACAGGATACTTTCAATTCGTTAAAGAAAGATGAAATCATTTTTGGGGTTGCTAAAGATCATCTTAAAGATGAGAACGGTAAGTACGGTTATCTAGATAGTGGAGGACCAGGAGGCGATTTCACCAATAGATACAGATTGAAAGCGAGTACTATTGAAAACGTATTTGGTGGAGATGAGGATAGAGCTAGCGCCTTTTTAAGTGAACAGTTTGGGAATTTCAATGAAGATGCAAATAGATTTATTACTGAAAATGGTTTAGATCTTTCAACATTTCATGATCGGTATCGTTTACGGAAAGAACTAATTAGAAAGAAAAAAGAACGTGATTCATTATATGAACAATAATTTTTTACTGATTTTCATTATTGCCTTTCTGTCAACAATTAGTGGTTGTGTTCAATCGCAACCTATTAATTGGGACTTTGAAGATAAGCTGTTATATGTAGAAGGAGCATCCTTAACTTCTGGAAGATTTGGAGATATTATATTGCTTGATCCTATCTTAAAAGCAAAGCAAAAAATTACGAGTGATTTCCATTATGATGCTTCACCATTTCTGACTAAAGATGGGAAAAGCGTAATCTTTCTTTCTAAGAGAAGGCCAAATGACAAGAATCACGGTCTAGGAAAAGCAGATGATATTTATGTTTATGATATACTTTCAAGAGAAATCTCTGAGTATTTTCGAGATAGAAAGGAATACATCACAAGTCTTTTACAAATTGAATCTTCTTCCAATAAAGTAATCTATCAACAGATGGATGACAGTAACAAATACATAATTTATATGACTGGAAGGCTGGATAATTCCACAGATACGCTCAATACGAAAGCCCCTTATAATAATTATGAGGGAATGTTTTTCTCTAAAAATAGACAGTATTTCGTAATACAAAATATGACCAGATCGGGTTCTTTTAGACACAACACTTTTTATCTGTATGATAAAGGAACGAATGAATATTACTCTATTCTAGACAAGTTTAATGATTCTGATTTTGGAGATTTAAAATCCACGAACTGTGCAAGTGGATCATTTATAAGTGAGAATGAATTTTTATTTAGTTGTATAGTGTATAGAGATAAACTTTCTAAGATTTTTAAATACAATATCGATACTGAAGAACTCTTAGAAATTGCAAGAAGTTCGGATCTTTATTTTGAAAACCCAATCTCAGGTAAAAGTCCGACTGATATATACTTTTTGGCAAGAGAATTTGGAGAGTCTATTGAGGAAATTTGGAAATTCAATATTCAAGAGAATAGTTTTACAAAGATTACAAACTCTGGCATAAATAAAGAATCGCTCAGAGTTTACTAACCATATATAAATGAAAGTAACACTTTTTAACTGGTATCTGATCTATTTAGCCTAGATGCTGGCCAGGGGCTATGACCCCGTGATGGTTTTAGAGTGTATATAAAAGCAACTGAAACGGAAAATGTGATTGTAGGTTATTCAAATAAGAATAATCAGCAAAGTGTTATTAATGTTTTAAAGAATTTGTACGACAAATGAGAAAGATATATTTAGATGATTATGAAGTTACATGGGTGAATTATGAACATGGTATCGATCCAGATAACTCAAACTTAGATGTGCATGTAAATTTTAAAAACGGTAGTAGTTTTGTGGCAACTTTCTTCACTCTAAAAAATTTGCAACAACTTTTTTTGAAGTATAAAGAAACTGGTGAATGTGCTAATGGGACATATTTTTGGGCTGCAGATATGATAATAGTTCAAGAAATGACTAAGGAGAATATTGTTAAAACTGTTCAACAATTAATAGAAGACGAAGAATTCGAGAAAGCATTTGATGCTTCTTTAAATGAAGGTGAATCATGAGCCCCCTACACCATTAATGTGTATGACGCTTTAGGTAACTTGGGCTTGGCATGGAAGGCCGGAGGGGAGAGGTTAGCCTGAGCGGGCTGTTTGAGACAAGTGGAACGGTGACTTCTGAAACTGAATCCAACAACACCCAGGCCACCGCCGATGGGCCCATTAAGGCAGAAAGCGATTTCTTTACTGCCTATACGGCTTCCCTGGATGGAGCCGATACCGATTGGCAGTACGTGGAGATTCTGGGAGATGGAACGATGAACTATAGGATAAGTACCTATACAGCACCCGTCGGAGTGTATAACATTGATATGTATGATGCCTTAGGGAATGTGGTTTACCAGACCGGCGGCTCCCTTCCGTTGACAGGCAGCCTGCCGGTACAGGCGGGGAAGCTGTACATTAAGATTTCCTCGAATAACTCGACGAACGGGGAAACCTATCATCTCCAGTTATGGGGGACCTTAGACTCCGACCAGCACCAAAGCCGGTTCTACATTACCGACCATTTAGGAAGTACCCGGGCGGTGGTACTGGATAATGGAGACCACTTAGCCAGCTACGATTACTACCCCTTTGGACTCGAAATGCCGGGGCGGTCTTCCAGTTCAGGAAATACCGAAGACAACTACAAATTCACAGGTTTTGAAGACGATACAGAAGCCGGAATAGAGATTTATTATGCTGGAGCCAGAGGGTATGATCCTGCACTTGGTAGGTTCTTACAGATTGATAATTATCATTACAAGTACCCATCTTTAAGTACTTATCAGTATGCAGCGAATAACCCAATAAATTTTATTGATGTAAATGGAGATAGTATTAGGGTTACTGGAACTCAAGATGAAGTTCTTGATATCTTATTTAGCATTTCATCAGCATGTGAATGTAAAGTAACCGCTAGCTCCGTTTATGATAGTGAAAATGATGAGTATACAACTACCATAACAGGATCTGATATTGATACTGAGAATTGGGATAACCTCACGATGCAACAAAAAATAATTACTAGTTCAATAGGATCTCCAAATGATGTATTCTTTAAATTCGTAGATAATTCAGAAGTGGCTCGCTATGGCGGGGCAAAAACTGGACCGAACACAGAAGGAGATATTGAAATCTCTCTAGCGAGAGGTTTTCATGATGGAAACTGGGAAGGCTTAGAATTCAATCGAGCTCCATTTTATACTTATGCAGATAGAAGTAGGCCTGATCCAAATTCTAAGTTAGCTTGGTGGTTAACTGGTAAATCAGAAACCTATTCTGCGAGTGGATTTAGAAACTATGGTTTAAATGAAACCGTTGCACATGAAATAATACACATTAATGATTACATGCTTGGTCATGTAAGTAATTTTAGCAGGAGAACCCTTGAAAATAATGCAATAGATTTGACAAATAAATGGAGAAGAAGACACGGAATCCCACCAAGGAGGAAATAATATGAGAGGAATTTATATAGTATTTTTTATTGTTATTCCATTATTAAGCTGTACTAAATGGGAACCTGAAAAAAAATGGGTCACAGACTTAATTGATAATACTGAAGTTGTCTTTGATAGTTTGATGATTCATGACCCATATTTTTCAGAGTCTATTAAAAAGAGCAATATTGAAAAAGAAGAATTAATCGAAATATTTGAAGCCTATAAACCAGATTTTCAAATTATTTCGGCTGAAGAAGTGTACAATTTTGACGATTCTTTACTTCTGAAGATTAGAGTTGATGCTAATAATGACAAAAATCGAATCAATTTCTATTTCAAACAAGAAAAAGAGAAGTGGGTCTTCCATTTTTTTCAAAGTGAAGATATCCATTTAGAGATGCCATCAGATTCCTTATGATTACTATTTTATTTTGACTCCAAAGGGGATGGTACGGTTTCTTACACCTTAGGCAATCACTATGATGGTTCGTATGATGCGGCAGTGGGTAGGTTTATGCAGGTGGATCCTTTGACCAGTATCTACCCTTCTTGGACACCATACCACTATGTACACAACAACCCATTAAACATGGTTGATCCCACCGGAATGGCAGCATGTGAGGACGATAATAAAATTTGTCAATGGTGGCAGAGTCTTCAGGAAAATATAGGGGAAGTATTGCAGCAAGCTCAAGTCAGAATGACCTTTCATTTCGGAGAAGATGAAGCTACCGCTAAATCAGAAGTGAGCCAGGAACAGCAAATGATGGCAGAGTCTATGCTTGCAGATATGCAAGAACGAGGAGAGCTAATCGAAGCTGGTTATGAGTCAGCAGAATATATACTAGATGTAACCGCTGTAACTGCTGATGCTGTTGGGAAAGGTTCAGGTTTAGCTGCTCTTGGTGGGATCGGACTAACATTAGCGGGTGTAGCGGTGACCGCATCAGGTATAGGAGCTCCAGCTGGTGGAGCTATGATTAGTTCTGGTATATCAATTACCGGTACAGCATTTACAGTTGGAACAGTAGCAAATATGACATCAACTGTTGCTAAAGGAGTTGACGCAGTAGCTTTTGATGGATCTTCTGAAGCAGTTTTTAATCAATTCTTAGAAACTGGATTTAATGTTGGAGCCGCTAGATTAGCGCCATATGCAAGGGGAGGTTTATTATATTATCTTGAAAGGAGTACGCAAGCAACTAGGGTTGTAAGTGCTTCACCAAATATGGTAAGAACTGCTTCTGCTACAGTAGATGCTACGCGGGTAGTTCTGCCAGCTTTCTTATTCAGTGAATAGCTATACAGTGAATACAAAAAAAGATCAAATAACTAATGATTTACGACTTTTTTTAGAGAATAATGGGATAGATCCGGGTTATGCCGTGACGTTATTTATACTTCTAGTAGCACTTTCTTACAAGAACGATATAAAAAAATGGGATGAGCTCGTTCTATGGCACAAAGGGATTATAGCGTCTACTTTTTTAGCAGCTATAGTTTTTTCTATTATTAGTCTCTTGCGGCTAATTGGGGTCATTAATTTGTGAGTAACGGATAAGTACCTATACAGCACCCGTCGGAGTGTACAACATTGATATGTATGATGCCTTAGGGAATGTGGTTTACCAGACCGGCGGCTCCCTTCCGTTGACAGGCAGCCTGCCGGTACAGGCGGGGAAGCTATACATTAAGATTTCCTCGAATAACTCGACGAACGGGGAAACCTATCATCTCCAATTATGGGGGACCTTAGACTCCGACAAGAGTTCTTCAAAGTTTCAAATCCTATACAGCAAAAAGAATTATTGAGTCATTAGAAGAACGAGGAAGAGTGATAGTACTCAAAAGACTCAGGTACCATAAGAAGAAACATAAAACACAAAGTGAGTATCAAGTATGGCAGGAGGGAGTACACAAGATTTCTTAAGTCTATGACTTAAGAGAAAACGTGTAGCAAGTCTGTGACTTGCATTAAGGTTTAAAGAAAAAGGCACTAGTTGTAACCAATAGATGGCAATGGAAGTCAGAGGCTTCCTGTGCCGTTACTTTCAAGTCGCATGGAAGGCCGGAGGGGAGAGGTTAGCCTGAGCGGGCTGTTTGAAACAAGTGGAACAGTGACTTCTGAAACTGAATCCAACACACCCAGGCCGTGTTGCGAAGTGGTACCGTTACCATTACCGAGGCAAGAACAACCGGTGAATATGAAACCGGGCAGTACGATATGAACTGGGAAGTATTCAAAAGTGGTTCGGTTGCAACTGGGACAGGATCCGGTTCCTTTAGTGTAACTCCAGGAACCTATTATATAAGGTTGGAAGCGTTGCAAGGTATCTCCCCCAAGATCTCTTAAGTCTATGACTTAAGAGAAAACGTGTAGCAAGTCTGTGACTTGCATTAAGGTTTAAAGAAAAAGGCACTAGTTGTAACCAATAGATGGCAATGGAAGTCAGAGACTTCCTGTGCCGTTACTTTCAAGTCACAGACTTGAAAGATCTTTGGGGCTATGTAACCAGAACAAGCGAAAGCTAAGCAAAAATAGCCTATATAGAGTCAACGAAAGAAGACAAAATATGTATTCTACTTTCCTTTGTTTACATTAGGCTTAGTGCCTGGTTGTCAAGCGAACATCTCTATTTATGAAAGCCTCAAATCTGTTCTTAATTATCCTTCTTTTCTCTACTTCATTAAAAGCCCAATCCACTGACTTCGTTGAGCTCATGACCGGTGAACGCTATAAAGGAAAAGTAGAGGTGCAAACTCCCTTCTTAAAAAAGGCGAGGGTGGTAGTAAACGATTCAACCACCATTCTCTTAGAAAAGGTACGCAGTTATCAAACGGAAGATGGCTATTTCATGCGCATTAGTTCTTTGGAGGGAAGTGGCTTTGCCAAACGTGTAGAAGAAGGCAATATAGATTTATACATCAAGCAGCAGATGAACTATGGAGGAGGAGGGCATTGGATCCCTGGACCTAATGGTACCTCTACCTATATGCCTGGTGGCGGTATGAGTTCTTCTTCAGTTCAATACTTTTCCAAAAACGATGGCCCCGTTCGAAAGGCGAACGCCAGGAATTTAAAAGTGGCCCTGGCTGATAATTCTGCCAGTATGGATTACCTGAAAAAGAGAGATGGATTAACTGCTGTACAAGTAATTGGAATAATAGGAGGATTGGCTATCGGAACAGCAAGTATATTGTCTCAATCGGATAAGGAGGTACTGAATCCTACCGGTATTGTAGTTGGATTGGTAGTGGTAACTGGGAGTTCATGGATTCCACATTTTGCAAAACAGGATATGGTGGAAAAAGCCATCCAGGAATACAACCGGCCAGTATTGCCAACCGATTAATTTATTTACAGTTCGGTAATACGAATTCTCGTTCTTTCATTATAATAAACATTCACATAGGTCTGGAAGGAATAGGTCTAATTAATTAATCTCTAAATCAAAAAAGTCATGGTTAAGAACATCTCGTTTATAATAATCGCTTCATTTCTATTTACACAAATTTCCTTTGCCCAAAGTGTGTGGGATTCCACCGGAACAAATATTTACTTCACTGGAGGGAATGTTGGGATTGGTAAATCTTCACCATTAACAAACTTACATATTAGTAGTGGAACTTCAACGTCTATAACCTGGCCACTCTGGGTTGAAAATCCTTATAATACAGAAACAATATTTGGTTATGGAGTTGGGCTAAAGCTAAAGCTCTCCCACAATGGAGAACTGAATAAATGGGCAGGGATAGCAGTAGTTCAGGAATCTTCCTGGGCTAATAGTACTGGATTAGCTTTATATGCCAATGAAACCGAGCGGTTAAGAATTGATGCTGCGGGACAAATGGGAATTCGTACGACTGACCCAACCACTTCCTTAGAGGTATTTACGGATACCCAGAATGCGGCTAAAGGAATTGATATCAGTCAGGGAAATGATTCGGGAAATAGAAATAGCGGAAGGCTGTTTTTTAGTAATAAAGGGGAGTTGAGTAATAGTTTTTCTATGGTAAAAACAGGAGATACCTTTTCAATAAGGAGCGGAGCTACTCCGAATTCTAGTTCGGGAACAGCGAGGTTAACAGTAAAAAACGATGGAAATATCGGTATTGGAGAAGGAAATCCATCGAGGTTACTACATGTTAATGGTTCAACGATAGATGTTATTTCTGCTTTTGAAAGTACAGATAGTGGAACACAAATTGCTCTAACGGATAACTCTGGGTCTTTAAGACTAGGAACATTAAGCAATGGAGCATTTGCTTTAAGTGTTGGCGGAGATGCAAGTTCAACTACAGGAGCAAATGTAGTTGAAGCGATAAGAGTTAACTCTGTAGGAGAAGTTGGAATAGGTACAACTTCTCCAGGTGCTAAACTGCATTTGAATGGAACAGGAGGGTTTGATTCTGGATACATCATATCCAATTCTCACGATCAGGTGAATGGTTATTTTAATTATGACACGAATAATTCGCCATATTTGATAACCTATGCAGGTACTGGAGCAGCAGAAGTCGAATTACAGTCAGATGGGGATGTAATTCTTGCGCAGGCTGGAAATGTTGGAATTGGAACAGCAGCTCCTGGAAACAAACTCGAAGTAAACGGTACCATTCGCTCCAAAGAAGTAATTGTTGAAGCCACAGGATGGCCAGATTATGTATTTGGTCCCGAGTATGAACTTCTGACTTTAGAAGAAATAGAAGCTCACATCAAATCGAAAGGCCATTTGCCGGAAGTCCCTTCAGCCAAGGAAGTAGAGGAAGAAGGGCAACACCTGGGAGAAATGCAGCAGCTCCTGCTTAAAAAAATCGAAGAGCTAACCCTTCATGTGATTGAGCTAAAGAAGCAGAACGATGCCCAACAAAAAGAAATCGAAGCGCTAAAGGAAAATTGAATTAATGGATGTTTACCTGTACACTAAGCAGGAACAATAAAAAGCGTTTGGGCTATAGGTAAGTACTTCAAAAATTTAGTATTCTATCCTTCGATTAATCCTGTTTAGTTATAAAATATGAGAGTTAAACTTTGTACAATCTTATTTGTACTTCTTGTTGGGGTTCCTTCTGGAATTGTTGCCCAGGAAGGTTCAGAGAGAGAAGATTCTGCAGCAGTAGCAGAGCGCATGCAATACCTGGAATATCTTAGAGGTATTATAGACTCCAACATGGTACAGATAGACCTGGAGAACCTGCCGGAGGTAGTACTACAGCAAACAGACAACATAAATGTAGGGGGTATTGATGCCCGAACCTTTTTACGCGCCCTTGGCCGGGAATACAGCCCATTTAATGTAATAGTAGATAACCGGGTGAATCGACAAATCACCGTAAGTTTATCCAATGTGAGCCTGATCGAATTAGTCATTTTCGTATGCCAGGAATACAATCTCTCGTTGAGGCAAACGGGGCAGGTTTTTAGGATTGGGGAATATACTCCTCCCGAACCCGAAGCAGTGGTGGTAGCTCCACTCATAAGCTACGATCAAAACCTTCTTACCTTAGATTTGGTGGATGTGGAGTTAGCCAGGTTTACCCGTGAGCTTACCGAAGCAACCGGAAGGAATATCATTATCCGGAATGGAGTACGAGGGGAGATCTCGGGCTACCTAAACCAGGTAGAGTTTGAAAACGGGCTGAACCTGCTGCTCACCAATAATGGCTTTTCACTTCGGGAAAAAGACGGGGTCTATATCATTGACCGGTTTGGCTTCTCTTCTGATGAACAGGGAGCTACTTCGAACTTCTGGGTAACGATGGAAGATGGCCTGGTAAACCTGGATGTGGTTAATGCTCCTATCACCGATATAGTTCGGGAAATTGGATATCAAAGTGAAGTGAATATGATCACGTACGGTTTGCCTGATGCCACCATCACGGCCAAAGCCAGTAATCTCACGATCGACCAGGCGCTTACATATATCTTTCGCGGGACTGAGTATACTTTTAGAAAAGAAGGAGAGATGTATGTTTTAGGGGATAAAAATACCAGTGGTATTGCCTCCAATAAACTACTTCGATTGAAGCATATTCGGGCAGATGTAATCGAACCTATTATCCCTGAAGCTATCAAGCAGAGTGCCAGTGTGCAGGTAATTAAAGAGCAGAATGGACTGATGGTGATTGGCACGAACGATATTATCGTTGAGCTGGAGAACTTCATCGAGCAAATTGATTTCCCAACTCCTCAAATTATGATTGAAGCCCTGGTAGTGGATGTAAACACAACGGATTTATACCAGCTGGGAGTGTCTTTAGCACAAGGTGGAGCTCCTGATAGCAGTTATTTCAATCCATTTAGTGCGCTGTTTGGTCAGGGTTCTGATCAGACAGGAGGCTTACGTATCCAGGGTGATGGTACCGATATAAATAATGCTTTTGCTGGAAGCGGAAGTCTGTTTGGAATCCAAAACCTCGGCCGGTTACCTGATAATTTCTTTTTCAGGATTAATGCCCTGGACCAGGAGGGATTGGTTACCGTAAGGTCGCGTCCGCAAATCTCGACGATCAATGGCTATACAGCCAGTATTGAAATTGGTACTACCCAATATTACCTGCTTACTTCAACCACTCCGCTTCAATCTCCCAACCAAATTGTTACCCAGGAGTCAGAACGTTTTGAAACTATTGAGGCGAATGTAAGATTGGAAATTACACCATGGGTGAGTGCTTCCGGAGATGTAACAGTAGAAGTGACCCCTGAATTCAACACGCCAGTAGGGACTATTTCATCAGAAGTTCCGCCAACCATTAATAGCAGGGTATTGGATTCCACAGTCCGCCTAAAAGATGGCGAGACGATCATTTTGGGTGGATTAATCCAGGAAAGTGAATCAGAAAATGTAAATAAGGTACCCCTGCTGGGTGATATCCCTCTATTAGGCAGACTCTTTCGAAATAAGAGTACCAACCTGATAAAATCCGAGCTGGTTATCTTTATCACTCCACATGTTTTTTATGGCGATGGTACCGACAATGCGCGTTGGAATCAGCTGAGAGAAGACCTGAATATTGACAATTAAGCAGTTCTATTATGCTTAAGCTTCCTTTCTTAGAACATACTGTTGTAGGAATAGAAATTACTTCCGAATTAATTCGATGGATAGAACTCGATAAGCTGGGAAGCCGAATATCAGAGAGTTCCAGAGGGGAGATTCTGCATAATAATGGAGAAGTCTCTTTTAAAGGAGCGATTGAAGAAATGCTCCCACAAATAAAGGCAGATGCCTTTATCCTGGCTCTTTCGGTGCCTGAGGCTTTGGTCAGCCTTTCTATGGAAGAAGTTCCTTATTCAGAAGAGGAAGAAGAAACAGAGCGATGGGTACAAGAACGTGAGAAGCAAATCCTCCTGGAGTACGAACATGTGAAATCCATTCAGCTTCAGTCCCGTGTTATTTCTCTGGATGAAGAATCGAAACGATGCCTTTTTCAGGTGATGGATGGCCAGGTTTGTGGAAAATACACCTCAATTCTGGAAGAACTGAGCCTATTCCCAAAATATCTATCCAGCGGATTTACCGATCTGGGATATGCTCAAATAATGAACCCTGCTTTTACTGAGAGTTTATCAGGAGTACTTTCACATTCTGGAGAGAAAGCCTTTTTGGCTATCTATCAGCACGGCCTGATCCAGAGTGTATTTGAATGTTCCGGTTCTAAAGAGGAAGAGTTAAGCCTCGCAATACAGGAAGCGGATTCCTATTTGAAAACCGAAGAAGCGTCTTCCGATCTGGCTATGGATTCCATTCCATTGTTTATTCCTGCCCGAAATGCTGAACTTGATCAGTGGTCGGGGATGGTAAGCAGGTCGCTGGAGATGTTCAGCCATCCCAAAAGAAAAGAGGGTATACATCCCCATTATGCCGCAGCTGAAGGGGTAAGCATCAAAGCATTCTACCCTGACCTGGATTCCTTCAACTTTGCTTCTGAACACGAGCAAAAGCAGGCAGTGCTAATTAATGACAAAAAAGAGGTGCTAAGGATGAGTGTTTTGCTATTTGCACCATTGATTTTCTTTGCTCTTGTAACATATGCCTATGGAAAAGTGCTGGATTACCGTTTGGTGGAGAGTAATCAGATCATGGGACAGATTGGAGATAAGATTGAAGAAGTAACTCAAAAAAGAGAGCACTTATTAACAACCAGGGATGAGTTTATCCGGGCCCGTACGATGTTGCAGGAAAAAGAATCCTCCGCTTTTCTTTTTGAGTTGGTAAGCAATCAAATTCCTGACCAGGTATGGTTAACCCGGCTTAGTTCCCAGCCGGAGTCATCAGGAAGTTTCATTCAGTTAAACCTGGCTGGGTTTGCCCGTTCTGAACAAGCGGTATCCAGTTTTTTACAGCGGCTCGAACGATCGGAAGTCGTGGAGCGAGTTGGCCTGGTAGTTTCGGAAAAAGAGGAAGACAGAGATAATGCGAACAGAGGCTTGCCTGTCCTGGCTCCAAAGATTCGATTTGAAATTCAGGTATTGGTGAGGTCATGAACGATCAGATGCACATACATACCTGGAAATACGTTGGAGTTTTTGCGCTACTGTCCTTTTTAGCGATTACCATTTTCTTGGTGCTCCCCTTTATTGTTGATACTTATGAAAAGCACTCTGTATTGAGTTCTCAGAACCAGCAGATCGAATTAATGAGTAACTGGCAGACTGAGTTACTTGATCTCAATGAAAAGCAGGAAATCCTGGATGAGAGACTAAACTCCATGGTTGTCAATATGCTGCAAGAGGACGACTTCTCCGTGGTGTTAGAGCAAATTTTTGAGGAAGCTCAAACCGCAAATGTAACAATAAGTAGGGTGCAGCCCCTGAATGGAGCTATTAAAGGCACTTATTTTGAAAGGGAAATAGCCCTGGATTTCACCGGTAGTTATCATAGCATTGCCAGGTTCATTAACCAGGTAGAGCAGGGAGGATTACTCATTGAAACCAGGAACCTGGAAATTGATTTATCGGATTCGAACTTTGGCATGCTCGAAGGTACTACCACCTTAACCATAACCTTGTTGAGGAGCTAAATGAAAGAATTCCTGGAAACAATGGTTGGAAAAATACTTCTCGGAGCAGTGGTAGTAGCTGTATGGGGGGTAAATGTGGTTAATTTTTCAGAATTGGCATCGTCCGAGCAAAGCCCGATTGTACAGCAAGTGCAATCCGTAAACCTTGACGAACTTACCGTTCCCGAAAAAGTGGGATACACGTACTCTGCTTCGGGAAGAGATCCTTTCAGAGATTCAGGAGTAGCACCCCAGCGCGAAGTAGTCGCAGAACCTGAACCAGTAAGGCCGGAACCGGAAATTCCTATGCCAAGACTTACATTATCAGGCATACTCGACAAAACAGCAGTGATTCTGGATGACCGGGGTCAATCTTATTTTGTTGAATCAGGCGAGACTTTTAGAGATGGAATTTTAGTCACTGCTGTAGTTCGTGACTCGGTACTCTTGGAATACAACGACAAAAAATTTACACTGAAATTAAACGACAATTAGAAGAGCTATGAAGAACGTATTGAACCAGGTTATAAAAAAAGAAGATGGGTTTTCACTTACCGAATTGCTGATTGTACTGGCTATTATCGGTATTCTAATCATGATTGCTGTGCCGCTCTATCAAAATGTTACTACAAGAGCGAAGACCACAGAAGCCAAAACACAGCTGGCCTTCTTACATACTTTACAGCGCGTATATCATCTGGAGCATGATAGCTATTCCACTGAGTTTACTTCTATTGGTTTTGAGCACGAAAAGATGATTACTGAAGGTGGCAGGGCTAGATACGAAATAGAAATAGAGAGTGCCGGTCCTGCGGAATATTTAGCTACTGCCACTTCCATTATTGATTTTGACAATGATGGAGTATTCAACAAATGGCAGGTTGACCAGGATGGGAATGTGGAACAGGTGATCCCGGATTAAGGGTGATCGTCCATCTTTCAATAGCAGTAGTAATTGCAGGATTCGGAAGCTATCTAAGCGTATTTAAGCCTGAATATCTTTCAGCAAATTTAGATGGTAAACCCTCTGGAACCTGGCAGTGGCTTGCTTCTGGTTTCTCCCTGGTCTTCTGTATTGGAACAGTACTTTATCTTTCTCCTCAAGGTCTATTGGACTGGGGATATGCTATTTTTATCCTGGTGTTTTTCTTCACAGCCCTGGTTGATCTTCACAACAAAATTATTCCGAATACTCTTCTTATTGTATTAATCTTAGTAGCTATCCCAAAGCTTTACCTGCAATTTGAACTAGACCTGGTGCTTTCCGCATTGGTACTTTTTATCGTATTCACTTTGCTAAATATGTTGGTTCAAAAATTCTATTCGAAGCAGGTATTTGGATGGGGTGATGTGAAGCTAATTGCTGTATTATCCCTTTATTCCGGTTGGGATATTTTATGGGTGATTTACATTGGAATTATCATGGGTGGGCTCATAGCCGGAATTGGATTACTTACCAAAAAAATCACCAGAGAAACACATATCCCAATGGCGGTTTTCTTGTTTATAGCTTTTCTGGTTACTCCTTTTATTGATCTAGGCAGGTGGTTTTGATATGACCAGCAGAGCAAACAAAATACTCCATGACGAACAAGGCTCTGCCTTAGCAACAGTCCTGGTTATCTCCGTTATCATCATGCTGTTTATTGGGTCTGTGTTTTCCGGTATCATTCTTCAGGGCAGGTTTATACAACAGGGGGTAAATGAAACCAAAGCCTGGTATGCTGCAGAAGAGGGAGTATTTCGTTATTTGGATACTGCCGAAGAAACTCCTGATTATAACACCAGGGCTATGGTACCTCTTTCATCAGGCACTTCAGCTTTTATCACTGCCACTCCCTTTGGTGGATTCTGGGATATCCGTTCTCAGGTCACTATATCCAATCAATCTAAAACAATCAGGATGTTGATCGGAGACGAATCCGTGGGGTTGACCCAGGCAGCAATAGCTTTGGGAGATAGCACTTCTTCTCTCACGGTAACAGGAACAACCAGGGTTTCTGGAGATGTTTATACCACGAATCAAACGATCAGGGAAGAAGATTTTAAAGGGGTTCCCTTTCGGGGTTCCATAAATGCACCCACATCTTCTCTGAAAGAAGAAGGAGGAATGCCTGTGTTTGATAATGCCCTCTTTAATCTGCAGCAGGAGTATTTTGAATCCTTATTCAGTAATTCATCATTGTCCAGGTTCGCCACTTCCTTTGCCGGACTTAACCCATCAGATATAAACCAGGATACTCTCTTTTTCGACGGAAACACTGAATGGGAATCCAACCAGGCGGTATCTATCGAAAGGGAATTGTTCATTATAGTGAAGGGGAATCTCACCATTAATGGGCCGTACTCTTTTGCACCTTACACAAAGCTTATTGTGGAGGATACCTTGCTTGTGGGAGGAGCCACTAAAGGAACTCATCTACTTTTCTATGCCGGGAAATCGCTACAGGTTGGAGGAGGAGCGCGAGTTACTGCTCAGGTACTTACAAAAGGAGAGGCTACAGTAAGAGATAATGCTTACCTGTTATATCCAAGCCTGGTTTATTCCTCAAAAGAGTTTTCAAATGGGGGTAAGGAGGAAGTCATTGATATCAGGGATCAGGCTGTGGTAGATGGGTTGATTATGTATCCCTTTCAGCCCAATTCTTTTAATCGTGAGCGTTTGAGAATCAGGGTCGGGCCTCAGGCAACAATTAGGGGAGGAGTTTATACGCAAGGGCAAACAGAATTGCTGGGTACAGTAAGTGGAAGTGTACTTACCAATCAATTCTATTTCTACGAATCTCCCACAAGCTATATCAACTGGTTAAAGGATGCGACTATTGATGTTACACAGCGCCCTGATGACTTTGTACTGCCTATTGGTCTTTCCGATACCACTAACTATTCAATATTGGATTGGAATGTGGTGGAATAAGCAAATAAAAAGTGAAGATGGCTATACCCTGGTAGAGTCATTAATCGCTATGTCGATTTTGTTGGCGGTGCTGGTCCCTTCGGCGATGTTTCTCACTACCATCGGAAACAATACGCTTTCAAAGGATAAGATTATTGCTCATAATCTTGCCCGGAATACCATGGAGCAGGTGCTAGCTTCCGAGAACGATTCCTCTAAGGTTGTTCTCTTAGAAGATAACTGGTGGATTAAGCAGGAAGTGAGTCGAAACCAGGATTTGTATGAAATCAAAATTGAAGTCTTCAAGCGGGACACTGCTAGCACTCCCAAAGTAACCCTTCACACGGCCCGGTTATGGTATTAAAAGATCTTAGAAAAGAAGATGGATATACCATTGTGGAGATTTTGGTCTCGATAACCATTGTGTCTATTGTTCTGGGCGTAGCAGGGTCTGTGTTCTTTTTCATTAATCAGCAAATGATACAATGGAGAACAAATACCGAGTTTTACTCCAATTATTCGGCTATAGAACATAGAGTATTCGAAGATGTTCTGTCAGCTACCAATGTGCAGGTACAGGATACAACAGTAGTTCTAAATGGCGGTTTAGAAACGCATAAGACTTATTGGATAGGAAGCAGTCCCTTGCTTCTAAATGGCTCAAAACCGGAAATCTACCCTATGGATAGTTTAACACTTCATATTGAGCCACCGAACCTTCTACAAAGCCAGGTCTTGGTTTGGAGGCTTGACCAGGTTAAAGGCCGAAGGAGCTTATCGCAGGAGTATATGCTATCGTCAAGAAAACCTGTATTATGGAACCCAATTAAATGACCCTGCATGGCCGCACTTCCTAAAACCATAGCAAAGCAACAAAAGGGAGCCAGTTCTGGTGGTATTCTTTCAAAGGATATTAAACTCCCTTTTGTAAAAGAAGTGCCCGAAAAACTAGTCATCGAGTTTACCCGGAACCTGGCGGTTATGTTGAAGGCAAAACTGCCTCTTTTAAGGGCTTTAGATACCAGTATCGAACAGGTTAATCATAAGAGGTTTAAAGAGATTATCACTCAACTGAGAAAGGAAGTTAAACGGGGAAGAAGTTTATCCCAGGGGATGAAGAACTTCACCTCTGTATTTGATTCTATTTATATCCAGCTTACCGAGGTAGGAGAAGTCTCCGGGGTGTTGGATGACGTGCTCCTACGGCTTTCCAGCTACCAGGAAAAGGCCTATAAATTGAAGCAAAAAATCCGGATGGCACTGGTGTATCCTTCTATCATTATTACAGTAGCCATCGCAGCTGTAAGTTTCTTGCTGGTATTTGTAGTTCCAACCTTTGTGGATATGTATCGTGATTTTGATGCTGAGCTTCCCGGTCCAACCCAGCTGATATTGACGGTTAGCGAGTTCTTAACTCAAAACTTACTGGTTATTGTGATTGGATTACTGGCAATCGTTATTCTTATCCGGTTTTTATTGAGAACCGAAAAGGGGAATCGGTTTATAAATTTGTTGAGGCTGAAGATTCCTTATTTCGGAGCTATGTACTCAAAAGGTCTGGTCAGTCAGTTTACCAGTACCTTATCAACGTTACTACATAGTGGGGTTACCTTATCTGAGTCGCTGGATGTGCTCAAAAAATCTACTTCGAATAGCATCCTAAATGAAGAGATTTCTGAAATGGGCAAATCTATTCGGAAAGGAAAGAGCCTGAACAAGTCATTGAGCAAAAGTTTAATCTTTCCCATTATGGTAACTCAAATGATTAGTGTGGGAGAGGAAACAGCCAGCCTGGACGAAATGCTGCAGCAAGTGGGTTCTCTTTATGAAGAAGAAGTGGATATCATGGTTGAAGGCTTAACTTCGGTAATCGAGCCGGTACTCATCGTATTTATTGGTCTTATCCTGGGAGCTATTATTGTTGCGCTATACCTGCCTATTTTCGAGATGGTGAATGTGGTGGGGTAGCAATTATGCAATTGTACAATTAGCAATGGTTCAATTAACAATGACCAATTGGACATTGAGTCATTGCTAATTGAAAAATTGTCTGTCCCGCGAACGCTTTTCTCTTTTTTGGTTTCTAAGTAAGTGAGGCGGCCTCAAATAAACTGAATCAAAAAAAGAAAAAAGAATAGGAAACCGCTATGAAAAGAGTAGCCCAATTATTCATCATTGCAGTATTTGCGATTACAAGTACCCAGGCATTAGCCCAACAAAGGGGAGAACAACGAAAAGCAATGGCTCAACGAGCTATGCATGCTCAACAGGCAGACCGAGGCTTTCAAGGTAAAGGCCTTGATTTAAGTGACGAACAAAAAGAGCAGATTGAAGAGATCAGGTTTGAAAGCCAAAAGGCAGTGTTGCCTGTCCAAAATGAGCTTAGGGAGAAGCAGGCACAACTTCGAAGCCTTACCTCTGGCGAAGAAGCTGATTTTGGCAAGGCCGAAGATGTAGTACGTGAAATCGGTGACTTGAAAACAGAACTTCAACTAATCCGATTAAATACACGCCAGGAGGTTCGTAACCTCCTTACCGACGAACAAAAACTGAAATTTGACACCATGGGAGGGAAATTCAAAAGAATGAAGAAAGCCCAAAATGGACGTCAAATGCATCAGGGCAGGAAATAGGATAAATGGAGATTATGCTTTTCAGATCAAAAGCATACTTTCCAACCATGCAAATCAGTGATGCATTGGTAAACGATCAGGTATTAATCACCCGGTTAAAAAAAGGAGAACGGACGGCTTTTAAGGAGTTGGTGGAATCTCTGCAAGACCAGGTGTTTAATACCGCGATTGGCTTTGTACATAATGAAAGAGATGCCGAGGATGTCGCACAAGAAGTATTTATTGAAGTGTATAACTCGATTAACGACTTCCACGAAGACTCAGCATTAGCAACCTGGGTGTACCGGATAACCATAAATAAATCGTTGAATTTGCTTCGGTACAAAAAACGAAAAAAAAGAAGCTGGTTTTTCCAGGCGCTTTTTAATGCAGAGGAAGAAGTAGATCAGGTTCAAAACGATCACACCTTTTATCATCCTGGTGTTGATCTTGAGAATAAAGAACGATCATCGGTACTCTTTAAAGCAATTGAAAACTTACCAGAGTCACAAAAAGTTGCTTTTACATTGAATAAAGTAGAAGGCCTTAAATACGAAGAAATTGCTGCTATTATGGAAAGGAGCACTTCATCGGTTCAGGGCTTGATACATCGGGCAAAGGAACAACTAAAAAAGGAACTGTACGAAGCCTATACATCAGGAAGTATTTAATAGCGAAGTTAATCTTCAAACAAAAAAGCTATGGAAAAGAAGCATTCAAATATCGAAAAAGAAGTTCAGAAGACCTTAGAGTCGCTTGATACCGTTTCAAGAGCAACTCCCAGGCCATTCTTCTTTACACGACTGGAGGCAAAGCTCGAACAGGGAAATGCTAAGTCAGGTAGGATTTTCGATGTATTAATTCAACCCAAATATGCATTTAGTACGATGGCATTGCTCTTAATTGCGGTACTTAATGTTGCATTTATTGTTCAACAAATGAATTCAGGTGACATAGACACCGCTAGTGGATTAGAATCGGTAACAATAAGTGAATACGGGGAATTAGCCTCATTTACCACATTCTACCAGGATGAAGGAGTTGATTATGAAGAATAGTAATAAGCTACTTGTTTTTGGCCTTGTCATAATGGTGGTATTCAATCTGGCTCTACTAGGTTTTATGTGGATGGACAACTCCAAAGACGGCCGCTCAAAGCAACGCGGCGCTAACCGTTCTTTCCAGCCCTTTGAAAAGGAATTGAGCCTTACTGAGGAGCAAATCGAACAGTTTAAAGCTTCCCGAATTGAATACCGAAAACAAGTTAGTGAAGTGACGAAAGGTATTTATAGAACCCGTGGTGAACTCTATCAAAGCCTAAGGGCAGGAAATAACGATAAAGTAGATTCCCTGGTAGCGGTCATTGGAAGTGCTCATGAACAGTTGGAAGTGTTGAACTTCAATCACTTTACAGAACTAGGCTCCATCCTAACTGAAGAACAGAAACCCGTTTTCGCTCAGATCATTCGGAAGATGATGATGTCCGGCCCGGGTAGGAATTTGGACGGAGGACATCAAATGCAGCGAAAGCGGGGGAATTGACGCCTTCACTCCGTTTTATGTCATTCTGAGGGCACTCCTGAAGAATCAAATTATCTAGTAATTTGGTTTGATCCTTCTCCCGACGCATCGGGATCAGGATGACTTTTTGTTTAAACAAGGAAAGAATTCCAGTATGTTTGGCTGTTTATTAATGTAGTTAACCAATTTGATCGATCGCTCTCTTCTTACCAGGCAATTATACTCAACGGATGCTTCAATGTACCAGGAGCTTCCCCAAGGAGTGGCTTTCCCAACTACTGCCGAAGACATTCAAAACCTGGTAAGCCTGGCCAATAAAGAAGGAGTCTCGTTAACCGCAAGAAGCGCAGGGACCAGCCTGGCAGGACAAACCACTGGCAAGGGTGTTATTATGGACGTATCCCGGTTTATGACCCGGATTCTATCCATACATCCTGAAACTAAAACAGCCAAAGTCGAACCAGGAGTAATCCGGGATAGTTTAAACCGGGCAAGTTCAGCACATGATCTTTTCTTTGGCCCCGATACCTCTACCACCAGCCGGTGTATGATAGGGGGAATGATCGGTAATAATTCCGCGGGTTCGTTCTCGGTCAAATACAAAACTACTAGAGAACATGTTAAGGAGATGGAAGTGGTATTGAGTGACGGATCTACGACTCATTTTCGCCCGCTATCAAAGGAAGAGCTCGACAAGAAATGCGAACTGGATTCTTTTGAAGGTCACATCTATCGTTCGATAATAGAGTTATTAAAAGAGCATAAAGAGTTAATTGAAGCTTCGTACCCTCATCCTGAAATCATTCGCAGAAATACGGGTTATGCGTTAGATAGATTGCTAGAGATGGAACCCTTCACTAAAGGAGGGAGGCCGTTCAATTTATGCGAATTGCTATGTGGCAGTGAGGGAACCCTTGCCATAACTACTTCAGCTACTCTTAATCTTGTGGAGCAACCAGCCCGGCAGCTCCTCATAATTCCCCAGTTCGAACATCTTAATGAGGCTATGGAGGCAACCAGACTCGCAGTTAGCTTAGAACCATCAGCAGTAGAACTGGTAGATCATATTATTCTGGATGCCACTAAAGAGAACCTGGAGCAGCAAAAAAACCGGTTCTTTCTAGAAGGCTCACCGCGATATATCCTCATCATTCAGTTTGATGGAGAAACAAAAAAAGAGTTAGTTGAGAAAGCCGCAAAGTTGAGGTCAACGCTCAAAGATGAAGGTTTGGGGGTAGCTTTCCCGGTAATTTCTGAACCAGAGATGATGGATAGGGTCTGGGAGCTTAGAAAAGCGGGATTAGGCCTGTTGATGGGACTGGGAACAGAATCACGCACTCCGGCTTTTTGCGAAGACACCTCAGTTAGAGTAGAAGATTTGCCAGAGTATGTGAATGATTTTAGGGGGTTGCTTGAAAAGTATAAAACCGATTGTGTGTTTTATGCCCATGCATCTGTTGGAGAACTTCACTTTCGCCCTATGATCGATACTACCACGGAAGAGGGTATTTCGATGATGAAAGAAATGGCAGGTGATGTAGCATCCCTTGTAAAGAAATACAAAGGCTCCCTTTCCGGTGAACATGGAGATGGAAGAGCCCGCTCGCCTTATATTGAATATGTGCTGGGTAAAGAAATGATGCCCGTTCTCCAAAAAGTGAAAGAAATTTGGGATCCTGCTTACCTGTTCAATCCCGGAAAGATTGTTGACCCTGAGCCTATGGATGCGGGGTTGAGATATTCACCGGAATATAGAAGAGCACATGAAGAAACCATCTTCAACTATCGAAAGGAAGGAGGGTTTGGAAATGCTATAGAACTGTGCAATGGTGCAGGAGTATGCCGCAAACTCGCTGAAAGTGGTGGGACTATGTGTCCATCGTATCAGGTAACGAAAGAGGAAAAAGATTCTACCCGGGGAAGGGCTAATGTATTTCGCCAGGTTTTTTCAGGAGAAGATCCCTCTGCTTTTTCTTCAAATGAGCTAAAAGAAGCACTTGATTTATGCCTCAGTTGCAAAGCGTGCAAAAGTGAATGCCCGGCCAATGTAGATATGGCTAAGATGAAAGCTGAATTCATGAACGGCTGGCATAAAACCAATGGTAGTCAGTTAAGTGAGCGATTCTTTACATCAACATCTTCCTTATATACTCTTGGTTCTTTGTTTCCAGCAATGACGAATTTTTTAACAGGAACATCTTTATCCAGGTCATTATTGAGTCGCTTTTTTGGTGTGGATAAAAGGCGGGAGTTGCCCAAACTAGCCAAACAGCCTTTTCACAAATGGTTTGAGAAACATCAACCTAAGAAAGATGGGAATCCTGTAGCCTTATTTGTAGATGTGTTTACCAATTATCATGAGCCCGAGGTTGCTAAATCGGCCGTGAGCGTTCTGGAAAACATGGGATTTAGGGTGGAACTATGCCCGGTTATGGAATCTGGACGTCCCCAGCTTTCAAAAGGGTTCTTGGAGGAAGCTAAAGGAATAGCACATCGATGTATAACAGGTCTGGAGGAATTCTACTCAAAAGGTATTCCAATTGTAGGGCTGGAACCCTCTGAGATACTCACATTCAGAGATGAATTTTTGGATATCTGTGAGGAAGAATTCTATGAAAACGCCCAAAAACTGGCAGAGAATTCCTTTTCTTTTGAAGAGTTCATTGTAAAAAATCGAGGGCTTATAAACACAAAAGGTTCTGGGAAAAAGATTGTACTGCATGGGCATTGCCATACTAAAGCCCTTACGGGCAATACCTCTACTATCGAAGTACTTCAAATGGCAGGCTATGAAGTAGAAGAATTAAAGACGGGATGTTGTGGAATGGCCGGTAGTTTTGGTTACGAAAAGGAGCATTTTGATACCTCTATGGAGGTTGGAGAATTAACAGTTTTTCCTTCTGTTCGAGGTAAAGATAAGGATGCTATAGTCTGCGCCCCTGGTTTTTCTTGTAGGTATCAGATTCAAGATGGAGTAAAAGAAGAGTCATTTCATCCTGCTGTACTAATTGCAAGGGCGCTATCACTTTCCTAATTGTCATCTCTCGCTCCGCTCGAAATGAAAGATGAACAGTAGAGTAATTGCTTAATTGCTGAATACTCCTCAACCACAGGTATTTACAACTTCTTTCAGCATCAGTGGGAAGGCTTTGGTTTATTCATTTCGAACCAATACAGGACAAAATGAAAAAAACCATTTCTTTATTACTACTAACTGCATGCTTTTTTGGGACAGCGAATGCTCAATCTCCTGAAATGGAGGTACAAAAAGTAATCGAAACTATGTTTGATGGGATGAGAGCTGGTGATAGCTCTATGGTAGCTTCTGCTTTTTCCAGGGATGCTATTATGCAAACTGTATCAAAAAACCAACAAGGACAGGTAGTTAAAAGCCAGGGAAGTCTAGAGCGATTTTTAAATGCTGTTGGAACTCCTCATGATGATGTGTGGGATGAAAAAATACTAGACTATGAAATTAAAATAGATGCTGATTTAGCTACAGCATGGACCCCTTATCAGTTTTATTTGGGGGATAATTTTTCTCATTGTGGAGTAAACTCATTCCAGTTAGCAAAGCTGGATGGCGAATGGAAAATTATTTATATCGTTGACACCAGGAGAAGGGCGGGTTGTCTTGAGGAATAAGCAGGCCTTAGTTTATAGACAAAAAAAAGGCTTCAATGCATATTGAAGCCTTTTTAAAAACAAACTTAGTAGAAATTAACCAGCATTCTTTTTAGCCTGAATTTCAAGACGAATATCTTGAGCTAATTTCTTAAGATCTTGAAGCCCCTTTCTAGCTCTGGTTCCAGCAGCTTTGTTTCCTTTATCGTAAAATTTTTCCATTTCAGATGATACGCTTTCTACTAGTGCTTGTAGTTCGCTTACTCTACTCATTATATAACTCCGTTTGTTTGTGTTTAAATGAATTTCATTATTAGAAACTGCGATGAAGCTATTGATTCATTGCATCTGAGTCAAATTAAAAAGTGCTTTTTTAGCCTAAAAAACCAAGTTTTTTTAAAAAAGAAGCGCTTTTTTATATATATCAGTCAAAAAAGACATCATGTGAAGGCAAAATAGGGCTATCGTCTAAGTGATTGGGAGGTAAAGCTAAAGGGAAGAAGGTCTAGGGAAACATGTTCCGACATGGAACCATCAGCATGATAAAGAGTGAATTTATTCATTGGAAGATGCTCAATAAGTACCTGCCGGCAAGCTCCACAGGGACTGCTTACTTCGCCTAGTTTTGTATGAATGGCAATTCTTTGAAAAACAGTTCTTCCTGCCGATAGTGCTTTACATAAGGCCACTCGTTCAGCACATAATCCCATTGCCCAATCTGATACCTCTATATTCACTCCCTCGAAGAAAGAATCTTCGGTGTATAGAAGAGCAGATACAGGGAAGTCTGAATGTATCGGTATTGCGCTATCTAAGAGTGTTACAAGACGATTTTTCTCGGGCGAAGAAAGTGACTCTTTGATCTCTAAGTTAACAAATGAAGGAAGTGAGTCAGTAATATTGACCTCAAGGTCAAACTCACTTTGCCAGTAATTAAGCTGATCTAAATCATCATCAGGGGTAAAAAGGATAACAGGTGTTTCTCCTTCACTTAAGCAAATGCAGCAGGTTGCCTGTATTGCTGTTATTGTAAGCGGAAAAGAAACGTTCTCAATACGAACCCCAGCATATAAGCCACCTTTATCTCCCTGTATTACACAGGCTTTTTGATTCCCGGAATAGGGGACGTATGAACGATCTTTTAAAGTGCTCCAATTCATTGGGGAGAAATAAAGGAAGAAAATGCGGCATCAGCAACAGCTGCCCTGATTCTACTTATCCTTCTGCCATATGATCTGTTCGGGTAAGTACGGTTTGTAAGTAGGATTACGATCATATTCTTCTCTCTGTCGACCCAAAAACTTGTGCCTGTGAATCCTAAATGACCAAAAGTATCATTGCTTGCCAGCTGACCGGCAGTAGTGAACCCTTCCGGACTTTTGCGGTCGAATCCCAATCCTCTACCACTAAGTTCTGACTGTTTAGAAGTAAATGCCCGAATTACCTCTTCAGATAAAAAGCGTTGATTCGCATACATTCCTTCGTTAAGAAGAAGAGTGCCAAATTTGGCAAGATCGTCGACCGTTGCAAATAGGCCAGCATGGCCAGCTACTCCGTCTAAAAAGTACGCACGTTCATCATGCACATTAGCCTGCACCAACCCTCGGTCGAATACAGTATCAATCTCGGTGGGGGGGATTCTGTTCACGTACCAACGACTTACCCGTCTTGGATTGAAATAGGCACCGTACATTCCCATTGGGTAATAGAATTCCTTTCTCATGTATCCATCTATTCCCTGGTCTACAATAAGAGAAACAATTTCTGCCAGCAAAATCATCCCCAAATCACTGTACACATATTGAGTGCCTGGCAAATAGGTTAATGGCTCGTTCTTAATAGCCCTGATTATATCCTGTCTGTTTTTTAGAGAATCAACATAAACGCGGAAAGGAGGGAGCCCGGACTGGTGCAGGAGCATATCTCTAATCGTGATTTGTCGTTTCTCATCCGTATCAAACTCAGGGATAAATCTCCATACTTCATCATCCAGAGAAAGCTTTTTCTCATCTATCAGTTTCATTACTGCCGTTGACGTAGAAACGATCTTAGTTATCGAAGCAAGGTCATAAACATCGGTATCCTGCACTTTTTTGAGCTTATCATAATCATGATATCCGACTTCTTTTTTATACACCATAACCCCATCCTTAACTACCGCAGCAATAGCACCAGGGAATACAGAATCGCGGACTGCGTCAAGCAGGATATCATCAATCTTGAAAATCTCTTTTGATACCAGCCCCGCATCCTCAGGTTTTCCATAACGGAGGGTGGTATGGTTAATGTCCATTCCTTCTCCCAACTCGTACATTCCCGGAATTTCGATAGAGAGTTTCCCGGAGATGGAACTTGCCCCAAATAAAGCAGGAGCGGTATTTCGCATCTGTAAAGAGGTATTTGCCCAGGCCATAATATGGACATCCGTTTCAGCTAGTTCAGAGACGAGATAGGGGTTTCCAAACATTACCAAGGCTGTAGGCTTGTTTACCCGTTTTAGGCGGTTTAAAAAAGAAGATTGTTTTCTGGAAAGCTGGATAGATTCCTGGAAGCTAAGCCCGATAAAGGAGCCAATAATCACGAGGTCGGCTTTTCTGGCTTCTTCAAGAATTTCCTGTTCATCATTCGCATTACTGCGGGTGTCGTGCACGCGGAAAGTTACATCAGGATGATAATCCCTGATCGTTCTCACGAAGGCAGATCCGGTATTTCCATAATCTTCATCCGAAATTGAAACCAGTAATACCTTTCTATGAACGGTAGGATCAATAGGGATGATATCGCCTTCATTCTTTAGTAAAGTGACAGATTCTCTGGCGATTCGATCAGCTACTGCCTGGTGGTAATTTGTGCTTATGCGGTTATCAAGGTTATTGATGTCTACCTGGTTGTTCTGATCAAATAGTCCGTGTTCTTGTTTCCAGGCGATAATTTTTCGGTAAGACTCATCGATACGTTCTTCCGAAATCTCATTTCTTTCCACTGCATCTACGACTTCGTTTATCGCAGTATAGATGTCAGGGCTGATTAACATAATATCAGCACCCGCTTTAAGTGCCTGTACAACAGCTCGGCCAGGCGAGAATTTTGAGGTAATGCCCTGCATCTCAAGCCCGTCCGTAACTACTACTCCGTCAAATTTTAGCGAGTCTTGAAGTATTCTTCCCAGGATCGATTCATCCAGTGTGCCAGGTAGTTCGGGATGCTCACTTATTTGAGGGAAAGAGATATGGGCACTCATAATGCTCGGAATCCCCATATCGATGGCGGCTTTAAAGGGGATGAGTTCCACAGAATCTAGCCGGGAGTAGTTATGGTCCAGGACTGGCAGCGCCAGATGGGAGTCGGTATCCGTATCCCCATGTCCAGGGAAATGTTTAGCAGTAGAAACTACTCCTTCACTATGAACGCCTTGCATAAAAGCGATGCCAAATTCTGAGACAATTTCGGGGTCTCCGGCAAATGAACGCACATTTATTACGGGGTTATCGGGGTTGTTATTAACGTCCAGGACAGGCGCAAAAATTTGATGTACTCCAAGGGCTTTTGCTTCAATAGCAGTGATTTTGCCCATCATAAATGCATTACGCTTATCGCCGGTTGAGGCAACTCCCATAGCGGGGGTAAAACGAGTAGTCCCTGAAATTCTCATTGCTGCTCCAAATTCCATGTCCTGGGTAATCCAAAGTGGGATTTTACTTAGTTTTTGGAGCTTATTAGTCAGCATGGCCTGCCCATAAATATCTCCTCTCATAAAAATGAGGCCTCCTATATGTTCCCGGGTAACCAAATCAGATAGTTCTTTGAACCGATGGCTGTCGTGATTCAAAAACCTACCTTCAACAGGTACAAAAAAGAGTTGTCCAACTTTCTCTTTGAGGCTTGCATTGGCTACAAGCGAATCAAGAAAAGATTCATCTGAAAGAGGTTCATAGGTGGGGCTGTCAGGATCTGAATCAAATCCGGAAAGAAGAACAAAGAGCCCTATAAGTAAGCCAAGAAAACCGAGTTTTTTCATTAATGAAGTCTGTACGATGAACTATTCGCCTGAGAATGTACATTCTCAAACTAAACCAACCAATCAATATTGGTTAAAAGTTCAAAAAAAATGAAGAAAGGCGGGTTGGTTATTAGTTAATGGTTATTAGTTATCAACCATTAACTAATAACCATTAACTAAAGCTGCTTGGCAATGGTTTTTCCTTTCGGAGCGCCTTCCCGAATAGCCAGTTGGCCACAGCCCGCATCAATATCATCTCCTCTGCTTCTGCGAACCGTAGCTCTCACATCATTCTTGATCAAAGCTTTCAGGAAATTGTTCAGGCGTTCTTCACGAGCTCTTTTTAATTCAACGCCGGCAACATTGTTGTACATAATGATATTCACTTTGCTGGGAGCCCATTTCACAATCCTTGCCAAATTCTGGGCGTCTTCACGTGTATCATTGAAGCCGTCAAAGAGCAGATACTCATAGGTGATAGGTCGTTCCGTTTTCCGGTAATAGTATCGAACGGCTTCTTCGAGGGTTCCCAAATCCATGGAGTTATTGATAGGCATTATTTTATTTCGCTTATCATCGCTGGGTGCATGAAGAGAGATGGCAAGGTTAAAGGGCTCGGAATCGTCAGCCAGCTTTTTTATTTGCTTGGTTAACCCAACCGTGGAAACGGTGATTCTTTTAGGAGAGAGTTCAATACTTAGGGGGTCAGAAATAATACCGGCTGATTCAACTACCGCTTTATAGTTATGAAGCGGCTCTCCCATACCCATATACACAATATTTGTAATTTTTTTACCGAAGCGTTCTTCCGAAATAGTGTTGATATATTGCACCTGGTCGATCACTTCTCCGTGAGATAGATTTCGGAAGAAGCCCATTTTCCCGGTAGCACAAAAAGAGCACCCAAATACACAGCCAACCTGGGAAGAAACACAGACAGTCAGCCTTTTGGCTACTCCATCAGGGTAAAAATCAGGGATAAGCACTGCTTCTACTTTATAATCTTTATCCTCGTCAGCCAGTCTGAATAGAAATTTTATAGTCCCGTCCTTCGATTCCTGTTGGTTCGCTACTTCAATTCGGTTGATAAAAGCAACCTCATCCAGTTTAGCGCGGAGGTCTTTAGACAGGTTGGTCATCTCTTCGAAAGAAGAGGCCCCTTTTTGATACAACCACTGGAAAATTTGATTTGCTCTGAATTTAGGCAGACCAAGCTCATCACAAAATTCAAGGAGTTGAGATTTAGTGAGGGACTTTAAATCAGTTTTTGTGGGAGTAGAAGTGTTGCTCATATCGCATCAAAGATACAGATATGAGCAACTAACAACCATGAATTACTTGAAAGCGTTAGCGGCTGCTAACAGAATATCGCCGTTTATTCGCTCTCTGTGATCCGGATTTACATACTGGAACTTTACGGTTCCCTCCGTGTCAATAATAAATACTGCTGGAGCAGGTAAAATGTGGTGATCATATCCCGAGTCCTTTTCGAGATCAATACCAACTGATTTGTAGCGCTCTACTGTTTTAGAATCAAGTACATAGGCTACTCCAAATCCTTTAAGTGCATCAGCCGGGCTATCAGATAGAAGGGAATAGGTTAGCTCAACATCCGTAAGAGTTTCTTTGAGCACCTCTGGTCTATCCACGCTAATAGCAAGGATTTGATATCCCATTTCAATGATTTCTTCTTCAATTTGCTGTAGCTCAGCCATATGACGAGTACAATAAGGGCACCAGCCGCCTCTGTAAAATACGATCATGGTTGGCTGTTGTGCAGCAAGCTCTCTAAGCTTTACATCCTCGCCTTCAATATTCTTCAGTGACACATCCGGGATAGTAGAATTGATAAGGATAGGGTTCACTTTTGTTGGTGAATCAGGTAGTGCTTGTGCACTAATTCCTGAACTCAGCAAAAAAGATAGTACAGTTAGTAAAAGTAATTGGCTAGGTAATTTAATTTTCATTGCCTAAAGATTGGTTTGATTAATAATAAGGCGAGAAGTTAACCAATACTAAGCTCTAGTTCGTTCTTCAAAGGCAAATGTGATGAAAATGTTAGAATTGAGCCAAAGTATTTCGGCTCAATTCTACTTCATTTGGTTAAGCTGCTGCAGCCAATCGTACAAGGATTGCAGTCCATCCATTAGTGTGATTAGTTTGCATTTGCTCATTGGGCATGAAATCATGTACTAATTTGACTTCTGTACCACCTTCTACCGAATTAAGGGTTATAGTAACCAATGTATCTTCTACAGCCTGAGAATTCCAGGTGAATACAATCTTCTCATTTTCTACCACTTCTTTGTATTCACCAGTATGGGTATAGGTTTCTTCGTCACCAATCATGTCAATTTTGAAGTTCCCACCGGCTTTCACATCAGCTTTTACAGCAGCACTCCAGCCATCAGGTCCGGCAAAAAACCATTTTTCCATGATGCTGTTATCTGTCAATGCTTTGAAGATGGATGGCTTATCTGCATTGATAACCTTTGAAACTTCAATCGCATGCTCGTTTGGTCGGCTCATAATTATTCCTTTTTTGATTGTTCAATAAATTGTTGGAGCTCAGTCAAACGTGCGTCCCAGAATCGTTTATACTCTTTTATTAAAGATTCTACCTCGTCAAGCGGAGAGAAATTCATACTACAGGTAATAGTTCTACCCTTTTTCTTTTTAGTAATGAGATTTGCTTTCTCCAGTACTTTTAAATGTTTTGAAATGGCAGCCAGTGACATGTCATAAGGTTCAGCTATTTCATTTACGGTTCGCTCTTTTTCTGCCAGGGAAAGCAGAATAGATCGGCGAGTGGAATCGGATAAAGCGTATAGTGTTGAGTCAAGCATAACATTTAACTGATTGGTTAAATATAAGGGATAGATAGAGAAATATTCAACCAATTGGTTAAATATTTTATTTTGAACCATGTCTGGAAATTTTACAGCCTTGGATTGATCACATTATTGTAGATAGATCCAAAGGTAAACTCAATACCTATACTGCCACCAAAACTGTAAGAAGTGGCCTGGTTTCTTAGGTTAAGAAGTACATCTTCATCGGTAGAATCTCCAGCAGGAAGTGAAAGCTGGTCGTTGATTAAGGAGTACCTTCCGGAGATGAATACGGATAATCCCCTAAACACTCTGAAGTCGATTTCCGCATCAAATCTGAGGTTGTTTTTGGAGAAATCGTGCAAGAAAGAAGAAGCGTTTATACCTCCTTCGATACCTCCCCAGGGTTGGGTAAACTCAGTGTTGATATTCAATTCCTGCTCAAAGAGTACTTCTTCTGTTTCACCAAAAATAGTCCGCTCTGTGTAGTCAATATCTATAGCAGTAATGCCATAGCGGAATGTTACTTCGCGCCGTGTGAATTCTTCATATGGAAAAAGGCTGTATTCAATGGTAGGGGCGATGGCTAAACGGAGATCAATATTATCCTGGGTAGAAGACCTGATTGTTGTATAAAACCCAGCAGACCAATGTGGTCCAAGGCTTTTTGCTACTAAACCAAAGAAACTTTGATTTTCTCTGACAAATGCCTCTGTTACTTCTACTTCTGTAGTATCTCCACCAACAATCTCTTCTTCAGTAGTGGTAAATGTTCTTCGGTTGTAATTATATCGGTGCCGAAAATCTATTTTCCAGTTTTCTGTTATTCTGCGAGCCTCAGCATATCCATTTAGGTTTAAGGTTTTGCGGGCTTCTTCGCCACTGAAGTTTGTATTTCCACCTATTTCAAATAACCATTTATTCCAGGGATCATTTTCAGGTGCCTGGGTAGGTTCAACTTCAACCGAGTTATCAAAATTAAGGTCTAGTTGGTTGATGATATCAGTATTGAACAGGTAGCCTACTAATCCTAGTTTTATATGGCTCACTAGCTTATTCCGGCGCTCTTCCTGAGTATCCGATTCAGGTGAAATGACTTTCATTACTTCGTCATCACCTTCGAATTTTTTCTGGCCTATGAATTCAATGGTATACTCAATTCCGCCACTCCCGGTTCTTTGACTCACGATAAAAATATGCACATCTGCATCTTCCTGGTCCCTGACAAAGTTTACAAACTCGATCTCTGTTTGTATGAAGCTTTCGCTACATCCACGACAATCGATAAATGCATAAATAGTTTCAGGGGAGGATTGAGAAAACGAGTTTTGGGTAAGAATTAGAATAAATAAAGTACTAAGTACAGTAAGTAGTAATGATTTGCGCTGCAAAGCTATAGATGACCAGTTATAAGTTGTGAACAGAACTAAAAATTAGCCTTTTTCGATCTATACTCTTGTAAAAAGATATTCCATGACTACAGTAACATCTGGAAGGCGGTCATTCCCATTATAGCCATCGTGATCCAGAAGCCAATTTTATGAGGTTCACATTTTTGTAGTGCTTCGGGTATAAGCTCGGCGAAAACCATCCAGATCATAGCTCCGGCTGCAAGGCCCAGCCCAAAAGGTAGGTACTCTCGAAAAGCTTCCACAAAAAGGAAGGCAGGAATTGCCATTAGAGGTTGAGGCAAACTGGAAAAAATACTCCATCCCACAGCTTTCAAAGGGGAGGTGCCTTTGGGAACCATGACTAGGCTGATAGCAAGGCCTTCCGGGATGTTATGAACAGCGATGGCTATAGCAATAAAAATCCCAAATTCGAGTGTATTGGCAAAAGAAACCCCTACGCTTACTCCTTCTGCAAAAGAGTGAATGGTCATGATTCCTAAAAAGAGCAGCATTTTCTTACTTCCTGCACCCATTAGGTTTGCCACATCTACTTCAAAGTGTTTGTTCATCCATTTATCGGCGCCAATTACTAGAAAAATCCCGGCCAACATACCCAATAAGGTCATCCAGTCGTTTTCCTGGAAGCCTTCAAAAATGAGGCTATAACTTGCTGAAAGCATTAATCCTGCAGCTATCGCATTAGCTTTTCCAAGGAAGGAGTCAGAAATATTCTTAATGAAGAAGAAGGGAAGGGCACCCAAACCTGTAGCAATAGCTGTGGCAAGCGAATAAATGAATACCTTGAATGTGAGAGAGTCTAGAAATTCCATAGAAAGAATACCCAAATATAGGGGTGTATAAAGCTAGTTACTATGAGACTGCTGTATTTAGAACCGGATTAAATAGATGAAGTTTGTTCGAGCTGAACATATTTGACTACTAAAATGTCATTCCGCGGCGAAAGCCGGAATCTGTAGAGATTGAGCCGCTGATCTCCTTTGTTCCTAATCAACGTTTGGTTTCCTTACAAATCCCACATCTGAGTGCGGGATGACATGTGGAAGAATTGGGATGACATAAAAGAAAATTCCTAACCCAAATTATGCAGTCAAATACCTATACTTGGGCACACATTAACACCCCAAAAAAAACGCTTTGTTAGACGACCGCCGATTTGCGCGCCCAAGAAATAAACTGGTTGAAGAATTAAGGGATAAAGGTATCAAAGATCAGCGAGTGCTTTTAGCTATTGGGAAGATTCCAAGGCATGAGCTCATAGACACCGCACTCCATTCAAAGGCTTATAACGATACTGCACTTCCAATAGGAATGGGGCAAACCATTTCTCAACCGTATACGGTGGCTCGGCAGACTGAGCTTCTCGAAATCGAAAGGGGTGATAAAATACTCGAAATTGGAACCGGTTCAGGATATCAGTGTATGGTACTTTGTGAAATGGGTGCCAAAGTTTACAGTGTAGAACGGCACAATGAGTTATACCATCGAGCGAAAGAGGCGCTAAAGAAGCAGGGCTATTCTGCGATGCTAAAAGCTGGAGATGGCACGTTAGGCTGGTCGACGTATGCTCCTTATGATGGAATTGTGGTAACAGCCGGTGCACCGGTAGTTCCTGATGACTTGATCAAGCAGTTGTCGATTGGAGGTAGGTTGGTTATCCCGGTTGGAGATAGCAAAAAACAAATGATGATTAAGATAACCAGGGTAAGTGAAACCGAATACCAGCAAGAAGAACTGGATAATTTTAAGTTTGTCCCTTTGATCGGGGAAAAAGGATGGGATAACTAGTGATAGACGAAAACAAGACTGGAAATCAGGACGAGACTACATTTAAGGAAGCGCCCATACTGGCTATCAAAGGTTTTTTGATGGGCTCGGCCGACATCGTTCCCGGAGTAAGCGGGGGGACCATGGCTCTCATTCTTGGGATTTATGAACGATTATTGAATGCCATAAAAAGCGTAGATATAGAGGTGATCAAAAACCTACTCACTTTTAAGTGGAAGCCTGCCTTTTCAAAAGTGCATCTCCTTTTTTTAGCGGTACTTTTTTCGGGTATACTGAGTGCGACGTTCTTTTTTACGAAAATTGTGCCTCTACAAATTTATATGTTTACTCATCCGGAGATTGTTTATGGGCTCTTTTTCGGATTGATTGTAGGGTCGATCTATGTGCTTATTAAAGAACAAACAAAATTTGGTATAAAAGAACTGATTTCGTTATTGGGGGGTATTGCTATAGGGCTATGGATAGTGACCATGGTTCCAGCCGATACCCCGGATCATCCAGCTTTTGTATTCCTGACCGGAGTGATTGCAATTAGCGCCATGATTCTTCCGGGCATTTCCGGTTCCTACTTGCTTCTTATCATGAGGAAGTACGAATATGTGCTGACTAATATCAGTCTCATTTGGGGAGAAGACCCGATCACAGGAATCCTGAATATTCTCCCATTTACACTCGGAACACTTTTCGGGATTGCCCTTTTTTCCCGGTTCCTATCCTGGCTGCTGGGTAAGTATAAATCCCAGACCATATCTGTATTGATTGGCTTTCTGATTGGTTCCTTATTTGTGATATGGCCTTTCCAGCACCGGGAATTCGTAGAGCAGGTTAGGGAAGTTGAAGTGCTTTCTATTGCTGATGAGAAGGTGGTTGAATTACGCCAAAATCCGAATGAAAATCTTCCGGAATTTGAACGTTTAGGTGCCTCGGTTTCCGAATCAACGATCGAGGTTCAGACCGTCAAAAAGAAGCTCGTTAAGTCCAGCCCATATATACCAAATAGCATTGGTTCAGACGGAATGGAAACTCCTAATATCTGGGGAGGTATTATTGGTATGTTGATTGGAGGGGCATTGGTTTTTGGGATAGATTCACTCAGGCATACAAAAGAAATAGGGAGCTGATACTTCATTAAACCTTCATTTTGTTTGTGCATATATAAATGGAGCATGAACATAACCAAAGCATGGAGGTCAAAATGAAGATTAGCAGAATACTCGTCCCAACCGATTTTTCAGAAAATTCCGAAGTAGCCCTAAAAACAGCCGCCAATTTCGTTAGCACCTTTGGTAGTACGGTGGATTTAATTCATGTGGTACCTGTGATGAGGTATTTTCATGAAAGTATGGAAGCTTTGGGAGTACCATTCTCCATTGAAAACAAGCTTTATCCTCATACCCTCGAAGTTGCTCATGCCAAAATGGAAGCTTTGGCTTCGAAGTATATTCCAAAAGAATACAGAGGCAGGCTATTAACGGTAATTGATCGAAAACCATCTGAAGCAATTGCCCGACAAACCGAAGAAGATGATTACGATTTAGTGATCATATCCGGAAGGGGGGAGCATAGCTCTCCGCATATTTTGGGAGGTACTACTGAGAAAGTAATTCGTTTTAGCAAGGTTCCGGTATTTAGAGTGAATCATTCTTTCGATTTTGAGCATACAGCAAATATTGTTGTTCCGCTTGATTTCTCAGAAACCTCGTACTCGTCCATCATCCCTGCATTTGAAGTGGCCCGAACACTAAACGCGAATATAAGCCTTGTACACGTGATTGAGCTTTATGCTTCAGATTCTTATATGATTCCATATGTCCCTGCTGGAGTTGATAATCAACCGGTGTATGAGTCGTTAATCCAAAATTTGGATCAGTACCTAAAAGACCATCACAAGTTATTATCAATTAAAAGAACCGGAACCGTTTTTGAGGATTTGTTGGTATTGAATGAAGGTGCCAACCAAACAACGATATCAGTAGAAACTACTATCCTCAAAGGCATAACGGTATACCAGGAAATTGTGGATTACATGGATGAACACGGTGACTTGTTAGTGATGAGTACTCATGGCCGAACAGGAGCTGCCCGCTTCTTGCTTGGTTCTACTGCAGAACGTCTTTCCAAGTCTATTGAAAAGCCGGTTTGGTTTACTAAGAAATAATCTACGTTTTCAAATCTGGAAAGAAAGGTGAAGAAGTAAATATTGTTTCTTAAGTTCAATTATGACAATACTTAAGAGCATAGCTATTTGCTTTGGCATCCTTCTAATTTTTCAAAGCAACTTGAAGGGGCAAAGTTCTGATTCAGAACCTCAAGGTGTTCAGGTTGAGTTATATACTCTTGCCTTAGGCCCTGCACTAACTAAGGAGGATTTAGCCTATAATTTCGGAGTAGGTTTAAAATCTGAAGTTGGATTACTCCAATTTCGAGTAAATGGCATTTATGAGGGTATTAGAGTTCTCGCTGATGAACCTCTTGAGCATTCTCAGGATATCGGTCTTTTATTCGGTAAGAGTATTTTACTGGGTAGAAAAAGACCGGAAAGTAATTTATTTCTTTCGATTTTAGGCGGTGTAGCAGTTGTTAGAATTATCGAACAGGGGGATCTTATTTCAGCGGGTAATATAGGGGGGAGAAGATATGAAGAGATCAAGCACATTAGAATGGGATTCCCCTACGAAGTTTCGGTTTCTTCTTCAGGAAATCGATTTGGAGTTAAAGTCGCACTCAGCGGAAATGTGAACCAGGAGGAATCATATTCAGGAATTACAGTTGGATTTTTGTTACGATTGCCCTAAATCATGAAACAGGTATTTAATTAAAGGGATTCATTGAGCTTTAAAACCAAAAAAAGTCTTGGTCAGCATTTTCTTAGCGATAACAATATCATCGCCAAGATCCTGGGTTCCATTCAGGCTGAAGCTTCCGACCGGATCATTGAAATAGGCCCGGGAACCGGAGCATTAACAAAATGGCTGGTTCAGAACTACGAAGATGTGCATGTTATCGAGTTGGATGAACGGGCTGTTGCTGTTCTGGATCAGGAATTTCCGGGTTTGACCATTCATAACAAAGATGTACTAAAGGTGGATTGGAAAGAACTCATTTCAGAAGCTCGCAGGAATTATGTAATCGGAAATCTGCCCTATTATATAACCAGTCCGATCCTATTCAGTCTGTTTGAATCACGATCACTTTTTACAGAAGCCATTGTGATGATGCAGAAAGAAGTGGCACAACGTCTGGTTGCCTCCCCATCCACAAAAGATTATGGCATACTTTCAGTACAGACCCAATTAATGAGTACAGCCGAATTACTCTTTGATGTTTCTCCCAACTCATTTAGCCCTCCTCCTAAAGTGATGAGCTCAGTTGTACGACTTACATTCAACAAACCAGCATTACCATGCTCCGATGTCATGCTGAAAAGAGTAGTGCGTACGGCATTCAATCAAAGGCGGAAGAAACTCAGTAACTCACTAAAGCCTGCTTTGGGGGATTTTTTCCCGGAGGGATTCAATTATGACCAGAGGGCAGAAGATTGGGCGCCTGACATTTATGCAGAATTGGCTTCACAATTAGAAAAGTGATCAGAATGGAATGATTTGGTACGGTACTTGCTTTAAAGCAGCTGAAATAAAAGGGCAATGCCCATCAATCTTAAACACTAACTAAAAATCAAAAGGAGTCATACACATGGCTAGCATCAAACCTTTAGGCGACCGCGTACTCGTGAAAGCGGACGTAGCTGAAGAAGTAACCAGCTCTGGTCTGTACATCCCTGATACAGCTAAAGAAAAACCACAACAAGGTACAGTTGTTGCGGTAGGACCCGGAAAAGTTGAAAACGGGAACAAAATTGACCTGACTGTGAAAGAAGGGGATAAAGTCCTTTACGGTAAATACGCTGGAACTGAAGTAACTCTGGATGGAGAAGAGTTCCTAATTATGCGTGAATCTGATATTGTGGGAATCCTTGCCTAACCCAACCCACCCAACGAAATTAAATCAATAACTTAAAACTGAATTAAGAAAACTATGTCAAAGTTAGTTCACTACGATATGGAGGCACGCGACGCTTTAAAGCGCGGTGTTGATAAACTTGCTGACGCCGTGAAAGTTACCCTAGGGCCTCGTGGACGTAATGTTGTAATTGAAAAGTCATTTGGAGCACCAAACGTAACTAAAGACGGTGTTACTGTAGCCAAAGAAATCGAGCTTGCCGATAAAGTGGAAAACATGGGAGCTCAAATGGTAAAAGAAGTTGCTTCCAGAACTTCTGATAATGCTGGTGACGGTACTACTACAGCTACCGTACTTGCTCAGGCGATTGTAAGTGCAGGATTGAAAAACGTAACTGCTGGCGCTAACCCAATGGATCTTAAAAGAGGAATCGATAAGGCAGTGGATGCTATCGTTGCTTCTTTAAAAGAATTGAGCAAAGAAATTGATGACCGAAACGAAATTGCTCAGGTAGGTACCATTTCTGCAAACAACGATGAGTTCATCGGAAACCTGATTGCAGATGCCATGGAAAAGGTAGGTAAAGATGGTGTTATCACTGTTGAAGAAGCAAAAGGTACTGATACTACCCTTGATACTGTAGAAGGTATGCAGTTCGACCGCGGATACCTTTCTCCGTACTTCGTTACTGATTCCGAAAAAATGACTACCGTACTTGAAACTCCTTATATCCTGATCTTCGACAAGAAGATTTCAAACATGAAGGATCTTCTTCCAGTACTTGAAAAAGTAGTTCAAACTGGCAAGCCTCTTCTTATCATCGCTGAAGATGTGGAAGGTGAAGCACTAGCTACATTAGTAGTTAACAAGCTTCGTGGCTCTCTTAAAATCGCAGCTGTTAAAGCTCCTGGTTTTGGCGACCGAAGAAAAGCAATGTTGGAGGACATCGCTATTCTAACTGGCGGTACCGTTATCTCTGAAGAGCGTGGATACAAACTTGAGAACGCTACTCTTGATTACTTAGGTCAGGCAGCAAGCGTAACTATCGACAAAGACAACACTACTGTTGTTGATGGTGCAGGAAACGCTGATGACATCACCGCTCGTGTGAACCAAATCAAATCTCAAATTGAAACTACTACTTCTGACTACGACCGTGAGAAGCTACAGGAGCGTCTAGCCAAGCTTAGCGGTGGCGTTGCGGTGCTTTATATCGGTGCTGCTTCTGAAGTAGAGATGAAAGAAAAGAAAGCTCGTGTTGAAGATGCATTACATGCGACCAGAGCTGCTGTTGAAGAAGGTATTGTACCTGGTGGTGGTGTTGCTCTTCTCAGAACGGTTTCTGCATTAGATGGTATTGAAGCAGCAAATGCTGATGAGAAAGTAGGATTTGATATCGTAAGAACTGCGGTTGAAGCTCCACTAAGAACCATCGCAAACAACGCAGGTGTTGAAGGTGCTATCGTAATCCAGAAGGTATTGGAAGGAAAAGACGCTTTCGGATACAACGCACGAACTGAGGTTTACGAAGACCTGATTAAAGCTGGTGTAATTGATCCTACTAAAGTGACCAGAAATGCACTTCAAAATGCGGCTTCTGTTGCTGGATTATTACTTACTACTGAAGCAGTAGTATCTGAAAAACCAGAGGAAAGTGCTCCGGCTCCGGCTATGCCAGACATGGGCGGAATGGGAGGCATGGGTGGAATGATGTAAGATCATTCTCTCTATATCTTTTTAAAGGATTAAAGCCCCGGGCATTAAGTTGTTCGGGGTTTTTCTTTAGGAGGGAAATAAAACTTCAATTTTAAGTTGACAACTGAAAGTATATCCATTATAATGGAAACTATTCAAGCTAAAATAGTTTCCATTGTAGCATATGATTAGAGACGAGAACGAAAAAAAAATTCTGGAACATGCCTCTAATCGGTATATGAACTCGGGTGTGTCTAAAGTGAATATGGATGAAATTGCTTCTGAACTTAGGGTAAGCAAAAAGACTATTTATAAGTTTTTTCCAAGCAAACAGGATTTATTAAAGGGTGTAGTGGAGTTGTTTACTCGCCGTGTTCGAAAGAAAGTGAAAAGAATTGTAGACTCGGATGATTCCTTTGAAAAGAAAATGATTGATTTAATGTTTGTACTAGGTGAAATGCTTGGCAAGATGAGTAAACAATTTGTATTGGATGTACAAAACTCATCACCAGCACTTTGGCAAGAAATTGAAACCTTTCGTTCTGAACATATTCTTTCTCACCTTTACGAAATGTTTGAACAGGCAAAAAGGGAACACATTTTTAGAGCAGATATAAATATAGATTTGTTTCATATGGTATTCATCAGTTCAGTGGAATCTATTGTAAATCCAAAAGTTTTAACCCAACACTCCTTTTCTGCAAAAGAAGCTTTTAATGGAATTATGAAATTATTAATCGAAGGTGCGTTAACTCCAGAAGCCAAGGATAAGTATGCCTTTTTTGAAGAATGAAATACTTAAATAAGTTATCACCACTATGAAATACCAAAAAAAATTTAAATAATTGGAAACTTAAAAAACATAAATAGTTTCCTAGGTTCTTATTGTGCCAAGCTTCCAAATCGAAATCCAAAACATCATGAAAAAAATCAATCTAATTCCCATGCTCAAATATTTACTGGTATTACCAATATTCCTTTTACTTATAAGTCTCGTGACCGTTCCTTTAAGTGCAAAAAAAACCTGGTATGTAAGCCCTACTGGAAGCAATCGTATTTATTTAAATGATATAACAGATAGTATCACCTCTTCTTCTTCTATAGGAGATTTTTGGAATTCAGGACACGAAGAAATTTATACACATGATGGAGGAACGCAATTCGGTCAATTTTTAGGGGATTTCTATTCCTCACATACAAATAACGATATAGATACAAATGGTCTTGCAGATGGTTCGTTCAGTTTACCTGGTAATGAGCCTGGCTATGCTTTTCCTTTAGCAAAATCCCAGGCCAATTTCGAAACCACAACTGGTATCCTGGTAATTGTGGAACAAGTGGACACCGTAACTACCTCAGGAGGGGGTGAGATTCCAATATTAAAGATAAATATCGTTGTGAGTGGAGTTGAAGCTGTTTTGCATAGCTTAACACTTGATACTGATGGAAGTAGTTCCGTCTCGGATATATCGGATGCATATATGTATAGTACTGTTGATGAAAATATCTTTTCTACAGATACATCATATGGGGATGAAATTGAGAGCCCTGATGGAGAAATGGTATTTTCTGAGGAAATGGATTTGGAAGAAGGTTCCAACTATTTTTGGCTGGCTCTTGATGTTTCATCTAGTGCAAGTCCGGGAAACGTATTGGATGCTGAAGTAACAGAAGTAGTCATTAATGAAGTTGTCCAGACATTATCTGCTCCGGATCCGGTTGGGAATGTACCTATAGACCCGGGCAGTGATATTACAGGGTTATCGTTGTCATTGGATGGGGTCAATGATTATCTGAATATTCCACATGGTCATACTTCAAACCAGTTTATTGACTCTTTGACCATCGAATTTTGGATTAAAGGATCTGGATCAACAAATGGTATTGTCCTGGAAAAGGGCATATTCGATCACGAATATTATATCAAAACCAGTAATGCGGGTGGAGATTCCGGGACAGGGTATCTTCGATTTTCAGTGGACCCTAATAACGCAGGCAGCAGCTCGATAGTAACTACACAACAAATAATGGATGGAGAGTGGCATCATTTTGCGGTTACGCTTAAAAGTTCTATCAATCAAGCTCGTATATATGTTGACGGAATACTTGACAACACAAATAGCAATTTTACAGGGAATATTACTCTTAACGCGGGTGTAGTCACGGTTGGCTCCCGGTCAGGAACTAGCGCATTAGCAGCTAGTATAGATGAATTAAGGCTTTGGAGTACGGTTCGCACAGAGGAACAAATCCGAATGAATATGTATCAAAAACTAGTGGGAGATGAGACTGGTTTAGCTGCTTATTATTCATTTGATGAATTCTCTACATCTACAATTACGGATGCTACCGGAACTGCCAATCATGGAACCCTTGAAAATGGGGCCAGGCTTTCAAATGAACCGCACCCACGAGGTACTTTCATAAGTGGTGGAGAAGGCTGGAGGATAATATCCTCTCCCTTTGCAAACGTTGCGTACTCAACATTGCTGGATTCATTGGCTACACAAGGATTTACTGGAGCTGATGCTCTAAGTGGTACTTCAAACGTGTATACATGGGATGAGGCCACACAACAATTCGTTTCCATTTCTAATGCCACTGATGTTCCATCTCCCGGTGCAGCGTTTATTACCTTTGTATATGATGACGATGATTTTGACGCTATTCCGGATGGCTTTCCAAAAAATATCCGTGTAGAAGAAACCCAGAATAATGGAACTGTTACCCCCTCTCTTTCTTTTACGGATACCGGAACTATTTCAGACGATGGCTGGAACCTGGTAGGGAATCCTTTCGGTGCGAGCATAGATTGGGATGCCAGCAATGGATTGAGTTCTGCCAATCTGGATGCATCTATGTATGTTTGGGATGATTCACAAAATAGTGGAGCAGGAGCCTACCTGACATGGAATGGAATAACGGGCACCCTGGACAATGGATTAATTGCACCCTGGCAAGGTTTTTGGGTAAAAGCGAATGCAATAAACCCGTCTTTAATCCTCAATGATTCTACACGAACAGGTGGCGGAATTCTTCGAAAGCAAGCACCAGTTCCCGAAATTAAATTCACCCTTACTGATAGTATGCTATCCTCAAATGCAATCGTACTGTTTCATGAACAAGCTAGCATACATAAAGATGCTCTGGATGCTTACAAGCTTAAGCCCCTAAGTGCAGATTATCTGAGTTTATATACTAAACTTGAAGATGGATCCGGGTTGGATATAAATGCGTTGCCGATTCGGCTGGAAGAATCTCTAACCATTCCCTTAGATTTTGATGGAAGTAGTTTACCAGGAAATCTTGAGCTTGCCTGGGCTCTCAAAAGTCTGCCCGAAGGAATGAGTATCATATTGGTAGACACCGAAATGGATATAGAAACTGATCTGACGAAGGCTTCGAATTATACCTTCACTACAGATACAAAGATTAAGTTGGTAAAGACGCAAAATATTGCGCCTTCACAAGATGAACTTGTACTACCTAACCATGGAATCTTTTCTTCAGAAGTAGTTAAAGCAAAAAGTGCTGATTCAACTTCGAGATTTTTAGTTAAAATCAGTACAAGCACTTCGGTTGCAGTTGAGCCAGTCTCCAACCTTCCGAGAGAAATTGAATTAGATCAAAACTATCCGAATCCATTTAACCCAAGTACAACCATTAATTTTGCGGTACCGGAGCAGGCAACAGTAAAACTGGAAGTATTTGACTTACTGGGAAGAAAGGTAACGGAGCTTCTCAATGAAGCTAAAAGCGCGGGACGGTATTCCATCAACTTTGATGCTTCTAGACTCGCAAGTGGTTTATACATCTATAGACTACAAATTGGAAGCAGTATCCTCACCAAAAAAATGACTCTTATTAAATAATCAATGGTCTTTGCGAGCGAAGCAATCTCAACAGGATTGTCACGGTGGCCCAGACCCCGAAAGCAATAGGGACCGACTCCCTCGTAAAAAACAACCAAGTTAAAAAACCATGAAAACAACAATCTATATTTTATTTGCCATCGCAATAATAATAACTATTTCAGGCACTGTAATGGCCCAGCCGGGACTTCCCAACGCTCCTTCTCAGGCCCCCATCGATGGAGGATTGGGGTTACTTGCAGCAGCTGGTGGAGCTTATGCTCTAAAGAAGCTCCGAGATAAGAGGTAGCAGGAAGAAGAATTGGAATAATGTCTGATCATTTCAAAACGAAATACCCCTTTGTATTATGAAGCACCAGGAAAACATTACCATCGTAAACCCAGGGTTAAGCTTCAAAAAAGTTGCTTTAGTGCCTCCATCGAAAAGTCGTTATTTTTTATTTGCTGCAGAAGTAGATCCCAATTTTTCCCCATTCTATTTCCGGACGGGTAATAAAAAGGAAAAACTACTTGCCTACTGTAAATCACAGTGTGAAAAAATACAGCAACAAGCAGGAATAGAAGATGCGGCAGTTTTTAAGGCGCAGCTAATCCCTCCAGGCAAAGGGAAGTTGTTAAGAGAAAGGCCTCATGTATCTATAGCAAAATTTGATGTTGTTGTGCTTATAGAGGTTAACGATATAGCAACTGTTTCCGAAATTAAGTCTAGTAAATATATAGAAGGGATTAAAGAACAGTTGGGTAATATTGCTAGTAAAACTCTTTTTTTAATGGCTACTAATGAAAGGAGAATCGATTCTGTTGATCACAAAAAACAAGGAATATTTTTATTCAATTTCTTTTATGCAGATAACTTAGAGCAAAATATTGGAATTTGGGAATATACTGCAGGTTGGTTTCAACAGGAGACCGGGCTTGATAATTCTACCTTGTTTCTCCCGGAGAATCAAGACAAGTCGCCATTTACTGTAATTAACCATTGTCGGTGGGATGGTATAATTGACATTTTGCCATCTCTACTTTTCAAAAGATCATTTAGAAAATTCGTTTTAGATAATTTTTATGCTAACAATGTTGCTGCTATTCCGATTTTGTATAAGCTTGCTTAAAGCCTAGTTCTATCGAATTTTTTTTTAGCTCGTGGTTAGCCAGTTTTGTGAGAAAAGTGAAAATTAAGAGATGGAATGATGTAATATAATCTCCATTCAATGTTACGAACCCATTTTCGTAATAAATGTTTATGCAAGTCCCGGTTCACGATGTGGATCGGGTTTTTTTTATGCCCACTACTAAAACATGCTTTTCTTTTATGCTGCTTATAGTATTTTCCAGTGTTGGCTACTAAATCGTTGGATTGCAGTATGTACGAGGTGTAAGTACGAAGTAATGAAGCTATTCAAAAACGTTAGATTTTGCCGGGGGTGTTGTTGGGGTATAATACTGTTGGGTTGTGGCGATGTTAGTTTCGCACAAAATAGCTCTATTGAAGAATTCGAAAGAGAAATAGAAGGTCTTGAGGACAGGGAAAGAATAGAGTTTATTGCAGATTACATTCGCAACGTAAGTCTTTATGAAGTTCCCTATGAACCTCTAAAACCCTATCTGGAGGATATCTACGAATGGGAGGCCCAGAATCCGGATCCTGTTTTACTGAATACGTTGCGACTTGGGAGTGTGAACGTTTCTATTGCAGAAGGTGAAAAACTGGAAGCGGTAAGATATCTCACGGAGATTTTAAACTCCGGGGTTGAACTTGCACCAAAAGACAGTTTCTCGACCTATGATTTTCTTCATGAATTGTATTTAGAAGCTAATGCGTATTCAGAAGCCTGGAATGCTCTTCATATCCTGGATAGAGTTTTTATCAACCATTCAGAAAGTTCTCCGTTTATCCGGGGATTTCAGTTTATGAAGCCCGGAATTTTTGCAGCAGCTTATTTTGAATTAGGAGATATGCACAATGCAATAGAGCAGTTCAGGCTGCAAATTGAAGTTGCAAATGAAATAGGTAACCTACATCGGGAAGCAGGTACGTATAATAATCTGGGTTTAGCCTGGCTAGAAGTAAACGAACCGGATAGTGCCATAGAAGCGTTCAACGATGCTAAATCCGTTTGGGAGAGATATCTCGAGACCCGGGAATCTGTAATTCGCAACGACCTTTTTTTTCCGGAAGTAGTTAATGGAAATATCGGCTATGCCTACAATCAAAAAGGGCTTTACGTACAGGCTATTCCTTTGCTGAAAAGCGAAATGCAGGTACATAGCTTCAACCGAAATTATCACAGCATGGCAAATGCCCTAAATGAATTGAGCAGGTCTTATTTTGGGCTTAACGACTTTGAAATGTCTCTTTCCCTACTCGATTCTGCATCGATATTGCTTGAAGAGTTCCCAGGGCATACATCCGGGATAATAAACAATATGGAGTACAAAATTAGTGTGCTTCAAGAACTCGATCAATATGAAGAGGCTTATTACACCTATAAACAGTTAATAGCCTACCAGGACTCCATAGCAGTCATACAGGATAAGGAAAGACTGGATGTGCTCCAGGTAGTGTACGAGGTAGAACAGAAGAACAGGGAGATCCAGGAACAGGAGTTGAGGGCACTCACTGCTGAATCTATCGCTCAGGATAGAAGAGTCAGATCGAGGTTTCTGTTCACAGGTTTGATAGTATCGCTGATGGTTGTGGCTTTTTATATTGTGCTCGCTACCCAACGCAAGAGGAAGAATAACAAAATTGCTGAAAAGAATTCAATCATTGAGCAGTCTCTGCAAGAGAAAGAAATGTTGCTCAAAGAAATTCATCACCGGGTTAAAAATAATCTCCAGGTCATTTCAAGTTTACTGAGCTTACAAAGCGACACTCTTGAGGATGATGCCTCCATTCAGGCTATTGAAAACAGCCAACAGCGGGTAATGAGTATGAGCCTGGTGCACGAAAGTCTCTATCAAACTGAGGAAATAAAGGAAATAGATGTGAAGGAATATATTCCCAGGTTGTATGAGTATCTGTCAGGAATCTTCGGCATAAACAAAAATGGAGTAGAAGTGCAATACGCTCTTCCATCCATAAAACTGGATACCAAACGCGCTATTCCCTTTGGGTTGATGTTAAATGAAGTGATCACCAATGCATTTAAGTACGCGTTTATTCCGGAGAAGAAGGGAGTACTTACTTTTACAGCGGAAGTTCAGGAGCAGCATATGACATTAACCATCTCGGACAATGGCCCCGGTTTTGAAGAATCCGATTATGACCATTCAGGAACAGAGTCCTTAGGGATGCAGCTGATCGATGATATGGCTCATCAGCTGAAAGCCCGGAAAAAATTGACCATGAATGGAGGTAGCACTTATGAATTCACAATTCCCCTAGAGTCATGAAAGACCTTCGTGTACTGGTAATTGACGATGAAATGCTGATCGCCCGCGACCTCCAGCGGATTCTTAAACGGCTGGAGTTAACGAATATCGGAATCGCCAACAATTCAGAAGAAGTGCTGGAACTTTATCCAACCTTCAAACCTCACCTTGTTCTTTGCGATATCAACCTGGAGGAGCCCAAGGATGGTATCAGTCTTGCTGCAGAAATTCTCGAAAATCTGAACACACAAATCATTTTTATTACTGCTCACTCTGATGAAAATTATTTGGCTCGTGCCGGAGAGTTAAATCCTCTTAGTTACATCCTCAAACCCTTCAACAAAGACCAGGTAATGGCCACTGTAAAAGTGGCATTGGCTAATAAAGAGGTGATGGAAGGTGGTACCGTCAAACAGAACTACAGAGAGTTGCTCACCGCAACAGAATTAAAAATACTCCGCCTTATAGCCGATGGAGGCACAACAGCAGGCATTGCTGATCAGCTTTTTGTGTCCAAAAAAACGGTGGAGAACCACCGGGCCAATATTTCACGGAAGCTGGATCTTGAAAAGAAAAACAACGCTTTGCTTACCTGGGCAATGGATCATAAATACGAGTTGTAATAGTAGTCACTCAGAGCGCAGCGAAGAGCCTTCACGACTCAAATCAAGCTGGTGGCCGAGCTGTGAAGATTCTTCACTTCGTCCAGAATGACCAATGAAGTCACTCCGAGGAATCGAGGAGTCCTCACGATGATGACCAGGCATTAAACGGTTGTGAGGATTCATCGCTACGCTCTGAATGAGATTGTAAGTTTTGGTTATGATTAAATTAGTCATTCCGCTTAGAATGATATTTTAAATACTCAATAGTCTTTGTTATTGTAAATAATGGTTTTCTCTGTGTACATAACAACCAATCCGGGAAGAACTGTTTTATATACCGGAACAACAAATAACCTGTCCAGGAGAATAATTGAGCACTATTTAAACCGGGGAAATAAAGAGAGTTTTACAGGAAATAATTAATGTTATTGTCTGGTCTTTTATGATGTATTTCCAACTATGACAGAAGCAATCGAAGCAGAAAAGCGAATAAAAGGGAAGTCAAGGAAATGGAAGGAGGAACTGATTGAAAGGAATAATCCCGAGTGGAAATTTTTGAATGCGGAGATTGTTGGAGAATGGCCTCCACGAAAGGTGTTAGAAGACCCATATTTTCAGAAGTATCTGGAATAAGTCCCTCAGAGCGCAGCGAAGAGTCTTAACAATTTAAATCAAGCTGGTGGCCGAGCTGTGAAGATTCTTCACTTCGTCCAGAATGACCAATGAAGTCACTCCGAGGAATCGAGGAGTCTTCACGATGATGACCAGGCATTAAACGGTTGTGAGGATTCATCGGCTTCGCCTCTGAATGACGGTTGTGTCTCTCGAAAAAATAAGGGGCGGCACCTATTGAGGTGGAGCGAACGTGCCCGTTCCTTAAAGCATGTTCGATTCTTCAAAGATATCCACCAAAGAAAAGGAAGTGCTGAAACTGATTGCTAAGGAGTATTCCACAGCAGAAATAGCTCTTCAGTTACATATTTCTCCAAAAACGGTGGAAAACCATCGTCGAAATATTGCCCAAAAACTGGGTCTCTCGGGTAATAATTGTGTGCTTAAGTTTGCGCTTTCTCACCAGGATGTTCTCTTGAGAGAATAGGCTTGGTCACTCCGAGGAATCGAGGAGTCTTCACAATGCTGACCAGGCAAGAAACGGTTTGTAAAGGTTCATCGGCTTCGCCTCTGAATGACAAATGTCAGGTAATTCTATGGCTCTGAACAGTTTCTCGAAAAAATGAGGGCTGGCACCTATATACAATCCGGCGCCTATCGGTTAACATAAATGCACCTAAAAAGGCAAATGGTCATTCAAACATTAAAGGGTACGGCATGAAAAAGACAATATTATTTTTACTCTTAACGCTGGGGGGATTCAGCTCGTCCGTTTTCGCCCAGGCTTTTACGGAAATTCCAATCGGTTTAGGCAATGCTAACGGGGACGGTGAATGGGGCGACTACGACGGCGATGGCGACCTGGACCTGGCCATTGTTGGCGGGAATATAGGGAGTGCGTTGTTCCAGCTTTGGCGAAATAACGGGGACGGGACCTTCACCGAAATAAGTACAGGTATTGATAATATATCTAACGCGCGACTGGATTGGGGCGATTACGACAACAACGGTACCCTGGATATTGCAATCACCGGGGTTAACTATGGACGAATCTATAAGAATACGGGGGGCACGTTTACCGATATCTCTGCCGGGTTAGCCGCCTTGAATGACGGATCGGTGGAATGGGGGGATTACGACAACGACAATGATTTAGATCTTCTCATGAACGGCGATGGTACTACCACCATCTACAGGAACGATGGCAGTGATACGTTTACGGCTATTTCTGCAGGAATTGATGGCGTCAGTAACGGAGAAGCAAGGTGGGGCGATTATGACAACGACAACGATTTGGATGTAGTCGTGGTAGGAAGTAATATTGCCAAGATTTACCGGAACGATGGCAGTGATACCTTTACGGACATTTCCGCGGGGTTAACGGGTGTATTTAGTGCCACTGTAGGCTGGGGGGATTACGATGGGGATAATGACCTGGATGTATTAGTAGTAGGGGGGGATGCTTTTTTTTATCGCAATGATGGTTCCGACACGTTCACACCTCTATCTAGTGTATCAGATTCTTTACAGGGAACCAGTTATGGCGAAGTCCACTGGAGTGATTTCGATAGCGATGGCGATTTGGATATAGGCCTTGTCGGCGGCGGCAGTTCCAGGTTCTACAAAAATGACAGCGGCACCTTTACTGAGTTTGCAAACGGGCTTCCTGGGATAAGTTTTGGCTTTATGGACTGGGGCGATTACGATGGAAATGGAGACCTGGATATATTGATAGGGGGATTCAACCTTGATGTTACCAACGTGATAACTTATGTGTATGCCAACATCATTTTTAAGGAAGATACTTCCTCCACCTTTACAGCGGTAACCGGTGGTGATATGGATTTTGGAGACTTCGATAACGACGGCGACCTGGATTTAATCGTGGCCGGAAACGAAAACGAAGGGACCGTTTTGGCGCATACCAATATATATCAAAATGATGGAAGCGGTGGACTTACCAGCATTACACACGCCATTCCGGCAGCATCGTTTCCAAGCCTGGACTGGGGAGACTATGATAACGATGGGGATTTGGATCTCGCCATTTCCGGGAATGACGGTGCTTTCGGAACCGGGACCGATTTTAGCGCGATATACAGAAACGATTCCGGAACCTTCACCGATATTTCTGCAGGGCTTATTGCAATGGATGGTGGATCGTTGGATTGGGGCGACTATGACAGAGATGGCGACCTGGATATATTGATGACCGGGTTTAGTGGCGATAGTAGTGATTCATATTCCCTGGTCTATCGCAATAATGGCAACGATTCCTTCACCGATATATCTGCAGGCCTGCAAAAAGTGATGAGAGGGAGGGCAAGCTGGGGAGATTATGATGGAGACGGCGACCTGGACATCCTTTTGAATGGAAATGAAAACAGTGTTGATGGCACCAATACCAGGAGTCGTATTTACCGCAACGATGGTAACGATACCTTTACCGATATATCTGCCGGTATTATCGCGCTGGGTTCGGCCACCTCGGTTTGGGGGGACTACGACAGCGATGGAGACCTGGATATCCTGGTAAGTGGAGCGATCGCCTCGGATACCTACACTACCCGTATTTACCGGAATGATGGCAATGATACCTTTACGGATATCAACGCCGGGTTAACCTCAATGTTTCGTGTGGCTGCCGATTGGGGGGATTTTGACAATGACGGCGACCTGGACTTACTGGTTCACGGGAATACAAATACAGGAACTTCCGGTACCTTTAAGCTGTACCAAAACATTGGCTCAGACACCTTCATAGACGTAACCCATGGGCTCCCGGCTATTGTAGCTGTTACATCGGTTACAAGCATTAAATGGGGTGACTACGATGGGGATGGCGACCTGGATTTCTTCACCATGGGAGGACTGCTCACCACTCCCGAGGTTGCTTTGTATGAAAACCCACTGAATATTGCGAACACTGCGCCTGCAGCTCCGACTGGGTTATCCCACACCGTAACCACCGATTCAGTAAGTTTTAGCTGGAGCGCTGCCACTGATTCCGAAACCAGCCAGAACGGGCTTACCTATAATCTTCGCATTGGAACAACCAGTGGAGGAGACGAAATTCTGTCGGCCATGGCAGATGCGGGAACCGGGTTCCGAAGAGTGGTTGAGTACGGGAATATGGAGCACAACACATCCTTCGTCCTTGATTCCACCTTAGGAACAGGAACCTATCACTGGAGCGTACAAGCTGTTGATAACGGATACAAAGGCTCTGCTTTTTCCAGTGAAGGGGTATTCGCCGTTGACGGATTTACCGAATTAGCCGCTGGATTCACAGGCGCGGACGAAGGAACCACCGATTTTATCGACTACGACGGGGATGGCGACCTGGATGCCGTGGTAAGCGGGTTTAACGGATCGGTCTACTCCACTAAAATCTACGACAACGATGGAAATGGAAACTTCACCGATAACTCGAAAGGATTACCTGCGGGCATTTCCGGGATGGTGGCCTGGAGCGATTATGATAATGATGGCGACCTGGACGCAGCTGTTACCGGTTATTTAACAGGAGGCGAGTACACCCGGATTTATCAAAACACGGGAGGAGTGTTTACCGATATTGCTGCCGGACTGGATTCATTGAACCATGGCTTCCTCGCCTGGGGCGACTACGACAATGACGGGGACGACGACCTCTTTTTATCCGGCAACAATGGAACCAACCGGGTTACCGATATTTATGAAAATGACAATGGCACGTTCACGGCTATTTCTGCCGGGCTAACGGCGGTAGATTGGTCATACGCTGCCTGGGGCGATTACGATAACGATGGGGATCTGGACCTGGTCGTACAGGGTCACTTTGATGCTTCTAACCGAACCACCAATATTTACCAGAATACCAATGGTACGTTCTCTGATATCTCAGCGGGTATTCCCGGGTTAGCGGCCGGTTCCTTCGACTGGGGTGATTACGACGGCGATGGGGATTTGGATTTGGTACTATCCGGTACGTCTGTTGGTGGGAGAAATGCATTGATTTACCAGAATAATGGAGGTTCGTTCAGTGATATTTCCGCTGGCCTGACCGGTATAGAACGCGGCAGTACAGAATGGGGCGATTATGACAACGACGGAGATCTCGACCTGCTGCTCACCGGAGATCAAAATGGCACCTACTACACCATACTCTATGAAAACAACAGCGGAACCTTTTCAAACACAAATGCAGGCTTTACGGCTATGTACACGGGTCGCGGGGTGTTTGGAGATATCGACAACGATGGCGACCTGGACATCCTCGTTTCTGGGTATGATGGGACAAACTACCATGCGAAGATGTATGAAAATCATCGGGCCACTTCGAATACGGCGCCCAATGTACCTTCAGGATTGGTGGCGTCCAATTCTGGTACTACGGCAACCTTCAGCTGGTCAAAATCCACAGACAGCGAGACTACCCAGAATAGCCTGACCTACAACGTACGCATCGGTACCACACCAGGTGGTTCCGATATTCTTTCCGGCATGGCGGATACTGGTACTGGTTTCAGAAGAGTGGCTACAACAGGTAATAGCGGGCATGCGAATTCACTGACCATCAACAATCTTTCCATAGGAACTACCTATTACTGGAGTGTGCAAACCATAGACAATGCTTTTGAAGGCTCTGCATTTGCCACCGAAGGAACCTTTGCTGTTGAAGGATTAGTGGATGCTTCGGCAGGGTTTATTGGATTGAGCTCGGGATCTTTGGATTGGGGCGATTACGACAATGATGGAGACCTGGATTTACTGATCACCGGAAGTAATACTACTATACTGTATAAAAATACAGCGGGTTCGTTTTCCTCTGTAGGAACAGGCCTGCCCGGAATGGTTAATAGTGATGCCGCCTGGGGAGATTATGACGGCGATGGCGATCTGGATTTAGCAATGGTTGGCCGAAATTCTACAAGTGGGATCATCTCTAAGATCTTTAGAAACGATGGAGGCGATACCTTTACCGACATCTCTACAGGCTTAACCGGCGTGCGTTATAGCTCAGTGGATTGGGGTGATTTTGATAACGATGGGGACCTGGACTTGCTATTGGCCGGTTATGATGGTAGCTCAGTTCATGCAAAAGTGTACCAGAACAACTCCGGGACCTTCTCGGATATATCGGCCGGGTTTACAGGCGTTCGAAATGCGTATGTAAAATGGGTAGATATTGATAACGATAATGACCTGGATGCAGTGGTTTTTGGCTATTTGGGTGATTTCACTCAAACTTCAACCGTCTACCGAAACGACGGTGGCTCGTTTACGGCGATAACATCAAACCTCCCAGTAGCAGGTGATGTCAAGCCTGTTTTTGCCGATTTTGACAATGACGGTGACATGGATATAGCGTTTGCTCATACTTCAAACTCGGGCGTATACGCTAACAATGGGAGCGGGTCTTTCACCGAAGTGTGGTCAGCCACAGACTTAACCTATGGAGTTGCGGATGCCGGCGATTTTGACAATGACGGGGACCTGGATATACTTATGGCTGGCTGGATTCAACTCCCTTCTTCCCAGCGCGTTGCCCGCATTTACCGTAACGACGGCAGTAATACGTTCACCGATATTGCAGCCGGATTAAACGGGGTGCAACAAGGCGCCGCCGCCTGGGGTGATTATGACGGAGATAATGATCTGGATTTAGTCATACAGGGTACCAATGGATCCACCAGCAGTACCACGCTTTATCAAAACTATGAAAGCACAGCTAATACGGCTCCGGGAGCTCCTTCCAACTTAATGCTAAGCATCGATGCAGATTCACTCACGTTTAGTTGGGACCCATCCAGTAACGCGGATGCCGGTGTAAGCTATAATCTTTTTATTGCTACAAACGATACCAACTATTCCCAGTTTAATATGCTTGCTGAGAGCGATACGTCAAACGGATATCGGTTAATTCCGGCCATGGGTAATGTGGGATCTGATACCTCATATACCTTGGTCGATATTCCTTCTGGTGAGTTTTACTGGGGAGTTCAGGCAATTGATAATGGTTTCATGGCGTCTGATTTCGTTTCCTCTTCTTCCTTCAATTTTGGAGGCTTGCCTTACACCGTTTCGGGAGACGAAGGGTGGAGAATGTTAAGTACACCATTTACCAATGCGACCTATGGAAGTTTATTAGAGCCATTCTGGACGCAAGGATTTACCGGTGCGGACACCGAAAACGGAACTTCTAACGTATATACCTGGGATGAATCAAACCAACAATTTTCATCGTTGGCCAATGCAGCCACCGTTCCTGCTGCCGGAACCGGGTTAATTGCCTACATCTACAATGATCAGGATTTTGATGGTTCTGCGGATGGATTCCCAAAATCGGCATTTATTGAAGGGTCGGGATCTTCAGGAACCGTTGATCCAACTATTTCATACACAGATACGGGAAATCCGAATGACGACGGATGGAACCTCATGGGGAATCCTTACAATCGAGCCATTGATTGGGACGCATCTTCCGGCTGGACTAAAACCAATTTAAATGCCACCGTGTATATCTGGAGTGATTCAGCTAGTAGCGGAGCTGGAGACTACCTGGAATGGAATGGAAGTACTGGAAGCCTTGGTGACGGCTTGATTGCTCCTTTCCAGGGATTTTGGTTACAGGCAAACACATCATCTCCAGACCTTCAGATGACAGAAGCTGTTCAGCACAACTCAGAAGGTGTTTTATACAAGCAAGCTCCGGGAACTGGCAAAGGTGATGTTCATCAAATACAATTTAGCCTTGCCGGAGATGGGAAACATTCCCGTGCCTTTGTGATGCTGCATGAAGAGGCGGGTTTGAATAAAGACGCTCTGGATTCGTACAAGCTTCAATCACTGAATGCAGAATACCTTTCTCTCTATACGGTTCTCGAAAGTGGAACACCTCTTGGCATTAATGCCATTCCGTCCAACCTGGAAGAAACCACGAGTTACGGGCTGGATCTGGATGGAAGCAACCTTAACGGTACTTTCCACCTGGCGTGGAATGCGGCCAGTTTCCCGAAAGACTGGAAGGTGGAGCTCACCGACCATGTAACTGGAGAAACGATGGATGTGACGGGTACCTCCAATTACGAATTTGAGATGTTCACTCAAGCTAAAGTCATACCCTCAACCGGGAAAAATTCTTTGGTACTAAGTCACGGGATTATTGCTCCAGCAGTGGTGCAGAGTAGAGCAAAGGGAACAGAGGGAACCCGGTTTAGCCTCATCATCAAACCAGGCACGGCGGTTTCTACCGAAACGGAAGAATTGCCTTCTGTGGTGGCTTTGTTACAGAATTATCCAAATCCGTTCAATCCATCCACAACGATCAACTTTGATCTACCAGCACAAGGGCATGTACGTATGGATGTATTCAACATCATGGGAAGAAGGGTGGCCACGCTGATCGACAAACCAATGCACGCCGGGTATCATCAAGTCAGGTTTAACGCCAGTCACCTGGCTTCGGGAATGTACATCTACCGGCTTGCCGCAGGGAATACAGTAATCACAAAGAAATTAACACTAATCAAGTAATCGGAGCTCAAAATGGAAAATCAGGTAATCAATTCTGTAAAAACTGGAACTAAGTATTTTGATTTCTGTCATGCAGAAGAGCAAATCGAAGATATAGGGTTATTCCATCTCAGGAGACTTGTTTCAATGATTAGAAATGTCAGTTTTCTTATCATAATTTTCTCAATGCCAATAATGGCTCAGCCGGGATTACCCGGAGACCCGGCTCAGGCACCAATTGATGGAGGGCTTGGAATATTAGCTGCAGCCGGAGGTGCTTATGCTCTGAAGAAACTGCGCGATAAAAAGAAAGCAGAGGAAGAAGAAATGGAATAATGTAAGATCAACCCCATTCAATTTTCCGAACCCCGGTTCACGATGTGGATCGGGGTTTTTTATTCTTCAAAGATTGAGATTTATTTACTTAGGTCAACTATTTCCAAACCAGTTAATGGGTTGAGAAGTGAGTAATCTTTATTGTGAGTTGTCATCCTGAGCGCCCCACTTTGCTATTCAGCTGAAAGTCAACCGCGAAGGATATCAACCCTTATATTATTTGGGATATTATACTTCACTTGATACCCTTCGCTATTAAATCTGAACCTCACTTTCTTTCCCTAAGCTCAGGGTGACAGTAAAAAAATACTATTTAGATGTCTTTTATCTGGAACCCACTTCAAACAACTCAGCAAAGATATTTGCGGTTTGCCGGGCAGCTAATTGTGGTTCTAATGCAGTATCTGAAATCCCCGAAACAACTTTAGAGATATCATGGTCAACTTTTCCTTCTTCGCTCCAGGTGGCAACCGGAGCGGCAGTTAGATAGGAAGAGAAATTGTGATGCCCAGACCCAGGACGTTCACCGATAATATGAATAATGCCTCTATTCTGAGCAGAAGCTGTTGCGCTTTCCCTGTTACCAAATAATACTTCTCCGCATTGATAACCAGCTCTTACTCTGCCATTGGTAATTACGATGCGCTTATCGGAAATAGAAAAGCCTTTCTCTTGCAATGATTTTTCCAGCTGATCCATGAAAGGGGATAAATGTCCCTGATCCATTAAGGCCCGGGCATTGAGGCCATCAGATATCAGGATTTGTACATCCGGTGAATCCTGTCTCCAATTTCTTTTTAGTTGTTCAAGCTCGGCTTTTGATTCCAGGCTTAATTTCTCACCAGATTCTGGATGGTATACATAGTCAACCCGATCCTCTGAATTCGTCTTTATTGGGACTTTATCTGGAATAGCTGCTACAAAAGCAGGAGACATTTCTGTCCAGATACTCACTTTTGCATCTTCATATAATTCGCGAACCCTGGCATCCAGCTCTTTAGGTAAATCCCAGGTATTTTCTCCAAATCCTTCTGCAATGAATACACCACGATCATTGATTTCGTTAATGGTTTCTCTTCCTTCCGCATAAATCTCATCGAGCAATCGCTGATCTCCTTTAGCTTTTCTGAATTTAGCATACACCCAAATTGGGTCTCCAAAGTGCTCAGTAGGCTGATTATTACGATCGATAATTTCCAGGTGTTTGAAGAATTCCCACATGGCATCGTTTACCTTGTACCCAAACTGTTCCCTAACTTTGACATGATTATTGAAAGCGGTAGTGAGATAGCTCAGCATGGGGTCGTTTTTTGTAGGCAGAGCCATCAGGTAGGCGGGATTAGCTGGCATTATCTGTTCGATGCACCAGTCCAGGTCATCCAGGGTAACATCCATATGTAGGGTTGAACATATATCCAGACCTATTGGTAGTCCGTGAAGTTTACCCATTACGGTATCTTCAAGACAGGTTCGCACCAGTTGTTCTTTGGTTTTAAACACTTCCGGGCCAATAAATCCAGCTACATCATTCAAATGAACCCAAGGGGTATCGCTTTCTTTTTTCCCTTCGCTCATTTTGAGCTTTAAAGCCCTTGCAAACCCATATTTCCTGGATTCATGGAGTACCATATCAAAGCCTTCACCATGACCATTTGTGAAGTCAGCCCCCTGGCCCGTTTCAAAATACATGCCGTATTTACCATTTCGTTGCTCAGCATAGTTGAACATCTTTTCGATAGTTACATCGAAAGTTTGATTGGCATTTACGGTACCGGCAATACTTTGAAACCAGATCCCGGTCGTTCCGGGCTGAAAACTCTCTACCTCGGCCTGTATATCAATGTGTGAAAGCACGCAATTTGGAAGGGTATCTTCTAGTCCAAAAGTTACGATGATATCATACAGTGCCGCCTCGATGGCTGCTACAGATTCCGGCTCACTGGAAACCGGGTTTGTTCCTAAAACCAGGTCACCTACTCCATACGACCATCCACAAAATACCTGCCAGATAATATCATCAATATTGTCGGTAGGGGAGTTTGGCTGAATCCTGGCACTCATATACCCTTTATCACCAATTTGGCTTCCTGGCAATGGATTAAATACTTTTTGACCAACACTTATTAATTCATCATTACTCATCAGCTTAACCAGGCAGCCAATAATATCACTGGTCAATCCAGGCATGATTTCTTTAATCTCTTCTTCTGGTTTTGTAAGTACAAAAGACTTGAGCTGCCCCATAGTCATATCCTGAACTTGCTTATTTACTTCACTATCGGTGGTAGCCTGTAGAAGCTCGAATAATTCATCTTCGAATACGGAAGTGTTTTCAAGGTCTTTTACTTGTGTATAAGAAAGAAGTAGCCGTGCATTTTCTCTTGACACTTCATCTTTGGCAGCTACTCCTAATGTTTCGTCGCCTTCCTTAAATGGATTAGCTGATCCAATAATCTGGCGATACAAGGTAATATCCATTTCACCGTTTGTTCGAAGGATATATTCAAAAACATCTTCGCCATTGTTAACAGAAGTGATTTCAAGAAGAGGTTCTTTTGAACTAAAGAGAGACCCTATTCTTTTCTTACCGAAGAGGAGTGCAGAACCTATAATACCCAGATATTTGAGAAAGATTTTCCGGCTTAACTTCTTCATAATCCGATTTTGATATCGCAATTTTGGTTAAAGTAACACAAAACGGCCATTACACATAGAAAGTAATATGCATTTATTACCCTAATATTGCGAAATATCATTCAGGTTTAATGTCGGGCTCTACTAGTTTAGCCAATTCGCAAGACCCTGAAACAAGCCCGCCTTCCAAAGTATTGTACGGCGGACAGGTTCAGGGTGACGGCTTATCTATCCATTATTCTCTCTAAGGTCATCCCATCCTTGAGACGGGATCTGTAAAGGGTGATTAGCTGACCTGAATCTTCATAGATCAACGGCTGGTTCCCCTACAGATTCTGCATTATTGTGCGGGATTATCTGGAAAAGAAGGGGAGGGTAGTAAGAATATTCAACAAGGAATAGAGAAGTAAGAGTGATTATAAGTACCTAAATCTACTTCTTTACTGAATAATGAGTGACGAATATTCTTAACTGACATCACCCATTTCCCGGATGCGATTTCAGAAACTCAGAAGGCGACTTCCCAAATCGGTCTTTAAAGGTTCTGCTAAAGTAGGACAAGCTGTTAAAGCCACAGGCATAGGCAATTTCTGAAATACTCGCCTTTTCATTTAGCAGCATTTCCTTTGCCTTTTCCAACCGGAACTGGTTTACATACTGCTGGGTGTTGAGCCCGGTCTTCTCATTCATCATCCGGTATAAACTAGAACGGCTCATAAACATTTTCTCCTGGATTAGGTGTACAGATAGCTCCGGGTTGGAGTAATCCTTTTCCAGCACGTCATTCAATAGTTTGATGAATGGATCAGGATCATCAGACTTAATTTTCTTGAGATTTATATATCCATTCAAATCCCGGATGATTTTATCCCGCAACCGATGACGGCTGGTAAGCAGGTTCTGTACACTCACAATCAGCTCTTTCGAATCAAAAGGTTTGGTGAGGTAAAAATCAGCACCTTCTTCAATACCGTAAATCTGACTGTGCTTTGCCGTTTTCCCGGAGATAAAAATGAGAGGAATGGAGGAAGTATCAGGGTTTGATTTAAGCTTCCTGTTCAATTCAAGCCCATCCATTTTGGGCATCATGATATCCGCGATAATTAAATCCGGGGGCGATTCCAGGATACCTGTATAGGCGTCAATTCCATTGGTTGCCTCCAGTATCTGGTACTGTTTTACCAGCAGTGATTTTATGTAATTCCTCATATCCGGGTTGTCCTCGATAATCAAAATAGTAGTCTGATCGTGGGTGTAGTTAACCGGAAGCGTGAGTTCGTTTTCCTCACTCGTAATAGTAATACCTTGTCGAACTGGTTTTGAAAGCGGAACTGGAGTCGGGGCACTTGTTTTAGAAGGAGAGGCTTCAACTTCTAGATCCTGGAAATGATCATTTCCCTTCAGTAAATGGATAGAGAATGTAGTCCCCTCTCCTGGAGATGAAGTTACATTAATGCTGCCATGATGAAGTTCAATAATCTCTTTTGCGATAGAAAGGCCAATACCAAATCCTTCAATCGATTTAATATCCTTATCTCTTACCTGGTAAAAACGATCAAAGATGTTGGGCAACTCATCAGCATCAATTCCGATTCCTGTATCTTTAACTGTGATCATGAACTCATTGTCATTCTCATCCAGCAGAATGGTGATCTTCCCCTTATCCGGTGTAAATTTCATGGCGTTATTAATCAGGTTCCCGATCACTTTATCCATGTTTTGCGGATCGATGTACACTTCGTTTGATAAAGCGGTAGAATGCAGGGTGAGCTGAATGCTCTTCGCCTTTAGTCCTTCGCTATATAAGGCAATATTCCGGTGAAGAAAGGGGAGTATCAGAACGGGCTCGGGGCGGATTGGGATTTTGCTACTCTCTATCCTGGACACATCAAGGAGCTGATCTATCAATGACAGCAAACGATCGCTATTTCTGAGAATCATTTCCTTCTGTTCTGCAATAGATTCACAATCCATATTTAACTTGCTATTGAATAGCTTTTCGAGAGGCTCAAGAATAAGAGTAAGAGGGGTTCTTAGCTCATGGCTTATATCTGCAAAGAATTGAGACTTAAGTGTGTCGAGTTCGCGGAGCTGCTGCGTTTTAACTTTATTTTTTTCTTTTTCCTTTCTCAACTCCTTTTTGAGTGAACGTATTTTAAGCTCTAACTCTTCTTCTCTCTTCTCTTGATCATCGTTCGAATTTTTGAAAAAGAAAATGGACATGCCAAAACTGGTTAAACATAAAGAGAGGATTACCCAGATATTTTCCGGCATAGTACTGCTCATGGTGAAAACACCGGAAAGATCAAATGAGACAAAAGCAGATACAGGATATATCTTACTCAATGCACCATATCCAATCATGCTTAAAAGTTTGCGATGAGTCATTGTTACTCAGTTAGAGTTCATTGATTCCAATTTCACGCAAACGGAAACACAATAGAAAAAGACTTATTCCTAATACCTATTTCTGTCCTTAGCTAATAATTAAAGCTGATGTCCTAAATCAGCTTGTCTTCTAGTTAACCCAAACATTTTGTGGCTCAAAGTTAGTCCATGTGAGTAATAGATACAAAGTGGTGAGTAATATTTAAAAGCATTTGAGTAATCACTGAAAACTTATGAAAAGTGAGTGTCAGCCCCTCTTGGAGTAGATCAGTAGTTTTTTGTCGCCATTAGGGTATGACAAAATGAGAGTTTTAATCAACTCTAGCCAATTAAGTGACATGAAATCGCCAGGAAACCAACTGATATATATAGTTGATGACTCAACTTCGTATGGAGAATTCTTGCGAATGCTATTCAAAAGAGAAGGGCATGAAGTAGTATTCTTTGATAGCGGAAAGTCTATGTTAGAGGGCTTCTCAATGATAGTTCCAAACCTGGTTCTTACCGACATCGAGATTCCTCATTTAGACGGCTTTGATTTGTACGACATAATCCAAGCGGATTATCCAAATGCACATCAGGTTCCCTTCATCTTCATGACTTCGCTCACTTCGCCGGCGAAAACCGAGAAAGCCAAACTCAGGAGCATACATCCTGTTTTTGAAAAATCGATTTCCATAGCTCCGCTTATTAAGCTGGTCAATAAAATTCTTCTGAATCAACCCTCATCAGTACGGCAAATCAATCACAAAGGGTAGTTACTGGGTATTGTCAAAGGTTCAAACACAATAAATCTAAAATTTTCATCCACATGAGGACTATTTTTAAGGGCGTGACTCAGCCATTCATGGTAATGGTTGTGATATCTCTTTTCGCTATTCGGGGAGAAGCCCAAACCCTTCGATATGTTTCCACTTCAGGAAGTGATGCATCTAATAACTGTAGTGTTGAGTCTTCACCTTGTGCTACCATCCAGGCGGCTATCGACTCATCTGCAGCTGGAGATACCATCCGTGTAGCTCAGGGTTCATACTCTGAAAGCTTAACCCTTTCAACCTCCAGGCTGATTTTACAAGGAGCTCAATCGGGTGTGGATGCAAAAGGCCGATCAGCCACCGAATCCGAGATTACGGGCTATATCAATATCACTGGTAATGCAGATAGTGTTGTTATTGATGGATTTTCCATTTTGGAAGGAGCTGCGATTTCGGGAAGTAAAGCCGGGGTCTATGTCAGCAATAATGCCATCAATATCACCATTCAAAACAACTTGTTTACCCGTTCCGGAACCGTTGATGGGGATACGTTCCGAGGCATTGTAAATGCCATTGGCGGCAACCAGACAGGTCTGGTTATTCAAAACAACAGCTTCTCAGGATGGGCTACCGGGATTTTTCTGAATCCTGGACCAAAAGGAGCCCAGGTACTTAATAATGAACTAAAAGGAAATTTTGTTGGGGTATCAGTGGATGGGCCCGACAGCACTGTTTTCACCGGAAATAGCTTTGAGGATAATGTCTTTGAAAACTTAGGTATTGGTCCGTGGACTGCTTCCGGCAGTTCAGCTCCCGATCCACTGGTAGCTACCTTCACAAGTAATACCTTTGTCAGCGACAATACCTATGTAGGTTTGTATAGTGGTTCCGGCTCTGAGTTCGATTTCAGCAACAACAGCTTTGAAGGAGTAGCAGCTTCAGCGATGACTAATGCCCAGTTATTAGCAGCTGAAGAACAAATAGGGCATGGAGTAGACGCCTCCGGTGGCTATTCAGGTTTTGCTTCTTTGAAGGATAACACCGTATTGGTTACCGATGGGAACAGTTTATCTACTGCTCTAAGCTTTGCCGCGGCCAGTGATGCTGTAATAATAGGAGCCGGTAGTTATAGCAAGCAAACTATAGACAAAAACGATCTATCATTCACATTTTCCACTGGTGTTTCCGGAATCGACAGTTTGAAGTTTGACAGTTCCATCAACGATATAAATGTGGTTGGCAATGACAGTACTCTCGTAATTGTTGGGAATGGAAATGACAATAACATTGGCGTTTCAGGAGATAATATTACTGTGGATGGAGGAGAGGGAAGTGATACCATCACTTTATCGGGAAATCGTTCTTCTTATACCATCACGGACAATACAACCAGCTTTTCCTTTGACAATGGAAGTGCCAATAGTGAGGCTTCCGGTTTCGAATTTGCCGCTTTTGATGATATCACCATCGCTCTGAGTTTTGCTGATCCGGTTTCTTATCCCGGTAGATCTCTGGCCTTTGGGGATAACAGTTCTACAATAAGTATTCCGGATGATAATTCCCTGGATGCTATCACCTCCCTAAGCATCGAATTTTGGATGAAAACTTCGGGCTTCAGCAGCACCGGGCAAAGCATCATACAAAAAGGCACGGATGCATGGAGCATACACCGCTATGCCGACACCAACTTCCTGGCCTTCACCACCTACCATTCCAGTACAGGCAATACTTTGTTTGGAGATATCTCGATAGCTGATGATGCCTGGCATCATATAGCTGTGGTATTTGACGGAACCAATAAATCCATTTTTATAGATGGTAAGCTGGATGCAAGCACTTCTGTTAGCGGAAACCTGGACACAAATGGTGATGCAATTACCGTAGGCGGGTGGACCGGAAGTATAGATGAACTTCGTTTTTGGGATACTGCCGTGGATTCTACCCAAATCAGGAATGATGGCTTTCAGCCCCTGAAAGGAGATGAAAGCGGGCTGCAAGGCTACTGGAGAATGGACGAGGGAAGCGGATCATTAGTGGGCGATCTTAGCTCCAATTCAAACGATGCCTATATCCCTTCCGATACTTCCATTAGCTGGAATACCAACTCGCATCCAATTGGAAGTTTTATAACCGGAGATGAGGGGTGGAGGATTCTTACATCCCCAGCTGATGGAATTACCTATGGAGAGTTGTTGGATGGCATCTGGACGCAGGGCTTTACCGGGGCTGATTCAGAAACCGGAACGGTGAATGTATTCAGCTATACTGAAGGGGATGGAAGTACTGACATTTCTTCCAGGGGATTTCATGCAGTTAGCTCAGCTTCAACAGTAGCCGGTGCAGGAGAAGCTCTGCTGGTGTTTGTATATGCAGATGACGATCCCTCCACAGCAGAAGTAGATGGAGGCTTTCCCAAAACTATTCAAACAGACAGTGCCCAGTATTTCGGAACCATTACTCCCTCTCTGACCTTAACCAAATCCGGCGCAGGAGGGACTTTCGATTCTGCAAATGATGGCTGGAACATGGTTGGGAACCCATTCGCCTCCAGCTTGGACTGGGATGCCAGCTCTGGTTGGAATCGATCAGGTTTAGATGGCTCCGTTTATGTATGGAGTGACAGTGCCAATAGCGGCACCGGTGCCTATTTGACCTGGAATGGCTCCACTGGAACTCTTGGGAGCGGAAACATTGCCCCCATGCAGGGATTCTGGGTAAAAGCCAACGATACCGGCAGTCCATCTTTCAGTGTGAACGATACAGCCCGAAGCAATGGAGCGGTATTGCTTAAACCACAAGAGATTCCCGAAATCCAGTTTAGGATAGAAGGAGGGGTGCTGGCAAACCGGTCGGTAGTCATGTTTAGTGATGAAGCCGAAATAGGGAAAGATCCCCTGGATGCCTACAAACTAGCTTCCAATAACCAGGAATGGCTGGCGGTTTACACTTCAACGGAAGATGAAGCCGGAATGGATATTCAGTCGCTTCCATTACAATTCGACTCGCCAGTGGAGCTTGATTTGGTGGTTGAAGGAAGTAACCTGGATGGAGAATACTCCCTTTCCTGGAGTCACAATCTTCCGGAAGCCTATCAGCTCAGCCTGGTGGATACCGAAACCGAAACGGTTACGGATTTGAATAGCCAAAACAGTTATGAATTCTTGATAGAAGGAGTCGAAAGAGTACAAAGCAAAAGTCCTCATACCGATCTGTTTACGGTAAATGTACTGGGAGCTAAGGAGGAGGGAAGTAAGTCGAAAGAAGAGCAGGGAGAGCGATTTAAGCTGATTATCGACAGCAGCCAGCTGGTTAGTACTGGAGAAGAGAACGACGCTCCCGGACAGCTGCAGCTAGATCAAAACTACCCGAATCCATTTAACCCAACCACCACTATCGGTTTTTACTTGCCGGTGTATTCAGAAATCAGGCTGGAAGTATTTGACTTACTGGGCCGGAGAGTAACCACACTGGTTGACGGAGAGCTGCGTCAGGCTGGACGGCATACCGTTCAGTTCGATGCCAGGAATCTATCCTCTGGAGTGTATTTCTATAAGCTCTCGGCTAATTCTGAAGTCATTGTAAAAAAGATGAATGTAATTAAATGATGATAGAGAGATTTAAACCCTTACCCTTAAAGCGTATTGAAAGCAGGTGGTGGAAGCCCCTGTTTTTCTTTTACAAACAAATCCCCCGAATTATGAATAAAAAATCCCTGGTATTAACCACCATCTTTTTCTCGCTGTTGATGATCGTTTTATGTGCTGCAGAACTGCACGCTCAGCCTGTATTCCCCGATGCACCTAATCAGACACCTATTGATGGCGGCCTTGGCCTGCTCGCTGCAGCAGGAGGTGCTTATGCAGTTAAAAAACTGAGGGAGAAGAGGAGGGAAGATTGAAGTAAGAATATTCAATAGTCAATATTCAATAAAGAAGTGAAATCAAGCCTTTACCTTCATTCTTACTTCTTTATTCCTTGATGAATATTCTTAATTCATAAGAGTTCATAACCTAACCCAAGCCTCGTATTGTAGTTTGTGCGAGGCTTTTTTTGTCATCCCATACCTGACACGGGGCGGCCTTGAAAAAAGGTATCGGGATTAACCGTAAAAGGGTATGAGCTTTGAATCAGGCACTATCAAAATTCACAATCTACAATCAAAATTTAAAATTGGGAAACCCAGAAAGAGTCCTCCCAATTTTAGATCTCCAATTTTTCATTTTAATCCCAGTACTTTTTTTTGCATTGGTTAACTTAGTTCATTAATTAGGTATTCATTAAGAAGTAAGTAAGAAGCGTGTCAGGTATGATGAAGCCCGCTACTCAATACACTAAAAGTGGCAGGATAAATATTGCATACCAGGTCTTTGGGGATGGCCCTATCGATTTGGTATACATTCCCGGGTGGGTATCCAATATCGATTTGATATGGGAATGCCCGGAGCTAGTGGATTTTTTCAGGAAGCTGGGAAAAGTCGCAAGGGTCATTCTTTTTGATAAACGGGGAACCGGCCTTTCAGATCGGGTAGTAGATTTATCTACCTTAGAAGAACGCATGGATGACATCAGGGCGGTAATGGATGCCGTTGAATCTGAAAAGGCCGTGCTCTTCGGCCACTCTGAAGGTGGTTCCGTTTCTGCCTTATTTGCTGCTACTTATCCTAATCGCACACTTTCGCTCATTGCTTTCGGAATCTTTGCCAAGAGAAGATATTCCCCCAACTATCCCTGGGCACCCACTGATGAAGAACGCCAGAAGGTGTATGACATGATCGAAAAGAGCTGGGGAAGTGGGGATATGGAGCTGGAATCGTTGGCTCCTTCAAAAGCAGATGATCCTCGCTTTATGAAATGGCTGGCCAGTTATTTCAGGTCGGGCGCAAGTCCCAGTGCAGCCATGGTGCTCACCAAAATGAATACCCAGGTCGATATCATTGATATTCTCGGTTCCATCAAAGTGCCTACGCTCATCATGCAACGCACCAATGATATTGATGTAAAAATTGAAGAAGGGCGTTTCATAGCTGAGCGCATTGAAGGGGCAAAGTTTGTGGAATTTACCGGAGATGACCACCTGTTCTGGGCTGGAAATACCAAAGAGATTTTAGATGAGATGAAGGGTTTCCTCTCTGATATGAAGCCTATAAAGGTTCACAAAAAGCAACTCTTTACCTTTGTTAAAGCAAAGCTTGAGTTTCTTGATGAAAGTGATACCAACCTGCAAGGCTTGATAGGGCAATACATCGGTACTTACAGGGGTAAGATCATTCAGTTTAAAACCGATTCTTTTGTAGCGGTATTTGAGGGTCCTAGTAAAGCAGTACACTGTAGTATCGACCTGGTGGAAGCCGTAGCCACAAGGAATGCCCGGCTTAAAGTGGGAATCTATATCAAAGAAGCATCCATAGACGAAACCGATTTCGAACATGATATCATGGACCAGTTTTATAGTCGGGTATTTGATTCGGAACGTGAAAACAAGGTCTTAGTAACTCAAGCAGTTAAAAACCTTCTTTCCGGAGCGGGCTTATTTTTCTCTGAGTACAAGAAAAACCAACATGATGAATTACCCCCGATTTTTGTAGCCAGCGAAACCCTGAAGAAAGGGGAACCTCATTTTGAATTACCACCTAACGATCCTCCCTTAAAAGGCTCAATTTTGGAGACGGTACTTCAGAGTATAGATAACCATTTGAGTAACGAGGTATTTGGAGTAGAAATGCTGAGCCGTGAAGTGGGAATGAGTGAACGTCAGCTTCAGCGAAAGCTCAAGCGAATCACCAATAAAACACCTAATCAACTGATTACATCCGTTCGCTTACATCGGGCGAAAGAGTTAATTCTCACGGGCGAGAATAACATTTCGGAAGCTTCCTATCTTACCGGCTTTTCCAGCCCTTCCTATTTTTCTAAATGCTTCAAAAAGGAGTTTGGGAAAACCCCATCCGAGCTGCAGGAAGTAGTTAAATAACCCAATTTGTCGGATTTGTACTACCCAATGTCGGGAATGTAGGGCTATTTGCCGCTATCGTGATAACGATGTGAGTATAAATGATGGTAACCTTGTACCAGGAAAGAGATGCAACGCAACGCTCTTTCCAAAACATACACTTCTTACTTACACTTATTTATTAACATCTAAATAATTGAAAATCGGATGAACATGAAAAAGCCAAGTTTATTAATAATGCTGTTCTTGGTGATGGTAGCTTTTGCCTGTACAAATAATGAAGAGGACTTACTCACTGCTCCAGGTACCGAAGATCCTATAGAACAGATCAGTTATGCTGATCAAATCCAGCCCATCTTTAATACTTCCTGCGGTGGCAGTGGATGCCATACAAGTGGAGGTGCTGCCAGCGGGGTGAACCTGGCGAGCTATGCACAGGCTGTTGCCAGTACAGGGAACCTGTACAACGAACGGGTAATCCAGGCAGGAAACGCCGATGGAAGTCCTTTAGTGGATAAACTGGAGCCTAACCCTACCCATGGCTCCCGGATGCCTTTGGGCCGAAGCGCACTTTCTAACACACAAATTCAAACTATTCGCACCTGGATTGATGAAGGTGCCAGAGATAACTAGGAGATAACAATGAAAACACTATTTATGCTATGCATCTCCGTATTTATTGCTACTTCCGGATTCGCTCAAAGCTTTTATACCGAAACAGGGACGGCTGTTTTCCACTCTAAAGTACCTCTTCATAACTTTTCAGGTACTTCGGAAAACCTGACCGGCCTCATCAATTTAGAGGACAAGACTGTAGATTTCTTCGTGGATTTAACTACCCTCGATACCGGAAATGGTAAACGGGACAAGGATATGCGTTTAACACTGGAAACAGAGACTTATCCCTTTGGAGAATTTTTCGGCAAATTGACCTCCGACTTTGATTCGGAGAGTGCAGAAACGCAGCAAGTGACTGTTGAGGGAACCTTCAAAATTCATGGTAAAGAGAAAGATATCACCGTTTCCGGTGAGCTTACCTCTCAGGGGGAAACCCTGGTTCTAAAAGCGAACTGGATATTGAATCTAAGCGACTATGAAATCAAACCGCCAAAGCTTCTTTTTGTGAAAGTAGACGAGAAGCAGGAAATAGAAATCAACGCGGTATTAACTATAAAGGAGTAAACCATGCACAAGTGCGGTCTTCTATTCATTCTGGCATTATTTTTTTCACAATCGGTATATGCACAGCTAGAGCGTAAACGAACGGTGAGGGATGAACCGGTAGAAGTATTCTTAACCATGTCGCTGGTTACGATGTCTACTACCTCAAACCTCAAAAAGAATAATATGAACAGCACCATTATGCATAATTTCGGGTTGGTCTCGGGAGGTATAAGCGATTTTTGGGGACTCGATAATGGTGCGGCAGTCCGGCTGGGAATAGATTACGGTATATCTGATAGGTTATCGGTGGGTATTGGACGAACAAGCCGGGAGGATAATGTGGACCTTCGCTTCAAATACACGCTACTTCAACAGATGAAATCTGACAAAACCCCGGTGGAAGTCAGTTTGAAAGGAGATCTTGGAATCAATACCCAGGAAGAAAACCGTTTTGATTTCACCTTCCAGGAACGGCTTAATTTTCTTGGATCGATAGCAGTAGCCAGGCGTTTTAGTGATGCATTGAGTTTGCAAATTACGCCAATGGTATCTCATTTCAACACTATCGTTACTGAAACCGTAGACCAAGACCAGGTGCATACACATTTCGGTACCGGCTTTGGAGGGGAATTCCGTTTGAATATGCAGCACTCGTTCTCTTTTGAGTATTACACGGTATTTGGAGACCGGAACTCAGGGACAATGAATCCTATTGCTATTTCATGGCAGATTGATACCGGTGGCCATGTCTTCCAGATGTTTTTCATGAATGGAAACTGGTTTACGGAGCAACACTTGTTAGCAAGAACAACGGACGATTTCTTCGCCGGAGATTTCAGGTTCGGATTTAACGTGAACAGGGTGTTTGGTTTGTAAGATAGATCGAAGCTTATTTAGCAAACTAAGTCATGCTGAACCTATCCACGTCATCCCGCACCTCGATGTGGGATCTGTAGTGGTACCAAACACTGATCTAAAATGAGCTTGATCAACGGTTCACTCTTTACAGATCCCGTGTCGGGGCACGGGATGACCGAAGAGAGAGAGAGTAATTCCTAATCACTACACAAAGCATCCACTTTCGCCTTCGAATTCTCATCATAAGGAGCCAATTGCTCCCACAATGCACAGGCTTTGGGAATATTCCCGACCGCTTCATAAGCATCGGCCAACCGGATATGGCTGTTCGTGAGTTCATTTGAGCTATGCAACTCAATAGCCTTTAGAAAGTCTGGGATAGCTTTTTCAGGTTCCCCTTTGATCATATAAGCCTGCCCACGATAGTTGTAGCCATTGGTCGAGTTAGGTTTTAGTGAAATAGCTTCATCAAAGCTTGTGATGGAGTCGTCTACCTGGTTAATGATCAACTGAGCCCGGCCCATGCTCTCATAGATTTCCGGTACATTAGGATTAGTAACCAGGATTTCCTGGTATTGGGCAATGGCTTCCGGTTCCAGTTTAGCCTGTTCAAGCATGCCGGCATAGCGCAGCCTGATTCGGGGATCATTATTCCGTTCAGTCAGTACTTGTTCATAACTCGTTTTAGCCTGATCAATTAAATTCATGGCAAAGTAATTATCCGCCCGGTCCAGCATTGCGACTGCTCTTAGCTCCGGATTTGCAGTTCTGCTGATTGCTTCAGTGTATTGATTATTCCCACCCTGGTAGTTGCCCGTTTTACTGAAGCTCACTCCGTACCAGTAGTGGTCTTCATCATCAAAAGAGGTTGAGTACAACTTCCGGAAATATCCGATCGCACGTTCATAATCCTGGGTACTCACATAGTACTTTGCATAATCTGAATACATGTAAACGTAGCTATCATCAATAGGATCGCCTGTAGCTGCATCCACCAAAAACACATGGGCATTGTTCGGCAGGTTAGCCCGGTAATATCTATCCGATACCTTTTCAAGTTTTCCAAAAATAGGAGGGAGGATAACGTTACCCTCAAGGTCAATAACTCCTTTAAGGTCTAGTGTATAATTATTGGATTGGGTAAGTGTATTTGAAACGATAGCTCTGCCATCTTCCTGAAAAGCCTGAACACTCCCAGTGTATTGAAGGGGGATTTTGAGCTGGGCATTTTCATCCATATATCCACAGCCTATTCTGCCATTTTCGGCTACACAAATGCCAATCATTCCCATGGAAGTAGAGGTGCGATGAGCAATATTATGCTGAGTCTTCAGGTTTCCGTTCAGATCACTAATAGCGTACCTGAATACCCCGGCATTATCCATTTTTCCAATACTCACAAGGGAATTCGAAACGGGCAATACCCGGGTATTATCATGGGTAAGCAACTCTTTTCCGGTTAGATCAATCAGGCTCCAGTTATCCTTGCCTTTAAAGTTTACAAGTATCCAGTCGAATTCTTCGAAGCCGGACTCGAACTCTATCTCATCAAATATGGCATCAATGAGAACTTGATTAGCCAGGTTTCGAAGTTGGTAGTCATGGTTTTGGATAGGCTGTCCCCAAAGACTGGTTGAAGTTGGGTTTTTTGAATCCAGAACTCCCATGATAAACATATCATCCTTGTAATATACAATCCGGGTATAGTCGAAAGGGACGATCGTTCTCCCTTCTGAATCAATAATTCCCACTTTCCCATCTTTACTTACGATGTGATAGGATTGTCTATCAATGCTCACGCTTCGTATTCGTCTATCATATTCAGCAGGTAAAATTTCTTTTCCTGTTTTATCCACTAAACCAAATACCCCTCTCACTTCATTGCTCTCGAAGCTTGCAAATCCATTTTCGAAGGGAAACAACTCCCTGGTAGTCATTTTGAATAATAACTCTCCGGTATCGCTGAATACATGATTCCGGTATGCAGCTAATCCACCGGGACTAGCAATAGTAACTCCATCGTTGAAGGAATGAAGAACATTATTCCACGATTCTTCAATTTCATTTCCCTGGTAGTCGATGAGAATCCATCCATCTCTCTTATTGACTGCTATGAGCTGGGTGCCCGGACGGAAACGGGCGTCACTGTACCTGGCTTCGAAAGCAGGCTCCAGGGTTTCCGGGTTCAGGAAGCCTCCGTTCATAAAAATAGGCCTTTCCTGTGCTGTTAAGGGAAAAGATATCAGAATTAGACCAAATAAAACTAGTGTTCTCATAGCAAGCCTGTTTTACAGTAAAGCTAGAACAGGCTCTTCCGTCAACCAATCGCCCGAAATGGGTAAATCTGACACAATAGAGACTTTTATTTTCTACATCCCCTGGTTACATTTTTGGTATGAATAAGAGGGTAGTACAAAGTTTTCTGGTTATAATTTTGTTGCTGTTTTGGGTAAGTCCCTTAATAGCTCAGGATTTTGATTCTAAAGGTTTTGTGGTGACCCAATTCGGGATGGATGAAGGCCTGCCTCAAAGCTCCGTGAATGATATTGTGCAGGACAAAGACGGGTATTTATGGATAGCTACGTTTGGAGGTTTAGTACGGTTTGATGGTTATACATTCACTACGTTTAATCGTTCGAATACAAAAGGAATGAACTTTGATCGATCGGTTATTCTTTTTGAGGACAGTAAGGGAAATATTTGGGCAGGAACAGAACAGGGTATTGTTAAATTCGATGGGCATAAAATGGTTTCTTATCCCATTGATATCAATGCTTCTTCATTTATACCCAGAGATTTTAAAGAGGATAATGCAGGAAGGATATGGGTGAGTCTTAATGGAAGTCCCTACTTATTTAACAACGATAGGTTTGAATTAAAAACTACTATTGAACTTGAGAAATACAACATCGATGAAATTGTAAAAGACGCATCTGGTGTTTGGCTTTTTTTAGAAAGGGCGTTGGTAAAAAGTTTAGGAGATTCTCTATACAAAATACTGGATCTGAGAGACGATATTGAAACTTCAATTATTGATTTTATTGAGTACCCGGTTAATTCAGGTGATTATTTCATTGGTACAAGTGGTGACGGAATACTAAAATTTAATGGGGAAAAAATCTCTTTGCTGGATGAAGAGAAAAGTGCTTCGAGCAGAGACATACGGAATTTTTATATCGATAATAAGAATAGACTATGGTTGAATTCTTATCAGGGAACTGCAATCTGGAATGGCTCTAGGTTTATAAGTTTTTCTGAAATAGAATCGGAACAGAATATTGATATTCAAATAAGCACAATGCTTGAAGATAATGAAGGGAATCTCTGGTTGGGCTCAGGTGCTAACGGCTTGTTTAGATTAACAACCTCGAATATTAACATGATTGATTATAATGACGGTTTGTTCAATCAAAATATGCTTTCACTAACTTCGCTTAATGATGGTTCATATCTTTTTGGAACAAATTGTGGCGGTGTTTATACCTATAAGAATAACACAACTGAAGCATCAGTAATTAATAAGTATCTTCCAAATCCATGTATTTGGGCAGTATTTCAGGATTCAAAAGGTAGGATTTGGTTCAGTTCTGATGGCTTATATATGACCGAATCATTAGAAGAAAACGGAATAGTTTTTGATGAAGATGAGGGATTTGAAGGAGAGAACGTATTTGCAATAACAGAAGACCTTAACGGAAATATATGGATTGGATGCAGTAACGGTGTTTTTAGTTACAATGACTCTGGTTTTAAAAAATACAGTACCCCACAAGGGGTTAACATACCTGAAGTAAGAACATTTTTTGAGGATAAAGAAGGGACAATTTGGGTGGGTACAATATCAGGTATCTTCAAGATTAAGAATGAAGGAATTGAACAAGTTATATTATCAGAAAACCATGAAATAGCTGAAAATACAGATCAACCTTTTGTTCGTGCTATCCATGAAGATGAGGAGGGGGTTATCTGGATCGGATCGTATGGGAATGGACTTTTCAGAATCCTTAATGACGATGTGAGAAACATCACAACAACTGATGGTTTATTCGATAACGTGATTTCACATATCATTGAAGATGAACAGGGCAATTTCTGGATGGGTAGTAACCGCGGGGTGTCGAAAGTCAGCAGACAGCAGCTTAATAATTTTATTAATGGAGAAGTAGACCAGGTTCAGGCTTATGCTTATGGTACTGCAGAAGGCATGAATTCGGCTGAAACCAATGGTGGATTTCAACCGGATGTAATTTCAGATTCCGAAGGAAATATTTATTTCCCCACCGTAGCCGGGGTTGCCATAGTATCCACCAAGGACATAAGTAGAAATGGAATAGCTCCTCCGGTTTATATCGAAGGGGCACGAACCAATGAAGGAGGGCTGTCTGTTTCAGAATCTATCTCCTTGCCCTATGATGTGGATTTCCTGGAAATCGATTATACCGCAGTAAGTTTTACAGAATCTGAAAATGTTCAGTTTAGATATCGCTTAGAGGGCTTAAATGAAGAGTGGATTGATGTAGGCAACAACCGGGAAGCTCTTTTTGTGAAAATCCCCCCGGGCAATTATACCTTTACAGTAATTGCAAGTAATAATGATGGGGTTTGGAATATGGAAGGAGCTTCATTAGAGGTGAATATCATTCCTCCATTCTGGATGACTTCATGGTTTTATACTATCCTTATTTTGTTATTTCTTAGTTCGGGTTTCGCTCTATTCTATGTGAGAACCAGGCGGCTTAAAAGAGAGAATGAACGGCAGAAACGGTTCTCTGAACAGCTAATCGAGTCCCAGGAACAGGAACGCCGACGTATTGCTTCGGAACTTCATGATGGACTGGGCCAGCAAATCCTGGTGATTAAGAACCGGGTAGAACTAGCCGAGCAATCACTGGAAGATTCCACAAGTATCGCTGAGCAGTTAAAGGAGATAAAACACAGTGCGATCAGCTCAATAAGTGATGTAAGAAATATTTCCCATGGGCTGCGCCCGATTTTGCTGGAGAAATTCGGCCTTAGAGAAGCATTGATCAACCTCTGTGAAGAAATCAAAAATACTTCTGCTTTGGAGTGGAGTTATCATGTGGATGAAGTGGATAACACCCTCCCCAGAGATAAAGAAATCAATTTCTTCAGGGTAATACAGGAAGGAGCGAATAATATCATTCGTCATTCTGAAGCTGAGGAAGCCGCGGTAATGATTGTTAAACAAAACGGGAATCTTAAAGCTACTTTATGGGATGATGGAAAGGGGATGTCTAAAGAAGAAATAGCCAGTTTTAAGGGTCTGGGTTTTGTGGGAATGAAAGAACGTATTGATTCTTTTGGCGGATCGCTTATCATTGACTCTGCACCAGGAGATGGCACTACCATCAAAATAGAGATACCAATTACTGATCATGAATGAACTCAAAGAAATCGTAATTGCTGATGACCATTCTTTGATCCGCAAAGGCTTGCGACAGGTATTGGAAGCCGATGGGAAGTTTCGTGTTATTGAAGCAGAAAATGGGAAAGAGGCACTCAATGCAATCCTGGAGCATAAGCCGGATATCGCTCTCTTAGATATTGAAATGCCCGAAATGACAGGTTTTGAAGTAGCGGAAAGTGTCCATGCACAGTCTATTCCAGTAGATATTGTATTCCTGACCATGTTTAAGGACGAAACCATTTTCAATAGGGCTATGGACATTGGGGTGAAAGGCTATGTGCTCAAAGAAAATACCGTTGCTGAAATAACCCAATGTGTGGAAGAAGTATTGAAGGGAAAATACTATCTGAGTCCTGTTATTTCCGAATTCCTGGTGCGCAGAAATACCCAGTTAATGGCACCGGCTTCCGATCAAAAGGGAATAAACCTGCTTACTCCTTCTGAAAGGAAGTTGCTTCGGAAGCTGGCTGAGATGAAAACCAACCAGGAAATTGCCAAAGAGTTGAAAGTGAGCATTAAAACGGTACAAAATCACCGCAACAATATTTGTAATAAGCTAGGTTTGAAAGGAACACATGCCCTGCTTAAGTATTCGATCGAAAACTCTGGACAGTTTTAAACGCAAAAAAGCACTACTCACCCAAGAGCAATGCTTTGATGCGTAATTATTAATGTAGGTCTCTATTTATCCTGGCAGTAGGAATCGCGGACTTCCACATCTATTTCAAAATTTTCACTTTGTATCATTTCCGTAGTTGTTTCTGAAAAGGCATCAACAGAAAAAATGAAATCATAGGTTTTACCAACTTCTACTCCGGGAAATTGCATAGCCACACTTTCCAGAACCTGAGCGTTTGGATTATAATTTAAGCTATCCACCGCGCCTATTTGTGGATAGGTACCGGTAACCCCTTGTTCACGATACCGAATGGCGATATTATTAATTGGAAATCCATTGATATTTAATTCCTTAGAGCCTGAACTTTTGCAGCGAACGTTCGCTTTAACGTTGGCAGTAATTAAGTTTGGTGAAACTGGGGGTGGAGTGATTGTGATGGTTTCACCAGAGTAATTGGTGAGGTCAATATATTCTGAGTATGTGGTGCCGCCTAAAGAAATTGTAACAACGGCTGGTGATTTTGGTACTTCATCGAACTCGAAGATATTTTGACGTACTCCAGGAGTTGAGCTAATAGTTTGCCCATCTGTTCTAATGCTAATATCCCCATCATCAACATAAGCCGTAGTAACAACCTCTATTTCTACGTTAGATACTCTTGTACTTGTATAAAAAACAACGTTAAAATCACCAGTTAACCCTGAGTTTAATTCAGGTAACGAGTGATTTGAAATCATTATATCTGCCCCAAAAAACAAATGTGAAAGGGGATCACCTGGGAAAAGTAAATAGGGCTTTATAAATCCAATTTCACCAATTGCTAGATCACGTAATACTTGATCGAAGCTTCCAGAAGTTATGTTTCGGTTTAAAATTTCTACCAATACTGTATCTGTAGCTAACCAATTAAAAAAATGAAAATCGGTTTCCGAAATCAGCGAAGGAACTCCGATTCCACTTTCTTCTTCTTCAAGGAACCAGCTTATTGAATTGGCAGCGCCAAAATTATCATGCCAATTTGAGTTTCTGTCCGGAGTAAAAACCAGACTCTTCATTCGTATAGCCAGTTCATCATGGGGAATATTAGAATCCAGGGATTCTATACTTTCGATTGTAGAAAAGGAAGTATTTAGCCCTCTTACTTTTATTTCAAGAAGATCATAGATATATCTAAAGCCGAACCCTCTGTCACTAGGACCAAATGGTGAACGTATTCTATTTTTTCCGCGATTAAATTCCGGGGTATTTGGATTCCAGGTATAGGCGCTAATCACATATCCTGCTGGCAAACCGGTAAAAGATTGCCCGTTACTTAAATTCCATTTCACGTTTGCGATTGATCCATCATTCATTACGTTCAAAAATGGAAACCAGACATTTTCAGAATTGCTGTTTGCAATTAGTTTACTTGCAAAAGGCAGAATTTCACCGGTAGTACTATCGAATGGTATTGGAATAGGGAGTGGATTTCCGTCATCATCCAACGGAGCTAATATTTCATCTTCCACATAAGAACCTTGCAGGTTCGAAGTACTAAGCATGTCAATATTATAGCTAGTCGCTCCGGTGTCAGATAACGAAAAGCTAATTTCTTGTGGTAAGTATCCATCTACCTGAATGGTAGCTGCTACATAGAAAGGGTTATCCAGTGTAGGTATAATTTCATTTCTGATCCCCACATTTACAAAGCCACCATCAAAGGTTATTTCAGGAAGTGGATCAGAGAAGATGTCAATGGTCTGAAGGGCCGTAGCCGAATCGAAAGTGATGGTGACATTGTTGTTTAAGATGTCCTTCGTTTCCGAGTCGAATACCCCAATAGAGAATCCCGTGTTAATATCTTCCAGTTCTACGACGATATTAAAATCATCTACGGCACTATTAATCGGGCCGAAATCACAGCTCGCAATCAGTATGGCAAGTACTACTAAACTATGTGTAAACCAACGTTTCATACTTCTATTCCTGAATTAGTTAGCGTTTATAAAAGAGAAAGAAAGGCCCAGGCGTACTACCGGGTACCATTCAAATTCATTGAGCCCTTCTTGAAGGGAATTGGCATTATCTGCAGTAGGGGCTATTAGACCTGTACCACTCATGGTAATTTCCGGGGCACCCGTTCTAATCATGCCGAGGTCCATGGTAAATTTTAAGGGAAGCCCTCCTCCGACCTGGTTACCAAATCCCAGGCCGAAGTACGGAGAGAATCCGTCGGGATAGACCAGGTTCGTGGTTAAAGTACCCAAGCGGTCAGGATCGAAGGTTCGGTCTTCAAAGTCGTAGGATTCATTAGGAATGGCGACTCCATCCAGAGCCCAGTCCATTTTATAGAAACCGGCTGTGACCCGTAAGAACTTTTTGAAGGGGAGGAAGTCGACCAGGAGGGAGTAATTGCTCATGTCCAGGTCGCCATCGTAGTCAATACCTACTTCCAGGTCGTTGTAAGAGCCTGTTTGGTTGTAAGCAAAGGTATGGAAGCCAATTCGGGCATTTACCCGTTCATGAATGCGGATGGTGCCTTCACCTCCGATTCCATTAGAACCGCCGTTAATACCAACAGCGAATTTCTTTTGTGCATGACTATCTGCAGAAGTAAGAAAGACCAGCAGAAAGCCAACTAGTAGTGTTGTAAGCCAATGTGTACCCATAAGACATAATTCTGTTACCGTTCGGCTTGAAAATGTCTATGGAAGTGCAGAAGCACCATAGGTACAGGTTCCCAAATGTATGGGTACAAGTACCCAGAAGGTTGACAAATGCTTTATGAAGGGCTTTTATTTTCTACATCCCCTGGTTACATTTTTGGTATGAAAGGTAGGGTAGTACAGGTGTTATTGGGTATTGTTGTTTTATGGGTAGGGATAAATCCTGCAATCGCCCAAAATCTAGGTTCCGACAATTTCGTTGTCACCCAATTCGGTATGGATGAGGGCCTTCCCCAGAGCTCTGTTAATGATATCATCCAAACTAAAGATGGGTATATCTGGCTGGCTACATTTGGGGGCTTAGTACGTTTTGATGGTCAGACCTTTACCACCTACAATCGGTTTAATACCGAAGGAATGATTTCTGATCGACTTACGAAATTGTATGAAGACCAGGAGGGGGGAATTTGGTTGACTTCCGAGAATCTCCGCCCATTCTTAATGCGGTTTAAAGACGGAGTAATATCATCGTATCCTTTTACTGCGGTTTCAGGTACTACAGTGGATTTGGCCCAGGATAAGTCAGGCGATATCTGGTATTCCGCCTATGATGAAGTATTTAGATTTACTGGAGAAGCATTTGAACCTTCAAGAATTTCTACGAACCCCGATCTGGTACAACAAGCGTTAACTGATACAATGGGGATTTGGTTGCCTGGCAGGGATAAGATATATAAGACGCTAGGTGACTCGGTGATTCTAATGGAGGAGAATGCCGTTGCAAACTATGGTAGCTTTATCAATCATATCCATGAATTCCCAAAAAACTCAGGGAATTACTTTTATGGGACTGATGGAGGCGGAATCGTTTATAAATCCGGAAACGGAGAACAGCGCTTCACGATAGATAGAGGACTTCCAAGCCGGTTCATCCTGGATTTTGAATTCTTCCCGAATGATGTGGTGTTCGGGGAACTTTTTAATGCAATTGTGTACTGGGATGGAGCAAAATTTGAAGAGTTTCCAGCCTCTTATTTCCCTTCTGATACCCAGTTCAAATCCATCCTGGTAGATAATGAGGGCAACTACTGGGTAGGCACCTCGGCAAGAGGGCTTTTTCGGTTGCGGGAAAGAGTAATAAGCATGATTGATGAAGAGCAGGGGCTTGAGAATGATATCATGCTGAGCCTGGCAACACTTCAAAATGGGAACATGCTTTTTTCCACGAATTGTGGAGGAATTTATGAATGGGATGGTGCGAGAGCCACCTATTCAGCAATACATGAACACCTTAAAAGCTATTGCAACTGGAGTATTTTTGAAGACTCCAAATCCAGGATATGGATAGGAAGCAGAGGACTATACCTCACAGAATCGCTTGATAAACCTGGGAGATATTTCACGGAAGAGGATGGCTTTACCGGGAATTCCATTCTATCCATATTTGAGGATTCCAATGAGAATATATGGGTGGGGACACAAGTAGGGGTGTTCAAATATGATAACCGCTCATTTACTCATTTTTCGGTGGAAAATGGACTATATCATAATACTGTCAGGACTATTTTTGAAGATAAAGAAGGAACAATCTGGGTTGGATCGGCAGGATTACACAAAATCGTTGATGGAAAGGTTGAAAAGATTGAGTTACTCGATACCAGTAATTTTGACCTGATTGAACAGCCCCAGGTACGAAGTATTTATCAGGACACCGATGGAGTAGTTTGGATTGGAACCTATGGAAATGGTTTATTCCGATATGAAAATGGTGAAGTGATTCAGTTGACTGTGAATGATGGGCTGTTTGATAATATTGTATCTCATATTGTGGAAGATGAGTTTGGTAACTTTTGGATGGGGAGTAACCGCGGAATTTCCAGGGTTTCCAGATCAGATTTAAATGCGTATATCGAAGGGGATATTCCCGAAATCAATGCCTACGCTTTTGGAGTGAAGGATGGGATGAATTCATCGGAAACAAACGGTGGCTTTCAGCCTAATGCAATCGTCGATGAGGAAATGAATATTTACTTTCCAACCGTAGCTGGGGTAGCAGTTGTTAATACCAGGAAAGTGACACAAAACAGTACTCCCCCACCGGTTTATATAACCGGTTTACGAACTTCGGAAGGTCAGATTCCATTAGCAGAATCCATTTCGCTGCCCTATGATACTCCCTTCCTCGAAATCGATTATACCGCTGTGAGTTTCACCGACCCTGGGAATGTGAATTTCAGGTATAAGCTGGAAAACCTTAACCAGGACTGGATTGAAGTAGGCAACCGAAGAGAAGCCTTGTACTCAAGTATTCCTCCCGGTACTTACACTTTCCGGGTAATTGCCAGCAATAGCGACCGAGTTTGGAATGAAGTTGGGGACTCCTTTACCCTAACCATCATTCCTCCATTTTGGATGACCACCTGGTTTTATTCAATCCTGGGTTTATTATTCATTTCAGGTGGATTTGGGATGTACTATATCAGGGTACAGCAACTGAAAAGAGAAAATGAAAAGCAGCGAAGATTTTCCCAACAGCTTATCGATTCTCAGGAGAAAGAACGCCGCAGGATTGCATCCGAACTTCATGATGGATTGGGGCAGCAGATATTGGTCATCAAAAACAGGGCAGAAATTGCTCATCAGCTTATAGAGAATCCAGATGAGGTGGAAGAACAACTAAATCAAATCCGCGACTCTGCCCAGGTATCCATTTCAGACGTACGCAAAATAGCTCATAATCTTAGACCTGTGCTCTTGGAGAATTTAGGATTGAAAGAAGCTTTGCTCTCTCTGTTTAATGAGATCGAGGAAACCTCTGAAATAGAGTGGAGCTTCGAAGTAGAGGAAGTGGATGATTTAATAGCCAAAGAGAAAGAGATCAACCTGTTCAGAGTAATCCAGGAGTCCATAAAGAATATTGAAGTGCATTCAGAAGCTTCAAACGCTTTTATTCAGCTAAAGGTTAAAAAGAATGAAATCCACTCCGAAATTAAGGACGATGGCAAAGGAGTGGATGAAAAGTTAATTAAGGAATCGAACGGAATGGGTGTTGCAGGAATGAATGAACGGGTGAAATCATTGGGAGGCGAGTTGTCTATTCGTTCAAATAACCCATCCGGAACCATTGTATCATTTAAAATCCCATTAGACTAGTATGAGTGCTCCAATCAGGATATTAATTGCAGATGATCACGCCCTCATTCGCGAGGGAATTAAAAAAGTACTGGAAGCCAACACCGAATACCTGGTAGATGAGGCCAAAGACGGAGAAGAAGCTTTAATACTCCATGAGCAAAATAACTACGATGTAATCATCCTAGATTTTGAAATGCCGAAACTTAATGGGTTCGAAGCTTCCAAAAAAATGCTGGGGGAGAACCAGGAATTGAACATCGTTATACTGACTATGTTCAAGCAGGAATCCCTGTTTAATAAAGCAATTGATTTGGGAGTGAAGGGCTATTTAACCAAAGAGAATACGGTATCTGAAATTGTTGCTTGTGTTGAAAAGGTATTAGATGGAGGGCATTATATAAGTCCTTCTATTTCGGAGTTGATTATCCAGAGAAACAGAAAGAAAAAACTGGCCGGCCACCTGAACCTTGATTCCAGTTTAACCTCTATGGAATCTACGGTGATGAATCTTTTGGCTGAAATGAAAACCAACCAGGAAATAGCCGATGAATTAGGGGTGAGCATTAAGACCATTCAAAATCACCGGAATAACGTGTGCAAAAAGCTGGGATTAAATGGAACTCATGCTTTATTGAAATATGCAGTACAAAACGCTCCATTTGTGGGTTAACACTTATTGGTTATTCGTTATTGGAAAAGTGGGTAACCAATAACTATTAACCATTAGCAAATAAGTTTAACCAAAAAAGCCCCAACAACTCAATGAAGGAGCTTTGATGCGTAATTTAATATAGTTAGTCCTGACAATAATCATTGGGGACATCAATACTTTTGATTATTTCAGGTCCATCTATAGTTAGAGTTTCAAATCCGGTTTTAGGTTGGCGCTCATTTTCAATAAGGATGAAAAACTCATAATCGGCTCCTTCTTCAACATTATTTATAGTTAAAGAGGCACTTTTTAATATTCTTTCAAGCTCATCATAATCCCAATTACTTGATCGTAGTGGAATTGATTGGAAGCGAGAATTTTCCCCAACCTTTCTATAAGAAAGGCTGGTGTTTGGAAGATTATCAACTCTAAGTGATTTCTCTGGATTTTCGCATTTAAGATTGGCAGTTAATTTCGAATCTATAGCATTTGCTGGAGGTAGGGGTAGCTCAATCACTACAGTAGCTCCATCACTTAGGTCAGTAAAATCCATAATCGTTGAGTAATCCAGTCCATTTCCCGTAATAGTAACCCTTGCATTTGCGAGTGGAATGTCTTCAATTAAGTTGAAAGCTTCATTAAAAAGTGTTGTTGGTCCACTAGCTGTCATTGAATACCCTTCACTTTGAACATTCACTCTTAAATTTTGGGTTGAATAATTTTCAGTTCCAAGAATATCAAAACGTAGGGAGCCTGTTCTAAGTTTTGCAATAAAATGGAATCTCGGGAAATGGTAATAAGGAGGAATCAATCCTCCCTGCCAGAATGTTTTTGACTCAACTGTTGTGAAGTAAAAATTTTGAAAAAAGTCGGCAGGGTTGGTTGAATCGGAGTAAAGCGTATAGAAGCTTTCACCTTTTTTAGCTTCACGTACATGACCTCCGCTAAACCAGTCAAACAATTCTAGTTTTCCATTTACATCTATTGGGTTCTCCGATTCATCACTGTAATTATTATAGTTATCTACATTTAAGAGAGCCTGCTCAATTAAAGTATTCGCATTCCCAAAATTAAATCCAAGAATTCCGAGAGAGTATGTATATCCGTCATTCAAAAAAGAAGTCAGATATAGTTCAGATAAACCATCTGCACCGTTTGCATATTTCATATCTATATCGGCTGCAAAAAGTACTCTATATTTTCCTACAAAATCACTAGTATGATAAAGAGTTTCAGTAATGAAGTCAGGGTTGCTTGTCCAGCTTCTTGCTGTTAGTTCAATCGATGTAGGATGAATGCTAAGGGGACCATTTCCTAAGTCAATTGTATTTGGTATATCAGTAAGTATCATTGGGTAGGGTAATTGAATACCATCATTTGCGGCTTTAAGTGCTAAGTCGGGAGTTACAAATAGCGGATCACCGGAAGTAGTGTCGAATGGAGCGGGCATGGGAAGTGCAAGACCATCTTCATCCAAAGGCGCGGTATTCGTTGACACCGAAATGTTTTCAGGTAAATTAGTTAGGGAAAACAGATCGAAGTCAAGAGAAGTGAATCCTGTATCTGACAATGATATACTTGTACTTCGTGATAAATAGCCTTCGGCAGAAATTTCTAAAAAAATATCAATTGGAGAGCCTTGCGAAAGGGGGGAGGAATTACTGATTCCTACATTTAAAAAACCACCATTCGTTTCAATACTATCAATCCTGTCCGAAAAAATATCTACAATGTATTGAGCACTTTCTTCATTGAAGACTACTTTGGTAATGACATCGATGGGAAGACCAGTATCATAATCATAAAAGCCCATTCCAACTACGGTTTCAATGGGTTCAAGTCCTACTACAATAGCAAAATCATCCACGGCACTATTAATCGGGCCGAAATCACAACTTGCAATCAGTATGGCAAGTACTACTAAACTATGTGTAAACCAACGTTTCATACTTCTATTCCTGAATTAGTTAGCGTTTATAAAAGAGAAAGAAAGGCCCAGGCGTACTACCGGGTACCATTCAAATTCATTGAGCCCTTCTTGAAGGGAATTGGCATTATCTGCAGTAGGGGCTATTAGACCTGTACCACTCATGGTAATTTCCGGGGCACCCGTTCTAATCATGCCGAGGTCCATGGTAAATTTTAAGGGAAGCCCTCCTCCGACCTGGTTACCAAATCCCAGGCCGAAGTACGGAGAGAATCCGTCGGGATAGACCAGGTTCGTGGTTAAAGTACCCAAGCGGTCAGGATCGAAGGTTCGGTCTTCAAAGTCGTAGGATTCATTAGGAATGGCGACTCCATCCAGGGTCCAATCCATTTTATAGAAGCCGGCTGTGACCCGTAAGAACTTTTTGAAGGGGAGGAAATCCACCAGGAGGGAGTAGTTGCTCATATCCAGGTCGCCATCGTAATCGATACCTACTTCCAGGTCGTTGTAGGAGCCCGTTTGGTTATAGGCAAAAGTGTGGAAGCCAATTCGGGCATTTACCCGTTCATGAATACGGATGGTGCCTTCTCCTCCGATTCCGTTAGAGCCGCCGTTAATACCAACAGCGAATTTCTTTTGTGCATGACTATCTGCAGAAGTGAGAAGGACCAGCAGGAAGCCAACTAGTAGTGTTGTAAGCCAATGTGTACCCATAAGACATAATTCTGTTACCGTTTGGCTAAAAAATGGGTATAGAGGCACGGATAAACCATAGGGAGAGCTGCTCATTTTGAAAAGAGGCATCTAGGTAGTACTACCTAGAAATTTGAGAATGTCTCCCTATTGTAGCTTAGTCTATTTAATGGAACTTTGTATCGGAATGAAATCAGGGCATGCCATGAAAGTGATGATCGTGGAAGATCATGCGGATATGAGGAAGATTTTGAAGGCGGTAGTTATGGGAATAACTACAGATCGGGTGGAAATCATCGAATGTGAGTCCGGGGAGGAAGCAGTATCGAATTACGAAATCCATCACCCAGATTGTGTGCTCATGGATATTCAGTTAAAAAGCATGAATGGCTTTGAGGCTACTAAGAAAATCTGTGAGCAGGATGAAAAGGCTAAGATTATTTTCGTATCCAGCCATGACACCCTTCAGTTCAGGAAAAAAGCAGAAGCTCTACATGCCCTGGGTTTTGTATCAAAAGAGCGGCTCTCTGATATCAACCCACTATTCCAATCTATCAGGAATACCAATTTGTCCTAAACCAGACATAGAGAGAAGTACTTATGCTAATAAAGTACACGACCTAAACAAAACCCCGAATAGTAAGATATTCGGGTTTTTTTGATCATCTACTATCTGTCCCCCTCATAAACTCCTGCGGCAATAAAGTACTCGGTACCTGGTATGGTCATTACGAAAGATTTTTTTTGTTCATCCTCTCCGGTAGTAGGGTTTGGCCAGTAGTATTCATAGAATCCGTTGCCAGAAGTACTTTGAGCAATGGAAGACATATCACGAACGATGTAAGAGCCCTGTGAATCCTGCAGATCCCAGTTGTCTACTCCTTCTAGTTCTTCCTGGCTTCCATGGGCAATGACTACTCCTTCAAAATTAACGATGAAAAAATAGCCGGATTGATCTTCAAAAAAGGTGATGTCATCCACAAAAGCCTGACTAAAGGCTGTACGAGCTTCCTCATCTGTATAGATAGTGTTAAACACTTCTGCAAATCCTCTGGCATTGGTTTCCACTAAATCCTGCACAACGATTTCATTGGCTTCATCTATGCTATAGGTAGTATTCTGAGTTTCATCGGTGTAGTAGAAACCGGCGCCTATGAACCAGTCGGTAGGAGGTAGAGAAGTCACATAAGACAACTTGTCTTCTCCATTCCCGGAAGCTGGGTTAGTGAAAAAGTATTCTACAAAGCCTGAGCCGGTAGCATTAACGGTATTGATGATTTCCTGGACATGGTATTTACCGTTCAAGTCTTGCGCAAAGTACCTTATGGTTCCTATGTAGCTCTCATTTATATGAGCAATAACATAAGCACTGTCCAGAGTTTCGATAAAGAAGTAGCCGGATTCGTCTTGAAAAAAGGTACTTTCGCTCACATAAGCCTGACTTATTTGTATGCGTGTAGCGCTATCGGCTTGCATATTGGTAAAAACACTTCCCAAGCCTGTTGCGGTACTGGTTACATTAAATTCTACAATTTCTTTGTTGAGGTCGAATAACGAGATGCGTTCTTCATCGTCGTTACTGTCGTTTACATTACATGCTGCGAGAGAGATGAATACAGCGATGAATAGAATAGAGGTTAGATTTCGAATTTTTGACATACTTATACTAATGATGTTTGTGTTACAAAATCATACCTAACCGCCGAAAAAATAGAAATTATTTCACCTTAAAGGAAAGGAAAAACCAAGATTAATCAATTTCTTAACCTAAGCTAGTTACGGAGTTCCGTTCCGTAGCCAAAGATATTTCAAGTCTGGGACTTGAAAGAAAACGTTTAAGGAAGTCTTTGACTTCCATTTCACTTCTTCAAGTATAATACCATACACTTGTTGATAAGTAATATCCTGACGGATATAGATAAATGTTTTGTGTTTCTATGTCTTAATGCAAGTCAAAGACTTGCCTGGTGTTTTCCCTTAAGTCACAGACTTAAGGGATCTGGTGAATGCCAATAATCCTGTACGAGTAACCTCTAATCCCGGTAATGCTGGGCGGCATTAACGTGTAGGTAATCCATTCTTAGGAATTGAGATTGAAGACGTTCCAGGAAGTGTTCCCACTCTTTGTCTGATTTAGGCGTCCAAAGCACTTCTGATAGTCCAATTACCCGTGGAAAAGCCATGTACTCAACCTTAGCTCCTGTATGCATGTATTCGGTCCATACGTTGCCCTGAGCACCTAACACATACCTGGCTTCCTCTTCATTTAATTCAGCGGGAACGGGTTCATAGGCATAGATATCTTCAAGGGTTGTTAAACAACAGATTGCAATGGGTTCATTTTCATTCTCTGCCTGGTAATGATCAAAATAATTAGATCCATTTGGAGTCATGATTACATTATGCCCCATTTTTGCTGCTTCAATTCCTCCCTGTTCACCCCGCCAGCTCATAACGGTAGCTCTTGGAGCCAGTCCGCCTTCAAGGATTTCATCCCATCCTATAATTTGTCTTCCTTTGCTGTTCAGGTAGCGCTCGATTCGTGTGATGAAATAGCTTTGCAACTCGTGTTCATCTGCCAGTCCTTCTCGCTGAATCACTTCCTGGGCTACTTCACTTTCTTCCCATTGTTTTTTGGGGGCTTCATCCCCGCCAATATGGATGTAGGTACTTGGAAAAAGCTTAATTACTTCATCCAGGACATTTTCCAGGAAATCGAAGGTATATTCTTTAGGGCAGTAAATATCTTCAAAAACACCCCAGGTGGTGGCCACGTCAATATCCTGGTTGAAGCAGCCAAGTTCAGGATACGCAGCAATTGCTGCAGTTGAGTGGCCAGGCAATTCTATCTCGGGGATTACTGTGATAAAGCGTTCTTCTGCATAAGCTACAATTTCACGGACCTCATCCTGGGTATAATATCCACCATAACGAATGCCATCGTATTTCCCGGTTCCGTAATTCCCAATCAGGGTGGAATCGCGCCATGCTCCGATTTCAGTGAGAAGAGGGTATTGCTTGATTTCAATTCTCCAGCCCTGATCTTCCGTCAAATGCCAGTGAAAGCGGTTGTACTTATACATAGCAATCAAGTCGATATATCTCTTTACGAAATCGACCGGGAAGAAATGACGGGCTACATCCAGGTGCATGCCTCGATACTCGAAACGTGGAGCATCTTCGATTTCCACCATAGGAATTTCCCAAACCACATCCCGCGTCACTAAGGATGGATCGGTATGCTCGATTTGCTCAGGAAGGAGCTGACGCAATGTCTGCATCCCATAGAAAACACCCGCAGCCGTAGAACCTTCAATCGTAATCTTGTTTTCAGCTACCTCAAGCTGATACCCTTCCGGATGTATTTCCTCATCCCCGGTTAGTGAAAGGAATATGCCTTTGCTACTGTTTTCAGTGCCGGAGATGACTTCATAGCCTTTCCAGTTGGTAACAAACAAAAGATCATTAAGCTGATGTGCAATCTGCTCGAGAGAAGGGTCGGAATAAAAAATGGCGATATCATCTTCAATGGAAAAGTGTCCTTCCCTTGTTTCCATGTGTACAGGTTTTGGAATTACTGCAATCACATCTTTATCCTGAAACGAAAATGCACTCGACAGTAGGAGTACATTGGCTATGAGAGTCAGAAATACACGTTTCATAAAGCTGGTTTTGTTAGTTAAAAAGCAGCCGAAAAATAGAAATACTCACTTCTTTTAAAAAAGGAAGTTCATTTTGGTAACGTCACATAAAAGCCAATTCTCAAATCAAACGGCCAGTTGGGTCTTGCTTAATGGAATTGAGGACTTTCATGTAATTTGCTCTTTCGTAGGCGGTTGGATCAGGAGAATTCTTTTGGCTGAGGCTTCCACGCATTTGTTCAATGGATTCGTATTCCCTTTCCTCCATCCAGTGAATGATTTCTTCTTTAATTTCACTAAAACGTTGAACACCGTGTATCAAAATCTCAGCCGTCATCATGGTAACATCTGCACCGGCCATAATTCCTTTTAATACATCCCGCCCATTATGTACCCCACTCGAAAGGGCAAAATCGGCATGAACTCGTGAATACATCATAGCGATCCACCGAAGTGGGAGACGCAGGGAACTGGACGTACTCAATGTTAAGTCATGCGCAATTTCCAGTTCATCTATATCCAGGTCTGGTTGGTAAAACCGGTTGAAAAGCACAAAGCCTTTTGCTCCTAGAGCAGCCATTTTCATGCACATATTTGGTAAGGAAGACATAAACGGAGAAAGTTTTACTGCTACTGGAATGGTTATCGCTTTTGTGACACGCTGTACTATGTCCAGGTATAGTTCTTCTACTTCCTGTCCGCTTTTTTCCGGATCGGCATTGATGAAGTAAATATTCAGCTCAAGGGCGTCTGCTCCGGCTTCCTGGATCGCTTTAGCGAATTGAACCCACCCACCTTTTGATGAACCATTAAGGCTCCCAATAATGGGAATATTGGTATTTTGTTTCGCTTTGTAGATATGCTCCAGGTATAAATCAGGCCCAACTTCATAGGAGTTAATCTCGGGGAAGTAGGTAAGTGCTTCCCCAAAGCTCTCTGTGCCATGGCTCATAAAGTGATCTATCTCCACACTTGTTGCATTGATTTGTTCTTCAAATAAAGAGTGCATTACAATGGCAGCGGGTCCCGCGTCCGCAAGGTGCATGATCCCGTCATAACTTTTGGTAAGTGGGGAAGCTGATGCCACCAGGGGGTGAGCTAACTCTATTCCTAAATATCGGGTGGTTAAGTTCATGATGGCTCCGTTTAATCTTATGGTTCAGATTCTGTTATTTCAGGTTCCCTGGATAATTCTTCCAGGATTTTCCATTGGTCATGTACCCAGTTTTGAGCTTGCTTTTCGTATTCCCGTGCTTTTCTGGGATTGGTCTGAGTGAGCAATCGGTAGCGCTGTTCATTATAAATGTAGTCTCGAAGTGGTTTTTTCGGAGGTTTTGAATCAAGCTGAAGTGGGTTTTTACCTTCTTCTTTCAAACGAGGGTCGAAACGGTACAATGGCCAGTAGCCGGTCTCATTAGCCAGTTTCTGTTGGTGGAAGCCTTTCGACATATCGATTCCGTGGGCGATACAATGGCTGTAAGCGATGATAATGGAAGGGCCGTCATAAGATTCCGCCTCCCGGAAAGCTTTTATTAACTGGTTTTCATTTGCTCCCATTGCAACCTGGGCTACATACACATAGCCATAATCCATCGCAATTTTCCCAAGGTCCTTTTTGGGAGTAGGTTTACCGCCGGCAGCAAATTTTGCAATGGCTCCCAATCCGGTAGCCTTGGAGGCTTGCCCGCCGGTGTTTGAATACACCTCCGTATCCATTACCAGGATGTTTACATTTTTTCCGGATGCGATTACATGATCAAGTCCGCCAAAGCCGATGTCATATGCCCAGCCATCACCACCAATGATCCAGACCGATTTCTTAATCAGATCCTGCACATAATTACTTAACCGCTTAGATGCATTATCGGTTTTACCTTTTAGGCGCTTCTCGAGCTCTACTATTCGCTTTCTCTGTTTTTCAATGCCTTCCGGTGTGTTTTGGTCTGCATGAATCAGATCATCGACTAGTTGTTCGGGGAGCGTATCGCCCCGGCTCTTGCATAGTAAGTCAAAAGCGATTTCCTGCTGCTTCTCGATTGCAAGCCTCATACCTAATCCAAATTCGGCATTGTCTTCAAAAAGCGAATTGTTCCAGGCAGGCCCGCAACCTTCTTTATCAGTAGTCCAGGGAGTAGTAGGTAGATTTCCTCCATAAATGGAAGAACATCCGGTTGCATTAGCCACCACCATTCGGTCTCCAAATAAACGGGTTAACAGGCTCAGATATGGAGTTTCTCCACATCCTGCACAGGCCCCTGAAAACTCAAAATATGGATCAAGCAGTTGGGTCTCCTTTGTCTTATTGAAAGGAATCTCTGGTTGATCGTTTACCTTCATTGAAGGGAGGTCAAGGAAGAAGTTCCAGTCCCGATTCGCCTTCTCTTTGATCTCAGCCTTAGGCTCCATATTAATGGCTTTAAGGCTCACATTACTTTTGTTCTTAACAGGACATACTTCAACACACAGGGTACAGCCGGTACAGTCATCAGCAGAAACCTGAAGAGTATATTCGTAACCTTTCAGTTCCTTAAATTTTGCATTGGTATGCTGGAATCCATCCGGAGCATTGTCAAAAAATTGAGGTTCAACTACTTTTGCTCGAATTACAGAGTGTGGACATGCAATCACACATTTACCACATTGGATACAGATATCAGGATCCCATACCGGGATTTCCATAGCAATATCGCGCTTTTCGTATTTGGTAGTACCACTAGGGTAGGTGCCGTCGTAGGGGAGAGCACTTACCGGCAGCTGATCTCCCTGCCCATTAATGATTTCTGCAATCACCCGTTGAACAAATTCGGGAGATTCAGACATGGGAGAACCGTTCTTAGGAATTACCGCGGTTTTTGTTGTAGGTATTTCAACTTCCTGCAGATAATCGAGCGAAATATCCACCGCGTTGAAATTCATTGTAACTACCGTCTTTCCGCGTTTACCATAAGTCTTTTCAATGTATTCTTTGATTTTAGCGATCGCCTGGTCTTTAGGCAAAACTCCCGAAATCGCAAAGAAACACGTTTGCATTACTGTGTTGATCCGTATCCCTAAATTGGCCTCTTTAGCCACTTTATAGGCATCCACAACAAATAGCCGCAGTTCTTTATCCTGGATTTGTTTTCGAACGGAAGTAGGAATATGATCCCATACTTCTTCTGCGTCAAAAGGGCTGTTGAGAAGTACCGTGGCTCCCTCTGCAGCCATGCCAAGGGTATCAAAACGATCCAGGAAGCCAAACTGGTGAATGCCCACAAAATTCGCTTTCGAAATCAGGTAGGGGCGTTTTAGTTCTTTCGGACCAAACCGAAGGTGAGAGATGGTGCGTGCCCCTGATTTCTTGGAATCATAGACGAAATAGCCTTGCGCATTAAGCTCCGTTTCTTCACCGATAATTTTGATGGAGTTTTTATTTGCACCTACGGTTCCATCCGAACCTAATCCCCAGAAAACAGCACGCGTGGTTTCTTCCTCTTCAATATCGAAATTAGGATCATAGTCGAGCGAGGTATGAGTAACATCATCATTAATCCCGATGGTAAAGTGATTTTTTGGATTGTCCTTGTCCAATTCACCAAAGATGGATGCTACCATAGCTGGAGTGAATTCCTTAGAAGAAAGTCCGTATCGGCCTCCGATTACTTTTATAGAAGGGGATAACGAAGTAGTAGTGCTGAATCGATCTTCATTCAGGGCAGCAACTACGTCCTGGTACAATGGTTCACCCATACTTCCGGGCTCTTTAGTCCGGTCCAGAACGGCTATATGTTTAACAGATTCAGGAAGGGCATCTATGAAATGAGACAATGAGAATGGTCGGAAAAGCCGGACTTTTAATACCCCCACTTTTTCACCCTGATTGTTTAGGTACTGAACGGTTTCCTCGACGGTATCAGCACCTGAGCCCATTAGAATGATCACTTTTTCTGCATCAGGAGCGCCCTTATAATCAAATAATTGGTAAGAACGGCCTGTCAGTTCTTCGAAGCGCCGCATCACCGTATCCACGATTTCTGGAGTTGCCCGGTAAAATGGATTAGCCGATTCTCTTCCCTGGAAGAAGACATCCGGATTTTGGGCTGTACCACGAATGAATGGGTTGTTTGGACTCATTCCCCGGCTGCGATGTGCAACTACAAGCTCATCGTTGATCAACTCACGGATTACATCATCAGGAATGATCTCTATTTTGGAAATCTCATGGGAAGTTCGAAATCCATCAAAAATATGAAGGAAGGGGATACGTGATTCAAGAGTGGCAGCCTGTGAAATGAGGGCGAAATCCATCGCTTCCTGTACATTATTCGCAAACAGGAAGCCCCAACCCGTTTGGCGCACGCTCATTACATCGGTATGATCGCCAAATATTGAGAGTGCTTGTGTAGCTACTGAACGGGCAGCTATATGAAACACGGAAGGAGTGAGTTCACCTGCTATTTTGTACATATTGGGGAGCATCAATAGCAAACCCTGGCTGGCAGTAAAGGTTGTTGTTAAAGCACCTGCCTGCAAAGAACCATGAACAACACCGGCAGCTCCACCTTCACTTTGCATCTCTATAATTTTGGGAACGTCTCCCCAAATGTTTTTTTGTTTCTGAACACTCCATGCGTCGGCCCATTCACCCATCGGAGAAGCTGGGGTTATGGGATAGATAGCAATGACTTCGTTGGTTTTAAAGGCAATGTGGGCAGCAGCTTCATTACCATCCATAGTCCTGTAAACTCGCTTCTTCATAATAGTCCCCGTTGGTGTAGGTTCTCAATCAGAATAGTGCTGGTTTGTGAAAGTTTGATGAATTGCGAAACGCAACGACTCTAAATATTTATTAATCAATGCGTTAAATGTGAGAGCTGTCAGCTAACGGCTAACAGCTCTCTATCTCACCATTCACTTTTTACCTTTCACTTCTCAATTTTGATAACCATTAACAAATAATGCATAAGATTCACCAAAAAAATCTGCACACCTTCTCATTAGAAAAATCCGCATCTTTAGCGCTATGACGATTTTACTATTCATCCTTGGACTTATTGCGCTAATAGCAGGGGCAGAACTCTTTTTGAAGGCTGTAGACCATTTTGGGCTTAAATGGGGAGTTTCTCCACTTATCATGGGTTTAACCGTAGTGGCTTTTGCCACCGGTGCTCCGGAATTGGCGATTAGTATCAAAGCAGCAGCCAGTGGAAGTGCGGATTTGGTATTGGGAAATATTATTGGGAGTAACATCGCAAACATTCTGTTGATTCTGGGGATTACTTCGGTAATAGCTACCCTGAATATCACCCTCAGGGTTATTCGAATAGATGTTCCCATAGTGATTGGGGTTAGCGCAGTGCTTTTTTTCCTGGCATGGGATGGTACGCTTACCACGCTTGATGGAGTGATTCTTCTGGGAGGTTTTATCGCTTATTCCATCTTTACCTATTTCCAGATAAAAAAAGGAAAGGAAGAGGATAGTGTGGAGGAGGTTTTTCAATACGAAAAGTCGGTGGATGAGCTGGCTCAGGGTGCATGGTTTTATATCAAGAATGGGGGTTTTCTTCTGATTGGGCTGGCGCTTATTGTACTGGGCTCAAACTGGATGGTAGACAGTGCTGTAAAGATTGCCACCTTGTTAGGTATTTCTGAATTAGTGATTGGGTTGACTATAGTATCGATTGGAACTTCCTTGCCTGAAGTCGCTACTTCACTGGCTTCTGCTCGAAAAGGAAATGCAGATATTGCTGTGGCTAATGTATTGGGAAGTAACCTGTACAATGTGCTTCTTACCCTGGGGCTTACTTTGATTATTGCACCAGGTGTTCTTACCGTGTCAACGGATGCAATTAACCTGGACCTGCCTTTTATGGTTGCGGTATCCATCGTGTGTATCCCGATTTTTATTGCAGGGTTTAATCTAACCAGGATGGACGGTGCAATTTTCTTGTTCTATTACATTACATATATGACCTATTTGGTGATGAAGTCACTGGGATCTGCGGGAGTAGATATAATCGAACAGGGTATGACTTTTGTTGTGATTCCACTTACCATTGCATACATGATTTGGAAAATCTATTTGTACCGCAAACAATTAGCGGAAACTTTTGGGGCGGATTGAGAACGATTTTAGATACTAAGTTGGTTCTATGGTCGATTCATTTACTATGCTTAAGCAACCATTACATATTACGCTTTATCTTTACAGGTGGTCACTCGGCTTGAAGAGAGCGGTTTTGCCTATAGTAATTGGATGTCCGCAGCATCATTTTGAAGAACGGTAGCTGTATTTCCGTCTTTCTTGTAGCTTCACGCTGCCACAATCCAAAAAAACTAACTCGAATCTTATCATGGCTAAGAAATCTTCTACTAAACCTTTATCTCCGGTAATGGAGTTTATTCAGGCAGAATCCTTCTCGGGGATTTTACTAATGATCTCTGCTGTACTGGCACTCATTGTTGCAAATTCACCACTTTCTGACTGGTACATTCAATTATTTCAACAGAAACTAACCGTTGGATTTGATGGTGCCAATATCTCCAAACCTATCATTCTCTGGATCAATGATGGGTTAATGGCCATTTTCTTTTTGCTCATTGGATTGGAGATCAAGAGGGAAATTAAATTTGGTGAGCTTTCAACCATGCAAAAGGCATTGCTCCCGGTGATTGCCGCTTTCGGTGGAGCATTGATTCCAGGCTTGATCTTTTTTGGTTTTAATGCTGGTACTGAATTCCTGGATGGATGGGCTATCGCTATTGCTACGGATATTGCCTTTGCAATAGGGGTACTTGCTTTATTAGGAAGCCGGGTGCCGGTTTGGGCGAAGGTATTTTTAACCGCAGTAGCCGTTGTAGACGATTTGATTGCCGTGCTGGTAATTGCGCTGTTTTATACCAGCAAGATTTCTGTGACAGCCTTGGCGGTTGCGGGGGTCACTTTTGCAATCCTGTTGATTATGAATCTTTCAAACATCCGAAATATGATGCTATATCTGTTTTTCGGATTAGTGCTTTGGGTGGCCGTACTTAAATCAGGCGTACATGCAACTATCGCTGGAGTATTATTAGGTTTCCTAATTCCTGCTACTTCACCTAGAAACAAAGGTGAGCTATTGGATAATATCGAAGAGGGTATCAACATGTTGAGAGCTGCTCAAACGTCGGAAGGAAAGGAGGATGGGCAAACTGCCATGCACCATATTGAGGATAATGTAGAAGAATTGGAAAGCCCTTTGCACAAACTGGAGCATAAATTGCATCCATGGGTGGCCTATTTCATTATGCCCGTATTTGCCTTTGCCAATGCTGGTGTGGCCCTGTCTGCAGAGCAGGCGGTTGCAGCATTCTCTTCCACGTTAACCCTTGGCATTCTGTTTGGCCTATTCCTGGGGAAACAGATTGGAATTATGCTTTCGGTATGGGTATCCAGCAAACTGGGCATCATAAAACTACCCGAATCAAACCAGGTTTGGACGATATTCTATGGCATCGCCTGTTTAACAGGTATTGGTTTCACCATGTCCTTATTTATAGGTGGACTGGCTTTTACTGATCCCACTACTATTGAGTATTCAAAAGTAGGGATTTTCGTAGGTTCGCTGCTTAGTGGCTTGTTAGGATATATGTTCCTTAGGGTAAGGTTGAAGCCCGTAGGAAGTAAGAATATTCAGTGAAGAGTAAAGAAGGAAGAAGGCTATTCTCATGCTCATTCTTCCTTCTTAAATCCTTGCCTGCCTGCGGAAGGCAGGTTCTTTACTCTTATTTCACTGTTGGGGTCATCCTGAGGATACTTCCGAAGGATCAAACCGGCTATATACTCAATTAGATTCTTGGGGATTACTCTTAAGGTCATGCTGTCCCGAAACAAGTTCGGGATGACTTCATGTTATTAACCACATTTCAATAATATGCCAAGTGAGGTAAAAAATAGCACCTAATACGAGTAACCTAAACTGATATCTAGCAAAAAAAGACGCTCTATCCGAATTAATTTTTAAGCCTTCTCGGATTCCTTCTGTAGCAGCTCTAATCATCTCTATATTGGTTCCGACGTCTTTATGTTCTCCTCTCTGTACTCTAAGAAGAGTCATATTCGCAAATAGAGTAGAACTTATGTAACTAAGTTGACGACAGCCGAAGAAAAAACTTATCTCCCAAGATAAAACAGCTAATCCTAAGGGTATTTGATAGTAGGAAAGAGAAGAGCCTTCAGTGTTATTTAATGAAAGCGCGATAGCCGAAGCAGAGACAGCAAGTAAAAAATATGTGTAGCGATTTTGATGATCTCTATGCTGTCTATAAACTTCAATATCTTTTTCTTCACCCATACTTATTAGTAAAAGTTTACTAGTCACTCTCAGTACGAAAGCCTACTAGAGAGGATCGATTAAATATTGAAAATAATAAATATATAAGAAGTATTTATTTCTTTAATGCCCTTTTCTCCTTCTCAGTCAAAATCCAATTCACATATAAAAACTCCAGGGCTGAGCTCTCATATCCTTTCCAATTTTTGATGTATTCCTGGAATTCTTCTTCAGTAGTATTATTTGGGTCTCCTCCATAGCTCCAGATGATCCACCTTCTCAAGCCTTTTTCTTCGCCTTTCTGGAAGTTGGAGGGGAAGGAGGCATCGGTTCGGGCTCGCATCATCACCAAATCCTGGGCAGCGGTAGGTCCAATTCCTTTGATGGAGCAAAACTCTTCGTAAGCAGTATCAGGGTCGGTATTGGATATGTGTTCCATGTCTGTGACTCCGCCCACAATGTTAGTAGCTAACTCAACCAGGTACTGACCTTTTCGAAGTGTTGGTCCTAGCTTCCGGATATTTGCCGGGTCAGCTTTCATAAGCTGATGAGCTCTGGGCCAGGCCGGCAGCGTTCCTCCCTGATGTTCAATCGCCGAGCCATAAGTTTCCCGGATTCGGTACATCATTTTCTTGGCCGTTGGTTTGTGGTTCATCTGCATTTCCACAATACGGTTTTGAATATCCTCAAACAGGTTTGCCCGGGTCATTCGTTTTAATCCATACAGGTTTCCGAGCTTATCTCTTAAAAGAGGGTCGTTTGCTGCCTGGTCATATAATGGGCGAACATTCATCTCCGTACCAAAAATCTTAGCAAGGCTCTTGTTAGCAATTTCAATCTCTTCTTTGGTTAGGGATTCTTTCGATTCAATATTGAACTCAGGCTGATCGGGATCGCCATTAAAAAAGGAGGTAATGATTACATCCCGATCTCCAATGGGAATGGGGCGGGTAAAACCTTCTTCAAAAATAGTTTCGGGATTATGCTCGTGGTCAAAATAGGATTGAACGTCCAGGCAAAGGAACCAATCGTGGGGAGGGGTGGATTTGAGAGTCCAGCTACTCATGCAATTAACAATTAAGAATGTTTCAATTAGGAATTAGAGATTTAACATAGGAAGTATCCAACTAATTCCTAATTGATCATTGAAACATTCTTAATTGGTCTATTTAATAAGCATCATTTTTTTGGTGCTGGTGAAGTCGTTTACTTCCAGCGTGTAGAAGTAGAAGCCTGAGGCAAGAGCAGAGGCATCAAAAGTAGCTTTATAGGCTCCATTGACTTTGTACTCATTTACTAAAACCTGGACTGCCTGCCCCAACAGGTTGTACACTGTAAGTGTTACATTACCCGCATCTCTTACCTGGTAATTGATGGTGGTAGTGGGGTTAAATGGATTCGGATAGTTTTGATCAAGCTTATATTCCAGAACTTCTCCCAGTGGCTCTTCATCTATTGATGAAAGTTCGTAGGCATAGAACTCAACATGCCCCACATTTTCTAGTCCATTAACTGTTGTATAAGGGGAGGAAACCACAATATCAGCTGCCTTTCCAGTAGCAACTCTGCTTCCATAGTACTCGGCGTTGTCGTTATTACCCGGAAAGTTAAAGACTTCGAAATCGTTTGGGATTCCATCAGTTTCATAAATTCCGTAATGATGTATCTTTCCTTCATTCTCAAAGCCGGTTCTATTTGCACCAATAAGCAAGCCTGCAACGGTACTTTGAGCAATGGTAATTCCAAAGTGATCATTTGCTCCTGTAGTTTCATCAAAAAACTCGGCAGACATGAACCATTGTTCATTATCCTTGTTGAAAAAGTATACTGATCCTGTTTGAACACCTTCCAGGTTATTTGATCCTGGGGCACCAACAAACAAGGCTCCATGAAAGTCGTGAGCTGCATCTTTTACGAGAACATATACTTGAATTTGCTTAGCAAGGCTATAGCCGAATAAATCACTGGAAGATCCATTTGGATCATAAAGCTTCGCAGCCTGGTTCCAGTTACCTTCCATATCTTTTTCGAAGATGTAGACGGCTCCACTTCTTTCGGATGCCCCGGTGGCATTATATGCTCCAACAGCAATCAGGTTATCACTTAGTATTAATACCGAATGACCGAAGAAATCATTGGCTTCTCCATCTGAGGCTACAAGTTTAGCGGTTTGGGTCCATTCGTTATTTTCGAATTCAAAAATGTACGCTGCTCCTGATTTTGAATCATTACCATCAGCCTGGTAAGCGCCAATTACTGATATGTTGTATATGCGATCCATATCCAGAGCACTACCAAAGCGACTCCCCATTTTTGCATCATTTGGACGAAGCGTCTGGGCATGTATCCATGAAGTATCACTGTATTGGTACACAAAAACAGATTCTTCCATCAGGATTCCGTTTTCACTACCTAAGGATCCAATAAAGGCATCATCAAAGCTTATTTTGGAGCTTATTCCAAAATTGGAAGAGGAGGGAAGGCCCGTCGGAGATACTTCTTGCTGAATTTCCCAACTTTCCCCAATCCTTCTATAAAAGAATGCAGAACCAACAGCGGTTTTTTCACCAATATCTTTCTGGGGTGCAGTTGCTATGGCATACCATTCTCCCACAGAAACAGAAAAGCCAAAGAGTTGATTCTCAACTGGCTCTGGTTGTTCTGAAGGGAGAAAGTCCTGGCTATATCCAGAAACAGATAGAGTAAAGAATAAAAGTAGAATGGATAATTTTTTTAATGCTTTCATTATTCTGCCTCCGTATAAGCTTCAATTTCTAAATCTAATTCAATTGGCTCTCCGGTGAAGTTTACCAGAGTATGAGATTTCCTGTCCGTTCCACCCACAAAACGATATCCAGGCGGTAGGACAATTCTAAGTTCATATTCCCCTTCTTCAATATCATGCAACGAGAACTGCCCGTTTGCATTGGTAATGGCAAAATATTCAAGCCCTCCTGTTGTTGATTCGGTATCGAAACTTCCATCTTTGTCTTCATCTAAAAATACGCGGAGGTATGCCTTTAATGAGTCGGCATCGTCCGGAAATGTAACTGTACCATAGATGTCGGGAGAGTATATAACAGGACTTGAGATGTCTGTTTTTTCAGGAGGATTTATACCATCATCGATAACAGCAAAGAAATAGAGGGAGTCATTAATCAGATTAAAGTCTGGTGAGACAATTAAGGATTCGCTTCCATACCCGTCTTCATTAAAATTCTCTGCCTCAACGTGAGTAATCATCCTGGCTAAGTCATGAGAGGGTGTGGTGTTGACATAAAACGTTAGATGCGTTGAGTCAGGTAATACAGACCAGTAACTAGCATCTAATTCATAAGTGTTTGTAGAACCGTTTACTTCTAGATCAATAATGGGATACTGGAAGATTTCGGTAACATCCAGTGACACAGAGTCAGGAGCCTGACCTCGAGGTAGTGAGATGAGAACCTGATAGCGCCCGGCCACAAGCTTAGAGTGTCCGATTTCTTCTTCGCTCATAGCTGAAGCTGAATGAATGATGAATACGGCTCCGGTATCCTGAGTTACCCAGGTCATATTTTCTTCATACCCAAAAGTAGGTCGGCCAGTTGAGTCATCTTTAGAGATTAAAGTAGCACGAGAAAGCTCATGGATTCCTTCAGGACCTACAACCGTGACTAATACGCTATCAATTTCTGAGCCCCAATCTGCAATAAACTGCAGGTAATTGGGGGCTATGGGGTCATCGTATAATTCAAATGTATGGGAGCTGACGATATAAGGTGACTGGCTGGTTAGTGTCTTTTCGCTTTCATCATCTTCAATATCATCTTTTATGTCGCTGATTTTGCTCTTACTGTCAAAAGTGCTGATGCTTTGATCTTTAAATTTGTATTTAGCTCCCAGATAGTACTTAACGAAGAGTACTTTGATTTTATCCCATGCAGCTGCATAACTATCGGAAATGTCATCGTGTTTATATCTAACTGCCCCATCCACGCTGCCTAGTTTGTCTCCTCCAATGAAAGGAATTGAGCTTGGAACATAGAAGGTCACATCGATGAGTGCATCAAAATCCTTGTCAGAATCTATATACACAGAGGCGTCTACTTCTACCATAGGGTCAGAAGGAATATCAACATCAACGTCTATCAATACATCACTATCATCAAAATCAACATCGAATGAAAATGATCCATCCCCCAACAGGCTTTTCCAATCACCACTACTGTTTTCATAAGCACCTACATTTACGTCACCGCTCATGGAGAAGCTGCTGGCATCAATCGAAACCGCATCATACATCTCCAAAAGTGTTGCTGATTCATTACTAATAGTAAAGCCCCCTCCAAATATAGCTGTAAGGTCTGCTTCTACATACAGATTAGATGTGTTAGTAAGGTTACCTACAGTTCCACTCATTTCAGCAATCTGAATCCCTGCGAATAGCTCCAGGGCATCTTCAAGATCATCGGCGGTATAAGTGATAGAAATTTCATCAATAGAAGCAGGGTCTCCGGCAAACTTAATCTCCGCATCTATCTCTGTTCCGGATGCAAATACCACATCTACTTCTGAATCGGTGATTCCATTTTCATCAAAAGCGAGAACAAAACTCTTTAGATCAATGGTACCCAAATCGGCATTATCAATTTCGATGGTTAGATCCTCCACTTTAAAGGAAGGTTCACTTCCGCTTACATCAATTTCGAGACCGGGTGCATCATCACTACCAAGTGTAACGGACAGAGAAAACACTTCTGTTATTTCCAATTCACCAGTTACCTCAAAAACACCGCTTGAATATGCGATATCCAGGTCTTTTGCTTCTACTTCAAGATTCCCAAGTGTTAAATCACTGTTCACATCCACCTCAAACGAGTGCAATTCCCCGTCTTTAATAACTAAGCCAGGATCGCTGGAGGTTCCAAAATCGGTATCTATAGTTTCGCTATCTACGCTTAGATTAGCATCTCCATAAAGGTAGAATTCGCTTCCACTCTGCCATAAAACACCTAGGTCAGTGGTTTTTACACTCAGACCTGAAAAGGTAAAATCCTCTGTGATGCCAATATTGATTTCAGTAATTGAGCCATCGTCTACAATAAGCCCAGGATCATCAGAGTCTCCTAAATTTGCAACAACTGCATCATCTCCAATATCAAACTCGATGTCTCCATACATCTCGAAATACCCATCTGAAGTGGAGTATTCAAAAGTCAAATCGGTAGGAGCAATAGTTAACGACTTGATTTCAAAATCAGCTGAAATCGAAATAGAGAAGCTTGTTATGGTTCCATCTTCAATTACTATGCCTGGATCGTCTGAATCTCCAAGTGAGATGGTTATATCCTCATCGTCGAATGAGATATCTGCTTCTCCAAAAATTCCAAAATTCGTACCCCCTGTCCATTCAAAACCCAAATCGGTAGGGGTGATGGTTAACGATTTTAGATCAAATTCTGTAGAAACTGAGAATACGACCGATTCCAGGGCTTCGTCTGAAATATCGAGATCAAGTGTAGCATCAACAGTTTCTCCATCGAACGATGTTTCTACAGTACCATCCAGTTCAAAAAGATTTTCTGAGTCGTCGTAAGAAAAGGAGAGAGACTGTGGGCTTACCGTAATTCCGAAGACCGTAAAATCATCGGTAAAATCAATCGTGAAATCCCCGCCTGTTGTATCAAAGCTGATACCGGAAATACCGCTAATGGTAAATGATTGAGCGTTGATGGTTGAGGAGGGGGGCAAAAAGATGCAGATTGAGAAGAGCAAAAGGCTGCATCGGGTTAAGAACTTCTTCATTGTCTACTAGGTTATTTTCTAAAATTTCTCAGTGATCATAGATATTCAGCAAAGATAATTAAACCTATGTAGACCTAAAGTAGTTTACTTTTTTCATAATTAAGAATAATAGAAAGGTGCTATCAATTAAGAATTAAGAATGTTCCAATTAGGAATTAGCATCTGAATATATCGGTACACAACTAATTCCTAATTGATCATTGAAACATTCTTAATTGCTCACTTAATAAGCATCATTTTTTTAGTGCTCTTGAAATCATTTACTTCGAGCGAGTAGAAGTAGAAGCCTGATGCCAGCGAGGATGCATTGAAGGTTGCTGTGTATGTACCAGTAGCTTGTTGCTCATTCACCAGTACCTGTACTTCCTGACCTAGTAGATTGAACACGGTCAATCGTACTAATCCCGCATCTTTAACCTGGTAATTGATGGTTGTGGTTGGATTAAAGGGATTGGGGTAATTTTGATCGAGTTTATATTCAGTTACTATCGACGGTTCTCCATCAGTAGAAGTAATTGGAGTTCTGTAAAACTCAACAGACCCTGAATTATCATTTCCTTCTACTGAGTTATAGGGAGAAGCAATAATTATATTCGCAGATTGATCGGTTGTAATTCTACTTCCATAGAACTGTTCAGGGCTCGCAGAACTATTACCGGTAAATGTGAATGCTTCAATTTCAGAAGTCAGTATCCGGTAGTTATATCCATAAATCTTACCCTCGTCTTCAACCCCCGACCTATTGGCTCCAATAAATAATCCGGAGAGAGTATTTTGGGCGATAGCTATACCAAAATGATCGTTAGATCCAGCTTCTTCATCAATGAGTTTGGTTTCCATAAACCATTCACCTTCAACTTCATTGTAGAAATAGACAGCTCCTGTCTGGATTCCATCGTCATTGTTAGAGCCTGGAGCGCCTACAAAAAGTGTTCCATAATACATAGCGGGGTTGGTTTTTACAGGAATAAAAACACTAACAGTAGCAGCGATACTATAGCCAAATAAGTCACTGGATGATCCATTAGGATCATAGAGTTTTGCGACTTGATTCCAGGCTCCTTCATTATCTTTTTCAAAAATGTATACTGCTCCACTTCGCTCTTCTGCACCGGTGGCATTGTATGCGCTTACTGCAACTAAATTGTATTCTAACATAACTACGGAATGTCCAAAAGAGTCATTGGACTCTCCATCTTCAGCAACAAGTTTAGCTGTTTGTTCCCATCCTTCCTGTCCCAGCTCAAATACATAAGCTGCTCCTGATTTTGATTCAGCTCCATCGGCTTGATAGGCCCCGATTACTGCACTGCCGCTTTTGACGTCCAATGAATAACCAAACCGGCTTCCTAGTTTTGCATCATCAGGCCTAAGCACATGTTGTTGCACCCAGGCAGTATCGCTGAATTCATAGATAAAGACAGTCTCCTGCATCAGGATACCATTTTCACTTCCAAGTGATCCAATGAATGCTCCATAGCCACTCATTTTAGCACTTATTCCAAAGTTGGAGGAAGTTGGAAGCCCTTCAGGGGTAACTTCCTGTTCAATAACCCAACCTTCATCTGTTAGCCTGTAGAAGAAAGCGGAGCCAATAGATGTACGGTCTCCGATATCTTTTTGAGGTGCAGTTATAACTGCCCAGTCATAGGAAGATGATATCGAATATCCAAAAAGTTGATTTTCAACGGCTTCTGGTTGTTCCGATTCTACAAAGTTTTGTGCATAGCCTGATAGTGAAAAAACTGACAGGAGAAGTAGTATAGAAAGTGTTTTAATCGTTTTCATTATTCTGTCTCCGTATATGCTTCAATTTCTAAATCCAGTTCTATGGGTGTACCGTCAAATATGATTGGGGTATGCGTTTTACGATCTATTCCACCTGCAAAACGATAGCCCGGGGGGAGGACAATTCGAAGTTCATATGCCCCTTCTTCAATCCCGTGGATGGCAAATTGTCCCTCGGTACCTGTAACAGCGAAATATTCCAACCCTCCTGTTGATTCGGTGTCGAAACTACCATCCTGATCCTCATCTATGAAAACCCTAAGCCCTGACTTAAGAGAATCGGCACTTTCGGGGAAAGAGACGGTTCCATAAATATCAGGAGCAAATGAAATCCCTGTGGTTGGAAATGTCCTTTCAGGTGGATTTATCCCATCGTCGATAACGGCAAAAAAATACAGGGAATCAGCAGTTGAAAGCAGGTCAGGAGAAACTGTAATAGATTCTGATCCATATCCATCCTCATCAAAGCTTTCAGCTTCAACATGGGTAAGAATACTTGCTAAATCATAAGAGCGGACAGTATTTACATAGAATGTTATATGAGTTGAATCCGGCAAATTGGTCCAGTAATCGGCTGTTAACTCATAGGTACTACCTGAGCTGGATACTTCCAGGTCAATAATAGGTGACTGGTATATGTCGGTAACATCAAGAGAAACTGAATCGGGAGCCTGATCTTTTGGAAGAGAGATGAGTACCTGGTAACGGCCATCTACTAACCTGGTGTGTCCAATTTCTTCTTCACTCATAGCTGAAGGTGAATGAATGATGAATACAGCTCCGGTATCCTCAGTTACCCAGGTCATGTTTTCTTCATAATCAAAGGTCGGCTGACCAGTGGAATCATCCTGAGAAACCATAGTTGCCCGAGAAAGCTCATAAACACCTTCCGGACCTACAACCGTGATTAATACGCTATCAATTTCGGAGCCCCAATCTGCAATAAATTGCAGATAATTTGGGGCTACGGGGTCATCGTATACTTCAAAGGTATGGGAACTGACGATGTATGGAGAGTGATCCGTAAGCGCCTTTTCACTCTCATCATCTTCAATATCATCTTCTATATCGCTTATGTTACTTTTACCAGAGAAGGTGCTGATGCTTTGATTTTTAAACTTGTATTTCGCGCCCAGGTAATACTTGACCCAAACTACCGTAATCTTTGTCCATCCCGCTGCATAGCTATCGGAAAGGTCATTGTATTTATACCGAATAGCTCCATCTACGCTCCCTAATTTATCTCCTCCAATAAAAGGAATAGAACTTGGAACATAGAAAGTGACATCAATGAGTGCATCAAAGTCTTTATTCGAATTCACATATAGCGAAGCATCAAATTCAACTAATGGATCGGATGGTATCGAAACATCTATCTCGGCAAGTACAGATGCAGTATAACTTACATCAACGGATAAATATTCATCAATTCCAGCTGATTCAAGATCTTCTTCAGAAACCCCCGCTTCGATAAATAAATCATACTCTGGATTTTCGTATTCAACTGTTTCAGTGTAATCCTGGAAAATCACATCCAGGGAAAAATCTCCATCTCCCAATAAACTCTTCCAATCATCTCCATCTTCATAGGCACCTACATTTACTTCGCCACTCATGGTGAACTCATTAGCGTCTATCGAAACTGCATCATACATCTCCAAAAGAGTAGCTGATTCTCCAGACAGGGTAAATCCTCCTCCGAAAATGGCTGTTAGGTCTGCATCCACAAATAAATCGGAAGTATTGGTCAGGTTGCCAACCGTTCCACTCATTTCTGCTATTTGAATACCTTCGAATAATTCCAGGGCCTCTTCCAGGTTATCGGCTGTATAAGTGATGGAAATCTCATCAATAGAGACTGGATCTCCAGCAAATTTAATGTCCGCATCTATTTCAGTTCCAGAGGTGAATACCACATCCACTTCTGATTCAGTAATCCCATTTTCATCAAAGGAAAGCACAAAGCTCTTCAAATCAATGGTTCCTAAATCGGCGTGGTCAATTTCAATGGTTAAATCTTCCACTTTAAAGGTGGGTTCACTTCCGCTTACATCGATTTCAAGTCCGGGAGCATCATCACTTCCTAAAGTAACCGAAAGTGAAAATACCTCGGTAATTTCGAGTTCTCCGGTCACTTCAAAAACGCCGCTTGAGTATGCGATATCGAGGTCTTTTGCTTCAACTTCCAGGTTTCCAAGCGTTAGATCACTATTTACATCTACCTCAAAAGATTTGAGGACTCCATTCTCAATGACCAGGCCAGGATCATCAGAAGTCCCAAAATCCGTATCAATGGTTTCGTTATCTACACTCAGGCTCGCATCTCCATAAAGATAAAATTCGCTTCCGCTTTGCCATTCAACACCCAGGTCCTCGGTTTTTACACTAAGCCCGGAAAAGGTGAAATCTTCGGTGATACCAATATTGACTTCGGTAACAGACCCGTCATCAATAATGAGTCCCGGGTTATCGGAATCCCCAAGAGTGGCAACCACATCGTCATCTCCAATTTTGAACTCAATGTCCCCATACATTTCGAAGTAATCTTCTCCAGTATCATACTCAAAAGTTAACCCGGTAGGAGAGATGGTTAACGAGCTAATTTCAAAATCAGCGGTTACTCCAAAGTTTATATGGGTAATGCTTCCGCTATCATAAATAAGCCCAGGATCATCTGAATCTCCCATGCCTACATCCATTTCTTCATCCCCGAAAGTGATGCTTACATCTCCGTACATCTCGATATAATCTTCGGATGCATCATACTCAAACGTTAAATCGGAAGGGGAGATAGTAACAGCTTTTAAGTCAAAATCAGCCGTTATCGACATGGAAAACTGGGTAATCGTACCGTCTTCAATGAGTATCCCTGGATCATCTGAATCACCCATCGATATAGTTACGCTTTCTTCATCCAGTGAAATATCCGCTTCTCCAAAGATTCCAAAATTGGTTCCTCCCGTCCATTCAAAGCCAAGATCGGTTGGGGTTACGGTGAGCGATTTCATACTGAACTCTGTAGAAATAGATAAAACGATAGACTCTAAGGATTCGCCAGAGACATCCAGGTCAAGTGTGGCATCAATGGTTTCACCATCGAATGAGGTTTCAACGGTACCATCCAGCTCAAACAGACTTTCGGATTCGGAGTAGGAAAAGCTTAGTGATTGTGGGCTTATTGTTACACCAAAGGCGGTAAAATCATCGGTGAAATCAACCGTAAAATCACCACCAGTGGTATCAAAACTAATACCGGATATACCACTTATAGTGAATGATTGAGCGTTAATGGTTGAGGTGGGGGATAAAAAAATGCAGATAAAGAGAAATAATGAACTGCATCTAAAGAAGAGTTTTGCCATTGTCTACCAGGTTTTCGCTAAGTGTAGTGAATTTTTTTTCAACTACTAAATCAGGTAGACCAAAAATAGCACACTTTTTTTTGTAATTAGGAATAATAGAATAAAAGGGGAGATCAATTAAGAATTAAGAATGTTTCAATTAGGAATTAGCGTTTGAATATGTAGGTACACAACTAATTCCTAATTGATCATTGAAACATTCTTAATTGCTTATTTGATAAGCATCATCTTCTTAGTACTGGCAAAGTCATTTACTTCCAGCGTGTAAAAGTAAAACCCTGATGCCATAGAAGAAGCATTGAACGTAGCAGTATATGAACCGGTAGCTTTTTGTTCATTTACCAACACTTGAACTGCCTGTCCCAATAAATTGTAAACGGTCAATCGTACTAATCCCGCATCTTTAACCTGGTAATTGATGGTAGTAGTAGGGTTGAACGGATTTGGGTAGTTTTGTTCAAGCTTATACTCAATGATTTCTTCACCGGGTGTCTCTTCATTAGAAACAAATTGGTAATCAAAGAAATAAACCGCTCCGGAATTCATGGCGTCGTCTACATCAGCATGTGGAGAGGAAACCAGCAATGTCAGCTCATCCGCAGCTACCTGGTAGCCAAAATTGTCGAATTCCCCAGATTCTGTGATGGTGATAATATTTACTTCAGATTCTGGAGTTACATCAAAGAAAGGCCACACTTCATACTGATATACCGTTCCGGTTTTGCTAACTGTGCTTTGTGAAGAACGACTTGCTCCAACGTAGAAACCACCATATTCGTTTGCTGCAACAGAGATTCCGAAATAGTCGTTATGCTCGCTGCTCGCTTCGATTAGTTCTTCGTTTAACTCCCAGCTTCCTTCACCCGTTTTTTCATAGAGATATACCGAACCGGTTTTACCATTCTCATTAATGGTACCCGGAGCGCCAACATAAAGGAATCCACCGAAGCCATGAATTGAACTGCTTTCTGCTGTTGCTGTAATGTATATCTCGGCTGCGGTTACGCTATAACCGAACAGATCGCTGGAAGCTCCAGCCACATCATAGAGTTTGGCTGTTTGTTCCCATTCGTCATCTTCCTTTTCAAAGATATAGACTACCCCGGTTCTTTCGGTAGCACCGTCGGCGTTATAAGCTCCAACAGCAATAATGGATTCATTAACCATGGTAACCGAATGACCAAAAGAGTCATGTGAAGAACCATCTTCAGCCATCAATTTGGCTGTTTGAGTCCATGCTCCTTCTACCTTCTCAAATAGATATGCAGCTCCGGATTTGACTTCATTACCGGTAGCCTGGCTTGCTCCTACAACAGCAAGAGGCCCAAACATATCTACAGATACTCCAAACCTGGATCCGGCTTTGGTATCAGATGCTTTGAGTTTTTGGCCCTGTACCCAAGTGGTATCATTGTATTCGTAAGCATACACTGCTCCCGAATGAATACCCCCTTCATGATCGCCAGTTGCGCCAATAAGGGCATCGTCGTATCCAAGGCTAACACTGGCACCAAAATTGGTGAAATCAGTCAAGCCAAGAGGAGAGGCTTCTAAAGCTATGTTCCATTCATCATCAACTTTTTGATAGAAGAGTATAGAACCAGCAGACTGATAGTTGCCGATGTCCTTTTGGGGAGCGCCTACTATGGCCCAATCTCCCAGAAGAGCAGAAGACCATCCGTATAAGGCATGTTCAACAGCTTCGGGCTGCTCGGATTCAAGTAAGTCCTGCGCGTAGGTAGAAATGGCAAGGAAACAAAGTAAAAGAGTCGATAAAATATATTTCAGAAACTTCATGATTAGTCCTCCTCAGTGTAAGCTTCCATGGTTATTACAAGAGTTTGAGGAGTTCCATCAAACTGTATGATTTCAGAACCGAAACGATCGGTTTCACCTACGATTCGATACCCCTGGGGTAATACGATTCGTAATTCATATTCTTCACCAGAAGTTAATCCGCTGATTGCGAAGAAGCCGCTGGAATCTGTGATTGCAAAGAGTTCAAGCCCTCCGGTAGACTCTACATCAAAGCTGCCATCAACGTCTTCATCAATAAATACACGTTGGCCTTCTTTCAGAGAATCCGCTCCGGCTGGAAATACCAGCTGTCCAATAATATCCGGTTGATAGGGGAAGCCTTGAGTTACTTCAGTTTTAACTGGTGGATTTTCTCCATCCTCAATAATCCCGTAGAAATAGAGTGTATCTGCTCCGGTTACGAAATCAGGGATTAACTCATAGGTCTCTGTACCGTTGCCCAGTTCATCAAAATTACTTGCATAAACATGATCGATTAATTTTCCATCTGTAGTTTCTGCGGATGAGGCTACATAGAAGGAGAGAATGGTCGAATCTGGTAAGGTACTCCAGTAATCTATTTCAAGCTCAAATCGATTGTCGTCCGTTTTTTCTGCTGAAATGGAAACATCCGGTGCCTGCCACAATGGAGTAAAGGTTACGGAATCGATGGCAGTTGCTTCATCAAAGAAGGAAATCACCAATTGGTATCGGCCATCTAATAGCTTGGCTTTAGCCATACTTGAATCTTCATTGAACGCGGAAGGAGAGGTATACAAGAAAATAGAAGAGGTATCACCGTACACTACATCCATATTCTCTTCATAAGTGAGCGTTGGGGTAGTAGTACTGTCATTCTCTGATAGAACCACACCTTTAGTTAACTCGTAATTTCCTCCAGGTCCGATCACAGAGATTAATGCCGAATCAGACGCTTCTGCCCAATCAATTTCAATAAGCATTGTATTTGGCATAGGGTCGGTAACATCAAAGGTGTGAACAACCATTTGCGGAGCAGTTCCATCTGTAACTGCTTTGTTTTGGTCGTCATTTATCTCCCTTTGAATACTACTGATCGTGCCGCTACCAATTTTGGATACCTTTCTGCTGCCAAAGTTGTACTCTGCACCCACATGGTAGGTGTGCCAGAAGGTTTTGATACGAACCCAGCCAGCTCCATAACTATGATGCAGATCGCCATGCTTGTAACGTACAGCACCGTCCACACTACCATAGTGCTTACCACCAATAAATGGAACCCAATGAGGCACGATAAATTCAAGATCTATGAGGGCATCAAAATTTTGATGACTATCCAGGGTAACGGTTGCTTTTGCTTCAATAAGCGGATCGCCAGGTATTTTGATGTCTGCGCTGGCTTTTACACCTGTCCATTCGGTAGTAAGACAAACGGGTTCTCCTGTAGCTATTTCAAGTTCTTCGCAGACCGTCTCACCAAATGGAATGTAGTAGAAGGTCGTACCAATAGAGAGATCGATATCACCGCTACCGATTAACGAGTGCCAGGAATCGGAACCTGAACGATAGGCGCCCACATTTACATCCCCATTTATTTCAAAGAAATTGGGTTCGATGGTTACATCGTCTCTCATTTGGAGCAGAGTGGCTGATTCTCCTGCCAGGGTAAATCCACCCCCATAAATGGTCTCGATACTACCCGTAACGGTGAGTTCTGAAGGCTTAGTCAGGTTGTCTACCGAAGCCCCTAACAGGGTTAACTGAACTCCTTCGAAGATTTCAATGGCTTCACCAATGTTATCTGCACGGTAATCGATTTCGATGCTGTTCAGTTTAGCAGGATTGCCCGTGAACTTCATAATAGCATCAATTTCCCATCCTTGCGGGAATACCACGGCAACATCTGATTCTTCAATACCGCTGCTGTTAAACTTAAGATCAAGTTTCTTCAGGTCAATGGCGCCAAGGTTGGCATGCTCGATGTCAATTTCCAGTGCTTCTACTTTGAAGCGTGGCTCAGAACCACTTACATCAATTTCGAGGCCACCCTGACTTCCTTCACCAAGGGTAACAGAAAGAGAGAATACTTCGGTAATTGCCATCTCACCTGTTACTTCATACTTGCTGCTGGAATATTTGATATCAAGGTCTTTAGTCTCTACTTCAAGGTTGCCCAGCTTAAGGTCGCTGTTAACATCTACCTCAAAGGAGTGAAGATTACCATTCCGAACCACGATTCCAGGATCACTGAAGGTTCCGAAGTCTACATCAATATTTTCGCTATCGATACTTAAATCGGCATCTCCATAGATGTGGTAGTCTGATCCGCTATTCCACTCAGCACCTAAATCAGTGGTTTTTATTTTTAGTCCTTCCAGGGAAAAATCGGCAGTTACACCGATGTTTACGTGCTGGATGCTGTTGCTTTTATAGGTTAGTCCGGGATCGTCGGCATCTCCCATATTGGCGGTTAGTTCATCGCTACCGATTTTGAAGGTAAGGTCACCATACATCTCAAAATGATCGTCTCCTGAGTCATACTCAAAGGTTAGATCAGTTGGAACTATTGCCAGGCTCTTAATTTCAAAATCAGCGGTGAGGCTAAAGTTTACATGCGTAATACTTCCGCTATCGAATACAAGTCCTGGATCACTGCTATCTCCCATACCTGCATCTACTTCTTCACCGTCAAATTTGACCGCTACGGATCCATACATCTCAAAGTAGTCATTACCAGAGTCGTACTCGAAGGTGAAGGCATCTGGTGAAACGGTTATTCCTTTTACAGAGAAGTCAGCCGTTACTCCAAAATTGATATGAGTGATACTCCCACTATCGTATACCATTCCTGGATCGTCAGCATCTCCGAAGCTGGCATCTACTTCTTCTCCATCAAATTTAACCGTCAAATCACCATAAAATTCATAGAAGTCGTTTCCAGAATCATATTCTAAGGTGAGGTCAGTAGGGGAGATGGTTATGCCTTTCATATCAAAGTCGGCAGTAATCCCAAAATTGATATGAGTTAAAGAACCACCATCAACAATTACTCCAGGGTCGTCTGAATCACCTAAAGCTAGATCAATAGAGTTACCGTCAATGGTGGTAGTTGCTGATCCATACATCTCAAAATGAACGCTTGTGGCATCGTATTCAAAGGTGATGCCATCAGAAGTAAGGGAGATTCCTTTCAGGTCAATATTTCCGCTTATATCAATATTGAAGCTAGTCAGGCTTCCTCCGTCAATTACAAATCCAGGACTTCCTGCATCTCCCAATGCTCCATTTACTGTGTTTCCATCCAGGCTAACTTCGATATCGCCAAAGGCCTGGTACTCGTCATCAGCACTTGAGTAGGCAAGAGTTAGGTTGTCCGGAGATATGGTTAAGCCATCGATTGTGAAATCAGTAGTCAGCGACATATTTAGGGAAGTGATGCTTCCTGAATCGATAACCAGTCCTGGTGTGCTGTCATCGCCAAGCCCAATATCAGCAGTATTACCACTAAATGAGATGGAAGCTGAACCAAAGATTTCAAAATGGCTACTTCCGGCATCCCATTGAAAGGTTAAAGCATCTGGGCTTACTGTTAAAGATTCGAGTGAGAAATCTGCGGTTACTCCAATATTTAAACTGGTTAATGCCCCACTCTGGATTACGAAACCCGGAGTATCAGCATCACCCAAGCTTCCCGCTATGGTATTTCCATCAAAACCGGCAGTGATATCTCCATAAATCTCATACTGGCTGTTGGCTTCGTCATACTCAAAGGTTAAATCAGTTGGAGTGATGGTTAACCCATTGATTGAGAACTCCGCAGATATGGACATATTAATGGAAGTGATATCTCCATTATCTATGACGATTCCAGGATCACCAATATCTCCAAGGCTTGCATCTATATCATCAGAACCCACGGTTGCTGTTAAATCGCCATAGATGCTGAATGAAGTTGAGCCCGAAGTCCAGGTAAACCCAAGATTATCCGGAGTTATTGAAAGAGAGCGCAAGGTAAAAGCGGAAGTAATACTTAATGAAACCGAAGTAAGGGCTCCATCAGTAATTACCAGGCCAGGACTTCCGGCATCTCCAAAACCCACTGCCATACTTTCCCCATCAAAAGATGCGGAAGCAGTTCCGTACAGTGAGAGTGTTTCATCATCGTCATTATAACTTAGGCTTAACCCAGATGATGTAATGTCTATTCCGTGAACATTAAAGTTCGTGGAAAAAGAAATGGTATAGCTTCCTCCCGTAGTGTCAAAATCGACGCCCGTTATTCCAGGGATGGAAATATTTTGGGCTAGTAGTGGGGTGGAAAGCATCAAAAAAGAAAAGATCGCGATACTTCGCGCGATAAACTTTGAATGACTGTTCATACTACCCTTGTGTTTATTGATAAGCTAATTCAAAGATGATAATAGAATGATTTGTTACAAAGAATTAGAAATGTAGAGTGTGTGTAGGGTATCTAAAATTATGCACCAGCGAAGGTAAATGAGGGGTTTTTTCCTTGCCGTTCTCTTTCCTGACTTATTTTTTTTTCATAGAGGCGTTCTACTTCTTTGAGGGTATCAACATCTGAAGGAGAGAGATCCCAGCGTATGGCTTTGAACCGTGGGAAGCGCAAGGTATACTTCGCTTTGGTCCTTTTATTGATTTGAATGTCTTCGAACTCGAGTTCTACCACTAAATGCGGTTTTAATAAAAGGGTGGGCCCAAAACGTTCGAGGGTAATTTCTTTGATGAGGGCATTCATCTTTTTCAGCTCCTCATCAGAATAACCACCATAAGCCTTTCCAATAGGAATAAACTCTTCTTCATATCGATCATCATCTTTTACAGAGATGCCCAGGGTAAAATCGGAATAAGTTCCACCTCGTTTCCCACTCCCTGCATGAGCATAGAGCATGACGGTATCCAATGAGCCACTTGGCTTCTTAACTTTCAACCAGGATTTTTTTCTTTGGCCATATTCATAGGTTGAATCTTTACGCTTGAGCATGAGCCCCTCATTACCATGGTTTAAAGCCCGCTGAAAAAGTTCTTCCACGTCATCTTTATCATCGATTACCATTTGCGAGGTAAGTGGTAGGCTATGCTCAGTTGATAGGTGTTCCAGTTTCTCTCTTCGTTCAGCTAAGGTTTCATCAAATAAAGGTTCTCCATCAATATATAAAACGTCGTAAGCGATAAAGAGCACGGGATATTCTTCAAGGAGTGTAGCTGAAGGCTTCTTAACTCCCATCCGCTTTTGAAGTAGTTGAAAAGGCATGATAGTGTCTTCTTTGAATACACAGATTTCACCATCTAACACTACAGGGGGGACATCTTTTTGCTCGAAGAAGTCGAGGATTTCTGGGAAAGAGCCGGTAATTTCATTCAAATCCCTGGAGAATAACTTCACTTTGCCATTGGCTATGTGGGCCTGGCATCTCATGCCATCAAACTTTTCCTCTGCGATATATTCTGATAGGTTTTCCACTGCCCTGCTTTCGATAGGGGAAGCAAGCATAAAGGCAATGGGGCTAAACATTTCAAAGGTAGCGTCTCCCAATCGATCATTTTTAGCCATGAGTGCTGTTTCTTCAATGCTCCCGGTAATCATTCTGGCATATCGAACTTGTTCTAAGGGTTGATTGAAAGCTTTAGCGATGGCGTTTTCCACACTTTTAGTTTCAAAACCAATGCGGAGGGAGCCTTGTCCCAGTATTCGAAGGAAGTACTTGACTTCAAGCGGGGTCAGTTTGGTCCATGCTTCCCAAAGGATTTGGTTTTTGAGCTCTCTTTTCGAAGTGACATAGAGTTGTTCGAAGATAGCATCGACTTCCTGAAGTCCAGGCTGTGTATTAGACCATTTCTCTCTGGCTTCAGGAACGTTGTCGAATAATCGTTGAATCGTTTCTGAAGAACTCCCGGTAGCTGTTCTACTCGGTTTAAATACCAGCTCATAATCAATTTCACAAAATTCAGCCGCAAGAGTGGCAACTGTTCTATAGCCTACGGAAGCCCTTTTCCCTGAAACTGAAGAGAATGCCCCCTCACTTAGATATCGGGCGGCAAGTCTTAGATCATCATCGCTTTGAAGAGAGCTAAAGTATTCTGCCCCCAGTTTAATCTTGGCATTATTTCCCCGGGTGTTCGAAATGGTTTGTGCAATCTCGCATAACAGCCTGAATGAGTTGGTATGTGTATTTCGAAGGGTCAAATAATTAAGAATTAAAAATTAGGAATGAAAAATTGGGATCATTTTCATTTTCATTTTCATTTTCAATATCCGAGTCTTCTATATGGGTTAGTGAGTTGATAAAATGGTGGGACATAATTTTAAATTTTTAATTCTTAATTGCCTTGATCCGCCGCCTCCAAATCCAGAAAACCTGAATTAATTCCCAGCCCATCCAGGTAATGCTGTACTACTCTTGGATTAGGAGTATGGGTAATGAGTACTTTTTTAGGACTTAATTGCTCGCAAAGGGAAATCAGTTCAAAGAAATCCAGGTGGTCAGAGATAGGGATAAGTTCATCTACTGTAAGCTGTGTTTGGCGGGATTCATTGGCTACCCATCCTGAGCAATAAGCCACTTTCTTTTTCTTCACGTTACTGGCAAAACCGGTACCAAGTGCTGAACTTGGACAAATCAGTATTTTACCCTCACATGTTTCACGGTCATAGGTTTCATACTCTCCCAATGAGAAGCCGTGTTCTTCATAAACAGAGCATAGTTTATATCCGGCGCCATGAATTTGCATGGGATGATTGAGCTCTTTCAGGATGAACATCAGTTCTTGTGCCTTCCCAAGATTATAAGCAGTAAAAATGGGGGTAATGCCTTGTTTAAGGTTTTCTGAAGCGAAACTCCTGATCTGGTTTGCCAGCTCTTCTTCTGATTTCCACTTATAAATAGGTAAACTGAATGTGGCTTCTGTGATAAAGGTATCAATCTCAGCTTCTGGTAGTTCAAAACCTTCGGTGGCAGGGGATGGAGGTGTTCGGTAATCCCCGGTGTATAACACATTGCCCAGGTCACTTTCTACAAAAGTCATAGCTGAACCAAGAATATGCCCTGCCGGGTAAAAAGTGATGCGGGCATTTTCTGTTTCAAGTGGTTCTCCAAAAGGAAGGGAAGTTACGGTTCCGCGAAATCCTCTTAGCTTCATAAAACTGGAAGTAGGTGGGGTAGCATACACACTTAGTTTCTTGTTTTGAGGAACATGATCGGCATGAGCGTGGGAGATAAAAATATGCTCGGCTTTAGTGCCTGAATAGTCTAGTCCTACTCCCACTTCGGGAAGGATTATGCCATGATATCCTGCTTTTCTGATTTTGAGCATGTGTCCTTGTTGTCATCCTGAGGCCTGTCCGCCGTACGATACTTTGGAAGGCGGGCTGCTGCCGAAGGATCAGCAAATTTAGGAAACGGCTGATCCTTCGCTTTCGCTCAGGATGACAACTAAATTAGTTGTCAAAAGCAAAACTACAAAGCAGGGGTGACAGTTCGTGGCATCTATTGAAAGTATTACTTCATCATGCCTTCATAATTCATCGCTTCATTATTAATAGTGAGTGAATAAAAGTGGAGGTTGCTATGAAGGTATTAGTTGTTGGTGGCAATTTTGCGGGTTCAACTGCTGCTCTTGAGATCAAAAGAAAATTAAAAAAAGAAGTAGATGTTACCCTGATCGACCGCAACCCAGATTTTATTTATATCCCGTCTCTTATTTGGGTGCCCATTGGTAGAAGGGAAGTGAAGGATATTACTGTTAGCCGTAAAGAAGTATTAGAGAAAAAAGGGGTGAGTTTCATCCAGGATACGGCCCTTAAAGTTGATACGGAACGAAATACCGTAATTTGTGAGCAAGGGGAATATGAGTATGATCATCTTGTGATTGCGACCGGGCCAAAAGTAAAATTTGATGAAGTGCCTGGACTCAAAGAATACTCTACCTATATAGGAACTCCTCCGGGTGCATTGGAAACCAGGAAGAAACTGGAAGAATTTAAAAATGATCCTGGTCCGATTGTGATAGGAGCTACCCAAAATGCCGGATGTATGGGTGCAGCTTATGAGTTCATTTTTAATGTTGATAAATGGTTGCGTGAGCAAAAAATCCGCAAGAAGGTGGATTTACACTGGGTAACTCCGGAACCTTTTTTAGGCCACTTCGGAATTGATGGAATGCCCTTGGGAGAAAGCATGCTGAAGTCGTTTATGCAGATGTTTGATATTAAGTATCATACAGCTGTAGCAGTGAAAGAAGTAACAGAAGATTCAGTATTACTTAGTGACGGTACTACGATTAAAACCCATTTTAAAATGCTAATGCCTCCTTTTGTTGGTGTCGATTTCGTAGCCAATTCGGAAGGCCTCGAAACGGGTGCTAACAAATTCATCCCGGTGTTACCTAATTATCGCCATCAAACGCTGGACAATGTATGGGCAGCCGGATTAGCTGTAAATGTTAAACCTCCTTTTGAGCAGGGAGAAGTACCATTCAGTGTTCCCAAGACAGATTTTCCAAGTGATGTAACCGGTAAGATTGTAGCTGAGAATATTGTAAAAACCATTACCGGTAAGGGTAAGTTGAAAGAAAAAAAATGGGGAGATATCCCTGGCTTATGTGTAATGGATGCAGGTAAAAAGGAAGTGCTGATTGTAAGCAATCACCTGTTTAAGCCTCGAATTTTTGCCATAATGATCCCAAATGTTATTTATGATTTTAGTAAGGTATTACTGGAAAAATACTTCCTTTGGAAACTTCGAAGAGGGCTTTCTTATCTGCCTTGAGTTTTTTCAGAACAAAAGTTTTATTTCGTTGGCAGAAACCTGAAACTTTATTAAAACAAACCGTAGGTTTCCCACCATAGTGTAAGTTATTAGGGTAAAAAAAGATTATGAAGGTATTAGTGGTAGGGGCGACTGGAGCTACAGGGCGTTTAGTATGCGAACAATTATTAGAATTCGGCCACAGTGTAAAGGCTATTGTTAGATCGAATGAAAAGCTGTCAAAGCTAGAGAATAGTAATTCGAATCTCATTCAAATTGAAGGTACTGTACTGGATATGGAGAAGGAAGAACTAGCTGGGCATTTGGTAGATTGTGACGCTATTTGCTCTTGCCTGGGACATAATCTCACATTTAAAGGAATGTATGGCAAACCAAGGAAGTTGGTTGCCGATTCTGTAAAAAAACTCTGTGAAGCTGTTGTTTCTAATAATCCGGAAGAGCATGTTAAGTTTATACTTATGAATACCAATGGTAATACAAACAGAGATCTACAGGAGGATTACTCCTTCAAAGACCGACTTGTCATATCTATAGTTCGTGCCCTCATTCCTGCTCACTCGGATAACGAAGATGCTGCAGATTATTTGCGGGTTCAAATAGGGCAGGAACATTCACATATTGAGTGGACGGTATTGAGGCCGGATAATCTTATTGATGAACGTGAAGTAAGTGAGTATGAAATGCAACCATCTCCTGTAAGAGGAGTGATTTTTGATTCAGGACAAACCAGCCGTATTAATGTAGCAAACAGCATGAGTAGGCTAGTTTCTGATGTTGGACTATGGGAACAATGGAAAGGAAGAATGCCTGTTGTTTTTGACAAGGTGAAATAGTTAGGGTAATCCTTTGCTCAGTTGTTTCATTGGTGTAACTTCCACCAATAAAACTATTCTCATGAAAAAACTGGGTTTCCTCTTACTACTTCTTTTAACAATCTATTCCTGTGATAGCGACGATCCTGTCACACCTGATACTTCAGTAAATCAAATTCTGCCCATTGGAGATTCAAGAGTGGATGGAGCTCGTCCCGCTTTTGAAAGCTACCGCTATGAACTTTGGAAGCTATTGGTCGATGCTGAAGTAGAGTTCGACTTGGTTGGCCCTTATAGTGATGCTGATCATGTGGGTGGTTATGCAGATTACCAGGGAAAGTCATTTGATGATGATCATGCAGGAGTTGTAAGTTTTCAGACAGAAGATGTGCTGAGAACAATGAACCTTATCTTACTGTCTTCACCACAGCCAGATATTGTTTTATTGGGAATTGGAGGAAATGATTTACTGAATGAAGATCCTACAGCTGAAATAATAGCTAACATCAATGAGATTATTGACCAGTTACAAGCTACGAATGAAAACCTGGTGATTGTACTTGAGCAAATTGCTCCTTCTCGTTCTGATTTTATAACTCCAGAACAAACGGAGCGTTTTAATGAGTTTAATGCTGCTATTGCTACTGTAGGGGAACAACAGAGTACAAATTCATCTCCAGTTATTGTAGTAAACATGGCTGCTAACTGGAGTGATGAATATATGTCTGATGCATTGCACTATAATGAAGAAGGTGCAAGGGTAATTGCTCAACGTTATTTTGATGCTTTTGTCCAATATTTGGAAGAGTAGCTTACTTCTTCCTTGAATATTCTTTACTGATTATTTAGATATTCCTTGACTCTAACCTTACGTCAGGCCCTATCTTGGTTTTGAACAAACAACATTGTCATGGAAAAGTATTCAGTAAGTCGTTTAGCAACCCTGGCTGGGATCACCATCCGAACCCTTCATCACTATGATAAAATCGGATTACTGAAACCAGCTAAACGAGCCTATTCAAACTATAGGTATTATGGAGAGGAAGAACTCCATCGGCTTCAGCAGATATTGTTTTTTAAGGAACTTGGATTTCCATTAAAGGAAATCAAGCCTGTGCTCGACGATCCCAATTTCGATCGAATGAGAGCACTCAAGTACCAAAGGATTCAATTGTTAAAGCAAGCTGACCGGCTTCAAACACTGATTCAAACTATCGACAAAACCATTAATAACCTGGAAGAGGATACAAAAATGAACATAGAAGAATTATATGATGGTTTCTCTAAAGAAGAAGTAGAAGCAATGCACAAAGAGGTAGAGGAGAGCTATGATGCAGAAGTTGTAGCAGAATCATGGAATAATGTAAAAGCAATGGGAGCGGAAGGAACTAAGGCGGTTTCTCAAGAAATGGAAACGATAGCCAAAGAGATGTCGGCTTTAATTGGAAGTCCTGTAGATTCCGAAAACGTAGTAGCTCTTATGAGAAGGCAGCACCAGGCCAACGAAATGTTTTATAAAACTTCGGCAGAAATATTTAAAGGACTGGGCGATATGTATGTCTCTGATCCCAAATTCACTGAGTTTTATGATAAATATGCCTCAGGAACAGCGGAATTCATGCGAGATGCAATGCATTACTATGCGGACCATGAATTAAAAGCTTAAACAGAATAGAACGAAGTATAAGGAGAGAGGTGATGGGCGAAAGTACCTCACCTTTCGCTTTTTTTCCAATTTCTCATTACTCCACCACCAGTTCTTCTTTTTGAACTTTCAGTGATTCGGGAATGGAGTTTTTTATAGAAGTACCTAGTGCATCAATCAGGTTCTTCTTCAAGAACTCACGGCTGTAAACCAGTCGAATTTTTCGGGTAGGCACTGGGTCGTTAAACTCTTTTATGATACCATTTGCACAGCGGGTATCATGATCTTCCATAGACAGGAAAGGCATAAGTGTGATACCGAAATCCTGTTCAACCAATCGTTTCAATGTTTCCAAGTTTCCACTTTGGAACTGGATATTTCCTTTATTCTGCTTCTCATTATCCTTTCGGCAAATTTTAATCGCCTGATCCCGGAAACAATGACCTTCATTAAGTAGCCATAAGTTTTCTTTGTAAAGGTCTTTTAAGTCCAGCTTATCCTTGGAAGCAAACTTGTGCATATTGGAGATATATCCAAGAAAGGGTTCAAGGAATAATTCTTCCTCAAAAAGGTGCTGATCGGTAGCTGTAGCAATGATGCCTACATCGATATGATCATCGTTTAAGTTTTCCAAAAGCTCAGAAGTAAGCATCTCCTGGAAAGTAAGTTCAACCTTAGGATGTTTCTCCGAAAAGCTTTTAAGGAATAAGGGAACAAGGTAAGGGGCTACCGTAGGAATGATCCCCACTTTGAAAGAGCCTTGAAGTTCATCTCCCCGAAGGGCTGCAACATCTTCAATTTCTTTGGCGTCACGTAGAATGATTTTTGCCTTTTCAATGATTTCTTCCCCAATTTGGGTTGGAATCACCGGGGTTTTAGATCGATCAAAAATCAGAATTTCCAACTCATCCTCCAACTTCTGGATTTGCATGCTAAGAGTAGGCTGCGTGATGTAGATTTTTTGAGCCGCTGTCGCAAAATGGCGGTATTTGTCAACTGCTACTATATATGAAAGCTGGGTAAGAGTCATGGAGGGATATTTGTGCTAGTTATTTTCGAATGTAGTAATAAGTTTTTCCCAAGTACAGTTGGCGATAATTTGTGCTCCTTCTTCATTCGGATGCGAATCGCCAGGGATTCTTATCTCGTCCAAACTTGAAATAATTTTGTCTTCTACACAAGCCTTATTGTCAAAATAGTTTTCATTTTCTGGCACTGCTGTAGTAGAATACCACTCATAAAATTTTTTGTCCCAGATTGACATAGTCTCAATCTCATAATATCCGGTCGTTATAACAATGAATTCGCATCCTTTCCTAGAGCACCACTTGTCCATCTTATTTAAGATTGCATTTCCAACCTGTATAGAGTAGTCTGAATCTTCAGAAAATGATTCCACCCCAGGTATTCTCACCTCAGTTTTTGCAGAGTCAAAATCGCTGGTTAAATCCGTGAAGTATACGTTTTTCCACAGCAGGCTCTCGAAGATATTGACCATCTTAGAATATCTCTGCATTGATCTATACCATTCTTTGTTAGACAGGTAGGGCATTATTGGTTTGGGCTTCCAACGCTGTGACTTTTCCAGTGAGTCTTGCTTGGATGGATCGAAAACATGTAGATTTTTGGATAATGCACGCTCGATATCATTATTGTTCATAAAGTAAACCAGGTAATCTACTTCAAGACCTGATCCATATTCCTCGAGCCAGCCTGGCCAGTCACCCATTCCCGAACCCCCGATGCCACCATTCAAAAATTGAAGTGAATCAGGGAATTCTTTGTCTGCCTTATCCTGGAGCAAACTTATGTAGGTATCACTTTCATCAAGTAGCAGACCGAAGGTGAAGGAGTCACCAAGGGCTAAAACATTAACCTTATTAGAATCCAATTCTCCTCCCCGAAGTCTTTGTTTGTTAAATCTATATTCTGCCTTTCGATCTCCAAACTCTTGAAATGAGGTGCCACCAGACTGGTTCATTATAAAACCTTCCGGGTGCATTCGGTTCCAGGTAATTAGTTTATCAGACGAAAAAATGATCCGCATAGCAAATTCTCCTATCAAAAGCGCACAGAGAGAACTGATAATTACGAGGGAAAATGATTTAAGGAAGTTTGTTAGCAGCTTCATCTAAGTGATAAAGTGTAAAAAATAAGTATTAAAACAAGGACTAATAGTATCTCAGAGGACCCCTTTCCACTCATTCTTAAATCGATCTACATATTCGATCATAAAGTTATGGCGTTCTTCTGCCATCTTCTTTCCAGAAGCCGTATTCATCCGGTCCTTGAGAAGAAAAAGTTTTTCATAGAAATGATTGATGGTATGACCCTCACTGTTTTTATAAGCTTCAAAGGAAGAGTGCATAACAGGAGGGACTCCTGGATTGTACATTTCCCGCCTTTTGAAGCCACCATATGAAAAGGCTCTTGCAATGCCAATTGCACCAATGGCATCTAGTCGATCTGCGTCCTGAACTACTTTTCCTTCAATAGATTCCATCGGAGTAGAAACGTTGGCTCCCTTGAAAGAAATATGTGCTATTATTTCACAGATGTGATTGGTAGTAGCCTCAGGGATAGGGAAATTTCGAAGCCATTTCTTTGCTACTCTTGCTCCCAATAATTCATCGCCTCCATGGAATTTATGGTCGGCGATGTCGTGTAAAAGAGCGGCAAGCTCTACAATAAGTTCATTAGCTTTTTCTTCTTTGGCCAGGGTAAGTGCCGTATTCCTAACCCGATGAATATGCCACCAATCATGACCGCTATCACCCTCCAGAGTCTCTTTAACAAACTCTTCTGTTTTCTGAATAATTAACCCTGTTAAAAGTTCAGACATGTACAGAGATCTTCAATTACATCCTTTTTAAGCTTGCCAACTCTTTCAAGTGCAGCATTGATCGTTTCTTCACTTATTCTTTCTTCAGCTATTAACTTTTGAATGGTATGAATCGCTTTTTTTGCGATGTCTTCTTCATAAACCAGGTTGTTTCCAAAAATCAAAATATCCACACCTGCATTTAATGCTTGTTCAATAGCGGTTTCCAGACCATACTCGGCTCGTATTGCTTCCATCTGCATATCGTCGGAGAATACAACACCTTCAAAGCCCAGAGAATCTCTCAGTAACCCATTGATAGTAGCCGGGGATAAGGTAGCAGGCCAATCTGGATCAATATTGGCGTTATAGATGTGGGCAGTCATCACTGCATTTATAGTCTTCTCAGCGAATAGAATTTCATAAGGGATCAACTCATCCGGGCTCCAGCTATTGGTTACGTCGGTTACGCCAAGATGTGAGTCTTCCGACGAGCTGCCATGCCCTGGAAAATGCTTGAGTACGGTAAGAATACCTTCCACATCAAATTCATCAATCATATAGCCAGCATGTTCGGCTACTTCATAGGGGTCATCAGAATAGCTTCGTTCGTACTTTGCAATTACCGGATTATCAGGATTGGTATTTACATCCAATACAGGAGCAAAATTTGTATTCACTCCTACCACCATGAACTCCTGAGCCATTGTTCTGGCGTAATGTCGAGTTGAATCTTCATTATCCAACTCACCAAGGTATTGTGCCGAAACTGTTTTAGGAAATCCCATACTTGGTTTTAGGCGAGCAACTTGTCCACCTTCTTGATCAATCGAAATAATGGGAGGGGTGGAAGAGTAAGCAACTAATGCACTTGCCAACTTAAGGAGCTGGTCATCTGATTCTATATTTCTTCCATAGGATTTGGATTCGACATCATAATCGAACAGCACTACGCCGCCGATATTATAGTTCTTGATGTCCTGAACAATGCTGCTTTCTGAATTGATTTCAGTACCTCTAAAACCAATAACCAATAGTTGTCCAAGTTCCTGGTCGGTAAAGGAAGTTTGATAGGTTTCTTCAACGGGTTTGGCTGAACAACCTATGATGAAAATGGTAAGGACTATTAATGCTTTTAATCTCATTAAGGGGTAGAAGATGAATTTTTATGTTCCTCAATTAAGTTATCGAGTACTTCAGTAAAATTGAATGAAGGTCGAATATCGTTATATCGTATGATATTTCCATCAGGATCGACTAAAATATAAAAAGGAATTCCACCCCCTTTATACTTTTTGAACGTTTCTTGTTCCATTCCATTACCACCATAGAGTTGAGGCCATGGATTTTGAAAACGGGTGATGTCCTGTATCCACACCAAACTATCCACCTCAGTAGATATTGCGACTATTTCTAAATTGTCCCTACTATAACTACTGTAAATCTCTCTCATATGTGGAAATTCCTCGAGACAGGGCTGACACCAACCTGCCCAAAAATCGAGAAGAATAAACTTTCCTTCATAATCAGAAAGTGTATGAATGTTGCCTTCACGGTCTGGAATAGCAAATGGAATAGCTGGCTGACCTGGCGAGACAGATTTAATCTCATTATAAAACCAGCTAAGAAACTCCGTGTATTTTTCAAATTCAGGATAATCCTCTAAATATTTTAAATAGCTGGGTTCTGAGATACTAAATGGCTGTTCTCCAATTCGTTCAGCAACTAAAAACATTTCTGCATAGGCTTTGGCCTCCCGGTCTTCGATATATTCAATTACTTGTGTTCTCTTTTCGTCGAGTTCAGGATAAGCAACTTGTTTTATATCATATTCAGCCAGGTTCATTTGAAAAGCATTTACAACGCTATCATATACTCCGAAAGTCCTGGAGTAATAATGCGTAAAATCACGTATTCCGGCGCGTTGTGATTCCAGGATGTCAAGCGAGAAGAAATCTTTGCTTAGCGCTTCTTCTACAACCCTTTGGCGACCTTCATCCGCATCATAATTTCGAATATGGCGATCTGAATATTCCACAGCACGGAGTTTTAGCACTAGGTCTTCTCCAATCACCTTCTCGTACAGTGGATTAAAATTTGTTCCTTTTAAATACTTCTCAGCGCTATTGAGTTTTTCCTTACTGTATGCAAGCGCTGAATTTTTTAAACCAACCTTAAATTTATCCATCTCTGCCTTTATAACAGCATCCAGGCCTTCAATTTCTTCCAGGTACGCTTGATAGGTATTGTTAAGCTCTATATGGTCTCCTGACAGAGTTACTTCATAAGGGAAAGCTGCTCGCTTTATATCTATAGAAGTAGATGCTCCAGGTTCTACATAAAGCGGGTATGATTCATCTTGTATTGCTATCCAGGCTATTGTTGGAGTATTTACGGGGAATGAAATCTCAAACTGACCTTCATTATCTACGTCAATGGTATACCGTTCTTTAGCGGAATATTTGTAGTGTAAAGGTGAGACTTCGATGTAAAGATCTGCATTTCCTACATAGTCAATAGTTCCATTGACACTGGTTTCATTTGGGGAGCTACAATTAACCAAAAATACACAAAGAAGTGCAGTAAGTAGTCTTGGGGCTAATAGTGTTATTTTCATTGATATTAAATAATAAAGTATTGCCAGAAAGGGTTTATTAGAAGTTTTTAAGAATTGTCATTTTGAGCAAACGAGTAACTCTTCTAACACGAATTGTAGTTAAAAAATATTTTCAATTATTGGTGTAACAATTAGTTAACATCTTTCTCTTTTATATCGAATGCAACCAAATTAATGAGCAAATAATTTGATTGCTGATTTTATAGGGAAAGGGTATTAGACAAAACAGTGAACAAAAAAAGACGGTATTTTTTGCTCAACTAGATAAATCCCAATAATAGAGATAAATATAAAACCAATATCTAACGATCAGATAATGATAGAAAGTAATGTCAAAAAAGACTTGGAGCATAAAATTGACCTTTACGTCAATGGGAAGCTAAGCCAAGACCAGGTCGATGAGTTATGGGCTGAATTAATCCAGGATGGCTATTACCTGGACTATACCAAAAGCGTTGCCAATATTAAGGCTGTTATTGAATCGCAAAGAGAACAACGAGCCGCCGCACCTGTTTACAGGTTGCGTAAAGTGGTTAACTACGGAACAGCAGCAGCTGTAGCAATTATCATCGGTGTAATTGGAGTTTTCAATTTCTCCGGAAACGAGCAAAGCTTTTCGTTGCAGCCTCAAAATCAGCTTGATTTAGGAAATATTCGTGGAACTGAAACCGAGATATTTAATCCTTCAGAAGTTATAGCACAGGCTATTGAATTAGCAAATAATGGAAATGTAGAGCAGGCAGTAACTTTGTTAGAAAAGGAAATTGATCGTACTGAAGAGCCAAATTTAGTGGCTGAAATTTCTCTTACGCTAGGTTCAATCCAATACAATTATGGAGAATATGAAGCAGCTCTTCAAAATTTTGAGCGGGTAATTAGCCAAAGTTCTATTGAACTTCTGAGCCTTGAAAAGGGATATTGGTATTTGGCTAATACATATCTTCAATTGGATATGCTAGATAAAGCCGAGTCTGCTTTCAAAAATGTATATGATTTAGATCAGGGCTATAGCAGAATAGCAAAAACTTATCTTGATGCTTTTGAGGAAAGCCGTTAAAAGGAATATTACAAAGAGTTTTCCCTGATCAAATAAACCCCACCAATTATTATTACAAAGAATATTGGATAAAGAAGGCCAGCTTTTGCTGGCTTTTCTGTTAATGGGGAAGGGTTACCAATCAGCATATATGCACCCCAGTAATAGGGGTTTGCATTACCGGTTTTCAATAAGTTTAACTTTGCTGATCTCATTGCCTGAGCTTTTGAAATCCCATTGTTGACATCCGAGTAAAAGCTTGAAGCAAATTCAGAAGCAGATTTATCATTAACAGACCAAAGGTTTAAAGCCAGGCTTTTAGCGCCCGCATATCTCAAAGCCCTGCTTACTCCAACTACTCCAGCGCCTTGCAGGTAACTTCCGGAACCCGAACTACAGGAATTCAGCATTATGAACTGGTTGTTCATATCTGCTTCAAAAAGCTCATAAGCATACAAAGGTTCAAAGCCACCGCCAACTTCATCTCTAAGGTAAATAGTAGAGAATAATGGATCGTGCTCAGATACTTCACTATGGGTAGCTACATGAATAATTTTCGAGTTTGCTACCATATCCAAGAAGGAAGCTTTGGTAGCATTTCTTTCGAGGAAAACCTCTTTGTTTTCGAAGTTCTGCATATGCCCACTTATTTCCCTCACTTCCTTAGTAGCGAATGGAAGAGAACTTAGCCGTTCATTTCCAGATAGCTCAAAATTTGAAAGAGCAAAAGCTGAGAAACTTATATCCTGGTTTGATTTTTTCGCGCGATTATTATCATGGAATTCATGAAGGGAGGTGAAATATCTTATGGTAAAATCCTCAATCAAGTATCTCGCGGAGCCATAACTGGTTGTACTTTCTGGTCTAACTATTGGCAGTACCTCGAGAGGAATTCTGTATAAATAATTATCGGGGATTATTGTCAGCTTGCTTATAGAAGATGGTATCTCCTGGCCGATATTAAGAACTTCATATACCTGGTAAAGCTCTTCCAAATTCGTTTTGGAGGACGCCAGACTATTTGCCGCAGAAGTGAATAATTGCTTAGTCTCAGCACTAAACTCAATTGGGGATATGTGTACATCATCTCTTGTGATATAGCTTATGTAAAGCACATCGCCAACTTCAGCAAAATGAACAATCATTTCTTCCTGTGAGAGCTTACGCTGAGCAGACCAGATCGAAGCTTGTTCAATGGCTGTATTTCTCCTGATTTTATTGAGGATTTGCTCCCTTTCAGCAGATAGCCGGTCTATCTCTGCCTTTAGGCTCAGCTTTCTGGTGGTTGATGATACATTTAAATACTGAGTTCTTAATCTTAAAATCTGATTATTCAGCATTTGATCTTGTGCAAGGTCTTGTTCAGAAAGACGGTTAGCACGAAGAATCGGGCTATTATACAGTGCAGCGTCATTAATAGTCTTTATTTCATCCAGCAACTGAACTGCTTTTGCTGTTCGGTTTGACTCAAGAGTCATTCCTATGAATGCATTAAAAGCATCCAGGTATTCCGGTTGAATGGACCAAAACCCGGTTTGAGAGTTGATGTTTGTCCGCTCTCTATTCACAATTTGCTCAATAACCGGTTCTAACTGTGTAAGTGCTCCGCGTAGATCCCCTGTTTTTTGTAAGTATTGAGCTTCAATCGTTCTGTACTCTACCAAAAGTTCAAACTCTATATTATCAAGAGGGTATATGTTTATCTCAGAAAGTAATTCGGAAGCCTCTACAAGATTGTCTTGTTCAAACGCGATCTTGGTAAGCCCTATTAATGATTCCAGGTAGAAGGAGGTATTTGAGCTTTGAATAGAAAGCTCTTTTAGTGTTTGATACTTTTCATAAGCTTTATGCCACTGCTTAGTGGAAACTAAAATTCCGGCTTCTTCTTGTAGCGCACCAACATAGTTTCGAAAATTATTAACGGGGTCAAATTCTTCCTGAGCCAGGTGGAGTTCATTAAGTGCTTTCTCAGCATCATTGTAGTACTCCCAATAAAAATTACCTGAGAAAAAATGCAGTACTGCCAACTCATACTTATCATCATTTTCTCTTGCAATATTCTCTGCTCTATTCAGGTAGCTTATTGCAGTTTCAGCATCCTTGATGGAAGTGTAATAGCTGAAAAGGTTATGCAGTATTACGAGCTCATCTTTATATAAAGAAGCTTGCTGAGCCTGTTCCAGTGCCTCCAATTGCATGCTTAAATACTTATTTCGCTGTCCAAGTTTCCTATAACAAAGGCTCAGGTTATTGAATAATTCTGATTTAGAAATAGAGCTATTCGGATCATTATAGAGTTTTTCATACTCAATTCTTGCTTCGTCAAATTTACCTAATGAGTACAGGCTAAGTCCTTTTCTTGAAATCGCCTGTTCATACAAGTCTGCTAGATTCAGGTATCCTGAGATTGGAATCAGCTTTTCTCTCAATACACGCAGAGATTCATCATATCTACCGATTATCAATAGGGAATAACTTGCTACGTTATAGTATCTGGATTTATCTGTTGAAACAGGAAAAACTCTTCACTGTGAATAAAAGGGAAGAGGTGTATGAGATCTCCATATTGGTCAATCTCAAATAGGATAGTTATGAGATTGACCAATCTTATGGAGTCGTTAAGATCGTTATTGAAACCTTCTTTTCTAAAGTACTCAACCCAGGTATCTGCAAGGGAGTTTAGAAAATCGGAATCGAGGAGATTACTTGTGTTGTTTGTATAAAGGATTCCATATATGACTAAATCTATATCCGGATTCGATAAAATATTTATATCCGGTTTAGTCCTATCATTAATACTGACAAGTAATGATAATATTTCAGGATCAGTACTTTCAGACCAAGCTTCAAAAAAGTCTTCGAAAAATATAGTCCTTTGAACCTCAGATGGTTCTAGTAGAATATATAGGCTGGCAATCTTAGCGTCACCGTTTTTAAGGGCAAAATCGCTTAATCGAGAGAGCCTGTTTATATTATTCGATGTTTCATCTTCTCCGCACCCAAATTCTGAGAAGAAATGCTTTATACTACTCGTTGACCCAAAAATTGCTCGGGAAACAGAATTGTTTATCTGGCAGGTTGAAGAAAAGACTTCATTTAGTGCCCAGAAATTTTCTGAAAGATTTTCTTCCTTCTCAATTCCTTCAATGTATCTGTACGTCTGATTTATAAGCTGTTCATCTAAACTTGCTTCCGCAGTATAGAATAACCCAAACAGTAATAATATGATCTTCATAAAAGAATGTACATCTCAAAAGTCATTCTTTCACATCAAAAAAGAGAAATATTAAAGTTTTGGTTTGTTTACGATCGGCCGGGTAGGATCTGTACCTGCAAATGCTGCATCATCGGTAATGGTGATTTCTACTTCTGGCTGAGTTGCTTCGGTGGTAGCTGGAGTTTGATTGGCTGGAGCACAAGCGAAAGAGATAGCAACCAGGGCAAGTAGAGTAAATAGAGACTTAAGTGATTTCATGATGACAATAGAGTTTTATAGTTGTGAGTTAAGAGAGAATTAAAGTTTTGGCTTGTTGACGATTGGTCTGGTAGGGTCTGTACCTGCAAATGCTGCATCATCGGTAATGGTGATTTCTACTTCTGGTTGAGTTGCTTCGGTGGTAGCTGGAGTTTGATTGGCTGGAGCACAAGCAAAAGAGATAGCAACCAGGGCAAGTAGAGTAAATAGAGACTTAAGTGATTTCATGATGACAATAGAGTTTTATAGTTGTGAGTTAAGAGAGAATTAAAGTTTTGGCTTGTTGACGATTGGTCTGGTAGGGTCTGTACCTGCAAATGCCGCATCATCGGTAATGGTGACTTCTACTTCTGGCTGAGTTGCTTCGGTAGTAGCTGGAGTTTGATTGGCTGGAGCACAAGCAAAAGAGATAGCAACCAGGGTAAGCAGAGTAAATAGAGACTTAAGTGATTTCATGATGACAATAGAGTTTTATAGTTGTGAGTTAAGAGAGAATTAAAGTTTTGGCTTGTTGATGATCGGTCGGGTAGGATCTGTACCTGCAAATGCTGCGTCATCGGTAATGGTGATTTCTACTTCTGGCTGAGTTGCTTCGGTAGTAGCTGGAGTTTGATTAGCTGGAGCACAAGCAAAAGAGATAGCAACCAGGGTAAGCAGAGTAAATAGAGACTTAAGTGATTTCATGATAATTGTATTTGATTTTAGATTACATTATTAGTCCAGATAAAGAGTTTCTTATATCGAATTTGTTACGAAAAAATTGATCTTTATATGGATTTTAGAATTTATAATTATAGTCCAGATTAAGAGATTTTTTTACCTCTTTTGTTACACTTTTAACCTACCCTAAAAATTTCAAACTCTCCAAATTTTTATTAAAACTTCTTAATCTTTGCTTTCAAAAAGCGCAAAATTGAATCATATAATAGTTTTTTAGTATCAGACAGAGTTTTATATTCTCTCGGAAAAAGCTATTCAGAATTTGCGTTTTAAGTAGTTCTAAACAGTAACTTTTAGTCGTTTCTTTTGACAAAAAATAGAGTTGATTATTCTGAGTTAGTTGTAGCTCTTCAAAAAGGTGACGAAACTACATCGGCGAGACTTATCAAGGAACTTACTCCACGGTTAGAGGATTACCTGGTGGTAGTAATGAATGCAGAGCGCTACTCCGCAGAAGAATGTGTTCAACAGGCCTTCCTGGATGTATTTGAACAAATCCGGAAGGATAATATCAAGGAGAAAAAATATATTTTTAGCTATCTGATTAAATCCTGTAGGCACGAATATCTCCGGTACAGTAAAAGAGAACATAAATTCAAGTATGAAGAGGAAGCGCTCAATGTTCTTTATGAGCCTGAGGAGCAAATCAAAAACTTATTAGATAAAGAAAGGCAAAGAATTCTTGAGGAATGCCTCAATGAATTAAAAAGCAAGTCGAAGAAGTTTATTGAATATTTCATCGATAAACCAGACGCTACCACAGAAGAAGCAACAGAGGAGTTTGGGCTGAGTAGCGCAAATGTAAGAACAAGGAAATCCAGGATTCTCAGCCGATTACATCACTGCTATAAGCGGAAATCGAATGAGTAAAAATTAATTTTTGCGAGTGTAACAATTCTTGTAAATCTTTCTGTAGTAATAAGTTAATACCTAAAAAAATTTTTCTCCCACCAGGTGTAACGGTTTTAGGTCATTTCAACTATTTCATTATTCACAATGCCAAATACCTGTTCACCTCGTTTTGGTGCTATTGGATGGGTTCCAGTGAATCCTCCAAATGCAGGTAATAGCCCAAAGTGATTTCCAAAATAGAAGCAGGGTATTCGAAGCTTTTGCCGGGCTTTTCCTTTTAAAACTACAGAAGGATGAATATGTCCTGAGATGATATAATCGTCAGTAGGATTGATCAATGTATGATCGTGGCAAAAGATAAATGAATGGGCATTAATAGAAGAAACACAGATTAAACCTAGTGCTTCATATTCTTCGGGAGAATAGAAATCGTGATTACCCATTGCCAGAATCATTTGTATGGATGGATAACTAGCTCGCCAATCCTTAAATAGATCCCATTCCTGGTTCTTATCACTATGGAATAAGTCGCCAAGAAAGAAAATATGAAGAGGCTCAAACCGACTAACTAACGTATCAAGCCTTTCCAGGTTTTCATTATTTACACCACTTGGTACCGGAATTCCGGATTTCTGAAAATGCCCCGTTTTTCCAAGGTGAAGATCAGAAAGTATCAATGTCTGTTGCTCAATCCAGAATAGAGCTTTTTCTGATGCCAGGATGAACTCCTGATTATTTACAATTGTCTTAAAGCCCTGTTCCTGGTTCATTTAATATGCTTTCCTAGCTGTAGTTGCATTTTTTGTATCCGATCAATCAATTTTTCGGAACTCAGTTTTCCCCGTAAACGGTCAACCATTATTGGGAATGCATAGGGAGTAAAGCGTTCCGTATGATTTAATACTATTTCCTGGTGTTGGATTTTCATCATCACTTTTTGGAGCCGAATTTCATCCAGTTGGAAAAACATGACTTCATCAAAAGCCTGTTGGATGAGTAAATGGTCTGGTTCATATTGAGCAAATACATCAAACAATAAGCTGGAGTTCATCCTTAAATGCTTGGTCTTGCGTTGCTCTCCCGGGAATCCATGAAAAATCAAGCCAGCAACTTGTCCTACTTCCCAGAATTTTCTCTTGGCCAGCTCAGTATTATTGAGGCTAGATCGGATATCTTCAGATAAATTATCAGGTGAGAGTACATCGTTCTCTAATGCCTCTTCAATAGGAATATCCTGATCAGATAGTAATTCAAACCCATAATCATTCATGGCAATGGAGAAGGTAATGGGTTTCATCTTTGAAATGCGATGGGCTAGAACAGCAGACATCCCTTCGTGAACATAGCGGCCTTCAAAAGGATAGAAGAATACATGGCAACCTTCTCTTGAAAAGCTCTTCTCAATCAGGAATTGACTTTCACCCGGTAAAATAGACCAGTCTTTTTGGACATCTAAAATTGGGGAGATCGTATCTAGCTCGATCATCCCAGTATTTCCAGCAATTGCCTTCTGCATAGTTCTTCGAAGGATTTTAGACATATTTGAAGAAAGTGACATACGTCCACCTTGCCAGCTTGGAACTTTTGACTTGGATCCTTTCGCTCTCCTTACGAATGCAGTGTTTTCTTTAATTTGAATCAATTCCAGGTTTCTTCCCGCAAACCAGAACTTATCTCCAATATTAAGGCTTGCAATGAATGTCTCTTCAATAGAGCCTAACGATCCTCCACTTAAATATCGAACCCTAAGCGAAGAGTCACTGGTAATAGTACCAATACTCATGCGGTGCCTTCGTGCTATTTTTCTGTCTTCAACCCGGTATATGTTTTCTTCATCAACAATTACTTTCGAATATTCAGGATAATTACTTAAGGATTTTCCTCCGGTAGTAACAAATTGTAGTGCCCATTCCCACTCATCACGATTTAATGTTTGGTAGGCGAATGTAGATTTAATCTCTTGAAATAGATCATTGGGATTAAAGCCATCAGAAACAGCCAACGTTACCAAATACTGGACGAGAACATCTATGGGTTTTAGAATAGGTTCCCGGCTTTCCATTTCAGATTCATCTACTGCATTTTTTAAGGCTGCTGCTTCAATTAATTCCAGGGCATGAGTAGGAACAAAATGGATAGAGCTGGTTGCTCCGGGTTTGTGACCACTTCTTCCAGCTCTTTGTAAGAAACGGGCGATTCCTTTTGGGCTACCAATTTGGACTACGGTATCAACCGGGCTAAAATCCACACCTAAATCAAGACTGGAAGTACACACTACTGCCTTAAGAATCCCTTCATGAAGTGATTTTTCAACCCAGTCCCTTACTTCTCTATCTAATGAGCCGTGATGCAAAGCTATAGTGCCGGCATAGTCGGGACGGGCGTCCAATATTCTTTGGAACCAGGCTTCTGACTGGCCTCTTGTATTTGTGAATATCAAAGTGGAAGTATGGGAATCAATTATCGGTAGGATTTTGGGCAAAAGATTGAGTCCCAAATGTCCATGCCAGGGGAAGGTTTCAATCTCATCTGGCAAAACAGATTCAATAACTAAATCCTTTTTGATATCAGCTTTTACAATTACGCTATCAGAGGAGTTGAATTCATTGCCTAAGAGTACTTCCAGTGCCTGATCTATATTTCCAATGGTTGCTGAAATCCCCCAAATGGAAAGACTAGGCCTTAATGCTTTTAATCTTGATAGCCCTAACTCAACTTGTATACCTCTTTTAGAGCCCAATAGCTCATGCCATTCATCAATGATAATGGCATCCAGCTTTTTGAAGTGGCGTTCATAATTCTTTTGGGCGAGCAGAATATGGATGCTTTCTGGAGTGGTAATCAACACTTCCGGCATCTTCCGGTTTTGCTTTTGCTTTATTGATTGGGATACATCCCCGGTTCTTCTACCTACTTCCCAGGGGATTCCCATTTCATCCAAAGAAGTTTGCAGGGCACTTTGTATATCCTTTGCCAAGGCTCTAAGCGGAGTTATCCATAGTACTTTAAGCCCGTTAGACTCTTTTTCGGAGTAATCATCCGGGTGCTCATTGATCCACTTAATGATATTAGGCATCCAAAGGGCAAAAGTCTTACCACTTCCAGTTGGAGCATTAAGCAGGCCTCTCTTTCCACTTAGAAAATGATCCCAAACTTCCTGCTGAAATGGAAAGATGGTCCATCCCTTAGAATTAAACCATTCCTCAACAATTTGTTCACCTTTAAATACCTGCTTATTCAATAGAATTTATTCTTGCTTATGCGCCTAAAAAGCGTCAACATTCGACACTTCGAAACCTAACCAATTTGACGGAAAATGTGGCTGAATATAAAATCGTTCAATAACTACCAGGAAACTTTTGATGCCAGTGAAAAAGACCGTCTGGCTTTTTGGGAGCATGAAGCCGGAACCTTTTACTGGAGAAAGAGATGGCACACTGTACAAAGCGGAGGTTTTGAAACTGCTGATATCAAATGGTTTGAAGGAGGTAAACTGAATATTACCGAAAATGCACTCGATCGCCATCTCAATACCATTGGCAATAAGACAGCATTTATCTTTGAACCCAATCACCCTGATTCTTTTCGAAGAACAATTACGTACAGACAGCTTCACGAAGATGTTTGCCGATTTTCAAATGTGCTGCAAAGCAAAGGAATAGAAAAAGGGGATCGTGTTTGCATCTATATGGCGATGACTCCCGAGCTAATCATCGCAGCGTTGGCCTGTGCCCGAATAGGAGCAGTACACTCTATTGTATTTGCAGGATTCTCGGCTCAGTCGTTGAGTGAACGAATCAATGACTGTGAGGCTAAGATGCTAATCACCAATGATGGTTTGAGAAGAGGGGATAAGCACGTTCCCCTTAAAGATATTTCCGATGAAGCGCTCGAAACCAGCCCTTCGGTTAAAAATGTAATTGTATGCCAGCGGACTAATAGGGATATCGATTGGGTAGAAGGCAGAGATGAGTGGTGGCATAACTTAATTCGAAATGCCTCAAAGCAACATGAAGCAGTGGAAATGGACTCGGAAGACCCGCTCTTCATTCTCTACACATCCGGCTCTACAGGCAAGCCAAAAGGTGTGGTTCATACCTGTGGCGGATATATGGTGTATACCAGCTATTCATTCAGAAACGTATTCCAGGTAGGTGCTGATGATATTTACTGGTGTACCGCTGATGCGGGCTGGATTACAGGTCATAGCTACATCATCTATGGCCCTCTTTTTACTGGAACAACCGGAATTATTTTTGAAGGAACGCCAACCTATCCGGATGCAGGCCGGTTTTGGGAAGTAGTGGAGAAGTATAAAGTCACTCATTTCTATACGGCTCCAACTGCAATTCGTGCGTTGATGAGCTTTGACCTTGATTTCGTTCGAAAATATGACCTAAGCTCACTTAAGATATTGGGATCGGTTGGCGAACCTATTAATGAAGAAGCCTGGCATTGGTATCATACCCATATAGGTAATAATCAATGTTCCATTGTTGATACCTGGTGGCAAACAGAAACAGGAGGGATTATGATTTCTCCCTTAGGAGGTATTACCCCAACTAAACCTGGCTTTGCTACACTACCGCTTCCAGGAATTTTCCCGGTATTGATGGACGAAACCGGGAAAGAAATTGAAGGAAATGGAGTAGAAGGAAATTTATGCATCAAACACCCATGGCCTTCAATAGCCCGGACTGTCTATGGAGACCATGAACGGTACAAGCAAACCTATCTATCAGCTTACAAAGGCTATTACTTCACTGGGGATGGATGCCGCAGGGATGAAGACGGATATTATCGTATCACTGGAAGGGTTGATGATGTACTCAATGTGTCTGGGCATCGGTTAGGAACGGCAGAAATTGAAAATGCTTTGGACGAACATCCTAAAGTAGTGGAAACAGCTGTTGTGGGATATCCGCATGACATTAAAGGGCAAGGGGTCTTTGCATTTATGATTTGCGATGGAGAAATAACGGATACAGCTGCATTCAAAAAAGAACTCCTTGATTTGGTAGTTAAGATTATCGGCCCAATTGCTAAACCAGATAAAATTCAGGTAGTTCCTGGCCTTCCTAAAACACGTTCCGGTAAGATCATGCGTAGGATTCTAAGAAAAGTAGCGGCCCAGGATTTGGACAATTTGGGAGATACTTCAACACTGTTAGATCCCAGTGTGGTTGAAGCTATTAAGAATGGAGAGGCTGTTTAGTTTAGAGTTAAAGAGGTTTTATATTTTTATCTCTGTACGGTGATTTGGTCAGGTCATAAAAAAGCATGGGTTTAAACCCTGCGATTAATAGAAATAAAAAGATGGCTAAGCATTTAGCAATAATATGGCTGCATTCCGTTTGGAGTACAAAAGATAGGATTCAAATTCTTGGTAAGTCATTTCGGTTTAGAGTATTCAATCACATTAAAGAATATGCCTGGAAGAATGGGATTCAATTAGATACAATAAATGGTGTTGAAGATCATATTCATTGTTTGTTTCGACTGAGAACATCACAAAGCCCAGCTGAAATCATAAAATTATTAAAGGGAGAGTCATCTTACTGGATAAATAGGAATATCATTTTAGAAGAACCATTTGAATGGCAAGAAGGATATGGAATCTTTTCAGTATCGGAGTGTGATGTCATGAAAACCCGAAAATATATTTACAATCAAGAAGAGCATCATAAGGGGTTGAGCTATGCAGAGGAATTGAAAGAATTAATCCTTAAGGGAGAGCAGGACTAAAGTCCATGCTTGCATATTTTATTCTAGATTTAAAATCTCGAAATCTTATTTCGATTGGTAGTTATAGGTAGGTATTAGCTCATATCTGATTCTTAAATAGACTTATTAGATTAACCGATCTCTAAAAGCTCAATAAATACCCAACTGGTAAAAAGATTAGACTCAGAATAAGTAACACCAACCTAAACCTGGTTTTCACCATCATTTGATGGAAAAAAAGTCCATAGGAGTAGGGGTGGTCTAGCAGCCAATCGTAATAGTGATTGCGGTGAGAGGAGCCTAAAGCCATTGTTACATGTCCATGAATGATAGTCATCATAAAAGGAATGGAAAACATAAAGGCCCCCAAATACCTTAGCATTTCCATCATCCCCAATAATTTTGCGGCATAATAGTATGGCCAGGCAAAGAGAACGATTAATGGAACACTGAGAATCCAGTTAATCAGGCTTATTCGGATATAATTTGAATGCGAAAGTTCGGACAAGAGAAATTTTGAATTATAGATTTTGAATTAAGCTGTAGGAATATCTCATCAGCTTAATTCAAAATCCATAAATAATCATTCAAAATTATATTTGGGAAGCGATCAGCATTTCTATACCGCGGTAGGGGATATCAAACATCTCACTAATTGATTTTTTTGTGATATGCTTCTTATAAGCGTAGGTGCCATTTCTTAAGGCTACATTTTCCCATAAGCATTCTTTTACCCCTCCCGCATCACCAATGGCCAACACATAGGGAACAAGTACGTTGTTCAGTGCATAGGTAGCTGTTCTGGCTACGTTTGCCGGAATATTTGGTACACAATAATGAGTAACATCATGAACACTGAAAATTGGATTTGAATGGGTAGTTGCCTGGCTGGTTGCTACACATCCTCCCTGGTCAATAACGGTATCCACAATCACACTACCTGCCTTCATGCCTGCTACCATTTCCTCAGTCACCCAACACGGCGAACGTTCGCCTTCGGCCATAGCCGCTCCAATAATCACATCAGCGAACTTCAAGGCATTACTGAGGTATTGCTGATTTGCTACTGCCGTAATAATTCTACGGTCAAGAGCATTTTCAAGTCGGCGCAGGGCTGTTAGATCATTATCCATCACAAAAACCTGGGCACCATAGCCCAAAGCGGTACGTGCTGCATATTCACCCGTAATTCCAGCTCCTAGGATTACCACAGTAGCAGGCGGAACTCCCGAGATTCCTCCAAGCATGATACCCTGACCATTACTCCTGCTTTCGAGATAATGGGCAGCTATTTGCACAGCAATCGAACCGGTTATCTCGTGCATCATTCGGACAATAGGGAATTCCTTATCGTTACCATGAATAAACTCATAGCCAATCCCAGTTACATTCTTTTCTGCTAAAGCATCAAAATACTCTTTCGTTTGGCTCCCAAGGTGCAGTGCCGAAATTAAGGTGTGATTGGGCTGTAGGTATTCATACTCTTCAGGTGAAAGGGGAGCGATTTTCAGAATCAGCTCTGATTTTTTGTAGACATCATCGGTGCTAAGGGCAATTTCAGCTCCTGCCTCTGCATAATCTCTATCTGTGAAGTTCGCCTCATTACCCGCTCCTTTTTCGATAAACACTTCATGGCCATTAGCTCGAAGTATTGAAACTCCTCCAGGAGTCAAAGACACTCTTTTTTCATCTACTGAGTTCTCCTTGGGGATACCGATTTTAAGAGAAGCATCACTCTTAGTTCGGATTAGATGTTTTTCGAGGGTTTTGATCCCTATTTGTTCGGTATCTAAAGGATTAATATCCATAATCTATGATTCACCTATCATTGAAAGAAACTCACTCTCATCCAGAATCTCAATCCCTAGATTCTGAGCTTTGGTAAGTTTGCTACCTGCAGATTCACCTGCAAGAACATAATCGGTCTTTTTACTTACCGAGGAAGAGGTTTTTCCGCCGTTTTGTTCGATTAACTCGGCGGCATCCTTTCTTGAAAGGGTAGGAAGGGTTCCGGTCAATACAATAGTTTTCCCTTCGAATACATTAGAAGCTAATTCAACCTCTTCAATTTCGAACTGCAATCCGTAGGAAATTAGCCTTTCGGTAAGGGCTTTGTAGGTCTCATGATTGAAGAATTCTACAACCGAAGCTGCTATTCTGGGGCCTATGGAATCTACTGCCAATAGTTCTTCCTCAGTAGCATTTCGCAGGTTCTCAATATTCTTAAAAGCTTTAGCCAAATCCTTAGCTACCGTTTTTCCAACAAACCGGATACCCAGGGCATAAAGCACTCTTTCGAAAGGTTGGGTTTTGCTTTTATTAATGCCATCGATAAGGTTCTGCGCACTCTTTTCGGCCATGCGCTCAAGAGGAACAATCTGTTCCATATTCAATTCATATAAATCGGCATAATTGGAAATCAGCCCTTCAGTTACCAGCTGATCAACTACCGACTCTCCAAGGCCTTCAATATCTAAGGCATCACGGGAAGCAAAGTGTTCAATTTTAATCCGTACTTGTGGAGGGCATAATGGATTAACACACCGCCAGGCTACTTCACCTTCGTATTTAATAAGCTTTTCATTACAAGCCGGGCAATTGCTTGGAAATCGTAAAATAGGAGACCTTTTTTTTCGATCAGGATTCACCACACTTATTACCTGGGGAATGATTTCCCCGGCTTTTTCCACGACCACCGTATCCCCAATGCGAATATCTTTACGATGTATTTCTTCCTCGTTATGCAAAGAAGCACGTTTTACAGTTGTTCCTGCTAACAAAACAGGTTCTAGTTCAGCAACAGGAGTGATAGTTCCCAGCCGCCCAACCTGTAAGGTGATATCATTTATAACGGTAATAGCTTGCTCAGCTTCGAATTTATAAGCAATTGCCCAGCGTGGGAATTTAGATGTACTGCCAAGTTGGGCCCTTAAGTTGGTCTGATTCACCTTAATTACCACTCCATCCGTTTCATAGGGGAGAGTATGCCTCAGTTCGTCGAACTCTTTTATTGTTTGATGAACCTCTTCTATGGTCTCACATACTTTTGGGTATTTATTTGCGGGCAATCCATATTTATTAAGCAGATCAACTTTTTGAGCTTGCGTAATTGAATCATCTTCGTCCTCAAAAAGCAGATCGAAGGCAAAAAATCGAATTGGGCGCTGTGCAACGGCGCGAGGATCTTGCATTTTTAAAGACCCTGCAGTTGAATTCCTGGGATTGGCAAAAACTGACAATCCTTCTTCCTCTCTCTTTTGATTCATTCGTGCGAATGCTTCCCGCTCCATAAAAGCTTCGCCTCGTACTTCTACAACGGGAGGGTAATTTCCTACAAGCTTTAAAGGTATATCCCTAACTGTTTTCACATTTCTTGTGATATCATCTCCTTGTTGGCCATTGCCGCGAGTGGCACCAAGAGCTAATTCCCCATTCTCATATCTTAGCCGGAGGGAGGCTCCATCAAACTTTAGCTCAACTAAATAGTTATAGTCAGAGTGTCCAAGGATTCGTTGTACTCTTCCATCAAAATCATTCAGCTCTTGTTCATTGTAGGTATTATCCAGGCTGAGAAGAGGTACCGGGTGGATTACTGTCTCGAATTCTGATGAAGCTTCTCCGCCGACTCTTTGCGTAGGGGAGTCATCGGTAACAAGATTATACTCTGTCTCGAGTGCTTCCAGTTCTTTGAGTTTTTCATCAAACTCTTTATCACTCATGAAAGGTTGAGCATCCTGATAATAAGCATCATTGGCTTTTTTGAGCAGCTCTTTGAGGACGAGCACTCTTTGTTCGGCTTCTTTCCTATCCATGCCGAGGAGCTAGAAGTTTATTCGATATACAATGCTGTCAGGCGCTCCTTCTTCATAAGGAAATAGAGCAGGAGGGGGCGTTTGATAGATCGGATTTTCCAGCACCCCTTTCGTAATCATTACTGATCCACTCTCTACGTCATAATACTGTTGGCGTATGTTTTCTATCACATGACCATTGTATAGGATAAGCATTCTGGAATACTGACCCCTAACTAACAGGGTATCATTAAAATCGAAATAGAAAGCTTCACCTTGTTCCATCCAAAACGGATTTGTTCTCCAATTCAAGTCACTGGTCACTCGTACAGGTTCAAGCTTATCAAATGCTGCATAAACTGCTACGGTATTGATTTCTCCCGGTGGGTTTGAAATGAATTCTGAGGTTTCGGTCTGCAGCGTAGAGCCTGGCGTAGTTATAGGATCTATGGAAGAAGGAGGGTTAGAATTTTGAAGGGTATCTAGAACTCCATTCTCAGGTTCAGGAGTTTGTATGGTAGGGATAACTTCACTGGTTTGTGGATCTTCACTGCTGAAGAAACCAATTATATCATTCCTAAAGAAAAAGGCGGTAGCTAAAAGGGCGAGTATGAAGAATACCACCAGGACAACCACCCAGGTTTTAGAGCTTGTTTCCTCAAGAGAGAACTTTTTACCCATATCTGCCCAGTTAACATTTTCAACTTTGGGCTCTGGTTGTTTAGTCTCAGCTTCTTTTGGAGGAGTAGAAACCTTTTTCGGCTCAGGATCTTTTTCAATTTCCTTAACCGGCATTTGCACCGCTTCTTCTTTCCTGGAAAGAAGTTCTCCATCATAGATCCCAGCCTCAAATGCATCTAATGCATCAACAACCTCTTGTTCATCAAGCTTTAGAGCCCGGGCATAACTTCGAATAAAATTTCTTATATAGGTTTTGTTATGCTCTGTTGAAGAAAAAATGGAATCATTTTCAATACTCTTCAGTGTGAGTAGAGGGATTTTGATTGAACTTTGAATCTCTTCGAGGCTGAGTCCTAGTTCTTTACGGATGATTGAGAGGTCTTTCCCAAGGGACATGCGCAAAAAGTTGGTTATCTACTTTGTTTAATTTCCGCAAACTAAGTAAATAATGTGGACTGCAAAAGCAAGCATTTAGATTTTTAATTCACAAAATGTATCAGCAAATAAAACAATTAAGTGAAGGTTTAGGAGAGTTACTCTTTCCAAGCATATGCTTTGTTTGCGGTGGATATTTACATCAAAGCTCAAAACATTTGTGCTACAGTTGTATCTCATCTCGTTTTGAAGTAGCTAACCCGTATCAAAAGCAGATTTCCAGTGATACGATGTTACCTGAAGGAATTATACTACAGCATGCGCTATGGGAATTTGACAAAGGCGGCTATTTGCAAGATCTGCTACATGCCCTTAAATACCATAGACTTTCTGGTTTAGGTCATGATATGGGCCGGGCACTTGCCAATAACGTGATTGATAATCCTTACTTCGAAAATGTCGATAATTCGATTCTAGTCCCTGTGCCACTGCATCCCAAAAAAAGGAGAAAGAGAGGGTATAATCAGGCGAGGAGTATAGCAGAAGGAGTTAAAGAAGTAGTGCAACTGGATATATGCGACCCTGAAACTATCGTCCGGATAAAAAACACCCGAACACAAACGGGCTTCTCATTAGCCAAACGAAGGGAAAACATCGGGGATGCATTTAAAGTCAAAGAACCAGCATCGATAAAAGGCAAGAGCTGCATTATTGTTGACGATGTTTTTACAACGGGGGCAACAGCCTTTGAGCTCTCCGGAACGTTACTAAAAGCAGGAGCTTCTAAAACCATGATAATAACGGTAGCTCAAGCCTGAATCATTATAAGATTAAGAGTATCTTTGAGCATGAGTTCACAGCGGACAGATGGTTTTAAATGGCAGATGATGGAGTTGCAAGATGGTATTACCACTTCGAATGGGAATTGGTACCATATTAACTCTGAACAAATAGAGAATTATGCTCCCGGACTCCTCAAAAAAGTACCCCTGGAATGGCTTATTAAAGAAGCCGATGCATGGGTTAAAAGTGCGGATGGGCTTTCGCTATTCCTCTACTTTTTACTCGTTTATGTTTCTGTTGATCCTTTAATTGCATTTTTTATCTCTGTGGCTTTTTTTCTGATTTGGTTTTTCAATACCAGCGCCTTTCTAAACCTAATATCAAGCCCGCTTATCAAGTTGTTAACCACTGATGGATTTGTTTATGTGGCTTCAGCTGTTTTATTAATGGGTTTTGCGTTCAATGACGCTATATCATCTTTTGGGCTTGATGTAGATTTCAATGCATTGTGGTATGGGCTGGCACTATTTTTTCTATTTAAAGTTGGCCTGATGAGGCTACTTATCCTCTTTATTCAGAGCAAAACAAAGCAACCTCTGGTTGAAATGCAGGACAGAATTTTGAATATGTTGATTATCCGGTATGGAATGAGACACGGGGTACTCACTGGTAATGTGAATGAAATGCAGGATAAATTGATTGAAATTGCCAATTATCACAAAACAAGGAAGAAAGGCAATGAGAAATAGGCTAAGCCTGGTAATCATAATTGTATTAGCTGGGTGTGCTTCCACTTCTCCTCTTATAAATTATGAGGGAGTGATAAATGTGATTGGCGAAAATGTTACTCTGACTTCAAAGACCTCTTTCTTTAACGACCAGGCCATTGAAATCATAAGAGAGAATAATCATGTAGATGAAATAGGGGAATTCTATCTACAGGCGATTTTAGATGGATACCAAAGTCAAATAACAGGAATTGAATCTACTAGCAATACTGATGAAGGTTTTCTTTTCAAGGTAAAAGCCATAACAGTGAAAAAAGGAGTTACAGTAAATATAATTGATCCTGGGCCTATATATGTTATGAGTATGGAGGTAGATGTGTATAAGGACGGTCTATTTATTTTTGACGAAAAGTATAAAGTGAGAGTTAACATGGCCAAAGTAGTAAATCCTGATAAAGGGGTTAATTGGCTAAGTAAGTCTGAAAAAAATGATCCTAATAACCAGGTTACTACTTTTGATATCGGTTTAAGAAATTTGTACAGAAACATGCTATTTAAACATCTTGATATATCGCTTCAATTATGAAACACATCTATATTATCCGTCACGGGGAGACTGATAACAACAAGAATCACTTACTTCAGGGCAGAAAGATAAACGCTTCTATTAATGAAAAGGGAAAACAGCAGGCTGTTGGAATAGCAAATACCCTGAAGGATATTCCTATCCAGAAGGTGATAACAAGTAGTTTGGTGAGAACCTTAGAAACAGCGAAACCACTTATAGAATCTAAAGGATTAGAGTTTGATCAGTATGAAGAATTGGATGAAATGAGTTTTGGTGATTGGGAGGGGAAGCCCTTTGAAGAAGTAATAGATCAAATCAGAGTGATACAAAAGGCCTGGATATCCGGAGAAACGGATACTAAAATTCCAGGGGGTGAATCTCCGGAAGAAGTATTTAAAAGGGCGGGAGAAAAGTTTTTGGAAATCCTGATGTCTTCTGAAGAAAAATATATTGCGTTTATGCTGCACGGACGGCTCATCAGAGTGCTTCTCTCAGAGTTTTTGGGAATGGGTTTAAAGAATATGCATCAGATACAGCATCAGAATGGAGCAATTAACCATTTGACATGGGATGGAAAGAGTTTTAGCCCTGTAAGACTCAATAATATTGATCATCTGGAACTGGAAGAGTTCACTTATAAATAAAGATTATAGTGAATTAAACCCGTACTTTTAGAGTTAGGTATTGGAGTTAATAAACAGGTTTTTAAATGAGTGAAAAAGTAAGATCAATGTTTGCGGATATCGCAGACGATTATGATCGCGTTAATACCGTTCTTTCCTTTGGAGTGCACCATCACTGGAGGAAAAAAACTATCCAGGAAAGTGGAGCTAAGCATGGAGATCATGTACTCGACTGTGCTACGGGCACGGGTGATCTGGCCATAGAGTTTAAAAAAGTAGTAGGTAAAGAAGGATATGTTTTAGGTACAGATTTCTGTGCTCCAATGATAGAATCAGCTCCGGGTAAAGCAGAAAAAAAAGGCCTGGATGTAGATTTTGAAGTGGCAGATGCAATGAACCTACCCTATAAGGATGACCGCTTTGACATAGCGAGTATCTCATTTGGCATTAGGAATGTAGACGAACCCATTACAGCCTTAAAAGAAATGGCCCGGGTTGTTAAGCCTGGAGGAAGAGTGGTCGTTTTAGAATTTGGACAGCCAAAAGGGGTACTTAAATACCCATACAATTTATATAGCCAACACATTATGCCCACCGTTGGCGGTCTATTAAGTGGAAACCGTGATGCCTACACGTATCTGCCACGTACCAGTGCCATGTTTCCTGCAGGAGAAAAGTTCCTAAAACTCATGGAAGAAGCCGGCTCCTTTTTCGAAACACGTAAGTTGAAGCTCACCGGAGGCATAGCATACGTATATGTGGGTGTAGTTCAATAATTGTATATTCACCGCCGAGATTATTAAACCAACCAAATACATGCAGATAGAAGAAATTAAACAAGTAATACCCCATCGATACCCTTTTTTGTTAGTAGACCGGGTTCTGGAAATGGGCGATGACAAGATAAAAGCCATCAAAAATGTGACGGGGAATGAAGATTTTTTTAATGGGCATTTTCCTGGACAGCCTATTATGCCTGGGGTACTTCAAGTGGAGGCACTTGCGCAAGCAGGGGCTATTATGCTAATGAAGACTAAAGTTGAAGACCCTGATAATAATATCATGGTGTTTACTGGTATTAAGAATTGCAAATTCCGAAGGCAGGTAGTACCAGGCGATCAATTAGTGCTCGAAGTAGAACTAGGTGCTATGAGAAGGAATTTTGTTACCATGACTGGTAAAGCCACAGTAGATGGAGAAGTGACCTGTGAACTGGAAGCTTCTGCTGCAGTAGTGCCAAAAGCTGGTTAATGAGTACTCAAACGGTTACAAATCGTCCCGCGAAAATCACCACCCAAACCGTGGTTGACATGAAGCGAAATGGAGAGAAAATCTCCATGCTTACTGCCTATGATTACACCATGGCGAAAATTGTAGACCAGGCTGGTATTGATATAATTCTGGTTGGAGATTCTGCCAGCAATGTGATGGCAGGGTTTGAAACTACCGTACCTATCACTCTTGAGAATATGATTTACCATACATCATGTGTTGTAAGGGGGGTAGACCGTGCACTTGTTATCGCAGACTTACCATTTATGAGTTATCAGATTACTCCAAAAGAGGCCCTGATTAATGCCGGAAGGATGATGAAAGAAGCCGGCGCTCATGCTGTGAAAATGGAAGGAGGCAAGCCCATCTTAAATACAATTCGAAAGATTGTAGATGCTGGTATTCCGGTAATGGGGCATCTTGGGCTTACCCCACAAAGCATTTATAAGTTTGGTACTTATAAAGTGCGGGCTCAGGATGAAGAGGAGGCTAATATCCTGATTGAAGAAGCAAAGCTACTCGAAGAAGCGGGGTGCTTTTCAATGGTGCTTGAGAAAATTCCTGCTAAACTGGCAAAGAAAGTATCAGAACAGCTCTCTATTCCTACGATTGGTATTGGAGCAGGAGTAGATTGTGACGGACAGGTCCTTGTGATTCACGATATGTTAGGGATGAACAAAGGCTTTAGCCCTCGTTTTTTGAGAAGGTATGCAGACCTACATACAACCATGACTGACGCTGTTCAAAACTATATAAAAGACATTAAGGAAAAGGATTTTCCAAATAAAGAGGAGCAATACGGAGGATGATAAATAGAGACAAGAAACCACTAATTCTTGTTAGTAATGATGATGGAATCTATTCAAACGGGATAAAAGCACTTGCGGAAGTAGCTTCTGAATTCGGGGATGTAATTATTGTAGCTCCTGACAGGCAGCAAAGTGCAGTAGGCCATGCCATTACTATTGAACAACCCTTGAGGTCACAAGCCATCGAAGTGGCAGGTAAGTTCAAAGGGCAGGCGATAAATGGAACTCCGGCTGATTGTGTCAAGCTGGCTCATGATCAATTATTGGAGATTAAACCCGACTTGGTCCTTAGCGGAATTAATCATGGCAGTAATGCAGGAATTAATATCCTTTATTCCGGTACGGTAAGTGCAGCTACCGAAGGAACAGTACTTGGATATCCATCAATCGCGGTAAGTTGTATCGATTATGATGGGGAAGCAGATTTAACCGGATGTAAAGAGGCAGCTCGAAGAGTAACCCGTTTTGTACTTGAGAATGGACTTCCAAAAGGAGTGACTCTAAATGTGAATGCCCCTTCAGGAGAATTCAAAGGAATTAGATGGGCAAGGATGGCAGATAGCCGTTATGTAGAAGAATACGAGGCGCGACAAGACCCATCGAATCGTGCATATTACTGGTTAACCGGAAGGTTTGAATTGCTTGATGATGGAAGTGACGCAGATATTCACATTCTTAATGAAGGCTTCGCTTCAGTAACACCTATACAATACGACCTAACGGATTATTCTCTTCTTGAGAAAGCCAAAAAAGACCCACTATAGCTATTTAGCCAGGAGCATTTTTTGAGTAATGCTCCCATGGGCAGTACGGATAGTATAGAAGTATACACCGCTTGCTAGACTTTCTCCGTTAAATCTAATCGAATGAGTTCCTGCTGATAGCTCACCATTAACGAGGGTTTGAACTAAGCTCCCCCTTATATCATATACATTAATTGAAGTCTGGCTAGCAGAAGGCAATTCAAATCTAATTAATGTGCTTGGGTTAAAAGGATTTGGGTAGTTCTGGTGAACAATAAATTGATCGGCTCGATCAGTGTTAGTATCGTTACTAACAACAGTTTTTCTCGAAATAATCAGGCTGAACCTGGAAGAAGTGTTGTGTTTGGAAAAGATTTTTTTGGCGAAGGAAACAGTTCTTTTTTGTTGTTCGTCATGGACTGACTCATACTCAAATTGATAAGACTCAGAATCAGATAGCTCAATTCCTGTTTCTGCTTCAGTATCGATTAGCTGGAATGAATACATAGAAAGTAACTCTTCATCAATTTCCCATTCAAATTGAAGTGTATCATCCACATTCTTTGATTCAATAAACAAATCAATGGGTAATGTACCAGGAATATCAAAAGGAAGAGATTCCGCTGATTTAACTTCATCTCCGAGCTGGCACCCAAGAATTGCGTAATTACTGATCGTTGGGTTAAGCTTAGAAGCATCGAATAAATCCCAACCCAAAGTAGCATTAGAGTTAAAAGTGATCTTGCACCCCTTGTCATAGGATGAGTTCGATCGAAGATTCAGTCTGGCGTTCATGGTTTTTTCAGATGCTTTTGCAAAAGCATAGACTGTCGCAGAGGAGTTTACTTTACCGCTTGTTGGAAAAGTTATTGAAGTAGCAGGGGAAGATGTTCCTGATTCAACCCAAAACCCCTGCCACGGACTTATAATAGTGGAGCTTCTGGTCTCCGGAGAGTAAAGTCCATTTTCAAGGAAGTGAATGTTTGTTTGTAATGGATTATCTACCGTGATAGAATTTGCATCAAAGTTACTTTGAAACGGATTGCCAACCAGGGTAAAATAGGACCCGGACTCAGTAGTAGAGGTATTGAGGGTAACAGATACATCAGACGAGGGCTCGTCTCCGGAAACATCAAATTTTATTGGTAGGGAAGAGCTTCCGAGGGTGTCGTTGTTGAAGAAGTACAGGATCAATCCTTCACCGCTATTGAGGGTAGTGCTTGTGGTGGCAGGAGTATCGTAAGACCCAGAACTATTGTACGTGAATATGTTTGCTGCCGAAGCATCATCTACACCCTGGATAGCTGTATCGTCTGAAATCTCGGAGAGGTTAGCATCGTTCATTGGAATTGAGAGTAAACGCCATCCCGTGGAGCCGGATATTATCGCTCCTGGCTTAGCCGTGGCCTCAATTCCTCGATTAAAACCTGGAGTAGCTACAAGGCTTGCATTACTATTACTTGACGATATATCGAAGACTACCCAGTTACCTGATGAAACAGTATCTCCATCACTAGATACAGATGTTTGCCCAAAACTTCCATCGTTGGGTAATGCTGAAGCAATACGGTACGCAACCTGGTTTGTAGCAAATGAGGAATTGCTTCCTATATTATCTTTGGCAAACGAATCAATGGTATCAGGGGTAGAAGTAGCGTTCTTTACCAGTACATATTTATCATTCCCATTGTGGTTTACGGATGAGGTATTTATATCAACAAAACCTTCTCCAAATACGGTTTGTACTCCACTGCTGCTATTATCATCACCCACCACAATAAAACTTTTAGAAGGCATTTCGCCAGTTAAAGAAATAGTTACAGAAGGGCTTGTTCCATCATTGGTATACCTAAGTAACGCCCAGTCGCCGGTGGCAAGATTAATGGTTGAATCAGAATTATTGAATAACTCAAGGTATTTGACAGTTCCTCCATTCGCTTCATAGACTTCTGAGATATAAATATCGTCTTCTGAAGACGAACTCTCCGAATAGAAATAAGCTCTTCTGACCAAAGTGGTGTCATGAATAAATGGGTTCCTGTTTCCCTGTACTTCCTCAATGTGCAGGCTTCTGGCTACTTCAGCGGCATCAACAGGATCATCCTGATGCCATTGATATAAGGTTTCCTTCATTCCATCGAAAAAGGCTTCATTATCAAAGGCGTCATTTATGATATCTGAATTTGTCTGATACATCGTCCAGAAATAGAACATAGCTCTGGCAGCATTTCCTTTGTGGTCCTCTCTGGGTTCAAAAGTATCATTATAGTATTCGCTGTACTCATCAATATTGGAAGAGGGGATAGAAGAGACACTAGCTCCATTTTCCCAAAACCACCACGAAGTAGTAAGATTGTCATCAATCTCTGCAAAAGGGTGGTTGCCCCTTGACGAATTAGGCGAGCTCCAGGTAGGGTATAAGTGGTGAATATCTCCGCGCATAGGCTCATTGTTATCATAAAAACTCTGAGGCCAGCTATGCTCAGTATTAAAACTTTGAGAACCATTACTTGGGGTGCGTGTACCATCTGCTTCTGCCCTTAACCCAGAATACACACAAGTGAGACTATCGGTAGCATCTACATCAATAGAGGTATACATAGAATCTCTTGCTTCATCATAATCTTTTGGAGAAGAGGCAGTGTAATTAGTTCGCAGAAAGGTTATTAATGAAGAATCATTAAGGCTTGGAGCAATGGAATCGGTTTGAGCCCAAGCAACTTCACCTCCAAGAAACACCATTAGGAGTACAGCTATCCGTTTGATAAACATAATTCTAGTTAAATAATACCCGAAATTCGCGCTTAAATTACGGCAAAATAATGACGTATCAATGTCATTTTTGAGAATGTGCACATAAAAAAAGGGTGGTTTTCATATAGAAACCCACCCCAGGTGTTAGCCAGGTAGCCTGTTTAACAACATTGATTTATTTAGCCAATAGCATTTGCTTTGTTTGGGTACCAAATGCCGACTTAATCGTATAGAAGTAACTTCCACTAGCTAAGCCGTCACCTTTGAAGGTAATTGTATGCGAACCTGATGAATAACGTTGTTGAGTTAAAGTTTGAACAAGGCTTCCCTTAGAATCATATACATTAACGGTTACTTCACTTGCTGAAGGGAGGTCAAAACTTATTTGAGTACTCGGATTGAATGGGTTTGGATAGTTTTGATGTACGGCAAAGCTTCTTGGAGCTTCTTCAGTTTCGGAATTAGTAGTGCTGCCACCCAAATCCTTCCAGTGCTGAAGGAGGTCTCTTAATGCCTGTGGTTTATTATTTGGAGCTATATTCCCCGCATGGCTGGTATTGTTGATGCCGTGGCAACCTTCGCATGTTCGAATTTCACCGGGTGCAAAAGTAACCCATTGCCGTTCTCTAACTATACCTTCTCCCTTTGGAGATACAGTCTGCCAGGTTATAGCTCTTGTAGCAGGAACAAAAGCAGCAATAGAACCGTCTTCTCGAATAGGTATTAGTGCATCACCTGCTTCTTCATCAAGCATATTGTAATCCTCCATACCTGGATGTTGGTCAGTATTACGAAGAGGGTGAGCCAAAATTCTTCTTCCTACGTCATGTTTTAACCCATATGATCGGATAAGCTCTGCACCAAAAATTTGGAGGTGAGAAATGTTATATACTTTTCCATCCTTGGGGATCGTCGAAGTGCCTCCCGGTACCTGTAGGTTGAAAGGCTGCTGGCTTTCTCCAGCGTCTCTTTCAGTGGCATTTCTCACAACAATCATAGCCAGATTTCTTTCAATCATCCACTCACGAAGTTCTTCAGCGTCTACACCTTCTTCTTCAATTACTTCTTTTTCTATATCAGCGATTTCATAGGTAGGCCGTGCTGCGGGTCTGGAGCGAGGAACAATCTCAATAATATCTACTTCGTGTAAACTTACAGTATCTCTCAGCGGCTCAACGAAATCTCCATACCAGACAATTTCTTTAGAAAATCCTTCTCCGGTTATAGGTTTTCCTGCATAGTGCTCTGTGCCGGATTCACTCACTTCGTATGGAATCATTTTTTTGATCTGGAAGTGATACTTATTCTCAAGGTTGTATAACCCCGTTTGGTTGGTATGTGATACCAACATAGTTCCATTAGTACTCATTACAGGATTTCTGAAATGCCCTTTATCGTTTTCTTCTCCACTATCAATGAGAGTACTGGTCCAGTCTATTACTTCCATATCCTGAGGGTTTTTGCCAATAGGTAAAGCAAATTCAAAAATCCTACCTGATGCGAAACGACTGAATTCTCTGGCCCATGTTCCATAAAAGGTACCTTCTTTACCAGGCCGCGGATCTTCCTTAACCTGAAAAATTCCAGCATCTGATCCGACTGTCAGTCGGTAAGCGTTTGAGGATAAATCGCCAAGGTTATATACCAGGTTTTCGTCATCCAGTTTTGATGGATGCTGAAAAACTCCCCCAAACTCATGACGTCCAACATGGTTCATGGTCTGATGCCTTTCTCCGTTTTCTGTAATTTCCCAGACAAGAAATTCATTGAAATCGTGAAGAGGCTCGTTGGGATCACGAGTGGGGTCGTTTTCTACTCTTGCTTCAGGGTAAACTTCATAAGGAATACCTTCTTCATCAGCATAGGGTTTGCCATCTTTCATGGCCGGCCCTATGATGGCAGGTGCTCCAGCGCTCTCGCTTTCATATTGAGAGGGTTCGTAATTTACTAATCCCGCACGATGAGCGTCTGTTTGTTGATCTCTTTTTAGATGCTCCCAACGGGTTGAAATAACACGTCCGTCACTGGCAAGAAAAAGATCAAAGTCTCCACTTGGTGAATGGGTAAGATGTACCACATCTCCTGTTGATGGATTCAGTTTCCAAATTCCTGAATTGATAGGAGTGGATTCGTATTCATCGAGCTGGGGGTAGGTGTGCACCATATCAAATAGGGGAGCATCAGAGGTATAAATAATCTGATCGTCAGTTCCGTAGATAGGTGAAATATTATTGTACGCAGGCTGAAAAGGTACCTTTACGATAATGGCTGTATCCCCTTTTATGACATCATCTAGATTTGTGATCTCATAAATCTGCCATCGATTATTCCTGTGCGATTGATCGTAGGGCTTAATTGGGCCGCCAATTAACATTGAAAACAAGGCCTTTGTACCATCCCAATGGACAGCTGGCTGACGGACGGCGATCCCTTCTTCCGTTTGTATTTCACCTGAAGGAAGACCAAAACCGGCTTCATCAGTAAGCAATCTTACGTTTCCATATATATCCATGAGCGCGAGGTCTCCTCCTCTGGGAGAAGCTCTCATGGTAGCTAAATGGTTACCGAAAGTCTCAAGCTGGTGCGCATATGACCCATTTGATAAAACTGGTGGCCCTACAAGGGCAAATAAGAGTGGGTTTTCCAGTAGTTGTTCTTCCTGCGCAGTAATTGGGCTCGTTTGAGCTAAGATGGCGCAGACCCCGACTAAGGCTAATAGCTTTTTTATTGACATAATTCTAATTCTCTGCATGATTTGATTAGCGTTTAATTACTCAAAAGTAATTCACATGCAGAATTGATACGGTGCCGTTCACCGTTTGTCTATGGCTTTTTGGGGATGTTCACCCGTTGTACACCTGAAATAAACCCAACGGGAAACACAAAACATCAAAAGGTTAAACTTCGAAGTTCTTGATTCGAGGTTCAGTGTTTGAGGTTCGAATTACTTTAACGCTTCTTCAATCAACTTAAGTTGTTCCGCATCATGAACTTTTTTCTGCCCTGCAGCTGGTGAAGCTGATGCCTGACGGCCTGCGTAGCTCAGTTTTTGACCTGATGCAAGAAGCTCACTGAACCGGGAGGCAACAAAGAACCAGGCACCCATGTTTTTGGGTTCTTCCTGGCACCATACTACTTCCTTTACACTCTTAAGTGACTTCAGGTAATCCTTTACATCTTTATCAGGGAATGGATAGAATTGTTCAAGTCGGGCTATGGCTACATCTTCAATGCCCTGTTCTTGTCTGTACTTCAATAAGTCGTAGTATACTTTTCCAGAACAGATGACCAATCTTTTTGCATTGGCAGACACTTCATGGTCCTGAATGAAAGGCATGAATTTTCCATCCGTAAGTTCATCTGTAGTTGAAGTAGCAAGCGGATGACGAAGCAAGCTCTTTGGTGTCATAAGCACTACCGGTTTTTTCTGCTCCTGCAATGCTTGTTTACGCAGCATATGGTAATACTGAGCAGGGGTAGTCAAATTCATGACATGCATATTATCTTCCGCGCAAAGTTGAAGGAATCGTTCAAGCCGTGCCGAAGAATGCTCCGGTCCCTGACCTTCGTATCCATGGGGGAGATTGAGTACTAAGGAAGTTGTCTGCCCCCACTTTGCTTCACTCGAAGAGAGGAATTGATCGATAATAATCTGGGCTCCGTTTGCAAAATCACCGAATTGTGCTTCCCAAACTACCAGTGCATCTTTTTGCTGTGCACTATATCCAAATTCGAAACCAAGGGCAGCATATTCGCTCAATAAGCTATTGTGGATATGAAAGATACCTTGTTCTTCCTGAAGGTGGTTAAGAGGAGTAAATGTCTGATTAGTTTCGGTACCATGTAATACTGCATGACGGTGTGCAAAGGTCCCTCTTTCCACATCTTGTCCTGTGATTCGAACATTCTTACCTGATTTGAGCAGGGAGCCAAAAGCCAGGGCTTCGGCAAATCCCCAATCAATTTTTTTCTCTTCGTTTTGAACAATATCGGCTCGTTTTGCAAGCTGACGAAGTAACTTCGGATTGGCGTCAAAGTCTTTAGGGACCGTATTCAGCTTAATCGCGATATCATTCAAATCTTCCTTCGAATAGGTAGTATCAGGAAATTTAGGCCGCTTCGTCTGTGGAGTTTCTGAACGGTCAAATAATGCAGTGGTTACCTCTACATTTGGGGATTTTTTTGCATCCTCAAAAGCTGCCTGTAAGAGGTTATCAAACTCTTTAAAGATTTCTTCAGTTTCGGCTTCAGATAACTCCTCGTTCTTAACAAGGTGCGTGGTGTAAAGGTCTCTTACCGTGTTATGATCGTTGATTTCCTTATACATACCTGGCTGAGTAAACGCAGGCTCATCACCTTCATTATGTCCATGCTTACGGTAACCAATAAGGTCAATGATGACATCCTTTCCGAATTTCTGACGATATTCTAAAGCCATTTTGATAGCATGAACAGCGGCTTCAGGCCGGTCTCCATTGATATGGAAAATAGGGGCGAGGATTAATTTGGCCAGATCAGAAGCATACTCTGTTGATCGTCCGTCTTTAGGTAAAGTTGTAAAACCAATTTGGTTGTTGATAATGATATGAATAGTACCACCAGTTTTATATCCTTCTAGCTGAGACATATTCAACGTTTCAGCAACAACACCCTGACCGGCAAAAGCAGCATCACCATGCATTAGCACGGGTAGAATTTTCTTTCCTGCTTCCTCAGACTCATGATGATCTTGCATGGCTCTGGCAGCCCCTTCCACAACTGGGTTTACTGCTTCGAGATGGCTCGGATTAGGCATCAACTCAATTTCAACTTCCTTACCGCTTTGAGACTTATGCTTTCCTTTTGCACCAAGGTGATATTTCACGTCTCCAGAACCTTGAATTGAATCAGGATCAACGTTGCCCTCAAATTCTGCAAACACCCTGTGATAGGGCTTATTCATAATATTAACGAGAATATTCAGTCGCCCACGATGAGCCATACCCATAAATATTTTTTCTATATCGGCATCACCAGCTTCTTCAAGTAAGAAGTGAATCATTGGAATGAGTGTGTCATTTCCTTCTAATGAGAAACGCTTATGGCCAATATATTTTTTATGAAGAAATTCCTCGAAGGCCATGGCCTGATTCAACTTATGGAGTATCTGTTTTTTATCCTCAATAGTTAAATCTGGTTCATTGCCAGTAGACTCCATGCGTTCACGAAGCCATCTTCGCTCGTTAAGGTCAAGCAGGTGCATGTATTCAGCACCAATATGCTCGCAATAAGTATCTCTTAGTAATTTTATTATCACTCTTAGCGGAGCTTTTTCCATTCCTCCAAGTCCACCACAATAAAACTCGCGATCTAAATCCCAGAGAGAGAGCCCATAGTATTCCAAGTCGAGTTCAGGTGTATGCCCGGGTTCTTTTTCAAGAGGGTCGAGGTTGGCCAATACATGTCCACGTAGCCGGTACATGGTAATCAATCGCCAAACACCAATAGCACGTTTATCTTGTGCTAATGTATTCCCAGCTCCTGCAAATAGTGCAGAATAATTATCCTCACCATACGGAATAGGATCATAAGGAATCTCCAAGTCGGCAAAGATAGATTCATAGAAATCAGACTTACCACTCAATAACTGGTGTATTTTCTGGAGAAATGATCCGGATTCAGCCCCCTGGATGATGCGGTGATCATACGTACAGGTCATAGTCATAACCTTACTGATACCAAGCTGATTTAATACTTCCCGAGACATATTTTGGTATTCAGCTGGATAATCAATGGCTCCCGTAGCAATAATAGCGCCTTGGCCTTGCATCAATCGTGGTACCGACGAAACAGTACCGATAGTTCCAGGATTGGTAATACTGATTGTGGTCCCCTGGAAATCATCAATCTGAAGTTTTCCCTTACGAGCTCTGCTTACCAGGTCAGCAAAGGCATAGAGGAACTCTTTGAAGTTCATCTTATCAACGCCTTTAATATTTGGAACAACCAGGTTTCTGGAGCCATCTTTGTTTGGAAGGTCAACAGCTACTCCAAGATTAACCTGCTCGGGTACTACCCGGTAATGCTCCTTGCCATTGAAATGATAGGTATGATTCAGCGTTGGAAACTCTTTCAATGCTTTTATAATCGCCCAGCAAATAAAGTGGGTAAATGAAGCCTTAGGTTCATTTCTTTTGACCAGATGTCGGTTAATGATGGTTCTGTCTTCTACCATCATCTTTACTGGAAGCACTCGAAGTGAAGTTGCTGTTGGCACTTCCAGGCTTTGATCCATGTTTTCAACGATCCTGGTAGCAACTCCCTTTATTCTTTCTAACTCGGCTCCTTTAGGAGGCTCAGAGGTCTTCTTCTCTTCTTTTACTTCATGTTGCTGTGTAACAGTAGCTCCATTAGTTGCCGGAGCAGGTGCTGTTTCAGTAGTTGGGGCAGTTTCCTGGGGAGTAACTCCGTCTAGTTCGTCAAAGTATGTTTTCCAGTGAGCAGGAACAGAATCGGATTGATTTTTATACTGTATATAAAGTTCCTCTACCAGCGCTGAATTGGGCCCAAAAATGGCTTCAAGTGATTTCAAAGGATGTTGACTTCGTTGAAATTATTTAAATCTCTGAATGGATAATGAATTCAATTAAAAAAAGGTTCATTTCTGATCGAAAAAGCCCTTTTCAAATTAACTTTAAAGGTAAGGAGAAGAGGATTAAAAAACGAAACATTCGCGCATAGATAAAAGCAATAATCACCTTTACAATTCTTTATTTATATCAGCTTCAACAACATTTATATTCCCGCAAATCTAACACCCAAACATCAAGAATGAGCGAATTAAAAACGAAGCAAGAAAACGGAGCAGAAAATATTCATTGGGATCTCTCCGATTTATATGCATCAGGTAATGACCCAAAGCTAAAATCAGATAAAGAAAACCTTCTTAAAGAAGCCGAAGGATTTGCTTCGAAATACAAAGGAAGGATAGCGCAGTTAGCAGTTGAAGAGTTTAAAGAAATGCTCCAGGATTATGAGTCATTACAAGATAAAGGGGGTAAAATTGGTTCATTCGCATATCTGCAATGGAGTACAGATACCACCAATTCTGAATATGGAAAACTGGTACAGGAATCGAACGAACTTGGATCAGAACTGAGCCAAAAGCTGGTATTTCTGGAAGTTGAATGGCTTCAAATACCAGAGGAAGATGCTCAAAAAATAATTGATGCCCCTGAGTTAGCGTTTTATAAGCACTACCTGGAATCATCCAGGAGATATAAGGTACATGTGCTCAAAGAAGAACAGGAACAAATTCTATCTGCCAAATCGGTAACAGGAAGAAGTGCCTGGGTTCGTTTTTTTGATGAAACACTTGGTAGGGCCAAATTCGAGTTAGATGGAGAGGAGTATTCTGAACAGGAAGTATTAAGCAAGCTTCATGATAGTGATAGAGAACTTCGAACTAGGGCTCATGCTTCCCTGACTAAAAAGTTCAATGAATTGTCTCACCCGCTTACCTTTGTTTTTAATACCCTGTTAGCTGATAAATCTACTACAGATAAGCTTCGCAGCTATCCAAGCTGGATCACCTCTCGAAATCTGTCTAATGAAACGGATGATCAAACCGTTGATTCGTTGATTAGCTCGGTCACTTCAAAGTACGAGCTGGTACAAAGATATTATCGCCTTAAGAAGAAGCTGCTTGGTTTAGAGGAGATGAGAGACTATGATCGTTATGCCCCAATGATTAAGAATGAAGCAACCATATCGTGGGAAGAAGCAAAGGAGATGGTGCTGGATTCATATTCAACCTTTCATCCACAAATGGGGGAGATTGCCGGACATTTTTTCCACAAAAACTGGATTGATGCAGCAATCAAGCCGGGTAAGCGCGGTGGAGCATACTCAGCTAGTACAGTACCTTCTGTGCACCCTTATGTTTTCATGAATTTTGATGGGAAAATCAGAGATGTTCAGACTCTGGCTCACGAACTCGGGCATGGTGTACATCAATATTTATCCCGTCAACAAGGGCCTTTGCAAGCTGGCACTCCGCTCACCACAGCTGAAACAGCTTCCGTATTCGGTGAGATGCTGGTTTTTCAAAAACTATTAGCTGGGTTAAATACCCCAAAAGAAAAGCTTGCTCTTTTAATTGGTAAAATTGATGACACTATTGCCACAGTATTTAGGCAAATCTCAATGAACAGGTTCGAGAACGCTATGCATACAGCCCGCAGGGAAGAGGGGGAATTAACAACTGAAAGGTTCTCCGAACTGTGGATGGAACAGCAAAAAGCATTATATGGAGACTCCGTTTCTTTGACTGAAGAGTATGGAATTTGGTGGTGCTACATTCCTCACTTTTTGCATACTCCTGGTTATGTATATGCTTATGCATTTGGTGAATTGCTTGTTCTCGCTTTATATGAAGAGTACACGCAGAGACCAGAAGGGTTTGCTGACAAATATTTGGAATTACTTAGTGCAGGTGGATCTGAATGGCCCCATGATTTAGTAGCAAAAATGGGGCTTGATATCCGGGATTCTTCATTCTGGGATAAGGGTTTACAGGCTTTTGAGGCTATGATTATTGAGGCGGAAGAACTTAGCGAAGAGATTTAAATTGCATTGCTATATCTGGTTTGCAACTACAAATTAAGGCAATGATTTAAGGATGGGCAATTTCGATCAAAAAGTTCGATATTGCGTCAAATTTTTAGGCTTTTAACAAGGAGTTATTTAGATAGGACATGAGTCTGGATCGACAAGAAAAAGCTTTGCGGGAGTTTAAACAGATCATGGCAGATCTTGTGCATCTGTTACGAACTTCTACCCGTGTTGAGCTCGCTTACATGTGCTGGGTAAATCATGCCCGCCAACAGTTTGTGTGGGAAAGCAACAGCACCAACCTTCCTAATGTAATGTTCCAGGACCGCTTAGCATTTGAGCAACATTTCCTGGATGATTACAAAGAACTAAAAGAGGTTACGAAGCTGGTAATTGGTGAAGATATCCCTAAAGGGAAACTAGCTCACTATTTTGACTTTGTTGCTGCGAAGAATATGGTTCTCATTCCTTTTATCAATAAAGGAGAAACGGTAGCTATTACCGTACTAGAGACGGAGAAAGATGTAAACCTCCAGACAATCAATGATCAGGTGTTTGCTTACAACAATGCCCTGGTCAATGTGCTGGATACCTATCTTGAAATTGTTGACCTGCACGAACAACAAAAAGAATGGGAAGAATACGAAGAGTCTTTAAGTGCACTTGATTATAGATTGCACCGTGTAGATTTGTTAAACAAAATGCTCGATGAAATGCAGCTCTATCTTCCTAATGGAGGAGCTTGTTTGATCTGCCCTGGCATGGACGCATGGAGTTTAGTGCTCACTTCTAAATTTGCAAAAAACTCTCCCTTGATTGGTTTGGAAATGGAGGACAAGAGTGTGGCTTATGAAGCCATTGAAAAGGGCACACCAGTTTTCAATATGCATTTCAATAACAACCCCAGGATTATTTCAAGCAAGGAAAAAAGGACGGAAGGGGCGAGTCTTGCAATACCAATCATGATTCATGATCGAAGACAGGCTGTAGTAGTTACCTATGACTCTGATCCTCTTACTTACAAAGAATCTACCAAGCATAAGCTGGTTAATCTTGCACGCGTAGCTGCTCTTTCCATTCAATCAGTGGTAAAGAAATCAGGAATGGCCGAAGAGCTGTTCACTCAGAAGTTCGGAGCTTACATGACAGAACTATGGGAAGCAAGTCTGGGTAATGAACTTCAAAAAGTTCGTTCAGGAAAAAGTAAACATACCTGGTTTGGGTTAGTTTCTCCTCACGAACTTTCATCCATCCGAACTAAGTATCGACTTGAAGATCTAATAAAGATTCAGAAAGATTTTGTCTCTTTCCTAAACCCAGCCCAACATGATGTACCTGGTTTTATCGGGTATAATTCGGATTATGTATATGGGTTTGTCATTCAAAGCGATTCTGAGGATGCCGTAAATACCTGGATGGATTCGGTAAAAACAAAGCTTGCCCATGGCCTTAAGTTATCCAATGGAGAAACATTAGATGTCTCATTCAAAGCGGGCTTCACCAAATTAGTTGCGGAAGATACTAATGCGTACCAGGTACTTACTAAAGCTAAAAAAGCACTTAGTGAAGTGGTTCGAAACGAAGAGTTAGAGCTTTTTGAAGCCTGATGGGCAACTGTTACCTCATAATTATTGATGGGCTTGGAGTAGGGGCCCAGGAAGATGCCCATCTTTATAATGATGAGGGTATGAATACGCTGGGTAATGTTTCTGAGCACACGAAGGTGCAGCTACCTAATCTTTCTAAAATGGGCATTGGGAATATTATCCCACTGGCTTCAATTCCTGAAGAAAAGAATCCAAGTGCTGCCTATGGGAAAATGAGAGAAGTATCCGGGGGGAAGGATTCTACAACCGGACATTGGGAAATTGCCGGAGTTCAACTGGAAAAGCCTTTCCCTACGTATCCTAATGGATTCCCGGAAGAAGTGTTGAAAGCTTTTTGCGATGGAATTGGAGTTGAAAAGGCACTGTGTAACCTGCCTTATTCAGGAACCGATGTCATCCGTGATTTTGGAGAAGAGCATCTGGCTACAGGTTTTCCCATAGTGTACACCTCTGCAGATAGTGTCTTCCAGGTAGCAACCCATGACGACATAACTCCTGTATCGAAATTATACGAGTGGTGTGAGTTTGCCAGGGAGAGGGTTTGTGTGATGGAGCATGAAGTGGGTAGGGTAATTGCACGGCCTTTTACGGGAAATCCCGGTGCTTTTGAACGACTATCTGATCAGCGGCATGATTTCTCTGCAATTCCTCCTGAAAATAACATCGTTCAAAGTCTGTTCAATGCTGGCATCGAGATCTATTCCATTGGTAAAGTGATTGATCTCTTTGCAGAAAAAGGCTTCTCCAAATTTGAGCGTACAAAGAATAACGCGCAGGGGATAGAGGTGCTCCAAAGGGTGATGGGTGAGGTGCAGAATACCTTTATCTTCATCAACCTGATAGATACTGATCAGTTATTTGGACACCGCCTCGATCCCGAAGGTTACGCGAGAAGCCTGGAAGAATTTGATAAAGCTCTGCCTGATATTCTGGCAAAAGTAAAAGAAGATGATCTTCTAATCATAACTGGTGATCACGGCAATGATCCTTGTTCGACAAGCACTGATCATTCCCGTGAATTTGTGCCTGTATTGGTATACCCAAAAGAAAATGCAGAAGAGGAAAACCTGGGGACAAGGGAGAGCTTTGCAGATGTGGCGGTTTCGATAGCTTCTTATTTCAATATTGAAGAGAACTTTCCGGGGCGCTCATTCTTCAAAAAGAATTAATATTGATGCGAGGAAATTTAAAATATTGAATCCGCAAATTCGTATATTTGCAAGTTAATGGATTCAAAAAGAGTGCAGACGCGCGAAGCTTCGAATACTGGTTGCAACCATTCAGCTTAACTATACCATACCTGCATATCTTTACCCTATAAAATTTTTCACCAAATAACTTAATTGTGGCAAAAAGTTCAGGAATTTCGACTCGTGAATCGGAATCGTTAGATCGGTACCTTCATGAGATAGGTAAAGAGAAATTGATCACACCAGATGATGAAGTACGTCTGGCGAAAGAAATCCAAAAAGGAAGTCAGAGAGCACTCGAAGATTTAACTAAAGCGAACCTTCGTTTTGTGGTGTCTGTAGCAAAACAGTACCAAAACCAGGGACTTTCCCTAGGCGATTTGATTAACGAAGGCAACCTCGGTCTGATTAAAGCGGCTAAGCGTTTTGATGAGACTCGTGGATTCAAGTTTATCTCCTATGCGGTATGGTGGATTCGTCAGTCTATTCTTCAGGCACTTGCTGAGCAAAGCAGGATTGTACGGCTTCCCTTAAACAGAGTAGGCGCTCTTAACAAAATTGGTAAAGAGCTTTCTAAACTGGAACAAGAATATGAACGACTTCCATCTGCCCACGAATTGGCTGAAAGCCTTGAAATGACCGTGGGCGAAGTAGCTGACACTCTTAAAATCTCTGGAAGACACCTTTCAATGGATGCTCCATTTGCTCAGGGTGAGGACAACCGTCTTTTGGATGTACTTGAGAATGAAGAGATTCCAAACCCGGATTTCGAACTAATGGGTGAGTCTCTCAAGGTTGAGATTGAACGAGCGTTATCAAAACTTACTAAGCGTGAAGCTGAGGTAATCAGATTATACTTCGGTATCGGTCGTGAACACTCCCTTACTTTGGAAGAAATAGGAGAGCGTTTCGATCTGACTCGTGAAAGAGTCCGACAGATCAAAGAAAAGGCGTTGCGAAAGCTTCGTCATCACAACCGAAGTGCAGCTCTAAGAGTTTATTTAGGATAATACCAGAGCTCAATGAAATTAAAGCCCCCTCGCTTTGGCGTGGGGGCTTTTTTTTATTTAAATGTTCCGCCCTGAAATACATTGGTATAGTGCTGGTTAGGTAATAGAGTCACTTCTCACAGATTCTGCATCAAGCCTGCCTTCAAAGTTCTTTAATAGTGGACGGTTATGGGATGACCGGGATAAATAAGCTTAACAATTTGGTAACATACATTGGGTTGAAGTTTCCATCAGCTATGCAAACATTATTGAAACGACAAGAGTTAGGGAGCATAGTTAAAAAGGAGTTACTATCTATATTCGTAGTTCTAACTAACAGGGATATGAGTAAACGCTTTGGTTAGCAAAGCAAATTACCTGTTCATAATGGATAAATACGCTATCCACTAAGTCGGTTAAGAAAAACAATAACTGTCAAGTTGATGAACACTTATGAGAAATCTAGTCAAAGTACTATGTGCACCTATAACTGCACAAAAACTATTACGATCAATCAAATACTCACAAAAGAATCCGATTGTTAAAACAATCATATTCCTAATCCCATTTCTATTTCTCTCACAATTAGCTACTTCCCAGGATGTAGAGCGCATAATGGGGGGGAATTCTCCGGATCAATTCAATAATTTTGCAAACTCTGCCCCTGACCCAAGTTATACAGGAGATGTGAGCTATACCATAAATCTCGGTCAGGTCATAGCCGGTGGAGTATTAGACTTTCCGTTAGTGCTGACTTACAACAGCAATCGTGTAATGGAAAATATTGGCTCAGGTATTGTAGGGGTAGGCTGGGATTTTGATCTGGGCGAAGTTGTAAGGGGAGTAAATCATATACCTGATGAACAAAGCTCACTTTTTTTCGCAAATACTCCAAATGATATGGATAACACCTCTCCGTTCTATATCGCATCCACAGGTGGGTCAGGGGCTCATGCCCAAGTTCAGGAAGACGGAATTATACACGCTGGTGATAACTTGCAAAACAACATTTATGTAGATGAATGGGATAGTTACAATATGTCAACTCCTTATGACAATGCTAACCTAATGCCTATAAAACCGGCAGATGGCATAACTCCGTTCTATTTTCTCGAAAAGCCCTATAAAAACTGGGAAATTAATTATTTACGAAACTCAGATAACCAATATTTCGGGCATTTTAATATGCGTGACGAAATGGGGAGATATTTTAAATATGATTATACCCATTATGCCCGGGTAGATAATAATGGAGATGGCATTAGAAACACAAGTGAGGATCATTATTTTAGGTATCCCGTTGCCTGGAAGCTAACCGAAATTACAAGCCCAAATACTACCCATACCGTTGATTTCATTTATGATGACTTTGCTCATACCGGAGATGAAATGGATACAAAACCATCAAACAGAAAACCTTTCACCATTGGAGATGTAAATCAATATCTGGTATTAGCCACCTGGACCTCAATGCCAGGCCCTGATGTAGGGGGGAATTTTCTTTCCTATGATGAGTCGGTACTAGACCGGATTGAGACAGATTTTCAAATTATACGATTCTATTATGCCGACGACGGATACTCCAGCATCAATACTCTATTGCACCTGTTGGAACGCTTTACAGGAAAATTTTAGACCGAATCGAAATTGAAAACAAGGCAACCGGGGATGTGATTCAGGTTATTGATTTTGGGTATACCAACGAGACGTATAACGGGTTCGATTCTTTTGATTATATCAAAGGTCAGTTCTTAAGAAGTGTAAGTATTTACAATCCAATTACAGATGCCAGCGTAGCAAAATATACTTTTGATTATTATGAGGGGGATGCAACTCAACACACAGATAACTTTGGGTATGTTGGGAAAATTGGGTTACTCAAAGAGATCACATTACCCACAGGAGGAACCATTGACTATGAATATGAAGATCGACGTTATAGTTTTTACTATCAGACAAATGGTTCAAACATTTATCAACGAAAAACCTCGGATAGTACAAATTTTGTGTATTTAGCGGGTACAAGAGTCAGCCAAATAAAATATGATCCTAAAACAACTACCGATCAAATTATTACACGATCGTTCAAATATGGTCAAGCGCTTAGGGTAGACAGCAATGAACGATCTTTACGCACCAATTCAGATGCTCATTACCCAAATAATACAGGAAGGTTACTTGGACATATAGGCCACAGGTGGGTTGAGGTAACTGATGGCGAAGGAGGCTTCCAAAAAACCTATTATACATCCGGTTTATCCAGGTATGGAGTACATAGCGCATGTACTACTCAGACAGACTGTCCCAGTAGCATTACAGAAGAGGAGGCCTTTTCATTTTTAGGCAGCAATAATCCATTCAATTCGGGAGGTAGCTCAAGTTATCGGATATTTATGCCCTATACCGAGGCTTATGGTCTTCCTTATAAAGTAGAAACGGGATATTATACCGGTAGCACCCCAACAGTAAACTATTCCAGCGAATCAAAATGGTATCGCGTTCCCTCGGATCAAGCTTATCCTCAGGCTGGAACTTCTGATGTTCGTAACCAAACGACATCATCTTTTATGTATAAGCTTTATGATAAAACCATAAAGGACGGAAAGGAGACAATTTCTTATTACGCAGGGCATTACTCCGGTGATGACTGTCCGGGTAACTGTAGACCAAAATTTCATGCATATTACCCATTAAGGTCTGATCCTCATTTCACAATTACTGTAGATGAGGATGAAAATCAACACATCGTAGAAAATGTTTATTTGGGAGTCAGAGGTGTTGCACACAATAAATATGTAAATATGCTGAATTATAAGATGGGTCAGTTAATTCTTAAAGAAGACGATCCTTATTACTCCCTATATGCTACATTAATATGTGATGTTGGACTTACTCATCCCAGCACATGTCCAAGTGGGCAAACTCAATTACCAACGTATCCCGGATTAGACATAAATTTTTATGGCTCCTCTATGCATTACGATGGAGGTTCAATGACCTATTGGGACGATTCGGATGGAGAAATACGACCCAGAGAAACCTGGATATACGAGCAAGGTGATATTTCAAGAACTACTAACCCTTGTGTCTCACCATATTGTTCCGGTACTGGAAGTGGTGCAAACTTACCTTATTCAAACAATGGTCGCATGGTTCAATCATTTGACTCCTATGATGTTACGGGAAATTTAGTTGAAACCACAGATGCATTAGGCACCACGTATTCCTACGCACGGTCTGATAATGGAACGGTAATCGGTGTGTTTACAAATGCGGATGTAGATGATGTGTTTGCTCATAGTTTTGCATATGACAGCTTTGGCGATTGGGTTCAGAAAGATTATAGTAACGACGGGGATATCGAATTTTCGATTTCTCAGGGTAAGCTTAAAATCAAAGACCTGTCAGGTAACAACGAAAGAGATGGTATAGCGTACGATCTGGGTACAGAAATTTCCGGTAGTGTTGTATGGGAGTTTGATTTAGAAATAGAAGAGACTGATTCTGACTTAGATTTTCAAATACAGGCGGGCGGTAGTAGCTGGGACTTCTATAGTTCAAATTCAGCTTCAGAAACCGCCATTTGGAGTGCAATACATGATGAGGAATGGAAAGTATTTAATGCTTCCGCATCATGGGTCTCTTTAAAAACGGGATTAGTAGTTGGTAATACCTATAGTTTCAAGATTGTTATGCATACGGATAATAACACCGCAGATTATTATCTGGATGGTGATAAATTAATGTCAGGGGTAAGTTTTCGGTTTGGATCCTCCGGAATCCAGAAAATTAAATTTGGATTGAATGGTAATGCCTCAATCAATACAGAATGGTTTATTGACAATGTTCGGATTTACCCTGAAGCAGCACAAGCCACAACACAGGAGATAGATCCTAATTCATCCAAGCCCATTGCCATAAAAGATGTTTCCGGGACCACAAAAAGATATGCTTATGATAAGATCAATCGCCTTAAATACATGCTTGATAATAATGAGCAGGTAGTAGCAGAGAATGCATATAGCTTAAGCAGACAATTGACCAATGATGGCCAATTTGATGCTGCCCTGCCAAACAACGTGAGTTCTACCTCATACTCTGACGGGTATTACTTGAAAAACCTGATCGGAAATTGGGAGTTTGACGGTGAGTATATAAATACGGTAGATGGTTTTACCTACTCAACCAGCCAGGATTTGTTAGCCCCGGACTATTTAGCCACCGAATATGGAAGAGTTGGACAAGCGCTGGATTTGAGAGAAACCGCTAGCTACGAGCAATTCATAAATGCAGGTGATTTTGATGTCCTTGACACCGCATCAGAGTTTACGGTCTCTTTATGGTTTTACAGGGATTCTAACCTTAATGACCCGACCATCAACAGCATTCGAAATGTCCTGGTTGCTCAGTCTTCGGATGGGTCGAATGACAACTTTGAATTGGGCACCTATGGAACAAACATTGAACTTTATTTAGATACTGGTACCGGATCACAAGAGGATACAAAACGCACGGTTAATGCCGGCATATTGGATGATCAATGGTACCACATTGCATTCAGTTATAGCTCCTCTAACGATCAGGCCAAAGTATACCTGAACGGTGAACTGGTAAATACCTGGACCGAATGGGCCGGACCATTAGAGAGCAGTTCTGCTTCACCACTAACATTCGGTCTTGCCCGGCCCGGTGAGAGTGAATGGGGAGATTTTGACGGGCTTATTGATGAAATAAAGCTGTTTGATGTAGCACTTACCGATGAACAGGTACTCAGCATTTTTTCTTCAAGCACAAGCACTTCATATTCTGATGGATTGGGAAGAAATATACAGTCTTTATTGAGTGGTGGATTAAGCTCAATAACCACCGGTTCATTATTTGATTCAAGAGGTTTACAGGTTGCTACTTCCCGACCTATTTCGGCTTCCGGAATTTCCGGTTATGTATCAAACCTGTTTGGTACCAACTTTAACCCCGGAAGTGGACTGCCAAGTGATTCTCCCATTGAAGATTATTATGATCCTTTAGTAAGTACCAATAGCGAGGACTACGCATACTCATATACAGGGTATGAGCAAAGCATGACCAGCCGCGTGCTGAATACTACTTTGCCGGGATACGATCACCGTTCTGGAACAGGAAATGAAAATTTCATTTCCTACTCTTCAAATACACTGCCCGTTTCCACACCAAATAAAACATGGACTTCAGGCAAATTATATAAAACACTAAACCAGAACCCTGAAAATGATCAAGCCATCACCTATGCCGACTACCTGGGCAGAACGGTACTTTCAGGGATAGATATGGATAACAATGGTGAATTGAGTGGCTCCTCTGATCTTATCACCAAATTCGAATATGATAACAATAGTAATGTAATCCTGGTTGAAGACCCAAGGGGGCTTCAAACCACGTATTCTTACAACGCTGCAGGTGAACTGCTTGAGAAGAAACTTGCTGACCAGGATCACCCAAACGAATATTGCTATGATGATATGGGCAGACTCCGTTTCCATGCCAATCCCAATGATTTTGATGCTCCCTATAACTATAGTGGAACAGATCATTATAGCTATAGCTATACCAAGTACGATGCATTTGATCGGATAGTAGAAATAGGGGAACAAGATGCCTCTTTCGTTTCAAGTAATTCGCAGGCATCCTTCAATATAATTTGTGCAAACTCAGTATTAGTCAATGATCAGAACGAACCTAGCGCTAATAATAGTCCAACTATTATTTATGACTATGATGGAATAAATGCATTTTCAGGTGCACGCAATTACCAGGGACGGATCACCCAGGTTAAGTATCAAGATCCCCATTCGTTGAATTGGGGATATACCTGGTACTCCTACAACGAATTAGGGCTGGTTGAGTGGATAAAACAGCGTCTGCCGGGTCAGTCTTATTATAATGACAGGACCATAAGTTATCTATATGATAACATCGGACGTATGACAAAACTCTCTTATGATGAAGGCTATAGTTCTGCTGGTGATCACTATTTCTGGTATTACTACGACGAGCTGGGCCGACTTGAGAAGGTGACTTCTTATCAAACGGACTCTGAGGCGTTAGCAAATACCGAAGCAGAGTACAGCTATTATGCCGATGGGCAGGTAGAGCAGCTCATACTTGGGGATGGAGTCCAGACCATGTATTACGATTACACGGTACAAGGTTGGTTGGATCTCATCAACGATGGAACCAGTGGAAATAATTTTTCGATGATCCTGGATTATGATTTAAACGGGAATATCAATAAGCAAACCTGGTACCAGGCTGGCTGGTATACTTCAGGACTATATCCAAAGTATCACTATAGCTACGACAACGCTAATCGATTGACTGAAGCTTGTTATGGTGCTTCCTCTTGCTCAACCATGTCTGCCTATGATGTGAAATATGGGTATGATAAAAGCGGGAATCTGGACTGGATTGACCGGCACGGGAATACAGGATCCGCTGACAGATATCTGAACCATGTGTATGACTCGGGGACCAACCGATTGAACTATGTTGATGTGGATGGGATAAGCGGGGAAACCCAACCTGTTAGAAAGTACTTTGATCACGATGCCATGGGCAATGTGGTTAAAAACGAAGTGCAGGGTATAACGAATGCCACTTATGATTGGAGGAGCCTGCCACTGAGTGTAGTTACCACGAGCGGCACCATGCAATACGGATACGACCATCAAGGTAACCGGATCAAGAAGACGTTAGTGGGAGGTAATACCACGTACTATATCCGGGGAGTGGATGGGCAAACTTTTGCTGTATATGAGGGCACTTCACTTAAGTTCCTGAACATTTTGGCCGGCGGCCAGATTATTGGACAAATCATAAAAAATTAAGGGAGATCCAACATGTTATCAGTTATCAAAACCAACCATACCTCTTCCGTCTCCTCGATATTTACTCATGGAGTTCTTTGTCTCACACTTTCACTTATTCTAACTTTATCTGCTTTTGCACAATCTTCTGTACGCTTTTTGCTTGATACCAGTAATTATCCCATAGAACAGGGGGATAAGGTTATGATTTGCGGAAGCGGGGTTACCTTTGGAGAATGGGAATCCCGAGATTTTCTTATGGCACCCTCCCTGGAAGTCCCCGGTCAGTATGAAATCGAAGTACCCTTCACTCAGCAGGAGATTGGCACTACAGTTTCTTACAAATTTGTAGTTATTAAACCGGGAAATGTTCAATACTGGGAAGAAGTAGCAAATCGAAAAGTGGTAATTCCAGCTTCAGGAATCACGCTGGATCCAGCCCCTTTTGAAAACCGGACCCAACCCGGTACTACTCAGTTAATAATGCCGGTTACTATAGCAATTGATCTTAGTCGTTGGGAGGGATTTAATGAGCAAATAGATGCCATTGGCATTAAAAGCACTTTACATCCTCTGCCATTAACAGTTAGAGTAGAAAGTGACCCGCTGCCTTTAACCGACGATGATGGGGATGGGATATGGACCACCCGGTTTAATGTGCTTTATGGAAGTCCCCGTGAGTTTTCTTTTTCGTTGTACTATTTACAGGAAGATGTATGGAGCCTGCATATGCTCTACGGGAAGCAGGAACACGCAGCGCTGCTTCCTGAAAAGGCAGAGGATGTGATCATTTCTCTCGCTTTTAGCCCGGAAAACGGAGGGTATGTATCTACCAGCCCTGCTGAATTATATGTAAACGATTACCCGGGCATTTACCAGGCGTTAGGGGAATGGGCCAAAGGAACACGGTTCCAGTATTTTGCAGTAATGCAGCTTTTAAAAGAGGGGCAATTTCAAAGAGCGCGGCAGGCCTACCAGCAATACGCCCGTGACCGGAACACCGATTGGGACGTCAGGGATGATTTTGATTATATGTGGATTCAACAGCTGGCAGAAAACCAGGGAGTTGCACAAGCCGAAGCATACGCAAGGCAGGCCGGGAAAGATAAATACGAATATTTGCGACGTTCGTACCTGGCCAAGGTGGCCGAGGCAGCGTACATGGTGGGTGATACCAAACGCACGAAGGCCTTGAGTCGTGAGTTACACGACAATCCTCAGTTTAAAGGCCAATTAACCTGGAATGAGTATTTCTCCAGGCAAATCCTGGCTATGAGTTATATTGCCGACCGGCATGAAGACTCTACGGCCGTAGCCATGCAGCTATTTGAGCAGGCCGCCGATGATAGCACCGATGCCTACTGGCGGCGCAATGCGATGTGGCAGCAAGTATATGCACATACCGATGCCAAAAACCCGGAAGCTGCGTTACGGGTGTATGAGCGCCTGGCCAAAACGGGCCTGCCCGGCCAGCGTATGGCTGCCCGGCACCGGCAGGCAGAGTTTTACCTGCGCCAGGGCGATGCTGAAATGGCACAAGCTACCTTAGATCGCGCCGAGGCAGAATTGGCTGTCCAGCCCGACAGCCCCAGCCGGCAAGCCTGGTGGTTGAGGCAGCAGCTAAAGAGGGCGCGTTTCCATGAAGAAGTGGGCGATACCACCCGGGCTGTTCTCACCCTGCAAACTGCCCGTGAACAAGCTACCCCAGGGCAACGGCGCCAGTTGAACAAGGCGGTAGAACAGGTGAGGCAACGGGAGGAAAACCGCCGAAAGTCCAGGGCAACTAACCGGGGAGGAAACCAATGAGATTCATAGCCATTATTTTACTCGCCCTGTTGATGGTCACCGAAGAAGCCAGCGCCTCCGATATTCCACCGACTTCGCGGATTACCCTGGATTCCCCGGCTCGTTCAGAGCTGCTGGGCTATACCGGGGAAACGCTCACGTTTAGCAGCGCCACTACTTCAGCCAATTGCGGAACGATAACAGAGCGGCGTTGGAAATTGGATTCAGGCAGCTATGTGTACACCACGGATTTTTCCAATACCTTTACGCTACCTTCCGGAGTATACGAACAGACTTTTACCTTGGAACTACGCACAAAAAATAGCTGCAACCTGTACCATACAGTGACCGAGACCATCACCATCCGTCGTGATCAGCGGGTATACTTTATAAAAGACCACCTGGGGAGTGTACGCTCCACAGTAAACGAGGCAGGCGATGTAATCGGCTATGACGATTATTACCCCTTTGGACTGGCTATGCCCGGGTACTCCTCCAACACCGCCAACCCGAATGACAATTACAAATTCACGGGGCACGAGCGCGATGATGAGGCGGGGATGACGATCGATTACATGGGGGCCAGGTTTTACGATCCGGTCACAGGTAGGTTTACTAGCATTGATCCATTGGCCGACCAGTTCCCAGGTTGGACGCCTTACCATTACGTGCATAATAATCCGCTGAATCTCATTGATCCTACGGGAATGGCTGCGCACTGTCCAAGATGTGATATTAATGGGGATAGAAGAGCGAGGCAACTTAGAAATGGAACGAGGACATCTGAACAAGTAATTGCGGAAGAAAAAGCTGAAAACAAAGCCAATGCTATGGGCGCAGCAGCGGCAGTTACTCTTATGATGCCCGGCCCTGAGGACTTAGCACTAGGAGCTTTTCTTGCAACCAAAGCTGGACAAGCTGCCACGAGAGTAGGAGGTAGGATTATGGGAGCTGTAGGGAGTTTGTTTAAAAGAGGAGATGATGTAGCTGATGCAGCATCCAATGCAAAAAAATCATTCGATTTAGTTGCTCAAGATGGGAATTTTAATATTTATAAAACGGAGGTCAATGGGAGAGAGGTAGAATTTGGAGGCCTTTTTACAAAGCAAGATGATGTTTTAACTATTGATAATTTTGATATTGATGGAGAACTAGTGAATGAAGTGGGAATATCTGGATTAAGACAACTATCGAAAGATTTTGCGGAAGATCAAGGCGTCACAAAAATAATAATAAATGGTAAGCGTACTACTGGAGCTAATCCAGGAAAAACAACTAAACTCGAATTTGATTTTAACAATGAAAACTAAACTTAAGTTTTACGGATGGGAGCCTGGAGTAAAAAAAATTGATTTTATTCGACTCCTCAATGATGATGTTGGCATTCCTCTAAGAGAAGCAAAGAGAATTAAAGACAATATCATCGATTACGACCAAGAAATAATTATTGAATTTGACGATCCTCAGAAAGCAAATGAGATTCGAATAGAAGCCAACAGATTAGGGATCAAATGTAAGCTTATTGATTAATATAAGGAGAAGAGAAGTTGATTTTGATGCTAAGGTAACTAATCAATTCTTTGCGATAAATTTTCTTCCTCTAGTCATAATCTCAATTGGATGGTTTTTTTCAGTTAAAAAAATTAAGGAGAAAGAATTCTTGAATCTATGATATGATAAAATTGTTTCAAATAATTTTAGGTGAGAAGCTTCTTAAAAAAAGAAGGAGAGAATTATTAAATGGCTTACTAATTTGGTTTAGTAAGTTCTTTGGGATAATCACAGCAATTTTTTTACCCTTAGTTTTCTTTTCCGTCATTCCTGTTACTGTTAATGGGGTAGAATACACAGGATGGGAGGGCGCCTACTATATGGCATTAATGCTAGGTATATGTTTTCTCGTATTTCCATTTATTTTCTATTTCTTAATTGAAACCGGAAGAGAATAGGTTTTTATTAGATGTGGCTGAGTTTAAGGCCCAGTTGGGTTGGCTCCAACAGCTACCTTGATTGGTTCTGATGCAGAACTGATATTTAGTGGAGATGATGCAAATGTTTCTGGGGCCTCTACCCCCAAGATCTCTTAAGTCTATGACTTAAGAGAAAACGTGTAGCAAGTCTGTGACTTGCATTAAGGTCTAAAGAAAAAGGCACTAGTTGTAACCAATAGATGGCCAAAGATAAGAAGATGAATGAAACTATATTCAGATGAAGTATTTATTTTTTTTATTAGGATTACTTATCTCATGTACTCCAAATACTGAAGTAATTCAAATTGAATATTTTGAAAATGGGAACATAAAAAACAAAATTTCAAGATTAGATGGAGATACTCTAAATCTCAAATATGAAGAATATTTTCAAGATGGAGCGATCAGGGCAATTGGAAAGATATCGAATAGTGGTTTACGGATTGATCAATGGAAATATTTTTCCAATACAGGAGAGCTATTTGCAGAAGGTCGATATGAAAGAGGACTAAAAATTGGTACATGGGAATATCTTGATAGAAGTATTGAATGGGAAGTTTACAATGAGAGTAATGGATTATTCGAGTTTAACTATCCCAAAGATTGGTCCTCTCTTAAAGATGATGATGTAGGCATAATTTCTTTTTTTGATGATTCTTTGTCGAATGATTTTATAACCCGGATAAACATTTCTAAAATCAATACTAGCAAAGACTTAAACTTAGTTTCTGAGGAAAGCATAAATGATATAAATGAATATTTTGATAGAGTAGAAATATTAGATTCATTTGAAAGCTTAATTAATTCAAGAAGTACAATAACTAATATTATGAATGTGAATAGTAAAGGAGCTCAAATTTATTCTTGGCAAGTATTAATTATGGGATCAGAAAATGAAGTGTATGTTTTGAATATGTATTCTGGACAAGATGAAAAGCAACTGTTTAGTGAGATTTCAAACAGTATGTTTATTTATTAAGTAGTAGATTTTAAGATGACAATTCAAAAAAAGACAAAGATTGCAGCTATTTTTTATGCAGTAATAATTTTAGTTCCTTCTTTTCTAGCGCTGCCCTCTGTATATCATGGCAAAGGAAATATCACTGTTGAAGGAGAGGTTGTCGATGGAGGTTGGCCTATTACATTATTTGTAGCAGGCCTGTTCTTGTTCATGTGGGTGTTCACTACTTTTGTTACCTATATGCTACTAGAGATGAGAGAAAAGAAAAAGAAGTAGAGAACACCATGTCTTTAGTGCTCATTTATTTCGTCTTCGAGGATTTGAGACACCGTTCAGGCTAGTACTGAAGTAGGAAGCAGTAATATTGTAGGTAGAATAAAGAGTAATTTATCTCGATTTTTTAATAGCTTTTGATTGATGATTTGGAAAGAATTAGAAGGGAAATATTTAAGTATATATCTACTTGTCTCAGGGATAATTATCCTGCTTGGTATAGATTGGGAATACTATTCGAATAATTTTTTTGAGAATTCTAGATATCCCTTTATGGATATTCTACACCCTATATTTTATCTAACCTTTGTAATTAGTGGAGTTCTAGGGGTCTTCTTCAACAGGAAGAAGCTCACAGATATTTTGATCTACTTCACTATTTTTACTATCTCTGCTTCTGGGTTCAATTACTTTGCTTCAGGGGTCTTTAGTTTTATAATTGGAATTTATTATAAGACTAATATGATTTTTGCTACAGACTTTAGTATGTATGGAGGATTTAGTTTTTATTACAACCCTGGAGAGTCCGACGTATATGGTATAGGAGTAAATATTACGTCTATCATTATTATTCTTATCTCTAAAAAAGTAAATGATGGCAAAGAATAAGTTCTATATACTTGGGTTAATATTATTCTTTTGTCTGTTACTTTTATTTAGAACTAACAACCCTGGTAGTATTGAAGTCAATTGCTCGGATATTCAAGAATTAAAACTAGAGGGTAGGATTAGCGGTAAATCTAATTCCCAACATCGAAATCAGATAAGACTAACAGTTAGGCATAAACTAATCATCATAAATGGAACTAATAAAACAGGAATTACAAAATTATATCATGATTTAAATAGGTGCAGTGATAAGATTGAAATAAACTACTCCAAGTATTACTACGGTCTTACTCTTAAGAAAATTTATATTTTATGATTTTAATACAGCTGCAATAATTTCTTTATCGGATGGGGAGTGGAGGATTCGAGACAGTTTGACTAAAGATAACTCAACAATAAAAAATGGAAATGTTATAAATAAGTTTATAAATGCTTATTTAGTATCAACTGGTTTTTTTGGATTATTCTTTATTTCCTTTAGCTATTTAGGAGATCCAGAGATAAGAAAATATTATGGTATTTTTGATCTTATTTTTATGACGCTGTATTCTATTATGCTTTTCTATGGAGTACAAGGATGGAGAAAAAAGACAATACCAATTCAAAGTAAAATACTTTTATATCTCCAGTTGATATCTGCAAGTATTTTTAGTTTTTCTTTTCTGTTTAGTGGAATTATTGATTCATATTTATCACTAACTTTAAAGCCTTTTTTTTCAGTGGGATTTGAGTTTGATACAGGTATAAGATATAGGTTTATATACGATGCACCCCATGAAGAAATAACGATTGGGATTAACCTAGTAGTTTTAATCTTCTTAGTCCTGATAATATATAATGAAAAAAAGTAAAATTATATTTCAAGTAATTTTATTTAGCTTTTTTTTAATCTTTATAAGTATAAAGTTCCTAAATAAAAAAGAGATTATTTTTGACTGTAATAAAATTTCAAAAATAGAAAAAATAAAAAAGCGGTTAACCAAACCTCATTTAAGGACTATAGATGTAGTAGAGATAGAACTAACAGAAAAGACCATTCATATTCAGTCAAATGATAAAGAGCTTATACAAGATATTTTTAATGAGGTTTATAATTGTGAGGATACTTTTTCAATACATTATTTTAATAAAAAGAAGTTAGAGAATATTGAAACCTTTTTTGTAGGTAGTTTTTTCTTTTAAGGTTTTTACATGATGAATACAGTTTTCGCATAATAATCCGCTGAATCTCATTGATCCTACGGGAATGGCTGCCCCCAAGATCTCTTAAGTCTGTGACTTAAGAGATCAGGCAGAGCAAGTCTTAGACTTGCATTGCATCCAAGTAAAAAGCAAGAGCATAACTAGAAATGGAAGTCGGAGACTTCCTGAGCTCATTCATTCAAGTCAAAGACTTAAATGATCTGTGCGACTTAAGAGAAGAGGTTGAGCAAGTCTGCGACTTGCATAAAGGCAATACATAAGAATCAACTAAGAACAACCAATAGTACGGATAGTAGTTGCATTAACCTAGTTATGGAGCTCCGCTCCGTGACGGCAGTGGAAGTCCGGCTCTAGCAAGAAGGCCAATGGGTTCCGCAGCAGAGCTACGGAACCAGGTAAAAGAAAAGGCGTTACGAAAGCTTCGTCATCACAACCGAAGCGCAGCTCTAAGGGTTTATTTAGGATAATAATCCTAGTTCTCTATGGAATTAGTTAAGCCCCGATTTTGTCGGGGCTCTCATTGCTACTTAATGAAGCTTTAAGTAGCGCTAGTAAATCAATTGTTCGGGAAACTGCAGGCCATGTTGCTCCTGCGTATCGAAGTACAGTCACTGGTAGGTTTGTATCTAATTTATCTGGATATTCAGCTGCATATACTGCCCCAGCCGCAGTTTCTTTTGCTGTGATAAAAACAATATTTGGAGATTAATTCGTTATATGGATGAAAAAATTGTTCAAAATTTTCTTTCTTTTACCGATAAATATGGTTTGAATCCATATTTACTTGCTTCGGTTATCGTATTAGTCGTTCTTGTCTTGAAATTCAAAAGATTAAAGAAACAGAAAGAAGTAGACGGGAAAATTCATGCCGATGAATATCCTACTCTCATTCTCGGAATAGTAGTATTAATAGTTCTATTGATAATTTCTTTTTAGCCGAAGCTTCACCGATCCTACTGGGGAGTGCATAAAAGAACTACCCCCAATGATCTCTTAAGTTTGTGACTTAAGAGAAAACGTGTAGCAAGTCTGTGACTTGCATTAAGGTCTAAAGAAAAAGGCACTAGTTGTAACCAATAGATGGCAATGGAAGTCAGAGACTTCCTGTGCCGTTACTTTTAAGTCACAGACTTGAAAGATCTTTGGGGAGTATATAGTAAGCAACAGTCCGATAGATCGATTGTTTTTTACAAAGTTGTAAAGGGACATAAATAATAACAGGTAAGATTATGGATTTAAATAGAATAATTGATGATTTGACTTTGAATCTTGATTGGAAAGCGCTGGAGAAAAAATCCAAAGAATCCTTTTTAAGTGGTATTCAAGAGCTTATCGAAAGTGGTGAGCTAACCAAAAAGGTAAATGATTATGAAATAATCCTTCAGTCAAAAGCCCTTAACATCATCGATGTTGAGAATGGTTTACCGACATTGATGTTGACTTACTCTATCCTGCAAAAAGAAGATGAAATTGGTTACTACAAATTTATTGCAGGTTTAGATTTGGCAGAAATAGATGACTATTTAGTGATTTATTAGCACCTGGGACAAGGAGTATGTTATAGTGCCGACGGGAAAAATTTTAATCTCGTTCCGAAGGTCAACCTTCGGAATGCAGGGTAAGAAGCTCTAGCTTCTGCTGGTGAAGCAGCTGCAGAAACCTTAATAGAATACAATAAGAATTAAAAAAAATGAAAATTGAAGAAGGTGAAAACAAATTTAAAGTTCTGCTATCACAGCATTACAAGATTAGTGAATTCCATAATTGGAAGAAGTTTCTAAATGCTGTTTTGTTGAGTTTGTCTGGCTTTAAGGCAAATATAATTACTTTAGATCCAATGAAGTATTCAATAGGCACTGAATTAAAGAATTCTCAAAAAATAAACCGAAAAGGAAGGGAGTACTTAATTAGTTGGGATGTGAGTTTAACCGAAGAAGTTTTAAGCTCTATCGCAGAATCTTAAGATTTTGAAAGAGGTCTTTTATTGATAATACTTGAAGATAATCTGACGAAACTATTTAGGGTGATTGATTATCTTGGATCAAACTCTCAGTCCAGTTTAGACAATTTAGAGATTGAACTAATTGTTATTGAAAATGATGGAAAAGCTTTTGTTTGGAATTGTTGCCAGGAAGAGAAAAGGGAAGGAATTAAACAGCTTTTATCTTCCTTTTAGCAAAAAAGGAACCGTATATAACACCCAATGATCTCTTAAGTTTGTGACTTATGAGAAGAGGTTGAGCAAGTCTGCGACTTGCATAAAGGCAATACATAAGAATCAACTAAGAACAACCAATAGTACGGATAGTAGTTGCATTAACCTAGTTATGGAGCTCCGCTCCGTGACGGCAGTGGAAGTCTGACTCTAGCAAGAAGGTCAATGGGTTCCGCAGCAGAGCTACGGAACCAGGAAAAAGAAAAGGCGCTAAGAAAACTTCGTCATCACAACCGAAGTGCAGCTCTAAGAGTTTATTTAGGATAATAATCCTGGTTCTCTATGGAATTAGTTAAGCCCCGATTTAATCGGGGCTTTTTTTTACAGCTTAATCCAAACCCCACCTTTTCGAGAGGATTCCATGATTGCCTGTACAATGCGGATATCTCGTAGTCCATCTTCTCCAGGAACTATAGGATTTTTACTCTCTTTGATTGCTAGGGCGTCATTATCCATCTGTCGGGCTTGCTGATGGCCAGGATCAGCAGGTAATTGCGTACCGTCACTGGTTTCTCCCCGCACTCCTGAATAGCTTTGGAAAGGCCGAAGCCGATACCATCCCTTAGAGCTAGTCACATCCAGGTAATTGCTCGATTTGCCAAATGCGGTTTCACCTCTGGCGAATAGCTCATTTGAGAACTCCATTTCAAATTCTGAAAACTCGTCCACTTCATTATACATCTCGCTCCGGTCAGACCACTGCCTTCCCCGAACCTGGGTAGGTTCCATTTGAGCCGCATACCTGGCTGCATTGATGGGGTACACGCCCATGTCATAAAGTGCTCCACCGCCTAGCTCTTTACTTCGCCTCCAGTTTCCTTCACGATGACGTCCACTATACCCGGCACCGGTTCTGATATCCTTGATAGTACCATATGTTTTTTGACGGGCATATTCCATCACCTGCTGGTTATTTGGCTCATGCTGTAGGCGATAACCAATAGTAAGTTGGACTTTATTTTCTGTAGCTGCATTAATAATAGCCTGACATTCCTCCACAGTTTTGGCCATGGGCTTTTCACACCAAACATTTTTTCCGGCTTCAGCTCCAATAATGGCGTATTTAGCGTGAAGCCCGGTAGGAAGCACTATATATATAACATCAATATCGTCATTATTAGCTACCTCATGCATATTCTCATAGTTATAGACATTTGCATCGGGAATATCGTATCGCTCCTGCCAGACAGGTATTTTGCTGGGTGTTCCGGTAACTATTCCTCTTAATTCACAATGTTCGGTGAGTTGTAATCCGGGTGCTAGTCTGCCGTTGCTGTACCTTCCTAAACCTACGAGTGCAACACCAAGTTTGTCCTTCTTTTTGGGAAGAATGATGTTGGGGAATCCGGTTGTTGAAAGGGCTGAAACGCCAGCTATCAAAGCACCGGTTTTTTTAACAAAGTCTTTTCTTGAGATATTTTTTTTCATAATGAAGAGCTGAGGAGTGTTGAGAAGCTAAAATGAAAAAGCAAAGCTAAAGTTGTTGAAAAAAAATGAAATACTAGGTCATATCTGAAGCTGAAACAAACACCGGTTTATTCAATAAGTCATTCTTCTGTTCTTCATCAAAGCCTATAAATCTCATCATTACCTCAGCAGTGACATCCTTTCTTATAGCGTTTAGAAATCCTAAGCCATTCGATTTTTTAAAAAGCCTGGTGATTTCAGCCTCCGTATCACACCAAATCATTCCTGTATGGATATTATGAATAGTACAGCAATGCTCCATTACCTCGTAGAGCAGATTGATGTTACCGAATGAAGTCCATGCATAGTCAAAAGCAAGAAAACTGAATCGTTTAGGTCGGAATAGCTTATTTGTTAAAGGGAGATGGGGGAGTACTTTTTGCATCAGGAAACCACTAAAACCTGGTACTTCAATAAGCTCCCAATGTACAGGCTTACATCTAATCCCAGCCACTATTTTTCCATCTTTTTCGAGAATAAAATAACCGGCATTAGAAAGAAGATCGTCAAAATAGAAGGCATGGTCAGAGTAATGATTACGGAGGGACTTTTTAAGTTCATCGACCTCCGATTCCTTGACCTCCCTGCACTGGGCTGACGTTTTTGGAAAGAATCTACTGAAAAGTATCGTCGAAACTCGCCGTTGAGGATAGAATCCCATGGTGATGCATAGCTCCTTGGAGTTGTAGTTTTCAGATTCTACAAAAGCATAAAAGATTCCCTGCTCGTCCTTATCTAATAAAGGGGTCTCAAAATGACTGGTGATTTCCTCTCCAATTTTTTGTTTAAGCGAAGTCCCTATTCGTTTTCTTCTTTCTGAGGAGGTGCTTTTTGGCTTGTCTTTATTAATAAAAGGATTGTTTATGGATAGATATCGGATGTAGAGGCTATTCATAGTGTCTCCAATTCCCGAAGTCTTGCGAGAAACTACTCCAGTAGTGCCTAATAAGCGTTTTCCCTTTTTCACCTGGATGAATTCCAGGTTTTTCTGGCGCTTCATTCCATCAACTATGTGCTTTTGTCGGTAACGGACTTTACCTTTTGTGCCAAAGATCGTTTGCTCTAATAATTTTGTTACCTCAGGCGAAATGCCTTTTTGCGTCGTTATATGCAAAGTTGATTTCGAAGATATGTCTTCGTGCATTTGGTATTTAGAAAAATTCTGAGTTTTGCGAAGATAGAAAGTATTAAAAAAGACAAAAGTGATTATTAGCGAGAATAAAGAAATGGAAGCTAAATTTAGGGTTAGCTTCCAGGATGGTTTTTTCCTTTGTAAAGAACTGCAGGCCGAAACCGAACATTATTTAAAACTTCAGGGATGGATAGCCCCTACAGATTCATTGCTCTCCTTAAGTATTCCTGGAGAAGGAAATATGAATTATGTGCTAAGAGCGGAATTCAGGGATTCTCCCTCTTTAATCCTCAAACAAGCGAGGCCATGGGTTGAAAAATATCCCCAGTTTGATGCTCCAACAGAACGGGGGAGGGTAGAAAAGCAATTTTTGGAGGTAGCGTCAGCATATGATGAGTTAAGTGCTTATGTGCCTACGTTAATGGGATATGATGCCGGGAGCAATATTCTTGCCCAGGAAGACCTTAAGGACGCACAGGATATGATGTATATTTATTCCGAAGGTAATTCCGTTTCAGAGAGAGAAATCAATGAAGTCATAGGTTTCGCTAACCGGTTATCGGCAATAGAATTTTATGATGATTTCCCGGATAATCTTGAGATGCGAAAGCTTAATCATCAACACATCTTTGATTTACCCTTTCAAATAGGGAATGGTTTTGAGCTAGATTTTATCCAGCCCGGACTTGAAGAGCTATCGAAACCGTTGAAGGCAGATGAAGAGTTGAAAAGCAAGGTATATGCGCTCGGAGAATCGTACCTGGGACCGGGAAAATATCTTCTTCATGGGGATTTATATCCAGGGAGCATTCTTACTTCATCCTCAAGCCTATATGTCATTGATCCGGAATTTTCTTTTGTTGGGCCTCCTGAATGGGATATTGCAGTATTTATTGCTCATCTTATTCTTGCAAAGACAGAACCCGATTTAGTGAATAACGCGATTGATAACTTTGAGAAGCCAAAGGGATTTAATACCTCAAGATTTTGTGGGTTTATTGGAGTAGAAATAATCAGAAGGTTGATAGGAATTGCACAACTTCCTGTATCTTTAACTCTTGAAGAAAAAGAAGGATTGCTAGATGATGCTTCAATCCTTATTAATCGTGGGTTTTAAATGAGAGCACTACTTATTGGATTACTTTTACTGGTGTCATGTCAGTCTGTGGATGAAAGGATTCAAACACTGGATCTTTCCAGTGAACTTCTACTCGAAGTGAAACGCTCGAATCCAACCGACTCGCTGGAAATAGCTTTTGCCAATCTTTCTGGTGAGGTTCTTGAAAGTGAATTGAACACGGATGAAAAAAAGAAAGCATTTTGGCTGAATATCTATAACGCATGGTACCAGATTGTTGCTGACAGATATACTTATGGATTAGATTCTGTCTTCATCAAACCTCTAATTCCAATTGCGGGGGATACCTTAACATTTGATGAGGTTGAACATGCAATTCTAAGAGATAAACCTGGATATACCTTAGATCAATATGCCGTTGATTCAGTTGATTTCAGAATCCATTTTGCATTGAATTGTGGAGCTAAGAGTTGTCCCCCAATAGCTTTTTATGATGCAAAACAAATAGATAAGCAGCTGGAATCAGCAACAAAGCTTTTCCTTACCCTGGAGACGGATATCGATGAATCAAATAAAGTTGTTCATGTCACGCAGCTTATGGAATGGTTCGCTGAAGATTTTGGAGGTGAAGAGGGAATCATTGAGGTTCTAAATACGTACCTGGAGCGAGATTTAACCGGGTATTCTATTGAATACAAAACATTTGATTGGACTCAACAGTTAGAGAATTTCACACAATAGCATTGGAAATTGCTACCTACTATTCTCAGCTATTTTGCGTTACTTTCAGGCTATGAAAAATTGGTTTTTCCCATTTTTAATTACCCTTTTTCTAATTCCGGCTACTAGTTGGTCACAGACTTACCCATTTCGCACTTATTCAATAGAAGACGGCCTAAGTGAATCCGTGGTAAATGATCTTATCCAGGATGATGAGGGATATCTCTGGTTTGCAACCGGCTACGGTTTAAATCGATTTGATGGGATAGTTTTTGAGGCTTTTTTTGAAGAAAGCGGTCTTAATCATAGTAGAATTCTTTCTTTATATGAGGCCAGGGATGGTAAAATATGGATAGGAACTGCTGCCGGTGTTAATTACATCGAAGGTGATAGTGTGTATAGTCCTACCGGGTTTGAATCGCTGGCAAATAGTGAAGTAATAAGCATTTTTGAAGACAGTGAAGGGCACCTCTGGTTTGGTACGGATGGAGATGGAGTATGGCATTATTTGGGAGATGGAGAGCTGGACCTTTATTCTACCTCCCAGGGATTTATTAATAACCAGATACGTGCTATTGCTCAAAGTGAGAACGGAGATATTTGGTTTGCCACAAGGAATGGGCTGACCTTACTTAGAAATGGGAATTTGCAGACATTTACTACCCAGGATGGACTCCCTGAAAACAGGATAAGAGATTTAGGAATTGATAGTAATGGTATAATTTGGATTGCTACTCGAGAGGGTATATCACGGTTTAATGGAGCTGTATTTCAGAATTTTGGAATGAATGAGGGTTTGATTGATTCCAGAGTACAATCCCTATCAATTTCGGAGGACGGAAGTATTTGGTTGGGCACAGAGGGAGGGGTGAGCAGGTTTTCAGAAGGTTCATTTAAAAACTTTACCTCCACACAAGGGCTATCCAATGACATCGTTTATTCTTCCACAATAGATCGGGAAGGGAATGTCTGGTTTGGCACATTTGGAGGGGGGGTAAGCTTGTTTTTAGGGGATTATTTCGAAAACTATAATACTGACTCTGGGCTTAGCAATAACCTGGTTACATCCATAGCAGAAGATAAAGATGGAAAGCTTTGGTTGGCCACATATGGTGGTGGATTGATGTCTAGAACTGAAACAGGATTTGACTATCTCAATATCCATAATGGGTTATTAGATGATCGCGTTTACCATTTAAGCCTGGATTCTAAAGACCGGTTATGGATAGGAATGAGAGATGGTTTGGGGTATCTGGAAAATGGTAGAATTAAGCAGTTCAATTCCTCGGAGTTTCCATTCAGAAAAGTAAGAGATGTGATGGAAGCTTCAGATGGAGTCTATTGGATAAGTACCTATGACGAAGGGTTGATTAAATTTAATGGTTCTACCTATGAAGCAATTACTCAGGAAGATGGGTTACCCAGTAATACTGTTCTTAAAACTATCGAGGATGAAGATGGGAGTATTTGGGTGGCTACTTATGGAGGAGTTGCAAAGATTGACGGGGAAGAAATAACTATTTATTCAATCCAGCAGGGGGTCCCAAATAATGGGGTAATGTCAATTATAATGGACAATAACAATACGGTATGGATATCCACATTCGGAGGTATTGCCTGGTTTGATGGAGTTAGGTTTATAAGTATTACGGATGAGGATGGTTTGCCGGATAAAGTATGTTATTTCATAAGTCAGGATAAGAGCGGACTTTTTTGGATAGGTACTACAGCTGGAATTGTGCGTTTAGATGTACAAAAATATTACAGTGAAATTGGAGAAGACCGGGAGCAATCCATTCAGGTTATTACCAGAGAGCAAGGGTTGGTTTCTGATGAAATGAACCTTGGGGCAGTATTTGAGGATTCTGAGGGGCATCTTTGGTTCGGCAGTGTAGAAGGAGTTAGTCATTTCGATCCCACGGTATATAAAGGGAATCAAGTCCCACCAAAAGTGCATCTCCTCGAGTTTACGGCATCCGGAAAGCAGTACGAGACTTATGGATTAGATCTGGATAACAACAGTAATTTTGTAGAGATCGATTATGCAGGGTTAAACTTTACGGCCCCAAACCAGGTAGTTTATGAATACAGGATGAGTAACATAGACCCGGATTGGCAACGAACAACAGCTCGAAGTGTCAGGTACCCATCCTTGCCTCCAGGCGAATATTTTTTCCAGGTTCATGCTCGAAATTCAAGCGGAGTATGGAGTGACGATATGGTCATTATTCGCTTTTCTATTGATCCTCCTTTTTGGATGAGCTGGTGGTTTATTACACTCATAGTATTAGCAATTACAGGGATCATTTATCTTTTCTACAGGAATTACCAGATAATGAAAATGGTAGATATTGAACGTATGAGAGTTCGGATAGCAAGTGATTTACATGATGATGTTGGAGCAAGTCTCACAGAAATAGCACTTCAATCGGATTTTTTACAGGCAAGTCATGTTGAGAAGGAGTTCAAGGAATCCTTAACTCAAATTGGAAAGCAATGTAGAAGGGTAGTAACCAGCTTGGATGATATAGTTTGGTCTATTGACGCTCGGAATGATACACTTGGAGATTTGACCGACCGGATGCAGGATTATATTATCAATGTTCTGGAGCCTAAAAACTTTCAGGTTACTTACGACTTTGAAGAGCTTAGAATGGATAATAAACTTCCGGTCCCGGTAAAGGAAAACCTCTATCTCATTTTTAAAGAAGCAGTCAACAATATTGCGAAGTATTCTAATGGAGACAAAGTTGAAGTAAGTATGGAATCAGAAAATGGGGAATATAAGTTCAGAATTTATGATAATGGGACCACTGGCAAAGGGCTTAAGAAGACAGGGCACGGTCTTCGTAACATGGAAATGCGAGCCCAAAGAATTGGCGGAAATTTCAACTTTGAAGATAAAGATGGATTTACAGTTATTCTGAAAGGAAAACTGAATTAATAAACGGAGAATGAGATGGCAGTAATTGGGATCGTTGAAGACAACAAAAAAATCAGGGATTTAATCCAGCGATATTTGGATATGCAGGAGGAACTTGAATGTCCTGTGGCTACAGATACAGTGGAAGAAATGCTCGAATTTCTCGAAGGGCATACTAAACCGGATGTACTTCTTATGGATATTCAGCTCCCCGGAATGTCCGGGATAAAGGGAATGGAAATCATAAAATCTAAGTATCCAGAGATAGATATCATCATGTTAACAGTCTATCACGATTCACATAAGATTTTCGATTCCCTAAAAGCTGGTGCATCAGGGTATCTATTGAAGCATACTTCTCTTCCTGAGATTAAAGAGTCCATTGAAACTTTATTAAAAGGGGGGGCACCAATGTCTCCTCAAATTGCCAGGAAGGTTATCACTCATTTTAATGATCAAGCACCTAAGAAGAATGAGGATAGTATGCTCACTTCAAGGGAACAGGATATTGTAAATGGGCTGGTTGATGGACTTAGCTACAAAATGATTGCGGATAGATTCGATATTTCCATTGACACGGTTCGAGCACACATACGCAATATCTATAAGAAACTGCATGTTAACTCAAAAGCGGAAGTAATTGCAAAATCTCTCCGCGGAGAGATCTAACATCATGTAACATCATCATGTTATTTATGCTGAGGGCCAATTTTGAGAGGTTAAAGCGTAATCTTGAATCAATGTTCTAAGGAGCAGATATGAAAGTCTCAAAAACTATTACCGGAATCACACTCGCATCCCTTTCATTATTCTTTTCTGGATGCTATACCCAATTACAAAGTACCGAGGGATTTTCGAGAACTAATACCTCTCCACAGCAGACTGAATATTATTCCTGGGGTGACGATGCTGAACAAGCCGAAGCCGGTTATAACTGGAGTGAAGAGCCTCAAACTGCAAAGCAATATCAGGAGCCGATCCAGGAAGAAGCAGAACTTGAAGATCCTATTCATGAAGAAGATCTAGAGGCAGCTGGTATTTACTACAAAGATTACGAAGCAGAGCAATGGTATCAGGATAATTACGCTGATAGAATTTATTGGGAAGGATACGATGATGGTTTTGACGACGGATATGATGAGGCTTTAGACGATCATTATTGGGGGACACGCTTCTATGGTTTTCATAATGGATACTATCCAATAAGAAGAGGAGCCTGGAGAATAGGATGGAGAATGAATACAGCGCTTTACTTCGCATATTATGGTGGATGGGGCTGGGGCCATGGAAGCCATTACCACTCCTGGTATCGTTACCCACACTGGGGCTATTATGACGATTGGTACTACGGCTGGGGCGGCTGGGGCTACTACCACCCAACAATTGTTGTATACAACAACCATCATCGAAATACTTACAACAGCAACTCCCGACCAAGAAGTACTGGCCTGTACAGCAAAGGAAATGGAGATTCTATTACTGGAGTACGAACCCGATCAGGTAGTTCTGGCTCTACTGGCTTAGTTAGTAAAGGCAGAGGTACAGGAACCACTGATGTGACTAAGAGAACATCTTCTGGTAGCACAGGGACCAGATATACCGGAAGAACTGGTAGCAGTACGGGTCGTTCAACAGGAACCAGCGTAACCCGATCTGGGAATACTGGAAGAAGTTCTGGTACTGTTCGAAATACCGGAAGAACCAGCTCCGGAAGTTCCGGAACAAGTGTTGGTCGTTCAAGATCATCTTCTGGAAGTTCTGGAACTGTTAGAAGTACAGGTAGAAGTGGAAACAGTTCAGGAAGATCTGGAACAGTCCGATCTTCGGGATCAAGAAATAATTCAAGTTCAGTTACGAGAGGAAGGTCTTCAGTAAGGTCAAATAACTCGGGAAGTTCTTCAGTACGCTCAAATAATTCAGGGAGCTCTTCGGTAAGAAGCCGTGGAACCTCAGTTAGGACGAATCGGTCAAGTAGTACAGGAAGTCGTTCTCGGTCCACATCAGTACGAAGTAGTTCCGGAAGTAGTTCATCAAGAGCCGTTCGAAGTAGTTCGTCAAGAAGCAGCTCTTCGAAAGGAAGAAGCGTAAGAAGCAGTTCATCATCTCGATCTTCTTCTGGAACACGTTCCTCATCAAGCTCAAGCAGATCCAAGCGAAACAACTAATCATCTAACAATTACCTATTACTATGAAGAGGACTTTGCTAATTCTCTTAATGGCAGGGGTGTTTACTTTATCGGAAGCGTATGCGCAAGATGGTCAAGATCCGATAAAGTACTCCAGCCTTGCTCAACAGTTTGTTACTTCAACAATAAATGGTGATGCCAATGCATCTGTACTCCCATCAGTAGCTACACAAAATGGTTTTGGAAGTTACCTGGATAACCCGGCTAGTATGGCTTTGATAACTATGAGTTATTTCAATACCGGGTTGATATCAAATACAGGTGATCATAGCAGCTCATATTTGGGAAGTGATTTAGGTTTTGATGATACAAGAACTCAGTTTGGTAATATTGGAATGATTTACTCAGTGCCAGTTACTCAGGGGAGTATGGTGGTAGGGGGCGGATACTCCTTGAGGAATGACTTCAATAGAACGAATATTTTCAATGGAAGAAATACAAGCAGTTCAATAACAGATCTATTCAAGCAGTCGGGAAGTGACTATAATTCTATTGCTTTCGAATCTTATGCGATTGATTATGCCGATGTAGAGCAAACATCACTGGAATCTATATTTAGAATAGGTTTTGCTCCGGGTGAGTTTTTAGGAATTCAGCAGGAAGGAGAAATGAGGCAGAGAGGCACAAGTGGCGAGTATACTCTTTTCATGGCTACCGAAATACAAAAAAACCTTTTCGTAGGAGCCTCTATTGGAGCTGTTTATGGAAATTATTCCTTCGAAAGAAGTTTTTTGGAAATCGATGAAGGCAATATTTACGACGGAGATTTCATTGATGTTGATTCTGAGGGAAATGGAGGTACCGATGTGGCCAGTATTTTGCTTGAAGATGAACTTGATATGGAGATATCTGGTGCAAGCATAAACCTTGGCGTTATTTACCAGGTGCTTCCAAAAGTAAACCTGGGGGCAAGTTTTTTGCTTCCTACACGGCTTAACATTACCGAAGAGTATTCTTCATCTTTGCTCACCAGGCTTGATGATGGCCGAACTCCTTTTGGAGATAGTTTCTCCGGTAATTTTAAATATACTATTAACAGGCCCTGGGAATTGAATCTAGGTTTTGCTTTAGAGGATATTAACCGGGTTACTATTTCTGCTGCTGTTGAATTGATCGATTACAGAAATACAAACTTAAACCTGACAAGCAGTGACGATAGTGCTTTCAGAACTGCCGAGCTAAGAGAACAAGAAGCAATTTTTGACAGCGTGTTTACCAACAGCTATAATCTTGTGGCTAATCTTAGTGGAGGAATAAAATATAAATCCAGGACAGGGTTTGAACTAAGAGGTGGAGCAGCTTTCCTTCCTGGAAAGAGCTCAGATTTTGAAGCCGACCGGCTGATTCTATCAGGAGGTTTGGGGATTCCTCTTTCGAGAGAACTATATCTCGATATAACTACACAATATACAGGTTGGGATGACCGTTCAATTCTGTATGAGTACTTTGACCCAGTCAGTGGTCAAGAGAGAATAGAAAGTGTTGATGAGACCATAAGTCAAATCAATGTTATGGTTGGTCTAAAGTATAGGTTTTAGAGTTATTGATAATAATCCCCAAAACCTCCGTAGTTAGTTTTAAGAGAAAGTTTTGTGAAAGAAGCTTTCTCTTTTTACTACCACCATTTTTTCTTTTTGAAGTACACAACCATTCCAATAGTACAAGCAATCATTATTCCCCAAACTAAGGGATAACTCCACTTCCAGCTAAGTTCAGGCATATAACTGAAGTTCATACCATAAATACCTGCAATGAAAGTGAGTGGGATAAAGATGGTAGCAATAATGGTGAGGACCTTCATTACGTCATTCATCTTATTGCTTAGATTTGTCATGTACATATCATGAAGTCCTGCTACAATTTCTCTATTGTTATCCAGGTTATCTAGGATCTGTATGGTATGGTCATATACATCCCTAAGAAAAAGCCTGGTTTCGTCAGCCACGAAAGGAAAGTTGTCCCGAAGCATAGCATTTAGGTTATCTCTCAATGGCCATACACTCTTTCGGAATTGAATCAATTGTTTTCTTAAGTCGTGGATATCTGAGAGTGTATCTTCATCTGCATTTGACCATAAAACATCTTCGATACCTTCAATTCTGTCGTTCAATAATTCCAGGGCTTCAAAGTAATAGTCGATGATAATATCGGTTAACGCATAGGCCATATAATCTGGTCCACCTTTACGCATTCTTGTATTTTCTACCTCCAGTCGAGCCTTAACAGGAGCAAAAATTGGTCGTTCAGATTCCTGAAATGAAAAGATAAACTTATCAGTAAAAACCAGGCTAACTTGTTCCTGCTTTAATTCTTTGTTTTCGATATAAAGCATCTTTAGAACTACAAAGATTTGATCACTATAATCTTCAACCTTAGGGCGCTGTTTAGTGTTAAGGATATCCTCCTGAATGAGTGGATGAAATTCAAACTCATCCCACAATTCTTTTAATTTTGGGATGTCATGTAAACCTTTCACCTGGACCCAGGTAGGATTTGAGGTTTTGACATATGGCCCACATTCCTCAATTTGTTTGATTTCTTTTATTTCAAGGTGGCTGATCCCATAGTCATAAAGATCAATGGTCAAGTCTTCCATTTTCTTTTCGCCTACATGGGTAAGTGTTCCTGGGGCAGAGCCAACTTTCTTGATAGAAAGAGCCGACTTTATTTTTTCAGGGATAGTTTTTTTATCAGAACTCATAGCATAGTTTCCAAAAAAAGTAGCCCAAAAAAAAGCCTCATTCTTTTTGAGAACGAGGCTTCAAAAATTTTACCGAGGTAATTTCTATTCAATGTCTCCTTTCTCAGCCGCTTCCTTAAGTTTGTCATTAGCCCAAATAGCTACTTCCACACGTCGATTTTGAGTTCGCCCTTCAACGGTAGAATTATCTGCCACAGGATCAGCCTCACCGAAGCCGGTGATTGTCATCCTGGTTGCATCAACGCCAGTAAATGCTGTGTACTCAGCAACGGCCTGTGCTCTTTTTTCAGATAGTTGAAGGTTGTATTCCTCGCTCCCTGTATTGTCGGTATATCCACCAAACATGATGTTTGTGTCTTCATATTTCTGAAGGATTTCAGAAAGCTTGGCAATTTCTTCTTTTGAAGTGCTGCTTAGCTCGTAAGAGTTCACTTCAAATAGGATTCCAGAATCGAAGGTAACTTTAATTCCTTCTCCTACACGCTCTACTTTTGCTCCCTCCAAATCTTCCTCCATTTCTCGTGATTGCCGGTCCATGTAGTTACCGATAACTGCCCCTGTAGCACCACCAACTGCCGCTCCGGCTATGGCTCCGGTAGTTGTATTTCCAGCTGCTTTACCGATAATTGCTCCGGCTAGTGCACCGGCAGTAGCACCAATAGCTGTTCCCTTGGCTGTTTTACTAATTGAATCGCATGAAGCTGTCAATAACCCTGCAATAACAACAAATGAAAAGATTTTTAACGAAAGTGATTTCATAGTAATTGATTAGATAGTTAAATAATTCTTAGTTGGATTTATCCATTACGATAAAACCCACATATTAAAGAATTGTTTCCTAAGGGTTAAGTTAGAGTCTTCTTAACTGGCTTCCTCTCTGAGAATTTCCAAAGGGGGCCGCTGATGGATTCCTCTTGTATTGAGCATACCTATAGTTAATACAAGTAAAATTAATATGGTTGCTTCTGTAAGTAGTATGGAAAAACTAGGGGTGAATTCTATATCAAAATAGAAGTACCCAAGTAGAAAACTGGCACCCACCGATAAGAACAGGCCTAGCAATGCAGCCATGGTACCCAGCAATGCATATTCAATAACCTGGATTTTAACCACCTGGTTTTGTTTAGCTCCCAGGGTGCGAAGAAGTACTCCTTCGCGAATTCGTTGAAATCTACTTGTAGCGGCAGAACCGGCAAGCACAATCAATCCTGTGATGATGCTAAATAGCCCAATAAACTGGATTACAAAAGTTACCCGGTCCAGGAAATCACGAATGGTACTTACAATTTGACCAACATCGATAGCAGAAACATTTGGGTAAGTTTGTACAATTTCCTGCTGAAGATTAACCGAAGATTCCCTGCTCGTGGTCCGGACAGTAGTAGCAAAGAATTGAGGCGCTGGTTCCAGTACTCCGGTTGGGAAAACAACAAAGAAGTTAGGTTGAGGGGTTTGCCAGTTAACAGTTCTTACACTGGCTACATAACTTGTAATTGGTATTCCTTGTACATCCCACACAATAGAGTCGCCAAGTTCGATGGCGAGGTCTGCCATTAGACCTTCTTCTACTGATATTGGTACTGGGGTGTTAAAATCAGCAACACTGGAAATGAACTCACCTGATTCAAGAGTTTCTGTTTCAACTAATGAATCTCTGTAGGTAGAGCGGTATTCCCTCGTTAAAGCCCAACGCCTGGCTTCACGGGAAGTATCAGCCAGAATATCCTCGAGGGCAATTCCCTGGAGAGATTGAAGCCTCATTGTTACGATAGGAACATTTTGGAGAATTTCGAGATCATTGTCCCTGATAATTGAATTGACCCCGTCATTCTGGTCGTACTGAATATCAAATAAGGCGAGGTTTGGTAATTCATCTTCACCATCAAAGCTGATGGTGCCAAGAAGCATATCCTGTGTGAGGTACAAGGAGCTAATAAGGGTGACTCCCAGTCCAAAGGTAAGGAGTAATGTACTTGTTTGGTTATTGGGACGATATAGATTTGCAAGCCCCTGTCTCCATTCATAACTCCAGCCAGAAGGCATAAACTTACGGGAAGCTTTCATAACTAGTACAGCAAAGCCTCCTAGTAAAAGAAGGCAAATCGTAAACGCACCGGTAAAGAACAGAGCTCCAACCAGGTCATTAAGCATAAACCATGCATATCCGGTTATGGAGGCTCCAATCACAAATGTCAGGATTACTTTTGTCCCAAAGCCAAGGAGCTTTGAAAGGTTAACTTCTGAAGATCGCAATGTGAAAAGAGGGGAGATTCTTCGAACGGCAACAAGTGGTAGCAGGGCGAAAATGACGGAGATGAGCACACCAGTAATTACACCTGTAAATACAGAACCCCATGAAATGAATAACTCAATATCAACAGGTATAAAATCCTGAACCAAAACGGGTAAATAGAGTTGGATAAGAGTACCCAGTATCGCTCCAATTAACGATCCGATAAAGCCCATGGACATCGCCTGAATCAGGTAAATGAACATGGTTTGATTGGATGAGGCGCCTACACATCTCAAAACGGCGACCGTATTAATTTTCTGCCGGATATACACAAAAATAGAACTTGCAACTCCAATTCCCCCTAATAACAAGGCTATAAACCCAATGAGGTTTAGAAAATTGGAGAGGAGAGAAATTGCCTCACCAACTTCTTCTCGTCGTTCTTCGATATCATCGAAACGGAAATCCATGGTGTCGTTCATGACATCCAATCGTTCTTCAACCTCTTTTGGATCTATTCCATCTTTGTATTTGATATAGGCCTGATGTTCTAACCTACTTCCTCGTTCTAATAATCCGGTATTTTCTACACCTTCAAGAGGGATGAGTACCCTGGGGCCAAAAAAGGTTGTGGCGGTGGATTGCCCCGGGATATCAACGATTGCACCGGTAATCTTATAAGTTAGAAACCCGACTTTGATAGAATCTCCGGGCTCCAATTCTAATTGCATTAAGATGGTCTGATCAACTAAAGCTCCGTACTCAGAGAGATAAGTATCTGCAGCAGTTGCAGGGATTGCCTCGATTTCTCCGTAATAAGGGAATCCCGGCTCCATAGCTGTAATCTGGGAAAGTCGGGTTGCTCCGGTTTTTGGAAACAAAGCCATCGATGAGAAAGCCAGTGAGTTGGATTGATCTACAGCAATAGAATCGAGATATGCCTGTAGTTCAGGCTGGAATTCGGCATTTCGTTCTACTTCAAGATCAGCTCCGAGCAGTTCTTTTGCCTGCTCATTAATACTAGAATTTAGATTTACCCTAAATGATGTAATAGCAACTTGTGCGGCCACCCCTACAATAATGGCAGCCATATAGAGAAATAACTTTCTTCGGTTTGACCGGGAATCCCTCCAGGCCATTTTAAAAACCCACTTCCAATTCATTCGGTTACCAATTCTTTTTCAGCGGTTAAGATATCCTCGTCAACGTGACCATTTTTAATTTTTATGATCCGTTCACATTTCGCAGCTAGTTCTAAATCATGGGTAACTAAAATAAGGGTGGTTTTTTCCTTCCTGTTCAAGTCGAAAATAAGCTGCTCGATATGTTCTCCCGTTTCGGTATCGAGGTTTCCTGTAGGTTCATCAGCAAAAAGTATTTTTGGCTCATTGATGAAAGCCCTTGCTATAGCAACTCGTTGTTGCTCTCCTCCTGAGAGCTGAGTGGGGTAATGATGTGTCCTATCACCTAATCCAACTTCAGTTAAGAGTTCTATAGCTCTTTCGCGAACCTTTTTAGTAGCCTCGCCTCTCAATTCAAGTGGAACCATCACGTTTTCAACCGCAGTTAGTGTAGGGACTAGCTGGAAAGTTTGGAACACAAAACCAACATGTTGATTACGAACAGCAGCTCGCTCATCCTCTGAGAGTGGATTCAATGGAGTATCTTTAAGAATTACTTCACCGGAAGTAGGGCGGTCAAGCCCCGCGCAAAGCCCTAACAGGGTTGTTTTACCACTCCCGGAGGGGCCAACTATGGCACAAGAAGTTCCTTCTTCAATTCCGAAATTAATGTTATTGACTACGGTTAGTTGTTTTGAACCGCTTTTAAATTCACGTACCAGGTTCACAACCTGAAGTATATTCGACACGATTTATACTATTTTATTTAATTTGAAACGTTAACCTGCTTACTTTGGATTTTCATTCCAGAAGCAGGGGGGCAATTACGATAAACTTGGTAATTAGTTCACCAAACATAATGTAATTTAAACGAATACTAGCAAAGCGAGTGCCATGTATCGCATTCTTATCTTTTTTTTACTGATTTCAACTTCTGTTTATAGTCAGGAAGAACCTAAAAAAACTATTCTCATTTTTGGTGATAGTATAGCTGCAGGTTTTGGAGTTGAACCTGAACAGGCTTTTCCTGCAGTTATCCAGGAAAAAATAGATTCTGTGGGTTTGGACTATGAGGTACTCAACGGTGGTTTAAGTGGTGAAACATCTGCAGGGGGGCTTAGACGCATCAATTGGGTATTGCAACGGAAAGTAGACGTTATGGTTCTAGAACTTGGGGGAAATGATGGCTTACGTGGTATTGACCTTACATCCACCAAAAAGAACCTGCAACAGATTATTGATAATGCATTAGCAAAATACCCTGATATGATAATCCTAATTGCAGGGATGCAGGTTCCACCAAATCTTGGAATCGAATATACCAACCAGTTTCAAAGCCTATACCCGGATTTAGCTGAGGAAAACAATCTTACCTTAATTCCACTCATTCTCGATAAAGTAGGCGGGATTGATAAGTACATGCAGCCAGATCAAATTCATCCCAATGCTGCTGGCCATAGAGTAGTTGCTGGTACAGTATGGGAAACACTTGGACCAGTAATTATGAATTAGAATTATTATTAAAGATGAAAAGATACCTTTTATTATTACTCACACTATTTGCCGTTAATAGCTATGCACAGGAAAACTTAGACTATGAACCAAAAATATTACTCGTTACTGCTCACCCTGATGACGATGTAATTTTTTCTGCTACGGTTTGGAAAACTACACAGCTTCTAAAAGGAACAGTAGATTTAGCGCTTTTGACCAATGGAGAAGGTGGTTATCGATATTCCACACTAGGAAATTATGTGTACGGATTGGAACTGGATAAAGAAGAGGTTGGAAGAGCCCACCTACCTACAATTCGCAAGAAAGAATTGATTGCAGGAGGAGATATTATGGGGATACGGAACTATTTCTTCTTTGACCAAAAGGATTTTTACTATACACAGGATATTGAAGAAACTCTTCAAAAATGGGATACAGAGTTTTCGGTTGAAAAACTGCATACTATCATGCAGGAAGAAGACTATGATTTCTTGTTCCTAATGCTTCCTTTCGAGCAATTTCACGGGCATCATAAAGCGGCTACGGTATTAGCACTAGAGGCAATGGAATTACTCCCGGAAGAGAATCGCCCTATAGCATTACAGGCTTTTGTAAGAAGGGGTCAGGAAGACCCTGGTGTAGAATTTACGGTAATGGAAAGTCACCCTATTACAAAAGTAATGGAGGGAGTAACTTTTGAATTCGATCGCAACCAGACTTTTGGGTTCAATGACAGGATGAATTATAACATCATTGCCAACTGGGTAATCGCAGAGCATAAATCTCAAGGTACTATGCAACTCTTATCTCAGAATAGCACAGGAATTATTGAACAATACTGGTACGTGGAAATCAATGGAACCGGCGGATTAGAAAAAACCCGCCGGTTTTTTGAGGCAGTTAATGCCGTTCAGCCCGATTAATTGATTGCGAACTGTATAGAAATGGAAGCAGTAACCGAAATGGATTGATCGAAATCCATCATCGAAGCATCCGCTGATTCAACCATCAACATATCACTTCGAGCCATTCTTGGAGACGGGGTGACGATATAATCAGAATAGCTGATATGTACTACATCACCCAGTGTTACACCAGTAGTATTGGCAATAAGCTCAGCTTTTAGTTTTGCGCCTTCAATAGCTTTCACAAGGGCCTTATTCTTTCCTAGTTGCAATTTAGAACTTGAAAAACTGCCATTAAAGCTGTCAAAGCTATTTTCAATTAAAGCGACCTGAATTTCTTCATAGATCTCAAAATTGCTGAAGCTAACAGAAACTTGTTGATTAGTCATTGATACCTGAGACCGGTTATCATTTCGATATCGCTTATTAATGCTGATGGGTTGAAACCGGATATCTTCATCTTTGATGTCAAATTCTTGTAGTAGCTCTGCAAGAATGTTTTCTCGTTGTTTATGGATATTGAATGCTTCTTGTGGACTTTTGCCTTCAGCATTGATGTTGATATTAAAGACAATCACATCAGCCTCAACAAGTTCACTGGCAGTCATATTTATCGATATTCGATTTGACTCTATTGGTTGCTGAGCCAGAGTATTACATCCTATCCCGGTAATAAGTACTAGTGTAAAAATCAGTTTTTTCATAACTCTCCATTAATTCATTGTACAGGTGCAAAACCCATTCAAAAGTATTCTATTGTTCAGATAAAATTTCTCTAACGGTCGGTAACATCTCTTCAACCCAAAGCGTGTACATTTTGCCAGAAGGATGTAGTTCATCCTCAGCAATTAGTGAAGGATCATCTTTAGCCCATTCCGAAATAGGTGAAATATTCACAAAGGGAATACCATACTCTGTAGCTATTGAATCGGCAATGGAATCGTAAACCAGGAGCTCCTGCCTGATCCTGTCTTCACCTCTCGATTCCCCAAAAGGAGTGACCCCATAATTGGGAATTGAAACTACAAATACTTTTTCCGCATCCCCCTGGGCAAAATCAATAGCTTGTTCCAGGAGCTCTTTAAACTCTGCTCTATAGATATTTAAATCATACCCCCGGTATTGATTGTTAACCCCTATTAGAAGGGAAACTAAATCATAATTGGAATTAGGTGTGGCTTCCTGGATACCATCCTGGAGTTCAGCAGTAGTCCAGCCAGTTCGTGCTATGATATTGACTTCCGGAATTGAATACCCTTTTAAGCGCAAAGAATCGGCTAATTGATTAGGCCATCTTTCAGGTTCAGAAACGGATTCCCCGATGGTATAAGAGTCTCCAAGGGCCAGGTAAAGGATAGGTTCTTCAGAAAGAGGGGACTGTGCTTTTTCAGATGATTGGGTACAACTCCCTAAAAAAAATATGGATAGTATGAGAGTTGGAATAATTCTTAGTGAGTACAAAGGACTACATTTTAAATTGTTAGTCGGAGTAGATACTGGAATTTTCTGGAAAATAAAATTCCATCCAGTTCATGTTTTTTGGTAATTTTTCGGGGTTTAAAAAAAACATGAAAGCGCTTGCATAATCCATGAAACAAACTTTTCTTAGAAAAGATGTGTCATTTCTGAAATGATCATTGAAAATGATTAGTTCAGCGGAATAAGCGAAAAGCCCAAAATTAATATCAATCAAACAGGATCAGACTATGAGTAAATCGATACGGCTTGGTACAATATATTTACTAACGCTACTGACGGTATGTTTTTACCCGTTAATGGGGTATTCAAATAATATTTCAATTAATAATCCTAATGCTACTGTTTCCGGCCAGGTTATGGATGCTGACGGAGAACCTCTTCCCGGAGTAAACGTTGTAGTAAAAGGGACGATTGTTGGTATGCCAACTGACTCGGAAGGACTTTTTGAACTAACTGTAAGACAGGATCTTCCATTGACTCTTGTGTTTTCAGCAGTTGGTTTTCAAACACAGGAATTATTAGTTAATGAGTCAAATTCATCAAATATTTCGATTGAGATGGTAGAGCAAACTATCTACGGAAGTGATATTGTTGTATCTGCATCACGAGTTGAAGAAAGTATTATTGATGCTCCGGTTACTATCGAAAAGATGGATGTACTTTCTATAAAAAATGCAGCGTCAGACGATTACTATTCTTCAATCAGTAATCTTAAAGGGGTGGATATAACTACAAGTAGTATCAACTTCCAGATTATTAACTCTAGAGGTTTCAATTCAACTGGTAATACCAGGATGGTACAGCTAACCGATGGAATGGATACACAAGCACCTGCTTTGAACTTCCCGATAGGTAATTTAAATGGTCCTTCTGAGCTAGATGTAGAAAGCGTAGAATTTATTCCTGGAGCGGCTTCAGCGCTATATGGTCCAAATGCTTTTAATGGGATACTGCTGGTAAATAGCAAAAGCCCATTCCAGTACCAGGGACTAAGCGCAAAAATAAAGACGGGTGTTAATCATCTCGACGGTGATGCAGCTGTCGGAGAACCAGAAAGTGCACAGCCTATGTATAACTTTGCACTTAGATATGCCCAGGCCTTTGACAATAAATTCGCATTCAAGGTAAACTTTGACTACATGAGCGCCGAGGATTGGAGAGGTGCTAATTTCTCTGATAAAAACACTGGACTTCAAGGTAATTTAGCAGCTAACCCAGCTTATGATGGTATTCACAGATACGGAGATGATGGCTCTTTTAATATTGGCTTGCTTCCGGCAGACCCTACGACAAGAGCTCTTCTTGCGGGTGGTCTTTCTTTACAAACCGGAGTTCCTGCAACAATTACCGATCAATACATCGGGGCAATTCCTTCACAACCAGTTAACCGAACTGGATACGATGAGCACTACCTGGTTGATTACGGAGCAGAAAATTTAAAAGTGAATACCTCTTTGCATTATCGTATTACTGATAACGCTGAGATAAGCTATTCATTCAATTATGGTTTTGGTACTTCCATTTATACAGGGGCTCAACGTTACAGCTTGGTTGACTTTAGCATTGCGCAGCACAAGCTTCAACTTGAAGGGGATAACTTCATGGTTAAAGCATATGGTACCTTTGAAAATTCTGGAGATTCATATATAGCAGATTTTGTTGGGTTCGCGGTAAATGAGGCTTATTCACCTAGCACAACCTGGTTTGGAACCTATGGTACCGTGTTCGCAGGTGGTTTATTACAAGCTGCTACTGCAGCTCAGGGAGGCGACCCTACTTTTAATAACGCAACTGTTCAGGCAATTTTATCAGATCCTGCGCTAGTATCTCAATTTCATGCTGCTGCCCGGGCTGCTGCGGATGCAGGAAGATTTGAGCCAGGAACGACTGAATTTGATAATGCTGTAGAAGCAGCGCGTGGAGCTACAGTTCCCAATGGTGCTTTATTCAATGATGAATCCAGGTTCTATCATGCAGAAGGACAGTACGACTTTAAGAACGAAGTAGATTTCATTGACTTAATTGCTGGAGTGAGTTTCCGTCAGTTTCAGTTACGATCTAATGGGACAATTTTTGACGATGCAGGAGGGGTAGATATCAACGAGTTTGGTGGATATTTACAAGGTTCTAAATCTTTCATGGAAGATAGATTGAAGCTAAGCGGTTCAATCCGATATGATAAAAACGAGAACTTTGATGGACAGATCAGTCCAAGAATTTCTGCGGTTCTCGGAGTAGCTGATAACCAAAACATCAGGGTTTCATTCCAAACCGGATTCAGAAATCCAACTACGCAGGGGCAGTATATTGATCTAAATGTGATTACTACACGACTACTTGGTGGTCTGGACAGGTTTGCGGATAAATACGCTATTACAGAGAACTCATATACTATTGAATCTGTTAATGAATTCACTAGTTCGGTATTAGCAGGTGCTACAAACGTAGGTTTGTTAGTTCCTTATTCTACTCATAATGAAGTTAAGCCAGAGCAAATCAAAGCATTTGAAGTTGGATATAAGGGTTTGTTAGGTGACAAGCTATTTTTAGATGCAGCCTACTACTATAACATCTATGATGATTTTATTGCTCAGGTTCGTGTCAGAAAAGCTTCAGGACCATTTACTGGCACTGCAGGAGATGCGTTAGTTGTGGCTTCTCTTCTTTCTGGAGATGCAAGTAATACATTCCAGATTTATACTAACAACAACCAGAGTGTTACTGCTCATGGTGCAGTGATTGGGCTAGAATATAGCTTGCCAGAAGGATACAAGCTTGGAATGAATTACAACTTCAATGAGCTTATTGATGGCCTGAGTAGTGAATTCCAAAACGATTACAATACTCCTAAGCACAAAGTAAATGTAAGTTTAGCAAATCGTAAGGTTATCGATAATCTGGGCTTTAACATTACTTACAGATGGCAAGACGCCTTTAGATGGGAATCATCCTTTGCTGAAGTTGACTTAGATGCCATATCCACGTTAGATGCTCAGGTTAGTTATACTATTCCAGATTACAACGCGACTATTAAAGTCGGTGGCTCGAATATTGGTAATCAATCCAATATCCTGAGTGGCGGTGGACCTAATGTAAATGGTATCTACTATGTTTCATTAGTCTTTGACCAGCTATTTAGATAGTATTTAGCTTTCTTTGTCAAAAGCCCCGATTGTATCGGGGCTTTTTTTTGTTTAAAGAACAGGGAAGTAAGTTTGTCAGATATCAAATGTGGGTATTCTGTGGCACCATATTTGCTAGCCAGATATCAAAAAAGAAATTCAATTAATTCAAAGAATGAGTAAAGAAGAGCTGAAAGAAGAAGTTCAGGAACAAGAAGTGGTAGAGTCATCAGAAGAGATGGCAGAAGAAGTTATTTCTGATGAAGATATAGTTGAGGAACTGGAAGAGGTTGATGAAAAAGAAGAACAGATTACAACACTTCAAAATGAAGTTTCTACCTTAAAAGACACTGTTCTTCGAAAAGCAGCAGAACTGGAAAACGTGAGAAAACGTGTTCAACGGGAACGAGTAGCACTTTTTGAAGAAGCAAAAGTAGTTGCTCTGGAAGATTTTTTACCCATTTCTGAGGATCTAAAACGAGCACTGGAAGCCTCAGAAGGCCAGGAAGTAAACGATAATTTTAGAGATGGAGTGAAACTGGTTGCCAGTAAATTCGAAGAGGTATTGGCAAAAAATGGAGTCGAGGCCATCGATAAAGCAGGAATTCCTTTTGATGTGAATCTTCATGATGCTTTACTTCGCCAGCCTGCTCCGGATAAAAAAACTAAAAGTGACACCGTACTCCAGGTATTGGAAAACGGTTATAAAGTAGGTGGTAAAGTAATCAAGCATGCCAAAGTAATAGTAAGCGAGTAGGAGCCATGAGCAAAAGAGATTATTACGAAGTACTTGGTGTAGATAAAGGGGCGGGCGAACCCGAGCTTAAAAAGGCTTATCGTAAGCAGGCAATGAAATTCCATCCGGATCGAAATAAGGGGGATGACGAAGCTGAAAAGAAATTCAAAGAAGCTGCAGAAGCTTATGAAGTGCTAAGCGATCCTCAAAAAAGAGCTCAATATGATCGATTTGGACATGCTGGAGTTAATGGACAAGGTGGCTTTGGCGGTGGCGGAGTAGAATTTGATATGGAAGATATCTTCAGTCGTTTTGGGGATATCTTCGGGGGCGGTTTTTTTGGAGACGATTTATTTGGAGGGGGCAGGAGCCGTTCCAGAGGTCGCCGCCAGCCAGGAACTCCTGGATCAGATATGAAAATCAGGATGCCTTTATCTCTAGAGGAAATCGCCTTTGGAGTAGAGAAAACCTTAAAGGTAAAGAAGCAAGCTATCTGTGAAACGTGTTCAGGTACAGGAGCTGCCTCTGAGTCTGATTTTGAGACCTGTGGAACCTGTAATGGTATGGGAGAAGTAAGACAGGTAACTCGTACTATGTTAGGCCAAATGGTAAATGTACAAGCATGCCCAACTTGCCAGGGAGATGGTCGCATCATCAAAAATAAGTGTAAAACTTGTTCTGGCGAAGGACGCATAAGGGGCGAAGAAACTATTAAAGTGAACATCCCTTCTGGTGTTTCAAATGGGAATTATATTACCCTTAGAGGCCAGGGAAATGCAGGAAGGCGTGGAGGTCAGGCTGGTGATCTAATTGTTCTGATTGAAGAAAAAGAGCATGAAGACTTCATCAGAGAAGGAAATAACATCTATTACGATCTGGGATTGAGTATTCCTGATGCCATCCTTGGTACAGAGGTCCAGGTTCCAACACTTAAAGGGAAAGCGAAGCTTAGAATAGAAGAAGGTACACAGCCAGGCAAGCTCCTCAGAATGCGCGGCAAGGGTATCGAAGGGCTAAACAATTCCGGGGTAGGCGACCAATTTGTGAGGGTGAATGTTTATGTTCCTAAGGAGTTAACTGCCAAGGAAAGAAAAGCGATTGAATCGCTCAGAGAGGCTGAAAATTTCGATGCTTCCAATCAAACAAAAGAAGAGAAAAGCTTCTTCAGCAAAATGAAGGACGTCTTTGGCTAATGAATACTGAACGTTGAACTTCGAAGTTGAAAGTTCAAAGTTCAACGTTCCCTAAGTCACATCCCTGAACTCTTCTTTATTTCTCCTGAATACTACTCTTGCATAAGGGCAAAGAGGTAATATTTTTAAATTATGCTCCCGCGCATAGTCAACGGAATGGAAGACCAGTGCTTTTCCCAGGCCTTCACCTTTATGAGTTTCACTCACTTCGGTATGGTCGAGGATAATTCGATAATCCCCGTTTCGTGTATAAGTAAGTTCGGCAATACGTTCTCCATCCCGTTCAATAAAGAAAGATCCTTTGGTATTTGATTCTTCGTGCTGTATGTTCATTTCCATTGAGTTTATTCATTAATAGTTACATCAATTTGAAGAAGATCGTTTGGCTGCTCGTAATTTTAATTCTGGGGTGCATCGATTTTGCTTTTGCACAGAATTCACGTCCCAAAGCCATTAGGTTGGAAGAATATAAGAGGATTGACCAACCTGCAAGAGAGGAAGTATCCGGGATTGTAAAAAGTAGAAATCTAAGCGATACCTATTGGGTACATGGTGACTCGGGTACTAAAGATCGAATTTTTGCTATCAATAAAGACGGTGAGATTAAGTCAGGTGATAAAGACTACAAAGGAACCAAGCTTATCGGTGTAAAAAATGAAGACTGGGAAGATATCGCTTACCTCAATGACAGCACCTTAATTGTAGCTGATGTAGGAAATAATTGTCATTGTCGGCAGGATTTGAAGCTGTTGCTAATCAGAGAACCCGATCCTGATGCAGAAGAGATAGAATTATACCGTAGTTATCATATTCAATACCCGGAAAGGACAGGCTTGTTAGGGTTATTTATTGAAGATAATTTTAACTCTGAAGCTGTTTTTACTCTTGATGGTAAAATCCATCTAATCGAAAAAAATGAAGGCGGGAGAGAGGCAGGGATTTTCCAGCTCGAAAACCCAAACACTGATTCAGTAAATATTCTCAAGAAAGTAGGTTCTTTCCCATTCAGAGGGCAGGTAACAGCAGCTGACATTTCGGAGGACGAAACGATGTTAGCGGTATTGACTTACAGAAGTGTTTGGTTATTTAAGCTCAACAACAAAAGCTTATTTGATGGGGAGATTTTTTGGGTACCAATACGTGGGGTAGAGCAGGTAGAGTCCATTGCTTTTTCAGATACCAATCTCATTATCGCAGAAGAAAATGGAGATCTATATGAGTTACCTATTTCAGATATCCCCGAATTTTCGAATCAGTAGCTTCCTTTGTTAAGACGGAGATCTTCCAAACTTCTTCCAATCCGGTTTTCTCTTTTCCAGGAATGCATTTTTCCCTTCTTCAGCTTCTTCAGTCATATAAGCCAAACGAGTAGCTTCTCCGGCAAATACCTGTTGGCCAACAAGCCCATCATCAATGAGGTTGAATGCAAATTTTAGCATTTTAATAGCGGTAGGGCTTTTAGTAAGTATTTCTTGGGCCCATTCGTATGCAGTATCCTCAAGTTTATCATGAGGCACAACAGCATTAATCATTCCCATTTCGTAAGCCTCCTGGGCTGAATAATTTCTTTCCAGGAAAAATACCTCTCTAGCCCTTTTCTGGCCGATCTGTCGGGCAAGGAGAGCAGAGCCAAAGCCTCCATCAAAGCTGGCCACATTAGCATCTGTTTGTTTAAAAATCGCATGTTCTTTGCTTGCTAAAGTCAGGTCACAGGTTACATGTAAACTATGGCCTCCGCCAACTGCCCAGCCGGGCACGACAGCAATTACTACCTTTGGCATAAACCGAATCAGCCGTTGAACCTCTAGTATATTTAGCCTGGCGATCCCATCACCGGCCTTATATCCTTTAGAACTGCGCACTCTTTGGTCTCCTCCGGAACAAAAAGCCCATTTTCCATCTTTTGGGGAAGGGCCCTCTCCGGAAAGCAGTACTACTCCAATCTCGTTGTCCTCTTTAGCGTCTTCGAGAGCTTCGTATAGTTCGAATACGGTCTTAGGACGAAATGCATTTCGAACTTCCGGCCTGTTGAATGCAATACGTGCTACGCCATTTAGCTTTTTGTAAGTAATGTCTTCGAATTCTTTGACGATGTTCCAATTCATGACAGAGATTGTTTAGTAATAAATTCTTCGATAATGGTAGCACATTTTTTGGGTTGTTCTAAATGAACCCTATGATTTGCTTTTTCAACAATAGCAAGAGAGCAATCAGGAATACTCTTTTTCATTGCCTGGTTAATTCGCAAAAATTTTGAGTCTTTTGCACCTACGATCAACTGAACAGGTGCTACTATCTCTCCAAGTTGGTCTTTTATGCAGGGCATAGTACCTGAACCGAATCCAAGTAAGCTATTTGCCATCCAGTAGTTATTCTGTGCTTTTTGCACCTCCAAAAGCATTTTTCTGGTAGATGAAGAGAGCTCCGATTCAAATATTTTCATCTTGTCCCAATCATTTAAAAAGTGCTCAAAATTCCCAATAATCTGGTCTGATCGAGATGCATCAAGGGATTGCCTTGCTTGTCGTTCGTTCTCCTGTTCAATCCCAAAGCTTCCGCTTTCCAGAATTAACCCGCGTACTAAATCTGGTCTCATAAGGGTTAATTGAAGAGCTAACCGAGCGCCCATGCTGTATCCATATAAAACAACAGGAGCAGTGAATTGCTCGCTAATTAATTTGGCGAGATCAGCAACCTGCTCTTTTGTTGAAAAGCGATAATGGAGCTCTGCTCCTTCTGTTTTTCCATGACCAAGTAAGTCGAGAGCTACGGGATTGAAGCTCAAGGTCAAGTTCGAGATTAAGGGTTCGAATACCTTATTACTTCCAAGGAAGCCATGAAGAAAGACCAGGTCAGGGTTTTGATCTACATAGTTTCTCGTATTGATATGATAGGAAACTCCCCGTACTCGAATATTCATTTTTATTTAGGAAGGTAGTTCCAAAGGGTTTCTCTTTGAGTCATAGATTCCTCTGAATCAGTAATACACTCCAGGATATGCAGCCCTGGTTTTTCAATACGTGTTTCAAAAGCCGGAATTAACTGTTCAGGTTTAGAAATCAATGCATGATCTACTTTATGAGCACGGCACAATGCAGCGAGCGATACTTTTTGGGGAGTTTCGAAGTATGGGGTAAAGGTATTTTTGAGTTCATGAATAGGTAACATCCGAAAAATTGATCCACCTGCATTGTTTAGTACTATCACAACAAGAGGTTCTTCAATAGAGTCAGCCTGAAGTAAGGCATTCGAGTCATGTAAGAAGGCAATATCACCGATAAACAAAACACCCGCTTTCTTTAATCCTTTGCTTATCCCAATTGCAGTTGAAGTAATTCCGTCGATTCCGGCAGCCCCTCTGTTTACATATACTTCTTTACCTTCATAACTACTAAACAGAGCGAAATCTCTTACAGGAAAAGAATTCGAAAGCATCACAAACGCCTTTTTAGGGATTAACTGAGCAAGGTTATAAAATACATATCCATCAGTAAGCGGGGTAGAAGGGTGGATGTTTTCCTGTTTAAACTGAGTAAATTGTTTTTGGTGTTTTCGCCAGTTTTTTAACCAGCTTTTGTCAGTAGCTCCGGAAACTTCCGGGATATCCAAATTCCCTGGTATGGTTACTGTTTTAGTAGAAGTCAGGCTTTCATCTTCCAGCTCCTGATCTCTAAGGAATCGGATTTGCGGGGATTTATGGTTTCGCTGAAGATAGTTTTTAAGAGCTTTACTAACTGGTTCAGATCCAAAGCGGAGGATAAGATCAGATTCAAGCTCGTTACCCATTTCTTCCTGGCGTAAGAATCCATCATATCCCGAAATAACATATTTCGAGTTAGATATTTTAGAACCGGGTTCAGCCAGGATAGGCGCTTCTAAAGCCTTCGCTAATTTCTGTACGTTTTGGATTTCGCTTTCATCCGATACGGCACCTACCATAATTACCGGTCGCTCAGAGGAAATTAAATCCGACCAAAATTGCTCATCAGCACGAGAGACGACCTCTTTTGCTGACAATCTTCGAAAAGATTGCTTAGCATGTTTCTCATTTTCTAGACTGGTTTTTTTAAGGAATTCTTCCTCCGGAGCCAACGGCTTCGAAAATGGGAAATTAAGATGGGCGACTCCTGCTTTTGCTTTTGATAGTATAACCGATTGAGAAGCTGCTTTTTGCAATCGAATGATGCTTTTATCGCTCCCCTTGGGTTCACCTACATCATGGAAAAAAACGGGATAATCTCCGAAGATTTTGAGCTGATCAATCGTTTGGGAAGCACCTATTTTTCTTAAATGAGGAGGCCTGTCAGCGCTGGCAATCAGCATGGGAACCCTGGAATTTGATGCCTCAATTACAGCCGGATAGTAATTGGCTACTGCTGTACCAGAGGTGCAAACAAGGCAAGCAGGGGTGCCAGATGCTTTTCCAATACCCAGGGCTGTGAAAGCGGCTGAGCGTTCGTCAATAATCACATGCTTCTGAAATCCCGAATGGGCCGCAAATGCTAATGTCAAAGGGGTGGATCTGGAACCTGGAGAAATGACTGCTTCTCGTACTCCTTCCTCAAACAAGGCTCTTACGAACTGAGTACACCAATAAAAATTCAGATTAATGGGGTCACGATCGGGCATGTTCCAGTGTTGAGAGCATAGGTATGAATTTTAAATTCGTTTCGTCCCATTCCTTATCAGGATCGGAATTTTTAACGATACCACAACCTGCAAAAAAGCGCACAGAATCTTTCATAATTAAGCCGCTTCGAATTGCTACAATAAACTCTCCATTTCCATGAGCGTTTATCCATCCAAATGGAGCTGCATACCAGCCTCTTTCAAAGTCTTCGTGTTTCTTGATGAAGTCAACCGCCTTCTCACTTGGAAAGCCTCCTACAGCGGGGGTAGGGTGTAATGTTTTTAGTACTTCCGTTCTTGAAACTCCTTCTTTAATCTTCGCAGTAATCGGAGTGTACAGGTGTTGAACGTTTGAAAGCTTTTTAATGGCCGGCTGATTGGGATGATTAACTTCATTAGAGTAGTAGCTTAGGCTTTCTTCAATAGCTTCCAGTACTATTTCATGTTCTTCAAGATCTTTTGGGCTATGTAATAGATCATATTCCAATACCGCATCTTCTGAAGCAGTTTTTCCTCGAGAGGTGCTGCCCGCAAGCCCCTCGGTGAGCACATAATTTGAACTAAATGAAGCAAGGCGTTCCGGGGTACATCCTATAAAGCTGGATTCTTCATTTTGGCGAATGAGAAATGAGTAACAATCCGGGTATTGGAGCCTAAGCTTGTTAAGGATATGTGTGTCTTTTACTGAATGGGTTAGTGGGATATCAATTTTTCTTGCCAGGACGACTTTATTAAGCTCACCCTGCTCTATCTTTGATTTCGCGTTGTTAACCGTTTTTACCCAGTTCTGATACTCTTGGGATGTCTTGTCCGGAATGGTTAATTCCAAACCATTTTGAGAGCTATTGCTGAGCACATAAGAGCTCGCAGTAGTAATCGGCTCTAGCTTAAGAAGGATTTCCTCAATCCTGTCATTTATATCATTGCGATCCGGAACGGGAAAGCAGAATGTTAAAATAGAGCATCTGCCTTCTTTTATTATTATCCATTCCGGTAAAGTGAAAGAGGAAGACTTAAAACCGCTCCAGGAATTGGAATCATTTTTATCAAAAAAGGAAAAGCCGCCTAATAAATGTACTACGGCATTTAAATGATTAATGCCTGAGCAATGATATACATTACTCAAGAGCTCTTTTCCTTTTCTGGATGCTTCCCTAAATCTGTTTTCTCCTTTAGTTACTATTCGATTCAATTCACCCGATGCAGCAATAGCAAATTCATCAATCGGTTTTTCCCAATAGTATTGAAAGCCAGAAGTGGTAGGAACCTGTTCGATAGCAGCTAATGGGTCTACAGATGGAATTTGAATCGAAAATGCAAGATAGGAGGGATAGGAACTTGAGAAAGCAGGTACTTCTGAAAGGAAGGAATCCAATCTGTGTTCAGGAATTTGTTTCTGAAACAGTGTAAAAAGAGAAGACTTTTTTGCTACAATTTTTGACACTTCAGTACCTTGCTAAATCAATTTTCAATATAAATTGAAAATTCACAATAATAAAGCGCAAACGTACTAAAAGATGTGAAAACTATTTGGCGTCGTCGGGTTCTCCCGTCTTAAATGGATTGAAAATGCCGTAGCTTTCTAAGTCAAAATCAGCAAGTTCAAAAAGGTGCTCCCAGGCTGCTTCACTGGTTCCATCTTCTTTTACCCAGTTTGTGTGGCTTTGTTTAATTAAGCCAACCACTCGCTTTGCATAAGCAACACGTTCTTCACCTTCTGGCAATCTGGGAATAGCTGCAATCATTAGGTCGAGATTATAGCCGCAATCGAAATCTTTTGGTTTTTGTTGTTCTATGAACATGTACTAATAGTTGAAAAATGATTTCAAAGATAGCTCGATTATAAAAAAGTCAAAAGCTATAGGGGTAAATCTTTTATTCGTTTAATGCCGGTGGTCAATTTATTTCTTAGCTTTGATCGAAATTCTAATTCCAAAAACATATATGTATTTAAATTCTATTCTTGAAGCTGTTGGGAATACGCCTCTGGTAAAGCTTAATCATGTAAATGGTGGGTCAGAAGGAACTGTTTTAGCAAAAGTAGAATATTTCAATCCGGGTAACAGTATAAAAGATCGCATAGCAATTAAGATGATTGAGGATGCTGAGAAAGCAGGGTTATTAAAGCCTGGAGGGACAATTATCGAAGGTACATCTGGAAATACAGGAATGGGTTTAGCTCTTACTGCGATTGCAAAAGGGTATAAATGTGTTTTTACTACTACTGACAAGCAAAGCCAGTCGAAAGTGGATATTCTGAAAGCCGTTGGTGCTGAGGTTATAATTTGCCCGACAAATGTAGAACCCGAAGATCCTGAAAGCTATTATTCGGTAGCTAAAAGATTGAGTACTGAAGTTCCTAATTCATACTACCCGAACCAGTATAACAATAAGAGTAATCTACAGGCTCACTATGAAACGACTGGTCCTGAAATTTGGGAACAAACCGAAGGTAAAATCACTCATTACATTGCTGGAATGGGAACAGGAGGGACAATTTCAGGAGTAGGAAAATACCTGAAGGAGCAAAATCCTGAAGTAAAAGTAATAGGGATTGATTCTGTAGGCTCTGTGTACAAGAAATATTTCGAAACCGGCGAGTTCGATAAGAATGAGATCAAGCCATATTTAACCGAGGGAATAGGGGAGGATATTATTCCCGGCACTATCGAGTTTGATTATATCGATGAAGTATTACAGGTAAACGATAAGGATGCAGCACTTACTACTCGAAGACTGGCCAAAGAAGAAGGGCTTTTTGTGGGCTGGTCATGTGGAGCTGCTGTTGAAGGAGCATTAAAATATTTAGCTGAACATCCACTTTCAAAAGATGATATGGTGGTAATTGTACTACCAGATAGTGGAACCCGTTACATCGGCAAGATTTATAACGATGAGTGGATGAAAGAAAAAGGATTCATAGAATAGGAGAAAAGAATGTCACAGAATAACCCCACAGGAAACCCGGGAAAAATAGAAATTGAACTTCCTGAACAGGAAGCAAATGGTACCTACTCTAACCTGGTAATGATTACTCATTCACCTTCAGAGTTTATTCTTGATTTCATCGCAGTTATGCCTGGAGTACCCAAAGCAAAAGTGGCCAAGAGAATGATTTTGACCCCCGATCATGCGAAAAGGCTGGCTATGGCACTGACTGATAATATCAAGAAGTATGAGGATGAGCACGGTACGATAAACATCCGGGAAAAGGTAGAAATACCTATGTACAGAGGGCCTCAACCAGAAGCATGATTACTTTTTTGCATTAATAAGCAGAAATAGCCCAATTACAAAAAAGAAAACGTGCGGGAGAATAGCGGCTAGTTCCGGCGCTATACTCCCGTGAGCACCAAAGGGTTCTACGATTTTCATAAAGGCCAGGTAGAGGAAGCTTATTGTTAAGCCTACCGCAATGTAAATCCCTTTTCCTCCTTTTCGACGGACAGAGGCTACTGAAAAACCTATGAGTATTACTACAATAATTGATAAAGGGTAAGCAAGCCTGCCAAAGAAATGTACCTTAGGGATATTGATGCCTCCAGCCCCACTTCTTCTTATGGATTCTATATATCGTTGAGCCTCTGGATAGGTTAGCTGGAATACATCGGAGGTAGTTCTGGACAAATCTTTTGGAGTAACACTAAGAGTAGTATCCTTCCCGGAAAATTGGGTGACCGTGTACCCCGAATCGGAATACTCAAATATTCGGACAGATACCATCCTCCATTTCTGAATATCCTCTTTCCAGGCCATATTTGTAGCCGTGATGCTGCTTTTTAGCGTTAAGCTATCAAAATCAAATATGCGAACCCGATAGGCTGTTTCCTGCTTTTTATCGAAATAATTGACCTGAAGAATACTATTCTGAGAAATCTCCCTAAAAATGTCATTTCGGTCTATCCGCTCATTTTTTTGTTTGATGAATGAATCTTCAAATTCTATTCTCTTTTTATTTGATTTTGGAATGACGTAAGCGTCTAATAAGCTAATGGTCCCCGCACTCAAAATAGCGAAGGCGAAGTAAGGAATGGTTAGTTTGTATAAACTTACTCCGGCAGCTTTTAAAGCAGTTATCTCCAGGCGCTCCGAAAGTTGGCCAGTGAGGAAAAGGCAGGCAGAGAAGACTGCTACAGGAATAACCAGTCGAATCATTTCCGGAATGTAATTCAAGTAATAATCTCCCCAAATCTCAGCAAGTGTAGCACCCCGGTCGGTAAAATCATCACTGTTTTCAGAGAAATCGATCATTATGTAGATAAAGATCAGGATGAGCAACACAAAAAGTGTAATGCTCAACAACCGAAGAAAAACATATCTGTTAAAGTGCTTGATCAACGTTTTGAGAAAAGTTTAGTGGGACTTAGGTCAACCATTAAATGGGTAATCAATAGGATGCCTATCATTGAAAAAATAACATTGAAACTCCACATTCCCCAGAAAGGGGTAATAAAGAGCCGATCGGCAAGCTTTTCTCCCTGTATTATTGAGATCCAGTAAACAGTGAGTATTACTGCACTAATTATCGCTGCATAACCAAAATTGCCCCGACGGGTCATAATTCCTATTGGGGCTCCAAGCAATACAAATACAATACAGGCAAACGGAATAGAGAACTTCTTATGAATTTCTACCAGGTACCTATTTGCTCGTTTGAGCCTCCAAAGTATGTTAGAGCTTATGTTTTCTATTTTTGATCTATGATCCTCTAATCGAGAAGTACTTGTTCGTAACGCACGTTCTCTAAACTCTTTTGTTTTTAATGTTCCCAAAGCCAATAGCTCTGTTTGAGGGAGAGCATCTGCAGTATCTACAGTAAGGGGGAGGGTAAAAAGGTTCCTGTTTTGATTTTGGGGTTCTTCTGGAACCTGGTAAAAGGATTGATAGCTGCTGGTTTCAGAGACTTCTACTTCATATTCCAGAATTTCCTTTTGCAGTGTGTCTACAACAACCGCCATTGCCTGGGCACTCATCGTTCTATCTGAGCGGCTTCTTTGTTCAGGGTTTGACCTTGAAAACTCCAGGTCTGAAAGGTCAAAAGTAATCCTGTATCGATCGAATTTTGTGAGTTCCTGATTTTGCCTGCCCTGTCCTGCTTTACTTGTAAGAAAGCGAATCATTTCTCCGTCTTCTAAAATAAGAGAGAGGCCATTTGTACCTTCACTTTTCAAAAATCCACGATTTGATTTTATATAAGCCCGGTCTCTGGCATTAGTAGGCTCCTGAAAAAGAGTGACATCGTAAAGACTATCCGTTTCAGGGTTTATCTCATCAACAAGAAAAGTATATCCATCAATACCGTTGTAGAAGATATTAGGCTGAAGCTCGAATCCTGGTTTTTTAAGCCGGATGTCGATGAAAAGTGAACGAGCTTTGTTATTTGCTTCAGGAAGAACATTGTTAGAAAACCAGACCAGTACAATAGATAGAACCAATGAAGCAACCAGTACGGGCCGAATAATAGTAAGTGGGTTTACACCCGAGGACCTTAATGCGGTGAGTTCATTTAACTCTGAAAACTTACCAAATGCCATCAACGTGGAAACAAGCACTGCCATGGGCGCTGCAAGCACAACCATGTAAGCGAGGTTGGTTAGGATGAGTTCAATAATGATGGGAAGGGGAATATCCTTACCTATGAGCCTGTCTACATAAAGAATCAGGAATTGCATCAGCAGTAAAAACATCAGTGTAAAGAAGCAGAACAAAAATGGACCAACATGCCTCTTTAGCAAATCCAACTGTATTTTATTGTTTAAATAGATCAAACCAGATTTTTTATGAGCCTTAGGGCACTAATTTATATCGTCAAACGTAAATTTAACGATCAAATAAACCATTAAGTTCTTGAACGTCGCAAAGCGGCCAAAAGCTTTTAACAAATCTAAATATATGGTATTATCTGGGCTCATTTGCTCAAAATTATCATCATAGAATTAATGCCTATCGAATAAAGCTACAAAACTTTCAAAACCGAAAATAATCAGCTTCGGTGCGACCTACTTTAAGGCTTTATTTTACAATTACATGCTCAGTGCTTTTTTGTGTGCTTGGCGGGGTACGTGCTTCAAGTGCTCAGGAGGCATCCGATTCCCTTGGGGTGTCTAATGATAGCACCCTTAGCGGTATTAAGTTCTTTTCTAATTCGCAGGGTTCGAGGATAAGTGCGCTTTCTTCAAATAAAACGCGTAGCCTTTACGGCCGAACTCCTGGTTTCTATCAAACTACTGTTTCATGGGATAGCGTCTCATCCTATAAAATTAAAAGGACAGTATTCGGGCGAGACTATTTCTTTCCAAGCCTGGTCGATTTTGAAACTTATTCTGATTTAAAGAGAGAGCAACAAAAAGACCAAATACAGTCTATTCTTGTTCAGGAATCTCGAAGCCAGGAAGATGAAGGAAGAGGACTTTTAGACTTTAAAATAAATGTACCGGGAGGCGAGAATTCGGCATTTACTACCATTTTCGGAACAAACGAAGTAAATCTTCGGGTCAATGGTTCCGCAAATATGAATATAGGTGCATCCATTCAGACTTTGGATGACGGGACTTTATCTCCGGATCAAAGAAGAAGAGTAGATCCAACATTTAATCAAAATCTCCAGCTGAATATTCAGGGTACAATCGGCGATAAACTGACTATTGCTACTGACTGGGATACTGAACGTCAATTCGATTTTGAGAACCGATTGAGTATTGTATACCGGGGATATGAAGACGAAATAATTAAGAGTATCGAAATGGGTAATGTTTCTATGGAAACAGGAAACTCATTGGTTAGTGGGGGAAAGGCCTTATTTGGGATAAAAGCAGTTACTGAACTTGGTCCACTGAGAGTTACTTCAGTGGTATCTCAACAAGAAGGGAAAAATAATACCAAGACGATTAATGGTGGGTCTCAAGAGACTCAGATAAACTTAAGTCCGGCTGATTACGAAGACGGAAGGCACTTTTTCCTGGATTTCTTTAATCGAAATACTTTCGAACAGTCGTTGGCAGATCCTCAGAATATCTTGCAGCCCTACCAGGTAACGGAGTTATATGTATATGTAAGTCGCGCTACGAATCAATCAGCAAGTGATAGAACAGTTCCTGCTATAGCTTTATTAGATCTTGGTGTAAATACTGGGGGGGGATTACCAGGGAATGAGCAGGATATTTTTGATCAAGCCCTGCTGGAAACATTACGGCCAACAAATAGTGGAGCTACTAACGATGATTTTGGGGTTACCTCACAGGAGTATGTGGATGCTAGTTTTGAGCTTCTGGAAGAGGGAGTAGACTATACATTCAACAGGGCGATAGGCTTCATAAGTATGAAGAGTTTTATTAACTCAGGAGATGCAATAGCGGTTTCCTATGTGTATAGCAATCCTTCTGATGGCAGTCCTGTTCAGGTAGGAGAATTAACTACTACTGAAGGGAATAAGCTGTACCTCAAACTACTAAGGCCGGGAGGAATGACCACTCAGGATAGAGCCTGGCCTCTAACTATGAGAAATATTTATTCGTTAGGAGTAACTGGTTTTACCCCGGAAGGTTTTGCACTTCAGATTACAGAGACGAGAGGGAACCAGCCTGTTTTTTCATTGCCAATGCGAAGCCAGGAACTTCTTGAAGACTTAGGGCTTGACAGGGTGGACTCAGAGGGGTCTATCGGTAAGGACAATATTGTTGATTTTATATCTCCAATTCTGAATAGTGAAACCGGAAAACTCATGTTTCCATACCTGGAGCCATTTGGTGATAGAGTTTTCAATATTCTGGACGGTATTGTGGCCGATTCAGTTCGGGATGTGCTCGCTTTTACAGAGTTGTATGACTTGAAGCAAACGGACGCGCGGGTAAGTTCCAAAAATGGGAATTATGAAATTTCCGGGACTTCGAGTGGAGGGGTATCAGGCACTTTTATCCTTGACTTTGGTTTGGTTGAAGGCTCGGTTAAGGTCTTTGCAAATAATGTAGAATTAACAGAAAATAGTGACTACGAAGTTGACTATTCATTTGGTAGTCTTACAATCCTTAATGATAAATATCTTGCTCCGGGTCAGGAAATTGAGATTGAATATGAGAGTAACCAGTTCAGCATTATTGGTCAGAAAAACTTCACAGGAGTTAGGGCGGAATACACAGTAAGTGACGATATAAAAATCGGGAGTACCTTTTTCCGGTTAAGCGAACAGCCACTGTCTGACAAAATAAGAATTGGTAATGAGCCAATTAACAACACCATTTTAGGTCTTGATGCAAAAGCTCAATTTGATACTCCCTGGTTAACTCGTTTTATCGATAAAATACCTCTGCTTCAAACCCGGACTCCCTCAAACTTTTCATTTACCGGGGAATTTGCGCAATTAAGGCCGGGAGTTGCCCAAACTAATGCTGTCCAGGAGGCCATTGATAGCGGGGAGCTTTTCGAAGACGAGGAAAATGGATTGGTATTTATCGATGATTTTGAGGGAGCTGAGTATAGTATTAGCTTTGTTAATCCAACCCGGTGGAATCTTGCCACAGCCCCGGCAGCCGTGCCTGGCTACCTCAATGACGAATCTTATTTCTTTGATCCTGATAATTCGCCCCCACAAACATTAGACGATCGTAAAGCCCGGTCTGACCTAAGGTCTCAGTTCTCCTGGTATTCCATTCCAAGGAATTTAACCTCTATTGGTAATGCAACTTTCAATATAGAATCGAGGCCTATTCGAATAGATGAAGTGTTCAGGGGCAGGGAAATTGTGAATGCCAACGATGCCCAACTCACCCCGTTGGATGTGTATTATGACCCGTCAAGCAGGGGGCCTTACAACTACAATATGGATCTTAAAAACCTCCTGGAGAATGAACCTGAGAAAACATGGGGTGGAATGACTGCTGTAATTCCTCCGGGGCAAGAAGATTTAGTTCAAAATAATATTGAATTCCTAGAATTTTGGGTTCAACCTGTGCTTCCAAATGGGCAGGATCCTACTGGGTTGGAGACATTTTATAATGGTAAAATGTACCTTGATCTGGGGATTATCTCGGAGGATGTAGTGCCTAACGGGCAGTTAAATACAGAAGATGGATTGTCCTCTGTACTAAACAACCTTGTAGAAGATGATCCTGTTGGGCAGGCTCGTTCTTATATTTCACCGTCACCACCATTCCAATTAAACCAGTTTTCAAACTCAAACAGGGCATTAGAAGATGTTGGACTGGATGGAGCTCCGAATCCTGGTACACCTGGAGCAAACGGACTTGACGAAGGAAACCTGTTTGCAGATTTTATCAATCAGATTCGAACCGATTATGGTGAGGGAAGTGAAATGTTAGCAGCTGTTGAAGCTGATCCCTCTAACGATGACTATGTGTACTACAATCAGTCTATTGTTAGAGACCTTGAACTTAATGAGCGGTTTTTTAGGATGTTGGGTTATCACGATGGGAACACCCCTGAAAGTTCAACGAATAGTGATAAAACAGCGATTACGCTAAAGCCTGATACGGAGGGTCTCGTAAGTACCTCCGTTCAGCAATCTAATTCCTATTTCCAATACGAGATCGACTTTAACCCTGCTGACCAGAACCGATTACAGATTGGTGCAGAAGGCACATATATAGTTGATAAGGTATTGGTAGGAAGTACAGAATCCGATACTTCTAATACCTTAGCGTGGTATCTGGTACGAATCCCTTTAACTGATTTTAAACGCCAAATTGGGGAGGTCGATAACTTTCAAAACATCTCATATATGAGATTATGGTTATCTGGTTATCAGCGCCCGTTTACAATGCGGTTTGCTACATTTGAATTTATTGGTAGCCAGTGGAGAAAGGTTACAGAACTTACAGAATCTCCATCCAGTGTTGACAATTTCCAGATATCAACAATAAATATCGAAGAAAATGCAAACAGGGAGCCATTTCCATATCGTCAACCGGATGGTTCTATCCGTGCACTAAACAGAGGGGCTCAGGTACAGGCCCTGGAGAATGAGCAGTCTATTGTACTAAGCGTAGAAAGTCTGGGTCCGGGAGAAATACATATGATTAAGAAGGTGTATCCTGGAAAGCTGAACCTGCTTAACTACTCGAATATGAGGATGTTTGTTCATGGAGAGGGGTTTAATGATACTGGTGATGCAGAAATGGTGGTTCGTATAGGTAGCGATCTCGAAAACAATTTTTATGAGTATCGCCAACCAGTAACTCCATCTCAGCCGCGTAATTTCAATTATAACATTAATGACCCTTCAGGCCTTTCAGAAGAAGCCCAGGAAATATGGCGTTATGATGAGAACAGCATGAATATTCTCATTTCGGCATTTAATGTATTGAAGCAAAGAAGAGATGATAGTGGAAGCGACCCGACTGAGTTGTATGAGGAAGCCGGGCTGCTTACAACTTTAATTGGGGATGAAGCGGTGGAAGGGGCTACGCTTGCAATTCGAGGGAACCCCTCTCTTGATAGAGTAACTGAGATTGGGTTGGGTATTCGAAATCCCTACGATGTAAATGATACAAATTCACCGGGTACACCAAGTTTAAATGCAGAATTTTGGTTGAATGAATTAAGAGTTTCTGGTTTTGATAATGAGTTCGGCTGGGCAGCAAATGCAAAATCATCCGTTAAGCTTGCTGATTTTGCTACTGTAAATGCAAACATTAGCCGAAGAACAAATAACTTTGGAGGGTTGGATTCAAGGTTAGGAGATCGATCAATGTCCGATCAGCTAGGATATGCAATTAGTACTACGGTGAACCTTCATAAGCTGGTACCCGATCGATACGGCTGGAACTTTCCGGTCAATATTTCTAATAGAAGAAATACACAAACACCAAAGTATTTACCGGACCAGGGTGACATTCGTCTAACAGATTTTGAAGACGCTGTTAATTCCAGAACGGATATCGAAAACAGCGAAAAACAATCCATTATCGATCAAAAAATCAGTGATATACAGACTGTGAGTGAGAATTTTTCATTTAATATGTCCAATATCTCCAAAACAGATTCAAAGAGTAAGCTGGCTCAGTATACTATCGATAATATGCGCCTTAGTTATGTGTATAACAAAGGGTATGCAAAGAACCCTCAGCTTATTTTTCAGGATCGATGGGACTATAAAGCATCCTTTCAGTACAACCTAAGATTAAGGCAGGTAAAGCTAATCAGGCCTTTTTCGTTTACAGAAAACATTCCTATCGCAAAAGCACTTTCCGGACTTAGACTGGGATATATGCCTTCGTCTATATCTACATCAACTACTCTTACAAGGAGGTATGATGAATCGAGACGAAGAAATTTGAATGACCCGGATGCTCTTCAGCCCCTAAATCAACAACACGCGTTCACCCAGCAAAATAATTTCTCTCTGAATTATGCTTTAACTCCCACTATTCAAACTACTTTTAATACAAGTACGAGTTTTGATTTATCAAGTGCTGGTATAAAAGATCGGAATATCTCCGGAGTTGATAGCAGCAGTTATGATGTGTTACCCACCTTTGAGGTACTTAAAGGAATCGTTTCGGATTCCCTAACTGCCCGCCGATCTACTTATTCAGAGCGCTATACGGCTTCCTGGCGTCCTGATCTAACTAAGATTGAATCACTTAACTGGCTTACCTATACAGCTTCGTATGGGGGAGGATATCAATGGAATAATAGCCCAAGGGGTTCAAATCTCGGCGCAAGTGTGGCTAATACTTTCCAGCTTGATAATACAATTCGATTGAACACAGATCGGCTATTCAATAAGCTTGGCTTCTTTAAAAATATTCAGGATGCAGATCAACAAGAAACAAATGATCGCAGGACGGCGAGAGAAGCTCGGAAAAAAGAGGCAGAGGATAATGTCCCGGATAGTTTGCGTACTCCAAGGCCAAACCCTGAACTTTTTAAAGACATCAGGTATGTAGGCAGGAAAGCATTTCTTGCAGTCTTTAGTATGAAAGACTTTTCGTTTAGTTATAAACGGACAAAAAGTGGTAGTCAGCCAGGTTATAGCGGGCAATCTCAGATTTTCTACGCATTTAACAATACAGGAGCGGATAACTTTTCACCTCCCTTTGGTTATAGAATTGGATTGCAGGAACGGATACCAAGATCCCAGTTGATTGGCAACATAGACGGGGTAAATGAGATTCGCTTCCCTGCCAACAATAGATTTCAGGATCAGATCACAGCCGGTACAAGAATCACTCCATTCCAAAATGTAACTATCGATTTAGATTGGACCGCTTCATTCTCAAATACTCGAACGGAAAATATTGTTGTGAGTCCAACGGGAGATTTTACTTCGACCTCAACTGAATCTGGTAATTATACCACATCAGTCTGGGCTTTTGGAGAAGGCTACGAAGATTTTTTGGCGAGGCAGATTGATGCTGCTTATGACGACATACAAGAAGGAAGTACTGTGATTAGAGATTCGACAGGAAATGCAGACGGCCGCGGAGTATTGAACCGTAATACATTGCAGGATGATTTCAGAAAAGCATATTTAGGAGGAGGAAGCGTTGGAAGAGGAGATAAAGGTCTTATCGCATTCCCATTGCCTCAGTGGCGTATAAACTGGTCGAAACTTGAGCGCTTTATCCCTTTCGTTGGCCAGTATATGAATACCGCTACCCTGGTACATTCCTATAGGGGACTCTATCGAGTAGATTGGAGCTTGAATGCAGTGACAGGATTACAGCCTGGTCAATCGCTTGGAGATTTTACAGTAAGGGATGAGAGGGGCTTATATGAACCCACGTCTATTAGGGTGGAGCGGAGATTCTCACCACTTGCTAAGCTTAATGTTACCTGGAAATCTAATCTTCGAACGGAACTGGGATATGATCGTTCAGTGATTTCAGCATTTGCCATAAATAGTAGTAGGGTAACTGAGACGCTTACCAGCGGGGTCGATTTTGCAGTTAATTACACGTTTAGAAATGTTAAGATTTCATTTTTACCAGGGATTAAGAACAACATTGATATGAGCATTAGAGGCAGTGTTGATAACGACCTGGAGAACAGTTATAAATTAGACACTGACCTAAGCAATACTCTGAGAGATGCTGACCAGCTACCTTCCGTAAGTCAGGCAATTAGTGATAGTAGGGAGACTAAGCGAACCACTGAGCGAAAAAGAATTAATGGTTCACTTACACTTGGGTATCAAATTTCGAGAACCATCTCTTCCAACTTTGAATACACCTATAGCAGGATTGAAGCTAATGATCTTCCTACCAGAACCAACCACGATATACGTTTCAATATCAGGATTGCTATTCGCTCGAGGTAGAAGTCCGTTTTTTGCCAAACCTTCCTACTAGAAAGCCGCCTAGAGTCAGGGCCAAAGCCAGGTAAGAAAGCCAGTCACCAAATCGGGAATAAATCGTTGAAGTAGAGAGGTTGGGAATAGTGGAAGTAAAACCTGTTCTAACCCAGTACTTGGTTTTTTGCACAACAGTTCCATCAGGTCTTATAATCCCAGATGTTCCATTATTTGCACTTCTTACTATCCAACGGTCAAACTCGATCGCCCTTAACCGAGCATAGGCAAAGTGTTGAAGGTGCCCGCTTGAATTTCCCCACCATCCATCATTGGTGATTATGGTAATAAAATCTGCCCCATTAGTTACAAACTTACGAGTCCAGGAAGGATATACAGAGTCGTAACAAACAAGCCCCGGAGTAGCATAATTGTCAGTTACCAACATATCCGGGGTAGTTCCTTTTCCGAAACCTGCCTGTCTTCCCCAATCCACCCATTCAAATACGTCAATGCTCGTGAAGAAGGGGAGAAATGGAAAGCGCTCAACAATGGGAACCAGGTTTCCTTTATCATAACGCGATTTAGAACCGTCAGCTTCTATAAATAATGAGGAGTTGAAGAGATTGTAAGGTTTTCCATTAATAATCCCCCTATATAAATCGGGCTCTTCATCATACAAGGTTAACAGGCCGGTACCCACAATAAAATCGGTATTCCAGGCTCTTGCTGAATCAGCAATACGTTGGCTGGTATATGAATCGAATAATATGGGTTTATCGATTGCATTTTCTGGCCAGATAATAAGCTCGGTCTCTTCGGTAAGAGTTCTCTCCGAGATAGAAAATAAACTATCGAGTACTTCATATGCGCCACTCATGCCACCGTAATCCAGGTATGAATCGTGATTAGGCTGGATAACCGCGACCTTTGTAGTACTCTCGTGGTTAGAAGGAAGAGTATTCCATCCAAAATATATCAGGGAAAGAAGAGGGAGTGTCAATAACGAGGCCACGGTACCAACAAGGAGTGTTCTAGTGCGGCATTTAAGTGTTTGCACGGAAAGAGCCGCAACAAAAACTACCCACAGTGATATCCCCAAGTGCCCGGTGATGGATATATATTGAATTAGGCTTACATGATTAGACCAGGCATTTCCAATGGCAAGCCAGGGCCATGCCAGATCCCAATGGTGATGAAGAAACTCATAGCTTACCCAGGCTGAAGCCTGTAACAGAGCTACTAAAAAAGGAGAGGTGTACTTTCTGGAGAAGAAGCGTGATAAAACTAGTGGGATTGTCATCAGCACACTATTAGCTAAGATGGCAGCTGTTCCTGCAACAATACTAGCCATCATGAGCCAATATGTTGTTCCAATATTCCAGATAAGGAATCCAAAGTAAGTGTAATAAGCTGTTTGTTTATAAGAATCACATTCCTCAGCTAATTTGAAGAGCAGCATAAATGCCGGGATGCTCAAAAAGGAAAGATTAACTGGAGGGAAGCTAAGGGCTAACAATAATCCCGCAGTTCCGGAAACCATCCATTTATTCGAGAGCCATCTATTCATTCTGAGTATCCTTTACCTGAGATAATTACCACGATTTCGCCTTTTATCGAATCACGGGAAGAAAACTCTTCTTTAAGTTCGGTTATTGTGCCTCTTACAATTTCTTCAAAAGATTTAGTCAATTCTCTTGCTACTGCTATCAGGCGATCAGCCTCAAAGTATTCTTCCAGCTCACCTAGCAATTTTATTAGCCTGTTTGGGCTCTCATAAATAATGAGGGTCCGATCCTCTTCTGCAAGCTGTGAGAGGCGTTTTTGCCTTCCTTTTTTCTGAGGAAGAAATCCTTCAAAAATATAGCGGTCACTTGGTAACCCACTAGCAACGAGTGCTGTAGTAGCTGCATCAGGGCCCGGAATTACAATTACAGAGTGACCCTCCTGTTTGGCAGAGCGAATGGCCAGAAAGCCTGGATCAGAAATCCCTGGCATACCGGCATCTGAAATAAGGGCGATCGTTTGATTTGCCTCCAGGATGTTAAGAACATGTTTCACTTTAGAGTGCTCATTATGCTGATGAAACGAAAAAGTAGGTTTACTAATACCAAAGTGTTGCAAGAGCTTGTTTGAGGTTCTTGTATCCTCACAGGCAATGTAATCCACCATCTTAAGGGTTTCTATAGCTCGATATGAGAAATCTCCTAAATTTCCAATGGGGGTAGCTACAATGTAAAGTGTCGACAAAATTGTATGATTAATGGATGCACCAACTCTCACAAAAATACAACCAACCTAAAGGATTCAAAAATTCAATTATCCATCAAAAGCTGTATCATTGAACCTTAATCAAAAATGTTTGAATTAGATGAATTTTAAACCTTCTGGACTGAATCATATCACAATAAGAGTAAATAGAATTAATGCCTCTAAAGAGTTTTATGGCGAAATACTGGGCCTGGAGCTTATTAAAACCATGGGGCAGAGTATGGCTGTGTACGATATTGGTAACGGCGATACCCTTGTGATTGTGGAAGCTGAAACAAGCTATGATCCAACATCCAGAGATTTTAGAGTAGATCATTTTGGTTTTTATGTTGACTCACCTGAGGAAGTAAATGAAATAGCTGAGTACTTCAGGAATAAAGAGGTGACCATCATGAGTGGCCCTGCCAATCGAAAGAAAGGCCGCTTTCTTTTTGTAGCAGACCCTGATGGGAACATGATTGAATTCTTTTATGAAGAAAAAAATTAGTCAGGAAGAGTTATCCAGGCTCAGAAAAAAAGAGCAGTCTCGCAAAGATATGGAGTCCGAGCTTGGAAGAGATTTAAAATTACAAAGCGATCGACAGGAGGCAGAAGATCGATTCTATTCAAATTATAATAGATTGGGAATCGCAGCGATTAATTTCTTTGGCACCCTCTTCATCTTAAATATCCCGTTTAGGTTAGCACAATGGATATTTCCAGGAAGAATACCTTTTACTGAGGTATACCATGTAGTATTTTTATTAGTTGCTTTGGTTAGTGCATTCAGAAGAAAATCCCTACTCGATAGGTGGTTTCCCTAGAATTCCAGGAACTCCACATTTCGAACATCAAAGTAGTCTTCAATGGTCCAATCGGTATTTACTGTTACTCCACCTATTAAGTACAATTTTATATCCGATAGATCGGGTTTAACTGCTTCAATAATACTATACATCTTCTCATGGATTTTCTGATAAGCAACCTCTGTTGCTTGTTTCAGTGGAAACTCGTTTCCTAAGATTTCTTCCCGATGATTGTATAAGTGTTCGATAACCCTTGCCTGTTGATAATCTAATGGATTATCCATTGGCAGATGCTCCTCTTTTTCTAGTGATTCCAGAGCTGCTGACAAAGATCCACAACACTTGGAGGAAGCAAACTGGTTTTGGCGGTTAACCCGTCCCATTTGTCCGTCCTCTGAGATACCAATATGTGGACCATAAAGAATAAGTACTGCGCCGTGAGAAGGAGCATGACTTAAAAAAGCCTTCATGCCCGTAATTCCGGAAAAAGGGATCCCACATAGCCCACCTAATATAAATGGCCCTGGCCCTGCAAATAAATCATAAAATGGAGCAAAAAGATTGGTAACCTCATCACTGCAAAATGAGGTTGCCCAAATAGTGGATTTTAAATCCAGCTTCTTATGGACAAGGTCGGTAATGATTTTGGTTTCTAGCTCTGTAATTCTAATTGCAGAGGGGTAGTGTTTAGGGATGGTTGTGTACATATATATTTATGGCTGCTTCATTCGGATTTGAATATAGAAGATGTTTGCTAACATTAGTAAAAAAAACAAGCAGCCTTTCAATCGAAGAAAGGAACTCCTTTTTTTTTAGTAAATTTTCGGCGCTTTAAAACTGACTACACCTACATCAATGGAATCTCTATTATCCAATTTTGCATCCCCAGTCGTTCTTGCTTTTGTACTGGGAATTCTAGCTAAAACTTTTAAAAGTGACTTAGAAATTCCAAAGCCACTTTACCAGGGTATATCCATTTACTTACTGTTAGCCATTGGTCTAAAAGGAGGGGTGGAGTTAAGTAAAACTCCATTTAGTGAATTTGTATGGCCTGCAGCAGCAACGCTTGCACTTGGGATAATAACCCCCCTAATCGCATATGTTGTCCTAAGGTATTTAGGAAAGATGGATTTGATCAATGCCTCTGCGGTAGCTGCTCATTATGGATCAGTTTCAGCGGTTACTTTCATTGCTTCAGTAGCTTATATGGAAGCGCAGGGATTAAGTCCTGAAGGATTTATGCCAACCTTAGTTGCTATCTTGGAAGTCCCGGGAATTATCGTAGCCTTGATGATTCCTCAATTAATGAGTTCAAATGGAGGCTCATTTAAGAAAGCCCTGCACGAGGTTGTTACCGGAAGCAGTATCATACTTCTTTTAGGTGGGTTAACGATTGGGTTCATAGCAGGGCCTGTTAAGTTTGAATCTGTACAACCGTTCTTTGTGAGTGGATTTCAGGGAGCTCTTGTTTTATTTCTGTTAGAACTTGGTATGGTAACAGCCCGGCGTCTTCAGGATTTGAAAAAAGTGGGGTTCTTTTTACTAGGTTTTGGAATCATAATACCCATCCTATTTGGATTGATGGCAGTTTGGGTAGGCCAATTGGCAGGTTTAAGTATTGCAGGTTCAGCAGTACTGGCGGCTATGGTATCTAGTGGGTCTTATATCGCTGCTCCTGCTGCAGTAAGGATAGCTTTACCTAAAGCTAGTCCTACACTCTATCTAACTGCATCGTTAGGTATTACTTTCCCATTCAATATAGCTCTGGGAATTCCATTATATCTTTACTTAGCTAATTTAATTGGAGGCTGATATGGCATTAACAGAATTATTCTTAGTAACTATTATTACCGAGCGCATATTCAGAGATGACATCATTCAGGAGATCAAGTCATTTGGAGCTACCGGTTATACGTTATCAGATACAACAGGAGAAGGCTCCCGTGGTGTAAGGGCCAGTGACTGGGAAGGAAAGAATGTTAAAATAGAGGTAGTAGTTAATAAGGAAGTAGGTGACAAGATTATTGACGCAGTAGCTGAGAAATACTTCGAAAACTACTCTGTAATAGCATATGTGTACCCTGTCCGGGTAGTGAGAGGCGATAAATACATCTAGCCAAAAGCGCTCACCTTTTCATTTTCTCTCTCAAAAAACCACATTTCCTGAGTTTTTTAGGCGTTATGGAACCGCTTTGAGAAGCGTTTCCATGCTAAATTCAATGTTAACATAATGTTAATAAATCTGGATAATTCTGGTTTGGTACCGCTTTTTAGCGATTAAACAAAGGTCATAGAATAGTTTTGAGCACGTCATAGAGGTTTCCTATAGCTGGTTTGCTAAAAAAAGTCCCGACCTTTGTACCACAAAATCAGGACGGCATTAAATCATCACAAACTCAAACAACTACTAAGAGAGCCGCACTGGTCAAGACTAAACGATTAGAGGAGAAACTATGAAAAAACTCTACACTTACTCATTACTATTACTAAGCACCTTATTTCTAGGAACACTCTCACAGAGTTCCAACGCACAAGAAAGCGAATTGCTCGTTACTTATGAGCTAAAAGCTTTTGAAAAGCTGAATGTTGCCCTCAAGAATACTGAGGTGATCATCATTATAAGCCCACGTAACCAGGTAATTGTTCAAGGTGACTCACTTACACAGGAACAATTTGCATACAACCAGGAAGATGGAGAATTGGTAATAAGTTCTAAAAAAGAACTCGCTCCAACGCGTATTGTAATAGAGACAGAGGCATTAACTTCACTCACTACGATCAATACCGGAAAGATTTACCTGGTAGGAAAAGAACGCCAAAGGTTGGGAATAGCTAATACTACATTGCTTACCCTCAACTCTGTATCCACTCAGAATTAAAATTAGATCACTCTAAACACTGAAAGGTTGAGCTATTAATTGCTTATCTTTGCCGCTCATTGTGAGTTCTGATAAGACTGGAATAATTGATCCATTACATTAATGGTAAAACCTTTCAGGTTTAGAACACCCATTCCTTTACAAAGGAATCTGAATCAAGCAGTCGAGCTTGCCTCTTGTCTCCGCTCACCTAATTATAATCCCGGCAAGAGGATCACAACAAGTGATATTCAACTTGGGGAAACTATTACTATATGTCCACTTTTAAAGAATTGGGCTTACAAGAAGATGTTCTTGAAGCCATAGAACTACTTGGGTTCGAAAACCCAACAAAAGTTCAGGAATTAGCTATTCCTGCTATCCTGAATTCAGAACGAGATTTAATAGCCTTAGCTCAGACAGGAACGGGGAAAACAGGCGCTTTCGGACTTCCATCCATTCAAATGGTTGATCATGAACTAAAGAAAGTGCAGGTACTGGTACTTTCGCCAACCAGAGAACTTGCTATTCAGATTGCAAAAGATTTAAAGACTTTTGCTAAGAAAAGAAAAGGGGTTACCACCGTTGCTGTATATGGTGGAGCCAATATCTCTACCCAAATTAAGGCGCTTAAAAATGGGTGCCAGGTTGTAGTTGGAACTCCTGGCCGTACCCTTGACCTGATTAAAAGAAGGCAATTAGATGTATCTGAAATCAGAACATTGGTGCTTGATGAGGCAGATGAGATGTTGAATATGGGGTTCCAGGAAGAACTGGATGCTATTCTTGAGAATACTCCGGAAGAAAAGCGAACCTTCCTGTTTTCAGCAACTATGCCCAAGCCTATAGCCAGAATGGCTAAAAAGTACATGTCAAGCCCTGAGGAGATAGAAGTAGGGGAGCGCAACTCGGGCGCAAAGAATGTAGAACATCATTTTTATATGGTGCACGCTAAAGACCGTTTTGAAGCGCTAAAGCGTACCGTAGATATGAACCCGAAAATCTATGGGATCATCTTTTGTAGGACGCGATATGAAACCGCAGAAATTTCTTCGAAGCTGACAAGAGATGGATACGATGTTGATTTCTTGAATGGAGATTTGTCTCAGGCTCAAAGGGATGATGTTATGAATCGGTTCCGAACAAAGGAGCTTCAGCTATTAGTCGCTACGGATGTTGCAGCCCGGGGCCTTGATGTCGATAACCTTACCCATGTAATTAATTTCAACCTGCCTGACGATCTAGAAGTTTATGTACACAGAAGCGGAAGAACGGGGAGAGCAGGTAATTCAGGAATTTCCATAGCTATTGTCCATACCCGGGAAATGCGACGGATTAAAAGCCTGGAGAAGATGATAGGGAAAAGCTTCACCAAAAAAGAAATGCCTACAGGTGAGGAAATATGTTCTATCCGAATGCTAGATCTAATTGATACAGTGAAGGAAACGGAGGTCAATGAAGAGCAGATTCAGAAATTCCTTCCGGAGGCTATGGAAAAGTTATCTGATTTAGATAGAGAAGAACTTATCAAGCACTTTCTCTCCGTTGAATTCAATCAGTTTCTCGAATACTACCAGGACTCACGAGATCTAAATGCTGCACAAGGAAAAGAGCGAAAAGGAGATAGAAATAGGGGTAGAGGAACTGATTTTGATCGATACTTCATCAATCTTGGGAAGAGAGATGGCCTGAACCCTGTTCGTTTGATGGGGCTGGTAAATGAAACACTAAAAGGGACAAAACCTGATTTTGGTAAGATTGATGTACAACTAAACTTCTCCTTTTTTGAAGTAGAGAAAGGTTTCCAAAAAAACCTCATCAATAGTGTGAAAGGAGTTGCATTCGAAGGAAGAGAGGTGGTAATTGAGCCTAGCGATAAAGACCCTGGAAAGAAGGTTAGGAAACGCTCAGGTAAAAAGTATAAAGGAAAAGGCAAACGAAGGCGCTAATGAGCACTTACGATATCGTAATCTTAACCGAATCACGGTATTTGTATCCTAAAGACCAAAGCGAGTATGTTCAAAACATACTGCTTGAGGATGGTTTGCTTCAAAAAGCCTTTGAAGACCTCGGGTTAAAGGCTACCCGGGTCGATTGGGCTGATCCTGAATTTGATTGGGGATCAACCAGGGCAGCCATTTTTAGAACCACCTGGGATTATTTTGATCGATTTGATGAGTTTAAAACATGGCTGAGTGAAGTAGAACAGAAAACTCAGTTTATAAATCCCATTTCACAGATTCGGTGGAATATGGACAAGTGGTATCTCAAGGATCTGCAGGAAAAAGGGATTCATATAGTTGAGACAAAATATATTAAGAAGGGAACCACTTCTGACTTGCGAACCTTAATAAGTGAAACCAGTTGGGGAGAGGTAATCCTTAAACCAACCATTGCAGGGGCAGCGAGACATACCTATCGAATCAACCTTGAAAATGTTTCTGAATTTGAAGAACTATTCCGAACGCTTATAGCAAATGAAGACATGATGATTCAGCCTTTCCAGCATAATATCATATTGAAAGGGGAGGTCTCGCTTATGGTGATTGGAGGGGAATACACTCATTCAGTCCTAAAAAAAGGAAAAGAAGGGGATTTTAGAGTGCAGGATGATTTTGGTGGTACCTTGCATTCATACGAACCTACTAGTGAGGAAATTGAATTTGCTGAACAAGTTGCTCGAGCTTGTGAGCCTCTTCCTGCTTATGCAAGAATTGATTTAATGTGGGACAATAGTAACCAGCTCGCAGTATCAGAAGTGGAGCTTATCGAACCTGAGCTTTGGTTTAGGAGAAATCCGAAATCGGCCCAAGAGCTTGCTTCATGGGTAAAAGAAAAGGTGCTCAGTTGAGTAAGCACCTTTCAGAATTTATAGCTTGAAACTTTTTTCTTCCCAATTCTTTTCTGCCGCAGGATATAAAGTAGCTTCATCTTTGTTCCATCGGGGTAGGGTGTTTACCAAAAGCTTGTTGTAGAACAATAAAAGTTTGCCATCCAATATCTTATAGGTTTTTGGATTCGCATCCGCAGTATATCCTTTCCCCATTGCATATGCACACCATCCACCATATGCAGGTTCATATTTAGCTGGGTCAGCCTTAAACATATCCAGGTTTTCCTGGCTGCTGAAATAATAGATAGCACCATTATAAGCATGGCTGAGGTTTTCATTTCCTTCCTTAGGTTCTTCAGAAATGAAATAGCTTACTGGGTCATAGCCTTTAATAGCTATCCGGTCATCATCAACATTTAAGTACTTGTTTTCTTGAGCATCCTGTGCAATAGCTATTGAGCTAAGGAGGAGTATCGTAAAGAGGGTAATTAGTTGAGTTTTCATAATCAAATCTATTTTAAAGTTTACACTTTAATGTTACAACATTGATTTAAATTGTGCTCATAGTTTTAAACAATGCTGCACATAGTTAAACTGATTGCTCAACTTAGCTCAACGAAACAAGGAAATAATCACAAAAGAAAAACTTTTACCTTATGCATCTGGACAAAAGGATGAGCTTAATTCCAGATTCTGAGCCTGGGCATCGGAAATTACCTCATGACTTAAAACCATCCGATCGATTGCATGACCGTTTGATCTCCCTGAAACCAGAATGGTATAAGTTCCACTAGTAGAAAATGTAGCAAATACTTGATGGGGATCATTATCAGAGGTATTTGCATCCCAATGCCAACTCCCAAGAGTATTCATATATATTTTGAACCATCCTTCTGAACCAGCTCCTTCAGGATTTGGTGTTTTACCTGATCCATGAGGATAGATGATTTCATTTCCATTCTTTATCGCAAAGAAATCATCAGCATCAAGCATCTTAAGCCAATTATCATTGTGTTCAGTGTTATTATCACCAATACCAATGCGCGATCTCCAGTTGAAGCGGTAAGTGCCAGGAGTATCTATATGAATCTTATAGGAGATGATACTAACTCCGGGAGTACCAAAGTTGTCGGAACCATTCCACTGGAGATATCCGGATCCTGTATACCCGGTAAAATTGGTTTCAATGAGCCATCCATCGGGCACGCTGTCTTTTTCTGCTTCTATGATCGCTATGCCATCTATTTCGAGGATGTCGCCTTGAGAACAAGCTCTGGGCGTTTCCTCTGTAGGTGAATCAGAAGAGCAGGAGATGGTTGCCAGAAAAAAGAGTACTAAGAGTGAGTATTTCATTCGCTTACAAAAGGTGAAAATGAGTCGGAAAGTATCATTTCACTTTTGTAGTTGCTAGCGTGAGAAAACTTATCTGAACTAAAGCTTGGTAGGATTTGGGGCATCCCCATATACTTCTTCCGGATCAAAGACCTTTTCAGTCTCTTCAAAGTGCAACGCACCTTCTTTTTTGAAGAAATCCTCACCAGTTGGTACGCTTCTATAGAAACACGAACGATAGCCAACATGGCAGCTTGCCCCATTTCCCTGTACCTCAACACGAAGCCATACACAGTCCTGGTCATCATCTATTCGCATTTCCTTGATGATTTGGGTAAGCCCGGAAGTAGCTCCTTTATGCCAAAGCGTCTCTCTGCTACGGCTGTAATACACGGCCTCTCCCAACTCAATCGTTTTCTTTAACGCTTCTTCATTCATGTATCCATGCATGAGTAACTCACCTGAAGCATAATCGGTGGTTACTACAGGGATAAGCCCGTCTTCCTGGAATTTAGGAGCCAGGTCGTTTTCTTCTTCAACCTGGTAAACAGAAGTTCGTTTTTTAAATGTGATTGTATCCATAAATGTATCAGTCATTCTGAGCGTAAGCAAAGAATCAACATAAAACCCGAGTTACTCAGAACTTTGTTGATCCTTCGGAAGTATCCTCAGGATGACTATTAATAATTCAATGTTCTAATTTCTTTTGTTCTTCCTTTTTCGGGACCGGATCATGTCCGTGTCCACCCCAGGGATGGCAACGGCCGATTCGTTTCAGTCCCAGCCATGTTCCTTTTAAAGGCCCCCATTCATTTACAGCTTCAATCATATACTGCGAACAGGTAGGGGAGTACCTACAGCTACTCCCTAACCATGGGGAAATAGCCAGTTGATAGAATCGTACCAAACCAGTAATTATTTTGCTTAGTATGATCGTTAACAAATTCATTAATCAATACTGAATGTAGTACCGTCTTTTCCATCCATTAATTGAACACCCAAATCCTTCAAATCATCCCTGATTTTATCAGATAGGGCAAAATCTTTATTACCTCGGGCTTCCTTTCTAATCTCAATCAGTAAATCTACCAATCCTTCTGTGAGCTGGAGATTACCACCTCCTTCATCAGTAGGCCAAATTCCAAGCACTTCTTCAATAATCGTGTGCATGAAAATTTTCAATTCCCCGAGATTAGATGGAATGGCTCCTTCATTGATTCTTTTTCGAATATCCTTCAGGTGTTCAAATAGTACTGCAATGGCTTGAGCTGTATTGAAGTCATCATTCATTACCTCTTCGAAAGTTGCCTTAAATGCTGCAATATCGAATACCTCTCCGGTACCAGGTTCTGCTTTAGAGATGGTAGCAATCATAGAGTGAAGATTCTTCAGTCCGGTTTCAGCTGCTTCCAGGGCATCTTCAGAAAAATCAGTAGTACTTCTGTAATGGCTTTGAAGCAGGAAGAAACGAATTACTTCAGGAGACCAGGATCGGTTAAGCAACGCATGGTTACCGGTAAAAAACTCATCAAGGTTGATGGCATTCCCCAACGATTTACCCATTTTTTGGCCTTCCAGGGTCACCATATTATTATGCAGCCAGTATTTCACGAATGAACAATCGTTCGCACATTCAGACTGGGCAATCTCACATTCGTGATGAGGGAACTGGTTCTCCAGGCCTCCTCCATGAATATCAAAGCTTTTACCAAGGTATTTATTACTCATCACCGAGCATTCTATATGCCACCCCGGATATCCTACACCCCAGGGGGAATCCCACTTCATAAGGTGGTTTTCATCCGCTCTTTTCCAAAGGGCAAAGTCGGCGGCACTCTTTTTATCAGAAGCAGCTTCTACTCTGGTTCCTGATTCAGCTTCTTCCACTTTTCTACCGCTGAGTTTTCCATAGTCTGGATCTGAGCTGACATCGAAATATACATTCCCGTCAATATTATAGGCATGTCCTTTTTCGATGAGTGTTTTAATCATTGAAATTTGCTCTGGAATATGACCGGTAGCTCTTGGAGAAATATCTGGTCTAAGGACATTAAGTTTGTCCATATCCCTGAAATAGGTGTAAGTATATTTTTCAGCAACCTGCATTGGGTCAACTTGCTCAAGTCGCGCTCTTTTAGCCAGCTTATCTTCTCCTTCGTCGCCATCTCCAACCAGGTGGCCTACATCGGTAATGTTTTGGACATATCTCACATTATATCCCAGATATCTGAGATATCTTACCACAACATCAAAAGACACATAGCTTTTAGCGTGACCTAAATGGGCATCTCCATACACAGTAGGTCCGCATACATACATTCCTACAAAAGGAGGGTTGATGGGCCGGAACTCTTCTTTGGTCCTGGAAAGGGTGTTATAGACGAATAATTTTGACGAGTCTTGATCTGCCACTAAATAGGTTTTTTAATTTCAGCTAAAAGAAGCATGAAAATACGGGTTAGATTAAAAAATTGTACGTTTTATTTTGAATCTAATACGAATTGAGAAGTTGCATACTCATCAATTTCATTTGCTTTAACAGCATAGGTAAATCCTTTATAAACTGAATACGCTCCATATTCGCCGTCTTTGTTTACTGCGAGGAAACCAACCTGCATATTGGCATGGTCTTCATGTTTTTCAACAATTCGTTCGGCTGCAGCTTTACATGCTTCATTAGGACTCATACCATTTCTCATCATTTCTACAATAATGGCACTTCCTGCAGTACGAATAATTGCTTCACCTAACCCGGTTGCACATGCTGCTCCCACTTCATTATCAACAAAAAGGCCCGCTCCAATAATGGGGGAGTCTCCAATTCTACCATGCATTTTGTATTGTAAACCACTGGTAGTGCAAGCACCAGCCAGGTTCCCTTCTTCATCAAGAGCGAGTGAAGAGATGGTATCATGATTTTCGATATTAATAACCGGCTTATACTCAGAAGTTTTAAGCCATTCCTCCCAGGCTTTTTTTGCTTTTTCGGTAAGCAGATCTTTCTTCTTAAAACCTTGCTCAAGTGCAAATTGATAGGCACCTTCACCTGCAAGCATCACATGGGGAGTTTCTTCCATCACCTTCCGGGCAACGGAAATCGGATTTTCGATATATTGAAGAAAAGCAACAGAACCACATTCATTTTTGTGATTCATAATACAGGCATCGAGCGTTACAAAACCATCCCGGTCGGGACTTCCTCCTATGCCAACGGTGGTTCCCCTAGGATCGGATTCAACAATTCGTACCCCCTGTTCAACGGCATCAAGGGCAGAGCCATTTTCTTCTAAAATCTCCCATGAAACTTTGTTTGCAACCACACCATGGTCCCAGGTAGATATTACAATCGGTTTACGTTGGATTCTTGATTTCGAAAGGAAGGGGGGTACTACTGTTGAAGTGCCTGCAAGAGCGGTGAGCTTAAGAAAATCTCGTCTAGTTCCCATAAATGCTTGTTTTGTTCAGAAGATGGGAATTAGTAGTAAGAACTCAAAGCTGGGTATCAGTTTTGATAAAGTCGATAAACTTTTGCTGAACATCCTGCTTCTTGAAAGCGCCCCGGAACTCAGAGGTAATGGTACTGCTACTGTGGTCTTTTATTCCACGAGTAGAAACACAAAGGTGTTTGCTATCAATAAATACTGCTACGTCATCAGTTTCCATCGCTTCTGATAGCGCATCTGCAATTTGAAGGGTCAATCGTTCCTGTACCTGAGGCCTTCTGGAAAAGTAATCGACAAGACGGTTAATCTTAGATAGCCCAATTACCTTGCCTTTCGAGATATAAGCTACGTGAGCTTTTCCAATAAATGGAAGGAAATGATGCTCGCAGAAAGAAGTAACCTGGATATTCTTTTCAATAACCATATCCGAGTAATCGTATCCATTGCTAAAGGTACGGACCTCTGGTCTGTTAGCTGGATTTAGCCCTTCAAAAATCTCTTTTACGTACATCTTTGCTACACGATAAGGTGTACCTTTTAAGCTATCGTCCTCCAAATCAAGCCCAAGGGTTTTCATAATCTTTGCAAAATGCTCCTGAATGATCTCAATCTTTTCCGCGTCGGTAAGATCGAAGGCGTCTTCTCTCAGAGGGGTAAGTTCTCGTGATCCAACATGTGCATCACCTACTTCTTCTGCTGTAAGTTGATCTAAATTCAAATTTTCCAATATTGGAGTGTTTTCTTTCATGGAGAAACAGGATAATCTGTTCAGAGATTGAACAGAACCTCAAAAATAAGAGTTCCTCCAATCAATTAATAGCAAACAAATCGATGAAGATCAATGATTAAGCATATCGTAATGTGGAAGCTTAAAGACACGGCCAATGGAAAGCCAAAAAAGGAGAACGCGCTCAAATTCAAAGAGATGTTAGAATCACTCCCTTCAAAAATTGATGCCATAGAATCGATGGAGGTCGGCATTGGATATATAGATAGTAATGGCCCTGTTTTTGATATGGTCTTAACCACAAGTCACTCATCCAGAGAAGCTCTACAAGAATATGCTATACATCCGGAGCATCAAAAGGTAGTTGAATTCGGTAAGGTCATCGTGGAACAGAGAAGGGTAGTTGATTATGAAATCAATTAGGAATTATGGAAGACTTTGAACCTGTTGAACTGCCCATTGATGGAATCCTTGACTTGCACTTTTTTCAACCAAAAGAAGTGAAAGAGTTGGTGCCAGACTATATCGAAGCATGCCTGGAAAAGGGGATTTATTCCCTTAGAATTATTCATGGGAAAGGAAAGGGAGTACTTCGCAGAACCGTTCATTCCGTATTAGAAAAGAATGAGTATGTTTTATCTTTTCGATTAGCAGATGATTCCAGCAGTTGGGGAGCTACCCTTGTTGAATTAAAGAAATTAGATGATGACTAAAAAAAAGCTTGAGCTAAAACTTGAGTTTCATATTAAGCGACTAGGTCGCATAATTGACGAAAGAGAACGTGTAAGTACTATATACTCAAGAACAAGGCTTGTATACTTTATTGTTGCTATAGCAGCTATTTATTTGGCTTATGGCGCTATACCTGTGTGGGCATATTTATTGAGCATTATTGGATGGGTAGCCGGTTTTTTGGTACTGCTGGATAGGCATCGAAGGGTGTATCAGTCCCAGGAAAAGTTTGAACATCTAAGAAAGATTAAACAGGAACATATTGCGAGAATGAACCTTGACTGGGATTCAATCGGCTATCACTCAATTAGTTATGAATCAAAAAACCATTCCTTTTCTAATGATTTTGACCTCCTTGGTAAACACTCATTATCGCACCTAATAGATACTTCCATTCACAAAGCTAGCTCCAAAAGGCTTATAGAAGTACTTCTTTCCACGAAGCCCAACAAAGAAAGCATAAGCTACCAGCAGCGGTTAGTAAAACAGCTTGCTGTCAGGTCAGCCTTCAGAGATAAGCTTAGAGTGATTGGGTTGTTCACGGCGTTACACGGTTCCGAGAAAGACTGGACGACCGATGAGATGCTTGAGTGGCTTCGATTGCCCAAGAGGGTTGAGCTAATATTTCCTTTGCGACTTCTTTGGATTCTCTTTGGAGTAAATGTTGTATGTGCGACTCTTCTATTTGCTGGGTTGATAAATCCTTTACCCTTAGTAATAGGTGTACTTGCCTATTTAACCAGCTTCAAGTTTAATGATCACAAAATCAAGACTCTCTTAGACTCGGCCTACCAGATCGAAATAATGTTGAATCGTTTAAAAGGGATGCTTTTGCATGTAGAAGAATTTAAAGTGCCTGTAGGTAGTGAATTAGGGGACCTTCTTCAGGTATTTCAAGAAAAAGGGGAGAAGCCTTCTAGTTATATAAAAAAGACACAGAAATTAATGGCCAGGGCTTCTCTCAAAAAAAATGAGGTGTTATGGATAGTAGTAAATACGATCATTCCCTGGGATTATCATTATGCATGGCGGGTAGAAGAATTAAAAGAAGAACTCGAGCCAAAGCTTTCTGAGTGGTTAGATTCATTGTATGAACTGGAAGCATTTAGTTCTCTGTCGAATTTTGCGATGCTTAACCCGGAATACGCATGGCCGGAGTTTGAAACAGGTACCCTTTTTGAATCAAAGAAATTGGGGCATCCATTAATTTCTCCATCTACCAGGGTTCATAATGATTTCAAGGTAGAGAACGGAAAAGAGCTCTTCTTGATAACTGGCTCTAATATGGCTGGAAAAAGCACTTTCCTCCGTACTGTTGGGATAAATCTGGTACTTGCTTATTCAGGAGCTCCTGTTTGTGCACATTCTTTAAAGACGAATCTTTTCAGAGTCTTCTCAAGCATTAATATCACGGATTCGCTTGATGATGGCCTTTCGCATTTTTATGCTGAGGTGAAACGCCTTAAGGTTTTATTGGAGCAGCTTTTGAAAGAAGATGAAGTACCATTATTCTTTTTTGTGGATGAAATTTACCGGGGTACAAACAACAGGGAGAGATATGCAGGCAGTGCTGCTTTTTTGAAAGAGGTAGCTGGTAAGAATGGAATTGGGTTGGTTTCATCGCACGATTTAGAACTTGCCGATCTTGATAAAGAGATTTCTCAACTAAGTAATTGGCATTTCCTGGAGAAGATTGAGCAAGGAAAGATGAGCTTCGAATACAAGCTCAAGCCTGGACCTTGCCCAAGTACAAATGCGCTGCATATAATGCGAATGGAAGGATTACCCACTTAAAAGGTTAATAGTTATTCATTATTGGTTACTGGCGAAAACGAATAACCATTAACCATTAACTACTCTTCTTCTAACTCAAATACTCTTACATAATCGATCTCGAATGTGGCTGGGAAATTATTATCATCTAATCCCTGAGCGCCTCCCCAATCGCCTCCTACAGCAAGATTAAGTATGAAGAAGTGAGGCTTGTCAAACGGCCATTCATCATTCGTTGCATTAGTGATTTTATTGAAAGCAAAAACAATATTGTTCTCATCTTCCACATAGAACCTGATTCGCTCTTCCTCCCAAAGAATTCCAAATATGTTGAATTCTTCTTCAATATCAGCTAGGGGGATGGGGCCAGAACCTTTGGCAGTACCATCTCTATGGTTGAAGGCTCCGGTATGCACAGTGGTGTAAAATTGGTTAGGAGCATAGCTGACGTATTCCATGATATCAATCTCACCACTTTCGGGCCAGGAGGTTCCATTTCTGATTGCATCACCAAGCATCCAGATAGCGGGCCATAAACCGTTTCCTTTTAAGTCAGGCATCTTTGCGCGAATTTCCATTTTATGTCCTGGGCCAAATGTCTGAATACTGGTCATCCTTGCAGAGGTATAATCACCTACACCCTGTCCTTCATCAACTTTTCGTGCGATAATCTTTAGTGTCCCATCACTAACCTCAATATTCTCCGGGAAAGCAGTATAGTTCTGAAGTTCATTATTGCCCCAGCCACTCGCTCCTAATTCTGGTACCCAATTATTTCTGCTCCAGGTAGTTCCATCAAATTCATCGCTCCAGACTAGACCATCTAGTTCAGATCCATCATCACTGGATGAAGTACTGGTACTATCTTTACAACTTATAGTAAGTATGGAAGCAAGTGTGAGTAAGAAGAGTCCTTTTATATATCTCATAGATTTTTGTGTTATTTCAGTTGCCAAACCCGAACGTAGTCGATCTGCATAGTAGATGGAAATATAGAGTCATTAACACCCTTAACGCCCCCTAAATTCCCTCCAACAGCAATATTTAATAGAAAATAGAAGGGTTCGTCAAATGGCCAGTTATCTTTGTTAGAAAATCCTGGTCGGTTAAACGTTAGTAATACATTTTCTATTTCATCAACATAAAAGTGGAGAACATCTTCTTCCCAAAGAATGCCAAAATTATGAAACTCCTCTTCTATAGTGGGCAGTGGCACAAAATCTGAACTTACTTGTGTGCCATCCACATGATTGTTTGCATTGGTATGGATAGTAACTAATACAGAATCAGGGCGATAGCTGACATACTCCATAATGTCAATTTCACCAGAGTCGGGCCATCCGTTTCCTTCCCTGAATGGTTCACCTAGCATCCATATCGCCGGCCAAACTCCATTGCCTTTTAACTCAGGCATTTTAGCTCGGATTTCCATCCGTCCATACTTAAAAGACTTCCTGCTGTTCAATCGAGCCGAGGTATAATCACCTACGTTTTGTCCTTCGCCTGTTTTCTTTGAGATGATATGAAGTAATCCATCTTTTACAATAGCATTACCAGCTTCTTTTGGCTGATAATCCTGCAGCTCATTATTTCCCCATCCCCAGTCACCTTCTTCAAAAATCCATTCCGATTTGTTTACTTCTGATCCATTAAACTCATCGCTCCAAACTAATTCGGCCTGTTCCCATTTAGAAAAGTCGTAAGGTTCCTGTGGTTGGCAGCCGTTATAGAGCAGGCCCAGTATGAATAGAATGAATAGTTTTTTCATAAGAGTGAGTTAATTGACCTTAGCAATAGTCATTCTGAGCGAGAGCGAAGAATCAACACAATCATGAGTAATTTTAGTAAGTGTTGATCCTTCGGACGTATCCCCAGGATGACTTTTAAAAGGCGAGACTAAATTTCCTTAATTCAAACCTCTTTTTCTAGAATAAACTCTGAGATTTCTAAAAAAGTGGTAAAGAACTTTTATTACAGTTTCGTTACAGAAAATAGGTTCGAATTTCTTTTATTGTTCAAAACTGATTACCGGGTATAATACTGTTATTGAAATGGAACAAATTATTTCAGCTATTCTTTTTATTGTGTTGATCTATATACTGATTGGGATTGTATTCTCGATCATTTTCATATGGAAGGGATTATCTAAGGTAGACGAAGGGGTAGTTGGAAGCGGTAAACTCTTCAAGATATTGGTCTTTCCTGGGCTCGTTGCTTTCTGGCCTTTATTCGCTGCTAAATGGAGAAAAGCATGAAAGCGTCTCTTCGTAAGTCTCATCTTCGAATTTGGGTATTGGTAACTCTTGTTGTATTAACCTTAATTATTCTGGCATCACCATGGGCGTAAATTATACTTCCGTTTTATGGAACAAGCAGAAAAAGGGGTATGACAAGATTCTCTGGCTGGGTATTCTTCTGATGCTGGTTTGTTTTGTAGCCTTCCAACTTATTTTTCATCCTCAAATAACAGCTGAAACTCTGGTGATAAGAGCAACTGCTATCACGGCTTTTGTGCTTCTTCATATTATTCTGGCTATTGGTCCTCTGGCACGGTTAAACACCAAATTTCTTCCCTTATTATATAACCGAAGACATCTTGGGGTGTCCATGTTCTTTATTGCTCTAATTCATGGAGCGTTTTCCATTATTCATTTTCATGCTCTTGGAGATGTAAATGCGATAGTGAGTGTGTTCACCTCGAATCAACATTACCAGTCGATCAGTGAGTTTCCCTTCCAGGTTCTTGGTTTTTTAGCGTTGGTGATTCTATTCTTCATGGCGGCTACGAGCCACGATTTCTGGCTCCATAACCTCTCACTAAAAGTCTGGAAAACCCTGCATATGGGCGTATATATTGCTTATGGTATGTTGGTATTACACGTAGCGCTAGGGGCTCTTCAATATGAAAGTCATCCTGTTTACTGGGTGTTGTTGATTGTAGGATTTGCAGGGATAGCAGCTCTCCATATAGCTGCCGGAATCAAAGAAAAAAAAAGACTTTCCGCTGATAGAAATAAGCTGGAAAGTGAGGGCTTCTATGAAATTGGAGCGGTTTCAGAAATCCCTGAGAAATGCGCCAAAACCGTATTTATTGATGGACAGAACATTGCCATTTTTAAGTATGATGGAAAAGTTTCGGCGGTACATAATGTGTGTAAGCATCAGATGGGGCCGCTAGGAGAGGGAAAGATTGTAGATGGTTGTATCACCTGTCCCTGGCATGGATATCAATATTTGCCTGAAAACGGTCAGTCACCGCCACCTTTTACGGAAATACTTCATACCTATGAAGTGAAAGTGAGTAATGGAGTAGTGTGGGTTAACTCAACTCCAAAACCTGAGGGTACTTTTGTAGAACCAGCAATCGTAGAGGGCACATGAGTGAGAATGAATTTTATATCGGCTGGCAGGAAGAGATGCCTCCATCAAATAAGAGATTTCTTAAACGAACCATCATAGCGCTCTTCGTACTCATCCCTGTGTTGGTTTTTGTTTTGGTGAGCCTTCAACGCCCATTCAATCATCATTACTTTGAGTTTGGAACTCTTACAGAGCTCACCGGGATATACGTAAGTGATCCCGTTCCAATGTTAATAGCAACCAATGGAGTGCCGGAAGGTTTTTCAAAGAATGTATTGATTGTAGGATTTGGAAAGTTTGGAGCTGAAGGAATTATAGGAGCCATTGAAGAAGAACATGGTTCATTAGAGAGCAAAGAAGTTACTTTTTCTGGCACAATGATTTATGGAGATGGAGTTACTTTGATGGAATTGACTAATCTTGAAGACAGCTTTGTTTCTGTAAAAGAAACTTCAAAGTTAGTAGTACATGATGGAGGATCATTAGAAGAAGTCAGCCTGACTGGCGAAATACTCGACCCCAAATGCTATTTCGGGGTAATGAAGCCCGGGGAAGGTAAAATCCATAAGAGTTGTGCGATTCGGTGTATCAGCGGGGGAATTCCTCCGGTTATGCGTGTGCTTCATGCTGATGGAGTAAATTATGATTACTATCTCTTAAAAGGGCAGAGAGGAGAATCCATCAACAAAGAAGTTCTTCCTTTTGTGGCTCAAAGCATTAATGTAACTGGTAACAGTACAAAGGTATATGGCTGGAGAGTCCTGTATTTGGATACCGAGCAGATCAAAAGCCCTGACGTAAGTTTCCTGGAAGATTTTGACGCAAACATGTGTGTATACCAACCGGATAAAAATAACCTGGCTGAAAAATGACCTCATATACAAAAACCGATCAGTGTATCCACTATCTCTCTCAAATACTTGCCAAAGCAGGGCGAACTTTTGTGCATCAAAAAGAGGATGATAGCCATACAAACCTATACTTCGACGCTGAGCAGAATTGGATAGAAGGGCGTTGGATTGAGACCGATAAAGGGAAGATCAAGTTGGTGCTGCGAATCACGGATTTTTGTATGCTTTGGGTGGATGAACAGAATGAGGCACTTCAGACAGTATCCTCAGTTAAAAAAATGGAGGGAGAGGTAATTGAGCAACTATCAAAAATCCCTCACGAGTTTGGGCTTGATACCAGTGGTTTTAATGCTCCTATGCATTTCGAAATTCCTGAGTACAGTTTTAAAGGCCAGCCTTTTCAGATGATTAACCGGCACAACCTTGACGAATGGATGACATGGCGAATATCGGGAAACCAGGCTTGTGAAAAGGTATTAGAAATATTGAACGTGGAAGGGGAAATCCGAATCTGGCCCCACCATTTTGACACGGGTATTTATGTGCAGGCTAATGAGCACCTCAGGATTGGATTTGGTTTTGCGATGGAAGATGAAATGGCTGGCGCTCCTTATTTCTACATGTCGGGCTATCCTATAAATGGAAATCTGAATTATGAAACTGTTCCCGAACTAGAAAGTGGGCAATGGGTATTATCCGAAGGATATAAAGGAGCTATTTTAGCCATCAAGGAATTTGAAGAAACCAGTCAAGCAATAAATAAATATATCGAAACAGCACTTAGCTGGTTTTTAGAGCAAACAAAATAGCAATCGGCCTTAGAACTGTACGCTGCAAAGTTTGATCGAACGCAGCCGTAAAGAAAATTTCACGAAATTTTTAGGCGGAGTGAAATCAAACCAGCGTAGAATTCGCAGCCGAGAGTTTTTGGTTCTTTTGTCGGTACAAAAGAACAATGAAATGGATACGATAGATTAAAATTAGCATAACCAATAAAAGCCTAAACCATGAGCGATACCCTTATCTGGCACAAAGTCCTCGATAACAAAGAAGACCTTCCCGAAGGAAGAGTAATGACTGTAACCGCAGGTCATAAAGGAATTTGCCTCACCCATTTTGAAGGAACCTACTCGGCGTTAGATAATAAATGTCCGCATCAGGGAGGGCCGCTAGGTGAGGGAAGCATTGAAAATGGAATGCTGCGTTGCCCATGGCATGGCTGGGATTACCATCCATGTACCGGGAACTCACCGGGAGGCTATGACGATGGGGTAGAAGCGTATGCTATTAAGGAAGAGGACGGTGCCATTTATGTAGGCCTTGAACCAGAAAAACCTCACGAAACTACTATATCGGATGTGATGGTAGAGACCATGATCAACTGGGGAGTGAATACTGTGTTTGGAATGGTAGGGCATTCCAACCTTGGTTTTGCCGATGCCATGCGCCGACAGGAAGAAAAAGGTAATCTTCGATTTTTTGGGATCAGGCATGAAGGAGCTGCTTCTTTTGCAGCATCAGCCTATGGAAAGCTGACCGGAAAACCTGCTGGGTGTTTTGCCATTGCGGGACCGGGGTCTACCAATATGTACACAGGGTTATGGGATGCCAAAGTGGACCGTGCCCCCATCCTGGCGCTAACGGGCCAGGTAGCCACTCAGGTAGTAGGGACTGGTAATTTCCAGGAACTGGATTTGGTGCAGGCTTTCAATTCAGTGGCTGAGTTCAATCATAGAGTAGGGGCTACCAGTCGACATGCAGAGTTAATGTCTTTAGCAGTAAAACATGCGATCCTAAAAAGAGATGTGTCTCACCTCACTTTCCCGGATGAAGTACAGGAAACACCAGCTCCGGCGTATGCCAAAGCCAAGACACCAGAGAATCGAATTACTCCAATGAACATTGCTCCTCCGAAAGAAAGCTTTGAGAAAGCAGTGAGTATGCTTGATGAGGCTAAACGTCCAGTGATTATCGTAGGTCATGGGGCGCGCTTCCATATGGATCAGGTCATCAGCTTTGCTGAAAAGCTAAAATGTCCGGTACTCACCACCTTTAAAGGAAAAGGGCAGATCTCGGATCACCATCCTTTAGGATGTGGAGTATTAGGACGTAGTGGTACTCCAATTGCTTCCTGGTTTATGAATGAATCGGATTTACTACTGGTAGTAGGTGCTTCCTTCTCCAATCACACTGGGATAACTCCAAAGAAGCCTACCATCCAAATTGACTTCGATCCATTAGCGCTCAGTAAATTCCACCAGGTAGACGCCGCTGTTTGGGGAGAGATTTCAGTCACCATGGAAATGTTTGAGGAAGCAGGTATTACCCTGGAAAATAAAAATGATCATACTCGGGAAATTGCAGACCGATGGGAAATCTGGAGGACAGAAAAGATCAAGCGCCTGATTGAAGATCATGGAGAAGGAGTGAGTTCCATTGCAGTTTTTGATGCATTAAATCAGCACGCTCCGGAAAATGCGGTGATGTGCGTGGATGTAGGTAATAACGCCTACTCTTTTGGCCGCTACTATGAAAGCAAAGCTAATACATTCCTGATGTCCGGATATTTAGGTTCGATTGGATTTGCTTTACCCGCTGCCATGGGAGCCTGGACAGCTGTTGGAGGCGATCGCCCTGTAATTGCAGTGGCAGGGGATGGAGGTTTATGCCAGTATTTGGCTGAAATAACTACCCTGGTTAAATACAACATGCCCATTAAAGTGATTGTGCTAAACAATGATGAGCTGGGCAAAATCTCCAAAGAGCAACGAGCTGGAGAGCTAGATGTATGGGCTACTAGTCTATCCAACCCCGAATTTGCTGAATACGCCAAAGGTTGTGGAGCCAAAGGAATTCTGGTTACTGAAAGAGATCAACTTGATGCTGCGATGCAGGAGCTTTTTGACCATGATGGTCCAGCGCTGTTGGAGATCAAGACGGATGTGAGTTTGATTTGATTCTTTAATTGAGGTCTATGGTACTTTTGAGCGACCAAAAGTACCCAAAAGTCGCCGTAAGAAATGTAGATACCGTTTGATAAGACCTCTGATTAACGCCCGAAATCACGATACTCTCTTCCTTTAATTTTACTCCTACCGCATTTCTTCCGGAGTTGATTTGTGGGTGAAATCTCTAAAAGGTAGCCTTAATTATTGACCTCTGAAATTATGATGGAAAAAGTGAGCCTTGAATGAGCGTGTCCTTTGGACAAATAATTCCGCTCAGGCTCTTAGTTAATCAAATGACCCGGAAGAGTGAAGACCTTCGGAATTATTTAGCGAGTAAAAGGTGAACGCGTCAGAATTTCAGCGTCTTGACCTTTTGGTACTTTTGGGTCAAGCCAAAAGTACAACACTCAAAAACAACAATCCTATCCAACCCGAATTCGCTGAATACGCCAAAGGTTGTGGAGCCAAAGGAATTCTGGTTACTGAAAGGGATCAACTTGATTCTGCAATGTTGGAGCTTTTTGCTCACGATGACCCGGCGCTGTTGGAGATCAAGACGGATGTGAGTTTGATTTAGAGGTGACTCGTGGTTTAGTTTTTGAATCAAATCCAGTACGTTCTGCAAACTAATGACACGAAAAACTCATGAGACTCCACTTTCTCTGTTGCTACTTATTATTTCTTGCAGCATGCTCTCCATCAACAAAAGAAAACCTACCTAACATCATCTACATTTTTGCTGATGATTTAGGCTACGGGGATATTGGAGTTTTCGGAGCGACGGATATCAAGACTCCTCATATCGACCGGATGGCATTTGAAGGGATTAAGTTCACGGAGTTTTATTCGGTCTCACCAGTTTGTACTCCTTCAAGAGCAGGATTACTTACCGGACGTTATCCTCAGCGAATGGGATTGAACGGAGTTTTTTTTCCGGAAAGCTTTGAAGGTATGCCCCAGGAGGAAATTACTATTGCAGAAATGCTTCAGGAAAAAGGATATGCTACCGGTTTAGTAGGAAAATGGCACTTGGGACATATGCAGAAATTTATGCCGCTGGCACAAGGTTTTGATGAGTACTTTGGTATCCCATACAGCAATGACATGGAAAGTGTGGTATATATGAGAGGGAATGATGTAGTCTCTCATTCCGTAGATCAAACCCAGCTTACCAAAACCTATACCGAAGAGGCTATTCAATACATAGAGGAGCATAAAGAGGAACCTTTTTTCTTGTACCTGGCTCACAATATGCCGCATGTTCCACTGTATGCATCGGATGAGTTTTTAGGAAGTTCCGAACGGGGATTTTATGGAGATGTAATCCAGGAACTGGACTGGAGTGTGGGGCAAATCCTTGAAAAGCTGGAGGCAGAAGGTTTATTAGAAAATACCCTGGTCATTTTTTCTAGTGACAACGGTCCTTGGTTAGTAATGGAAGACCATGGAGGGAGTTCAGGAGGCCTTCGGGAGGGGAAGATGTATTCGTTTGAGGGAGGGATGAGAGTTCCTACGGTAGCAATGTGGAAAGGAAGGATTCCGGCTGGCACTGTGTATAATGATATGGCTACTCAACTGGATTGGTTACCTACTTTTGCTACTCTAACTGGAGCAGAAGTTCCCGTTGATAGAGCGATTGATGGCAAAGATATTTCAGAAGTGTTATTCGGAACAGGAACCAGGGTAGATGAAGGCTTTCTTTATTTTGAATTTGGGGAATTAACCGGTTATCGAAAAGGGGATTGGAAGGTTAAACGGCCGTTTGAAGGTTTTGAAGGGGCGCGATGGAAGAAATCCTCTCCTTCTCACGATTCCTTACTCATCAACTTGAAAACCGATCCTTTCGAACAGGTGAATTTGTTTAAGGAGAATAAACAACTAGCTCGGTCCTTGTTTCAAGAAATGGAAGAAAAATATGCTTCATTTGGAGAGCTTCCGCCTTCTATTGTGATCAGGACTCCCGCAGATGAGAGCCACTATGAGTATTTAGATAATAAACACGGAAACTAGTTTTATTTGGTTTTTTTAAGTTCCGCCTTAGAAATTGGAATGGGAAAAGTGAATAGAAGTATTTGCGTACCCGAAGGGTGAATAAATCCACACCGGATGAAAAGAGTTAATGCTTGAGAGAGATCGTGGACCTTTGGATTTATTCAGCAGATACTTCATGAACTCCATTCGAATTTCATAGCGGAGAGCTTTTGGTTCTTTTGTCGGTACAAAAGAACATCATATAATCAGCAACCAAATCCGCTATTCTCCGTCCTACAGCCTTGTTTTAACAGAAGTATATGACAAGATATTTATCTCTTTCCTTTACCCTTATTGTGGTTCTAACTGTTCAAGCATCTGCGCAGCATGTATTTGAGTATATCTCTCCACAAGAAGCCGGGTTTAACGCAAAAAAACTAGATTCGCTCTCAATGTACTTAGAAGAGGCAGGTTCTTCTTCGATGATGATTTTGGTAGATGGAAAAATTGCCTTTGAATGGGGCGAGACCGATCGGTCTCATACCATTCACTCAATCCGAAAAGCCATGATTAATTCATTGTATGGAATCAAAGTAAATGAAGGGGTGATAGATACCAATAAAACCATGGCTGAGCTGGGAATTGATGACATTTTCAAATTAACAGATCAGGAGAAAAGAGCTCGCATTGCGGACTTGTTAAAATCCAGGTCGGGAGTCTACCATCCTTCTGCAGCTACTTCGCCAGGAATGCTGAGAGGGTTCCCCGAGCGGGATAGTTTCAAGCCCGGTGAATATTATTTCTACAATAACTGGGATTTCAATGTGCTTGGAGCAATCCTCGAGCAAGAAACAGGAAAGAGCATTTACGATTTGTACAATGAAAAAATCGCCCAGCCTTTGGGGATGTATGATTATAGGGGGGAATACGATACTATCACTATTGACGAAGATTTTGAGGAGGAAGATTTTCCTACAAGAGACGGGTTTTACCAGTACGAGCCAGATAAATCCAAATACCCCGCTTACCACTTCCGGATGTCTGCCCGGGATATGGCTTTATATGGACAACTGTATCTCCAAAATGGAGAATGGGAAGGTAAACAACTCATTCCCAAATCCTGGATAGAGACAAGCATCAAATCATATTCACCTTATAATCGACGATTTGGGCTTGCTTATGGAATGCTTTGGTATGTGCTTATGCCCACAGAAACCCGTTCCAGCACTTCCTTTTATCATACCGGAACGGGTGTTCATATAATGGGGGTATATCCTGCCTCAAAGCTAGTGCTTATTCATCGCGTTGACACAGAAAAGGAGAATGATTTTGGTTCTGCGGAATTTTATGGGATGATTGACCGGGTATGGGGAGCCAGGGATTGAAATATTGATCAGGCTGTACTAGGTTCCAGAAAAAGGATTCGTATGAAAATTATTATTACGGGTGCTACCGGGATGGTAGGAAAAGGTGCCATGCTGGAATGCCTCGAAAGTGAAGAAGTAGATGAAGTTCTGGTTGTTGGCAGAAGATCTGTAGGAATGGAGCATCCAAAACTGAAAGAGCTACTAATTGAGGACTTCTTCAACCTTACTCAGATCAAAGATCAGTTAACCGGGTATGATGCCTGTTTCTTTAGCCTTGGTATCTCAGCCATGGGGAAAACCGAAGAAGAGTATTCCAAAATCACCTATGAGCTTACTTTGAATTTTGCCAATACACTACTTCCACTAAATCCAGCAATGACTTTTATCTATGTATCCGGTAAAGGCACTGATGAAACAGAAGAGAGTAATATGATGTGGGCAAATGTGAAAGGAAAAACAGAAAATGAACTTTCCAGGCTAGGGTTCAAGGCATTTTATCGGTTCCGGCCAGGATATATTCATCCCGAAAAAGGGATTGTATCTCCAATCAGGACCTATCGAGTGTTCCATGCTATTTTCAAGCCTATCTATCCTTTATTGAGAAAGAATACCAGGTCACTAACCGACACTACACGAATAGGTCAGGCTGTGATAAGATTGGTGAAGGAGGGGTATGAAAAGGAGATTATAGATCCGGTGGATATTAATCTCTTGGCCGCTGAATAGTTTAATACTATTTATGTTGATACTTTTGACTGGGCAAAAGTATCCAAAACCCACCGGAAGAAATGTAGATACCGTTCGTAAGAGTTTCTGATTTACTTTAGAAGTTACGATGCTTTCCTCCTCTACTTTTATTCCTACCGCATTTCTTCCGGAGTTAGATTGTGAACATCTTTTTTAGCTTTCCTGTACTATATTGACCTCTGAAATTATGACGAAATAAGTGACCTTTGAACGAGTGTGTCTAACGGACAAATAATTCCGTTCGGGCTCTGAATTGGTAAACTAATCCTAAAGAAAAAAGACCTTCGGAATTATTTAGCGAGTAAAAGGGAACGCGTCAGAATTTCAGCGTCTTGACCTTTTGGTACTTTTGGGTCAAGCCAAAAGTACAGCAACATAATTATACATTATTACTAATTTTACTCTATGAGTGAAAATAGAACCGCGCAAATAGCCCTCATCCAAATGAGTTGTTCTTCCAGCCCAGAAGAAAACCTCGAGAAGGCTAAAGGAAAAATCAGGGAAGCGGCTCAGAAAGGTGCTCAAATCATTTGTTTGCAGGAATTATTCCGCTCTTTGTACTTCTGCAACGTGGAAAATTATGACAATTTTGAGCTAGCTGAACCTGTTCCAGGACCAACTACAGAAGCATTACAGCCTCTTGCCAAAGAGCTGGGTGTAGTAATCATTGCTTCCTTATTCGAAAAAAGGGCAGAAGGTTTGTACCATAATACAACAGCTGTGATTGATGCTGATGGAAGTTACCTGGGGAAATATCGAAAGATGCATATCCCGGATGATCCGGGCTATTTAGAAAAATTCTATTTTACTCCTGGTGATACTGGATATAAAACCTTTAACACAAAGTATGCCACTATTGGGGTTTTGATTTGTTGGGATCAATGGTATCCCGAAGCAGCACGTATCACCGCATTAAAAGGAGCAGAGATGTTGTTTTACCCAACAGCGATTGGCTGGCATAAAGATCAGGATTCTGAAACTAATGAAGAACAATATGAAGCCTGGCAGACTATCCAACGCTCACATTCTGTAGCGAATGGAGTTCCAGTCATATCGGTGAATAGGGTTGGCATGGAAGGGGAGATGCAGTTTTGGGGAGGTTCTTTTATTACCAATGCTTTTGGAAAGGTTTTATATCAGGCATCTTACGATCAGGAAGAAGTTCATGTGCAGGAATTATCCCTAAATCAATCCAATCAATACCGAACCCACTGGCCTTTTTTAAGAGATCGACGCATCGATTCCTACCTACCCATCACTCAACGCTTTTTAGACGAAGATGAACTGGATTGATGCTCCTGCCTCAATTAAAGAACCAGATTACAACGGATACCCGAAAGAAGATGGGTATTATTTTCCAGCCGAATGGGAAGAACATAAAGCGACCTGGCTGAGCTGGCCTCATAACCCGGAAACATGGCCGGGTAAAATAAAAAAGATATTCCCGGTCTACTGTGAATTTGTCCGTCTTATTGCTGAAAGCGAGCAGGTTAAAATTAACGTGAACTCTAGAGAAATGGCTGAAGAGGCATTTCAACTGTTGGATGAGGCTGGGGTGGATATGAACCAGGTGTACTTTTTTCATAATCCCACTAATGATGCCTGGTGCAGAGATCATGGTCCTGCTTTTCTGGTCAACAAAGATCCATCTAAACCAAAGATACTTGTTGATTGGGAATACAATGCATGGGGAGGAAAGTACCCTCCTTTCGATCGGGACAATAGCATTCCTTCCAGGATAGCTTCGCAAGAGGGCGTAGCTTTTGCTCAACCTGGAATTATCATGGAGGGTGGGGCCGTCGATTTCAATGGAGCAGGAGTAGTATTGACATCTACTTCATGCTTATTGAATCCAAACAGGAATCCTCATTTGTCCAAAAATGAAATAGAAGAATATTTAAAGAATTACTATGGAGTCGAAGAAATAATCTGGTTAGAAGATGGAATCGTTGGAGACGATACCGATGGTCATATTGATGATATAGCAAGGTTTGTAAATGAGACTACGATAGTAACGGTAGTAGAAGAGAATGAAGAGGATGATAATTATGAACCGTTAATGGTTAATCGGGAATTGGTTAATGAGCTATCCATTAACCAATCACCATTAACCGTAGTTGAACTTCCGATGCCTTTACCTGTTATCTATGATGGCCAGCGGTTACCTGCTTCTTATGCGAATTTCTATATCTCCAATAAATATGTGATTGTTCCTGTCTTTGACGATCCCAATGATGAAAAAGCAATTTCCATTCTCCAGGATTGCTTTCCGGACCGGAAGGTAGTTGGTTTATATGCTGTTGATATAATTTGGGGACTAGGTGCTTTTCATTGTATGAGCCAGCAGGAGCTATAGCTCATGAAAAATCAATGATTTTTGTTAAGGAATCATTTTCAATTTCTTCATAAGCTGTTGCATATCGTTTTTCTTAAAGCCATCAAAGTTGCTCAAAGCGTAACTATCTCCTTGGCTTAACATTTTGTCAGCTACATCTGCATCAACCCAAAAAGAACCATCAGGTTGGTCATGTCTTTTAGGGCCAAAAATCCAATTTTCGCCCCATGAGTTGCAGCATAACAACCCAGGACGTGTATTATTATCATCAACTGCAATAAAGCACATACAGTGATACCAAGTACCGTAAGGACGAGCAAAACCATCTGTATCTCTTCTTTCTTCAAATCCCCTTGAAGAACAAACCGGAATTGGATATCCATTCGCTAGTGCGTCTCTTGCTTCTTCATACGATTGCACAAGCGCTACTTGCTTTACTGGGTGTTTCCTTGCTATGGGTTCTAATACGTCTGGTACTCCATAACAACCCCAGTTTCGAGCTTTTTGACCATTATAAGAGGATAAGTCAAAACCTTTATAATTTTTTCTTAAGAGTATTCCATAATCTTGAACCCATTTTGCAGCCCATATTCCATAACTTCCATCAGCCGAATCTGAATTATCTATGCTACACCCAAGTCTACCTTTGCCGATTTCAACTCTTGATCCACCATATATTGGTTCAGTCGCTACATGCGCGGGGTATTTTTCAGTAGGATTTTCTGAAATCTGCACACCCATTAGTGTACTTACTGCTAACGCATAACCAAATGATACACAGTCGCCTATTTGCTGCTGCCATACAGGAAATTTTTTTCCAGTATTCTCTTCGAATATTTTATGAAGTAGGGAGATTTTTCCTGCACCAGTATCTTTTATGTCTTCATAAAAATCCAAAGTGTTAAACCCTTCTTGACTTCTCATTTTGGAGAACTCAACTGGGTCATCAATCCAGCCAAAAAATTTTCTATAATCAGTCATAACTTCAAAATGTTTAGATGTATGGGTTATCTAATTTTCGAATTGAACTGGCGTAAGTCAGTTTTCGGCTGCAATTTATTTTGTTGGTTGTCAACTAAAACCACATAAGCATGTCTTATTCATATGAAGTTGGGAATAAAAAAAACCTCCACGCTAAAGCGAGGAGGTTTCTAAAATGAGTTAAACTAAGATTAGTTTGACTTGGGCCCATCCCAATCACTAATTCCCCAGCCTTCAAGCGCCGCAAGGCGAATGGGTTCTACCGCATCATTCACAGCCTGGAAGCCGAAATCTAAACCGGAAATGGTTCTTAATGGACGAGTACCTGGTTCCATATTGATCAGCTTTTCGAAATCCTTAACCACAATCATCGGATCGGTAGCTTCAGGGGTATTCTCAAAAAGGTCGAGTACCTGGCTGGTAAATCCTTCTCCAAACTCCTGTACATGCTGGTAAGCAGCAGCAGCTTCTGGGTTTGATGGAGCAGTCATATTTCCAAAGAAGCTGGTTTTGAATGGGCCTGGCTCTACCAATACCACATCGATTCCAAGAGGAGCGAGTTCATATCTCATTGCTTCGCTTAATCCTTCTAACCCCCATTTGCTTGCATTATACACACCAAAACCTGGGAATGCAGCACGTCCAGCGGTTGAACTTACCTGGATAATTAATCCTGAGCCTTGAGCTCTCATTCCTGGAAGTACCGCATTAGCAGTTCGTACAGTTCCTACGATATTAATATCTAATTGAGTGAGTACATCATCTCCGCTAAATGCTTCGATAGGCCCACCAAATCCAGAACCGGCATTGTTAATTAATACATCAATACCATCAGTCTGAGCAAGTGCAGCTTTAATACTTTCATCTGAAAGCACATCTAATTCTAATACCTCGATCGCTACGTTATTTTCTTCGGCAAATGTCCTTAGAGCGGTAGCAGCTTCAGCATTTTTTCCTTCAACATTACGCATGGTAGCGTATATATGATGTCCCGTTTCAGCTAAATATTTTGAGGCGTCAAAGCCAAATCCGGAGCTGGTTCCTGTAATAAGTATCTTTTTCATTGTAATAATAATTTGTTGTTTGGTTTATTGAATAATGGTGCAGATTGAACTGCTTTTTGATTCATGAAATAATTAAATCAAAATCCAGGTGGATTTACACAAACACCGTGCTAAATAACCGTTAACTCTGATAAGAAGAATCTATCGGGTTGATTAGCTTAGTTATTTGGCCGATAAAAATTCCAGGTAGTGAAGACGGAATCAACAGAGGCCTTTCCCAATAATTTGTACCCGAAATATTCGTAGAAAGGTACATTCTTAGCCATTTCAGTGGATAAAGTGACTCCCTGGGATTCGTCGATTTGTGTTGAGAAGTGATGTACATATTCCAGAAGAATTCTACCCTGACCTAAGCCCTGAGCTTCCTTTTTTACCCCCAGCATATTTAAATGGATATGTGGTTCATCAATATCAAATTGTGAACAAACTGTGCCAAATTGTTCGTACCTGGTGCGGGCTTCTTCACCCAGTTCCTGCCAAATCTGCTTTCGCGCTATTTCCAGTTCAGGTACATCTACATATTTAAACGGTAAAGAAACAGTAGCTACAGCTTTAATATCGCCCTGATCAAAAACACCAAACATGTATTCTTTTTTCAGTACCCGGTTCAATACAAAAAAATGGATAAGCTTTCTGTACTTCGCATCATAGTTATCGGTATCTCCCAGAACATATTTCATGACAGGGTATTCAGAAAAAGCATCACAAAAGGTGTCTACTACCAGGTCGATATCTTTCTCAGGGATTTGTACAACTCGATATTTTGGATTATTGGTCATAGCGTAAGTGTTTGGATACCAAAGTTATTGCTATGATGGATTAATCAAAAATTCAAAAAACTAAAGAGAAGCTTCCTGGATTTCTCCTTTTACTGGCCCAACAATTTCTGAAGTAATCCAACCTCCATAAAAGCCGCCTGGCTGAGGAAGTACTTTTTCTCCATCAATAGAACAATCTAACCGGGAAGGGTAAAAGGAGAGATATCCTGCTATTTCACCAAAATCTTCAAAAGGATCGGGATAACTCCATGCGACTTTTCTGAGAAGATTAGAGCCCACAGTTACATCCCAGTATTGGGCATTTCCTTTCCATTCGCATAAAGATGATCCATCTGCTCTTCTGAGGTATTCCATATTTAATGAACCTGGCGGAAGATAGAAAGTAGGAGGGCTGGCAGTTTCGAGGATTCGAATAGCCTTCTTCGTTTCTGCAATGATTACCCCATCAAGTTGTACAACTACGGTTCGTGGATCAGTCACAATGGCCGGAGGGCGTGTGTAATCCCAAACTGATTCTTGTCCAGGTTTGGGTTCAATGGCAAAGGGTGGACGCTTTTGACCTCGATATTCCCATTTATTTCTGCTTGCTCGTATCCAGTCGGGTATTTTTGCCATGCCCTAAAAGAATGAATATCGAATTACAATGCTGCTCAAATTTTGACCATCAAGACCAGATCTATCCTCATTTTCTATATAAACAGCATAACTGAAACTTGCGTCAAAATGCTTTAAGACATAGCTCATGGGTTTATTAGGCGAGGGGTCATAAAAGAACTGAGCTATCTCAAGCACATTGATTGAAAAACCAGCAGTATAAACTGGGTTTTGAAACCTATATTTCAGGTTCCTCCCGCCTCCGATAGTCAGACTTTCCATCAAACCAATCCTTATTCCCATATTTATTTCTGTGTCAATATCAGTAGATGCTTCGATGAGATTTCCAGCTAAATCTTTTAAATTCAGGTTTCTTATTGCTGGTTCGTTTGTAAAAGGCCGAAGTACATCTTTAGTGGCGTCCACGGTCCAGTTTAGAGAAATAATCGTTTTTTCTCTGTTAAAAATATTGCCGGAATAATCGAAGCCTAAAGAGTATCCTAGTGTCTGTGTTCGAGGTAAATAGTGAGTAAATCCGGTGAAATCATCCGGGTAATCATATCCCGCATTTCTATAGAGCTCAATCAAACCTTCGTTACTCTGGATAAAAGATTTTCCTTCATTTCTGATTGAATAGCCAAGATTAACTACTAAAGAAAAATCATTTATTTTTTTTGTATATCCTGCTTGAATTCCTAGGTCATGCCCAGAAGTTCTTGTATCGTCTACATCACGATGTATGCGGATAACTTTATAGGAATATCCAACATTTAATTTCAGTATATGGTCGAGCTGAATACCCATCCCAAACGTAGTATGACGATCAAAAGTTGATAACCTGTCAATGATTTCCAAATCAGGTGCCCTAACATCGATTTTGCCAAAATCAATCTCATTCCTGATGATACCGATACCAAAATTTAATGGAGTATTTGGGATTGAATATCCTCCAGTTAAAGCAAAATTTTCCATTCTGATACCATCAAAAAGCCATTGATTTCCACCAGGTAAATACTGTAAAGAGACCTTCTGTATTGCTCCAAAATTTCCCAGTTGAGCCGGATTATAAAAAAAGGAAGATGGTATATCCGATGGAAGCGCAGTAAACGTGCCTGAAGAAATCACAGTTTCCGCATCAGGAAAGATTGTCAATAAATAAGGTTGTTGTGCATTTGATGCGTTGGATTGAGTAAGGAGTACAATTAATAATCCTATAAAAAAATTCGAATAGCTCATTATGATCTATGATGATTTTTTTTAAACAACTAAATAAAACATTCAACGAAAATAGCCAGAAGTGAAGTATTTCAGAAATGCTTTAGACAATGATCAGTTTTTTAATTCTATCATTCATCATCAAAACTTTAACAAAAAAGCGCTACCAAAAAATAGTATCTTAATTTCGTCTCTAATTACAGTAAAACATAGCCAATGGATGCTCATTTTGAATTAAACGAAGTTACCTCCAAACTTCCCAAACACCTACATAAATTCATCGTTCGGCAGCCTTATGAAGAGTACACATTTCAAAATCAGGCGGTATGGCGTTATGTAATGCGCATGAATGTTGATTATCTAAGTAAAGTGGCACATGGCTCTTATATAGATGGTTTGGCTAAAACAGGAATTTTTGTGGATTACATCCCCCGTATGGAAGGGATGAACCGAATCCTCAAGGATATTGGATGGGCAGCAGTATCGGTAGATGGGTTTATTCCTCCTAATGCATTCATGGAATTTCAGGCATACAACGTACTGGTTATCGCCTCAGAAATGAGAACCATTGATCATATTGAATATACCCCTGCTCCGGATATTATCCATGAAGCCGCAGGACATGCCCCAATCATCGCTAATCCTGAATATGCTGAATACCTGCGTAGATTTGGGGAAATCGGGAGTAAGGCGATCTCATCTGCCAAAGATTATGAGATGTATGAGGCCATTCGCTTACTATCCATATTAAAGGAGGATCCAAATTCTTCGGAGGAAGAGATTGATAAAGCCCAGGAGCAGGTAGAGCATCTACAGGAAAATATGGGTGAACTTTCTGAAATGGCAATGATCAGGAATCTCCACTGGTGGACGGTAGAGTATGGGCTAATAGGCAACCTTGACGATCCAAAGATTTATGGAGCGGGACTGCTATCGTCTATTGGAGAAAGCAAATGGTGTTTACAACCTGAGGTCAAAAAAGTACCCTATTCTTTGGATGCTGTGTTTCAGAATTTTGATATCACCAAACCACAACCTCAGCTTTTTGTAACCCCGGATTTTGCTTTCCTAAGCCAGGTACTGGAAGAATTTGCAAATACTATGGCACTAAGAACTGGTGGCTATAAAGGGGTAGAAAAGTTAGTTGACTCTAAGAACCTGGGTACGGTTGAATTAAGTACTGGAATCCAGATTTCCGGGACATTTACCAACGTGATTAAAGATGAAAGAGGGGAGGTAGCATACCTGCAAACAACAGGTTCAACAGCATTAGCCAATAGAGATAAAGAACTCATAAAACATGGGACCTTTTATCATAAAGATGGTTTTGGAAGCCCGGTAGGGAGCTTAAAAGGAATTAATCTGCCCATAGAGAATATGTCTCCGCGGGATTTGGAGGCTTATGGCATTTATGAGGGTAAAACGGTTTCCCTGGAGTTTGAGAGTGGAGTAAAGGTAGAAGGTAGAATAATTACAGGAACCAGAGATATCAGAGGCAAAATCTTACTGATCACATTTGATGAATGTACCGTTACCTACCAGGACCAGGTACTTTTTAAGCCCGAATGGGGAATTTATGATATGGCAATAGGCAAAGAGGTGGTTTCCGCTTTTGCAGGGCCAGCTGATGTAAATTCCTTTGAGGATGTAGGCAAAGTATCCGAAACTAAAACTCATAAAATCATTTATTCTGATTCAGAAAAAATTCTGTTCGACTACTACAATCAGGTAAGGGTGTTAAGAGAAAACGAATCGGTTACTTCAGAAAGATTAAAAGAGATTTTTGAAAGAGTAAGTGCTGAGTTTCCTAATGACTGGCTTCTTCCCCTGGAGCTTTATGAACTCGCTTCTAAGTATGAATTGGATATTCAGGATGCATTATTGGCCTATTTAAAAAATCTGAAACAGGACGAATCTGTTAAAAAGCTTATTGATAACGGACTGGAGATTATCCGAAATACAGAGCTAGAAAACGTTTAAGAATCTTTTGGGAAAATACCTTCAAAAGAAGGAACACCCAATGGGCCATTGACCACTTTAAATGGCTCTCCGAATTCGAAGCCACCTAAATGCCCAAAATAGCGAGCTCTGGATTCTACTTGTTTAAAGTACCTGGTGGAAGAAATGTAGGTCTCAGGTTCGTCTTCAGTATTTGAGACATTAAACTGAGTTTCATAAGCAAGAATGGCTTTCTTTTTTTGCTCCCAGTGTGCAGAAATATCCATAATAAAATCAGGTTCAAAAGGTCGATCCTGCATATACTGGATAATATGTTTGGGTCTCCAAGGAGCTTGTTGGCTTCCGCTATCATCTACACTTTCAAGCTTAGATAAACCAGAGTAGAATAAAGCATCGATACATAATTGCGTTGCTTTTCCATGGTCCGGATGCCGGTCGTAGGATGCTCCAATAATGCACAGCTGTGGCCTGCACTTTCGAACTTCTTTAATTATGCTCAGTTGATTTTGCTGGGAGTTCTCGATCACAGAATCTCCTAAATCAAGGTTAGAGCGGTAGATAACACCCAGAATGACAGAGGCGCTTTTGACTTCCTGAGCTCTTGTCTCAGATGTGCCGCGGGTTCCCATCTCTCCTTTCGTAAGGTCTATTATTCCCACCCGGTATCCTTCAGATACAAGTTTTGATACCACTCCCCCGCAATTCAATTCCACATCATCGGGATGAGCCCCAAATACAAGTACATCAGTGTGCATAAATATTTTTTCTGAGAAAGTAAGAAGATTTAAAGATGAACCTAAATTTCGGTATTCACTCTTTTATATCTTTTAATTTTGAATTCGATGAAACGAACGTGAATTTATTTCGTACGGTTTCCGCATTGTTCAACATTCTTTCCACTATGAGATTTTTAAATAGCTTTTTTGAAGGGCTTCGGGTAGCTCTTCGGGCCCTTGCAATTAATAAAGTCCGATCTGTACTAACAGCACTCTGTATCATTATCGGGATAACTATGGTTACTGTTGTTGATTCGGTAACAACAGGCATGGATGAAAACTTTGAAAGTAGTATGGCGATGCTAGGCCGTAATGTGGTATATGTTGAAAAATGGCCCTGGGACTGGGGAGATTTAGAATGGTGGGAAATCGCTGGTCGTAAAGAAATGCAGCTTGATTACGTTAAATTTCTTGACGAGAATAGCCGCCTTGCCAGTGATGTGGCAGCATCAGCAAATAGAAATGTATCTGTACGATATAAAGATAGAAGCGCAGAACAGGTGGGTATAAATGGGGCCACTGCAAACTATTTGAACATCCAGGGATTGAATATTGAACGTGGCAGAATGTTTACTGAAGAAGAAGCCCGGTCAGGAGTAAAGGTGGCCATTATAGGTCAATCTCTCTTAGAAGGATTATTTGAAGAAGAAGATCCCCTCGGCAAAGAAATTCGGATGGGTGGCCAGAAATTCACAGTTATTGGGATTCTCGAAAAACAAGGGAGCTTCCTGGGCCTAGGAGATGCCGACAATAGAGCGATTATCCCAATTTCTGCCTATGGAACTATTTACGGTTTAAGATGGGGAATTCAGATCGGAGTGAAATTCCCTGATGAACAAAGTGCAATAGATGGAGAATATGAGATAGAAGGGCTGATGCGCCGGGTTCGGAATATCGATGCTGCGGAGGACAATGATTTTGCGATCAACAAACCTCAGGCTTTTGAAGAGCAGCTCGCAAGCTTTAAAAGTGGACTATATATGGGAGGCTTCTTATTAGTGGGGCTTTCTCTTCTGATCGGTGGTATCGGAATTATGAATATCATGTTCGTATCTGTGAGGGAGCGAACTAAGGAAATTGGAATTCGAAAAGCAGTGGGGGCTAAGTCATGGGAAATACTGACACAGTTCCTCATTGAAGCGGTGATGATCTGTATAATGGGAGGGTTGTTCGGAGTTGCTTTGGCCGGCCTAATCACAGTTTTCATAGATCAGGTATTTACAGCAACCATGAATATGTCGGTTGTTTTTGTGGCGTTTATGATATGTACATTTGTTGGAGTTCTATTCGGATTTATCCCTGCTTATAAAGCAGCAAAATCCGACCCAATTGAATCTTTGAGGTTTGAATAATGCAGTTTTCTGAAGTTTTTAAGCAAGCATCTGACTCACTTAGAGCAAATAAAATCCGCTCTTTTCTTACACTATTGGCACTTGTAATTGGAGTGTTTTCTGTCATCGTATCTACTACAGCTGTAGCCGTACTGGACAATTTCTTCACCAATACAATGAGCATTCTAGGAAGTGATGTAATCACCGTGCAGAAAAATCCGGCCGTTCAGATGGGGCCAAATGATCCGAGCCTGAGAAATAGGAAGAATATTAAGTTTGAGGATGCTGAGGATTTAGAAGATCGGGCACAAATTGCGGAGGGTATAGCACCGGCTACCACGTTTAGCTTCACAAGAATTACTTATGGCGATGAAGAAACAGATCCAGATGTTCGGGTTAGAGGAAGTAACAGTGAATTTATTGAGAACAATGCCTTTACCCTTGGCGACGGGAGGAATATCAATGAAGAAGATGTACAGTACGCGAGAAACGTAGTCATACTCGGTAAAGATGTTCAGGTTGAGCTATTTGAAAACGAATATCCTCTTGGCAAAACAGTCAGGATTGATGGGAAACCATATCTGGTAGTTGGTCTTTTGGATAAAAAAGGACAGATTTTTGGGTCTTCCTTCGATAACGTTGTGATTATTCCCTATACAACTGGGATCAAAAATTATGGCGGAGACCGGGGTATAGGTATCCAGCTAAGAGCTCCGGAGATAGCCAAACTGGATGATACTATTGAAGAAGTAACCGGGATAATGCGGGTAATCCGTGGAGTAAACCCGCTTGATGACAATGACTTCGAAATTATTACTAATGATTCCCTTGGGGGTACATTTGACGCATTTACAGGAGTGCTCTATGCGGCTGGCTTCGTAATTGGGTTTATTACTTTACTTGGAGCTGGTATCGGTGTTATGAATATTATGCTCGTTTCGGTAACCGAACGAACCAGGGAAATAGGAGTGAGAAAATCAGTTGGAGCTACTCGAAAAGTGATCGTTAACCAGTTTTTGATGGAAGCTATTTTCGTATGCCAGATTGGTGGTATTATTGGGATGATTCTTGGGGTTTTGGCAGGGAATTATGTTGCGATACTCATTGACACTGAGCCTGTAGTCCCACTTTGGTCAGTGATAGGTAGCTTTGTTGGTATGACGATAATCGGATTACTTTTTGGAGTATATCCGGCTTTCAAAGCTTCCAAACTAGATCCGATAGAGAGTTTACGCTACGAATAATAATTAGTGCGGAACGAATTTTTGATTCTTGTATATTATTTAAGTGCAAGAAATTAGCAGGGCATTTTTATGAATGAAGAAATAATTCAAAATTTAAACGAACGTTTAGATCTCGCCATTGAAAAAGGAAGAGATATTCTTTCTGATGAAGAGCTCCAAATCCGGTTAAGAGAACTAAAAGATCAGGCAGAAGAGACCATTCGAGAACGACCTCTTTTGAGCATAGCGGTTGGAGTAGCAGTCGGATTTCTTATTGGAAAAATCTTCAGTTCCGACGATTAGCAGTATGGATCAGCTTAACTCCAGATTAAAGCAGATCACGGGTGAACTAAAAGAATATCTTGAAACCCGTATAAACCTCCTTGTTCTTAATGTTGGAGAACAGGTCACAGGTTGGGTAGGTATCACCACTCAAAAAATCATAGGCTACTCCATATTAGGGTGCGGTCTCTTTTTTGCTGCTTTTGCATTAGCTTTTTATCTGGGTGACCTGCTCGAAAATGATGCACTAGGCTTTTTAGTAGTATCGCTGCCATTGTTACTTATTGGGGTTATTTTTGCGCTTTCAAAGCCTTTCGGAATTGCTAAATCCATACAAAGGCAACTAATGTCAGGAGTCATAGAATCTATAGAAGAAGGAGATGTAAAGGAAAAGCAGGTTCCTCAATTAACAGAAGGCGCAGATAAGAAGGAGCTCAAGAAATGAGTAAGTCAAACAATCCTATTACTAAGAAGAAGGAAGAGCTGAAAGCGAACCTGGTTAGAATTCAGGATGATTTGGATCAGTCTATCTCTGAAGTCCGGGAAGAAGTGGCAGAAAGCCTTACTCCAAAAGAAATTGTTAGGCGACATCCTCTTCCGTTATTAGGAGTCTCTATTCTGGTAGGGTATCTGTTAGGTTCGGGAGGAGGAAAATCTTCAAAAGAGGGAATTGCCCAGTCAGTAGGTAAATCAATCAGAAAAAAGCTCACTCAAAAAATGATTGATACAGCGCTAGACTACGTTGATGAAAAATTTTTAAACCGGAAAGAGGATTAGAGTCGTCTTCTCATAGGGTCTGAATAAGTAAAAGGATATAAAACTTAACAGGCGAAGAAAATTCTGTAACTATTTTAAGTGTCTAACGTGCAAGCACACCGCAATTAAACCAAGATATATTTTAGATATGAAACGAATCTTATCGCTAGCACTTCTAATAACACTAATTACTACGGCAACAACTTTAGGGCAAGCAGTACAAACCATAACACTTCAGGACGCAATAGAAATAGCATTGGAGAATAATTACCTCCTTAAGCAGGCTGAAAACAACCTTGATTTAGCTGAAAAAAGCATTACTAGTGAATATGGGGACTTCCTGCCATCAGTGAACGGAAGTTTGAGTGGATCCAGGACAACGGGTCAGCAGTTCATTTTTGAGCGTTTTAATGATGGATTAGATCCTTTTGTAGATCTTACCTCACAATCCTTTTCGGGGAGTTTGAATTTAGGAATAGACATTTTTTCGGGTTTCGAGAATATTAACAGCCTTCGAGCCAGCCAGCTTACCAAACTATCCAGGGAAGAGAGTTTGATAAGGGCTCGCGAGAGTGTGATTTTTAACGCAGCAACCAGGTATTTACAGGTATTACTCTCGATCGAACTTCTAGAAATTGCCGAGGAAAACCTGGAAACCTCCCGAACTCAATTGGAACAAGTTACTGCGCAGGTTGAAGTAGGTTCCAGGCCAGCAGTAGATCAGTATAACCAGGAAGCACAAGTTGCTAATGATGAGTTATCTGTAACTCAACAGGAGAACAGCCTTAACCTTAACAGGCTTACCCTAATTCGGCAATTACAAATCGACCCACTAGGTAATTATGAGTTTGTAGTTCCTGAAATTGATGGAGAAAGCGCAGGGCAAGCTTCTTATTCGTTAAGAAGTTTAATCAACGAAGCACTATCTGGCCGTTCAGATATTCGGAGTGAAGAGGCAAGTATAAGTGCACAAGAATTGCAGCTCCAAATCGCTAGAGGATCGTTGCTACCTACTTTAAGAGCTACCGCTGGTATTTCTTCACGATATAGTGATCAATATGCTGTAGCAGGAGAGAAGGTGAACTTTTCTGATCAGTTCTTCGATCAACAGATAAACCGTTCGCTCGGCCTTTCGCTTAATATTCCAATTTTCAACAACTGGAGTAGAATTTATAACATCCAGTCACAGCAGGTTCAATTGAAGAATGCTGAACTCGCACTGGACAATACAAAGCTCCAGGTAATCCAGGAAGTTACTCAGGCATTTAATGATTACTCTTCATATGTGAAGCAATTGGAGGCATCAGAAAAATCAAGAATTGCTTCTGAGAAAGCATTTGAAACCCAACAGGAGCGCTACAATGTTGGAGCAAGTACTTTAATCGAATTAAGCCAGGCACAGGCTAATTTTGTAAGCGCACAATCAAATTACACACAAGCTTTATACAACCTGATCTTCCAGGAGAAACTTCTGGATTTCTATTTAGGAAAGCTTGGTGGCGAAACCGTAGAATTTTAACATTAGTTACTGAGGGGTAAATCATGGCTAAAAAGAAAAAATCATCAAAGAAAACCCTGTACTGGATTTTAGGAGTTGTACTGGTACTTTTCGTGGGCGGCTTTGTATTAAAACAAACAGGAGTTCTTGGAAGTGAAGCAAAAGGAACTTCTGTAGAAACTGCACAAGCAAAACTTAAGACTATTACACAGGTAGTTTCTGCTTCTGGTAAGATTCAGCCTGAGGTTGAAGTAATCATTCGTCCTGATGTATCAGGAGAGATTATTGAGCTGGCAGTAAAAGAAGGTGATTTCGTTAGAAGAGGAGACCTTCTATTGCGTATCAAGCCAGATATCTACCAGGCAAGAATAGACAACCTGAACGCTGCTCTTCTGACTCAAAAGGCTCGTCATGAGCAAACCAAGGCAAGCCTGATCCAGGCGGAAGCCGCTCATGAGCGTGACAAAGAATTATTTGAGAAGAAGGTGATCTCTGAAATGGATTACATTCAAACCAAATCCAGTTGGGACTCTCAGAAAGCGAATCTAAAAGCAGCTGAATACCAGGTAGAAAGTGCCGAAGCACAGTTACGCCAGGCGCAAGAAGAGCTTGAGCAAACAGTGATTAGAGCTCCACAAGATGGAACCGTTACTGGATTAGCCGTCGAAGAAGGAGAACGAGTACTTGGTAACTCCCAAATGGCTGGAACAGAGATGATGCGAGTCTCCCTGCTAGATCGTATGGAAGTGCTTGTTGAAGTAAATGAAAACGATATTGTAAATGTATCCGTAGCCGATACAGCCAGAATTGAAGTGGATGCTTATCCTGAGCGTTTGTTCAATGGTGTGGTAACTGAAATTGCCAACTCTGCGAGGATAACGGGTGCTGGTTCTAATGAGCAGGTAACCAACTACCAAGTTAAAGTTCGAATCGTTACTCCTCACAATCTCGGAAGTACCGGAGAGCAACTGGTACGAACCGATTTTCCTGAAAACCCAGAGGAAGGTTTTGTTCCTAATTTTAAACCAGGAATGTCTGCTACCGTTGATGTTGAAACTGAAACAGCAATTAATGTAGTTTCTATTCCTATCCAGGCGGTTACAGTACGTGATTTTGCTAAGGATAAACCAGAGGAAGTCGAAGGTGTTGAAGGAACAGACGACGAAGCTCAGGTTGAAATGGCTTCTGCTACTACCAATGACGACGATTTGATTATCCAAAAAGAAGATTTCAGAAAAGTTGTATTTATGGTATCCGAAGGAGAAGTAACTCGAATTCCTGTCGAGACGGGTATCAGTGACAACACCCATATTCAAATTACCGCCGGGTTGGAAGTGGGAGACGAAATTGTAATCGGAAGCTATCGTACTCTTTCAAGAACTTTAGGTGATGGAGATAAAGTAGAAGTATCCAACAGTACTCCATCCAGTAACTAATTAAATAAAAGGGCATCATGAGCGAAAAAGAAGCAGTAATCCAAATTACCGACCTGAAACGTCACTATAAAATGGGGGAGACCCTTGTTAGGGCACTAGATGGGGTTTCATTCAATGTGAATAGGAACGAGTACATTGCCATTATGGGGCCTTCAGGTTCAGGGAAGTCCACCTTAATGAATATGATCGGTTGCCTGGATACTCCTACTTCAGGTGAATATGTATTGAATGGTAACCAGGTTAGCCAAATGGATGACGCCGAATTGGCTGAGGTTAGAAATCGGGAAATCGGATTCGTATTTCAAACCTTTAATCTGCTTCCTAGAACAAGCTGCCTGGCTAACGTAGAATTACCTCTTATCTATGCAGGGATGAAATCTTCCGAAAGAAAAGAACAAGCAGCAGAAGTTTTGGATAAAGTAGGTTTGGGTGATCGCATGGATCATAAACCTAATGAGCTCTCCGGTGGTCAGCGCCAGCGTGTTGCTATTGCTCGGGCTCTGGTTAACAATCCTTCCATTCTTCTTGCGGATGAGCCCACCGGTAACCTGGATTCTAAAACAGGAGATGAGATTATGATCCTGTTTGAAGAACTCTATCGTCAGGGCAATACCATTATCCTGGTAACGCACGAAAACGATATTGCTAATTATTCACGGCGAATAGTAAGGCTTCGCGATGGGTTGATTGAAACAGATACTGTAGTGGAGAATCCCACACTTTCCAATAAGGAATTAGTCTAACAAACAGAAAAGGCGCTCATGAGCGCCTTTTTTATTGAAACCTGTTTACCAGATTAATTTCTAAAACCGATACCAATACCTGCATTTACCGTAGTGTATTCGGCTATAGTAGCTTCAGCGTAAATTCTAAGGATAGCTATCTTGAATTGTAAACCTGCTAAAGCATGAACAGAAGCATCACTATCCTGGGAATAAGAAACTGGGTCAGAGATTACAGCTCCTCCTAAATCATAATCTCCAAGCATATTTAATTCAAAACTTCCTGTCTGGATTCCTAGTCCCGCATAAGCAGAGATAAATGGGAGTGTTTTCCCAACAAGAGCGTTTAGTACAAAAGTATCAGTGGTTGTTTCAACTACCTGGTCAGTTGCACCTGCGTTAAACTCAAGATCAGCATTTAATTCAACCTGAGTGAATGCTGCCATTAAAGAGATATCAACGGGAAGAAGCTTGCCTCCGGGAATCCATTGGTTTAATCCGTGTTTGATACCTAAGCCCAAGAGAGAAAGATCTCCAAAGTCTCCGAGATTGGTTTCCGGGATATATCTAATAGTAACGTCGGTACCTTTAATCAATCCAACATTACCCTGAATCATGGCAATAGGTACATATTCAAAGCCTGTTCCACCAGGAAGAGTGAAGTTAAACGCATTCAATGGATCGGTTGAAGAAATAGTTTGGCCAGATCCTTCACCACCAGAAATGGTATTGGAAGTTCCGGCGCTAACATTAACATTGGACAGTCCAAGTGTAGAAGCATCAAAAGACTGACCACTACTAGGAACAGCAGCAATTGCTCCTCTGATTTGTAAGCTGAAACCCAGCTTTTTTGTTGGGGAAGCTTTTGTGGCCCATCCTGAGTTTAGGGTGGTACTTAATCCTGTTGGGAGAGGAGATAAATAAGCTTTTGTTAAAGCAGTGGCATTATCTGAACCTGATTCAAGAAAAGCCTCAATCTCTTCCAACTGAGCCTGTGCAGGATTAGCAATCAGTGCAGCAACTAGAAAGGTTAAGAGTGCTACGATTTTATTTGACAAACGAGAGTACATAAATAAACCTCCGGGTTATCGTTTTAAGATTTGCACAATATTAGCAATAAAATTCCGAAATAGAATACCCAATTTGAGGGATATGATTATGCTTTATAAAGATTCCAGCATTCTAATGTATGAATCGTAGCGGCTCGGCTCGATCTCTCCACGCTCAAATGCTTCTATAACTCCGCAATTGGGTTCATGAAGGTGAGTACAGTTATTGAATTTGCAATGCTTTCTGGGTTCAAGCATTTCCGGGAAATAAAGAGAAAGCTCCCAGGGCTCAATATTATACAGCCCAAACTCTCGTATTCCTGGGGTATCTGCCAGGTATCCACCATTCGAAAGCCTGATCAGCTTGGCAAAGGTAGTCGTGTGTTTTCCTTTATTAGAGTAAGAAGAAACTTCACCCACTTTTTCAGAATAATTGGAGTCTAGTGCATTTAAGAGGCTGGTCTTTCCAACCCCGGAAGGGCCAATAAACACAGATGTTTTCCCAGTCAGTGTTTCTCTTAGAGTATGTAGACACTCTGGATCATGAGCCACAGTAGTAAATACAGGGTATCCAAGCTCTTCATAAATATCCTGGATATCTTCGATCATACTTTCATCTCTTTGAGTAGCCAAATCCAGTTTATTGATAATAATAGCACCTTGTACCTCATAGGCTTCGCAAGTGACTAAAAACCGATCGATAAACCCTTCTTTTAACTTGGGCCGTTTCACCGATTGAACCACAAAAGCTATATCCAGGTTAGAAACGAGGATATGTTCACCTCTTCGGCCATGAGTAGCCTGCCGGGTGATATAATTTGTTCGTTCATGGATTTCTTCAATAGTGCCGGTATCGTCATCATTTACTGATATGGTTACCCAATCTCCGACGGCAATAGGATTGGTGACTTCTTTCTCCTCAAGCCTGAATCTTCCGGGTAACCGGCTCTCAATAATAGTTTCTCCGGTATCAATTTTATACCAGCTTCCGGTTGATTGTATGACTCGGCCTTTTTGCATGGGCTGAAAATAAGGCAAAGAAAAGCAGGAATTAAATCCTATTCTGCTATATTCAGCAAAAAAATGGGGTTTTATGAAGCGGATTATTTCTTCAATCATTTTCACGTTACTAATCACAGGAACAGGATTATTAGCTCAAACTGATATTGATGAGTTTTGGAAGGAAGTCTCAAGAACAGTAGCAGAGGGAGATTTTGAGGGTTATAGCGCCACTTTTCACACGGATGCCATCCTTGTTAATGGCATAGCTAAAAATAGTTATCCAATTGCCAATGCATTAAGCGGCTGGAAACAGGGTTTTGATGATACCAAAGCCGGAAAAATGAAGGCCAGTGTAGAGTTCAGGTTTTCAGAAAGACTGATCAGTCCGATGACGGCACATGAAACCGGGATTTTTAAATATTCCTCTCAGAACGAAGGGCAGGAAGCTCAAACAGTGTATATCCATTTCGAATCCCTTAGCTCAAAAGCTTCGGGCTCATGGAAAATGATGATGGAATACCAGGTTAAGATGGCTACCGAAGAGGAGTGGTATGAGTTAGAGTGATTGAGGTCACTGGAATAAAAGAGGGTCGGGACGGAATGACCGAAACTGATTAGCCCTCTTCAAACTCTTTTCTCCCTAACACATAAAGCTTAATCTCCTCATTGCTATTAGGAAGTTTAATATAAGAGTGGTGTTGAAAGCCTAATCTCTCTAACACTTTACAGGAGCCAATATTTCCATCAGTAGTAATGGCACTTATTTCCTGTTGGTTGAATCTCTCAAAAGCCATTTCTACCATCAAAGAAGCACCTTCTGTAGCATATCCTTGCCCTTCATATTCTGAAAGAAGGGCATACCCGATATCCAAACCTTCTACTCCTTTTCTATCGTGGATACTGCATGTGCCCACAGCTTCTCCTGATTTCTTCTCAATCATAACGTGATTAATAAAACCTTTTTCCTCTAATTTTGGGCTCATACGATCTTTGATATACTCCCTAGCACGATCGTCATTAGTGATATTTCTATCTCCAATGTTGAGGTGCCATTTTTCTGTGTTCATCAATCTGAAGAGGAAGTACGCATCATCTTCAGTAATGAGCCTTAGCTTTAGCCGCCGGGTTTCCATCTAGAAGAATCTAAAATGAGGACGGCTTACATATGGCGAAAACTCCCACGGAATATTTACCAGGATGACAATGAGCCCTATGAGAAACCAAATGGTCATTGTTTTGAACTTGGCTATATCCTCGGTTTTTCTTTTTGCAGAGGAGGACCCAAAAGTGATTAACCCAACAGCCAATATCATCATAAGGCTATGCTCCATTGCAAAAAAACGAATATCACTAATCTTGACGGCTTCCCCGAAGTTTTCAAAAAAGTAATGGATGATTGGGCTTATGCTATATAAGACGATCCCGATTAAGAATTGAATGTGTACTAACGAGACTGTCCAATTCCTGAACCGGTTATCCAGGGTATCGAACTTCTTTTTAGTTACCCAGCCCCTAATCGCAAGAATGATGGAGATGATTAAGCTGATCAATACCAGCCAACGGAATACGGAATGACTCACTAAAAGTACATGGTACATGTTCAGGTCCCTTTATGTCTTAGTTCTGATTAGTCGAATATAAAAAAGGGAATGGAGGTATAGTACTTATTCATTCCAGTCACACTTGAATGAATAGGGTGGGAGTTAATTACTGCGCCTCAGTAGTGGCCGGCTTTAATCTCAGTAATCCTTGCCAGGTGGTGATCATCGTGTTCAGCAACAAATAGGAATAAGTCCATAGTTCGCATGGGCTGCTCTAGTCGAGGGTGCAGTGCAGATTTAAACACATCTGCCTCCTCAAGCTTTGATAATTGTTGTAGAGTCTCTTCTCGTACTTCTCGAAATTGCATCAACAAATCCTCAATACTCGTTTTGTTGTGTTGTGCAAAATCGGTTTTCTTGTTTTCCAGATCGGTGGGTCTTAAATACTTCTCTCCATGTATAATGTCTTCCAGTCTACCTTGCCATAATGGTTCTAAATCGCATAAGTGTCCAATATTCTCCTTTATAGACCATGTTTCGTTTGGCTTGATTTCCAATAACTCGGGAGAAATGCCTTCAATCTTTGATGTTAACCGTACATAGGTTCCACTAAGCCGTTCGAAAATTGAAGGAAAAATATTTTGCTGAAACGAAAAATCGAACTTCCGATCAAACCACCGTATTTGCTCCATATCTTTGTTTGATTAGTTATTAATTCGATTGAACAAGGGGTTCAAATCCTCCATAGACCATACGAGCGGCATCAAAAATTAATCTTTGAGGATCAAGTAGTGGAGTAACCAATTCAGTCATTCTTGGGTCGGCTGGAACTTGTTGATTCGCTAAATCACGAATCTCTTTTGAAGGAAAGACGACCCAGCCAAATACAACGACTTCATCTTCTTTTGCATCTACAGCTTCTATGAATGAACGAATGCCTTCCAACGTCAAGTCCTCACCAACATATTCAAAGTAGGAGAGTGCACCATACTCCTTCCAAATTTCGGCTACTTGAGAAGCCACATTCTTGTATTCGTCCAGGTGAATTCGTGGAACAGGAAGTACAAAGCCATCTATGTAGTTTGTTGTTTCTTCACTCATGGTTCCTCTGTGGTTTTATTGGCTGTTACATAACGGAGATTAAGCGTGAAGATAAACAAGTCTGAGACTATTACTCGAATAAAGTAATGGGAGTCAGAGACTTCCTGGGCTCATTCATTCAAGTCACAGACTTGAATAATCCAGGGTCTTGTTTGGGTTTATCAAAAATTCATATCAGAGTATCATATTGTTTTCATCTTGAAACTACTACGAATAACCGGAAAATATCATGACTGACAGCATAAAATTGGCGCAGCAGGCGCCTATGAAACACATGCGTCATTTTATGTCGCAACTTGAGCTGGACGAGGAAAATTTTGAGTTCTATGGAAAATACACCGGGAAGATAAGGCTGAATGTTCTAGAGAAATTTGAAAACAGGCCCAATGGCAAACTTATCCTTGTAACGGCGATTACTCCAACCCCGACTGGTGAGGGAAAGACCCTTACATCCATTGGACTAAGCCAGGGTATGGCAAAGATCGGGAAAAAGGTGATGGTAACACTCCGGGAACCATCATTGGGACCCGTTTTTGGGATAAAAGGGGGTGCGGCAGGTGGAGGTTATTCCCAGGTGATTCCTATGGAACGGATCAACCTGCATTTTAATGGAGATATTCATGCGATTGGAACAGCACATAATTTGCTGGCGGCCATGCTCGATAATCATATTTTCAAAGGAAATGAGTTGGATATTGATGTAACAAACCCGCTTTGGAACCGGGCTATGGATATGAATGATCGTGCTTTGAGGCAGATCGTAGTGGGTCTTGGGGGTAGAGTAAATGGTATACCAAGGGAATCAGGGTTTCTTATTACCGCAGCTTCAGAGATTATGGCCATTCTTTCGCTATCATCTTCCCGTGCAGATCTTAAAGAACGGCTTGGGCGGATTGTAGTTGGGTATAACCGAAAAGGAGAGGCAGTTCAAGCCAAGGACCTGGGCGCACATGAAGCAATGGCCGTTGTGTTGAATGAAGCAATCATGCCTAACCTGGTGCAAACCATGGAACATGTTCCTGCACTGGTTCATGGTGGGCCTTTCGCAAATATAGCGCATGGAACAAGCAGTATAATAGCCAACCGAATAGGGCTTAAACTAGCTGATTATGTGATTACTGAAGCTGGTTTTGGTGCAGATCTTGGAGCAGAGAAGTTCTTCGATATAGTGAGTCCCGTTTCGGGAATATGGCCTTCAGCAGTAGTACTGGTGGCTACGATTAAGGCCTTAAAATACCACGGGGGTTTATCAGTAGAGGAAGCTTCAGGTGGAACCCCGGATCATGAAGCGCTCACAGAAGGCTTAAAGAACCTGGAGGCACATATACATCATTTGAAATTATTTAATGTACCCGTAGTGGTAGCTGTTAATCGTTTTGAAGTCGATAATCCCGATGAGCTTTCTTATGTAGAAAACTTTTGTGCGTCGTTGAATGTGCCTTGCGCTACCCATGAAGCTTTTGCGAAAGGAGGAGAGGGAGTAACCGGTCTCGCCAAACTGGTCGTGAATGCAGTAGATCGCAATCCATCTCCAGATACGAGAACCTTATATGAAGCAGCTGACTCTATTGAAGATAAAATCAAAGCTGTAGCCCGAAAAGTCTATGGAGCAGCTGTAGTTTATTTCGAAAAGAAAGCCTTACAAAATCTGAAGCGGTTTAAGGATCTTGGTTATGGAGATCTTCCGGTGTGTATTGCCAAAACACAATCTTCATTTTCAGACAATCCTGCTTTGCGAGGAGCTCCGAAAGGATTCACATTCACAGTTAGCGATGTACAACTTTCTGCAGGAGCAGGGTTCCTTGTAATTATTTGTGGAAATATGATGCTGATGCCAGGCCTGCCTAAAGTACCTGCAGCAGTTAATATGACGGTAGATGAAGATGGAGTAATATCAGGTTTGTTCTGAGGCTAAGGGTAGGGCAGGAGCCTATTGATTTACGTATGGGTTAGCCTTCTGATTTGGAGGTTGTAATGCTGTCCCGAAAGTTTTCAGGATCAGCATCTGTGGAGAAGGGTAGTAGTGCCTGGAGCAGAGCTTTATCAATAGTGTCACGCAGCAGAGCTACGTTACGAGTCGAAATTGGAAAATCACTCCTTACTTTTTTGTTGTAAACTCGTCTAGATTCAACTGTGCATTCGCAAGTTGTTGAACCCAGAATCCATGTTTTTTTCCATTCCTGTAGTTTTTTTCATCCTCTCTAATCTCAAGTATTTTACTTTTTGCAGTTTGACAAATTGACTTCAATGCATCTAGGCGTGAGTTTTCATCTATTCTCATCAAATACTCTTTTGCGATTAAATGAGCTTTTAATCTCCCATCTTTTCGGGCATCTACAAAAGTAAAGCCTTCATCCTGTTCTGTTATTTTAAATATTTCTTTTAGTTGTAGCGTGTCCAATACCAAAAATCCTTTTTGATAAGCTTTTTCACCAATCGAAATTTGGTGATCTTCCACAAGCAAAAGAAATCCTTTACTACCTAATAATTGTGAAATACTACCTTCTGGAGAAAAAAGCTTAAGCCATTCCTTAGGATCAATTTCATGTAAGACATTACACAGTATTACTACATTGAAAGACTCTTTGTCATAAATCTCAAGCAGCTTATCAAGTGAGTTAAAATATCGATTGTTACAGTTTCCATATGCCTTTGAAATAGCACTCTCACAATACTCTTTGTCTTTGGAATCAGGATCAAAGGCGATATAGTCCAATTGATCTACAAGATGCTTTTGCGTTTCGCTATCAAGATCGATAAGATTCGATATAATTCTACCTTTACCTGCACCGAAATCAAGAACACGAATTTTTCCAGTAGTTGTTAGTTTAAGTAACTCTTCCCTTATTTGAACTGATTGTGGGTCATTTGAATCAGTTTGGAGTGTTTTTGGTTCAAACAAACATTCAAAAGCATATCTAGAAGTTGCAAACTGAGCGGGGAGACTTACGAAATCTTGAAGTCTAGCTATTTCGTTTTCATCACCAAGCAAACTTCTTAAAACCTTTTCAGTTATTCTTCCTCCATAACTTACTTTGTTGTTTTCAACAAACCAGATTAGTGATGGATCGTAATGTGCAAGTAGGGGGACGGAGTGGGTTGCAATCCATATCTGACCATTAGAAACGTACTTGGCGATTCGATCTAGAGTCTCAATAATTGCAGAAGGGTGGAGATGATTTTCAGGCTCATCCATTATTAGGACTAAATCTTTAAGTTTTGTCTCTTGACCATAGATTGCTAAGCAAAATTGAAGTAATATTTTCTGTCCATCAGATAGTTTTGATTTCCCAAGTGGAAAGCCAAAAAGTGTAGCTTCATCATTAATTGTACGCCCTATCGAGGTATTTAAGAATATGGAAACTAGATCATTAAGTTTTTCATATTCACTAATTGCCTTGTTTTTTTCCTCCTCATTAACTTGTGATCTGTGATGTGTCGCATTGAACCAACGGTCTTGTATAACCTGAATTTTAGCAAACGTGCCACGTGATAGTCCATCAACTCCAACATTACTAACAGTATTAGCTTCTCTTAGGATTTGAGTTTTGTTATAATTATTGCTGTCATAGAGGTTTAATTCTTTAGGGACAAAATGTACAGCTGTATATCTCTCTTTTAATCCTTTTGTTTCTATTTGTTTCCAACTTAAAGTAGTATAGTGCTTTTCAACTTGTTGCTCATAGTTTGCAATTGAATCGGAAAAATTCTTGATATCCCGATTGATAGAGTAAATTTGAGTAGGGTCTATTGCTCTTTTTAGTTCAGATTCTAATGATTCAATAGCGTTCTCTAGCGATGTAATACGGTCTTTTGAATTTTCGATCTGTTTTCTTGCATTTTCTAAATCGTTCTTCGACGGCTTTAAGGCTAATCTGTTCAGGATCTTATCGAGTATCCGTGTCTTTCCAGAGCCATTCTTTCCAGCCAAGAGAACGATTTGTCCTAACCGGGACATTTTTATCTCTTCGAGTCCATCTAGATCCTTTTCAGATTTTGGGATATCAACTTTCGTAATTCTCATTTTTTTGTATAGTTACAAATAGCTCATGAGAGAGCCTAACTAATCAACTCTCCACTTTACTCACTTCCTCTTTTCCATTCTTGCCCGCCACCGCTTTTCGATGGGCATCACTCACTTTGAAGAACTCTTTCACATCTCGTACGGCGTCTTTTTCGAGGATGATATCCAGTAACGAATCCATTCGTTCGAGGTAGTCCACTTCCAGGTTGCCGATTACATCCGTTTCTATTTCGGATACATCTTTTTCATTCTTTTTAGGCAGAAGGACTTTTTTGATGCCGGCACGCTTGGCTGCCAATACTTTTTCCTTAATCCCTCCAACAGGAAGAACAAGGCCTCTCAAGGTGATCTCACCGGTAAGGGCAACCGTTCCTTTTACTTTTCTCTGGGTGAAGATGGAAGCAATCGCGCTCATCAACGAGACACCAGCGCTAGGGCCGTCTTTAGGAACGGCTCCTGCGGGCACATGGATATGTAAATCCCAATATTTGAAGGCTTCTTCTGGAATACCAGTGGTTTCAGCGTGGGCTTTCAGGTAAGAGATGGCAAGCATGGCCGATTCCTTCATCACATCTCCAAGCTGACCGGTAATATTTAGCTTTCCTGATCCTCTTGAAACACTGGCTTCAATGAAAAGGATATCTCCACCAAAAGGAGTCCAGGCTAGTCCGGTAGCCACACCGGGAACCGTGGTGCGTTCCGCTATATCACTATAGAACTTTTGTTTGCCCAGGAAGTCCTCGATATCGGGAACGTCAACGCTATATTGCTCCAGCTCACCGGAAGCGACTTTTGCTGCTACTGCGCGGCAAACGGCTCCAACCTGGCGGTCTAGGTTACGAACTCCGGATTCACGGGTGTATTCATCAATGATTTTCTTAATAGCCTTCTCAGAGATTTCAATCTGCTCGTCTTTTAGCCCGTTTTCTTTGATCTGCTTTGGAATCAGGTACTTCTTGGCGATTTCCGATTTCTCCTCAAGCGTGTAACCACTAATGTTAATGATCTCCATACGGTCCCTCAATGGACCAGGGATAGTTTCCAAAGAATTAGCGGTAGCAATAAAGAGTACCCTGGACAGATCATATTCCAGTTCCAGGTAGTTGTCACTGAAGGTATCGTTTTGCTCGGGGTCCAATACTTCAAGCAGGGCAGAGGTAGGATCCCCTCGATAATCGGCACCTACTTTATCAATCTCATCCAGCATAATTACTGGGTTTCCTTTCCCGGCTTTTTTCATCGATCGGATAATTCGACCAGGAAGGGCGCCAATGTAAGTTCTTCGGTGTCCACGGATTTCAGCCTCATCACGGATTCCTCCTAAGCTGAAGCGCTCAAATTCCCTGTTTAAGGCACGTGCAATCGATTTACCAAGTGACGTCTTACCAACACCCGGAGGGCCGTAGAAACACAAAATTGGGGCTTTCATGTCCTGCTTTAGCTTTAGGACAGCCAGATACTCAATAATTCTCTTTTTAACTTTCTCCAACCCGTAGTGATCTTCATCCAAAACAGCTCGCGCAAACTCGAGGTCGAGCTTATCTTCAGAATACTCTTCCCACGGCAGATCTAAAATCCATTCCAGGTAGCCATGGATAATTCCATAATTTGGAGAAGCATTTGGAGTCATCTCCAATCGTTGAAGCTCTTTCTCAGCTACTTCACGAGCATAATCCGGAAGCTTTTTTTCCTCAAGCTTTTTTCTAAGCTTATCTACTTCCTGTTGTTCAGCACCTTCACCCAGTTCTTCCTGGATGGCTTTCATTTGCTGACGCAGGTAAAACTCTCGCTGCTGATCATCAATATCCGATTTAACCTTCGTTCGGATTTTCTCGCTCATATTTAGAACCTGGAGTTCCTGCTCCAGGAATTCCATGATCTTCTCAAGGTTCATGGAGAACTTTGGGGTTTCGAGTAAGTCTTGTTTCTCATCCAAATCCACATTCAGGTTGGATGCAATGAAGTTGAGCAGAAAAGTAGGGCTGTTGATGTTGCTTAATGCTACAGCCGCTTCAGAAGGGATGTTGGGAGATTTGTTGATGATATCTACGGCGGTTTCCTTCACATTTCGGATGGAGGCACTTAGTTCAAGACCCTGGATATCCATTTCTTTTGGAAAGGGCTTTACCTTTGCCTGGAAATACGGTTGATCCTGGGTGAATTCTTCGACTTCAAATACTGATTTCCCCTGGATTACGATGCTTCGGGAGCCATCCGGCATCTTGATGAGCTTTAAGATTTGAGCTACGGTACCGATAGTATATAGATCTTCATAGTTCGGTTCCTCCACATCCATATCCTTTTGAGTAACCACCCCAATAGTCTTATCACCAGCATAGGCTTCTTTTACCAGTGCAAGTGAACGGTCTCTCCCAACCGTAATGGGTACAACAACTCCGGGGAAAAGAACGGTATTCTTCAGAGGGAGGATAGGAAGTGTTTCTGGTACTTTTGCCTCGCTTAAGGCTTGTTCTTCCTCTTCAGAAAGTAAGGGGATGGATGTTTCGAAGTCTTCGAAGCTATCATCATTTTGATCAAAATCGTCTACGAAATCTAATCTTAATTTCATTCAGTCCTTTTTTAGCATTTGAAATCCAAAACGCAAACACGAAGCCATAATTACGAGTTGCTACAAAGAGTCAGGAAAAACGATTCCTGTCAGAGATGCAAGGCAAACTGTCAGGCTTAGAAATGAAATTGCAGCGCTGCCACGGTGACCCCGGTGATGGTAGGGTTGTCGCTAAATGTCCTGGAAACAAATTGCGTAGCAATGGATAAGTCCCAAAGCCGGGTTTCGATGGCAGTACCAAAGCTGAAGTAGTTGGGTAGTTCGGTAGCTAATTGAGTTCCTGCTCGAATGGGTAAAAACTTCAGGGGACGAATCTCAATTCCCGCTGAAGCCACAAGTTTTGTAGAATTGAAGGCATTATTGGTTAAACCAATGCTTAAATCACCCATCAATTTAATCCGGTTGATTTCCAGGAGAGCCCCGGCATGGATAGCGGTTGGGAGTAATACCGAAAAACTGCCTGTTTCCCGTTGAGCAAGATCGAAGGGGTTTTGTATTTCAGCATTTTCTCTAACATATTTGTCAATGTAATCGATAAACTGTCCGGGAGCTCCAACAAATGCGTCATTAGATATTCCAGTAGGGATAGACAGTGCCGAAGAAGTATCCCTTGCTGTAGTTAGATCAATGCCATTTTCGGTATAGTTTACAAAACCAATATCTGTGATGGAGAAGGAGAGCCTCAGGGATTTATTGGTTTGCTGATTATTCTCGCTAATAGTTGATAAATCGCTCCCCAAAGTAACGAGGTAAGTGAAGCCAATGTCGATTCCGGCTCCAATGCCATAGGGATTAAAAATTTCATCCGAGATATTCTGAGTCAGCGCGGTTTCTGCAGCTACTCCACCCAGGTATTGCTCAGTAGCTATTCCAAAGTTCCCGGATGCATTATATCTAAATTCTTCTATCAATTGATTAGTACCGCCGGTAGAAGAGTACACATTTTTCCATTTTGCGTCCTGGTAAGCTCCACCGAGTACAAGCTTTGGAGCTATTCCGAAGTAAAACTCATCCAATCGTGGGGTCATATCAGAAAAGAAGTCAAAAGACTCTGAGTATCCCAAAGAAACTTCATATAAAGATTGATATCGGTGGGTAAGACTGAGATCAAGGCTTTCCAGCCCATCAATTTCCTGTAATTCATTGGAATACCAGCCACGGCCTACTTCAAAGCTGGATGATATCCGATTGCGAATAGCCAACGAAAAGGCCCGGTCATCATTTCTCCATTTAAAGCCTAGTAATATTAGGTCTAAACGTGTCTGATGAAGGGAGGTATTTCTATCTCGGATATAATTTTCGTCCAGTATTTCTTCTCTGTCGGTCGCAGTAATAGCATATCTACCAGGTTCGAAGGCTGAGAGGTAATCAGATAAGTTTCCTGATTGTTGATCAATATCCCGAAAGTTTTGAACGGCATTGAAATAGGTGCCTGTAATAAAAAGCCCGAAATCAACATTTCGTTGCCTGTCCTGGATGAGAAGGTTTGCTGGGTTATAGAAATTGGCAGAATAGTCGGTTAGATAAGAACTTCCACCACCCCCCAAAGCAACATTTCTGGGCGTAAGCACAGGCTGAGCTACGACAGATACCATTCCCGCCAGAACCATTAATATGGCACTTACTATCCTAATCACAATCTTTAATTTACCGTCTATTCGATGATTTGAAGAGGGGCAGCCCTCAACATAAGCTTTTTTTGTCCTCTTGATTTAAAAAATACGACAACTTTTGCATCCATTCCTAATCCACTCCTGCTGATTATTTTTCCAGGACCAAACTTGGCATGGAGTACCTGGGCGCCAACCTGGAAAGGATCCTCTCCATCCTGATAGTCATATTGTATGGTTGTCGTAGCTGAAGAAGTTGTCTTCTTCGTAATGGGTTTGTCCCAATCATATTCAATATCTGCAAAACCGGATTTCTTCTCTGTTGATGCATTGTCGAGAGTGAAACGATCTTTCCTCTGACTAATTGTTGCTCCCGTTTCGGTTCTTACTATGCCAGGATCTACTTCATCCAGAAACCGAGACCGCAATTGCTGTTGCTCTTCTCCAAACTTGAAACGGGTCTGGCAATAGCTGAAATACAATCTTTGTTCAGCCCTGGTGATGGCCACATAAAACAAACGTCGTTCTTCTTCAATATCTGCATCAAAACCATCTCTGGCTCCAACAGGGAAGAGGTTTTCTTCCAAACCAACCACGAACACCACAGGGAATTCCAGCCCTTTCGAACCGTGAACGGTCATTAATGTGACTGCTGGTTTGTTTTCGTCAAATTTATCGCCGTCGGTTATCAAGCTGATTTCCTGCAGGAATGCACTTAGAGAAGGATTAGAAGCTCCTTTTTCGTAATAAGAGATGGCGTTCTGAAATTCCAGCACGTTCTCTCTACGCATCATGGAATCGTGAGAATTTTCTTCTACCAAAGCCTTCATATATCCACTTTGTTCTAATACCGATCTGGTAACTTCAGTTAGGCTTCTTCCTTCTTTTAAGTCCTTGCTCAGGGCATTCATCATATTGACGAATTCACGGATTCGAACTTTGGCAGGTTTGTATACATCGGTTTGCTCAACCCGTTCAAGCATACTCCAGATAGAAACTCCCTGTTCTCTGGCTGTATTTCTTAAATCATTGATGCTCTTGTTGCCAATTCCTCTCGAAGGCTCATTGATGATTCGAATAAGGTTGGTTTCATCGTGCTTGTTGACCAGGAGCGTGAGATAGGCTAATACATCTTTAATCTCTTTTCGTTGATAGAAGGAGAGGCCTCCAATGAGCTGGTAAGCTATATCGTGGCGCCGAAGTGCTTCTTCAAAAACACGAGATTGATAATTGGTACGGTACAGGATGGCAAACTCATTATTTTTATAGCCATGCCGCATTTTCAACTCCAGGATGTATTGGGCTACCCGGTTTGCTTCATCCCTGTCGTCATAATTCTTGAGCAGGATGATTGGTTCTCCAAGCTCCTTTTCTGTCCAGAGCGTCTTTTCCAGCTGTTTCTTATTCTTTTTGATGATAGAATCTGCACACTGTAGAATAGCTCGTGTTGAGCGATAATTTTGTTCTAATGGTACCTGTTTTGCATTGTCATAATCCTCCTGGAAAGAAAGGATATTGGTAATGTCTGCACCTCTGAATGAGTAAATACTTTGTGCATCATCCCCAACCACGCAGATATTTTTATACTTATTAGCCAGCATTTTAGTCACTTTGTACTGGGCGTGATTGGTATCCTGGTACTCATCAATTAAGATGTATTTAAAACGATCCTGGTACTTCTCTAGGATATCTGGATGTTCTTCAAAAAGCTCAATAGGCTTGACAAGTAAATCATCAAAATCCATTGCGTTGCTTTGCTTTAGGCGATTCACGTAAATGGCATATACCCTTGCAGTGATGTCATCGAGAGTAGAGCTCACAAAGCGTTCCTGGTAGTTATCCGGATCGATCAACTGGTTCTTGGCATCACTGATTTTATTCCGAATGGTCTTAGGCTTGATTTCCCTGGGATCGAAATTCAGTTCCTGGAGAATTTGCTTAATGACTGTTTCTGAATCACTGGTGTCATAAATCGTGAAATCCTGACCATATCCAAGTTTTTCAGCTTCAAAACGAAGTATTTTCGAAAAGATGGAATGGAAGGTGCCCATCCATAATTTTTGAGCTTTATCACCGATCAGGTTTTTGATCCGGTCTTTCATTTCCCTGGCAGCCTTATTAGTAAAAGTAAGGGCCAGAATCTCGTGAGGAGCAGCTTTAAACTGTTGCAGCAGATAGGCAATGCGATAGGTAAGTACCCTGGTCTTTCCTGATCCAGCTCCCGCTACAATCAGCAATGGGCCTTTGGTATGCGTAACCGCTTCGTGCTGCTGTTTGTTAAGCCCGGTTAGAAAATCGGGAGATTGCCCTTGTTCTTCAGGTTGAAGAGAAAATGTTTTCATAGGTCGAGCACCCAAACATGGAGTGATTATTCAAAATCCTTCAATTGCTCACGCAATTTAGAAAGATTTGCCTCACCATCACGTTTTTTGTTCCGCTCATTTTCAACAACAGCTTCCGGGGCATTGTCAACAAAATTCTTGTTGCTGAGCTTTCCATTCACTCCTTTGAGCCATCCTTCGATCCTATCAATCTCTTTTTGAATACGCTCACGTTCTTTTTCTACATCAATTAAACCAGCAAGAGGAACATAAAGCTCGTGACCATTCACAATGGCAGATGAACATGCTTTTGGCTTTTCGATGCTTTCGGAGATATCAATAGACTTCAAGCTTTGAAGCTTGTTGAATACCCATTCATTGCTCGATAATGCCTCAGCAATTGGAGCATCTTTCGTTTTGATGAGCAACTCTAATTCTTCTTTTGGAGAGACTCCCATTTCAGCACGAATATTCCTCAATGATGAAACCATTTCCTGCATAGTCTGGAATAGCTTAACATCTTCCTGGCTATCGAAAGAAGAATCATAAACAGGCCATTCCGAGATTACCAGGGCTTCTTCAGGCTTTCTATCCTGGATGTACTGCCAGATTTCTTCCGAAATAAATGGCATAAAAGGATGGAGAAGCTTCATCAACTGTTCAAAGAAGCCAAGGGCCACATTCATTTTTTGTGGATCAAAAGAATCCCCATAATTATCTGGCTTCGCTAATTCGATATACCAGTCACAGAAATCATCCCAAATCAAAGAGTACACCTTTTTGAGGGCATCATTCAGCTTATAGTTCTCAAAATCATCATTAACACCGGAAATGGTCTGTTGGATACGAGCCATCATCCACCGGTCAACTAGGTTATCAGAGTCGATATCTAATGTTGGGGAATACTCGACCCCTTCTTCCATATTCATAGTTAGGAAGCGGAAGGCATTCCAGATTTTATTGGAGAATTTCTTTCCCTGCTCACAAATAGCCGGGTCAAAAGGTAAATCATTTCCAGCAGGGGTGGAGAAGAGCATGCCCATTCGAACTCCGTCTGCTCCATATTCTGAAATCAGCTCTAAAGGTTCTGGTGAGTTTCCAAGGCTCTTACTCATTTTCCGGCCTATTTTGTCCCGTACGATCCCGGTGTAATACACATTTCGGAAGGGGAGGTCTCCTCGGTATTCATAACCTGCGATAATCATACGTGCTACCCAAAAGAACATAATCTCCGGGGCAGTTACCAGGTCATTGGTAGGGTAGTAGTAATCCACTTCCTCTTCGGTATAAAACCCATCAAATACAGAAATAGGCCATAACCAGGAGGAAAACCAGGTATCAAGTACATCTTCGTCCTGAGATAGATCGGATGCAGTTAGTGAAGCATTTCCTGATTTCTCCTGAGCAAGCTGAACAGCCTCTTCCAACGTTTTTGCAACTACAAAATCATCGTCACCTTCTCCGTAGTAATAAGCAGGAATACGATGTCCCCACCAAAGCTGCCTGCTTATGCACCAGTCTTTAACATTTTCCATCCAGTGGCGATAGGTGTTCTTAAACTTAGCCGGATGGAATTGAACATTGTCATTCATCACATTCTCAAGGGCAGGCTGAGAAAGTTCTTTCATGGCCACCCACCACTGAAGGGAGAGACGAGGTTCAATTACAGCGTCGGTTCTTTCTGAGTAACCGACTTTGTTTGCATAGTCTTCAACCTTTACCATGTGGCCGGCTTCTTCCAAATCCTTAGTGATTTGCTTTCGAACCTCGAAGCGGTCCATACCGATGTAGAGTTCACCTTCTTCACTAATGGTACCATCCGCATTCATCATGTTGATGGTTTCCAGGTTGTGTTTTTCTCCGAGTTCGTAATCATTTACATCGTGAGCAGGGGTAACCTTTAGGCAACCAGTACCGAATTCAATATCTACATAATCATCCAGAATGATGGGGATCTCGCGATTTACTAATGGTACGATCGCCTTTTTACCATGCAGGTGAGTATAGCGCTTATCTTTAGGGTTGATACATACTGCTGTATCTCCAAGGATAGTCTCAGGCCGTGTTGTGGCAATAGTTACAAAATCGTTGGTTCCAGAAACCTGGTATCGAACGTAATAAAGCTTGGACTGAACTTCTTTGTGGATTACCTCTTCATCACTTAAAGCCGTTAGTGCAGCAGGGTCCCAATTAATCATCCTGGCACCACGGTAAATCTTTCCCTTGCTGTACAGATCAATGAAGGTGTCTATAACACTTTCGGAATATTTTTCATCCATGGTGAAAGCAGTGCGGTCCCAATCGCAGCTAGCGCCAAGCTTTTTTAATTGCTCAAGGATAATCCCGCCATGTTTATGAGTCCATTCCCATGCATGCTCAAGAAATTCATCGCGTGACAAATCACTTTTTTTGATGCCTTCTTCACGGAGCTTTCGTACTACTTTTGCCTCAGTAGCAATAGAAGCGTGATCTGTTCCCGGAACCCATAGAGCATTCTTACCCTGCATACGCGCTCGTCTGGTTAACACATCTTGGATAGTGTTATTGAGCATATGCCCCATATGGAGAACACCTGTTACGTTAGGAGGGGGGATTACAATGGTGAATGGTTCTTTAGAATGATCAACCTCAGAATGGAAATAATTATGTTCCATCCAGTAGGCATACCATTTATCCTCAACTAGAGCAGGATCATATTTTGAAGGAATTTGGGATTTTTGAGTCACTTCTTTTCTTATCTGTGTCTGAATTTTTGATGGCGGGCAGCTGGTCGTAAAGTGGCAGAGTAACTAAGTATCAAAGTACCAAAGTAGTGTTGTTCCACTCAACCACTTTGGTACTTTGCCACTCTGCTACTTAGAAACTCATTTGACTCGTTTTAGCAGAACTCCGAAGTGTCCATCACATCCATGGATATGAGGGAAGGTTTGGTAAGCTTTGCCGTCTTCAGCGAGTACTTCTTCTGGTACATAATCTTCTAGTGGTTCAAGCTCAAAATTGTCATCCATCTTTTCAAGGAGCTTGGTTACCTGTTCCATATTCTCTTCAGGCTCGATAGAACAGGTGCTGTATACTAGACGACCGCCAAGTTTAACCATATTGGCCGCTTCTTCAAGAAGTTGTTCTTGAAGTGCTACTGCATTTTTAAGTCCTTCTTCATCTCTTCTCCAGCGTAAGTCAGCTCGCTTACTCAATACACCAGTTCCAGTACATGGGGCATCTAGTAGAACAGCATCAGCTAACGGAAGGGAAAGTTCCAATACATCTCCGCGGCGAATTTTGATGTTTTCTGCACCAAAGCTTAGGGCGCTTTCGGCAAGCTTTTCTAATCGTTCCCCGGAAATATCAACAGCAAGGATATCACTGTTCGCTTCCGTCAAATCAGCAATCATGATAGACTTTGTGCCTGGTGCTGCGCATAAATCATAGATGCTTTCACCTGGTTGCGGATCTAAGACGAAAGGAGCAAGTCCTGCAGCAATATCCTGTACCTGGCATAAACCTTTAGAAAGCAGTCCTTTTTCGATGAATGGCTGTACTGAATCTACTTTATAGAAATTTGGAAGCCACTCACTTTCTTCGAATTCAACACCCATTTTATCCATTCGAAGCTCGAAGTTTTCAGGCTTGGTTCGAAGTGTGTTAACTCTCACATAGTAATTCGGGCGAGAGTTATTGGCTTGCATTAACTGGAATGCTTCTCGTTCACCAAAACGCTTGCTCCATCGTGCTACCATCCATTCAGGGTGAGAAAAAGTGGCTGCAACCAATTTAGTTCGATCCGGATAGGCGGGCTTTGGAAGGTTCTCAATATCTCGCTGCAGGTTGCGCATGATCGCATTAACCAGGTCACCTGTTTTTGAGCCTAGTTTGAACTTTGCGATCTCAACCGCTTCATTAATGGCTGCGTAATCAGGAGTGCTATCCATAAACAGCATGTCGTAAATCCCAAGGCGAAGGATGTTTTTTAGCTCAGCTTTCATTTCTTCCACGCTGATACTTGAATAATGATCGATCAAAAAGTCCAGGTAGCTTCTGCGGCGGAAGATGTTTTGTACATATTCTCGAACCTGGGCTTTTTCTCTTGTATCCAGTTCATCCGCAATGGAATAATCCAGGTTCTGATTGATATCAAATTCAATAAGTATGTCGATGCTGGCTGAGCGCTCTGAAAATTCGGTTTCCACGGGACTGCTGGGTTTAAAAAGTGTAAGGTTCTTGCTATGAAAAAAGGTGATTTTTTCGGTCACCTTTTATCGTGTATATCTATAAAAATGAGCCGATGGATTAGATCGGCTCAAGAAAAACAAAGATAGAATTTTAAGAGGGGATTTGCTAGTTCTAGATGCTGAAATTAAAAGAATTGATCAGCTTTTTAAATAAACAGTGAATAGCAGTTGAGAAGTCTAATCTACTTCAATGATGTAGACATGATTTCGAACAGATTCTACCAGATCGGCAAGCGAAGCATTGGGAGTATCTTCCGCAAGTTCAAGCCGGACTTCTTCGGGGAGCAGCTCAAATAAATTGATCAGGTAGTTTGCTTTTACTGAATAGCTGGCATTTTCAGCACCTGCATGCTTGGCATTTACAATTCCAATCAGGTTTCCATCCATATCGAAGGTTGGACCACCGCTATTTCCCGGCTGTACGGGCGCTGATATCTGGTAGGAAGTGATGTCTCCCTGGAAACCGGTTCTGGAGCTTATTATACCGGTTGTCAGTTTTAGTTCATCTCCCATCGTGGCCCTTAAAGGGTAGCCCAGTACAAATACTTCATTTCCTACCTGGGAAAGGTCCTTTTTTAACTGGAAGGGGATGGTTCCTATAGTTTCATCTTCTATATCGATTTTTATAATGGCTAAATCATTTCGCTGATCTGTTACAATCACCTCGGCAGTGTAGCTTTGATTGAAGTTCCCATTAATTCCTTTAACAGTAATGCTTTCAGCCCCTTCAACTACATGATGGTTGGTTACGATGTAGCCTTTTTGGGAAATGGCAAAACCTGATCCCGAAGCAGAAGTAAAAGAATTTTGAGTGGGATACATCTTCAGGAAAGGCTGGTTTATCTCTGCTTCTGTGTTAATCAGGCTCATAATCCCTTCGGAAAATGATATAAGGTAGTCGGTGCCATAGGTTCTGTTGTGCTCCAACCATGTGGTTTTAAAGGTATTGACAGCACCTGTATTAGAAAGTTTTGCCTTTAGATTTCCTTCTTTCCATAGGGTCCTGTATTCATTATTAGTTCCGTTTAGATAGATCAGTGAATAACCGCCTGTGTTATTCTTCAGAACCCCAACTTCCATGTTTCGGAGGTTAGGTCCCGTACTTTCATAAATGCCTTCAATAGGGTCGAAACGGTTGCTCCATGTTCTCTTCAAATTCTCTCTGTCAATTAATGCGGTATCTTCGGCGTAGGTAATTCTTGCGATATGTCCAGTAAAGTTCAGGCAGCTATACTTAAGATCAATTTCCTGAACGATAAGGGCATTTCCACCTGCCGACCTGGCAATATCATGTGCATCCGTCTCAAACTTCTGCATATTACAGTCCCTTTGTGCATTAGTATTTACCTCAATAGAACCAATAACCTCAATCTCCCCGAAAATATCTGTTCCTGCTATGTAGGTGAATACCTCAGCTGAATCCGGCAAGGGAGCTTTATTCACGTTGATGGTAGTAGTATAAAGCTGTGTACAGCCCACCGACACTAAAAGCGGAAGTAAAAATAAAACCAGATATATTTTTTTCATCACAAAAGAGTTGCTCTTTTTGAATAGCAAGCTCCCAAATATGAAAAAAAAAGAAATTAAGTTGAAACCTGGTTTTGATGCACTGAAAGGGAATGGTCACTTTTTATAATCATATATCCCCAGAATATGAGCAGGATTCCCAGAAGCTCGGTTACATACAATACATAAGTATATCCAAACTTAGTGGCAGTGCCTCCAATCCCCGGCAAAATCCCACCAACAGCAATGAGTACATTTCCCCAAAAGCGGCCTTTGAATTCATTATTCCCGAAATACTTAAATGCTGAGTAAAATGCACCACCTACAAGAAAGATAACCGCGTAAATATTGACAAAAGGAGTTATCAGGCGGATGAAACTCCACTCAAGTACATTCCCATTTAATTTCTCCGTAACAACGGATTCGTCAAGTGGAGAAAGGATTACCAGGATACTCGATATTATAAGCACAACAACCAGAACGGAGGTCATTATGTGAGCGGTTTTCTTTTTCATCAACAGGTAAATGGTTCCTTGTGCTAATGGAACTCCTCCCAGGAAAGCCCCTGCGATATACCAGGTTTTAAAAAGTACAGGGTTCCACCCAAAAATGGTATGTAGACTCTCAACCGTCGTACCGGCAGCATAAGTAACAACTCCTATCGTCCACCAAAGTAAGTAGAGCGCTTCAGGTTTACTTCTCCAGTGATTGTAAATCACATAAAAGAAATACACACAGAAAAGGGTAGTTGAAATAGGGATATATGCTACTAAAGGCATTAAGACGAATAGTTATTTAACAAAGCGCAAAACAAACAACTACTATGTGAAGATTTTATGAAGATGCAGATTGGTTCGGGCAGTGTTGGTTGATTTTGTATTAAATAAACCGTGCACGAAATGATTGCCTCTGTTTCTATATCTGCCTATCTTTATCAGCCTTTGCAGCAGTGCAAGTTTTCGAAAGCTAATTACTCAGAAATTTTAAAATAAATCGCAGTTTCGCACATGAATAAAGGAACAGTTGCCCAGGTAATCGGACCTGTAGTTGACGTTGATTTTTCCGAAGGAACAACCCCATCTATTCTAAACGCACTCACCATTAAAAATCCAACCGACGGCTCTACGCTGTATCTTGAAGTGGCTCAACACTTAGGAGAAGATCGTGTACGAACGATTGCGATGGACTCAACCGATGGTTTGGTAAGAGGAATGGAAGTAATCGATACCGGACAAGCTATTGCAATGCCTGTTGGAGAGGATATCCGGGGAAGGTTGTTTAATGTAGTAGGCGAGGCGATTGATGGTATTAAAGACCCTGAAGGCAAGAAGAAGTACCCAATCCACAGAGAAGCTCCTTCATTTGATGAGCTGGCAACTTCTACCGAGATGCTGGAAACGGGTATTAAAGTGGTTGACCTTCTTTGCCCTTATGCAAAAGGGGGTAAAATCGGGCTATTCGGTGGTGCCGGTGTAGGTAAAACTGTATTGATCCAGGAGCTTATCAACAACATTGCGAAGCAGCACGGTGGTCTTTCAGTATTTGCCGGTGTTGGTGAGCGTACCCGTGAAGGAAATGACCTTCTTCGTGAATTTATCGAGTCTGGCGTAATCAACTACGGTGATGAATTCAAAGAGTCTATGGAAAATGGAGAGTGGGACCTTTCCAAAGTAGATGAAGACAAGCTTAAAGAATCTCAGGCAACACTTGTATTCGGTCAGATGAATGAGCCTCCTGGTGCTCGTGCTCGTGTGGCACTTTCTGGTCTTACTGTTGCAGAATATTTCCGTGATGAAGTATCCAGGGATATTCTTCTTTTCATTGACAACATTTTCCGGTTTACGCAGGCGGGTTCTGAGGTATCAGCGCTGTTAGGCCGTATGCCTTCTGCGGTAGGTTACCAGCCAACGCTTGCTACTGAGATGGGTGCGATGCAAGAGCGTATTACTTCTACACAAAAAGGTTCAATTACCTCTGTACAGGCCGTTTATGTACCTGCGGATGACTTGACTGACCCTGCTCCGGCAACCACATTTACTCACCTTGATGCAACTACGGTACTTTCCCGTGCATTAACCCAGATTGGTATTTATCCTGCAGTAGATCCACTTGATTCAACTTCTCGAATCGTTGATCCGAAAGTAGTGGGAGAGGAGCACTACAACACTGCACGTAGAGCTACCATCCTTCTTCAGAACTACAAAGATCTACAGGATATCATCGCGATTCTTGGTATGGATGAGCTTTCTGACGAAGATAAACTGGTTGTAAGCCGTGCTCGTCGTGTACAACGTTTCTTCTCTCAGCCATTCTTCGTAGCTGAGCAGTTTACAGGGTCTCCTGGTAAATATGTTAAGATTGATGATACTGTAAAAGGCGTGAAGATGATTATTGAAGGCGAATTAGACCACCTTCCTGAAAATGCTTTTTATATGGTAGGTAGCATCGAAGAAGCCATTGAAAAAGGCGAGAAGATGCTTGCTGAAGCTGCAGAAGAAGCTTAATTCATCAAGGTAGAAACGCATGAGTACATTTAAAGCTCAAATTCTAACTCCGGATGGCTCCTTATTTGAAGGAGATGTGTCTGGTGTTCAGATGCCTGGTGTGATGGGTAGTTTTGAAGTAAAAGCAAACCACGCTCCTATTGTATCTGCATTGGATGAAGGAACGGTTCTTGTTCGAAAGGCTGATGGCGATACCACCTACAATATCTCAGGTGGTTTTGTTGAAGTAGTTAAGAACAAATTGACGCTTCTTGCTGAATCGGTTGTAGAAGAATAAGATAATATTGCTTCTTTGAGATTTTAAAGCCCTGATATTATCAGGGCTTTTTTTATATAGAGATATATAAGACTATTGCGTTTCAAAAGGAGCAATGTTTCTTCTTACTATAAACAATGAAATAGCCAATCCAATAACCGTCAAAAACAGTCCTACAAACAGGCTTAAATTAACAAGATGAATATCAGAACGTACTGGAAAAGCCATTGTCTTTTCCATAGCTGCTACTTTACTATCATGGAATTGTTGAAAAACAGGATCCGTAGATAATTCCATCATTACTCTTCGGCTTTTATATCTTACCAGCGAAGCTGTAGTCCATTCTTTTGCGTTTTCAATTCCCCACACTGTAGGAGCATCCATTAGTGATGTTCCACTAAATATTGGATAACTACCCCTCTTGAGTAAATATGGTCCTACAAAACTCGTATAATCGGCAAGAGCTTCTTCGGAGGAACTGAAAGTTTTTCCATTCACAATTTTTGGAGTATCATATAGTTTGATTGCGTTTACCATAATTATAGGTTTACCGTCATCTTCCTGCATGAATGATAGTATCTCTTCCAAGTCACCTTCAGAGTAATTGTTTTCTAAGTCATCTTCAGAGGCATTCTTTTTTAAGACTTCAATGTATTTTTCTATCTCCTGTTCTGATAATGGGTTTGTGAATAACCCATTCCATGTTAGAAACAGAAAATAAATGACAGCTGTACAAAGCCATACGATTATTAGCTTAGTTTTCATTTTATTCATTGTATTGATTTGAAATTCAATACAAATGAACAATGATTTCGAGAATTTTAATGCCAGAAATAAAGTGAGTTGAACAAATTGGAAGGTGAATTGAACATTTGATTCAGTAATTCCTAGTTGATCTTTCATCCATTGCTGTTAACAGTTATAGACCAGAAACTTGCTGTCCCAACTATAGCTCTGAATTCAAGACTACAGACGGACTGCTCTCATTAAGTAATCGGGTAAACTTCCTCATAATTATGCTTCACAGCTTGAGCAGGAGACTATATTAGAAACAAACTCTTTTGATACGCTTTGGCTACGTTGGTAATACAAGGTTTTAACCCCTAGTTCCCATGCCTCAATGATCAACTTATTTACTTCTTTAACCGGAAGATTATGAGGTATATTCAGATTTAAGCTCTGTGCCTGGTCGATATATTTTTGCCGTATAGAAGCTTGCTGGATAATCTCCAGTTGACTGATTTCTTTGAATGTTTTGAATACTTCTTTTTCTTCGGTTGTTAATTGATCCAGATGTTGAACGCTACCCTGATTCAGCATAATGCTTCTCCAGGTTTCCTCTGTATCCAGACCTTTTTCAATTAATAATTCTCGAAGGTATTTATTCTTTCTCATGAAATTACCTTTAGCTAGCCCCGCTTTGTAGTAATTACTACTGAATGGCTCAATTCCGGGTGATGCCTGGCCAAGAATCGCTGAAGAGGAAGTAGTAGGAGCTATGGCCATCAGTGTAGTGTTCCGTCTGCCATATTCCTGTAGTAATTCAGGTTCTCCATATATAGTCGCCAGTTCCTTACTTGCCTCATTAGCCTGTTCACTAATATGCTTGAAGATTTCATTTGTGAGGGATTTTGCACGCAAGCCTTCAAACGGAATCATATTTTTTTGCAGATAGGAATGCCAGCCCAATACTCCTAAACCGAGAGCCCGATGTCGTTTTGCAAATTTGTTCGCTGAGGCGAGATAATGGTCATCTTCCGTTTTTATGATGAATTCTTGCAGAACAGCATCTAGGAAAAAGGTGGCTCTCTTTACTGCATCTGTGTCTTTCCACTCGTCATATAGTTCTAAATTCATAGAGGATAAACAGCAAATAAAAGACTCGTCATGATTGGATGGAAGAGCTATTTCTGAGCATAAATTGCTTGAGCTGATGGTCATATTCTTGTCTATATATACATCAGGTTTAAACCTGTTTATGTTATCGGAAAAGAACAGGTAGGGGAGGCCTTTTTGCTGCCTACTTTCAAGGACTTTAGCCCAGATAGTTCGTTTTTCCTGGTCTCCTTCTATCATTTCGTTCATCCAGTAATCGGGGATACAAACCCCAAAGAAGAGGTTTTGAATAGGACTACCGATATTTTTAATCTCCAAAAATTCTGCAATATCAGGGTGATCAATATCAAGATAAGCAGCAAAAGCACCTCTTCGAACTCCACCCTGGGATATGGTATCCATAGCAGTATCGAATAGCTTCATAAAGCTCACAGCTCCACTACTTTTTCCGTTGTCCGTTACAGCGCTGCCTCTTTCTCTCAATTCGCCAAAATAACCGGACGTCCCTCCGCCAAGTTTTGTCTGCATAATAACCTCTCCCAGTTTATGCGTAATGCCTTCGATATTGTCCGGCACATATACATTAAAACAGGAAATAGGAAGTCCTCTTTCGGTACCCATATTTGCCCATATAGGAGAACTTAAACTCATCCAGCCTTTTTCTATCATCTCAATGAATGATTCGGTGAGTTCTGGTTTATATAATCTTTTTGCAGCAGCAGTAGCTATCCGTTCAATGGCTGTTTCAACAGTTTCACCTTTTAGCAGGTAACCTCGTTTCAGCATGTTTTGGCTTTCATCATTAAGCCACCATAATCTTTCCATATTACTTTAGTTTTTATTGTGAAGGGAGTTTTAGGTCAATGATTCTGAAAAGATCAGAACAGGTCGTCAGCCGTGATGCTTTTATCATGCTTGGTGTAATCAACAGGGCGTTTTGCAAAAAAATCATCCAGACTATTTGCAAATACTTCTTCTTCGAACCATGAAACAGGCTGGTAATCGTATTCAGAAATAAAAAACAGTTTTTCTATACCAATCTGTGATAGGCTTTCATCTGCTCTGAATTTCATGAAGTCGAGCAGATTCTTTTTCGTAATGTTCTCAATCTCACCTTCCTCAAATATCCAATCCAGAATTTCAGATTCAACTTCTATGGAATGGGATACAATCTCTTTTACTTCTGCAACTGTTTGCTCGTTGAAGAAATCTGGGAATTCTGAGCGAAATGTATTTACAATATAAATGCCGGCATTCGCATGAATCTGCTCATCAACCGAAGTCCATGCAATGATATTGCTAATGTTTTTTAATGCTCCTTTAAAACGCGTGAAGGAGAGGATGATAGCAAACTGGCTGAAGAGGGAAACGTTTTCGATAAGTATTGAAAAAAGAATAAGTGAAAAGATATATCTCTCCTTATCTTCAGATTTTGAGTGAGCAAGAGCCTGAGATAAGTAATCTACTCGCTTTCGGATTACTGGAGTTTCAATCAGATATTTAAACTCGTCATTGTAGCCCAATACCTCTAACAGACGAGAATATGCTTCAGAATGTCTGAATTCGCATTCAGCAAATGTACTGCCCAAACCATTGAATTCCGGCTTTGGCAAATGGTGATATAAATTTCCCCAGAATGATTTTACAGCTACCTCGATTTGAGCGATAGCTAATAAGCTTCTTTTTACTGCCTGTTTTTCGTGTTCTTGTAGATGAGAGTGGAAGTCCTGTACGTCAGCTGTAAAATCTATTTCGGAATGTACCCAAAAAGATTTATTGATAGCCTCGGTGAATTGTAAGACCTCAGGATATTCAAATGGTTTATAGTTAATTCGTTTTTCAAAAATACTCATGCCGCCTTTGTTTTTTAGTTGTGGGATACTCAAAAGCAGCGTGAACGAAAGTGAAGTCAGTAACAGCTTATAGAAATACTAACTATCCATTCAGAATCCGGACACTTGCTTTTGATGCGAAGCAATATCCACACTGTCAAGGAAGGTAATCTGGCTTATGATTGTATAACAATCACTTACAGTTGCGCAACAGCTCACGATTCTCACGTGATTCCCCTCTTTTGGTTTTATAAAAAACCACCTTGGAGTGTTTAATTAGAAACAAAGGTATTAATAAAAAACTCGAAAACAACATCAAGTTATCAACGGTATGTGGATAACTTTTATAGATTTACTGAAGGGTGTATCGAAGTACGTATTATTAAAGAACCAAGACTTTATTCAATCTCTATAGTCACCTTTTTATCAGCTGTGGAATTACTTCCCACATAGATGTCAATCTCTCCGGGCTCTACAGCAAAAATTTCATCGTTGTCATAATATTTGAAGTCTTCATAGCTCAGCGAGAAGGTTATGGTTCTATTTTCACCTGGAGCAAGGTTTACCTTTTCAAACCGTTTCAGCTGGCGAACAGGGCGGGTGATTCTTCCAACTTTATCACGAATATAAAGCTGTACGACTTCTGAAGTGGTGCGTTCTCCGGTGTTAGAAACCTCTATTTCCACTGTAATACTTTCGCCTTCTCCCAAATTGGAATCGGAGATATTTATCTCTCCATATTCAACTTCACTGAAGGAAAGTCCATAACCGAAAGGGAAGAGAGGGGTGAAGCCTAAATCTAAGTAGTGAGATTCATTACCAAGGCTACTTTGCCATGCTCCAATGGGTATATCATCTATTCCCACAAAGGACTCAGGGTTTGCAGGCCTGCCTGTATTTTTATGGTTATAAAAATAAGGAAGCTGTCCCGCTGCTTTGGGCCAGCTTACAGGTAAACGGCCGGAAGGTTCAGCAATGCCCAATAGCATTTCTTTTAATGCCGGACCGCCCATTGTACCAGGATGCCACATCATAAGCACGGCATTTAGGTCCGATACATAGTTTGTAATATTAATTGGCCTACCTGCCATTAATACTAAAATGACTGGCTTATCAAGCTTGACTAATTCCGCTATTAATTCTTCCTGTGCTCCCGGTAGCTGTATATTTGCACGTGAGTGCGCTTCCCCGGAAAGAATGGCTTCTTCACCGCCTACAAATACGATAACATCAGCCTCCTGAGCAGCATCAAGCACACGTTGAAAATTACTCTGGTCCTTATCCCGGCTAAAGTTAAGACCTTCTACAAATACAGCTTCTTCCATCGCTTCTTTAGGAGTAATGGAAGGGTCGCCCTCACCATCAAAGGTCCATGTTCCTAACTGTTCCCGCCCCTTATCAGCCAAAGGCCCGGTTAGCAATATCTTTTGGTTGGACTTCAAAGGGAGAACGCCATCATTTGTAAGAAGCACACTACTTTCTATGGCAGCTTCTTTGGCTTTTTCTAAATGCTCTTCGGCATAGAAGGTGCCCGGATGATTTTGTGGAATGAAGGGAGCTGCAAACAAATTTAGCCTGAATTTGATCCGAAGAATATTGCGTACATAGAAATCTAGTTGAGATTCCGGAACAGCACCTTCTCTAACTAACTCAACCAAAAAGTCTTCATAAGCAGTGGAAGTCATTTCCATATCCAACCCTGCATTAGCTGCTAGTTCTGCGGCATGTTTATAATCTTCAGCAAAACCATGAGCAATCATTTCGATCACTGAATTCCAGTCAGAGACTACAAAACCATCAAAGCCAAATTCCCCGCGAAGGATGTCTGTTAAAATCTTTTTGTTTCCGGTAGCTGGTACTCCATTTACTTCATTAAATGAAGACATTAGTGTAGCAACATTTTCTTCAATGGCTTCCTTAAAAGGAGGGAGGAATAAGTTGTAGAGTTGTTCATCGCTTACAATAGTGGTGTTATAATCCCGACCGCCAATAGCTGCACCGTACGCAATAAAGTGTTTTGCAGTGGCAGCCATTCGTGTTGGGTCAGTAAGATCGTCCCCCTGGAATCCACGTATATAGGCTCTTGCCAGTTGGCCAGCAAGGTAAGGGTCCTCGCCCGGGGATTCAGCAATCCGTCCCCAGCGGCTGTCCTGGGTGATATCCAGCATAGGAGCGAATGTCCATCTAATACCCACAGAACTAGCTTCTAGAGCAGCAATTCTGCTTCCTTCTTCAACCATGTCCGGGTTCCAGCTGGCTGCCTGTCCTAGGGGAATTGGGAAGATAGTTTTAAATCCATGAATAACGTCCCGTGCAAAAAGAAGTGGAATACCATGCTTACTTTCGTTTACCGCTACTTCCTGGAGTTTCCGCACATGGGAGGTATCCATCACGTTCAAAAAAGCACCAATCTCACCATTCCTTACACTTGCCAATAACTCTTCAGGTAGTGCCCCTCTTTCTCTACTGCTTCTTCCCCTTAAGGCTAGTTGACCTACCTTTTCTTCAATGGTCATCTTGTCAATGATTGACTCAATAAGGGTATCCAGGTCATAATAAGCGGTTTGAGCGAGTGATAATTTGGGAGTAAAAAGAAGAGCCAGAATGATTATGCAAGGAAGGAGTCTAAACAAGTTTTTTTCCATGAGTTGTAAGAGATTTTTGAGGATCGGACCTGATGTTAGTTATTACAGACCAAAACATTAGCTACGGCTATAAAAGGGATTTTATAGACTTTAATCAATTTAATTGATGAAATTAATTCATCTTTAAATGATCGTAGTTTTACATCTCTCTAGTGGGCATAAGAAAAGGCTAAAAACTGATGGGCAACTGTGAGCCTTCTAAAACTTACAGTAGTATCAATCAATGATCGACTGAATCCATTCTGAGGCAGTTGATACCCTGGTAAATATGCTTATGTCACCATAACTACTGTCGACATGATTATTTATAGGCTCCGAGGCTCCACCTGATAATACACCTGCTAGCTCCCATCTCCCTTGATGAAAAATAAATAACGGTCCACCGCTATCACCCTCTACCGTAGTTCCTTCAAACTCTAAAGCGTCCGGCGAACTAGAGCCATCTCCTAATAGATTTTCATCTTCATTAATAGTGTTATCTCCCAATGAATTAATACTCCCAGAAGGGTCATCAAAATCAAAAGCTAATAAGCCTCCTTCGTAAGTAATTCCGTTTGACGAGGTTTGAAAACCGTCAGCTTCCCTGTCCAAAACATTTTCCAGGGCGTGCTTTTTTGAGAATAGTTCAGGGTTCTGTCCAGCTGTACTGGAGTAATCTCCAAAACCAGCAAACCAAACCGTACTTCCGATTGGTTCCTCACCAGAGGTGTGAAGAGGTACAGGAGTCAGTGTAATAATAGGAGTTGAAAGCTTTACTAAGCATAGATCATTGGCATCACCATATTCTTGATCACCAGCAAGCCAGGTAGGGTGTAATACAATTTGCGAAACAGTGTATTCTCCACCGGGATTATTAGGATCATTACCTGTTAACACAGTAATCCCACTTACAGGAGCAGGGTTTTCTTGTTCTGCACTATCATAAAAATTATGCCCAGCGGTTAAAATCCATTCTTCATCGATTAGAGTTCCAGTTGCAACAAATTCTTCATTATCACTTCCATCTAGGCTGTAGCTGAAAAAAACTACTGATGAAAAATTTGGGAGACCCGGATCATTACTGGTTACTATACCTTCATAGTCAGAAAGCACCTTATCATGTCGAATTCCAAATGTTGTTTCTATTTCAGAATCACTATTGGTATCCCTACAACCTGTCAAAAAAACAATAAATGCTATCAAAGAGATTGATGCAATAGACTTCATACCCCTAAAGATTTTACTGAAAAAGGAAGTGTAGTGCTTACCACCCAATCCTACCCCGGTTGTTATCTCTTAACAACTCATTTTGGGTAGCCTCTGGATCTTCTGGCATCACAAAACCAGGAGGAGGTTCAAAAGCGTCATATCCCCAATAAGCATCTTTATCAGCAGTAACAAAATTGATAAACTGGCCAACAATAGGGAGGGCAGAGCGAGCACCCTGTCCGATACTGTTTGGGTTATCGGTTGGGAAGCGGATTCTGCGGTCTTCTCCACCTACCCATGCACCCATCACAATATGAGGGGTCATGCCAACAAACCAGTTATCTGCTGAGTTTTGTGTGGTTCCGGTTTTACCGGCAATATCTTGTCGAACGCCATATACATTCCTTAATCTTACCCCGGTGCCATGGTAACCATCTCCACCTCGAATCACACCACGCATCATATCAGTCATGATATACGCAGTTTCCGGACTAATTACCTCCTGGCGGTATTCAGGGAAATACTCCACTAAAATATTTCCTTCTTTATCTTCGATCCTGGTAATGGCTATTGGGTCTATATGAACACCTGCATTAGCAAAAGTAGTATAGGCACTTGTAATTTCAAGCAAGCTGACTTCTGCCGTTCCCAATGCAATAGAAGGGTAGGCTGGGGTATTACTCATGTCGATACCAAGATTAGAAGCCATTTGCTTAATCTTTCGAGCTGCCGGGTCAAGCTCCCACAATTTGTTCGTTCCAGGGTATCCGGCAATCTCAGGAAGCAGACGAACAGTTATATTGTTCAGGCTACGAGCCAAAGCTTGCCGAAGGGGTACCATTATAGGCCCATCTGATACAGTTTGGTCTTTGGGAGCCCATACATTACCAGATCGGTCATAATATTTGGTGGGGTATTTTGAGAATTTATGATAGGGTTTAAAGCCATTATCGATAGCTACCGAGTAAACAAATGGTTTGAAGGTTGATCCAGCTTGCCGGCGCGATTGGTATACATGATCAAATTGCACATTCCCATAGTTGGAACCGCCTACCCAGGCAAGAATATTGCCATTAGAAGGTTCTATGGCCACAAATCCTGCTTCCAGGCGAGTTCGCGATTTCATCACTGAATCCACAAACATGGAATCTGCCTTTAGGCTGTCGAACACTACCCGTTCAATTTTGGTATCCCATTTTTGGAATCCGTTTTTATACTCATCGGTATCTCTTAAAAAGCTGTCTTTAAACCCTGGAAATTCTTCCCAAAGCTTATCCATGTAAATTCCACTTCCTCTGGTAGTCCACTCGGATTCGAAAATCTTTTGTAAAGAATCCAGCTTTGTTCGCATCGCTTTTTCAGCATAAGCCTGAAGCTTAGAATCAATAGTGGTATAAATGACTAGCCCATCAGTGTAAAGATCATACCCGTTTTCTTCAGCCCAGCCAGATACTTTTTGTCGTACATATTCTCCAAAGTAGCGGCTTACTCTACCTGCTTTTGAAGGGGGTTGATAGTCCAGCTGAATAGGTACGGCTTGTAGTTGTTCTTTTTGAGCTTGAGAAATGAATCCTTGTTGATTCATCAAATACAAAACGATATCTCTTCTTGATTTTGAGCGCTCGGGGAAGAGTCGGGGGTTGTAGGCATACACAGCATTAACGGAGCCAACAAGGGTCGCTGATTCAGAAAGAGTTAACTCGCTTGCTGATTTATTGAAATGAGTTCTCGAAGCTGCTTCAATACCAAAGGCACTGTTCGGATACTCTACCGTATTGAGGTACATCTCAATAATTTCTCGCTTTGTGTAATTCCGTTCGATTTGTACAGCGGTGATCATCTCCCGGAATTTCCTGGAAATCGAAAAAGCCAGCCCAATTTCTTTATAAAGGTTTCTCGCTAATTGCTGGCTTAATGTGGAACCTCCTTGAGGCTCTCCTCTCAATACATGGTAGGGGATGGCTAGTGTCCTAATCATATCCATTCCCCAGTGATCATAAAATCGATGATCTTCAGTAGCCACCAGGGCGTCAACGGCATGAGGTGATATTTGATCGTATCGAACCCAGGTACGGTTTTGTGTATAGTATTTGTCTAAGACTGCACCGTCCCGGCTGCGCACCTCGGTGGCAATAGCAGTTTCTGGATTCTCTAATTGAGCAATAGAAGGTAATCCTTGAAAAAGGAAGTACACATATCCGCCAACACCAATCATACCTACTAGCAAAATAATGCCAAGTACTCCAAGTATTTTCTTTCCTATAGCTGGATCAGCATCTTTTTTTGAAGAGGGAGGAGGGGTCGAGGATTTCTTCTGAGCTAGAATTTCCTTTCGGTACTCTGGATCGTTGAAATACCGATGATGATCTATAGGATTGTTTTCCGAATTGCTCATGCTTCTACTGAATTTGCGAGAAAAGGTACGAATTCCTGAGTTTCTTTGTGCCAGGTAACGAGTTCAAAAGCATCATTCTTATATCGTACCAATGTACCATGGTTAAAAAATGTTCCAAGATTTATATACTGGCCACGCGAAAAAGTTTCCACTCGTGGAATATGATCGTGCCCACAAAGTACAAGATCGATATCCCTTGAAGCCAAAATTTCTTTAGCGTGGTTTGAGAGAGGTATAGGGTTCCTGTAATTCCTCGTTCTGGTTAGATTGGAAAATTTCCTCATAAGGCTTAGGCCCAAAGGAGGAGGAAAAAGTCGTTGATATATTTTTGTAAAGGATACATTTCGCAGAAACCTGTGATAGGTTGGGCGAATGAAATCACTTCTTTTTCCAAACTGCCCATCTCCATGCATTAATAAAACCCTTTTTCCATTAATACTCTCAATACGGTAATTGGGTTCTACATCAAATCCTTTTTTTCGGAAATGCCCAAAGTCCCAGTTATCATGATTTCCGGTTATAAAAATGGCAGGGGAGATGGTTCTATTATATTCCTCAAATTTATCCAGTACCTCTTCACCCAAAGCAGGTACAAAATTCAGATGGGGATATTCCATCCAATAATCGAATAGATCTCCCAGTATATAGAATTGTGCCCTTTCTCTAATGGCATAATCAATGAGAGTTATTAAGCGATGTTCAACTTCCTTTTCTTCTGATGGTGAAAAGGCGCCTAAATGAACGTCTGAAATGAACAAATGCTCGCGTTCAGTCATCCATTACTTCTTTCTGGTTATGATGAAATGAATCAGGTCGACAAAATCCTGGATCCGATCGGAGTAGGGAATCTTTTCTAGCTCAGAAATGGCTCTGTTTGCATAGTCATACATGATGGATTTTGCATAATCCATACCTCCGTTGTCATGTACAAAATTCACAATCTCGTCTACTTCCCGCGATTTCTTTTTCCGTTTTTTCATCAATGCCCGTATATGGGCCGCTTGTTTTTTAGGGCTGTGTTCAAGGGCTTTAATAAGGGGTAGTGTTACTTTTCGCTCCTGAATGTCGTTTCTGGTTGGTTTTCCAATATCGTATACACCATAATCAAAAAGGTCGTCTCTTATTTGGAAAGCAATACCAATACACATTCCTATATTGCTCATCAGCGTATGCATTTTTGGGTCATCACTTGCAGAAACAGCTCCACACTCGCAGCACGTAGATATTAAACTGGCAGTTTTCTCAGAGATAATCTGGAAATATCGTTCTTCAGTCATATTGAAGAGGCCAGCTGTTTTTAACTGTCTAAGCTCCCCTTCACTCATTTTTTGAACGGCCTTCGATTGGACTTTAAGTAAGGTGTGTTCCTCATTCTCCAGTGCGATCAGTAGTCCTTTTGAAAGCAGAAAGTCCCCCAATAATACTCCGGCTTTATTTCTCCAGATCTTATTGATGCTTACAAAACCCCGGCGAGAATTAGCATCATCAACCACATCATCGTGAATAAGGGTTGCTGTGTGCAACAGCTCGATCATTGTAGCAGCAATGTGGCTCCTTTGATTTATCCCACCGAAAAGGTTAGCACTCATGAATACAAGTGTGGGGCGAATCTCTTTCCCTTTCTGCTTCAGCAAATAGGAAATAATCTGATCTAATAAGAACACATCTGATCGGATCGTCGATTTAAAAAAGTCTCTAAACTCCTGTAAATCAGAGGAAACGGGAGCAGTAATTTCCGAAAGAGATTTCCTTGAAACCGTCTCCGTATTAATTCTTTGTAGTTCTACACTATCGATCATTAAAAGTGTTCAAATTTTCTTAAACTTGCGTGCCCTTTAAATTAGTTATTATCCAGCATAATATTTTAGGGTAATTACTCACTCAACTCATAGTATTTACAACCAAATGATTCAACCATTGTCTGAAATTAAGACCATTGCGGTACTTACAAGTGGTGGAGACTCTCCCGGAATGAACGCAGCAGTGAGAGCCGTCGTTCGCACTGCCAAAGCTTTTGATGTAAATGTTTACGCAGTTTATCATGGCTATCAAGGGCTAATTGAAGGGGAATTCGAGAAAGTAAATTCCAATTTTGTTTCAAATATCATCCAGAGAGGGGGCACTATTTTAAAATCTGCTCGTTCTGATGATTTCCGTACTCCCGAAGGTCGGCAAAAAGCTGCGGAGCAATTAAAAGAAAGAAATATTGATGCTCTTGTGGTTATTGGAGGAGATGGTACATTTACCGGAGCGAATATTCTCAGCAATGAGCATGGTATAAATGTGGTAGGAATCCCCGGGACCATTGATAATGACATTATTGGTACTGACGAAACAATCGGATACGACACGGCTCTGAATACAGCACTAGAAGCTATCGATAAAATCCGGGATACCGCGGATGCCCATGAACGTATGTTTCTTGTTGAAGTAATGGGCCGGGATACAGGATTTATTGCTTTAGAGACAGCCATCGCATGTGGCGCAGAACTGGTACTACTGCCAGAGGAGCTCACTGATCTTAAAGAGATTAAATCGCAACTTCACAATATGCTTAAGGAACAAAAAAGAAGCAGTTTGATTGTTGTGGCAGAAGGAGATGAAACCGGCGGTGCGTTGAAGCTTTCTGAAAATATTAAGGAAGATTTTCAACAGTATGATATGAAGGTATGTATCCTTGGGCACATCCAAAGAGGGGGAAGACCTTCGGCACATGATCGAGTGTTAGCCAGCAGGTTGGGAGCTTCAGCAGTAAAAGTACTTCTAGAAGGTCATAGTGAGATTATGGTAGGTATTGTAAATAATGCTCTGAAAATTACCCCGATGCGTGTAGCAGTTTCCAAGAAGAAAACACTTGACTACACCCTCATAGAATTAGCAAAGTTACTTCGATAAGAATAGTAAAATGATTACAGCAGATGTTAGAATAGCGCGCTCATTTTTAAGAGATGAGTCCTACATAAGAGCAAGAACAAGAGCGGATATAGGTCTTGAGCAACTTAAAACAAAAACCGGGCCCGGTTCTGAGTGGTTGGGATGGCGAGACATTTTAGCGAGCCCTAATGATGCGGAGCTAACCCAAATATCGGAATTGGCTGGTCAGATTCGTTCTAATGCGGATGTATTTATCGTGTGCGGAATCGGCGGCTCTTACCTTGGGGCTAAAGCAGTGATAGAAGCATTAACTCCCCATTTTGATAAAACAGGCCCCGAAATATTATATGCCGGGCATCATATGGGAGGTAAGTATCTTGAAGAACTTCTTTCCTATTTAAAAGCCCCTAAAGCTGATGGCTCGAAGAAAAGCATTTATATAAATGTAATATCAAAATCGGGCTCGACATTAGAGACCGCACTTTCATTTAGGGCCATTCGAGAAGTATTAGAAGGGATGTATGGTGATGCTACAAAACGTATCATTTGTACTACCAGTGAAAAAGGGGGAGTCCTTAACCCCCAAATTGAAGCAAAGGGTTATCGAAAGTTTATTATTCCTGATGATGTAGGAGGAAGGTTTTCTGTATTGACTCCGGTAGGTCTGCTCCCAATAGCTGTATCAGGAATCGATATCAAAACATTGTTTTATGGTGCGGTTTCAGCATACCAAAGGTATGAGAATGACGCCGAAGATATCCTGGAGTATGCAACACTTAGAAATGCCCTTCATGAAGAGGGAAAAACCATTGATGTGTTTGCTTGTTTTGAGCCTGAGCTTTCATCCTTTGGAGGTTGGATACAGCAGCTTTTAGGAGAAAGTGAAGGAAAAGAAGGAAAGGGGATATTTCCAGCAGTAGCTAATTATTCAACAGATTTGCACAGCCTTGGGCAGTTTATTCAGCAGGGTAAGAGAAGTGTAATGGAAACCTTCATCATCGTTGAAAAATCCTTTTCTTCTATTGAAGTTACAAGCCTGGAAGGGGATGATGATAAACTGAATTATTTATCCGGAAAATCCTTTCACGAAATTAATACCAGTGCCAGGGAAGGTACTACAGAAGCCCACCAGGAAGGCAATGTTCCCATTGTGAACATTACTATTGAAGCATTGAACGAGCAAAACATTGGTGAGCTCATTTACTTCTTTGAACTAATGACAGGAGTTTTTGTATATAGCCTCGGCGTTAATCCTTTTAATCAACCAGGGGTTGAAGATTACAAAAAAGCGATGTACCGTCTTCTTGGAAAAGAAAGTTAAGGCCAATTTTGGGAACAAAGAAAAATTCAAAATATATAGCAGTAGCAGGTAACATTGGGGCTGGAAAATCCTCCCTGACAGGGTTGCTTTCTAAACATTTTAACTGGGAAGCCTTTTACGAATCTGTTGAGGATAACCCTTACCTGGCCGACTTCTACGAAGACATGCTTCGATGGAGCTTTAATCTTCAGATTTATTTTTTGTCTAGCCGATTCCGGCATCAAAAAGAAATGCTTCAACAGGAGATAAGCCTCATTCAGGATCGTACCATTTATGAAGATGTGGAGATATTCGCAAAGAACCTTCATGAAATGAATCTAATGAGCGATCGTGACTTCGAAAACTACGAAGCTCTTTTTAGAGAAATGAGCCATTACCTACGCCCACCTGATTTGTTAATATACCTGAGAGCACAAGTTCCAACGCTGGTTAAGCAGATTCAGCAACGCGGGAGAGATTACGAGAATACTATTCGGATTGATTATTTGGAGCGATTGAATCGTCTTTACGAAGATTGGATTGATCGGTACCCCTACGAAAAGCTCATTATTGATACCGATGACCTCGATTTTGTAAACGATCCGGAAGATCTCGGGAAAATAATAGCCCTGATAGAACAGCGACTTTACGGCTTGTTTAATTGATTGTACAACAATCGTTTTATCCTTATCTTTTGCGGCTGTACGGAGACATGCTATGTTTAAGTTTAAGATCTTTGAAATTCCTGAAGGTAAGAGTGAGAGAAGTGTTCAGCTTAATAAAGGTGATCTCGATCTCGGTGAAGTATCACTTCAATCCGGAACAATACATATCGATTTCAACAGAACCACTCACTTTATCCAGGTGCAGTTGGCACTAGATATATCAGTAGTGCTAACTTGTGATCGTTCTTTAGACGAATATCCCTACCAGGTAAAAACAGAATACCAGGTTTTATTCAAACAAGAACAAGTAGAAGAGTCGATAGATCAGCAGACGGCTATTCGGAATATTGATCATGCATCTAAACAGATAAACATAGAACAAGATGTGCTCGACACAATTCTTGTAAATGTACCTACAAAGAAATTACATCCCCGTTTTTTGGATGAAGATGGTAATCCTAAAGAGTCCTTTTCTCAAACTTTTGGAGAAAGCTCAGATGAAAATGATGAAGATTACGTTGATCCAAGATGGGAAGCATTAAAAGCATTAAAGAAATAATTAAGTTCATAAGATAAATGGCACATCCAAAGCGAAAAACTTCGAAAGCGAGAAGAGATAAAAGAAGATCTCATCATGCAATTGCAGACGTTACGCTTGCAAAATGTTCAAATTGCGGAACGCTACACAGATACCACCATGCTTGCCCAGAGTGTGGCTATTACAGAGGAAGACAGGTTATAAATATCGCTAACTAATCTCCTATGATTATTGCAATAGATGCGGCAGGTGGTGATTTTTTTCCCAAAAATCCTGTTGAAGGGGCTCTTTCTGCTCTAAGTGAAATTGACTCCCTGTCTATTATTTTAGTCGGTCCGGAAGGTATTATTAACAGCGAACTTGCTAAGCATGAGTACGACTCGTCCAGGGTATTTGTACAAGATGCTCCTGAAGTTATTGGTATGGAAGAATCTCCTGCCAGTGCTGTTAAGAACAAAAGGAATTCTTCTATTGCAATAGGACTGGGTTTACATAAAGCGGGTAAATGTGATGGCTTCGTAAGTGCTGGTAATACCGGCGCTTTACTTGCGGCTTCTACCTTTATTCTTGGGAAATTGGAAGGAGTTTCCCGGCCAACTATCGCTTCTTACTACCCAACACTAAAAGGCTTTAGGCTGTTGGTTGATGCTGGAGCTAACCTGGAAGTGCGTCCCGAAATGGCTTTTCAATTTGCAAAGATGGGGCAAATATTCTGTGAAGAAATATTGAGTATTGAAAACCCTAAAGTAGGGCTTCTTAATGTCGGGGAAGAAGAAGAAAAGGGTACAGAGGCTCTCAAAGAAATAAATAAACACCTAAAATCTTTAGAAGGTTTTGTGGGCAATGTTGAAGGCAGAGATATATTTCCAGGAAAAGCAGATGTTTACCTGACAGACGGTCTGGTTGGGAATATTTTATTGAAGTTTGGTGAATCAATCCCTGAAACTATCATGGTACTTGTTAAATCAGCGGTACAGCAATTAAATATGGAAGCTGAACAGGTAATGGGTGCACAAAAGATTCTTAAAACAGCATTGAGCCCCTTCAACTATGAAACCGTTGGCGGAATACCTTTTCTCGGGGTAAACGGAGTGAGCCTTGTTGGGCACGGAGGAAGTACTCCTTTGGCAATAAAAAATATGATTAAAAGTGCCATTAGCTGCATCGAAAACGATGTAAATGGCAAAATTGTCGCATCTCTAAATTGATAAATTCCATATGGAAGTAAGAAGAGCTAAGATTTCTTCAGTAGGGCATTTCCTACCTGAAGATCGTTTGACAAACTTCGATCTAGAAAAGATAGTTGATACAAACGATGAATGGATTCGAACAAGGACGGGAATTTCCGAACGTCGAATTCTTAAAGACCCTGATAAAGCAACTTCATACATGGGGCAAAAAGCAGCTAAAGAAGCATTAGAACAGGCGGGCGTTTCTCCTGAAGAGGTTGATATCGTTATTGTAGCTACTGTTACTCCTGATTATATGTTTCCTGCTACAGCATGTCTTGTTCAGGAAAAGATCGGAGCTAAAAATGCTTTCGCTTTTGACATCTCGGCTGCTTGTTCCGGGTTTTTATATGCACTTACAACAGGTGCTTCCTTCATTGAAAGTGGTAATGCTGAAAAAGTACTGGTGATTGGAGCAGATAAAATGTCTTCAATTCTAGACTGGAGCGACCGTACTACCTGCATTCTTTTTGGTGATGGAGCAGGAGCAGTACTTTTAGAAGCTTCAGATGATGAAACAGGTATTATTGATAATATTCACTATACCGAAGGTGATACGAACTGTGCATTATACCAACCCGCAGGTGGTAGCCTACTTCCGGCATCTCATGAAACAGTAGATAAGAGAATGCATTCAATCAGGCAAGATGGTCGTTCTGTGTTCAAAAAAGCTACTATGGGAATGGCTGACGTTTCTTTAGAGATCATGGAAAAGAATAATCTTTCTGCCGATGATGTTGCCTGGTTAGTTCCACATCAGGCTAATTTGAGAATCATTGATGCTACGGCAAATCGTATGGGTATTTCTTCTGACAAAGTGATGATCAATATAGGTCGCTATGGAAATACCACAGCTGCAACCATTCCACTTTGTCTTTATGACTGGAAGGATTCTTTAAATAAGGGTGATAACCTGGTTCTGGCTGCTTTTGGAGGCGGATTTACCTGGGGAGCTACTTACGTAAAGTGGAGTATTTAAAATGAGTACTGCCTATCTATTTCCTGGACAGGGATCTCAGTTTGTTGGTATGGGCAAGGATCATTATGATTCAAACGCTGATTTTGCCAACTATGTGAATCAGGCAAATGAAATCCTTGGTATCGATTTGTCTTCAATCATGTTCGATGGTCCGGAAGAGAAACTGAAGCAAACCGAATTTACCCAGCCAGCTATTTTCCTTCATTCAGTAGCTCTTTTCAAAACACTAAATGCTACACCAGATATGGTTGCAGGCCATAGCCTTGGGGAATTTTCTGCCCTGGTAGCATGTGGAGCTGTACAATTTGAAGATGCACTGAAAATTGTTCGCAGAAGAGGGGAGTTAATGCAGCAGGCGGGAACAGAGAATCCCGGAACGATGGCGGCCATTATTGGAATGGAAGATGAAGCCGTTGAGAATATTTGCTCGGAGGCTACTTCAGCTACGGGAAAAGAAGTAATTGCTGCTAATTATAATTGCCCGGGGCAGCTCGTTATTTCAGGCTATATAGAGGCTGTCGAAAAAGCTGTCGAAATTGCTAAAGAGAAAGGGGCAAGAATGGCGATGCTTTTGCCAGTTAGTGGCGCATTTCATTCGTCATTAATGCAACCAGCACTAGATGGACTTAGAGATCAACTTGAGCAGTTGGAAATATCAATTCCTGCATGTCCGATTTATAGCAATTATACAGCTGATCCTACCACTGACCCTGAAGCAATACGATCAAACCTTTTGAATCAGCTTCTAAACCCGGTGAGATGGACACAAACACTTCAGAATATGATTGAGCAGGGAGCTTCATCGTTTGTAGAAGTTGGGCCAGGAAAAGTACTTCAGGGACTTGTTAAAAGAACTAATAGAAAAGCAGAAATTTCAGGACATCAATAAATAGACAATGGGATTAACACTAGAAGGAAAATCATGTTTAGTGACCGGCGGTAGCCGGGGAATAGGAAAAGCAATAGCCCTTAAGCTTGCAGAACTGGGAGCCGATGTTGCTGTTACATATGCTCGCTCAGCTGATGCAGCAAATGAAGTGAAGGCTGAAATCGAAGCTATGGGAAGAAAAGCTAAAGCTATCCAGGCAGATGCGGTTGATTTCGGCGAGGCAGAGAAAGTAGTGAATGAACTCGTGGCCGACTGGGGCAAAATTGATGTCCTGGTAAATAATGCGGGAATCACAAAGGATAACCTGATTCTTAGAATGGCAGAAGATCAGTGGGATGACGTTATTACCACAAACCTGAAAAGTATCTTCAATTATTCAAAAGTTGCAGCTCGCCCAATGATGAAAAATCGAGGGGGCTCCATCATCAACATAAGCTCTGTGGTAGGCCTAACCGGTAATGCAGGCCAAAGCAACTACTCCGCTTCAAAAGCCGGGATCATTGGATTCACAAAATCTTATGCAAAGGAATTGGCTTCGAGAAATATTCGAGCTAATGTAGTAGCACCTGGTTATATAACAACAGATATGACAGGTTCTCTTGATGAGAAAGTACTGGAAGGAATTAAAGCTGCTACCCCTCTTGGGAGGGCAGGTAACCCTGATGAGATCGCCGATGCAGTGGCGTTTTTAGCATCTGATATGAGCAGCTATATAACCGGAGAAACCCTTCGTGTTGACGGTGGTATGGCAATGTAAGCTATTGCAGATGCACAAATGAATTTTTATGTTAAACAAGTTTTTTATTTAATCTAACTACCAATAAATACAATAGGACGAATTATGTCACAAGATGTCGAATCAAAAGTAACCGCCATTATCGTTGATAAATTAGGTGTTGATGAATCTGAAGTTACTTCAGATGCAAACTTCACTAACGATCTTGGTGCAGACTCTTTAGATACTGTGGAATTGATCATGGAATTCGAAAAAGAGTTTGATTTAAGCATCCCTGATGAAGACGCAGAGAATATTGCAACTGTGGGTGATGCGGTAAGTTATCTATCTGGTAAATTATCTTAAAAAACCTCTCCTTTTTTTATGAGCGAACGTAGAGTCGTTATTACAGGTATTGGCGCTCTTACCCCAATTGGTGAGAGCGCTCCTGCTTTTTGGAATGGGATGCTATCCGGCAAGAGTGGTGCCCGGGTTGTTGAACATTTCGATACCTCCGAATTCCCAACTAAATTTGCGGCACAGCTTGAGGATTATAATCCTAAAGACCATTTCGAGCATAAAGATGCGCGTCGTCTGGATTTGGTGGCACAATATGCCATTGTTGCTACCAGAGAAGCTGTTGAAGATTCTGGAATTGATCTGGAAAAGATCAATAAAGATCGAGTAGCAGTAATTGTGGGTACAGGAATTGGTGGTATGAAAACCTTCTACGACCAATCTATTTCGTTTCATGAAAGAGGGCCAAGGGGAGTTTCCCCATTCTTCATACCAATGCTTATTCCAGATTTGGTAGCAGGCCAAATCTCGATTAGGTATGGGTTTAGGGGACCAAATTTTTGTGCAGTTTCTGCATGTGCTACTGGTTCTCATAACATTGGTATAGCCTACGATATGATAAAATATGGTCAGGCGGATATGGCAGTTACCGGAGGCACAGAAGCTCCGGTTACTAGGATTGGAATCTCAGGTTTCAATGCGATGAAGGCTATGTCGACCAGGAATGATGAACCCGAAAGAGCTTCACGGCCTTTTGATATAGATCGTGATGGCTTTGTATTAGGAGAAGGTGCAGGTATTTTCTTATTGGAAGAGCTTGAATCGGCCAAGAAAAGAGGAGCCCGTATTTATGGTGAATTGGCTGGATATGGATATTCCGCTGACGCCTACCACATTACAGCTCCTGATCCTGATGGAGGAGGAGTGCAAATTGCTATGAATAATGCACTTAATGCAGCTGGTATTAATGTCGAAGACGTTGATCATATCAATATGCATGGAACCTCTACACCACTAGGAGATATTGCTGAGACTAATTCGATAAAGAAAGTGTTTGGCGATCACTCCAAAACTATAAACCTGAACTCTACTAAGTCTATGACTGGCCACACATTAGGGGCAGCCGGAGCTATAGAGTCAGTTGCTGCATTACTTGCAGTATATCATGGAACAGTTCCACCCACTATCAATATTGATAATCAAGACCCGGAATGTGATTTAAATTATACTGCTAATGAGCCTGTAGTACGGGATATCAGATATGCGTTGAATAATGCATTCGGATTTGGCGGACATAATTCAACATTAGTATTCAAGAAGTTCGAAAACTAGATGCGATCCATCATCAGATCTTTGTTTAGCCGTAAAAGCAAAGAGACTGCTTTACATGATGATCGTATTGCCCATCTCGAAAAAATTGTCGGACTTAAAATAGAGAATACCTCTTTATTTCAGCGAGCCCTGCGTCATCGGTCGATGCTTACCCAGGAACAGTATGCCAAGTATGATTCGTACGAACGCTTAGAGTTTCTTGGAGACGCTGTCCTTGACCTGATAGCCGCAGAGATTTTATTTAATAAGTACCCCAAAAAAGACGAAGGATTTCTCACCAAAATAAGGGCTAAACTTGTTAAGGGAGAAACATTAGCTCAATTTTCCACACAGCTAGGATTAGATGACCTGATGGAGATGGGGGAGCGGTCAGGGAATACAAAGATTTCGAAAAGTATCTTGGCGGATGTGTTTGAATCTATAATTGCAGCAATCTACATAACAAAAGGGTATTCCAGCGCTTTTCAATTTGTAGAATATGTGTTCGATAAGTTTGTGAACTTCGAAGAAGTTATACATACGGTGGATAACTACAAAAGCGCCCTCCTGGAATACACACAAGCCGAACGTCTCCCACTTCCTCGCTATAAAATGATTAATGAATCTGGCCCCGGACATAATCGCACGTTTGAAGTTACTGTGATGATTGGAGAGGAAGAGTTAGGAACGGGCATTGGCAAGAGCAAGAAAAAGGCAGAGCAACTAGCTGCCGAGGCTGCACTTCAGGTGTTGAATCTTACTGAAGATTAACAAAGCACCACTTGTTTTTTGAGTGATTAAGCGCGATTCTTAGCCCGTCATCTTGGCATTGGCTAGAATTTCTTCAGTACCTCATACTATGCTTGTACAGCTCATCAAACCAGAATTTCAGGAACTTATTGAGGCCAAAGATTGGGTTGGATTGAAAGAGGTACTTGCCGATGTTCCTCCTGTAGATATTGCTGAGCTTTTGGTCGAATTAGATGGAAGCATAGCTGTAGTTGTTTTTCGATTGCTCAAAAAGCCCGTAGCTGCTGATGTTTTTGCAGAACTTCCGTCTGGGAAAGGAGTGGAGTTGTTGGAGCTATTTAATCGCCAGCAGCTTTCCGATGTAATGAGCAACCTGGAACCTGACGAGCAGGTTGCGCTTTTGGAAGAACTGCCGGGTCATCTCACACAAAGTGTGATGAATTCAATGAATCCGGAAGATCAAAAGCAGATCAAAAAACTTCTCGGGTATCCTGAAGATAGTGTTGGCCGATTAATGACCCCAAGATATGTGAGGGTGAAGTCTGAATGGACGATCGCCAGGAGCATGGCTCATATCAGGAAGTATGCGGAGGTTGCTGAGACCCTGAACGTTATTTTTGTGGTTGATGATAAAGAGCATCTCATCGATGACCTTAAAATAACACAGCTTATAGTAGCCGATCCGGAAGATACTATCGCATCGGTTATGGATAATACCTTTAATACCCTCAGTGCTTATGATGATCAGGAAGAGGCTGTGAAAACGTTTGCGAAATATGACAGGATAGCCCTTCCGGTTGTAGACTCGGACGGTATTCTTGTAGGAATAGTGACGGTTGATGATGTAATCGATGTGGCAGAAGAAGAGACCACTGAGGATATGCAGAAAATGGCCGCTATGGATGCGCTTGATGATTATTATTCTCAGACGACAATCTCGGCAATGGTTAAGAAGAGATTAGGTTGGTTGATTATCTTATTTATTGGGCAAATTATTACTGCGTTGACGATGGGGCAGTATGAAGAATTGCTAAGCAAAGTTGTATTTCTATCTTTTTTCGTGCCACTCATTATCGCAAGTGGTGGAAATTCGGGAGCCCAGGCAGCTACACTTATTATTCGTGCCCTCGCTACTGATGACATAAAATTTGATGACTGGAAAAAGGTTTTTGCACGCGAATTCCTTTCAGGATTGATTTTAGGCACCCTTATTGGATTGTTGGGTTTCATAACCCTGATAAGTTGGGAGCTTATAGCAGGTAATCCTTTTGGAGAAGAAATGCTACTTACTGCGTTGGTAGTCGCTCTCAGCTTATTAAGCATAGTGGTGTTTGGAAATTTCATCGGAGCCATGCTTCCGTTCATTCTTTCGAAATTGGGTCTTGATCCCGCTGTTTCTTCTGCCCCTTTTGTTGCAACAATAGTGGATGTAAGTGGAATCATTATTTATTTTTCAATCGCGATTATATTCCTAGGAAAAATTTTACTCTAACCCCTTAAGTAACTAATGAAAGCATATCACGATCTGGTCAGAAGCGTACTCGAAAACGGTGTAAGAAAAGAGAATAGAACAGGAACCGATACCATCTCTAATTTTGCTGAGTATTACAAAGTAGATTTAGCAGAAGGCTTTCCTTTGTTAACAACCAAGAAAGTTTATTTTCGGTCAGTTATCCTGGAGCTTTTATGGTACCTGAGAGGTGAAGATCATATTAGATGGTTAAGAGATGAAAATGACTGCCATATCTGGGATGCTTGGGCTGATGAAGATGGGTATGTTGGACCTATTTACCCGGTGCTATGGAGGAGGTTTCCATCTCTCGAAAAAGAAACGATTGAATTAGAAGGCCAGGCTGGAAAACTTGAAAAAGAAGTTTGGGTTCGTAAAGAATTTGACCAGGTTCAGAGAGCGATCGATATGCTCAAGACAAACCCAAATAGTCGAAGAATTGTAGTAAGTACCTGGCACCCCGGACTTTTGGGAGAAATGGCACTACCTCCATGTCATTTGATGTACATTTTCAATGTAGCTAATGGGAGGCTGAATTGTCACCTTACCCAACGCTCGGGAGATATCGCCCTTGGAATTCCTTTCAATCTTGCCTGCTATTCAGCCCTTACCATGGCTATAGCACAGGAAGTAGGTCTTGAGCCCGGGTTTTTTGCTCACACTATTGTAGATGCTCATATCTATGTTAACCATGTAGATGGCTTGAAGGAACAATTAACACGAACCCCAAGAGCATTACCAACGCTTAAGATAGCTAATAAGCCCGTTGACGATCTTACCTTTGATGACTTCACTCTGGAGAATTACGATCCGGATCCGGTGATCAGGTTTGAGGTAGCCGTATGATTTTAATTATTGTTGTTGCCCATGATCCAAACCTGGTAATTGGCAATAATGGAGAGTTGCCCTGGCGCTACCCCGAAGATCTTAAGCACTTCAAAGCAACCACATTGGGAAATACCATAATCATGGGTCGTGGGGTGTTTGAGGAACTAAATGAAACCCCGCTACCGGGAAGAAGGAATATTGTACTGTCCCGGTCTAAGAAATATGAGGGAGTAGAAACTTATACAAGCCTTGAAGAGGCTTTAAATAAAATTGAGGACGAAGAAGTATTTATTATCGGTGGGGGAGTTCTATACAAAGAGACACTTCCTATTGTTGACAAGATGATTGTAACTGAAGTTAAAAAGGAGTACGAAGGTGATACCTTCTTTCCGGAATACAGGGATGAAATAGGTAGTACCTGGGTGGAGAAATCCAGAGAAGAAAAAGACGACCTTTCTTTTATAGTCTATTTTAGGTCTACCATTTGAAAATCCCGATTAGGAAAGATTAATCTTCTGGCTAATTCCTTTACTTTTAGCTGCATTTCATTATTATGCAAGGTCTAGGTAGATATTCTAAAGGTATGCAAATAAGTGATTTAAGTGCTGAGCAATTAACTATTATTGCGGTAGTTATAGTGTTCACTTTCATAACCACTTATGTTCTTGTAAGAAGGTTTTTAAGACGTAAGCGAAATACTTTTTTACTGAACTCTCTGGTTCATGAACAGGATCAGTACATCGTTTTTTTCGACTTTGATTCGAACATAATCTTTGCTAACGATAAATTTCTCAAGCTAATCGGAGAGAAAAAAAGTAAAGTTTTTGGCAAGCCTTTTACTGACTTACCCATCGACGAATTTGTGAAAAAGGCCTTTCTTAAGCATAATGATGATATCATTTCCAGGCGTTCATCTTCTATTGTTTATAAATCAACATTTACAAAAGGCGAGAAAGAAGAATGGTTTCAAATTCAAAAACGAACCATTATTTCAGAGAAGAAAGGCAAGGAATACATCCTCACAGAAGCTGCAGACGTATCTGGTAAAAAGTTTGTTGAGGACCGGTTGTACAATACTCAAACAGAATACAAGCAGCTTGTAGAATCAGCCAGAGATATTATTTTTAAAATCGATCTGAATGGAAACTTCAATTTTGTCAATTCTATCGTAGAGCAGATTATTGGGTATTCAGAATTCGAGGTTCTTTCTAAAAACTTTAAAGACCTTGTTGCCGAACGAGATCGCGATCGGGTTGATAAGTTTTACTTCGACCAATACAATAAAGAAACTCCCAGTACCTATATCGAATTCAGGGCGGTAACAAAAGACGGAGAAATCAAATGGTTGGGACAGTCTGCCACTTTCATCAAAGAAAATGGCGTTATTGTAGGTTTTCAGGCTGTAACGAGGGATATCACTGCTGCTAAGGATACCGAGGAGTACCTGAAGAAAGCTAAAGACATTGCAGAGGAAGCCAGTAGGACCAAAACCGGATTCATTGCTAGTATGTCTCATGAGTTCAGAACACCGCTTAATGCAATTCTTGGATACACTCAGATTTTAGGGCAAAGTGATGCTTTAAAGGATATGGATAAGATTCATGTGCAAACCATATCCAATGCCGGGGAGCAATTATTAGGCATGGTGACTGATATTCTTGAATTATCTACACTCGATTCAGATAGAACACGATTAGATGTAGAATCAATAGCGCTTAATGCATTCTTCAAAGATATGGCTACAAAATTGTCGAAGAAGGCAAAAGAAAAGGGATTGAAGTTCTCACTTGATGCTGTAGGAGCATTGCCTAATGCAATCGAAACCGATCTTGATAAGCTTTCTACAATTATTAAGAACCTGCTCACTAATGCAATTAAGTTTACAAAAAGTGGCTCTGTCGGACTTTTCTATTCGGTGATTGAAGTAGATGGGCAGGATACTCTTAAAGTAGAGGTAAAAGATACTGGAATCGGTATTTCTGAGGATGCATTGCAACATATTTTTGAGCCGTTCTGGCAATTAGATAGCCTGAAAAATAACGGAACGGGACTTGGGCTTACGTTATGTCAGCGCCTTGTTGATTTTATGGGAGGTCACATTGAGGTAAAGAGTAAATTGGACAAAGGGACTATTGTAAGAGTCCAAATTCCCATAAAAACATTGGATGCTCAGCTAGTATCAACCGGTGTTGAAAGCAATACCGCATTTTCTACAGATATAGGTACAAGGAATAAGAAGGTAAAGGTACTCATAGTCGATGATATTGAGCCTAATCGAACTATTACTCGCTTAGTGCTCAAAGAAAAAGGCTTTGAATATAAAGAAGCAGAGAATGGACAGGAAGCCATCGATATGCTGGATAGTTTTGCTCCTGATGTAATTTTGATGGACATCAATATGCCTGTAATGGACGGGTTAGAGGCTATGTTAACGATTAGGGCTTCAGGAGGTAAATTTGCTAATATTCCGATTATTGCTGTTACTGCCGGAGGATTCAAGGGAGACCGAAATGAATTAATGGCTCAGGGCTTTTCTGAGTATATCCTAAAGCCTTTTAAGACAGATGATTTACTTTCAACCATTGATATGTTGCTAGGGGTTGCTGAAGTTCCAGTACTTGCCGGAGAGGCGGAAAGCAGTGAAGAAGTAAGCCCTGAAAAAATCGCTTCCTTCATAAATTCGATGGATGATGAAAAGCGGGAGAAAGTGTTCTCCGCATTGAAGATGCAGGACTTCGATTTTTTAGTGGACTATATCTCTTCGAAAGAATTTGCGACTGTTGCCTCAGGCCCTGAGTACGATAAACTGATATCTATAGCCCAGGACTATGATTATCTAACGGTTACTAAAGTAGTAAAGGTTCTTCAGGAGAGTTAAATATCTATTTCTTTTAGATGCACACAATAGTGTCTTACTACAGGCTGGGCCAATGCTACAATACTTTTTGTGTCAGCAGCTTTTGAAAATTCAATGGCTTCATCATCATCTAAAATCCAGATTCGATCGTTAAGATGTTTATAGGCTTCTGTTTGATCATTCTGGAAGCTGTAGTAATAGGAAGCAGATTCAGAATCTATTGGTATCCCTTTCTTCTTTAGAATGCGGGTAGTTTTTTTAGCAAGATTCGCGATCTCATCTTCGGTAGGGGCTTTATCCAAAAAAGTTGTTCGAAATAATGAGCGGGTTAAGAACCGAAAGCTCAAATCTGATAAAACGGGGTCTTTAGCATGTTGCCAAACCTTTATGTTTTGATAGATATCGTAATCATCTAAAGACAAATACTGATCAATTACCGTTTTTGTAATTCTTTTTTTAGCGGATTGTTCTTCCTTTAAGAAGTATTCAAGGTTCGATGATCCAAAATCAATTTTTTTACCAAGAACGAGTAAGTCTCTAACTCGTTGGAAAACCTTCCTCAGTAATACATCTCCACTTAGTACTGTTTTATGTAGGTAGACCTGCATATACATTAGCCTTCTGGAAATGATGTAATTCTCTACGGCATAAATTCCCTTCTTCTCAATAACAATATTGCCATTGAACACTCTCATGGTCTTCAAAATGCGATTGATACCTACTGAGCCTTCCGAAACGCCTGTAAAGAAACTATCTCTTCGAAGGTAATCCAGCCTGTCCAGATCCAGTTGCGAAGAAACCAGTTGGTGTAAGAATTTTTTAGGGTATTGATTGGTAAATATGGCTATTGCCGTATCCAGGGCTCCATTAAACTGCTTGTTGAGCTCTTTCATTATGGCCAGGCTCATCATCTCATGATTGAAATTGTTGATCAGAGAATGCTCAAGGGTATGGGAAAGGGGGCCATGTCCAACATCATGCAACAAAAGGGCGATAAGTGTTCCTTCATACTCCTTATTACTAATCGTTGTATCCTTTTCCCTAAGGTTGTTAAGAACGCGTTGTCCGAGTTCAAGTGCTCCGAGGGCATGAGAGAAGCGAGAGTGCTCTGCAGCAGGAAAGACGAGGTATCCTAGCCCTAATTGGCGAACTCTTCGAAGCCGTTGTACATAAGGGTGATCAATGAGCTTTAAAATAATCCCTTTAGGTACGGTAATGAATCCATGTACAGGATCATTGAAGATTTTATAGCGAGTACTCTTATCCATTAACCGGAGATTTAAACATCAATGCTTCTTTATCCTCAATATTTGGAACAGCGGCAGGTCGATTTCTTTCTATATCAAACCAAACTCCTCTTGTAGTAGCAACGGCCAGTAAATTCTTTGTTTCTGAATCGTAAATAGCCTGGAATGCCTCTACACTTGTGTTCCCTATAGAAAGACAGCTACTTCCGACTAACAGGGTTGCTGGGTAGTGAATAGGTTTCAAATATTCCAGGGTACACTTAACAAGCACAAATGCCTTTCCTTCAGCAAATGAATGGGCCAGTTCAGGAACCTGGTTTACAAAGTGTATCCTGGCTTCTTCGAAATAAGTGTTAAATACTGCGTTGTTGGCATGATTTAACGGATCCATATCTCGGAATCGGGTTTGAATAGTATGCCAGTAATAGAACAGATCAGGGTCGTAGCTAGGTCTCATCATTCTTCAAATTAGGGATTAACAGAATGGGAATAAAGTTCCAGTAGAAGAATCAATGGTCGTTCATAGGTGGTCTTTTTCCTATATTCAGCGCAAAAAATTTCATTATGAGTGATACAAGTGCAGCACAATTTTTAGAAGAGCTATTAACAACCCCAAGCCCAACCGGATATGAGAAAGCCGGGGTGACCGTTTGGAAAAAGTACGTGGAGTCATTTTCGGATGAAGTAGTTACCGATGACTACGGTTCTTGCGCTGCAAAACTGAATATTAGCGGTGATGTGGCTACTGTGATGCTTGAAGCTCATTGTGACGAAATTGGTATGGTAGTTCAGCATATCACTGATCAGGGGTTTATTTATGTGAATAAGTTGGGAGGAAGCGATTCTACTATTGCCAGGGCAAAGAAAGTGTTCATTCATAATAAAAAGGGAAGAGTAGTAGGGGTGACGGGAAATACTGCAATACACCTTCAAACAGTCAAAAATGGAGGGGGCAAAGAGCCCGCCTGGAAAGATATTTATGTTGATATCGGTGTTAGTAGTAAAGAAGAAGCGCTTAAGGTAGTTCAAATCGGAGACCCGATTACCTATGCCTCAGATTCAGAGTATCTAAATGAGGAAATACTGACAGGTAGGGCATTAGACAATAGAATAGGTGGGTACATCATAGCAGAAGCGATGAAACAACTAGCAGCAGCTAAAAAAGATCTTAAAGTGAATGTGATCGCTCTGAACTCCATCCAGGAAGAAGTAGGAGGCTTTGGTGCCCGAATGATGGCTTATCGTTTTATGCCGGATGTAGCTTTGGTTACTGATGTTACCCATGCCACAGACACACCTGGTATTGATCAAAAAGATCATGGTACAGTGATTTTGGGAGAAGGGCCTACCATCCAGCATGGAGGAGCTAACCACCCAAAACTCGTTGAGTTTTTAGAGGAGGTGTGTGAGAAGAATGAGATTGAGGTACAACACGAAGCCACCAGTGTTCGAACGGGAACAGACACTGATTCCATTTTCTACCAGCAAACCGGCATACCTAGTGCCCTTATCTCTCTGCCTTTACGCTATATGCATTCTCCAGTAGAAGTATGTTCTATGAAAGATGTAGAAAAGCTTATTAAAGTGATGGTAGAATCTGTGTTGGCAATGAAGCCGGATCAGACGTTTACAGTATTTGAATAGAAAATTTTGTGGTAATCATCCAGATAAATAGGAAGAGGCTGATTATTACAAAAGGAATAATCAGAGTTCTGGTAAGTAAGGTTCTCCTGTACTTTCTTTGATAAATAATTCGGCTCTTTCTCTTTAGGGTTTGGAGATCAAGTTTTGAATCTGATTTTTTATACCCTGTTTTGCCAAGCTCTTTAAAGAAGGTTTTCCCCCGAAGCATACTGTTATTTTGCTTCATGATTTTCGCGGTCTCAAATGCGGTACTCATCATTCCTCCTTTTTTAACTCACAGTAGGTACTTCAGAAAATGTCAAAAAGTTACATTTGAGTAACTGATACGAATAAAAAAAGGGAGCCCCTTCGAAGAGGACTCCCTTTTGTCAGTCGTCTATGTTATAAAACTAGTTAGTTGGCGGAAGTAGAACTTCATCAATGATATGTACAACACCATTGGTTCCTTCCAGGTCAGCAGTGGTTACTACTGCGCTACCATTAATACTAACAACACCATCTTCAACGGTAATGGTTACAGAATCTCCATTTAGGGTTTCTACAGTTTGTGATGGCTGTAATTCACCGGAAAGTACTTTGCTTGGGATTACGTGGTACTGAAGCACGTCGACTAAAGCATCTCCTGTTGGAATAGCATCTAATTCACCAAAAGCTGCATTTACTGGTGCAAATACAGTAAAGCCTTCATTTGTAGTGGCAGAAAGCGCATCTACAAGCTGAGCATCCGCAACAGCACCAACTAATGTAGTTAAGTCAAATCTTTTAGACGCAATGTCTACTACATTCACAAAGTTGTCAGGTAGAATAACTTCATTGATTGCATGGATAATGCCGTTGTTTACATCTACATCAGCTTGAATTACTTCTGCATTTCCGTTTACTGTTACTGCTCCGGTTTCTGATTTAGTAACAAAAACTTCTCCACCAGCTAAAGCTTCAGGAGCTTGCTCTGCCTCTAAATCACCTGCTTTTATCTCAGCTGGAATTACATGGTAGCTTAGAATTTCAATCAACTGCTCTTTAGTAAGAGAAGTCAATAACCCATCAGGAAGTTTAGCAAAAGCTTCGTTAGTTGGAGCAAACACGGTAAATGAAGCCGAAGTATTTGAAAGATCATCAGCTAATTCTGCATTAATTACCTGCTCAACCAAAGTAGTAAAGAAATACCTCTTTGCGGCAGCGTCAACTACGGTTCCGTATGCATCCGGAAGAATTACCTGGTCGATAGCATGGATTACTCCGTTGGTTACATCAACATCGGCGGTAACTACAGAAGCCTGGTTTACGGATACTTCTTCTCCTGACTTAGTTACAAATACACTCTCCTGGGTTAAAGAGGCAGGGCTTTGTTCAGCTTCAAGGTTGGCAGCAAATACTTCACCACTTAGCACATGGTACTGAAGAATTTCAGCTAGTTGCTCAGTAGTTAAACTGCCCAATAAGCCACTTGGAAGGGCATCGAATGCATTATCGGTCGGAGCAAATACAGTGAAATCACCTTTGAACTGAAGGGTAGTAGTAAGGCCTGCATCTTCTACAGCGGATACTAAAGAAGTGAAGATATTCAGTTCCTTAGCTCTGTCAACAATATTAGCATCTCTAAGGCCTTCTGGTAATAGTACTTCATCAATAGCATGAATAATTCCGTTAGATGCTTCAATATCAGCGTTAACAACAGAAGAGAAGTTATTTACTAATACTCCGTTTGCTGATTCAACTAAAAGCTTCTCACCCTGAAGCGTTTCTACATCTTGCGTAGCTTGAAGCTGCGAGGAAGCAATGGAACTTCCTGAAATTACATGGTACTGAAGAATTTCAGCTAATTGCTCGTTGGTAAGATCGCCTAAAAGGCCATCTGGCAGTTTATCAAATGCTGCATCGGTTGGAGCAAATACAGTAAAAGGGCCAGCACCTTCTAGGGCTGATTGTAATCCGGCATCCTGGATTGCCTGAGACAAGGTGTTGAAGTCGTTACTGGCACTGGCTACGCCAAAAATAGTCTCATCAGTTTCCGGATCTGAACTGCTGCTATCGCTGCACGCAGTAAACAGCACAAATACTGACACAAGTAATGGAAGGAAATATATATTTAATTTTCTCATCGTAGTTCTCTTTTATTAGTATGAATAGTTGCTACTATTACACACAGAAAACTGATGATGACTAGTTGGTCTAGAAAATTTTTTTGAGCTGTTAGTCACCCCTGCGTAGGCAAGGGTCTAAATAGATTTAAGAGGGATAAACGTTGATAACTATTAAGATTCCTGCCTACGCAGGAATGATTACGACATGGGAAATACTTGATATACAGGATGACTAAATCTCGAATTGAACTGAGAAAGTAGGGATAAAGCCAGGCAGGCGTTTACTAGAAGTCTCGTAGATGTTTCCTCCGGTTTGAGAATGAGGAGTAAGAAATCTGCTCAATTCATTTTTCCTGTTAGTGATATTCACTAAATCCATGCGAAACTTTAGACGAGACCGGGAAATATTCATCGAATAATTCGCGGATAGATCAATTTGAAAGAAAGGGGAGAGGGTATGATCATCCGGGTCATTTAGATTGAAACTTCCGAGCTGTGTTTCTCCATGAGTGGTTAGGAAGTCATAGTAAGCATGGTTAAATGCCCAGTACCGGGTAGGTGTCCACCTGGAAAAAGCACTAAAGCTTAATCTTTCAGTTGTCTGATATCTTAAAGATAGGGTGGAAGAAAAAGGCTCACTCCAGAATGCATGTACCTGGCTACCATTAAACCGTTCAGAGTTTCTTCGTTTAGATATATTGCTTTGATTCAACCATTTTAACTGGATATCCGGGTTCTCAAAGGTTTGAATAAAAGTAAGTGCTCCACCAAAGGAATAACCTTCTGCTTCCATTAAAAACTCATCTTGAGAAGTGAAAGACTGGCCTCGGTTAATTTGTGGAACCAGTAATCTCTGGTAACTAACCTCATAAAGAGTTGGTGTCCACTTGTAATAGGTTTCAAAGGAAAAAGAAGTTAACTCTGAAACGGATACCTCCCATAGTCCTGAAACCTGGTACGATGCTGGTATAGTCAATGAGTTATCGATCGGAAAGGTAAAATCATTGTGAGTGGTAAATGCACTAGGCCCGACATTGGTTAGATGTAGCTGATGGATAAATTGGCGATATACTCCTCCTGAAAGTGAAACAGTATGAAAACCAATAGGGGTTTTTTCGCTATCAAATGTAAGTGAGAAACGCGGCTGTATATAGAGTTGCTGGTTAGATGTACTGAAGGTAGACCGTGCACCAAATGAGGCCCGTAAATTTCGGCTGATGGTAAATTCAGATTGAGAATAGAAACTCGTTAAGAGGACTGAATTTGAGTTTTCGATAGGGAAATAGAAGAGATCATTGATGCCAAAATCATAAGAGAGAAATTGAGTTTCTAATCCATTGGTAAGTTTTAACCTGGAGTCAACATGGTAAACAAGCGCAGCATTTGCTCCTAATTCTTGTATGGATTGCTCATCTACCAGTGAAGCATTGGGGTTGTATCGCTGGGAATAGAACTGGAAGGCATCATCTGCACTATGACCTGCCTGGTACAAACTATCATTACCCTCCATGAAGTAGATATTTGAGAAAGAACTACCCGAGTAATATCCCTGGAAAGAGATATCCGCTCTTTCTGAAAGTACCTGGTACCTGCTAAGCTGGAGCATACTATTAAAACGCTCTCCATTTTCCTGGCTGTAAACAAAAAAGGGCTGATTCGAATTGATAGTATTACGTTCAGAAAGCAATTCATTGGTAAAACGTTGGCTTCCAAAATACCCTGATAGAATGGTTCTTTGAAAATCAGATGTAGAAGTTTCGGCGGTAAAATGACTATCAAAGAAATTGACACTTTGATTTTGTACTTGTTGATCATAATGAGCGATATCTCTCTCACCACCCATTAGAAAGTTCTGTGTAAGAGGGTCGAGTAAATTCCTTGATTGAACGTTTGTTCTGTACCCATAGGGCAACTCACCTCCAACCTGGTTATTTCTCAGTACCAGGGAAGTATTCCATTTTTTATGAATGGAAGGGCTGAATACTCCATTGATACTATTTGGATTAATCTGGATAAGTCCGAGACGGTTTGAACTTGAACCAGCAGTTTGACGGAAATCGACAATGCCGGATAGCACCCCTCCATCATCAACGCCATAGCCTGCTTTTTTTACATAAACTTTATCGATTGCGTATGGACTAAATGAACCAATATGTGTTCCAAGATTACCAACTCCATACATAGGGACACCATCTAGTTTAACCAGCTGGTTCTCCGGATTCCCACCCTGGATGCTTAGAGTCTGTTGGCTTTCATTAAAGCTAATTCCCGAATATACACTGGTAGCTTTAATGGGGGATTCCTGTGCTGATGGTTGTCTCTCAAACGATCGTTGAAAATCTACTCCTTCAGCTAATTTGTTCAGGGATAGAGAAGGGGTTTGAGCTTGCACAACAATTGGATCACCTAAAAAAGTTTTTGGTGAAAGACGGATTACCTTCACTTCTGAATCGGCATCTACAGAAACAGTAGCTCGCTGCGATTCATATCCGATAGAACTGAAAATAACGGGATAAGAACCGGTGATGAGAGAATTAACTGAGAAGTATCCATTTTGATTGGTATAGGTACTATTAGAAGCATCAGAAAGGAATACAGTAGCATTAGATATAGGAGAGCCTGTTTCAGCGTCAAATACATAACCATAAAAACGACCATAGTCTTTTTGAATTCCTCTTTTCTCCGTGATCACATAGGTGCCAGAAGAAAGGATGATGAAGTCGAGCTTGCTTCCTTTTAAAATTTCACGGAGAGCCTCTGAAGGGGTTTTATAATTCAGCGAAACGTAAACAATGTCCTTAAGAGGCAGGGTAGGGTCATAAACAAGATCAATTTTTTCTGTTTCGACAAGCTTAATAATAGCAGACTCAATAGATATTCCCCTGGCAACAAACCTTTTGGTTTCGGTTTCCTGTGCTGATACCCATACAGGTATCAAAAGAAGTACCAATGCGACGGCTCTCTTCATAGGCTATTTAGTTATGCTAAAGCCCTCATTGGTTTTGGTGACCTCAAAGCCTTTCACAATGGATAAATCATTTAGTATATCATCGACCGACTTATCAGATGAGTAATAAGCAGTGATTTTTTCATCAGCAAAGTCCTCTTCATCAAATTGGATTTCGATATCATTCAGGAGGGCTAGTCGCTCAAATAAAGTAGCAAGATCAGATTCTGAGCTTCCGATACTTTTCCATGAAGTAGGAAGGGTGGGATCAATCTCTTCCTTATTAATTGTCTTTGTTTGGCTATTCATTGATAGAGCGTCGCCTAATTCTAAAATATGCTCTGATTCAGAAAATGCCGTAACCTGGACTTTCCCTTCATAAACTATTACTTCGGAGTTGCTATAGTGTGAAGCCTTCCAATCCGAAATAGTAAACTCAGTGCCTAGCACTTCAACGAATGCGTGTTGGGTATTAACAGTAAATGGGGTGGTAGATGAAGCAATATCGAAATAAGCCTCACCATCTAAAGAGACTTTTCTTGAAAACAGGCCATACACCCTGGGTCGGTAAGTGAGGGTGGAATTACTGTTTAACTCCACGGTTGATCCGTCGGAAAGACTAACTAACTGTGACTGACCTACTGGGGCGTGTATTTCAACGGAGTTGAATAGATATCCCCCTATAAGAGCTGCAATAAGTACAGCTGCAGCCGCTGAGAACATATATAAAGAAAACCTCTTTTTTGGTTGAGTAGAGTTCTTCTCGTCAATTTGATGCCAAACTTTCTTAAGGGCGTCTTCCGTTTCAAGTTCGTCAGGAACTTGTGAATGGGGGAGTGCTCCTTCGGCTAAATCCCAAATCTTCTGGAGATCTTCTGGTAGACTTTGTAAGTCCAATACCTTAGGAGGTGTTCTATGTTTATCATCACTACTCATAATGCCATCACCTTTGATGTTTCTTTTTCGTATTCATCTCTTAGGGTTTTCAAGGCCGCGACTATGTGATTATTTACCGTTCTGGGTGATACGTTCATAATCTGAGCAATTTCATCATGCTGTAATCCATCAAAACGGCTAAGCTCAAATGCTTCTTTTTGCCGTTCAGGTAACCTGGAGATAAGAACCTGAAAAAGAGATTCCGAAGAAGAGTCTTCTCCAGAATCCTTTTTCTCCTCTTGATGATTAGAAAGATTCTCCTCGTCTAATTCAGTATATCGAGATTCATGATCTCTGATATAATTCAAAGCCAGGTTTCTGACAATGGTATACATGAATGCCTTAAGAGATTTGTGGGCTTCGAGCTGCTCTCTGACTTCCCACAATTTGATAAATGCATCCTGAACTATATCTGAAGAAGCGTCTTTTGAATAGACATATCTTTGGGCATAGGCCACATAGGTGCCATATGATTCTCTAAAAAAATTAGAGTAAGCAAGACGATTACCTTTTTTGATTTCGGTAATCCAGATTTTGAGTTCAGAAGGATTCATACGTCAGCAATACACATCAAAAAAGTGATATGACTAGTTGCTGAGTAAACCGGGATAACTTTTTTTTAGTTCTCTTTAGTTGTTTGTTATCGCCTCTATGCAAGTCAGAGACTTGTAATACTTCTTCTCCGAAGTCGTAAACTTCAGAGAGCTTTGGACGCTATATGCATTCTCCTGTAGAAATATGTTCGATGAAAGATGTTGAACGACTTATTAACAGTAATGGTGGAGGCTGTTTTGGCTGTGAAACAAGATTAGATTTTCAGTGGATCTAGTTAGAAATTACTCGGACAACAAAAGAGTTTTGAATAGTAGAGCCATCTTCGGCAACCGTTTGAACGATAAACTCTAAATCTCCGGTTGCTAATTGCGAAAAAACAGTAAACTCTGCGGTTGCAATCCCAGAACTATTAGAAGCTGTAACATTACTAAATTTTCCTTCAACTGGTTGATCATTCGCGTCAGATTCAGGAACAAGAAATTCAACTACATGCCCCTTTGATGGTGTACCTATAGATCTAGACAGAATTGCACTTAGGTTAAATTTTGTTCCAACTGAGTCGAACATGATTACATCTTCTCCCATGACAGTAATTGATTCAGGAAATGCTCGGAGTTGATTGATGCTAATTGATTTCTCTACATCAAAATAAGTTCCTGTAATGGTGGCTTTAGTGACTGTTGTTGAGCTAATGAAATTTATACTCTCAACAGGGTTATTTTTGAATTTTACCTCTACATAATTTTCTCCATTTGAGAAAATACCAGTTGATGTTTTTAACATCACGATTCGTGTACTATAATCCTGGTCGTTAAAAGTAGGGTCAATGGTTATAGTAATTGGTACTGTAGATGAACCATTTGCTATGATAGTAGTATCTATTGGATTAATACTGAAATCAAGTTCTTCGAAACTAAGCTCCAATACATCCTTAATCTCTCCTATTGCTGCCGTAACCGTTACTTTGCCTATATTCCTTGAGGATGTAAGTTCTACTTCACCAACATATATAGCAGTGTTATTGCCTGAAGTTGAATCTTTTAATTCAATTGTAAACGTTTTTTCCCCACTTGGGAAAGTTCCATCTGTTGTTGTCAGAGTAACTTTCCTGTTTTCTCTATCCGCATCATTTAGGATAATTCTTAAATCCACTATGGATAATCCATCTGCTCGGATCGGACGGGTGGGATCAACTCTTTGTATAGTCAAGATTTTTTGATTTTCAATAAAGCTATCATGCTCATATTCCTTATAGTCTATACAATACAAAAACATAAGAGTTGAAAGTAGAATTGGAATTATACTATTCTTTATTTTCATACGCTTACATATATACTAAATGTTTTGCTGTCTAAAACTCTGTTATTATCCGGATTTCGAATCTTCATTTTGATTCTCACAACTGAAGAAGTCGAAACATTATCAGTATTTAATTTAGCTTCTTCATTAACGTGGTTGGCGTTGGGAATAAATGACATAGTATTCTTTATCGACTCGAAATAATTTTGAAGATTCCCATCAATTTCAAAGTATAATCCAACATCGGAATCCGAAACTTCATAAATGATATTCCCCCGTATTGGTGAATCCAAGGAATTGTCTGTGATAGAGTTTAAATCTACTTCAGAGTTGGAGTTAATAGTGTTTGGAGCTACTGAAAAGGAATCAATATTTAAGCTCATAAGAATTAGTTTAAGTTTAAGGTTTTGGGGATCTCACCAAGAAGGTTAAATACATCGAGATCAAGTGAAGCTGAGAAGTAGCTTTGCCCTTGTATAGAGTATTTATCAATCAGTGGGTTTGGGTTATTTTTTTGAAAGAGCATCATTCCGTAGCTAACTTTAATTCGTCTAAAAAAATGATAACCAATTCCTAATAGAAGGCCTTTATTAGCAATTAAACCTCTCCTTTCTCCTTCAACTTCGATGTCACTCGTTGTAACCCCAATTGTTACTGAAGTTCCTCTTTTTATTCGATTCCAAGATTGACTCATAAAGTAACGCAAAGCTCCCCCACCAATAGAATAATCGGAGTTAAATAAAGGATAATTGGATAAGCTTACATCTCTGTTAACGGGTCTAAAGTAGATATTGGCACCGTAGTAAATTTGAGATGATAATCTGAAATTACCTTCGTCTACTTCATTTCTAAGAACTGCAAGTCCAATATCAGAACTGATATAATTTTTAGACCCTTTTTTTAAATCGCTAATAATCGTGGTCTGGTTATTTAGCTCAATAACTGATAGTTGAGTAAATTTGAATAAATTTTGATTTCGGGCATTAATGAGATCAAATTGAATTAATGCTCCATTTAACTCATTTAAATACTTAAATATATTATTTGCTGCTTCAGAAAGCTCACTTAACGATAATATCATACTTCTTGTAATTCCAAGCACACCATCATGGGGATCAACTTCCTCAAGATATTTTTCAATTATATATAGATGAATAAGAGTAGAGTTAGACCATTCAAATAAGTCATTATAATTATTTATTTTATACTTGATTTTAGTAGATTCCCAAATTTCACTTATTTCAGTTGTATCAAAATTTCTAGTATCATTTATTGTTTTAATATTCAGAGAGGCGTTGACAAGTGCGTTTAACTCTTCTTTATCCAATGTAGAAATGGATAGTAAATTCATTATAAAGTTTGCGTATGAGGGTTCGGAAGTTTTGTTCCATCCACTTTCGCTCACCCTCTTAAACAAAAGACTCAGATCATATTTTGAATTGTATATCTCTTCCAATTGGTATTCGATAATTTCTTTAAACCCAACTATATCATTCTCTGTATCTTCATTATCAATGGCCTCCTCTCTTGGATTAAATACTTTATTTTCTAAAGCGAGTATATCATTGATTAAATTTGGGATATTATCACAAAGTTCTACAGAAGGATCAAATAAGCCTTCATTGTTAGGAAAAGTGACACTTAAATTATCATCTCTAATATTATTAATTACTTTTTCTCTCCATTTATCTATATCAGTACATTCCGATGGGGTATCGTTAAATAATTCTTTTATAGCGTCTATATAGATTTTTTTTGAAGCCTTCACGTGCTCATTACTATCATCTAAGCGTCTTTTTATTTCCAAGTTAGCAGTATACCTAACATTGGGTGGTAAGCTTCTCATTCGAACATAAAAAAACTCAGAGTCCTTGTTAAAAGTATTTCTATCCCAACTATTCGCATTAGAAACAGATACAGCAAATAATCCTTTTCTTTGTCCTTTAATAGTAATAGAAACGCTTTCTATTGACTTGTCAATTTTTCCCTTGATATAAAATTGAGTATCAAATGGAAGAACATTGGTACCATTGTATTCAAATACTCCTTGCTCAAAATTTACTAGAACCACTGGAATTTTATCCTCCACTTGAGCAAAAGCTGGAATTGAAAGAGTGAGGTATAATATGATGAATCCTATAAATTTCAACTTTTTGGAATTCATATAATCAGTTTTATAGATTTTTTATTGACTGTAAAGACGTAAATTTTTTTAGCAATTAAAACAAGATAAACAATTATTTAACCGCATAATTATGCGGTTAAATAATGTTTTTTATTACCCCGAAATATGATAATGATAGAGTAATCATTAGATAGGATGAATCAATAAGCTTCGCTCATAACAATATATGCGGGACTTTTTTGGTCTCATAAGAAGAATCAGCTCTGAAATAGTATAGCAAGTAATGCTTGTGTATTATCTGATTGTTCACTTTTTAACCGTCTCGAAAGGCATAGTTAAATCATTAAATTGCTTTACTGATTCGATTCATCAAGGTACTGGACATTGGGTGCTCTTCATCCATAAGTTCAATTAATACCTTTTTGAACCCTTCCAAATCCGCCTGTCTAAACCGGTCATATAACTCTCTGGCCATTTGGGATAAATCGCCGTGATAGTAGACAAGATTATCAGCTTTTAGTTCACCTTCCTGAAGAAGAAAGAGGGTAGAGGGATCAGAAAGGTCATCTTCTTCGGTAAGCCATCGCACCTCTGCTTTTGGTTTATAGTGGGAGTACTTTTGTCCGGGGCTTTTTGGTGTTTCTATATGATGGAAGAAAGATTCTTCTACATCAACACCAAGTACTTCTTCGATTTGCTTTCGGCTGATGCTTCCCGGCCTAAGAACTGCTGGATTTAAGTCTGTCAGGTCAATGACTGTTGACTCAAGGCCAATCTTTGTTGCTTCTCCATCAATAACAGGGAAATCTTCTCCGAAATCCTGGCGAACATGCTCTGCTTTTGTAGGGCTTGGTTTCCCCGAAGTATTGGCGCTGGGTGCCACAAGGGGGCCAGTTTGTGTAATGAGTTCAAGAGCAAGTGGGTGGTCCGGCATCCGAATGGCTACCGTATCCAGTCCTGCAGAGATGGCATCAAGTACTTTAGCTTGCTTTTTTAGCACCAGGGAAAGAGGTCCGGGCCAAAAACTGTCCATGAGCAACTTAGCTGTTTCCGTTACTTCCTCAACAAAATCATCCACCTGATCGATACCGGAAACATGAACAATTAAAGGGTTGTCTGAAGGGCGGCCTTTTATCTCAAATACTTTAGCAATGGAAGATGGATTCCATGCATCGGCTCCGAGCCCGTACACCGTTTCTGTAGGGAAAGCGACGGGTTGACCGGATTTGATGAGGGATATGTATTTTTTATCTACTATCGACATTTGTTAGGCTTCTAAGTCATGAAGATACTTTTGCGAGCAAAGCGAAGCAATCTCATTGAGACCGCTTCGTACCTCGCGGATATTTGCTCTTTTAAGTCATCCTGAACTTTAACTCAATACTTAGTCATTCTGAGCTTAGGCGAAGAATCAACAGAATAATGAGTAATTAAGATTAGTTGATCCTTCTCCCGACTTGTCGGGATCAGGATGACTTATTACAGGAGTTTTTTCAAAAAAGTAAGCGCGGCCTCATAGTCTGGGACATCCTGGATCGCGAAGCGGACGGTATCATTCTTTTGAATAACCTGGAATAACTCCGGTTTAAGCTGTTCCATTTTCTCCAGGGTTTTTTGAAAGCGGCCACTCTGGAAATACTGATCGCCCAGTTCACTTCCTGTTTTTGGACATACACACCACATTCTTCCTGCCCGGATAGTCACTTTAGTGAAGAAACTTTGCGGAGCAGAGAGCTTGATTTTGCTTGCTAAGATCAGTGTTTCTGCTTCTTTTGGAATAGGCCCAAACCGATCCTGGATTTCTTCCTTCCATTCTTCGATTTCTTTCTCTGATTTGGACTGAGAAAGCTTTCGATAGAGGTTAAGCCTTTCCACATTATCCGATACATATTCCTGGGGAAGAAGGGCAGTGGCATCAAACTCTACCGTTGTTTCTGGAAGATCAACTTCTGCTTCAACTCCATCAAACAAGTCGGAGAACTCAGATTCTTTTAGTTCATGTACAGCATCGTTGAGGATTTTTGTGTACAGATCGAAGCCGATATCATTAATAAAGCCACTTTGTTCTCCTCCTAGAATATCCCCGGCTCCCCGAATATCTAGATCACGCATGGCGATATTGAATCCAGATCCAAGGTCAGAAAATTCCTCCAGAGCAAGAAGGCGTTTTCTTGCTTCAGGAGTTAAGGTCTCGATAGGAGGGGTGATGAGATAACAAAAAGCTTTGCGATTTGACCTGCCAACTCGTCCGCGAAGCTGATGCAATTCCGCTAGTCCAAAGTTATTGGCATTGTTGATAATTATGGTATTGGCATTTGCGATATCAATTCCATTTTCAACGATGTTGGTAGATACCAGTACATCGAACTTATGTTGGTAAAAATCTCCAATGATCTTCTCGAGCTGAGGCCCGCTCATCTGCCCATGACCAAAACGAACACGGGTATCGGGAACGAGCCTTCGAATCATGTCGGCTACTTCTTCGATATTTTTAATCCGGTTGTGAATGAAGAACACCTGTCCGCCCCGGCTCATTTCCTGGAGAATAGCATCCCGAATAAGCTCCTCGTTGAAGCTGTGAATTTCCGTGTAAACGGGCTGGCGGTTAGGAGGAGGAGTGTTAATCACGCTCAAATCCCGTGCGCCCATTAACGAGAATTGAAGGGTTCGCGGAATAGGAGTTGCAGTAAGTGTTAATACATCAACCGAAGCGCGAAATTCTTTAAGCTTCTCCTTAGCAGATACCCCAAAGCGCTGTTCTTCATCTACAATAATGAGCCCAAGGTCATGGAACTTCACATCTTTGGATAACAATCTATGCGTGCCAATCACGATATCCATGTTTCCCCCTTTAAGCTCTTCAATCACTTTTGATTGTTCTGCCTTGGTTTTGAACCTGGAAAGAGCTTCAATCCTAACCGGGAATTCTTTCATTCTTTTGGTAAAGGTTTTGGCATGTTGCTCAGCAAGGATAGTAGTAGGCACCAATACCCCAACCTGCTTATTATCCATTACTGCTTTAAAAGCAGCCCTGACGGCCACCTCCGTCTTGCCAAATCCTACATCTCCGCACACCAACCGATCCATGGGTTGAGTGCTTTCCATGTCAACCTTTACCGCTTTTATAGCTTCATCCTGATCTGGGGTTTCTTCGTACTCGAACCGGGCTTCAAGCTCAGTTTGCCATCCCTGATCACCTGAAAATGCGTATGCTTTCTGCATTTTACGCTTGGCATAAAGTTGGATTAACTCCCTGGCGATATCCTTTACTTTCTTCTTGGTTTGAGCCTTTTTTCGAGCCCATTCCCCCGAGCCTAGTTTTGTTATCCTTGGCGCCGTGCCCTCTTTCCCGGAGTATTTCTGAAGCTTGTGAAGGCTGGAAACATTTACATAGAGCAGTGATTCTTCCTGGTATCTTAGAACAACCACTTCCTGTTCAGTTTCCTTTACTTTGATCTTCTTGAACCCCGCGAATTTTCCTATTCCATAATCAACATGAACTACATAATCGCCAATACTGAGATCTTTAAGCTCTTTGAAAGAAATACCTCCCGAGTACCTTCTTTTTCTGACTTTAGGCCTGTGATATCGGTTAAAAATCTGGTGATCGGTATATAATGCCAGTTTTGATTCAGGAAAGATAAATCCTTCATGAAGGGATTCTACAACCAACGCATAATTCAAACCAGGTGTAGGTTCGCCAAGTAATTCTTCAAATCGGGTTTTTTGGCCGTCATTGTCACAAAGGATAAAAGTCTGGATTCCTTTTTCGGAATTTCCCTCAATGTTTTCTCTTAATAGTTTGAAGTTTCCATGGAAATCCGGCTGAGGTTTTATATCAAATGAATGAGATGCGGTATTTGAAAAGGATTTTACCTGGTTCCCCGTGATTAAGGTATTCTCAAATTTTGAGAGCTCCTTTTCTAATTCTTCTTTAGACACAAAGAGCTGACCCGGAGATGGTATATTGTCAACTTCAAGTTGCTTATGTCGTTCTTCAGCATGTTGGAATTTCTCATTGAGCGAAGCAAAAATTAAGGCAGGGTTTTTTAGGATAACCAGGGTTCCCTTGTCAAAATAGTTGAGGAGAGAAGCTTTCTTTGTATCAGGTAAATCAGAAAGGTTTGGAACAATCCGGGCTTGATTCAGGAAAGAAATCGAGCGCTGCGAATCGGCATCAAATTCTCGAATAGAATCGATTTCATCCCCAAAAAACTCAAAACGAAGAGGATATTCACCTGAGTACGGAAACACATCTAAGATTCCACCTCTAATGGCATATTCACCAGGCTCATCAACGAATCGAACAGGTTGATATCCCTGATCCACAAGCTCTGTCCTCAATTTTTCAAGGTCGATCTCATCTCCTTTAGAGAGAACAATACTAACTGAATCCAATACAGAAGGAGGAGCTACCTTTTCGAAAATGCCTTCTGCCGATGCAATCGAGATGGAAGCCGTACCCTGTTGAATTTCCTGAAGAGCTTCAGAGCGCTGTACCAATAACCCTGAATCAACAATTTGTTCGTTGTCATAGGGCTTTAGATGTGTTGAAGGAAAGTGGACGATACCTTTTTCAACAAGGATGGATAGATCCGATTTCAAAAACCGCTCATCTTCATCAGTATCGGTGATAACCAGTATGTTTTGGTATTCTTTGGTGAGTTCAGCAATTAGGAACGGAAAGAAGGAACCTATACTCCCTTTTAAAATCAGCTCATTATTCTGTTTCATAGCAGCAATTGAATCTGCAACAGAAGCACTATTGGAAATTGAGGAGCGTATACTCTCCAGCGACATGATTGAAAGGTTCTAAAAATTTAAAGCGGGAGAAGATACGGAAAGGAATGTATAGAGATGAGTTTAAAAACTAATACTGGACCAGGTTTTTCAACCAGATTCTGTCAATTAAAAAACCGGTTAACAACATCAAAATGGAGAGTTGAAGGTAAAAAGGATACCGGTCTTCGTAATCGGTGTAAATAATTTCCTCAACTTTGGATTTCTCCAGCTCATCAATTTCCTCATAAATACTGAAAAGCTGTTCAGTATCGGTAGCTCTGTAATAACGGCCACCAGTGAGTTCTGCAACGCTGGTTAGCATTTCTTCATCAATATTAACCGGGATATTCTGGTAGCGACGGCCAAAGATCGGGTCCTGAACCGGGTAAGGGGCAGTCCCCCGGGTTCCTGCTCCAATAGTATAAATTTTTATTCCGTAGGTAACAGCAAGATCTGCGGCAGTTACTGGATCTATCTCTCCGGCATTATTTTGTCCATCTGTAAGTAGGATAATGATTTTACTTTCGGTCTCGCTATCCTTAAGTCGGTTTATAGCTGTGGCAATACCCATTCCAATGGCAGTTCCATCTTCTATGACTCCCATTTCAACTTCACCAAGTAACTGCTTTAATAACCGGTAATCTAAAGTTGGCGGGCAAACAGTGAAGCTTTTCATTGCAAAAGTAACGAGACCTATCCTGTCAGAAATACGTTTCTCAACAAATTCTGTAGCTACTTCCCGGGCAGCTTCAAAGCGGTTGGGTTTTAAATCTTCTGCTCTCATCGAAGAAGACATATCCAGTACCATTACAATATCGATACCCTCTGCATTACGTTCGATGGTAGTGAGCTTAAGTTGAGGACGCGCCATGGCCAAAATGAGAAGTGTGATGCCTGTAAGAAAAAGAGCCAGGTTTAGCCAATGCAAATGTCTCTTCCAATTCCCGCTTATTCCTTCAAAAATGGAAGTTGATGAAAAAGTAAGACTAGGCCGTTTTTTTGTGAAAAACCGGTATAAGTACATTCCCAATAAGATTGGGAGCAATAGCAAAGCCCAGAACCATTCGGGATTAGCCCATTCCATCTTCAACCTCCTCTGAATGTCTTTCAGCATGCTGTTCGGCTTCAAAGATGGCCTTCTTCCTGGAAATTCTGGATGCGTCTACTGTTCGGGCCCGGTCAAGAAAGTCAATCGCGAATTGGTAGCACGACCAGGCATCATCCAGGGAAGGGGTGAACTTGGCAAATTTTACCATGTCCGATCTGTTCAACACCTGTCGGGTACTTTTAATCATTTCATGATCGACTCCAAAAGCATCCATATATCGGTACAACTCCCTCGATGTAGATTCAAGGGCAGGTATATTATACAGCTCTTCAAAATACTCTCGTATAGAATCGCTTAGCGTAGTGTAGAAATACTTATAGTCCTTCGTTTCAGCCAGGTTGTATTCATTTTTGAGCTTCAACAGTTGTTGCTCGAGACCTGCTAATGGGCTGTGGAATGGAATAGCCTCAATAACTTCTGGTTCTGTTTCTTCCTCTTTCTTCCTAAAGAAGGTAAAGTAAGCCAAAATGGCTGCCATCAGGATCCCCAAAATGATAATAAACCAGGCCCATGGAAAACCGGATAAATCAAAAATAGGCTTTAGGGGTTTAAGGTCAGCATCTTCAGAAGGAAGCACCGTTTTGAAATAGAGAGATACAGGATTAGTGAAAATCAAATTCGTGTCTGCATCGGAAATCAAAATAACCGGGAAAGGAGGGAGGGTGATATCCTGATCTGCAAAAAATTGAAGCTGATATTGTACACTATCAGCAAAGTCGGTTAACCGAAATTGTCTACTTACGATAAATTCGATGATTGGAGGAAAAGCGGTAGAATCTGGGAAGATGATGCGCTGATAGGCTTGTTCGACTCTTAGCGTAATTGAAAGATCAAAAAGCTCCCCAACCGTAAGTGAATCTTTTGATGCCCTGGCTGTTGCTGATTGAGCCTGCACTAAATCAGGAATCAGCCATCCGGAAACAAACACAATAAAAAAAATCAGAATCTTGAAAGAATTCGCTTTATTGGGCATCAAATCGTTAAGGTTCATCTTAAAAGCTCCAAAAATAGCAGATATTGAATTAAATGTGCGTACCTAATTGTGGCTTTAGATGTAAAAAATGGTTCCTATGAAAAGGTTATGGAAATTCGTATCCTCATCCCGATAAATCATCTATAGGTATATGCAAAAGAAAAGGGTTAGAAGATTGTTGCAAAGCGTTGCATTGCTTTGTGTTCTTACCAGTTGTTCATTTTTTGGTTCTGAATCTGGATACAAGGAGGATGTCCCCTCCGTAACTATCGATTCATTTGTTGAAATTGAAGAATCTCCAGTGCTGGATGGCTATGGGTTTCAGGTAAGCGGAGACTTAGTTCAGGAGAAAAGAGTAAGAAGAAATGAGAGCCTGTATCTGATATTAAAAGGGCTTGATATAAGCCCAAAAGAAATTGATGAAGTAGTTCAAAAATCGAAAGGTAAATTCAGAACGAATAGAATCCAGCCTGGCCAACGCTATATCGCCTATCTTGATGAAGAAAGCCAGGCATTGAACCGGTTAATCCTGCACTCTGATTTACTTAACTATGTAGTCTTTGACTTTGAAGAAGATATAGAAGTGAAAAAAGGGAAAAAGGAGATTACTACAAGAATTTCCGAGACTTCTGGTGTTATCACTTCTTCTCTGTACGAATCATTACTTGAAAACGGACAAGATCCACTACTAGGAAACAGGCTTAGCGAGATTTTTGGATGGCAGATTGATTTCTTCAGGATATATGAGAATGATTCTTTCAAAGTAATTTATGAACAACAACTTGTGGACGGGAATCCATATGGGGTTGGTAAAATCCTGGCTGCTGAATTTGTGCATAAGAATGAAAAGTATGATGCCTATTTCTATGAGACTAATGATAGGGCCGGGTATTTTGATAGTAATGGGAAAGGGGTTCAAAAAGCATTGCTTAAGGCACCATTTACTTACTCTCAAAGAATAAGTTCAAATTTTTCGCACAGCCGTTTCCATCCTGTACTAAAAAGAAGAATGCCTCATTACGGAGTAGATTATGCTGCTCCTCTTGGTACCCCGGTTATAGCTGTAGGGGATGGTACAATTATCGAATCGAGATATAGAGGCCCAAACGGAAATATTGTTAAGATTAAACATAACAGCACGTATACTACTGCTTATTTGCATTTAAATGGCTTTGGCCCGGGGATAAAATCAGGAGTAAAAGTAAAGCAAGGACAGGTAATTGGTTATGTAGGTAGAACGGGGAGAGTGACGGGAGTACACCTTGATTATCGGGTATACAAAAACAACCAGCCTGTAAATCCATTGACGTTAGAGCTGCCTCCTTCTAAAGCAGTCGATGAGTCAGAAATGCCGAAGTTTGAGCTTACCATTGAAAGGTATAAGTTTCAATTAAATCAAATAGGTAAGCCTATGTTGGCTTCCCGTGAGTTTAGTTACTGATATTTAGGAGGGTCTTTGAACAGTGAGCAATTTTTCAATGTTCAATGTTCAATGTTCAATGTTCAATACCTACTCATTCTGCGTTGAAAGAAGTTCATAAGAGGGCGAACATAGGATTTATTAGTGCTAACGTTCACTGTATCCACCTTCATTTTAAGAAGAGCTTCTCCCAGTTGATCTTTATGAGCTCGTTTCTTCTTTGCATACTGCATTCTCACCGCCTTATTTGATGTATCGATCAGTACTTCCTTATCAGATTCAGCATCCCGAAAGGGGACAAGGCCTATATTAGGTAGCTCGTCTTCAAGTGGATCATTAATGATGATACTTACCAAGTCGTGTTTCTGATTGGTAATTCGGAGTTGCTTTTCGTAGTCCTCATCCTGGAAGTCGGAAGCAAGAACGACGATAGCACGGCGGTCTAATAACCGGTTAACATAGCCTAACGCATCCGCGATATCCGTACCCCGGCCTTTTGGGCGTGTAGTATAAAGTTCTCTAATCAAACGAAGTACGTGAGTTCTTCCTTTTTTAGGAGGGACGACCTTTTCTACCCCATCACTAAACAAAACCAAGCCCACTTTATCGCCATTTTTTATCGCGCTAAAGGCAAGCACGGCAGAGATTTCAATGGCCACATCCATCTTTCTCTGATTGTGACTTCCGAACACTCCGCTGGCCGAAATATCAACACAAAGCATCAGCGTTTGTTCTCTCTCTTCTTCAAAAATTTTGATGTAAGGATCGCCGGTTCGGGCGGTAACATTCCAGTCTATTTGCCTAATGTCATCGCCGTAATTGTACGCTCTAACCTCTGAAAACGCCATTCCACGACCTTTAAAAGCAGATTGGTATTCACCTCCGAACAGGGTGTTCACAAGCCCTTTAGTCTGGATTTCCAGCTTACGAATTTTCTTTAATACTTCCTTTGAAATCATGAGCAATTTTTTTTGAAGGTAAGAGGATTCATGAGATCAGGGAAGCAAAAAGTTTTTAAAATTACTTAACACTGTTTTAGTTAATAATAAAAAGAGTAATAAAAAGTACAATATAAATTTATATTTATTGTACTAATAAAAATTAGCGATGTAATTTTTCATTAGAAGAAATTTAGTCTTTAGGGGTCTTAAAACGGTACTTTTATTAAGCTTCTCTAATATTAATCAAGACTTTTTTTAGGTCTTTATTAATCCAATCTAACCGGCTCTGGAAGGGGCATGTGGTATTTTCTTTATGTACAGAAAATGCATGCAACTTCAATCAAAAAATAGGTACCATGAAAACTAAGTTAATTCTCTTGGCATTGCTATGTCTGGGTTCGACTGTACAAGTTTTAGCTCAGCAGGAAAATGGAGTCTCATCTGTTCTCCAAGTTTACAACATCACCACTAACGAAGCTGGTGAAGAAATTGCAACCGAAACTACTGAAGTACGACCGGGTGATCTCATCGAATACCGGCTTACTTACGCAAACAATTTGGGTAATAGCATATCACAGCTCATGCCAGTGCTTCCAATTCCGCTTGGGATGGAATACCTGGTTGAGACAGCAAACCCAAGCTTAGAGGGCGCCAGCCTCTCCAATACTGGTAACACTTTCCAACGACTACCCTTAACTCGTCAAGTGCGACAACCTGACGGAACCACAGTGACTGAAGAGGTTCCGGGGCGCGAATACCGCCGACTACGCTGGTTGGTTCCGTCACTCGATGCGGGGGAACAAGTCATTCTTGTCGCCAGAGTTAAGGTGATAGATAACTAAGTCTTATGGAAAATCAAACAAACAATAAATCAATAATTCTAAACCTAAACAGGATAGAATCCATGTATACACATAAAACACAACGAACACGCAGCTTGGCTTCACGCCTCGCGGGATTGTTCCTGGTTTTTGGCGTTTTACTAGGCGTTACATCTCTTGATGTATTCGCTCAGGTGCCTCCGGCAGCTACTGCTATCGGTAACCAGGCAAGTGCAACCTATGTTGATAACACGGGTACCGGGCAATCGGTTACTTCTAACACGGTAGAAACTATCGTGCAGCAAATTGCAGGGGTAACCATTAACGCGGGTATTACAAAAACCGTAGGTCCTGGTGGTCAGGCAACCTTTCCACATACCATTACCAACACGGGTAACGGGACCGATAAATTCGACCTTACCACCCTGGAGGGTAGTGGGGATTTCGGTTACGAGAATATCAGGATATATCCGGATACCGACTTTGACGGAACACCGGATAACTTTACTGAGATATTCGAAACTCCAAACATTTCCTTTCCCGGGAATATCGGGGGTAATCCATTTACCTACGGTATCGTTATTGTAGCAGATGTGCCGTTAACTGCGAATGATGGAGAAGTTCAAACGTTCCAGATCAAAGCTACTTCTGACTTCGATGTTAGCCAGGCAGATTCAACAACAAATACTACCACGGTAGATGAAGATGCGGTTGTTAATGTTCAGAAAAACCGAAGTGTTCAGAACGTTGCAGTTGGTGATACGGTAACCTATACCTTTACTTATGCAGAAGGTGGTGGTAACTCAGATGCAAGTAATCTTGTTATTAAAGATCCACTTCCGGCAGGGGTAACTTATGTTGCTGGTTCCGGGGTATGGTCTGGTGCAACTGGTATTCCATTAACGGATGCTGGTACGGGTGAGACGGCCTCTGGTATAACTTATGAGTTCAATAATACCGGAGCGGCAGATTCGGTAATCATTGCAATTGCTAGTATCAACTCGGGTGCCTCAGGTACAGTAAGCTTTAAAGTGACCGTAGATGCAGGTACCGAAGGAAATACCATCCTCAACACAGGTTCATATTCTCATGATGATGCTCCAACCCCTACTTCTACCAACGCTGCCGATATTATCGTTGATGAAAACTACGATATTGAGTCGGTAGGAGCTGATACGGTTAGTATTGGCGAAGTAGATCAAGGTGCAATTGTTAACTTTGTTAACAAATTCGTGAACCAGGGTACGGCAACGGATACCTACGACATCACGGTGTCAAATAACACCTTCCCTCCAAGTGCAACGCTAACGTACTTTAAGGCGGATGCGAATGATGAGCCCACTTCGCCGTTTACAGTGGGAGCAGGTGGTATTTTCAATACCGGACCAGTAGCGGTAGGTGATACCATAGTGGTAATCCTTCAGGTAAATCTTCCTTCTGGTGTAAGTGGTGGACCATACTCTGTAGTAAAAACCCTTACTTCACAAAACGATCCAAGTGAAAGTGATTTCCACGTGGATAAGTTGGAAGGGATTACCGTACCTACGGTTGATATTACCAATAATGGTGCTATTGGAACGGGAACAGGTGTTGGGCAAGGTCCTGAAACGAACCCGGTTACAACCATCACAACCAATCCAAATAACACGGTAACCTTCAGTCTTTGGATTACCAATACCAGTAACCAGCAGGATACGTATAAGCTTGATTATGGTATCGATACTACGGCTACTGGTGGTGATATTGCGGTTACAGATGCTCTTCCAACTAACTGGACGGCTAACTTCCGTGATCCTAATAATGGTAATTCCATCATTACTGATGTAGGACCAATTGCCTCAGGAGATTCTGCCGAAGTAAACCTCACCATTAATATTCCAGCTGGTTTTGCACCTGGAGATAATGAGATTTATGTACGTGCTTTATCACAGACATCAGGTGCTATTGATGTTAAGCATGAGCGGGTAACAGTAAACACTGTACGAAGTATTTCGCTTACTGCTTCTCAAACCGGGGTAGTTTCTCCGGGTGGTTCGGTAGATTACATCCACACGTTTACGGTAAATAGTAACGTAACAGAAAACGATGGCACGAATACAGACTTCCATGTTGAGTTAACCAATTCGGTGCCAAATGGCTGGGGAGCTGTAGTTTATTGGGATACCGATGAGAATGGTATTGTAACCAGCGCCGATTCTGCTCTAACTACTGCAGCAACTTCAGGCACGTTTGACTTTCCAGCAGCTATCGGAGCCTTGAATTTCGGTGACCAGGTAAGGTTTATCGTTATTGTAAATGCAAGTACTGGTCTTACTGACGGTTCTACAGTAACCACTACCCTCACTATTTCAGATGAAGGAACTGTTGGCTTAGCTGATGCATTCAACAACGATCAAACTGAGGTACAGCTTGGGGTGGTTTCTATCCAGAAGTTCCAGGCGCCTGATGCAAACGGCTCGCCTGGTTCATACACTACAAGCCAATTCAATGTATTCCCTGGAGATACCGTATGGTATAGTATCGAGGTAGTGAATGATGGTTCTCAACCAATTACCACCTTGGTTGTTCAGGATGTTGTGCCTTCCTATACCACGATCGCTTCTGTTGCAACGGTAACTACCAATATAGGAACAATCACTGGCCTGGCCCTTGACCCAGCTAACCCAGGTATTGGTGGAACTGGAACGGTAAAAGTGACAGCAACTTCACTTCAACCTACCCACAAATTCACGATAGAATTTGCGGTGGTAGTCGATAACTAATTCTTAACCCAGACATGGAAGTGGGGTTGGTAGCCCTGCTTCTCTTTAAAAACAAATAGTGAATAGATTTTTCCTACATATCAGCTTCTTGATGTTCGCCATAATCGGCGTTGTAGGAGAGGTCTATGCACAAGAGACTCCGCCTCCGGGCCAGGAAATTATTAATCAGGTTTCAGCTACTTATATAGAGGCAGGAGAAGAACAAGATGCCTTCTCTAATGAAGTAACTGTTGTTGTTGATGGAATCCTGGAGTTCAATTTCTGGCCAAACAATTCGATTACTGAATTCAGGGGAAGAAATGTTGAATTCAGCCACTATGTACGTAACGATGGTACACTGCCTCTAACTATTGATATCAAAGGTTACAATACTACAGGTGATGATTTCGATATGCAGGATATCGCCTGGACGAATACCGGATTAGTGGGGCAAAGTAATGCGCTTGCAAACACGGATACCATTACTACCTCAGTGGTCCTTGAGCCAGGGCAGGAATTTGAAACAAGCTATATAGGGTGGATTAGTCCTGATGAGGACAGGGCTATTCAATCTTCGATTATGGTATTTGAAGCTACTGCAAGAGAAGCTGGTATCACGGTTGTAAATAGAGATACCATTACCATACAGATCGGAGCAATTATAGACCTCGAAAAAGAACAGATTGGTATCGATGACATAGAAAGAGGAGAAAACTTCCAGTATCTGATTCGTGGAGAGAATATTGGTGATTTAACGGCTCTTCCTAGAGAGATTCTGGTAGATGGAAATACTGTTGAGAAAGTAGTCTTAACAGATTCGATTCCTGCGAACCTTACTTTTGTATCCTTTACTGATGTACCAAATGGAACTGCATACTATAAAGTAAACGATGGAGAGGATTTTGAATACACTACTACTCCTCCAGAAGATTTAACCCAGGTTCATGTAATTGGAGTTGGCTACGATTCTTTAGAAATAGGAGAGAGATTCGAAGCTTCATTTGAAGTAATGATTAATGAAACAGCTTCTGACTCTATCATCAATATTGCCGAGGTGTCTTTTGTTGATCCAGAAGGAGACATCACTGTTGCAGCTGCCTCTAATGATGTGGTTCTTGAATTACCAGGAGTAACAGCAAGTATCGATTACTTTACCGATAGTGGCTTTGATGAAGAAACAGGGACTTCAGGAATAGGTGAACCACTTCATATCCAGGCTACTGCCTCTGCCTGTAACGAAAGAAGGGATGAAATCGAGATCGTAGATATCGAACTAAGATCAAGAGGGACCGGTGACCAGGAGTTTTATAAAGGGGTAGAAACCGGGCCAAATACGGCGGTCTTTAGAATCGAGGAAGAGATACCTACAAGAGATGGAAGCGTTCACCCGATTGTAAAAGACAATAAGATTAAGGAAACCATAGAGGATGATGTAATTGAAGCAATTCTTGAATGTGGTGGAATAAGTGGTGGAGTAGGTACATCCGTAACCGCAGAAGTGATGGTCGATCCATTCGGTATTATTTTCGATAGCGAAACGAATGCAGTAATAGAAGGTGCGGAAGTAACCATCATTGATGTTACAGGAGCAAACAATGGTGGAAATCCTGGCGGCCTTGCAGTTGTAAGAACAGCAAACGGACGAGAAGTTACGGCTAGCGAATATACCAGTGATTCGAGAGGAAAATACAGGTTCCCATTCCTGCAACCGGGTACCTACCGAATGGAAGTTACTCCTCCAACTGGCTATACCTTTAGTTCAATCGTACCAGCAGATTCTCTGCCAGGAGATAGAATCATTGATGAGAATGCCTCATTTGGCCTGGATTTCGAGATAACAGGTGATCCGGTTGGAATGGACTTCGATATCCCGCTCGATCCACAAGCTTTAGGCGTACTGTTAGCTACCAAAACAGTAGACCGGTCGGTAGCTGAGATTGGTGACTTCATTAACTATACCATCACGCTTAAGAGTCAGGCAGTAAATACGGTAGAAAACCTAAGTGTATTTGATGAGCTGCCATTTGGTTTCGAGTATCAGCTTGGTTCAGCAAAACTGGATGGAGTTGAGTTGCCTGATCCAGCTGGGGGTGTTGGCCCGGATCTTGAGTTTATGATTGGAGATATTGATCCGGGACAAACTTTGAAACTTACCTATAGAGTATACCTCGGTCCAGGTTCCGATCGGAGTGAGGGTATCAACGTTGCTATAGTTAGAAGTGATGAACTGATCATCAAAACAAGTAACGAAGCTAAAGTTAAGGTAGAAGTACGGGGAGGAGTGTTCTCGGATGAAGCCTTAATCATTGGTAAGGTTTTCATGGATTGTAATGAAGACAATATGCAGGATGGTTCCGAGATGGGAATTCCGGGCGTGAGGCTTTACCTGGAAAATGGTAATTATGTGATTACAGATAGCAATGGTATGTACACCTTCTATGCTATCAATCCCAATAAGCATGTCCTAAAACTGGATAATTACTCGCTTCCGGTTGGAGCTAAAATGAAAGTGCTGGACAACCGACATGCTTTCGATCCAAGCAGCCGTTTTGTTGACGTTAAGAAAGGCGAACTTCATCGCGCCGATTTTGCAGTTTGTGAGTGTAGTGCTGAGATCACAGAAGAAATCAATAACCGAAAAGCATTGATGGAAGAGAAGCAAGGTGATGGCCTTGCTAAATCATTAAAGCAAAACTTCTCATTGAACGAACGAGTAGGTGGGGGTGGTAACTCAAGCAGGGCTAGTGGCACCATTGGCAACGAGAAGGCTATTAATATAGAAAGAGGAGTGGCAACACCTGGAGAAGAAGTGGATGCCATTAATCCAGGTGAAGTTGATACAACAGAAGTTCTTGCCAGGTCCATCGAGGAACTAATACTAGATGCCGACCAGGAATTAGATATAATAAACATTGCTGACGGTGATACTCTGAAAAGTGAAAAAGTAACCATCTGGGCAAAAGGTAAATTGGGAGCCTTGTTTGATCTGTTTGTGAATGGAGAATTAATTAGTTCCGATAGAATAGGTCAGCGTTCTACATTATCTGAAAAAGGAATCCAGGTATGGGAATATGTGAGTTTAGACCTCAAACCAGGCATAAACACTATAGAGTTAGTTGAAGGTGATCCATTTGGAAATATCCGGGCTTCAAAAAGCATCAGGGTACTTACTCCGGGTGAACTCACTAAAGTGGTAGTTACAGTACCACGCAATAATGTGCAGGCAGATGGTAATTCATTTGCTCTTGTAAATGTTCGGCTGGAAGATGAGTCAGGATTAACTATTGGTTCAAGGATGCCAGTAACTCTAGATAATGAATTTGGAGTCTGGAAAGTGCCTGATTTGGATCAAAACGAACCTGGAACACAGGTATTCATAGAAAATGGAGAAGCTCAGTTCGAATTACGATCTACTATCGAACCGAAGTCGGTGAAGGTAAGAGCATCAGTAGGTATTATATATGGAGAAGCAAAAGTAGAATTTCTGCCTGATCTACGGCCTATGATTGCTGCAGGTATTATTGAAGGAACTCTGCGATTTAGAGAGCCTTTGAATATTGCCAGTGCTGCAGATAATGATGGCTTTGAAAGGGAGCTAAAAGAGCTGTCTTACAGCATGAATAACTTTACGGCTGATGGGCGCTTCGCCTTCTTCTTAAAAGGTAAGGTATCAGGTAAAACACTTCTAACCGCTGGTTATGACTCTGAGAAGCAAGAAGAACAACGCTTGTTCCGTGATATTCGCCCTGAAGAGTTCTACCCGGTATATGGCGAATCATCAGTAAAAGGTTTTGATGCTCAGTCTTCAGGAAGATTATATCTAAGGCTTGATAGGGGTAAAACCTATGTGCTCTATGGAGATTTCATCACACAACAAAATGATCAGGATATCCAACTTGGTGGATATACCAGGTCACAAAACGGGGTAAAGACTCATCTTGAAGAAGGAAGAGTATCCCTTGATGCATTTGGGGTAAGTGCGGTATCCGCGCGTAGAGTCCGGGAGTTCAGAGCTCAGGGTATTTCCAGGTACGAACTGCCCGATAACGATCTTATCGATAACAGTGAAATCATTGAGATCATCACTTATGATAGAGAGCAATTCGTTGGACTGGATACCTTAGGTGTTCCAAATGATCCTAGCTTGATATTAAACAGAGAGCGCTTAACAAGATTTACTGACTACGTAATCGATCCGTTCACGGGAACCATCACCTTCCGCAACCCGATCTTTAGTGTAGACAATAACTTCAATCCTGTATTCATCCGTGCTACTTATGAAGTAGAGAACGATTCAGAACGCTATCTAATAGGTGGGGTAAGTGGGGATGTAGAAGTAGCGAAAGGCTTGAACATTGGAGCGGGTATTGTACAGGATAACAATCCTACCAATGAATTCACGATGGCAAATAGCAAACTAAAGTTCGAGCTTGGCGATAATACCAAAGTAGTTGCTGAAGCGGTAAGAACGATTTCTGATGAGTCAGGAACAGGTAATGCTGCAAGGGTTGAAATCCAGCATAAGGGTACAGGATATGAGATTCGCGGTCAGGTTGGGCGTTCTGATGAAAACTTTGATAATAAAGGAGCTTCACTTGGTCAATCCAGAACTGAAGCACGGGCACGTGGTAGGTTTGATATTTCTAAGGGTACCAATCTAAATGCAGAGTTCGTGCTTACAAGAAATGATACAACCGGAGATCAAACCCTCGGTTCTCTGGTTGGATTAAGGCAATCGATCGGAGGCTCAATTAATGCGGAACTGGGGGTGAGATATACAGAACAAACTAATAGTACTTCCGGTGATGTGACCAATACTAACCTGAGAAGTAAGGTGACTTCTAAGATTCCGTTCCTTACAGGAGCTTCAGCTTTTGGTGAATATGAGCAGGATCTTAATGCCGCAGACAGGAAAACCATTGGGATAGGTGCTAATTATAAGATTAGTAATATTGGAAAGGCATATATCAATCATGAGTTTGCTTCAACTGCTGCCGGTAGATATACCCTCCAAAGTAATGCGCAAAGAAATAATACTGTATTTGGTATTGATGCCAGCTACATGAAAAATGGCCGCGTATTCAGTGAATACCGCATGAATGATGCTAACGACGGAAGATCAGGGCAGGCTTCAATTGGACTGAGAAACAAATTTGTACTTCGTGAAGGTCTGGGCTTGAATGCAGGTTTCGAAAGGATATTTACGGTAATGGGGCCGAACAGAAACGACGGAACAGCTATTTCTACATCTGTTGAGTATACCGGAAACGAGAATTGGAAAGGATCGGCTCGAGCAGAAGCCCGATTTGGAGTAAATAGTGATACCTATCTGAATACCCTGGGTTATGGGTTAAAAATTAATAATGACTGGACCCTACTGAGTAGAAACATCATTTCAATAAGTACACAAACCGGGACTTCGGGAATCAATAAGCTACAGGAGCGATTCCAGATTGGTGCAGCTTACCGCGATTCACAAACGAATATGTTCGATGCACTATTCAGGTATGAATTCAAGTATCAAAAAGATGAAACTGTTGCTTCTGGCTTCTTTAGAACTGCACATGTATTAACAAGTCATGCTAACTACCATCCTACCTCTGAACTGGTACTATCAGGTAGAGTAGGGGCTAAATACTCATTAGAAAATGATGATCAATTAAGATCAGAATCCTTCCTTGAATTAGTTTCTGGTAGAGCTTTATATGACTTGAATGAAAGATGGGATGCAGGTATTAATGCGAGTATTCTTGCGAATAGTGACTTCAGCACCAAGGATTATGGCTTAGGAATTGAGGTGGGATACCTTGTTGCTACCAACCTTCGCCTTGCAACTGGTTTCAATTTCTTTGGCTACGAAGATCAGGACCTGGCAGAAAACAATTACACTCAACCCGGAGCTTACCTTGGTTTTGCTTACAAGTTTGATGAACGGGTATTTAAGAATCTTGCTCCACGCAGAAGCTCCAATCTTATAGACGAGAGCTTGTACCTGACTTGTATTCCATGCGAGAAGCCAATGGATTTGAGAACGATGCCAATCGATATTCCCGGGCATGAGTTGAAGCCGGTACTTCTTACTGCGGCTGACTTCGAGTACGAACCGCTCAAGACTTATGTATTACTACCACGTCAAATTCACTTCGATAATGACAAGTCGTACATCAACCAGGCAACAGCCCAAATGCTGGATAAAGTGGCTAAGTTCCTCATGGAGCAGGATGACTACAAGATCAACCTTTCTGGTTTTACCGATACCAAGGCTTCGAACGATTACAACCTGGCACTATCTGACCGTCGTTCAAAAGCGGCACGAGCTTACTTGATTGCAGCTGGTGTTCAGGATAGAAAACTGATCATCGACAAATTTGGTGAGACCCAATCTACAGGTGAAAACATTGTGGAAATGGCTCTTGAGCGTAAAGTAGAACTGGATCTTAATGAACTTAACAGTAGAGTAACTTTTGTTGATCAAATCGAAGATGTCCAGGTACAGCAAAAAGCAGCACGAATTGGTGGTTGGGATTACATCTTCAAGATGGAACACAATGCAGTGCCAGCTAACCTAAACCTGAGCACTAATTCATCTCAACTAAGTTTCCTTAATAAGTACATCATCCAGCGAATTGCAATTGCTCTTGAAAGGTATCCATCTGTAAACGTAACGATTGGATTGCCAAATGATTTGAGGTTTGTAACTCTTCAAAATGCAATAATGGATGAGTTAACAAGAAGCGGCGCCGATATCACTCGATTCATGTTTATTCGCGGGGTAGCAGGAGATAACAACACTGTACGCTTTAACTACGCTGGTGCTGATAATCTGACTTTCCATACTCAAAGAGATGACATCAAATTTGCTAACAACTCTGAAGTACCGGCACTGATTGAAAGTATGTTGAGAATCCTCAACTCCAGAGAAGATTATGAACTGATCCGGGATATGTCTCAAAGTTATGTAGTACCTGACCGGGTGAATTTCGCTGTTCGCTCTACGGTACTTGATAATGAGACACAAGCTGTGCTTTCAAGAATTGGTTCTTACCTGAGGAATAATCAATCTGTATACCTTGAGTTAATTGGAGACGGAAGTAGAACAGATGCTCAAAGGATGATTGCGATGCGCGATTACTTGGTAGCATGGGGTATTGATGGAAATAGAATCACTTCAAGTCCGGGAACCATCGATACGGAAGGAAAATCGATCAGAATAGAATATAGAAACGCAGATTCCATCAACCTTAGAAACATCGAGTTTCTAAACAGACCGCGGGGGCAGCAGTGATGGAAAAGGGATTTAAAATACTGGGTAGAACAATGAAACGTACACTTATAACATTGATTGGGAGTTTGGTGCTATTGGGAGTATTCTCAACAGCAGGATTCGCTCAACTAGCAGGGTACAATTACTATAAACCGATTACGATCAACTCGGCACAGGTAGTGGGCTCTCATTCCGATTTTCCTGTATTGATAAGCATCACCGATAGCGATTTAGTAAGTAAGGCACGGTCAGATGGATTTGATATAGTTTTTACTACAAGTCCGGGTAGTACAGCTATCCTGGATCATGAACTTGAGAGTTTTAACTCAAGCACTGGAGAGCTTGTTGTATGGGTCAAAGTTCCAACGGTATCAACAGCTGGAGAGACTATATATATGTGGTATGGAAATTCGGGAGCTTCAACGGATCAGTCCTCTGCCAATACCTGGTCAAATCAATTCAGAAGTGTATATCATTTAGGAAGCACCTTCACTGACGCTTCCCCGAATGGAAACGATGGTACCAATAGTGGATCTATAAATACTTTAGGTAAAATCGGAGACGCCCAGAATTTTGATGGAGTAGACAGCTACATAGCTCTTGATGATAGTTATGCGAGTACAACTGAAGCTGCAATTACGGTATCAACATGGATAAGAACCACAGATGAAACTGACCAGATAATTGGTTCATTTGACCGAAATGAGTACTGGAGGTTTGAAATTAATGGGAACGGAGGAGGAAACGGTCAATTAGGCTGGGATCTTTTAACCAGTGGAGGGCAGGCAGATTTTGGCTCAACAACCAGAGTGGATGATGGTAACTGGAGGTATGTAACTGGTGTGTATGATAATGGGGCTCTTCGCATATATATAGATGGAGTACAAGATGTAACCACGGCTCAGGGAACAACTTTTGGTAGTGGAAATCTTCGCTTTGGATTTATCGGTGTAGGATCAGAAGCTCCTGGCTTTGATGGTGCACAAGGGCCTTCAAATAATTTCAATGGGGATATTGATGAATTCAGGATTTCAAATGTAGCCCGACCAGGGAACTGGATTGAAACGGAATACAATAATCAGAATAACCCATCTGCCTTTATCACAGTTGGGGCGGAGGCAGATATAATCCCTCCAGCAGCTCCCGGAAATGTGAATTTGGTTGCCAGTAGTTCTGATCTACAAATCTCGTTTGATGATGTAGATGAAGCCGGAAGTGGAGTAGCATCCTACTCTGTTAAACGATCAACCACTCAGGGATCAGGCTATGTTCAAATTGGAACAATACCTGACGATGAAAGTCCTTCTTATACTTACACTGACAATACTGTAGTTCTGGGCACTACCTATTACTACGTAGTTTCAGCAACGGATAATGATGGAAATGTTGGTCCTAACTCATTAGAAGTTTCAGGGGAATTAACCGGACCGGTTGATAACACTCCTCCTTCTCTAGTTTTGACAACAGTTTCAGATGACCTACTAATTTTGGATTATGATGAGGCACTAGACGAAAGCTCTGTTCCTGCTGTAAGTGACTTTAGTTTAAGCGTAAATAGTGTATCGGTAATAATTAACACTGTTTCTATTACAGGAGATAAAGTTTATTTAAACTTCAGTTCCGTTGTAAGCCCAGGGGATAATGTGGAACTTGATTACAATCCGGTATCTACTCCTATTCAGGATTTGGCGGGAAATGATGCACCTACTTTTTCAAATTTACAGATCAATAATCAACCGGTATTCAATTCTGGTTTTGGCCCTGATCCGTGTCCTATAGTAAATGGGCAAGATGTAGCCTGGGCTTGTTTTGACGGAACTTTTGGTGGTACTACCATGACTGCCGAAGTAGGAGGCCTGGTCATTGGTACAATAAATGCGATTGGAGCAAATGCTACTTTTGCACCAAATGCACTCCAAGAGTGGGCAGATGGGTCGTTTTTAGGTGATCAATTTAACGGTCCTCAGGTAAATCCATCCGGAGCTTCAGGTGATGCTACTTCCTTCGATATATTAATCCCATCTACGGTTCCTTCTGACGCTATTGTATTCTCCTTAAACCGTTTACGACCTGATAGTGGAGCCGTTACCTATACGTTGGAGGCATTTGATGGAGCTAACCAAAGAGTTAGTCTGAGTGGTTGGGCTACAGGGCAGGGGACTGATGGAGGTGTTTGTACAAATACATTGAATCTAAACTATACTAATGGGAATGAAACCATTGAATTCGTACCTACTTTATCGACAAACCCATCATGTGCCTCTTCCTCAACGCCAATTTGGTTCAGAATAGATCAACCAGGTGTTGAGCGGATTGAACTAAGAAAGGTTGCTACAGACCCTGATAATATTTTCCTGGGAATGGGTATCGTCGCTGATTTTGGTGACGCTCCAAGTGCTTATAATACTTCCTACAGTTCACGATCTGTACCCCCGGCATTTCACTTATTAAACAATTCGAACCCTAACACCGTGTTTTTTGGGGCAACAGTTGATGGTGATGGAAATGGAGCAATAAGTTCCACTTCAAATGGAGATGATACTGAAACAGCAGAATTTGGAGCCGGAGATGATGAAGATGCGATCTCTATATTGGCAAGTCTCAATACAGCCCAAACAGAATATAGTACCACATTGGTCTGTACGGATGGGGCTTATGTAGGCGGATGGATCGATTTCGATCAGTCTAATAGCTTCGATACCGAGGAATTTGATTCGGGAATATGTTCTGGCGGAAGTGTGACTCTGAACTGGAGTGGTATCAGCGGAACAGTTACGGGAAATACACATGCCCGGTTTAGAATTGCCAGTAATGCCAATGATGTAGCTAGCCCTACAGGTTGGGCTGCTGATGGCGAAGTGGAAGATTATCCAATCCAAATTATAGAACCTCCACAACCTGATCTGGAAATCAGTAAAACTGTGGATGTTTCTACTCCTGTTGAAGCCGATACTATAATATTTACGGTGAAGGTGAAAAACCTTGGGCCTGACCCAGCTACTAATATACAGGTGACGGATCAACTCCCAACAGGAGTTACTTACTTTAGTGCAGGAGCAACACAAGGTAGTTTTGATAATGGTTCGGGAATCTGGACGGTAGGAAATATAGCTGCAGGAGACTCTGCTATCTTATCAATCGATGTTTCTGTGGATGCTGGTACGCTTGGTCAAACCATTATAAATACAGCCTCTATTACATCTTTAGATGAAACCGACCCTAATCTTTCAAATAATTCTGCTTCTTCTGGTATTACGGTTGTTCCTGAATCAGCGGATATTGAATTAGGGATATCCGTTGACGACAACACAGCCCTGGAAGGTCAGTTACTAACATTTACTATTACAGCAACCAACAATGGGCCAAAACTGGCTACCGGTTTGACTGTAATCGATCAAATACCAACCGGATTGCTATTCCAAACTTCTACACCAACTAAAGGTACCTATAACAATAGTACCGGAATCTGGAATATTGATACCCTTGGAGTTGGGGCTACTGAAACACTTACTCTCGTAGTATCAGTGAATGCCGGTACGGAAGGAAGCCAGATTACCAATTCAGCAGACGTTAACTCTGTACTTCAAACTGATCCAAATTCTGGAAATAACACGGTATCCCAGATTATTGATGTGGTTACCCCAGGGTATCCGGCAAACTGTAATGAGATTCCGATTCTCTCTTTCTCAGGTTCAACCTTAATAACTGGAGCTGCCGGGCAAGTAGGAGCTACGTACCGTTTTAACTCAGTTGCACCAGGAGTATATGCCGAGTTTGAAATTATCACCATCAATAATGCCATCCTGGTGAATTTCGATCAGATTGCCTCTGGTGGGGTAGATGATTGGTTTCAGCCACAAATCGAAGCAGATGATAAGAATCTGGATCAAGGATATATAGATTTCGAGATCAGTTTCTACGATTCTGCAACGGGTAATCCAAGATATCTCACGTTTGCAGCTTCTGCAGTAGACGTGGATGGGGATCCAAATGGAGCAAGGGAATTTGCCGGATTCCAGCGGTTAACCTCTTTTACCATAGAAACGAATACAGATTTGATTCAAAATACAGAAGGAATCTTTACTACTTTTGAATCAGCTCAACCCGTGGTAGTAAACGGAATTGACCCTAACGACACAAACAATCTTGCATTCACTACTTATACCAATGAGCCTAAGTTCAGGCTCCGGGCAGGTGTAAAAGAACCAACAGAGGCCGGGTTTACCCAACGTCTTTTCGCTTTCAACTTTGAGCCTTGTGTGATCAATAATTTCAATAATCCGACTTCTTCAGATATTGTGGATGTTTCCGTGGTTAAAACGGTTGATTTTGCCAGCCCGGCAGTAGGAGATACGGTTACCTACACCATTAAGGCAAAAAATGAGCAAGGTAACTCAGTAGGTAATGTTGAAATTACCGACGAGCTTCCAAACGGATTAACTTTTGTTTCTGCCACTGCTACCCAGGGAACGTATAACAGCAATACCGACATCTGGGATATTGGGACTTTATCTGGTCAACAGGTGGTTACCCTTACCTTAAAAGCAGAAGTGAATACAGGTCAGGAAGGCAATACCATTGGCAATACGGCAACGCTAAGCAATAATACCGGTACCGACGGAAATGCTTCGAATAATTCTGGCTCCGTAGACATTATCATATTCGATCCTGGATCTGGATTGACTTGTAACGAGCCTCCGTTATTCTCATTTACAAACCCAACTCTTGAGTTAGGTGTTCCATTACAAGTGAATGCACTGTATAGGTTTAGCAATGTTACCTCAGGAGTGGATGCATTGGTGCAGGTTGTAGCCATTAACAATGCGACTCTTGATGCTATCGATAATGATGGACTTGCCAATTCGCCTGCAAACTTTAGTCCATTTTTTACAGCTCAAGGCGGCGGCGGATATGTTGATTTCAACATTACACTGGTACAAACGGGTACTTTACTCCCGGTAAAACGTAATTTTGCCCTTACCGGACTTGATATAGATGGCTTCGATAACGGTTCGGGAGGAACAGTTCGTGATTATCTTGGCTTTGCCCAAAATCAATCGAATACGGTTGAATTTGCTACTAATCTTGGAGTGTCAACTTCAGGTGCGTTTCAATTATTTGAGTCGAGTGTTACTACCGATGGTAATGGCTCTTTTGATACCGATCATATGGCCTATATCGTGTATAACTACACTTCGACCTTTGATTTAAGGACAGGAGGTTTTACCTCAGCCGGTTATTCCGATGACCGTTTGGTAGATATTGATTTCACCCAATGTAGAAACCAGGATTTTGACAACCCAGTGGTAACTACCAGAGATGCAGATATCGCGGTTGTTAAGACGGTTGATGAGCCAAATCCATTAGAAAACGGAACGGTTAATTTCACAATTACCGCTACCAATAATGGTCCGGAGAATGCCACAGAGTTAGATATCAATGAAACAATCCCTACAGGATTGACATTGGTTCAGGCAACTCCAAGTCAGGGTACTTATAACCAATTAACAAATCTTTGGGAGGTTGGGACATTGCCTAATGGGAGTTCAGCAACACTTGTGTTAGAAACAACGGTAAACTCCGGGTTAACGCAAGATTCATTGGTAAACAAAGCTTTTGTTAATGGCTTAAATCAAAGTGATCCAACTATTGCAAATGATACTTCTAAAGTAGCTATTTACGTAAGCATCCCAATATCAGGTACAGTTTTCGAGGATATCACAGGGGATGGTTACCAGGAAGACACCAATTTTGGAGATGCATCTGGAGATCAACAAGGGTTGGAGGATGTTGTGGTTCACCTATTCAAAGATGGAGGCGATGGATTAGCTACTGGTAGTGATGATATTTATGTCACTTCCGATACAACCGGCAATACTGGGGGCTATACCTTCCAGGTAGGTGAAGATGCCGATTTCTGGATTGTTGTGGATTCAAGGAGCGGAGAGCTTTCGAATGGTACTACCTGGGGTGAGCAAACTTATGCCGCTTCCGGCGCTTTATGTGAAGATGGAACAGGCAGTACTACAGAAACCACCTCTTTGGGGCATTGTTTTGGAGGTAGAAGAGGAGATATATCTGATAATATCCCAACTAATCCAACAGGTTCTGACCTTGCTAATGCTGAACATGTGATAAAAAGGACAGTTGCAGGCTCAGGAATAACTGGAATTGATTTCGGGTTCAGTTTTAATGTGGTTACCAATATAGATGACGATGACGAAGATGGAACAGCAGCAAGACGGGCCCAGGGTACACTTCATCAATTCATACTCAATGCAAATGAAATTCCAGGTGCTAATTCCATGCGATTTGTACCAGCAGTACCAACAAACAGCTCAGGAAGTGGTGGGAATTGGTGGACAACAACCATTCAAGTATCGCTACCTTTCATCACTGATCCGCTAACTACGATTGATGGTACCGCATATCAGAATACGGCTCCTACAACGGTGAGGGATGACAATACAGGAACGGTAGGTACTGGTGGAACAGTAGGGGTCGATAACCTTACACTGGATGCCTTCCAAAGAAAGGAATTTGAAGTCAATTTAAATGACCGGGGAGGGACTGCATTTTCAATAAATAGTACAGGAGCTGTTGTAGTTCGCAATACGGCTTTTTATAACAGTCTTTATGGTGTAAATATACTGGCTGTCTCAAATGGTCTAATAGAAGATAACCTGTTTGGGCTGAGAGCAGACGGAGCCACGGTAACTTCAGGAGAACGATTCAACAGAGGTATTCTATTTGCAGGAGGTGCAGCAACTACTGCATTAATACAGGAGAACTTCATTTCCGGAGCCACTATTTCGGGTATCTATTCAGATAATTCCAATACGACAATCACTGTGTTTAAGAATGAGATTACAGCAACTGCTCAGACAAATACTCAAGGGGATGCAGTAGAAGGTTTTGGTACCTGGACCATTGAAAGAAACCTGATTTACAACAATGGTAACTCTTCAAGCTCTGCAACAGATGGAGGAAGCGGTATCGAAATTGGAACCAACTCCGGGTCTTCTAGTGGACACACTATCCGAAATAACACCATCAGCGGAAATACGATCGCAGGTATTACTGTTTTGAATAATGTTACTGCATCATTGATTGAGAAGAACATCATTAATGGTAACGGTACCAACTTTGTTTCAGAAACCGTTAAAAGAGGGGCAGGTATAAAACTCCTTTCACCAGGTGGAGCAGCGCAGGAAGGGATTCGGATCACCCAAAACAGCTTCTATGATAATGAAGGGATTTCCATTGATGTGGGTTACTCTTCTTCCAGTTTAGCTGATGGAGTATCACCGAATGATGGAGTTCTACAAGCTGCTGCAACAACTCCAAACAGAGGACTGGATTACCCGGTATTTACCCTTGCTACTCTTGAAAATGGAGTACTTAGTGTTGAAGGGTATGTAGGTGCCAGTACTACAAAATTAGCTGGTGTATATACTATAGAAGTATATAAAGCAGAAGATGATGGAGATAGTGATGCTCTTATTGAAGTTGGTGGGGCACTAACCTCACCCCATGGAGAAGGGCGAGACTATATTGCTACTATCACAACGAATAGCGATGGCACCTTTAGTACCAACATTACTCTTCCAGGTTCTCCTACACTGGCTTTCAACGATCGAATCACTGCTATCACAATAAGTGCTGCAAACAATACTTCAGAATTTAGTGCTAACCAAAGGGTAGTGCCTACTGGGGTTAGTATTAGCGGCTTCGTGTTTCATGATACTAACCACAACATGATTCAGGATGCTACCGAAGCTGGGTTAGAAAATGTGACCATAGTACTTTATAACACTGCCCTTAATAATTGTAAGAGTGTTTTTACGGATTCAAATGGTCGGTACGAATTTACCAATGTACTTAACGGTAGCTATGATCTAATTGAATCCTTTGGTCAAAGCGTGCCTACTCCGGATATTTGTACTCCTGCTGAGACCGATCCAGATGACTTTACCTCTACAACTCCAAACTTACGTTCGGTCACGGTAAACAACCTTCCTATATTCCAGAATTTTGGAGATTATGAAGGAATAAAAATAACCGGAACAGTATTTAATGATAATGGTGTAGCAAGCGGTACAGCCAATGATGCATTACGAAATGGGGGAGAAATAGGCTTTGGGAATCAAACAGTTACAGTGTTCACCGGAGATGATAACTTAATTGAACAAACGGTATCAGCCGCTGACGGTACTTATGAATTGTATGTGCCTAAATCGATGGTAGATGATGGGGGTACTGTAAAAGTTGTTGAGACGAATGGAGCAGAGAAGATTTCAACAGGAGGATCTGCAGGCACTACCGGAGGAAGCTACGATATTGCTAATGATCGAACTACATTCACAATAACACTTGGTACAGTTTACACCGGAGTTGACTTTGCAGATGTATCAATAAGTAGGTTGTTAACCAACGGTGAAAAGGTTGTACTTCCAGGTGCCGCAGTATCTTATCAACACATTTTTGAGGCAAGAACAGCAGGGGATGTTGTATTTGTAACTACCAATTTATTCAACCCCGATCCTCCAAATTGGCCGGTAATTTTATATGAAGATTTAAACTGTAATGGTACTACTGATTCAGGTGAACCAATTATTCTTCCAACAGATACCAGGTCAGTAATAGCAGATCAACAAATTTGTTTAGTGGTAACAGTAACTGCTCCAAATGGACTAAATGATGGTGCCTCAGCTAACACAACTGTTTCGGCCACCTTTACTTTAAGTAATACGAGTCCTGCTATTCAAGAAATATTAACCAGAACCGATCTTACAACGGTATCTACTACTCAGGCGGGTTTGGTAATCCTTAAATCAGTAGATAAGCCACAGGCATTGCCTGGAGCGAGCTTAGTGTACTCTATCAATTACGAAAATCTGGGTGACGAGCCGATAACGCAGGTCGAAATAACCGACGTAATCCCCAACTACACCACCTATTTATCAAGTAGCTGTGGCACGTTACCAACTGGGATAACTAATTGTACAATTACAGCACCTAGTATCGGATCGATGGGTACGGTCCGCTGGACCTTTACCGGGACTTTAGATCCTGGTCAAACAGGCATAGTAACATTCACAGTAAAAATTGACGATTAAAAAGAGAGTTATGACAATCAATAATAAACCGCTTGTATTTATAGTAGAGGACAATGTGGCTTATCGCATGTTGATAAGCAGGGTACTTCAGAAGAAGGGGTACATGGTTATGGTCTTTGAAAATGGAAGAAAGGCGGCTAATATGCTTCGAAATATCAAACCGAGCCTGATTGTTTCGGATATTGAAATGCCACAAATGGATGGTTTTGAATTTAAAGATTATGTGAAAAGGAATTACGGGGATTCCATCCCATTTATCTATTTATCCTCTTCAACGGATGAAGATGTACAGCAGAAAGCTCACATAATGGGAGCAACAAGGATGCTAAATAAACCAGTGTCTCCTGATGAACTAAAGAAAGCTATTGACCAGGTACTGGAATCTCACTCTTCTTGATAGCTCTTTCATTTAAAGAAGGGGTAGAGTAAGTTAAATCATGATTACCCATACCCAGGTTATTGTTCTTCGCACGGTAGATTATCAGGAATCAAGCAAAATCATTACTGTATTAAGTAAAGAGCATGGCAAAATAGCTTTGATAGCCAGAGGAGCAAAAAAGCCAAAAAGTAAGTTAAGAGGGGTGATAGAGATTGGTAACGTTCTGGATGTTGTGTATTACTACAAAGCCTCGAGAACGGTGCAAAGCCTGACAGAAGCGTCCATTTCTTTTTCAAGTGATACATTCCGAAGGGACATAGAAAAGAATTCCATTCTATATACGGTGTTAGAGCTTGTTAGCCAATTGGTTCACGAGAATGAAGTGAGCAACGCCTACTATAAATTCCTAAGTACATTCATACCCTGGTTAGCTCAAAGAGAAGAAGGGAGTCCGTCTATTGTATGTTATGCTCAGGTGCGATGTGCCGAATTAGGAGGGTTTTTGTTAAGTGATGAGCAAGCCGATTTAAGCCAGCCTGTATACTTCAATATTGCAGAAGGATCAATTTCAAATGCAATTGATTCGGAACTTTCGTATAAACTAACCGTCTTACAAGCGCGTTTTTTAAAGCAGTCGATGAATTCGAGGCAGAAAGATATTTTTAATATTGGGCTGTCTGGACAGGAACTAAAACAACTTATCAGGCATTTAGATGTTTACTTTATGTACCATGTTGAAGGTTTTAAAGAACGAAAGTCAGACATAGTATTTGAACAGCTGTTGAAGGATTCCTAATGAAAAGAAGAGATTTTTACTTAACCGCGTTGCTGCTCATTTTAGTAGGAGTGGCAATCGGTACCATTTTCGCATTATATAGTATTAACCCGGAATTAGCCCCTCTTGCAGAGGTTAAAGTAACGGAAGTCAAAAAGAGTGATAGACCTTTCATAAGTGAAGATGAGTTAGCCAAATATGATACCCGCTTCGTTTTTAAATCCATTGCGGAAGAGGTTACTCCCACTGTAGTTTATATCGAGACCATCATTCCAGTAGATGTACCTGATGATGAAAACCATAGTTTTTCTGAAAACCTATGGGATAGAATAGTTCCACGAAGAGCCCGCACCGTAGGCTCTGGAGTAGTAATTACTACAGATGGATATATCCTCACCAATTACCATGTTATTGAAGGGGCAGTTAGAAATGGACTAAAGGTAGTGCTCAATGATAAAAGGGAATTCGATGCAGTATTGGTAGGGCAAGATCCCAGTACCGATCTGGCGGTAATCAAAATTAATGCCTCCGGCTTGAAAGCAGTAACCGTTGGGAACTCGGATAGTGTAGATGTGGGTGAATGGGTGTTGGCAATAGGAAACCCATTTAGATTGAGATCAACAGTAACGGCAGGCATTGTTAGTGCCTTGAGCCGGGATGTACAGATTATTAATGACAGAATGCGCATTGAAAGCTTCATCCAAACAGATGCAGCAATTAATAAAGGAAATAGTGGGGGAGCGTTAGTTAATATAAGTGGTCAGTTAGTGGGTATAAACACGGCAATCGCTTCACAAAGTGGGGCTTATCAGGGATACGGATTTGCAGTTCCCAGTAATCTTGCAATTAAAGTAGCTACCGACATTATCCAGTTTGGAGAAGTAAAAAGGGCGCTGTTGGGGGTAAGCATTGCTTCTGTTGATTATGACCGGGCTTTAGATTTAGGACTTGAAGAAGTACGAGGGGTAGAAATACTTTCAGTGAGCCAGGATGGTGCCGCTGCTCTTTCCGGTTTATTGCCAGGTGATATTGTATTTGAAGTAAATGACCAGCCAGTAAATGAATCCAATGAATTGCAGGAAAAAGTGGCTGTGTTACGCCCTGGAGATTTTGTTGATCTTTTGATTTGGAGAAAAGGAAGGGAATTTAAAACAAGTGTTCTCCTAAAGATGCTTGAACCAGCACCTGCTGAAGAACTGGCGTTTGAAGACGAGTCTATAATTCCTAATGAAATACCGGAAGGTGAAAATACAGGGGTTAAAGTCCAGGAATTTGATTTAGGTTTTCGAGTAATGGCATTGGCTAAACCTGAGAATGAAGAGCAATATGACCTGATTATTACTCATGTATACAAGTATTCAGAAGCCTGGAATCGTGGTTTAAGAGAGAATCAAAAAATTCTGGCTGTAGACGAAGAAACAGTTGAAGATATCGAATCTTTAAAAGACCTTATTTCCCGAAAGCTAATTGATCAACGTTCGGTTATCCTTGAGGTAATAAATGAAGAAAATGCAAAGGGTTACATCGAGCTAGAAAGGAATTAAATGAACAAATTTACTTACGGGGTACTCTCTATAATTGCTCTCATTATAGCTGGGGCATGCTCTTCTTCGGCTCCGACAGTAGGAACCACTTCTACATCGAACAATTCTATATTTCCTGGTTGGTATAACCAATCAGGTTTTATCGCAGATAGTCTTGGATATCATGGATATGCGACAGCTGTTGCAGCTGATTCATCAACCGCGATACAGCGAGCTGAATCACAGGCTCGTACTAACCTGGGTAAAAATGTTGGCGAGATAACAGAGGAAATTCGTCTGGAACTTGAAAGGTCGGGTTCTACAAATGTTGATAATACCGATTTCATTATCATTTTAAGAACTGCCCACACTGGTGTTGAAGGTGAGTCCGCATTAACCCGATCGGTTGCAGTAAAAACTGATGGCTATTATCGTGGATTTGCAAAAGTAGAAATCTCCCGGTCTCAGGCAGGTACAGTGCTTGAAAAAGGATTTACCGGACATCCAAGATATTGGGGTGAGTTTTCCTCCTCAGAAGGATATAAAAGTAGTTTCTAGACACATTTCTTGTTTTTACAAATCCCCGCTTTCTAAAGAACAAATTAAGCTGTTTATTCAAGCCATCGTTTAATTGTAAATAACAGCTCATATGAAACCTTTACGTTCATTGCTGGCTGTGTTGGTGGTCATTTTAAGTCTTAGTGTGGGTTTGTATGCCCAGGAGGCACCGGCATATGCCTTAACAGATGTTACTATCCATAATTCGGATGGTACAACAACCGAGTCAGGCACCATTGTCTGGCGAGATGGAATAATTGAAGCTATTGGCTCAGGAGTAGAAATTCCATTCGACGCCTATGAAGTTAATCTTGGAGATTCCCTTCATGTATATCCCGGATTTATCGATGGTTTTACAACATGGGGTAGTCCGAAACCACCAACTGATTTAGAAAGACTGCCCAGACCCGGTGAGCCTCCTTATGATCGGGCAGGAGTTCAACCAGAAAGAGTGCCTTCTCAAATGATGATTGATGACAAAGATTTTGAAGCTGCAATGAAAGCTGGTTTCACTACAGCTGCGCTCGGCTTAGATGGAAATATGCTTTCTGGTAAAGTGGAGGTATTCACACTTTCGCCAAATGATGTGAAAGCAAATCTATTTGGAGAAGAAATAGCTTTGCATGGAAGTTTTTCCAGTGCGCCTGGTGGATGGAGCACTGGAGCTTATCCTTCCACTCAGATGGGGGTAATGGCCAAGTTTCGACAAGTTATGTACGATGCAGAAGCCCTGAAGACACATATGGAATATCATACTGCGAACCCCGAAATGCCAGCTCCTGAAAGAAGTGAAGTTCTGGAAGCCATGTTTCCACTGGTAGACAAATCGAAACCTCTCTTTTTTACGGTAAATAGCAAAGAAAATATAGAAAGGATGTTCTCTTACCAGGATGAATTCGGTTTCGATTTTGTAATTGTTTCCGGAAAGGAAGCGTATGCCAAAGCCGATGAGCTTAAAGAAAGAAACATCCCTGTACTGGCAAGTATTAATGTTACTGATGCACCGGACTGGTACGGCGCAGAACCTGATACAAGTGTGGATAAAGAAGAGATTTCTGATGAAGAACAATTATTCAGAGATCGAAGAGTGGAAGCATGGAAAGATGAGGTAATGAATATTAAAAGACTTATGGAAGCAGGAGTTCAGGTAGGATATTCTTCCTTTGATCTGGCATTAAAAGACTTATCCAAAAAAGTAGAGATTCTTGTTGATGAGGGAGGGTTGACCGAAGATGACCTTGTGAAACTTATGACAACCAATACAGCCCGGATTCTAGGAATAGAAGAAAGCTTTGGAGAATTAAAAACAGGTATGAATGCCAGCTTTACGGTATATGATAAGCCTATGATGGAGAAAAAGGCGAAAGCTGTTTCCAGTGTCAGTAATGGTAATATCGTAGAGTTTTAATAGGAGATAAAGATCATGAAAAAAAGTCTATTAATAATTTTGGCTCTTTGTACTGTTGGGAGTCTTCAGGCCCAGGAAACAGGATCGGTGCTTATTAAGAATTCAACCGTAGTTACTATTACTAACGGGGATTTAGAAAATACAGATGTACTAATCCGTGATGGTAAAATTGTAAGGATAGGTGAGAATCTATCAGCTCCAAGAGGGGTAGAAACTATTGATGCGACTGGGAAATACCTAAGCCCTGGTATTATTGATGCTCATTCTCATTTAAATACAGTTAGTACCAATGAAGCCAGGAATCCAGTTACCGCTGAGGTTACTATGGAAGAATCGGTTAATCCTAACGATGTAGCCATATACAGAGCTATAGCAGGAGGGGTTACTTCTATCCACTTAATGCATGGTTCAGCAAATGTAATTGGAGGGCAGGGAGAAACCCTAAAACTTCGTTATGGTGCTTCTCAAGATGGAATGAGAATGGATGGAGCTCCGAGGACAATCAAATTCGCACTTGGTGAAAATCCTACACGTGTTCATGGGCAGGGGAGTGGGATTCATCCTCGAACCCGAATGTCGGTGGAGCAAGTTATCCGGGAGCACTTCGACATGGCAATCGATTACAAACGGAATCGCGAGGAATATCTAAGCGCTAAGGCTACTTATGACAGAAGAAAGCGAGGAACACCCCCCGTGCCAGTCGCAAAAAATCTTCGGATGGAGGTATTAAGTGATATTATTGATGGCGAAATACTTGTCCATTGTCACTCTTATCGGTCTGATGAAATTTTGATGCTCATGAGAGTTTTCAATGACTATGGAGTTAAAAACTACACCTTCCAGCATGCAAATGAGGCGTTTAAAGTAGCACCTGAATTAGCTAAAAATGGAGCACATACTTCCATTTTTGCCGATTGGTGGGCATACAAATTTGAGGTGTATTATTCGACGGCATACAATGCTACCATTCTGAATGAAAACGGAGTAATCAATAGCATTAATAGCGATAGTGATGAATTGATCAGGCATCTAAATCACGAAACGGGAAAAACAATTAGATATGGGCAGACTTCAGTCGAAGATGCTCTAAAAATGATTACTATTAATCCTGCCATTCAATTAGGAATAGAAGATCGGGTGGGTAGCATTGAAGAGGGGAAAGATGGTGATGTAGTGATCTGGAGTGGACATCCAATAAGTATCTATAGTAAAGTAGAGCAAACTTACATAGACGGAAAGAAATACTTCGATCTTGCTGAAGACCCCGCTGATATGAGAATATCCATAAATCCCAATCAGGACTATGAAGCAGCCTCCTTTTCCGGTGAAATACTTGCAGGACGTCATGTAGATGCTTGTATGGAAGACACATTTATTCTGTTTGAAGAAACCAGTCACAGTCACAGTCACAGTCATAGTCATGAGTAAGGAGATCATCATGAAATCATTTATCAAATACCTACTTACGATTTTATTGGTTGCTGGCTTAGGTTCAGCGAATGCACAGATTACCGAAAAACCAGGGTTTGGAAAGTTTGCAATTACTGGTGCAACTATTCACACGGTGACAAATGGAACCATAGAAAATGGAGTAGTACTCATTGAAGGAAACTACATCACCGTTGTAAATAATAATGCCCGGGTTCCTGCTGATTTCATCAAAATCGAGGCAAATGGCAAACATGTATATCCTGGTTTTATGGATTCTGGTAGTCAACTTGGCTTGGTTGAAATTAATGCTGTTCCTGTCACAGTAGATAGCCGCGAAGTTGGCGATTTCAATCCTAATGTGGTTGCCTTTACAGCATTCAACCCGCACAGTGTAGCCATTCCTGTTACCAGGGTAAGTGGAGTAACACATGTTATGACGGCTCCATCCACAGGTCGAATTTCAGGTCAGGGCTCGATTATGAATTTATGGGGTTACTCTCCAGATTCTATGGCAATTGATGCCAATGCCGGGATGATTGTATCATGGCCTTCATCAGGGTCAAGAGGTTCTTTTGACCGAAGGAGTGAAAAGGTAATTCGGGAAGAGTTCGAGAAAGAAGTAAAAGAACTGGATGATATGCTTGACAAAGCTCGATTCTATAATGAAATGATGACTGCATATGAAAATGATCCTTCTGGAAAAGAAAGACCGGACAAGAATATCTACATGGACTCTATGCGGGAAACAGTACGGGGCGAAACACCAATAGTAATTGGTGTTACTCGTGAAAAAGATATCCTGGAAGCCATTAAATGGGCTACAGATGAAAAGAATGAAGATCTAAATGTGATCTTCTATAATGTGCAGGAAGGCTGGCGAGTAGCGGATGAAATTGCTGAAGCCGGAATACCTGTTCTCGTAAAAGCCCTATATCTGCCCGTTCGCTCTTATGATCATATCCATCGGCCATATGAAAATGCAGGGGCACTTCATAAGGCAGGGGTGAAGGTAGCAATGATCTCTGGTGAGATAGAAAACGTACGGAATCTATCTTTCGAAGCTGGTTATGCAGCAGCGTATGGATTGGGAGTGGAAGAAGCTCTTAGGGCAGTAACTATTAATCCAGCAGAGATATTCGGTATTGATGATAAATACGGTTCTATTGAAGAAGGAAAAATTGCGAATCTCTTCATTTCTGATGGAGATCCATTTGAACCTGTAACACAGATAGAACATGTATTCATCAATGGATACAAGATTCCAATGGTAAGCAGGCATACACAGTTGTATGAAGAATTCCTGGATAGAGACTCTGTGGAGTAACAAGAAAGAAGAAATTAGGAATTGATAATTTCCAATTCCTAATTTCATTAAAATAATCCCGATATTCAGCCAAAATCATCTGAAAGAGAAATACGTGAAGGAATACATAAGAATTGCATCAGGACAAGGTTTTTGGGGCGATCTCCCCAACGCTCCTGTCAAACAAGTTAAGAACGGGCCTATTGATTATTTAGTGATGGACTACCTGGCTGAGGTTACCATGTCTATCATGCAAAAACAGAAAATGAAAAACCCGGACTGGGGATATGCTCGAGATTTTGTACATGTAATCAGTCAAATCTTGCCCGAAATAAGTGAGCAAGGGGTGAAGGTGATTAGTAATGCTGGTGGTGTAAACCCTGTAGCCTGTAAAGATGAAATTCTAAAAGTTGCCAAAGAAGCAGGATATACCAACATAAAAGTGGCTGTATTGGATGGCGATAATATTCTTCCAGATATAGATGAATTGATAAACAACGGTCACTTCCTTAAGAATATGGATACCGGAGAACCAATATCAACTGTTAAGGATAACCTTTTGAGTGCCAACGTTTATTTTGGATGTCGTGGAATTGTTGAGGCACTCAAACAGGGAGCAGATATTATAGTTACCGGTCGGGTTACTGATACGGGATTAACCCTCGCACCAATGATTCACGAATTTGACTGGGACTTCGAAGATTATGATAAAGTTTCAGTTGGTACAATAGCCGGTCATATCCTGGAATGTGGTGCACAGGCTTCAGGTGGTAATTTTACTGATTGGGAAAAAGTAGATGATTTCACAAACATTGGTTTCCCTATTGTTGAAGCATATCCGAATGGGGAATTCTTTGTTACCAAACATGAAGGAACCGGAGGGCTGGTAAGTGCTCAAACGGTTAAAGAGCAGCTTCTGTATGAGATCGGTAATCCAAAAGAATACATCACCCCGGATGTTGTTGCAGACTTCACATCCATTCACGTGGAAGATGTGGCCCTTAATAGAGTAAAAGTATTTGGCATTGAAGGTTTACCAGTTACCGATTCCTATAAAGTATCAGCGAGTTATAATAGTGGTTACAAGCTTTCAGCTACTTTAGTATATAGCTGGCCTGATGCACTCAAAAAAGCGGAAAAAGGGGCAGAGATTCTGGAGCGAAGGGCGCAAGATCTCGGTCTTTACATCGACGAATTCAATAAAGAGTTTATTGGTTATAATGGAACCAGCGAAAAACCCATTATTGAAAATGACGAAACAGATGAGTTTGATGAAATTCAGATGAGAGTTTCTGTAATGGGGCCGAACAAAAAAGATATAGACAGGTTTGGAATGGAGATTGCTCCTCTAATTCTTACTGGGCCAAGTGGAGTTACAGGCTTTGCCGGAGGGAGGCCTAAAGCAAGTGAAGTGGTAGCATATTGGCCGGCGCTGTTAAACAAAGAAGCGGTTGACTATAACGTGACTCTATTCGGCGTTGAGTAGATACAATATCAACTCCGTAAATAAGTTCAAAAAGGAAGTAAATACTATTAATGGGAGCGCTTAAAGAATTAAATACGTACTTAAAGAAATACAAAGGGATTGTATTTCTAGGCGCCCTATTTCTGACAGCTGCCAATTTCTTCTTGGTTTGGATTCCGGTACTTATCCGCCGAACCATTGATAGGGTAGAGACACTCTCAAATGACAACTTTGAAGTACCCGATTCTCTTGTTCAAACTCTTTTCACAAGCGAAGTTGGAAAGGTATTGGGATATAATTCATTATACCTGGTTGGAACCGTTGCTCTGTATGGCTTTTTCTTATTCCTCACCCGCCAAACTCTCATTGTAACTTCTCGCAAAGTAGAATATGACATGAGAAACCAGATTCTGGAAAAACTCATGTCTTTACCACAGCAGTTTTATGAAAAATACTCGCAAGGCGAGGTATATGTGCGAGCAACTGAAGATGTGAATAAAGTAAGAGAGTATTATGGGCCGGTAATTATGTACAGCATCAATACTATTACAAGGGCTGCTTTTGTAATAACTATGATGTACATGGTGAACAAAGATTTAATGCTTTGGGCGCTTATTCCTCTTCCTTTGTTATCTATCTTCGCTTATTGGATCACCGGATTTATTCACAAGCATTCGATTATTATACAAGAGCAATATTCCAGGTTAGCAGGGCAGGGCAAGGAAACTTTTTCAAGTATAAGGTTGATTAAAGCTTATAACAGAGAAGCAAATGAACAGGAAAAGTTTGAAGAGTTAAGTGAGGATTACAGGAAGAAGAAACTCCGTCTCGACCTGATTGAGTCATTATTTCATCCAGGGCTAAACTTTTTGATTGGTATCTCTTTGATTATCGTTATTTGGCAAGGCGGAAATATGATTATTGAAGGTACGCTTACTGTGGGTAATATTGCTGAATTCCTTATCTATGTTGCATACCTGATTTGGCCGGTAGCTGCACTTGGATATACCATGAATCGTTTTCAGAAATCGTTGGCGTCCTGGTATCGAATAAAAGAAGTACTCGACTATCCATCTGAAGCTGATGATGTAGCTGAAGAATCTTACAAAAGTATTAGTGGGGAGATTGAGTTCAAAAATGTTTCTTTCAGATTTCCTGATGCTGAGGAATATGCAATCAGGGATTTAAGCATGAAAATTGAAGCAGGTCAGAATGTGGCTATTGTGGGAAGGACTGGTTCAGGAAAAACCAGCTTGATTCAGATGATTCCTCGTTTATTTGATCCAACAGAAGGGGAAATACTAATAGACGGAATCAACATAAAGGAGTATTCATTATCTAACCTAAGGCGAGCGATAGGCTTTGTCCCTCAGGAAACATTTCTATTTTCAGATACCATCGGAGAGAACATTGCATTTGGTGTTGAAGAGGCTGATCAAAAACTAATTGAATCTGCAGCAGAAAAAGCACAGGTAAAGGATAATATTTTGGATTTTGAGAAAAAATTCTCGACTATGCTTGGCGAAAGGGGTATCACCTTATCAGGAGGGCAAAAGCAAAGGACAGCAATAGCAAGAGCTCTGATAAAAGACCCCCAGATTTTGATTTTTGATGATTCATTAAGTGCTATAGATACAAAAACAGAAGACGCGATTTTAAAACAGTTGGAACGGGAGATGGGCGGAAGGACAACCATCATGATCAGTCACAGAATATCAACAATAAAAGATGCCGATATAATTTATTACCTTGATGACGGCAATATTGTGGAGCATGGAACCCATGAAGAACTTTTGGAAAAAGATGGTCATTACAAGACCATGTACACAAAACAATTACTAGAACAAGAATTAGCAGAAATATAAAAACCTGGACGGATTGCTTTGACAGGCAATACATAGGATAACGGGAGAAATAACATGATAGTAGTACCATTAGGAATAGCGTCAGCAACACCAACCTCAACCCGCCATTTACCATCAGTAGCTCTTTGGAGAGAAGGAAGTGTCTATCTCTTTGATTGTGGTGAAAATGCTCAAATGGGTATGCTTCAGGCAGGATTAAAGCGATCAAAAATAGATAGTATTTTTATATCTCATTTTGATGTAGATCATTACTCTGGGCTAATGGGGCTCCTCTCAACTTTGCAATTGCAAAGAAGGGATCGCGAGTTAACCATAGCGGGACCAAAGGGAATTAGAGAATTTGTTGAATGGAACTTAAACTTCTCCGGAGTTGAGTTAGGATTCGATGTAAAATTCGTCGAAGTAGAAGAAGGAGAAGAGGTAACCAGGGTAGTAGATGAAGGCGACTTTTATGTAGAAGCACGCCCACTCAAACACCGACGGTTTTGCTTAGGTTTTCGATTCCAGGAAAAGGACAAACCTGGCAAAGTGGACGCAGCAAAAGCTGCTCAGTTTGGAATAACCGAGGATGAGCAATTCAAGGAATTAAAAGCTGGTAATAACATCACTCTTGAAGATGGGAAAGTGATTGAGGCGTATGAAATAGTCGGTCATCCAAGACCTGGTGATAGCTTTGCCTATGTTACGGATACAGAGTATTGCCCTAATGCAGTAAAGTTGGCTATGAATACCAACATCTTATACCATGAGGCAACCTTCGGAAACCAGCTAGCTGACAAAGCTAAGGAAACAGGGCATTCTACTGCAGCAGATGCAGCCAGAGTAGCTACAGAAGCCCAAACAAAATTATTGGTAATAGGACATTTCTCAGCTCGATATACAAATCTTCATGTGCTTCTTAAAGAAGCTCGCGAAGGTTTTTACCCAACATGGCTGGCAAATGAATTGAGACCTATTTTCACTGATCCTACTCATGAAAGAGGTATCATTACTCCTAAAGTAGAATTGAAGGATCTTACTAAAAATCCACCAAGACATAGTGGAGGTTCAAGGCCATCAGGAAGAAGAGATAGCCGGGACAGCAGAGATCATAGAGGTCAAAGCCGGGGAGGTAAGAACTTCCGTCCACGAAGAGGAAGTGGAGGTGGAAACTACAATCGGGATAATCGCGGTGGTGGCGGATACCGAAGTGGTGGTAATAGATACAGCTCCGGAGACCGTGACCGCTATCGAAACGACAGGTACGATCGCGGAGGAGGAGATAACAGGTCGTATGGTAGTAGCTCTTATAACCGTGATCGCAACGATCAGGATAAGGTTCAGCCAAGTAAAACCATTACACCCAGAACCTCATACGACGATTTCGATAGATTCTAAGCAGTAAAGTGTGAGTAAAGAAAACAAGAAAAAAGCCGTTGACAGAACTCTGATTCGACGGCTTTACTTTTTCGTAAGGCCTTACCGCTGGTACGTATTACTGGCAGTAGTGCTCACACTCTCAGCTTCTTTCCTGGGTACCATTCGCCCAAAACTTACCCAGATTGCAGTAGATGATTATATAGCCTTTGATGATTTTGAAGGCCTACTCAATATTATACTCCTGCTATTTGGCGCATTGATTGGGGAATTTATCCTGTTAATGGTTAATACCTATCTAACACGGTGGTTTGGTCAGGGAACGCTTTACTCCCTTAGAAATACAATCTTCAAAAAAATTCAGTCCCTTCATGTCCAGTTTTTCGATAAGAACCCAATTGGACGTTTAATTACCCGAACAACCAGTGATGTTGAAGCTCTAAGTGAACTCCTTTCAGATGGGGTAGTAGCCATTATAGGAGACCTGTTCAGAATAATCTTCATACTCTATTTCATGTTTTCCATGAACTGGGAGCTGAGCATTGTGACCATAGCGGTACTTCCTATTTTGTTTTATGCTACGTTTTGGTTTAAAGAAAAAGTAAGAGTGGCTTTTCTGAAAGTCCGGGATCAGATCGCAAATCTGAATTCATTTGTACAGGAGCATATTAATGGGATGGGTGTTGTTCAATTATTTAACAGAGAGAAAAAGCAGCTAAAGAAATTCAATGAGATCAACGCAAATCACAAAGCAGCCCACTTAGAGACTATTTTTTACTTCTCCATTTTCTGGCCGATAGTAGAGGTATTCTCAAGTTTTGCTATGGCTCTAATAGTATGGTATGGAGGAGGTCGTGCATTAATGGGTGGAGTGAGCTTTGGAGTCCTGTTAGCTTTTATTCAGTACTCCCGTCAGTTTTTTATGCCTATCCGGGGCTTGTCTGAAAAATTTAATACACTCCAATCAGCGTTGGCTTCTTCTGAACGAATCTTCGATGTACTTGATACTGAGACCGAGGTCGAGGAAACTAAATCACCCAAAAAAATCGATGATCCAAAAGGAGAGATTACCTTTGAAGGGGTATGGTTTAAATACAATGATGGAGAAGACTATGTACTTAAAGATGTATCCTTTATCGCCCACCCGGGTGAAAGTATTGCTATAGTTGGTGCAACAGGGGCAGGTAAAACCACAATTATAAATCTGCTACTTAGATTCTATGAAATAGAACGAGGGTCTATAAAACTGGATGGTGTAGATATTCGAGACCTCTCGCTTTCTGATCTTCGGAAATACTTTTCATTGGTTCTACAGGACAATGCCCTTTTTTCGGGTTCTATTATTGATAACATTACCCTTGGTGAGGAATCCATATCCCGGGAACGGGTTATACAAGCAGCGCACCAGGTAGAGGCCCATCGATTTATTGAAAAACTCCCGGATACTTATGATTATGAGCTCAAAAAGCAGGGTACATCACTTTCGATGGGGCAGAGGCAACTTATATGTTTCGTAAGAGCCATGGTTTTTGATCCTAAGATTCTAATCCTTGATGAAGCGACTTCCAGTATTGATTCTGAGACGGAGGCCCTCGTTAATGAAGCAAGCATCAGAATGATGGAGGGAAGGACCTCTATTGTTATTGCTCACAGGCTTTCTACTATTCAACATGCGGATAAGATTCTAGTCATGCATAAAGGAGAAATTCGAGAGGAAGGAAGTCATGCCCAACTCATCCTTCAAGAGGGTGGTATCTACAAAAAACTTTACGAATTGCAGTATAAAGAGCAGTTAGTGGAGGAGTAACCCAACATTTTATAAGCTATTCTTATCCCCACCATTGTATTAACAAATAATAAAGATGTGCTTCCTCAAGCCTTGAATTTTGCATAAGGGGCTAAAAATCATTATGGTAAGGGGTTACTCTATTCGTACATACATTTGTACATTTTCTATTGTTAACTAATTTATTGGAATTATGAGAGACTGGGTTTTGGTAAAGTGGATGTATCCGTTCACTCTCGAAGTTAATTTTCCAACACTAATTGCTGTAATAGCAATTATAAATGCATTTGCTTTCTCTTCTGCAAAGGCTGAATCAGTAAATTCTAGCTCTGTTCTGTTGGGATATGATGAGCTAATGGTCCCCGCTAATGAAGCAGATTCGCTTATTCTTGTAGCCTTTTATAATTCTACAGAAGGTTGGGAGGATCTAACCTGGCTGGAAGGACCAGTGAAAGATTGGAACGGAGTAACCCTAGATGAAAATGGAAGGGTTATAAAATTAGAGTTATTTGCATTTGAAGTGTTTGGTAATATCCCCTCAGAGTTAGGGAATCTGGATAGGCTGCAGGTATTAGATTTATCAGGGAATAATTTAAATGGATCTATACCATCGGAATTGGGAAACTTAACAGAACTAGTAGAATTAGATTTAGGATACAATAGTCTAGGCGGTCAGATTCCTTCAGAATTAGGAAACCTACAATCTCTTTCTAGACTCATTTTAGTTGAAAATTCATTGACTGGCACTATACCCTCTGAAATTGGTGAGTTGGAAAATCTTTCTATTCTAAATGTTCGCGATAATTTCATCAATGAAAGTTTGCCTGAGCTTATTTTCAATTTCGTTGAAGCCGGAGTTCCAAATCTAAAAGGAAAAAATGTAAGTAGTATTAGAGTATTAGATTTGGGAGGTAATCAAATCTCAGGCTCTATACCAGAAGAAATTGAACAGTTCATAAGTCTTGATACGCTAGGTCTTGATGACAATATGTTATCTGGGACAATTCCTTCTAAACTTGGAAACTTATCTTCACTTAAATCATTAGATATTTCTGGAAATGAATTTTCAGGTAGCATCCCTTCTGAACTTTGGAATCTGACTAACCTGATTTCATTGGGTATAAGTGATATCGATTTGCCTGTTAATTTACCTCCAGAAATAGGAAATCTGATAAATCTTGAGTATTTGGATGTATCTGACAATGAGCTCATTACAGATTTACCTGATGAATTATGGAGTCTAAGCAACCTGAAGTCTCTTAATCTCAGCGATACCGACCTGGAAGGTCCTATTCCTTCAGTAATTGAAAGCTTTTCTAATCTTATTCATCTGGACGTTTCTGATAATGATGTAACAGGAAGCATTCCCGAAGAGTTATGGAACCTTACTAACCTCGAATATTTAGATGTTTCAGATAATGAGATATCGGGAGATTTAGCTTCAGAAATAGGCAATTTAGTTGAACTGAAGGAACTCAACCTGATGGATAATAACTTTTCCGGGGGGCTTCCATCAGAACTTTGGGACCTTACAAAACTAGAGGTTCTCGACCTTTCAGACAATCTATTCTCGGGCGCTATTCCATCAGAACTAGGAAACCTGGATAGCCTCCAATATCTCTATTTAGACAATACACTTCTCAGTTCTCTGCCGGATTTAACTATGAATCCACCAACTAACTTAATCACTATTGATGTGAGTAATTCCAGGTTCACATTCAAAGATATCATTCCTAACCTGGGTATTCCTTCTTTTATGTTTTCGTACTCTTTTCAAGAACCATTTGGGGAAGCAGGGCTGCTCCAAAGGTCAACAGGTGGGGAGGCAACATTTAGTGTGGATGATTTTGATTATACAGGTAATGTATATCAATGGGAGAAGGATGGGGTAGAGCTGGTAGGAGAAACTACCAGTACATTAACGGTATCTGATATTGCAGAAGAAGACTACGGGGTTTATACCGCCAAAGTCACTAATCCCGGGTTATTTGACCTGGAGATTGAAAGCGAGCCATTTTATTTAGTATCAGGTTTTGTATCAAGCCAGGATTCACTGGCCCTGGTATCCCTTTATAATGGCACGGAAGGGAATTCCTGGATAAACAACACAAATTGGCTGAATGCTCCAGTGCATACCTGGTATGGCATCACATTAAATGGAGACGCTCAGATCACAGAAATCAGTTTAACCAGTAATCAACTATCAGGAAACATACCGGCTGAGATTGGGAACCTGACAGGTTTAGAGTCTTTGTCTTTACAAGTGAATCAATTAACAGGAAGTATTCCTCCCGAACTGGGCAATCTTGCTCAATTAGAAAGGCTGTATTTGCACAATAATGATCTATCAGGAAGCATACCGGCAGAATTGGGAGATTTGGCTAACCTGGAGTATCTGTGGTTATCACGTAATGAGTTAACAGGAAATATCCCCGATGATCTCTGGAATCTTGCAAACCTGCTCCAATTAGATCTTCAGCTCAATCAGTTGACAGGGGAGATTCCTTCAGCGATCGAAAACCTTACCAATGTGGAGAGGCTTCTTCTGAATAACAATCGATTGACGGGAGATTTTCCTGCCGAGGTAGCCGACCTGGACAGTCTTACATGGTTATTTATTAATTCGAACTTCTTTGAATCATTTCCTGACTTATCAGAGAATCCGCTTCCGAACCTTCAACAATTCAGGATTAGTTTTCTCAAGCTCACATTCAGGGATATAATTCCCAATCTGGGTACAACTGCTTTTTCTTTCCTCTTTTCCCCGCAGCGTCCATTTGGAGATACAACTTCAGTTAAGTTGGGCTTAGGAGAAAATGTCTCTTTTAACGTTGATGAAATCGACTACACAGATAATGCATATCAATGGGAGAAAGATGGGGTACCACTAGATGGGGAAACGAGTTCAACCCTGTCAATTACCGGAATTACTGACTCGGATTTTGGAGCCTATGCGGTTAAAGTTACAAATCCCGGATTGCCTACTTTGGAAGTTCAAAGCGAACCATTCTTTTTAAATGGTTTTGTTAATGAACAGGATTCATTAGCTCTTGTAGCCTTGTATGATAATACGAATGGAGAATCGTGGTTGGAAAGTCAAAACTGGCTGACCGGACCATTGCTAACCTGGGATGGTATTTCATTAGAATACATAGATGGAGAAGCTAGGGTTAAGGAGCTGGATTTATCCGGAAATCAATTATCTGGAGATCTCCCTTCTGAGTTATGGAATCTGACAAGCTTAACTTCCTTAAACTTATCAGGTAATGAATTAACAGGTACTATTTCGGACGACCTTGCGAATCTCAATAGCCTTGAGTATTTGTATTTGGATAACAATTACTTCCTTTCCTTTCCTGATTTATCAAATGTAGTTTCTTCTAAAGCCAAACAGGTTACCAATCTCAAGCTGATTGATATAGATAATCTGAAACTCACTTTTAAGGATATAATTCCGAATCTCAATGTAGCAGATAGTATATCTTATGCTCCGCAAAACCCATTCTCCAGTACAGTTCATGTAGAAGTTGCGGAAGGTGAAAGTGCAGTATTTAATTTTGCTGAAATTGATTTTGAAGGGAATGAATACCAGTGGAAAAAGGACGGTGAGTTACTTGAAGGTGAAACAACATTTTCATTATCACTGACAGAAATTGCTAAGGCCGACTCTGGGAGTTATACACTTGAAATAGTTAACAGTACGTTACCTGATCTAGAAATTGAAAGCGAACCAATTGTACTAAGTGTTAGAGATGGAAACCCGGTAACCACCGAAGTAGAAGCGCTTATTCCAACTGAGTTTTCACTTAGCCAAAATTACCCAAATCCATTCAACCCTACTTCTACGATACGCTTTGGGTTACCAGAAGCATCTGAAGTAACTCTGAATGTGTATAATATGTTGGGGCAGAAGGTGAGTACGCTTTTGGATAATAGAAGCATGGAAGCAGGGTGGCACAGCATACAGTTTAATGCTCTTCAGCTTTCTTCAGGGATGTATCTATATAGGATAAGTACCGGGGATTATACTCAAACAAGGAAGATGATGTTGATCAAGTGATGATCACAATTCACTGATTAACTTATATACCTTTTTATAGATTCCAGGAAATTTGTTTTCGCTTGGTCCACTTACGTTGAGCACCTCACCTTCAATAGTGTCTAGCCATTTCCTGATGTCCTCCCGTGCATGTTCATTATCAGGGTCTATAATGAAATATTCTTTCTTAATTTTTTTGGAAACATGGATAGAAAGCTGAGTTCCTACGTCGAATTTGTTTTGGGGGAGGAAGACTAATAAAGCGTCTGCATCACGAACATTCCAAATCGTTCGTTGTGAACAAGGAATTCTTGGAGCATAACTATGCCTGTCTTCCGGGGTTTCTTTAAGGTCATAAGATTGTGGTATTTCCCCGTTCTCAGCTAACCTGCCAGGGGGGCACCAGCCTCCATGTTCAATACCTTTATCAATAGCAGCTTGAAGTGCTGCCTGGTCTGTACCCGTCTGTCCACCCGAAATTATCTTAACTACCTTCATCTATTCCTGCCAACAAAAGAACTATATCTGTACAACCCGAGATAAGCTGATTTTGATATACTTCGTTCCACTATAAAATACTCACTCAACTTACGGAAAAGTAAGTGATCAAAATAGACATGATTTTTTTGCATCCATTTTGCAAACCAGGTAAAAGGAGTAGTGTCGAAATCGACCACCAGTACATGAGCATTTGGCTTTAGATGCAGTCGGATATTCTCCAATTTACTCTCCAGGTTATCCATCATGCTAAGGGAGTAAGAGCACAATATGAGATCGAATTGTGCTTCTACAAAGGTTCTGGCCTCATATTCTCCAACTACGAATTTGATACCACTACTCTGGTTTTGATCAACCTGGCTCAACATATCCCTGGATCTATCGATAGCATAAACGATGCTTTCAGGGTATTCTTTTTTGAGCTCAGAAAGATGCTTTCCAGTACCACAACCAAGGTCGAGAATTGTGGGGTTTTTAGGAAGGGAAGGAAGTAGATGTCGTAGTGAATTTCTACCAAATAAAAACGCCCATCGGGTTGAATCATAAAATGGAGCATGTAACCGATAATATGCATCAATAGTTTTAGGAATCATTGAATAAAACCCAAATATGTTCCTGAATAAGTACCCACCCGGTCATTATGAAGAATCCAGTTCTGATCAATTTGCTGTATATCAATTTCTTTGTTAACAAAGTCAGGAAGAAAACTAGCATCCGGATGAGCCGTTCTGAAAAGAACCTTGCCGTTAGATTCACTTTGCCTTAGTACGTATTGCCATAGCCTGGATAGTTCGTGATGCTTATCTCCTGTGAGCCAATCCATATAATCCAGTAGTACAACGCTATCGAATCGTTTCTTGGTGGCAGATAGGTACTGACTGATTCCCTCGGTGTGAATTTTCAGCACGTCTATTTGTTCCTGCAACACGTCAAAATTCGTTTCTCTAAGATAATCCGGGCAGCAATCTTTTGAGTAGCATCCTTCGATATATACCCTCCAGAATGGATTATTAACAGGATTCTGCTCAACGAACACATAGTGCAGTGCTTTTTTCATGAAAGCATTCATATCCTTAATTGCAGAACGCTGTGTTTTTGGTACCCCAACAAGACTTAGTACTAAGGGAGTTTTCCAGATTCTTTTATCGTATCCATCCCAAAGTTTTTCATTAATGGAGCTAAATAATTTCGCTCGCTTCTCTTTTGATGGTTCATAAATAAGCTTTAATACCGATTCTGAAATGTCTTTCTTTCTAAGCACATAATTGAGAAACTGAGCAAATATTCCAGCCCCGCCCGAATAGAAAAACCCTTTCCCCTGAGGAGAAAAATTGTCAATATTAGCCTTCCAAAATGCTAATGAAGAAGGGGAGAGCAAATGGTTAATCCGTTCAAAGATACTTTGGTACTCCATCGATTTTCCCTCACCAAAAAAGCTCCAGAAATCTTCGTAAATGCCTTGCTTAATCAATGCTACTTTTAATTCCAGCAACGCTGTTTGCTTAGGGTTGATATCGACACAGTGAATAGAAGCAGGTTTGTCGAGCAAGTAATTGAGTACATTACATCCTGCGCTGGTTATGGCAAGAATGTTAGATTCTTGATTAATGGTTAGCAATTTGCGGTCAATATCAGAATCTTCCCAACAGGTGTTGTACAGTAGAAAGTTTGAGTGGATATAGTTGAACCAAATACTGGATAAAGAAATCGACATCTGAAAAAACAAAAACTATACTGAAGCTAAAATCTTTTAAATTAGGAAGAATATATCCTCTTAATTTTGAATCTATAAACCCAGAGTGTTATGAGTTCACCAAAAATAGAAGAAGTTCAGAAGAAAATCGGTAAAACTGTAAGTGAAACTTCTGAGGTTGTCCAGGATAGAGTTGAGCAAAAATTTGATGAAGTTATTGATCGCCTGAAGGATGAGAAGGACCGTCTTGAGGTTGAACTTCGACATGAATACAGGAATGCTCGCAGATATGTACGCGCTAACCCTGAACGAGGTCTTGGAATTGCATTGGCTGCAGGTATAGTAATTGGTATTTTGCTAGGCAGATCGACCAAATAATTTATTATCACTAAGAATATTTATGGCTATTAATAAAGATCATCTGCAGGATGATTACGAGCGATTGGATGCGCTCAGGAGGTATCTTTGACTACGATAAGCGAAAAGTCAGGATTATAGAATTAACAGAGCAGACTCAGAATCCTGAGTTCTGGAATGATCCCTCAAAAGCCCAGGCGGTAATGAAAGACCTGGACAACGAAAAGAGCCTTGTTGGTGCTTGGGATACCCTGAATGACCTCAGGGAAAGCATCAATGTATTTCTTGAGTTTCTCGAAATGGGAGAAAGTGTAGATGACGAACTTGAAGAAGAATACAGCAAGCTGAAGAAAGGCCTCGAAAACCTGGAGCTTAGAAATATGCTCAAGGGTTCTGATGATCATCGTGATGCGGTAGTTAATTTTAACCCCGGAGCAGGAGGTACCGAAAGCCAGGACTGGGCAGAAATGCTCTATCGAATGTATACGAGATGGGCGGAAAGAAGCGGCTTCAAGGTTTCAGTTATCGATTATCAAGATGGGGATGTAGCCGGGCTCAAAAGTGCTACGATAGAGGTGCAGGGCACCAATGCGTATGGCTTTCTTAAAGCTGAAAGTGGAGTACATCGGTTAGTAAGAGTTTCCCCTTTTGATAGTAATGCCCGAAGGCATACCTCATTTTGCTCAGTATTTGTATCTCCACTCATTGATGATACCATCGAAGTAAATATCAATGAGAGTGAAATTGAGCTGCAGCGCTTTCATTCCAGTGGAGCAGGAGGCCAGAATGTAAACAAAGTGGAAACGGGAGTACGTTTGGTATGGACTGGAAAGCTTTCTGATGGAAGCGAACAGCGTGTTGTAGCAGAGTGCCAGCAAGAACGGTCTCAGCTTCAGAACAGGGAAAAAGCAATGATACTTCTTAAGTCAAGGATTTATGAGCTTGAGAAAGAAATACAGGAAGCAGAGAAGGCTCGTTTAGAAGGCTCGAAAGGAAAAAACGAGTGGGGTTCCCAAATTAGGAGTTATGTTTTTGATGATCAGCGTGTGAAAGATCATCGCACAAATCACGAGACATCTAATGTAAGTGCAGTGATGGATGGGGACCTGGATGACTTTGTAAAGGCTTATTTACTTCTCATTTCTACCGAAAAACAGGAATAGCCATCTAAAATGCTTAAAGTTGGAGTTACAGGAGGAATTGGCTCAGGTAAAACCACGGTATGTAAGTTGTGGGAGGAGCTGGGTGCTTATGTGCTCTACCTGGATGATTTAGCCAAGGAACTGATGGTTACTAACCCTGAATTGATTTCTTCAATAAAACAAGAATTTGGAAGCGAATCCTATTCAGAAGAAGGAGTCTTGAACCGTGAGTTTCTGGCTAAGGAGGCTTTTCGAAGAGGAAGGATAGAAGCATTAAATGCATTGGTTCACCCGGTATTATGGAAAACTGCTAAGGAGATTGCTCTGCAAAAAGAGGAAGAAGGAGTTCGGGTATTCGTAAAAGAAGCAGCCATTTTATTACAGAATGGAAGGCCTGAAGACCTTGACTATGTGGTCCTGGTCTTATCTGATAAAAAAGAAAGAATTAGAAGAGCGGTTACCAGAGATCAATCCGATGAAGAAAAGATCAGGGATAGAATAAATAAGCAGCCAGATTATGAGGAATACAGAAGTCTTTCTGATTTTGTGATTTCTAATAATGGAAGTATGTTGGCACTGCAACGAGAAGCAGAAAGAGTCTTTGATTTAATCAAATAAATTGGTGAAAAAAATTTTCACGAAAGGCTTACTTCTGTCTGAAACATTCTTATATTTGACGGAAAAGCGCTTCCAAATTGTTTTCTAACTTATGAGTTTCAAAGAAAATCAACGCGTAGTAACCCTCGAAGAGTTTATCATCCAATCTCAAAATCGCTTTCCAGGTGCTACAGGCGAGCTCTCACAATTGCTTCGGGATTTGAGCCTTGCTTCAAAAATAATCTCAAGAGAAGTAAATAAAGCAGGTATCACGAATATTCTTGGAAATGAAGGTGCCACCAATGTTCATGGAGAGGATGTAAAGAAGCTAGATATTTTTGCGGATCAGCAACTGATTTCTGCTCTGGAGCGATCTTCCATAACCTGTATGGTTATCTCTGAAGAGAACGACGGTATTGTTAGATTAAGGAGCCAGGGAGGCAAGTACATCGTATATCTAGACCCGCTAGATGGTTCCTCAAACATAGATGTAAATGTTTCCATTGGCTCCATTTTTTCGATTTACATGCGTGAAGCACGTTATGATCCTACTGTGGTCGAAGATGACGCTCTTCAGCCTGGTACCCGCCAAGTGGCAGCGGGATATGTACTCTATGGATCAAGTACAACATTGGCATATACTACCGGATTAGGGGTATCGTTATTTACACTGGATCCAAGTATTGGGGAATTCATTTTATCTGATCAAAATATTCGCATCCCCGAACATGGTACTATTTATAGCATTAATGAAGGCAGTTACAACTCATGGGATCCAGGTTTAAAAAGGTATATCAAATTTTGCCAGGAAGAAGATCCTGAAACTGGACGACCCTACTCGGCTCGATATATAGGCTCAATGGTTGCAGACATACATAGAACTCTCATAAAGGGAGGTATCTTTATCTATCCACACAGCAAAAGATATCCGAAAGGGAAGCTACGCCTTATGTATGAATGCAATCCATTGAGCTTTATTATCGAGCAGGCGGGGGGAATGGCAACCGATGGAGTAACAAGGATACTAGAAATTGAGCCAAAAGCCATTCATCAGCGCACGCCCATCTTTGTAGGCTCAAAAGAGAATGTATCCAGGGCAATGGATTTCCTCTTCGAATACTCGGAAGAGGAAACGGTTTAGGTTTTATTAATGGTCATTCCGGGATTGACCCGGAATCTGTGAAGGAAGAAAAAACTACTCAGTTCAGATCTCGGATCAAGTCCGGGATGACTGGATAGAAGACAAAACTACTTCACCAGCACCATTTTCTGTGTGCTTATCAACACATCATCTACTCTAAGTGAGTAAAGGTAAACTCCTGATGAAAGTGCTGACGCATCAAAACGGATAGAATGATTCTGTGCACTCATAGGGCCGTCCACCAGTGTTTGGATTTTCCTGCCCGAGAGGTCTGTAACGGTAAGTTCTACATGCCCTGGCACAAGTAAATCAAACCGTAAAGTAGTAGAGGGGTTAAATGGATTGGGGTAATTTTGATACAACGTAAAATTAGCAGGTCTTTCCGATTCACTTTCAACATTGGTTGAGTTAGAAGGAAAGGTTAATTCCCAGATTCTTGTATCTGCACCTACATTAAGCCAGGAATCATTACGGTATTCAGCTACATAAATCTTATTTCCAATGATTTCAGCGTCAATAGGGCTGATGAAGTCCATAGCCACTCTAGTGGAAGTCATCTCATATGCACCATCAACTAAGGTTAGTTCCATATGAAGTAAATCCTTCCCTGGGTCATCCATCCACCTGAGAAAAAAGCCATTATCGTTTCCACCTGAAAAGGCTAATGAAAATCCATCATTCGTAAATTCGCCACCTAATGCTGATTCAGTATCAAATACTAATCCAAGCATAGAGCGATGGCCAGTAAAAGAACTAATTGCAGTGTCCTGCTCTGCTGCATCCTTGATAGTATCCGTATTCGGATCACGGTACATCACTCCATCAGGGCCATAATTCAAAATAGGTTCAGTAAAAGTAACACCCTCAGGAGGCTCTGGGTAATCCGGATCATTGTAGAAAAAGCCGAATTGGTACGCATTTGTTTCTGGTTGAAGCATCACATCTGAATCAGGATCATACCCTTCAAATTGCATGGGAGTATCATTTCCTCCAACTCTCCACGGAAAGCCATAATGATTACCTTCCTGAATCCAGTTAAATTCTCCCGGATCATCACGTTCACCTGCATTATCCGGTCCAAAAAGATTTCCATCCTTATCAAAGGCGAGGCTGAATGTGTTTCGAATTCCTTCCGCAAAAATGTACCCTCCGGCATATAAACTATCGATATCATCACGTAGATAAAGGTTGGTAGCATCAGCAGGAATTCGAAGAATTTTAGCAGTAAGTGCAGTTTCTCTCAGGTCAGGATATCGACCATCAACTGAATGAACTTCACCATGATCCGTTCGGGAACCACTATTTATATACAAAGTGCTATTATCGGCGCTTGCCACGATCCCATTCATAATATGGTCGAAGAAAGTATTGCTGAGAGGGTAAGGCTCCGTTTCAGCAACGGTCTCCCATGTAATGGTAGATCCATCTAAAGTTCCCCTCATAATGATAGCGGTATTGGTGAAATCGTTTCCGTTCTTAATATTACCAACTATATAAAACTTACCATCATTAGAGATATCAAATCCCTGTACTTCTTCAAGATTATGATCTTCTGTAAATGAAAGCTGCGACTTATTTCCGGATTCGATGTCTACACTGTAAATACTTCCATTTATGGTAGAGAAATAGAGGGTCTCATTTATAGGATTATATTTTAACCTGACGGTGTTTGAAGGTAAATCAGTAACAGATCGAAGAGAGATTCTCTCATCTAAGATTGTAGGCTGTGCAAAACCGGAGGAGATGAATAGACCAATGGCCAGAATAGATAATAGGGTACGTTTCATAGTTCTTTTAACGATTATAATCACATCTAATAATCCCTAATATAGTTAACCTACGCTTTGCGCTTATTGTTTTTTGCCACAAAAACTCGAAAACACAGAAGGTTTAGTGGTTCTGTGCTTTCGCGGCTTACTCATACTAAAAGTCATCAAAACCTGATGCGCATTCCTTCAGTTATACCATGTGTCAGTGAATAGCCACCATTAGTCTCTACCACATAAAGAGCGGGAGCTTCGGAAGGGAGTGTGGTCTGAGAAAAGGGAGTGGTGTTCTGATAAATCCTCACAATTACACTATCACTACTTACATACATAATATCGAGAGGAAGAGGGGTGTTAGCCATCCAGAAGCTTTGCGGGGTTTCATTATCAAAAATGAACAGCATCCCGGTATCTTCAGGCATAGAGCGCACATCCATGAGCCCCTGATTTCGTTCAAGGGGCTCATCGGCTATCGATATCTTCAATGTTGTGATCGCTTCTCCATTCTCATTAAGAAAAGTAAGCTCACTTTCAGGAACTACTACTCGTCCTTTTCTTTCTGATTGCTGAGTTTCTTTGTTTCCAGATTCACAAGCAGTAACAATGCTTATTAGTAAAAGCGCGAGTAATAAATTACCTAATCTCAAATGGCACCTCATGGGTATTTCTTCCGGTTTTAAATTCAAGTGTATATGTTCCTTTATCTAAAAAAGTATATCCGTCCTCAGTTTCTCCAGTAACGAGATTCCAGTCATAAGTATTGAATCCATAATTTCCTGAGGTTTCTATGGAGCTAACTTCCGAACCATCTTCATCTTTGATTGTGATAGTAACTTCCTGTCCGCTTCCATTATTACCTAGAAAGTAAATGAGCTCAACATTAGGCATAGAACGTTCTCTCCATTGTGCAGATTGGAGGCCCCAAAACCTGGAGTGGCGAATTGATTCTGGCTTAATTGCAGTAATCCGCTCATCGAGCCGTTCTGCAACTTGATGAAGTGGTTTAACATCCATTACCCAAATACTGCGGCCATGAGTAGCTACTACCAGTTCCAGGTCTCTTGGATGAACAATCATATCGTAAGAAGCAACATTAGGCATGTTGGTGAGATAATGCCATTCTTCTCCATCATCAAAACTTACATAGCTTCCAAAGTCTAATCCTGCATAAAGTATGGAAGGGTTGACAGGATCCTGGATGATTACATTTGCAACTTCATCAGGTAGATTTCCTTTTACTGAAGTCCAGGTCTTTCCAAAATCGGTAGTCTTATACAGGTATGTAGAAAATTCATCCCATCGATATCCATTTAAAGACACGTATGCGGTGGCTTCATCATACGTAGAAGCATGAACTTCACTGACCCATCGTCGTTGAGGAAGATCATCAGAAACTCTATCCCAGTTTGCACCGCCATCTTGGGTAACATGTATCATACCATCATCACTTCCTGCCCAAATCACATCAAAGGAAAGCGGGGATTCTGCGATAGTGGTTAAAGTAGAATAGGGGACATCTCCATTTGGCAGATCATGAGTCAGGTCAGGGCTGATTGCCTGCCAGTCTTTTCCTTCATTAAAAGACCTGTTAAGCCGTTGAGACCCAAAATAAATGATGTCAGGATTATGCCAGCTCATATTAACAGGGGTATTCCAGTTATATCGGTATCGAGGTTCCCCAAGCTTATGAACCGGGGTGATTCTCATGTTCTCACTGTTTGCCAAATCTCTTCTTGTATAGTTTCCATACTGGAATCCTACATACACGACATCCGGATTCTCAGGATTTGGAGCTACATGCATTCCATCGCCACCACCAATGCGGGTCCATGGACGTTCTCGATTTCCTGTTGAAGTAGAAGGGCCTTTGAACGTACCGTTATCCTGTAGTCCGCCATATATATTATAAGGCTCTTCCATGTCTACATTTACTGTGTAGAATTGACCAACAGCAATGGTATTGTGATGGATAAAGTTTTCACCACCATCATGACTTTCATAAAGTCCGCCATCATTACCGAGTAGGATATGCTCTGAATCATTGGGGTTAATCCACAATGCGTGGTGATCAACATGCACAGATTGATTTCTTGCCTTTTGCTCCCAGGTTTTACCCCCGTCTGTGGATTTCAAAAAAGGAACTCCAAAGGTGTACACGGTTTCCGGGTCATTAGGATCAACTCTTATCTCTCCGAAATAATAACCGTATGTAAAAACAACTCCGTTCAACGGATAGCTATTCGCAAGCTCCCAGCTCTCACCTCCGTCATCAGATCGATAAACTTCTAAGCCTTTGATGCTTGTATTGAATAACGCAGCATTAGCATCTCCAAGGTAATCAGCCAGTGCTCTTGGTTGATATTTATCTTGTTCAACGTCTGCTTTTACTGATGCCGCTGTGTATTCAGTGGGAAAGCGATTCGAACGTAAATACTGGTTCAGTTCTTTGTCATCCAGGCGAAGGAATTCCCTTTTGCTCATATCGAGAAAATCGGTTTGGCTCAAACCTTCTGATGCATCGCGCTCCGTCTTGGTTTCAAATTGGTTATCTACAAAAGTGTAAAGGATATTTGGATTAGATCGGCTTATATCCAATCCCATTCTTCCAACATGTTCGCCAGATGGTAAACCTTCGGTGATTTGAGACCATGTTTCTCCACCATCGGTAGATTTATAGAGCCCGGAGGCAACACCACCTTCCTTAAAATTCCATGCCTTTCTATCTCTTTCCCATGAAGTAGCCCAAAGAATATCCGGGTTTGTAGGATGTATGATAAGGTCAACCACGCCCGTGCTGTCATTAATGAACAAGGTTCTATTCCAGGTTTCTCCACCGTCCGTACTTTTAAATACTCCTCGCTCAGAATTAGAACTATATAGTGCTCCCATACTTGCTACCCATACTGTATTCTCATCGGTAGGATGGCTTATGATCTTTCCAATGTGCTGAGAGCCTCTTAAGCCTGAAAAAGCCCAGGTTTCTCCTCCATCGGTACTTTTATAGACACCAGTTCCTGCATAAGTAGAACGGCTGCTGTTATTCTCCCCGGTTCCAACCCAAATGATATCCGGGTTAGCGGAGGAGATGTCTAAATCTCCAACTCCTAATGCGCCATCCTGGTGATCAAAAATAGGAGTAAAGGTGTTTCCGCTGTTGGTAGTTTTAAATACCCCGCCTGATCCAAATCCTATATAAAAAACACGGGCATTTTCGGGGTGAACGGCGATATCAGTGATCCTCCCGCTCATCACAACAGGGCCCACACTTCTCATGGGATAATCATTAAAAACAGAACTCGCTCTCAATTCAGCCCGTTGCTCTATGGAATTTTCCATATGCTCCACAGAAGAGGGAGGGACAACCTGTGCTGTAGAAAAAGTAGTGAAGAGCACAGAAAAAAGAAGAGTAGGAAGAAGCAAGTTGGTCAAGCGCATAGTTAGTTAGTCTATTGTAAAGTTGCCGGATGATATAAAATGAGAACCAAAAGTGTTGAAAAAGATTTTTTGATGCCTCGGCGCCTACCTAATTAGTCATCCCGCACTTGATACTGAATCAAGTACAGCACAGGTTGCGGAATCTGTAAAGAAACTAAACATTGATCTATAAATAACTAGATCACCGAACCACACTTCACAAATCTCGGGTCTACACCCGGGATGACTAAGAATAGCTTGACAATCACTCAAAACAAATCCTTTCAAATTCATTGAAATTTTAGGGAAATACACCTACCTTTGGGTCTCAGTGAGCGTCGGGAAGGCACTCACTTTTTTTTGTTTTTAAAATCGAGATATGACACCAGATGTAACCGAAACAATTAGGGAATTAGCTGCTCCTCTGGCAGAGGAGAAAGAGTTGTTTCTTGTTGACGTAGAGCTGAAGACCGGAAGCGGTACTGAGGTATGGGTATATCTTGATGGTGAGGATAAAGCAGTCAACATCGATGAGTGTGCTGAAATCAGCCGTGAACTGGGTTTTTTGGTTGATGCACATGAGTTACTCGGAGATAAGTACAGACTTAATGTTTCTTCGCCAGGATTAAGCCGACCTTTAACCGATCGGCGCCAGTACAAAAAAAATATAGATCGCACGTTAAAAGTGAGATTCAGGAACGAAAGCCAGGAAGTGGAAAAGATCGAAGGAGTTATTTCATCTGTGAATGAAGATCAGGTAGTTCTTTCATCAGGAGGTAAAGAAACTGCAGTTTCTTTTGAATCCATTATTGAAGCAAAAATCATCCCAGTAATTAAATAGGCATACCTAATGCAAAACGAATTATCAAAACAAATTATCTCCTCCTTTGCCGAGATTGCAAAAGAAAAAGGCATTGACCGGGATTTACTGTTATCCATTCTGGAAGATGTATTCCGGACTATGATTCGGAAGAAATACGAGACAGACGATGCGTTTGAGGTAATCTTAAATGCAGACAGGGGTGAGATACAAATTCTTCACGTACAGGAAGTGGTGCCTAAAGAAGAGCTTTCTGACCCTGTTGCAGAAATTACTCTTGAAAACGCTCAGAAAATTGACCCGGATATTGAGCTCTATGATGAATTAGCCCAGGAAGTTCAAATCCTCGACTTTGGCCGCAGGGCAGTTATGATGGCGCGCCAGCAACTGGCACAGCGTATTCGAGAGATTGAAAAGGATAACATCTATGAAGATTACAGCGACCGTGTAGGAGAGATCATTCTCGGTGATGTATACCAGGTGCGTCACAATAAAGACATTCTGGTAAACCATAACGGTGTTGAGTTACTTCTTCCAAAAAATGAGCAAATCTATAAAGACCGCTACCGAAAGGGAGATACAATTCGTGCGGTAGTTATTGGTGTTCATATGAAAAATGGAAATCCAACGGTTATTATTTCCAGAACTTCGGAGTTATTCCTTGAACGGTTATTTGAGAATGAAATTCCCGAAGTATTCGATGGCATCATTGAACTGGTAAAAATTGCACGTGCCCCGGGAGACCGTTCTAAAGTAGCGGTTCTTTCCCATGATGAGCGTGTTGATCCGGTTGGTGCTTGTGTTGGGATGAAAGGTATTCGTATCCACGCGATTGTACGTGAGCTTCAAAATGAGAATATCGATGTGATCAACTACACAGAAGATAAGATCGAGTTCATTAAACGAGCTCTTCAACCCGCTGAAGTAATGAAAGTTGAGCTAAGCGAAGATGGAAGCAAAGCCAATGTACTGGTACCTGCTGACGAAGTATCAAAAGCTATTGGTAAAGGTGGTGTTAATATCCGGTTAGCTTCCCGGCTCGCTGAGTCTGAAATCGATGTATATCGTGAAGTGGAAGAAGAGGATGATATTGATCTGGCTGAATTTGAGGAAGATTTTGGTGCAGAGAATATCCAACGCTTACATGACATCGGATGTGATACTGCACGATCAGTACTCGAACTCTCAGCAGACGAAATTGTAAGTAGAACCAACGGCGAGATCGACTTAGAGCTTGCCAGCAAGATTATAAATGTAATTGCCTACGAATTTGACGAGGAAGGCTAATAAGCAATTACAAGCAAAATTCTTTAGTTTTAGAGCGTAATCCAATAATCAAATATGCCCATTAGTAGACCGAAACCTTTATTTAAAGTTGCCTCAGAGTTCAATGTGTCAACACAATCTATTGTAGACACTCTGGCAGATAACGGGTTTACTGCAGCCAATCGGCCAAACTTTAAAATTACCCCCGAAATGTACGACATGCTGGATGGGGTATATGGAGAAGACAGGGCCAAAAGCCAGGACCATGAGAGGGCTAAAGAGGAATACGAAAGCCGTCGCAGTCATATGATGAACCAGCGCAATGAGAGTATTACTCTCGATAACCTGTTGGAACCCATGGACGCTCTTGAACCGATGGATGCATTGGGTGGAGGAGCTACAGATAGTGTTGAAGATGATCTGATTGGAGGATTGGAACCTATTTCTGATGAAGAACCGGTTGTTGATCAGGTAGAAGAACCTGAAGTAGAACTTGAGCCAGAATCAGAACCTGAACCAGTAATTGAATCAGAGCCAGAGGCTGAAGCTGAACCAGAAGTGGAAGAAGTAGTTGCCGAGGAAGAGGTAGTAGAAGAAGAGGAGATTACAGCAGAAGAAGAGGTCGCTGAGGAAGAAGAGCTCGAAGAAGAAGAGGCAGAGCCTGAGGTTGATGATCCGGAAGAAGATGTGGTCGAAGACGCTACTATCAGAGGTAGAGCCGAGCAGCTAAAAGGAACAAAAGTACTTGGTAAAACTGCTTTCACAAACGATCTAACTTCCGGGTCGAAAGTTAGAAAGAAGAGAAAGCGTAAAAAAGATCAACCTGGTTTTGATGAACAGGGAGATAAGAAAAAGCAAACTACTCCTTCTAATCAAAAGGATCAGAAAAAGAAGCCCGCCAACAAAAAAGAAAAGCCAAAAGCTAAACCTAAGGCTGAAGTTGATGAGGTAGATGTTGATCGTATGATGCGCGAAACCCTCAAAAAAATGCAGGGTAATAGCACCGTAGGTAGTAAACGAGGCAAGCGCAGACGTCAACGAAAAGAAGAGCGTGAAGAAGAGCAGTTGCTTCAGCAAGAAATGCAGGAGATGGACTCCGGTTCTATTGAAGTAACCGAGTTTATTACTGCGAATGACCTTGCAGAAGAACTTGAAGTAGGGGTAAACGATATTATTTCTGCCTGTATGAGTATTGGCCTGATGATTACCATCAACCAACGCCTTGATGCAGGTACCATTGAATTAGTAGCCAGCGAGTTTGGAAAGGAAGTGAAATTCATTGATGCTGAAGAACTTGTAGAAGAACTAGTTGTCGAAGAAGATTCTGAAGAAGATCTTAAACCTCGTGCTCCAATCATTACAGTAATGGGACACGTTGATCACGGTAAAACATCCCTTCTTGATTATATCCGTGAAGCAAGAGTAGCTGAAGGAGAAGCAGGGGGTATTACCCAGCACGTTGGTGCCTATGAAGTAGTTCATGACAGCAAGACAATCACATTCCTGGATACTCCGGGTCACGAAGCCTTCACTGCGATGCGTTCTCGTGGAGCCCAGGCTACCGATATTGTAATCCTGGTTGTTGCTGCAGACGATTCTGTAATGCCTCAAACCATTGAAGCGATAAATCACGCCAAAGCAGCAGGAGTACCTATAGTGGTAGCCATCAACAAGATGGATAAGGAAGGTGCTACCCCGGATAAAATTAAACAACAGCTTTCTGATCACGATGTGATTGTGGAAGAGTGGGGAGGTACTACTCAGTTTGCGCTCGTTTCTGCTAAAACTGGTATGGGCATCGATGACCTCCTGGAAAAAGTATTGATTGAAGCAGAACTTCTCGATCTCAGAGCTAATCCTGATCGTCGAGCGGATGGTGTGGTACTGGAAGCACGTCTTGATAAAGGAAAAGGTATTGTTGCCAACATCCTGATTCAGAATGGTACGCTTAATGTGGGAGATGCTTTTGTTGCAGGCCCATGTTTTGGACGTGTTCGTGCGATGGAGAATGACCTCGGTAAACGAATCAAAAATGCGGGTCCAGCTACCCCGGTACAGCTTACCGGTTTCGATGAAATGCCGCAGGCCGGGGATAAAGTAGTTGTAGCTATTGATGAGAAAACAGCAAAAGAAGTAGCTAATCAACGTCAGCAAATCCGTAGAGAACAAGCTCTTAGAAAAACCAAGCACATGACGCTTGATGATCTTTCAAGAAGACTTGCACTTGGCGAGGTTTCAGAACTTAACATCATCATTAAAGCAGATGTGGATGGTTCTATCGAGGCACTTTCTGGTTCTCTTCAGAAAATCAGCACCGATGAAGTAGCGGTAAACATTATCCATACTGGCGCAGGTGCAATTTCTGAATCTGATGTACTTTTAGCTTCTGCTTCTGATGCAATTATTATTGGTTTCCAGGTACGTCCAACTGCGCAGGCAAGAAAACTAGCCGAAACAGAAGAAATCGATATCCGATTATTCAGCGTTATCTACGACGCGGTTGATGAAGTAAAAGATGCTCTTGAAGGCCTCCTTTCACCTGAGTTGAAAGAACAGTTGATGGGTATTGTGGATGTTCGGGAAATCTTCAAAGTGTCCAAAGTTGGTACTATTGCCGGTTGCTATGTTTCTGAAGGTAAAATCGATAGAAATAACCCGATCCGAATTATTCGCGAAGGGGTTGTAATCTATGACGGTGCAATCGGAGCACTAAAGCGCTTCAAAGACGATGTGAAAGAAGTTACTTCCGGATACGAGTGTGGTATTTCCATACAGAATTACAACGACATCAAAGTTGGAGATTCCTTCGAGAGCTACAAGATCACCGAAGAGAAGCGTACTCTCGAAGACATAAACTAGAACACTTTTAATTTTCCATCATGAGCTTTAGAGTAGAGCGATTAGGCGCATTACTTAAAAAAGACATTGGTGAAATCATCCAGAGAGAATTTCAACCTGAAGGAACATTTGTAACTGTTACAAATGTGCGGGTTACACCAGATCTTTCTATCGCTAAAGTGTATTTAAGCGTATTTGCTCCTGGAAGGGATGACCAGGTGGTATATGAGTTCATTGATGAACAGGTTTCCGCTATCCGTCATAAACTGGCAGGTAAAATACGAAACCAGGTAAGGAAAATACCTGAACTTCACTTCTATGCGGATGACACTTCCGAATATGTTAGCAAAATGGAAGAACTGTTTAAGAAAGTAGATAGCCAACCAAAAGCTCCAACCGAAGATTCTGAGGAATAATGGCGAAGCCACTTCCTATTGAATCAATCCCTGTTTTTTCTAAGAAAAACCCTCCATCACCGGATTTCGATTTCAGTTCTGGGGCCATTGTACTTGTTTATAAAGAGAAAGATTGGACAAGCTTTGATGCGGTCAAATACACACGAGGGAGGCTGAATACTAAAAAAGTAGGGCATGCCGGAACCCTGGATCCTGCGGCAACCGGACTGTTGATCCTATGTACGGGCAGGGCAACTAAATCCATCTCTCAAATCCAGGAGATGCCTAAAACTTATATTGGGGAGATCACTTTTGGCGGATCAACTCCAAGCTATGATGGTGAGTCTGAGGTGAATGAAGAAGCTTCTTATGATCATATTACTATAGAAGACATTGAGTCAGCATTAAAAGAAAAATTTAGCGGAGAGATTCAACAGGTGCCACCTATGTACTCAGCATTAAAGCGAGATGGCAAGAAGTTATATGAACTTGCCAGGAGGGGTAAAGAGATTGAATTAGAAGCCAGGCCGGTTACTATTCACAAAGCCGAGATTCTAAGCTTTGAAGCTCCAAAACTAAAGTTGAAGGTTACGTGTAGCAAAGGGACTTATATCCGTTCTATTGCACATGATTTAGGATTAGCCCTAGATTCTCGTGCCTATCTATCGGCATTGGAACGCACCGCTATTGGTTTGTATTCCTCTGATGATGCGTTTACACCTCATGAAATTAATTCCTTGATGAGAACAAATGGCTAAGCTGGTTCACCTTAAAGATATAGATCGTAATCCGAATACGGTGGTTACAGTAGGGACTTTTGATGGAGTACATGAAGGGCATCGTGCGTTAATGGAAGCGGTAGTAGGAAAAGCCAAAGATCGGAATGCCCGGAGTGTGGTAGTAACCTTCGATCCTCATCCAAGAGCCATTATAAGCCCAAAAGGTGAAAGCATTAAATTGCTTACCTCGTTAGAAGAAAGGGCTGAAATCCTGAAAAGCTATGGTATAGATATACTTTTAGTGATTCCTTTTACCCGGGATTTTTCACTACTAAGCTCTGAAGAGTTTGTGAAAGAGATCATCCACAAAAAGGTCGGAATCAGTGAGTTTGTAATTGGTTATGATCATCATTTTGGGAAAGATCGTTCAGGTACTATAGAAACCCTGGAGAAGCTCAAGTTAGAGCTTAACTTTGAGGTCCAGGTGATTTCAAAGCGGGAAATGGGGGATACTACGATCAGCAGCACGGTGATACGAAAAGAAATTCAGGATGAGGGAGATGTGATAAGAGCGTCTGAGTTGCTAGGACGACCCTATATGCTCAATGGAGTAGTTGTGCATGGTGATGAACGAGGGCGACTTATAGGATTTCCTACGGCTAATTTACAACCGCAGCATAAAGACAAAGTGATTCCCAAAAATGGTATTTATGTGATCAAAGTGCGTGTTGATGATATCTGGTATGGTGGGGTAATGAATATTGGAGTGCGCCCTACTTTTGGAGGAGAGGATAAGACCCTTGAAGCACATATCTTTGACTTCGATCAAAGCATCTATGGAAAAACTATCCAGGTTGAGTTTTTTGATCGTATTCGGGATGAACAGAAATTTGGTAGTGCAGAAGAATTGAGTGCTCAACTAGAGAGGGATAAAGCAACAGCTAAACACCTTCTGAGCTAGATGATACTATTGCACTATACCCTTGGTGCTTAGAGTGTTAGATTTTTTCTTTAGTAAATAGGTTATCGCAATTAAATGCGGAATCTCAATTAACATACCTATAACCAGTACCAGGTGAATTAGCGCCTGTTGAGGAAAAAGTACCAGGCTTATTCCTAACATTAGAGGAGCATTTCTTGCTGCGGTAGTCATAGCTAAACTCACTTCTTCTTTTCGATAAAAAGTAAATACCCTGGAGATAGTCCTTACCAGGAAAAAGGTCGCAACGAAGAAGGTGAAAATGACAATAAAGATGTTAGGAAGGATAGCAGTATTAGAAATCAACGACTCAACATTAGAATTGAACATTGAGAAAAGTAGGAGAATAAGAGACAGAAGCATCCCTAATTCTGCCAGAGAGTTACTCTTTTCTAAAATTTCTGTATTGAATTTGGATACGATAAAGCGTGCTGCCTGAGCTATAACAAAGGGAAGAAGTACCCAATAGATTAATACATTAAAAAATGCATGGATAGGAATACCTACTGTATTTGCCGTGAATACATATAGATAAACCGGAAGAAGGAGAATTTGTGCAAGTAGATTAAATGGAAGTAATGCCGAATTAATCTCAACGTCTCCATCTGCCAATTTTGTAAAGCCTAAAAACCAATCGGTACATGGGGCAACCAGGTAAATAATCAGCCCGATAAAAACTGCACTTGAAGTATCAACAAAAACACTGGCTAACAGAAAAGCTAAAATGGGTATTAAAACAAAATTGGATAATAGAGCTATGGAGATATACTTCTTGTTCTTTATTCCTTTAAGAAAGCCATCCAGTGAAATGTTGTAGAAAAGAAAAAAGAGCATAGCAATAATGGAGAAGTCTACCAGGTCTATATTGAAATTGGTATACAGCCCGGTTACCGATCCCGTAATAATTGCTATGGCTAATAAAAGTGGTTCTAAATATGGTTTCATGCTAACATGCACACTCGTCATCACAACAGGATAAATCCTCTAAATAGAAGTTGTTTTCTTTATAATCATGGAGGGCTTCCTGAATGAAGTGATAGGGAATTTGTTCTCTAAATGAAATTGATTCTGCTACAATTGCGAACCGTTGCCGGTATTTATAGATAAAGCAGAATAATGCGTTATCATGCTTTACTTGTGGCCCCACCAAAAATAGATTTTTTACCTTAGTAGACTCATCAAAATCATTCAAAAAAGGGTAGTCATCTTTAAATTCAAATAAGTCCTTCACAAGAGTAAGACTGCTCGCAAAACCTGTACAATTAATAGGTTTTTGCTTTGAAGTGAAGGTGAGGTCATTAATAGTTTTAACTGTGTATGTATCGTTTTCAAATTCAACACTGGTAACTTTAGTAGCAGTGTGATAATCAAAAAAGCCAAGTACTTCCTCTATCCTGTCTCTTGTGAACGGGGATAGGGAATAACTAGAGTCGCTGTTTACCAGGTCTAAATAATTAGAATCATCAAGAAGAGTTACTTTATATCCTTCGTCAACTAAATTAACTGCTGCGTCAAAACCTGATTCATAAGCTCCAATTACAATACGCTCATCTCCATCCAACTCTGAAAAGGAAGAAATTTCCGAGTAATGTGTACATAACTGATCACCTTTAAAGGAATTCTTTTTTGGATACTGATATTCACCGGCTGCCCATATAACATACGTGCTTTTGTAATTTCCCTTATTGGTTGCCAGAGTAAAAGTACCTTCATCTTTTTGTAGAGTATCTACAACTACCCCTGTTTCAATGGGAAGCATATAATGTGCTGAAAGATCTTCCAGGTATACTACATAATCTTCTCCGGTAGGGTGTTCGGTCAATAATGTAAAAGCAGGAGAGGTATCCGGAGTGATGGCATTTAAATCAGGCATCTTAAAAAAATTCCCGGTAAACGAAGGGGAAATGAACCGGGTTTCTTTGGGCCATTTCCTAAATGAAGAACCTATTTGATCTTTCTCCAGGATCGTAAAGTTAAAGCCAAATCTCTGTAATACTATTCCTACCCCAAGTCCTGCAGGTCCGGCACCTACTATGATTACATCAAATTCTTTATTTATAGAATCGTTACCATTATCCATAAAAGGTATACTATCAAATTAATTGCTACTTAACATCCATTCTGTTCATATTTCTCTCTTCTTAAACTGAACAGAATCTATGATAGCAATAACTAAAGTTTCAGTTTTTAAAGTGTTATAACCAGGTTTGGTACATTGCCACTCAATGCCCCATACAACTGTGGAAAGCAACCTACTTGTCCCACTTCAATCATACTTTTAGGTTTTACGCTTCCCGTTCCACATTGATCAAATGATCCTTCAGCCAAATCTCGTCTCAGAGCACATTGATCACAGGCCATGATTAGCATGCCACTTTCTTTGGCAATTGTATTTAGACGCTCTCCAACTTCGTTTCCTTTTCTTAATACATGTGCGTTCTCATCAAAAAAGAACATACCTACTACTTCTACTCCATGAGAGTTTTCCTCTAACTGAGGTAAAATCATGGTTGCCAATTGAAATGTAGAAGCCATGTTAGTTTTAAAAATGTAAGCTACCTTCATACTGATATTTGTTTAATTTAATGTGTGAGCAGTGGATGTACTTTTAGGCGTAACCTGCTTGCAAATGTAAGTAAATTATTTGTTATTGCAACTTAGTTGCAATAAGATTTAAAGATGGGAATAGTTAGAAAAACTAAATCTGTAAAAGCTGTACTCAGTGTGTTTGAAGAGGCCAAAGAGGCTCTGTCAGCAATACAACTGATAGAAAGGTTTCAACATCAGATGAATAAGACTACAGTTTACCGGGTCCTTAAGCGCCTGGAAGATGATGGTTTGCTACATTCTTTTATCGGTAAGGATGGGGTAAGATGGTACTCTTTGCTTTCAGGAGAAGTTCCTTCAGATGATTCAGGTTCTCATACATACTCTCATTTTCAATGTCGGGATTGTGGTAAAACAGAATACCTGACGATGAGTGTTTCGATTCCATCTGTGCCTAATCATAAGGTAGATTCGGCAGAGTTATCGCTAATGGGGCAATGCGAAGATTGTATTTCTTAGTTGATGATATTCATCATTTCGAATGCTTTGTATGAAACGTCTCTTCTTATCATAGAAAACATTGACATATCAAATTGCTCTTTCGGCTCTACATTGGTAGCAAAGAAATAGGTTTTTTCAGGTAATTCGATATAGCCAACAAACCATCCATTGTTGTTTCCATTTCTGATAGACCAGCCTGTTTTTCCGCTAATGATATATTCTTCTGTTTTTTCAAGTACCATCAGTTCTCTCATTAACATAGTAGTTCTATGAGAAACAGGAAGTTCAGACAGGTAAAACCTTTTCAGGAAGTCGATTTGTTCCAACTGGTTAATTTTTGATTCCCCCATAAGCCAGAAAATATCTATCGAACTTGAATCTACTTTGATATCTCCATAATTGAGTTTATCTAAATAGCTTAACATTCTTTCAGCGCCGATTTCTCTAGCAACTTCCTGGTAGCAGGGAACACATGAAAAGTGGAAGGCGTCACTGAAAACCAGGTCTTGTTCCCAAATGCTCATAGCTCGTTCTTCTCTATTCCATCTGAAAATAGTACTGTCGTGTTCCACTACTCCTGTTTCAAGAGCAATTATTGAATTAGGTATTTTGAATGTTGAGGCAGGTAATTTCCCTTTTTTGGTCCATTCAAAATCATTTGAATAGTATGTGTTTTGCTTAAGATCGTAGATCAAGATGGCACCGTCTACCATTGCTGAATCCAGGATTGATTGAAACTCAAGGACTAATACTCTCTGCGAATCTGAGTTTAACTCTTTTTCTGCACAGGCTAGGACTAAGAAAAGGATCGAAGGAAGAAAAAATAGTTTCATCATGGTGTTTTATTGATTCATTGACCTGTATGCATGCGATTTTATTGGGTCATTATATTTCAATAAAAAGCTCAAGTTCCATGGACTGATGAAGGGAATAGTAACTCTGGTCAAAGTACAAAGATCACTTTTGAAATGGCAATAGAAGGGTAAGCACAGATAAATAATTTATAACAGTGATCCATTGTCGCTTTAGCCTAAAAAGCGTATCTTTGGTGTCTTAAATCGATTTAAAGTTATAACTACATTGTAATGAGCATTACAGCAGACGAAAAGAAAGATATTTTCAAGAAGTTTAGCGGAGACGCTGCCAACACTGGTACTACTGAGGGACAAATAGCATTATTTACTCATAGAATTAATCATCTAACAGAGCACCTCAAAGAAAACCAAAAGGATCACGCATCTCGTCGTGGTTTATTAAAACTAGTTGGTAAGAGAAGACGTCTCCTTAATTACCTAATGAAAAACGATATTCAGAAATACAGAGAGCTTATTAAAGAACTCGGTATTCGTAAATAATTTAAAGGCTCCAGCTTCTACGGAGCCTTTTTCAATTCTCCTCACCTCTTTTTTAAACTAACCAACCAATCTTTTTAATTAGGTGGGGATAAAGCAGAAAACAAATAAAACAATAAATAAATGAAAGAAGATTTTAGAAGTATTGAATTTGCACCCGGCAAAGTATTATCCGTTGAAACCGGAAGAATTGCCAAACAAGCAGATGGTGCAGTAGTAGTAAGAATGGGGGATACCATGGTACTGTGTACTGCGGTAAGTGCCAAAGAGCCTAAGCCAGGCCAGGATTTTTTCCCGCTTACTGTTGATCATAAAGAAAGTTTTTCCGCAGCAGGGCGATTCCCTGGCGGATTTATGAAAAGAGAAGGCCGATCGAACGAAAAAGAGATTTTATCAAGTCGATTAATCGACAGAACCTTAAGGCCATTATTCCCAAAAGGATATTATTGCGACACTCAAATCATCACCTCGGTGATTTCATCGGATGATGAGCATGATGGTGATGTACTAGGCGGTATTGGAGCCTCACTGGCTCTTCACCTTTCTGATGTTCCATTTGATGGTCCTATGGGAGAAGTAAGAGTTGGACGTGTAAATGGTGAGTTTATCATTAACCCAACCGTTAGTGAGCTTAAAGAAAGCGATATCGACATGGTAGTTGGTGGATCAGCCGACTCTATTTTGATGATGGAAGGTGAGATGGATGAGATTTCCGAAAAGGATATGCTTGATGCCATTAAAGCTGCCCATGAAGCCATTAAGAAGCTTTGTGATTTCCAGAACGAGTTACGTGAAGAGCTAGGAAAGCCAAAGCGTGAGTTCGTTCCTCCAGCTGTTGATGAAGATCTAGAGGCAAAAGTAAAAGGATTAGCTGAAGCGCAGATTAACGAGATTGTGAACATTGGTCTCGGTAAAGAAGAGTACAATGACAAGATCAGAGAAGCCAAAACCGAAGCGATTGCCAAGCTTGAGGAAGAGTGGGCAGATGATGAGGATGCTGGTGACAAATTAAGCGAAGCCAAGAAAGTACTAGGAAGTATCGAAAAGAATGAGCTTCGTAATATGATCCTTGAAAAAGAACGAAGAATTGATGGCCGTACTCCGGTTGATATTCGCGATATCTGGACTCAGGTAGGATACATTGCAAGAACGCACGGTTCTTCCATCTTTACCAGAGGGGAAACTCAAGCATTGGTTTCTGCTACTCTTGGAACCAAAAGAGACGAACAGTCTGTAGATACCTTATTTAGCCAGGAAGGAAAGCAATTTATGCTTCACTATAACTTCCCTCCATACTCTGTAGGAGAAGCTGGTTTTATGAGGGGCCCTGGACGACGTGAAATCGGTCATGGTCACTTAGCTGAGCGTGCTCTTAAAATGATGATGCCTACCTTTGATGAATTTGGCTATGTGGTACGACTTATTTCTGATATCACAGAATCAAATGGTTCTTCTTCCATGGCTTCTGTTTGTGGTGGCTCAATGGCTCTTATGGATGCTGGTGTTCCTCTTAAGAAGCCGGTAGCTGGTATTGCAATGGGCATGATTGTTGGAGAAGACAAGAGTGTTGTACTTTCTGATATCAGAGGTGAAGAAGATTTCATGGGAGACATGGACTTCAAAACAGCTGGTTCTTCTGAAGGTATTACTGCCTGTCAGATGGATATGAAAGTTCAGGGTATTAGCTTCGAGATTATTGAGCAGGCTCTGGAACAAGCTCATACAGGCCGCCTGCATATTCTTGGTGAAATGGCTAAAACCATTTCTTCAGCCCGAGAAAGCATTTCTCAATATGCTCCACAATTCCTGAAAATGGAGATTGATGGCAGCGATATTGGTGCGGTAATCGGGCCTGGTGGTAAAGTGATCCAGACGCTTCAGAAAGAAACCGGAACCGAAATCATTATCGAAGAAGATTCGAATGGAAAAGGTCAGGTTACAATCTCTGCTAACGACTTAAGCAAAGCAGAAGAAGCTAAAAAGCGTATCAAGATGATTGTAGGCCACCTTGAAGAAGGAGCGGTTTACAAAGGTATTGTGAAATCAATCAAAGACTTTGGTGCCTTTGTTGAAGTTGCTCCTGGTAAGGACGGACTTCTTCACATTTCCGAAATCGATCACAGAAGAGTAGAGAGAGTTTCTGACTACCTCAGCCTTGGTGATGAGATTGAAGTGAAGCTGCTTAAAGTTGAGCACGGCGGAAAACTTCGACTTTCCCGAAAAGCACTTATCGAACGAGAAGCACCTGCCGAGGGATAAGTGTTAAACAACATTTTAAAAGGCGCGATCTGTAATGGAAAGCGCCTTTTTTTTATTTTCCCAACCAAAGTGAATCTTAGCAATCATGGAAAATCTAAAAGAAATTGATTCGGTACAGAAAACAACCTTACAAAACGGTCTAAGAGTTGTTACCGAGAATATCGAGAGTGTTAAAAGTATTTCGGTAGGAATTTGGGTAAAAACAGGTTCTCGCAACGAAAGCGACGAGCTGGCCGGGGTTACTCATTTCCTGGAACACATGTTATTTAAAGGAACCGATTCAAGATCAGCCTTTGATATAGCTCAAAGCATGGAGTCGGTTGGGGGCTATCTGAATGCCTTCACTTCTTCTGAATACACCTGCTATTACGCTCGTTGTGTGGACGATCAATTAGAACGTGCATTAGATGTGTTATCTGATATGGTGCTCAGCCCATCTTTTCCGGAAGAAGAAATTGAGAAGGAGAAGAAGGTGGTGATCGAAGAAATGAAGATGTACCGGGATTCTCCGGACGACTACCTTTTCGAGGAATTCAGTTCCAAACTATTTGAAGGTCATGCTTTGGGTCGTCCGATCCTTGGATTCGAAAACACGGTTTCGGCATTTAAAAGGCAGGATTTATATGATTATATGACGGACCGGTATAAGCCATCTAACCTGTTAGTTGCGGTTGCCGGACATGTTGACCATGATAAAGTAGTTGAGCTTGTGAGCAGCTATTTTGGAGCAAATCAGAGTGACCAGGTGGTTAATGGTGATCAGCCTATAGATGCATTCAGTCCCGAAAAGCTTCAGCTTACTAAAGCCATTGAACAGACTCATTATATCCTGGGAAGAAGAGGCCTGAATTTTGATCATGAAGACAAGTACCAACTTCTATTAGCTAATACTGTTTTAGGTAGTGGAATGAGTTCACGCTTACATCAAAATGTGCGTGAGAAATATGGGTATTGCTACTCTATCCAGACCTTCAATCAATCCTATTCCGATTCAGGAATCTGGGGTGTATATGTTGGCACTGATAAGGAATATGTGAGCCATGTACACGAATTGGTAGTGAATGAGCTGGACAAGATCAGGAATGAGGAAATACCCACGAAAGAATTGGAAGAAGCAAAATCACAGCTGAAAGGTAAACTGTTACTTTCCCAGGAAAATACCAGCAACCGAATGATGCGATTGGCAAAGAGCGAGCTTTATTTCAATCGCTTTGTGACTTTAGACGAATTGGAAGAGAACATCGAAAAGGTAAGTGCTGAGGATATCCAGCGATTTTCTGATAGCTTTTTTAGCCAGCAACACTTTATGGAGGCGGTTCTTTCACCAGAAGAGAATTAATCAATTATCAATGTATCAATGATCAATTAAGAATTGGTGTAATTCTTAATTGATACATTCTTAATTCAAAAATTGTATATGACTTACATCAACCAACTTGCAAACCACGTAGATACCGAAGTAACCCTAAAAGGATGGGTATACAATTACCGAAGCAGCGGAAGCCTGGTATTTATCGAAATGAGAGATGGAACCGGACTTGCTCAATGTGTGGTAGCCAAAGACGACGTTACAGAAGCCGCATGGGAAGCAGCCACCTCATTAAAGCAGGAAAGCTCCCTGGAAATAGTTGGGACTGTAAAAGCAGATGAACGTAGTGTTGGTGGACATGAAATTCATGTTTCAGATGTAGCGGTCATACAAATTGCAGAAGATTATCCGATTACTCCCAAGGATCATGGCGTTGAATTTTTGATGAATAACCGCCATTTGTGGTTACGTAGTCAACGTCAATGGGCGGCAATGAGGGTTCGTAATGAAATCATTTTTGCGATCCATACCTTTTTCCAGGGAAAGGGTTTTATGCAGATGGATTCCCCAATCTTTACAGGAAATGCTGCAGAGGGAAGCACCACCTTATTTGAAACGGAATTCTTTGAAGAACCTGCCTATTTAGCTCAAACCGGGCAGTTGTACGGAGAGGCTATGGCGATGGCACATGGGTTGATTTACACCTTTGGTCCAACGTTCAGGGCAGAGAAGTCCAAGACTCGCCGACACCTTTCTGAGTTCTGGATGATTGAGCCTGAAATGGCCTATTATGATCTGGCAATGAACATGGATTTGGCTGAGGATATGATCCGTTTTATCGTGAAAACAGTGCTGGAGAAGAAGGGAGCAGAGTTAGAAATTCTTGGAAGGGATGTTTCCAAGCTTCAGCCTTTGGTAGACAAGCCCTTCATTCGAATGACCTATACCGAAGCAGTAGAGATTTTGACCAGCGACGCAACTGCCCAACGACTGGATGATATGATGGCTTCCCGAAAGCAAGAAGAGAAGGATCTGAAAGAGGAGAGAGAAACTATTAAGAAAGAGCATGGTTCTGCCAAGAAGTGGAGAAAGAAACAGATCGAAGCTCGCCAGATTGAGATAAGCGCTCGCTTAGATCAAATTGAAGAAGATTACCGCAATATCCCGCAGTGGAAAGAATCAGCAAAAGGCTTTGAATGGGGCAATGATTTCGGAGGCAGTGACGAAACTGTATTGATGATGCAATACAATATTCCAATTATGGTAACTCACTGGCCAGCAGAAATTAAAGCCTTTTATATGAAAAGAGATGAAAACGGTAAACATGCTCTAGGTGTGGATGTGCTGGCACCTGAAGGCTATGGTGAAATCATAGGCGGAAGTCAGAGAGAAGACGACCTTGAACTCATGCACGAACGCATTGAAGAGGAAGGGCTGGACAAAGAAGTGTTTGAATGGTACCTGGATTTACGTCGCTATGGAACTGTACCTCATGCAGGATTTGGTCTCGGCCTCGAACGTACCGTAGCCTGGATCTGCGGTCTCCAACATGTTCGGGAAACTATTCCTTTCCCAAGGATGATGGGTAGACTGACGCCTTAACCAATTTTTCATTTCGAATCCTCCGAAAGAGGTGAGAAATCTAAAGATCATTGTAGAAAGAAATTTCTAGATTTCTCAGTCTCCCGAATGTTTTCGGGATCCTTCGAAATGACAATTTTAAGTCATCCTGAGGATACTTCCGAAGGATCATCGTTTATAATTAGTCCAAGCGGATGCTTGAGCTAGCTTCCTTTCCAAGGATGATGGGAAAGTTGACATCCTGATTTCACTCCTTTGGTAAAGGCAGTCTCAACCAGAGTGGCATATGATCGCTTACTTTATGTTCAAAACGAGAAAAGAATTTCTTTTTGTGAGCTGTAGTCATTTGAGCCACAGGTGTATTTTCATTTAGGGCTTCTCTAAATAACTCTACAAAGTTGAAAACTCCATAATCCATATTTCCGTCTCCTTTGCCCATCAAGGCATTTTCTGTGTATTTGGGGAGATTACTGTCTTCGTTTTTGAAGAAAAGTCCGATATGGTCAAAGGTTTCGTTTAGGCGAGCATTGGTTTTAAAGACTTCAGTTTGATTTGGGTGTACATCCAGGAAGGGGAAGTTCACATTAATCAATTTTTTTGGATCAGTCTCTTCATTACCATCTTTGTCATAGCTTTTCATAGACTTTTCAACAGTGCTTCGATCTCTATTCGGGTTGTTATAATCCAGGTTTAAATCACCGAGAAGAATAAAATTAGGGTAGTAGGCTTTATCATTATCTTTTACTCTTTCAATAATCCATTGCATAAGTGCATGGAATTCTTGTCTTCTATCCGACATATAATCCCCAAAAAATAAATGCGCATTTACAGCCATAAACTCATAGGGCTTAGTTCCTGGAAAACCTTTCAGTTTAAAGCTTACACAGTAAGGTTGACGAATGAAGGAGAGAAATGCAGGGAGCTTTATGTTTCGAGGCTTGGATCTTTCTCCTTTTTTGTATTCGATAAACTTCTCAGAGTATGGCTTCATTACCTTGCTGATGGCGTCATAGTTCTCTGCCAATATCTCTATCACTTTAGAACGATCATAAGTGATATCGGAGATTACTTCGCCACGCTCTACTACCGACCAGCGAAATATGAAGCCAAGTCGCTCTCCTAGCCCGGATGCTCCCGGAAATACCCCGCTTTTATCGGATACAACCATCCCAAACTCTGGTCCTAATAGTTCCATGATTCGATTTAAGCCACTTAGATCGTCCATAATTTCCTGGATAGCAATTAAATCAAATTGTCGACAAATTCGGCTCAGAAACTCCCATGTCTCTTTACTTCTATTTCTGGAAGACCCTAATTTTCTGATGTTAAATGAACCAAGTACAATGGTTCCATACTTTCTTTCAGGGAGTCCAAATTTATTCGGCTCGCTATCCAGTAAAGCATTTATTTTTTCCCATTCCTCTTTCTTAAAGCCCTTAGTAGCCATATCTAATACCTTATTTTATAATTTAATCTTTTTCATCCCCCCAAATAATCTCGCCTTTCACCAGCCAGGAGAAGCCAAAGGCCCAAAGCATGATGAATTCGAAGATGTATACGAGTTTGAGGCCTTCAATACATTCTTTCCAGCCAAAGAGATCGAACTTAACGATCACAAAATAGACCAATAGGATTCCCAAACAGTAGCGCATGATCCTACCGCACCAGATATAGACTTTATTCCTTCTCTTTTTCTGATCACTCATGGTAGCCGGGTCACCGGTTTTGGTAAACAGATTCAAAGAGAAATGAGAAAGAATCCAAAATAAGACCGCTGCTGATACCAGATGAATTACTCCAACCACATCCGAGCTAAGGAATGCATACTGGATGGGCTCAACCGGTGGAGTAGGGAAGAAGGCTACCATTAAACATAAGAGCGCAGCTATGTCTCCATAACGATCATCGTTTTTATCATAGCCTTTGTAGGAGAAGAGGACTACAGCTACTGCGCATAAGGTGCCTACAAAATAATTGCGCATGATGGTATAGTAGTAATCGCTGATGGAGTCTTGCAGGTATAGCTCCCAATCCAATAATATAGCTCCTACTGAAACTACCACTGGTAACAAAAAGGCGAGTGCTCCGACTAGTTTCCGAAGCGTATATACATTAATAACTTGTGATTGTGTATTCCCCATAACTCTCCGTACTTAGTTTCTCGGAGTGTAAAAGCTATTTACCTGAATTTCAAGGGGATCAGCGAAAGTCTAATGGTTGAATGTCTAGATTCTAAGCTTAATTTTTATTTACTTTACACCAGCCTAACCTTGCGAGCTCTTATGAAGTACTCGTCTTTTCTAGTAACACTTTTCATGGTGTACTTTTTCTCTGGAATTGTACATGCTCAGGATTTTTCTGATGATTTTGAAGAGGATGGAGAATTAACTGGTTTTGTAACCAATAATGAAGATGCTCTTCCTGATGTGGTTAAGGTGGATGGCCGATATCGTGCAGCTGTGACCAATAATGATAATAACAGAACGCTCCATTTTAATGAGTTCCAGGGCAGGCTGGATGCAAAGCTGTTAACCTTTCCTTTTGAATTTATAGCCCGGAATATCGGTATAGGAACGATAGAGGATTCACAGTTGGCTCCGGAATCTACTGGTGATCCTTATATCTTTTCTGGGGTCCAAGTACATGTACAGGATTTTGAATCTATTAATTCATCCCATGTGGTAGTAGGGCACCGGGGGCCTACTGAGTTTACCATTGAGGGCAAGAATACGCTGAATGGATCATCCAGTGTGGATGATGCAGGGGAAGGAATAGTACCTGATGGAAGAGCTGATATTCGAATAGTAGGAAATGAGGACAGAACCCTGACGGTATATTGGCAGCTTCCTGAACAGGAGGAAGATGATTGGACACTATACAATGGAACGGGCGATTTACCTGGTACGGCTCCGGAATATGGAGATTCGGTGTATGTAGGGTTAATCACCTATATCTTCGAGTTTAATGGGCTCCCTTTTGTTGGAACAGCGGACGGAATAGAAGTCACCAGCCAAATTTCAGTTTCAAATGAGATAGAGGAGGTGCCGACAGGAGTTCAGCTTTTCCAGAATTATCCCAATCCATTTAACCCGTCTACAGAAATTCGGGTTTCTTTAGAAAAACCAGGATTGGCAAAGCTTGAGGTCTTTAGCGTGGATGGAAGGAGCGTTGCTGTTTTGAACGATCAGGTATTAGAAGCAGGAACACATCGTTTTCAGTTTGATGCAAGCTCGCTCAGCAGTGGGGTGTACTATTATCGATTAACAGCCTCCGGAGTGACTTACACCCGACAGATGACTCTGGTTAAATAAGATTCTCGAACCTCCAGTTAAAAAAGCTAATACCTTTTCTTGGCTATTCTGTTATTGGTGATTGGGTTCTGCGCCTGGGAAACGAATCGATTGACTTCTCTACTCCTTAGCTTTTGGTGCTTTGTCTTTCTTCCGGACACTCGTTTTCTCCAACGCTCCCAGCTTTTACGCTGGAGGTTGTTTCTCATTAATTTGATTACTTCCTGTTCTGATAGACCAAATTGACCCTCTATCGCTTCAAAAGGAGTTCGGTCTTCCCAGGCCATTTCAATAATCCGGTCCGTCTCTTCTGGCGAATAGCTATTATTTCTCATGGTATCCTAACAGTTAGCAGTTATCACATAGTTCATATTGAACAACTTTTCATCTTTACTATATTCCACCCGATGAGTACTACTACGACGAGCATTAGTCCAACCACTTCTTCTTCCATTTTCCCCATTTTACTGGTGAATTTTATCGGAGCATTGGGGTATAGCCTGGTGCTACCTTTCCTGATTGTGCTGGTTCTTAATTTTGGTGGGAATGAAGTTATATACGGAATTCTGGGTGCTACTTATTCTTTCTTTCAATTTATCGGTGCTCCAATACTTGGTAAGTGGTCGGACACTCAGGGCAGGAAAAGGATTTTAATTTTAAGCCAGGCCGGGACTTTTATAGCATGGATTCTATTCCTGGTAGCCCTGGTAATTCCGAACACTGTTCTTTTTGAAATTGAATCTTCGACGATAGGAGTCTTCTTATTATCTATTCCCTTAATCCTTTTATTTGTAGCGCGTGCTTTAGACGGAATCACGGGAGGGAATATTTCCGTTGCTAATGCCTATTTATCAGATATAAGTACCGATGAAACCCGAAAAGGTAATTTTGGAAAGATGGCTGCTTCTGCAAACCTGGGCTTTATTATTGGGCCAGCATTGGCGGGTGTTTTAGGATCTACGGTTCTGGAAGAGAAACTCCCCGTATTGGTAACCATGCTTATTTCACTTGTAGCTATAGCTGTGATTAAGTTTTTACTGAAGGAATCCAATCCTTGTGCAAGAAAAGACCAGGTACAAACCGGAGAATTTAAGAAGGTGCTGGGTGCCGAAGTAAAGAACTGCTACGATGATACCAACTCCAAAAAAGCCGGATTCTTTGAAATTGCCCGGATGGAATGGATTGGATTCATCCTGGTACTCTATTTCCTCATTTTTCTTTCCTTCAATTTCTTTTATGTAGCCTTTCCTGTGCATGCGGTACGGACATTAGGCTGGGATTTATTTCAACTAGGGATTTTCTTTTCGGTGATGGGAGCCATCATGGTTCTGGTACAAGGACCCGTTCTATCCTGGATTTCTGATAAGCTATCCGAAGGAATACTTATCGTGATGGGTAGCCTGATTCTTGCTATAGGCTTTTATCTATTCACCAAACAGGATATGGTATTGGTTTACCTGGCAGTAACCTGCTTTGCGGTAGGCAATGGGATTATGTGGCCCTCGTTCCTTTCTGTGTTGTCTCAAAAAGCAGGAGGGGAGTACCAGGGGGTTATTCAGGGTTATGCAAGCAGCATGGGGAGTCTGGCTAGTATTATTGGTATGCTTTCAGGTGGATTCGCCTATGGCCTGATGGGAGGGCTGCTGTTTTGGGTACCAGCAATATTAATGGGGGGCATAGGCTTGATCTCCGTTCGGTTTTTGAGGACTAGCTCTTAAGAATCCTTTAGTATATCAGGTCATTCCGCACTCCTCACTCTGTCATCCCGGACCTGTCCGCCGTACAAAGTACTTTGGAAGGCGGGCTTGATCCGGGATCTGTGAAGTATGATTCGTTGATTAAGTCATTTCTAAATCAACGCTTGGTTTTCCCTACAGATCCCGCATCGGAGTGCGGGATGACAAGAAAGTTAGTAATGCTTACAGGAGGAAAACTCTTCTAGCCTATCAGCTTCTCATATTCCTCTTCGAGCGACATATGAATACTCCAGAATTGTCCAGGTTTATCTCTCTTCAGGATATTCCTGAGCATATTCAAATGGGTATGCCAGCCTGCGCTTACTCCCACTTTAAAATCTCTTGAATCAGGTACTTTTGTGTGAATAAGAATGAGTTTTACTTTCCCATCTTCCTGATCAGAAAGTTTAAAGATCACTTCTGAAGAAGTTCCGTCACCTTCATCCCAGGTATAGCTTAACAGGTTGTAAGGCTCCCAGGCGAGCACTTCTCCGGTCATTGTAACCTGATCGGGCATATCCTTATACTTATCAGGAGTTGGTTCCGGGTAATCACTGATTTTCTGGTTATCAAAATTATGGGTTACTTTGCCACCTACTTTAGGCTCCACATCCCCCCCGGAAAGCCACTTCGCCTTATGTTCAGATTCTGTTAAACAAGCCCACACGGTTTCGATTGGTCCGGGAAGAAGACGTTCTAACGTGAGCGTGTCATTATCAATGAATGTTGCGTAATCCGTTTTCATAGTCATACCATATAGTGTTAAGATTGGATGTCGGAAAGGTGTCTGTCCAGGCAATCGAAACTGGAGTTCCAGCCTTCTACCACATGCATGTTCTCGTGAAGATCTCTGTCTCGTTGAGTAGGATAAGTCATGGTTAGGGTAAGTTTAGTTTTACCTTCCACCTCTTCAAAAAGAGCTGTGATAGTATCGATTTGAGGAATCTCTACGCCCATTTTTTTAGCCATCTCCTTGTATTCCTCTCCAAATTCATCGGTCGAGACAACTTTTTTGTTTTCGACGATCTCAAGAAAACGGCCGGTAACAGGGTATTCCTTGCCATCCGGGCCAGTCATTACAAATTTTGATCGGCCGCCAATTTGAAAATCGTACTCTTCCACCCGGGTATCGAATCCTTCAGGGCCCCACCATTTGGCGATATGCTCCGGTTCTGTCCATACTTTATAGAATAATTCCACAGGTGCATCAAAAACTCTCGTAATGATGATAGGTGGTATTTCATGTGTTGTCTCAGTAGTCATAGTTAATCCTTTTTGGTGTTTTGTTGAATTTCTTTCAGGTAGCTATCCAAAGCATCGAGACGCTTGTTCCACAGCTGCATATTCTTCTCTACCCATTCGGATACCGGGTTCAGTTCTTCTGGCTTTAGTTCACATATTCGTTCCCGACCTTCTTGCTGGATGTCAATTAGGTTGCACTCTTCCAATATCTTAATGTGCTTCGAAATGGCAGGGCGACTTATATCAAATTGATCTGCAATAGCATTAAGGTTCAAAGGATCACCCTTAGCTAAAAGGCTGATTATTTCTCTGCGAGTGGGATCAGCAATTCCTTGAAAAACATCTCTTCTCATAATTTGAATGATTTAATGTAACCGAATGGTTACAAATATATGTGTAACTATTCGGTTACGCAAGTAAAAAATATGAGGAGGTCAAATCAGAAAGAGGGAAGGGAAAAAACTACCCCTACCGTTAAGTAGGGGTAAGGATTAAAACTGAGGGGCTAGAACTAAAGTTGTATCAGCGGTAGGATTATTGATGGTAAATTGTGCATACCAGTTGTCGGGTTGAGCGCTCACTTCTGTTACGGTAACGATATGGTCTACCGATAATTGAAGATCAGTAACTGTTCTTGTCTCTTCAAAAGATATCGTTCCATAGTTTTCAACCGCACCACCAACAGGTTGAATATGGAAGTCCACATCAATCTCGAATGCACTTGTAACATTCAGATCGAAGGATGTGTCAGGCTCTGAATCAGATGCTTCACTACATGAAAAGCTTACAAATAGCCAACCCAGTATTATCAAGTAAGAATATTTTTTCATTTTCGTATTCGAATTAAGGTGTTTGATTTGGGAGGAAGAGAAGGGTTGGATTGTTCGTTACACAAAAATGATTTTGGTAGACTATTTATAGACGATTTCCCAGCGAACTACGAACTGCTTATGTATCTTTGCTTTCTTTATGGCAGCAAAAAAGCAAAACAGTTCGGCTATCTATCAACAACTTCTGCAAGAAGTAGATTCAGGCTCCTTTAAATCTGTCTATTATTTATTTGGAGAGGAGGAGTTCTACCTGGACCAACTGCTGGATCGTTTTTCGAATATTCTTCCTGAACACGAAAAGGACTTTAACTTTGATTTACTGTATGGTCAGGATATAAGTCCGGCTAAAGTACTTGGCATTGCCCGAAGTTTCCCGATGATGGCTGAGCGAAGGGTGCTTATCATCCGCAATTTCCTTCAAACTTCAAAAGGTGCAGCTGGTGAAGGAGATATGAATGACTTTATTGCTTACTTCGAGAATCCGAATCCAGCCTGTCTCTTAGTTCTTTTTGATACCTCAAAGCCAGCAGGAAATACAAAGATTGGAAAAGTAATTTCTAAGAACCCTAATGTTGGTTTCCATCAGTTTGAATCTATGCCTGATTACCTGGTTCCTGAATGGGTTATCGGATGGGTAGAATCTCATCACAAGAAGAAAATAGACCCTGGGGCTGCTCAGTTATTAGCCCAGTTTGTAGGTAATAACCTTCAACTGTTGTCTACAGAAATAGACAAAGTGTGCACTTTTGTGGACACTTCTGAGTCTGTTTCTGAAGCCGATGTTAAAAAAATAATAGGCTCATACCGCGAATATACTGCCCTGGAGCTCAAAGAGGCGGTTATCAAGAGAGATTTAGAGAGAGCTTTATTTATCTCGGAACAGATGTTGCAACACAGTAAAACAGACACGGGGGAGTTAATCCGACTCGTGGGGTTCTTTTACAGTGTGTTTGTGAATATCTGGCAGATTAGAAGGCTGGCCGACCGTGGTAATGCTAAACAACAAGTTCAGGCTCAGCTGGGCATCAGCAACAACTGGTACTTCAATAAGTTGTGGGATGATGCCTCTCAATTCAGATACGGTGACATGCCCAGGGTTTTTGAAGCCCTGCTTGATGCCGATAAATCCATTAAAGGGTTCTCTACACTCGACTCCACTTCGATTTTATTCCTCCTTGTTAGGCGAATGATTGGCTAAACCAGCTGTCGATCGCCGATTAACATTAACTGGAATGAAATCTGGAGATCGAAAATGGATACGTTCAATCATGCTGTTATTGCAAGCTATAGTGATGAAGACTTAATGGAATATTTTCAAGAGGGAAAGACTCTTGCCTTTAATGAACTGGTTAACCGCTATACCGACCGTCTCCATAATTTTTTGTACCGGTATACTCACAATCACCAGGATTGTGAGGACCTTGTTCAGGAAACCTTTTTGAGAGTTCATAAGAGCAAGCAGTCTTATGTAAGAATCGCCAAATTCAGTACCTGGATGTATACGATTGCTCTTAACCTTGCCAAGAGTTTGTATAAAAAGAAGTCACGAATGCAGCAGGTTTCTATCCATAAGGATGAATCAGATCCTACGGATTTTGAGCTTACTATTGAGGATAGAAGCATCTTGCAAGATGAAGAACTCCATCAACAACTAAGCATTGAGCAGCTAGAAAAAGCCCTGATGAACTTAGCTCCTGAATTCAGAGAGGTAGTGATATATCGTGATTTGCAAGAGTTGACCTATGAAGAAATTGCTGAGCTGACTGGTGTAGCAATGGGAACCGTTAAATCCAGGATCAACCGTGGGAGAGCACAAATTCAGCAGATGATTGGAAGTTATGTGGATATGGGAACATCTTTCTAGAATCCGAGTTAGAGGTTCTAAAGATGGACTAGCATTACCATATGAGAAGTTTTATTGATAAGGAATACCACCCGGTAATCGAAGATTTTATAACAGCTTATGTAGACGACGACATAGGATCCGTTGAGAGAGAGACCTTCGAGGAGTTGCTGGTTTATGATGATGATCTCCGTGAACTGGCATTCTCCGCGAAGGAGGGGAAAAAATTGATGGAGACGCTACGTTTGTTGAAGCAAGCGAATTAGAAATTAGGAATATGGGAATTAGGAATAGTCTCCCATATTCCTAATTCTATATTGATCTACTCCTAATTAATTATCTAAACCTGGAATAGAGAAAGTTCTCTTCTTGCTCGTTCTAGTTCTTGTTTTGCCCGTTCACTTACTTCTCCAAATTGAGCTGCTGCCTCACTAAAAAGCTGTTCATAGTACTCAATTCCATTGTTCAAATTAGTTATGAATTTCTGGATATATCGTTGTTGCTTTGCGGATTGTTCGCCAAGGTTTTGCTCTATTGTTCCTTTTATGTATTGAACATATAATTGAAGCTCTTTTATGAACATATTAGGGCGATTCATCATGGTTACAAGATTTGTCCGGCCATAAATATGATCGACCATTTCTTTCAATGAGACTACTTTTTTGAAGTAAGCAGTATTTGGCCCAGGACAAATAGCTACACCTTGGGTTCCTTTTGTTAGTTCATATCCTTTTTCTACAGCAGCTCCATTTCCTAGCCCTACACAGAGGCATGCCTTCTCAACAATGCTTTTAAATGTCGCTTTAAAATCTTGCTCGTTCAAATCTTGGGTCATGAGCTCATCAATCTTTTTCTTTTGATACTTAATTGAAGCAGTACATAATGGGTCTTCGCTTACTTCGGTATTCAATGCAAGAAACCTCTTAACACAAGGGGCTCCGGGTTTTCCGGCTTCGATACGAGCATCTCTTTCCTGTTCTGATGAATTCCCCTTTATCGTGTTGAAGGGAACCCCAAGTGGTGAAACCTGACTCAGGTAATAATCCTCTTCTTTTGCATTCGAAAGGAGGTCTAGCGTCTCGGTATCAATAGTCACTGCTTCCGGAACTAAAAGAAAAGGGGAGCCCCAGCCCACCGAATCCACTTCTTTGTTTGTATGTAGATATTCATGCTCTAAAGAACTTCCTACCCCTCCCTGAACCGAAAGAGAGAAGTTCAGCTTTTCTAAATGAGTGAATGTACCGATCTCTTTTAACGGGTTTTCAATCAGAGAAACCAAAATTTCCTTCAACTCGATTTTGTTTTGATTGAACTCTTCGAGGATAGGTCCCATTAAATAACCATCAGTAGCAAATGCGTGCCCCCCACAATTTAATCCTGACTCTATTCGGTATTCAGAGACCCAAACTCCCTTTTTGGCTAGGAATTTCCCCTGGATCAGGGCTGAGCGATAATCACTCACTTTCAGTACTACTTTCTTTTTAATGAAGCCATTTTTATCAGGAAAGAAATCCTTAAAACTTGCTACATAGCTATATAATCTTGGGTTTAATCCTGCAGAAAATACTACAGAAGAAGAGAGGTTACTTTTTGCAAAACCGCGCAAAGCAGCATGGGCGTCGTTATAGAAAGAATCCTGCTCAGGGTTATTTTCGCTAGAGGTTTTTCCATCTATTTTGGTCATTATGTTCACGTCAATAGAACCTGGAACAATCTGTTTTCTTAATTCTTTTTGCGCTTTTTGTTGTTGCTCTCCCCGGAGTTTGCTCATCTCATTATAAGCTAATTTGAGAGGGGAGTAATCCGGAAGAAGCTCAAAGTATTTGGTGATTTCTGAGCCTTCAATGAATTCAGATTGCTTAAGCTCATTGAATTTCTTGTTCACAATATATTGAACAAGGTTCAGGTAGGCGGTAATTCTTCTAGCCCTTGAATCCGGTTCAGATTCATCAATACTTTTATACTCTAAGCTATATTTGTCACAGTAATATTCGCGCATTTGTTCGGTCAACCGATGATCGATGATTGAAATAACGGAAGGAATACCATAATGAGCTACTTTTATAGGAGTATCGATAGTGTACCCGGTTCCCATTACCGGGATGTGAAAAGTGTGTGGATTTGACGTAATCATATGTACCTCTAAGATTTATTGACAAGAGACAACTTAGAGATGCTTTGTGTAGAATTGATGAATATCTAAAACAGGCGAATTAGAAATTAGGAATATGCAATTAGGAATAAGAAGCTTACTCTATTCCTAATTGCATATTCCTAATTAATTATTTAATCAAAGTCATTTTTCTGGTCGAAACAAAATCTCCTGCTTCCAACCTGTAGAAGTACACGCCACTTGAAAGATTTGACCCTTCAAATTGTATGGAATGAGAGCCGGCTATTCTTTTCTCATTAACCAGGGTACTAACCAAACGGCCGGTAATATCAAATACCTGGAGTTTTACTTCCGAAGCTTGAGGTAAATAGAATGAGATGGTGGAAGTTGGGTTGAAGGGGTTGGGATAGTTTTGAGATAGGGTGTAGGACTCAATGTTGGTATTTACTTCATTCGAAGTTAATAATGGTGCGTAATTAAGGATTTTTGTTTCGTAAGGGGACAGATTAATATTTGAAATAATTTGATTTACGTTTGATTTGTCAAACTCTGCAATAAACTCTCCATCTCCTTCATCTCCATAAACTATTTCCGGATACCAACCTGCAGATGAACTTCCGTACCAAAAAAAGTTTTTTGAGAATGAAGCATTGGCATTTTCTATGGGAGTTGCTCCCAGATTAATGGCTACAACTAAATTGTATCCACCATTTTCCCTTAAATAGATAATCATATTGGATTCTTCAGAATACCCGATCTCTAGCTCACCTATAGAAAAGCCTGAGTACCACTCTTTATTTCTTATCTGAATCAAATCTCTATAATGGTTGAAGAGAGAATTTTCATCCTCACTCATTACCTCAACATTGAAATCCGCAAAGTTTGAATTAGGGCTTCTCCAGGGAGAACCAGAAGTAAACCCAGCGTTCGATTCATCACTCCACTGCATAGGTAGCCGAATATCTTCATCTGGTTTTTGTCCCAGCATTCCTACTTCTTCACCATAGTATAAATAGGGAATGCCTGGCAAGGTGAGCAGGAGGGAAGCCGCTACTTTAGCTTTGTTTATATCCTGTCCTAACACATTCATAACCCGGTTTTGGTCATGATTGGTTAGAAAGGTTCCATACTGAAGAAAGGGATATACATCATACACTTTCTGCATTTGAGAAATAGTAGAAGCAGAATTTCCGCTATTTACCGAATTCAGAATAGCATTGGCTAAATCAAATTCAAAGGCATAATCTAAACGATCATTGGAAATATAATCGAGGACGATATTGGTGGGCTCCCAGGCTTCACCCACATTAAAGGCATCCGGGTTGATAGATTTAACATGAGTATTGAAGTCTTGCCAGAATTGAAAGGTCTCATCGGTATTCTTTAACTGAGAACCATCCTCATCAATATAAAGCACTGCATCCTGCCTAAAACCATCTACTCCTATATCAGATAACCAAAATTCTGCTACCGCGAACATTGAGTCTTTCAAAGCTTCGCTATCATAGTTTAAGTCGGGCATTCCTCCCCAGAACAATCCATAGTAATATTCACCATTTCTTGAGTGCCATACTGTTTGCCCCCATGGACCAGTATAGCCGGGGTTTGTATCACTCCAACGGTAGAAGTCCCTGTACTGAGGATTTCCAGCAGCCGATTCGATAAACCATGGATGTTCGGTAGAACTATGATTCATCACCAGGTCAATGATTACCCTAATGCCACGATCATGAGCCTCAGAAAGGAAGTTTTCGAAGTCTTCCATAGTTCCGTAATCCGGGTTGATAGAACGATAATCGACTACATCATAGCCGTGGTAGGAGGGAGAGTCATGGATGGGCATCAACCAGATCCCGGTAATTCCCAGATCAGTATCGGTATTGGGATCACCGTCATTAAGGTAATCCAGTTTTTGGGTCAACCCGTTGAAATCACCTATTCCATCTCCGTCTGAGTCATAAAAACTTCGAACAAATATTTCATAGAAGACCGATTCGTTCCACCATTTGGTTTCTGACAACACCCGCTCAGTCACTTCTATATAATTCTCATAAAAGAGGGTATCGAATACTTCTCCATCCGACACAATAAGCTCCACATCAAACAAACCAGTCTCTAAATACCTAATGGCAGGTTCAGCATCCGATGATGTATCAGGAGTTCCTCCTTCAAAGGTCCAGGAATAGCTGGTTACTTTACCCGAGCTTAAATCATTAAACTGAACGAGGCTATTCTGAAAAATACTCCTGCTTGAGGTTTGAAATCCTGCGGTTGGAGGGCCATCCGGATCTACTTCATTATTATACCATACCAGGATGACGTTGGTATCTGCAACTACCGTATATCTTCGGTTATTTCCAGCGCCAGGAAATTCCTCTCTGTCATTCCATACCCCGTTATACCTGAATTTATATTCAATTTCCTGTCCAATGGTGAAACCTCCTACTTCTACAGAATAGACAGAGTCATCATCGGCATCATTGAGTTGGATAAGATTTCCTCCCCAACCATTAAAGGTACCAGCGACATCTATAAATTCAGAAGAAGGGTCAAAGCTTCCTTTTTTGATTTGGTAACTCATATCTACCTGGAAAAGGATGGACTTATCCTGGGCCTGGGTGGTAAGAGTAATAAGTAAGATGAATAGGAGTGAGAGAGTGGACTTCATTAACTAATTGATTGGAGCATTACTACTACGATAATGGCACTTAAAATAGAAATCAGGTTACCTATTAAAAAGTAGTCATTCGATACTCTGCTCTCATCCTGTTTGATTCTTGTACCAATCTTCAATGCTCCAAATGCAGTAATTACATGAGGGTAGCCTGCCATAAGCCCAACGATTAAAACGATCCGTTCCAGTATTCCCTTTAGAACATCCTTTAAGTTGAGAGTGGGGGATGTTCCCTCCCGAATAGATTTGATCATTCTTTTATTCAGGATATAAAAGACCAGGTGGACAATGACTTCCATCAATGCCCAAATCAATATACTTCGTGGATCTATCATAGAGTTTTGATATAGTCGAAGATAAAAGATTTGAGCAGGCTATACTCCTTAATCATGAGTGTTTTTCTGCGTTTCCAGATTTGTGTTCTTGTTTTATGATGGAGCTCCCCAACTTCCTGGTTGTTTTCGTTTTGGATCATATCCAGGATAAGAGGATAGTCCTCCACTTTCCATGAATCAATGATACTATCCAGGACCTCAAAAATTCGGGTTAATTGATTTGAATGAAGCTGTTCGTCCAGGTAAAATTGAAATCTCTTTCTATCCCTCTTTTTGGAAGTGAGCTTTTTTCTGGCTTCAGTTAACCCAGCTCCCAGCATTTCATGGGCAATATCCGGGTTTATTTCGGTGTCAATCTCGCCAAACTTATATACATAATGCAGGTTGAAGTCTAAAGACTGCTTCAGCTTTAACTCTTCCATGTTAAAAATGATACCGATTGCGGAAGGTAGCGAATCAATTACTCCCTGGAATTCATCTCCGAGTGTAATAGTTAGAGGGGAGAGGATATGGTCCCCAAACCTGGTATTAGTTTCATCAACCAGTGTTTTGAGATCTACCTTTAATAGCTCGGCATTTTTAGCTGAACTCCCGGTTACATCTCCCATCAATATGGCGTAGTTTTTTGACATGTCTAATTGTATCAAAAAAAATGAAACAAATCAATTTGTTTCATGAAAAATGATACATTATGATTTGCTTCAAAAAAAATGCATCAATATACTGTTCATTCCTATATCGAGATGATATTGTTCATTCATTAAACATTCATATCACGCTCTTATCTATACATCGAATTATATAAAGCCCTCACATAAAAGAATGTTTAAAGGAGGAAATCAATGAAGAATCGTTGGCTTATTGCGGTCTCAGCAGTAGGTATTCACATTTCAATTGGGTCGGTATATGCATACAGTGCATGGAAAATGCCTCTTGAGAATACCCTGGGATGGACAGCAACTAATACGTCTTTGGCATTTTCTATTGCCATTTTTTTCCTTGGATTATCAGCTGCAATTTTAGGAAGAGTTATTGAAAAATATGGCCCTTCTAAAGGAGGCTTACTCTCGGCTACTTTTTTTTCAATCGGTTTATTTGGTTCGGCTTTGGCGGTGTATCTACAAAGCATTTGGTTGTTCTACCTGTTCTTTGGTGTGATTAATGGAATTGGCCTGGGCCTGGGATACATCTCACCTGTTTCAACTTTGGTGAAGTGGTTTCCGGATCGGAGAGGATTAGCAACTGGCCTGGCGATAATGGGGTTCGGATTTGGTGGATTGGTTTGTGCCCACCTGATTGATGTGTTCAATCCTCCAAAAGATGAATTAGTACTTCCGGTCGAAATGAGAGCTAAAGAATACCTGGACCTTCAATCTTCTGATCCGAGACAAGCGGAAATCTTAATTGCCGACATTCCAGACTTAACGGAATTCAAAGCTATTGAAAATGAACTTATGGAAATGCAGCGAAATGGAGAGGAGGAGAGTGCAGCATTTCAACAATTGGAAGCCGCTAATGCACCTTATACTACCGTAGTGCTTTATGAAAAATCATCCATTGTTACTGCTTTTATAGCGCTAGGCATCATTTATTTAATTGTGATGATACCCAGTGCACTGTATATCATTCCGCCACCTGAAGGATACGCTGAACAATTTAATCTCTCGAGTAACGGGGCACCAAATCGTGGAGCAATTAATGTTCCGGATATCACTGCCTTTGATGCTATAAAAACGCCTGGCTTTTGGGGACTTTGGGTCATGTTATTCATTAATGTTTCGTGTGGGATTGCTGTGATAGCTACAGCCAAGAAAATGGGTTATGAAATGGTTCGGCTTTCTGTAGAAATGTCGAGCTTATTGGTGATGGGGATTTCTCTCTTCAATGGGTTCGGACGTATTATATGGGCATCTTTTTCGGATTATATCGGCCGAACAAATACCTATGTAGCCTTTTTTGCTATTCAGATGATTGCTTTTCCATTGCTTGCAAACCTGACCACAAGTCCTATTCTGTTTATGATTGTCACGTTTGTGATTTTGACTTGCTATGGAGGGGGATTTGCAAGTATTCCTGCTTATATAAGTGATTTATTTGGATTAAAAGAAATGCCCACCATTCATGGTTTCATACTTACGGCATGGTCTCTGGCCGGGATCATCGGTCCCCTAGTAAATGCCTATATCTACGAACAAACCAAAAGCTATTTGCAAAGCCTATACATTTTTGGGGGAGCATTTGTAATTGCGCTGATTGTTTCCCTCTTGATGAAAATCGAGATGAAAAGGGTGCGGGCGAAAGTCGTTTGAAATGCCCAATATTCAATACATGATTATCACTTTGAATTTGAAAATTCTTGGTTGAATAGCTGGAAGCGCTTCCAGCATTAACTTATTGTAAATTTTTAACTTGTCGGGAGGAAATATTCCAAATCTTTACAGGCTCTTCATAATTCGGAGGTAATTTTACACCGAATAACAAATGCTGGTATTATGAAAGCAATCAATAACGACACCAAATTACAATTCTTAGTTGATGAAACTCCAAAAGAGTATCGCGGTTTTACATCCGGAATATGGAATACTGAAATCGATGTAAGAGACTTTATTCAAAAAAATTACACTCCTTTTGAAGGGGATGCTTCCTTCCTGAGCGGGTCAACGGATACAACAAAATTACTTTGGCATCAAGTGTTGAATCTGATGGTAAAAGAACAAAAAGAAGGAGTTTTGGACGCCGATTCTGAACTTGTTTCATCTATCGTTTCTCATGGCCCCGGTTATATTGATAAGGATTTGGAACGTGTAGTTGGATTGCAAACCGATGCACCTCTTAAACGCTCTATGATGCCTTTTGGGGGCGTTCGGATGGCTCAAAAAGCATTGGAAAGTAATGGGTTTAGCTTCTCAGAAAAAACGAAAGAAGCTTTTGCTGCTATTCGAAAAACTCATAACGATGGTGTTTTCGATGGATATACTGCAGAAATTCGAAAGGCTCGAAAATCTGGCATAGTAACGGGGCTCCCCGATGCGTACGCCCGTGGACGTATCATCGGTGATTACCGCCGTGTTGCTTTGTATGGGATGGATCATTTGATCGAAGACAAAATCGGGCAATTGAATTCTCTTGAAACCCATACTTTGGATGAAGAAACCATCCGCCTCCGTGAGGAAATTAACGAGCAGATTCGCTCGCTTAACGAATTGAAGCAAATGGCAACAAGTTATGGCTTTGATATATCCAGGCCAGCAAGTAATGCCAAAGAAGCCGTCCAGTGGGTATATTTCGGATACCTCGCAGCCGTTAAAGAACAAAATGGTGCAGCAATGTCATTCGGTCGTGTTTCAACGTTTCTTGATATATACATCCAGCGCGACCTTGAAGAGGGTACCCTGAACGAAGCCGAAGCTCAGGAACTAATTGACCACCTGGTGATGAAGCTTCGTATGGTTCGTTTCATGCGTCCACCTGAGTATGATGCACTGTTCTCCGGAGATCCAACCTGGGTAACAGAGGTAATTGGAGGAATGGGAGTGGATGGTCGTACCATGGTTTCTAAAACTTCTTTCCGGTTCTTGCAAACTCTTCACAATTTGGGACCAGCGCCCGAGCCGAATCTGACTGTGCTTTGGGCTCAAAATCTCCCTAAGGGATTCAAAAATTTCTGTGTGGATACTTCCATCAAAACATCTTCATTGCAGTACGAAAACGACGATATGATGCGAGGCTACTGGGGCGATGATTATGGAATAGCATGCTGTGTTTCTGCCATGAAAATTGGGAAGCAAATGCAGTTTTTTGGTGCCCGTGCTAATTTGGCCAAAACGCTCCTGTATGCCATCAACGGTGGTAAAGATGAAATATCCGGCGAACAGATTGGACCTGAATTCGCACCTATAACGAGTGAAGTTCTCACTTATGAAGAGCTGATGCCGAAATTCGATGCCATGATGGAATGGCTGGCTGCCACTTATATGAATGCGCTAAACGTGATTCACTTCATGCACGATAAATACTACTACGAACGCCTCGAAATGGCACTTCATGACCGAGATGTGTTCCGAACAATGGCGTGTGGAATAGCCGGACTTTCTGTAGTAGCAGATTCTTTGAGTGCAGTAAAATTCGCGAAAGTCCGAATTATTCGGGACGAACAAGGTCTGGCCACTGACTTTGAAACTACCGGTGAATTCCCTGTATTCGGTAACGATGATGATCGTGTGGATAGCATCGCTCGTGATCTTGTCAAAACATTTATGAGCAAACTGAATAAACAGCCGTCATATAGAAATTCAGTTCCAACGCAATCAATTTTGACGATCACATCAAATGTTGTATATGGAAATAAAACAGGGAATACCCCAGATGGCCGCAAGAAGGGTGAGCCATTTGGACCTGGTGCAAATCCAATGCATGGTCGCGATAAAACCGGTGCGGTTGCAAGTATGCGATCAGTAGCAAAATTACCTTATGAGTATGCACAAGATGGTATTTCATACACCTTCTCGATTGTACCCGGAGCATTGGGCCGAACAGAAGAAGATCGTTCAGCGAATTTAGTGAACCTGCTTGATGGGTATTTCAATGAAGGCGGGCATCATGTTAATGTGAATGTGTTTAATCGCGAAACCCTTGTGGATGCGATGGAACATCCTGAAAAATACCCACAGCTTACAGTTCGGGTGTCTGGCTATGCAGTGAACTTCAATAAGTTGACTAAAGAGCAGCAGATGGATGTGATTTCAAGAACTTTCCATGAAAGAAATTGAAACTCATCATTAATTGATGACCAAACTGGCTCCTAAGTCATAAAACACCCGGTTTTTAAATATAGAGGTGGAATAAATGAAGAATGTAACCGGATATCTACACTCTGTAGAAACAGCAGGAATGTTGGAAGGCCCAGGTATTCGCCGTGTTCTTTTCCTAAATGGATGTCCGTTGAAGTGTGTGTATTGCCATAACCCGGATACACGGAAGTTCAAAGGCGGTTATAAAACGGATGCATTCACCGAATTAAAGGAAATCGCCAGGCAAAAAGAAATGCTCCGATCCATGAATGGGGGAGTGACTTTATCCGGCGGAGAACCACTTTCTCAACCTGACTTTGTGAAAGCTATATTTGAAGGCTGTAAAATGATGGGGCTGCACACTACTCTGGATACTTCTGGATTTGTAGGCCATAAAGCCGATGATGAACTCCTTTCTTATACGGATTTAGTACTTCTCGATATTAAACACTTCGACCCTGAAGGTTATAAACGGGTGGCTGGAGTTGATTTAAAGCCTACACTTGAGTTTGCTGAACGGCTTGCGGCTATGAATAAACCTGTATGGCTTCGATTTGTACTTGTGCCCGGGTATACCGATGATATGAACGCTATTGGTGAAATGGCCGCTTATGCTCGCAAATTAGGCAACGTAGAAAGAGTAGAAGTACTACCATTTCATAAAATGGGTGAATACAAATGGGAGGCATTAGATATGGATTATTCCTTATTTGAAACCCCGGAGCCGGATGCTGACATGTTAGCAACAGCCAAGTCCAAATTTGAAAAAGAAGGGCTATTGGTTTATTGAAGATGGGTTCTTAAGAAAGTCCTACAAAAAGGAGTAATAGATTTTCACAAAAAATAGGGAAGACCCAGTTGATTGATGATCACCACTCACTGAATGCAATATTACCGTGGCTAAGATGGGTAATATGCCGGGGATTACTGATCGGGTGCTGTGCTACCCAAAGCTCGACTTCAGCTCCGAGAAGCTCATCTTGCAAATCCTCGATATAAAGCCCTTGTTCAACGCCCCGGTTGATATAATACCTGGTATCGTCGCCCTCCAGTTTGAAAACGATATCGTAAGAAGGACCTTCAATGATACTTGTAACTACTCCGGTGACAGCAACAGAATTTTCCTGGCTGGTATCAACTTTTAGGAAATAGATAAGGATAAAGAATCCAAAGAATGAAAGGGCAGCGAAGTAGAAGAGGGCTTTTTTCATAATAGGTCAAATTAAAGGTCGGTTTAATTATCCATGCTATTCGCAAGAAAGTCAAGGTGTTTAAAAGCCAATCGCAACGCAGTATCTCCGGCAGCTAGTAATCCTTCTTCTAACCTCTCATTTACTTCTTCTTCAGCAAAGGGAATTCCCCAACGATCAGCTTCGGTAATGATGACTCCCTCATCGTTTTTTGTGAAAGGGGTAGAACCAAAGAGGGCATTAAATGTCTCTTCTTTAAAGATAGAAACAGAGACTATTTCCGCTTGAAGGCTAAGTGGGTCAAGACCAAAGCCGAGAAAGAAGTTCTTTATGTTTCCCTGTTCCACTTCTCTTAAATAATCACTAAATGGAGAAGTTTTAGAATAGTCGAAGATTTTGCCTTCTTCCCCTTTGAATTCCTCCAGGTTTCCAAGCTCTTCCGCATACTCCCTCATAGTATTATTCCATAAGGGGAGATCCTTGCTGAAATTATCGCCCTTGCTTAGTGGCTGATATTCCCCGGCAGGAATTACATGACGGATATTAGCGGCATAGCCTTGTCCGGAACCTCGTTCATGTAATAGAAATCGGAAAGACTCTCCATCATATAATAAAGTTAGGGTTGAGATGCCTCCTAACACTACCGTATGATTAAACGCACTAGTTTGGTTGAGGCCATCAAGAATCTTTTTTCTAAACGGTAGAGATTTGATTTTTGAGTATTTATTGAATGAGAAGACGTCATCAAACAAGTCAATCTTATTGATTTCGAGGAGATTGCTGATCAATTCATGCTGAACTCCTTTCCCGTAGTTAATTTTGTAGAAGTAGCTATATGGCTTCCTCGAGATATTGAATTGAAATTTTATACCATCACTTTCCAGGTCCAAAAATCGATACTGTCGATTATCCTCAAAAATCTTTGGCTGGAGTAACTCCTTAACCGCATTTGTATAAAGCGGAAAACGATCTTGTTCATCTGTATAGGGAAGAGGGAGTTTGACCGGGTTTAGTTCGGGTGCTGCTTCATCTGCAAGTGAACAGGATACATCTTTAAGTGGAATAGGTTTCTCCGGAATCCAGCGATCAATGCAAAGCAAAGGAAGTTCTTCCAGGGTCAGGAACTTGTCATTCTTTAGATAGTCCAGGTTAATAGAGTGAGCGATTTTAGAAAGCTGGGTACGATTTGTTCCTCCAAATTTCTTGTTGATGATAACGAACTCTTCCTGACTTCTCTTAACATTAACAGGCTTATTGCTTTTGTTCCTTGCAGATTTGATAATCCACATCACGATTCCAAAAGCAGGGGCAGCAATACCGAGTATAATAGCTAGAGCCTGGAGGATTGGGCTCTCCACAATCGATTGAAAAAATTCGCTCATACTAAAAATCCTTCGATGTTCGAAGTTGAGAGTTCAACGTTCAATGTTCAGAGAAGAACGGAAATTATCCTGATTTACAAAACTTGGCTTTTAAACCATTTCGAATTTGCTATACTTGAATGCATAAAACTAACCGGATACCAATGAAATTGAATTCAATAAGAGCTCTTCTATTTACAATTGTATTAATCCTACCCATTCACTCAGTTGCACAAGAGGTATTCACCTTCGAAGATGTAATGAAATTCGAAGACCTTACCACACCAAGAATATCTGACCAGGGAAACTGGCTTATTTACGGGGTTTGGCCTGATCGTGGAGATGGTTATGCAGTAGCCAATCAGGTTAATGGAAACACGGAATACCAAATCGAGCTGGGTTCAAGTCCCGTGATCTCTTCTAACGAGAAATGGGTTGTTGCGAAACGAGAAGTCTCTTTAGCAGTTCAGCTTAAAGAAAAAAAGAAGGCTCCAAAACCAGGAATGAGTTTGCTTTCCCTGGATAATGGTTCCATTACTCAATTCGACAGTGTAACCACTTTCCGTTTTTCGAATAGTGGGGAATGGCTGGTTTATAAGAAGCTTCAGACAAAAGCGATCACCGATCTGAAATCAAAAAACAAGAAGCTTGGTACCGAGTTGGTACTTCGTGAATTAGGAACAGAAGAGGAGTTTACCTTTGGATTTGTTACTGCCTTTGCCTTCGACAGTCTGTCCAGTTATCTAGCCTATTCGGTTATTGATACCTCCGATATGGAAAACGGGGTATACCTGTTTGATCTCTCTGCAAAAGAAACAATGACCGTACAGAATACGGAATCAGGGGTGTTTACTAATTTGACCTGGGAGCCAAAGAGATCGAACCTGGCATACGCCGCCGCAGTATACGATAGTTCATTCATCGAAAGCGATGCATCGCTAATGCTATGGACTTCCAGGAACAAAGACCTGAGTACGCTAGTGGAGCCTGGTGAAGTAGATGATGAGTTTGCATTGCGCTCCCGAAATCGTCTGCTGTTTACTCATGATGGAGATCGGTTGTTCTTTGCACTGAGAGACCGTGAAATGGTGGATTTGGATAACAAAAAGGATGAGGAAGAAGGAGAGATCGATATTTATGACATCAATTCCATTATTGATGATCGGGGACTGGATATCTGGCACGGGGATGATCCTCTCATCAAAACGCATGAAATTCGGACCTGGAATGGCCGAAAGAATCACCTGTACACTGCAGTATATCATTTTGGAAGACGGGCAAAGTGGGTGCAATTAGGTGATAAGAATGTTCCTGATGTTCAGCTACATCACAATGAGAATGTGGTACTTGGATATAGCAACTTGCCATATCGAAAGGATAGAACCTGGGATGGTACCTACCGTGATTTCTATACCATAGACTTAGAAACGGGAGAAAAAACGCAATTTCTAACTCGCCAGGGTTCATTTCCCCAGCTTTCTAAGGAAGGAAAGTATGTTGCCCACTACCAGGAGAAGCACTGGTACTTGTATGATGTTGAGAATGAGTCTTCCAGGAATTTAACAGGAGGAATAGACAACCCGTTTTATAACGAAGATCATGATTATCCAAGTGCTGTTCCCGGTTACGGAGTAGCCGGCTGGACTTCCAAAGATGCTCATGTACTGATTTACGATAAGTTTGATATCTGGAAGTTTGATACCAGGAATGGAACTACGACTAACATTACTGGAGGAGAAGGAAGGGCCGAGAATCGCATCTTCCGTATCACTCGTTTGGATAATACAGGGAATGCTTTCGCACCTGAACAGAAAGTTCTTCTCAATTCTTACCACGATTTAAACAAGAATTTCGGCTTCTATTCAACCGGGATTAACGACTCGGAAGTGAACGTGCTTCTTGAAGAAGACAAGAAGTTTACTTTTGTAGCCAAAGCAGATGAATCCGATGCTATTCTCTACAAGCGAGAGGCTTATGACGAATTTCCAAATCTTTGGGTAGCCAATGATTGGATGTTCAGAGATGTTGCAAAGCAAACGAATCTACATGAGAACCTGAGTGAGAAATGGAATTGGGGGAAAGCAGAACTGGTGGACTGGTTGAGCACCGACGGGATTTATATGCAGGGAATAGTCATCAAACCCGATGATTACGATCCCAATAAGAAATATCCCATTATGACCTACTACTACCGGTTTTATACCAATCGTTTACATGATTTCAACGAACCTAGAACCAATCACCGCCCGGTGTTTGCCCAGTATGTGTCTGATGGATATGTAGTATTCCTGCCAGATGTACGCTTTGAAATTGGCCGGCCTGGTTTTGCCGCTACCAAAAGTGTGGTTCCTGGTATTCAGAAACTCGTTGACATAGGCATTGCTGATCCCGATAAGCTGGGGTTGCACGGTCATTCCTGGAGTGGATATCAAACCGCTTTTATTGTTACTCAAACGGATATTTTTGATGCAGCCGTTTCCGGAGCTCCGGTCAGTAATATGACCAGTGCTTATAGTGGAATTCGCTGGGCATCAGGACTGGCACGTCAATTCCAGTATGAGAAAACGCAAAGCCGAATAGGAGAGACCCTTGTGGAAGCTCCGATGAAATACATTGAAAATTCTCCGGTCTTTTATGCCGATCAAATTACCACCCCAATGCTCATCCAGCATGGGGATGATGATGGTGCTGTGCCCTGGTACCAGAGTATTGAGATGTACCTGGCTATGCGCCGCTACGACAAAGACGTGATTTTCCTCCAGTACCATGGAGAACCACATCACCTACAGAAATTCGAAAACAAGCTGGATTATGCCATCCGGATGAAAGAGTATTTCGATTACTACCTGAAAGGTGAGGGCGAACCAGAATGGATTATCTCCGGCGAGCGTTTTCAGGGGAGGTAGTATTAAGGTCATCCTGAGGCTATCGCCGAAGGATCAGCACAATTACAATCCAGCTAGAAATTAGTTGAGCTGACTCTTCGCTAAGCTCAGAGTGACTATAAGTTGTGTCTTCCCACCTCGTGGGAATGACTCAAATAGGATTACTCCTGAACTTCAGTAAAGATGTCACTTACATCTTGAATTGCCTCATTCGTACCAACAAATATCACATGATCATTGGCGAGAATCTCGGTTTTGCCTCTGGGTACCACGAATTTCTTGTCACGGACTAATGCAGCAACAACGCATTCTGTAGGAATGTTAATTTCCTCAATGACCTTTCCAACAACCTTTGCTTTCGCCGGTACTTTCATATCAATCAAGCTGGCAACCCCACTTTCGATTGAAAAAAGATCAGCCACTCCCGGGCGATCAAGATAATTTTCTACCATAGAGGCTGTAGCTAATGGAGAACTGATACAAACAATGCCATTGTCTTCGAGCAATGAGATGTAGGAGGGATCACGAGCAATGGCAATAACCTTTTTTACACCGAGTCTTTTTGCTTGCAATGCCATTATGGAATTGCGCTCGTCATCATTTGTTGCGGCTATTGCAACGTCCATCTTTCTTGGTTCCACTTGTTCCAGTAACTCTTGTTTGGTTCCATCACCGGTAAAAACAGGAACGTTGTATCGCTTTCCCAGTTCTTCACTTCGATCTTTGTCTTTTTCAATAAACGTAATCTGATACACTGAAGAGCGAAATATCATGCGGAATTCATCCTGTTTCATCAGACGATCAGCAATATTGCCTCCCAGGTTACCGCCGCCAATTATTAATACGTTCATACGTGGCCTCCAATAAGATTGTATTTTAATTTTTATCCGATTTATATATACCGGAATACGATCTAACACCTTGCGGTTATTGGGTAACAGAAAATACAGTATTACGCCAACCAGTGTGAGTCCAATCCCGAGAATTAGACTTTGTGGATCGAGCATAGGTACAAAGAACCAACAAGAAATGATTCCTAGCACTGGAACTATCGGGTATAAAACGATTCTATAAGGTCGCCTAAGATTAGGCATGTTTTTGTGCAGGGCAATTACAGTGTAATTCACTATTCCGATTGCGATCAAATATCCAAAGCTACTGGCTGAAGCTAATACACGAACTACGCCAGATGCACCAAGGACTGCAACAAGACCAGCACAAACAAAAAGAGCGATATGAGGAGTCTTAAACTTTGTGTGTAATCGGGCAAAGACTGCTGGGAAATGCCCGTCACGCCCTAAAGCAAACAGTACGCGTGAGCTGGCTCCAAGCGTAACACTAAAAGCGGATAAACTGGCCATAATGGTAGCAATAATACCTGCCCAACGTCCCCAGGTACCGAACAATAAATCGGCTACATATATAAATGGCGTGCTGGTATTGGCCAATTCTGTGTAATTAACAACGCCCATCATCACCCACAGTAACAGCACATAAATAACAATACCCACCCAAAGCGTAATTAAGATCGCACGGGGAATATTCCTGGCAGGATCAACGATTTCTTCGGCTGCAACAGTGATGAGATCGAAGCCTACATATGAAATATAAATAAGTCCCATTGTTGGGATAAGTGGATCCAATCCATAAGGTGTAAAAGGTTCCAGGTTTGTTGGTTCAACATAAAAAGCACCAAGAATTCCGACGCCTACCAACACCACCAATTCAATAATATTCATGATGGTAATCACTAAAAGAGCCTCAGCCTGACCACGTAGATTTGTGAGGGTAAAGAACAAGGTGGTGACCAGTACGATTAATAGAACACTTATATCCGGAAAGAAATAGTTTTTAATGGTGTAAGCAAAAATGACCACATACAAAGAACATGCTAAGGTGTTTCCAATCCAGAAAAACCAGCCAGTAAGAAAAGCGACAGGGCGGGGGAGAGTTCGGCTTGTAAAGGAATAACCACCACCGGCAATGGGAAGAGCAGCACCCAACTCGCTGTAGCTTAACGCAGTGAAAAGGGTAAGTAAGCCCATCGCTAAATAGGCAATAATACCTAAAGGTCCGGCGGATTCGGCCACTATACTTGGCAATGCGAAAATACCCGGACCCATCATCGCGCCGATGCCAATCATCACCGCCATGAATAGTCCAACATTTCGTTTAAAACCCGATTGCTCCGCCATTTATAAGAATCAAAAATTCATCCGCAAGGAAGATATCTGTTGGCTAAAGTGCAAGATAATCTTGGCATAATAGCCAATCAGAGTTAAGTCATCCTGAGTCCCGATTTATCGGGGCGATCGATCAGCACAATTACAATCCAGCTAGAGAGTAGTTGTGCTGACTCTTCGCTAAGCTCAGAGTGACTATAAGTCGTCATCTCGGACCTGTCTGCCGACAGCCTGCCTGCGGTAGGCAGGGCAGGCTTGATCCGGGATCTGTCGGGTATGATTCGTTGATACAGGACTTGCAACAAACTAAAGTCACTTTTTACAGATGCTGAATCGAGTTCAGCATGACTGAAACTGGTTCAAGCGTCCGCTTGTGCTAAGTAGGCAGGGTTGTTCAGTATCCCCTTAACCAAATTGCTAGCGCAAGCCATTCTTGTACTAGTTTGGGTTGTTATTTAGTCAAAGAGTCGAGCCAGAAGAAAGATATTTCTCATAGTTCATTCTCTGTGTAAGGTATTCTTTCAAGTATGATTTAATCTTATGATAATTTGGTTCAAAACTAGAAAAAACTAGCTTTCTATTATCTTCAAAATAAAGGTTAATAATATCTACAAAATCATTTTTTGCTTCTTTTACTTCAATAGATCTTAGTTCTTCAAGAAGAAATGTTTTGTTCTTTTTTCCTCTCTGTTCTTCAATAGAAGAATTTTTGAAAGTCAGTTTTATTGTCTTGTTAGACTTCTCGCGATATACAAATGAAATGATTATGCTCAAAACTAAAAGTATAGGAAACCCAATAAGTAACTCTTCTTTGTAAGCGATATCGCTAAATTTAATTCGTATTAATACTACCAAAGACAGTGGAATAACCGTAGCTATGTATACTTTTATGAAGTTAGAATTGAATTCTTTGCTTCCAGTATTGTAAGAAAAAGTAACAGGCTCAAAGTTGTCTATTTCAATGGGCATTTGATCTTTTTCTAATACCCTGTAACCAGAGTTAACCTTTACAATTTCAATATGGTCTGGTTTTTTCTTTTCTAGTTCTGATAGGAGTTCGGATAAATATTCAGGGTATAGCTTTTGATTGATGTTATTAAAGCTTTCAACTAATTGGTCATATGAAAAGCTGCTGAATTGTGGTTTCATAATCTATTAAATTAGTTAGCCTGCACAAGCGGACGCTTGCGCTAGGAAGGGGCCTCATTAAGAATTCTTCTCTTCTATCTTTCTATAGGCTTCAAGTACTGAATTAACAGTATCGTCGTCCTTAAATTTTGAGTGTATTTCTTTCATTCTGTTTTTGTCTGAAATTTTATAAAACCCAATTGGATATAGAACTAGAGCAATTAATACGATTCCACTGAATATAATCTCAATATTATTATCCAGTTTGATATACCGTATGATATAAAGCAAACCTGAAGTAAACATTAAACCACTAACTAATAAGAAGTCTATCAATTTTGAGCGATTGGGTTTTGTCCTGACTTTATACCATATATCGAATTGTGTCTCTTCCTTATTCTCTTTTAGTGTTCCTAACCAATGGTCGTACCCAGGTAATTCAAGTTTAATATGAATCTTCTGTATTTCTGAAATTGCGTTGTAGTATTCAGTTCTTAAATTTAATGACTGATGCATCCAAACTAACGATATTACAATGTTGAGGATCAATAAACCTATTAATAGTGGCCACTTTAAATCTTGTTCGATTTCGTTAGCGATTAAGATTTCTTTAAAGTCCAATAATTGAAAAAAATAAAGCCCACCATAAATTAGTAAAAGAGTATTAATCCAACTTTGCTCACTTTGCTTAACTCTGCTTAAAACTGAAGTCCAGTTTTGATACTGTGCTAGATAGAATTCTTCCTTTATCGGCATGGTAAATATATATTTACAAATGACTTAAAATACTAATACCCCAACAACCTCTCAACCTTCCTCTTCAACCCCTCCAAATTCAAATAGCCATCTTCCAGACCTTTATTGAAGGGAATAGGCATATCCAGAGCAGCGGAGCGGAGGACGGGGGCATCCAGCCATTCAAAGCAGTGTTCGTTAATGAGGGCGGAGACTTCGCTCATTGGGCCCATGGTAAGGGAAGGTTCCTGGAGTAATAAGACCCGGTTGGTTTTTTGGACGGTAGCCTTAATAGCCTCCAGGTCAAGGGGAGATAGACAACGAAGATCCAGGATTTCCAGGGAGATTCCGCCTTTTTCAAGTTCAGTAGCTAATTCCAGGGCCCATTGTACTCCATATCCATAAGTGATAATGGATGCATCGCTTCCTTCCCGCTGGATTTTGGCTTTACCAAGAGGCTCATAAGAAATAGAATCAGGAGTAATGCTTCTGAGGCTTCGGTACAGCTTTTTATGTTCGAAGAAGAGTACCGGATTTGGATCATATAATGAGCTATAAAGTAGGTTCTGGGCATCTTCAACGGTTCCTGGGACTACGATCTTCAATCCTGCATGGGGCATAAACCAGCCTTCCGGTGATTGCGAGTGGAAGGGGCCAGCACCAACACCTGCTCCATGAGGAAGCCGGATGGTAATATTCATTGGTGGAGCCCAGCGGTAATGGGATTTAGCTATGTTCTGGATGATCTGGTTCATCCCGCAACTCACAAAGTCCGCGAACTGCATTTCAATCACGGGTTTAAACCCTTCCAAAGATAGTCCTAAAGCAGCTCCTAAGGCCCCGGATTCAATAATGGGGGTATTTCTGACCCGGCCTTTTCCAAACTTGTCTATGAAGCCTTCTGTGATTTTAAACACCCCTCCATATTCGGCAATATCCTGTCCCATAATGAGGAAGGAGTCGTCTTCTTCAAAAGCCTGGTCAAGGGATTGTTGTATGGCGTCAATAAAGCGTTTTTCAGAGGAACTGTTCTTTTCAATAGAGGAGATATCAGGAGCTTCGTTTGAAAATACCGCATTAAGCTCTGTTTGCTTATCAAATACGGGAAGCTCAGCATTAAGGGCCTTATCCAGGTCTTCTCTGAATGAAGATTCTACCTCTTTTTTGATGTCTAATAGAGCCTCTTCGCTGAGCTTATGCTCAGACTGGAGATATGCTTCTATTCGCGTGATGGGATCCTTTTTCGACCAGCTATCAAACATGTCCTGTGGGACATAAGCGGTACCAGAAGCTTCTTCATGTCCACGCATTCTAAATGTCTGGGCTTCAATTAGAACAGGCTTTCCCTTAACAGCTAATTTGCGTGCCTTTTCGATGGTAGCCATTACTTCAAATACATCATTTCCATCAATGTGAAAACCTTCTATGCCATATCCTTTGGCTTTGTCTACCAATCGCTCGCAGGCATATTGCTCTTTGGTGGGGGTGGAGAGTCCATAGCCATTGTTTTCAATGATGAATATCACAGGTAACTCCCACACTGCAGCCAGGTTGATAGCCTCGTGGAAATCTCCTTCGCTGGTAGCCCCATCTCCACAAAAGGAAAAAGCAACGGCATCTTCTTTCTTTAGTTGTTTAGCCAATGCAATTCCATCAGCAACCGGCATCATAGCTGCCAGGTGAGAGATCATCCCAACAATATTGTACTCCATTACCCCAAAATGGAAGGAGCGTTCTCTGCCTTTGCTAAAGCCATCTGCCTTTCCAAAGAGTTGGCAGAAGAGAGGATAGAAGGGGACTTCCCGGGTAGTAAACACTCCCAGGTTACGGTGCATGGGAAGTATATAATCTTCTTGTTTACTGGTTAGCGTAACTCCAACGGCAATAGCCTCTTGTCCGATTCCGGAAAACCATTTACTGATCTTGTTTTGGCGAAGAAGCTTAAGCATTCGTTCTTCAATAGAGCGGGGGAGGAGCAGTGCCCGATAAATCTCCAGGGCTCTTTTTTTGCTAATCTTTTTTGTTGGTTTGATCACTTGATCAGAATTATAAGGTCATTCTGAGCGAAAGCGAAGAATCAACGCATTTCCATGTTGCGATGATCCTTCGGAGGTATCCTCAGGATGACGCCAAAGTTAAGTCGAGTAGATAGGCAAATTTGTATCCATCAACAATAGGGAAATGAACCAGAAAACCGCTTTTTTCTACCAGCCGAGTAGGTACGCAAAAATTAATGGAGCCACAATGGTAGCATCCGATTCGATGACAAATTTTGGAGTATCTATTCCCAGCTTGCCCCAGGTAATTTTCTCATTGGGCACGGCTCCGGAGTAGGAGCCATAGCTGGTGGTAGAATCACTTATCTGGCAGAAATAAGACCATAGGGGAGCATCAATGCCTAGATCCTGGTCCAGCATAGGCACCACGCAAATGGGGAAGTCCCCGGCAATCCCCCCGCCGATTTGAAAGAAACCTATTCCATTAGTTGAATTCTGCTGGTACCACTCTGCTAGGAACATCATGTATTCAATCCCTGATTTCATTGCTGAGGGCTTGGTTCTGCCTTCAATACAATGGGAAGCAAAGAAATTACCGCAAGTAGAATCTTCCCAACCTGGTACTATAATAGGGATATTTTTCTCTGCAGCCGCCAATAACCAGGAGTTTTTAGCATCAATCTGGTAGGAGGGAACCAGGTCTCCTGAAAGCAGGATGTCATAGAAATACTCATGGGGAAAGAATCGGTCTCCCTTTTCGGAAGCAGACACCCATCGTTTTACCAAATGCTCTTCGATAGCCCTCATGGCTTCTTCTTCGGGGATACAGGTGTCCGTAACGCGATTAAAATGATTATCTAAAAGCTCTTGTTCGGCTTCAGGACTTAAATCCCGGTAGTTTGGTATCCGTTTATAGTGATTATGGGCAACGAGGTTGAAAACATCTTCTTCTAAGTTTGCCCCTGTACAGGTAATAATATGCACCTTATCCTGCCGGATCATTTCAGCCAGAGAGATACCAAGTTCAGCGGTACTCATTGCGCCGGCCAAAGTAATCATCATCTTCGCATTAGCATTTAGCTGATCCTCATAAGCCTTTGCAGCATCAACTAATGAAGCAGCATTAAAATGTCGGTAATGATGGAGTATAAACTCAGAAACTGGTCCTTTGTTAGTCGTCATAGCCAAGGATATTTAGCATGTTTTCTACGTTTTGTTCTTCTCTGTACACATGGTCGATAAGGTTGCCATCTTCATCCATATCCACAACTACTTGCTTGGGCGATGGGATTAGGCAATGTTTGATTCCTCCATAGCCGCTGATGGCATCCTGGTAGGCTCCGGTATGGAAAAACCCCACATAAAGAGGTTCTTTGTCGGAATCGGAATATCCGGGAAGGAGAATCTGCTGATTTAGCTGTTCAGAGTTGTAATAATCGGAATGGTCACAGCTGATACCTCCGATATTCACTCTTTTATACATCTTATCCCATTTATTTAAAGGTAGTAGAATGAACTTTTCATTAATGGACCAGGCATCGGGAATGGTATTCATCAGGCTGTTATCGATGATATACCATAGTTCCGTATCGTTTTGCTGTTTTTGCTCCAGCACTTCAAAAATAACAGCCCCACTTTCTCCAACCGTGTACTTTCCGAACTCAGTAAATAAATTGGGTTCTGCTATGTCAGCTTCTAGACAGGCTTCTTTCACATTTCGAACGATTTCATTCACGATGTATTGATAATCATAATCGAAGTTTAAGCTATTTTGAATGGGGAATCCGCCTCCAATATTGAGTGCTGATAATTCGGGAACAAGCTTCTTAAGCTTCACAAACAGGGAAAGCGCCTTTTGAAACTCTCCCCAGTAGTATAGAGAGTCAGTAATGCCGGAGTCCACAAAGAAATGAACCATTGCTAACTCAAACTTTGGATTTCCAAGAATCCTTTTTTCAACAAGATCCAGGATTTCTTGCTTGTTTATACCTAATCGAGAGGTGTAATAAGCTGCTCCGGGACTTTCCTCAATAGAGATTCTAAGTCCGATTTTAATCGGTTTTGAGGTTTCTAAAGACTCTAGCTTTGTTAATTCATTGGGGCTATCCAATACGGTAATTGAATTCTCAAATCCCTGATTAAGTAGCTTTCCAATCTTTTTGATATAGTTATCGGTCTTATATCCATTATGAACCAGGGTAGTGGAAGTATTAAGTCTGCCGTTTTGATATAACCGTTCGATGAGGTCAATATCAAAAGAAGAAGAGGTTTCAATAGAAACGCCTTCTGTAAGGGCAGTTCGTATCACATGACTGAAATGACAGCATTTGGTGCAATAACAGAATTCATAGTTGCCGCTGTAGTTATGCGTTTTAAAGGCATTCTTGAAATAAGAACGGGCCTCTCGTATTTGCTCCTTAATCTTAGGCAAATAGGTCAATCGAAAAGGGGTTCCGTATTTATCTATAAGATGCTTTAAATCTACGTTATTGAAAGTCAGATATCCGTTTGATTCATCGAATCCGTTTTGAGGGAATTCGTAGGTCTGTTCAATAAGTTCTCGGTAAGTGTTTTTCATTCAGGTAAAAGATGCCCAAGACAAGCGGGACAAAGTTATTTAGTTTATGCCACAATAAAAATGGATGCATTGGTTATTATTCAGTAATGATTTCAACTGTTTCTGACAAGTTTTCTATAATAGGTTTTGTCATTCTTCTAGTGATGATAATGTGCACCCATCATGTTGGTGCTCAGTCCATTATAAAAATCACCGAAGATGGTAAAGAGATTAACCTTCCGAGCGAATTGAGAGCTTCTCTTAATTCCGAGATGGGAAGCGAAATTGAGATTTTAAAGCAGTGGTATACTTCAGAGGGTTTTTTGGCAGCTGAGATAAAGAGAATAGGAGAATCCCAGTATAGGGTTACAAAAGGGTGCCTATTTCAAATAGAACATATAACAGTACGCTCTGAGGTTTATGATGAGTATACCACAAGAGATCATGGTTCATATTCTGATCGAAAAATGGAACAAATAGCAGATCAGGTTCTATTGGATTTTGAGGAAGATGGGTATGCATTTGCAAGTGTTGAGATAGATCGAATTGACCCAAGGCCAGCTGAATGCAGTCTCGATATAGCCTTAAATGTGAATACCGGGCAACAATACTATACTTCTGAAATCATATTTCTTGGGAACAGGCTGAATAGTCAAAGTTATCTTGAAAATGTTTCATCGTTTCGCGATTCGATACTCATTACCCCCGATTACCTGGAAGACATTCAAGAGCGATTGACAGGGAGTGAGCTTTTTGAACAGGTGTCCTATCCGGAAATTGTGATTGATTCATTATTAGCTGTACTCCTTGTATCTGTACAGGAACGTTCTCTTAACCGGTTTGATGGACTTCTGGGATATGTCCCTGATCAGAATGGAGACGGACAAATCGTTGGGAATTTTGAGCTTTCCCTGTGGAATGTACTGAGCCAGGGAAATGGTATCGATTTGAATTATCAACGATTACGCCCGGAAACTACACGACTGAATATTGGAGTTAGGCAACACTGGATTGGTCAGATACCAATAGGATTGGGCTTTAACTTCAATTTTTACCAGAACGATACTACCTATCAAACCCGTGATCTCAGGTTAAGCTCCTTTTACCAGGTTTCTAATAGGATGAGATTAACGGGCTCTATTGGCCAGATATCATCTACATCGTCCAGTACTGCAACCTCTATCCTCGAACCCGATGGAAAGAAACAATATGCAGAATTGGGCTTCAGGTACTCTACACTGGATAACCTGGATGTACCTACTCAGGGTAGTAGGTTGGAGCTAAGTCTTGGAACTTCAGCAAAAGATATAGAATCGGATTCTTCGGGAGTGATTTCTCAACGCTATGTGCACTCCAATTTCTCCCAGTTTATCCCTGTTTCCAGAAAAGGAGTATTGGTATTTTCTACCCAGGGATTCTTCCTGAATGCCAGCACCATTACAGAAAACGATCTTTTTCGATTTGGTGGGGCATCTTCGTTCAGGGGGTATGAGGAAGAACAATTTACTGCTTCATCTGTGGTTTGGGGAGAGCTGGAATATCGATTCCTTATAAACCGTTCATCTTATTTATTCGGTTTTGGAGCGTATGGAGGGTATCATCGTCCCCGGCTTTTTAGCGAGACAGATAATAGTTTTAAAACTACCGATTATCTTTCTTCTATAGGTTTTGGGATCAGTTATAAAGTAGCAATTGGCCGATTGAAGTTTACCTATGCCATCTCTCCTGAAGAAACAATAGGAAATGGAAAAGTGCATGTGGGGATTGTGACCAGGCTTTGATGCAAGTTAGACTTTAAAGGTTTTATTGTTATAATCTATTGTCTAAGAAGAGTATAAAAGTGTAAGTCTGGGAAAAGGTAAGTATCGATTACATTTTTCAGGTTCTTAGAACAGGTAGTGAATTGTCTGGTTAATAAGAAGAGATATTGAAAAAGTTATTCAGTTTGGTATTAGTACTGGGTGTGTTTGGGTATGAAGGGAAAGCTTTAGGCCTATACGATCATGAAAATGGATCATTTATAACCACAAATGAAGTCCAGTCTTTTGGTATTCAAGACTCAGCAAAAGTTGACCAACTAATTGACGAGATAAGAAGGTTTCGCTTTTCTGAACCTGAACGAGCCAGACTTTTTGCTGATACAGCGCTTACTATTGTCAGGGAACAGGGGTTAAAGGTTCGAGAAGCCGAGATATTAAACCAGCTAGGGATTATTGCAAGTGTGCTTGGAGATTCGCCCGCCGCATTGGAGCATTTCCTGGCGGTTTTAAGAGTAAGGGAAGAAATCGGGGATATTCCGGGAATTGCAAGAATTCAAAATAACCTTGGGATACTTTATAAAAATCTTAATGACTTCGAACGCTCGCTTGAATATCACAGCAAGTCTTTAGAAACAAAAAGGCAACTAAATGATTCGTTAGGAATAGCCCGAAGCTTGAATAATGTTGGGGAAATTCATCAGCAGCAGAGAAATCCCAGGGAAGCAAAAAAGTATTTCGAAGAATCGCTGGCCCTAATGTTGGAACTTGATTTCAAAGAGGGTTTGGCGGCTACTTATAATAATTTGGGGGAAGTATATAAGCTTCTGAATGATGTTGATACAGCGATAGAGTTCCATACCAAATCCCTGGAAATAGAAAAAGAGCTTGGAAATATGTCGGGGATTGGATTTAGTTACCTGAATATTGCTTCATTGTTTATGCAGGTTAATCAGCCACAGGTCGCTATAACCAACTTTCAGGAAGCGATCTCTTATTTTTCCAGGATCAACGATTTAAATGGTTTACAGAAAGCATACAACGATATAGCTATTGCATACTCAGCAGTAGAGAATTTCCAGGAGTCACTCTATTATTTTCAACTTCATACTAGGCTTAAAGACAGTTTATCCTCACTTGAAAACACCAGAAGGATCGCAGAACTCCAGACGGAATACGAGGCAGAGAAACAAAAGCAAGAGATAGATTTCCTAACAGAACGAAGTGCACTCCAGGAGATCCAATTACAGCAGCAAACAAATACCCGAAACCTGTTATTTATTATAGTTCTCTTATTGGTTTCTCTTGCCTTCATGCTTTACCGAAGCAATAAATCAAATAAGAAGATTAATACACTGCTTATTGAAAAAAACAGGAGTATAGAGGAGGCGGTAGATTTGAAAGCTCAGTTCTTGTCTGTTATGAGTCATGAAATAAGGACTCCTATGAATGCAGTAGTAGGTATGACGAATCTTTTAGTAAGCGAAAACCCTCGCGAAGATCAAAAAGAATACCTGGAAACACTCAATTTCTCTGCCAGTAACCTGTTATCCATTGTGAATGATGTGCTAGATTATTCTAAAGCGGAAGCCGGGAAAATCAAACTGGAGGAAATCGATTTTCGGTTACTTCACCTAATGTCGAACGTACATAACTCTTTCTATAATCAATCTATTAAAGAGGAGGTGTACTTAAAGTTTGAATATGACGAAAAGATACCGGAAGTATTAATAGGGGATCCTACACGCCTAACTCAAATACTGAACAACTTTATTTCGAATGCATTAAAGTTTACTGAGAAGGGCTCCGTTATTGTAAACGTTTCTTTAGAAGAGCAGAAAGAAGAGAGTGCTACCATAAACTTCAGGATTTCTGATACGGGAATTGGGATTCCGGAACATAAATTGGAATCTATTTTTGAAAGTTTTATCCAGGCCTCCACCGAAATACACAGGAAATACGGAGGATCTGGTTTAGGACTTCCGATTACAAAAAAACTGCTGGAATTGTACAATAGTGAAATAAAGGTGGTAAGTGTAGTAGATAAGGGAACCACTTTTTCTTTCTCGATCAACTTTGCTATCGGTGTGGCTGGTAATTTGAGGCAAAGTGCTACCGAAGATTTAAGTATCTATGAGTCCTTAGAAAAGCTTCGAGTATTAGTAGTGGAGGATAACTCAGTAAATATCCACGTAATCAAAATGTTTTTGAATAAATGGGGTATTGAACCTGTTATAAGTGAGAACGGACAAAAAGCAATCGGTCAGCTTCAGAAAAATGACTTTGATATCATCTTCATGGATTTGCATATGCCTATTATGGATGGATATGAAGCTACAGAAGAAATACGATCTTTAGGCGATAGCAAAAAATCTAAGACACCTATCATTGCCTTAACTGCTTCAAATGTATTTGAAGAACACAGGAAAGCTTATGAGGCAGGGGTAGATGAGATTATACCTAAGCCATTCAATCCACAACAGCTTCATGAAATGTTGGTTAAGTACAACAGCTCCAAAGATTAGCAAATAAGCAGTAATTAGTTCTTATGGATTTTTATCAGTTTTTGTGCTCTTATCAAAGATTCCTATCTTTGACCCGTTAAAGCTTATTAAGAAAGACCGAGGGAATGGGCCCGTTGAAGTCTTGGCAACCATTTCAATTTATTTTGAAAAAGGTGCCAAATCCCACTCTGTTAGAGAAGTTCAGAGATAGATAAGTGATCGTTTCTTCACTCTTTGTTAATAAGCCAATCTAAATTTATTAAGAGTGAATATTAAAGAAGCATTACAGGAACGTATTTTGATACTCGACGGTGCTATGGGGACAATGATCCAACGCCATCGACTTACAGAGGAAGATTTTAGAGGAGATCGATTCCAGGATTCCAACATAGATTTAAAAGGTAATAATGACCTGCTTTCGATTACCCGCCCCGATATTATCCAGGGGATACATGAGGAGTATTTGGAAGCAGGAGCAGATATTGTTGGTACCAATACATTCAGTGGTACAACAGTAGCACAAGCTGATTATGAGTTAGAATCAGCGGTTTACGATATCAATTATGAATCGGCCAGAATAGCTAAACTGGCTTGTGAGAAATACACAAAAAAAGACCCTTCAAAACCTCGTTTTGTAGCAGGTGCTATGGGCCCTACAAATAAAACTTGTTCACTTTCACCGGATGTATCAAGGCCAGAGTATCGTGCTATCAATTTCGACCAACTAAAGGACGCCTATAAATTACAGGCTAAAGGGCTCATTGACGGAGGGGCAGATGTGTTACTCATCGAAACCATTTTCGACACTTTGAATGCAAAGTCAGCACTGTTTGCAGTATTTGAATATTATGAGGAGGCTGGTATAGAGCTACCGGTAATGATTTCGGGCACCATTACCGATGCCAGTGGAAGAACATTATCCGGACAAACGGTCGAGGCTTTCCTGATTTCATTAGCTCATGCTCCACTTCTTAGTATTGGTTTTAATTGTGCCCTGGGAGCTAAACAGCTTAAACCATATTTAAAAAACCTGGCCGACAAATCTCCATTTTATATCAGTGCTTACCCGAATGCAGGATTACCCAACGAATTTGGTGAGTATGACCAGGGGCCTCAAGCCATGGCGAAGGAGGTTGAGGCGTATCTGCAGGATGGACTCGTCAATATTCTGGGTGGTTGTTGTGGTACTGACCCAGAGCACATCAAAAAAATGGTGGAAGTCGCTTCTAGATATGAGCCCCGAAGAATTACTAAAGAAATTGTTGCCTGATGAAGCCGAATCCAATTACACTTAGTGGGCTGGAGCCTCTGATTATTACTCCGGATTCCAACTTTGTTAATGTTGGTGAACGTACTAACGTAACAGGGTCAAAGCGTTTCCTAAATCTTATTAAAGCCCAGGATTATACGACTGCTCTTGAAGTGGCTTTAGATCAGGTCCGGGGAGGGGCCCAAATCCTGGATGTAAATATGGATGAAGGGATGCTTGATAGTGCACAGGAGATGACCACCTTCCTGAATCTGATAGCTTCAGAACCTGAAATCGCCCGTATTCCCGTTATGATTGATTCCTCTAAGTGGGAGGTAATTTTAGCTGGATTGAAATGTATCCAGGGAAAAGGGGTTGTAAATTCGATTAGTCTTAAAGATGGAGAAGAAGAATTTCTTCATCGGGCTAAGGTGATTAGGCGATTTGGAGCCGCGGTAATCGCTATGGCTTTTGATGAGGAGGGGCAGGCCGACAGTTTTGAGCGAAGAAAGGAGATTTGTGGACGATCCTATCACCTGTTGGTTGAAAAAGTTGGCTTTGATCCTTCTGATATAATTCTTGATCCGAATATTTTTCCAGTGGCAACCGGGATGGAAGAACACCGACGAAACGCTTTAGATTTCTTCCTGGCAACTAAATGGATCAGAGAGAATCTCCCCGGTGCTCATATCATTGGGGGAGTAAGTAATGTTTCTTTTTCCTTTAGAGGAAATAACCCCGTTCGAGAGGCGATGCATTCTGCGTTTCTATATCATGGTATCCAACATGGGATGGATATGGGGATTGTAAATCCCACGCAGTTAGAAGTATATGATGAAATTCCGAAAGAACTTTTAGAGCGCGTTGAAGATGTACTTCTGGATAGGAGAGATGATGCTACAGAGCGCCTTCTCGAAATAGCAGAAAAGTACCGAGGTTCAGGGGAAAAGAAAGAAAAGGAAACAGAAGAATGGCGGTTGGGTACCGTTGAAGATCGGTTGAGCCATTCCCTGGTAAAAGGAATCACTGATCATATTGAAAGTGATACGGAAGAAGCCCGGTTGAAAATCGAAAGCCCCCTTGAAGTGATAGAAGGTCCATTGATGGATGGAATGAATATTGTAGGAGATCTATTCGGTTCTGGAAAAATGTTTCTTCCTCAAGTTGTAAAGAGTGCCCGGGTTATGAAACAGGCAGTAGCTTATCTAACCCCATTTTTGGAAGAAGAGAAGAAGAAAAATAAGGATAAGGCTCAGCGTGCAAAAGTACTGTTAGCTACAGTAAAAGGGGATGTACACGATATCGGAAAAAATATTGTAGGAGTAGTTTTGGCCTGCAATAATTTTGACATTGTTGACCTAGGAGTAATGGTTCCAACCGATAAAATCCTTGATGAAGCAGAAAAAGAGCAAGCTGATATTATTGGATTAAGTGGATTAATAACTCCATCTCTGGATGAAATGGTGGGAGTAGCCAAGGAGATGCAGCGAAGGAAGATGAGAACTCCTCTATTGATCGGCGGAGCGACTACCTCAAAAATTCATACAGCAGTTAAAATTGACCCTAATTACGATTCTGCGGTAGTGCATGTATTAGATGCTTCCCGGTCAGTAACTGTTTGCAGTGACTTGCTTAGTACTTCCAATAAGAAGCGTGTTTCCAGTGCAATAAAGCAAGAATATGAAAAAATGAGGGAAGAGCATGCAGCGCGGACCTCAAGAAAAAGGATACTTCCCTACAATACTGCAGTTTCTAACAGAACCGATATTGATTGGGAAAACACTGAATACCACAAACCTGCTTTTATAGGGAAAAAGGTTTTTGAAGATGTTGACCTCGATGAGCTAAAAAACTTCATCGACTGGTCACCCTTTTTTAGAACATGGATGCTAACTGGGAAATATCCGGCTATTCTGGATGACAAAAACGTTGGGGAACAAGCCAGAGATTTATTCAATGATGCCCAGGAAATGCTGGATGAGGTGATTTCGAAGAAATTGCTTCAAGCTAAATCGGTAATCGGATTATTTCCGGCGAATAGTTTTGGAGGTGATATCATACTTTTTGAAGATGAAGCTCGAACTAGTCAGTTGGCAAAATTTCATTTCTTAAGGCAGCAGACTCAAAAAAGGGGGGATCAACCTAATTCATCTCTTGCTGATTATGTAGCGCCATGGGACACTGGCAAGCCGGATTATATGGGCCTATTTGCAGTGACTTCTGGATTGGGGATAGAAAAACTGATTCAGCAATATGAATCTGAAAACGATGATTACAAATCGATCATGATTAAAGCTCTGGCAGACCGTTTAGCTGAGGCTCATGCTGAATATATGCATTATAAGCTACGAACTGAGTTTTGGGGTTACGCTCCAAATGAAGGTTTTGACAACGAGGAGTTAATTGCTGAAAAGTACCAGGGAATACGTCCTGCACCGGGTTACCCTGCTTGCCCCGACCATACTGAAAAACGAACACTATTTGATGTGTTGGAAGTAGAGAAGAATACAGGGATTTCGCTTACAGAGTCTTTTGCGATGTATCCGGCCAGTTCAGTAAGCGGCTTCTATTTTTCTCATCCGCAGTCAAGGTATTTCGGAGTGGGGAAAATAGAACAGGATCAGATCATCAATTATTCAGAAAGGAAGGGGCAGACCATAGAGGAAACCGAGAAGTGGCTTGCTCCAAATTTGAGCTATAAATGAAGAACGAGTTAATGGTCATCCTGAGCATACTTGCGAAGGATCGTCGCAAATATATAAGTGTGTTGATTCTTCGCTTTCGCCTGTCCTCCGCACGTGTGCTCCGGAAGGCGGGCTCAGAATGACAGAATAAAATTATCATCTACAAAAAATGAAAGTAACCGACTATTTCAATCAAGCAAATGGGGACACCCTTTTTACTTTTGAGGTTTTGCCTCCCTTAAAAGGGCAAAATATCCGCACATTATTCGACCACATCGACCCATTAATGGAATTCAATCCTCCATTTATCGATGTGACCTATCACCGAGAGGAATATTCTTATAAGAAGCACTCAAACGGGTTATTGGAAAGGAAAACAGTGCGTAAGCGGCCCGGGACAGTAGGGATGTGTGCTGCTATACAAAACCATTATAACGTGGATGCAGTACCTCACATCATTTGTGGAGGGTTTACCCGGGAAGAGACAGAAAATGCATTAATTGATCTCAATTTTCTTGGTATTGATAATGTACTGGTACTACAGGGAGATGTGAGGAAACCAGACAGGGAGTTTATTCCTGAAGAAAATGGTCATGCTTATGCTTCTGAGTTATTGGGCCAGGTTGTAGAGATGAATAATGGGGTGTATCTGGATGATGAAATTGAAAATGCTCAGCCTTCTAATTTCTGTATTGGAGTGGCAGGTTATCCGGAGAAGCATACCAATGCCCCGAATATGGAAACGGATCTCCGGTACCTAAAGAAAAAAGTGGCTGGAGGGGCAGACTATATCGTTACCCAAATGTTCTTCGATAACCAAAAGTATTTCGATTTTGTGAATTCATGCAGGGATATAGGCATTGAAGTCCCCATAGTGCCAGGGCTCAAACCTATAACTACTTTAAAACAAATCACACTTCTTCCAGACTTATTTCACATCGATATTCCTGAAGCACTTACTAATGAGCTAGAGAAGTGCAAAGACAATGAAGGAGCACGGGAAGTAGGGATAGAGTGGGCTATCCAGCAATCTAAAGAGTTGATTGAATTTGGAGTGCCTACGCTACATTATTACTCCATGGGAAAGTCGCTCTCTGTATACGAAGTTGCGAAAGAGGTTTTTTGATTGATCAATTTTTAGAATATCCCCATCTCTGAGTCTTCTTCAATAGATTGCACTCTAGGATTTTTTGATGCTTTGTTTATTTGTTTCCCTGTTAGACTGACATAAGCAATATTATCCATCAGCTTCTTATAGTCTTTAAAATTCAATTCTTCAAAAGTCGTATTTGAATCAATTACAATGATCACGTTGAATTTTTTATTGGGTTCACGTGAAATATCTTCCACCAGTTTTGATTCTAATTTTGCCATAGAATTGAGATTTAAATAGATGTTCCAATGTACATATTGGAACATCTATTAGATAATTATTGTGTTGCTTTTTCACAGTCAATTAAGCCATAACCGTAAGCATCATTTGGAAATGGAGAACTCCCTAGATTTTCAGCTGTATTTGAAACTGTATTGGTAGCACTATTTGGGGTAGTACCTTGGAATCTTTGATAAACAAGTGCAACCAGACCTGCAACGTGTGGACAAGCCATACTTGTACCATTTAAAGTAGCATAACTACCATTAAGGTATGTAGAGTAGATAGAAACTCCGGGTGCAACAACAGTAACAGGGTTCCAATCTGCGCTATTAGTTCCTCTTGAAGAGAAAGCCGCTATTTTTTTATTACTATCAATAGCCCCGACAGCAATTGGACTTGCATTAGGCTCACCAGGCATATAAGAGTTAGCAGGAGAACCAACCCATGGGAATGAGCTTCGAAATCCATTACCCGAAGCACAAACAACGGTAACTCCATTATCTTCACAGTTTTTAACAGCGTTTGCATATGCAATTGAAGGTGCACGAGAACCACCTAAGCTCATGCTTGCAACTTGAATTTCATTTTTAACACACCAGTCCATTCCTGCAATAATCCATGAGGTATAACCGGAACCAGCATCACTCAAAACTTTAACAGCATATAGATTACAATCTTTGGCGACACCGTAAACCTTATTTATACCGTTTCTTCCGGCCGCTGTACCAGCGCAATGGGTGCCGTGGCCATTTCCATCATTATAACTGACAACTCCGGGTACAAAAGAAATCCCTCCGGATATTACTAAATCTGGGTGAGCTGCTATTCCTGTATCCAGTATTGCCAGGTTAACTCCCGCACCTGTAATTCCATTGGCCCATGCTTGTGGGGCTTTTACCATATCTATATTCCAAAGGTTAGGGCTTGCTGCAATAGCTACATCGGTTTCTTCATCTACCTTATATCCCAATATGTTCATTTCTGTGTCTTCTTCGACAGCTAATACCCCATCTCTTGCCAATAATTCAGATGCTTCTTCATCGTCCAAACTCAGAGAGCTTATTGCCATATTTTCAAAATGAATGGCGTCATCTTCTTCAATGGTCTCGTTGGTTGCCATAAAGGAAACGCCTTCTTTTATCATTCCGGGACCCACCCCTAAAAGACTTACTGCTTCATCGGTGTTTATACTTCTGTTTGAATAAGTGACCAAGTATCTTTTTTTCATTTGATTGGTTATTAATTGTGGGTTGAATTAATAACCAAATGAAAAACAATGATTGGCACACTACATCTTCATGCAGTTTGTGTTTAGTTGCCACTCAAAACTTCGAATTTTATGATAGAGTGATCTCCCTTTCCAAACACTTTTCTATAAATCGGTGCAATCCAGACATTTGTTTATGTCCCAGTTTCTGCCCGGTATAAGCCACCAGGTACAGGCTCAGAAAAATGAATACCAATATCGGAACGAGCCAAAGTATGGTAGCTGGCTGATCGAGTGTTAGAAAGGAGAGGCCTATCATTAGTACGATGAGAATAGCAAAGCCAATGAATGAGTAGAAAAAGACGAACATCGTCCAAACAGAAGGTTTTGGACCATACAAACCTCGCACAAGTGATCCATGTTCCTCTTCTTCAATGGTGATGGTAAGTTGAGGGGACCAATAGTGTTGGTCTTCTGCCAAGGGGTAAATGGTAGCAAAATGAGCGGTCGTCTTACCGGCACAAGTTGGAGATTCGCTCTTTAGGTGTTTCCTAATTGTGGTTACAATTTCTTCAGAACGCTTTTTACTACGAACCTTAAATCTTGGGCGAATCCTTGGAATACTGATATGTGAGTCAGCATCATGTGCCAAGTTCGTACCCTTTTCTATATTCTTTCTTCAGCCTTGAGTTAGCATAGTCATCATTGATAAATTGTTCTGAAACCGGGTCCCAATTAAGTGGTCTTCTTATTTCATAGGCTATATTGGTGATATTGCAGATGGTAGCTGTTCGATGACCAATTTCCACATCTGCAACAGGCTTTGATCTTGCTTTAATCGCATCTATCCAATCCCTATAAAAGTTGTCTGTACGATATAATTTTATCTCAGAATCCGAGATTTCGTGATCAACCAGCTTTTCATCAGAAGGTTCAAAAAAACTGCGACTTATATCGATGGTTCCTTCTGTTCCTATAAACCGAATAGCATTTCCTCTTCCAAAATCCTCATGCACCATTTCGATTCCATTTTCATACATGAATTTCATCCCCCTTTGGGCATTTCTTACAGTAGGAGGGATAAATTTAACAGGCCCGGAGTCATCCATACCTAAGGCCCATTGAGCAATATCAAACATATGGGCTCCCCAGTCTGTAACTCCGCCGCCACCAAACTCTTTGTATCTGCGCCACATCGGGTAGTTATCCCAGGGGAAGGGAGGGGCAAGAATGTCATTGTATTCTTCATAAAACGCCGGACCTATCCAACCATCCCAGTCCAGGGTATCTCGTAACGGCTGCTTAGGCAAGTCATAAGGAACAGGAGGTCCTCCAACATTAACTTTTACTTCCGTTATATCACCGATATATCCATTTCGAACAAGTTCACATGCCTTTCTGAAATTACCCCATGAACGTTGCATACTTCCGGTCTGGAATACACGATTATTTCTCCTGGTGGCCTCAACCATTGCCCGGCCTTCTTCGACAGAGTGTGCCAGCGGTTTTTCACAGTACACATCTTTTCCTGCATTCAATGCAGCTATCGAAGGGTGAGCGTGCCAGTGATCAGGAGTACAAACGATAACTGCATCGATGTCGTCTCTTTCTATAATCTCCTGGTAGTCGTCATGGACAGTACAGCTGCTGTATGAGCCTGAACCAGTTTGTTCGGTGTATCTCCGGTCAATCCATTCTTTAAACCTTAATCGTTTAATGGCATCAACATCATTGGTTGCTACAATTTGAGCCTCACCAATTTCAATAAATGGATTGGCTAATATGGTTCCTTGTTTCCCATTTCCAATAAAGCCGATAGTAATTTTGTCGCTAGGAGCTGTATAACCAGTACCTCCAAGTACAAAACGAGGAACTATACTAAATGCGGAAAGCCCAAGGGCTGTTTTTTTAAGAAACTCTTTTCGGGAGAGAGAAGAAGTAGACAAATCTTTTTTGGCTAACTTTGTGGGATTTTTTTTCATCTGGCAAGGAATTAATTCCTTGAATGTGAAAAAAAGAGGGGGGATTTCAAAGTAGTTGTTTAATGGAATTACTCATTATTAAAGGAGTTTCGATAAAGTCTTTTTGATGGAGTAGGATTGAGTGGAGTTTTAATGGTGAGCGTATGGGTTCCTGGCTCTAAATAACCGATTGGACCTATGCTCGGAAATCTATCTCTTCTTGGGTTTTTGTTAAAATCCCAGCTAACTTTGATTGGATTGCTGTATTCGTCTGCAATGCTCTGTCCTGCATTTGGGATTACTCCTATCAGTTCTGGTGATACAGTAGGGGTTTCAAAGTTTGAATAGGCAGAATCTATTCTAATTGTAATTGTGGCAGCTTCAGAATTGAATCTCAAGCTGTGTGTAAAACCTCCCTTTTTTAAAATCGGGAATTCATGTCCTTCTCCAGGGGAAGCTCCATAGGCGTATAGGTTGTGGGATATTTTGTTACCAGTTCCGGTATGAGGTCCAAAATTCCTTGGTCCGTTTCCTCCCAGAAAAATATTGTTATACATCTGGTTGTATTCGATCTCAACAGGGATTCCCATGTTGGTTCTTACTGTAGAATGGGGCTTGAGGGTATATGCTCTGCGGGCGCCTGATCCATTATTATCAAATTCCTGGATTCTAAAATCAAAGTTGCTGTTAACGAACAGGTTATGAGCGAAGATAGAGCCCCCGGAGTAAACCATAATCGCACCCTCTTCTTTATCGATGATTACATTATTATCAACCAGGGTAGGGCCAACATTAGCCTCCAGGAATAATGCAGTAGTTGTTTGTCTATGAGCCATTAAGAAATTTCGGGTTATCCTTGTTCCCTGGTTGGCATAATCTATCCAGATGCAATAAGCCTGTGATAGGTTGCTTTGATTAGCCACCACATGCTGAATAGCATTATGTTCAATCAGTACGTCAGAGGAATTCCAGATTTTGATACCTGCAGGTTCATATCCACCAAACTCATTTCGGTAGTTAATACTTTCAATTCGGTTTCCTGAGATTTCACTGCGGGAGATTCCTTTTTGTCCTGCTATTCCATACTGACCGTTTTTATGGATGTAGTTATTGCGAATGATATGATCTCCAAACTGTGTGATGTCTTCAAAAGAAGATTCTGGCCCGGCATTTTCACCGAACATGATACCTGCGGTTTTGGAGTGAGCTATTTCTGAGTTCTCAATAATCCATCCTTTACCCATGTTTGAGCCAACTGCCCCAACCTGCAGTAATCGATTGGGATCATTATCACCCGTATTTGGGGCCTGCCAATTAGGAGCGGCATGGAGAAACCTTAAACCACTTATAGTGAGGTAGTTAACATCTGTATCAGTAGCAAAGAAGATGAGCTCTCTTACATTGATTTCTATGAGTTCTTTTCTGGGGTTAAAATCTCCAAAGTTTGCGTAGATAGTGGTTATCCCGTCTGAAGTTTTTGAGTACCAGCTGTACCTGTTTTCCTCAACTTCTTGTAAGGTTTTTTTCTCTCCTAAAGGGCTATTATTCAGATAAACATCTCCTCTGGAATGCCATTGTCCATAGTTTTGGAAGTCCCCATCTACCTTTAATACATATGGATTATATCCTTTAAAAAAAGAGGTGTCAATTTCTACTTTCCATACACCATTTTTTTCCGGGAACCAGGCTTTAATTTCTTCTGAGCCTTTTATATAAACCGTTGCTCCATCAGCTGATTTAAAAGTAATAGGGCGATTCGATGAAGTACCTCCGGTTGGTGGATTGATATACTCCCGATATGTTCCTTCGTGGATTATAATAGTTTGTCCAGGCTGAACTGTTTCCGTTGCTTTTTGAATTGTAAGAAAAGGGGCTTCGATTGAACCGGTGTTGGAATCATCTCCTTGCGGAGAGACATGCAGCTGATCCTCAGTTGACTGAATATTGCTAACAAGGAGAACTAAGAAAAACAGGAGTTTTATCATTTTTGTGCGACCAGCATCATATTTCTAGAATCTGCATCAAAACGTGATTGTATCTTGAAACCTGCTTCTTCAACCCAGTGCGTGAATTCTGAGTTGGTGGCTGGGAAATCAAAATTCCTCATATGATCAAAGATCAACTCTTTATCATCATCACTGATTTTATTCCATTGAGTAGAGATATGAGTGATATACTCTTCCAGGTATTCTTCTCTAGAAAGAGTAGGGTTCCTTAAAATATCAATGATGATGAGTATTCCATCCTTTGCAAGCTTATGGTAAAAGTTTGCCAGTAAGTTTTGCTTTTCGGCATCACTTAAATGATGAATAGCAAAACTGCTGTAAATTAAGTGAAAGGACTTCGTTTCTTGTCGAATGGAAAGCTCCATAGGTCCTTCGATTAACTGAACATCCGTATTTAAAGATTCCAGGTTTCTTGCCGCTACCTTCAAAGCCTGGGCTGACATATCATAGCCTGTGAAAGATTGGATTGAATACACATTAAGGAGCTTCGATAGCATATAGGCATCACCACATCCGGAATCCAGAACGTCGATTGGAGAAGAAGAGAAGCTCTCTTCCAGGATCTTTTTTATTTGTTCAGAAAAATCTCGATGGAACATGTAGTTGTGTTCCAGAATCTCCTGGTATATCCGCCAATTTTTGGCAAATATTTTTGTTGAGTCCTTTTCCACTAGTAGTTCTCAAAGATTTGAGAAAGAACTGCATTGAAATCTTTTTCAAGTTTAGGTTCGAAAGCGGTTCCGGTCAACATTCCGAATAATTCAGCATATCGTTTATATACTTCAAGACGGAATTCATCAGGAAGGTCGGGCAGGGTCTGACCTTCCAATCCCTGGAAATGGTGTTCCATTAACCATTCTCTAAGGAATTCTTTGGATAGTTGTTTTTGCGGTAAACGAGCTTCCTGACGCTCCTCATATCCATCCAGGTAAAAATACCTGGAAGAGTCGGTAGTGTGGACTTCATCAATAAGTGTGAGTTCTCCGTTATAAAGTCCAAACTCATATTTGGTATCAACAAGTATCAAACCCTGTTTGGCAGCTACCTCTGTACCTCTTTCAAATAGTTTAAAAGCGGTGTTGCGGATTTCCTCCCAGAGTGAAGGCTCAACAATTTCCCGTTCAAGGATTTCTTCTTCGGAAATATCTTCATCATGCCCTTCAGTGGCTTTAGTGGCCGGTGTGAGGATAGGGGAAGTGAACTTGTCGTGTTCTTTCATTCCTTCCGGTAAGGGTACGCCACATAATAATCCAATACCTGATTTATATGTTCGCCATGCATGGCCGGTAAGATAACCTCGAACTACTACCTCAATGGGTATCGGAGAGCATTTTTTTGCTATGGTAACATTTGGATGAGGGATATCGATGATATGAGTAGCTACTATATCCCTTACTTTTTCAAATGAGAAAGCAGCTAACTGATTCAGGATCTGACCTTTAAAAGGGATTGCCTGCCTCATAATGAAATCAAAGGCAGAAATACGGTCTGTTACTACTATACCAAGTACTTCCGGGTTCAGGTCATATACTTCACGAACCTTTCCTTTGTAGTAGTTTTTTCCTTGTACAGCTGTTTCAGTAATACAGTGTGTTAACGCTTCCTGGGTAGAGAAAGGATAATTATCCATTCACCTTATTAGTTGATCCCCGTTCTACAAGAATAGGGTTAATAGAAGTTTGGAAAAGATTGTCATCAGGGTCTTTAATAATCGCGGATAATCTGGAAGTAGCCTGAATTCCAATAGTATGCATTTGCTGATCAATAGTGGTCAAATCCAGATATTTACTCAACTTGATATTATCATATCCCATCAACGCAATATCGTTTGGAACCTTCATTCCTAGTCGTGATAATGCATGCAAAGCACCCAATGCCTGTGTATCGTTTACACAAAAAACCGCATCAGGATATTTCCCCATTTGGTCATATTTCTGAATGGCCTCAAATCCAGCCTCCTCAGTAAAACCTGCGTGTTTAGTAGTTTCACCAGCAACAAAGAGATCTTTATCTATATTCATTTTGAAGTTTCTCAATGCATCCTTAAAACCTCGTTCCCTTTCTGTTGATGATCTTGTTTTAACCGGAGTCGAAATCATACCAATGCTTTCAAATCCTTTTTTAACAAGATGTTCTCCTGCCATGTAACCACCCTGGTAATCATTCACCATAAAGTAATTATAAGATGGGTGTGCTGCATTTACTAATACAACAGGAACCCGTGTAGATTGCAAATGCTTATGGATAGTCTCGCTTACATCAATAGAAAGAAGAATTAATGCGTCTGCTGTTCCCCGGTCAAAGAAATTGATTACTGCTTCCTCAGGGTCTTTTGACCCTGTATTGTAAAGAATGATATCAAGATCCATTTTTTTGATCTCATCCTTAACTCCCTTCAATACCTCATTAAAAAATGGAGTTGTAAAAGAGGGGACAGCCACTGCAAGCATTTGCGGTTCTTTACTTGCCAGTTTTCTGGCACTTACCTGTGGCCTAAAATTCAGCTCGTCTATAGACTTCTGTACTTTCTCTTTTGTCTCGTCAGATACATTAGGAGAATCATTCAACACTCTTGATACAGTAGAAATAGCAACGCCTGCGCTCTTTGCTACATCATAAATAGTTATTTTCTTACTCATAATCCCATCTTATATGGATTCTAAATTTCATCAAAGGATTTTGTCCGTTATTTGAGCAAAATTTGTTTCGTGAACATAATACTCATCTTATCAGGAATATGTAATTGAATTCAAAAAATTATTTATTTCTTCATGAATGGAACTTTTGCTCCCTTTTTTTCGATTTAATGAGGCATGAGTGCCATACTTCGTATTCCATATTCAGTTATTAGACCCATTTACGAACGGACATCATTTCATCGTTCTGTAATTGAGGAGATTAATGACTTAGAGCTTAAGCCAGCATATTCTCATTGCAGAGCAATAACAAGGTTCTATGCAAAAACTTTCTATATGGCTACCCGGTTTCTTCCTAATGAGAAGCAAAGGGGTATTTTTGCTATTTATGGACTGTGTAGGTACCTGGATAATTTAGTTGATGATTCTATTGACCTGACCGACAATTCAGTTATTTCATTATCAGAAGTAGATGAGAAACTTGAAGATTTTAAGCACAACTTGATTTCAATCTATAATGGAAACAGGGCAAATGACCCGATTTTGATTGCCTTCTCTGATACCTTAAAGAAATACCACATACCAATAGACCTTCCTTTTCTACTCATTGATGGAGTTCGAACAGATCTTGTAAAAAGCCGATTCAAAACCTTCCAGGAAGTGTATGATTATTCTTATAAAGTAGCTTCCGTTGTAGGGCTAATGACTAGTCGAGTTTTCGGGTATTCTGATGAAACCGCACTAGAATATGCGGTTGATTTAGGTATCGCAATGCAGCTCACTAATATTTTACGAGATATTGGCGAAGACCTTGAAAGGAACAGGATTTATATTCCAAGCGATGAATTGAAAATGTTCGGGATTTCAGAAGCCGAGTTATTTAATGCTGAAGTTTCTGAGAACTTCATCTCAATGATGAGATTTCAAATCAAAAGAGCAAGAGAGTATTATGCAAGGGCTGACAAAGGCATTGCGATGCTAGATCGTGATAGTCGTTTGCCGGTATATTTAGCTCGATATAATTACGGTCGCATTCTGGATAAGATTGAAGAGAACGATTATAATGTTTTTGATGAGAGAGCATATCTAAGCGGTTTTGAAAAATTCTCTATTCTCCCGCAAATTTTTGTGAAAATGAGGGCTGCAAGCTAAGCTTCGATTGGTGCTTTTTTAGTTAATTCGATACTATTGGGAAAAAATGATCCCATGCCCACAATCAATAAAATCCTAATTGCAAACCGAGGTGAGATTGCAGCTAGAGTTATCCACACATGTAAAGAACTTGGAATTAGAAGTGTTGCTGTTTATTCCCGTCCTGATGAGTTAGCCCCACATGTACAATTAGCTGATGAATCTGTGTTCATTGGGGAAGCTGCTTCTTCAGAGAGTTATTTGGTGATGGATAAAATTATTGATGCTGTTAAGCAAACGGGAGCTGATGCTGTTCATCCGGGATATGGGTTCCTCAGCGAAAACGCAGAGTTTGCGAAGCGTTGTAAGGAGGAAGGAATCATATTCATTGGCCCAGAACCTAAAGCAATTTCCTTAATGGGGGATAAAACTTCTGCCCGTGAATTAGTGACAGAAGTGGGCATACCAACACCTCCAGGGTTAAAAAGTACTCTTCAAAGTATAGAAGAAGCCAGAGAGGTGGCATTGGATATTGGTTTCCCAATCCTTATCAAAGCTTCGGCTGGTGGTGGGGGTAAGGGCATGAGAATTGTCCATGAAGAATCAGAATTTGAATCCAGTATAAAGGCTGCAAAATCTGAAGCCAAGAATGCTTTCGGTGATGACAGGGTTTATATCGAAAAATACCTGGAAGAACCCCGGCATATCGAATTTCAGATTATGGCAGATACCCACGGAAATATTGTTCATGTATTTGACAGAGAGTGTTCGGTGCAGCGCCGCCATCAGAAAGTGATAGAAGAAGCTCCAAGTTCATTACTTACTCCAGAACTACGTGAGGAAATGGGTAAGGCAGCGATCAAAGCGGCCCGGTCTTGCGATTATGTAGGTGCCGGAACGATCGAGTTTCTGGTTGATAAGCACATGAATTTCTATTTCCTGGAAATGAATACCCGGCTACAGGTAGAGCATCCGGTTACTGAAATGATATCCGGGCTTGATCTGGTTGCTGCACAAATTGCTGTTGCTGAAGGAAAGGAGCTTCCTTTTACTCAGGATGATATTAAAAAGCGAGGGCATGCGATTGAATGCAGAATCTATGCTGAAGATCCCGAGAATAATTTTTTGCCAAGTACAGGATTACTCACCAAGCACCGCATTCCAACAGGAACAGGGGTCCGGGTAGATGCCGGAGTTGAAGAGGGGCAGGAAGTAACGATAAATTATGACCCAATGATCTCCAAGCTTACGGTATATGGAAGGGATAGGGAGGACGCCAGAAAGAAAATGCTAAGAGCTCTTGATGAGTATGAAATAGTGGGTTGTAAGACAACGATCCCATTTTGCGAGTACACATTGAATCACGAAGCATTTATTTCCGGAAAATATGATACCCATTTTGTGAAAGATCATTTTAGCGCAGATGACTTAGCGTCCGGAATCTCAGAAGAAATCATTGCTTTGACGGGAACCTTATTAAAAAAGCATCAATCTGAGCCCCAAAAAGTACTGGAAGCTACAACTGAGACTTCATCAGAATGGTGGAGAAACCGTCGGTAAGAGATGGATACATCAAAACAGAAGCTCTTTGATCAGCTAAAAAAATTAGATACAGAGCAACGCAATCCTAATACCATGGCCATAGACTTGGCCTCAGCGAAAGAGATTGTTTCCTTAATAAATGAAGAAGACAAGAGGGTGGCTGAAGCTGTTTCCACAAGGCTGGATGAAATAAGTAAGGCCGTTGAACTGGTTAGTGAAAGTTTTCATATCGGAGGAAGGTTATTGTATTTCGGGGCTGGTACCAGTGGCCGGCTTGGTGTGCTTGATGCTGCCGAATGTCCTCCCACATTTGGGTCGGAACCTGAACAGGTTGAGGGTTTTATTGCGGGAGGAAAGGAAGCGATGTTTGTTGCACAAGAAGGCGCTGAAGATTCAGAAGCAGTTGGGGAAAAAGATCTTACAGATAGTAAAGCAACAAAAGTTGATGTTGTATGCGGCCTGGCGGCCAGTGGTCGAACACCTTACGTTATTGGGGCACTCAGAAAAGCGAAAGAACAGGAGATTCAAACTATACTTGTGACCACCGTTTCAAGACATCAACTAAATGTTGAAGCAGACATAATTATAGATATTCCGGTAGGCCCAGAGGTGATCATGGGAAGTACAAGAATGAAAAGTGGAAGTGCCCAGAAAATGGTACTTAATATGATTACAACGGGAGCTTTTATCAGGCAGGGGAAGATCCTTGAAAACGTGATGGTAGATTTGAAGCTCACCAACAAAAAACTAATAGAGAGAGCTAAGCGAATAATTATGACTTTTGGAAAGGTAGATTATGAAACGGCTACTTCATTTTTGTCAAAATCAGGGAATCATGTAAAGACAGCTTTGGTAATGATACTGGCAAACGTAACCAAAGATGAAGCTACAGACTTGCTGGCTTCAAGCAATGGATTTATAAGAACGGCGATTGAGAATAAGTTATGAGCAAAGTCTTTTTCAGTATTTATGTCTGGACATGTTATGTGGTATTGTTCCTGCTTTTTTTTGTGCTGATACTGGTCACCTTTATTCTCACTTTTCCCTTTGACAGGTATCGGAAAACTGCAAATCGAGTGCTGAGTATGATGGCCTGGTGCTTAATCCATATTAGCCCATGGTGGAAGATTACAATTGAAGGGACTGAAAAGTATGACCCTTCAAAGCCAACGATTTTTATCTGTAATCATGAGAGCTTTCTCGATATTCCCCTTCTCTATCAGTTGCCCTGGAAAATGAAGTGGGTGGTAAAGCACAGTATGACTTATATCCCGGTGATGGGCTGGATGGTTAGGTTAACGGGGCAGTTAACGATTAATAGAAGTAGTAAATCTGCGCTGAAAAAACTGAAGAATCTGGTGAAACCCTTAAAAGATTTAGTTCCGGTTATGATATTTCCCGAGGGAACGCGTTCAATAGATGGTAAACTGCAATCGTTTAAGAATGGAGCTTTTTTATTAGCTATGGAACATGGTTTCAATCTTCAGCCAATTATTGTTGATGGGCCTTATGAGGTATTGATATCAGGATCTAGGCTCATGAATCCTAAAGGTGATTTTAAGATCTCAGTTTTGGATCCCGTCGATCCTTCTGACTTTGACAATATGAATACTTTAAAATCGCATTGCCGACAGCTTATTCTTGACGAAAAAGAAAGATTGGAATCTTCTTGAAAAAGGAAGTTTTAGATATCATTGTTTCTTCACCTCATTATCAACACCGGATAATGGCATGTATCATTGTGTCGCAACTAATCATGATTTCGGTATTTAAATTCTGGCCAGAGACAGAGTTCAAGCAGCCAGCTTTTGTATATCCCGATAATGAGGTAATAGTTGTTGAAGAGATGATTGTCACCAGGCAGGCAAATGCACCTGCTTCTCCACCAAAGCCCCAGGTTCCTATTCCGGCTCCTACCTATGAGATTATAGAAGAAGACATATTGGATTTTCCGGAAATGAACGATTTTCAGAATGAAAACCCATTAAGTGAATCTATTACAACCGGGCAGAGAGGGGATGAAGACCTAATTTCAGGAAACCCGGACCGGCCTCCCAGAATAGCAAAGATTTTTGAGCCAATTCTTACAGAAGAAGCAAAACTTGCAGATATCAAGGCAATCATCTTTGTTAACTTTCTTGTCAACAGAGACGGAAGTGTACGAGAAGCCTATGTATCAGAGGTAAGGCTTTATGATAAAAAGGGAGAGAACTATGAAGTTGTAAAGGATTTACGTTACGGATTGATTCAGGCTAGCCTGGAAGCAGCATACAAATGGAGGTTTGTACCTGCAACAGAAGGTGGAGAAAAGGTGGGTGCTTATACTCAAAATTCCTTTACCTTTGGATTTTAAGGGAATTATTTAGATTTACTATTGTTTTAGTATTTATCAACTTACCCGAAGATCATGATCTACATATTTCTCATTCTATTGCCCTCTATTCTTGGAAATGATCAGCTACATTTAGAGAAACAGATTCTCGAAGACGGAAAATTCTTCGAATTGGAAGGAAATTATGAAGCAGCACTCCAGGTATGGGAAACTGCGATAGAAAAGCTTGAATACCCAAGCATAGAAATAGCATTAAATTATATTCGCCTGTCAGCGGATCAGGAGTTACGAAGCTATTATGAAACGGCTTCGGAAATGTATCAGCAGGCGCTTTCAGCCGACTCTATAATGGCTAAGGATGTTCCGGTATGGGAGTTTGAGTTATCTATGCTTGAACCGATACTATCAAAAGAATTACATGCGGAGTTAAAAGAATACCTGGATCAAAAAAACCCTGCTTTTTTTGAATATCTAGGTGGATTTTGGAAACAAATAGATCCCACTCCTTTCACAGATTATAATGAGCGCTTGATAGAGCATTGGCAGAGAATTTCTTTTGCTCGTACCAATTATGATCGAAACGAAAATACCATATATGGTACGGACGATAGGGGGCTTGAATATGTAAAATATGGGCCACCTCTTAAGAAAAGAACAGGAGTGTTAAGAGCATCTATGTCAGATATTGAGAGAACATGTAACATTCTCAGTGCTTGTAATGCTGATGTGATGCGATCGGTAATTTTTGGAGTGGATCCTATTCCATATTATGAAGTATGGGTTTATGAAAGGTTTAACAAAAAAATGCAGGATAACCTCATCATCATGTTTGGTGAATCACCATTTGGAATGAGGAAGTTAAACGCTATCGACGATCTAATCCCAAATCAATTATTTTCATCTAGTAAAAGATTCGACCACCCTACAGTCCAAGGTGAATTAAGTGCGGGGATAATAACGCCAGGGATGGTTTTTCAATACATATATTATTCAAAGCTTGCCAGCCTCGATATGTACTTCGGAAGGTTTTACTCAGAAATGAATATGCATTGGGATGCCTCAAGCCCAACAGCGGCTCAAAGGGTAGGGCCTTATTTAGGACCTGTACTCAATCAAAATGCAGATATGGCTATCAGAGTTACCAGGAATGCTGCTCCCGAACAGGCTTCTTCAGAAACACGAAAGGTTCGTGATATTCCTATAACCATTCACCCATATCGCTTCCTGGACGCAAATAATCGTCCATATTTCGCAACTTTCTTAGAGAGCGAACCTCACAGGGCGTTTGTGGAAGATTTAAGTGCAAACGATGAGATTATGATGCCAGATGGAACATTGTTTATCGAAGCATTAAGTGAGTATAAGCTCATGCATGGGATACAAATTCTGGATGAAAAGGGGAATGTTCGAACTCAGTCTCAAATTGAATCGGAATTGGTTGTAACTGGAACGGAGGAAAGCGCACCAAGCTACTCCGTATTCACAGTTCCTTATATACCCAATGAAAATCAGATTTTTTACCAGGCCGAATTGCATAACAGTAATTCTAAAACAAAGCCAAAATCCGAAACAGCTTTTACGAGTTCTTTAAGAGGTTTAGGTAAAATTGACTATGAATTGCCGAAGCCATTGGAGTATAATGAAGAAGGGCTAATACTTGCTGATATCATTTTTGGCTACGATCTGGATTACGACTCAAAGCTTGACACACTAGTTCCTTTTGTTGTTTCTCATGACCGAACCATCTTAAAAGGGAAAGCCTTAGCACTTCACTTTCAGCTCTATAATCTTACTCCAGAAAATGGTGTTAGCGATTTCCGGTTAAAATATGACATTACTAAAAATCGAGGGCTGGAATGGTTACGAGGGAAGGAACGGGAAGTGAGTTTAGAAATTGGCTTCCAGGAAATAGGAAACAGATTTATAGATAACCTGGAGATTCAAACCCGAGAACTAGAGCCAGGTAGTTATACTCTTTCTGTTGAGTTTATTGATATGAATACCTTGAGCAGTGTTAAAGAGGAGTTAAACTTCAAAGTTGTTTTACCTAAAGAAGAGTAATTCGTTACCATTTGTATTGATAACAGCAATTATAAACTCTATCTTTGACGCCCTTCAGAAAGGAGAGGTGCCGGAGTGGTCGAACGGGCTCGCCTGGAAAGCGTGTGTGCCTCACAAGGGTACCGAGGGTTCGAATCCCTCCCTCTCCGCTCTATTTTTCCCGATCCCGAATGCTTTCGGGACGGATTCGTAGAGCAGGCTCGGTTGATAGTTCAAAACAATTCTCTGGAAAGGCTTGAATTGTCTAAATAAATTCTTTTTTAACTCCTCTAAAGAATTGAGTTCCAACAAAAAACTGTAGAGAATTCTTTAAAATTATAGCTACTTTGTGCTCGATTTATTTTTCTACAGGCTTATACGAGAATAAGGATTGCAATAATTTAATTTGCTTTGACCAATCTCTTTTTTAGGTTTTATAAAATATTAGAATTACTTCTACTTATAACAACAACTCAATCAAATAACAGATGCGTAATTTCAAGCTGTTAACTGTTTGGTTATTGGTCTTTGTCACCCTGGTGGGGTGTGAAATACCAAAAGAACCAGATTTCACCACTTCTCAACGCATTGAGGCTCCTATTCTTGTTGACAAAGAATATCAGTTTCTAGGCGGAGGGGGATCAGTCGATGTATTGATCGATACTACTGGAAGCGAATTTGATTCGCTTTTTACATTAGATGCGACAGGCTTTATTAGCCTTTCTCAAGAACAGGATTTTGAGTTTGGCGATCTAAATGATGCCATTCCTGAAATTAGTACTGACCCAACAGATTTTAGCTCTGAGGTAGGGGAGCTAGAAATTGGAAGCTTTTCTTCTGGAGGGTCAGACCTCGGTTCCGCAGATTTTGAGCAATTAACCGGTTTAAACCCTGCGTTGGTTCCTTCAGGGACTCCAATACCAGGAGGAAGTACACCAACTCCTGTAAATATTGAAGTAGGAAATAGTACTGATTTCTTCGTTAGCGCTACTATTAAACGTGGAGCTATTGAAATTACAATTACGAATAATCTTGGTTTTGACATTACCCAAATTGATATTGATTTGAATTCTGGTGGTGTTTTCGTTGCTAGTGGAGCAATTACCAATGTCAATCATGGAGTAACAAGTTCAGGTCAAATTCCATTTTCTGATGGTGATGTACTTTCCGATATAAATGTAGATATAAGTGTTAACTGGAATGCTCAGAATACACAAGCCAATCCTGGTGAATTGGTTGTGGAGAGTATTGATGGCGTAGATTTAGTTGCCTCTGCTGTTGAGGCTGCTCTTACCTCGCAACGATTTTCAACTAGTAGTTCTACAACGTTTGATGCTACCGAGTTTGTGTTTTCCTCACCTAATCACTACGTGGAACTGGAGTCTGGAAACTTGGATATCAACCCAATTGTTAACGGGCTTGATTTGACCATTGATTCCTTAACCATAAGCTTCCCTAATATACGTCGGGGCCCTAATTATTTACCCGCTGATTCCCTCATAATTGAGTATGTAGCTGGTAATGACCAGATTTTAAGAAGCAGTACTTCTGGTGCTAAGAATGTAGACCTATCAGGTTTCAGGTTATTCGCTTTCAATAACCAGGTTGAATACAACATTGTTTCGGTTACTGAAAATACTCAGGAGGCTACACCAGGTGATCAGACCAGGGTGATAAACGAAACGGATGAAATCTCATCTCGAGTAGAAATAACGAACCTGGCAATTGCGGAAGCTTTTGGTGATATCGTAGCTCAGACTGTTGTTCTTGGAGATGATGTAGGAGACGATGGAATCATTGACCTCTTCAATGATACAGAATCAGAACTTACAGAGATTGATGGACTTGAAGATTTATCATCTCAAATTGATGGTTTAGAGTTTACTCAGGCTTCACTTACGATCAATTATACTTCCAATATTGGAGTTCCTACTACGATATATGCTTCGTTTGTTGGAGTAAATGGAGATGGAGATGAAGTGTTTTTGAGTGGTAGAGATGGAACGGATGCCTCAGTTCAGCCTTCCGATCCAATTAGTGGATTACAAGCTAATGGAGTTCAGTTACTGCCAAGTCAGATGATTAAGTTTGAATTAGATCCATATGACGCCATAACTAATCCTGGTCCATTCTCACTTACATTTGATGAATCAAACTCTAGTGTGAATGAGTTTTTGAATAATCTCCCTAATGAAATCAGGTTTATTGGTAAATCGGTTGTAAACGAAGATGGAACAGAAGCTACAATCAGCACTCCATTGGAATTCGACCCTATGATTGTGGTCAACCTTCCTTTAGCTTTTAGTACTTCTACATCAGCAACATTTAGTGATACTACTGAGACTTCCGATCTCCAGGACTTACCCGGACCAGAGGATGACGCTCGAATTACAGAGGGTTTATTGAACATTAATTATAGTAATGGCCTACCACTAGGTGTAGAACTCAGTCTCATTTTTGTAGACGAAAATGGTGCTGAAGTTACCACATTACCTATCGATGCTTCTTCTGGTGAACGATATGAACTTCTTGGAGCTATGGTTGATCCTGTAACTCGTTTTGCTTCTGACAATACGATGGGAAGTATTCAAATAGCATTAACCGAGCAACAACTTCTTGATCTGTCTGATACGGCATCAATAATAATTGAAGCGGGGCTTAGAACTACAGGCAATGAAGAAGTAAAACTCAGGGCTACTGATGCAATAAGTATTAGTGTAAGTGCACAGCTAACTATAGAAAACACGGTAAACTAAGGAAGCAAGACCATGAAAAATTTAAGATTTATTTTCACGATCGCATTTGCTCTTTCAGCTGCTTCCTTGGTAGCTCAAAGTAGGCACTACAATTCTGCCACCCTTGGTATGGGAGGCGGAGGTACTGCATTTATTGATGGGTATCATGCTAATTTCCTGAATCCTGCTAACCTGATGCTAGATGATGGGCGAAAGCCAAGAAGATCACTCGGATTAGTGGGTGGAGTAGGAGTGAGAGCAGGAGGTAGCTTTGTTAACCTTGACGTTTATGATCAATATCTAACCAGAGGGTTAACTATTGAAGGGCAAACCAGGGTTGATATGTTAAATGACTGGTTTGGATCAGATGTTACGAATACTCGTGATTTGTCATTAACAGTTGATGTTGTGCCTTTTGGATTTTCAAGCAGGGGAAAGAAATCTGCTTTTAGCCTTGCTACAAGGGTAAGAACAACAGAAGATCTTACCTTTAACAAAGGTTTTGCAGAACTGTTATTCTATGGCCTGGATTCCGAGCAATTCGGGTCAGGAGTGCCTGTAGACTTTAACAGCCGCACCATTTCTTACACTGAAATCTCTGTTGGTTATGCCATGGAGTTACCGCTGCCTTTAAGTGGAATAGTAGAAGCTATACCATTTATAAATGGGATGAAGCTTTATGCTGGTGTAGCTCCAAAATACCTGGTAGGCTTACAATCAGTTGAACTCGATATGACTTCAACATTAACAGTAAACCCCGTTTCGATAAACAGTAATGGTGGAATTGCACATAATTTTGAATATTCATTGTATTCCTATGGAGAGCTTTCTGAGCAACTGAGAGCTTATTCCTTAGCAAGGGAAACTGATGACGATGCAAAGCTTGACGATTTTGTTGATTACAGTGGATCCGATATTGGAACCTTAGGTTCGGGCTTTGGTCTAGATTTAGGGGTTACCGCAGTGCTTGATGTGTCTTTACCTGCCTTAGGGTTCTTTGGAAAGAATCAGAAACTTGCATTGGCAATGTCTATTACTGATATGGGTAGCATTACTTATGACGAAACTCCCTCAAGAGTAACAGCTGCAGGAATAGTAACTATTGATGGAGATGTTGGAGACCAGGCTCCTGGAGACTATTTCGAAGATTTAGCTGACAGCCTTGGTAATGATGTGTATGGAGGATTCACTTCTCTGGATGCTAGTGGTCAAAAATACTCGTTACCAGGAATGTATAATTTTGGAGCCGCACTAACTTTAGGTAAGCTTACAACGACCCTTGATTATGGCTTTGGGTTTAATGATGTGGGTACAAATTCAAGAAGAAGTGTACTAACACTTGGTGCTCAATATCGATTCTTGGGATTCATCCCTGTAAGATTTGGAACCAGGCTTGGCGGGTATTCTTCTGCTGCTTATTCCGCAGGTATAGGACTTGATTTCAAATTCCTTGAACTAACTGTTGCTGCTTCATCAGTAGCAAACTCGGGAAGCAACGGAAATTCCATTACAGCTGCATTTAGTGGCTTAGTGATTAGGTTCTAGACAGAGTAATTTTCTATTCAGCCTCCATGCCTTTGGTATGGAGGTTTTTTTATGCCTGTAACCGCTGGATAGAAACCTCTTTTGGTAACTCTTTTTTATCCAATAAATACTCTGCCATCAATTTTGCCAGGTAAGCCGAATAAAGCAATCCTTTTGAAGCAAGCCCACAATAGACTGAGCAATTTTCCAAACTAAGGTGATGACCAAGGATTGGTTTACGATTTGGAGTAGACAATCTTATCCCTGACCAACTCTTGAGAAAAGTCGAGCCCTTTGCTAGTTCTGGTAGTACTTTATTGAAACGGTTAAGTAAATATTCGAGTCCTTTATCATCAGGGTGGGTGTGGTCAAATTTATGCTCATAAGTACTACCAACAACAAATGTGTTTTTTGTCAACGAAGCGATATATCCAAGTGCTGAAATGGCATGCGCAAAGGGGAGTGGCTTTTCTGTTTTTAGTATAGCGAGCTGCCCCTTTACGGGGTGTACAGGTAAAGGCGACCATATTTCCTCTTTTGTTATGGAGGACCCAGTGCAAAAAATAATGTGCCTGGCAACGATAGAGTCTCCGTTTTTGAGACCCAATTCCCACTCATTGTTCTTTTTAGAGAGACTAAACCTACTTCCTGTAATTATGGATACTCCCTTTGAGGAAAGCACATTAGCAAAGTTTGAAAGATATGTTGGAATATCAACCGTCAAACCAATAGGAAGCCATACTCCGCCTCCAATACAGGAGATGCCAGGATGGAATTCCTTTAACTCTTTTTCATTAAGCCAGGAAATCCATCCTTTCGGCCAGTCTCGATTGGAATAATTGGCAAGCATTTTTGATGCAATTTCATCATCTAAAGCAGGGCGTAGTACACCATTATTAGCAAAGAAAGAAGCTTCGCTTTCTTCCTTTATGAAACGGAGATTATCAAGAATTGAAGAATAACACTCTTCAGCTCTCCATGATAGAGATGCAAAACGCCCCCCTGCAGGATTTACCAACCCAATCGGTGTTCCCGAAGCTCCACTGGCTATACCATTAGGGTCAATCACGCAGATGTTTAATCCTCTTTTAGAAAGCTCATGGGCAAGGCTAATTCCCGCAAGCCCAGCGCCGAGAATGCAAAAATCGATATGTTTATTCGGATTACTGATACTAAAAAGGCTTCCTGAAAATCAGAAAGCCTTTTATAATTAGCGAGAAGAATTTTATCCCCGATAATTTCTTCGCTCTATTAGCTTCTTAATTTTCTTATTGCCGATCCAAACCTTTTGGTTGGATTCAACATTTATGAGCTCAAGGTTAACGGTATAGAAAACGGCCACAGTTCGGTTATCAACGGTTTCATCAACAATAGAATTGATATTGCCGATCATCATGAAATCCGCTCCAAGTTCCTGAGCCATTCGCTTAGTTGTTTCAAAAGAGGCGAAGTCCTGTTGGTCAGCTCGTTCTTCTCTTATTTGCTGCCTTTCATCCGAATTAGCCACCACAGAAACAGATCCTGAGTTTACGAAAGCCCGCTCCATTTCTTTTGTAAATACTTCGGTGTCTATGTGTTCCATACTCTCGTTTCGAACCCTTCCCAAAATTAATACAGGTGGCTTTTGGCTATCTCTGCTGAATTGATTGAGCCAGGGTTTTGTGAGGGCATCGCTTATCATTTCTTCAGCTACTAGGCGAGCATCAGTATCATTCCATCTTCCCGATAAATCCGTTGTTGTACCCGGATCGATCCTGGATACCTCATTTGAGGGACGGCACGCAGTTAAGGCCATGAGTATCACAAGGGTACTCAGTAAAGTATATTTCATGGTTCTTGATTGTTTGTTGTGGTTAATTATGTTCATTTTGAAAAAATCGATTCTATTAATTCGAGGTCTGTATTCTCAGTAATATCTACTTCATATTCTTCAGCATATAACACCCTGCCGGTAGAGGAGAGGTATTCAAGAGTTACTGTATTGGTTCCTACAGGAAGCTCAATAGCGTGCATCCAGGCTTGTCCTGGCATGGTTTGCCAGCCTCTGAGGTCAGCCTTTTCGCTGGCTTCCTTATATAATAGGCTTAAAGCTTTCGCCACGAATCCTGCTCCTTTACTTTCTTCTTCAATTGCATTAGAAATTAAAGAGGTTCCTCCTGCTTTAAACAAAGATCGAAGAAAAGCTCTGGTATATATGATGGGTTGTTTCGCCTGATAGATTTCTTTGGATACGAGATCCATTTCTTCAATAAGATGAAGATTAAGATCTTTTTTTCCGTTTATGATAGCCCGAACGTTATGCACTCTTGTTGGATATAACTCTACCGACGGAAAGGAAAATTTGATATAACCTCCATCAAGAAATAATCTAACATCATCTTGGTATTTGATTGGAGACTGCCCTGTAAAACTTGTTAGGAGTACATTATAGGAACCCGGGTCTTTTAAATACTCCAGCTCTTTGGTGTCAAAAGCATCATAGTCTCCCAATGCTGCCTGATCTCGAAAAGCTATTCCGATTTTTTCAAATTCTATACGTGCGTTATCAGGATTTCCGGTCTTTGCATATAAAACAGTTGAGAGGTAATGGGCAAAGGCACTGTTTTGGATATTCACTTTTTTAGGTTCCCAATCACCTTTGCCAGAACTATCCGCTCTGGAAAAAGCATCTGCAAGCCCTTTAATTTTGATATCCAGTTGTTCTATCTTGAAACTCATTCTCCTCGTTTCAACAAGAGCGCCTTCCCAGTCCTTTTGGTGCACAAAATTCAAGGCTTTAAAGGCATTTAGATATACATTTTCGTAGGGTTCTCCATCATAAGCCAGTTTATTATCATTGGCGATTAGTGATTTAAATCCTACGCTGATGCTTTTGGTATAATTGTCCTCAATTTCTAATTCAGCCTGATGTAGGAATGTAGTGCTCGTATCATATTTGCCGGCAAACCTGTAGATCATTCCGTTTTCCAAATTCCAAAGAACGGCATCTTTTCCTTTGTAAAGATTTTGTTGATCAAAGCTTTTGAGCAGTTCTTCAGACCTGGCAAAATCACCTTCTGAAAAAGAACTGCGGAGGTCATATTGTGCATCATCAAGGAGGTAAGATTGGCACCCTCCCAGTATTAGAAGAATGAATGGGAGTACCCAGCAGATACTAAAAGAATTTCTTTTTTCTTTTTTCTTCCCCATCTATTTTTTGACCAACCTCATAAGTTTAAAATCCCGTTTGTATATTTGCTTGATGATTAAGCACACGCAAAGTTACGTCAAAAAAAATCCCTTGTTATATCACATTTTGGTGTTAGTCGTTTTGCTGGCGACTTATAGCTGTGCAACTCCAATAGCCCCAACAGGTGGACCTGCTGATAAACAGGGCCCATCTATCTTAGAAACATCTCCACTGCCTGGTACAACCAATTTTGGAGGGGATACTTTTGAGTTCCAATTTTCAGAGTTTATCCAACGGTCTTCCGTTCCTTCTAATATAACCGTTGAGCCAGATCTTGATCTGGAATACCAGGTAAAGTGGAGAAAGAAAAAGCTTTCAATAAGATTTATTGATCCCTTACCTGATTCCACTACAGTAATTCTGACACTTGGAGGGAATATCACGGATACGAAAAGGAATAAAATGGGGAAGCCTATTGTAGTAGCAGTATCAACAGGCGATGAAATAGATGAGGGCACAATTACCGGGAGAATCAAACAAGCAGAAAATGGCAGATCTGCCGATGGGGTGAAAGTGTTGCTCTATCGCGAACCCGTGGATTTTTCCAAGAAAGCAACGTACCAGGCAGAAAGTGATACTTCCGGAACATTTAACTTCGCGTATTTGAGAGAAGGGGATTATAGGGCTCTGTATGTGGATGACAGGAACAGAAATAAAATATGGGACCAGGAAATAGAGGATGCTCAACCCTTTTCGAAAGAGTCCATACAGCTCGATAAGGCTGGGAGTGATACCTTAGATGTATTATACATTACTAAACCGGACACAATAGAGCCGAGGCTACTGGGAGTAGGAATGTTTTCTTCCAATAGATTAAGACTGCGTTTTAATGAAAATATTTCAATTCAGGAAGGTGCCAGCATTTCAGTATTGGATTCGTTGAATGAGGTCTATTCCTCGGGGTATATACTTTTTGGATCAGAAAGAGATCCTTTTGTTGTTTTTGCTCAATCAAGGGAGGCGTTAAGTGCAACCCAGGAATATTCAATTCAGCTAAATGGGATTACTGATGCTGCGGGAAATAACGCAACCAGTTCAGGGATACTATTCGAAGGAAGTACTCAGGCAGATACTACGTTACAACGAATAATCAGGGATAAAGTAGGTAATGGAATTTTCCCTGATCAGAGTATTGAAATTGTATACGCAGCTCCAATACAAGATCCAATGATTATCGATTCGATTGTAGTTGTAGAGGGAGATGTAAGTTTTGATGATTGGCCAGAGATAGAAGTGGAAGACAATCGTCTGTTTATTAAACCTCAAGGTACATGGATTGAAGGATTGAGTTATCAAATACTGGTCTGGAATCCAATTCAAAGAAGGCGACAACTGGTAACACCTCAAATCTGGGATGAAATTCAATTAGGCAGCTTACTGATAAAGCCTGAAAGCACTGATAGTAATCAGGTTTATCATATGCTCCTGGAGAATAAAGAAGCAGCGATTTCTTTTGATACAACATTTACTGATAGCCTGGAAATAGAAGATTTACCGCCAATTTCTTACCGGCTAAAAGTTTTTATTGATAAAAATGGAAACAGTAGATGGGATTCCGGGAATCCAATTCCTTTTGAAGCACCTGAACCATACTATATTCAACGCGGTGTTCTGGTAAGGCAGGGCTTTACTTCAGAAATTATTTTGGAGTTTTAGACGTTTTAACCCTGTTATTTTTGATTGTTTAATAAACATTATTGTTAAGAGCCTACAAAAGGCATGAACAAATCCTTATCTTTGGAACCGCTTCCATAAACTGAAATTAGTCTATGTCAACCAACACAAAAGAAGTATCATCAAAAGAGAGTGATTCGAATCTATCTTCAGACCCGAATTCTCCCTATGTATCAACGAATAAAATCCGGTTTGTTACTGCAGCAAGCCTATTTGATGGGCATGATGCGAGTATTAACATTATGCGCCGGATACTACAAAGTAGTGGTGCTGAAGTAATCCATTTGGGACATAATCGGTCAGTTCATGAGATCGTAAACTGTGCAATTCAGGAAGATGTTCAGGGAATAGCGATTAGTTCCTATCAGGGAGGTCATGTAGAATACTTTAAATACATGATTGAATTGCTGGAAGAGCACGGAGCTGGTCATATCAAAGTATTTGGTGGAGGTGGCGGAGTAATTGTTCAGGAGGAGATTGATGATCTCCATTCATCAGGAGTCACCCGGATTTTTTCAGTAGAAGATGGAAGTAAGATGGGATTACAAGGCATGATTAACTTTATGCTTAGAGAGTGTGATTTCGATCCGGTAGAAGTAGGCGGGTTTGATGCACAAAGAATAAAAGAAAAAGATGTTATAACACTTGCTAAAGGCATAACTGCCCTGGAAAATGGGAGGGATGAAATACTTACATTTGATTCCTCTAAATCGTTGTTTAACAATGGAAAAAGATTAGCACCTAATTCAAAAAACCGTATCCCTTTATTAGGGATAACCGGAACCGGTGGAGCAGGAAAGAGTTCTCTAACTGATGAAATCGTACGCCGTTTCCTTACTGAATTTCAGGAGCTTTCAATAGGGATAATCTCTGTCGATCCTTCCCGACTGAAGACAGGAGGGGCGCTTCTCGGTGACCGAATTCGAATGAACAGTATAGATACGCACCGGGTATTTATGAGAAGCTTAGCTACAAGAGCTTCAAACCGTTCCACAAGTGCAGCGCTAGAATCCGTAATTGAATTATATAAAGTAGCTGGTTTTGACCTTATCATTGTAGAAACAAGTGGCATTGGTCAAAGTGGAACTGAAATTGTTGATTTAACAGACATTCCGGTCTATGTGATGACGAGCGAATATGGAGCTGCTACTCAGCTTGAGAAAATTAACATGCTAGACCTCGCTGATATTGTTGTACTTAACAAGTTTGAGAAAAAAGGGTCGATGGATGCACTTCGGGATGTTAGAAAACAAATGCAGCGCAATTCCGGGCAATGGCATGCTAATCCAGAAGAAATGGCTGTTTACCCGACAATAGCGGCACAGTTCAATGATGAAGGCGTAAATCGCCTGTTTAAAGCTCTTGTCGATCGTATTAATGGAGAGTATAGCTTAAACTGGGAACCAGTCATATACACGGATTCTAAACCATCTGATGATATTCAATCTCAGTCTATCATTCCTGGTAAGAGAGTCCGCTACTTATCCGAGATTTCGGAAACTGTTCGTAATTACCATAAATGGGCAGAACAGCAGGTAGAAATAGCCTCAAAGTGGAGCGAGGCAAAAGGAGCGTTGGCCCAATTAAAAGAATCGGGAAGCCAAATAAGCAGCGAATTACTTTCACCACTCAAAGCCTTGCAAACAAGATGGGAAGACGAGTTAGATAGGGGGCCAAAAACTATCCTTGAGAATTGGGATGAGCTTACAGAAAAATATCAACAGGAAAGCTTTGATATCCAGATTCGCGATAAAGTGATTAAGAATAAGCTGTACAGGGAGTCACTAAGTGGGCTTAATATTCCAAGAGTAGCAGTTCCCAAAGTTAAACATGAAGGGGAAAGGCTCCGTTTCGCCCTTAAAGAAAATCTCCCGGGATATTTCCCTTATACCTCAGGAGTGTTTCCGTTCAAGCGAGAAGGAGAAGATCCTACCCGGATGTTTGCAGGTGAAGGAACACCCGAAAGGACCAACAAGCGATTTCATTTTGTGAGTGAGGGCTTACCTGCAGCAAGACTTTCTACCGCTTTTGACTCGGTAACTCTATATGGAGAAGATCCGGGCTACAGGCCTGATATTTATGGTAAGATTGGGAATTCTGGTGTGAGTATTTGTACGCTTGATGACATGAAGAAGCTTTATTCAGGTTTTGAGTTAACGAAGCCTACTACTTCCGTTTCAATGACTATTAATGGCCCGGCACCTATGATTCTGGCAATGTTTATGAATACAGCCATAGATCAGGAAGTGGAACGGTACCTAAAATCTGAAGGAAAATGGGAAGAGGCACTTGAGAAGGTTCAGGATCATTTTAAAAACCTTGGAGTACCTGTTCCTGTGTATTCCAATGAAATACCCAAGGGAAATAATGAATTTGGATTGGGCCTTTTAGGTGTTACAGGAGATAAACTGGTTGACTCTGAAACTTACCAAAGAATTAAAGCTGAAACGCTAAGTGTTGTGCGTGGTACCGTACAGGCAGATATCTTAAAAGAAGATCAGGCTCAGAATACATGCATCTTTTCCACTGAGTTTGCTCTTAAAATGATGGGGGATATCCAGGAGTATTTTACCCAGAATAAAGTTAGGAACTACTACTCGGTTTCCATTTCTGGGTATCATATCGCAGAAGCCGGAGCTAATCCGGTTACCCAGGCCGCTTTTACCTTAGCAAATGGATTCACCTATGTAGAATACTATCTCGCGCGAGGATTAAATATTGATGACTTTGCGCACAACCTGTCCTTCTTTTTCAGTAATGGCTTAGATCCGGAGTACTCAGTAATAGGCCGTGTTGCCCGGAGAATCTGGGCTGTATCTATGAAGAACAGGTATGCAGCTAATGGCCGATCTCAAAAGCTGAAATATCATATCCAAACCAGTGGTAGATCTTTGCATGCCCAGGAAATTCAGTTTAACGATATTCGAACTACCTTACAGGCTTTGTTGGCAATTTATGATAATTGTAACTCATTGCACACCAATGCTTATGACGAGGCAATTACTACTCCTACTGAAGAGTCAGTGCGTAGGGCGTTGGCTATTCAAATGATCATTAATAAAGAACTTGGAACAGCTAAGAATGAAAACATAAATCAGGGTTCATTCTTTATTGAAGAGCTAACGGATTTAGTAGAAGAAGCCATTTTAACTGAGTTCGACCGGATTACTGATCGTGGTGGAGTGTTGGGTGCTATGGAAAGTATGTACCAGCGCGGGAAAATCCAGGACGAAAGCCTGTACTATGAAAGTAAAAAGCACAGTGGGGAACTGCCTATTATTGGTGTGAATACTTTCTTTGGTAAAGGCAGTGACGAGGAAAATAAACCTGTAGAGCTCATCCGGTCTACCGAAGAGGAAAAGAAGCAACAGATCACAAACCTGGAAGCTTTCTGGAATCGAAATGAAGGAGAAGCTCAAAAAGCACTGGATCGTCTTAAAACGGTTGCCAGAACCAACGGTAATATCTTCGAAGAGTTAATGGAAACGGTAAAAGTCGCTTCTTTAGGGCAGATCTCTCACGCGCTCTATGAAGTTGGAGGTCAGTATAGAAGGAATATGTAACACAAAGCCCAGGTTACATATGGGGCTTCTAGCTGTTTTCCTCTGGGCTTACTTTGCAGGTGCTCAATCCAAATGGAGCGTATAGAGGGCAGAAGCTCACAAATGAGGTTAGTACAAAAACGATTGCAAGTACCAGTAAGATGACACCCACTGTACCAGTAATAACATTAGTGAAATAAAGTGTTCCAATTACTGCTGCTAATAGTATCCGAATGATTCGGTCAGCAGTTCCCATATTCTTTTTCATTTTTTCAAGGTTAGGTTAACAGATACTGAACCAGAAGAACCAATCCTGATACAATCAAGATGCACAGGATGCAAACAACCAATAGTTTTACTGCTTTGTTCTTCATGATTCGTCACCAAATTAGCGATATGAAAAGTCCCTGTCAGTGACTGTGGTCACCACCTATCAATTCAATACTATTTGGGTGTTGTTTTACTTTCCCTTCGTGCTCCAGTTTTTTCATGATCCGGCTTATTACCTCACGCGCTGTTCCCAGTTCGTTAGCAATTTGCCGGTGAGATATCTTAAGCGGGTTTTTATTTGTAAGCCGTACTCTCTTTTCCAGGAAGTCAAAAAGCCGTTTGTCCATTTTATCAAAGAGTACATGATGTATTGTATCAAGTAATTCGCTGTACCTTAGATTATACTGCTGGTAAAAAAGGCTATTTATATCAGGAAACTGTTTTGTCCAATTAGTCAGTTTATCAACAGGTAAAAGAAGAGCAGAAGTTTCTTCTTCGGTTAATGCAAATACTTTGCTTGGTTCATTCTTTAAACCAGATGTGAAAGACATCACGCAACTCTCATTAGGCCGTATATAATAAAGAAGAAGTTCCTTTTCCTCATGACTTGTGAAAACCTTTATAAGTCCTTCCAATACAATTGGGACAACTTTCACATATTCTCCTTCTTTAAGTATTTGAGCGCCTTTCGGTAATTCTTTATAGATAGATGATTCCATAATTTCGGTTACCAATTCTGGATTGAAATGGGAAAGTGCTTTAGGGAGAGTCTTCATTTTGATTACCGTCTTCAGTTTTTGAAAGGTTCAGTAAATAGTAGAGATAGTATTTTTTATTGTACCGCTCAATCCCATAAATTCAAATAGGTGTTGAAACTATAAATATTTACCGACGTGTATCTGACAGACTTTCTAAACCATTCTGGGCATTATGAGCACAAATAAAGATAAGTTCCGACAGGGCATACCCAACGATTTGGACAATAATGATCCCGACTTTAATCTCGATCAGTATATAGATGAACAATCCCGGGCAGAGGAAGAAGGTACCAGGCTGGGAGTTACTTATAGAGTAAAGAAGAAGAGTACCAGAAAAAGAGACAGAACAGTCATTGCTGTTGTACTGGCAATTATTTTCCTCTGGTACTTCGACTGGAATCCTATCAATGCTATTACTCAAACCAGTCAGGGGATAACGGGGCTTTTCACAAATAATGACGCGGTGACCCAGGTTGAGGGAAATGCTGTTCAGGAAGCATTGAATAGTGAGTCATCAGGTTCAAGCTCCATTTTAGAATATGCAAGTGCGTTAGGTAATTTAGGCTTCGAGTCAAACCCTGCAAGTACAGAAGTACTGGCATTATATAATAACGGAGTTCCTATCAGCTATATGGAAAAACTGAACCAATTAGATTATCTAGATGAACTCAGTTATTCCGGGGTTATTGGTCTTTACGCAAATGGAGTTTCTACTTCTTACCTCGATAAACTTTATGAGCTGGATTATCTTGATGAGGTATCTTACTCTGGAATCATTGGGCTTTATGCCAATGGAGTCGGTACGAGCTACCTTGAAACGTTGAATCAACTGGATTACCTAGATGAAGTGAGCTACTCTGGAATTATCGGCCTGTATGCGAATGGAGTATCAGAAAGCTATCTGAGAGGGCTCAATCAGCTCGATTATTTGGATGAAGTCTCATATTCAGGGATAATTGGTATGTATTCCAGTGGAGTTCCTCTTAGTTATCTCAATACACTAAGTGAAATCGACTACCTTGATGAGATAAGTTACTCAGGAATCATTGGTCTTTACGGAAATGGAGTTCCTGCCTCGTTTTTAGAAGAATTAGCTCAACGAGATTTATTGGATGATATGAGCTATTCTGATATTATCCGCGTGTATATGAGTGATAATTAACCAGTACTAATCATCCTTGAACGTTTTAATTATTGGAAAGGTCTGGCCTGAGCCGCAATCTTCTGCAGCGGGTTGGCGAATATTGCAGCTTATCGAGCTTTTTCGGCACCAGAATTGGGAGATTACTTTTGCTTCCGCTGCAAGTGAAAGTGAATATTCAGCTAACCTTGAATCGTTATCCATTAAGACTACTCCCATTCGGTTAAATGATCCTTCTTTTCATAGCTTTATAGAAGAGCTAAAACCAGATCTTGTTTTATTTGACCGCTATATGACTGAAGAGCAGTTTGGCTGGAAAGTGAGAGAAGCCTGTCCAAATGCAATACAGATTCTTGATACTGAGGATCTTCACGGGGTCAGGGAAGGCAGAAAGGTGGCCTTAAAAGAAAAGCGACCCTTTATCAAAGAAGACTTATTGAATAAGATTTCATTAAGAGAGATAGCAAGTATTTTTCGATGTGACCTATCCCTGATAATTTCTGAATATGAAATGAACGTACTTAAAAGCTCCTTTCAGGTGGAAGATTCTTTGTTGCACTATACTCCTTTTTTTCTGGAGCCAATTGATGAGGAGTTAGTAAAGAAATGGAAAGGGTACGATAGCAGAGAACATTTTGTGTGGATTGGTAATTTCCTCCACGAACCAAACTGGGATACCGTTCAGTACTTAAAAAAAGAAATCTGGCCCTCAATTAAGAAAGAGATACCAAAAGCAGAACTGCATATTTATGGGGCATATGCAGGTGAAAAAGCATTCAACCTACATAATGAAGGAGAGGGTTTTTTAGTGAAGGGTAGGGCGCTTGATGTTGAAGATGTGTTTCAAAATGCGAGGGTATTATTAGCCCCTATACGGTTTGGAGCAGGGTTGAAAGGAAAACTTGTAGAAGCGATGCAATACGGACTTCCTTCCGTCACTACAGAAATTGGAGCCGAAGGGATTCCAGGAAAACTAGCCTGGCCTGGTGCTATTGGAGCTAATTCGGATGAATTAATAAATAAGGCTATTGCTTTATATTCATCTCCCGAGAAATGGGTTTATGCTCAAGCCCTGGGGGTAAACATCATTAACAAAAGATTTACTAAACAAACTCACATGGAAGCTTTGATTCGAAGGATTAATGAGCTAAGGGGTGAACTAAAGCAACATAGAACAAATAATTTTATTGGCTCTATGCTGCATCATCATACCTTAAGTAGCTCAAAGTTTATGGGCAAATGGATTGAGGAGAAGAACCGTACCCAAAAAGACTAGCTCAAAACGAGCATCCACTGGAAACCAAACTGGTCTTTAACCATCCCAAAATTTTCATCGAGAGGGAATAGAATCTTTCCATTTTTTGCAAGATGATTAAACACGCGTTCCCTTTTTTCTGGCTCATCAAATGCGATGAATAAGGAGAAATTGTTACCGGTCTTAACAGGGTACTCCGGTAAATCATCCGAGGCTTTAATTTTGACTTCTCCTATAACAAGTTCTGCGTCAAAAATTTTTTGTTTCGATGCTTCTTGCACGTCAATAGGAGACTCTTCGAAAGTTTGTAGTTTAGTGATGACCCCTCCAAATACAGTAGCGTAGTAGCTAAAAGCTTCCTGGCACGTGCCTGGAAATACAAGGTATGGAATTAGTGAATTCATTATTTATTCTTGTGGTTTACTAGCTTTTCTTTTTACAGCTAATCTTCCAGGTTGGAAACGTGATATTCTCAGTTAAGTCTACCCATTCACCGACCCATTCAAAGCCCTCATCAGAGATATCAGAAAAAGTAAGTCGATAATAACCCTCCATGCCATTTGGCGCAGTTTGCGGGCGATACAGCACTATATCTCCATTTTCGTTTTTTGAACCTTCCCAGGCAGGCAAAACAGGAGCTGCTCCGGCTGAAGCATAATAGTGTACATACCACGCCAGGCTATCAGAATTAAACTGTCGAATACTTCCTGAATGAGCTCCATCTTCTTTAAGGGTTTCATCCTGAACAGCCATACCATTCATGATGTATTTAAATCTCCAAATCATTGGGACAGGTTCTGCCCAGGATTGATCGGGATTACGAGTTACAGAACCACATTCAGATTCACCTATCAAAGGTTGAAAATCTTCGAGTTCTCCTCGCGCCATAGGGTTAATTCTTCCAAATGGGTATTCTTCGGAAGGCTCATAGTTGTATTGAGCTAAGGCAAACTGAGGGATTAAGAAAAGGGCGAGTAGTAATAGTTTCTTCATTTTTCTTCGAAAGAAAAGGAAGAAGAAGCTTTGAAATAAATCTTTGCAGTAAAACGACTAAGTTTTGCAGGAAACTAGAGGGAGGCTGCTTTTAACACTTGTTTTAAATAACCAATCCTGGATTTTGAAATAGGTATTTCAGATCGATCGCTTAACGTAACCGTGCAATTATTGAAATCGGCTTGTTCAAAAAAGCTTAGGTTTACCAGGGCTCTTCTGTGAACTCTCACAAAATTGAATTCCTGTAAATCCTTTTCCAATGATTTTAATGACTTTCGTAATGAATAGGTTTTGGATTCAGTATGTATCCTCACACAATAGTCATCAGCCTCAAACCAGGTGATCTCAGTAATTGGAATTAGTTTTTCCCTCGAACCAATCCTGATCAATAAATGATGAGCATTGGTTTCTTTTCCAGGATTGGTATCAACAAGATCTTTGAGGCTCTGGATTTCCACCCACTGAGCATCAATAACCTGTTTTTTTGACTGGTTATACATCAGTAATAAGGTTAGACCTGACGCAAAAGTGAAATTCATCCCTTTTTGATAAGCCATAAATGTGAAAATCTCTTGTAAAAGAGTGAAGGTAAATTCAGAGCTGTATTGAAAAATGTTGATTAAAGAAATACCAAGGATAGCAACCAGGTTTAAACAGAAGAAGATAAAAGAGACAAAAACCCAGTTTACTGATTTGTTTTGGTTAAATAATTGACCAGTTGATCGAAGAAGAAGAATACCTGCTATAGTTGCCGCTAACCATACAGACCATCTTATAAAATGAACACGCAGCAGAAATAAAAAAGTAACATCAGAACCTCGTTGTAGATTAAAAGTGTCCAGGTAAAATTTTTGTTGAAGAGCATCAAAGAAAATTACACTTAAAATCGAAAATAATAGCAGGAACGTGATTCTGTTATTTTTAAACATTTATTCAAGGCTTAATAAATACTACTTTAATACGAATCTAAAATAGCATAATTGTAGTTTTGCCCAAATCTCCTATTGTATTAACTCTTGACGCAGGAGGAACCAATTTTGTGTTTTCCTCTATTAAAAACGGCTCTGTTTTTGGGGATGCAATTAGTATTCCGGCGAATACTGTCGATTTAAAAGTTTGTATAAGACTAATCATTACCGGGTTTGAACAACTCATAACAAATCTTGAAGGAGAACCTGATGCCATTAGCTTCGCTTTTCCCGGGCCAGCCGATTATGAACAGGGTATAATAGGTGATCTACCTAACTTACCAGCGTTTAAGGGAGGTATTCCTTTAGGCCCGATTATCCAGGAACATTTCGACATTCCTGTTTTCATAAATAATGATGGAAATTTGTTTGTTTTAGGCGAGAGTAAATCGGGTTTTTTACCATACGTGAACCAATTACTAAAGGAATCTGGGAGCTCAAAACAATTCAACAATCTCATAGGAGTAACTCTAGGCACGGGTTTTGGAGTTGGGATTTCTCTAAACGGAACTCTACTAGCGGGAGATAACGGAGTAGGAGGTGAGGGTTGGCTACTTAGAAATAAGCACTACACGTATTCAAATGTAGAGGAAACGCTTAGTGTAAGGTCTATTAAACGAATGTATGCTGAGCAAATCTCAATAGATCCCTCAAACTCACCTGAACCAAACCAAATCTTTGATATCGCAGTTGGAAAAGCTGAAGGAGTGCGAGAGGCTGCTGTTGAAACTTATTTGCGTTATGGGGAGGTCCTAGGCGACGCCATCGCTCATATACTTGCTTTAGTAGACGGTTTAGTGGTAATTGGAGGTGGGATTAGCGGAGCTTATCCAATATTTTCAAAATCCATGATGGATGAATTGAATGGCAATTTCACTCTATTAAATGGCAAAAAGCTTCCGAGATTGATACATAAGCTATATAATCTAGAGAATGATTTTAGCAGGAAAAGCTTCTTGAGCCAGCGAAGTAAGCCTATCTCAATCCCAGGCACTAAAAGAGCTTTAGAATACTTTGAAGAAAAGAGTACAGCAATTGGACTTTCTCGATTGGGAGCCAGTGAGGCTATATCAGTAGGAGCTTACTACTATGTATTAGATAAGATGGGCTAACTAATCGAACAAAGAACGTTGAACACTGAACTTCGAAGTTCAATGTTCTTATTCAAAGTTCAAAAGTTCAATCTTTGTTATTCTACTACTCTAACTTCTGATCCCTTAGCTCCATACCAAAGTATATATCCATAGCATAAAACGAGGAAGATGAGCGCGCTTTGTAATCCAATAGAGTCAGCCAGACTTCCATAGAGAGGAGGGATGAAAGCCCCTCCAACAATAGCTGTACATAAAATACCGGACCCTTGAGCAGTATGTTCCTTCAGATCTTTAATAGACAAGGTGAAGATAGTTGGGAACATTATAGAATTGAACAAACCGATACATAAAATACTCCACATGGCAAGGTATCCCCCTGAAAGCATGCTCACAATCAATAAGGTGATATTCACCGCTGCATAAGTTGCTAGAAGTCGACCTGGTGCTACTTTCTGAAGAATTGCAGATCCTATAAACCTACCAACCATAGCACCTCCCCAATAAAAGAATACAAAGGTTCCAGCCATTTGTGATGGGTTCATATTCGTGATATCTACACTTGAGAAACTAAGAATGGAAAGCACATTCGCTACACTACTCATGAATGAGCTTTCTGACACAAGGGATGCAATGTCCAGGTTGAGAAAATAGTTAACCAGGTAACTGCCAATGGCAACTTCAGCACCCACGTAAACAAAAATTCCAATAGCCCCGAAAGTCAGGTGTCGATTTTTAAGTGCAGATTTATAATTCCCGTGGTTGTGATCATCACCTTCAAGAATTTTTGGAAGCTTAAATGCTGAAAAAGCCAGAGCCAACCCAATTAAGACAAACGCCAAAACAATAAAAGGGCCTTGAACAGCGGAAGCTTCTGTAGCATAGTAGGAAAGCTTTTCAGCTTCGTTGAGAGCTTCAATTTCAGTCGAGCTCAATACAGAATTACTTAGAATAAAAGCCGCACTTACAAGTGGAGCCAGGGTGGTTCCTAATGAATTAAAGGCCTGTGCTAAATTTAATCTACTGGATGCCGTCTCCTGTGGGCCTAACGCAGCAACATATGGATTTGCGGCTACCTGAAGGATGGTTATTCCACCAGCTAATACAAACATTGCAAGTAGGAAAACAGCAAATACCCTAAACTCAGCGGCGGGATAAAATAATAGACAGGCTACTCCCATGGTTATAAGTCCGACTATAGCTCCTTTTTTGTATCCGATTTTGGAAATAAGCTGCCCTCCCGGAATAGAAAACACAGCATAAGCAGTAAAAAAGGCGAACTGAACTATACCACTTTGAAAATAAGTTAGCTCAAAAACATCCCTTAGCCTTGGAACTAAAGCATCAACCAGAACAGTAATAAAGCCCCACATAAAGAACAGGGAGGTAATAACAATAAAAGGGACGAGGTACTGGTTTTTTTGAGCCATGGTGAGTGTAGGTTAGGAATAACTGAGTGGGAGGGAATGTAAATAAAAAAGGCTCCGAAAAGGAGCCTTGAGAATTTTTAGCTTGAAGCTGCTATTCGACCTTGTAGGTATTGTGAACTAGTTAGTTCTGAACTTGTTGGGTACTCAACAATAATTTGGTCAGCTATTTCTTTAGCTCTTTCTAAATTGCCTGCATCAAAATATGCTTCTGCAGCCCGGTAAAGATTATATGGAGTAGTAATATCATTGATATCCCAGTTAGCTGCTTTCAAGAAAGTTTCGGCTGCTAGTTCGGTACTGCCATTAGCAAGTAGTAATTTTGCATTGAAAGAAATTGCCCCTACACCAAGAATTCCTTTTGGAGCATCGTATCGGGAAAGATAATCAAGTGCATCTTCAATATTTCCCAGCTTGAAGCTGGACACAGAAGCATAATAGGTAGCAAGATTGCCTGCTTCAGTTCCTGAGAATTCATTGGCAATAGCAAGAAATCCATAAGTAAGTTCAAAACTGTCGCCGTTAATTGCTCTGTCAAAATCACCTTGACTATAATATCCTTCCGCAATGGCAAGTAGTTGTTGAGCTTGTTGTTCCTGGTTTTTGGAATAGTAGTTGTAACCAACCAATGATCCTACCACAACTATGATACTAATAACAATGGCCAGAATAGTAATTCTGTTTTCATTAAAAAAGGAAGCCGCTTTATTGTAGCTATCAATTAGCGGATCGGATTCAAGTTGTTCTTTTGAAAGGTGCTTCGCCATAGTTGTGTTTAGTTATCAAAAAAATTTCAGACTTAGAAAATACGGCGGTTTGTGCTGAGAGTAAACCTAAAGTGAGTTCAATTCACCGTTTTTTATTTCCAGGATTACGTCCGAACGCTCTGCGATTGTTTTCTCGTGGGTGATTAAAAGAATAGTTACATCATCCTGGTCACGAAGTTCATAGAGCATATCCAGAATTATACTTGTGTTACTATCGTCCAAATTCCCAGTAGGCTCATCTGCAAGTATAAGAGAAGGGTTGTTCATTAGGGCTCTGGCCATAGAAACTCTTTGTTGCTCTCCACCAGACAACTGTGTGGGCCGGTGTTCTGATCGGTCAGAGACTCCAAACCTCTTTAAAAGTTCGAACGCTCTCTTTGAGGCTTCATTAATTGATGTTCCCGCAATAAGAGAGGGCATAGCTACATTTTCGAGAGCAGTAAACTCAGGCAATAAGTGATGGAATTGAAATACAAATCCGATGTTATTATTTCTGAAATCGGCAAGTTGATCTGCATTAAGTTTAGAAATCTCGATATCTCCCCAGAAAACAGAACCAGAATCGGGCTTATCTAAACCTCCCAGAATATGAAGTAACGTACTTTTTCCACTTCCACTTGAACCTATGATGGAGGTAATGCTCCCTTTTTGAATATTCAAAGAAACACTATTCAGCACTTCTAAACGGGAATCCCCTTGTTCGCTCTTGTAGCTCTTTTTTATGTCTGAAGCCGAAAGTACTATCGACGAATCCATACTAGGAGGTTGAGTTATTAAATTCAGGGTAAATAACGGACTCAATATGAACACATTTTCCACTTTCGACATTTACTTTCGCAAATACTCCGCATATATGATTATCCCCATTTGCGGGTTGATATTTTTGATGTACACCTGTGATAAACCTCTTTAATGCTACTTTCTTATCCATCCCCAACGAAGAATTGAATGAGCCGGTCATGCCTGCATCGGTTATGTAACCAAGCCCCTGGGGGTAAATGCGAGCGTCTCCAGTAGGAATATGTGTATGTGTGCCTACGAGAACAGAAGCCCTTCCATCTAAATGCCACCCCATGGATACTTTCTCTGCTGTAGCTTCCGCATGAAAGTCTACAAAAATAATATTGGTGTCTTCTGAGATTTTCTTGATAGCCCAGTCTGCTGTAGTAAAGGGATCATCAATGGCCTTCATGAAAGTTCGTCCCTGTAAATTAAGAACCCCTATTTTAATATTTGTTTTAGGCGCTTCATAAACCCCATACCCAAAACCTGCGTTTCCCCTTGGGTAATTAAGGGGGCGGAGGATATGATTATTTTCCCTCATGTAGTTAAAAACTTTCCACTTGTCGAAGGAGTGATCTCCACCCGTAATAACATGTACACCAAGAGATAAAAGCTTTTTTATAATTTCTTCATTAATTCCATGTCCTTCATGAGAGTTCTCTCCGTTTGCGATTACAAACTCAGCGTTATACTTCTTAATTAAACTTGGAAGAAATGTTTCTGTAATAGATAAGCCTGGATTTCCTACAATATCACCAATAAATAAAATGCTGATAGTTTCAGCCAAAACAGAAAGGATTAGGTGTTATACAATTAGGATTTTATGTCTTCAATTAAACGCTCTAAGCTGGCGTTTACGCGTTGAAGCATGACCTCTTCATTTTTTTCCAGGTCACTTGAGTTTTGGCGAGCTTCGAAAAGCTCTTCTGCGATACTTAAAGCAGCCAAAACCATTACAGTTGACTCGGGCTGTTTGACAAGCTGGTTGCGATAAGTCTGAAATCTTTCATCCACGTATTTGCAGATGCGAACCATGGTTTCCTCCTCGTGGTCCTCTACCTTAAGAGGGTATTGCTTTCCAAGGATAGTAACCTTAATCGATTTCATATTTCACCGTTCAAGTGATTGTCAATTTTTGTGATTAGACTTTGTACTTGCTGTCTAAGTACAAGACGTTCGGATTCGCTAATCGCAGAAAAGATATCCGTTTGTTCTCCTCTTAAATCTTCAATTTTGAGTACAAGCTTGCTGTTTTCTTTTTTCAAGTCTCGAACTTCTTGCTTCAATATATTTACTTCATCATGTACTTCAGTGAGCAAGTATTTAAACCGCTCCGTTTGATTATTCATTTGGTCCATTAGAGCACCCTATCATCCTCTTAATTTAGCCGAGAATTTTTTCTCCAAGCTTTTGATAACAACCTGTATAATAGGTTCTACATCTTTGATATTCAAGGTTTTGTTGGGGTCTACAAATGATAATCTAAAAGCGATACTTTTATTTTCTTTTCCAATAGATTCATGTTCAAAAACATCAAAAATATCAACTAGTTGGAGGTTGTTTCCACCATTCTCTTTAATGGTATACAAAAGGGCTCCCGACTTAACACTGTTATCTACAATCACAGAAAAGTCATATTCTATGGGCGGAAACTTGGGTATGGGTTGGTAACTGGTTATAGGACTTGAGGATAAAATGTGGTCTAATCTATCAACCGAGAATTCAGCAATAAAGGTAGGCTCCTTCAAGTCGTAAACGTTTTTGAGGTTTCCTTCAATTTCTCTGATGTGCCCAATTTCCTGGTTTTTAATTTTATAAAACAAGGTTCCATCTGCTTCATTAGAAGTTACTTTATGATGAATTCCCATTTTTACAAAAAAAGCATCCACTAATGATTTTAGATCGAAAATGGAATACTTCATTGGTTTAGACGTCCAGTGTTCGACGGCTTTCGATCCTGAAATCCCAAAAGCTACATGCGTTTGCTCTTTTATTCCGTCGTGATATGTTCCTTCCTCACTTACCTCAAACACATTACCCACTTCAAAAAAGCGAACAGCACTTGCCTGTCGGTTGAAGTTGTAAGAAGCAGCCTTTAAAAAACCATGTAATAGAGAAGGGCGGAGTGTGGTCATATCCCTTGTTAGCGGATTAAGTGTACCTACCATTGCTTCTAGTGAACCAAAATGTTCTGCTTCCTTCTCTGAAATAAGAGAATTTGTGTAAATCTCTCTGAACCCTAATTCAACAGCTGCTTTTCTGATATTTGTATTAAGAATTTCCCAGGATGAGAATTCTTCGGTAGACACAAAAATCCCATGGTCAGGTGAGGTAATCTTATTGTAGTCGAATAATCTGCCTACTTCTTCAACCAAATCTACTTCTCGTTCCAGGTCGGGACGGAAAGTAGGGATGCGGAATGTAGCTTCTTCTTCAGTTTTTGAGATTACTTCCAGTTCTAAGCCATGGATAATTTCGATGGCTTCATTAATAGAAAGCTTTGTACCCAACAGGCGGTTTAGATAGCTCTTTCTAAGTGTTAGTTCTCTGGGGGCTGTTTTTATAGGATGGATGTCTATGATCTGTCCGGATATTTCACCTCCGGCTATTTCAATAATCAGATCTGCCGTTCTTTTTGCAGCCAAAGCCTGAAGATTTGGATCAATTCCACGCTCGAATCGATAGGAGGCATCTGTTTGAAGAGTTTGGGCCTTGGCAGTTTTTCTTACCGAACCTGGATCAAAATAAGCACTCTCTATAAGGATGTTGGTTGTAGTGTCGGACACTTCCGAATCTACACCTCCCATTACACCACCTATTGCAACCGGACCATTACCATCACAAATAAACAATGTCCCGGGTGCACATTTTCTTTTAATGTGATCCAGAGTTTCAAATTCTACTTCTTGCTCAAAATCCTGAACAGTGATTTTTTTACCGGCTATGTTTTCATAGTCAAATGCATGAAGAGGTTGCCCCAACTCGTGCATTACATAATTAGTAACATCAACGATATTATTTACAGGGCGCAAACCTAGAGCTTCAAGTCGTTGTTTTAACCAGGTTGGAGATTCTGCTACCTTAGTCCCTTTAACAACAATTCCCACGTATCTTTGACACTTTTCAGGGGATAGAATCTCAATATCTATTTCAGAGGTTGATGATGAGCTTATATCTGTATCGAATTCGATAGCAGGCTTTTTCAACTCCAGGTTTAATGCAGCTGATAAATCTCTTGCTACTCCAAGATGACACGTTGCATCGGGCCTGTTTGGAGTGATGGCGATGTCGATGATATGATCAGTGTGCAGCTCAAATATGGTATTGATGGGAGTACCAACCTTCAGAGAACTCTCCAAAACCATTATCCCATCATGGTCATCTCCAAGGCCGAGCTCGTCTTCGGCACAGATCATCCCATTGGACACCTCTCCACGAAGTTTAGCCTTTCTTAGAGTAAGAAAACTTCCGTCATCCAATTTGATTGGAAGGGTAGTGCCAACAGTGGCAACAGGGACTTTTTGACCTGCAGCTACATTATTTGCTCCACAGACAATTTGTACGGTTTCTTCACCCAGGTTAACCTGGCAGACTTTAAGCCGATCTGCATTAGGATGTTGGTTTACTTCTAACACTTCACCAACAATCACTCCTTCCAGGTTGCTACCTACCGGGTAGTTTTCTTCTTCCTCAAGGCCTATTAAGGTAAGTTTTTCGGCTGTTTCAACAGGGGATAGAGAGAGTTCTATAAATTCTTTTAACCAGTTGTATGATATTTTCATGAACCTGAGGCTACTAATTAAACTGTTCTAAAAACCGGATGTCATTTTCATAGAAAGTCCGGATGTCATCGATACCATATTTAAGAATGGCTATTCGTTCTACTCCCATTCCCCAGGCAAAGCCAGTATACTTTTCGGGATCTATACCTGAAGCGATAAATACGTTTGGGTCCACCATACCTGAACCGAGAATCTCGAGCCATTTTCCATCTTTTTCTGAGCCCCACCAAATATCTAACTCGAGGCTAGGTTCGGTAAAAGGGAAGAACCCGGGGCGTAAGCGGTATTTTACATCACTTCCATACATGAGTTTTACAAAAGTGATGAGGGTTTCTTTTAAGTCGGCTACACTAACATTCTCATCCACATAAAGAGCCTCAACCTGGTGAAATAGGAAATATGATTTCGGTGAAACAGCTTCATTCCTATATACTCGGCCGGGCATTATAGAGCGAATAGGTGGAGTGGAATTTTCCATCAACCTAATTTGAACCGGAGAGGTGTGTGTTCTCAGAACAAGATCCATCATATTTGGATCATCACTTTTTCTCACAAAAAAAGTATCCTGCTCGTCTCTCGCAGGATGGTTAGGAGGGAAATTGAGAGCTGTGAAATTGTGAAAGTCATCCTCAACCTCAGGCCCATCAGCAATAGTAAATCCCAATCGATAAAAGATATTCTTCATTTCATCCAATGTTCTGGTTAGAGGATGAAGAGAACCAATCGGTAGGGTAGGTGCTGGTAATGTTATGTCATCTGTGGCTCTCTTTATTGCGCTTGTTGAAGATGTCAGGGATTTTTTAGCCTCGTCAAACTTAGTTTGAGCGAGCTGTTTTACTTCATTCATTGCTTTTCCAAGCGAAGCACGGTCTTCTTTTGGAGCAGAGCCGAGTTCTTTGAACATCGTTTGAACGCGTCCATTTCGAGAAAGAAACTCTAATCGAAAACTTTCTAGCTGTTCAGAAGTTTGAATTACAAAGCTTTCAATTTCTTTTTTGAGATGGTTAATTTTTTCGAGCATGAATATGAATGAGTGTATTCTGGTGCAAAAATAAAAAAACCGGTAAACCTACATGAATAAGATTTACCGGCTTATAAAATAGCAAGTTTGCAATTATGCGTGGGCTTCCTTTACAATGGCAGCAAACGTTTCTGCATCATGTATTGCTAAATCTGCCAGGACCTTGCGGTTGATTTCCATATTCTTTTGGCTCATTGCGTGCATAAGCTTAGAATAGGTAGTACCGTTTAGTCTTGCTGCGGCGTTGATTCTAACAATCCATAATCTTCTGAAAACACGCTTGCGATTCTTTCGATCGCGGTATTGGTATTGAAGACCTTTTTCTACCGCATTTTTCGCAATCGTGTAAACGTTTTTACGCTTGCCCCAGTAACCTTTCGCTTGATTTAAAATCTTCTTGCGACGGCGACGGGAAGCCACCAAATTTAGTGATCGTGGCATTTTGTCTAGATTATAGGATTAAAATTTGTTGGGAATCATTTCCTTAACTCTTGCAACATCTGCTTCAGCTACAAGAGTGGCTTGTCCCAATTTTCTTTTGGTTTTACTGCTCTTCTTAGTAAGAATATGGCGCTTAAAAGCTTTCTTACGCTTAATTTTACCGGAACCGGTAACTTTAAACCGCTTTTTTGCCCCACTATTACTTTTCATTTTAGGCATTATAAGTCCACTTGCTTTGTGAAAATTTAAAGACCAGAAAGATAGGTATTAATCAAAGTTTAAGCAACGAATACTGCTTATTTAGTAGGTGTTAAAATCATAATCATTCGCCGGCCTTCAAGATTGGGCTTTGATTCGATTTTGGAAACATCCTCGAGGCTTTTGGCAAGTTTAAGTAGTAGCAATTCACCTTTTTCAGTGTAGAGCATATCTCGCCCTCTAAACTGTACCGAAGCTTTTACTTTATCCCCGCTTTCCAGGAATTCTCGAGCGTGTCTGGTTTTGAATTCAAGATCGTGGTCGTCGGTGTTAGGGCGGAATCGTAGTTCCTTTACCGTAACAGTGTGTTGCTTTTTCTTGGCTTCTTTCTCTTTCTTCTTCTTCTCGTACTGGTATTTTCCATAGTCGATTACTTTGCAAACGGGAGGGTTTGCGTTAGGTGCGATTTCGACTAAATCCAGGTTATATGACTCTGCAATCTGTAGAGCTCTGTCAGAGTTAGTTATTTCATGTCCTCCATCGGGTTTAATTACCCGCAGTTGCATCGCTTTAATCTCATCATTCAATCGTGGCCTGTCTTCTTTTACAGGTCCTCTGAAATTTCTTCTTTTGATGGTTTTCCTCGTTCTTTAGTTCTCGTTTGGTAGTGTTTTGTTGTCTATTTCATGATTTAAGTTCGAAAGAAACTCAGAAAATTCGAAAGTTCCAATATCGCCTTTTTTATGCCGGCGTACTGAAACAGTACCGGATTCCTGTTCCTTTGAACCAATTATTAACATATAAGGAATTTTGGCAGTTTCCGCATCCCTGATTTTAGCCCCAATTTGCTCACTTCGTTCATCAACGGTGACTCTTACATTTGAATCAAGAAGTTGTTGCATGCATTGTTGAGCATATTCATTTTGAGTATCGGAAATCGGTAATATCCTTACCTGCTCAGGAGAGAGCCAAACCGGGAAATCACCTGCAAAGTGCTCTATCAGGATACTTGTAAACCTTTCCATGGAGCCAAATGGAGCCCGGTGAATAATGACCGGCCGATGCTTTTCATTGTCTGAACCAATATATGTGAGGTCAAATCGCTCAGGCATAACATAATCAACCTGCACCGTTCCTAACTGCCATTTTCTTCCAATAGCATCTCGGATAATGAAATCCACTTTAGGGCCATAGAAACTTGCTTCACCAGGGGCTACTGTATAATCCAGATTCATTTCATCAGCAACTTCCTGAATTTCTTTTTGTGCTCTGTCCCAGAATTCAGTGCTTCCGCCATATTTTTCGCTATTATCGTCACGGAAGGAAAGCCTTATATCTACAGGCATACCAAAGATGTAGAATACAAATTGGGTTAACTCAATAGTATTTTTTATCTCACTCTTCAGCTGATCATGAGTACAGTAAATATGGGCATCATCCTGTGTGAACCCTCTTACTCGAGAAAGTCCGCTTAACTCTCCCGATTGTTCATACCTGTATACTGTACCAAACTCAGCAAGTCGAAGAGGTAAATCTCTATATGATCTCATCTGAGATGAATATATCCGATGGTGATGAGGACAGTTCATAGGTTTAAGCATGTACTCTTCATCATCCACTTCAATAGGATTGTATTGAGAATCCTGGTAATACGGATAGTGACCAGAGGTTTTGTACAGCTCCAGGTTTCCAATGTGTGGAGTAATTACTTCCTGGTAGCCTCTTCTTTTTTGTTCCTCTGCTAAAAAAGACTCCAGGGTTCTTCTCAAGATTGTCCCTTTTGGGAGCCACATAGGTAATCCACTGCCAACCAGGTTATCGATAAGAAAGATGCCGAGTTCCTTTCCTAGTTTTCTGTGATCTCTTTTTTTAGCCTCTTCAACCTGGGTAAGGTGTTCATCCAGCATTTTCTGCTTTGGAAAACTTACCCCATATATTCGAGTGAGTTGTTTGCTATTTACATCACCGCGCCAATACGCACCTGCAAGATTTGTAAGCTTAATTGCCTTAACAGCGCCTGTATTAGGAATATGTGGTCCCCTACATAAATCGGTAAAGTTCCCCTGGGTGTAAAAAGTAATATCACCGTCATCCAGTCCTTCGATCAAATCGACTTTATACTCATTCCCTTTATCCTTGTAAAAGGAGAGGGCCTCGTCCTTAGAGATTTCTTTTCGTTCAAAGGTATTTTTTCTTCTGGCCACTTCGAGGAACTTTTGCTCAATCTTTGTTAGGTCTTCTTGAGTAACTTGTTGGTCTCCAAAGTCTATATCATAATAGAATCCAGTTTCGATAGGAGGGCCAATTCCAAATTTAGCTTCCGGGTATAGTTCCTGGACCGCCTCAGCTAGCAAATGTGCAGATGAATGCCAGAACGTGTACTGTCCGTCTTCTGAATCCCACGTGTTTATAGAGACCGTTGCGTCATCATTAACAGGTCGATTTAAATCCCATATTTCACCGTTAATAGTGATACTAAGTGCTACTCGTGCGAGTCCTGATGAAATAGATTCTGCGATCTCAAGTCCTGTTACTCCTCCATTGTATTCCCTTTTAGATTCGTCCGGTAGGGTAACAGTAATAGTTTTATTCGGCATTAAGTTGGTAAAAAGTTCTTTTTATGAGCCCTCAAAGATAGAAAAATTCAAAATTAAGCACATTGTTCGCCTATCTATTTTGTGCCTAAATATTTATTTGGTAAAAGAAAGAATATCCTCTGATATTTAGGCGCAATGATTTAAATCGAAATAGTCTGGATGTCGCAAAAAGAAGACACTTTCTTTGGGACGCAATGTATGTTTGTATGCGACCAAATCTCTTTGGAAATATTGGATGTAAACGAAAATACAGTTCAACGATATGGGCTTGAGAAGGAAGAGATTTTAGGTAAGAAACTATTCGAATTAGGAAGTGAAGTTTCATCATTATACCACCAGTCTTTTGGTAATCAATCCCTGTCGAAAACAATATGGGAGCTAGATGTTCCGGATTCTGAGAACCAATTGGTTCAGTTCTCTTCTCATCTAATTAACTATCATGGTAAGCCTTGCAAACTGGTGGTAGCTCATGACATCGAACAAACACAGTTTAATGTAAACCAGGAATTTCAGCTTTCCAGCCCGGTTGAATTTATTGATTTCCCAATGGGAGAAATAGAATGGGATAGCAGTCATAGAATTCTCAGATGGTCCTCAAAAGCAGAGCAAATATTTGGCTGGACCCAGGAAGAAGCGGTAAAAAACCCCAACCTGTTAAAAGAGTTTATTCATCCTGAAGATCTTGCGATTGTAAGGCAGGAATTTGCTCAAACCATTAAGGATAAGATTAAAAGTAAATCGGTTGTAAATCGAAATATTACTAAGTCGGGTAAGGTAATTTACTGTGAATGGTATAATTCCTATCTATTTGATGCACATGGAGATTTAGTTTCAACCTATTCGTTGGTAATTGATATCACAGATCGTGTAAAAGCACTTAATAAAGTGCAAAGGAGTATGCAGAGTTTTCGTGACCTGTTTGATTCAATTAGTGATGCTATTTATCTAATCAATGATGATGGGATCATAGTTGGGGCAAACAAAGGTACTGAGTTAACCTATGGATATAAGGTCTCAGATATAATTGGTGAAGATCACAAGATATTAGGTGCGGCAGGGAAATTTAATCCTGATCGTTTGAAAGAAATAGGTAAAAGCAAAGAGAATGCAGGTTCTCTTAAACTGGATGGCTGGGGGAGGAAGATAAACGGGGAGGTTTTTCCTACAGAATTACTGGTAAGCAAAGGGATTTATTTTGAACAGGAAGTCCTCATCATTATTGAGAGAGATATTTCTGACCGGAAGCTGGCTGAAGAAGAATTAAAGAAAAGGGAACATCTCCTCAATGATCTATTTAATACATCTCCACTTGGAATAGCTCTTCTGAATAAGCATAACGAAGTAATTGAAGTTAATAAGGGTTTTGAGGAGTTATTTGGATATTCCGTTTCTGAGGTAGAAGGCTTAGAACTGGATAGACTGATCGTACCAGAAGGGGATATCCCGGAAGCAAAAAAGTTATCTGAAACGCCTTATGTAGAAGACCTTGTTACAAAACGGAAATCCAAAGATGGTGAACTTATCGATGTGATTATCTACGCGGTACCCATCATTATCGATAATAATATGATGTATAAGTATGGTATTTATGTAGATATCACTGACAGGAAAAGTATTGAAGAACAGCTAAGGTCTTCCCTGAAAGAGAAAGAAGTATTGTTAGCGGAGATTCACCATAGGGTAAAAAATAATCTTGCGGTTATTACCGGCTTACTGGAGTTGCAATCATATACAGTGAATAATGAGGATGCAAAAGCCATCTTAAAAGATAGCCAGATGCGCATTCAGTCTATCGCGCTAGTACATGAAAAGCTGTATGACACCGAAGACTTCTCGGAGATCAAGGTAGAGAATTATTTAAAAGAACTAGCCCGGACTGTCCAGCAAACCTTAGGAAATCAGTCGGTGCCGGTACAAATTAACTTCGATTTTGATGAAGTCTACCTTCCCATTACCCAGGCCATTCCATGTGGATTAATCCTAAATGAGGTACTTACGAATTCCTATAAGCACGCCTTCAGGGGTAAAGAAGATGGAATGGTTCAAATAGAGTTCAAGAAAGAAGGGGACCATCTTTTATTCATGATTAGAGATAATGGGGTAGGTTTCGATATGGACAGTTCCAGGAAGCGTAGGTCGCTTGGGATGAAGTTAGTCAAAACGTTGACTAAACAACTTAACGGAACCCTGGAAGTATCTACTGAATCGGGATCGGAATTCGCTTTTCGATTCAAAAAGGATGGATAAGTGCGTTCTGGCAGATTCGAACTGCCGACCTCCACGATGTCAACGTGGCGCTCTAACCAACTGAGCTAAGAACGCAGAGCTCCAAAGATAAAGAACCCTTCGTAAATACATCAATCTTTCTTTTTAGAGAATTAATCAAATCAGTATCTTTGCGCTCCCAAAAAATTCGTTCATGATTAATCGTCGCCACGTTCGCGAAACTGTTCTTCAATCTATTTATGCCTTCCGACAAAGCGGAGATACTGCTCAACATATCGTTGATTCAGTAATGAAAGAACAGGTAGGAAAGGAGAAAGAGGCTCGCCGATTCGCGGAGAAGCTTTTTTTTAATACGCTTGAAAACGAAAAGGCTTTTAATGAAATCATTGAATCTCATATCCAAAACTGGGATATAAACCGGCTTGCAATGATTGATCTTATTGTACTTAGAATGGCACTATGCGAGTTTCTTTACTTCGAAGAAATTCCTACTAAAGTGACCATTAACGAAGCCATTGAGATCGTAAAAAAATATTCTACTGCAAAATCTGGTCGGTTCGTGAACGGAATTCTTGACGCTTCGCTTTTAGAACTCACAAAACAAGGTAAAATCAAAAAAACCGGCAGAGGCTTGGTCGACAGATCAACCAAAAAATGAGTTCACCCCCATTAGAGAAAATAGCCATTGGCGATATTCATGGCTGTATAAAAACATTAGAAGCACTATTGCATCGACTGGTTGGAGTCTTCGGCGATTCCAGGGAATATATTTTTCTTGGAGACTACGTGGACCGTGGGCCCGATTCCAAAGCTGTAGTGGATATGCTCCTCGACTTTTCGAAGACACATCCTTGTGTGTTCTTGAGAGGGAATCATGATGCTATGTTTATGAATTCCTACTCAAAGCGTGATCTCCTGGATTGGTTCGACTATGGCGGAGATGCAACGATGGAGTCCTATCAAAAAGGGGATCCTGATACAAAGATTCCAACCCATCATCTACAGTTTTTTGCTGACACCAGGTTGTATTATGATACCCCAAACTGGTTGTTTGTTCATGGGGGGATGCCACCTCATCAAACCATTAGCGAAGCACTTGAAGATGAGTCGCAATACAGCAGTTTTTTATGGAGAAGAGATCATATAGTTGAAGAGGATAATATTTGGGAAAAAACCGTAGTTTTCGGCCACACGCCAACCCGGACTCCACTAGTGGGTAAAAACATGATAGGGATTGATACGGGGTGCGTGTATCCCCATTTTGGAAAGTTGACGGCGTTGCTGCTCCCCGAAATGGAATTTATTCAACAGCAAAGGCTGGACTTTTAACTATCAAGAAATTTATTAATGAGCTTAAAATGTGGCATCGTTGGTTTACCCAACGTTGGTAAATCGACCTTGTTTAACGCACTTAGCAATGCAGGTGCTGAATCAGCAAACTTTCCGTTTTGTACTATTGACCCTAATGTAGGTCAGGTTTCTATTCCTGATTCACGTTTAGTAACATTAGCTGGGATCGCCAGTTCGGTGAATGTAATTCCAACTACTATTGAATTTGTTGATATAGCTGGACTGGTTAAAGGAGCTGCAGAAGGAAAAGGAAAGGGTAATGCTTTTCTATCGCACATACGTGAAGTCGATCTTGTAATTCATGTGGTGCGATGTTTTGAAGATGATGATATCATCCACGTAGAAGGAGATGTTGACCCTGAACGAGATATAGCCATCATCGAATCCGAATTAATTCTCAAAGACCTGGAAAGTGTAGAGAAGCGTGTCGAGAATTTAAAGAAACAAGCCAAGAGTGGAGATAAGGCTATCAAAAGCCAGCTAGAAGTGATTGATAAACTCAGAGCTCATCTTGAAGATGGCAATACTGCCAGAACCTTTGAAGCTTCAGAAGAAAACCGTCAGGCTTACCGTGATCTCTTTTTGCTTTCGGCAAAACCCGTGCTTTATGCATGTAATGTTGGTGAAACTGAGTTGGAAACCGGTAATGAGTTAGTAGAGGTTGTTAAGGGCGTAGCTGCTACATTTGGCGATGAAGTAGTGATGTTCTGCGCTAAGATTGAAGCCGAAATAGCTGAACTGGATGAAGAAGAAAAGGAAATGTTCCTGGAAGAACTTGGGGTTTCCAGTGCTGGCTTAGACCGGCTAATTCATGCTGCCTATACTGAGCTTGGCTTAATCACTTACTTCACAGCCGGTCCTAAAGAAGCTAGAGCCTGGACGATCAGAAAAGGAACGAAAGCTCCGCAGGCTGCTGGTGTCATCCATACCGATTTTGAAAAAGGATTTATCCGTGCTGAGACCATAGCTTATGATGACTATGTTGAATTTAGTGGCGAGAAAGGCGCCAAGGAAGCGGGTAAAATGAGACAGGAAGGAAAAGAATACACCGTGGTTGATGGGGATGTAATGCTCTTCCGGTTTAATGTTTGATCAGTCATCCTGAGCATTCCTGCGAAGGATCTAATTGGGTAAACCATTCGGTTAGATTCTTCGGCGGTGGCCTCAGAATGACAAAAAAAAGAAACTAAACCTCTTTCCTTAGCTTCTGCTTATTGAAGTACAGAAATATCATCCAGACAATAGTGAGTCCGCCGAAAATTCCTAGGAAAGTGAAAATCGCAGGGTTGGGATTTTCTACCGTGCTAATGGAGCCAGAATAAACCGCGATGATGGAATAGGGAAGGGTTCCGATCATATAGAAGAGTAGGTATTTCAGGTAAGGCATACGCGTAACCCCCGCCAAACATGAAGTAACTTCCGGCAACATTGGCGCGGCGCGACATAACATCAAAGAAAAAGGCCCGAACTGATGGAACAATCTTTTCATTTCATCCAACTGTTTCTGGTCTTTACTAATAAAGCGCAGCAATTTCTCACCATGAAATCTGCTGATCACATAACCCATCGTTCCAGCTCCAATCATTCCCAGTGTGGAATAGAAGACTCCTAACTCAAGCCCGAGAAAAAATCCTGACAAAATGGTTAGGGAGAGGGTAGGAATAGCTATAAAAAGATCCACTAAGAGCAGCAGAACGATTACTCCACCTACAATCCAGGGAGACAGGGTCATGGCTTGTTCGAGCCAGTATTTTATATCATCAACTGACAGAACCCCTAATACTTTGAACAGTAAAAGTGTAAAGGTAAAAAAGGCGCCGAGGAGAACGACAAATTTTATTAATGCTTTCATGTGATCTATTAGTTCTTGCCTAACAAAAACTTTCGATTATTTATTCCCATCAAAATGCTGCGGTTACATAGGCTTTGAATGAGTAAAAATCTCCGTTGAAATTATCCTGTTCTGCAACTGCAATTTTAAGTAATACGTTTCTATCTAATTTGTATCCAACAAGGGCAGTGAGCCTGGTAATATCATAATCCCACATAAAATCACCACCTTGTGTAGCCGAGTTTGCCGTTGGGAAGTATAACTGATCTGCTCGCAAAGCAAAGTAACCCCCGGTAAAGAATGGAGGTTCGTATCGGATATCAATGTTAGCGGCAATATTTGCCAGGTCAAATTCTTCCAATTCGCGATTTGTTTGTTCTATAAACCCATCTTCATTTGTATATCCGGGTACTTTCCATTTTGAATAGGTGAGTTCTGAAACGATCTCGAAATAAGTAAAGCCTAGTTGAATATCGAATCCAAGAGCAGTTTGAGTAAACTTACTCAGGTCGAAATCATAGTCAACAGAATCATGAACAGCACTTTGATGCATAAAACTTCCATGAGAAGCAGATAAGCCAAAAGTAAGGTAGGCGTTTGGAGAATGAGTCCATCTCATCATTCCAGCCAATGTATTTATGTTGGAAGCATCATAACCGGTAGGAGACTCATTAGTTAATGCTAGCCTGAAACTGCTTTTTTGATTCTCCACTCCGTAAACAAGTCCTGTAGTATACCCTCCGTAAAAAAGAGTATTGATTCCGTAGTCTCTATCTTCTGACGCAGTTTCATCGGTATAGTATTTTCCACGCGTTCCTTTCCACCAACCCCGTTCTCTTGAAATGAACAGGCTGTACGAATAGGACATTGGATAATCTATAAAAGTGCGATCTATTTGTAGTTGCCGATTAGGATAGAAACCAAAGGGCAGTATGATTTTTCCTGCAGAAAGAAAATAGTTCTTATCTGCCGGGCTATAAGTGACATTAGCCAGTTCCAGCTTTGGCACTCCCAATTTTCCGGTCAGAAATGTACTGATTTTGACCCTCGCTTCAGTATAGAAGTTCTCAGATAGGGGAGCGAAAAGCAGGAGGTTAAACTCTTCAGCTGTTGCGTGAAGGTGGGTAAAGTCTTCCGGGATTCCATTCACAAAGAATCCTGATTCTTTACCGCCCGCTTTAATCGCTGCGTCAACCGAGCCGTTTATTTGCACCTGGGAAAATCCAAGCACAGGCAGTAATGAAATTAAAACAAGGAGTAGGGTTTTATTCATACAGTACCTCAACCGTATCTATTGGGTTTGAGAACCCTTTCAAAGACTTGGGTTCTACATCTTTAAAATTAAAATCGTAGGCGAGGCGATGTTCCTCAACCTTCATTTTTGGGAGCAGTATTTGGCCAGACTCAGCAGCAGAACAAAGCCGTGCGCATAAATTTACCTCTGGGCCTATTACAGTATAATCCATTCGTTCACTTGCCCCCATGTTGCCCAGTACCATGCTTCCGTAATTTACACCAATTCCCAGGCCTTTGAAGAAGTTGGAGAGTTTATCATCTCCATAAAAATCTTTCTGCATAGCTACAGAGGCTTCAATAGCTCTTTTTAAGGCGTCTTCACCACTGAATAAAGCAATGATGGAATCCCCAACGAACTTATCGATAGAGCCCCCATATTGGGAAACAGCTTCTGCCTGGGAAGTGAGGGTTTTATTTAGGTTTTGGATGAAGTCCTCAGGATCAGTTTTTTCGATTTTTGCTGTGGACCCCCGAATATCTGTAAATAAAATGGCAAGCTCCTGCCTGCTTCCGCCAAGTTGTAATCTCCCATCTGAAGTGTCCTGGATCATTTCTAGGGTATGAGTACCTACATAGTTTTGCAGGGCGAATCGCTCTTTAAGGCCTATGGTCATTTCATTGAAACGGTTTGCCATAAAACCAATTTCATCTTTTGTATTTGACTGAACGGTAACATCAAATTTTCCTTCAGAAACCTCACCCATGGCCTCACTGAGTTTTTTTATCGGAGAGGTAAATACATTTCCTAAAAAGATGGAGAGGAGAATGATTACAAAGATGGCTGCAATGGCTATGAAAAGAAGATTTTCCTGTAAAAGCTGTAAAGAAGAGAATTCCATTGCTACTGGGACAGTAGCAATAAAAAACGCCTTTTCACCAGTACCGAGAGGAGAAACTGCCAGGAGCATTTCGGTATCATTCACATCCGTTTGAAGGGTTGAAGAAAGAACAAGGTTCGAAGTGACTGAATCTACCAGTTCAGGGTAAGTAAGAAGGAAAGGCCAGAAATCTTCACTCCTAAAGGCACTATCAGAAGTGGCGATCATATCTTGTTCCAGGAAAAGAGATATATCTATTTCTGTATTCAGCGTTAATTCTTCAGCTTCGGTATCAGTGAATTTGGCTCCAAAAGTTAGGGTGCCTATTACCACATCACCAGCCTTAAGAATAGGGATAGAAACTACTTGGTATAATTCGTTTTCAAATGCCCAGGTCGAAGGCCACTCCGGGCTGTATTCGGGATAATATCCTTCTAGGGCGTCGGAGACATATTCCAAACCGCTTAGGTTAGTACCATGCAAATCCTGTCTCCTAAACCAACCCAGCGTGTTTCCTATATCATCAGTAACAATGATAAGATCTGTTTCAGCGAAGTTGGAGAACTCAAGTACACTAAAATATACACTGCTTTCATCCTTGAGCTCTACATTGGCCTTGAAGGCTGGATTTTCAGCTACTAAAATAGCAGACTCAATTAGGCGCTTGTACTTAGAATCTTGCTGGATTTTAAATACTTCCTGGAGGTTGCTGAAGTCAGAGATTACTTCTTCTCTGATCGTTTTCGAAGAAATGTTATTTATGGCAATTAGTACGGTAGATAGTACAGCAATTGTGAGCAGAGAAAGTAGGAGGAAAAGCTTAAGCCTAATTGGAAAACCTATTTTCATAACACAATTATGAAAACTCCAGGACTATATTCTTTGATTCATTTTCAGAAACGCTTATTTCCTGAATTATCAAATTGAATCGAGGATGATAAGCTCTTATCTCATAATCGCCAGGAGGGAGGTTGTCTAATGAGTAAGAACCATCTTCATTGGCTCTGGTGAAATAAGGGGTATCAAGGCTTAGGATAATGGCATTCATTTGTGAATGAATGTCACAGTAAACACTTATTGGGCCAATACCCTCTACTCTCCAGTTAAGTTCAGGTACTACTTTGCTGTATACATCTCCTTTTGGTCGCCGTCCTATATTGAACTTTGCCCCCGGAGTAAGGCTGAATACATTGTGGAAGAAAGGATCATCATTAACAAATTGAACAGTAGAGCCTACGGTAACTGCTGTAACCCGTGGTATGAACACTGCATCTTTCTGAATAATCCGGGCAGGTTCTCCTAAAGGAGCAGTTTCTACGGTAAACGAGATTGGGTGAGCACTGATAATTACATCATTAAAATTATTTGTCGAGGCCGTATTCTGATCTGAGTTTGAATCACCAGAGGTTCTGTTCCTATAAGTTCTGCCCCTAAATCGATTGTTGGAGGTGCTTTGGATAGCTGGTAGAGTTACTGTTCCGGATATGGTACCCGTATTAGTTCTATGATCTTCAATAGAATCTGAAATACTAACTGGGTTTTCAGTAGAAACAGGAGTGATTAAAAATGCTCCCAATAAAAGAAGTAACGTCCTCATAAATGAATTACGAAAAAAAGATTCTTATTAGCCTAAAGAAAAGAAATATGAATAGTTTATAAAACTCTATTTCGTATAAATCATTGTGGTATCAGAGGGGACTCTCCAGGGATCAACCCGGTCGTAAACAACCCATGCTTCTCTAAAACGTCGCTTCAAAAGGTTTGAGAAGTAGATAGCCTTGTCCCGGTCATGAAAATCACCGACATGTACTCGATAGTATGGAGTTCTGAAAAAAGTGTAGGTCTCAGCCTGATACCCAACGATAGTAGTATCTGACCAGGCGCGAAAAATGGATGCTATTGTATCAGCAAACGCAACATTTTGCCCTGAATATATTTGAACCCGGTACCCCTCGAATAAGTTTTCTTCGTCTTCATCTTCTTCCTCAACTTTTATTCTGGCATACCCTTCAGGTACCGTATTACTTCTATTTTGGTAAGTATCAGAGAGCGTACTTCGGTAGGTATCCAAGTATGAATCAGTAGAAACCGGGGGAGATACTGGTTCAGGAGTGCTTACTGGGTTTTCAGCTTCATTACTAGCAGTAGTATCAGTCTCAATAATTGGCTGACTACCAGAACAAGCCTGGAAAATTATGAATAGTAATAAAACACCTATTCGGGACATATTAGAAGCCAATGGGATGCCATGTAGTTTTGGTTTCCTGGAAATCAGTTATGAAGTAAGGGCTTTGAGCCTTTTCATCGTACCAATCCGATATAGCTTTCTTAACGACTCTTTTAAGATTATCAGTGGCAAGTTCATCAATCATTTTTGTCATTTCAGTAGATAATGTATCGGTATAGATGATAGCATTTACATCCATATGCCCACTAAAATGTTCCCCTAATTCTTCTTTTTTTCCAGTTAGTATGTTTACAACGCCTCCTGGAACGTCTGAAGCATTTAATACTTCCGCAAAAAGAATGGAAAGAAGGGGATAGGTTTCTGAAGCCAGGACTACACAAGTATTACCTCCTGCAATAGCGGGAGAAATTAAGGAGACCAGCCCAAGCAAAGGGCTCTGCTCAGGAGCAAGAATAGCTACTACCCCTGTAGGGTCTGGTAAGCTAAAATTAAAGTGAGCACTTGCAACCGGGTTTACCGATCCAAAAACCTGTTGATATTTGTCGGTCCATCCTGCATAGTAAATAAGCCGGTCGATCGAAGCATTCACATCGGCTTCCGCTTCTGAAGCTGAAAAACCTATTACAGAAAGCTGCTTTTCAAATTCTGCTCGTCTGCTTTCCAGCATTTCAGCAATTCTATAGAGCACTTGACCCCGGTTGTATGCACTTCTTGATTTCCATCCTGAGAATGCCCCACGAGCGCTTTTAACCGCATCTCGAACATCCTTCCTGCTACATAAACAAGCATTGGCCAGTAATTCTTTTTCACTATCAAATACTTTGTAGTATCTGCCTGACTCGGTTCGTGGGAAATTCCCGCCTATATAGATTTTATAAGTTTTAAGTACTTCTAAATGTTCACTCATTACTGTTTAATCTCATTTAAGGTTTAGGTAAGCAGCCAGCCCATGCAGTCCACCTTCCCGTCCAATTCCACTTTCTTTATAACCACCAAATGGTGATGTAGGATCAAATTTATTGTAAGTATTCGCCCATACTACCCCTGAACGTAACCCTGAACCAACTTTAAATATCTTTGAACCTTTATCTGTCCATACTCCTCCTGCTAAGCCATAAGGAGTATTGTTGGCCTTTTGAATGGCTTCATCAGCGGTACGGAAAGTTTGGATGGTAAGAACCGGCCCAAAGATTTCTTCCTGAACTACCCGGTTGCTTTGAGATACATTCGTGAGAAGAGTAGGGCGAATAAAAAAGCCGGTATCAGGTATGGAACATTTGCTTTGGTAAACATCAGCTCCTTCATCTAAACCTACCTCCAGGAATGAGTTAATTGTATCATATTGCTGGCTAGAATTGATAGCTCCAATATCTGTGTTCTTGTCTAGGGGATCACCTACAATAAGTGTTTCCATTCGATCTTTTAGCTTTTTAACCAACTCGTCAGCAACTCCTTCCTGAACTAAAAGCCGGGATCCGGCACAACAGACATGTCCCTGGTTAAAGAAGATGGCATTTATAACACCTTCCACAGCCTGGTCTATGGCTGCGTCTTCAAAAATGATAAGTGCTCCTTTTCCTCCAAGCTCAAGGGTGAATTTCTTATTAGTACCAGCAATAGATCGTTGAATCAGTTTGCCTACCGCAGTGGAGCCCGTGAATGCGATTTTATCTACATCTTCATGATTCACTATTTCAGCGCCTGTTTGACCGGCACCGGTAATTATATTTACTACTCCATCAGGAACCCCCGCATCTTTAACTAATTCAGCAAATTTAAGAGCGGTAAGTGAGGTTGTTTCAGCAGGCTTTAGCACTACTGTGTTACCACAAGCAAGGGCCGGAGCTATTTTCCAGGCAAGCATTAGTAGTGGAAAATTCCAGGGAATGATCTGGCCACAAACACCTATAGGTTCTGGGGTTTTACCAGGGAAGGCATATTCCAGTTTATCAGCCCAGCCTGCATAGTAGAAGAAGTGAGCCGCAGCTAAGGGTACATCCACATCTCTTGATTCTCGAATGGGTTTTCCACCGTCCATACTTTCAAGAACAGCGAATTCTCGGGCTCTTTCCTGCAACATTCTTGCTATTCGAAAGAGATATTTACCCCTTGTTTTAGGAGCTAATGCACCCCATTCTCCTTTAAATGCTTTTTTTGCGGCTTTTACTGCATCATCAACATCACTTTGAGTTGCTTCAGCAAACTCTGTGATTACTTCTTTATTAGCAGGATTGATGCTTGGGAAATATCTGTCTTTCGATGGTTTTACAAACTTACCTCCAATGAACAGCTCGTATCGTTCTTTAATGTCTACATGGCTGGTACTCTCCGGTGCCGGATCATACTCCCATACAGAAGCAAAATCGAGTTTAGAATTTGGGGAAGTGGGTTTGTAAGGAACTTCTTTTGTTTCGGTAGTTTGTGACATAGTAGTCTAAATTAATCCACTGAAAAATAATCCGGGCTTTGGTATTGTCCGGTTTCTTGTTTTACAATTTGCATAAGCACATCGTTAGCGAGAGAACTGGCACCAAATCGAAAATAATCCTTATTCAGCCAGGCAGCACCAAGTGTTTCTTTAACAAGTACCAAATATTGAAGTGCTTGTTTAGCTGTTCTTATACCTCCAGCTGGTTTCATTCCAATCATTTTGCCAGTTCGATAATAGAAATCACGAATAGCTTCCAGCATTACCAGGGTAACTGGTTGGGTTGCTGCGGGACTTATTTTTCCGGTAGATGTTTTTATAAAATCAGCACCAGCATCCATGGAGATATCACTGGCTTTTCGAACATTTTCATAAGTATGAAGTTCACCTGTTTCGAGGATCACTTTTAAATGGGCTTCTCCACATGCCTCTTTAACGGCAGCTACTTCATCAAATACTTTGTTGTACTCACCGGATAGAAAAGCTCCACGGCTTATCACCATGTCCACTTCATCAGCACCTTCATCCACAGCAAATTTGGTGTCATCGATTCTTACTGATAAAGGAGCCATCCCACTTGGAAAAGCTGTCGCCACACTAGCTACGTTTATACCCGTACCTTTTACCTGGTTCTTAGCCAGACGTACCATAGTAGGGTATACACAAACAGCAGCTACTTTTGGAAGCTCTGGTAATGCTGCATAAGGAAGTTTGGCTTTTTGGCATAACTGGATCACTTTTCCGTCGGAATCTTTCCCTTCCAAAGTGGTTAAATCCATCATACTAAGTGCTAATTTAAGCCCGCTCATTTTAGCACTTTTCTTAATGCTTCTCTTATTTAATCGAGCTACCCGTTCTTCGATTCCTACATGATCTATGGATTTTGTAATGGTGTAATCAGATCTATCCATTCAATAGTCAATATTATGTGAATTAGGTTTTTTTAAAACCGGGCTAAAGGTACAAAAACTATGGGAAAGCATTTCTAAGCAAAGCTTTTTTGTACATCGATCTTGAAAAAAGAGAGGATTGGCACTAATACTTCTTTTTCCGTTAATTCTATGGCTGCCAACATGATGTGTGTTTGCAGGATAAATTATTAACTAATAGGAATAAACATGGAAATGGATATTAACTATTTGGCGGTGGTAGTATCAGCTTTAGTAGGGTTTGTTGTTGGGTTCCCATGGTATGGCCCAGTCTTTGGTAAGGCATGGATGGAGCTTGTTGGAATGACAGAAGAAAAAGCCAAAGAAGGCAATATGGCTAAGACTTTTGGCCTGTCGTTTGTTTTTCAATTGATCATGGCTTACTGCCTGGCAATGTTCTTAAACGATCCGACTATTGATGCGGGAATGGGAGCTTTTTATGGCTTTTTGACTGGCTTTGGATGGATTTTCTTTGTGTTTGCTACTTCATACTTATATGAGCAAAAACCATTCAAACTTACACTTATCAATGGTGGGTACTGGACAGTGGTATTTACCATTATGGGGCTTATTCTTGGAGCCTGGAAATAAGCTTTTCCATCTTTTAAGCGGGCTGTTAAAGCCCGCTTTTCTTTAACAACTTTCCTAAATCAATGTACTCCACTTCTTTTCTTTTTAATACCGGAGCAGCCAGGGAGAGCAATAGAATCACAACAGCAATTCCAAACATAACCCATGCCACAGTTTCGTATTTGTGAAGAATTTTAAGCATGGAAAGCATATTGGTATAATCATGTGCTGATTTAGGCAAATTCCCAATAAGTGGGAGATTCTGGTAATAAGCATCCATGCAATATGCCGCAGCATCAAACCAGGAGTATGATAACCAAAATAATCCAAACTGAGTAAGATAGACCTGACGTTTAAGCCAGGCGCTTAAGGCAATGGCAAAAAAGATCAACCAGGGCATTAAGCTTCCTCCCAAAATGGTAAGAAAACGCCATCCAAATATTCCAAATATGGTATGCCCGCCTTCATGAATGATTAAAGTGACTGCATCCATCACAAAGAAAAATGGTGAAACAAAAAAAGGGTAGGGATAGTTAACAGCGAACATGATGTTGCTGGATAGTACTAACCAAAATTGCTCCACTAATATCCACCCCGGGGTTAACAACAGTAAAGTGAAGAGCCACTTTTTGATGAAGGGAAGAATGGCATCAAGAAAGCGTTCAAGAGTCATTCTTTACAAGTTGATTGTAGGTTTTGTTCCTTCGAGCAAAGAAATTCCAGACAAGAAATATATTGCCTAAAGCTTCATGGGCGTTACTGGTTTTTGTAGTTCTTCTCTTTTTTTGAGCTAATGAGATTCTCATCCAAAAATGGAAATGAGCTTTTATGATCGCAGAAAGTTCAGCCATATTGAATGTCAGCAATGAACGAAGGGCTGCTACAATATCCATCGCAATGCGAATGGGAAACCTGATCAATAAGACAGAAAGAGGAAGGTTTTTCCAAAGCATGTACAGGCTATTCCGAAAATTATAATACACTTTTCTATGAGAACCCATTGGCAAAGAACCGCCTCCTAAATGATAAACTGTACTGAGCGGAGTAAAGAAGACCTTATAACCACGATTCAATGCTCTCCAGCATAAGTCAATTTCTTCCATATGGAATTCAAAATCTTCATCGAATCCATGTAGTGAGTTAAAGCATTCTTTTTTGATTGCCAAAGCTGCACCAGATGCCCATGTTATAGGAACTATCGAATCATACTGCCCTTTGTCTTCCTCTACAACATCAAGGATTCTTCCCCTGCAGTATGGATAACCTAACCAATCGAGATATCCGCCTGCTGCTCCGGCATATTCAAAGAAATCTTTCTTTTTATAAGACTTAATCTTTGGTTGAACAATGGATACAGTTGCGTCTTGTTCAAATACCCGACTTAACCCTGATAGCCACTCTGGTGTGACTTCCACATCGTTGTTCAAAAAAACCAGTATTTCTTTTTCTGCGTAGGGAACAGCTTTATTATTACCTCCTGTATATCCATAATTATCATCAAAGGAGGCGATTTTAACGGAGGGGTATTGCTCCCTAACCCATTCTATTGATCCATCGGTAGATGCATTATCAGCAAGAATAATTTCGTAATTTCCGTAATTGGTGTTAACTACTGATGGCAGGAAGCGTTTTAAGTGATTTAGGCCGTTCCAGGTTACGATTATAATGCTGAATCCTAACAATGAATGATATGGTAGATATGAATGTTGAGCGCGGGTATAGAAGAAGTCAGTAAAAAACCTTTTATTTGCGAGCTGTTTAATCTGGCAATGATGATAATGAATTTATGATCAAAATAGGGCTTATTTCAGATACCCATAATTACCTTGATCCTCAGGTATTCGATTACTTCAAAGATTGCGATGAAATCTGGCATGCCGGCGATTTTGGTACTATTGAAATTGCTAATAAGCTAAAAGAGGTTGCTCCGGTTTTGGGGGTATATGGAAATATAGATGGAGAGGATATTCGAAGGGAGTTTCCATTGCATCAACGCTTTGTTAGAAACGGTATCGATTTTTGGATGACACACATTGGCGGTATTCCTGGTCGATATTGTATTCCCATCCGTAAAGAGATCGAAGAAAATACTCCGGATGTTTTCATTTGCGGACATTCCCACATCCTTAGAATATCCAGGGATCAGTCATTGAATAAGATGCTATATATTAATCCAGGCGCAGCCGGTAAACAGGGCTTCCAGGAATATAGAACCATTGTCCGGTTTACTATAGGTGATGGAAAAATCTCTGACGTTGAAGTCATTCACTTAGGCAAACAAGGTGTAGTTCAACCCTCGTAACGCTCTATTAGCTCTACAGCATTAAATGCAGATTGTATAACTAGTGGAATTCCACCTCCGGGATGTGTTGAACCTCCCACGAAGTAAAGCCCATCTATTACTCTGGATTTGTTTCTTGGACGGACAAAAGCGGAGAACTTACTATTCGAAGAAGTACCATAGATACTTCCTCTATTAGAGAGGTAGAGCTCGTAAAAATCTTCCGGGGTAATGATATGTTGAACTTTGATGCTTCCAGAAAGATCAGTTAATCCCCTTTTTTCAAGTTCATTGATCACATGAGTGGCGTACTTCTGACCTTTATCAATCCATGAATAGCTTTCTGATAAATAAGGAGCATTTACGAGCACAAATAGATTCGAACTGTTTTCCGGAGCGTGAGAAGGATCTGAGTAGGAGGTATTGGCTACATAAATAGTAGGATCATCGGGCATCACCTTTTTATCAAAGATTTGATAGAACTCATGTTCGTAGTTGTTGGTGAAAAAGATGTTGTGATGCACTAGCTGTTCGTACTTTTTTTCGACACCCAATAGTATCACAAAGCCTGAACAGGAAGGTTCGATACGGCTCACTTTGTCCTTTTTTCTGGAAGGAAAATGATCCTCAGCTATCAAGTTGATCAATGTTTCGGAAGTATCACTGTTGGCAATTACTATATCAGATTTGAAGCGATTTTCTCCAATTCTAATCCCGGATGCTTTACCATCCATGACCTCTATTTCGTCAATAAGAGATTCATACCGGAAACGAACTCCAACCTTTTCAGCAAGAACAAGCAGGGCTTCAGCAATTTTGTACATCCCACCTGATACATAGAACCCTCCCTGGTTAAGCTCAACATGAGGGATTACATTGAGAGTAGCAGGAGCCTGGTAGGGCGAAGACCCATTATAGGTAGTGAACCTCTTAAAGAACATTCGCATATAGGAAGATTTGAATGCCTTATCCACAGAATCACTCACCGTTGAGAATGCATCAATGCCAAAAAAGGAAGGGAAATGCAGGTTTTTAACATCGGAAAGGTCGAACAATGGATTTCTTATAAAAGCCTGTTCTGTTTTTTCATAAAGAGATTCACAGTGAGCTAGGAAGCTTAGGTATGCTTCTGAATCTTGTTTTGAAAATCTCGCTATCTCTTCAGTAGTTCTCTCAGGATCTTCAAAACAGTTAAAGATGGTTCCATCCTGGTAATTGTAGCGGCAAATTGGTTTAAGAGGAAGGAGAGTGAGATGATCAGAAAGTTCTTCCCCACACTCACTAAATAATTTTTCGAGGATATGTGGCATAGTTAACAGGCTGGGACCTGTATCAAATCTAAACCCTTGTTCCTCGTAGATATTTAATTTTCCACCAGCCTTGCTGTTTTTTTCAAAAACGGTGACCTCATTGTCTTTTGCAGCAAGTATACAGGCAGTTGCTAAACCGCCAATACCGGCTCCTATGATGGAAACTTTCACAAATAAATTCCCGGTAACTTAATTCCTGTTATCTTTTGTAATGATTTCGAAGCTCTACAACCCGAAAGTAATTCAATTCATTCAAGATCACCTGGATTTTAATCCAGTTGAAATAGTTATGAAGGGCAATGCATATCCTGATATCCCAATAAAAGAGGTTGCAGAACAAATTGATTCCAGAAGGAAAGTAGTATCTAAGCTTCCCGAATGGTATAAAACTCCCGCAGTAATTTTCCCAAACAAACAGAATCTTGAACAAGCTTCTTCAGAAAAAACAGCCAGGTTTAAAGCCAGATGGGTAAAGGGAGAAAACTTTTTAGACCTAACAGGAGGGAGTGGAGTAGATACCTTTTATCTAAGTCAGCAATTTGAAAAAAGCATTTATATAGAACCAGAAAAGGGGCTTTTTGACTTGGCCAAGCACAATTTTAAGGTGCTCAAAACTTCCATCGACTGTTTTAACTCAACTGCCGAGGATTTTCTGGAATCGAATAGTAGAAGATTTGACCTGGTTTATTTAGACCCTTCCAGGAGAAATAGAAAAAAAGAACGTGTTTTTAGTCTTGAAGAATACCAGCCTAATGTGTTGGAACTTTTTGATGTATTAGTGAACCTTGGAAGTACCCTACTGATCAAAGTATCTCCGATGATTGATATCAAAAATACATTGACAAGATTACCCGGAACCTCAAAAGTGCAAATTGTGGCGGTTAACAATGAGGTGAAGGAAGTGTTATTCCATATACAAAAAGGTTTTTCCGGGAAGACAAAGATCGAAGCCTGGAATCTCAAAAATGAGTCAGAGGAGAAGTTGGAATTTACTCTCGAAGAAGAGATTAAAGCTAGAGCTAGTTATAATGAACCGCTTAGCTATATCTATGAACCGAATGTTTCCATAAGAAAAGCGGGAGCATTTAATATTGTAGGAGAGCGCTATAAGCTTAAGAAGCTTCATCCCAATACTCATCTCTATACATCGAATGAAGTTATTAAGGATTTTCAAGGGAAAATTTTTGAGGTAAAACGAGTACTTAAGCCAGGTAGAAGGCAGGTTCAGAAAGCAGTTCCTAATAGAATGGCTAATGTGATCTCAAAGAATTTTGCGATGAGTGCAACGGAGATCAAAAAGAAGTATCAATTAAAGGATGGGGGAGATGACTACCTGATTTTTTGCGAAACGGTATCACTAGGTAATACCTGCCTGAAGTGCAGAAAGCTATGAGTTCTATTTAAGCCTTAGTTTAGCCACAGCTTCCACGTGGTAAGTTTGAGGAAACATATCAACAGGTTGTACTTCGAGTACATCGTAAACTTCGGAGAGGATTTTAAGATCTCTGGCCATAGTGCTGCTATCGCAGCTTACGTAAACTATTCTGGGGACTTTGAGTTCGCATAATCGAGCAACTACATCAGGATGCATCCCTGCCCTCGGAGGGTCTGTAATTAATACATCCGGAGCTCCAAATTCCTCTACCACTTCGTTCGTAAATACATCTTTTATATCTCCTTTAATAAAAGAGACATTATTAACCCCATTTTCTTTTGCATTGAAACGGGCATTCTCTACTGCTATATCTACCAGTTCAATACCAAGTACTTTGCTTGCCTTTTGGCTCATGTAGAGACTTAATGTGCCTACTCCGCAATATAAATCGTATACCACATCACCTTCTTGTAAGTCGGCAAATTTTAGTGCAACACTATAAAGCTTCTCCGCCTGGGCAGTATTCGTCTGGAAGAATGCATTAGGATGAATTTTGAACTGAAAGCCTCCAATATGATCTCTGATATAACCAGGTCCATGAATTACTTTTTCTATTCTACCAACCGAAGTGGGTGAAGGGGTATCATTAATATTATTTACGATGGTAGTAATGATGGGGAATTTCTTGAGCAATACTTCCGAGAGAGCATCAATTACATCCTGGTTATCCTCGAACGTGATCAAATTCACCATAAAATCTTCTGTATGGTAGGCATTCCGAATCATTACATTCCGCAGAAAGCCCGTTTTTTGAAAGGTGTTATAAGGGGCTATTCCTTGATCAATACAATAGGATCGAATGAAGTCGAGGATTTCGAAGGATTCTTTTTGCTGTAGGTGACACTCATTTAAATTCAGGATTTTGTCAAATCTTCCAGGTGCATGTAGTCCTGCGAAGAACCCTGAATCATCGACAAACCCTTCACTTCTGATTTCTTCTTCGGTAAGCCAGCGCCTATCGCTAACACTGTATTCCATTTTATTTCGATAATGGAATTCCTGGTCTGATTTAAGTGCTGGATGAACAGGGGTGTCAAGTTCTCCTATCCTTCGAATGTGATCGGTTACCTGTTGGGTTTTATATTCAAGTTGCTTCTCGTAAGGGACATGTTGCCAGCTGCATCCGCCACATACCGTTGCATGAGAACAAAAAGGGATAATCCTATCAGAACTGGGCTCAATAATCTCCAGAAGTTTAGCTTCCCGAAAATTCTTTTTCCTTTTTATGATCCGGGCTTTTACTACATCACCTGGCATGGTTCCGGAAACGAATACAGCCATCCCATCTATTTTTCCAATTCCTTTACCCTTGAATGCTGCTCCTTCAATGGTTAGGGTAATTTCTTCTCCCTTTTTAAGTGCCATTATTCGTTTGGATCTACCTGCTCATAGTAGGCTTCAAATTCGATTTTAACGGCGGTATGAGCATCGGAAAGTTCTTCGATTTTATTGGTAGCACGTTCTAACTGCCGAAGTGCGATGTTGGAAAGGGTGAGCAAAAATTTGACAGCGATTTGTGGATGACGTTCCATTAAAAGCTCAAAATCTGGTTGAAAGAACCCTAAAAGGGTGCAATCGGTAATACATCTGGCCGATGATTTCCTTCTTAAGTTATAACCAATAGACAGCGCTCCAAAACTATCTGCAGTCTCTAGCAAGAACCCCTCTTTAGATTCTTCATTATCATCATCTAAACTAAAGGTGAGTTCAACCTGTCCATCTTCGATAAAATACATTCCCGTTCCGGGGTCATTTCTGTAAAAGACAAACTCACCTTCTTTATACGTTCGTCGATGGCATAACTGTAGAAATTCAAAACGTTCGGCTGGAGAAAGATTCTTAATGAACTTTGAATTGAATACAATGTTCGCCTGATTTTTTAACCGCTTTAATTTGTCTTTCATGCTATAAACTGTCGTTAAAAGGAATGCCCGATTCCAAAGCTAAAATACATTTTTCTGTTATTAAACCATCCGTCCTCAAGGTCGTGTGCCCGAAAAGCAAAATCAAATCTAACCACCACATATTCCCAATCTAAACGTAATCCGAGGCCAGACCCAACGGCTATTTGCTTATAAAAAGAATTGAGCTTGAACTTTCCTTTTTCCAGTTCTTCCTGGTTAGAATTATCACTGAAGTCAGCAGTTGGCCGGTACCATATATTTCCAGCATCTACGAACCAGGCCGCATGCCAATTAGCACCAATTAAGTCCTGAATGAATACCTGTCGGGCTTCTGTGAAGGCACCAAGCTTAATTTCACCACCATTTATCGTTACGTTATTAGGAGAAATATCTCCTGGCCCAAGCTGGAAGGGTGCCCATCCGCGAATATCATTACTTCCCCCGGCAAAGAATCGTCGGTTCAATGGAATGGAAGTGCTTTTCCCATAAGGGTGAGCAAAACCACCAAATAGCCTCCAGGCAAATACCGAACTGGGCGAAAGTGGGTAATATTTACGGTAGTCAGCTGTAAGCTTCACAAATCGGCTGTACTGTAAACTGTTATTGCTTAGTCCAAAAAGGGAAGGAAGCTCTTGTTCCACGGTACCGGGAGTAATAATAAACCGATCTAGCGCATAAGGAATGTTACCACCTGCCGAAATAGAGTATTCGCTATAGTATCCGAAATTTCTCTTTATGAGATTTGTATTCTGGCTCCTGAAACTATATCGAATGATAGAGGAAACCTGGGGCTCGAAATCCTGGAGAATCCGGATAAATTCCAGCGAGTTTTCACCAAACTCATCAATTAGGTTTTGAGTGAATTCATCCGAAGGGTTTGTATCAACGATATCGAGTTCTATTAAATCGAGGAAGGAAGAAAAACGATCATTATGTTGAACTTCATAACGATAGTTAAAACGAACATCGGAATTGATATCGAAATATAGCTGATCGGACCTGCTGTAAGAAAGTGTATATCTCGATAATGCACTGGTGAAGTACCGGCTGTTATCTAAAAAGCGGAAGGGGAAGGCTAATCTCGGAAGGGTGTATTCAGCACTTACCTCGTAACTTCTGAAAAGAGAGGATTGAAGCGTATCATCAGGGGCAATTTCTTCCAGAGTTCCTGAGCTTACAAATTCGAAGCTGGCATTGGCACCTATATTTAGCTGCTCCGCTTTTCCAAACACATTGTTATTTGAATAGTCCACACCAAAACCAGTACCAAATCCATACCGCTTCATCCCAAAAACTTCTGTACTAATGCTATGTTTAGTAATGGTTTCCAGGTCGAAGTAAACAGGAATTTTTTCCTTGGTAAAATCGGGACGGACTCCATTCCTATTTTGTCCAAACCTTCGGATATACAACATACCTAGGTTCTGGAATTCTTTTACAGTTTGGAGATACTGCTCTTCGTTGTAGATATCTCCTGGCTTGAAAAGAATTTGATCGGAAAGCAAGGAAAACCTGGTGTCTGATCCTGGCTCTTTCTGCAGGTATACTTTATTGGTGTCCAGGGCAAAGGGTTCACCTTCAAGGGTACGCGATTGAGTGTAGGTATCAGGAGGGGTAGGGTCAGCCAGCTTTACTTCTAAATCTCCAAATCGGTAAACGCTTCCTGGCGATACCCGAAACACAACATCTCTTTTTAGAGCATCCACCGAATCTTTTATTACAAATGCTATTACTGAGTCTCTGTCTACCGATGCATACCCATTATTTTTTAGGAAGCTTAATATTCGCAGTTGCTCATTCTTAAGTTCTTGGGAATTGAATTGCCGGTTGACCTGGTAGGTAGAATCATTAATTCCTTGTCTCGTTAGAGGGCTTTGGATAAAAAATCTTCGTTTTAGTTCTGGATCGTCAAAATTGGGGAAGCCGGAATAGGAGAGAGTTTGAATGGTAGTAGGCTCATTCTCCTCAATTAGGAAGGAGACCTCAATTTTCTTTGACCTGAATTCTACGATGGTTGTATCGACCTGTACATTCAAGAAACCCAGGGACTCATAATACAACCGGATACGCTCCATATCGTTGATTACTATCTGGCGATCTAAGTAAGCAGGTTCTTCCCCAAAGCTCCCATTACTTAGCTGCCAAAAATAATACCAGGGAGTAAACCTGGGAATACCCAAAAATTCTCTATTAGTTCTTGTTCGAACCAGGTTTTCAAGCGTTCTGTCTCTTACAAAACGATTACCTGAAAACCGTACACGGCGTATTACATCATCAACACTTGATGAGTCTACTGAGGGAGAAGTCTGAGAGAATGTTGGAGACAAAAACCCACTTTGTAGCACTATGCTCAGTGCTAGCGCAAAGATTAGAAGTAACGTGCGGGTTTGGGTTTTCAAAGAAAAAAAATAAAGACCACAGGTACTGCGGCCTTATAAAAATTGTTAAGGAGTAAGTGTTCTAAACGTCGTCGTAATCGAATCCTTCGTCCTCTTCGTTATGGAAGAAGTCCTCTTTCCGAATATAATCGGGCCAGATGTCCTCAATTCCTTCGTAGATAGTGTCTTCACCTTCGTCAATTTCTTCTAACTCTTCGAGATTCACAATCACCTGCTTAGGAAGTCCATTTCGTTCGGCCCACTCTATAAGTTCATCTCTACTTGCGGGAAAGGGAGCTTCATCCAATGCAGCAGCTAGTTCAACTGTCCAAATCATAAGTTTAGCTTTGGTTTAAAAAATTGTAGCAATTCAACGGTTACATTAAACATGGGAGCGCGATAAAATTCAAGTATTCAATAAATTTTTTTTGCGCTCAAATCGTGCCGAAAATATTGTTATCTTCGCACAAATACATCAACTAAAATCCATATAGGATTATTTTATGTTTAATGGAATTGGAACTACCGAAATCATCATTATTGCGATCTTCGTTCTCGTATTTTTCGGAGCCAAACGAATTCCCGAATTAGCCCGAGGCTTAGGTCAGGGAATCAAAGAATTCAGACAGGCATCGAAAGATATCAAAAAAGAAATCGAGGAGAGCTCAAGAGACATTGACGATGCCATCAATCATGATGAAACCAAAAAGACTTCTAAATAACCGTAGAGGACGATTTGACGATTAGCACTATTGCTGAAGCCAGGGCTAAAGTACTGGCTGGAGAGATCACACTTAGCGATTTGGTTGCCGAGTACAAGTCTCAGATTGAAGCAAAGAATGATGATGTAAATGCATTTGTCTACCTAGATTTTGAAGACGCCTTCAGTCAGGCTGAAGCCATTCAAAAAAAGGTGGAACAAGGTGGAGTTGGCTCGTTACTCGGTGCAGTAATGGGTATCAAAGATGTAATTTGTGAGCGTGGAAAGCCCACAACCTGCGCGTCAAAAATGCTCTCTAACTTTGAGAGTGTATATGATGCCACGGTTATTGAGCGCCTAAAATCGGAAGATGCCATTCTTATTGGGCGGCTCAATATGGATGAGTTCGCTATGGGCTCTACCAATGAGTACAGCCATTATGGTGCTGCAAAAAACCCTCATGATCTTACAAAAGTAACAGGGGGATCTTCCGGTGGGAGTGCCGCTGCTGTGGCTGCAGGTATGGTAAATGCTACCCTTGGTTCTGATACTGGTGGATCTATTCGGCAACCTGCCTCGTTTTGTGGAGTGATTGGGTTAAAACCAACGTATGGAAGAGTTTCACGGTATGGGTTAGTGGCTTTTGCTTCTTCTTTTGATTCTATTGGGCCGTTTGGGAATAGTGTTGAAGATGTGACAAATGTATTTCAAACTATAGCCGGCTTTGATGAAAGGGACAATACTTCTTCAAGAAGTGAGAAGGAAGATTATCTTTCATTATTGAAGAATCCGGAGAAGAAAATACGTATTGGAGTTCCTTCTGCGCTATTTGGTGATGGGCTAGATCCCGAGATTGAAGCAGGTGTTAAAGATATTATTTCAAAACTGGAAGCTGATGGGGCAGAATTAGTACCTATAGAGTTGCCACATTCTAAATATGGGATTGCCACCTATTATATCTTAGCCACCGCGGAAGCATCCAGTAACCTCGCAAGGTACGATGGTATCAGGTATGGTCATCGAGCTGACAAAGATGAAATGCTTAATGAACTCAAAGCGGAAGAAGAGAATTTTAAATTGGCCATCAAGAATGCCGAAGGAAATGAAGCGGATCAGCTTCAGCTAGAACTTGACAAATTAGATGCTCCATTAACCCGGTTGTATAAGAAATCAAGGACTGAGGGTTTTGGAGTAGAGGTGAAACGTAGGATCATGTTAGGTACTTATGTTTTAAGTGCGGGTTACTACGATGCATATTATGGCAAAGCTCAAAGAGTAAGAAGGCTAATTAAAGAAGATTTTACCAACGCCTTCGAACAGGTAGATGTAATTGTAACACCTACCGCTCCGAGTACGGCATTTGATATAGGCTCTGAGCTTAATGACCCCGTACAAATGTACTTAAATGATGTATATACCATTTCGGCCAATCTCGCTGGAATATGTGGTATAAGTATGCCTGCAGGTACCCATTCAAATGGGTTACCATATGGAATTCAGTTCATGGCTAATTCTTTTCAGGAGTCGAAGCTTCTGAATGCCGCCCGATTGGTTGAACTTCTTGATTAAATCGTTCCGGGTATCATTAAATAGAGTATGAATCGACTAAAAGGTAAAACAGTATTAATTACAGGTGCTACCGCTGGCATAGGACAGGCTTGTGCCTTAGAGTTTGCCCGACAGGGATGCAATTTGATTCTCACTGGAAGAAGAAAAGAGCGACTCGAAGACCTTTCAAAATCAATACTTGAACAATTCAAAGTAATTGTTGCCTATGAGGTATTCGATATCCGGGAAGTTGAGGCTTGTAGAGAATTTGTGCAAAATCTAGCGCTGAACATAGATGTCCTAATAAATAATGCCGGCCTGGCTAAAGGAGTCGACCCTATTCAATCGGGAGATTTTGAAGACTGGAATACCATGATTGATACAAATATCAAAGGGGTCTTAGCGATGTCGCGCTTTATTGCTCCCAAGATGCTGGAACGTAATTCTGGCCATATCATTAATATTGGTTCTACTGCTGGTTATGAAGCGTATCCCGGAGGATCTGTTTATTGTGCTACTAAACATGCGGTTAAAGCGATTACCGAAGCAACTAAAAAGGATTTACATGGCACAAAAATTCGCGTGAGTATGGTTTCTCCCGGCCTTGTTGAAACCGAATTTAGTAATATTCGCTTTGATGGAGATACTGATAGGGCTAAGAATGTTTACAAGGGAATGCAGCCATTAACAGCAGAAGATATTGCTGAGATTGTAGTATTTGTTGCAGGAAGGCCTGATCATGTAAATGTACTGGATTCAATCATAATGCCGGTTTACCAATCTTCGGCACAGATGGTCCACAGAGATGAATAAGCTTTTTCTTCTATCGCTGATTGTCTTAGTACTGGGATGTTCCGGTAAAGATGAGGATGGACTTCAATTCTCACCTCAAGGAAGGGCAGTCCCGGTTTTTAATGCAGATTCGGCATATCAGTACATACAAGACCAGGTTGATTTTGGGCCCAGGGTTCCAAATACCTATGGACATGTTGAAACACGTAAATACCTGGAACAGAAATTTCAAATATATGCCGGCTCTGGGAGCGTTTTTACACAATCATTTGAGACTCCTGGTTATACTGATACTCTTCGGCTCTCAAATATAATTGCTGCTTTTAATCCTGCTGCTCAAGACCGGATCATGCTTAGCGCTCATTGGGATACTCGCCCAAGAGCTGACGAAGATACGGTTAGAGTTGCTGATTATATCCTTGGTGCTGATGATGGGGGGAGCGGAGTAGGAGTCTTGGTAGAGCTAGCACGAATTTTTTCTGAAAACCCGCCACCTATAGGTGTAGATATCGTGCTTTTTGATGGTGAGGATTATGGAGTTCAAGGCGATCTCAATAAATACTTCCTGGGTTCAAGATATTGGTCTCAAAACCCTCCGGTTCCTGGCTATTCTCCTAGATTCGCAATTCTACTTGATATGGTAGGCGCTGAGGGAGCTAAATTTCCTAAAGAAGAATACTCTTTGTTGTACGGTCCAAATGTAGTGGAAGGGGTATGGGATATTGCGGCCGAAATTGGTTATGGAAACTTATTCCTCAATCAAAGAGGAGCTGCAATCCAGGACGATCATTATATCGTTAATCAATACACTGATATTCCAATGATCAATATCATAAACCATAAAAATAGTGCCGAAGGGGGAAGTTCTGTATTCGGAGATCACTGGCATACTCATCAAGATAATATGGATATCATAAGTACGGAAATACTTCAGGCTGTAGGAGATGTACTCCTGGAGCTCATTTATAATCGTATGTAATGGACTATATCAGGGTAAGCATTTCTATTAATGATGATTTTCATGAGCTGTTAATAGCAGAGTTGTTTGAATTAGATTTTGAAGGATTTGAAGAGGAAGATCATAGATTGATTGCATCCATTCCTGCAAACAGGTTTGATGATGTAAAGAGGGAAGAAATAGAACGTTTCCTGGTTGGCTTTGGAGGAGATGCTTTTATCGAAGGGGAGGAATTGATTCCTTCACAAAATTGGAATTCAACGTGGGAGCAATCGATCAAGCCTCTTCAAATCGGTTCATTTTATGTGCGGCCCACCTGGGAAGAGGCGAACTCAGATCCGGAACTTATTGAATTGCTCATCGATCCAAAGATGGCTTTTGGGACAGGCTATCATGCAACCACGAAGTTAATTCTGGAATGGATTCCTGAAATCATTTCTAAAGGAGATGATGTCTTAGATGCAGGAACAGGAACCGGAATTCTTGGTATCGCAGCATTAAAAACAGGGGCACATTCAGTATTTGGTTTCGACATTGATGAGTGGAGTAAAGATAACGCAGAAGAGAATATTGCCATTAATGAGGTTTCAGGGTTTAAGGTAGAGTTGGGCTCGTTAGAAGTAATACCCGAGGTTTCCAATTATGATGTTATTCTGGCTAATATTAATCGTAATGCACTCATCGCATTAATTCCGGAGTTACTCGTTTACCTTAAGAAAGGAAAACTATTACTATCTGGTTTACTAGAAGAGGATGAGGCAACTATCCTGGCACAGGAAAGCCTTAAAGGACTAACCCACGTTGAGACTAGGCAGCAGGAAGAGTGGATAGCAATGTTATTTAAACAATGAAAGCTGCCATAGATATAGGTACGAATACCGTACTCCTTCTTATTGCCGATCATCAGGGAAATCACATCAATGTGATTCATGAGGAACAACGGATACCTCGCCTCGGGAAAGGGGTTGATGAGTCAAAATTGCTTCATCAAGATAGCATTAGCCGGGTCTTTTCAGCACTTGAGGAGTATAAGGAAATCATCTCTAGTCAATATCCGGAAGTTGATGAAGTGCTAATAACAGCTACAAGCGCTGTAAGAGATGCAAAAAACAGGGAAGAATTCCTCAGTCTAGTAAATAATGAATTAGGTTTTGATGTGAATCTTCTGAGTGGAGATGCTGAAGCACAATGTACGTTCCTTGGGTCTCTGTCGGTGATTGAGCTTTCTGATCATACCCCAGCTTTTGTATTAGATATAGGAGGAGGGAGCACTGAAATAGCTCTTGGAACCAAGCAGGGAATTGAGGAATACCATTCTTTTGATATGGGAAGTGTACGGTTTAAAGAGCGTTTCCTGGTGGACGACCCTCCAACTTCCGATAGTATAAAACAGTGCAGAAAAGAGATTAGACAACTTTATTCGTCCTTAGCGTTTCATATTCCTTCCAATGTAACAGCAGTGGCTGTTGCTGGTACAGCAACCACCTTAGCTGCAATTAATGAAGGAATGGAAGAATATGAAGCATCAACATTGAACGGCTATATCATAGACAGAAACATACTCTCAAAACATATAGCTACGTTCAGTTCAGAAACTTATGAAGAGCTTTTGGAGCAAAACCCCGTTTTTTTGAAAGGAAGAACGGACATTTTTTTAGCGGGGTTACTTATCTTAGAAGGGTTCATGAGTTTTTATGAAATCAACCAAATCCAGGTTTCAACAGGTGGTATTCGCCACGGGGTAGTGCTTGGAGGAATAGATAAAAAAAAATAGAATTTTCATTTCCGTGAAGCTTTGTATTTTAAGCCTCAAATTTTAGCCAGTTAATGTCGGAAAACAATAATAGTTCACATAGTTCGCCGCGGGAGAACGCTTCTGCCAGTAGTATTGAAGATGACAAGTTTGTTGCTGATGCATTAGCAGGTAACGAAGATTCGTATAAAAAGCTCGTCGATAAATACGATCGCCCTATATTTTTCCATATCCGGAAAATGATCCGGGAGCAGGAGATGGTTGAAGACCTGGTACAGGAAGTCTTCATAAAAGCATTTAAGAATCTGCAGACTTATAGTAACGAATATGCTTTTTCTACCTGGCTATATCGTATTGCTACTAACCATACCATCGATTATCTCCGAAAAAAGAAATTGCAGACATTCTCCATAAACGATCCGATAAAAACAAAGGATGGTGAGATGGAAGTTCAGTTACCGGATATGAGCTTTTCTACGGACGCTCCGGTAATGAAGAAGGAGAGAAAGGCGATTGTTCAGGACGCTATTATGAATCTTCCCGATAAGTACAAGAAAGTGATTCAGCTTCGGCATATGGAGGAACTCAGTTATGACGAAATAGCTGATGAGCTTGATTTGCCATTGGGCACAGTGAAAGCACATATTTTTCGCGCAAGGGAGCTTCTATATAAGGCTTTGGTGGATAAGAGAGATAAGTTTTAATCTCTTATTAGTCATCCTGAGGACACTTCCGAAGGATTTGACTGATTCACTACACTGTTAGGTTCTTCGCTGCCGTTCAGAATGACCTACATGTAAATTAGCTTTCACAATATCTAAGTTCCGTTGAAAGCCAGAAAACTTCGTACGCTTCACAGCACTTCCGAGAAATATGTTATTGAATTCTGGCTCTGAAATGAGGAGCAATTCTTGCAGGTTCTTATTCACTACATTCTCTCTGGGATAGAAATCAATCATATTCGTGAGTTTAGCTTTGCTATTCCATGGACATACATCCTGGCAAATATCACATCCAAAGACCCAGTTTTCTATATCTGTATGGTATTGTTTGTCTATTTCTCCTTTATGTTCAATAGTGAGGTAGGATATACACTTTGTTGCGTCTACTTTATATGCTTCATAAATCGCATCGGTGGGGCATGCTTCTATGCACGCTGTACAAGTACCACAATGATCGGTAGTAGGGGCGTCATAGTTCAATTCTTGGTCTATAATTAATTCAGCGATGAAAAAATAGGAGCCAAGGTTTTTATTGAGAACATTGGAGTTTTTTCCTACCCAACCTAACCCGGCTTGTACTGCCCAGGCTTTATCCAATACGGGAGCTGAGTCTACAAAAAACCGTCCCTCGATCCCTCCTAAAAGTTCATTGATGAATGAAAACAAATCCTTCAATTTCTTCTTGAGGACTTTATGGTAATCTCTCCCTTGTGCATATTTCGCAATTAAAGGCTGGGTGGTAACCCCAATTTGTTGTTCGTGAGATGGATGGTAGTAACTCGCCAGTAGCGAAATAACTGTTTTGGAGCCTGGAACCAAAAGGGTAGGGTCGACCCTTTTCTCGAAGTTGTTTGCCATCCAGTCCATGGTGCCATGTCTTTCTTCGCTTAGCCATTGCTCCAACCGTTCGGCTTCTTCATCAAGACGTTTGGCTTTTGCAAATCCACAAGCATCAAAACCTAGTTGAAGGGCATAGTTTCGAATTTGATTTGTTGATTGCTGGATGTTCATCCCTGGAAGATGAAAAATTACCCGGCTTTAAGTGGAACGAGTTTGTCACCTTTCCAGGTAAGGTCTTGTACCTTACCATCAACAAGCCGGACAGTTCTGAAAGGATACTTCTTAACTACTGCATAATCGTGGGTAACTAGCAGTATGGCGGTTCCTCGATTATTAATCGTTTTAAGGATTTCCATAATGCCCTGGGTTGCTTTAGGGTCAAGATTCCCGGTGGGCTCATCAGCCAGAAGTATTCGGGGTTCATTGGCCAAAGCACGGGCAATCACAACGCGTTGTTGCTCTCCACCAGATAGATCAGAGGGCATATTTTTACGGCGATGGCTTAATCCAACCAATCCCAGTACTTCGAGTACTCTTTGTTTGATAAATTTAGGTTTCTCCCCAGTTACCTGAAGTGCAAAAGCAACATTATCGTATACATCCCGATCAGGTAGAAGTTGAAAGTCTTGAAATACAATCCCCATTCTTCTCCTTAGCATAGGCACCTGCTTCATACTGATTTTGTTAACTGGGAAATCAGTAACGCGGACACTGCCTTCATCAGGTATTATATCTCTATACAGAAGCTTTAAAAAAGAACTCTTACCAATGCCAGTAGGCCCGATTAAATAGCAGAATTCTCCATTATTAAGTTTAAAATCTATATTCCTGAGAATCGGTCGATTTTCATAACTAAGCGAAACGTTTCGTAATTCTATAACTGCATTATCTAACATTGGAGCACCATGGTTACTCGAGCGCTATTCTCATCGGCATCAACCAAATCGAAGCCATCGTATTTTGCAAGAAGATGATAGGGGGTTTGACTCACAATTAACAGCATTTGATCTAAAGAATATGCTCTTTGTGTATGAGTTTCTGTATAGCTATGCAAAACTTTTCTTGTTCCATACTCTATTTCTTCAATTTGAAACTCATTCCGATGGATTTTATCGAAAGGATCATAGCTGCTGGTCCTGAAGTACCTGAACCTACCGTTGTCTCCTTCATCTTCGTTTAAATAATCAACGGACTCAAGAGAGTTTTTTGGAGTGGAGAAATCAAAAATCAAAAGCCCCTTTTTGTTCAAAATCTTATGGCTTTGAGTCAGAAACTGAAGGATTTCTCCTTCATTCATTAGATAGTTGACGCTATCAAAGACCGTGAACAAGCAATCAAAAGAGCCCTTAATATTTATATCCAGGAAATCGAGTGTATCGAAATTAACTTTCTCTATGATGTCTTGAGGCTTTCTCCTGGCTATGTTGATCATTTCTTCAGATTTATCCGTTGCGGTAATTTGATAGCACTCAAGCTCAGCCAGGGAAAGAGCAAGTGAACCTGTTCCACATGCCATTTCTAAAAGAGATACTGCTTCAGAATGATGAGTCTGGATAATTTCATCAATAAAGTCAGCCCATGATTCATAATCCACATCTTCCATTAACGTATCATACAGTGGAGCAAGAGAGGTGTAGATTTCTTTAGACTTAGTCATTGGGTTGATTCAAAGCGAGTTCTACAGCAAGGTTGTAAGCTTCCATAAATGATGTTGTACTAGCTACTCCTTTGCCAGCGATATCAAATGCAGTACCATGATCAGGAGAGGTTCTGATGATAGGAAGGCCAGCGGTAAAGTTTACTCCTTTGCCAAATGAAAGCAGTTTAAATGGAGCCAGGCCCTGATCATGATACATTGCCAAAATAGCATCAAAGTCATTGAAAAGCTGTTGTCCAAAAAAGCCATCAGCAGGGAAGGGGCCCTCTGTGTTAATTCCCTTTTTTTGAGCGTTCTTGATTGAGGGAATAATGATCTCAATTTCTTCTTTCCCAATAACTCCGCCATCTCCTGAGTGTGGGTTTAATCCCAATACGGCAATTCTAGGAGAGTCAATACCAAATTGTTCTGTTAAACTCTTATTGAGGATAAACAGCTTGGTGAGGATCAATTCCTCTGAAATGGAATTCGCTACATCAGAGACAGGGATATGCCCAGTTACAAGTGCTACTTTCAATGACTCATTTAAAAGAATCATTAATACTTCACTGGTGTTTGTTTCTTCGGAAAGAAATTCTGTATGGCCTGGTATTTGGTATCCCGCTAAGTTAACCGACTCTTTCGAAATAGGAGCTGTAACCAGGGCTTGAGTTATCTGTGCCATCGCCAATTCTATACCAAGCTCAATAGATTGCATGGCTACCAGGCCGCTGTTTTTATCCAGTTCTCCTGGCGCTATTTCAATTCCTGGATCAGGAAGGCTCAATAGGTTGATCGTGTTCAGGTCAATTTGGTCGATGTATTGACAGGTGTTAAGATGAACAGCCAGCTTTAATTGCTTGGCATAATACTCCAGCACCGATTTTGGAGCAATGATAAGAGGAGAAGATTTAGATAAATCAATTTGGTCCAAAGATTTAAGTACAATCTCTGGACCAATTCCATTTATATCTCCGATGCTAATCCCTATGATTGGTTTCTGAACGCCCATACAAAGGGAAATTAAGGCTAGGTATTATAAATTCCTTCCTTAATCTGCACCTTTAAGCACAAAATCACCAAAGCCGGAAGTTTGCTCAAAAACAAAAGTTCTATTTGGGTATTCCCATACTTCAATCACATTTCCTTTTGATGGGAACCTTCTGTCTTTTGAATCCGGTGGACCAAACTTTATATAAACTTCACCCTGGTCAGTTTCATGGCCATTAGGATTCCCTGGGTTTCTAAATGTCTTAAAAGCGAAATCTACTCGTCGGAAATACTCAGTCATTAATTCATTATATACAGTGTTTGGAGTAGGATCTCTACTTTCCCAGAACGCCCTGAATTTTTCCTCTTTCTCTTTAGCACTCCCTGATCTCAACTCTTTCAATTGAGCTTCACTTATTATGAATTGCATATTATTTAGGGCAATATCAAGGTTAAGTAAGCTTGCAGGCATATTGGGCCAATAAGAACGGAAGAAGTTCTTTGCTACTGGTTTATCAGAATCTGAAGAGGTTACTTCTATTATATAAGCCGAGTTTTCGAATTCTTTATTGGGTATAGAAACGAGTACATAGCTGAAGCCAAGTTCAGAATCAGTAAACCTAAGCGTTGGGTCTTTACCCTCTGTGAGCACTGGTATTACATTTGAATTAACATCACTGTGCGCAATAGTTTTGGAATACACTGACTCTGCTTTTGTGGTATCTCTTCTACCCATCGTGGCTTTATTCACATTGAGGGTATACTCTGTATCAGCAGAATAATTTGGGATGCGAATCAATGCTTTAAAATCCTTACCGAATAGAACACTTTCATTCATATTCATTAAAGGCATGTTACCAACTGAAGCATCATTCTTTACATAGTAGATTTCTCCAAAAGGCTTTTTCTCCCAGTCCCAAATCCGGATATTCTGTCGATTTGAGTTCCGTTCCCGGGTGCTTTCCATTAAACTTAACTGGAGCACATAATTATACTCACCGGGCTCAAGCGAGTTCGTTAATGAACCCGATGCGTACATATTCTTAGATTCTGTATCCTCGAAGGTTTTGGTATATAAAGTATCAGTCCAAAGGTCTCTTGTAGCAGTGCCAACCTCAGTAGCGCTTCTTTTCCTGGAATATTTTCCTTTATAAATCTCTGAGTTTAACCTCACTATAGTGAAGTATTCGTATCCGTTTTCAGCTACAATATCATCTGAAGGTGAAATCTTTTTATAGGGGAGGAAATCATTATCAAAACGGAAGATCATGGAAAGGTTTGTATTTCCGTCTTCGGTAGGTAGTACAATTTCATCAATAAAAACCTGAGGCGCATTTGCCCTATTCATCAGGTTGGTATAACTCACTCTGTTTGAACGCTGAGCTAAAAGGGGAAGAGCAAATAAAAGAAGTGTAATTACAAGAATGAACCTTTTGTGCATAACGCATGTATTTGGGTTGACCGATCAAAGTCTCGGTAATCGGTATATAAATTTCTATTTTTAACGGAAATTTGTTGGACACTATTATACAAAAACATTGAGTTCTTACCTATGGATGGTACATCTACACACTGGCTTCAAAGTTTGATTGAAGAATTGAGAAAAGAAGAGGAAACAATAAAACTAGGAGGTGGTACTTCAAGGATTGAAAAAGAACATTCGAAAGGGAAGATGACCGCCAGGGAACGCATAGAAGCTTTAGTTGACGCAGAAACCGATTTTTTTGAACTGGGATTATGGGCTGGATATGAAATGTATGAAAATGAAGGTGGTTGTCCTGCTGGAGGAGTAATTACCGGCATTGGCAAGGTTAGTGGAAGAACCTGCATGATCGTAGCTAATGATGCCACAGTTAAGGCCGGAGCCTGGTTCCCAATAACTGCCAAGAAAAATCTTCGAGCTCAGGAGATTGCCATAGAAAATCATATCCCATTGATCTATCTGGTAGATTCTGCAGGTGTATTCCTTCCAATGCAGAATGAAATCTTTCCGGATAAGGAGCATTTTGGACGCATGTTCAGGAATAATGCCGTGATCTCAGCAAAAGGTATCCCGCAAATTGCAGCGATTATGGGAAGCTGTGTCGCAGGTGGCGCTTATCTACCTATTATGAGTGATGAAGCTCTAATTGTGGATGGAACAGGAAGCGTATTTCTCGCGGGGAGTTATCTGGTAAAAGCAGCAATCGGTGAGTCGGTTGATAATGAGACGCTTGGTGGAGCAACTACTCATACTGAAATAAGTGGGGTCACCGATTATAAGATGAAGGATGATACAGAATGCCTTCAAACTATTCGGGATTTAGTAGATAAGCTGGGACCATTTGAAACGGCTGGTTTTAATCGCACAGAAGCTAAAGACCCAAAGCGGCCTGCATCCGATATTTTTGACATTTTACCAGAACAGCGGACTTCACCTTATAATATGTCCGATTTACTGGATTGTATCATTGATGAAGATAGCTTTACTGAATTCAAAAAAGGCTACGGGCAGACTCTGATTACAGGCTATGCAAGAATTGATGGATGGAGTGTTGGTATAGTGGCTAACCAACGGACTATCAATAAAACGAAATCCGGAGAAATGCAGATCGGTGGAGTGATTTATAGTGATAGTGCAGATAAAGCCGCTCGATTTATCATGAACTGTAATCAAAAGAAGATTCCGCTAGTTTTCCTACAGGATGTGACCGGGTTTATGATTGGGAAAAGAAGCGAGCATGGAGGCATCATTAAGGATGGTGCCAAAATGGTGAACGCCATGGCTAACAGTACCGTCCCCAAAATTACCGTAGTTATTGGAAACAGTTATGGAGCTGGTAATTATGCGATGTGTGGACGAGCCTATGACCCACGGTTTATGTATGCATGGCCTACAGCTAATATTGCTGTAATGAGTGGTGCTTCGGCGGCAAAGACCTTGCTTCAAATAAAATTAGCGGCTTTAAAGAAAAAAGGAGAGGAGCCAGGTGAAGAGCAGCAAGCCGAAATGATGCGAGAAGTCACAGAAAACTATAATAAGCAGACAGATGTACGGTATGCTGCTTCCCGGCTTTGGGTTGATGGAATAATTCATCCACTAGAAACAAGGGATCGTATTTCGAAAGCATTAGACTGTGCAAATTTAAATCCGGTGATTCCTGAATTTAAAACCGGTGTTATTCAGGTTTAATAAAACCAAAACTCTTATCAATCATCGATAGGTGTTCCATGGTAATATGAATACCTTCGTGTATGATGTGAACTTATGTAGTCAAAATAATGATTGACGAATTCCTGGTTCTTAAAATCTATACTAAGCTTTCTTCCTTCTACACAAGCTCCTCCACCAACTGAAGCTGTTGTATAACAATCGTCTTGAATCTTTGCTTCCGCATGTCTCTCTCTCAAATCGTATTTAATCGAGAAATCCCAGTATTCGGAAAATATTTCGGTAAGCAGAATACTCTCTGAGGTTGAGTGATTTGTAAAAGATATATTGTTGTCTGAGTAATGTAGAGTGATTATCGATTCTGAATAAACCGTATCTATGATGATCTCTGGCTCATAATCTTCATCATAAGTTTCCCAGGTTCGTGTTTGGTTAATGTAAGAGACAACATCAAAAATGTATTGTTGCTGAATGTTTTCTTCAGAAAAAATGATGTTTTTTAGATTCCATATTTCTGTGGAATTGGAAACTGTACCATATACTTCACCTCCCCAACCTGATAGTGCAATCAGATTTCGTTCAAACTCAAGAGGAACTTCAGAATCGACAGGAAATAATTCGTTAAAATAATTTTCAATCTCAGGCACATCAGGTCTGCATAAGCTTTTGTGTTCGTCTGAGTCAAAGTATACTTCTTGTGGATCCTTGCTAAGAGAGAAGCTCCAAAATGAACAGTCTGTCCCATTTTTTGAGTTCATCTTAAGAGTATTACTTTCAGGATTGAAAGTGGTGTGAAAAATATTCTCGAAGACAATTTCAGAACTGTCTTTTACAAAAAAATCGTAGTTAATCTCAAAATCAATTGATGGATTAATTTCTGCAGGTATAGAGTCAGTTCCCATGACATAATGTGGAGGAAAACTAATACCTATTTTACCTTCATTGATCTCAAAATTAAAAAAGGAGGTCGCTGTGTCACTAAAACTGATTTCAAAATCGTTGCAGTTATTTGTATAAAAATTATCGCACTTTTGATATGTTTCAATTCCAGAAAAGGCTATTTCGAAGTACACTCGTAGACTACTGTATACCGAATCTTTAACAACTAATTTAGGTGTCCAAATTTCTTGTGATTCATGAATCCATAGCTTGTTAAAACCGTTAGATTCAACAATATTTTTAAAGTAAATAACCTCAAAATCTTGAAAACCAGCTTCTATATCGTCCAAAATCTTAAGTGGATCATTCTGATCAATAGGTGTATCAATTTCAGAAGGACCAGTAACTTGTTCTTTACAATTATGAAGCAAGAATGAACTTAAAATTATTATTAGGAAGGTAACTCTTGATTTCATTAGAACCACTTACAAGGATAAGTAACTAAACGAAAGTATGAATTACAGACTGCAAAAAAAAGGTGCCATATTCTCAATTTCTGTTGAGGCAAGCTTCACACTCCTGGATTTCATGGCTCTGTTCGCATGTCTTTTCCTTGGGGTGTTTTATGCACTTTTTCTCTGGATTTTTGCTGTTAGTATTTTGATCAAGCTTTTTACTAAAAATGATTTTGAGTTCAATTCCGATACCTATAAGCTTTCTCAATACTTGCGCATTTTCAATTATTTCCGGTTCAGGAGAAGAGTAATCCCATTTGCTGATATACACCGCTTTCTATTTTCCAATTTTGATTCCGGGAAAGCCCTTGTTGAACGCGGGTTGGTAAACAAGGAATGGTTTACCCTTGAGATTGTTACTAAAGACAAGCAACGATACCGAATCGTTAAAGCTCAGCCTGATGAACTTGAAGAAATCGATGAACTGTACCAGGTATTAAAAGAAAGGCTAGGAGGGATGTTCGACTTTGATGTGGAATACGAGACGATAAATGAATAAGAATTTCATTTATCGAAAAACCATTTCCTCAGAAAAAATAAAGCAAAGTTGTATCAGCTGTACTAAGTTCCATTTTACTATTCACTCACTTTTTAAAACTAAATCATGAGAATTTCTTTTAGCCTGCTCCTTTTTTTTATACTCATAATTTCTCTTGGCTGTGAAAGCTCGAGTACCTCTCCCGAAGAGGAAATCGACAACACACCCAGCCTTCGAAATAATGTTCCATATCCATTTGGTGCGGCAATACAAACTAAACATATAGAAGATGGGAATTATGTGAGGCTGATGAGGGATGAATTTTCAAGCATGACCGCCGAATACGAAATGAAAATGAGCCCCATGTATAATGATCCATCAGGGATTGATTTTTCTGACACTGACGCATTTATGGAATTAGCAGACGCTTTAGATTTAAGGGTGCATGGACATGCACTTATTTGGCATTCTGCAACTCCATCATGGATAGAAAACTTTTCTGGTTCAGATGCTGAGTTTGAGGCGCTAATTGAGAATTATATAAAAGCAGTCGTTGGAAGATATAGAGGGCGAATAGCAAGTTGGGATGTAGTTAATGAAGCATTTGAAGATGGAGGCTCTAATCCACTTCGAAATAGTGTATTTCGACAAAAACTTGGTGATGACTATGTAGCAAAATGTTTTCAATGGGCGAGAGAGGCAGATCCGGATGTACTCCTTTTTTATAATGATTATGGGATGTCAACGAATGGTTCAAAACTGGATCGTGTAATGAGCATGATCGATGATTTTAGGGAAAGAGAAATACCTATTGATGGTGTTGGGTATCAAATGCACATAAGCTATAACTGGCCTCCGATTGAACAAATACAAGGTGCAACAGCTAAGGCAATATCAAGAGGTTTACTTTTGCACTATTCAGAACTTGATATCCGCGTAAATCCTCAGGCAGATCAAACTTCCTATACACAGGAGCTAGATAACCGATTCACAAACAGGATGATGGAAATAGTCGATTTATATAACGACATACCTGATGATCTACAATTTGGAATCACTATGTGGGGAGTAAAAGATGACGATACCTGGCTCCGAAGTTTTTGGGAAAACCCCGATGAATGGCCCTTGCTGTATAATGAGGACTTTACTCCAAAAACGGCTTATCAAAGCATTCTGGATTTCTATACGGATTAGCTAAACTAGTTGCTGGTGTGCGTTAAAATTGCTGACTTCCGAGCTGGTATGCGAATCGATAATTGATTTTCGGACTGATCTAATGCTGTTCCGTAAAGTATATCAGAATATTCGGATGCAGTTTTTATTGGGATAATTATTTCTTGTTCTACATCACTGCTGTTAAATACCGCGATAACTTCATCAGAATCATTATATCTACTATAAGCAAGAACTTCTTTTGCATCATCGATAATTAAATATTCCAAATCACCGCTTGTCAATACAGGGTTCGCTTTTCTTATTTGAATAAGCTTTTTGTACACATTAAACCATTCATCATTAAAACGAACTTGATTGGTTGGTCTCGCTAGATTATTTGGATGAGTGGTTTCCGGTTCAAAGTCATAGTCTTTCCAAATGAGTGGTTTTCGAGTGGAGGGGTCATCAGCACCCCACATGCCCATTTCGTCTCCAGCCCAAATCTGAGGGGCGCCTACATATGTGAATTGTTGTACTAAAATAAGCTTCATAGTCTCGAACGTTTTTTCGTCCGGCTTATCGATTTTGTATTCAGGGTTGTCGTCGGGTTTAGCCTGGTACTTGTACTTATTTTTATTGTAAATGGAGGTGCCAAAGCGAGGGACATCATGGCTTGCGGTAAGGTTCATCATCGCATAGTTGCTTTGTGGCCTCAAATTATCCTGAAATGATTTTAAGCTATCTGTGTATTCGGAGACCGTTATTTTATGAGGAGACTGATTAAAAAAGTGACGGGTTGCCCGGTACCATCGGTAATTCATAGGTGCATCAAAAATATCACCTCGAACAACTGGTTCCGGATCTAAAAGGTGATCGGGAAATTGTCGCCACCAAATTTCTCCTAGCAAATAGGTATTGGGGTTTATTTCGCGAACTAGTTCCCGGAATTCTCTCCAGAAACCCAGAGGAGTTTCTGCAGCAACATCTAGGCGAAAACCATCCACTCCATCAGAAGGGTCTCCATCTCCATTAGGGTCTAACCATCTTCTGGTAACGTCAAATATGTGTTGTTTTACTTCTTCGCTGTAAATATCACCTTCAAACACTTCAACAGATACACTATGGTCCTGACGAACTGTTTCTTTAATTTCGGGCAACGATTTTACACCTGCCCATCCTGTAAACTCAAACTCGTTTTCTTCGGTATTTGGGTCGTCAAAAGAATCTATCCAATACCAATCTGCATACTTAGATTCCGCTCCATTTTCTAACACATCTTTCCACGCCCAGAACTCAATACCTGTGTGATTCCAGGAATAATCCATGATTACTTTAATGTCTCGCTTGTGAAACTCTTCAATTACTTTCAAAAATAGCTTATCAGCACCTGTCCACGTCCAGGTAGAAGCATCAGTAGGATCTTCACTGGCTATCAGTCTTGCATCTTCTTCAGGGGTAGGGCCAAAATTTCGATCGATATGGTGCCAATTACGAGGATCGTATTTATGCAGAGAAGGAGCGTCGTTCAACGGGTTAAAATAGACAGCCGTAATTCCCAGGTCTTCGAGGTAATCCATTTTGTCGAGTACTCCTTGTAAATCACCTCCATATCGTCTCAACTGTGCTTTCTGCCCAAAGTATGTCAACTCATTGCCAAAAAAATCTTTTATATCCGGTAGGTTAGCGAAGTAAGGGTCGTCCTTATACCAATCATGTGTCCAGGGAGTAGTTGTCCATCCTTCAGGAACCATTCCTGGATAAGCTCCCACTATATCTTCAGCAGTAGGGTCATTGCCCGGATCTCCATTCCTAAATCGTTCTACAAAGATTTGATACCAAATAGCTTCTTTTGACCATTCAGGAGGATTTTCAAAAGCGGTATCGACTTGTTCGTTTGATTTATCACAGCCCAGAAATACGGCTGTAGTCAAGATCACGATTAAAAGCAGTAAAAGGCTCTTAGGGTATGACATAATGGAAGTATTAGAATAAAATTGAAGCTACTGAAGGGGGAGTATTGATACTAATTAGGTTAACCACTTTACTGATTAATCGTATTCGGCTTATCCTTTGTTCCTACATAAAAAGCGAGAAGAACTGTTGGAGTATTGCCCTCATTCATTCCATAATGCCAGGTATTAACCACTTCAATTACGGCGTCTCCAGCGTTAAAAACCTTTTTAACTCCATCCTCACGTGTTACTGTAATTGAACCCTCTAAAACGATACCTCCAAGTGGAATTGGGTGTTTGTGCATCGGGAGTTTGTATTTAGGGGGGAGAGTAATTCTTGCTATGGTAATTTCGGGTTGGCCTTGTGGATAATCTGGTAAATAAGTGCCATCCCAGCTTTGGCTGCTTTTTTCAAGAATTTCGACAACCACTGAGTCGGCTTGTTGAGCGAAAGAAAACTGAGTAGTTCCGAGGATGAACAGAGAAAGAAATAGAAGTTTGGTTTTCATGAGTATAGATTAGTTTCCGCAAGACTAATCCATTACAAACTTTGTTCCAAATAAATTATTTACCAATGTCATTCTGAGGCCTATCCTACGTATCTCGAAGGATTTCGGGAGAAGATGGACTCAACAATGACTCTACTGACGAATAGTTATATCCCAGCTAAAATCCCATTCAAGGTCTCACTTGGACGCATAGCCTTATCCGCAAGATCACGATCAATCCTATAATAGCCATCTACATCAACAGGAGAACCTTGTACTCCAATTAACTCTTCGCTAATGGTGGTTTCTTTTTCATCCATAGATGAAGCGATAGAAGCAAAACGCTCTTTTAATGCTGTATCTTCGTCCTGGTTAGCTAAAGCCTCTGCCCAATACATGGCTAAATAGAAATGACTTCCACGATTATCGATTTGGCCAAGTCGACGAGCAGGTGACTTATTTTCTTGTAGAAATTTAGAAGTTGCATCGTCTAAGGTGCTTCCAAGAATTTTAGCCGCTCCGTTATCAAATACCCTTCCCAGATGTTCAAGAGAAACAGCTAGAGCAAGGAATTCACCGAGTGAATCCCAGCGCAAGTAATTCTCTTTCTCAAACTGTTGAACATGCTTAGGAGCAGATCCACCAGCTCCAGTTTCAAACAAACCACCTCCATTCATAAGAGGAACAATAGAAAGCATTTTAGCACTGGTCCCTAATTCAAGGATGGGGAAGAGGTCGGTTAGGTAATCTCTCAATACATTTCCAGTAACAGATATAGTGTCTTTTCCTTTTTTTATTCTCTCGAGAGAGAATTGGGTGGCTTCAACCGGGCTCATAATATGCAATTCCAGCCCATCGGTATCATGATCTTTTAAATAGGTGTTCACCTTTTTGATGAGTTCAGCATCATGGGCGCGAGTTTTATCCAACCAGAATACGGCTGGAACTCCCGTATCCTTTGCTCTGCTAACTGCTAGCTTTACCCAATCCTGTACCGGAGCATCTTTAACCTGGCAGGCTCTCCAGATATCACCTTCTTCAACCTCATGTTCCATGAGCACATTTCCATCTGCATCAATTACTCTAACTGTACCCGTTGATTCAATTTCAAAGGTTTTGTCATGAGACCCATACTCTTCGGCTTTCTGAGCCATCAAGCCAACATTTGGCACCGAACCCATTGTCGTAGGGTCGAAAGCACCGTGTTTTTGGCAGAAATCAATTACCGCCTGATAAACACCGGCATAGCTGCTGTCCGGGATTACAGCTTTAGTGTCCTGAGTATCTCCATCTTTATTCCACATGTAGCCGGAAGTTCGAATCATAGCAGGCATCGAAGCATCAATGATCACATCACTAGGAACATGGAGATTAGTAATGCCTTTGTCCGAGTTAACCATTGCTAAATCAGGGCCGTTTTCATAACAAGCTTCGATATCCGCTTCGATTTCTGCTTTTTTATCAGCAGGAAGATCTTCAATTCTGGCAAGTAAATCTCCGAATCCATTGTTTACATCTGCACCAAGCTTGTCAAAAGTCTCTCCATGTTTCTTAAATAAATCTGCGAAATAAGCACGAACTCCATGTCCAAAGATGATAGGATCTGAAACCTTCATCATAGTTGCTTTCATATGAAGAGAGAAGAGGACTCCTTTATCCTTGGCATCTTTAACCTGCTCACCAAGAAATTCTACAAGAGCATTCTTGCTCATCTTGGAGCTGTCCATGATTTCACCAGCCTGGAGTTTGATTCCATCTTTCAGAATACCATTTGGGCCTTCATTGCCCTGGAATTCAATTCGGACGGTAGTTGCTTCGTCTACCGTAACAGATTGTTCGTTAGATCGGAAATCACCGCTAGTCATAGTGGAAACATGTGACTTAGAACCGCTACTCCATGCTCCCATGGAATGAGGATTATTCCGTGCATAAGCCTTTACAGCCTTAGGAGCTCTTCGATCTGAATTTCCTTCCCTAAGCACCGGATTAACGGCACTTCCTTTAACCTTATCATATTTAGCTTTGATGCTTTTTTCTTCATCAGTTTTTGGCTCCTCAGGATAATCAGGTAGAGCATACCCTTTAGCTTGAAGTTCTTTTATGGTAGCCACTAATTGCGGGATAGAAGCGCTGATATTTGGAAGTTTAATGATATTGGCTTCTGGTTTTTTTGCCAGTTCTCCTAGTTCAGCAAGGGCATCTGATTCTCTTTGTTCTTCATTCAGGTATTCCGGGAAATTGGCAATTACACGTCCTGCGAGTGAAATATCTCTAGTTTCGACGACCACACCAGCTGCTTTTGTAAAAGCTTCAATAATTGGAAGGAATGAATGGGTAGCCAAAGCTGGGGCTTCGTCGGTATAAGTGTAAATAATCTTCGCGTTCTCGTTAGACATACGTGCTCTGAATGATGAATTTCAGGTTAAAAATTAGGGTTTGGAAACTACGAAAAAGGGAGCAATTAAGAATGGTTCAATTATCAAATAATGTTGAGGTATTAACATTGCAAAATTGAACTATTCTTAATTGATAATTGATCGTTATATTCGAAAGCACGATTGGCGGAGACGCTCCGTTGGAGAAAGTAAAGGTTAACGAACCCGGAAAGCCATGTTAAGACCCATGTTTGGCTATCGGCCAAAAATCAAAAAATTCGATTTACCGTTTAGGTACCACGACCCGGAAAAAGAGGAAAGGGAAAATAATCGGAGAAAACGCCGCATAAAATTTCAAACACATAACCGGGTAAAGCCAAAGCAGAATATTCGGGTATTGGGGCTGGCCCTTTTTCTGGCTTTAATTGTGTATATAATCTCACTTTTAGGCAACGTTTAATTGAGCACTACTCAAGAGCATACTTCTGTAATACATCAACTACCCCCTGAAATAAGTAACAAGATTGCTGCAGGTGAGGTCATTCAGCGACCAGCTTCAGTAGTAAAAGAGTTACTTGATAATGCCGTTGATGCGGGAGCGGACCAGATAAAAGTTATTATTGAAAACTCCGGAAGAACACTCGTCCAGGTCATTGATAATGGGTGTGGAATGAGTGATGAGGACCTTCCGCTTTGCTTTGAGCGACATGCCACTTCAAAGATTAGTTCGGTTGACGATCTATTTAAGATCAAAACGATGGGTTTTCGGGGAGAAGCAATGGCTTCAATAGCCTCAGTATCCCAGGTACTGGTTAAAACCAAAAGAGCGGAAGATGATAATGGATGGGAAATAGAGCTTTGGGGAGGGGAACAACGTGAAATTAAGCCTACAGCGACGGACAATGGTACATCCATTTCTGTTAGAAATTTATTCTTCAATGTACCGGCACGTAGACAGTTTTTGAAAACGGATGTTACTGAGCTTCGGCATATTCTCCGTTCGGTTCAATATGCAGCATTGGCTAATACTTCTATTGGATTTGAGGTTCTTTCAGATGGAGAGGTGATTTATAATCTGCCCATTCAGGATTTAGATGAACGAATAGCCCTTATCTTTGGAAGAAGTTATAAAGCAAGTCTGATCGAATTCGAGGAAAAGACAAGCTATGTGAAAATTCATGGGTATGCATCAGATCCAAAGCTTGCAAAAAAGAGTAGGGGAGAACAGTTTCTTTTTGTGAATGGGCGTCCATTTCAACATCGATACCTAACCCATGTTATTCTAAGTTTATACGATGCATGGACAAGGAACAATGAATATCCCTTCTACGCCCTGTTTTTTGAAATTGACCCATCAAAGATAGATGTGAATGTGCATCCTGCAAAAATGGAGATAAAGTTTGAGGATGAAAAAAGTGTCATTCAGCTTGCAAAGTCAGTTGTAAATCGGGCATTGAATCATCACTTCCAGGTTCCCTCAATTCAGCGCGACGATGAGGTATTTCTTTCCGATACTTCTGCTAAAGGATTCGATGCTGGTTTTTCATTTGATAGCCCGGCTTCAAAGAAAACGTTTTCAGGGCAGGGAGGTGGATTCCATATTCCATCAAGAATTAATACTTCGTCCATTCGTGGTAAAGGTGACCAGTTTTCGAAAGAACTCTATCAACGTAATCCCGAAAAGTTTTCGGAAAACATAGAACCTGAATCATTTGAGTTAAAGGAACATCCTGATACCGTAATAAGAACTTTTTGGCAGCTTCATAACTCTTATATCATCACACAAACAAGGACTGGTTTATGTATGATAGACCAGCATCTAGCCCATAAGCGGATCATTTTTGAAAAAGCGTTGAGTGCTACCAAATCAGCATTGCCGAGCACTCAACAGTTACTATTCGCTCAAACCATGGAGTTATCTGCCTCCGATTTTGTGCTCTTAAAAGAACTTCTTCCAATTATTTCACAAATGGGTTTCTCGGTTCAATTAATGAGTGGAAATACCGCGATGATTAATGGAGTGCCTGCAGATATTGAGATAGGTAATGAGCAAGAAGTCCTGATTGCTATGCTACACGAGTACCAGGAATTGGGTCAGAAAATAAACCTGGAAGCCAGGGACAGGCTAGCCATTTCATTTGCTTCGAAAGCAGCAATTCCGAGAGGAAAGAAACTGACTGAGCTTGAGATGGAGGCGATGGTAGATCAACTCTTTGCTTGTGAGCAGCCTTATCTTGATCCTTTAAAAAAACCTACAATCGTGTATCTTTCGCTCGATGAAATTCAATCGAGATTCAGGTAGCGGAATATGAACATTTTAGCCATAGAACCTTTTTATAGTGGTTCGCACAAAGCTTTTCTAAAGGGGTTGGCTAAGCATTCGAAGCATAACATTATTCCGATTAAGCTGAATTATAAGGGATGGAAATGGCGAATGCATGGAGATTCGGTTACCCTTGCCCAGCTTACCAATCAGGTTGAAGAAGAGATCGATTTATTGCTCGCCAGCAGTATGACCAATTTGCCAGCTTTTCTAGCATTGAACAATCCCAGGTTTGCGCATACACCAAAGATCATGTACATGCATGAAAACCTGTTTACGCGTCCCATCCCAACCGGAGAGGCCAGGGATATGACCTACTGCTATATCAACTATTTAAGTATGTTGGTAGCCGATAAACTGTTGTTCTCCTCTCAGTTTCACTTGGATGATTTAATCGAAGCCCTTCCTGATTTCCTGGATAATTTTCCAGATGACAAACACTATAACACAGTAGATCAGATCAAAGAAAAAAGTGTAGTGATGTATCCCGGATTGGATTTAACGTACTTTGATGAACAGCCTGATCTTCGGAAAAATAATGAGCGACCTGTTATAGTATGGAATCAACGCTGGCAATTTGATCGAAACCCGGCCATGTTTTTCCGGGTGCTGAATCGATTAAATGATATCGATCTTAAGTTTGATTTGATTTTAGCAGGGGATAGTAAGCATGAAAAACCTGAGGAGTTTCAAAAAGCCTGGAAGCGATATGGTCAACAGATTACGCATTTTGGATATGTTGATGATAAAGAAGCCTACAGCAAATTACTTCACTCCGGAGATATTGTGGTTTCTACTGCTACTTATGAATTCTTCTGTGTTTCTATCATGGAGGCGGTGTACTGTGGATGTCATCCACTAGTACCAAAGACACTACACTATCCAGAGCTTATTCCTGATTCTCTTCATAACCCTTTGCTTCACGCACCAGTTCTGTATGAAAATGAGGATGAACTATTTCTTCATCTGAAGAACCTTCTCACTGGTGTTACAAAGCCGCTTCCGAAGGCTACCCTTCAGAATATTAATAAACACCTGGAATGGAGCAGGCAGTACAAGAAGTTTGATGCTTTGTTTGAAGAGTTGGCTACATAACTAAGCAAAGCACTTATTTCAATTTTTATCAGTCATCCCGCACTTGATGCGGGATCTGTAGTGAATAGGTCTTCGATCTAATTCGATCCTACATCAAAGTTAAGATGCTTTACAGATCCCGGGTCAAGCCCGGGATGACTAAAGAGAATCACATCGCTGGATAAACATAATTGGCTTCGAAACTCAAAGGTATCCCAATCCACCAGTAAACAAGCAGGAAAATCGTCCATGCGATTCCAAAAATAATAGAGTAAGGAAGCATCATAGAGATCAACGTTCCAATCCCGGTATTCTTTACATAACGCTGACAGAATACAACAACCAGTGGAAAATAAGGAAGAAGTGGGGTAATGATATTCGAAACAGAGTCTCCAACACGGTACGCGGCCTGTGTAAGGTCAGGAGAAATACCAAGCTGCATTAGCATAGGCACAAAAATAGGAGCGATAAGTGCCCACTTAGCAGAGGCTGATCCCACCAATAAATTCACGAATGCACTCAAAATGATAATCCCGACGATGGTGATCTGACCGGGAAGAGCCAGAGACTGAAGGAATTGGGCGCCTTTCAAAGCTACCAATAATCCGATATTAGAGGTCGCGAATGCATCAATAAAAAGTGCACAGAAAAAAGCCATTACAATATAATATCCCATACTCTGCATCGATTTGGACATGTTGTCTATCATGTCTTTCGATTTTTCGTACTTACCCGATGCAAAACCATACACCACGCCTGGAATCAATAGCAGTACAAAAATTAGGGGAACAATTGCCTGCATTAACGGGGCATTAAATGAGGTAAGACTCAATTTATCAGGATCGATCATATCAGGGCCACGTAATGCAGAATCTGCTGGAATTGCCCAGATAATTAAACCAACGATTCCGAGTATCATAGCTCCAAAGCCCATCCAAAAAGCGCGACTTTCTTTGTTACTCACATCTTCCATATGAGGCATTCCATCTTCATCGCCATCAATCTCTGTTCCACTTAAACGTGGCTCTACAATTTTGTCTGTTACATACCACCCCACCAAAATGATTAAAACAGAAGAAAGAGCTGTGAAGTAGAAGTTATTAAGTGGATTCAAATTAATCTCAGGATCAAGAATCTGAGCTGCTTCAAGAGTGAAGCTCATGATAAGAGGATCAATGGCTGAAGGGATGAAATTAGCTGAGAACCCTCCTGAAACTCCAGCAAAAGCAGCAGCGATACCGGCTAATGGATGTCGGCCTGCTGCGTAAAAGATAACTCCACCCAACGGTATTACAAGCACGTATCCAGCATCTGCGGCAGTGTGACTTACAATCCCTATCAGAATCAACATAGGTGTGATTAGCATTTTTGGAGTCGAATTAAGGAGTTTCTTCAAACCCGCATCAATCCAACCTGAGTTTTCAGCGACTCCTACACCAAGCATTGCCACGAGTACAATTCCAAGAGGTGCAAATCCTGTGAAGGTTCCCACCATAGTTGCCAGGAAATTAGCCAATGCAGCTCCGGTCAATAAGTTGTTCACGTTTAATGGATCACCGGTTCGGGGATGAACCTCACCGAAATCGATAGGAGCGAGGATAGCCGAGAGAATCCACACTATCGCCATCAGGTAGAAGAAGAGTATGGCAGGATCGGGAAGCTTATTTCCTGATTTTTCAATGCCATTTAGAAAGCGGTTAAATAAAGAATTGGAAGCTGGAGTTGTACTCATTGGTATAGATTTATTAGTGACGCGCTAAAATAAGTGGTTTAAAGGATTAGACAAGTGTTTTTTCTAAATAGAAACTTTGTTAATCACTCCAAAGCTTTTCAAGAAAGGAATAAAGTAATACCCCTCCAGCCACCGATACATTCAAAGAATGCTTGTTTCCAAATTGAGGGATAGAGACAAAATGATCTATGAGTGGAAGTACATCATCATCAATACCAGTCACTTCATTACCCATTACCAAACAAAGATTGCTAAAGCCTGAGGGATCGAATTCGGGTAGAGCAGTGCTATTATCGGTTTGCTCAAGGCCTATAAACGTGTAGTCATCTTTTTTTAAGGAGTCATATATCTCGCTGAAATTATTCCAGGAGGACCACTTCACAAATTCTTCTGCTCCAATAGCGGTTTTTGAAATCTCTGGCCTGGGCGGGTGGGGAGTGTACCCTGAAAGGATGAGTTCAGATACCCCAAAAGCATCGCAAGAACGAAATAGGGAGCCAACATTGTGAAGGCTTCGGATGTTATGCAGCACCACCTTAATCTTTTTCAGTTTAGCCGGAGCTTGATGAGACAGGTTTTCTTCTAGTATTTGTTGGGTAGAAAGCTTTTTAGCCATGCGGCAAAGATAGTGATTCTAAGTAATACCACTTGAGCATAAATAACCTGTTTCAATCAGTTGTAAATACGCCTATACTTGCGCTCGCTCTGTTTCTATGAAGAAAGAACCCAGAAAAGCTGCACTTACTTTTATTTTTGTTACTGTACTCATTGATGTAACGGGGCTGGGAATCATTATACCTGTTATTCCTCAACTAATAATGGAATTAACAGGAGAAGGGCTAAGTAAAGCTGCACTGTATGGAGGATGGCTAATGTTTTGCTATGCCTTTATGCAATTTGCTTGTGCCCCTATTATTGGGGCATTAAGTGACCGCTTTGGCAGGCGTCCTGTTCTCTTGCTTTCCCTCGCCGGCTTTGGTATCGATTACGTTATTACCGGTTTCGCACCCACAATTTACTGGCTATTCGGGGCAAGAATAGTAGCGGGTATTACGGGAGCTAGTATAACAACGGCAAATGCCTATATAGCCGATATTTCTTCGCCCGAGAAAAGGGCTCAAAACTTTGGGTTAATAGGAGCAGCATTCGGATTAGGTTTTATTATTGGACCAGTAATAGGAGGTCTGTTAGGCGAACTAGGATCTCGGATTCCATTTTTTGCAGCAGCAGGATTGGCTTTTTTAAACTGTTTATATGGGTATTTCATACTGCCCGAATCACTGCCAAAAGAGAAAAGGCGTCCTTTTGAATGGAAAAGAGCTAATCCACTAGGGTCATTACAACAGATCAGGAAGTTCCCAGCTATCTCAGGATTGGTTGGGGTATTCTTCCTTCTTTATATGTCTCATCATGCTACACAAAGCACATGGACTTATTTCACAATGGATAAATTTGGTTGGGATGAGGCGATGGTCGGCTTCTCATTAGGTATAGTAGGTATTTCCGTTGCGATCGTTCAGGGTGGTTTAACCAGGATTGTAATTCCTAAAATAGGGGAGGTCAATTCTGTCTATGTTGGTTTGATGTTTTCAACTCTGGGTTTTTTAGCATTCGCTTTTTCTCCTTCAGGCACGGTGCTTTTAGCTCTTATTTTTCCATTCGCACTAGGAGGATTTGCAGGCCCGGCTTTACAAGGTATTATTGCTAACGAAGTAGAAGATAATCAGCAGGGAGAGGTACAGGGAGCGTTAACCAGTTTGATTAGCTTTACTGCTATTATAGGCCCGCCATTGATGACCGGGCTGTTTGGTTACTTCACAAGTGACAGTGCCCCAATCGATTTGCCAGGTGCAGCCTTTGTTGCAGGAGCTATGTTAACATTCCTTGCATTGATAGTTGCGATCTATATTTTTAGGAGAAATCAAAGGGAAATAGCCTAGCTATTTAAAAGTAGAAAAACATTCCCGATAGCTGTATTTTTAAGCTGTTAAAAGCACTCTGCTCGGCGGAATGCTTTTTTTATTTTTGAAACGGAAGAAATTGAAATGAAATGAGCAACATCCAATATTTATCACAGGAAGGCTATGACAAGCTGGATGCAGAATTAAAAGACCTGAAAACCAGAGGCCGAAGAGAAATAGCTGATGATATCGCTGAAGCCCGGGCAAAAGGGGACCTTAGTGAAAATGCAGAATACGATGCAGCCAAAGAGGCGCAAGGCCATATGGAAACTCGGATTACCCAATTAGAAGATATACTTGCAAATGCCCGAATCCTTGACGCTAAGGATCTTGACCTAAGCCAGGTACGAGTTCTTACTAAGGTGACCATCTTAAATAAAAAGATGAATAAAGAGATGGCGTACACTTTAGTATCAGCTAACGAAGCCGACTTTGCAAAAGGAAAGATTTCTGTAGATTCGCCTATTGGTAAAGGCCTGTTAGGCAAGAAAGTAGGGGATGTAGCTGAAATCCAGGTTCCAGCCGGAAAACTTGAATTAGAGATCAAGAAAATAGAGATCTAACACCCGCTTTATGAAAAAGCTGATTGATGTCTATCCTTATCGAATACATGAAGGAACTCCTGAGTTTTTACTTTTCCTTCGTTCTTCAAAAAAGATATATGCGCATCAATGGCGAATGATAGGTGGAAAAGTAAAAGAAGGAGAAGCGTATTGGGAAGCAGCTCTTCGTGAATTCAGTGAAGAAACTTCCTTAAGTCCAGCTCTATTTTGGACTATCCCTTCAATGAACTCTTTCTATGAAGCCAGTTCCGATCAAATACATCATATCCCGGCTTTTGGTGCTGAATTATCTGCAGAAGTAACTCCGGTTCTTGATCAGGAACATTCGCACTATAAATGGGTAACTTCGGATGAGGTTGATGAATATATTCACTGGCCAGAACAAAAGAGATTGATCAAACTTGTACATCAGTTAGTAGTGAACGATCAAATTTTACCAGAGTGGCATATTTCCGTTTAATCCCGGTTTTACTTCTCTTTATGGTGTTGATTAGCCCTTCGGCTAATGCGCAGGATGGTCCTTATAAATTTTCATTGGCTCCGGATATCTGGTACAACGATACAGATGGGATACGGCTTGGGTTAAGGACATTTGGCGAGGTTGAGGGTTCCTTTAAAGACGGACCTCATCGGTTAGATGCCGGTATTTGGGTAAGCACCTGGCTTCCTGATCTTCCCGTATCCTACTATATGTCATTAACTGAGCCAATTCAGGCAATTACTGATATTGGAAGTGAAGGAAGTATCCAGCTCATTTCCAGTGTTCGAACAGGATATTCTCAGCATCGTTTACAATTCAATAAGCGTTGGCAACCTGGTTTTAATGAGCTTGATTATAAAGAACTGGTCATTTATTTCTCTCAGGATAAAATGTTTGAAGGAGAATACAGGCCCTTTAACCAGCTCTGGCAGAATAAGTGGACATCACTGGTAGGAATAAATTTTTTACTGAGCAGTGAAGGGGAGAGGAACCGTTTTGAAGGTGTAATAGATGTTAAGCAAAATGTTAACTCAGAATCCGGGGCATTTTCGGTAGGTACCATAGAACTCAGGCAAAAAATTGAATTGAACAACAGCTTTGGTTTGCGTTTGAGGGTATTCTCAGGAATTGGAAGTGATGATCTAACACCTGAATATCGTTTCATTACAAGCATGGATTCTCCTTATTCATGGTTAAATAATGGCATTTCAAGAGCAAAAGGGACTATTCCCCAGCCCTGGCTACAAGCCGGGAGTTTTCATGTGGGAGGTGGGGCAAATCTAAGGGGCTATGTAAATAGAGATATTGACGCACTAGTAGCAGGAAATTCTCCTTCTTTTACTTCCATAATAGCCGGAAATATAGAGCTAGAATTCCCAAACCCACTAGGCAAGGCTCTTTCTAAGGTGCCATACATTGGTGATATCTCAGAATTGAGGTCTTACACCTTCTTCGATATTGGTAAAGGAGGGGTCGCTAGCTCAGCTACTAATCCTGCTTCTGATGTACTGGCTGATGCCGGGCTTGGACTGCAACTTTCTGTAAATATTCCTGATTATTTAGGCAAAGATCGTGGTATTTTTATCAGGTATGAAATTCCCTTCTGGTTGTCTCAGGTAGACATGGAAGATTCAAATTTTTCGTTTCGTCAATTAATTGGTGTAGGAGCCATATTTACTTTTTAGCTATGAAGATCCTGGTCATTAACTGCGGTAGCTCATCCATTAAGTATCAACTTATTAACACAGATAACAGAGATACTCTTTGCAAAGGCTTAGTGGAAAGAATAGGAGCTGTTACTTCCATTATTAAGCAAGAATTTAAAGGGGAAAAGCCAGTTAAGAAGTCAATGGCTATTGACAACCATGCCGTTGCTCTTAAAGTAATCATGGAATCCCTAATAGAAGCGGATAACGATTATCTCCACTCCTTAGATGAGATTGAGGCAGTTGGGCATCGGGTGGCACATGGTGGGGAAACGTTTAAGGATTCTGTTCTTATTGACGAAGATGTGGAAGATGCTATAGAGCAAGCGTACGACATTGCTCCACTTCATAACCCTCCGAACTTACAAGGGATAAGAGCGGCTAAGCAGCATTTACCAAAAGTTCCTCATGTTGCTGTATTTGATACCGCTTTCCATCACTCCATTCCATCTCATGCCTATTTATATGCGATTCCAAATAGATTATATAGAAGGTATAAGATTCGTAGATATGGTTTTCATGGAACCTCTCATTATTACGTAAGCCGACAGTATTTCAAATTGAGTGGAAAAGAAAAGAAGGGTTCCAAAATTATTACCTGTCATTTGGGGAATGGGGGGTCAATTACTGCTATTAAAGACGGCCATTCTTATGATACAAGTATGGGGTTTTCACCATTAGAAGGGCTTGTGATGGGAACAAGGAGTGGCGATCTTGATCCTTCTATCTTATTCTATCTCATAGAGAAAGAAGAATTATCTCTTGCTAATGTTCATGCACTATTAAACAAACACAGTGGCCTGCTTGGGTTGAGTGGTTATGCAGCGGATATGCGCGACTTAATAGCCGAAGCAGAAAACGGAGACCGAAGATGTAAAGAAGCGATCGATGTTTTTTGTTACCGGGTGAAGAAGTATATCTCTTCCTACATTGGAGCTTTAAATGGAGTAGACGCCATTATCTTTACAGGCGGGATAGGAGAAAACTCACCTCAGATTAGATCTCAGATTCTTTCTGAAATGAGTGGACTGGGAATACAGATGGATGAAAGCCTTAATGACTCAGTTCCGGAGAATAAAAAAGTAAATGCCGAAGAATCTAATGTAGACGTATACGTTATCCCAACTAATGAAGAACTGGTGATTGCTATTGATGCCGCTAAAATTGCAATAGCTGCCAAACAAACCCCCTGGGCTTAATACGGTTTATGAAAATGCTTCGATTAGTAGCGATACTTTTTTTATGTGTTACAACAGCATGTTCAAGCTCGAAATGGGTTGTGGAAAACCAAAATGAGATTGATAGAAACGATTTTGAACTGTTAAGCTCCAGGAAATTTTTAGAGCGTAGCGGTATTACTTCTCCACAATCCCCTATTGTAAGCTTTCAACTTAAGGCTGAAAATACTTTTGAATATTCGTTAAGAGTAAGAACTGATCGATATATTCAGAGATATCGTCCAACATTTAGATCTGTACTTCTAGGTTTACTAGGTTCAGGGTTAGCAGTAGGAGTAGCTACTCAAGTAGCAAGTGATGATCCAGATGATAGTAATGTGGTCGAGAACGTACTTTATGGAGCTGCAGGAGTCATAGCATTAGGGTCCATCCTGAACATGAAACCAGTCGGAGAACCTACTCCCACAGGAGAGACACGCTTGTTAAGGAAAACGGGCAGTACCTCGGAAACAGAGATGGTTACAGCGCTTCCTGAATCCAATTTAAAGGCAACGTACTCAATATTTTATCGAAATGAGATTATAGTAGGGGACAAAGAAATTAAGCCTAACGCTTCGACCTATAGTATCAATTTAATGGAAGATTTGAATCCGGAGGAATTTGAGCACGATAGCAGTGATGCTATTGAGCTGGAGGTTTATTTCAATGGAGAAACCTACACCGAAATTATCCCATTAAAGAATGTCTTTGATAGCTTTGTAGTGGTTTCATCACAGGTTACAGCCTTAAGAGATGAGCCTGCTTACGAAGAAAGAAATATTCTAACCGACTTAGCTTTTGGTAGCCAAATGAGGATGGTTTCCGAAGATAGTAGCTGGTATAAGGTGTTATATGGTATTTCTGAGACCTGGATATCAAAAACAGATGCATATCCAATTTGGCGCCCTTCTGAATTTGCTTCTCAACTCTCCATTTTTGCTATTCCTAATATTCCATTTGGAAATGTAGATGTTGAAACCGGGATTCCAATCCTTAGAGAGAGTAATGATAGCACACTTGTATTTATGCTGGTTAACGGGGAGTACAAAGGCAATTACTCGGAGCGTCCTTATGCTAGCCGTGATGCGCGTTTGATGGAAGAGTATTTTCAAACCTCTTTGGGTATTCCTTTTTCTAATGTAGTAAGGGCATACGATATAGAAACGCAGCAACAGCTTACCCTGGCTTATACCAGGCTTGCATCACGTTTCAGGCGGCCACAGAAGCAACTTATCGTATATCTTTCAGGCTATGTGCGTTCCGATGAAGATGAAAGGATTCGTTTTTTATCAACTTCAGGATCTAATGATAGTTTTGTACTAAACAGCTTATTGAACAGCATAAGTACATTAAATGTGGAAGAATTAGTGGTACTTGCGGATCTTGATTTTGTAGCACAAGAGGAGCCAGGATCGATCGAGTTTTTTGGAGAATCTATATTGCAGAATAATCCAAGTTCGTCCATTGTTTTTAGTGCAACTGAAACACAACGATCAAGAGATTACTCAATAGCTAATGGAGACCAAAAGAGGCATAGCATATTTACTTATTATATAGCTGATGCTTTAAAGATCGGTCAAAGTAATATGTTTGGCATTATTAACCATCTGCAAAGAAATGTGGATTATACTTCTCGCAGGCTTCACGATCAGCCTCAGCAAATCATTTACTTTGGGGATTCAAATATAAGTTTGATAGACTAATGGATATAGTTCAGGATATACGCCAAAAAGCAGCTCAAAAAAGAAAGAAAATTGTTCTACCACGTTCTTCTGATCTAAGGGTTCAGGAAGCTGCTTCCTTTCTTTTAGAAAATGAGTTATGTGATATCGTATTAATTGATAATGGTGAACCAGTCCCTTCTTCTTTAGAGCACAAGCTCATTGAACCAAAAGAAAGTGCAGAGCTGGAATCATATGCCAATGCTTTCTATGAAAAAAGAAAGCATAAAGGGGTTTCTTATGAACAAGCATTAGAGATAGTACAGAACCCGCTTTTTTTTGGTGCCTCAATGGTAGCTGAAGGTGATGCCGATAGTTGTGTAGCTGGCTCAATATCAACTACCGGGGATGTGCTAAGAGCCGCAATACAAACTATTGGCTTAAAACCTGGTTCGACGGTTGTTTCCAGCATCTTCCTAATGGCCTTAAAGGATGGGAGGATATTTTCGTATGGAGATTGTGCAGTAGTTCCCTATCCAACCAGTGAACAATTAGCATCTATTGCTATAGACTCTGCAAATAGTCACAAAGCTGTTACTGGTGAGGAACCCAATGTGGCCATGCTTTCTTTCTCAACAAAAGGGAGTGCTGATCATGAAAGGGTATCTCTGGTTAGTGATGCTTTTGAACTGGCCAAAGCACAACAATCAGGGATTAACATTGATGGAGAGCTGCAATTTGACGCTGCATTATTAGAGGAAATTGGAGCCAAGAAAGCACCAGGTTCATTGGTAGCGGGGAAAGCCAATGTATTTATCTTTCCCAATTTAGATGCAGGGAATATCGCCTATAAAATAACAGAACGTTTGGCTGGAGCTTCAGCAATAGGCCCGCTTATACAGGGATTAAACAAACCTATGATGGATTTGTCCAGGGGATGTTCCTGGGAAGATATTGTAAACACAAGCTGCCTCGCGGCTTTAATGAGTTGAAATAACCTATTAATTATTCATCCTGAGCTAAAGCGAAGGATCTACGATTCTTCTCCCGAAAGCTTTCGGGATCAGAATGACTTTACAAGAAAAATGAGCAATACATACCTATACCCACTTAAGTTCAAACCCATTTTAAAAGACAAAATCTGGGGCGGGGAAAAACTCGGAAGCGTGCTAGACAAACCTATTGGAAATTCAAAGAACAGTGGAGAAAGCTGGGAAATATCGGGAGTAGAGGGAGATATTTCGATTGTTTCTGAGGGAGTGTTAGAAGGTCGATCTCTTGTGGATCTAATTGATGAATATAAAGCAGACCTTGTTGGAGAAAAGGTGTATGACCAATTTGGATCAAAATTCCCTTTACTTATAAAATTCATTGATGCGAATGACGATTTATCCATTCAGGTTCATCCCGATGATGTGCTAGCTAAAGAGAGGCATAACTCCTTTGGAAAAACAGAGATGTGGTATGTAGTACAGGCAGATGAAGGGGCTTCACTTATTTCGGGTTTCAACAGACAAACAAGCAAGAATGAATATCTTGAAGTCTTTGAAGCAGGAAACCTAACCGAGATTCTCAATAGAGAACAGGTTTTTAATGACGATGTATTTTTTCTGCCTGCCGGAAGAGTGCACACAATAGGGAAGGGATTATTAATTGCTGAAATCCAGCAAACCTCTGATATCACATACAGGATTTACGATTTCGATCGTGTGGATGCAAATGGATTAGGGAGGGAGCTGCACGTTGAAGAAGCGGTAGATGCCATAGATTACAACTTCTATGATGAGTACAAAACGGTATATGAGACGTCATCAGAAGAGGTAGAAATAGGAAGGAGCGACTATTTCATTACTAATCGGCTTTCTATCTCCAGTAGAACAGAAAGAGCGTATTCAGCTTTTGATTCTTGTGTAATCCTTATGTGTATAGAGGGTGAAGGTGCAATTGAATTTGAAGGTGGAGCTATTGAGTACAAATTGGGAGATTCTATTCTAATTCCTAATGTCCTGAATTTTGTTAACATTATACCATCAAAAAATACCAAAGTATTAGAAGTAAGAATCCCCTAACAAAGACACTTTCGCCATGCGCTATCACTTGCCTGTAGTCCTAATAGTTTCACTTATTTCTCTTTCCGGCTGTGTAACCATTTTTTCTGAATTCCAGGATGCGGAAACTATGGGAAAAGGGAATTATGAAATCACGCCTAGCAGCTCTATAGTTACCTTTAATGATGAAGGGTCATCTGATCATATTCAAACTAATATAGGTGTTCAGGCCGGGACAGGAATATCTGACCAGGTAGATCTAAGACTACGGTTAGAAGTACCTTCTATTGGAGATAACCTGGATACATTTGGCGATTTTTGGGTAGTTGGTGCGGGTCTAAAATTTCAGATTTATGAAGGCAGATTGGCTGGATATGTTCCTTTGGGCTTAGCTTTTGGAGAGGATATTGAAACGAGTGAAACCCTGGAATTGCAGCCTTCTTTAATCGGTACTGTTCCTTTAAGCAATTCGATTGACTTTAATCCTTCCCTAAAATTCATTGTTCCATTCGAAAACAGGGATAATGCCATAGCCCTTAATTTAGGTGTAGCTTTCTGGAATGATAACATCGGTATCAGGCCAGAAGTTGGATTCATGCGTTCTATTGAAGGCGGCGATGGTACTTTTGCTCACTATGGAATAGGCTTCACCTACAGGGTTCAGAAATAGTTCTGATAGAAGAACATATATCCTCTTAATAGAAACTCTCAATCGCTTCCTATTTAGTTCTAAGAGAGGGATTTACTATCTTTATTCCGTTCGAAAAAAGGTGAAAAAAGCCGAACGGTTAAAGTAAATAGACGGTTATCTGAATCAACGGCATAATTAAGAAATTACATGAGCGAAGAATTAAACGATGAAGTGAAAGCTTTGGAATCAATGATTGGTGAAGAATACAAGTATGGATTCACCACCGATGTTGAGTACGAAGAGTTTCCTAAAGGAATTAGTGAAGAGATCGTTAGGGAGTTATCTAAGCGTAAAAATGAACCGGAATGGATGACTGAATTTCGCGTTAACGCTTATCACGCCTGGAAAGAAATGGTAGAGCCATCGTGGTTTAATGCCACCTACAAGTCTCCTGATTTTGAAAATCTACTCTACTATTCTGCACCAAAACAGAGACCACAACTGGATAGCCTGGATGAAGTAGATCCAAATATCCTGGAAACCTACGAAAAGCTTGGAATCCCTCTTGAAGAACAGAAAATGCTTTCTGGTGTGGCTGTTGATGCTGTATTTGACAGCGTTTCTATTTTTACTTCGTTCAAAGAAAAACTCGCTGAAGCCGGCGTAATTTTCTGTTCTATGTCTGAGGCCATTCAGGAACATCCTGAGTTAGTAAAGAAGTATTTGGCTTCGGTAGTACCAGTAAGAGATAATTTTTATTCCGCGCTTAATTCAGCAGTATTTTCAGATGGTTCATTTTGCTACATCCCAAAGAATACAAAGTGTCCGATGGAGCTTTCGACCTATTTCCGTATTAACAATATGGAGTCCGGTCAGTTTGAGCGTACTCTTATCGTTGCAGAAGAAGGATCGAGTGTAAGTTATCTCGAAGGGTGTACAGCACCAATGTATGATGAGAACCAGCTTCATGCAGCTGTGGTAGAGCTTGTGGCTCTAGACAACGCAGATATCAAATATTCGACCATTCAAAACTGGTATTCCGGTGATGAAGAAGGAAGAGGGGGTATTTATAACTTCGTAACCAAGCGTGGAATTTGTAAAGGAAGAAATTCGAAAATCTCCTGGACTCAGTTAGAAACAGGGTCAGCGGTTACATTAAAGTACCCTAGTGTAATCCTCCAGGGAGATGATTCAATTGGTGAGTTTTACTCAGTAGCTGTAACAACCAAAAAACAGCAGGCTGATACTGGTACCAAAATGATTCATCTTGGAAAGAATACCAGAAGTACAATTATTTCTAAAGGTATTTCGGCAGGAAGATCCAATAACAGTTATCGAGGTGAAGTTAAGATTGGAAAGAAAGCCTTTGGCTCCAAGAATTACTCAGTATGTGATTCTATGCTGATTGGACAGGAGTGTGGTGCACATACTTTCCCTTATATCTCATCAGAAAATGCTTCCAGTAGTGTGGAGCACGAGGCTACCACTTCTAGAGTAGGAGAGGAGCAGATTTTCTATTTGATGCAAAGAGGAATCAGCGAACAGGATGCTATTTCCATGATCATTAATGGCTTTGTTAAAGATGTACTTAAGGAATTACCCCTTGAGTTTGCTGTGGAAGCCAATAAACTGCTAGATGTAAAACTAGAGGGCTCGGTAGGGTAAAGAGCTATACCCCCTTTAAAAGTCATCCCGCACCTGATGCGGGATCTGTAAGGGAAGAAATAACGAGCTAATTCAGATCCCGGGTCAAGCCCAGGATGACAACAAAGAAATTCAAATCAAAAAAAGACGACTAAGACAGTGCTAGAAATCAAAAACTTATATGCCAAAGTAGAGGGCGAAGAAATTGAGATCCTTAAAGGTGTGAACCTCAAGGTAAATGCAGGTGAAATCCATGCTATTATGGGACCAAATGGAAGTGGTAAAAGTACCCTTTCAAAAGTAGTTTCTGGTCATCCTGAGTATGAAGTTACCGAGGGAGAAATCCTGTTTGAAGGAGAAGACATAACTGAAATGGATGCAGATGAAAGAGCTCATCTTGGCTTATTTCTAGCTTTCCAGTACCCTGTTGAAGTTCCGGGAATCACTAATAAAACATTGCTTCGTGAAGCTTATAACACGATAGCCAGAGCAAATGAAAGAGAAGAATTAGACCCTCTTGAATTCGAAGATTATATCGAAGGCAAACTTGATGTAATTGAGATGAAAGACGAGTTCTTGAGCCGTTCAATAAATACCGGTTTTTCTGGTGGCGAGAAGAAAAAAAACGAAATCTTCCAGATGGCTGTACTGGATCCAAAACTTTCTTTCCTGGATGAAACAGATTCTGGTTTGGATATCGATGCACTTAAAATTGTTTCTGATGGAGTGAATAAGATCGCAAGTGATGAAAAGGCGATCGTAATGATCACTCACTACCAGAGATTGCTTAACTACATCAAACCAGATCATGTACATGTGATGATGGATGGAAAAATCGTGAAGTCTGGTGGTTTTGAGCTGGCTGAAGAGCTTGAAGCAAACGGATACGATGGTTTGCAAAAAGAATTTGTTGTAAATGGTGAGGCTCAGTAATGAGTGAAGTAATTCAAAAAAATACTCTGTTAGATTATATCATTGGAGAGATTGAGCCCAAAGGGACTTCTATCTCCATTAGAGCTATCAATGAGCGTGGAAGAGCCGCTCTCAATGAAGTAGCCTTTCCTACCCGTAAGGATGAGGATTGGAGATTTATTGATCTGAAATCGATCACAAAAAACTCCTTTGTTTCTGTTGATCAGGCTGGTGCACATGAAGTAGGAGATATTTCTGAGCATTACCTGCCAGAAGCAATGAATTCAAGATTGGTTTTCATAAATGGAGTATATAATGAGTCTCTTTCTTCGATAGATGACCTGCCTCATGGCGTAGTAGTTGGAAACCTTGCGGATAACGCTGATCATGATTCTGTTAAATCATATTTAGGTACCATCACCAATTATGAGAATGATGTATTTGCTCCGTTCAATGACGCTGCCTTCAATGATGGAGCCTTCATTCATGTAGCTGAAGAAACGGTGGTAGAAGCTCCTATTCACATTCTGAATATCTTTACCGATGCTGAAAAGCCATTCTATGCTACTCCACGATTACTTTATGTGGGAGAGATGTTCTCTAAGGCAACCATTATCGAGGAACATATTGGCCTTGCAGATAATGTTTATCTGAATGTACCTGTTACTGAATTCAAGATGTTTACTACATCTAATGTGCATCATGCTCGAATTCAGCGTGATTCTAAGCAGGCTTCTCATGTATCCCGGCCAATAGCAGCTCTGGATAAACATGCTGAGTATCACTCATACACCATTTGCTTAGGAGCTAAGCTATTCAGAAATGAGCCAAGGGTAATTCAGAACGCAGAAGAAGTAGATTTTACTGTTGATGGACTTGTTTTGATTGATGGAGAGCAAATCGCTGATACCCACTCAATTATGGATCACCGTTATGCACATGGTAATAGCCATCAATTGCATAAAGTAGTGGTTAACGATACGGCTCACTCAATTTTCAATGGGAAGATATTTGTAGCTAAGGATGCTCAGAAAATTGATTCTTTCCAGGAAAACAGAAATTTGTTGATCTCTGATACAGGTAAAGTACATACTAAACCACAGCTTGAAATCTTTGCTGACGACGTGAGATGTTCGCATGGAGCAACCATAGGTCAGCTTCAGGATGAAGAAGTATTCTATTTACAGAGTAGGGGATTAACAGAGCAGAAGTCTCGAGAACTTTTAGTTTATGCTTTCGCTCTTGAGAGTGTGGAAAGCATGGAAGTAGAGTCTGTAGAAAAGATGCTTCTTGATGAAGTGATCAAATACACGAATAGAGACGGAAAGTAATTAACTATTTTGTCATTCTGAGGCCACCGCCGAAGAATCTAAACGAATGGGTTTATCCGGTTAGATCCTTCGCAAGTATGCTCAGGATGACCTTAATAAAATGAGCCAGGAAAAAACAGACATATCATCTGCTATCAATTGGGAAGAAGTTCGTGAACAATTTCCAGTACTGGATCAATCTGTAAATGGGAAAAGACTGGTATACCTCGATAATGGGGCGAGCAGCCAAATGCCAAAACAGGTTATCGATCGGTTGAATGCCTATCACAGTAAAGAACATGCTAATGTACATAGAGGTATTCATTCCTTAAGTCAGCATGCTACTGATGAATATGAAGCGACCAGAAAAAAGGTTCGTAACCTAATCAACGCCAGGCATTTAGAAGAAGTAATTTATACTACTGGCACTACCGATTCCATCAATCTTGTAGCCAATAGCTATGGCAGAACTCATTTCAAAGAAGGAGATGAGATCATTGTCTCAGAGATGGAGCACCACGCCAATATTGTGCCCTGGCAAATAGTTGCTGAGCAAATGGGAGCTATACTGAAAGTAATCCCTATGAATGATCAGGGTGTTCTTGATATAGACACCTTTTATGAGCTGCTATCTGAAAGAACAAAATTTGTTGCAGTAATCCATGTGTCCAATGCTCTTGGTACAGTAAATCCAGTAAAAGAGATTATTGAGGCTGCACACAAAAAGGGTATTCCTGTACTTCTTGATGGAGCCCAGGCTGTGCCTCATTCTACAGTAGATGTGCAAGAACTTGACGCAGACTTTTATGCATTTTCTGCTCATAAGATGTGCGGGCCTACTGGCTTTGGTATCCTATATGGCAAAAAAAAGCTGCTTGAAGCTATGCCGCCATATAGAGGCGGGGGAGATATGATTGACCGGGTTACGTTTGAGAAAACAACCTGGAATGATTTACCCCATAAATTCGAGGCTGGGACTCCACCAATTGCAGCAGGAATAGGGCTAGGAACTGCTATCGACTTTCTTTCTTCTATAGGGATGGAAGCAATTTCTGAACGAGAAGCAGAGTTAGTTGAATATGCTACACAAAGGTTGAGTGGAATTGAAGGTTTAACCATAGTAGGAACTTCTGACAAAAAGGCTTCTGTTATTTCTTTCCTATTAGATGGAATACATCCCACCGACGCCGGCACCATTCTTGATAAAGAAGGAATAGCAGTACGAACAGGCCACCATTGCGCACAACCGGTAATGGACCATTTCAAAATTCCTGGTACGCTTAGAGCATCTATTTCTTTTTACAATAATGAAGAAGATATTGATCGCCTGGTAGAAGGAATTGAATACACTAAAGAATTTTTCAGTTAAAGAGATACAGACATGGCAAAAATTAAGGAAATAGAACGCACACCAAATCCAGATGCAATGCGGTTTGTGTTGGATGAGCCGCTCACAAATGGAGTTACCCGCTCTTTTGAAAACAGTATGGAAGCAGAAGGAGATGAATTAGCTTCAGCTCTATTTGCTATCGATAACGTGATCAACGTGTATTATGTGGATAAATACATTACTGTAACACAAGACGGCAACGCTGTTTGGTCTGAACTACTCAGAAAACTAGCTCCTCCAATTCGCGAAGCACAACCTCAACTTGACTTTGAAGACGATTCTGAAGTTCATGTGAGCAAAGAAGCCATGGAATCTGATGATCCTCGATTGAAGGAAATCAACCGAATGCTTGACGACCAGGTACGACCATATCTTTTAGCAGATGGTGGCGGATTAAAGGTACTGGGACTTGAAAATAATCGTCTTAAGGTACACTACCAGGGTGCCTGTGGTACTTGCCCAACAGCTAGTACAGGTACACTCTATGCTATTGAGAGCATGGTTAAAAGAATCGATCCTGAGATTCAGGTAATCTCTGTCTAAAGCGTAGAATAATGGGAGAAATCACCATCAGTAACAGAGCTTATAAACGAATTGAAGAAATTCGTAATGAGCAAGGTGTACCTTCTGATGCGCTGTTAAAAGTAGGGGTGGTTAGTGGAGGCTGCTCCGGCCTAACTTATGACCTGGACTTTTCGAGTGATATTAATCCTTCTGACCAGGATCAGGTGTTTGAAATAAATGGGCTAAAAGTCCTTGTTGATATGAGAAGTTTCCTATATCTCGCAGGTACAGAGCTTGATTATACCGATGGCTTTGAAGGACAGGGCTTTCACTTCAATAACCCAAATGCCAATCGCACCTGTTCCTGTGGCGAGAGTTTTTCTGTTTAGGTTTTTATGCCACATAGTTCCGTCACTCTGAGCATACTTGCGAAGAGTCAGCTACTTTACGTTGATCCTTCGGAAGAATCCTCAGGATGACTTTTGTTGAATTACATTCAATTCAATTCCTTTCAATCTTAAAGAATTCCCTATCACACTTACCGAACTGAAACTCATTGCCAATGCTGCAATCATTGGAGAGAGTAAAATTCCAAATACAGGGAAGAGCAAACCAGCAGCAACCGGTATTCCAAGAGTATTATAGATTAAAGCAAAGAAGAGGTTTTGTTTGATATTCTTTAGTACTGAATTACTAAGATTAAGTGCTTTAACAATTCCCTGGAGGTCACCTTTGACTAGAGTAATAGAGGCACTTTCTATAGCCACATCTGTTCCGGTACCCATAGCAATTCCAACATTGGCTTGAGAAAGAGCAGGAGCGTCATTTATGCCATCACCCGCCATCACAACTTTCAATCCCTCGCTTTGTAAGCGTTGTACTTCTTTGAATTTATCTTCAGGGAGGCATTCTGCTTTATATCCATCAATACCTGTTTTATCAGCTACATATCTAGCCGTATGGGGATTATCTCCCGTTAGCATAATAACTTGCTTACCTGATCGATGAAGCTCTTCTATAGCGGTAATACTACTTTGTTTGATTGGATCTGATATTACGATATAACCAGCAAGCTTATCATCAACTGATATCCAGGAAACGGTTTTTCCTTCCTTTAAATATGAGTCGGCCTCAATGCCTGTTTCCTTTATAAGCTTTTTGTTACCAAGCAGGATATTCATTCCGTTAATCGAACCCTTAACTCCCTTTCCAGTTATCGATTCAAATTCTGAAACAGGAAGAAGCTCCACATTTTTTTCCTTCCCGTAGTATGTGATGGCTTTAGCCAAAGGGTGTTCACTTTCTCTGTTTACCGAAACAGCATATTCGAGTACTGCTCTTTCTTCAAATCCGTTTAGAACTTCAATATGTTCAACCGTGGGCTTTCCTTCCGTGATGGTTCCGGTTTTATCTACAAGGATCACATCTATACTATTCAATCGTTCAAATGCTTCCGCATTTTTTATGAGAATACCCGATTGTGCCCCTTTTCCAACACCTACCATTACAGACATTGGAGTAGCTAGTCCCAGGGCGCAAGGACAAGCAATAATCAAAACAGCAATAGCATTTACCAGTGCATACACCTGAGCTGGTTCAGGTCCAAAGAAAAGCCAGATAAAGAACGTGGACACAGCTATTACAAGCACTGTAGGAACAAACCAGCTCGAAATCCTATCAGCCAGGTTTTGGATAGGTGCACGGCTTCGGCTTGCATTATTTACCATCTCAATAATTTGAGATAGGAGGGTATCCTTACCAACCTTCTGTGCTTCCATTACAAAAGTACCGGTTCCGTTAATAGTCCCGGAAATCACTTTTTCACCTTCTGTTTTTAGTACAGGAATGGGCTCTCCAGAGATCATAGATTCATCAACTGAACTTTGACCACTAAGCACTGAACCATCTACTGGTATTTTCTCCCCTGGCTTAACCTTCAGCTGGTCTCCAAGTTGAATTTCCTCAATAGGTATTTCATGTTCATTTCCATCCTTATCTATTTTCAGAGCAACATTCGGAGCTAACTTCATCAGTTCTTTTATTGCAGTATTGGTTTGAGAATGAGCTTTTGCTTCCAATACTTGCCCAAGGAGTACCAAGGTCAAAATTACTGTGGCAGATTCAAAATAGAGATGCACAAACCCCATATCTGTTTTGAATTCATCAGGAAACACTCCGGGCATAACCAAAGCAACTACACTAAACACCCAGGCTATTCCAGCACCGATACCAATCAAGGTAAACATGTTAAGATTCCACGTAATCAAAGAGCGCCAGGCACGCTCAAAAAACATCCAGGTAGAGTAGAAGACGACAGGAATGGAAAGAACAAATTGGATCCAGTTCCAAACTTGTATGTCCATTAGGGTATAGAGCGGATTATTATGAATCATCTCGCTCATAGCTATAATGAAGATGGGCAGTGTAAAAGCTACCGATAGCCAAAACTTGTTCAGTAATTCTTTATATCTCAGCTCTTCAGAATCCTCATCTGCCTCAAGAGGAACTAAATCCATTCCACATATCGGGCAATCTCCGGGCTGAGCATAGGTTTTATCCCCTTCACACTGCATCGGACAATAATAAACCCCGGAGTGGTTCTTTTTCTTTTTAGGGGAGGGAGCCTTTTTAACCTCTGCTCCATGAGAGTGTATAGAATAATGACCCCCTGATTCTTTTAACGCGTCCTGGAAGACCGGTAAATCCACATGTGAATCCATATAAATAGTTGCTTCCGCTTGCCCAAGGTCTACTTCAACAGAAGAAACTCCTTCTACCTTGCTTAGTGCGTCTTGTACATGAGCCTTACAGCCATTACAACTCATTCCATGTATGTGATAAGTGTGCTTCATGATTTTTTCTTTGGAAGAGAATCAATTTCCAAAGCCTCAAATAGATAATCGCGTATTAATTGATGGTCTATATCATCAACTGAAAAGAACGTTTTAGTATAAACACTTTTTCGGGTTCCTTTTTCAAGATAGTCAGCATAATCGGATAACATATTTCCGCGGCTAAATCCGAGAATTACTCCTTCTTTGATACTTCCCCAGGGAATAGATCCGGGCCAGATAAAGCATATAGTTCTATTACGTGAGAAGAAGGGGACATTGTAGCTAAGTTTTTCTTTGCAATCAGGGATGCATTCGTGTACTAAATTCCTAAGTTCCTCTACGATTTCTAATTCATGTTCTGGTAAATAATCCAGGAAATCACCTAAAGAAGAGAAATTTAAATTTTGGAATTTATTCACGTTATTGACACCTGCCTGATCGGGATAGATGAGATATCAACACTCAAAATACTGTAATGAATAAACTCTTACTACTTTCATTTTTAACATCTATAGTTCTTTTATCCATTTCTATAAATAGTACTGCTCAATCTCTGGTTATCCCACTGTGGGAAGGAGGAGCTCCCGGTTTCGAGCATTTGAAAGATGAACCAGAACTTTCAGGTGACTGGTGGGTTCGAAATGTTCATAATCCTACTGCCAATGTATTCCTGGCACCCGATAGTATTACAACAGGAACGGCAATGGTAATTTTCCCAGGTGGAGGGCATCAAAACCTAGTGTATAATTCTGAAGGTGTCGCACCAGCAAAATATTTAAATGAACTTGGAATTCATGCCATCGTTATCAAATACCGATTAGCAAGGCAGGAGGGATCACCTTATGATTTGGAAACTCATAATGTCCAGGATGCTCACAGAGGTATGAGATTAGCTCGATATCACGCAGAAGAATGGGGAATTGATCCTGATAAAATTGGTGTATTTGGTTTTTCAGCGGGAGGAGAGACTTCTGCATTAGTAGCTTATGGTAGTGGAAATGAACAACAAGTTGCAGGTGATAAGATTGATGCAGTTAGTTCAAAACCTGATTTCCAGGTGCTGGTTTATCCGGGACCTTTATTCATTCCGGAAGAAGTATCCAAAGACGCTCCACCCACATTTGCTGTAGTTTCTAATAACGACGAATGTTGTTCTGAACCGGTTTTAAAGCTTCTTAGTGCTTATAGAAGGGCAGGAGTTCATTTCGAGGCTCATATTTATGGCTTCGGAGACCACGCATTTAATATGGGGTATCCATCTGACCTTAAAACGATTTCTGGCTGGCCACTACGTATGAAAGAATGGCTCAAGGATAGTGATCTAATTGATTAAACCTATTTCTTCGAAATAATCAGGAATTACCTCAAGAGGAAAACGAGAAGGTGCATTAATAAGAATACAAATTCCTGTTTTTGATTCTTTATCAAAAGCTATTTCACTTCTGAAACCATTTACATATCCGCCGTGATAAACAATCTTTTGAGTGTTGTTATATAGAATTCGCCAACCCATTCCGTAGTGAGATTCATTCACTCCATCCCAATATCTGCTAAACCGTTTGTTATTTATAGTGGCAATAGGAGTATATATCCTATCCAGGGTATTGGGATGAATAACATCCGGGTGGTTCCCAACCAGTAGTTGCAGCCATTTACCCATATCGGAGATTGATGCGTTGATTCCTCCAGCAGAAACAGCGTTATAGTACTTTTTTGTAATTGGAACGGAGGTACGCTTGCCAAGGCGTGAATTATATAAGTGAGGTTCTGCTCTATTGTCTGTGATCCTCAGAATTTCATGGGTAGTAGAAGAAGATGTCATATTTAAAGGCTCAAAGATTCTTTCCTGCACGAGAGTATTGAAATCTGTGTCCGTTTTTTCTTCCAGTACTTTTTCAATGACTGCATATCCGGCATTCTGATAAGCAATTTGTTCTCCTTCCTCACTTATAAGCGGAACCTGGTCAAGGCGGGACAAAATTCGAGAGAGTGATAATCCATCCTCAACTAAATTAGTATAAGCATGACGTGGGAGCCCTGAAGTGTGAGACAGAATGTGTTTGATTTCTACCCGTTTAGTTTGCTCTTCATCATGTAATTCAAAAGCTTTGAAATGTTCAACGACAGAATCTTCCCAATAGATCAAGCTATCTTCGACATACATTCCTGCTAATACCGACGCAAAACCTTTAGAAACACTACCCAACCTGAATACGGTATGCTCATCTACCTGGGCTTCAACACCACTTTCAAGAACACCGAAGCCTTTCTCATAGATAATGTTGCCATCTTTCATAAGTACGACTGCCCCTCCGGGAATACGCTGTTCCATCATTCCCTGAGCAAACTTCATTTCGAAATCTAAAAGAAAGTTATACAGAGTGTCGCTTAGGGCTGGCTCGATGATATCATTTTCAAGAGGCTTAGACTCAATTTGAGTACAGCGTAACTGGGAGATCGAAAAAAGGAATAAGAGCAGGGGAAGAATAAAATAGTTCACAAATAGAAATCAGCTATAAAGAGTTAATCCTAATTCAAAAACTTCATTAATGGTCTTTATTGGTATATCCTCGTTAGGATTAATCGGTAATATTTTCATTCTGTTTCTAGTCCCAGATTCTAATGAGGGATGCTCGATGTTATTTCCCTCAACCATCAAAATATAAGGATGCCCCGACTTTTTATCCGTCCATAAATAACAAAAGTGCTTCTTATTGAACGTAAAGCAAGGCATTCCATATTTAACTGTCTCTTGAAAGGAGGGATGATACTCTAGAATGATATCTCTTAGTGCATAGAGGCAACTTTTTGTCGGCTCTGGTTGCGCGTCGTAGAATTCAAAGGGTGCTTTTTGCATTGCGGAAATAAAAAAATCCTGCTTGAAGCATCAAACAGGATCTAATTTTTTGATCAGCTTTTACTTTGGTTCATTTAAATAAGCTGAATACATCCAAACCGTTTTTTCTTGTGCTGTGATATAATCACTCATTAACGCATTCGTTCCTTCATCATTAGCAGAACCAGAAAGTTCAAGAATAGTTCTTTGTTTCTTCAGTAAGATTTTAAATGCATTTAGCACTTCCTTTACAGCTTTAAAACCATCTTTGATTCCATGACTTTCTTCAACAGCAGATGTTTTTAAGTAATGGCTAAAATTATGATCAGGGTGAAAACCAAGAGTTAATATTCGTTCTGCAATCTCATCAATTTTCACAAACAGGTCATCATAGAGCTCTTCAAACTTTTCGTGTAGTACAAAAAACTGCTCTCCCTGCACATTCCAGTGGTAGGCTCTTACATTTTGATAGAATACTGAATAGTTGGCGAGCAGGTTGTTTAAATGGTTAGCCAGCTCTTCACTTTTATCTTCATTTAATCCAATTCTGTTTAAATCCTCTTTTGGTAAAATTGCATCTTCCATACTCAATCCTGTTTATTTTTTGTTCACCGATATTAACTAATAGGAGTGACAAATGGTTCTTTAATTGGAATAGTTTTTGTTGATCTACGAGTTAGCAAAAGTCAATTAGTATGCGTTAATAGCCAGTTATATACATCCTCACCCGCATAGATTCGTTTCCACGCGTCATGCCCCATATCTTCATGTACGGTGAATAGAACTTGAGTATGCCCGAGCTCTTCAAGCCGATTAAGACCTTCATAGAAATACTTCTTTTCGATTACATAATCCCTTCCACCTGCAAAAGCCCAAACTGGAAGCTTTTCCTCAGCAATAGAAGTCATTAATGATGGATGTCCCCAACCTACGACCGGAACTATTGCTGCAAAACGATCGGCATAATGACTGGCCATATACCAGGTTCCAAAGCCACCATAACTTAAGCCTGATAAATACACTCTTCGTGGATCTGTTTGATAGTTAGTACCCACATAATCTAGCATACCAATTAAATCGTTTTGGACTCTATCCCAGCCAAATTCACTTAATGGAAGTTCGTCACTAAATTCTGAAATAGGAGCTTCTGCATTCATTCCTCCATTAGTAGGAAAATCTGCATCTCTTTTCGGAACCCCTTTATCGAGCCTTCTGGGTATGTTATTCGGATCGCGATAGGTTAAGTAATCGATACCCATTGTATCTAATCCAAACATATGTAATTGAGGATTTATGATAATGAAAGGAAGGTCTCTCTTTTGAGACCAGGCTTCCATGAGTGGGCCATGGACCATTGAATAATCGAGTTCATCTTTACCGTTTCCTCGTTCTCCGTTACCATGTAAAAACATGAGCACTGGCCATTTTTTATCGGGATCGTCTCCATATCCTTTAGGCAGGTACAAGAAATAATCGCGTTCTTCCCCGGCAATCTCACTGCTATATGAAATCCTTAGCAATTGCTCATCGCTTAAAACCTTCGTTTGTTCTGTCATTTTCATAGAGCTACAAGCTGCAATTATTAAATAGACTCCAACTATCCCTAAAGTAGTACTTAGTTTCATTGCTCCAAATTTTGTGAGATTGGCTTCTTCAATGAAGCAAAAAGCAAGGAATAAAACCAGTAATCAGACCGACTTTTGTATCTGAATGCAACGGAATATAGATTTAAACCTGATATCGGATTTTTTTTGAAGGTTCGTGCTGTTTAAAATCAAGTCAATATCTCTTGTTAGATTAGTGGCGAGCAGATTGGCTAATGGATTCAGAATATGGAGGATTAGATTCCTTTTTCTTTTATCAGGAATAAATTTATCCATTATTGCAGCCTTTCCTCCTGGCCTAAGTACCCGTTCGGTCTCTTTAATGCAGGCAATTGGATTAGGAATTACTGCGAGAATCAAGTGCAGGATTACATAGTCAAAGCTCGAGTCATTAAACCCAAGATCTGCTCCATCCATAACCTGGGCATTTACTGTCAGATGTAGCTCGTGAGCTTTCTTTTCAAGCTCCCTGATCATCGAAGGGGTAATATCGATGGCCGTGATATCAATGTTTTCAGGAAGAAATTCAAGATCGAGACCGGAGCCCGCACCTATGATCAGAACTTTGCTCCCATCTTTGATAGATAGCGAATCAATGGATTGTTTTCGATAAGGCTTAAATACCTTTGCAATTACATCATAAAACGGAGTATAGAATGTATAGCGAATTCTATTCCAGGAATTCCAGCTTAATGACCAGGGCATACTAAGAGTAAGGGGTCATGATGGAAACAGAGGTTCCTTGGTTTTCTACAGAACTAATTTCAAGCTTTCCTCCCTGATTTTCCAAATAGCTAATTGTTGCTCTCAAGCCGAAGCCGATGCCAATTTCCCCTTTCGTACCTTTTTCAGAGTTGTATATATCTCTTGAGAGTATTCTCTCAAGCTTGTCTTTTGAAATCCCTTTCCCGTTATCGTCTATTCGGGTAGTAACAAATTCTCCGTTTTTTATAACTGATACCTTTATATCTGAATTAACAGGAGAGTACTTAATTGCGTTTTGAAGTACGTTTCGAACAGCAAATGAATAGCTTCCTTTATCGATAAATATTTCAGATGCAAGATTCTCAGTTTGAAGCGTAATTCCTTTCTCTTTTAAAATGGGCTCGTAGAGATTCAGATTTTGCTTTAATAATTCTTCTGTACAAAAGTTTTCAGGTTGTAACGGCTTTTTATCCATTTGGAACTTGCTCCATTTGAGCAAGTCGTCAAGAAAAGTGAGGAACACTTTAATATTTGAGGAAATCTCTTTCATCTGAGTTTTTCCTTCTTCAAAAGAAAGATCGCCTGAAGTAATGAGATCGGACATCATTGCAATTCCTGCAATTGGAGATCGAATATCATGCGAGATAGTCATTAAAAGGCGTTGATTGAGCATATTAAGCTCATCAAGTTCCTTTTTTTGTGCTTCTATCTCATCATAAAATCGTTGTTTAGCTGAAGAGATGGGGTAGGAGATAACAGCAGGAATGATAAAGGAAAAGAAAATGCCTATAGGATAGACTTCTCCTACAAAAAAGAAAGAAATTCCAATGTACAATATCTCCGATACTGCAATAGAAATCAGCATAATAGACCAAGGTGACTTAATACCCTGAAGCCACTTATTTATCATTACCCTTAAACTTGTCCTAAAAACGCCTTAAAGTCCGTAAAATTTACATTAAATGGAATACTCTTTTTAGGAAGCTGGGTACTTTTAACATGGTTTGGCAATTCTATACTACCTCCGATTTCTTCAGAAACAGTTCCACTAAATTTTACTGGGTGTGCAGTTTCAAGGACAATTCCGGTTCCTTTACCCATCTGAAAATAACCGGAAAGCCCCAGGTAGCCTACGGCTCCATGTGGATCAAGTATATAGCCCGTTAAAGCATAAACCTGCTTAATCGCCATCCTGGTGCTCTCATCGGTGTAGGCAAAACCACTTATGACTTCAGACATTTTCGAATGAGAGCTATCAAAAAGGTCCAGCATTCGAACGAAGTTGCTTGGATTACCAACATCCATTGCATTTGAAATGGTAGGGAGGCTTGGTTTAGCCTCATAATTACCACTCCATAAATATTGTGGTACTGTGTCGTTGATATTAGAGCTTGCTACAAAATGTCTTATCGGTAATCCCATTTTTCTGGCTAATAAGCCAGCCGAAAGATTCCCATAGTTCCCACTAGGTACTGAGAAAATCACCTCGTTCCGTTGCTGTGCAGATAATTGACCCCATGCATAAAAATAGTAGATACTTTGTGGCAGAAGCCGGGCAATATTTATCGAATTTGCCGATGTCAGGTTCAGTGAACTTCTCAATTCGGGATCTAGAAATGCCTGTTTAACTAACTGTTGACAGTCATCGAAGGCACCATCTACTTCTAGAGCGATAATATTTTCTCCAAGTGTAGTCATTTGCTGTTCCTGGAATTCGCTCACTTTCCCGGAAGGGTAGAGAATGATCACTTTGATATTGGGCACTCCAAAAAAACCATTTGCCACTGCACTTCCTGTATCGCCGGAAGTAGCAACCAATACAGTAAGTTCTTTGTCTTCCTGTCTGGTAAAATAACTCAAACATCTTGCCAGGAAACGAGCGCCTACATCTTTAAATGCCAATGTAGGACCATGAAATAGCTCTAAAGAATGGATATTCTCTTTGATCTGAACTAAAGGGATATCAAAACTGAGCGTATCATTTAGTATGGCTTCTAATTCATCTTTTGGAATCTCATCACCTATAAACGGTGATAGCACCTGGTAGCCAATTTCAGGAAGAGAAAGTGAGTGTAATTCATTAAAGAAGGAAAGGGGGAGCCTTGGAATTTCCTCTGGCATATAAAGGCCATTATCTTCAGGAAGTCCTTTAAAAACGGCTTCTTTGAATGAAACGGGGGCTACTTCTTTATTCGTGCTATAGTATCTCATTCAATTACCTCAGCCCCTTGAGCATTAATTCCTGACAGATATACGTTTACTTCAATTCCGTTAGAGGTATAAAGCTCTTCAAACTGTTTCCCAATCAGGCTGGCGGTCTCTTCATTTATACACAAGGCAAAAATAGAAGGTCCGGACCCCGAGATACTGCATCCTAAAGCTCCTGAATCAAGCGCCATTTGTTTAGCTTCTTTAAAAAGTGGTATAAGCATCGACCGGATGGGTTCCGCGATAACATCTTCAAGAGACCGGCTTATGAGGTCAAAATCATGCTTAGCTAACCCTGCTACTAATCCTCCTACATTTCCCCATTGGGTGATTGCGTCTTTTAGAAGTATTTCTCTTCGCAAAATTTTCTTCGAATCAGCAGTTTTTATCTCAATTTGAGGATGTACAACAACTACTTTTAAACTTTCTGGATAATCTAACTCAATAACATCCAGCGGATCATAGCTTCTAACAAGGGTAAATCCACCCAAAAGAGAAGGAGCGACGTTATCAGCATGAGGTAGACCTGACGCAGCCCGCTCACCCTCCATAGCAAACTGTACCAGTTCTGTTTTTGTAAAAGGCTGTCCAAGTAGCTCATTCATTGCAAATACAGAAGCAGAGGAGCTGGAAGCACTTGAACCCAAACCACTTCCACCCATTACCTTTTTACATATCTTAAAATCGAAGCCAGAATTAGTTGAATTATCCAAAGCATCCAAGAAAGCCTGAGCTGCAACAGTTGCTACATTTTTTTGTGGATGGAAAGGAAGCCCGTCACATCCAGTAATTTCGGAAATAGAAAGACCCGGTTTTGAAGTTCTGGAAACCGTCAGTTCATCCCCAATATGTTCCAGGGCAAAACCCATAACATCAAATCCGCAAGCTACATTTGCTACTGTAGCGGGTGCAAAAACTTTTATCTGATCCATATTAAGTGGAGGTAATCCTCATTACGTCTGCAAATATACCAGAAGCAGTAACATCAGCTCCAGCTCCTGCACCTTTTACAACCAAAGGCTGTTCAGAATAACGATTGGTATAAAACAGAACAATATTGTCTTTTCCCTGAAGCTCGAAGAAAGGATGGTCGATACTAAATGACTCAAGGCCGGTTTTAGCACTGCCTTTCTCATAAGTAGCTACATACTTAATGCGCTTACCTTCCGATTTTGCCTTCTCATAAAGACTTTTAAATACCTCATCATATTCATCCAGTTTATCATAGAATTCCTCAATAGAATTTGTATTCATGCATTCCTCCGGGACAAAAGACTCATTAGCTATATCATCCAATTCAAGCTTATGACCACTTTCTCGTGCTAAAATCAGGATTTTCCTCATCACATCAACCCCACTTAAATCAAGCCGGGGGTCAGGCTCAGTATATCCAGCAGCTTTAGCCTCTTTTACTACATCACTAAATTTTTGGGTACCGTCATAAGTATTAAAAAGAAAATTGAGAGTACCCGAAAGCACTGCCTGGATTTTATGGATACGATCTCCGCTTTTTAGAAGGTCACTTACTGTGGAAACAACTGGCAAACCGGCTCCAACGTTAGTTTCGAAAAGAAAACGTGCTCGATACTTGGTTGCGGTTTTCTTGAGCCCTAAATAAGTATCAAAATCGGATGAACATGCTACTTTATTGGGCGTTACCACCGAAATACTATTTGATAGCACTTCTTCATAAAGAGAGGGGATATCCTCACTTGCAGTAGAATCAATAAAGATGCTATTACGAAGGTTCATGTTGATCATTTCCTGCACAAAGCTTTTCTGTGACATAGATTTACCTTGCTCTTCTAAATCCGTTTCCCAGGTAGTTAAATCGATGGTATCTGTGCTAAATAGCATCTTGCGAGAATTGGCGAGTCCTGTGACGCTCAGGTTTATTTGGAAAGCCTTGGCTAGGAATTCCTGTTGCTTCTTGATTTGTTCTAAAAAGGCTTTCCCAACATTTCCAACGCCAATCATAAACACATTAAACTTTCTCAAATCTGAGAGAAAGAAGCTTTCATGAACAGAATTCAACGACTTGGCCAGGTGTCTTTTTTCAACTACGACAGAAATATTTAATTCTGTAGAACCCTGGGCAATGGCTTTAACATTAACGCCATTCTCGCTAAGCGTTTCGAATAAGGTAGCACTTACACCAACCTGTTCTCTCATTTTTGATCCTACAAGAGCTACTATAGAGAGCTCAGTCTCAACAGCTAAAGGATTAACTTTATGCTGTTGTATTTCATGTTGGAACTCGTTTTCAATACTAACCTTGGCTCGTTCCGCATCTTTTCTGTCAATGCCTACTGTTATGGTATGCTCAGAGGATGCCTGAGTGATCATAATCACATTTATAGACTCCCGGCTTAATGCTGAGAACAGGCGATATGAAAAATTAGGCACGGCCACCATTCCGGAACCAGAAAGGGTACATAGTGCTACTTCATCAATAGATGAAATTCCTTTTATCCATTGCCCGTTTGTTTCCCCTTCTTTTGAAATTCGAGTACCTGGATCGCTTGCCGAGAATGTATTCTTAATGACAATAGGAATACCCTTGTCTAATACAGGCTGGATAGTAGGGGGGTAGATCACTTTTGCTCCAAAATGGGACAGCTCCATGGCTTCTTCATAAGACAACTCATTGATGGGCCGAGCAAGAGGAACCAATTTTGGGTTGGCTGTCATCATGCCACTTACATCCGTCCAGATTTCAAGAGCTTCAGCCCCTAAAGCAGCGGCAAGGAGAGAAGCTGTGTAATCAGAGCCTCCACGCCCAAGAGTGGTAATTTGATTTCCAACATTTGAAGAAGCCAGGAAACCAGGACAAATACTAACCTGGGAATGAGTTTCAAAAGCTCCCTTAATATTATGGAAGGTCAAGTCACGATCAACTACTGCGTTGCCAAACTGGGCATCTGTTTTAATGAGTTTTCTAGGATCAAGAAGATTAACATCCATCCCATCAGACTTGAAGTAATCTTTGATGATCTCAGATGAAAGACGCTCCCCAAAGCTGAGAATTTGATCGCTTGAACGAGGAGAAAGTTCCCTTATAAGAAATACCCCACGACAAATATCTTCTAAGTCGTTAAGAAGGAATTTAACCCTGGTTAGAGTGCTACTGCGCTGAGCGACTGGAACAAGTACATTGCAAAGAGAGATATGGCGCAGTTCTACTTCTTCAAGAATATCAGCGTAGCTTTCATCTCCAATGGATGCAAGTTCCGCACACCTCTCAAGATCATTAGTAATGCCTCCAAGGGCAGAGACCACTGCGATTAATGGAGTTGAGGCCGCCTTTTCCTTAACTATATTTCGTACTAAATCGAGGCTTTCTGCACTGCCAACGGAAGTGCCCCCAAATTTTAAAACGAGCATAATAAATTATCGATGAATATTGTGAATTGAGTGAGAGTGAATTGAAAGGTAGGAATAGTTCCTAATAGGTGATATGTAAATATGAACCCCCTAAGGGGTAATAGTAGAAATAATAGTAATGCAGCACATTACTGTAGGAAGAGAAGTGGTATTTCTGTAATCGTTTTTCATCACTGTGCAAGTCTATCTCTTTTGGAGGTTAAAGTAAACCCTGAAATGAAATAGAACTAAAGTGATGAATAAATTTGTGCGTACTCTCATTTTTTGAAGAAGCAGTCAAAAAAAAATCTGGGACTTATCACTTTGTCTTAAAAAAGTAGGCAACTTGATCTTCCTTTTTTTATCACCTAAACCAAGATTCTCTTAAAAATTTTTCTGTAATAATAATTTTTTGTTAAGTACTTGAACTTTCTGTTTAAATACTTTTTACTAAAAGAGCAGTCAATATTTGAAGGTTATCCTTCACTTAGGGTTAAAATAAAGTCAAAAATAAAATCGCCAGGAGAATTCAGTTATGGGTATTCGCACATCCTATCTATTCATTTTTTCAATTCTATTTCTATCAACCACATTACATGCTCAGGGCACTTTACCGTTTTCGGAGACAGGCTCATATGGGACAAAATTCGAAGTAAATACTTCGGGTGTCATATTTGCAAACCGGTATTTCCCAGCAAATGGGGCTATCGACATTTTTAATGCACAGTCTAATGGTTCAACAAGATGGATACTAGGTGTTTATGATAATCTCCACATGACATTTAACGTGGCCGGCTCGGAACGAATTAGGATAAAAAATAACGGTTATGTAGGTATTGGAACAACTTCCCCCTTAAGCACTCTTCATGTTGCGGGTGCTATAAGGCATACAACATCGCTTATAAGTCAGGGTACTTCATACAGTTCTACCTGGATGCAGTTCACGCAAAACCAATATGGTAATTCTCTGATTCTTGGTTCAGGTGGGTTAACTGCTCTTGGTTCAGGGGAATCTGCTACACAGGTTAAAAATAATATCGGAGCCTCTACAGAAACGTTGTATCTATCTTCAGATAATGGATTAAAAATAGTTACCAACTTACAAAGTGGCTGGAGTTCAAAAGTTGAGGCTCTTCATATTTCGAATAATGGAAATGTAGGTTTAGGAACATCAAGTCCAGGAAACAAACTAGAAGTAAATGGTATAATTCGATCCAAAGAAATAATTGTTGAAACTATAGGCTGGCCTGATTTCGTATTTGCTCCCGAATACCAACTGCCAAGCCTAACTTTTGTTGAAAACTACATAAAAGAGCATGGCCATTTACCTGGTATGCCAAGTCAGGATGAAGTGGAAGAACATGGGCAAGAATTAGGAGAGAACCAGAAGTTATTACTTCAGAAAATTGAAGAATTGACTCTTTATGTGATTGAGCTAAAGAAGGAAAATGAAGCTTTTAAAGAAGAACTAACCGAACTAAAGTCAAACACTCAAAACTAGAGAGAATCATTATGTTTAAGAGGGCAAGTTTAGCACTTATCATTTGTATAAGTTTAGTACTAGGAATACATACACTTCAAGCTCAGGACAATAGGTCTACAGAGTCGAATGGTATTAATTCATTTTTTTTGAATCCCGATTTGAAAGGATCAGGGCAAAATTCGGTTAATCTTTATTCTGGAGATGTCAATTTACCGATCAATTTGTTAACCGTGTCAGGTAGGGGTGGATTAAACGCAAGCGTTACTGCTTCTTATTCAAGCAACATACAGTATGAAAGAGACAACTGGGCCTTAGACGCCCCTTCAGGTATTCTTGGGATGGGTTGGTCGATGAGTTATGACAAAATCATTGTCGATCACAAAAATACGGGTAGCGTACATGATGACGATTTTTATTTAGTTAGCGGCGGTAGTACCAACGAGCTTATTATGGTGTCTTCAACAAGTGCTACCAGTGGTACTAAAACCTTTAAAACAAAAAATTATCAGTTTTGGAAAATTACCTATTATAAATCTGACGAGCGTTGGGAGATCGTTAAAGAAGACGGTAAGACCTATGTGTTTGGAGGTGGGGTATCAACTGTATCCGGTAATAAAATCTCTGATGGCAACTCCATCCAATGGGGAGTAAAATGGGGAAATTGGATTGGATCCAGCATGCGTACTTCCGGTCAAAGCCAGCACCCGGTAGCATGGAATCTTTCAAAGGTAAAGAATACCTGGGGTGATGAATTAACCTATGACTACCTGGTAGTTGAAGAGCAAGTGGGAAGATATGGAGTCCCTGATCTTGTTGAACCAAAACGCCATACGAAAGCTTCTTATCTACAAAAGATTACTACTCCGGAAGGAAAAGAAATTGAGTTCATTTACGGAGAAAAAAATACAGATGAGTATACAGATCCTCATCAAGAGCTTACTACTGCTTACGAAACCTATGCAGACTTTACGGGTGAAAGCCAGGTTATTATGGCTGAAAATAATACATGGACAGCAGTAGTAGGAAATACTTCAGGAACTGTCTCTTACTTATGGGAGTACCAATATTTTGGTCAGTCTGGTTGGACTTCCGGAGGGACTAGCGCTACGTTAACAACTGCTCTTTTCCCTTTTGATGATATATTTAATTATACAATTCGTTTAACTGTAACAGATTCTAATGGTTCAACATCTGTAGAAAAGCCCGTTACGATTTTAGGTGATGGTCGATTAAACCCTGATCCAGAATGTCCAAGTGATTGTGCTCCAATTCCGGTATTAGGATCAGCAGCTGGAGGAAACCCGGCAGCACTTCCAGCTCATTTTGAGCCAGATGCCTATCAGGAAAAATATGAGACAAAATTCCTCAGCAGAATAGAAGTACGGAATGAGAACTCTATTCCACTTTATTATATTGATTTTGAGTACACGGGCTTTGGAACACTAGGAGATCCAGATTATAAGCGTTTGTTAGCGAGAATTGTGCATGAATACCCAAATGGAGAAATGCTTCCAAGCTTAGATTTTAGCTACAATACATCCTCTGATGTACACCCTGCTTCATTGAAAAAGGTTACTTACCCCTCAGGATCAGAAGTTACCTATACCTATACAGATAAAACCATTTCTAATTCGAATAGAAAATTAACTATCAATGCACCGACAGGAACGGAGGATCCAAGAGTATGGATAGCTAATGATTACGTCATTGTAACCTGGAGAAAAATTGATGCTACCGGGGATGATGAAATAATTCTAAAAATCTATACTTGGGATGGGAAATGGATCGAATATGATCATGGAGAAATTGCAAATACTGGAGAGTTATTTGACACCGACAATACCGTAATCAGAGACATTTTCGGAATAAAATTAGGAAATAACGACTTCATAGTTCAGAATTTTGAGATATTTATTTATGGTGACTCCTTTGTATTTGTCTACGATTATTATGAAAAGAATAGTACAAGATGGCTGCGTTTCTTTAGAAAAAATCCAAATAAACCAGGGGAGTGGTATACAAATAGTACTTCAATAACTACAAATAATAGCCTTGTTGATGTAGTAATTGGTGATGATTTGGTAGCAGTTGCTGAATTAGTAGATGATGATGTAACTGTTTTTAGATGGAATGGACAAAGCTGGAATAATGATACAATTACTTATTCAAGCACAGATGGTTCTGGTAATGACACCTTTATAGGAGGAACTAGCAATTATTTTGTAATTGATGATGAGGGTAAATCCGGAAATGATGCGTTAACCCTGTTTTATTTGGATGAGTTGAACAAATGGGCTTCCAAAACCTACAATACTTCTCTACAAAGCAGTGTAACAAATTCAGGACTTAACGCAAGAAATTATATCTCGGCTGGTAATTCTCTCTTTTCTTTGTCTCTAAATGGAGCCAATGAATCCATTTTTAAATTGGGAGAAGACTACTCAATGCAATTTGGCAAAAATGTCGGAAACATTACTCAAACAGGAGCTGGAGTTTCCTTCGTAAATAATGAACTTATACGCTTTGCTAATAGTGGAGAAGGAAACGATGCAAAGGCATATAGATTTGACGGTGTTTCTTTTAACGAATCAACCGGGACCTTCACTGAAGATATGTTTACCCATTCATTAAGCAATGATTTAATAATCAAAAGAGTATATGACTACCATTTAGAAGATGGTTCATATAAACTTTATGATCCAAACACTAACGCCTGGAAGTCCGCAGTATATATCAATGATCATTTCTCAATTGATACTCGCCTCTATACTGATGCATTTAAGAATATTTTTCTTTTTGGAAGGAAAGGGTATTACAGAGAAATAGATGGTTCTATAACCAGTTATGGTAATATGGATCCGGGCACAAATAAAGTAATAGATTACTACTCAATTCAGGCGGGTAAAGAGTTTATAACATACAATACTGATACTTGTACAAATCCTCCAAGCTGTACTCAATTTTCACCTATAAAAAATCTAAGAATTGCCAACATAAAAAACGGATTGATAACCGGATATACTGATATCGGCAATAATGAAAATATTAGAGCAACAGGTAATCAAAGATCAGACCTGGTTTCTGGAGATATAATTGTGACCTACGATGATACCGGAGCAATGAAAGACGCTACAGAGCTAACTCTATATAAAAGAATTGACGAGCAAATTTCCGGAAATCTAAAAGACTATCCTGTAACAAAAATCCAGATAGACAATGGATACGAAACGAATCAAGTTGTTTTTGACTATGACGTTTCAAAAGCCAGGGTAGGCGTTTCTGGCTATATAGCTGAGTATAACAAAGTCACTACTAAGGCTGGCAACCCGGCAGAAGGACGTACCGAACACTATTTCTTCAATGGTTTGTCAAATAGTGAACTTACAGTTGACTTTCCTACCACTGGTCCAACCAATGCAGAAGATCACCTTTCTTTAGTTAAGGGCTCAATTTATAAGACAAGAGTTTATGCAACCACATCAGGAGGTTCTCCAATCTCTGAAACAACAAATTATTTTGAAGTTACTGAGAAAGCTATAGAAAGAGCCTCTGATAGTGAGCAATTGGAAATAGCATACTATGTAAGACAAACAAAGACCGAAAATACTACGGAAGGTGTTACAACTTTTGTTAACACGTTTTATAACTCAGAGAATGGCTTATCTGAGCGTTCAGAAAGTAGAGATTATACAACGGATGGGACTGAAGTAATTAATATTTCTGAAAAAATATTTGCCTTTGAAAAGTATACAAACCTTAAAACAGATAACATACTAAGCTATTCAGTTGAAGATATTATCAAAATAAAAACAGATTTAATTACTAGTACAGAAACTGTTACTTCTAAAATAGTTTCTACATGGAAAGATTGGGGAGCAGGAAAATGGTCTCCCCACAAAACTTATATATGGGATGGATCAGGTTCTGAAGTTTTTAATTACACAAGCTGGTCAGGAGCAGGAGAACCGTCTTCAGGATGGTTAAAGAGTGGAGAAATTATCAGTCGGGATAACTTTGGATTAGATACTGAAATTAAAAATGCGGAGGGTATAGATCATTCAACTATCTATGGATTTAATTCGACTAAAGTAGTAGCTGATTTTACAAACGCACAATTATCTGAAGTAAGGGCAGATGGTTTTGATGATATTTCTTCGCCCTTCAGTTCATTGTTAGGCTGGGCTCAGTATCAAGGGGGAAGCTGGACCATTGAGGATGGAAGATTAAAGGCATATAAGGCCAGTAGTTCCGGTTATCTCCAAGCTACATCTGGCATCAATCATGCCAATTCTATTATCGAATTTGATGTAAAGTTTATTTCCGGGAGTTCAAGTGACTGGATGGGATTACAATTCAGGTTGGGTGATATAGAATATGCTACATTTGATGATGGAAACTATTTAAAAATTACCAAAGGAGGAGCATTATCCATAAACAGAATGACATCTACTTTAGCATCAGGTACTATTTCTGGTTCTACTAGCATTTGGAGGCATGTTCGGTTGTATTCAAAAAGTGATGGGACTATTAATGTTTATGTAGATGGAGAGCTTATTGCTAATGCTACCAATACTAGTGGAGTTAATAATCTTTATTATGGATTTATTATTAATGGAGCCACTGTCCTCATTGACAATTTTAGGGTTTATCCAAATGATGCAATTGCAAATTCAATAGGGTACGATCCAGACTACTTACATATTAGAGAGGTTGTTAACTCAGAGGGTTTTCAAGCACAAATTATTCGTGATGAAAATCAGAGGATAGTAGAATTTCTGGATAATAATGGCCTTGTAACTTCAATAAACTCTTTGGTCCAGTCACGCCAGGTTACTAATAATAAATTTTCTGCGACCACACCTAATGCTACATATCAGGTAAGCTTTCCTTCATATAATGCGATCCGTAATTCTGGTGGCGAATATGGAAATATTGCAAACCCGGATTATTGGGATGTAGAGAGTGGAGCGACCATTGGGAGATCAAAGGGGGAAGGATACTCGGGGTTGTACAGTTTAAAATATACGACTACCTCATCAGGTGAACTAAGTCAAACTATCGAGAGAAATGATTTTCTGTGGGAGGATAAACGATACTTTGTACGGTTTTGGATTCAGAAACAGCAACCATTCTTCACCGCTAATCCAACTATAACTGTGTCTCTGGAAAAGACAGGCTCTGCAGTTACAAGCCAAACAAGCTTCACACTTACAACTACAGATTGGTATTTATTTGAAGCTGAGCTTAATAGTGAGCCAGGTCAATTTGTTAACTGGAATGATATTACTCAGCAATCTAAGCTTGTGATAAAGACAAATACCAATAATATGCCTCTCCTTATCGATGATATTTATGTAGGAGAAATGCAATATGAAGGAGAGTCACGACCAGGATATTTCGTTTCCTTCAGTAATGGGTCAGGAAACCCTATACAAAACCAGGTTTGGAATGGCACCGATTATACGGTTAGTCATATAGAGTATGATGACCTGGGTAGACAAACAAAAAGCTGGAGACCCTATTCCTACGCCACTGGAAATTCATATGATTCTGGGTATTCCATTCATGCATCTAACCACTATGTTTCAGGCTCATCCTTGTATTCGGAAACAACTTATAATGCTGATCCATTAAGCAGAGTGGAATCGGAAATCCCGTTTAGTAATAGTACAGAGAGTATTGATTATACCTACGGACCCTCCGAAAGCTTGCATGGAATAAATCGACGAGTACAAAGGGTCACTGATTTAGGTGGGATGGTTACAAAAATGTATTTTGATAATCAGGGTGCTACCATTAGGTCTGAGTCAGGTGTTGGTACTGCGGATCACATTGTTACTGAAAGGGAATACGATCCATTCACTCGAAGTGAAGAAATTCGTCCTCCAAATTATTTTACTCCTCCAGGTACTAGCAGCGCTTCTGATTGGGTGACCACCACAAACTATAACTTCAAAGGCTTGCCTGCCACCGTGTATAATCCAGATTCTGGATGGGAAGAATCCGGATTTAACCTTAGCTCAGCTACAATGACTTATAATGGACTAGGGCAGCTTCGCTTCTCGAAAACAACTACTCAAGAGTTTAATGGGTTGATATCCTACACATCTTATGATAATCTAGGAAGACCTACTATTTCAGGAGAAGCTATTAATAGTTCTCCATCTGGATATGAAACAGATGAGTTGACTTACATTTCAGTAACTGAATATGATCAGGAACCAGTATCTACTAATTTTCCATGGTCCTTGTTCAGTAGTCAACTATCCGGAATAGATCAGGATAACATTTTAAATGCAGTTTCGGCAGAAGCATATAAAACCACAGGTAAATCAGCGGCAGGTGATCTGGAACTTTCTTCTGCTACCATAACTCTAGATTTGCCAAAGGTAGAAGTTGTGGGAGATATAAATGTGGCAGGAACTGGAGATTATGATATTGAGTCGGGAGGAAGTTTGGAATTATCTTCGGGAGAAAGGATAAGCATAAAGGATGGATTCCATGCTAAATCAGGTAGCAGTTTCAGAGCATCAATAAACAGTGCTTATTCTGACATTGATAATAATCAGCAGTGGCAAGCAACCTTTTTTAGTTATGACTTCGATAAAAGACCTACAAAAAAATGGATATTAACTCAGGGAAAACCAGAATTACGCACAGAAATTTCGTATCAGTATAATGATGCAAATCAAGTAATAAGACAACACACCAAAGTGGGTGATAGCCAAAACTTGTATCATTTTTACACTTACGACAATCAGGGAAGGATTAAAAAAGTTTATGCAGGAATTTCTGAAGTCAGGTCATCTACTCCACTTATAACTTATTCTTACGATATAGAAGGGAAAGTTACCCAGAAAATAGTCTCTGGTGCTTCAAAAGCTAGCACTTATTATACCTATGATAATAAAGGAAGGTTAAAACAAATCGATGCAGATAATTCAGAATTCTTACATATCCTCAGCTATAATACAGATGGAACTATCTCTAGTATTGCTTCAGATAATGATTTAAATAATACAACAAATTATTCCTACGACAATTTGGATAGAATGACTGCTGCGGATGTAGCAGGGTCTAATAGCTATGATGTGAAAGGTATTACATATGACAAACATGGTAACATACTTACACTGGATAGATATAAAGGATCTGCAAGTCTGGTTGACGATTTAACTTATTCATATAGTGAAGGTACAAACCAATTGTCATCACTTTCTGACGCAGTGTCAACCACAGGGGAAAGTTGGGACGCAGAAGATGCAACATTTGCCTACGACATTGATGGTAGGTTAGTTGGTAATACTAAAACCGGTGGGGGTAATTTAAATTCCATTTCATACGGTACGAGTACTCTTCCAATCCAAATGAAATTGGACGGTTCAATAGAAGCTTCCTATCTATACAACTCTTCTGGATGGAGAATCCACAAAAAAGTAGTTGATACTAATACCTCCACAACGCTAGAGGAGGAATATTACATAATGGATGGTGGTCGCAATCTAGCGGTAACAGATGAGAATGGTAATATTGAGTATTGGAATCTATATGGTAATGGACTTTTCGGAAAGATGATGCCTGATATTTTAAACACAGCAGGGGCTATCAGCTCAGAAAGTGAATCGAATAATACCGAAGCAACTGCGGATGGACCTATCGGAACGAACACGGATGGTATAACAGGTCCAGGTGAAACAGACTGGTTTTATTTTGAGATAACTAAAGCTGGTTCTGTTACAGTAAATGCAATTACAGAAGGGTATTCCGGTTCTTCTCAACCTCTTGATTGGACCGTTTATAAGGACGGAACATCCATTAAGAGTGGGACAGGAAGTAGTTCAGTAACTGTAAGTCCTGGAACTTATCATATCAAAGTTACACCTACTCAAGGGGTAACAGCTTCAGACTATATCGATCTTATTCTTACTCCTTCTGACTATGAAGAGACTTTTTACTATGTGTATGACCATGTAGGCTCCGTTCGTTCGGTGTACAATAGCAGTAATCAAAATGTAGCTAAATACGATTACTATCCATACGGATTAGTAATGTCTTCCAATGTAACTGAAACCACAAAAGAAGGATTTACCGGGAAAGAACAAGATGATGAAACAGGACTACATTATTTTGGAAGCCGCTATTACGACGCCTCTCTTGGACGATGGTCTGCAATAGATCCTGCTGGACAATTTGCTACCCCTTATGGGTATTCCGGTAACCCATTAAGCTATGTAGACGCCGATGGTAATCTAGCATGGTTTATTCCAATCATTATTGGAGCAATAGTAAATGTAAGCGTTCAGGCAGCTATGGGTAATGTAGATAGTTTTGGCCAAGCCTTAGGATACGCAGCTGTAGGGGCTGCATCGGCAGCGCTTGGTGCAGGGATTGGAAATGGAATTAGTGCAGCACTTGGAGGTGCTAGGTTTGGAGCTGGATTTGCAGCAAGTTTTTCTGGAAATGGCACACTTGCTGCTTCAGGAATAAATGGAGTAGCATCAAGTTTCATGACAGGCGCAGCAATTGGAAGTAGTGCTGGGTTTGGAGTTGGATTTACAACCGGCTTTGGTAATAGCTTAGTAAGTGGCAATACCTTTGGAGAATCATTAAACCCTGGTTTAGATTATGGCTGGAAAGGAGTTGTTTCCGGCGGTCTTATTGGTGGAATAGGTGGAGGAATAAAAGCCAAAAGAGACGGGAGAAGGTTTTTTGACGGAGCTACTGTTGAAGATGAAATTCTTGTTGATAGAGAAATTCCTTTTGTAAAGCAAAAGGCACAATTTGATTGCGGACCTGCAATCTGTGAAGCAGTCAGCTCTGCCAGGGGGAACACAATTTCTCAAGAAGAAATTAGAAGGGCCTTGGGAGGAGATCCTAACCTTGATCCAATTATTGATAAAGAGATTTATGATGAGTTAACAAGCAGATTAAATCTTCGAAGCGCAATCAGAGTACCTTATGGTGCAGATCCAAATGAAGTAGTTAGCTATCTAGAACTTGGGGGAGATGTAATCTATAATATAAAAGCTCAGCCTGGCTTAGGCCATTCTGTCGTGGTTAACCGTATAACACAACGGACTATCACGAAAATATCTGGCAGAGTTATAACAAGAACAATTGTACATGTAATGGATCCAGCATCGAATAGTCAATATAAGCGTATTGGAATCGGTACTTTAAAAAATGCCTTTTCTACTTTTTTAATCGCGCCAAAATGAGAGTTCTGTTTTTAGGAATAAATTGTTTAATACTCTTGAATGGTTGTATCACTTTGGACTCTAAAAGAGTGGAAAGAAGCATGCTTGTAGAAAAACTTGATACAGAAAATATTCATAAAATAAAGTATGAAATAGAAAAGCATATCGAATATAAAGAACAATCTAATCTTGAATACATCTTTATATACTATTTATCATTTAAGTCTAAAGAAAATCTAGAACAATATAAGACCAGAAGTGATTTTGACTTATTGATGTATCTACACGATTATGAATTAGATTTCCCTTATTTCGATAGTATTATTTACCATGAGGAGACGCTAATAGCAGTTACCAATGGAATAAGAACATTTAATGTTTCAAGGTATAACAATGAAGTTTTTAATTCAGAAAGAGACATTCGATCATTTTACTTAGAGAATAAACCCGAACTACTATTCAAAATTGACCCATCTCCAACCAATCTGTTATTTGCACTTAAAGAAGGAGAGATATTGGCATTATTAATTGATAAAGATTCGCTAATAATTTTGAATAATGATGATTTTATCTCTTGCTGTTGGAATGAGAATTTCGACGATGAACTATTTAATATTCATTACTAGTAAAACTCAGACATATTTTTAATAAAAAAGCCTTCAAGAATAAACTCGAAAGCTTTTTTATTTGTACCAAAGGAGGGACTCGAACCCTCACTCCCGAAGGAACACGATTTTGAGTCGTGCGCGTCTACCAGTTCCGCCACTTTGGCTCTTTTGGAAGGACTGCAAAGGTAAGACTAAGCGGAGGTAAAACCCAAGTCTAAATAATATTTACGATCATCCCGGGCTCCGACCCGGGATCTGAGGAGAGAAGAAAGAGCAATCCACTACAGATTCCGGATCAAGTCCGGGATGACGTAGTTCATTTATACCCACTAGGGTTATTAGACTGCCAGCGCCAGCCATCTTCGCACATCTCTTTAATACCACGTTCTGCTTTCCAGCCTAGTTCTTGTTCAGCTTTAGCAGGGTTAGCATAGCATTCAGCAATATCTCCCGGACGCCTATCCTGGATTTTATAAGGAACGGGTTTCCCGGATGCTACTTCAAAAGCTTTAATCATCTCCAAAACACTTGAGCCTTTACCAGTCCCCAGATTATAGATAAACACTCCTGAATCGCTATTATCCAATTTTTCCAGGGCCTTTAGGTGACCTATAGCAAGATCTACAACATGAATATAATCTCGTACTCCAGTGCCATCAGGAGTGGGGTAGTCATCACCAAATACAGAAAGCTGTGGCAACTTACCTACAGCTACCTGGGATACAAAAGGCATAAGATTATTTGGTAATCCATTTGGGTCTTCTCCAATTAACCCGGATTTATGAGCGCCAACAGGATTGAAATAGCGTAATAAAGCGATACTCCAGGTATTATCAGCCCGGTGAAGGTCGCAAAGGATATACTCTATAAACAGCTTGGTTCTTCCATAAGGATTCGTTGCAGAAAGAGGAAAGTCTTCGGTAATTGGCACAGATGCCGGATCGCCATATACTGTTGCTGAAGAACTGAATACCAGTTTTTTTACTCTACGTTCGGCCATGACCTCGCATAGAATCAACGTACTGTTGATGTTGTTATCATAATACATTACTGGTTTTTGAACCGACTCTCCAACAGCTTTATACCCTGCAAAGTGAATGACTGAGCTTATATCATGGGCATCGAACACTTCTTCGACTTTTACTCTATCCAATAAGTCGATGGCATAAAAATGAGGTTTCTTACCTGTTATTTGTTCAACTCTTCGTAGCGATTCCTCGCTGCTGTTTGAAAGGTTGTCAATGATAACCACATCCTGATCATCTGATAAAAGTTCTAAAACGGTGTGGCTACCAATATACCCAGCTCCCCCGGTTACTAATACTGACATGTATATTTTTAATTAGTTTAGTAGAAACTAAAACTTATTAAACAAAAAAGCCCCTCCAACTTTCATTGGAGAGGCCTTTAGTTCAGGCTATGCCAGTTGCCTTACTAGGAGTTAGTTAATAACTACGCTACCACTTGAAAAAGTATTCGCGTTGTTATCAACGGAGTAGAGAGTGAATGAAGAAGCATTTGCCGGGATTTGTCCTACCAGGGGCTTAAGTGTATAAGGAGCCGGGCTATCATCTGGATAAGGCTCAATAGAGATCACAGCCGTACCGCTTGATAAATCGATTGGAAAATTCAATCCGTCTGGAGCATTTTGTAAGAAATCTTCTCCTGGGAATGGAGGAGTAGAATTAGTTCCGCTAAACCCAGCGAAATCATCTGCTCCACTTACAGAGGTGAATGTGCCTGTAGTAATAGGGGTACCGTTGTATACTGCCCATCCTTCGTATCTCCAGCCTGCAGGTAAAGTAGGTAGAGAAAGAGCAGCACCTGGCCCACCGGCAGGATCCAGGAACCAAATGCCGCTGGTCTCGTTGTTTTGGTCATCGTCGCTTGGGGTAGCTAGAATATATCCACCCGAAGCAGAAGTAAAGTCATCACCTAAAGAAGCAGAATGAGCGAAGGAAAGGGTAGACCTTCCATTGGAAATGTCACCAGAAAGGTGGTGAGTATCAGCTGGGATTTCATCTGTATCACCCGCAGGTTCAATGCTAAGTACAAAAGCAGTTGCAGCAGATAGGTCTGCATCAACCGAAAATTCTCCGTTGGCTATAACTGAACCAGATAAAGAAACAATTTGTCCCTCGTCATTAACATTGAATTTACCCGTGGTTACAGGCGATCCATTAATAATCACCCATCCTTCGAAGTGGAATCCATTTTGAAGTGGTTCAACATCAACCAGAGTAAGGGTTAATGTATCCAGATCAGAGTTCGAATCGGTCGAGCAAGCCATAAAAAGGCCGCCAGCTAAAAGAAGTGAAAGTATAAGTTTTGATTTCATCCTTGTGTTCGTTGTTTTTTGTTATGAACACAAGTTAGTGGGGAAGTATCACGATTCGATCACAGAGGTATCATAGATTTCTAACTTTATCCTTTCATCTTAACCTTTATTTAATGTCATCCTGAACTTGTTCGGCGGACAGGCCCGGGATGACCCATTTAGTTATTCAACAACCTCAAACCTATCGGCGGAATTTAGTGAAGAGAAATAGTTCTTTATACTCTCAAATGAGCTTAAACTTGTATACAGTTCTGCATGTATCGAATCTGTTTCCAAAACCAGAACCGACTCCCGGATTTTATACTTAAATATCAGAGCCAGGAGTTTTTGAACCAGTGATTCTCCAACGTCCCACTTTTCTATTCTCTTTGAGAGCTTGATTCTCTTAATAGAATCATAGTTAATGAGGATCGCATTGCGGTAGTTACTTCTATTCAAATAGAGTATCAATCCTTTCTCATACCTTTGAAAGATTCCTTTCATGTCTTCTCGCTTTAGAGGAAGAGGGTTTCCTTCTAAATCAGTAGCCTTTCTAATAAAAAACATAGAAGAGCCAGTTGCGGTTAACAGTTTTCCCGATTCTTTATAAGGCTTTCCGAGGATAGGGTAGATGATGTCCTCATCATCCAGTTCACTTTCTTTAAGCACCATAGGTATACAGAATATTAATCTGTATATGGTAATAGACTAAAGCTGAATGTCGTTCCCTGATTTAGCACACTTTGTACAGAAAGTTTAGAGCCATGGAGTTCCAAAATCTTCTGAGCGATAGATAAGCCAAGGCCAGCTCCGGTTGCTCCCGTTCTGCTAGGATCAGTTTGATAGAAGCGATCGAATATTCTTGAAATCTGATCTTCTGGAATACCAATTCCGGTATCGGAAATCTTAACACTTACCCGATTACCTTCATTTGCCGGAATAATCTTTACTTCACCTTGCTCTGGGGTATTCTTGATCGCATTATCAATAAGGTTAGAAATAGCACGCTCCATTAATGCGATATCAGCATTTACAAGATTTAGAGGCTCATCGGGGAGTATGGCACTTAACGAAACGTTTTTTTCTTGTGCTATAGGCTGGAACTGAACCACAACATCCTGTGCCAGTTCAGCAATAGATACCGGTTCCAGTTCAGGCTGTACATTCTTTGCATCTAACTTTGAAAGCTCGAAGAGTTCAGAGATTAAGTTTCCGAGCTTACGGGTATTACGTAATACAATGTCATAATACCGGTTACGATCCTCATCTGATAGTTGAGCATCTTTTACCTGGATGGTTTCCAGGTAACCTTGAATAGAAGCCAGGGGACTTCGAAGATCATGAGAGACATTGGCAATCAATTCTCTTCGCAGCTTATCCACCTGCTTAATTTCATCCATATTGGCAACAATGGTATCAGCCATTTGATTGAAAGAGGAACCAAGAACGGCAATTTCATCTTTGGAGTTGATGCTCACCCTTTCTTCAAGTTGACCATGTTCAAAAGCCTGAACGGTAGTGGTCATATTCCTGAGTCGTTGAGTAAGCCATCTGAAAATCAGCAAGCCTAGTAAAATGGTACCTAATAAGATAATGCCTAACCCAATCATCGAATTTTTGATGATATAGCTCTCTGCAAGCATAGATGCAGTTTCATCATACATCTTACCACCGAGTATTACATATAAATAACAGCCTGTTTCTCCCATAATCGAAATGGTAGCAGCAGAGAATGGTTTTAAAGATTCTGGATTTAATGGGTCCTGACCAAGAATGGGCAATTCATCACCAATCAAAAAACGATCTATAGGTTCTGTATCAACAAAATTAAGTTGAAGGTTAGCACTTGATTCCTCTCCAAGAAAAACTCCTTTGATCATGCCATTTCCGCCAACCAGGTAAATATCGACCTGGGGATTAATCCCTTGCAGATATTCAATCTTATTTTGGATACTGTCCGCTTCAATAGCATCATTTAAAAATGGCTGAATCTCCATTGCCATTTCTGAAGCTAGCATCTTATTCACCTTTTGGGTGGTTTCTTCCACAAACATAAGGGAAGACTTCATACTTAAATAAGCCAGAGAGCCTCCCAGGAATAAGATGAGGATCAAGAAAACCAGGGATAGCTTACCATAAAAACTTTGGGTAAAAACGCTCATATCAAATCTCGTGAAGTTCAGTGAAACGATATCCAACGCCCCATACTGTCTTAATGAAAGTAGGATTAGCCGGGTCTTTCTCTATTTTGCTTCTCAATCGGTTAATATGAGAATTAACCGTATGGCTGTAGCCATTGTACTGGTATCCCCAAACGATATCGAGTAGTTGTTGCCTGCTGTATGCTCTTCCTGGATTATTCGCAAAGAGGAGGAGGAGGTCGAATTCCTTGCTTGTCAGTTCGAGGGCATCATGCCCTAATTCTATCACTCTTTTGTTGGGGTATATTGAAAGATCTCCAAACTCAATGTGTTCCTGAATTGGATTTTCAGCTTGTTCAGTGACACTTGACCTTCTTAATAGCGCCTTTACACGTGCTGTAAGTTCCCTAATGCTGAACGGTTTAGTTAGATAATCGTCTGCTCCAAACTCCAAACCCATGATTTTATCAATTTCTTCCGCTTTAGCAGTAAGCATAAGAATTGGAGTCTTTGAGTCATCTTCTCGAACAGATTTACATATATCAAAGCCATTGGTACCGGGAAGCATCACATCAAGAATGATTAGTGAATAATCATTCTGCTTGATCTTCTCTAGCGCTTCACTTCCGTTAAAGCTTTGTTCTATGGAGAAGTTTAAGTCGGAGAGTTGAATCTTAATCAGTTCAGATAAATCCTGATCGTCTTCAACAATTAATATTGGATTTTTTGGAGCTTTCATAGGTGTTAATTTCAGCTCCATAGTTACAAACCAATTTTTTTTAAAGTATCACAGAAAGGTAACATTTAAGCCTGTTGGGCTATCTCTTTGAGTTCAGAAAGAACCTGCTCGCAAATCTGATCCATTTTTTTTGTAGATGCTTTCAAATCTTCATCTCCTTTTTCATCCCATATAAGAGATTTGGCATGCTCGTATTCATCCAGTATTACTTCCAAACCCAACATCTGTGCTACGGGTTTAATTTTGTGGCCTGCTTTCCTGAAGTTGACTTCGTCTCTGGCAAGAAGGAATTGCGAATAATTTTCCTGGAATTCACTAAATGAGGTAAGTGCGGCTTCTGAGAATTCTTTGATATAATCCATCTCACCGTACAACATCTCATTAAGTGTCGTAAAATCTACTAATTGTTTATCGTTGCTCAAGATAACCCTTATTCGTTAGCTGGTACCGAAATATTATGTGGTTTGGGCCTACCAAAATCATCCACATGCACAAACACTATTTCATCAATAGTAATAATGGTATTTTTGGTAAACTTCGTTCGGACCTCACATTTAACTGTAATAGAGGTAGTGCCAAATTTAACAGTTTCCATGCCAATCTCAATTACTTCTCCAAGTTTGGCTGAACTAACGAAGTTAATTTCAGACATATACTTGGTAACAATGTTTCCTTTTCCTAATTGACAAAGAACAAAAATAGCTGCTTCCTCATCAATCCAGCTTAATACTGTACCTCCAAAAAGAGTACCATGAGCATTTAGATCCTGAGGCTTGATTAGCTTTCTGCTAAAAAATCTCATATTTAACCTGCGTAATTAACAGTCCAAATATACTTAACTATTCGATCTGTAAATATTTGAATCTCATTAGAATTTAATTCCAAAATTAGAGTATTATAAGCATCAAAATCTTTCGTTTAAGGGTGTAACAAATTATTTTGGCGTTCTCTTACTTCTACTAGAAAAAGGGAATTCGTCAATTTGTAAAGATGAAAACAATAGCATTTACTAATCAGAAAGGCGGCGTAGGCAAAACAACCTCGACTATAAATGTTGGTGCGGGATTAGCTAAGTTAGGCAAAAAGGTATTACTCATAGATCTTGATCCGCAGGCTAATTTAACGTATTCACTTCGCATGCATTCGCAGCGGCTTGATAAAACGATATATCAAGCGTTAAAAGGGAACACTAAACTCGAAGAAGTAATCATTAAGCATAATGGTTTCGATTATATCGCTTCTTCTCTTGAACTATCTGGTGCAGAATTGGAACTGGCAAATGAACCTGCCAGAGAAAGCCTCTTAAAGAATTTTTTAAGCCAAATGGAAGGCGAAGATTATGATTATGTGCTTATTGACTGCCCACCAAATTTAGGCCTGCTTACCTTAAATGCTTTTACAGCAGTCAAGGATATTTTTATCGTACTTCAATCTGAATACTTAGCGCTACACGGACTTTCTAAGCTCCTTGACCTTATCAAAGTAGTACAGCAGCGTCTCAACGCTGATTTAGAAGTAGGGGGTATAATCTGCACCCTGTACGATAGCCGAAAAAACCTAAATAAAGAAGTTGTAGGCCATATAAAAGACTATTTCGGAAAAAAAGTATTTAATACAATTATCCGGGATAATGTCGCTCTCGCAGAAGCTCCAAGTCATCATAAAACTATTTTTGAATACGATGGAAGCAGTAACGGGGCTCAGGATTATTTGGCGTTGGCAAAAGAAATAAAAAACGGCCATTGATAAATGAGTAAAAAACGGGTGATGGGGAATAATCCCCTTACATACCGACCATTGGCAGGAGCCAAGTTTGCGTTTATTCCTCAAACAGAATCAGGTTCGGGGGTATCTGGTTCGACAAAGAGACGTACACCTTCAAAAAAAACGGTAAGCTATTACCTGGAAGAGAGCCTCATAGACGAGATCAAAAAAAGAGCCAGAGAGAAAGAAGATTCAAATTCTCATTTTGTAAATGAATTGTTAAAAAAGGCTATCGATTAGTTTTAACATTAGCCAAGATAAACCTTAGGCATTTTAGTATACTTGGCTCAAATGCTGGTTTTGAATGTTTATCTACCATAAATCAAACTCACTCTCACAACACATTCTGCCTCTCTCTGAAGCTCTTTTTGAATACAGGAAAAATGATCCTTTCAAAAAGACCTGGATAGTTGTCCAAAATAAGGAAGCTCAACAGTGGCTTATCCTTGAGCTTTCACGAATAACTGGTATCTCCTTTAATATAGAGTTTGTTCTTCCCTCTGAAGTTATATGGAAACTGTACAGGCTTTTCGAACCAGAGTTACCTTCAGTACTTCCTTCTGATCGAATGCCAATATTATGGAAGGTATTTGAGATGCTTGAAAACGACACCTTTAAGGACTTTCCGTACTACAGAGCTAACAACCAACAAACTAATCTTCAATTAGCCAGCCAAATAGCCGACGTTTTTGATCTCTATCAAATTTACCGGCCAAAACTTATTCGTGCCTGGGAGGAAGGTAAGTATTTAACAGAGGATTCATCAGAACGATGGCAAGCCAGGTTGTGGAATTATTTGTCCAAAGTCTGGAATAAAGAATTCCCTGATATCCCTACCCGGGCAGATGTATTTTTCGAACTTAAAGACTTCCTGAAGAAGGAAACGAACCATGTTGATATCCCTTCAGCAATATTTGTATTTGGACATTCTCATTTATCTACTCCTTTTCTGGAAATTTTAGAAACGATTTCCTTGAATTCTGATGTGCACCTTTTCAGAAATAACTACCCAATTAGTGAAGATATCCAGGAACAAACTGCCATACTCAATAAAGACTGGGCCAAACCTTCGCTAAACGCTACAAATCATATTGAGGAGATTCTATCCCGGTTAGGAACAGCAAATTCTAGAGAAATAGCTCATCAGACACCTTCAAAAAATGTTCTATCCGGGCTTGATCCAACTAATACGAGCCTTCCTATAGCCATTCATTCTTGTCATAATGAACGTAGGGAAGCCGAGATAGTAAAAGACGAATTATTATCTCATCTAAACTCAGATCTAGAATTAAGTGTTGAGGATGTACTCATCTTGGTGCCGGATATATACAGATATGGCGGAATAATTGAGTCTGTTTTTACCGGGTATGATTCAGAACCCTCCATTCCGATTTATAACCCGGCTTCAAGGGTAAATCGGGTTGTTGATGACTTTTTGTTCTTATTAGGCTTGTTGGATAGCGAATTCAAAGTTTCTGATATAAGTGAATTACTTACAAGAAACTCTATCCAGGAACGATTCAATCTATCAGAAGAAGAGGTTTATATTATTGAGAGCTGGCTTTCTGATAATAAAATCCATTGGGGCTTAACTTCTGAGGACTCTGTCTACTCCTTATCAAAGGCTTCATCCAATTTCTTAAGCGGCTTCTTGATAGAAGGAAATGAATTTCAAAGTTTAGAAAGTCATATTCCTTACAAGAACATAGATTCTACTGACAGAGGAGAACTGGCGGCGCACTTTACTTTTCTGGTAAGGTTCCTGGAGAAATGGAATCGTAGCACATCATCCCAAAAATCACTTTTAGAGTGGGTGAAAAGTATTATAGAACTATGTACATCGTTAACTCCTGCTACTCCAAAAAATGAATACGATTGGATCTCTGTATTACAATCTATCAACCAGCTGGAAGAGATTGCGGCCATGTCGAATTCTTCTGTCCCTTTGGATTTTGGACTGTTTAAGCAATGGTTCAATGGTTATATGAGTAATCGTCAGGCAAGTTCGACACGTATTGGGAGAGGGGTGATGCTTAGCACTTATATTCCTTATCGAGGAATCCCGTTCAAACGAATATATATGCTTGGCATGAATGAAAAGGAGTTTCCAAGAAATAGTATCCGCCCATCATTTGACTTGATTAATAAGTACCCGGAGACTGGTGATAGGATTAGCAAAGAGGATGATGTATTTCTCTTTTATGAACTCCTTCATAATACTACAGACTTTTTATCCATAAGCTATATTGGCCAGGATATGTATTCAAACAAGGATAAGCTCCCTTCGGTACTAGTTCAAAAACTGATCGATCTTTACCCTGGCATAAAGGTTAAAAAGCATAAACTACATGGCTTTGATCCAGGGTACTTCTCTCCGGCATCAAGTTTTTCAACTAATCAAAAAGACCTTTCAGAGAAGATAGCCAGCGAGAATACCGATAAAGTTTTCTTTGTAGATGATTATGATTTCAACGCTGATGATGAGAAACCAATCATAGGAATAAATCAGGTAATTGGTTTTTTCTCTCATTCTTCTAAATATATGTTGTCCAATGTATTTCAGATAAAAAATCCATTTGAAAACAAGGAGCCTGAGGATAGAGAGACTTTTAAAATCTCCGGATTATCTAAGTATGAAATTGATCACTTTTTAGTCGAAGCATTAGCAAATGGCTATGATGAACAAACTATAGAAAAGTATGTTTCTATATCGGGGCTCATTCCGGAAGGACCTACCGGAAGAAAAGACTTCAAGCATGAAGTTGAAGAAGTTTTGAGACTTTTAGAGCTCAGTAAACCGTATCAAAATGGTGAAGAAAGCACTATAAATGTCGCTTTTAGTGCATCTAACTTTGAGCTTCAAGATGAAATACAAGTAATAGGAGATACTCAACTCTTCATTAAACCTTCGAGATTAAAAGCCCGCGATTTCATTAATGCATGGATTAAGCATCTGGCACTTCAAACATCATCTAGAGGGATCAAGACCATACTTATTGGAAGGAATGAATACAATACCGGAATAGATGGTTATTGTTTTTCGGAAATAGATGAAGCTTCTAATCTCCTTAACGAAATAGCTGAAAAATTCCTCAAAGCCTTTTCATCCAAAAAAGAACAGAACTTTTTTCCCAATACATCAAAGAAATACTTCGAAAACCAACCTCTTGGAACAGAAAAGGCATTTTCTGCTGCATGGAAAGCCTGGGAAGGTTCTGAATATGTATCAGGGGAAGGAACAGACTTTTACACCTCTTTAAACTGGAGAGGGGAAAACCCCATAGCTGATCCTGCTTTTAAGGCCAATGCTGAGTTCTTTTGGGCTCCTTTGCTGGAAAATCTTGAGAAACTAAAATTATGAGTAGAGAGCTAAATTTATTTGAAGCTCCTCTACAAGGGGTAAGCTTAGTAGAAGCTAGTGCTGGTACCGGAAAAACCTACAATATTGTCTCTCTTTACATTCGAGTAATTCTTGAAAAAGGATTACTACCTCCAAATATTCTGGTGCTCACCTATACAGAAGCTGCAACAGCAGAATTAAAAACGCGATTAAGGAATAGATTACAAGAGGCCATACAGGTTTTAAAAGGGGAAACAACAGAAGACCCATTTTTGCAGGAGCTAGCTAATAGATACAGTGCGGAGAATTTAGCCCTTCTAGAACAAGCGTTCTATTCATTTGACGAAGCTGCTGTTTCAACCATCCATGGCTTTTGCCAAAGGGTTTTGAAAGAAGAAAGTATTGCCTTTAATATTTCCGGAGACTTTGAAATTCTGCCCGATGATTCTCTTTTCTTCCAGGAGCAGACAGATCGTTTTTGGAGAGGTTTTTTTGCAGATAATGAATCTAACTTCCAGCAAGCGGTCATAAACTTCATTCATGAAAAAGGGTATACCCCTGAGAGACTGGCTGGCTTGGCTAAGGAGGTTATTTCAAAACCATTTACAACCATACTTCCATCAACGGGTCCTATTGATTCTTTTGAATCACAATACTCAACACTTAGAGAACTGAAAAGAGAAGTTGAGAGAACCTTTCTTCAGGAAGAAGCCTTGTTGGAAGAAACTTTACAGGGCGATTCATTAAATAGGTCGCGATATAGAAATCCATCCCAACTTATAGCTGGATTAAAAAAGTGGCTGCAACAAACAGAGAATTCTGTTTCCCCTTATTCAAAACTGGCTTTGTTTGGGAGTTTTATGACTGTGGAGGGAAAGGGGCTTAAAAAGGGAAAAGAAATCCCTGAGTTTAAGATCTGGGCAAATGTAGATGAGTATCTGAAGGAATATAGTAACTGGGAATATGTTGAAGTGGCCTGGTTAAAGGAAGCTACTGCTGCTATCCATCACAACTTTCAATTGCTGAAGAAAAAGAAAAATGTACTCAGTTACCAGGACTTGTTAGAAGTAACCTATCATGGTCTCCAGCAAAAGAATAGTAATATTGCAGAATCTATTCGATCAAAATACCCGATCGCTTTAGTTGATGAATTCCAGGATACTGATCCTATCCAGTACGCCATTTTTTCTAGCATCTATAAAGAGAAGGGAAGCGGAACACTTTTTATGATTGGTGATCCAAAACAAGCTATCTATAGCTTTAGAGGCGCAGATATTTTCACTTATCTAAAAGCTCAAAAAGAATCTCCGACCGATCAGAGATACTCATTGATGAATAACCATCGGTCTTCATACAAAATGATTAATGCCGTCAACGAGGTATTTAGTCTTTCTGATGATTCTTTTGTAATTGACAGGATCGATTTTCACCCTGCTCAGTTTCCTGATACAAAAGATCCCAATAAATCAATCCTGTCAAACCCTAAAGGAGAGGTTGAACCACTTCAATTTATCGAGATAGAATCGAAAAGCTTAGCAACTTCTGATACAAAACAAAGGATATCTAATACAGTAGCAAATGAAATTATCCGCCTACTACAAGAAGAATATTTGATAGATGGGAGGGGTCTAACTCAAAAAGATATTGCAGTACTTGTACGAACGCACAATCAGGCATTACTTATTCAAAGTGCGCTTTCAAAAAAAGGACTTAAGAGCATTATAAAAAGTAAAGAAAGCGTGTTTCATTCTGATGAAGCCAACGATCTGTTTCTCATTCTTTCTGCTATCACTAACCCTTCATTTGAATCTGGAATTAGAGCTGCATTAGCTACAGAAGCTCTTGGTTTTAAAGCGGAACACATTTGGAACTTATTAGAGAACGAACTGAAATGGGAAGAAGAGATTCAAAAACTCATTAGTCTTTCAAAAATATGGTCTCAGAAAGGAATAAGTGCACTTCTTCTACAGCTAGATGCTTTGTTCTCCTTAAATAAGAATTACGCAAAGCTAAAAAATGCCGAGAGAAAGCTAACCAACCTGTTTCATTTAATCGATTTGTTAAGCAAAGCAGAGCAGGAAAACGGGTATAGCCCAAATCAACTTGTTTCCCTCCTGAAAAGGAAGATGAAAAGTGCTAACAGCATCACTGATGATGATATCTTACGCCTTGAAAGTGATGGTGAACTCATCCAGATTTTGACAATGCATACTAGTAAGGGGTTGGAGTTTCCTGTTGTATTTTGCCCTTATCTATGGGAAGGGATTGATACTCAGAAAAAACCTATTCTTTCATTTCATAAGAATGATGAAGCATTTCTGGATATTAGCACAAAAGAAAGAAATCAGGAGCATAGCTCACTCTATTTAAAGGAATCCTTAGCTGAAAGAGTACGGCTTACTTATGTTTCACTTACCAGGGCAAAATCAGCTTGTTTTGTAATTCTTGCTGATGGTAGTAATTCAGAATTATCTCCATTAGCCTCTCTTTTTGAAGGTTCTTCGGTACTATCAAACCGATTAAGAGATAAGCTCACATTGAAGTCTGCAGATTATAAAAGTAAATACTCAATATCAGATTATAGTCTCTCAGCCGAATATCAACGAATAGGAGATAAGCTTTCCAGCAGACTGCGACCACCAGTTCAGGATCTTAGCTTTGAAATCAACAGTTCTGAACAACCCGAAAACAAGCTACAAGTACTGGAATTTGAGAGAACAAATCTCCACGACCATTTAAAGATTGCCAGTTTCTCTTCATTAACGACAGGAACAAATATTGATGATAATTTTGCTGTGAAACTGGGTTTCGATTACGATTCGATTAACTCAGAAGTAGCTTCAGGAGAAGCTTCTAGCGAAGAAACCAATATGTTTTCTTTGCCAAAAGGGCCAAAGACCGGAACCCTACTTCATGAGGTTTTTGAGGAGGTACTAATTTCACCTAAAACCAGCGTTGCAGATATTATAACGTCAAAAGTTCAGAAATCCGGAATGGAAGAACGATGGATACCGGTGTTAAATAATTTGGTTCAGAATACACTTTCGTATCCCTTAAGAGACGGAATATCGTTGGGGGCTCTTCAAAAAGAGAAGTTCCTGATAGAAATGGAATTTCACTTCCCAGTACATAACGTTGACGGTAAAAGGATAAAGGAAATAATACGCGGGAATAGTACTCTAGCCAAACAAGCTTCTACTATCAGCGGGTATATGAAGGGGTATATCGACTTATTGTTCAATCATGATGACAAGTACTATATCCTGGATTATAAATCAAATTACCTTGGTGATTCATGGAGCGATTATTCAGAGGCCTCATTGCAAGAGGAGATTTTGCATTCCGACTACGACCTACAGTATCATATTTACAGTGTAGCCGTTCATAGAATGCTTAAAAATTCGCTCCCTGATTATAACTTCAATACTTACTTTGGAGGAGTTATCTATCTTTTTTTGAGAGGAATAAACCCTGAGAATCCCACCACTGGGATATTCTTTTCTCAACCTGATGAATCCACGATTTCCAAGCTTGATGAATCCTTTAAGACGATGAATGATGGATAAGCTTTTAGATATACTGGAGCATCAGGTTCAAGCAGGGGAAGCAAATCTTGTTGAACTGGAGCTATTGCACTATTTGAATTCGAATTTCGAGACTTCAAACGTTGGCAGCTTTGTATGTGCTCTTTACTGCATAAGAAAAAGGATGGGGGGTCATATATGCATCTCTTTACCAGAACTTGAAGAAGATTTAGCCTTCTTTGATTCAATAAATCAGAGCCCGAAAAACCTAACCGAATTAAAAGAAGCCTGTAACGATGCTCCATTTATAGGTTCAGCGAACGACTTTCTTCCTTTGATACTTGAAGAAGACACTTTATATATCCAGAAGTTTTGGAAGTATGAACAAGAGTTGGTTGAGTGGGTTTTGAATAAAGCAAAGAGTACGCATAGCCTAACAGATGTAACTAAAAGCTTTATTTCCGAGTTGTTTGGTGAGGACCAGAGCAACAAAAATCATCAAAAAATTGGCACCTACCTCGCATTAGCGAAAGACCTGGTTATTCTTACGGGTGCCCCTGGTACAGGGAAAACCTTTACAATCAAAAAAATTGTAGAGTCGTTGCTTCATGATAACCCTAAGACAAACATAGCGTTTGCCGCGCCTACCGGGAAGGCAGCTCAACGGATGAATCATTCATTATCTGAGTTCACAGAAGAATACTCATTACCACCAGCTATAACTTTACACAAGCTTCTTAAAATTGGTTATTGGATCAATCAAGCCAAGAGAGAAAAGGAAGCATTAAACCTGGATGTGCTCATTGTAGATGAAGCTTCCATGCTTGATTTATCACTATGGGTAATAATGATTCGATCGTTACCTAAAGAGTGTAAGCTTATCGTATTGGGAGATAAAGACCAGCTGGCATCTGTAGAAGCTGGATCAATTCTAGGTGATCTTTGTATTGACGCCAACAATCATTTTTCAAAAGAGGTATCGGAAATTATTGAAAGACCTTCGCTTCATGGCCACTCAAAAAATAGAATTAATGACTGCATTATAGAGCTTACAAAAAGCTATCGGTTTAATGAGTACTCTGGCATTTCTGATCTTGCAACTGCAATAAATGAGTCGGATGCAGATAAAGTAGCATATCTACTCGATTCAACGTCGAACCCCCTGATATCCAGAATAAATACTGATTCCAGCGATTTGAAAGATGTGTTAAAAGAATTTGGAGCTTCTCATTACCATCGGTTCTTGACCTCTGGCTTTTCTTTTGACGTTCTTAGGGAATATCAAATTCTATGCCCTTTGAAGCAGGGTAATTTTAGTTCAGCATCAATTAATCAATACATAGAAAGTGCTATTAAAAAATCGATTAACGTAAGTACACAGAAAGAATGGTTTAATGGAAAGCCAATTTTGATTACCAGGAACAATAATCTTTTTAGAATATATAATGGAGAGATAGGTTTTATTTCAACCGAAAACGATGCACAAAACCCTGAAGTAATCTTTGAAAACCGACCTGAATTTTCATTATCCCTATCCAGGCTTAGTAATGTAGAATCTAGCTTTGCTATTACCGTACATAAAAGCCAGGGCTCAGAGTACGATCATGTGGCAATTTTCCTGGGGGATAAAGAGAATAATGTTCTTTCTAAACAACTTTTATATACAGCTGTAACAAGAGCCAGGAAAAGTGTTCTTATAGTAAGTAGTATGGAAATAATTAAACGTACTATTGAAAAAAACGCTTTTAGAAGGAGTGGGATAAGACAAAGAGTTCTTCTCGAAAATTAATCTTAGCCTCTTATTCAAAAAAATTTATACACAAAAAAAACCGCTACATATACTACTCTGTAGCGGCTATTTGTGTACCCCGAAAAGCCAACGTATTCAAAGCAGGGCAGTTGATAGCTGCCCTGTTTTCTTTTTTAAATATCCGGTTTATAATTTTAAGTTCTATATAGAACTTATTAATCAGAGTTAGGGAATCTTAATTGTGGTTTCCCGAACACAGCGATCAACGTTGCTTAACCTGTATTAGCTGCACTTTAAAAATTAAAGCATCATTAGGCTGGATTGCACTTCCTGGTCTTGGATTGTCTCTATAAGCCAGTTCAGATGGAACGTACAACATATATGTAGCTCCTTCGCTCATTAATCCTACACCTTCAATCCACCCTGGAATTACAGCACCTAATACAAATTCTGCAGGATCACCATCAAAACTTGAATCAAAAACAGTACCATCAATGAGTGTACCTTCGTAGTGTACAATCACGGTATCTTGTGGAGTTGGTGTTAAACCTGTTCCTTCTTCTACTACTTCATATTGAAGGCCAGATGCAGTTTCCATTACGCCTTCTTTAGTTCTGTTCTCATCAAAGAAAACCCGAGCTTCTTCATCATTTTCGAGTTTAATTTTGTCAAAAAGGTAATTCCCAAACTTATTGAATAGGACCTGTAGATTTACTTCAGCAAGCTCTGAGTCTTCTCCGCCTAATCCATCCTGAAAACCAGCTAGAAAATTTTCTACATCAACATCGGCAAAACCCTGAGTAGAAAGCTGCTTTCCATTTTGATAGCCAAGAGCATAGCTTACACTATCTGGCATTGTATTTAGTTCGGAATTGGGAGTCAAAGCGTCTTCGGGTTGCGCACACGCTGAAACCATTAATATGGTAAGGAGAGTAAATGTGAATAGTCTGTTATAATACATCGATTTAAATATGGCTTAAATTTCGGCGGAAAAGATAGCTAAAAAAGCTAATCAAAACACTTTAGTTACTTCTGTGTATATTTGGCGCGCAAACAAATTTTTAGACTAAATACATTGAAATTTACAGATCTAGATCTCCATGAAAGCCTGCAGGCAGGACTAGGAGACATAGGCTATAGTGAGCCAACACCGGTACAGGAGAAAAGTATTCCGGTAATATTAACAGGAAAAGACGTAATTGGAGCTGCACAGACCGGAACCGGAAAAACCGGGGCTTTTGTTATTCCCATTATACAAAGTATCGTTAGCGAATCGAAGGCAGGAACAAAAGCTCTCATACTTTCACCTACCAGAGAGCTTGCACATCAGATTGATGAACAAATATTTGCTCTGGGATATCATTGTGGCATTTCATCAGCTACTATCATTGGTGGAGAAGATTTTGCAAGGCAAGCAGAAGCCATCAGGGCAGGGGTAAACATTGTTGTTGCTACTCCAGGAAGGCTAATCGATCAAATGAAAGTTCTGGATATCGATTTCAGTAATATTGAATTTCTGGTACTTGATGAAGCGGATAGAATGCTGGACATGGGATTCCTTCCGGATGTAACGCATATAATTGATAAGCTTCCTAAAGAACGGCAAAATCTTCTTTTCTCAGCTACCATGCCTCCACAAATCCAAAAGCTTGCGGAAGAGATAATGGTTGAACCGGAACTTGTGGAAATAGAAATCTCCAAACCCGCTGAAAGTGTTGAGCAACGAGCTTATCTCATCGACGGAAGAGAAAAGTTAAAATTGAGTCAGGCATTGCTTGATGAAATGGATTGGACTTCGTGCATTATTTTCACTGCAACAAAACGAGGAACTGACCAGCTCGAACGTTTGCTAACAAAGAAAGGGCTCAAAGTAGCAAGTATTCACGGAGACAGAGAACAAGATGAGCGCACAAAAGCGCTAAATGATTTTAAGAATGGCGTTGTACCCATTATGGTTGCAACCGATGTACTAGCTCGAGGTATCGACATCGATGATGTATCTTTGATTATTAACTATGACGTACCGAGAGCTGTGGAAGACTATATTCATAGAATCGGGCGGACCGGGCGATATGATAAAACTGGGATTGCAATTACCCTTGTAAGTAAACAGGATAGCAAGTTCTTCTCCGCAATACGATCAAAAGTAGGAGATGACCTCCAAATTTTCCAAGGTTCTGATTCTCTCCAAAAAGTAGAATCGAAACCATCAAAAAAAGCTGCTCCAAAGAAAAAAACTCCTCAGAAGAGGGCAGAAAAAGGTAGTGGTAAAGTAGCCGCTCCCGATTTTACCAAAGCCAAAAAAGTTGCTTTTGAGGTAAAGGAGGGTGCAAAACTCTCTATTCAAATAGTTGGTAAAGAACCTTTTGAAGCATCTAAAAAGGAAGCTGAAAAACCTAAACAGAAACAACAGCAGCAGCAGAAGCAAAGGCATCAAAGACAGCAACAGAATAAGAAGAATACTCAGAGCAAGAAGAGGCCTAAAAACAATAAGAAGAAAGAACCTAAACGACCTGCAATAGAAATTAAAACACTCGACCAGGCTTCTTCTAGAAATAAAAACGCCCGTAAACCCGAAAAAGGGGTTTGGGGATTGATCAAAAGTTTCTTCCCTAAAAGAGGGTAGCTGTTTTTACCATCTTGCTATCTTCATTTAGTTCAGTCCAGGCGATAAGTACGCCTTTATCCAATTGTGTGATTTGGGGGAACCCGCTTCTTCTTGAAGGGTCAATTTCTGATGCCTGATAGTTAAGCAGTACTTCTCCATCAGTTGAAATCAAACTTACATTTAGAAAGGCATTGTCTTCTCCTCGACTAATCCAACTTACCCAGGCTGAATTATCATCATTAACAAGTACATCTACTCTGCCAAGATTAACCGAAGTATCTACTAAAATAGGCTCAGAAAATGTACTTCCTTGATCCCTGGAGAAGGTAAGTTTCACGGTTGTATTATCATTCGCACCACTAAACCATGCAACAGCCGTTAGATTATCCTTAGAATCAATCATAGCACCATTTACTGGGCAAGCAGCAATATTCCAGCCATCATCAAATACGGTCTTTTCCTGTTCCCATTCACCATCGATAAATCTCTTTATATAAATATCTCTGATCTCATCTTCGGTTCTATTCCTGTATACAGCAATTAAACCTTTATCAGTGTTTACCAGTGACGTATTACAACAATCACAAACTGAGTTATCCAGTTCATGTTCAGATATTAGTTTTCCGGAGTGCGAAATCTCAGCTCCTCTTAAAGTCATTGCCGTAGATAGATCTCCATGCTCTCCGTGCCCTCCAGAGGTATATCTGCCATCCAACCAGATTGCATAAAAGGAAGAATCAGAAAATGGGACCATACTCACAAATCCATGTTCGGTTGCAGTGTTATCACTATGGGGTACAATGGACTTACTCCATGTACCTGAGTCCGATTTAGTGGAAATTTCTACATTATATGAATAAATATTTCCTGGAATCTTACCTAACCAATGAGCAGCAATGGTTTCGCCACCTTTTCCTATTACTGAAGGAAAATCTGCCCAGTTCACAAACCAATTCGATGAGGAAGAAATAAGCTCAGGGGAGCTCCATACGTCACCATCATATTTTGAGTAGTAAAGGAATGCAGTATCCTCTTTTTGCTCTACCCAGCTTAAGTAAACCAACCCAGTATCGTCGGTATACAATCTGGGAAGGGAGCTTTCTGATCCACTTGGATTAACCAATTGCGCCAAAGAAGGTGGGGATGGTTCTGAGCAAGAAATGAGAAATAAAGTAAGAAAGATTAAACTATGACTTAGAAGCTTCATGAATTTTCGAATGGGTAAAAAATGCCAAATAAAGCCCAACAATTGGGGCAACTAGAATAAGTAATAGATACCATAATGGTTCTGTAGCATATGTTTGGTATACCTCATTTCCTTTGAATAACAGAATCAGACCTGCTAGAGAAAGAAGGTGCTTTTTAGGAGAATGCATAGTTGCTGTAACAGTTAGCATACCACTTAACCAATATATCAATAGTGATGCTGTTACTAATATAATAGCCCATTCATAAGAGGGAAGGGCAGAAGCTCCCCAAAAAGCGAATTCCGACTTATGGTAAAACAAAACAATTACCCTGATGAAGCCTTCAACAAAGAAAGAAAACAAAAAGGCTCCAAGGACTACTAGAATACTTTTCATGAAGAATGGTAGCCAGATATTTAAGAGAATACAATCAGTTTTTAGATGATTTAAGATATGGAAGTTCATACCTTCACAGATCAATTTTATCCAAAAAGAACTATGAAGAAATTAATCTTTTTAAGTGCTGCATTACTGATTAGCACATCCGCTTATTCACAAGCTCAGGAAACTGCAGTCCGATTATCTGAACCCGTGATTTCTACTGATAAGTATGAGGTTTTTGGTGAAGAGATTCAGGTTGAATCATTAGAGGCTGAAAAGCTTCAAGATATTGTGGAGCACAAAGAGGACGGTACAAACGTAACATTGGTAACAACTATTACTGAAGTATGCAATAAAAAAGGATGCTTCTTTATTGCAGAGGATGGTGATTACACTGCACGAATTACATTTAAAGACTACGGGTTTTTCATTCCTACAAATTCTGCCGGAAAAAAGGCAACCCTGGTTGGTGAATTTTCGGTAGTAACTCTTAGCGAAGAAAAGGCTAAGCATTATGCCGAAGATGCCGGTAAAAATGCAGATGAGATTAAGGGTGAGCAAAAGGAATATTCCATTGTAGCTACAAGTGTCGTAATCGAAAAATAATAGAATGGGAATTGATGCAGGAGAACGATTTTCTTGAAGCAGAAGAAGTAACCAGTACCGATAAGCAACTGATGGAGTCTCCAGAAATGGAGACCATTGCTAAAAAAGTAATCAAAGAATATAGCCTCGAGTTTGGACCAGCTGAGATTGGATATTTCCTGGTATACCCTCATATCTCTAAACAAAAGGCTGCAAAATGTATCAAAGCTTCAAGAGAGGTAAAGTATTACTCAGGCAATGACTACCTGATTGAAGTTTCAGGAGAGTTATGGGATATGCTGGATTCCAAAACGAAGGAGATGATGATCTATCATGAACTACTTCATCTGGATCCTACTTTTAAGTCAAAAACCCAGGAGTGGAAAATGAATATCAGGAAACCTGATTTCGCTGACTTCTACTCAATAAATGACAAATTCGGTAACGAGTGGTATAAAACTATCCAGGCGACTGCTTCTTCACTGTACGACCTGGATCCTAAGCAAGAAAGTAAGGTCTCTCTTTAAGTTAAGAGACGATATAGCCTTCCTGTTCAAGTATTTTCGAAATCTTGGTAACATGATTACCCTGAATTTCAATTAACTTACCCTTTACAGTGCCACCCGTTCCTAGTTGGGATTTCAGTTTCTTAACAAGTTTCTCGATTACTTGTGGATTATGAGTGATCCCTCTAATAACGGAAACCTGTTTACCACGTCTTCCTCCAGTCTCAAGAGCTACTTTTACTTTCATACTAAACCGATACCTCTTTCCATTTTCCTCTTCTAAATAAGATAAACCCAAAAATACCTAAGCAAGTCTCAGCTACTACAATAGAGTAGAATACTCCTTCTTGCTCCCAGCCAAGCTCAATAGCCAGAAAATATGCCAGTGGTATTTCAATCAGCCAAAAACAAAAGAAATTTATAATTGTGGGTGTTTTTGTATCTCCGGCTCCATTAAAGGCCTGGATTATGATCATACCAAATGCGTAGGCTAAATATCCATAGCTTATAATTCTAAGGCATTGAGCTCCAACAGCAATGATAGCTTCATCATCCGTAAATATGCGAACAAGAAACTCAGAGAAGGTATAAAAAACTATCCCTACAAAGCCCAGGAATACCATATTTACGATTGCAGTCATCCAGGTGGACTTCTCAGCTCGGTCAGGTTTTCCAGCTCCCAGATTTTGTCCTACTAGCGTTGCTGCGGCATTGCTCATTCCCCAGGAGGGAAGTATTGAAAAAATTAGAATTCGAATTGCAATGGTATACCCGGCGACAGTTACACTTCCAAACTCTGCTGTTATTCTAACCAGCCCAATCCAACTTGATGTAGCTATAATGAATTGACCTATTCCACCAAGTGAAACCTTGATCAATCGCTTCATAATCTCCCAATTAACTTTGACATGCTCCTTTAGCACCTTAATCCTGGATGATGAGCCTGCCAACAAATAGAATTGATAAATTACTCCTATTCCTCTCCCAATAGTTGTAGCTACGGCCGCACCTTTTACCCCTAATTCAGGGAATATCCACCACCCAAAAATTAGAATTGGATCAAGTACAATATTAAAAGCATTTGCAAGCCAAAGTACGCGCATAGATATGGCTGCATCTCCTGCTCCCCTAAAAACAGCATTGATAACAAAAAGAAGCATGATAACCATATTGCTCCCAATCATTATGGCTGTATAGCCATACATGTTATCAATTATATTTTGGTCCGCTCCCATTAAACGAAGAAGGTCTTGAGCAAAAAATATCCCAATAAGAGAGATTGGGAGGGATGCTAATAGCCCAACCAAAATTGCTTGAACCGTAGACTTAGCAGCACCTTCTACATCTTTCTCTCCAATCCTCCTTGCAACAATAGCAGTAGTACCCATTGCGAGGCCAATAGCAATGGCATAAACAATAGTAATAATTGATTCCGTGATCCCAACTGTTGCAACAGCATCTGCTCCCAGTTTTGAAACAAAAAAGATATCAACAACTGCAAAAATAGACTCCATACCCATCTCTAATACCATAGGAATGGAAAGCAGTAGAATAGCCCGACCTATTTTCCCTTCTGTAAAATCCTGATGTGTCCCCGAAACGGATGCCTTAATATCCGACCAGAGGGAGTGATTTTGTTCTGTATCCATCAAACAAGGATACGAACATTACTGGTTTAATAATGCCCGCATCAAAAAAAATTAAAAGTGATAAAGTAGACTTAAGGTAAACTTACCTGTTTAAAGTCTTTGCGCGCGTTCCTGTTAGGGTAGCAGAAGTTTGATTACCCGAAGGTGTAGTAACAGTTACGGTAACTGTTGCCGCTTGAGTAGAAGCATCTTCTTCATCAATATCAGAAACAGTAACTGTGAACTCTGTTCTTCCTGGCCCGCCAGTAAAGAAGTCTCCAAGCTCGATATCTGAGTCCCCACTAACTTCTATATCTGAAAGTGATGTAACATTAATAGTAGTTCCAGCTGCCATCGGCCGGCCATTAAGATCCGTTACTGTGAATGTGATGTTATCAGAACCATTGGATGGGATATCAAAAGCACCCGAAGTAAAAGTGATGTTTGCTTCCCTGGTAGTGAAAAGCAGTTCTACATCTCTGGTAATAAAATTATTGTTTTCATCTACAGTTTTGGCTGTAACAGTGAAGAAACCTACATCAGAGGTACCCATCCCAGGAGTACTACCATCCGGGCTCAAGACAACAGATGCAAATCCTCTGGAATTGGTCAAGGCAGACCCATCTATTATCCCTGCTTCTGTTCTAAAGTCAACTGCGGTTCCTTGTTTTACCGGATTCCCCCATCTATCACCAACACTAGCAGATATTGTGTATTCAAGCGAAGCATCCAGATAAGCATAACCCTCTAAATTAAAATTAGGGGGAGCAACAAAAAACCGATCGGCGGATGGGAAACCTCCATGTATGGCAATTACTATAGGCGAAGATGAAATCCTGACATTATCATCACGAATGATAAAAGCTTCAATACGTACAACACCTGCAGAATCTCCACTAAATAAATTGGAAACTACCGCACCGTTAGAATTTGTTGTTACACGATCAGGTACAACAGATTCACCACCTTCAGGGCCCTTTAAAATTTGAAAGTTCACCTCTACAGGAGTGTCCTCATTCATGCTTCTTCCAGAAGAATCCTGCACTTCAAAGCTAAATGTAGAGCTAACAGTACCACCAGTTTGTCTTATGTTGATAGACTCCTCAGTAACATTTGTGAGTACTATGGCAGCAGGTATACCTGGATCACCTAAAACTTCGTCATCATCATCACCACCCCCTGAACCAGTACCTTCAGCTAATAAATCAAAATCGAGATTGATAGATTGGTTTGGCAAGGCTGTTACTGTATTGCTAGAAGAAATATACCCGGTTTGTGAAGCTCTTATGGTTATGTCTGTTGCATCCGATATATCAATTTGGTCGAAAATATAATTACCCGAAGAATCAGCGCTAGTAAAAGTTCCATTTAAAGACACAGGTGATGTTACAATTAGTGCAGCTCCCGGTAATGCATTTCCAGAACTTCCATCTGAAACATTCCCCTGAATAGTTACAAAATTGTCGCTTGAGGATTCGCAAGCCACCCCAACGAAAAATAGAACAAATGCGTAGACGAATATTCGCTTCATATTTTTTTTACTTAGAGAGAAAATCAGACATCTAAAGTTACAAGTCTGATTCATGGTAAATGATATAATTGTCTTTTAAAAATAGACTTTTTATTCCGCCACTTCCAAAGATTCTTGTGATGTCCGGCTTTTTAGTTCTGGTTCCGGAACAAACTTCCACACTACATAAGCAGTCAAAACGATTGTGAATGCACCGAAAACAGTATTACTTATATAGCCAAACTTATCATAAAGCGGTCCCGCCAATGAACCGGCTAAACCGGAACCTACATTTCCGATAGCTACCAATAAGCTCATAAGTGATCCTCTATTATTCGATTTAACGAGCTCAGATGATAATGCCTGAAAAGGACTAATTCGCATAGCTATAAGGAGCATTGCTACAGGGAACGCGACATAAGCAACCCAAAAGGAAGTTATTATATAAGTAGTAAGAGCCATCAAGGTAGCAAGGCCAAGGCAAGAGAATATGATCATGTTCTTTCTGCCAATTCGGTCGGATAGTTTCCCGGCATTGGGTCCTGTAATGGCATTAACAATTCCTCCTGCAAAAAATACCCAACCAATTTCGGATAGGCTTACTCCAAACTCGTTTACCAACCAGGCAGGCAAATATATAAGGAATATGGATAGGCTTAAGAACATTAATAAGTAGGAAAAAGCTACTGCTTTTATATCTCTCACCTTAAGCAGGTTTCCATATTTGGTGAAGGTAGTCTTTAACGTAATTTTAGAAATCTGAAGTTCAACATCGGGCTGAGGAAGACGAAAGAAAATCAGAATAGTGGTAAAGCCCATTATTGCTCCAAAAAGAATAAAGGGAAATTTAAACCCATAGTATTCAGCTAAAAAAGTTCCTAAGGGAATCCCTAGAATCTGCCCCATAGCTATTCCACTCATTATCCATCCGTTCGCCCAACCTCTTTTTTCATACGGGAAGTAATCACCTACATAAGAAACTGCAGAGCCACTCAATACCCCACCAGCCATTCCTGCAAATGCCCTTAGTATTAATAAGGAAACAAAATTATCAGCCATACTATGTAGCAATAAAGCTATGGTCATGCCTGAACTTCCGATTAATAGAATTTTTCTTCTTCCCATCTTATCAGAAAGGGGGCCCATGATGATGGCAAAAACACCTATCATGGCAGCATAAACTGTGACAAGGTTCCCGAGTAGGCTCTCGGATGTATTAAGCTCTAATCCAATCTTGGGAAGAATAGGAGAGATGATCATTACCTGGCTACTAGCAGCAAATACCATTAGCCATAGCGAAAAGATTATGTAGTAGTCATTACTTTTTCCCGAAGGAGACATAAAGTTCTAAACCTTTATAAAGCGAAATTTCAAAGCGTCGCATATTACAATAATTATTTAATAGTTTTCTCAACGGTTATTATTAGATTGTAACATCATCTACTGAACAGACTCATTAAAAAGGCAATAAGAAATTCTAATTTTCTTTCTTTCGAGTATTTGTGAACTTTGTTCAATAACAACAAAAACAAAAAAACCTAGGAGATCATCATGGGTCAACAACAATTACTTCTTGTAATTCTAGTAACAATTATAGTTGGTATCGCTACTGTAGTTGCAATCAATACTTTCTCAAGTTCTGCAGATTCTGCGAATCTTGATGCAGTTAGAAACGACGTAGCTTCTATTGCTGCTGCAGCTCAAGGCTATTACATCAAGCCTTCAATGCTTGGTGGTGGTGGTAACGACTTCACCAACCTTTCTTTCAACACTATCGCATTTGCTGCAGATTCAGTAGCTGATGATGGTGCGACTGCAAGAAATACAAATGGTGTTTACGTTATTAGTGGTGGTAGTGCTACTGAATTTACTGTTACTGCTCATCCTACTAGTAGAATTACAGGTACTCCAACCCTTACTTCTACTGCAACTGAAGGTGGAGCTGAGTTAGTAGCCACTATTAGCGAAAGCAGTGTTACTTGGGACGATAATAACTAAGCTTCATTAGCTTTATAAAAAAGCTTTCCAATTTTCTGGAAAGCTTTTTTTTTATCTCATTAAATATCTTGGTAGGTAGAGATGGGACAACAACAATTACTTCTTGTAATATTAGTGACCATAATTATAGGTCTTGGAACAGTTTTTGGGCTCGTATTATTCGAGAATTTCAGAGACGAATCAGTAAAAGACATGATTAAGCAGGATATGATGGAAGCTGCTAATTATGGACAGGCCTATTACCGAAGACCTATCGCAATGGGAGGCGGTAGTCAGGATTACACTAATATAGATATGAATAACATCTCATTAGACACGCTCACAGTAATAACAAGATTTTCAATTACTGAAGCTTCAACAGAGTACTTTAAAATTACCGCAGATCCGCTTAATGACCTTGAGGATTTTTCAATAGTTGTTTATAGTGATCGTGTTGAGTGGGAAGAATAACTCAACGTAAATCTTAGAGTTTTTTAGATGGCACAATTTAGGTTAAAAGCAGTTTCTAGGACAGGAAAGAGTATTCAAACCGAATTCGAAGCTGATAATAAAAAAGAGGCTCAGCTTAAAGTAGATCGTCTATCTAAAACGAATGGATTAACTATTCAGGCCCTCGATCAAAAAAACCTTTATCTATACAAGGTTAAGCGCCCTGGTAAAAAACCTCTTAACGGAGAGCAGGAGGCTTATAATAAGGAAGAGCTAGAGCGAGCACTTGTGAAGCTTGGATACCAGGTTGTGAGTATCAATAAAAAGCTCTTCAATTTTAAAGGCGGAGTTCCAATGGGAGAAGTTGTTTCTTTCATTCGAATGTCTGCTGATCTCCTGAAACAACAGCTTACCTTTGATGAAATCTTGAACCTTCTTATCGAGGATTCTACCAACAAAAGGATGAAAGAGGTAATCAAGGAAATCCAAAAAGACCTTAAAGATGGTAAGGAGGGAACCCAGGTATATGGTAAGCATGAAGATATTTTCGGTAAGTTCGCTGCATACATGCTTAGTGTTGCCTCTACCTCAGGTAACATGGCCTTAGTTTTCGATAGCACGGCTAAATTCTTAGAACGTGATGCAGAGTTCAAAAAGAATCTCAAGCGATCCTTAATGATGCCGGCAGTAACAGTATTAGCTGTTATTGGAGTTATTTTATTCTATGTGGGATATATATTCCCTTCTACTGCAGAGTTATTCGTTGAAATGAATATTGAATTACCACCTATGACTAAATCTACTTTAGATTTTAGTTACTGGTTAGCTGACTATTGGGTCTATGTATTATTGACTTTTGTGGTCCCCATAACCGGACTTGTTTTCTTTGCCAGAACGGCTCAAGGCAAGCTTATTATTGATAAATACATCATAAAATTGCCCGTAATGGGAGACCTTTTACATAAAACAAGTATCGAAATCTTTTCAAGGGTATTTTACACATTATATAGTGGCTCTGGGCAAAATATCGAAGTAATAAGGGTAGCTGCAGAGGCATGTAGGAATAAATATATAGAGAAGCAGATCAAAGAAATTGCAATCAAAATGATGCTTAAGGATGGAGCCGGACTTATTGAATCAATGGAGGCAACAGAAGTATTTCCTCATACGGCTATAAGTAGGTTCAGGCTGGGAGCTGAGTCAGGAGCTCTCCGTGATAATGCGAAACAGCTTGCTGAATACTATGAAATTCAGACTACTTACAAGATGCAATCCGTTATCGATACCATAAATCTGTTTATCAACTTATTTATTATGATATCACTAATTGCTATTACGGTTGTTTCTTCCGAATCTGCTACTATTAATCCAAGCAGTACTCAATAATAGTTATTCCTCATGGGCAAAATTAACATCAGAAGGCACATTGGTGATATTTTGGTGAATAAGGGGGTTGTTACCAGTGAACAACTCCAGGAAGCCCTTACTATACTTGAAGAGGAACCCCCAAATAGTTCGCGCAGGTTAGGTCAAATTCTGTACCAGGAGGTTGGGTTAAACAGGCATATTGTGATGAAAGAAATTTCAACAGTATATGCCTTCCGGGAAGTACTGCAAGAGGTTGAAACGGTTCCCGATGACATTATCGATCATATAAAGAAAAATGTCGAACACCTTCCGGAAGATATTATTGATGAGTTAGTTCATCATAAAGCAGTACCCTATCAAAGGTCTAATGGTTCACTTACCATTGCCGCAGCGGACCCTTCGGATCCCAACATCCAACCCATTCTGAATCGCCTTACGTTCAAGCAGACTGAATTAGTCTATTGCAACTATGAGTTAGTCGATCAAATTCTTTCAAAAGTTTATGAGCAGAAGAATGAGTTTCTCGATCTGCTCGAAGAAATAGACTATGAAGAAACAGATATCGATGCAGGAGATGAGGAAATTGATGAGGAAGAGATTGATGCAGAGATCAATCAAAGTATGCTCAACTCCCTGGTTGAGGGGATGCTTGTTGAGTCGGTAAGGCAGGGAGTGAGTGATTTGCATATCATTCCGAGCGGCCCGGCATCAACCGATATCCGTTTCAGGATTGACGGAAAGCTTCAACTATGGTATCAACAAAAGAATGTTAAGCCTGAAGCAATTTCAGCGGTAATAAAAGATAAGACAAGAAATGTAGACAGGTTCGAAAGAGATTCCTCCCAGGATGGTTTTATTCAGCGGCAAATTGATGGGTATAATATTAGATACCGGGTTTCTATTATGCCTATTGTTGGAAACCAGTATGACCGAAAATTTGAATCTATAGTAATAAGGATTCTTGATGATAGAAAGGTAATCCGTGACCTGGATCTTCTTGGCCTACAAAAAATTGCAAAAGATAATTTTGTCAAGTCAATTCAAAAACCTTCTGGAATTGTAATTATAACGGGTCCTACTGGAAGTGGTAAATCTACTACTCTTGTAGCAGCTCTGTATTATGTGATTGACCCTACAAAAAATGTACTTACTGTAGAGGAACCAGTAGAATATATCATAGATGGTGCAAGACAGTTAAAGATCAGCCCTTCTATGAGCTTTGACCAGAGTATTAGAGGTATCCTTCGACATGACCCTGATATTGTATTAGTAGGGGAGATTCGTGATTTGAAAACTGCCGAAATCGCGATTAAGCTTGCAAATACAGGTCACTTAACCTTTTCAACCCTACACACCAACGATGCTCCTAGTGCAGTTTCTCGTTTATTTAAGATGGGGGTTGAGCCTTTCCTTATTGCAAATGCTGTAAACCTTGTAATGGCACAGCGATTGATAAGAAGGTTATGTAAGGAATGTAAGGAGGTATACGACCCTCACCCGGAAACTGCTAGAGGTCTGGGTTTTACAGATGAAGAAATTGAGACTACTACATTTCACAAGCCTGTTGGTTGCGAAATATGTAGTGGAACAGGTTATAAAGGCCGTTCTGCTATTCATGAGGCGCTTTATTTTTCCAAAGAAATAAAGCAGATGGTATTAGATGCAGGTGGCGATATTGACGAAGGAGCGATTAAGGATCTGGCTATTAGCCAAGGAATGCTTACCCTTAGAGGATCTGGTAGAGAACGTATTAAGGAAGGAGTCACGTCAATCGAAGAAATTGTGGCAGCTACAATTGAAGATTAAATGATCTTAGGAGTTGTTTTTATGCTTTATTTTAAACCATATTAAGATGCTTTAGGAAAAGAGGTTATTATGAGTACAGGAAATGATGGTTCGGGTGATCTATTATCCAATCATGTCAAAAAGTTTTTGAAGGAGCCTCCTTTACTGTTGAAGAATTTTCATTATGAGGATGTATTGGAATTTCTTGAACTAGGTATAGAAGAAAGATTCAAAGCTGATGACGTTATTCTTAACGAATCTGAATACGTAAACTCAGCTTACCTAGTAGCTGAAGGAAAGGTTGCTATCTGGAAGGATAATATTCAATTAGCAACGCTCTCAGATGGTAATTTTCTAGGAGAAGCTTTTCTATTTAGCAAAAATAATAGAATGGCTAAAGTTACTGCATCCGGAGATTGTGTTCTTTTACGCTACGAACGTTATGAGGCATTAAATTTTTTCAGAAAAAAACCTGAAAAATTGTTCAATATTTTCACAAAAAATATCATCGAAATACAGCAGCGAAAAATCAGTAACATGAATGTTCAGTTATTAAATCTAAAGAAAAGACTACTGAACGATTCTAATTGGTAAGAATTAGAGATTCATTTGCAGATTTTTCGTAACAAAATACACTTAGTTTAATCTATTATGTCCATCACAATGATGGCTAATACATGGCGGCAATAGATTTAGATAAAATTTCGGGGCTTGCGAAGCCTTTAGTGCAGCGAATACCTAAAACTGCACGTGGGATCGATTTGCATAAAAGAATCGGTGATCTTATTGAAGAATCTGATGTTAGTTTTAGAGTAGATCTGAAAGAAATCCTAGATTCTTTCCTACTTAATATGATTAAAATTAATGCTTCAGATATTGATTTGGGGGGTGAAGGTTGTGCCGGTAAAATCTGGTATCGAGTTTTTGGGAATAAGAGCCCTCTTAAATTATCGAAGAAGTTTGAACTTCTTGAAACCGACATATTACTTCACAACGCAATCCTGAGTACTCAAAGAGATCGTCTTCTCATCGATAAAAACCTGGATTTTTCTTATTCCATTACCCTCGAAGATGGTTCGAAGCAACGTTTCCGGGCAGATATGTACTTTGATTTAGACCATCTGGCATTGAATATGAGGAAGATCGATAACACAATTCGTCCTTTTAAAACGCTGGGTGTTCATGCCGAAGTTGCTAAATCAGTAAGCCTGAAGTACTACAAGTATGGACTTACACTAATAACAGGGATTACTGGTTCCGGAAAATCGTCTACCCTTGATACCATTATAGATGCCAATAACAGGACGGTAGACTCCCATATCGTAATAATTGCATCTCCCGTTGAATTAATCCACGACCCTATAAGATCGGTTGTGCGTCATAGAGAAGTAGGTGCAGATGTTCTTTCATTTAAGGATGGTGCCATTCAGGCTTTAAGACAAGATCCGGATATCATCGTAATTGGTGAGTTACGTGACCCTGAAACTATAATGACGGCGTTAGAAATTACCGATTCAGGTCATAAGACCTTTGGCACACTTCACACTTCCTCGGCTATGGAAAGTATTGAACGTATACTTGGTGAAATGCCTACAGAAGAGCAAAATAGGGTAAGGGCCCGACTTGCTGACGTCCTAACATGTGTAATAAGTCAAAAATTGGTTCCCAGTTTAGATGGGAAAAGGGTTCTTGCTAAAGAAGTATTACTTGCAAATGCTTCTGTTCGTGCGGCTATTCGGAATAACAATATTGGGGAGATTTACCAAATGCTTATGGAAGGCAGGGATCGAGGCATGAATACTATGGAACAGGATTTGAAAAGATTATATGATGAAGGTAAAATTTCTAAGGAAACAGCCTTAAATTATTCAAACAATAAAACTAAAATGCTGCAACTTCTAAGTGAAGTTACTTACTAACCTAAATGGCTAAAGGAAAAGAATATATCGGGATTTCTTTAGACGGTGAAGTACTGAAAGTTGTCGTGCTTGGTATCACTGGGAAGAAGCTGTTGTTAAAGCGTCTCGATAAATTTACACTCCTTAAGCCCATAGAAAGTGATGCTCCTGCTGCTCTACAGGAGGATGTATTCGGCGATCTGGATGACGCATTAACCGACGATTCTGTTTTTGATCTGGACTTAGAAGCTTCCCTGGCTCAAGATTCTATTGATGAGGATTTAGACTCATTAGATCTTGAAGATGATGTCCTAGGAGATATTGATGAAGATATTGATCTCGAGTTAAGCGAATTAGAGCAGGGAGAAGATGCTCTTGTTGATGTAGATATGGTAGATGAGGTTGATACACCTACCTCAAACGAAATGCTTCTTTACAATATACTTTCAAGCATTAATCCCAAAAAGGTAGCACTGGGTCTTAACATACCAGCTGGTGTAGCTATCTACCAAATTCTTAAAGACGTTAATTTTGAAGAGGTAAAGAAGAAAGATTTACAAATCATCATTGACGATCGCCTTGAATCTTTACATGGTTCTCCAAAAGCTGAAGATTTCTATTCTTATGGGATTAGGGATGATGGTGCGCTCCTTATTTCTTCAATTGAAGAAGAACCTAAGTTGCTTCAGCTCTTAAACAGAACTCTTTCTTTATACAGAGGCAAGCTTACCGTTGAAGAAATACTACCAGACGAGACGGTTATATTAGGTTTAGTTCGGGCAAACTATGAACTGGAAGATGAAGCTATTAGTTGTGTGATCCAGTTTTCTGAACAAACTTGCCGGGTTCTATTTATGAAGGGACCTAGAATTTGGTTGGTATCTCCTGTTATTACAGAAGGAACACGGTCGAAAAAGTTTCTTAATACTGTTTTTAGCAAAATCCTTTTCCAATTAGATACAGGAGAAGTACCTAATCTTGACCGACTTATAATCTGCAATAATTCACTGGGAGAAGAAGCTACTTCCTTTTTCCAGGACAGGTTCCCTGATGTAGAAGTAAGCAGTTTCAATTTCTCTGATGAATTCATGGACCCAGGCGAATATACACATGATACTATCGCCTCCTTTACTACAGCAATAGGGATGGCCTGGGCTACAAGCCCGTTTGAGAAGAAGCATCTTCCGGATATATCATTTATTCCAAAATATGTTCGTGACCGTCAAAAAATATTCAAACTAGAATGGCACGGGTTTTTACTTCTATTGATGATTATGGTCTCATTCCCATTGTTGGATAGTGTCAGAAGGGCGGCTAATGTCGAAATTGATGACTTACAAAATGAAGTCTCTTTGTTGGACACACAAATAAATTCATTCAATTCTACGGTAAGAAATTACAACCAGATAAGCTCTCAACTCACCCAAATCCAGGATAAACTAAACTTATTAAATACTTTATCCGAAAGTTCCATTACCTGGTCAACCAATCTGGACATTATTAATTCAGGTGCTGATGAGATTAACTCTGTTTGGTTTACAAGCATTACAGTAGGTGACGAACCAAATACTCTTCAAGTTCAGGGAATATCAAGATATAGAAGCAGCATACCTTTAGTTGCTGAAATGTTTTCGAATGCTACCTTAATAAGTGTATCCACGATTGAAATAAGAGAAGCAGAAGTGTATGCATTTAGCTATCAGGTGGATGAGATTGTATCTGATTTAAGTATATACACCCCAGATAATCTAAAAGGGCTGGGGGACCTAACTGGTAATTAATGTCGTACGCAATACGAAATACCATCATCCTGTTGGTTACTCTATTCCTGATTATAGGCATTGGTTTAGGGTATAATAAATTTTTCCAGGAAAACCAGATTGAGGAATTGCAAGAAGAGCTTACAAGAAAACAACAGGATTTGAACTCAAAACAGAATATCAATAATGAGTTTTCTGAACTAAATGATAGATATCAATCTGCATTAAGCATTATATCGAATTATGATAAAATGCTTTACACGTCTAATAAACCAGATGATGTATATGATTTCTTAAATGAGATAAATCGGGATGGAGGAAACAGGATCTTTTTTGACTATGTTTATTCCGACTCTGTCCCTGATAATCAATATGGAGTAATTAGATCTACATTATCCGGATTTAGTGACTACGATGCCCTTGTTTCATTCATTAACAAAATTGAGAATAGTCAGCTCTTAAATAAAGTAAGTAGAGTAACCATATCTCCAGGTAGATCTGAAGATGGACCAAGTTCGGTTAATTTTGCATTCAGCCTCGAAAGCTACTATCAAAAAACACAGTTATTTGATTCTGTCTCTACAGAGTACACTATAGTTGAGAATGCTGAGGTATCCACTTTTAATCCATTTTTTCCTTTAATTCAAAATACAGTTCCCCCTAATTCAGAAGGTCTGGTAAATGTAGAAACTTCTAGAATAGTAGGAATTACCGGAAATCGAGTATTTGTAATTGGTCAAGATAACAAAGTGGTTTCCTTAAAAGTTGGCGACAGAGTATATCTAGGCTATCTTTCAGCTATTGACCTTAATAATAAAACGGCTACATTTAACCTAAATAAAGGCGGCATCGAACAAGTTGTTACCTTGGAGGTAGTACGATGAAAAAAATGGCAATGAAGTTTTACCAAATTACATTTTATTGTATCTGCATTGGTATTTGGTTGGTGCCATTTACCACAACTGAGGTATATGCTCAAGATGAGTATCCTCGCGAATATACCGACCCTAATCAAATAATCGCTTTTGACAAGACAACTCCCTATGTAGAAGCGATGGAAGTGATTAATCAATTCCTTCAAGAATACCGAAGTAAATTCATTATTGACCAATCCGGAGCAGGTGGTAATATTGATGTGAATCTTCCAGCTATGCATTGGGAAGATGCCCTAAAATTCATTCTAAGGATTAAAGGCTTGGGGACAAAAGAATTCGAAGATTACGTAGAAATCGTTCCATTAAGCCAATTAGAAGCAGAAGCTGCTGCTGCAAACCCTGCTTCTGCACAAGCAGTTAATCCCAATGCTGCAGCCTCTGATGATTATAATTTAGAAACACGTGAGATTAGGATTAATGCCACCTTTTTTGAAGGTAATAAACGTGCTCTCCAGGAGATAGGGATTGACTGGTCAACACTTACCACAAATGTACCAGATAATATTAACGACATAGTAACCGGCGATGGGATTGACCCTGCAGCAGGTGTACCTCAGGGTACCGAATTTACAGATCAATTTGTCTCAGTTAACTCTTTCAATGCTTCTGGTGTTTCGCAAAATGTGTTTAATGCATTGATAAATCTTGGGGAAGTTGGACCCGGAATTAGAGTACAAACCCTCTTTAGTGCATTCGAAGCCGATAATATTGGTGAGGTGATAGCAAGTCCTTCCGTTAAGGTTATTGATGGCCAGGAAGGTCGAATCCAGGTCGGTCAGGATTTTTCCATTAAACAGCGAGATATCGCTGGGAACGTAACCGATCAATTCTTCAGCACTGGTACGATTTTGACCGCTACACCAAGGCTCATAGAAATAAATGATACTACATTCATCCATATCGATTTACAAGTTGAGCGGTCATCAGCTCTCCCTGATGCTGTTAGTACAATCATAAATAAGCAAACAGCGAATACACAAGCTCTTTTATTGGACGGAGAAGCAACTTCTATTGCTGGTTTATATCGAACAGAAGAGAATAAAGTGAGGAGAGGCGTACCGATTTTAAAAGATCTACCACCTTGGTTTTTTGGGCTTAGATACTTGTTTGGATACAATTCAAATGATTATGTAGAAAATGAATTAATCATCATTGTACAAGCCAAACTTGAGGAAAGCCTGGAAGAACGTTTGGCAAAAAGATCATTTGATTCTCAGCGTCAAGTGCTGGAGAGCACTCAGGAAGTACACCGAAACGCTTTGGATCGGGTTTTTGATAATCCATTTGCTACTTCAAGTGAAGGTGATACAACCGCTCAAGTTCCCGCTATGGAGAATCCTGAATTGCTTGGTGAAAATACTCCCGAGGAAGCAGAAGATGACTCTACTGACTCAAACGTGATGCAACCAGTAGAAGTCGATAACACACCTGAAATGGCAGAGGAGGATGTTAACCAGCCACCAACAGAAGAACTTACTGAGGAACAACAGAAATTAGCTGAAGAACTAAGTATGCCTGTTGATAACCCTGAACTGATGGTGGTAGTACCGAGAGCTTTTAGCTTAGATGAATACCTTACTCAAAAGGAGAGTGGGGAAGAAGTTGTGGATGAATCTTCAACCGACTTAAGGTTCTTTGTTATTGGAGGTTCATTTATTGTACAAAATAACGCTGACCGTTTTCATAAAGGGTTAGTTGATTTGGGCTATGATGCTAAAATATTATTCCATCCCGAATCAAGATTTAACTTTGTTGCCTACAAGGGATTTGCAAACTTCGAAGAAGCTGTGAGCTATTTACAAGAAGCCCGGACAGAATTGAATTCAGAAGCCTGGTTATTTACCAAGCCTAACTAAGAATTTCCCACGTTATACTGCTTCAAAAAGCCAATTGAAACCTTATTGAATTCAGTTGGCTTTTCTACATTACAAACGTGCCCACAGCGCTCTATTACGGCCAGGAATGCTTGTTTGTGTTTCTCCACAATTTGTTGAACAGGAGGGAGGAACATGTAATCTTCATCTCCCATAACATAGAGCATAGGAGTTTCCGTCTCTTTTTCTTTAAAATATCTAAGAAGGGGATTTACAGTATGAGTCAGCTTGAACCAACGAAGAAACTCTTTCTGGTATAACTTTTTTGCTTCTCTAATAAACAGATTTCTTGCTTTTGCATGCCTTTTTCGAGGCATTATTATCCATGCGAAGAATCTATATAGCCACATGTAGGGTATCACCCTTTTGAATAAGTTTCCTATGAAAACAAGGAACCTTGACCGAACGTTAAGACGGGTAATTGCCCCACAAAGAATAGCTGAATTTACTCTGTCAGGATTTAGCTCGTTTAAATTTCTAATGATTATGGTACCCAGAGAAACCCCAATGAAATGGGCACTTTCTATATTCAGGTGGTCTAATACCTCAATAATATCAGCGCTTATATCATCAAAAGTATATTCACTGTCATAGTAGCGGTGTAGTAAGTCTTTTGATTTTCCATGCCCTCTCAAATCAACAAGTAACACATTAAATTCTTGTCGAAATGCTTTTAACTGCTGAAACCAAATAGATGAACTACCTCCGGCACCATGAATAAATACTACCCAATCTTCACTATCAGGGTGTTCATATTGTTTGTAATAGAGCATTGATTGGGTACAGGGTTTTGACTTTGACTGACAATCAGTTTATATATTGTTAATGCTAAGATAATACTGACTTGCTAAACTAATTTAAGGATTATTCAAAAGCGATATGAGCACAGTAGAAAATCTTAACTCTCCAACAAATGTAGCCGGTTTATTAATTCCCGGTCATAAATATTCTGTTAAGCTTGCCCAGACAAGAGAAGAAATCGAACAGGCACTGAAGCTTCGTTTCGATGTATTTAATATTGAGTTAGGAGAAGGATTAGAATCCTCCTATGAGAAGCAAATGGATGAAGATCAATATGATGCCCAGTGCGATCATCTTTTGGTGATAGAGAATTCAAGCAATACAGTCATTGGAACATATCGAATGCAAGATAATTCGATGGCTAGTTCAGGCCATGGGTTTTATACTCAATCAGAGTTCGATATCGAAAGCTTTACAGATGATATATTGGATAATGTTGTTGAACTGGGCAGAGCGTGCATCCATATAGATCATCGAAGCGGTAGGGTGCTTTATCTACTCTGGAGAGGCCTTGCAAAATATCTTGCCTTATCTAACAAAAGATACCTGTTTGGTTGCTGTTCAATAACAAGCCAAAACCCTGCAGAGGGTCAAGCTGTGTATGAACATTTAATCAATAAGCAACATCTACACCCTCAGTTCAATATTTCTGTACAACCTGAATTTGATTGTAGCAACGACGGAACGCATAGCTTTGATGAAGAAGTAAAACTACCCCAGCTTTTCCGTCTTTATCTAGATATAGGAGTTAAGGTGTGTAGCCCTCCTGCCTTAGATAGTACATTCAAAACCATTGATTTTCTTATCCTGCTTGACAAAGAGTCGCTTTCTGAACAGTCAAAAGCACTCTTTTTGAAATAAATTGCTACTTTCTTGTATGAGGAAGATCATTGCAGTTGGGAAAATATTCCTGTTTATAGTCGTCACTTTTTTTTGTTATTCATTACTGGTTCTGGGCAGATTCTTTTCTTTCTTAGGCTACGATAGAGGCAAATGGGTATCTAAACAAAGAAAAAGATGGGGGAAGTTGGTTGCTAACATACTTGGGATTACCATTAGCGTAAAGGGTATTCCACCAAAGCCTCCTTTTTTTATGGTTTCAAACCATGTAAGCTATGTAGATGTCTGGATTTTGTTTTCACAGCTGGATTGTACGTTCATCGCAAAGAGTGATGTTAGAAACTGGCCCGTAATCGGCTTTATCCTTGCAAGCTCAGGAGTTCTGTTTATAGATAGAGGGAAAAGATCTGATGTATCAAGGGTAAATGATGAAGTATCCAAGGAATTGAATTCGTCACAGGGAATTGTGCTCTTCCCCGAAGGTACCACTAGTGCTGGAGCTGATATACTTCCTTTCAAATCATCGCTATTTCAATTTCCTGCTTCAAAAGAGTTACCGGTGCACTGTGCATCCATCCATTATGAAACTCCCGAAGGTGAAAAACCTGCGTACCAATCTGTTTGCTGGTGGGACGACACTCCTTTTTTTGAGCATTTATTTTATCTTTTTATGATGAAACAGTTCTCTGCAACCGTTACCTTTAGCGCTAATGTAGTTAGAAATTCAGATAGAAAGGTTCTTGCACGTGCTTCTCAAAAAGTAATTAAAGATTCTTTCATACCGGTAATAGACCCTGACAAATATGCACAAGCACACTCTGGTAGTTAATTCCAATATCTTTTTCTTAAATCAGGGAATCGAACTTCTTACAGAAGTTTCAGATGATCAATACTCCTCTAACGATGGTAAATACAATAAGAGTGGTATAGGAAGGCATTTTCGACATATTATCGAACACTATATTAGTTTACTAAACGAGCAAGATGGACACGTTGATTACGATGCAAGGGAAAGAAACTTAAGATTGGAAGTCGATCGAGAGTTTATGATCAGCACCATGAGAGAGATCATGGAAAATCTACAGGTATTTTCAACAAATCCTGATGCTCTTGATAAATTGATTACCGTTCGGAGTAATGAAGGAGTAGGAGAAGAGAATTCCCCTCTAAGCCGCTCAACAATACGAAGAGAATTGCAATTCCTAATCAGCCATACAGTTCATCACTATGCATTGATTGGTTTGATTCTAAAAACGATGGGGTTCAACCCATCTCCAGAATTTGGAGTTGCACCTTCTACTCTTAGACATGAGCAAGAAAAGAAACTAGAAGTTGAGACTTCTTAATCTCACTTTAAATGTATTCGTCTAAAGCTCCATTTCGCTTCAGATGGAAGCTTGTACTAGTTACTTATTTGATTCTTACTGCTTTTTCTGCTTTATATCTGAAATTTCAGCCTGAAGCAAATCCAATCACAAGTTATTCTTTAGAAGCAGAGAACAAACCCGTACTCCTTTTCTTTCACGATCCAATACAAGACTCAGAAGACTTAAACAGTTCATTAGAGAGCAGTTTTCAAATTCTAAAGCTTAATTATTCAGAATTATCAACTCCTTCTGTCACCAACCTTTCTGATTATGGCCTTCACTTACTAGACTCTCTAAAAGTTGATGAGGTACATGTAGCCGGTAAAGGAATTGGAGGTGCAATAGCTTTTGATTTTGCTTCCAGGAATCCAGAAAGGACAAAATCATTAGCTGTAAGATCTGCTAATGGGGTAGTAGAACTTGAATTATTGGGAGGATTTCACCTTAACCAGGCAGTTTATAGCGTGAAATTCCTTGCTTTTTCGACTTTAAAATATCTCACGCCTAATTTTGGAGTCTTTAGTTCCTTAGACAATCAAATACTCCGCGCCAATATCCAACGAAAATCAGATCAAAGAGAAGCTAGGAATAGAATCAGCATGATTCCTGGTGCGGTACTCATTCAGCATGTTCAGGGTGATAAAATATCGTTAGAGGCCTCCACAGAACACGCCCGAATAATTCCTCAAAGTGTGCTTAAAAACTATGAAAAAGGAGATGTGGAAATCGGAAAGGAACTATTCTCTTTTTTGAATGAAAATGAATCTGGGTTATACACTGTAGAAATCACTCCCCAGAGAACAATTCAAGCATTACTTCCTTTTGATAATACTAACTCCATGAAAGCAGAGGGAAGAGCGCTAATCATTCTTATGCTCGTAATTATTTTGTCCACACTGATTTCTGAAGATTTGACCTGTATTGGAACAGGACTTCTTATTGCAAGGGGGCTGATCGGATTTACCCCAGGTGTTTTAGCGTGTTTGATAGGGATATTCTTTGGAGATATACTCCTTTATTTATCAGGTAAATGGCTGGCATCCAGCACATTACACAGGGCGCCTTTACGATGGTTTATAAGCGAAAAGGATATACAAAAATCTTATCACTGGTTTGAAGCAAAAGGACCAGCAATAATAATTGCCAGTCGTTTTATCCCTGGAACTAGATTCCCAACTTATTTTTCGGCAGGAGCAATTGGGGCAAGTTTTTGGATGTTCATCATATATTTCGGTATAGCATCAATCATATGGACTCCAATCTTGGTCGGGCTTGCCGTACTTCTTGGCCAGGAAATGATTAGCTACTTTAATATTTATCAGGAGTATGCCCTTTGGGTATTAGGAGGTGTATTAGCATCACTATATCTCGTATTCAAAATTGTTATTCCATCCTTCACCTTTAAAGGAAGAAGATTGCTTGTTGGTAAATGGAAACGAATAGTGAACTGGGAATTTTGGCCTCCTTACATCATCTATTTTTTCGTTGTAATCTATTCTTTTTGGCTATGGATGAAGTATAAAAAGCCCGGAATTTTTGTACATGCTAATCCGGCCATACCTTATGGAGGGTTCATAAAAGAAAGTAAGTACCAAATTCTGAATGGGATAAGCAGCAGCAATTCTGTGGCTCGTTATTCTTTCATAGCCGCTTCTTGTGAGTCTAAAAAGGAAGACATCATAGCGTTCATGAATCAACATGAGTTAACCTTCCCAATAGTAATTAAACCCGATGTAGGAGAACGCGGAAAAGGTGTTCACATCATTAAAAATGAGCAAGCCTTGGATAACCTAATTCCCAGTTTAACTACAGATCACATCATTCAAGAATATATTGAGGGAAATGAATACGGTATCTTCTATTACCGAATTCCGGGAGAGCAGGAGGGGCATATCTTTTCAATTACAGAAAAGAAGTATCTCAGTGTATATGGAGATGGAATTCATACGCTTGAGGAACTCATACTAAAGGATAAAAGAGCTGTTTGTATGGCTGAGCTACATTTTGATAACCATATTGATGAATTATATACTATTCCTGATAAAGGAGAGGAAATACCGTTAGTAGAGTTAGGAACTCATGCAAGAGGTTCTGTTTTCTATGATGGTACTTCGCTGCTAACTAAAAGTCTTCATATACAAATTGATACCATTAGCAAAAGTTTTGAAGGCTTCTATTTCGGCCGATATGACGTGAAAGTACCAGATGAAAAAAGCTTACAGGAAGGTGAGGATATAAAAGTAATTGAAGTTAATGGGGTGACATCAGAATCGACAAATATCTATGACCCAAAGCACTCCTTTTTCTATGGCCTCAAAACTCTTTTAAAACAATGGGAATTGGTTTATCGGATTGGGGCTGAGGTAAAGAAAAAAAATCAGGACCTTAAAACCCCTTCACTAGCACAAATGCTCAGATTGCTACGTTAGGGAACCATTCTTTTGGATTGAAAAAAAGATTTGAGTAAGTATTCACAATCTTGTTCTAAAATTCCCTGAATAACTTCAATCTGGTGGTTTAACTGCTGGTTCTGAGCAATATTAAATACGCTTCCACAGCCACCCGATTTTGGATCCCATGCTCCAAATACCACACGATCAATTTTACTCCATACAAGGGCACCAGCACACATAGGGCATGGCTCAAGGGTAACGTATAATGTGCAATCTCTTAAGTATTTTTCATTCAGAGTATCACAAGCAGCTGTAATGGCAAGAATTTCAGCATGAGCAGTAGGATCAGTAAGTTTTTCTACCTGATTATATCCCTTGCCAATAATTCTATTCTTATGGACAACGACGGCACCCACAGGTACTTCGCCTTCTTCAAAGGCTTTTTCAGCAAGCAATATGGCTTGAACCATAAACTTTTGATGTTGCTGCCAAAGAGGTGCTTCTGATTGATCCATGTACTTGATTGAAGGGTTCTGATTTTTCTACCTTGTCTCGAACTTAAAATAATTCGATGCAAAAAGTAGAAGAAAGTATTAAGCAGTACATAACTGAAACCATAAGGACTATTCCTGATTTTCCAAAGCCAGGAATTCAGTTCAAAGACATTACTACGCTGCTTAGTGATAAAGAGGCTATCAAATTAACTACCCTAATGCTTGCGAAACCTTTCGAAGGTCAGCATGTCGATTTTGTATTAGGGCTGGAATCAAGAGGGTTTCTTTTTGGGACCAACATAGCATCGAAATTAAATGCAGGGTTTGTACCAGTAAGAAAACCAGGAAAATTACCTGCTGAAACAATTTCAGAGACCTATGAGCTTGAGTACGGAGAAGACTCACTCGAAATTCATAAAGACGCAATTCAAAAGGGAACAAAAGTAATCATACATGATGACCTGATTGCCACAGGAGGCTCAGCTAAAGCTACTTCCCGGCTCGTTGAGCGCCTTGGAGGAGAAGTAATAGGTTACTCATTCATCCTTGAGCTAGGCTTTCTAAATGGAAGGGAAGCGTTGATCAACGGAGCTCAAATCGAATCTCTTATTATTCTTTAGCAGAAACAAAACTAGAGAACTGGTCTATAATTGATTGGATAACCAAACAATCAAGGAGGACCTAATGACTATTCAAAAAAAAATCACTCTCCCTTTTCTGTTGGTTGGTATGTTGATGATCCAGGCTTGCTCTAAGTCAATGGTAGTCAAAAATGTCAATTACGCACAGAGAATTGAATCTGTACTTACTCCGGATCAAAATGGGGTGGTACAAGACATACGATATGGCATCAGCTATTCTGTTATGCCCTTTCAGTTCGAAGAATTCCAGGATAGTAGTAAAGTGTTGGTTTCAGAAATAAGAATGATTCGAAATCAGCAAGGTTATTACTTCATCACTGCCGATGGTTTTAAAAATGTTTATGTAATGGAACCGGCTGAAAATGAGATGAAGCTCAAGAAGAAAATAGAGGTATCAGAAGAGGGGTTACTTTCGCCAGCTTTTAACTGGAGAAACCCATCCATACAATTACTAAGTACAAATCAAGAATCGGTCCTGTTAAGCGAAAAGGGGATCTACAAAAAGGAGGAAGCGTCATGAAAAGAATAACTATAGTCCCATTATTAATAGTATTCGTTGCCCTTTTAGGTACAAATCTAGTTGTTGCCCAAGATAGCGACTACCAAATCCAGAAGGATTTTTCCAAGGAATATGAATACATCCTATCAGAGATAAATAGTGCTAGCAGAGTCATTCAAATAGATAGCATTAACCTAAAAATTGACGCCTTAAAGAATAAATACATTATCCATGAGTCTTTATTGAATACTGCACTTTATCCTGATTCCTTTAACGGAGAAATGAAAAAGCTGGCCCTCGGAGCTAAGACCAGTGAACTAAAACTACTTGTCATAGAAAACCAGGAAGAACAACTGGCTCAACTTAGAGATCAACTATCAAACTATAAATCTGAGCTAGCTATTCTTTCACAGCAAAGGGATTCGCTATACAAAGCGATTCTGAGGTCTGAAAAAAGTGAAAAAGATCTCACTAAACTGGTTAGACAATATCGTACAAGTTTAGAATTAAGAGATAATATTGTTCTGGATGTAATTGATTCCCTACTCGTTACCTATGATAAATCTGACGTATATGGAGTTGGAGAAGAACAGGAATTAGAGGGAAAACTTGGTGCTGAAAATCCCCTGAATCTTATCGCACAAATCATAAATGAGAATACTGAGTTTGTAAGTACTAATAACCAAATACTATCGGTAGAGGATCACCTTCGAATGTATGCTCTTCAAAGACATTTCCAGGAAAAATGGACCAGTATCGAGACAAATATGCTGGAAGCGTATGGTGGAACGAATAAGAAAGGATGGAAACAGCAGATAGATGAAGAAATGAAAGAATGGAGAATGGCCGCCTCTCAAAAAATGTGGGCTTCCATGGATCAGTATCTTGAGTTTTCCGAACTGGAATTGGGGGCTTTCGACAATAACTATAGTTTCTTTATTGCACTAGACAGCTTCATCAAAGATGCTCAAAAGCGTAGTGAAGGAGAGATTCTTTCATCCGAAAGCTACTCAGAGTACAGAGCCTTTCAGGAGTTTTGGTCAGGTAAGATTAAAAGCGAATGGGGCGCATTTATTCAGGATGCAGATGTGCTTACTATTTCTCAAATCTCATCTATTGATGATCAATTAGTGAGTTGGGAAGAAGTAGCCCGGCCTATACATCCGATGCTAATAGTGCTCATTGTGTTAACTGCAGTTTTACTAGTTGGCTTTTCGATGGCTATGTTTAAAACCCATCGAACTTAACAAGCTCTGCAAAAAAGAATTAAAAGCTATGCTATTGTGCATAGCTTTTTTTATATATGGGATAATGAAAAAGGCTATCTCACTTCTTCTTATACTATTTTCAGTCAGCTTAATTGCTAATGATTATCTATATGCTTTTCAAGCTGAATCAACCACACTAATCTTCGTAAGGCATGCAGAAAAAGCAAGTGATGGTACACGCAACCCTCCATTAAACGAAGAAGGAGAACAAAGAGCTTTAAATCTATACCAAGAACTTTCCGAATTTAATATACGGGCAGTGTATAGCACCCCTTATAAAAGAACTAAGATGACTTCTCAACCTACAGCAGACTCCCTGGGGCTGGAGGTAATTAGTTATGGATTTGATGATGTTGAGGGCTTACTTAGCGAAATAATTCAGGATTATAAGGGAGAAGCTGTTCTGATTGTAGGGCATTCAAATACAACCCCTACGCTAGTTAATATGGTACTGGGTAAGAGGCAATTTGAACAAATTGAAGAGTCGAAGTACGGAGACGTGTTTATTGTAACTGCAATAAAACTCGGTTCTGCATCAGTTGAAACACGCTCATTTTAGAATCAGGGAAGGGAGTAGTTTTTCCTTATAAGCCATTCTGATCCTAACAAAAGCAATACAATAAGGAACCACCAGTAGGAGCGTACCGGAAAGTGGTAGCTCTCAACCAACTCCTGCTTTTGCTGAAGTACATCATCCGTATTTAGTACCTGCCAGAATTGACTGATGTCATCATATTCAAAGAAACTACCTCCGGACTCATTAGAAAATGATCTAAGTAATGCATCATTTCGAACGGTGTTTATGAATTCCGAATTGGTTTCCTGGATCAAAAACTCACCTATCTGAGTATCAATTTCGCGGTTTCCTTTTCTAGCAACAGCAGTATAAGAATATAAACCGGGACCAAGAGAGCTGGATTTTAATTCATAGGCTCCATTGCCATTATTAGTCATATTATAGGGCTGTAAAAAACCAGCCTCTGTACTGATATTGAGTTCTATTGATGCATTTGATTCAACTTCGCCACTCTCATTATTCAAACTTGCGTTGATAATCACTTCCTCAGATAAATTAAATACTGGTTTAGATGGTGATATCTTTAGGCGTCGGTCATCGGGGTTATTGGAAGTCCAACCTACAAGGTTATTAAATAACTGTGTTACATATTCTCTTTCCTTCTCATTAGGGCTCTGATACATTTTGAACCATTCCCATGCAGCTACTGAACTTCTCCTGACACCGCCTCGCTCCACAATGCTCAGAATAGAGTTGGGTGTTTTTACCCCTTGAAAACTGCTATTGATAAGATCGGTTGCATCTGGTACCGAAGAAATTGATTGAAGCGAACTAATTAAAGGTGGCCCGCTTTCATAAACAATCTCTGGAAGCTCCAAAATGGGATGTATGTTACTTTCTGAATTGGGCGATAGTTGAACCTGGAATAATTGATTTCCAGTATTTTGAATCATGAATAACTCTGAGAACAATCCTTCTCTATTTACCCTGCTTTTAGGCAACTGGAGATATAATGTGGATGAAGAGGAAAGATCATCAAATATGGATTGGTCAAAATTGCCAAACGGAATGCCATGGAATATGATTAAGTCTATGTTGGATAAATTTGGGAAATCGTCTTCAATAAATCGGTTTCCTCCAAGCCATGTTAGTGTAGTAAGCTCAATGTTTTGATCTTCTTCCAGAATAGATCGGATCATTTTAACGTCGGGATGAACCTCGAAAGCAGCATGAAGTACCTTAGTTTTACCATCCAGAACATCAATAGAGAAAAAAGAAGTGTTGTTTTCACTACTCCATTCTCCTTCCAATTCATTTAGTGATATCGAATATTGACTGAGACCTGGTTGAGCAAGATTTAAAGAAAACTCAAAGCTCTTAATGCTTTCGCCTTCACTAAAAATAGCTTCTTTAGTATCCAACACTTCGCCTTCACTGTTCTTTAGTTCCAGAAGTACCGACTCACCATCATATCCGTTTTGAGATATATCTACCTCCACAGAATGAATAGTATTTGTGTACCCTGTAGGATTTGAGGCTATGTTTGTTACTGCTAAATCTCTAACTCTGGTAGTGTCTCCCAAAGCTATGGAGTACAATGGAATATCAAGGTCAATAGCCAGGAGGATAGGATTCCTTCCAAAAGTAATTATTCCATCAGAGAGCAATATTGCAGCATCAAAGTCATCCTCAAGCTCCTGTACTTGTGAAATTGCCGTATAAAAATTGCTTTCACCTTCAGCAAATGTCAGTTGTTCTGGGCTAGCTAATTGTACGGTATTGCTACCAATACTAAAGAACTCTGATTCTATTTCAGTGTTGGCAGGAAAGTTAAGTTCATCAAGTACAGATTGATAAGATTCTATTCCCTGATAGCTTCCTTTATTTATTGATACACTTTCTGTGTTATCCAGAAGAACGAGTAATCGAGGTTTTTTTTGAACGTACTCAGAAGAAAAGAAATAGGGGTTCAGGAAGAGTGCAAAAACAATGAGCAAGGCTAGGGAGCGTAAAACAATAAGCCCTGTCCTGGGGATTAAGGAAAGACTTGTAAGCTTTCGATATGAAAATACCGAAATACTTATCAGAGCGATTACCACTAAGGCTATTAGATAATCAGGTAAGTTATGTTGGAAACCCTGGAATTCCACTTCATCAAGCCTACCAACAATTAGTGAACATCATTTAAAAGTCGTTCTATTAACGACACAACGGTATAACCTTCTGCTTCAGCGGCATAATTATTCACTATCCTATGCCTCAGTACTGGAACTGCAAGTGCTTTTATATCTTCTTCAGTTACATTATACCTTCCCTGCGACAAGGCACGTGCTTTACCACCCAGTATTAGATACTGAGAAGCTCTTGGACCTGCACCCCAGCTCATATATTTCTTTATATAGTCAGGAGCTAGTTCAGAGTTAGGACGAGTCATACCCACAAGCTTGACAGCATATTCAAGAACGCTTTCCGGAACAGGTACTCCCAATACCAACGATTGTAGCTCTTCGATTTCTTCTCTGGTTAAAACAGGTTCTAGCGATATGTTTCGTTTTGAAGTAGTCTTGCTTACAATTTCTTTCTCCTCTTCAAAACTTGGATAATCAACCCAAATATTGAACATAAACCGGTCTAATTGTGCCTCAGGAAGAGGGTAGGTACCTTCTTGTTCAATAGGGTTTTGAGTTGCTAGCACAAAGAAAGGAGTGTCCAGATCATAGGTTACTCCGGAAGCAGTAACATGATATTCTTGCATCCCCTCAAGTAGGGCGGCCTGAGTTTTGGGAGGGGTACGGTTTATCTCATCTGCTAAAATGATATTTGCAAAAATAGGCCCTTTAATAAATTTAAACTCTTTGGTGCCTTCCTGTTTGTTTTCCTCAATTACTTCTGTTCCTGTAATATCACCAGGCATCAAATCAGGAGTAAACTGTATTCGATTAAATGAAAGCCCAAGAGTGTCGGCAAGAGTTCTAATTAATAGGGTCTTGGCTAACCCGGGAACTCCGACTAATACACAATGACCCTTAGAAAACAGGCTTATTAGTAAGAGATTAATAATGTCTTCCTGCCCAATTACCGCTTTATGTATTTCTTTTTTAATTGCCTCAAAAGATGCGGTGAACTTATCAGCAAGTTTAACAGGATCATCCGTAATCATTAATTGGCCTCCGTATTAGGCATAGGAATTCTATACTCTATATAAAAATCTGTTTTCAACTCCTCTATCCAATCAGTGTATTCCTGGAATTGTTTTTGCTGCAGCGCAATCGCCTTAAGGCGTTCAAAGTCTTGTTCAAAATTGGCGATATGCTCAGGTATTTGACGATCTAAACGAACTATTCGATAAGCTTTTCCTGAATTTGCATCATTTGGGTTGAAGGGACGAGGCTCAGAAATTGCACCTTCTTCATCCATTAAAAGAGCAATTCGGTATAAACCAGGGTCAAGGCGGTTTAAAGGAATAAGGCGTTCTCCTGTTTGAGGGTCTAAAATCTTACCTCCTGAAATCTTAGTGTTGGGATCCTCGCTAACTCGTTGAGCAAAGGCCGAAAAACTTAACTCAGGATCGGTAATAAGACTATCTCTTATCTCTGTTAACCTGTTAATAGCGAAGTCATCATCTAATTCAGAAGCATCTACACTTATAAGAATGTGGCGAGTTTCAATTTGGTCACCAACACGTTTTATTAACTGAATTACATGGAATCCAAATTCCGTCTCTACAACACTGGATATTTGACCCGGCTGCATTGCGGACGCAGCAGCAGAGTATTCAGAAACTAAATCGCCTAAGGCCATCATTGGTAAAAGCCCTCCTCTGGGTCCTGATGGTCCATCACTGTGCTTTCTTGCCAATTCCTCGATAGTTTTTCCATGGTTTAACGCAGAATCCCTCAGCGTTTCGGCAAAAAGCCTGGCTGATTCTCTAGCGTCGTCTTTAGGAGGAGGGAGGATTACAATCTGGGAAAGTGCCACTTGTTCAGGAATAGTCGGAAGGGAGTCTTTAGGAATAGACTCGAAGAATTCCAGTACTTCCGGACGAGTGATGTTGATTGAGCTGAACTTATTTTGCCTAACCATTTCAGTAAGCATTTGCTCGGTAAAATCTTCCCTAAATTCATCCTTAATCTGAAGAATAGACTTTCCAAAGATTTGTTCAAGAGCCTGCTCACTTCCTGCTCTTTGTACGAGTTGATCGATTCGCTGGTCCATTTGCCGGTTTACTCTTTCAGTGGGAATAGTAAGTGAATCCACTCTTGCCTTTTCAACAAGGATAAAATTCTCGATGGAAGCATCTAAGAACTGATACCAAAGACCTTCAGTAAACTGAACGGGGTTGCCATAGCTTTGTGCCTGGCGGAGGTAGTTAACTACATCAGCATCTACATCAGATTTGAGAATTACGTGATTGTTAACCAGGGCGACGATTTGATCAGCCGGTTGTAACCCTTGAGATTGAACCAAAGAAAACACTCCTGTTGAAAGGAGTAAGACTAAAATGCTTAAAGCTTTTTTCATTAAGTGTGTACTAAATTTCGACTAGTTTCTTGATTGAACGTCGAAAGTTTCTATTTCATTATTCGCTTGAGCCTGAAGATAAAGATTCTTTACATAGGTATTGAACGCTCGCCTTCTTTTTTCAAGGATTAACCATTCCTTGATTTGATCAATAAGCCATTCTAAATCAGGGTGATCTCCCTGTGCTCTCTCTTCCAAAAGTTGAACGAAATGGTACTGGTTACTAACCCTCTCAATTACTGATATTTCCGAAAGGCCAATAACCTTTAAGTATCTGTTCAATACAGCAACTTCACCAGCAGCTATAGATTCGGGCCAAAAACGTTCAGATTCACGAACTGCTAATTCCGGATTAATGGAAAAAGCTTCTGCTACATCGTTCCACTCAATTCCACGTAGTAGATCATTGCGTGCCTTCTGAGCATCTTCGAGAGAACTTGTGATCATGTGCCGGTATCGCACATAGCGTTCTTCCAGAACAAAACTATCTTTATTCTCCTGGTAATAGGCTCTTGCTTCCTCATCCGTCACCTGAATTTCAGCTTCCATCTCAGCCAGGAAATACTCCTGAGCTACTTGAATGAGAAAATCCTCTCTAACTTTATCAATACGATCCTGGATTTCAGGCTTTCGATGAATTCGAAGCCTGTAAGCATCCTGAAGTACTATTTGGCTTTCTATCCATTCTTCACGAAAAGAGAGGTATGCAGCAACGCTATCCTCCTCAAATATAAAATCCGGGATCGAGTTTTTTGCCTCAGAAAAAGTTAGGGTAGCATTGCCCACTCTGGCTAGAATAGGCTCTGCGTTATCCGACTTCCTGGTACAGCTTACTAATACAAGTAGGATCAGTAAGGCTATTCTCATTCATTCATCTCTTCGTTAAATAACTCTTCTACCTTCTGTGGGTAGGTAATTACATTATACTTAGTGCGCATATTTTTCAACCATTTCTCTTCTCTAATAGGTTGATAATCAGACATTAGCTTATTGAATGCCTCTTCTAATGTCATTTTTCTCGGTTGAAGAATACCCGTCAGGTAAAAAACGGCCTTTCTGTTATTGTAGTCAAATAGCTCAGAAAATGTATCTACATCCATAGTGCTAAGCTTATCAAAAGGTGCTCCCTGGTACGTACCCGTAGAATCAAATACCATACCTACAGGTATTCCATTTGCCCTCGCACTATCGGGTTCATTTCCACCTCTTATAAAATCAATCGCTTTTTGAATAGTTGAATCTCTACTCGATGTAATCAGATAATATGAGTATCGGGTAGGGAAGGAGTAGTCCTCTTCATTTTGTTCATAAAGCTGAAGTAACTTGGTTGTATCAACCGTTGCCGCACTCCATACCGAATCTTCGTTAACCTGGTATACAACAAGCCCGCTTTTATAACTTTCGGCTTGTGATGAAAACTCAGAGAACTCATCCAAAGCAAGATCAGTGATTTTAGAGTCTATAACTTTCTCCTTAAAATCTCCAAACCATGAAGAGTTAAAGCTGCTTGTATAAGGACCTTTATCCGTTTCTATCAGGTAATCGAGCATATCACTTACTGTGCTTTCAGTACTCATAAAAGAAAAAAGTTTGGCATTAGCTAAACCTTCCGGGAGTTGAAAATTTTCGAACCGAGTAGAATCTATTGCACTAGCCTGACTAGTAAAGGCCTCCAAAGCTCCCTCATTAACTTCACCATTGTAATAATCTTCAAGCCAGTCAACAATAAAGCTATTACTCTTACGAATGGTCCTGGAGGTTTCCAGTAATTGCATTAAGTACTCATTACGTTCTTCCTCATCTTCAAAAGCACGTACAGAATCAATTTTTAAGATATGATAACCATAAGTAGTGCTAATGACGTTAGTATATGGGAGGAAAGGGTCTGCTTTCATCACCTGATCAATAAAACCTCCATCATACCGCGATCCATACTCAATCCAACCTATTCTACCTCCGTTTCCAGCAGAAGGAGTATCCTGAGTATACTTTTCAACCGTTTCATTCCAATCAGCACCCATTTGTAATTCTTTATAGGCACTGTCTAATTCGGATGGAGCCTGATTTCTTCTCAAAAAAATATGTGATGTAAGGCGTGCTGGTAGTCGTTCTCTTTTTTGCTCAAGCAGTACTACATGATAGCCAAATTGAGTTCTGAACGGCATTGAGATTTCTCCGACTTCAAGGCTATAAAGGACATCTTCAAATTCCTTTACGGTAGTTCCTACAGAAAACCAGGGTAAATCTCCTCCCATAGATCTACCATTTCTTTTTGAAGAGTATTCTTCATCCAATTCTTCCATGGTAGCACCGGCAAGAAACCTATCCCTTGCCTCGATCAATTTATTATATACTTCAAGTGTGTCAGCATCAGGAGCATTCTGATCTACAGCTATTAGTAAATGAGATGACTTAAGCTCCTGATCATATTTCTCTTTGAATTCTTCAAAAAGGGTAGGGCGAATCTTATTTTCTAGCCAATATGAATATGCCGCCTGCTTAGCATAAACTTCATATTCCTGGAGAATTGACTCTTTTTGAAAGTAGCCTGCTTCTGTAGCTTCTAAAATCTTTGCCCTGTAATCCAGGTAGATGGGGAGAAAATCTTGAAGCTCGGTAAGAGACACCTCGCTTTGCATATTTCCCGCTCTGAAGTTCTCTAAAAGTTCTTCATAGGTTACATATTCACTTCCGAGTTGTCCTACAACATTATTCGCAGGAGGTTCGAGGGTATTTGTTGTGGGATTACTTCCTGCACAGGAGATAAAAACTATAGCAATTAATGCGCATAGTAGTCTCATAAATCCTGGTTTTTTCATAGTTGATGAATATATCTTTTTATTGTTTTGATTATTAAAAGAGCATTCCTGCAATGGTTGCGGTCATTAAATTAGCCATTGTTCCTGCAAAAACTGCTTTCAGCCCAAATTTAGCTAAATCTGATTTTCTATTTGGAGCTAAACCACCAATTCCTCCAATCTGTATTGCGATAGATGAAAAATTTGCAAATCCGCATAATGCAAAGGTAGCCATTACAACCGTTTTGGCATTTAGAGCTGTGGCCGCAACTTCTTCAGCTAACATCAGATAAGCTACAAACTCGTTTAGAACAATTTTAGTACCTATTAATGAACCCATGGAAATAGCATCTTCCCATGGAACTCCTATTAACCATGCAAGTGGAGCCAAAACCCATCCCAGTACCATCTCGATAGAAAGAGGAGAGCCAATTAATCCTGTTAGCCCTGTCATGTCACTAACCCATTCAAATAAACCATTAAACATCGCCAGCAATGCAATAAATGCTAAGAGCATAGCACCGACATTTGCAGCTAATTTCAATCCTACACCTGCGCCAGAAGCTGCTGCATCGATACCATTAGCATCTGTCTTTTCAACCACCATTTGAACTTCCCCTGATGTCACGGATTCCTCAGTTTCCGGATAGAGAATCTTGGCAATAACCAGGGCGGCTGGTGCAGCCATTAAACTTGCTCCCAATAAGCGTTCTGCAAAGAGTTGTTGAGCAACTTCAATCTCCAGCCCATTTGCTGCTGCAAATGAAGTACCTAACATAGCTACATAAGCGGCCATAACACCTCCGGCGATGGTAGCCATACCACCTGTCATTACAGCTAGCAATTCAGATTTAGTCATCTTGTCAATGAACGGCTTAATAACAAGTGGCGCTTCTGTTTGGCCTACGAAGATATTTGAAATAACTGATAAGGTCTCAGCACCCGAAGTACCTAACAATTTTTGCATCCCCTTTGATAACACTTTTACCACGAACTGTAACACTCCATAGTGATAGAGCAAGGCAGTAAGTGAAGCAAAGAATATGATAGTAGGGAGGACCTGGAAGGCAAAAATGACCCCCATACTATCATCATAGCTAGGATCATGTGCCAAGAAGCTAAATAAAAACTCGGCACCAGCAGTAGTATACTGCAGTACAACTACAAAGAAGCTTGCTATAACTTCAAAAAGTAATGTTGGCCAACCTAAAGGAGCCCAAAAGCTAGACAGGGCTTCTGATTTTAGGATAAAAATTGCTAGGAAAAACTGAATTCCAAGGCCAGTTGCTACCAATCTCCAGTTTATGTGTTTCCGGTCTTTACTTAATAGATAGCTCACCCCAATGATGACGGCCATTCCTAAAATGCCGCGGAGAATATTTTCCATAAATACTTAGTTACTTGGATGTTCTTCTGTTTCTACTTCAATAGCCTTGAATGGACGAATAGGCTTTCCTTTACGGGTATCAACACTTGGCCTAAAACAATTTCGAGCCCTTGGTTCATATGCATCATATTCCCCAACAAGTACCGTATTTGTATTGTTTACCACTCTCTGTGAATAATTTGCGAGGGCTCCGCTTTCAGAACAAACGGCATGTAGCTTGGTAACAAACTCGGCAACAGCTAATAGATTGGGCATTGGGCCAAACGGTTTCCCTTCAAAATCCATATCCAAGCCAGCAATAATAACTCTCTTTTTATCATTAGCCAGGCTGTTGGCAACATCTACTATTCGATCATCAAAAAATTGAGCTTCGTCAATACAAACCACTTTAGCGTTTCCTGTGAGTAGTACAATTTGATCGGCAGTATCAACAAGTATACTTGGTAGTGCTGTTTCATTATGAGAAACTACTTCAGTATCACTATATCTTTTGTCGATAGCAGGTTTAACAACTACAACATTTTGACCTGCAATATGTGCTCTTTTTGCCCTCCTGATTAGCTCCTCTGTTTTTCCACTAAACATGCCACCACATACAACTTCGATCCATCCGAAATCTTTAGGAGCTAACGACGGTTCATTTACCATGAAATTTTAAATTGAATTAATGCAGGGGAATATATTGGGGTTAGTACCAAATGAAAAGAAGGAAATTCCACTTCAAAATGAGTACACATAATTTTTACATACTCATCAAAATGATTACTTTCTTTTATGAAAAAATTCGTTCTCAAAAGAGAAGCTATAGATCTTAGGCCTCAAGATTTTTCGATTCCATATCAAGATCTACTTAACCCCCAACAACTAGAAGCTGTATTCTACAATGAGGGGCCTGCCTTAGTAATTGCAGGTGCAGGGACAGGAAAAACAAGAACCCTGGTGCATCGGGTTGCTCGTTTAATTGAAAACGGAGTTCACCCTTCAGAGATACTTCTGTTAACCTTTACCAGGAGGGCAGCTAATGAAATGCTTCAAAGAGCCAGTTCAATCCTTGATGAACGATGTAAATTGGTAAGAGGAGGGACCTTCCACTTCTATTGCAGTCAAATCCTGCATCAGTATGCGGAGCACATAGGTTACCCCAGTAACTTTACCATTATAGATACCTCTGATGCCTTAGAAATTATTCAGTTGGTGAGAACCCAGCTAAATCTCCACAAAAAGAAAAAACGTTTCCCTAATAAGAATACTCTTTATTCGATTATTAGTACCTGTAAAAATAAACAGCTTGATATAAGAGTCGTTCTTTATGAACGGTTTCCCCAATTTTCGGACTATCAGGACAGCATTGAAGAGGTATCAACCAGGTATGAAGAGTACAAGCGTCAAAACTATGTAATGGATTTTGACGACCTACTCACAAACAGTTGTACACTTCTTACTGAAAATGATGAAGTAAGACATGCTGTAGCAAGCAAACATCGCTTTATAATGGTAGATGAATATCAGGATACAAATAAGCTGCAGGCAACCCTGACCCAGCTTTTAGCCAGTGCGCATGGAAACGTAATGGGAGTAGGAGATGATGCGCAAAGTATTTACTCATTTAGAGGAGCTGATCACCAAAACATCATGGATTTCCCTGAGTTATTTCCGGGTACTAAAATCATAAAACTGGAAGAGAATTATAGATCCAGTCCGGAAATACTTAATGCAGCTAATGACCTTTTAGAACAAGCTCATCATAAGTATGAGAAGAATTTGTTCTCAAAAAAGAACCCCTCCGATAAACCGGCATTAATTAAGGCATCAACAGTAAATGAACAAAGCAGATTTGTGACACAACTGGTAGGTCACTTACGCGAACAAGGCATTCCACTAAACTCTTGCGCTGTACTTTTTAGAAATGGTCGAGATTCTTATGACCTGGAAGTCGAGTTGAATCGAAAAAATATCCCTTTTACAAAGTTTGGGGGGCAAAAATTTACCGAAGCAGCTCATATCAAAGATGTACTCGCCCATGTGAGAGTTTTAATTAATCCAATGGATACTATAGCCTGGAACAGAGTGCTCATGCTTATAGATGGGATTGGGCCAAAAACAGCGGAAGAGTTATTTATTTGGATTCGTAGCTCAACTACTCCATTTGAGCTTGAAAAATCGGGAGTTGTCAGTCAGGGTTATATCAATCAGATTCAAGCACTCAGTAAGCTCTTAGTTATGCTGAAAGAAGGAGACAGGTCCGTTTCAGAAAGCCTTGAGCTCATTGTAGAATACTACAGGCACTTCTGCGAAAAAAGATATGATGACTATCCAAAGAGACTTAAAGACTTAGAAGCTTTTGTTCAACTATCTTTAGGGTATTCTGATCTTGAAAAGATGGTGGAAGAGCTTACTCTCGACCCCATAACTTATACCGCAATTGATACCGAGCAAAAAAAACAAGAAGAACCGCCCCTGGTGCTTAGTACAATGCATTCTGCGAAGGGATTAGAATGGGAACATGTGTTCATCATTCAATGCTTAGATGGGGTAATACCTTCATCATACTCCATTGATGAAGACGATCAACTTGATGAAGAATTAAGGCTCTTTTATGTTGCCACTACCAGGGCTAAAGCAATGCTTTACTACTGTTATCCCGCACTTTCTTCCTCAGTCCATGGAGACTACTTCACAAATCCCAGTAGATTCCTTGAAAATATGAATGAAGATTTTATCGAGAACTGGCAGTTAGTAGAAGAAGAAAAGCAGCTACCAGGCCATAGTCAGAACTTAATAGAATAATTAGTTCTTCTTCATAAACCTATGCTGTGTAATGATATCGCTAATAAACCAGAAGACTGGATAGATTGGGATAAAGATTGCAGCCAGCACCTGCCACTTGTTATACTTAGCTTTTCCACCGTCAACAGGAAGGGTGATACCAGCTATCCCTCCAATCCAAAAGATAAAAAAGAGGAAGACCAATAAGGAAAGGATCAGAGATCCAAAAAAACCGGTGTATTCATAAAAGCTTTTAAGCATACGGAACTATTAAATCGTAAAATTTCCTTACTTTTGCTCCCCAAATTAATCATTCACAATCAAATATGCTTCCAGTTGTTTCTATTGTAGGGCGACCAAACGTAGGAAAGTCGACCATTTTCAATCGCCTTATTGGGGAAAGAAAAGCCATTGTGCATGATGAGTATGGAGTAACCAGAGATCGTCACTATGGGGAATCTTATTGGAATGGGAGAGATTTTACCGTAATTGATACAGGTGGATATTTACCAGATGATATGGATGTTATGGTAACTGGTATTCGCGAACAGGTCCATATAGCTTTAGAAGAGTCTGATCTTGTTTTACTCGTTGTGGATACAGACTCCGGCATGAACACTCTCGATAAATCGGTAGCCAATATTCTTCGCCAGCAAGACAAGCCTGTTCTTGTGGTTACCAATAAGGCAGATAATGATGAGAGGAGGCTTAATGCTACTGAATTTTATGAGCTTGGTTTTGATGAACTATTTCCAATTTCTGCAATAAGCGGTTCCGGTACAGGAGAACTGCTTGATAGGGTAGTAGAACTGCTGCCTGAGGCAATTCCCGAAGAAAAGGATCAGGTTCCCAGGCTAGCTTTTATAGGCCGGCCTAATGTAGGCAAAAGTAGCCTTGTGAATGCTTTGTTAAATGATGAGAGATCTATTGTTACGGATATTGCAGGAACAACCAGGGATACTATCGATAGTAAATTCAATTTTGGAGGTAAAGACTATATCCTGGTGGATACAGCCGGATTAAGGAAGCGAGTTAAAGTCAAAGAAAACATAGAGTTTTATAGCACGGTTAGAACTGAGAAAGCAATAAGAGAATGCGACATAGCTATTTTAATTCTGGATGCGGTAAGAGGTTTTGAGGATCAGGATAAAAGGGTATTAAGAGAAGCGGAAAAGTTTAATAAAGGCCTGATCATTGTATTAAACAAATGGGACTTAATTGAGGATAAAGACACCCATACAGTTAAGGAATTCGAGAAGTACATTTATGAAAGCGTTCCTCAATTCGACTTTGTCCCGATTCTGACCATTTCGGCTCTAAACAAAAAAAGAATACATAAAGTCATTGAACTTGCTGATCTTGTTATCGAGGAAAGGCAAAAACAAATAGGTACTTCCGAGTTAAATAACTTCCTTGAAGAAATACTGAGAGATAGAGCGCTACCAATGAAGCGTGGTAAACAGCTAAAAATCCAATATATAACCCAGGTTAAATCAGAACCACCGGTCTTCAAGTTGTTTATGAATAACCCTCAGGATATGCCGCCAAATTATCGTCGTTATATAGAGAATAAGCTAAGAGACCGATATAAGTTTACCGGCGTACCGGTTACCTTTGTTTTCAGGCAGAAATAGATAAAAAACTAATGACAGATCTTAATTGGGTTCATATTCTTTTTCTTGTTGCTGGGCTTCCATCACTATTTATTCTAGTCTTAAGTGGCCATAAAACGAAACAGCTTTCAATTACACTTTTTGGAATAGCTCTATTTACTTTTCTATGTGGGGTGAGTTTTGATCTTATCTATAATGAGCAGGAGAGAAGTAAGGTTCGGGATTGGCTGGAATTGATTAGCATTGCTTCCGTGCTTTGCGGTCTATTCATAAAGGCAAGAAACTCAAAGCCAATATTTGCCAGATTCCCTATTCAACTAACATTTTTACCATTTCTCGTACTCCTTTTTTTCCCTTTAGCTGTTGATACACTTGTGGTCAAGAACCTGCTTCAAATGATTTATCAGGGTGGAGGTATTATTGTTGGGCTATTGCTATTCTCAATAAACCAGTATTTATACAGAAAAAGAGAATTGCTTCTAATTTCTTGTGTACTCTTTTTGGCATCTTATATTCTGTTTTGGATACTTCCACAGGAAATCAGTTCACTTGACCTTGTTTTTATTTCAAATATCCTTTTCTCAGCGGGAATTATTTGTACTTCACTGGGATTAAAAAAACTATCAGAAATTAAACCTCAAGAACCAAGCTAAAGCTATTATGTCTATTTCAGTAAACGATAAAGCACCTGATTTTAAACTTCAGAACACAGACAGAGAATTTGTATCTCTAAGCGATTATGCAGGGAAGAAGAATGTGGTATTGTTGTTTTATCCGTTAGCATTTTCATCAACTTGTACTGAAGAACTTTGTTCAACAAGAGACAACCTAAAAATCTATGAAGCATTTAATGCCGAAGTGCTAGGAATAAGTATTGATAGTTTTTTCGTCCAAAAAGCTTTTAAAGATTCTCAAAATCTGAACTTCAAATTGCTTAGCGACTTCAATAAGGATGCATCGAGTGAGTATGGAATTCTATATGAAGATTTCTTTGGTATGAAAGGAGTTTCTAAGCGATCGGCATTTGTTATTGACAAAGAAGGAGTCGTTAAATATTCAGAAGTATTGGAAGACGCTTCACAGGTTCCAAACTTCAATGCCATTCAAGAGGTCCTGGCAGAATTAAACTAAGTTAGACGTGATTAAAGAAAGTAGGAGAGTATGAGACGTATTTAACTTTACATAATATAAATTATAGGAATAATTATAACATTGATTACTTTCATAATTGAATAAATTCAGTAACTTCCGTCAAAGTAATAAAGTAGTAATGAAGGTTCTAGTAGTTGAGGACGATAAAGTCTTATCTCTTCTAATTTCAAAAATGGTTGAGAAAATGGGTTTATCAGTAGTTGGAACAGCCGTAGCCGGTCACGAAGCAGTTAATAAAGTAAAAGAGCTTACCCCCGATTTAATCCTGATGGACATCATGCTCGAAGATGACATCGATGGAATTGACGCGATGAGACAGATTAGAAAAGAAAACATCGGAACTCCTGTAATCTTTATCACTGGTAATTCCGATGTTTATAATCGCGAACGGGCTAAGAAAACAAATTATACTGATTATTTAGTTAAGCCCATTAGCTTTGATCTTTTGAAGGCTACAATCGACAAGGTTAACTAGAGGCTTCTTTAAGTTTAAAGCTTACTGGTAACGTATATTTAACACTTACCGGCCTTCCTCTTTGTAGTCCAGGACTAAATTTGATCTGCTTTACTACTCGAAGGGCTTCTTCATCACATCCACCTCCGATTCCTCTTAGGATGAATGGGTTCACAACATGACCGTCTTTATTTATGACGAACTGAACAATTACTTTCCCTTCAATCCCTGCTTTTACTGCAAGGTCAGGATATCTAACTTTTTCCTGTACTGCTTTAATACCACCTATTAGTACTGGAGGATTTTCAACTACTACAAAGATTTCTTCTTCAGCGGCTTCTTCCTGTGCAATTGGCTTTGGTGGAAGCGGAATGTCAGGAATGTCATTGAAATCAATCTCTGCATCAATTTCTAAAATCTCATCCTCAAGTATTTCGTCATTTGGGACTTCTATTGGTATGGTAGGCCTTGGTGGAGCCGGAGCTTTAAGCTCTTGCTTTGTTTGAATTACCTCCTGAATAACTACTTCCTCCTGGGAAGTGAAAAGAACAGCCTTTTCTTTTTCAGATGGTACAAACTCAACAGAAAAAATTGTGATTAGCGCACCCAATGATAGGATTAAACCGAATTCAAATTTAAGCCTGTAGCTTGCAAAAGAAACACGGTCTAGTAGAGTGCTATGTTTTCCAACTTGTTTCATTAGACACCTCCTTTCTTTTGCTTAAAAGTTGCCATCTAATGTGAAGATTAAATGAAAAAAGCCCCACTTAAATTGTGAGGCTTTTAAAAGAAAATATGGTATGAGGAAATTAGTATCTAACCATCCAAGCTAAATGAAATTGGAATGCTATAGCTTACATTTACAGGCCTTCCTCTTTGTAATCCAGGTTGGAATTTTGCGCCTTCAAGAGCTTTTAGAGCTGCTTCGTCACAGCCTCCTCCAATTCCTCTAACCACTCTTGGATTCACGATGTCACCCTGAGCATTAACAACAAATTGGATTACTACCCTTCCTTCAATACCGGCTTTTCTGGCCATTTCCGGATATACAATTCGCTTTTGAACGCTTGCGATTCCACCTATAAGTACGGGTGGCTGCTCTACTACAACGAATACCTGATCTTCAAATTCATCATCAGATGGTGGCGGAGGTGGTGGCAAATCTAATGGGCCATCCAAATCCAGTTCAGCATCTAATTCAAGAATTTCATCTTCAAGGATTTCATCGTTTGGTACTTCAACAGGTACCGGTGGGCGTGGTGGCGGTGGCGGTGTTTCTACCTGTTTAGTTTGAATTACTTCTTCCATTACTACTTCTTCTTGCACCTCTATTGGAATTATTTCAGGTGGCTCAGACTCAATCGTGATTCTAAACGCGATTAAGAATATTACTAAGCTCGAAATTAGCCCTATTTGCAAATGAAGCTTATAGTGTTTGCGATGGTCTTTCAACCTTCTCATTCTTTTAACTGGTTCTCTCATTATAGCTCCTTATATGATATTTTTTAAACCGGGAGCATTATCCGAATTCAAGATTATTAAGTTGCATCCTGAATATGAAGAAATGTTAAAATATTTAAGTGATCACTTTGATCTTTTTCGGAAACACCTTTAGGTGAAACCGTTTGTTCCTTTCCAAAATCTCTCCATCTTTATGAACATAGACTGGTTCTGAAGTTTCAATCAAAAACTCATGCCCGGTTATTGTTCCGAATAACCCTTTAGAAATCTGAAAGCCTAAGGAAAGCTTTAAGAATTCTAACACCAACCTAAATGTAGAAGTTTTTTGTGTGTATCTGAGTTCGATTAACCCATCGCTTATATCCGAATTAGGAGAAATCAAATATTTTCCTCCCTCCCATTTTCCATTTGCTGCAACTATCATTTTAGTTTCTATATCTAAACGATCGGAGCTGGCATGGGTATCGATTACTGCCTCAAAATTTCTAGCTGTTTTTAATACCCTTAATCCAGCAAGCAGGTACCTTAGTTTTGACAGCCATCCAGGGAGAATGGCAGCTATATAATTAGTCTCACCATCAAAACCTATTCCAAGTGTATTTATAAAGAAAGAATCATTTACCTGAACCAGGTCGACCGATCTCAGCTTCCCTCCTTTTAATACACTTAAATTCTCCTCCAGCGATTTACCCAATCCTAGAGTCTTCGAGAAATCGTTGCCAGTACCTATTGGAAGTATCCCCAAGATGATATCCCTATCCTTGATTGATGAAGCTACAGAGTTAATAGTACCATCTCCCCCACAGGCCACTATAACATCAAATCTGCCATAAATACCAGATATTACATCTCTGATCGATTCACCTTCTTCTACATACCTAATTTCTGAATTGGGCAGATAACTCTTGATAAGATCTCTATTTCCCTGAATTACCTTTCTTGATTTCCCTGAATTTGAAGACGTATTTACTACCAAGAAGTAATTCAAAACAGAAAAGGTTTAATCGAAGTGCTTCACCTTAACAGAAAAATCTCCCTTTCTTCCTTTTCGTAGAATAATGCGATCAATAACAGCATCGATCGAAAAGCTCCCATATACATTTGGATATACTTCATCGCCATCTTTTTCATGTTTGATAGGCACTTGCAATCGTAGCGGATCGATAACGATTAGTAGTAATTCACTCTCATCAGAGTAAGATTTATTAGCTGCGTCTTGTACCTGAACTCCGATATAACATTGGATGAATCCTTGTTCAGTTAAAGATTCAGGTTCAAAAGTTCCTGAAGAGGAAAAAGCTTTCCATTCTTCTTTTTTTATTAGAGTAAATAAGAGATCTATTTCCAAAAGTCTTTTAATTATATGCTATGTGTATAAGGGCATCACCTTTATGTACAATTGGGTTATTGTTTTGCCCTATTATGACCCCAGACTCGGAAAATACAACTTTTGTTTTTTTGCCTCCAAATGGATCAGAGATATATCCCAGTATCTGTTTCTTTTCAATAAAGGTCCCGAGTTCAAATTCCGGAGCAAAAAGTCCTGCGTTTTTCGCTCTTACCCACCCTGACTTTCTATACATTTTAGTGCCAAATACCTCTGGTGAGTTTGACTTCATTCCCAAATGCCTCATAAGTTTCAAAGTTCCTTCAATCCCTTTTTCTATTCCCTGTTCATCGAATCGAAGTGATTCCCCTGCTTCATACACTAAAATAGGTTTTCCTTTCTTATGAGCAGCGCTTCTGAATGATTTAGGTATTAATGTGGAATGCAATGTAATTGGAGCATCAAATGCCTTCGCTAATTCTTTGGCTTCCTGTAAGTTAAACGAACATCTTATTTGCGGATAGTTAGCTCTGCTTGCACCGCCTGTATGGAAATCGATACCACAATCTATCTGGGGAATAATCTCAGTCATCAATGTATAGGCCAATAAACGAGCAAGCGAGCCCCCCTTTATTCCAGGAAAACTACGATTAATATCCTTGCCATCAGGAACACCTCTTACATTTAAGAGGAAACCGTAAATATTCACTATGGGTAGCGCGATGATTGTACCACTATCCGGCATAATCTTTTTGGAAGAAATAAGACGCCGAATAATTTCGATTCCATTTATTTCATCACCGTGAAGCCCACCAGTAAGTAATAGGACTGGCCCGTCTTCTTTAGCCCGATATACATGAACAGGTAAATCAATGTTTGTGTAAGTAGGAAGTCGGGCAATATTTAGGTTTATTTTTCGGTTTTGCCCAAGACCAATCTTTTGATCTTTAATAGTGATGAAATCAGGCATTACTTTTAATCTTTCTTCGTCTTACAGGTTTGGCAATTTTCTTCTCGGTCTCCGAAACTACATATCTAATAATTGCTCCCGCTACATCCTTTCCTGTAGTTTTTTCGATACCCTCAAGCCCAGGCGAAGAGTTAACCTCCAAAATCAAAGGGCCTCTTTCAGATTGAAGCATATCTACACCTGCAATTGGTAATCCCATAGCCTGGGCTGCTGTAAGTGCCGCCTCTCTCTCTTTTTTATTGAGTTTGATTAGTGAACTTGTTCCCCCTTGATGCAGGTTTGATCTGAACTCTCCTTCTTTTCCCTGTCTCTTCATAGCCCCAACTACTTTTCCATTTACTACAAAAACCCGAAGGTCTGCTCCTTTTGATTCCGATATAAATTCCTGTACAATTACCCTGGCTTTCATACTGTGAAAGGCCTCAATAATGGACTGAGCAGCCTTTTTAGTCGGCGCTAATACTACACCATATCCCTGAGTGCCTTCTAAAAGCTTAACAATTAAAGGGGCACCTCCTACAGAATCGATAAGTTTGTTTACCTCTTTGGAATAATTGGTAAATACCGTTTTTGGGAGCCCTATTCCTGCTCTTGCTAAAATCTGAAGACTTCTAAGTTTATCCCTTGATCGAACCAAAGCCTGAGACTGAACGGCTGTGAATTTGTTCATCATTTCAAACTGACGAACCACTGCTGCTCCATAATAAGTTACAGAGGCCCCAATCCTTGGGATAACAGCATCAATATCTCTCAAGCTCTCCCCTTTATAAAATATATCCGGGTTATCCTGCTCGATCATGATATCACATTTAAGGTGATCTATAACCTTAGCTTCATGCCCTCTTGATTCAATTGCTTCAATTAATCGCTTCGTAGAATAAAGCGCGGCATTTCTGGATAGTATTCCAATCTTAAGACTCAATGTACCTCACTACTTTTTTGTGATAAATTTCTTTTTGAGACATCAACGATAAACTTTTTAGCCAGAAATTTTCTCCCAACTAATAGTGGATATTTCATTTCTGAACGGTCCGTCAGCGAAAACTCTATGGTAAATTCTTTGTTGAAGAAGCAGATTTCAGTTTGAACAAAAAACCTGGTTTCACGAGCTCCATTTGAACTCTTCACCTCCCTTTGATCAAAGATCGGCAGCTCTAGAAGTTTGTCATTATACGCTTTGTGTTCAGGATCGAGTAGGTTAAATCTTATCCACGGCTCTCCATTCTTTTCAAATGGCTCAATATGATGACAATGCAAACTTGAAGTATATGCCCCTGTATCTATCTTAGCTTCTATATCTAGAATATCCCACCTCGGAAGGTCAACCAGCTCTATTCGACCAATAGTATGGAGTTGATGTTTTTTCACTAATTTTAAAAATAAGGGATATGAGTCGAAATTGTTACCCAACCTTAATTTTGATATTGGTTACTGGGAAGCTGATTCACCAATAACTAATTACTACAATCGATACTGATAAATGTGCATAAGGTCAGTCAGTGAGTAACTACTGTGTAATGATTTATTGTATTTTGCATAAAACCCAAACCTAGCTACCCATGCCCAATATTGGATTTGATAAACCAGTTTTAATCTTAGATGAACAAAAAGCGCGGAAGAATATAGCTTCAATGGCTAAGAAAGCGAATGATTCAAGTGTTTCTTTCCGCCCTCATTTTAAAACACATCAGTCGACTGTGGTAGGATCATGGTTCAGGGAAGCTGGAGTAACAGGAATTACAGTCTCCTCAATTTCAATGGCTGAATATTTTGCCAACGCAAGATGGAAAAGCATTACTATTGCTTTTCCTGTAAGCCACCTACAGGTAAAACGTTTAAGCAAAGTAGCTTCCATTACAGAGTTAAGAATTCTGGTTGTAGATCAAGAAACGGTATCAAAGCTAGATGCATCATTAACATCAAGCCTTAAAGCATATATCGAGCTTGATCCTGGTTACCAAAGAAGTGGAATAGCCATTAACGATTACTCAAAAATTCGTGCACTAAAAAAGGCTATCACTGAAACAAGAAATATTGAGTTTCATGGGTTTTATACCCACTCAGGCCATAGTTATAAATGCCGCTCAAAATCAGAGATTTTGGAACTCGTTTCTCCCATCATTTCTGACCTTAAAGAATTTCGAAAGGAATTTAAGAGCCCTATTTGTTTTGGGGATACCCCCTCCTGTTCCGTGCTTGATTCACTTGAGTTCGTTGATGAAGTAAGCCCTGGAAACTTTGCTTTTTATGACTGGACTCAAGTAGAAATCGGTTCCTGTACTCCAGATCATATTGCAATAACAATGTACTGTCCTATCGTAGCAAAATATCCGGAGCGAAAAGAATTTCTAATTCATGGAGGAGCTATTCACTTCTCTAAAGATTCCTTTACTGATTCAAATAATGAAACCCATTTTGGAATAATTGCAAAAGACTCGGATGATGAATTTGGAAAACCTTTAATGGGAAACTTTGTTAAATCGCTATCTCAAGAGCATGGGATTGTAACGTGTACGGATGAATTCTTTAGTTCAAAAGAAGTCGGAGATTTCATTTCTATTCTCCCTATTCACTCCTGTTTAACTGCAGAATCAATGGGGACATATCATACACTTGGTGGTACGGAAATAGACCATATGAGCAAAAAAAGTTCGACTAAAGAACGGCCGAATCTAACAGATGTATAGTTTTCTCTTCCGCGTCTATCCTCGCCTTTATGCCAATAGGAAGGGTAATATTTTTCTCTTCGTGACTTATCATTGCTCCGTAAAATGCCGGGATTCTCAAAGGAACAATGTGATCATCAAAAACTTCTTTTAAGGTGAGGCTATTTGATCCTGCATCGCAATCAGTACATTTCCCAAATACAAACCCATTTATCTTTGTTAATATCCCTGCCATCTTTAATTGGGTAAGCATTCTGTCGACACGGTATACATCTTCTCCGATATCCTCAAAGAAGAGAATTGCTCCATCGAAATCAGGTAAATAGTCCGAGCCAATCATCGAGGTTAGCACAGTTAGGTTTCCACCCAACAATTTCCCTTCCGCTTTACCTGGTGCAATTGTAAACGCATCTGTTTCATCATCCGGGACTTCATAACTAGCTTTCTTAGCTTCAATGAGAACCTCATTCCAGGAGTTAACCGTGAATGAATTCCACTCAGATTTACCTACGGGCCCATGAAAAGTCACTAACCCACTCTTTTTATAAATCGAAAGCAATAAAGAGGTGATATCACTGAATCCGATAAGGGGTTTTGGGTTATTCCTAATGACCTCAAAATCGATAAGTGATAACAGGCGATTACTCCCCCACCCTCCACGGGTACAAAGAATAGCATCGATTTGATCGTCCTGGAACATGCCCATCAAATCTTTTACCCTATCTTCGTCAGCTCCGGCCAAATATCCTTTTCTATCCTTCACATGTTGACCTAAAACCAAGGTATAGCCAAGCCCTTCCAGGCTTTCAATCATTTTATCAAAATCAGAGCGATTATAAATTGGACTACCAGGAGCAACGAGGCCAAGTGTAGCTCCTTTCTTTATCCTTTTTGGTTTTAGAATTTCCTCTGTTGAATTACTAACCCATAAAGAAGAAGGAAAAACCAAACTTAATAGCGAAAGACTACTTAGGCGGGAAATAAAATCTCTTCTCGAGCTAAGCATCGCATTATTTTTTGATTTTATATAGAGCTTCTTCTTCAATGATCCCAAGAACTTCATCGGGAACTAAATTACTGGGCACTTCCCCTTCTCCCATAATCTCTTTTACCTTTGTTGAGGAAACATCAAAGGGTATATGCTCAACAAAAATCGTTTTATCGAGAATATATTGTTGAACAGTTGAATGATCTGCTCCAGGCCGTTCAGCCACTAATAATTCTACTTCGTCGATAATCTCTTCATGAAGCTTCCATTTATGGAAATTAGCCAGACTGTCTTCACCCATACAGAAAAAAGGAAATTCCAGCTCGGGGTATTTCTCTTTTAGGAATTTAATAGTCTTCACGGTGAATGAAGGCTTTGGCAGCTCATTCTCAATAGTTAAAATTTGAAGGCCATCCACCCCAGAAAAAGCTTTTTTCAACATCTTAAGCCTCATTTCATAAGGGGCATGATCTTTTTCTGTTTTATGAGGAGGGTATGGAGTAAGCAACACCCAAAGTTGATCTAATTTACCAGAAGCGATAAAAGAATGGGCTATAGAAACATGCCCCGAATGAACAGGGTCGAATGTACCACCAAATAAGCCAATACGGGGTTTCATTAGTTACTGCCTAGTGCTACTCCTTCAGTTGGAGTGGATATTTTAGACATCTTTTCCTGGGCTTCCAAATAAAGATTCTCCGCTTTTCCTCTATTATCGCTTTGAGGGAAAAGCTGAATAAACTTCTCATAGGTAGATACTGCCATGTTATATCTTTCTCCCTGCTTTGAATCAATGCTATTATCTGCATAAAGAATATAGGTCTCTATCTGCCTTATAAGTGCTCGTTCAGACCAGGCTGATTCAGGGTATTGATCTATTGTTTGATCAAAATAGATAGTAGCCGCAAGAAAACGTTCAGTTCTAAGATAAAACTCAGCTGATTCATAGCTTTTTCTGGCGAGTTTATTTCTCAACTCATCAATTCTTTGAGCAGATTCAAGTACAAACTCTGAATCCGGGTATTTGCTGTTAAAAAGCTGAAACAACTCAATCGCCCGGTTTGTTGAGGACTGATCCAGGCGATACCTGGGACTCTGCATATAATAACACACAGCTCGTTTGTACTCCACCTCCTGAAGTCGTTGGTGCTGAGGGTAAAAAGCAAGAAAACGTTCGTATTCAGAAGCTGCTAGTATGTATTGCTTGTTGAGATAATAGCTTTCGGCAAGAAAAAACTGGGCTTCTTCAGCGAAATTAGAACCCCTGCCCAAACGAGTAACCTGATCGAAGCCATAGGCTGCATCTCCATACTTTTCTTTTTCAAAGAGAGCCATCGATTTGTCAAAAGCCACATTTAAAGGCTCTCCAGGTCGTACAAGGTCTTTATTTCTACACCCGATTATTAGAAAAACTGCTATGAGCAGATATACAGGAAAACGATTCATTCTGAAATTAAAATATCCTTTAGTGATCACGATTTTGTAAGAAGATAAGTAGATTTTTTAGTTCTGTTTTGTATTTAGAATCAGAAAAATTTGAAAGTAATTCATAGGCCCTTTTGTACCGGTTGTCAATTTCTCGCCTGGCATCTTCCAATACATCCAAGGCTTCTAAGATTCTTAGTACTTCATTCACCGATTCTTCCTCAGGAGAATCAGCTTCTAATGTTTCATTAATTATTTGAGATTGTTTGTCGTCTGCACGCTCTAACGCAAGTATAGTTAAATATGTTTTCTTGCCTTCAAAAATATCTCCTCCGGGTTTCTTCCCAAACTTTTCCGGATCTGCAATAGCATCAAGGAGGTCATCCTGGATTTGAAAAGCTAAGCCCATACATTGGCCCAATTCCTCAAGATCTTCCCGTTCCTGAGCTGAAGCGTGAGCAGCAATACCTCCCATCTCTAGAGAACCGCTTAAAAGAGCTGCCGTTTTACCGCCTATCATTTCTAAATATTCTTCATGGGAAACATTGGCCCGGTTTACAAACTCCATATCCAGTGCCTGCCCTTCACATACAGTAACTGTAGCCTTTAGAAAGACCTCATACATTGCGCTAAACTCACCCTTTGAATAACTCTCCTCTTTTCCATAATAACCCAGTTGCTGCATGGCATTGGCAAACATTACATCTCCACTTAGAATAGCGATATTCTCATCCCATTTTTTAAACACACTTGGTATACCACGCCTCGTCTCAGCTGAATCCATGATATCATCGTGAACAAGAGTAAAATTGTGGAGTATTTCCACTGCCAAGGAAGCCGGAATAGCATTCTCAGTATCTCCACTGCACATACCACAACCCAAAAGAGTCAGAATAGGCCTGATTCTTTTCCCCCCAGCTTTAAGTGCGTACTCAAAGGGTTGATAAAGAGTCTTAGGGGTTTTTGATAGTGGTAGATGATTAAGCTTTGCTTCTATTAATGAAAGCAGATCTTCGTTTAGCGTGTTACTCAATGGATATCCAAAATTTTGTCAAAGATAACAATATACAAGCTCTTTATTCGCTTGTTTTTGGAAGCAGGTGCGACCGGTTTAGCTCAGAAACCGTGGTACATCCCAACAACATAAGAATAATTTTTAAGTCCTTCTGCCATATAAGAAAAAGCTGCTCTAGCCCTTCTAATCCGCCTTCTGAAATTGCTTTTATTACCGGTTGTGCACTTGCTGAAAAAGTAGCCCCAAGGCAAATGGACTTAGCAATATCGTGCGCTGTTCGTATACCCCCGGAAGCAATGAGTTCAAAACTTCGCCCCCATTGAAGTGTACTTATTTCCTCCAAACACTGAACGGTGGGAATTCCCCAATTATCGAAGCTATGATTAGGGTTTTTATTGGAAGACCGGTAGTTCTCTACCTTAGCCCAGCTCGTTCCCCCTGCTCCTGCCACATCGATCACTTGTACTCCTAAATTTAGTAACCGCTCAGCCACATACTTAGAAATACCTGCTCCTGTTTCTTTTACTATTACTGGTACATGTGAGTCTTTGAAGAGTTGTTCAATACCATTCAGCACTCCTTTAAAGTTCGAGTCTCCTTCAGGTTGCATAAGCTCCTGGAGAGGGTTTAGATGTACTATGATTGCATTAGCTTCAATGCTTTCGGTAAGCTTCATAATGCTATCTTTGGAAAACCCTCCAATTAGTTGAGCGCCTCCGATATTGGCGGCTATAAATGCCGAAGGAGCTTTCTCACGGACAATGGAGAATGTCCTGGTGAGCGAAATATTTTCGAGCATCGCCCGCTGGCTTCCAACACCAAATGGAAGGTTATACTCCTGGCAAAATTCTGCGATAATTGCATTAACAGGACCAGCTTCGGCATATCCCCCCGTCATTGAAGAGATAAACAACGGAAAAGAAAACTCCCTGCCTAATAACGAAGCTTCAGTTGTTACCTCATTGAAATCAACTTCGGGGAGTGCATTGTGATTAAAGTGAAATTGATCAAATCCTGCTGATTGACTGTATTGTGTGCCTTCGGTTACGGTAAGCTCAACGTGATCTTTTTTGCGCTGTCTGATATCTGCCATAAAAGAACTTCTTGATTCCACGAGTTAATTCCAATTCTATTAGTATGGGATAACAAAGACTGACGAACCTCACAGATCCCGGATCAAGTCCGGGATGACCAATGGATTAAGGCAGGTAAGAACCCGAATTTACATGAAAGGTCTGCCCAGTTGCATGAGTAAGCTTTCCTTCTGCTAATAACAGCACCAAATTCGCTATTTCATCAGCTGGAGCAATAGAATCCAAGGTCAGGCCTTGAGTTAAATATTCTTTCCCATATACCTGAATGGACTCTCTTGCCATGTCCGTATCTACAAATCCCGGAGCGATGGAATAAGCGGTTATTCCATCTTTCCCAAAACTACGTGAAATACTTTTAGTTAAGCCAATCATTCCAGCTTTACTGGCTGAGTAAGCAGCATATTCTTGGGTATCACCACGCTGGCCCGCCCTGCTTGAGATATTAATTATTCTTCCAGGGATTCCTCTCTTCTTCCAGGCATTAATCGCCCATTTAGACAATAAAGCCGCTGAACGAAGATTTACCTGTTGGGTGATATCCCATACCTCCAACCATTCCTCATCAGATATTCCAAAATCAGCCTCTCTAAACATTCCGGCATTGTTAATTAGTACCTCCGGGATGGTTTCCTCTGAAAATAATTCCTTTAGTTTTTGAGTTTCTTGCTCATTGGATAAATCGCAAACGATATGCCGGTATTTGTTATTAGTTGATTGGTTAATGGTTGATGTGGAAGTTCCGATAACTTCAAATCCATTAACCAACAACAAATCACTAATCGCTTTTCCAATTCCACGTGAAGAACCTGTTAAAAAGAGTTTCATTGAGTAAATAATTAAACTTTTTGCTGTAGTTTCAATCAAAATTACATGATTCAGAAATAAATGCTTTGTAAAACTCCTTTTTTAGCTCTGCTACTACCCCTATTCTTTTTCTCCTGTGCCGAGAACCCTCATCAAAAGATTAACTCGAACGAACAATCAAAAAGTGATATACCGGTCAAATATAGAGTTCCAAGTGAATACACTGCTTACTTTGTAGAAAATGACAGTTTGAAGTTTGAGTCTATTAATCATTCGATATTTCGTTTGTACTTCTTTGAAGAGACTTATTCTGATGAAGAGTTAAAATTCTTAACAGAAGAATTAGATGAAGCCACTGAGAGAGTATTTGAAATACTTGATGTAGAAGATTATCCATTTGGATCACATATACTGTTAGTGGAAAGCGAAGAAAAGATGGAAGAGTTAATGGGATATCACATAAAAGGAGGCGCTGCTAAAGGGCATGACCTCCTGTTCATAGTTTCCAGCGATTCTGTTCGTCCACAATTCAAGCATGAATATTTCCATCTAGCGTCTTATGAAACCTGGGGAAATACTACTTCACGATTATTGGATGAAGGTGCTGCAACCTATACGGATAACGAATGTTATTACGAGAACCCATTTCTGGTTATAAATGCTCATTTCCACAGCCAGGATATGCTTTTTGAGCTACGAGAACTTGTAGAGAACTTCGATGCTTCTGCTGTTGAAAACGATATAATCGCGTACCTACAAAGTGCTGGTTACTTCAAATACCTGTACGAACAGTATGGAGTAGATAAAATGAAACTGTTATGGACTGAAGGCTTCGAATCTTTTGAAGATATTTATGATTTGACTCTTGAGGAACTAGACAGAAACTTCAAAAGCCAGATACCTGGCACCTTAATACCAGATAATTTTGATGAGGAGCTAATCTTAACCACCGGTTGTGGGTAGTAATTAATTAAGGAAATCAGCCTTTCCAAACTGGAACAAAACTGCAAGCCTCACCATACATGATCTTTTTAGCTGTTCCAAGTAACTTATTGGTAGCTAGTAGATAGATAGAATCAGGAACATGAACATCTCCACATCCTTTCAGCAGGATAAACTTGTCTTTGTATAGACCCCAGTTATGACCTTCAACCCCTCTTCTATATAATTCATGACTCACTTCTTCAGGAGATAAATGAAATACTTCTTGTGCAGAGCCAGATGCATGTGAGGTAATCAACATCCAGGCCCAGGGAGCAATAATTGCATCGGTTGAACAAAACACCGACAGGTACTTTCCTTCATATTGAGACCAGTCATGCTTTGCCAGGTGTTCTCTAAAGTCATTCTCTTTGAGTAATAATCCCATGTGCAAAAAATCCTTGACATCCAACGATTCTACAGGGATTGGATCGTGAAAAAGCTTAGCCAAATCCAGGGTGACCAACTTTTCGTTCGCTTTTACCTTATTTACTATCTCCGCCATACTTATATCTACTTTTTTCTAATGATGGTAACACCATCTCTAATCGGTAATAAAACCTGTTCTACTCGATCATCGTTTGTTACGTGGGAGTTAAAATCAGCGATGGCCTGAGCTTTATCATCCTCCGGCTTCAATACAGTGGCATCCCAAAGCACATTATCTGCCACGATTAAACCGCCAGAATTGAGTTTTGCAAGGGATTGCTCATAGTATTGAGTATACCTCAATTTGTCTCCGTCGAGATAAATCAAGTCGAAGCTCCCCTCCTGTATTTCCAACGTTCTTTGTGCATTTCCCTTTACCAGGGTGATTTTATGCCCTACCTGAGACTCATCGAAATGCTTCCTCGACAGATCGTAGTACTTTGAGTTCATTTCTAAAGTGACCACTTCGCCATCCTCAGGTAGCGCTTCAGCCATCATAATAGCAGAGTACCCGGTGAAAGTACCTACTTCCAACACTCTTTGAGCTCCTGAGATTTTAATAAGCATTTTCAGTAATTGCCCCACTAATCTTCCACTCAGCATATCGATATATTCCAGGGCCTGATCTGAGGTTTCAATCAATGATTCAATTTCACCAGACTCAGGGGTAGTATTCCGCTCGGAATAAGCCTCTACCTCAGGATGAGTAATGGGAACTACCTGTTGACCACGATGTTTCTTCATAATTGAAAGATACGGTTCCTTGCCCTATCATCCCCAAAAAAGAACGCCCTTGGAATTTATCCCCGCTAAAGAATCTCGCTTTACTATCTGGTTTTTTTATTGGTACACCCGGTTTTTGATGAAGCTAAGATTCAGAAAAGTGATCATTTCTCAGAAGTATCATCCTAGCGATGATTCAAGAACTGTGTATTTCATTAATCATAATTACTGGTGGGATGGGCTGCTGCCACTTTACCTAAACAATAAGTTGTTCAAACAAAAAGCCCGTGCATTGATGGAGGATAAACAAATGAAGCAATATCCCTTCTTCTCCAGGATCGGGGCTTTTTCCGTCAATCTTGATGACCCCAGGTCTTCTATAGCTTCGTTGCGTTACGCAGTTCAATCTCTTAAAAGGCCCAATTCTTGTCTTTTCATTTACCCGGAGGGAGAACTCAAACCGCCTTCAATAAAGGTTTCAGAATTTAAACCCGGACTCTCCTGGCTGTATAAAAAAACAGAGGGTGTAGATTTCGTGCCTGTAGCTTTTCGAATAGATCATTCTAAGACCAGTAAGCCAGATTTATATATCTCAATCGGAGAGAAAGTTAATTTTGATAAGAGCATGGACAGCAAAGAATTAAACAATCTATTCGAAAATGAAATTGATCTACTTTCTGATCAAATAATCAGTCAAATCCCTCGCAAAAATACCTAGGATGACTGAGTAAGTGGCACTGGCAGTGGGTCATTGAATCATTGATAATTGAACCATTGAGAATTGTCTACCACGTCCACTGGTAAAACATTTTCGAACGTTGTACCCAGTGAGGTTTTTGTGAAAGGAACCGAAGTCGCATCTTCACCATCCACCAATACTTCTCTTCATAAATTCTATCCGGCTTGATGTACTCAGTAATCCCTTTTGCTTTAAAACTTCCTTCTTTTGTGGTTAGTGAAGCTTCTCCCAAAAACCGCTGATAAAATGGACCATTATCTATTATTACCTCGGACTGGTTGATAACTACTGAAAGATCTTTTGTATTCATTTTGATCATACGTGCGGAATTCAGTCCTAAAAAGGTGGATGAAAAACCATCAAGGTGAACCTCTTCAAAAGAATTGGAAATCTGCCTCCCTTCTCTCAATATCAACCATGCCTTATGCTGTTTGGCGCCATCTAAGCCATTCATGATATAATAAATAAGAGTATGGGTAGAAAAATGAAATCTTCCCCAGTACCAATCATCAAAACTATCTTTTAGGGGCTCATACCCTGTATTATGATCGTGATACCCTACCCCATTAAATAAAATGCTATGATCACTTCTACCCTCTAGTATGATTGAACCAGCTACTTCTGCCCGGGGCTGTAATAGATTCCAGAAGTGCTTTTCAGAAGACTCATGCTCAATGAGATTATCATCCTGAGCAGAGCTCATAAACGTAAGCTTTGCTTGTATAGAGTGACCAGAATCCAGGCGTTGAGTTATCAATAGATGATATTTGAGGGTATCTCCATCTTGTTCCCACTGGAAAAAATTACTCCCTATCCTGGCGCTTTGCTCTTCCTCATTCCAATGAAACGAATCCGCTTTATATTCTACAAAGCTGTAATACTCAGCTTTTCCTCTTCTATACACCGAAATACTTATGGCAGGAAATGCTCCAGGTAGTGGCTTTCCAGATTTCAGAGCATCTATATACTTTGGAGAAAAGGGATTCCCGTCATAAAAAATGATTACAAATGACCATTCCTTATCATGGCTCAAGGCATCAAAATACCACCATTCATACCCCGAGGAAGGTTTTTCGGGATCAATATGCTCATCTTTGAGTTTAGTGGAAATGTTCATCCTTAAATAAACGGTTGTTAATGGTGATGGTCAACCAACCGTTGAGTACCTTTCGTTCAATATGATCTACACTCTTTACTTCGCATTATTGTACATAGCACTAACAACGTTAGTCTTTATCCGAAACCTGTTTGAATTCGGTAGCCTAGTCAATGTTCAAGATGATTACTCTGAACTACTTGTAAGCATTTGTATACCGGCAAGAAATGAAGAAGATGTAATAGAACGCTGCATTGCCAGCGTATTAAAACAGGACTACCCAAACTTTGAAGTATTGGTTTTGGATGACAACTCCACCGATAAAACACCCGAGATCATCTCCGGGCTTTCTTCCTTTGTTTCAAATCTTACTCACCTAATGGGCGCTCCTAAACCAGAAAACTGGCTTGGCAAGCCATGGGCTTGTCATCAGCTAGCGGAAGCGGCTAATGGGGCTATTCTCATCTTCATTGATGCTGATGTATGGCTGGAGAAGAACTCCGTATCAAAAACTGTTAGTGCACTTCAACTGAAAGATGTAATTACAGTATGGCCACAGCAAAAGCTGGGGTCTTTCTGGGAACATATGATTGTTCCTCTTGTCTACTTTTCGCTCTATACCCTACTCCCTGCCAAATATGTAGAACGTAATCCCAGGTGGATGCCCTCTTTTCTTTCCAATCGATTAAATGAAAAATTTGCTGCGGCTTGTGGTCAGTTTATTGCTTTCAACAAAAAAGCATATATGGAAACCGGAGGGCATAAATCTGTAAAAACAGAAGTGGTAGAAGACGTGGAATTAGCCCGGATTATAAAGAGGAAAAAGCTATCACTTCAGATGTTTGATGGTGTAGAAACTGTGTATTGTAAGATGTACAATGGACATAAGGACATTTGGAATGGTTTTAAGAAGAACTTTCTTGCCGGTTTTGGCAGCTTATTTGAATTCAATTTTATGTGGATTGTACATTTTCTGGTATTTATTCTTCCATGGTTTGCCCTGGCTTCGAGCATCATCACTTCTAATACCACCCAGCTTGTTTTGAGCATTGTTGTTATCGCTTCATATAATCTTCAAAGAGTGATTCTTAATTACCGATACGGCTGGAGCATAATCATCGGCTTTATGCATCCGCTCTCAGTGCTTTGGTTTCATGTTTTGGCAGTAGTGTCGATAATCGATCGAATAACAGGAAAAAAAGCAATCTGGAAGGGCCGTGAAGTATAAATTTTCGAGATTTATGCTATTTCATTTTGTTGTGCAGATAAACATATTCAAACAATGAAATCTGTAATTGAGAAATATCTGAAATACCTTCAGGTTGAACGGAATGCCTCCCCACATACTATTCTCTCTTACACAAATGATTTGAATTCATTTCTTCAATTCTGTGCCACTCAAAATGAAATTGAGGTGGACAAGGTAGACATAACTTCTATTTCCCGATTAACAATACGTTTATGGCTGGGAGAACTCTCAGATCAGGGACTTTCCAAAAGCTCGATATCACGTAAGGTGGCAGCTCTTCGGTCCTTCTTTAAATATGCTTTCAAAAGGGGCTTTATTGGGAAAAACCCAGCACACCTTCTCGTTGTTCCTAAAAAGGATAAAGTGTTGCCTAAAACGGTTACCCCGGAAGACTTAACCAGAATGCTGGAGAATATCGAGTTGGATTCTGTGAGAAACCTACAGGACCGGGCTATACTTGAAGTTTTTTACGGGACTGGAATTCGGGTAAGTGAGCTGGTTGGGCTTAATCTGTCTGACCTTGATTTGAGAAATGGACAGATAAATGTTACGGGTAAAGGAAACAAGGAACGCATTGTCCCATTAGGTCAAACTGCTGTTTTTATCTTAAAAAGATTTATTCAAAAACGCCCTGAACTTTTTGGAGAAAGAACTGATGCTGATGCTCAAAAGGCATTATTTTTAGCAGCAAGCGGTCAACGGGCTTACGACCGTTCGGTTAGATATATGGTTGAAAAATATTTGACCCGGGAGAGCGAGGTCACTCAAAAAAGCCCACATGTTTTACGGCATAGTTTTGCAACACACATGCTGGACAATGGAGCCGATATACGACTAATTAAGGAATTTTTAGGTCATGCAAACCTTGCAGCCACACAGGTGTATACACATACCAGTGTTGAACGCCTCAAGAATGTTTATGAACAAGCACATCCAAGAGCAAAAAACTAATAAGGAGACAAAATGAATATTCAATTTACAGCGCGCCACTTCGAAGCAAGCCCAACCCTCAAAAGCTACTGTGAAGATTCAGTAACTAAACTTAACCAGTTTTATGATCGAATCGTAAGTTGCAGCATTGTCCTGGAGCCAAGTGCTGATAACGACAATCCACAGAAGGCAGAAATTGTCCTGCAAATACCTAACAAGGTGTTAAAGGCCTCAGAAAAAGCCCCTAAATATGAACAAGCGGTACTTGCTGCAGTTGAAACTCTCTCCAGGCAATTAAAACGCTATAAAGAAAAGAAATTCTCCACTCATTGATTCAATATGCCTTTTTCTGCACAACCAGCTATCCCCATTAAAGAGAAAATCTCAGTTACCTACCTGGTAAAGAGGCTTCAGGAACGTGTTCACATTAACCTTGTGGCTTGTGCTGCGGGAGATTGTGGGGATCATCGATATGTTACTGACCCTGAGCTTACCCGACCAGGCCTTGCTTTAGCGGGTTATCTGAAGCTGTTTACCTTTCACAGGATACAGGTAATGGGGAATACGGAAACACAGTATCTGGAAAATCTTTCTGAAGACAAACAAAAGGAAGCCTTCAGAAATATCACCCAGCATCAAATTCCGGTCATATTTCTTACTGATGGGAATATGCTTCCTGAATATCTACTCAATATTGCCGAAGAAGCAGGCATTCCAGTTTTCATGACTCCTTATGAAACTACCCGTTTCATGTTTCTATTGAGAGATTTTCTGGATGACCAATTTGCTCTTCAAACCATGGCTCATGGTGCTATGGTTGATGTGTATGGAATTGGAATACTAATTGCTGGGAGATCAGGTATTGGGAAAAGTGAAGTAGCTCTTGATTTGGTGGAACGAGGACACCGTTTAGTTGCTGACGATGTAGTTATGCTAACCAAAAAAAGCAGCGTTTTGATGGCTTCTGCTACCGAAATGAGTAAGCACTTCATGGAAATACGAGGCCTTGGGATTGTCGATGTGATGTCGATGTTTGGAATCCGTTCTGTTCGATATCAAAAAAGGCTTGAAGTAGTCATGGAGCTAACACTATGGGATGATGAACAAGATATAAATCGTACCGGGCTCGACCATGATACCGTAAGTATCCTGGACCTTGAGATTCCTTATATAAAACTCCCTATTACTCCGGGTAAAAATATCACCGTAATCGCTGAAGTAATCGCAATGAATCATTTGCTAAAACACTATGGTTATGATCCCGCGAAAGCTTTTCAGCATAGAATACAATCTAGTATTGCTGAAAAAACAAAGGGAAAGGATGCATCTATCAAACGAGCAATTGAGTATTTTGAGGGGGATATGGAGTAACATTAGAGTTTCGATGCACTCTTTTATGAAGTAATTATAGTCGCTACCTTTATGAGCTGGAAGATTTAATGGTTAGATGTCTTTAGAAAATCACTACTACTACGACGAAAAATCTTGTGAATTTATACCTATAAGTTACAACCGCAAGGAGCAGGTTGTTTACAACTTATCTATCTGGATTTTGACAGGAATCGTATTCGCGGGTATTGGAATCATTCTCCTATCGACAAAAATAGGTACGCCAGCTGAGCTTGCACTAAAAGCTGAAAACGAAGCACTAAGTGAGCAGCTTGAATCAACAAAAGACGCTCTAATAGAACTCGACAAAAGCCTTGAAGAGTTAGCTGAAAGAGATAATAATGTCTACCGCTCTATTTTAGGATTAAATGAGATTTCTGAAGGAGAGCGCCAAGCTGGTACAGGCGGAACCAGCCCAAATAGTGAATTTGATATATATAGCCAGTCAACAGCAGATTTGTTGAGCTGGACTACTTCCAAGGTTGAAAATTTAGAGCGCAGGATTGGTATTCAAAATCTTAGTTTTGAGGAAATCAAAAATCAATACAACCAAAACAGGGAAAAGTTAAAGCATATCCCGGCTATTAAGCCAGCAGGTGGTATACTTATTAGCGGGTTTGGATTGCGCTTTCATCCTATACTTCAATACCATCGTCCTCACAATGGAATTGATTTTAGAGCTGATATAGGCTCTCCTGTATATGCTACTGGCGATGGTACAATTAAATATGCCGGCCGGATGGGAAATTTGGGCAGAATCGTAATTATTGACCACGGCTATGGTTTTGAAACCTTATACGCTCACCTGTCAGCCTATGGAAATGGAATTAAAGTAGGTACCGAGGTAAAACGAGGACAGGAAATAGCTAAATCCGGCAATTCCGGATTAGTAGAAGGCCCACATCTTCATTATGAAGTACATGTAAATGGTGTTCCGGTAGATCCCCTACTCTATCTTTTTGCTGATACCTCTCCGGAAGAGTACATGATGTTCAGGCAGATTGCTGATTCCAATACAAATTCTCTCGATTAACTGTTTTCTTCCTCGAACTTCTTTATAAGCTTATCTGATGCTTTGATGGTATTCTTAAGCCATAGCAAGGCGAGTTCTCTTTTATAATCTTCATCAAGCTGCCAGTTTACTTTCTCTCTCCTTAGTTTGTTGGTAAGATCATAGAGACAAATAGCCGCACTTACTGAAATGTTGAAGCTCTCGCTAAAGCCGAACATAGGTATCTTTACGAAGCCATCGGCAAGCTCCCGAACACGATCACTAATACCCTCTCTCTCTGAACCAAAAACAAGTGCTGTTTTCTTGTTCATGGATAGTTGATCCAGATTTACATCCTTTTCATGAGGGGTCGTCGCAATAATTTGATACCCATCCTTTTTAAGTCTATCAAAACACACCTGTACATTGTCTGTGTTCTCCTGGTTATACTTATGCAGGCTAAGCCACTGGTGAGCTCCTATAGACACCGTACTTTCAGTATCAAACTCCGTTCTGTTCTCTATGATGTGGATATCCTGGATCCCTAAGCCATCACAGCTTCTTAGGACTGCATTTGCATTATGAGACTTATGCAAATCTTCAAGCACAATCGTTAGGTAAGTAGTCCTTTTTGAGAGAACCTCCTGAATCGTTTCCCATCTCGATTCCGTGGTAAACTCTTTCAGGTATTCGATGAGTTTTTCTGTGTACTTCTTATCCATGGGTATAAACAAAAAAGCCCTCACGCAAAATGCGTGGGGGCCTGAAAATCAATCTGGTTGTCATCACTCACAACGGAACATAAATCCCTTTTTCCTGATCGTCTCTATATAATCCGTTTCAGAGTATTCACGAATTTTTTTCCTCAAATAACTGATATATACATTGATATAGTTTGTCTGGGTATCAAAATGAATGTCCCAAACTTTTTCGGCTAACTCTTCCTGGGTAACAATTTTATTTTTGTTCTTGAGGAAATAGACGAGCAGGTTAAACTCATTATTGGTGAGCTGAACCTTTTCATTATTAATTGAGAACTCGCGTTTCAATAAATCTACTTTGAGTTCTCCACAAGTGAGAAGCTGATCTCCACCCGACTCTGATCGGCGTTGAATGGCTTCCATTCTTGCAATTAATTCTTCTGTGTTAAATGGCTTTGTGAGGTAGTCATCGGCTCCTACTTTGAGACACTTTACTTTTACATCCGTTTCCTGCTCTCCAGAGAGTATTAGAACTGGTGTCTTGATATTCTTGTCTCTTATATTCTTACAAACCTCATAGCCGTCACCATCTGGAAGCCCCAAGTCCAGAATGATCATATCAAAGTCACCTTCAATAGCTGCTGCTTCTCCCGAAGTTGCAGTGTCTTTGGCTTGAACAGTATTCCCATTGTGCTCAAGGACCGCTTTTACCAAAGTACGAACTGAAGGATCGTCTTCTACAACTAGTATGTTCATTGGCTAAATCCTAAAAAATCCTGTTATAATTCCTGAATCGTAAGCATTTATGAGCTTCCAATCAATACGTTAATTAAGAAAAGTTAATAAACATTAGAAAGAAAATCCTCCTTAGCATCAAAAGGAGATGGTTTTTGAGCGTTGGGATTTGAAAGGAATCCTCTTACTTTCAGTTCGAACTTAAATGACAGCTACCCATGACCGAAGTGAAAAACAACTGGACTCTAGAGGAAATCTCCGAAATCTACCACTCCCCTCTTATGGAACTTATTTATCGCGCTCAAACGGTGCATCGCGAGTTTCATGAAACAGGAGAAGTCCAGGTTTGTACCTTACTTTCGATCAAGACTGGGGGCTGCTCAGAAGACTGCTCCTACTGTCCTCAATCGGCTCGTTATAACACTGGAGTTAATAACGAAAAGCTAATGCCTAAGGAAATGATCGTTGCTGCAGCTGAGCGTGCTAAAGCAGCTGGAAGCACCCGTTTCTGTATGGGAGCAGCATGGAGAAGCGCACGGCAAAACAAAGATTTTGACCAGGTGCTTGAAGTAGTTACTGAAGTAGCTGATCTGGGCCTTGAAGTTTGTGCTACCTTAGGAATGCTTACGGATGATCAGGCAGAGAAATTGAAAGAAGCAGGGCTATATGCGTACAACCACAACCTGGACAGCAGCGAAGACTTCTACAAAAAGATCATCACTACCCGTACTTATGAAGATCGGCTAGATACAATCAAAAAAGTTCAACATAACAACATCTCGGTTTGTTCCGGAGGTATTATCGGAATGGGTGAAACGCATGAAGACCGAATTGGACTCCTTCATACCCTATCCAATCTGGATACACATCCGGAGTCTGTTCCTGTTAACGCCTTAATTGCTGTGGATGGAACCCCGATGGAAGGTCAGCCTAAAGTTCCAAGCTGGGAAATGGCACGGATGATTGCTACTGCCCGTATCCTTATGCCTCAGTCTATGGTTCGCCTTTCTGCAGGTCGGGTTCGCATGAATTTTGAAGAGCAGGCCCTTTGTTTCATGGCTGGTGCCAACTCCATCTTCACTGGCGAAAAACTACTTACCACCGACAACAATGAGCTTGATGATGACATGCATATGTTTGAGCTCTTCGGGTTAAAACCCCGCCCAGCTTATAAAGATGCTAAGCTTGAGCATATTCCTGAGATGGTATAATTGTTCAATATGCAATTAAGAATTGAGCAATTGCTCAATTCTTAATCGAACCACTTCACACCTAATTCATACTTCTTTTGTAATTCTATAGTGTCCTTCAATTAACCAGGAGGTTACTATGACTATAGAAGTACTTTATGAATTCTTTAAATGGTGTAGCATCTTTAACATGACCATTTTAGCCTGGTGGGCTGTTTGGATTATGGCCTTTCCCGGATTTGTTTACAAAATGCACAGCCAGTGGTTTGAAATGCCCCGTGAGCAATTCAATTTGATTCACTACAAAGCCATTACCTTTTATAAGCTATCCATTATTCTGTTCAATGTGATACCATGGTTTGTACTTATGAAAATGCAATTATGATCATTTGAATGGTTCCACTTAGCACAAAAAAAAGAACGTGATCACCTTATGTTCACCTTTTTCCCTGTGCCCTGATTACCTAAAGTTCACATTCCAGGCTTACTAAGCTTCGTAACCTTGTTCGTTTTTAAAACGCCAAAAATGGCTTTAAACCAATAAACAAGGAGAAAACATGAAGTTTAATAAACTATTCATTATCTGCAGCGCATTAGTATTCATGCTTTATGCATGCGATAGCACCTCTGGAAATAACTACGAGGAACCTGAAATCGAAATTAGTAATCCTGTAAGCGGTAGTTTCGTATTTGGTACAAATGTGATCAAAATCGAGCTGCTCAATTCAGAGTTAGCTAACGTTTCAGAAATCGCTGTTACTATAAATGATGTACAAATCGGAGCAGTTAAAACACCTCCCTATGATTTTGAATTTAATAGCGAAGATTTTCCAAATGGTGCAACAACCATAAAAGCTATTGCCAAAAGTTATGGGAAGGAATACGAAACGGAAACCTCAATTACTATAAATAACGCCTTAGCGGAAGTTTATGGGGACTGGTTATACAAAACCTCCACGACTCGTTTTTATGAGGATAATGTGCTTGTAAACACTGAGTCTGTTGACATGAGTATCCTGGACACGGTATATGGATTTGAGAAACAAGGTGATCTTAAGATAAGTGTTGGCTTTTCTGACACTACCGTAGTCGTTAACTATGAAATTATTGATGGAATGCTACAGTTGTTCACTGATCCAGAAAGTGATCCTATACTTATTGAATGGAAAACAGCTGATCAGTTTAACCTGGTTAGGGACAATGGAGAGTATATGGAAGATGGTATTCTCAAGAGAGAAGAAATGGTATCTGAACTTTACAGAGACCTGGATTAATTATTAAAGAAAGTGAGGGTGAATAGCCCTCACTTTTCTAATTAAACCATCAAGAGTTATGAACCATCAAATTCAAAAAGCAGCATTAGTCGCGGGAATAGGAATTTTCATCATGGTGCTTACTGCACCGGTTGCCGAATTTGTAGTTTTCCCTAAACTATATGATTACGGAGATGCAGAGATCACATTTAACAATATTAAGGAGAACCGGGGCCTATTCACTCTTGGAATATTTCTGCACCTAATCACACTGATTTGTGATGTAGTGGTTGCATGGGCTTTGTACCTGTTTCTTAAACCCGTTAATAAAGACCTATCCTTACTCACCGCACTTTTTCGAATGGTATTTGCTGTGATTACCCTGTCCGCTATGCTGAACCTTGTGGGCGTGCTCAATCTCACTCAGAATACCAGATACTTGACTGCATTTGATGACTCGATTTATTCCGAGGTTTTGCTCTCAATCAAGAATTTCAATCTCCAATGGAGTTTTGCCTTTTCCTTCTTCAGCCTGTACCTGATGCTGATAGGAGCATTGGCTTATAAAGCCACCTATGTACCTAAAACCATAGGGATTCTTTTGATTATAGCTGGGATAGGGTACCTGATCGATACTTTACGAACATTCTTCTTCCCTTCTGTTCAAATGGATTATATAATGATCACCTATTTCGGAGAAGTGATTTTTATGCTTTGGCTTCTCATCAAGGGCTGGAGAGTGACGATCGAAGAAAACGATCCGAACCAGGAAATAGCACCAAAGCTTTTTCCCAATTAACAAGAAAAAGCGAAGAGGTTGCCTTCACTTTTCTTGAAATTATTTCACTTCCCAGGTTTCATTACCTCTTAGCAAGGCATCCAGATCAGCTTCGCCCTGGGTATCCTTAGCATGTTGTACCTGTTCCACCACACCCTCGTCATATCGAGGACGGTCAACGGCATAAAGCACACCAAAAGGCCGAGGGAATTGAACTCCTTCCCCATTTGGAGGATGTTCAAAGAAACGGGACAGTAAATGAGCTTTGGTGACATCCTGTTCATCATGCACCCAAAGATCATCTTTTGAGAAAGAGTCTCCCAGTTCTACCACTTCAGGAACCAGGCCATTCAGCCTCACTCCTTTGTCCTTGTCCTTTCCGAATACCATCGGTTCGCCATGCTCCAGGTAAATAGCTTCCTGGGGACGAGTTTTCTTATCGGTGAAAAGCTCAAAAGCACCATCGTTAAACACGATACAATTCTGGTAAATTTCCAGCATGGAAGTACCCTGATGCTTATGGCTTCTAAGAATCATTTCCTTTAGATGCTTAGGGTCTCGATCCATAGCCCGAGCCACAAAGCTACCATCCGCTCCCAAACTGAGTGCCAATGGGTTAAAAGGATTATCTATCGAGCCATATGGGGTAGATTTAGTTACCAAACCCTTTGGAGATGCCGGGGAATATTGCCCCTTGGTTAGGCCATAAATTTCATTGTTGAATAACAGCAGGTTCACATTCACATTACGGCGCAAAAGCTGGGCAAAGTGATTGGCTCCTATCGAAAGAGAATCTCCATCTCCCGTGATAATCCAAACCGTTAAATCCGGGCGGCTTGTTTTTAAACCCGTTGCAATCGCAGGCGCCCGCCCATGGATAGAGTGCATGCCAAAGGTATCCATGTAATAAGGAAACCTGGAAGAACAACCGATTCCGGAAATAAATACGATATCCTTTTTAGCGATACCCAATTCTGGCATTGCATTTTGAACTTGTTTCAGGATGGTATAGTCTCCACAACCAGGGCACCAACGCACATCCTGGTCGGATGCAAAATCTTTGGAAGAATAAGCGGGCAAATTAGCTAAGTCCGCTTCATGAAGCTGTACAAATTTATCGATAAGTGTTTCTACTGCCATAATTCCTGGATTAGGTTATGCGGGTTGTTCTTCAACGAGCTGAAGAATTTCTTGTTTTAGTTCGGAAACCCCAAAAGGCCTCCCCTTCACTTTATTGATAGGTACCGCCGGAATAAGAAACTCCGATCTAATCAAACGTACTAACTGCCCATCATTAATTTCCGGCACAATTACTTTTTTGAAGCTCTTCAATAACGACTCCATGTTCTTAGGAAATGGATTGATGTATCGAAGATGGGCATGAGATATATCCATACCTTCTTTTCTGAGTTGGTGGACTACAGTACGGATCGCACCATAGGTTCCTCCCCATCCTAGCACAAGAATTTCACCGGACTCATTACCCTGGTCAATATCCTGCTCAGGAATATTCTGCGCCACCAAATCACGCTTATCCCTTCGTATATCCGTCATTTTCTGGTGGTTGTCTGGATCATAAGAAACATTCCCGGTTACATCTTCTTTCTCAAGGCCGCCTACACGATGTTCGATGCCCTGTGTGCCTGGAATCGCCCATTTGCGAACAAGGCGCTCATCTCGCCTATAAGGCATAAATGCTCCGTCCTCTTCGGAATGACGAGGACCTTCAAATTCCACCTTAATATCCTTCAAATCTTCCGAATTAGGGAATTTCCACGGCTCAGAGCCATTGGCAATATATCCATCCGAAAGAAAGATGACTGGGGTCATATGCTCTAAAGAAATCCGTACGGCTTCAAACGCCATTTCAAAACAATCAGCAGGAGATTTAGGAGCTACCACCAGTAGTGGGCTTTCTCCATTCCGTCCATATACTGCTTGCATTAAATCAGCTTGCTCAGTTTTGGTCGGCATCCCGGTAGAAGGCCCTGCCCGCTGGATATTTAACACGACCAGGGGCAACTCTAACATCACCGCCAATCCAATGGCCTCACCTTTAAGTGCAATACCAGGCCCGGAAGAACTGGTCACTCCAATGCTTCCTCCAAAGGAAGCTCCAATTGCGGATGCACAGGCCGCGATCTCGTCCTCCGCCTGGAAAGTGGTAATCCCAAATTTCTTGTGTTTAGCAAGCCCATGGAGTACATCAGATGCCGGAGTAATCGGGTAAGTACCCAAAAACAAAGGAAGGTTACTTTTCCTTGCCGCAGCTACCAGGCCAAGCACCAGCGCTTCATTCCCGGTGATATTTCTATAGGTACCGGGTTCGAGGTCCGCTTGCTTTACGGTAACCCTGGAATTGAAAATCTCCGCCGTTTCCCCGTAATAGTACCCTGCTTTCAGCACCTTAATATTGGCTTCCGCAATTTCTGGCTTCTTTTTGCCAAATTTCTGGTTCAGGAAATCAATGGTTGATTCCATGGGGCGGTTATACATCCAGTACAACATACCCAGCACAAACATATTCTTTGAACGTTCCTGGTCTTTATAGCCCAAATCCATATCCTTCAGAGCTTCTTTTACCAGTTTGGTTACATCAATTTCGATAAGCTCATAGTCATCCAGGGAGCCGTCTTCAAGCGGATTTACCCCTTCCGGGTACTTCGCAAGGTTTAAGTTCTTTTTATCGAAACCAGCAGTATTAGCAATGATAGTCCCTCCTTTTTTGAGGAGGTTTAAGTTCGCCTTTAGTGCCGCTGAATTCATTACTACCAGGGCATCACATTCATCCCCTGGGGTTAAAATTTGCCGGCTCCCAAATTGTAGCTGAAAAGAAGAAACCCCAGGTACGGTACCTTGGGGGGCTCTGATTTCTGCAGGGAATTCGGGGAGGGTTCTTAAGTCATTTCCAAGAAGTGCGGTAGTATTGGTGAATAGCGACCCCGTAAGCTGCATTCCATCGCCGGAGTCACCTGCAAAGCGAATGGTGACATCCTCACGAACCTGATCCTGTGTGCTCATTATGTATGATTGGTGGCTGTAAATCGTTCAGCCTGAAATTGTAGTTTTTTCTCTACAAATAAAACTGAAAGTTATGTTTTTGTTATCAAATTCGGTGGAAGCGGTTTCTTTTTAGAAAATACGTCTCTGGCATTATTATCTTAATTAAGCAGAACTTATTTGTCTCAAGTCTATATTTTCTAAATCATCCCAAGACGCTCAGTAATACCCTATGTTTTTTGTCGTAAGCTTGCCCTTTTTAAATGAAATTGTAGCACTCTTTCTTGTAAGCGTTCTAATTGCTTTCATTTGTTATAAGCTTAAACTGGTCCCCATTGTTGGCTTTCTGATCGCTGGGGTTGTTATCGGCCCTAATGCTCTTGGACTGGTCCAGGACCAGGAACTAGTTGATATGCTTGCGGAGATTGGGATTATTTTGCTCCTGTTTACTATTGGTATAGAGTTTAGTCTTGAAAAACTTGCGCGCATAAAATCCGCTATTTTCATAGGAGGCGGAGTCCAGGTCTTGCTTACGGTAGCCTCAGTTGTTGGCATATTTTTATTGCTCAACATCAACTGGAAGATTGGTATTTACACAGGCTTCCTGGTTGCATTAAGCTCTACCGCCATTATTCTTGGGCTGCTCAGTGAACAAAAAAAGACGGATACCCCCGCAGGTCGGCTTTCATTAGCTGTACTTATTTTCCAGGATTTTGCCATCATTGCCATGGTATTGCTGGTTCCCCTACTCTCCGGGGAAAGTGGTTCAACCGTCGACATTTTATTAGTTCTCGGTAAAGCCGTATTACTAATACTGGGAATTGTACTCTTGGCCCGGAAAATAGTCCCATGGATTTTAGACAAAGTAGCACAAACACGGCGTCAAGAGCTTTTCTTACTTACTGTAATGGCTATCTGCTTTGGAACAGCCGCCCTAACCAACCTTGCCAATGTAAGCCTTGCCCTGGGAGCTTTTCTTGCTGGTTTAGTGGTTAGCGAAAGTCATTACAGCGATCACGCCCTTAGTGAAATTATCCCACTCAAAACTATTTTTAACGCAGTTTTCTTCGTTTCTGTAGGAATGCTTCTGGACGTTAAATTCGTACTTGAATACCCACTTCTTCTTCTGGGGATTGCTTCCGGAGTATTGGTTTTGAAGTTTATCCTGAGTTCAGTCAGCCTTTTGATATTGGGCTACCCGGTTCGTGTAGCAGCAGCTTCAGGAATTGTATTATCACAAATTGGGGAATTCTCTTTTGTACTCGAACGTGAAGGTCGCAAAGCAGGCCTCGATCCGGGTGGATTTGGAGAGTTGGGCTCTCAGATGTTCATCGCCGTTTCGGTCATCCTTATGCTTCTGACCCCCTTCTTTTTATCCATTAGCCCAAAAGTGGGAGAACTCCTGTCCAAAACTCCGCTCAAAAAACTGGGAGAGAAAAGGAAAAAGGATAAGGACGCTAAAGTAGATGTCAAACTGGAAGACCATGTAATCCTGGTTGGATATGGCCCTGCCGGGCGTAATCTGGCCCGGATATTTACGGATACTAATATCCCATTCATTGTGATTGAGATGAACCCGAAGTCGGTGAACGAGATGCATAAAAATGGCATCAATGCTATTTATGGGGATGCAACCCGAAGCCATATCCTGGAACATGCCCAAATTGAAAAAGCCAAATTATGTGTAATCGCCATTAATGACCTGGATGCTAATCCAAGAATTATAAAACTTGCCAAATATTTAAATCCAACTCTACAGGTAATCGTTAGGACACGATACCTGGCTCAGGCAGAAGCAATGGAAATAGCCGGGGCGGATACCGTTGTACCCGAAGAAATGGAAACCACTGTACAACTTTTTTCTAATGTGATGAGTGCATATATGATCTCTGAAGAAGAGATTCAACAACACATCCGGGAACTACGTGCGGAAGATTACCAGATCATGAGGGGAAGTATACAAGAAGCTCATCTTATGGTGCTGCAAGGGCTTGATGAAGAAGGCCTCCATACCCGGGCCGTCGTAGTTCGCGAAGGAAGTTATGCAGCAGGTAAAACATTAGCTGAACTAAAGCTCCGCAATGAGTATGAAATTACGGTGCTTACCGTACAACGTGGAGAAAAGAATACTGGAAACCCTTCAGGTTCGTTTAAGCTTGAACCCGGCGACCGGTTGGTCATGGTTGGATTAGCCACCCGGTTCGCTGATGCTGCCGTTATCTTCAGAGAAGAAAAGCCCCCTATTGAGCTTGAAGAGGATATTTAGATTATCAACATTTTCATGCTCCTAAATCACATTACTAAAAACCGAATGAAACCAGCTTTAATTACTTTCCTACTCCTGTTCATTATTTCCCCGGTATATGCTCAATATTCTATTTCTGGATATGTAATAGACTTTGGAGAAGCCGAACCCATAGAAGGGGCGTTAGTGTTTGTACACAATGAATACAATATCTCTTTCGATCCGCCTATAAATGTCACCACTGATGAAACCGGGTATTTTGAATTTGATCTTCCTAAAGGCCGTTATAGTGTAAACGTTTCCGTTTTCTATGAATTTGATGCCGACAGCTTTGCTTTTGTCTATCAACCGGGCGTTGTTACTCTTGAAAGTGAGTACTTTATGAAACGACCCTATGATCTCAATTTTGGCTTTTCCATGAAATACATCTTATACAATCATCAACTAAGACATCAGACTCAAGGAGTAATGTCTGTTGGAATGCAATCAAGGGAATTTTTTGCTCTTCCTTTAGGGGTATTTAATTTTGTACGACCAAGAGTACATGCACCCAGTTTCGCATTTAAAAGAACCGAGACCAGTTTTATTCAAGAAAAGACCTGGTAATGGTAATTAAGGCCAAGAACAAAATTTTGGAATTAACATCATTACTTATCATAGGTTTTTCAAGTAATCTATTTAGTCAGCCAAATATTTGTGGTTATGTAACTGATAGAAGTGATAGTTCAGCTATTAATGGAGCTACTGTATATCTGTACGATGAATACAATCTCCCTCTTTCTTATGAGTTAAGGACCACTACAGATAGTTTAGGGTATTATGAATTCAGGAATGTGAAGCCCCAAAAGTACAGCATCAATAGCTGGACCTATTTTACTTTTCAGCAGGATACGTTCGCTTTTTTATTTCAACCCGGAATTTTTGATGTTGATACCTCCGCATCAGTATTCAATCATCCCTGCTTTTATGTGAATTTTGAATTTGAACTGGGAGTCTCCGACTCAAGTTATAATGAACTCGAAGAGCGTTTTTTATCAATTCCTTTTTTTAGTGAGAACAGTAATTCTGGAAAAAGAGACTGGCCAGTTGAACTTCTTCAGTTTTTAATACCTTGGAAAGTCACAACAATAGACTCATTGTATAATTCCATTCCTTCTATCGAAGTACGAAGAAAAGACTGGTAGTTCTACAACCCGTGCTTTTTAGCCATGGAGGACGACTTCACCGGGTTCCAGGGATCTTCATAAGAACGCTTGAAGAAGAATTCCTGGTAATACGCAGTAGTTCTCACCAATCGTAGAAAAAGACCAGTATAGAGTGTCATTAGTGGGATATACTTCAGGAGCTTGGCTTCTTCTTTTTTCCGTTCGGTGAAGAGTAAAATGCTTCCCATTTGTACATAGCTCATTGCTACATAGAGTGTAAAATTCATTGGAATGATAAAGTGAAGCGAAGAGCTGTAGTTGAAGATGATATCAATCATATAAAGCAACCAGGTGATGTCCAGGATTACATTATAAAATACGTTTTCAAAGAGGGCGAAGAAGTTGCTCCATCTGAAATTAGCATTTGGGAAGTAGACATCCCTATGCTTTCTTACCCTAAATCGAATGATGGATTTATCCCATCGTAGGCGCTGCTTTTTCAACACTTTGAATTTGGACGGAGCATTCGTCAAACAAATCGCTTTTGGAGCAAACACTGTTTTATATCCACACTTCCTGATTTTTACAGTGATGTCTCCATCCAATCCCGGACCGATATCCCATCCTCCTATCGTATCTAAAATCTCTGGACGGAAGGCACCAAAAGCACCCGAGATAATCTTATAGATTCCTAAGTATGAAGTAATGATCCGGCCAACTGATACCGTTTTTAAATATTCTATTGCCTGGAGGGAAGCACAAAGACTGTCTTTGTAATTTCTCACCTTTACATTCCCTCCTACTGCTCCAATCTTCTCATCATAGTAGAAAGGAATTACTACCTGTTCGATGGCATCACGGTCAAAAGAGCAGTCCGCATCCAGGTGAACGATGAACTTCCCTTTTGCATAACGAAGGGCCAGGTTCGCGGCTGAAGCCTTCCCTCCTCTCATTTCATTTCGGATGAACATATCAATCAGGCCTAATCTTTCCAGGTTTTTCCCAATGATTGGAGTTTCATCATCTGAGCCGTCATCAACAATTATAAGCTCAAAATTCTGGTAGGTTTGTTCAGCCAGCGACTTGGTTAGCTTATAAAGATGAGCCCCCTCGTTTTTCCCTGGGATAATAATGGAGATCAATGGGTTTTCGAGGAAGAGCTCATGTCTTGCTTTAAGAAATTTCTCATCATCACTTTTTTTGGTAAGGCTTTGGAAGAAGAGAACGATATAATCGATGATGATATACCGGGTAAATTCAAAGATGCAGAAGTACCAGAACACTCTTACGAATTTGTTGAATCCTACGGCAAACCAGTACTGGATGTATTCGGGGGTTAATTGCTCTAACATCTACCCGTCCTCCCCTAAGGATGTGATCAGTGTTTCAACCACCGACTGATCTTTTCCGGGACCATCCGAAAGTAATTTCTCAATGTTTCTCTGGATTACTTCTCCGATTTCAGCAGCCCGCTCTTTGGAATAGTCCACGAGCATGAATCTAAACCAGGAGGTAGTTGGACTTGAAAGCACATCCACACTATCAAGGTAATTGGAGATGATACCGCAGATTTCAGACTGAATGAGTTCCTGCTGTTCAGGATGGAAGGCAGTAATAAATTCCAGATTTATAGTTAAGGAACCTTCCCAACTAAGATGCCCGCTTTTCTTTATTCGCTGAATTTCCTGGCTTTTGAACAGCTCGAATATCTGTTCGCTTACGGTTTTGGAAGCTTTCTTCTCCACTTTCTTTGCTTTAACATGCATACCGTTTATTGCTGCATACTCACCCATTGGAGTGATCGCATATTCCGAAATCTCAATATTTCCAAGTTGCTTAAGTTGGTTGTCACACCCACAATCGATACACAAGGCCTTAACCTCAGGTTGTTGGAATTGGTGACTACAGTTGTTGCAGGTATGCATGGAGGAAGGCTTATCGTAATCGATACCAATATGCCTTAGTTCTTTATCGCACTTTGGGCATTCCATGGTATCACCATCTCCTTTCTTGAAGTCTGATTCCGGAGCGATATGGGCACATAGGAAATGATGAATTAAATCATCCTTTTGTAAATCAGAGGAACCACATTTTGGGCAGCATTCCCTGTAGTTCAGGTACCCACCTGAACACTTCTTACACGTGTGTACTTTATCAAGAGATTTCTTTGTGAAGTATCCTTCTTTAATGGATTGCTCCATCAGTTCTACCACTTTTTGGCTTTCATCATCCCGGATGATTGAGCCTAAGAATGGATAGGTATATCCGATTTTTGAATTTCTTTCTCTCATGGGCTTCAATGAGCTTCCTCTTGATTGAGAGAACTGGAGGGCAGCCTGAAGTAATGAGTGGTTGTAATCTAACTGATGGACATCAAAGGTAAATGAGCGAAGCTGCTCTCTGATTTGCTTGATCTTTTGAAGCATCAAGCTTTCGGTTTCGGTTGAATACGTGCCATCAAATAAGAATTCAATCTTTCGGCAACCAGGAACACTTGAGCTTATGAATACAGGAGTGAGTGCAAGTTGTCGGCTTTTTTGGATTCTGATGGATCTCAGAATCTCTTTGGCATTGGATGAGTTAACCGCCTGAACAAGTACTGCGTCAACTTGCTGGATTTCCTGTAATCCTAATCCCTGCTCATCAACAGCTAGCAATACCTGTATTGAGCCATTCTCAAATTCAAGTATGCTAGGTTGATGTTGTGAGTGTTGTACTAGTTCAAACATGGCGGTCACCAGCGTTTAGAAGGCTGGAATTAAAGTGACATGTAATGTTGATCTTCAGAAGTCTTGCCTTCCATGATGCCTCTTACATCATAAAAGATGGTATCAGGCTTAGAGATTGAAGCAATCTCTTCGCTGCTCATGTCTTTGTACTCATCATGAGCTACTGCCATGATTACCACGTCAAAGCTTCCCTTGTGCTCTTCTTTTGAGCAGTGGAATCCATACTCTTCACGTACTTCTTCAGGGTCAGCATGAGGATCTTCTACCCAGCACTTGATGCCGAATAAAGAAAGTTTTTTAACTACATCAGCAACTTTTGAGTTACGGATATCGCTTACATTTTCTTTGAAGGTGATTCCTTTCACTAATACCGTCGCTGATTGTGGCTTCTTACCAATTTCGTCAAGCTTTTGAGCGATGTTGAATGCAATGTTGTATGGCATTCCATCATTTCTGAAGCGAGAGCTGGCAATTACTTTAGGGTCAACCTTTACTTCTTTTGCTTTATACGCTAAATAGTATGGGTCTACTCCTATACAGTGTCCGCCTACCAGACCAGGAAAGAATTTTAGGAAGTTCCACTTTGTGCCTGCCGCTTCCAATACATCATTAGTATTGATGCCGAGCTTGTCAAAGATCATAGAAAGCTCATTCATCAGTGCGATGTTAACATCACGCTGTGTGTTTTCAATGATTTTAGAAGCTTCTGCTACCTTAATAGTGCTTGCTTTATGGATTCCAGCTGTAATAATGCTTTCGTACACTTTTGCAATTTCGGTTAATGCTTCTTCATCACTACCAGAAACTACTTTAGTAATGTTGGTTACGGTATGAACCTTATCACCTGGATTAATACGCTCAGGAGAATACCCTATCTTGAAATCTTCGTTTAGTTTTAGCCCTGAAATTCTTTCAAGAATAGGAACACATACTTCTTCGGTGCATCCTGGGTAAACCGTAGATTCAAATACCACGTAATCCCCTTTCTTAAGTACTTCTGCTACTGAAGCAGTTGCTTTTTTAAGTGGAGTTAAGTTTGGTTCTCTTCTATGATCGATTGGAGTAGGTACTGCCACTACATAGAATTCTGCTTCTGCAATTTGATCCAATTTATGAGTGAACTTGATGTTCTTGTCTTCAAATGCTTCTGCATCTAATTCTTTAGAAGGGTCGATACCTTCTCTCATCATTTCTACACGGCCTTCGTTAATATCGAAGCCGATTACGTTGAAGTTTCTCGCAAATTCTAATGCGATTGGTAATCCAACATATCCAAGTCCTACCATGGCCAATTTTGATTCGCCAAGAGCTAGTCTTGAGTAAATGTTGTTGTCATGCTTGATCAATCTTAAAGCAGGTGCTGAAGATTGATTGAAGTCTATTTTTTTAGCTGAATTGTTCATTGTTCTGTTGATTTAGTTTTATTTTTATTTTCTGAAGCAAATCTAGCTACTAAATCAGGCTTTCTGGGATATTATCGACGAATGGCAGATATCTATCGATGATTGGAATGGGATTGGAGACAAGGTTATTGAAGTAAGAATATCCAGTGAGAATTAAGAATGCCTATACTTCTTATCTCTTAATTCCTTGATGGATATTCTTACTTCCCTTTTTAGTAGTCATCCCGCACCTGTCTGCCGACAGGCAGGCTTGATGCGGGATTTGTAGTGGAAGAAAGAGCTTCACCTTTTCAGATTCCGGGTCAGGCCCGGGATGACTAATAAAGAGAACCTTGGGATGACCCTTAACAAAAAAGCCGGTCCCTTTCCAGAGACCGGCTTTCAGTATTACTTCATTAACCTTCTCTATTTTTGAATAAACTGAGTCACATTAATCGAAGCAGGATCACCCGTTGAGACCATAAAAATGGCATCGTTATAATCCTTATCACCCTGGGGAAGTGCGATATCTTCGAATGCGAGTACGATACTTTGACAACCCTGATCATAGAAAATGATGCTTTGTTGTTTCTCGCTCACATTGAACTCAGGAATAGTGTACTGGGTGTAGATTCCGTCTGTAACTTTACTCCCTTTCCATCCATTAGAGATTACATAGAATCCAATTACGGTTCCTTCTTCGAATTCACCTAACAGTTTCATGGTATTACCCTGAACCAGCTTTCCACCGGAATACATGGCCGAAGCATTGGGAAAGATTACTACTTTATTTAAATCCTCAGCTGTTTGCGGAGGATCATCTTTGTGGTAGTAATAATAACCTAAGGTATTTCTATACCCGGCTCCTTCACTAATAAAAGTCACATATACCTTATCATCTTTTAGTAGTTCGATTTCACGATTTGGGTTATCGAAATACTCAGGATGATTTCTGGGCACGTTTCCTCTTTCAGGAAGCACATTCCGGAAAAGGTTAGGAAGCAATTCGCTACATACTTCTACATCTTCCGGTTCCATACCATGAGGCACGCCATTATTATCGTGACCAAACATAGTTCGGTGTTCGCCAAGTGTTCCTTTTCGAAGAATCTTAAGCCCTTCTCCACCTTTGGCCACGAAAATCCATTCGCCATCGGTAGTCATGTAATTGGCCGATGCCGGGGCTTCGTTTAAATCCCAGTGAAAGATTGGATTCATTTCTCCGGGGCTTTCCGGTATATCCAGTACTGAGATACCATCAGCACCATTGGCGATATAGATATAGTCATCATCACTGGTTACTCCATTGGTATTCCCTTTGGTAAGGATATTTGAAGGAGTTGAATACAATTCTTCATCGGTATAAATGTCGAATCCTTTCAAGCCATCGTAGCCCATCGTAACGAATACGACTTCCGGATATCGCTGAGCGAAGTGCAGGGTTGATTTACCCCGATATGATCGTTCCACGTTTTGATGTGTTGCCGTCCCAATATTCACACTTTTGGATTCCTCCGAACTACCAACCTGTTTGATTTTAAGCTCAGCATCATCCCCGGTAACCAGCGTAACTACGGAAGAAGCGTAAGGAACACTACCGTTAGTGGCTACATACTTTGCGTCAGAATACTGCTCGGAATAATTGAAGCTGAGATTATCTACATCAAAGGAATAGGTTCCACCATGAGTTTTACCTGCAGTGACATAGAGTTCTTCACCCGAACGTACGATTCCATTTGCAGATGCAGATATACCAGAATCGGTGTACTTCGAAAGGGAAACATTTTTAATGTTTTCTGATATTAATCCATCCTTTAACTGAATTTGGCGAACCACAGCCCCTTTATTCTTATGAGAAAGGGCCAACCAGATTCTCCGGCTGAATTCGTCACCTTCATAGTCAACGGTGATGGCGTTTACATCAGATTGATCAAATAAAGCCTGGCTTACTAGTTTTGGATAGGCACGATTCGATAGATCAAATACTTCCAATCCTCCAAGGTGTATATCACCCTGCTTGTTGTAAGACACATATGCTTTATCGTCAACTACCTGTACATGAGTAGCGCTTAGTTTATGTCCCTGAAAAGTCGGGGACTCTACTTCTGCTACAAAGTACCAGGTATGTTCTAACTCTTCTGAATCTTCAAGGGATAAGGCTCCCTTTAATTTTGACTCAGGATCAAAGATGGTTGCCTGCCCAGAGCTATTCACCTGCAAAGGTTTATTTATATAATTAACCCTGGTATTCAGTACCTCTTTGTTATGCTCAAAGGAAATTTCTTCCTCTGTTAACTCCTCACTATCCACATCAAAGGATGGACTACACCCGAAAACGAGCAGCGCCCCGACAGTAAGGATGAGTAGTTTTGTTTTCATTGTTTTCTATTTGGTTAATGTGTAGTGCAAAAATCCTTAGTTATAAGGCGGCTTCCGGGATTTTTCGGTGAATGGTAGGTTTCTGCCGGTGAGCGGTGTGAGCGCTCTTCTTCTTTTTTGGATGTCATTCTTCGCTTTCTCTTTCTTTTATCGTCATCCCGGCCTTGAGCCGGGATCTGAAAAGGCTACGCTCTTTCTTCCTCCACAGATCCCGCATCAATCCTGCCTGTCGGCAGACAGGTGCGGGATGACCAATAACAAAAAAAGGCTGGTGCACTCCCATGCACCAGCCCTGTGTAGTCGTTTTCTCAATTGAACCTTCCAAGGGATACTTTTACTGACATCTTATAAAACTGCTTCCAGCCTTCCAGGTCATCTTCATTCAGTGGGACTATGTCCGCTAAGATCGAGCGCTCCGTTGGCTCATACTTCTTCTGGAATTCCGGTGGCAGCTCATAGGTAGAGACATAAAACTTATCGATCACTCCTTGTTGCTTGGTTCCATCGGGGAATTCAAGGTTTACAATTTTGCCCACTTCCACTTTGTCAGATTCTTGCTGAGTAAAGTAAGCCTGTATTCGAACCTGGTCTGGCTGATGGATAGCCATCACCTGGTCGCCTTCATAGCAAACCTCGTTTTCATTCACTGAAATTCGGCCTATGATTCCATCAGTTGGGGCTACGTACAACCTCTTCTGGACTGAATTACCGCCGAAAGAAGCAGAAATACTGTACTCTCTTTTCAACCGGGTAAGCTGATCGATGTGCCGGATTAAAAAACGGATTTCTTCCCTTACCAGTCTTAGATCATCTTCCGTATTAGCAATAACACGTTGCTGAGTATCAAATGATCCGACGGTTAAAGCTGCAAGTGCAACCAGTTCCCTGGTTTTTTCAAGCTCTTTCTGCTCTTCAGCAAGGCGGTTTTGAAGAATTTGGCGTTCCGTTCTTTTTTCGCTTAACTGACGGTTAAGTCCCAGAATCTCGCGATTAATGCGTTCTCTATTTGAAACGATGTTTGAATAACTGGCTCCATCATTTTCGAAATACTGATTCAGGTAACCGAACAAGGTATCTCCCTTTTGGATGGTTGCGCCTTCTTCTACCAGCATGGAGCTTATCCTGATATCATCCGTGAAATGAACTTCCAGTTTCTCCATGGTAACCATCCCATCTATCTCGATGATGGCTACCCCTTTATATAGCTTGAAGATTCCATAAGCTCCCACGATAAGCAAGAGTGCAAGGAACAATACCCGATCGGTATTCATCTTCTTTTTCGGTTTTGGCGGTTCTTTTAGGGTACGGATGGTTGCGTTGCCCTGGGTAAAGCTAAACTGTTCCATTATTCTACCTCCACTAGGTTTACTATGAAGTTTTCGTTTTTATAGACCAGGTACTTTTCAATGGTGTTATCCACTAAAAGCAGGTTAATTTTTAACAGCAGCTGGGTCATTTGCTTGGTCAAACTGGCTGTCTCGATTTGAACTGCCAGGTATTCATCCTGCAGTAATGAAGCATCGATTGCAGGGATATTTGTGTTTACACTCTTCTTCTGCAGGTCAAGCACCCGAAGCTTCTCCTTAAGCTTTCGCTCACTTGCAATAGTATTTAAGCGCTGCTTTTGTTTGTAGGTATACTCCTGGTAGAGCATTAGGACTTCCTTCTTCCTGTTTGAAAGCTCATACTCATACACTTCATCAATGTATTTCACTTCCGCAGTATATTTTTGATGAGTTACTTTCCTGGTATTGGATAAAGGCACAGCCAGAGAAAGTCCAGCAGACACATAATCTCTGCGATCGTCACTAAAACTTACCTGGTGATTATAGTACAGGTATGCATTTAACCGAACCTGATCAGTCCAAAAGCCAGGTTCACTTATTAGTGATTGGTTGAGCTGTTTTTTTGAAGCAAGGCTATTGCTGTACTCGAGGTCAAAAATCAATTCATCCAGGTTGATATGTGGCAACTCATTGAATCCATATATTCCTGAAGCTGTTACATAAGAAAGGTTCACTGAAAAGATCGCTTCAAAAGATTGGGTTGATGAAACAAGCACATCTTTTTGAAAGAGAGCCTCATTCAGTCTCCCTTCCAAATCCATTAGCTCTTTATTGGTGAAGTACCCCTGCTCTCTAAGAGAACTAAACAAAGGACTTTTACTCTTCAGTAGATTTATCCTGGAATCATAATACTCGATAAGTTTCTTTTCAAAGTAATAAGAGGCATAGGCATACTGGAAATAATAGCTCTCCTTTTTTGCCTGTTGGATGGCATTTAATTGCTCAAACTGTGCCTTCAGCCTTGACTGATCTGCTTTCGCTCTCCGATCATAATATCCTTCAGAAAGTATATTCCAGTTTACCCCCGTTTTATAGAAGGTTTGGGTATTGGTTAAACCGAGGTCTTCTTCGATAAAGCCTTCGCCAAATTTATGGTTTACCGAGGATCGGAATTCAAGGCCAAGGTCACGGTTATATAAACTAGCTTCGCTATAGTATTTATCTACCAAGGAATTTGAAAGCTCTCCAGAGGAGTAGCTCAAAATATCCTGGATAAACACGCTGTATTCCTGCGAATACACCTGGGCGCTCACCAGTACTAAGATTATATATGTTATTAGAGTTTTCACGACTACTTTTTTTGCAAAAGTTAGCCGCTAACAGTGCTCCTGGTGAGATTCTTCGACGAATGGTAGCTATCTGTCGGTGAATGGAAGAAGAGGAACTTTGAACAGTTGAACTTAGAACTTCGAACGTTCAAAGAATTGTCTTTGCGAGGAGCTCGCGACGAAGCAATCTCATGACAAGAGCTATTATTCTGAGATTGCTTCGCTCCGCTCGCAATGACTATAACATATTAAGCTTATTCAAAAGCACCTCTCTGTTCGCCCGGCTGACCGGAATGATCTCTTCGGCAATCAAAATACTGTTGTCTTCTATATCCACAATTTTTTCCAGGTTTATGATGTAAGAACGATGAACCTTCAGGAAGGTAGATTCAGGCAGCTTCTCTTCGATCTTTTTAAGCGTATTGTGAACCGTGTACTTTTTATCCTCGGTCTTAATTTGAACATAGTCCCCTTTTGCTTCGATCACCTGGATATCTTCAAAGTTCAGTTTAACGAGCCTAGAGTTTATGTTCACGAAAATCGATTTCTCGTCGTCCGTTTTGGGAGCCTCAGTTTTTTTAGCCCTAATCTTATCCATGGTCTTCAAAAATCTTCCCAGAGAAATAGGCTTAACCAAATAGTCGACTACATTATACTGGAAGGCTTCCAGGGCAAAACTTGGATCGGTGGTGGTCATTACCACATCAGGAAGCTCAGAAACTGATTTCACGAACTCTGTACCCTTTAACTCCGGCATATGAATATCCAGGAATAGCAAGTCGATTTGGTTTTCAGCCAGAAAAGTGAGGGCATCAGCTGGGTTTTCAAATTCCGCCAATACTTCGATATCCCCTACCCGTTCACACAATTTTGTAAGTGTAAGCCGTGCTGTTTTTTCGTCGTCAATAATTACACATTTCATAATAACTCTTTCATTTTTGTCACCACCGATTCTAAATCCCAGACGATACTTTCAATATCTTTACCAGCCTTTTCCCAATCCTCAATGGCGTTCTCTTTAGCTTTGTATTCTATTTCCTCTGCAATCATATCCACATTTTCAATCCCAAATGTCCGGATTTTAGTCCGCAACGCATGTAGCACCTCTGCCACTAAACTCTGATCCTCTTCGTCCAGCGCCTGTTTTAACTGGGCACATTGAACTGGTACTTCATTGATAAATATGGATATGAGCTCTTTTTCAAACTCTTCATCCCCTCCCGAAAGTTCCTGGATGAAATCAAGTTCGAACAGTTCACCCTTTTCTGAATTGGAATAAATAACCCGATTGAGGTTATCCTCATTTAAAGGTTTTAGGAAAAAAAAGTCATCGGATATCCCCAACTCCGATCTCATTGATTCTGTAGGACGGCTGCCACTCACAAAATAAGTAGCCGAGAAATCCAGGACGTTGTTTGGCTCACCGGGCAAATGACAATCTCGAATTAGGATGCCCCTCTTCTCATTCAAATACTTCTCTTCCAATTCTGAGAAACTCTCTACCACTTCGTAGTCTAACCCTTCAAAAGACCGCATCAACCTTGTAAAGGCCATTCGGTCAAATTTGCTATCGTCCAGGTAGTAGAGTTTCATCTTAATAAGCACTCTCGCTGGTAGACCAGTAATGCTTTAGTGTAGAAAGCATTTCTACGAAATCACTATATCGCACGGGTTTTACCATATATCCCGCTGCCTGCTTTTCGAATCCTTTAAGCTTATCAGAAGGGTGTTTAGAAGTGGTCATAATAACCACGGGTATCTTTTTGAACTCATCATCCTCCTTGATTGCCTCAAGGAATTCGAAACCATCCATAACTGGCATATTCAAATCAAGAAGTATTAACCCGGGTAGGTTGGTGGTATTCTCGTTGAGCCATTTTAAGCCTTCTTTCCCATTCTCCTTCGAAATCAGCGCATTCGTGATTCCAAGCTTGGAAAATGCCCGTTCAACTTTCTTTACTTCAAGCTCATTATCCTCGAGCAGTAATACTGATTTCTGATCTTTCATTGCTTGTAAATTTCCCTATGGTAAAATAGAATGTTGTACCCTGTCCCGGAGTACTTTCGAACCAAACATCTTCATGATGGTTCTCCATGATCTTTTTGATAATGGAAAGTCCAATACCCGTAGACCCTTCGGTGCTATCATGGAAGGTAGAAAAAAGGTTGAATACATCGTTACCTATTTCCTGATCGATTCCGGGGCCATTGTCGGCTACAAAACACAACCATTTCTCTTCCTGTTCCTCAAAACCAATTCGAACCAACCCCTCTTCCTTGTCCATGAATTTGATGGCATTGCTTACCAGGTTTTGTACTACCTGTCCTAACTGCACTCTGCTAAACTTCACCTTCGGAAACCCTTTTTGTACATCCAGCTTCACATGTTCAGGAATATGTAGCCGATTGATTACTTCATTCAGCAGCACATTTAGATCAATAGTTTCCAGCTCTTCTTTTTTTGAAGTAGAAGTCGAATAAGTAAGAATGCCCTCAATAAGTGCATCCATTTTCTCCACATTCTCAATAATCATTTCCAGGGTCTGCTTTCCTTCTTCATCTAGTGAGTCCCTATAATCTTCTACCACCCATTCACTCAACGAACTAATAGCCCGAAGAGGGGCTTTCAAATCGTGAGAAACCACATGAGCAAACTCGTTGAGTTTATCATTAGCCACCTTTAAATCGGCTAGCAGTTTTTCTTTGCGTTCTTCAGCTTCTTTCTTCTCGGTAATATCACGCGCAATGGTTTGTATCGCCCATTTACCGTTATAAGTAACGGGTGAAGAAGTGGCCTCTATAATTTTGGTGTTACCCTTGTATGTATTGATTTCGAATTCTATCGGAGGAACTTTTTCTCCTTTTTTGAGCTGTACCAGCCTTTTCTCAAACTTAGATCGAAGTATATTACCGGCTAGCTCAAGCAGGTTTTCACCCATTATTTGTTCCATTGAGGTAGCTTCGTAGAGTTCAATCCCTGCCTGGTTAAGATAAACCACCTTCCCTTCTTCTGTTATCTGGATAGCCTCTGGTTGGTTTTCCACCAGTTTCTGCCAGCGCTCCTCACTTTCTCTTAGCGATTGTTCAGCTTTCAGCTTTTGGCTATTAACAATGGCGGTATTCAACTGAGCTGAAACCAAATTCGCTACTGTGGTAAGCGTTTGAAGGTGCTCTTCCGTGTAGAAGCTCTTTTCTTCATGCTCAGAATCAATCACCCCAATTACCTTATCTCCTTCAATAATAGGAACACTAAGCTCCGAGTAGCGGACATTATCATCCACAATGTAATCCGGCTCTTTAGAAGTGTCATCAATAATAATGGGTGCCCCAATCTTCGCCACCCGACCAACAATGCCTTTTCCAACCGGAACAGTAATTGGGTTTAAGATCTTACCGTCTTCAGATTTACTTTCGCCGTAGGCTGCTAACTGATGCAACTCCTGCTTTTCTTCATCCATGATATATACCACACAATCATCAAAGCCCAGTTGTTCGGTGGTATTTTTAGTGATTTCCCAGGCAATATCATCCAGGCTGGTTTTGCCCAACAAAGAAATGGCAAGGTCATTTATCGCCTTAAGCATCCGCTCCGATTTCTTCGCCTCGGTAATATCCCTTACAAATGAACTGAAGAAATAGACCCCATCAATCTGGTTGGGGATAATGGTAAGCTCAACCGGGAATATTCTACCGGAAGCATGCATCGCATTAATCTCTATCCGCTGATTTAGCACCGGGCCTTCTCCTGTTTTAAGGAAATGCTTCATTCCACGTTCATGAGCTTCCCGAAATTCGTGAGGGATAATGGTTTCAGAAAGGCGCATTCCCTGAGCGCGTTCTTTACTCCATCCAAAAGTCTGTTCTGCCTGTTTATTCCATTCGGTGATAATTCCCTCTTCGTTAATTACAATTACTGCATCAAGGGCAGAATCAATGATAGAGCGCACTTTGGATTCACTTTCCGATAAAGAATGCTGAACAGATTTTAGCTTGGTAATAGGACGAGCGATAGCAAAAAAGCCAATAGGCTCTCTATTAGAGTCTAACCGTAAATTAGTTGACTGCCCCACCCATAGTACATTCCCGGTGCTGGTCATCACCGGGAATTCGTAATAATCGTTTTCAAAACGGGTACTCAACAAGCCAATATAATGCTTGGCTACTTCCTCCCTAGCTTCCTCAGCTACAAAGTCCGTGAAATGCCGCCCTACGATCTCTTTTTTGGGAAGCCCAATTAGCCGCTCGGTAAAAGTATTCACAAAGGTACAATTCCCCTCCATATCGCAAAAGAAGATGATATCCCCCGCCTGATCTACTATTTCCTCAAAAAACTTCATGGTAGATAATGTACTGTCTAAGCCCTTAAGTTGTCTATAGATATTTTTAAGGGAGCTTTTTACAATCTCTGGGATTGATGTAACAAGATCAGAATAGCAAACAGGAGGAATCCTTTTCCAACCCTATCATTTTTGATATAAAGAAAATGTCTTAGTCCCTCTTGTAAGGAATACCATTGTATCCGGTCTTATACAGTAGCCTTATAATTAACAATCCTCAAAAATCTTTAAGAGCTTGATCTAATAAAATACCATCCTATGCCACAACCACGCATTCCGCTTCAAGCAGAACAGACCTATCATATTTGGACACATGCCAATGGAAGCGAAAGTCTATTTCGTTGCAAAGAAAATTTTCGGTACTTCCTTGAACGTTATCGCTACCATGTGCATCCTGTTGTAGAGACCTTTGCTTATTGTTTGATGCCCAATCATTTGCACTTGATGGTCAGAGTAAGAAAAGAAGAAGAATTGCGAGCTTTCTTTTTGAATAAAATAAAGGATAAGCCTATAAGTCCACCATACCCGACAGGTTTTGAAAACCTGTCGGGTATGGTTTCGCAACAATTTAGCAACTTGTTCAATTCTTATACTAAAGCTTATAACAAACTTTATGAAAGAAAGGGATCTCTATTTACGCGCAGTTTCAACCGCAAAAACATTACCTCAGATGCTTACTTCGTTCGCTTGATAGCTTACATCCATAATAACCCTGTACACCACGGTTTTGTCCAAGCTGCAAATGACTGGATGTTTAGCAGCTGGCATGCTTATTTGCAGGATAAAAGAACAAGTATCAACAAAATAGAAACCATGAAGTGGTTTGAAAACATGGATAATTTCAAGCTGATTCACAAAGAACTGAATCATGAGAAAGCAATGAGAGTTTTTGAAGTTTAAAGCATTTTGAGATGTATTTTGACTTACCCCATACCTGTCAGGTTTTTAAACCTGACAGGTATGGGGTATATGGGTTATCGCTTTTAGATAATTTCTAAGAGCACAATACTCGCATACCCCATTCTATCTCCTTATCTTCACCCTGATGAAAAAAGTAGCATTTGAAACATTAGGGTGTAAGCTCAACTTCTCGGAAACTTCTTCCATGCGGAGGGATTTTGAGAATGATGGGTATGAGCTTGGAGACTTCCAGGATAAAGCCGACATCTATGTAATCAACACCTGTTCGGTTACCATGGATGCCAACAGCGCCTGCCGGAAAACCGTACGGCAAGCCCTGAAGAGAAACCCTGATGCGTTTGTGGCTGTGGTTGGATGCTACGCTCAGCTTGAGCCTGAAGAAATCGCCGAAATTGAAGGCGTGGATGTGGTTCTAGGGGCAAAAGATAAATTTCATCTGCTCGATTTTTTCGATGATTTTGTGAAGCAGGAGAAAACACTCATTTATAAATCGGATGTAAATGAAGCCGTGGATTTCCATCATGCTTTCTCATCCGATGACCGAACTCGTGCTTTCCTTAAAGTTCAGGATGGCTGCAATTATAAATGTTCCTTCTGTACCATCCCCCTTGCCCGTGGTGCCAGCCGGAGCCCTAAAATTTCAACAGTGCTGCGCAATGCCCAGTTACTGGTTGAAGAAGGCTTTAATGAAATTATTATCACCGGGGTAAATTCCGGGGATTTCGGCTATGACACCGATGAAGACTTCTTCCAATTGCTCCAGGCTTTGGATAAGGTAGATGGTATTGAGCGATTGAGAGTATCTTCTATCGAGCCAAATCTTCTTCATGAAGAAATCATCCATTTCGCATCAGAATCAACCAAATTACAACCTCATTTCCATATTCCGCTACAAAGTGGTTCAGATGAGATGCTAAAAATCATGCGTCGCAGGTATCGTTCTGATTTGTATCAGGGCCGGGTGGAATTGATTAAAAGGCTAATGCCCGATGCATGTATTGGCGTGGATGTAATTACAGGTCACCCCGGAGAAACTGAGAACTTATTCCAGGAATCCTTCGATTTTATCGATTCTCTCGATGTTTCTTACCTGCATGTATTCACTTATTCAGAGCGACCGAATACTTATGCTCTTTCCTTATCTCCAGTAATTCCTAAACAAGAGCGAAAGAAAAGAACCCATCTGCTTCGAAGGCTCTCTGCTAAGAAGAGATTTCATTTTGATGCTCACTTTGCAGGGCAAACCCGGCCGGTACTGTTTGAAGAGGTCAATAAAGACGGTTTGATGTTCGGATGGAGCGATAATTATGTACGAATTGCCCTCCCGTTTAATCCCCGCCTTGTGAATACCATACAGGAAGTTAGCTTCAATAACTACTCCCATGACGGATACTATTTGGGACAGCTAAATGAAGTCATTTTAGAAGAAGAAAAAGCAATCGCTGAGATTATTGGCTGATGGCTGATCCTAACCCTGAAGATATCATCGAACGAGTAGAGCGTTTCCTGAAACAGCAGCAGGAGCTCTTCGGTGATTTTAATGTGGATAGTTCCTTGATAATTCAGAAAAAGGCTAATACCGATTTTGAGAACAACAAAGAACAACACTCAGAAACTTTAGCTAAAGAAGAACAAGCACTTACTAATTTTAGCTCTTCAACTCCCCCTGAGAAAAAGCTGACCCAACAGAAATTGATTTCGGATTGTTCTACACTAGAAGAGTTAAAAGCTTTGTGTGAAACCGCTGAAGAACTACGAACGGATTTGGAAAAAACCAACCTGGTTTTTGGAGTGGGCAATCCTGCCGCTGACCTAATGATTGTTGGAGAGGCTCCCGGAATGAATGAGGATCTACAAGGAGAACCTTTTGTTGGAAAAGCTGGTCAACTCCTTGATAAGATCATGGGAGCCATAGACTTTGAGCGCCCTGATATTTATATCGCCAATATTTTAAAACATCGTCCACCAAATAACAGGGACCCAAAACCTGAAGAAAGGCAGCGCAGTCTCCCCTATTTGTTACGACAAATTGAACTGGTAAATCCAAAACTCATTTTATGTGTAGGCAGAGTATCAGCAACCACTCTTTTAGGAAAAGACCTGTCGCTCAAACAGATGAGGCAGAAATATCACGCCTTTCTTGAGCGGGAATTAATGGTGACCTATCACCCTGCTGCTCTTCTCAGAAATCCGCAATGGAAACGCCCAACCTGGGAAGACGTGCAGATGCTAAGGGCAAGATATGATGAGTTAGGCGGCCAACCTTAAGATGTTAATAACTTGTGGAAACCTTGTTGAAAAGAAAGCCTCTTTTCATGTTCATTTATGCATACTTTCAATTGATTTCTAACAGGTAATTAGTGGCAAAAAAGAACGGAACATCATACAAAGATCAACAGAAGGTACTAGAACAGGAAGGAAGAGTCCCACCCCAGGCAGTAGAAGTTGAGGAAGCAGTTTTAGGCGCAATGCTTATCGAACACGGAGCAGCTACCATTGCTCTACAAATGCTAAAGGCTAACGATTTCTATAAACCTGCCAATCGCCATATTTATGAAACACTTTCACAACTTTATGAACGGGATAATCCTCTAGACCTTCTTACAGTTGAGAATGAGCTACGTGACAAGGGATTACTTGATACTGTTGGAGGACTAACCTACCTCTCCGATTTAACCCGTTCTGTTAGTTCTGCCGCAAATATCGAGTATCATGCCCAAATCATCACTGAAAAAGCGATCAAGAGAAACCTGATCCTTGCATCTACAGATGTAATCAAGGAATCCTATGATTCTACTACCGACGCTTATGATGTGCTCGATGAGGCCGAGCAAAAGATTTTTGACCTTGCTAACCAAAAAAGCAGAAGCACTGCAAAACCTGTAGCTGATATTCTTAAGGATACCCTGGCCTATCTGGAAGATATGCGGGGCAAAAAATATGGGATTACAGGGGTTCCTTCTGGCCTGGCAGTAGATCAGATGACGGCAGGCTGGCAAAATGGAGACCTGGTCATCATTGCTGCACGCCCATCTATGGGTAAAACGGCTTTTGTATTGACCGCAGCTCGAAATGCAGCCATGCACCCAGATGAAAACCTTCGAACGCCAGTAGCTATTTTCTCTCTTGAGATGTCTAATCAATCCCTGGTGCAGCGCTTATTGACTATGGAAGCACGTGTACGTGCTGATGAGGCCCGTAAAGGAACGTTAAATGATGAAAGCTTCAAAAACCTTATCGAAGCGGCTGGGCGTTTATTTACTGCCGACCTTTTTATAGATGATACCCCTGCCATTACTTTGATGGAGCTACGGACCAAGTGCCGCCGGCTTAAAACTGAGCACGATATTGGACTCGTAGTCGTGGACTACTTGCAGTTAATGCAGGGTTCTGCCAAGGACAGTGGAAGCCGGGAACAGGAAATTGCTTCTATTTCCAGGGGACTAAAATCCCTGGCCAAAGAGCTGGATGTACCTGTAATTGCACTCTCCCAGTTGAGCAGGGCTGTAGAGCAGCGTGGCGGAGATAAACGACCACAGCTCAGTGATTTAAGAGAATCAGGTTCTATTGAGCAAGATGCTGATGTGGTAATGTTTTTATATCGTCCGGAATACTATGGAATTACTACTACCCCTGAGGGACAATCCACTGCCGGGCTGGCTGAAGTAATTATCGGAAAGCAAAGAAATGGGCCAGTTGGTAGCAAAATGCAGTACTTTGTGAAAGACTACGCACGCTTTGAGAATATCACTTCAGCGGCAGACAATCCTAGTCTGCCCGGAGGCGTTTCTCAGGATATGCTTGAAGCTAACTTCACTCCTACTGATGCCCCGATCATGCCACATAATCCAGCTCCTGATGACGAGGACGCTCCTTTTTAGCATTCTACTCCTATCTTTTTCTGTTGACTTAAGAGCTCAGGTTCTGCCTTATGCTAAAGAAGTAGTTAAAACGCTTACTTCCGAAGAATTTCACGGTCGTGGTTTTGTATATGATGGGGATAAAATTGCCGCCGATTTCATCCGAAAGGAATTCAACCGGTTTGGGCTGAAGTCTTTCGAGAATGATTATTACCAAAGCTTCACTATTCCTGTAAACACCTTTCCTGGTAAAGTTGAACTCATCGTCAATGGAGATACTTTAGTCCCTGGATTCGATTTCCTTGTAAATCCCTGGTCTCCTTCCATTCAAGGTGAATTTGATGCGGTACATGCTTCCGATCAGGATATTAGTTCAATGGAAAGATTTAGGGGAGTACTCCAAAGATCAGTAGGGAAAGCTTTGGTATTAAATCAAAATGAAGAAGCCCAGGAGCTTTCAGAAGAAGCGAAATCAATGCTTTCTGAAGCAGAACGCTTTTTGAAATATCATCCCCAAAATCCTACTTCAGCAGTACTTTTTGTTGAAAATGGACTCTCCTGGAACAATTCAACCATGCAACTAGGTAAGCCTTCATTTGTAGTGGCTGATAGTGTCCTGAACGATCCTATTGAGAAGATAGAGTTTAATGTCGAAGCAGAGTTTATCGAAAACTACACTACTCAAAATGTAATTGGGTACCTGGACGGAGCAAACAACGACTCTTCCATCGTAATCATAGGGCACTATGATCATTTCGGGAGAATGGGGCCTGCAATATTCCCAGGAGCCAATGATAATGCCAGCGGCATAGCGATGATGCTTAGCCTTGCCCAACACTTTTCCGAGAATACCCCTAAATATCGAATGGTGTTCATTGCTTTTGGAGCAGAGGAAATTGGCTTGATTGGTTCGAAGTACTTTGTCCAAAACCCATTGATTGATCTTTCCTCTATCAAATTTTTACTCAATTTCGATTTAGCAGGTACTGGCGATGAAGGGATTCAGGTAGTAAATGGCTCAGTATATAAATCACAATTCAATCGCTTGAGGAACATAAACAATGAGTTTGGACTACTTCCCCAGGTTAAAATCAGAGGTGCTGCCTGTAATAGCGATCACTGCCCCTTTGATGAAGTAGATGTGCCTGGTTTTTATATCTATACCCTGGGAGGAATCAGGGCTTATCATAATGTATTTGACCGGTATGAAACCCTCCCCTTTACTGAGTTTGAGGATTATCACCAGCTTATGGTGAGGTTTCTGGAAGGAATGTAATCACCACCCTCCACATTGTCATTCTGAGCGCCCTTTTTAAGTCATCCCGCACCTGTCTGCCGACAGGCAGGCTTGATGCGGGATCTGTGGAGGAAGAAGAGCATAGCCTTTTCAGATTCCGGGTCAAGCCCGCCTTCCAAAGTACTTCGTACGGCGGACAGGCCCGGGATGACGGATAAAAGAAACTGCACAAAAAATCACTTAACACCGCTATTATTATCTCCTCCTTTGTTTATCTTCGAAGTTTATCAAGCTTCTAACTATTCAGATGGCAGAGAAGAAAAGAATTTTAGTTACATCCGCACTTCCTTATGCGAATGGCCCCCTACATTTAGGCCATCTTGCGGGTGCTTATTTAACCCCTGATTTATATGTCCGCTATAAGCGATTAGTCGGTGATGATATCGTTTTCATCTGTGGATCGGACGAGCATGGAGTACCCATAACCATAGCCGCAGAAAAAGAAGGGGTTTCTCCTCAGGATATTGTCGATCGATACCATTCGATGAACAAGAACATATTCGAAGATTTCGGCATCTCATTCGATTATTATGGGCGTACCAGCTCCAAGGTACATCATCAGACTTCTCAGGAAATCTTCTCTCATTTATATGATAAAGGCTTTTTCAAAAAGAAAACTGAGCACCAGCTTTATGATCCAAAAGCTGATATGTTCCTCCCCGATCGCTATGTGAAGGGAACCTGCCCGAACTGCGGTTATGAAGAAGCCTATGGAGATCAATGCGAAAATTGTGGCATTTCTCTCTCTCCTACTGAGCTTATCAACCCGGTAAGTGCCCTCACCGGGGAAACGCCTGAACTTAAAAAGACCCAACACTGGTACATGCCGCTTGGTGATATCCAGCCAAAATTCGAAAAATGGCTGGAAACACGGGAAAACTGGAAACCTAATGTAATGGGGCAGGTGAAAAGCTGGCTCGCTGATGGACTTGCTGACCGCGCTGCTACCCGTGACCTAAGCTGGGGGGTACCCGTCCCTCTTGATGAAGCTAAAGGTAAAGTGCTTTATGTGTGGTTTGATGCACCAATAGGCTATATCTCTGCGACCAAAGAGTGGGCTGAACAAGTAGGAAAGCCAGAAGCCTGGAAGGAATACTGGCAGAACCAGGATTGTGAACTCTATCACTTCATTGGCAAAGACAATATTGTATTCCACTGTATCATGTTCCCTATTGTGCTCATGGAGCATGGAGATTATGTACTCCCAAAAAATGTACCTGCAAACGAATTCCTTAACCTGGAAGGTAAAAAGCTCTCAACTTCACGCGGATGGGCTGTTTGGGTACATGAATACCTGGAAAGTTTTGAACCAGACTTGTTGAGGTACGCACTTGGCACTACCCTTCCTGAAAGTAAAGATTCTGATTTTTCATGGAAAGACTTTCAGGCTCGGGTCAATAATGAACTGGCGGCGATATTAGGCAACTTTGTAAATCGTTCGCTTACTTTTACCTCTAAATATGCTGAAGGCAAAGTACCACAACTGGTATCCCCTTCTGAAACAGATCAAAACGCCCTGGATGCTATCCTTAGGCAAAAAGAAAAAATTACCATTGCCTATGAGGGGTTCCGCTTTAAGGAAGCCATTTTGGAAAGCATGAACCTGGCCAGGATTGGAAATAAGTATTTCACCGAAACCGAACCGTGGAAAACCAGGAACGATAATCCACAGGCATGTGCTAACACTTTGTATGTAAGCCTTCAAATTAGTGCAGCATTATCAATTCTTATGGAACCAGTTCTGCCTTCGGCAATGAAAAAACTTAGAACCCAACTTGGATTTGATGGTCCTTTAGCCTGGGATTCAGTTTCTCGTGAGATGGTTGCTCCTGGCACTTCTATTGAGGTCGGTGAAGTACTATTTACCAAAGTAGAAGACGCTCAAATTGACGCTCAAATACAAAAACTAGAAGAACGAGCCGCAGCTAATGAACCCCAATCACCATTCCCTGCTTTAAAGGAAAACATTGAGTTTGGGGATTTTATGAAACTAGACCTAAGGGCGGGCGAGATTCTAAGTGCAGAACCCATTAAAAAATCGGACAAATTGTTAAAACTCCAGGTTGATTTGGGTATCGAGAAGAGAACGATCGTTTCTGGAATAGCCAAACATGTCAATCTAGAAAACCTGGCTGGACAAAAAGTATGTGTTGTGGCAAACCTGGCACCCAAAAAACTGATGGGAGTTGAAAGTCAGGGTATGATTTTAATGGCAGAAGATAGCGAGGGTAATCTCAAGTTTGCTGAGACAGAAGCCGAGCCTGGAAGCACCATTACCTGATAGATGTCAATAGCCGCTCCAGTTTTGCATTCCAAAAAAATAGCCTTCGATCAGTTGCTCCCAGGGTACACTATTTTTGAACATGGAGTAGCATTCCGGTTTTTTTCTCCACTAGCTGATGAAGTAAGTGTTGAAGTGTTCAATCACTATGAACAGACCTCTGGGGAAACCTATTCAATGAGTAAGGATGACTCAGGCTTTTGGAATTATTTTCATCCGGATGCCTCCATAGTCAATAAGTGGTATGGATATCACATTCGGTCTCATAAGTATTCCCCTTTTTTTGAAAACACAGAGAAAATCATAGCAGATCCATGGAGTAAACTGGTTACATCTAGAAACCACTACCTTGGGTTTGCCAAGACCAAGATCATACCGGATAATGATTTTGATTGGGGCGATGATGATTTTGTGAGCCCTAAAGACCCAAGGGACCTCATCATCTATGAAACTCATATCAAAGACCTTGTAGCTCATCCTTCAGCAAAAACATTTGCCCAGGGCATTTATAATGATTTTCGGGAAGCTCAGGTTGGAGGGATTGCCCACTTGAAGCGGCTTGGCGTGAATGCGGTAGAATTTCTTCCACTACAAAAGTTTGCCTATTTCGAGCCTCCTTTTAACCAACAAATTGAGGGCGGTGTTACTAATACATGGAATGCATTCTCAAAGAACTATTGGGGATACATGACCTCCTTCTTCTTTTCACCAGAAACAATATTCGCTTCGGACGGAACCCTGGAAGAAAAAGAAGTAGTTGGGCGCTCAGATAATGCGATTAAGGAGTTCAAACAGCTTGTAAAGAGCTTACATAAGGAAGGAATTTCGGTGATTATGGATGTGGTGTACAACCACGCCTCTCAATATGACCTTAACCCCCTTCGATATGCTGCCAAGAATCACTATTTCAGAATAAATGATTCCGGTAATTATTTAAATGACAGCTGGACCGGCAATGATTTGAACACCGCAAATCCTAATACCCGTCAGCTTATCATTGAGTCTGTTAAATACTGGATGACTGAATTTCACGTTGATGGCTTCCGCTTTGACCTTGCCGGAATTATTGATTGGGAAACCATAGACCTTATCAAGAAGGAAGCTCAAAAAATAAATCCAAATGTGCTGCTTATTGCGGAACCCTGGGGTGGAGAATACAAACCAGCCGGTTTCTCAGAACATGGATGGATATCTTGGAATGACAGGCTGCGAAATGGAATAAAAGGCTATGACCCCATTCATAATAAAGGGATTCTATTTGGTGAATGGCATCATGGCAATTCAAGATTTTCAGTAGAAAACTTTATTCGGGGAACCCTTGTGAACGCAGAGCAAGGATTATTCCAACATTCTGGTCATTCCCTAAATTACCTGGAGAGCCATGACGGATATACCCTGGGAGATTTTATAAGAATAGCGCTCAATCCTTCAAATATAGATCGGGTTTATAAGAAAAAGGCTTCTGCGACACGGCTTCATGCCGACGAATTAAAGGTATCAAAACTTGCTGCACTCACTCTGTTTGTAAGCCAGGGAATCACAATGATGCATGCCGGCCAGGAATGGGCAAGAGCTAAAGTGGTAGCCGATACTTCCGGGAAAGAAAAAAACGTAGGGCTCTTGGATCGGGATAGCTACAACAAGGATAACGAGACCAACTGGCTTAATTTCAATGAAATAAATCTCAACAAAGAACTGTTTGAGTACTATTTAGGCCTTATTGAATTTCGAAAAAATGCGCCAGCCTTTCGCAAAGCACAACCTGAAGAAGTGAATTTTAAAGTATACAACAACCCCTTACACATCACTTTTTCTATTTCGGGAGAGTCTACGAATGACCCGTTCGACTACTTCATTTCACTAAACGCAAATCCTAAAAAAACCCACAGAATCCAGCTCCCTGAAGGTAAATGGGAGTTAATAATCGATTCCAAAGAAGTGGATTTAAAGGGAATAAAAATTGTACAGGATGTATACCAGGTACTTGCAGTATCAGGTTGTGTATTAAGAAAGTTGCGTGTGAATGACGCTTAAAATATTTTACCCCGATTAACCAACCACAAAATTAGGAGGAAATCTCTTGGCAGCACCATCATCTTCAGATCGCGGATCCTGGAATTCGAAACTTGGATTCATATTAGCAGCAGCAGGCTCCGCAGTTGGACTAGGAAACATATGGGGATTTCCATACGAAGTAGGTGAAGGCGGTGGGGCCGCTTTCGTTGTTATCTATTTGTTCTTCTGTTTTGTGCTTTGTTACCCGGTTATGGTTACCGAAATAGCAATTGGTAGAAAGACCCAAAAAAACCCGGTTGGGGCATTTAATGCCCTCGGATTTAAAAAATGGAATATCGCCGGTAAACTTGGAATTCTTAGTGGAGTGCTCATCCTCTCTTTCTACAATGTAATAGCCGGGTGGGCCTTCGGATATATCTTCGAAATGATAGCTGGAAATTTCGGAATCGCTGATCAGTTCGGTTCCTATATCACACAGGTATTTAAAGTTGGTGCTTATGGACTGATGTTTATGGTAGCCACTTCTTTTATCGTATCCAGGGGAGTTTCTGGTGGTATTGAGCGAGTTGCAAAAATGCTGATGCCTACGTTGGTCATAATGATTGCTGGATTGGCTATTTACTCGCTTACTCTACCTAATGCTATGGCTGGCTTAAAATTTTACCTCGTTCCTGATTTCAGTAAGCTTACTCCTTCTGTGATTTATAATGCTATGGGACAGGCTTTCTTCTCCCTTTCTTTAGGGATGGGAGCTTTGATTACCTATGGTAGCTATGTGAAAAAATCAGAGAATATTGTGAGTTCTGCGGCACTTATCACTCTTGCTGATGTCGGAATTGCACTATTAGCTGGTTTAATGATCTTCCCATTGATTGGATTTATGAGTGACGGAACGATGGAAGGTGCTGGTCGAGGTCCTGCGCTCATTTTTGTAACCCTTCCTCAAATCTTTGGAAGCATTGGCGGAACCTTAGGTATTGTAACAGGAACCGCATTCTTTGTACTTCTCTGTTTTGCTGCTCTTACCTCCACCGTCTCTCTACTCGAAGTTCCCGTTTCTTACGTGGTGGATGAAATGAAAATAAAGCGAAATAAAGCGGTTTGGTTAGTTGCTCTTATCATTTTCATTATCGGTATTCCATCCCTGGTAGGTAATGGGTATTCAGAGTTCTTCAGTACGGCCTTTACCACCTATAAAGCCGGGGGTACCGATACCGATTTCCTCTCCTTTGTAGCTGCACTGGCCAATGATACATTTCTACCGCTTGGGGGCTGTTTGATTGCTTTCTTTGCTGCACATGTTTGGAAGAAGCATAATCTTGACGAAGAATTAGCTCAAGGAGCGCCTAACTATAAAGGTTCATTTGTACAGAAATTCCTCAACTTTGCCATTGGGTATTTTGCTCCAATCATACTTGCGGTTGTATTCATACTTACTGTTCTGTTCAAATTCTTTGGTGTTCAAATTCTGTAATCACAGGAAATATCTTACTTGTTATCGAAACGGTTGAGCAGTATTTTTGCTCAACTAAAAACGGAGACATTATTTAATGGCAAAAGTTTCTACTTCAGATTTCAGAAATGGCCTGGTTCTGAATATGGACGGTGAGTTGTACTCGATTACAGAATTTCAACATGTGAAGCCAGGAAAAGGCCCCGCTTTCGTCCGCACAAAATTGAAAGGAATTGTAAACGGAAAGAACATCGATAAAACATGGCGCTCTGGGGAAAACACAGAAGCGGTTCGTGTGGAAAACCGAGATTATCAGTACCTATATAATGACGGTACAATGTTCTACTTCATGAATAATGACACCTATGAGCAAATTCCTATCGCTCCTAACCAGGTAGAACGAAAAGACTTTTTAATTGAAGGACAGGTATGTAACGTCCTATTCAATGCAGACGATGAACAGGTATTATTTGCTGAACCACCAGATCATCTCATTTTAACGGTAGCACAAACCGACCCAGGCGTAAAAGGTGACACTGCACAGGGAGGATCTAAACCAGCAACATTGGACTCTGGTGCTGTGGTGAATGTACCCTTGTTTATTTCTGAAGGCGAAAAAATTAAAGTAGACACCCGAACCGGAACCTACATAGAACGAGCTAAATAATTGATTATGGATTTAAAACAGATTAAAAAAATTCTGGACTTAATTGCTGAAAGTGAAGTGGATGAGGTTTCCATCGAAGAAGGCGATTTTAAAATTAAAGTGAAGAAAACAGGTTCTGTTGAGCATGTTACATACACACAACCGGCCGCTCCCGCACAGGTAGCTGCTCCAGCTACTCCGGCAGCACCTACTCAACAAGCTCCGGCTTCTGAGTCTGCTCCCGCTCCAGTAGCTTCAGGCGAAACGGTCAAGTCTCCTATTGTAGGTACATACTACCAGTCACCGTCACCTGATGCAGATCCATTTATTAAAGCCGGTGATAAAGTGGCTAAGGGACAAACCTTATGCATTATCGAGGCTATGAAAATTATGAATGAAATTGAGGCTGAGTTTGCAGGGACCATAAAAGAAATCCTGGTTTCTGACGGAACTCCAGTGGAATTTGATCAGCCTCTCTTTATCATCGAAAAAAACTAACCGGCTTTCATGTTTAAAAAGATTCTGATCGCCAATAGAGGTGAAATCGCCTTACGTATTATTCGAACATGCAGAGAGCTGGGTATTAAAACCGTTGCGGTTTACTCTACTGCTGATGCGGACAGCCTGCACGTGAAATTTGCCGATGAAGCGGTATGTATCGGCCCTCCTGCTGGCAAAGAAAGTTACCTCAAGATTCCCAGCATCCTTGCAGCTGCTGAAATCACCAACGCCGAAGCCATCCATCCAGGATATGGTTTTCTGGCAGAAAATGCGGAGTTCTCCAGGATATGCGGAGAGCACGATATTAAATTCATCGGACCGTCACCTCATGCGATTAATTCCATGGGAGATAAAGCAGTAGCTAAAGCTACCATGATCAAAAATAAAGTCCCGGTTGTTCCGGGAAGTGATGGTACGGTAGATAGTTACGAAGAAGCTGAAAAGGTATGTGAAGAGATTGGCTACCCGGTAATTATCAAGGCTTCTGCCGGTGGTGGCGGACGAGGTATGCGGGTGGTTATGGAAGCTTCTGAGTTGAAGAAGAATTACGAAATGTGTCGTAGTGAGGCTGAAACAGCATTTAACAATCCTGAAGTTTACATCGAACGATTTGTTCTGAACCCTCACCATGTTGAGATTCAGATTTTGGCAGATCAACATGGTAATGCTATGCACTTTGGAGAAAGGGATTGTTCGCTTCAGCGTCGTCATCAAAAGATTCTGGAAGAAGCTCCTTCTCCGCTTGTTACCCCGGAGCTCCGAGAAAGAATGGGGCTTGCAGCTGTTAACGCTGCAAAATCAGTTAACTATGAAGGAGCAGGAACGGTTGAGTTTCTTGTTGATGATGACCTGAATTTCTATTTCATGGAAATGAATACCCGAATTCAGGTTGAACATCCTGTTACCGAAGAAATTACTGGTTATGACCTTATTGAGGCACAAATTCGTGTGGCACTAGGTGAAAGTATCGCAGATTATAAGGTAGAGTTAGAAGGCCATTCTATCGAATGTAGAATCAATGCCGAAGATCCTGCACACGGTTTCCGGCCTTCAGCTGGGGAAATCACCGTGTTCCATCCTCCGGGAGGCCATGGAGTACGATTAGATACCCATGCCTACTCAGGATATCGGATCCCTCCTTTCTACGATTCTATGATCGCTAAATTAATTGTTACCGCCCCTACCAGGGAATTGGCAATTAGAAAGATGAAGCGAGCACTCCAGGAATTCATTATTGAAGGGGTTAAAACAACCATCCCTTATCATATCCAGTTAATGGATGATCCGAACTTTAACAGCGGATCGGTTACCACCAAGTATCTAGAAACATCGTTCAACTTTAAACCAGAGGAAAACTAATGAGCACACCATCAGATCTTAAATACACTAAAGAACACGAATGGGTAAAAGATAATGGTGATGGAACAGCAACAATCGGAATAACTGATTTTGCTCAGGGCGAATTGGGAGATATCGTTTTTGTTGAACTCGAAGAAGCCGGGTTCGAATTTTCCCAGGATGATACCTTTGGTACAGTTGAAGCCGTAAAAACAGTTTCTGATCTCTACGCTCCTGTAGATGGAGAAGTGCTGGAGTTAAATGAGGAGTTAGAAGACAACCCGGAAATTGTGAATGATGATCCCTATGGCGATGGCTGGATGATCAAGATCAAAGTATCCGACCCATCTCAACTGGAAGGCCTGCTTTCAGCCGACGAATACAACGAAATTACAGCTTAATATTCTTATACATTTTAAATGAGTCGACATAGCGAATGGATTTTAATCCTTGATTACGGATCCCAATTTACCCAACTCATCGCTCGCCGGCTCCGTGAGTTTAACATTTACTGCGAAATTCACCCTTTTAATTTAGAACTTGATCAGGTCCTTACTCCAAAGCCTAGAGGTGTAATTCTCTCCGGTGGACCAATGAGTGTAAACGACGAAGGTGCTCCTCATCTACAGGAAGAAGTATTAGCCTGGGATGTGCCAATTTTAGGCGTTTGTTATGGTCTTCAGCTCCTTGCTCATACAGAAATACCTGGAAGCGTTGATAAAGCTGCTAAAAGAGAATTCGGAAGAGCGCACCTTCAAATAGATGACCATTCCGATTTGTTTAAGGATGTTCCAAATGATTCAGTGGTATGGATGAGCCATGGAGATCATATTCATGAGCTTCCCTCCTCTTATGAAATCATTGGTCATACTGCCAATGCGAAAGTAGCTGCGGTACGGCATTTGGAAAATCACATTTATGGGGTACAATTTCATCCTGAGGTTGCCCATTCTGATTACGGGAAACAAATCCTGAAGAACTTTGCCCTGGATATCTGTGGGTTATCAGGTGACTGGACGGCAGCATCTTTTATTGATGAACAGATTGAAGCGATACGAGAAAAAGTGGGCGATGATAAAGTTCTATGCGCCCTTTCTGGTGGAGTGGATTCAACGGTAGTGGCTACATTAATACACAAAGCCATTGGCGATCAGCTGCAATGTGTTTTTGTAGATAACGGCCTTTTGAGAAAAGATGAATTTGAAGATGTACTTCATCTATACACCAGGGACCTACACCTTCCTGTTAAAGGTGTTGACGCCTCTAAGCTTTTCCTGGAAAGATTGGATGGAGTTTCTGATCCCGAGAAAAAGAGAAAGATTATTGGAAACACTTTTATTGATGTATTTGAAGATGAGATTGGAGAAAACTCAGAGTTCAAATACCTTGCTCAGGGTACTCTTTATCCTGATGTAATCGAAAGCGTTTCTTTTAAAGGGCCATCGGCTACCATTAAATCTCATCATAATGTGGGTGGCCTTCCAGAACATATGAAGTTGGATTTAATCGAGCCTGTTAGAGAATTATTTAAGGATGAGGTCAGGGTTGTGGGCAGAGAACTTGGCATACCTGATCATTTTATAAGCCGCCATCCATTTCCTGGGCCAGGACTTGGGATTAGAGTGCTTGGAGCATTAAGTAAAGAAAAACTCGATTTGCTAAGGGAAGCTGATAAAGTCTTTATTGATGAACTCAAAGCAAAGAATCTTTACAATGAAACCTGGCAAGCTCTGGCCGTTCTTCTTCCGGTACAAAGTGTTGGGGTTATGGGAGATGAACGAACCTATGAATTTACAGTAGCCCTAAGGGCGGTAACAAGCCTGGACGGGATGACTGCTGACTGGGCCCATTTACCTTATGAGTTCCTCGCGCACGTTTCCAATAGAATCATTAATGAGATCAAGGGAATAAACAGGGTGGTTTATGACATAAGCTCAAAGCCACCAGCTACCATAGAATGGGAATAGTGAGAACTTTTTCTATTTGGTAAAGTTAGAGAGAGTGTAATTCTTTATTTTTCCTGCATGAAAAAAATCTCCACATTAACTCTGTTAGCTCTTTTAGTAACTACTTTTTCCTTTGGCCAAAGCCTGGAAAATGGCCTTAATCTATATGAACAAGGTGATTATGATCGGGCAATCCGGGTTCTGTCACAATCTAATAGTCCCGAAGCCATCCTCTTTATTGGGAAAAGCTACTTCGCACTAAATAACTATATAAAAGCGATACACAATCTAGATAGGGTTCCTCAAAATGCTGAGAAAGTGTACCAGGAAGCAATGTATACAAAAGCTTTGGCCCACTTCCAGCTTGATGATTTCCCTAATTCCCTGGACGTATTAAAACAGCTTTCCCTAGCGCAACCTTCTACATCGGCGGTAAGGGCATCATTAGTTCTTTATGACCAGGTTTTAGGCTATTTGACTATTAAGCAACGTCGGGAAGTCTTTCAACGAAGTACTGATGACCAGGTGAGATTGGATGTATTGGAAAGCCTGATTCATAACGTGCCTTATAATACGGCTGTAGCATTCGCAAATCTCTTTGAGCGTTCAGCAACTGATATCAATCAGCTAAGGTTTAGCCGTGTTCAAACATTGCTAAGCGACTCAATTAGTTATACACAACGATTTAATCCAAACCAGGTAGTTCAGGCACCTTCAGGAGTCTCATACAATATTGGCGTTGTGCTTCCTGAGTTTGAGTATGAAGCACTGGAATATGAAATTCCTCAGCACTTGTATTTTGGAATTCAACTCGCAATTGAAGATTTCAATAGCACTAACGTAGATCAAAAGGCTTTCATTAATTACCGCAATACCGATAACGGCAGTCCTGATGAAATCATCAATGACCTGGTATGGAATGAAGATGTGGATGTAATAATCGGACCTCTTTTTTCAAACGTAGCGAAGGATTTTTCAAATCTTGCTGAAGAATATGAGGTACCAATGCTCCTCCCTCTTGCCAATGCAGACAGTCTTGATCTCTATAACAACTTCGTATTTCAGTTAAATCCTTCGTTTGCTACCCAAGGGAAAGTTATGGCTGAGTATGCTGTAAACCAGTTAGGGTATGATACCCTGGGGGTGATTGCAGAAAAAGGCTCTCTGGGCGCTCCAGCCGCTCGATCATTTATGAGACATGCCGAACGGAATGGCGGTTTTGTTGAATACTATTTTGTAGAAGACCTGGAAGAATTCGGTTATGATATCCGGGATTATACTCAGTTTTTCACGTCTGACACTTTAGACAGTGTGGATATGGTTAAGGCTGTGTATGCTCCATTTACAGGTACCATAGCCTCTACACTTATTGAGAGCATGCTTACTGACCTTGAAGCCATGCGGAGTACAGTAGCGATTCTGGGCTCTGAAGAGTGGTCCACTGCTAATTTAGAAGACCGGAGATTACCAGATACTGAACTTCATTTTACTGAATCGTTCAATGTAGATACTTCTGATACAAGGGCCAGCACCTTTGCTTCCAACTTTAGGTTAAGGTTTAGTACGCAGCCAAATCAGTTCGCTTATATAGGATATGATGCGGCTAATGTTATCCTGGAGACGCTGCTCAAAGTGAAGAATCCGGCAAACCTAAGAGATGCGCTTAAAGACCTTAATGGGTATGAAGGGTTGAGTACACGGGTAAGTTTCAAATCCACCCATGTGAATCATGAGATAAAAGTAAAGAGAATGCCTCGCGATTCGGATTTGATCATTTCTGAAGAAGAAGGTTTTTAACTTCTAGCGTTCTGAACCGGAACCCTCAGCATCTCGTGCTCTTTTAATTCTATATTGCTCTCGCAGCCATCTTCTCCACTTTGCACTCTCTACCTGGTGCTCTTCAAAAGTTTCTGTGAAGATGTGCCCTCCCTCAGGATTGGCTACCATATAAATATAATTGTGCTCCTGGGGAAATAATGTAGCTCTTATAGTTGAGAGGCTCGGATTTGTAACCGGTCCCGGAGGAAGCCCCCTGTTCAGGTAAGTGTTAAAAGGATGCTCGAACTCATAATCTTCAAACAAGAGCCGTCTTCTTTCACCTATTGCAAAATTAACTGTTGGATCAGCTTGTAAACGCATCCTTGAGTTTATCCTATTCCAGTATAGCCCACTTATGATTGCTTTTTCTTCTTCGATATTGGCTTCCCATTCAACAATTGAAGCCATTGTTAATACATCCTCAATCGAATAGCCAATAGCGTCTGTAGAATCGGAATAAACCTGGACTACCCGGGTATCAAATTCTCGCAATACTCTTCGTACAAGTTCCTTTGGAGTGCTTGTCCAGTACATTCTGTACGTCTCAGGTAGCATTCTGCCAAACAGCTCTTCTGTAGAAAACCCATATTCCTCAAGAAAAAGTGAATCATCAAATACAGCCAATATTTCTTCCTTCGAGCTGGCCACTTGATTGGCAACGGATTCAGCAAAGCGCTCTTTCATAATGCCAGGAAGAATTACCACCGATACAGGATCTTGAATACCCCTTGATAGTTTAGAAAGAAATACATCGTAGGAGTACTTCCCATTTAGCTCATAATTCCCCCTCTGGAAAGTACGCCAGCCAAGTATCCTTGAAGCCCAGGCTAACTCGCTTGAATTGTACTCTATCCCCAATGAATCCATGGCTGCAGTAAGCCCTTGAAGATTTGTCCTCTCTTCCAGTACCAGTCCGGTTGTCTGATTGATAACCAGAGCATTGTCAGAAGTGAGACGGAGCTGGCGGGAAGCGATTGTAGCTAAAGCAACAATCAGAAAAAAACTAATTGCTACCAGTACGTCGCTTTTGTGTAATGAAAATGTTGCACTGAAATTCATTTTCCAAGATATCAATTATCTAAAAAAATGAATAATCACCTAAATGAATGTATTTGTAAAAAAGAGAAAGACATTCGAAACAAAGAAAAGGCGCTAGCGTAATCCGCCTCCGAAGAGCAAACGAGCTTTTGGATGCTGCAAAGCACCAAATGCCCTAAAGAAAAAACCCGAACTTTGAACGGTTCGGGTTTCTTTTTTTAAGGACAGGTAAAAGCCCTTTAGATTATGCTTGAGATAAGAAATAAGAAGTACTGAGCTCAGGTTTTTTGGTTGTCATTTCGAAGGAGTGAGCGACTGAGAAATCTCATAATAGATTCTAAAAGCAATTTTTAGATTTCTCACACTGCCTGTTCTACCTATGCATACATCTGAAGTTAGACTTGCTTCTACAGGCAGGTTCGAAATGACATATCTGAGCTTATTACGTTAAAAGGTTGGGTTCAACCTCAACCATACAGCTGTAAATCCACCAGAATCAGATAGAGGCTTAGCAAATTCCAACCTAACCATATCTCCACCAACTCCAAAACCAACATTGTGAGTAAATTCTGAAAGGGCAAAATTTTCAAATCCAACAGTTGGATCCGATTCAGTAAACAGACGGTCATTAAATTCCGCCCATCCTGAATCCATGAACAAAGAGACATAAAAGCCATCCAGTTCAAAGAAACCAAAATCAAGATCAGAGTTTCTTCCAAAAACGAGTTCGGCATTGCTGAGTACCATTGCATTCCCCTGCATGCTCTTATAATTAGCTGCACGCATAGAGCCAATACCACCTAAGGCAAATTGCTTAAATCCAGGAGCTTCTCCGGTAATAGCTCCCCCCATCACTCTCCACTTTAGGAAGGTCGATCTATCCAGGCGGAAGATTGAAGTAGACTGGGCAATGTATTTATTGAATTGGAAGTCATTATTGTTGCCATCAAAATTTCCTAATTCCCCTCGAAAAACTAAACTTGTGGCAAAGTTCCTTGAATACTGATACAGCTTGGGATTAATGTTCAAACTCAATCCTATGCTTTGATGAAAGATTTCATCAGTAGTAGGGTCAATGGCTGGATTGATTCGCTCAATATTCCCATCACCATAAAAATTGTACGCGGTAATGGCGTCCAAAGAGCTAAACGTATCTGTGTTATAACTCACCCCAATATAGGTTAAATACGACGCCTTGATGGAACCGTAAATACTATACCCCTCTGCCTTGTAGTAGTCATGGAAATCGTAACCAGCTACTAAACTTGAAATCGTATTTTCTGTAAGCCCTGTTCTCCAACTGTCTTCGGTAGTTGTAATGTTATATAAGTCAGCGCCAATAACTAACCTTCTGCCTATTGGCTTTTCCAGGCCGACCTGGTATTGCCACTCTTCTCTTCCAATGGAATAACCCCCGAGTGCCTGAAAATCAAAGCCGTGGATATCGGTAAAGTCGTGGGTAAAGTCTTCGAATTCTGTATCCACCCCTAAGAATAGTCCATTTACCCTGTTATAGTGAATAGCCTGAACCGTTGGTGAGAATCCATAAATCGCAGGGTTAGGGCCAATATTTGAGAAGAAATCAAACTCATTATCCACACCTTCGTTATGATAATACCTATAATATGAGCGATAGCTTCTTCGATTATTATTCCTCTTCTTTTTGTAATGATATTCTGTAACCCGACAATTACAGTGCCAGTCCCAATCCCAATCACTGGAATAAATAAGCCTCATTCCGTCCTTATTGGCTCTTCTTTCTTGTGCGGATGCTGTTTGAATTAAGAAAATACTGAGAAGTGCAGGTAGTAAAATCTTTCTAATCATAATGGAGGCTTTGTAGTTATACAACAAAGCTTACACTCCTTAAAAAAGGAAAGGTTACACACTTTTTTCTTTCCTAAATAACCGTTCGAATCCGTGATAGGGTTTTAGTGGAATGAGCTCAAACTCGATCAGCCCTTTCTCAACAAGAGGCAGGGTGGCTAAATGGACTTCGGCTTCTTCAAGATCTTTGCACTCGAGAATTAGCACTGCTTCTGGCTTGTCATCCCTGAAATACATCTCTCTGATAATTCCCCTTTTATAAAGATCCCAACCTTTCGCTGCTTCAGCTCTAAGATGTGGTACAAAATCCTTTTTGGTTAACCCATGAAGCTCTTTTTCAATGGCTATTATTCTCATCTTACTTGGCTTTTAATATAACTATGGTAACGTCGTCCTCCTGGTTTACCTTTCCTTTCCAGCTGTCTCTTAAGGAGATCAATCCCGCAAGAATATCATCTGAAGACTTATCGCAAATTTCTTCCAGGCATTCTTTTATCCTATCCATACCAAGTTGTTCACGACGGGGATTGAATAATTCCATGAGCCCATCACTAAACAGCACAAATACATCTCCCGACTCCAAATCAAATTGTAGTGTTTGATAAGGGAATGCCACACTACTGCCTAGTGGCATAGCTTTAAGGATCACTTCCGAAATTGAACCTTCTTTCTTTTTATACAATAGAGCCGGAGGCATACCAGCCGAAGTAAATTCTACTGCTCTTTGCTTACATCGTAACAAAGTTAGGCCCATATACATCATCCGTACATTCATATTCTTAATCCCGGATGACATCTTTTTGATCAAGTCTACATTCCCATTCTCATTTACCAATGAGTGAAAATAGCTTTTTGCAGTTGCTACCATGATACCCGCTTTCATTCCATGTCCGGTAGCATCTCCAAGTGCGAGGGTCAAATCTCCACTTTTTGACATGCTGAAATCGTAATAATCGCCTCCTACTTCTTGGGATGGTTCCATGTATGCCGAAATCTCCCAGAGCTCCGTTTCCGGAAGTTCTGTGGGTAGCATAGATACCTGCAAAGCACGTGCCTCTTCCAATTCCGCTGTTTTTCGTTCGTTCTCTTTCTCTAAGAACTTCTGTTCGATCTCTTTTTCTTTGCTTCTTCTCTCCTGTTCAACTGATCGATCGGAAAGATGCTTTACTTCCAGATACTTATACTCAAGGCGAATTTGTGCTTTTGCGAAATCACGAACCAAATACGTTGAAAGAGCAATCATAAAAAAGACCGATGCAGGCAGAAACTGGAACAGGAAAAACTTCTGAGTGATTACATCAGTGATAGAATCAATGCTGATTAAAACCACTACCAAAAATATGATGGTACCCCAAATTGGAATATTTACCTGTTCTTTCTTACTGATTTGGACACCAATAAGTACCCTCATAAACTCAACGATCACTATTACAGAAAAAAGAGAAAAGAATAACGGGTTATCAAACAGGTCAAAAAGTTTGATAGATACGAGTACAATACCAACTAACAGAAATGCGATTAACTGCTTTGGGGTTGTATTTTTCTGAAAGGAATAACCAAATTTCAGCAAACTGATTTGAGCGACCAGCCAGGCTATATATAAACCCTTTTGAAGGGAGAGAATAAAATCCGGGGAGCCTGAGAAAATTTCTGCATTCCAAACAATAGAAAAGGCAGCCACCGAACATACCGTGATTACAAAGTATAGATTCCTTTCTCCGGCTGGGTAAAAAATCAGGAACAGAAAATGTACAATAGAAATAGCTATGAGAATCCCAATTAAAGTAAGTATTAGCCAATACTTACTACTTGAGAGCTCTTCCAACCCATTCACTTCATATTGGCTTATCGATAATAAAAACCCAGGGGTCAATCCATATTTAAGGTACTTTTCGACATCATGATTACTGAACCTGACTGATAGCACATGTATGCCGGCAGTATCAAATTCAAACACTACAAAAGGAGTATTATTAGAAGCAATATGATCCTCTTTCTGCCGTGAAAAATTACCCTCCTGGATCAATAACTCCTCGTTCAAATAGATCTGAGAAGCTCCGTTATGCGTATTTAGTGAAAGCTTAAGCTTTTGATCAACCAACGAAGAATCGACTTCTATTTCTATTTTAAACCAACCATAGCCTTGCCAATCTAATTGATCAATATGTGGGTCATCTAATACCGTATGAACATCATCCCAATCTGAAAAATCAAAGTCTCTGTCTATCCAGCTAAAATTATCAGCGGAAATACCTTTCCAGCCTGAGTTCAATTCAATCTCCCCTATTTGATTAAGAATTAAATTGGACAATCGGTTTTGAGCTTGTGCCCCATCAGCTAGCGAAATAGCTACTATCAGGGCAAAAAGTACCAGCCGGGTTGATATGTTAACACAGATCGATTTCAATACCAGAGTTTTAAAGCACTAATAATACCTTTTTAAAGTCAATTAGTTACCATCTTGGTTAGAAAACACCTGAATTAAAAACTGGATATGCTCATTTAATTCCTTTTCGATTAATTCTGCTCCCCTGGATATATCTTCTCGTGGCACATTGGCTGCAAAATTCAGGGTTTTAAGTTTCTTTGTTACTGATTTCACTTTCATCCCGTCAAATCCTGTAGGCCGCATTAAGGAAACCGCGTGCATAAACCCTGAAAGCTCGTCACATGCAAAGAGATACCGCTCTATCTCCTCTTCCGGTTTTTTCCCCGTCCGTTCCGGGGCATGAGCTTTAATCGCTTCCAGTACATTTTCAGAATAATCGAATTCCGGGAGAATTTCATTTACTGCTTTATTAGGATGTTCATCCGGAAATTTTTCCCAATCAAGATCATGAAGCAAGCCGGCAGCCCACCACTCTTCTACCTCCTGAGAACTCTTTTGGAGATTCGTTGCATAGGCTTCCATAGCCTGGGCTACCATGATAGAATGATGTCTTAAACTTTCTCCATCTATATATTTTTCAAGTAATTCTATACTGGATTCTCTGGATACCATACAAAATTTTTGTTGATTACTTTTTGATTATTTAAAATAAAAGCATTGTTTATACGCTGTTAGAATTATTATAGAAAAATCGCTCAAATATTTTTTTAAAAAAATCCAATCTGTTAACTGAATTAATCACTATGAAAAAAATATTATTTCCTCTACTGCTTTTGTTGTTTGCATTTACAAACTGCATCAATAATGTGGAGGATAATACAGGAGAAGAGCAATCGGGTATTAGCTACGCAGAAGATGTCCAGCCTATATTTAATGCACACTGTGCAAGTTGCCATGGTAGCAATGGAGGCGTGAACCTTACTTCATATACTGCGCTAATTAATAGTGTGGGAAATCTGTACGGTAATGAGGTAGTTGTTGCAGGTAATGCTGAAGCTAGTGGATTATATGATAAGCTATTGGCTAATCCCCGTTTAGGAACAAGAATGCCACAGGGAGGGTCATTATCGGGAGATGAAATCGAAACCATACGTGCCTGGATAAATGAAGGCGCTCAAAATAATTAAGTCATGAAGAAAGTCATTTTTACATTTTTAGCGGGTATTCTGATATCACTAAACATAAGCGCGCAATCCTATTATACTGAAGATGGGAAAGCCATTTTCAAATCCAAAGTACCTCTTCACAATTTTACAGGCTCCTCAGAAAACCTGGTGGGCATGATTAAACTGGAAGATATGTCCGTTGATTTTTACCTGGACCTGGAAACTCTCGACACTGGTAATGGCAAAAGAGATAAAGACATGAAGCTTACTCTTGAAACTGAGAAGCACCCTTTTGGTGAGTTTTTCGGAAAAATTACTACTGATTTTGACCCTGAGCTTTCTACAGAACAGGATGTTACTGTTGTTGGGAATTTTACCATCCATGGCATCACACAGGAAGTTGAAATCAATGGTACACTCACCGCAACTGATGATGGGCTATTAGTAAAGGCAGCATGGATTCTAAATCTAAAGGATTATGAAATCCGGCCACCAAAACTGCTTTTCGTGAAAGTAGATGAGAAACAGGAAATAGAAATTGAAGCACTTCTAAAACCAATTGACGAATGATTATAAAAAAGGCAGTAACCTCCCTCTTTTTGCTGGCTATTATTGGAGTAGAGCTCAGCTATGCCCAAATGCAACGTACCCGCGCAGTGGCTGATGGTCCTGTGGACGAACTATTTTTGATTGGTTCTGTTGCTGGCACCAGCACCGTTACCAATTTGGAAGCAAACAACCTCAATAGCCTTATCATGCATAATTTTGGTTTGATAAGCAGTGGGATCGAAGATTTTTACGGACTTGATCAGGGCGCAGCAGTACGCCTAGGTATCGATTATGGTGTGACTGATAAGCTGTCAATCGGTATTGGAAGAACAAGTATTGAGGACAATGTCGATTTCCGGTTTAAGTATACCTTAGCAAGACAGCTTAAATCGGATAAAGTACCTGTTGAAGTTGCTGTTAAAGGTGATATGGGGATCAATACTCAGAAGAACCGAATCTTTGATGATTTCACTTTCCAGGAACGTCTTAACTTCTTTGCTTCTGTAATGGTGGCCCGTCAATTCAATGATAAATTCACTTTGCAGGTGGCCCCTATGGTTTCCCATTTCAATACGGTAGTGATAGAAACTGTAGGACAAGCTGAGCCAGAGCATACCCATTATGCCCTGGGATTTGCCGGAAGAGTTAAGCTTGGAGTGAGAAATTCTCTAACCTTTGAATATATCCCTGTATTAGGAGATCGAACGGAAGGCACTAAAGATCATATGGCCATTGGTTATGAAATCGAAACCGGCGGACATGTTTTTCAAATGTTCCTGATGTCCGGTCAATGGTTTACTGAGCAGCATTTAATAGCCAGAAATACCACTGATTTTTTTGCAGGAGATTTTCGACTCGGTTTCAATGTGAACCGAATATTTAGTTTAGGTAAGTGATTCTATCAAAGTCTTATAGCAAGGCTTTGATTTCCTGAGCTACTCCGCGATTGTATTGGAAAGCTAAATCCTTGTGATTTACTAAATCAACAATAGTACCAATCATACAAAGTCCGGCAGTAAGAAAGTAAAGAATACCCATTCCAATCTGATTCAATAGAAATCGGTGTATCCCTGCGAAACCAAGCAGGCCTGCCAAACAGGTGATCAAAATCATGTTGGGGTCTCTCCTTCGGGCACGATATACATTGACGAACTTCCTTATTTCATCTTCATTCATATCGCTAAAAAGTTTGGTTAAGTAAAGCCCTTCATCACCTTGAGCTTCAGGCATATATAGCATTACATCAGACATAATTCTTCTCCTTTAAATCCATTGTATTTTGTTGATATAAGTTCTTCCAAATAAATAAAATTCTATAGACGAGCCCAACTACGACGAAAGGCCCTGCAAGATTCGCTTCAAAAGATTGAGTAAACTCGCCCCTTGCGAAGAAAGCGATGGAGTGTCCAAGTCCCTCACCTGGGCAAAAAGGGAAGCCAAGAAGTTCAAACAAACACCAGGTAGTTTTTTGTTCATATGGATTGATAGAAGCCATTAGAATCAATCCAACCAGGAAAACGAACCATTCGCTATGTCGATTTATGAGCTTCACTTTAGTTGGGCATTTTCTTTTTAAAGTAATGTGAGACCGTAAAAAATATACGGTTTGAACGATAGATTTTACTCGAAGATACTTCAGAGCCGACTTTTATTTCCCAAAAATTCTTGAATTTATGATCCAACTGAATCCTACCAGCTCCAAAGATTCCTTCATTTACTTCATGTTTAGCCATGATCTCAAATTCGAGTTTCGTGAGAAAATCAAAGGTGTCCGGATTCCGATACCGAATATCGAAGCCCAACCCTTGTTCAAAGTATTGATCAGGAGTGAAATATGGAATTCCAGCCGAAAAGTTTTCGGTGGCATCGGCCCAGCTTAATGAAGCTATAGGCCTAAATCTTAATTGATCCACGTAGGTCTGGTAATAAAGCCTTCCTGTAGCCTCGTGTTCAAATACTGAATTCGTATAATAATAAGCGGCGGCAGATAGTGATGAGAGCCATTTTTGCTTACTTCCCCAATTATCTTCCCGATAACCCTGAAGGGCAAATCGGTTGTAGTTGTTCTCTATAGCTATTTCTGTGAGTTCAGGACCAAAACCGGCTGTTAGAGAACTGAAAGAACCATTTCTGGAAGTGCTTATTGATGTATTTGCTTCGAAAAGAACCTCCGCTGAGCCAGCAAATACCCCTCCACCTACTTTGAATTCTCCAACTCCATTTTGCAGTCTCTTGCTATATTCATAGCCCGGACCAATAAAATTAAGTGGCGAAGTATTTAATACACTTTCCAGAAAAATGTCTTCCACTTTAAAAGTATGAGTACTCACTAATCTATTACCCATTTGTGTGGATACTCCAAACCGGGCAAAAGTATTATCAAAATTGTCACTTCGATATTCTCCAAAGCCCGAAACTTTGAGCCCTTCATTCCATCGTATTTCAGATTCCAATCGATCGAACTCAGCATCATTAAAGAAGGCAGGGTATTGCTTATACAACTCCTTTCGGTCGTTGTACGCCATGAACTGCAATTCATTATTCATAAGAATGTGCGCACCTGATGCACCATTAGGACTATTAACAAATAAGGGATACATCACTTCTTTGGCTTCATCTCTGAAACCTGCATAATAGAGTTGAGTGCTTACTCTCACTCTTAAGCTATCATCTTGAGGATTCTCAGCTAAAAGCCTCATTGCTGTTTCACTGTATTCGGAGTACAGGTTGAGCTGATTTAGCCAATCCAGTTTCAGCTGTTCTTCAAAATTAGGAGCCTTATCGGCCCAATACAGGGCTCGTGGATAATTCCTTAAGTCGTACCCATAAATGAATGCAAGATTTCTTCCAAATTGAGAAAGTTGGGCATGTTTAGAAGCTGGAAAGCTTTCAAGAAGGTTGATCGTACTATCTGATGGTTCGAAAAAAAATGATCGTTGAAGAGTGAATGCATATAGCGAATCACTCTCCGGATATAGATTAATTAATCGTTTTAACTCTTTTTTCTGAATGGGCCAGTTTTGCTGGTTTTCAATTAAGCGGACATAGCGCATCGTTAGCGCCTCATCATCAGGATATAATTCTCTTTCTCTGTTCAACCATCTTAGGTTAAACGCCTCATTAAATAACCCTAGTTCAGTAACTGCCATATTTTTGACATCTATAACTTCCTGGGATTTATATCTGAGCCACAATCGCTCTAAAAAATTCTCCGCTTCGTTGTCCATCTCTTCCCAACCATAGTAGGTAAATAACCTATCTAAATCTTTTTGCTCCCATACTTCAGAAGCAAGCATCCTTCGTTCAAGGATCAATATTGCCCTTCGAACATCACTAAATTCTATACTAAGCTGAATAAGCTCTTCCTGAACATCAATATCATCAGGGTTATTTTGATAAGCCCTAATTGCGTCATTAAGCCTTGTATCTACCCAGGGAGTTTCATCATCCGATGACAGTGAAATGATATTTCCAAACTCATCTATATACTCCGACTGGTACCTCCTGCTTCTCGAGATCACATCATTAAGCTGAGCTGAAATAAATTGAGGATCATAGTTAAGCTGGGGTTTAAAGTTTGGAACAATGAGGGAATCTAAATTTGTCTCAAACTGATAAAGCCCCCCTTCCCAATACGGTGAACTATCGTATTTAATTGATTGCTGTTCAAGGAATTCTTCAAATTCCTTAGTACTCTCTTCACTAACATAGGTATACCAGTAATTACCTGATTGAAGCTCAGATTTCTTTTGATACCCCGGATTTTGAAAAGGAAATAAAACTCTTGTAGATGCCCTCTCTTTGTGGAACACAAAACTATTATACCAATCTTCAGTAACTGCTCCTCCATCTTTTGCTGATAAGTATCTGGGTCCTTTATACCGCTCATTCGTCCATAACACTCGTTCACGAAATACCTGATAGAGGCCATACCCGTATACTGGATGAGATTTCCAGCCTAATTTTAAAGGGTTACGGCTTTCAAATAAGTCGTCGTCTCGAGTCTTAACCTGGAATACATCATCAGGATGAACAAAATGTGTCCAAATACCCGTTAAAAGCTGCATACTCTGCTGCTGGAAAAGAGAATTCTCCTCCATCGTAAATCCACTTGAAATCCTCGGATAATTAAAAATCCTCTCGTCCCGTGCGTAGGGCTCATACCCAAACTCCCTGTCTCCTCCAGATTCAAAATCCCCTAAATAGAGAGAAGACATATACCGAATTGATGGCATCCCTTTCATAATTGCAGACACACCTACAGAATCGATGAAATTCGTTGGAGGTACATAAGAAACCGGCAGAGGCCCCATTCGGTCTATTCGCCATCTTTTCCTTGCAGCTGTTACGGCGCTTGCCATAAAGTTCACGTTATCCCAGTCGATGAGCCATAACGAAAAATGATTATACCCATGAAAAGCAAGCTCATGCCTGGTACTTAAAATGTCTCTGGCAACCCGAATACTGGCATCAACCTCTCTACCGTCTACTATAGTTTTACCCGAAGTCCACTCTACAAAGTCAAAAGGAGGGGTAACATTCGCATTGTAATTAAAAGCGGTCATTGCTGAGTACGTAATATCGAAGGTATCAGCAAGTACTTTCATATCCGGCCACCAGATGTTTAGTACAAAATCTGAATGTGTTATATCGTACTCGACATCAATCGGTGGAAGTTTTTCATTGTATAGAGGTGCAGGAAAATCATCCAAAAAAATGGTACTCGTATTAGCTACACTATAAGGAACTCCATCCAGGCTTCTTAAAATACAGGAGAATATCAGGCCCCGATATAACTTATCCCACATTATGGTACTGTTTAATGTGATTACTTCCCCAGCTCCAATTTCATTCTGAACTACCAATGGATATTCCGGGTCATTACCTGCACCTGCGATCACATTTATCCTTTCTGAGAACTGGTCCTTTTCAAGCCCTTCATGTGGTAATTCTGCTCTAAATAAATACTTCCTCCCAGAATGCATAGGAAAAGCGTCTTCAAAAAAGTAGATACCTCTGGCCTCGTTGTTTATTGAGTAGTCGGAAAAAGGAGCTATCCCTTGCAGAAAAGCGAATTTGTCATAAGCCACCGGCCCTATGAAAATGATTTGATTCCCTCTTGCTACAAACCTGGTTAAATATTCGACTTCCTGATTATTTAACTCCCCGATTAATTCGCTTGTAATTACCAGAGATCTTACGGAAGGTTTTATGCTCAAACCTTCCGTCAATAAACCAAGATCGATTGATTCTACCGGGAGCTTTGCATATTGCATTGCGATGGTTACCTGATCCGCAATTACTCCACTCAATGAATCCTGGCGATGTTTCACCACCAAGACCAATGGTTCCTGCTCCAGTAAAACAGTAGTATCTAACCCAAACTGTTTATTGAAATCGCAGCTTACCAGTGCAAAAAGGGCGATCCCAAAGAAGACAAATAAATTAGTTAACCGTTTCACTCTCCTCTCCTTCTTCAGATGGTTTCAATGGCTCTTCTTCGGGAAGTGTATTCCTAAGCACCGCTGTTACTCTTGATTCCTTCTCCCGGTTAATAATCTCATAGATGATTGCATCATCGCTTTCATAGTAAACCTGGATATTTCTCCCTTCTAAACCTTCAAATACTTCAATCCACTGTTGCATATCGCTCATTGTATTTTGAGGATTGTAAAGAATACCCTGCTGAATACCAGTGTAAGGAGGTTTTTCCAGGAAGAGAAAAATACTGGCAGGTGGTACATCTCGCTGCTCACGTTGAGCCCTCGGAACGGTCAGATATTGCTGGTATAGAGAATCGATTACCCCATAGTTATCTAAGAAGAACTCATAATTCATGAAGAAGTGGCGATTCTGGGCCAATCCTCTATCTAACTCCGGGCTTACGGTAGCATAACTATATGGAATCCGCTCATTCACTATACGATAGTATGCCTCAAAGAAACCATTAGGTAATGTTGATGGTAATGCCCTGCTAACTAAAATCCCTTGTTGAAAGAATATCAGGAGAAGAACAAAGCCAATAGAGCTCCCAATATTAATCGCCCAATATGCCTTCCCGCTTTTCTTTGACAAGGCCTTTATTAAGCGAGTAAAATTCAGGAAGAGAAGCCCAAAGAAAACCGCAATCAGCAGTGCATAGAAAAGGTTAAGTTGGTCAGGGTCAATTAGAACATATGAAAAAGGGAAATACGGAGTATAAATGTAGCTTACTAAGATGAACAGGATAAGAAACACCAACTCTTTCTTCTGATCAATTCTATTGAGCCTTAATAGGGTGATATTAATGATTAGAAGAACTACCCCACCTGCTAAGTAGTACATACTTAATTCATCAATAAAAATGACCAGATTTGGGAAATAGCTAAAAATCAGGGTATCGAATAGCTCTCTTTGGAAAAAATCCTGAAGTGGAATCCCATTTAAGGTGCAAACCAGTATGTAAGGAAATAATGCGACCATGCTGCTACTTACTATATAAAGCAAAGACCAGCCCAGTCTTTTTCCTAGCGACTTAATCAGGAGTATCAATAGTCCTAAAAACAAAATGGGAATCAATACCATTAGGAATATGAATACATTGGTTAGTGCTGTTGCAAAAATTCCCATGCACACATAAAACCACATGACCATATCCCCCTGCCTCATCAGTCTTAAGAAAAACACAACGGTTGGTATAGCAAAACACAAAGCCAGGGAAATGGAGTTCGCTTCTACTTCAAGGTCTAGAATTATTGGAGAGACATACATTGGAACAAAGGCATAAATGCTCATTCCAACTAGAGCAGCCAGAGGGTTCTCTGAATTGGTAATCACGTTAATCATCCAAAAAATGATTAAAGCCAAAAAGAAGCTCGTTAAGGCCCCTAAGATATGTAGAATCAGTTCTGGCGATACCTGGGTTAGCGTACTAAATACGTGAACCAGCGTATGCATACCTTTTGGCTCTGGTATTACACCAAAGTATTGTTGTAATGAGAGTGCTTTTACTGAACTCAGTTCAAAGTACCAGGTCCTGCTAAATGGAGCTGAATTCTGCAAAGCAGGTATAATCCTAACTCCAGCAGCAAAAAAAGCTATTAGAAAAGCGACTAATTGCGGAGAGATTTCTTTTAATGAATAGTCCGGAAGCTTTGCCCGATCTTTGAACTTATCCCATAAAGTGATACTACTCTCGATTACCCGAACATGTTGTGCAATGATTAAGGTCTCAACCGCAAGAAATACCTCTGAAAAAGACATTCCTTTAGCTTTCTCCTTTACTATATAAACTATTAAAGGAATGCCCAATAATGAGATAAGGAGGCTTATAAAATCATACAGGTTCAAAGCCGTAAGGATAAGTACAACTACCAGTATAAGTCCGCCAAGACCAATCCATGAATACATCAGGCGGTCGATTCCACTTTCTGATTTTACTTTGGGGAGAAATAGAGGAGCTAACACTCCAAAAAGCAGGTAAAAACAAACAATAATCCTAAAAACGGCGAATAAACCCTGAAGAAAATACATAGCTATCAGGACCTCGTTGTTGTTAGAACAGGCAGTTTATTAAGCTGGATATTGCTTATGAAATATGGAAGGTTCAACACATCCAATCGTGATTCTACTTCCTTTATGGATGAGGGCTCAATCGCAAAATCAACGATAAAAAAAGGAAGATTAAATTTATCTGAATAGCTTCGAACCAGATTCGAACGCTCATGGTAAGCTTCTACACTTTTGATAAAATATTCCTGATTTTCGAAATCATATCCTGAAGCTATATCCTCTATTAACACTCCGTCTACATAGTCTTTTGATTCTTCAAGAAGAAAAAGTCCGGAGTTTTGGATGAGTATCAGTTCCGGGTTGCGATTTCTAATCTCCCGGATAAGTTCAAGCATATAAGGTTCGAGATGAGAGTTTTTTGCATAAGGAGAAACCGCATCAATAGTATCCATAAAGATTCCATCAACTCCTTTTGCGGTTATTTCAGTCAGCACCTCATTTAAAATCACAGATCGGGTAAAACTATCTTCCAGGTTTAAGAATGAACTATTCCAGTTTTCATTTTTACCTAAAAAGCCTCTCTCCTCGAGTTTTGGATAATACCATCGGTTTGAATCTATTTCTCCTAAAGTGATATAGGCGATTATCTTAGTCCCTTTAGCTTGAAGTGATTCAATTTCCATTTTCGAATAAAAATCGGGCTCAATAATCACCAAGTCATAACCTTGAACATCTTCCTGAGTAACTTTAGCATAGCAAACTCCGAAATGGGTTATTGATTCAATACCATTTCCAACAACTATTTCATCAGTCGTTTTACACGCTAAAAAAGTGATTATAGAAATCATCATCGCTTTAAAAAATAATCTTTTAAGCATGATGTTTATTCAGTTCCGAGCTGAATACACATTTCCCAACCGAGCATCTTAACCAATTCGATGACGGTTGGAACAATTACCATATCAAATTGAAGGTCAGCTCTTTCAATAATATTTTGGGAAAGCTGCTCCACCCATTCTTCTCCAGATTTTGAGCTATCGTTTTGGTTGGACTCAATGAACTCTACGATATACTCAAAAATACCTATAATCTTACCCGTCCAGGAAATCTCCGATGCACCAAGCCCTTGCGGGCTACCCTCTCCATTTACCCATTCCTGATGCGTTAATACTCCCGTTTTTACATCCTCGTGAACCGGAAGCTGATCGATGAGTTTATATCCCGTTAGAGGATGGCTAAGCTCTGAACCGATAGATGCCTCAGTTTCTACACTAAGAGAGCCTACATAACCAATATCATGGAGTTTTGCGGAAAGTTTCAGGATTTCAGTTTCCTTCTCATCAAGACCAAAAATCATAGCAAAACGCTCTACAAAGGCTATCATCCTTGGAGTATGAAAGGCTGTTTTTTCTCTCTCCTGCTCTATCGAGCGCAACATTTGGTAATAGGTTTCTAATAGATGACCAGTGAATAAATCATTATCATTTCTATGATTAAGTAACTTCCCTATCTGTCTGGCTACAAATGAATTATACTCTAATTCTTTATCCCCTTCTTTGCCCGCTTGGCTGAGTAATAAAATACCAGAGACATCATTTTCGGAAAAAGAAATGGCTGAAACTCTTCCCAATTGAGATGATTCTAAAGTGTAAACTTTATCAGAGCCATCCGCTTTTAGAATGTTATCGTTTTCCGAAATTAGAGAACTGATTTGTTCTGCATTAAAACCCTCAGAAAAAATTAGATTTGCCGTTCCCCCCGAAGTTTCTACAATAGCTCCTTGTTCGCTACTGTAGGTACTCATCATGAAGCGCAGAAAGAATCGAGCCATTGATTCTGTATTTAGTGCGCCACTTCCCAACTCCGAAACAATTTCACTCATTTTATTCCGGTAATTATTCTTTTGGCCCTCTTCTTCTTTTTCAATGTTACTTAACCAAATGTAGAGCAGTCTGCCAACGATCGAAATACGTGGCGCAATTACCTCGGGGCAACGAGTATTAGGCCCAACTATGTATAATCCCCAAACTTCACTGTTTTCGTCATAAAGAGGAATATGCTCGCAATTACCGACTGAGTTTGAAGAAATCCCGTGCTCACTTAACTCCGGATACCACTTCTTTTTTTGCTGCAAATTTTGAACCTGTTGTTCAAACGAGCTTAGAGCTTCTTTCTCATTTTCGTTGAGGTCACTTCTGGAATCCTTTCCTATCAGATTCTCCAGGTTAACAAACCTCTTAAAAAGAAATAGCTCTTCCCCCTGCTTCCGGTATACGATATGGATTGGAGCCTTATATAAGATATCCATCCATCTTACAATATCACGAAATGATGGGGGTTCAGCTCTGGACATATGTTCTGCAGAATGAGCCCAAAACTTTAGCTCATCTTCCAGGCTAAATTCTTGTAGAGAAAATGCTTTACCGAGCCTACTGCCTACCTGATTGAGATATGACTTAACATCTTTCATTTATACCCTTAATATGCTGAGTAATAATAATAATCCAAATGCCTAAAAAACCTTCTGGCGAGCATCCATGTGACGAAAGCAAATGTTATTGCCCCTGCTAACATACCCACAGTTGCATATTCCATTCCATACCATCTACTGCAAATAAAGCCCACCACAAAATTAACCAACAAGGCAAAAATGATTGAATACATTACTAATGATGCCCTATTCAACGTAAAGAAAAATAGAGAATTAAGTAATCCAAATACTAAAAAAACATAGCCTATGCTCCCCGTCCAAAACACTTTAAAAGTGATGGGGTTAGCAAAAAAATCTCTTATCTCAGGAATGCTTTCCTCAAACATTCTCAGGCTCAAAATTCCGTAATAGGTAATAAGAATTGAAATGGTACTTATGGCCAAGAGCAACAGGATTTGTCTCACATAAAAGCGCCGGAAATACTTATTAAAGGCCTTAAAATCATTTAGTGCAATACTTTTTTGTGCCGGTATCAGGTACCGCGAAAACGCATGTATGCTGTATTCAAGAGTTGCAATGGTGATTACAAAGCTTATCAATGCCCAATCCATACCAAGTTCATAAGGGGTATTAAACCAAATGAGATAAGGAGGTGGTGGTGGTCCCGCCGACCAGGCTAATAACCTGTCCATAAACAAAAAGAGGAAGTAGCAAAAGCCATAAACGAAGTAACGATAGTTATTATAATAGCTCACCTCTTGATTTGGTAACGTTTGCTTAATCAATTCCTGCCGAAGTTCGCGGATCTTAATCCGGTAATACAAAAAGGAATAGCCCCCCATCAATGTAGTAGCGAAGATGATTCCAATCCATTGGGTTACATATACTCCTAGCGTTGTGACCTCCATGAGAACAATTACAAGAAAAGTTGCTACTGTGATGGAGAATAAGATCATGAACCTTAATTCGGAAGCATAGAGAACTGAAGCAGCTAATAACAGTACTGAGATCAACAGGAAATAAATCACTGATAGCAGCAACATACTTACCGGGTAAAAGGGAAAAGCAGCATTAAGTAAAATCAATATTAAAGCACTTATAAGCACAACCGGAACAGCGAATCTTAATACCTTGGTTATAGCTTTTGCAGCCAGATAGTAGTTTTCTTCACCCTTGTATTTTGATACCAAGCGGCCAATAACCTGGATAAACCCACCGGTTATAATAAAAGATGCAATTGTACCAAAAGCGATTACGGTTGCCTGAGCTTCATTAAATCGTAACCAGGCCCATAATGCATATTCGAAAATTAGAATTGCTGCAATCTGGATTAACATTGGCATCGAAAGCACAACGCCCGCGGAATAATATTTACCAAACAGCCCAATCGACTCAAAAAAACCAACGCGATATTTTTCTCTTACTTTTTCTTGCTCTCCACTATCCAGTTCTTCCTGAATTCTCTTGAAAACAAACTCAGCCAATTCGAATACATTTTCATATCCATAATCCGTATTCGCATCTATATCACGGATACCTAATGATTCAATCGTAGCAGCCACCGCCCAACTACTCATTGGTATATCCACAACTTCCTTTACCTGGATTACCAGAGTTTCCCTGTTCTCCGAAATCAGATTACTATCTGGTGATATGTCATGCTGTTTGCTCAACAAGCTCCTTTTTTTGATTCAGCATCTCAAGAAACTTCGCTACAGACTTTACCTTCACTGTGTTCTTTAATGGCTCCCGAGGCAACTGGGTAAGTCGTTGATAACTTTCATAATAGGAGTCTACACTTTTTTGGGTGGTAAAATTAAGGAGTACTTTTTCTCTGGACTTTTTGCCTAGCTCAAGCCTTAGATTTGTATCCTTTAACAGTGTAATCACTCCTTCTGCTATAGCCTTTGGATCTCTTGGTTTACAAAGTATTCCGCAGCCTTCCAATGCATCCTTTATTCCTCCAACATCTGTTGCCACAACAGGCCGTTGACAACTCATGGATTCAATCACGGTGTATGGAAAGCCTTCTGAAATAGAAGTAAGAATGGATATATCTCCTTCATTAAATACCATACTAGGTTTATCATGAAAGCCCCCAAAACGAAAATGGTCTTTTACATCCAATTCTTTGATTAAGCTTTCGCATTTCTCCACATATTCTTTGTCTACATCCAGGCTCCCATAAACAATAAACTGAACATCCTTGATTTCTTTTCGGACCAGGTCGCATGTCCTGATCATAGTCTCTATATCCTTCAGTGGAAATATATGTGCAACTGCAACTACTGTTGGCTTGTCAGCAGTATGAGATGGCTTAAGAGTAGGGTTAAAGATATTGGTATCCACCCCATTATAGATTGGTATGATCTTATCCTTATCCGCTTCGAACTTCTCTTCCCACTTCTGATTTGCCGTTGTAACGGGAGAGATTTGATCCGCTGTATAATATACCGCCCTGGTTACAAGCGTAGCCAGGTTGAGTAGAAGCTGTTTCGAAAAGAATGGCATATCAGCCCTTCCCAGGTTAATCAGGCGCTCTCTAATATACACTCCGTGGTCAGTAACCATACTTGGAGTACCGTATTCGTATTTGGCAACAATAGATGCTAATGCGGGAAAACCAGCTATGGTAGCATGGCAAACATCTACTTCCTTCGGTACTTTTACCGCCAAAGGCATTAGGAAATGATATAACCAGCGCATTCCAAAGGTAACATCAAATACCATGGGTTCAGTAGCTACATCCTTTTGCTCTTTAAATTTATCTGTGAGATGATGCTTGAACTTGAGCCAAAGCGAAGCTTCTCTCATTGTTTCTTTATAGTCATATACCTCAAAGTATTTCCACATTCCGTAAATAATCTCACTGATCTCAACAGGATCCCGGAATGGGTTAAACAACGTCTCTACAAAATCATGAAAGATTGGAGTAAACTGCTCCTTAATTACCGATCTGGTTGTCCTTGCCTTTTTAATAATCTGATATGAAAAAAGCTCTTCTTCATCATAAAACTGAACAGGTTCCTCCACTCCCCATAAGGGAATATGGATGATCTTCTTCACATTTTCCGTAAGCTTATACCTGCTTTCAACAAAAGGATTTCCTGTAATCGTATAGATATAGAAATCTATCTTATCGACCAGTTCGGAACAGAGAATATGTGCCCAGGTTGAAACTCCACCACCACTGTAAGGGTAGGATCCTTCTGTCTCAAATAGTACTATAGGTTTCTTAGCACTCACTATAGTGCCTCTTCTCTTGCTAGAAGCCAATGAAGTACTTCTTCGTACTCTTCAAATATTTTTTTCCAGGTATGCTTTTGAGCAACAAGGGCATGACGCTCTTCTAGAAATTCTTCAAACACTGCTCGATTTTTCCATTTCTTGCAGACTTCCTTACAAATCAAATTGATACTATCGGATTTAGGAAAGGTCAAACCATATCTATTGGTAACATCCCCTACTCTTCGGCCAACAGGGAGCACTTTGTTTGCTAATGCTTCAAACAATACAAGTGGCTGTGACTCATTATGACTTGTTATCAAAAGCATATCCATTTTAGAGTAAAAATCTCTGGACGATTTATTCCAAACCATCGTCACTTCAGGATAGTGGGAACTCCGCTCTCGTACTCTCTTTTCTAGTTCAGGTTCATTTGCCCCACTCAAGAGCATCAAATATTCTGCATTAAAACCCTCTGAGTTAAAGGCATCTACATAATCAAAAAATTGAAGTGGGTTCTTCATTTCAGCACATCTACCTACCCATCCAATTACTGGCCTTTTATTCGTTTTTTTTGCTGAATTAATCCATGAATTCTCGACTCCATTTGGAATGTACCTTATATCACTAGCACCAAGTTGTTTCTGAAAAGGAATATTGCTTTCTGAAACAGTGATAACCTGGCTTGATTTGTCATATACAACCTCAGCTATATCTTGAAATAGCACTTCGATTTCCTTTTTCGAATAATCGTTATCAGGGATTTCATACCCGCACTCTAGTGCTACCGCTCCCTTCTGAACTTCCAGCCAGTAAATTGCATGTTCGGTCAAAACCAATGGCTTATTTGAGACATCGGACAGCATGGTGCTTAACCAACCTGCAAAACCTGTATTCGTTGCATGAATGAGGTCAAAGGCAGAATTTGCTGAAGAAATTTCTGCGCGATGATCTTCAAACCATAGCCCTAAACTATTTGACCAGTTTGTATCAAAACTGGGCGGGGGAATTCTTGTAAACTGAACTACATTTTTTGGGATTGGATATAAAGCAGATTCTAAAGAAAGAGGCCTGTAGGTATCGGTAGCGATTTGGAGAATGCTAAAGTCAATAGCAGGGCAATGAGTTAAATACTGGTAAATCCATTCACTTACCCCTCCTCTGTACCAAGGATAAGTCCCCTCGATAACAAGTAATACCTTCAAACTTCCTCCAAAAAAAATTAGCCTGCATTCTTTTTATGCAGCCTCCACAAGATTGAACCTGTTTGAGTGATTAACCTTGAGATTAATGAAAACTCATTCGAAGAAAACAAAACCCCACGTTTTATAATTATGACTCCAAAAAGATCAGATTTTTCAGGGACCTTTAGGTTGTTCATCAACAAGCTTTTTTCATTTACTGAAAAAAGAGGGACTGAAATCTCGGCCGATAATTTTTTCTCTTTTGAGAATTCAGAAAAGAAGCCCAACTCATCGTTATAAATATGATTGCACAAATAAGGAGATTGAGTATCTAAAAGATGCTGGAAAGATTGTTCTTTTGTAATTGAAGTAATGGCTTCATCATCGGGTTTATCGTCTCCATAAAAATGGACCAACTCAGAGACATCCTCTTTTACTATCCAGAATCCAAGAAAATCGGATTCAAGAATGGCCATTAGCTCAGAACAGAGAATATCTACGGTATTGGAAAATGAACCTGAGAGTGCACTTTCCATCAATCTCATAACCAGCTTGTTTTTGTTTTCAGCAAGATCCTCTTCTAAATCTGAAACATCGATATTTGTAACCAGCTTCATCCTGACAAGTTCTAGTATCCGATCCCTGTCAGAGGTAAACAATTCTTTTTTGATAAAATCAGCAGCTCCCAAATCTAATGCCTTCCGCTCTTTTTCTATCGTTGGTAGATTTGTCATTATCAAGACCGGGATTTGTCTCTTTTCATTGTCCTGGCGAATTGATTCCAGTAATTCCAAACCTGTAAGACCCGGCATATGAATATCAGATAGAATGAGATTTATCTTAGTATTGGAAAGGATATCAATAGCTTCCTGAGCATTCTTGGCATGAACCACATTAAACTCTCTACCTAATAAGTTTTCTGTCATAAAATGAATAGGCTCATCATCATCGATGACCAAGACGGTGTACTGCATAATCTTAAGGAAGTTAAACTATTGATTTATGGGGAGCTCTATGAAGAACGTAGAGCCAACACCTTCTTGTGACTCTACCCAAACTCTACCCTTGTGCATATTAATATATTTTTCAACAACCTCTAAACCTAAACCTGTACCCTTTTCCCCCTCTGTGCCAAGATGTGAATTTTGGACACTCCCTGTTTCATTGCCAAACATTGATTCCTTAACCCTTTGTGGAATCCCCACGCCATCGTCTTCTACTTTAAAAAGAACTTTAGTGCTATCAGATACAACATGCAGGGTAACATTACCTTCACGTTCTGTAAACTTTAAAGCATTTGCTACCAGATTATTCAGAGCAATTTCCATCTTAGAATGATCCAGCATCATTTTTGAAGTAACTAGCTTTTCTACAAGATTTAACTGTATATCCTTTAGTATGGCTTTAGGTTGGTTTACAGAAATAACCTTTTCAGCCAGGTCTTTCAAATATGATTCGGTGAGCTTAAGACTTTCCTTGCTTGTTGATTCCACTTCCGAATCCAATACTTCCTTTACTAAGTCCATCAACTTCTTGCCGCTCGACTCCATCACACCGAGCATCTTATCAATTTCTCCTTCTGGCAGATTAGGAGTATTCCTGATCAGGTTTGCCAGACCTACAATACCTGTTAGCGGGTTCTTTATATCATGACTTACAATACGAACTAACTGATCTTTTTTTGAATTCAATTCCTGGAGCTCCAGCTCCCGGTTTCTTAATATTTCAATTCGTTCTTCACGCTCTTTTTGCAGCTTACCCAGAACAAGGTGGGTTCTAATACGTGCCAGAACCTCATCTTTTTGATAGGGTTTTGTGATATAGTCTACCCCGCCGGCTTCAAATCCTTCTACCTTATCACTCGTTTCAGACAAGGCGCTTAGAAAAATTATAGGAATAGAACTTAGATTTTCATCACTTTTTATAATTCTACATACCTCATAACCAGTCATATCCGGCATCATAATATCTAATAAAACAAGCTCCGGCTTCCTGGCTTTAATTAATTCAATTGCATCCGTACCGTTAAATGCAACGATTGGTGTAAAGCCCTCTCCTCTAAGTACATGTGACAATAGCTTAATGTTCGTCTCTGTATCGTCAACAATAAGAATTAAAAATTCTGACGGATTTAACTGAAATTGCATTGTTAGTTTTAGTACTTGTTACCTGTAGAATTTTTTCAAGAATCTGATTAATATCCTAATACCGTGAAACTAATATAGAACTATTTGCGTCTTATAATAGTTATTTTTGGAATTACGGGATTAAAGTACATTTAAATATGAAAAAATTAACCTTTCCTGCTCTCACAACTTTTTTGGTGGCATTCATTATCTCAGCTTTTTCAGCTCATTCTCATCTTCAAGCTGCGGATTCCCCAAAAACTGATAAAATAATTTTTGAGATCACCGACAAGTACAATGAAGTTCGACTTGGAATAACTGAGAACTCAATATATATGGTTGTAAGTGAAGACGTGAGGGAAATAGTTAATAAAAACTTTCAGAATCAATCCATAATAGAGGCAAATAATTTTGAGGATTCTGAAGGTAACTTCATTTCTGGCTACACTTCGTATTTAGCGAATAATAAAATCGAATATAATCACGATGAAATTATTGAAGTTAAGTTTCTAAATGGTAAGCTTTCATTCGATTATTTAAATACCCCTGAAGTTAGTTTCGAAGATATTTTTTCTACAAATGGAACTAAAGCTCTCAATAACTTTTATGTAGAAGATTTAGAGGCTTTTATTTTGGCCTATCACGATCGTTAATAACCCCTATCCCTTCTAAATTTATGTAACATCTTTTCCAACTTTTCTCTTATTAAGAAAAGTAAGGAGACGCAATGCTGAGGTTTATACTGCTTGGTATAGTAGCTTGTTCAGGTTTTTATGTATGGTCGGTGTTTCCGATAAACCATGGCCCGGGCCAATTAGTAGATTCAGAACCTACTGTAGAGAGATTGAGCTGGGAGAAGCCCTTTACATTTAAATATGCTACAATCACACCACTCAAGAAAATTTCCGGTGACGTAAGAGTAATAGAGAAAAGACGATACTATATAGATTCAAGAAGTGAATTCAGCCCTATAGATGCTTTAGTTGGCTGGAAAGAACTTTCAGATGAAAGGAACCTCGATTTCCTTCACTTTTCTTTAAGCGATAGATACTACGACTTAGATTACTCTTCTCCTCCAATGCCCCTCGAAGACGTTTATAATCAAATTGATTTGTGGCACTTAGTTCCCTCTTCAAAAGAAATGGCAAAACAAATTAAAGGGATTCGTAAAGGGAGTATTCTTTCTATTGAAGGACTGATTGTAAACATAGAATTTAAAGATGATTTTCCCTGGGAATCTGAACTAACAAAGAGCTCAAGAGCTGGTCAGTTAAAGACAAATGTGATATGGATTAATGAGATTAACATTCATTAAAAAAATCAAATATTAAATTTTAACTTGATATACATAGGTATTAGCGTTTTATTTGCTTACTGTCTTTGTCGGGTCAGAAATAAGGAAATAATATGTCGTCTAAAGAAAAACAAACCGGAACTGTTAAGTGGTTTCATAACATAAAAGGTTATGGTTTCATAAGCTCAGATCAGGATCAGGAAGAGGAAATATTTGTCCACTATTCTGAGATCAATTCTGAGGGCTTTAAAAAATTGAAACGTGGCGAAAAGGTTGAATTTATTTTGGATTCAGGTGATAAGGGCTTATTAGCTCGAGACGTTTCTTTGGTTGGAACTGTTGAAGATGAGGATTACTTCTAATTTAGATGTACTGGATTAAACATGTCATTGTTGACATCCTGTCTCTTCTCCTAATTCTTCTCTTTTGTACTACTAACTACTCCGGGCTTGGAATAGCCATTTGGATATATACAGGGATTTTGCTCTTTGGCAAAATCCTTTCTTTTTTTGTGAGTTTCCTACAATCCCGATCGACTAACAAAGAAGTACCTGTCTGGTTCTATCACACTATTTACCTCCTCTCTGTTTTATCTCTTTTGATCTATCAGCAATACTATCTCGGTGGGGCCTGGGTTTTGATATGGATACTTTCCTCAGTCGATCAATTCAAACAAACAAAAACAAATTTACATGCCAAAAAGTAGGAGACCAGCACTTCTAGTAAGCATGCTGGCATTATTTCTTACAACTTCAGTAAACGGACAAATCCAGGATAAGACCAGCACACAGCACAAGTTCTCAATCTTTGCTGGTTATTCTCCACAATCAGTAAAACTTCTGGGCAAGACCCCTAATTCACAAACAACCATTACTCAACTTAGATACCAAAGGAAAACAGCACATACCTTCAAGGGCTTTCCTGTTTATTACCAGGTTGGCATTACTCCCTATATCTATTACGATTATGAAAAAAGAGATGATGGAAAAGAAAAAGATATTGCATCGGGATTTGGTTTTTCACCTATAGGTTTGGTCACCTACCTACCAATTTCACGCATATTTGAACTTCAACTGAATACATCAGGTGGGGTAATGATCATGAACCAAGATTTTCCGACAGATAAGGGTCGCCAGTTTAACTTTACCTTTGAAATTGAACCATCTTTGGTACTGGCGAATGACCACTTTTTTTCTTTAGCATTCGGTTATAAATTCCATCACATTTCTAACGCTCAAACAGGAAAGCAGAATCCGGGAGTTGATTCAAATTTTCTATTTATCTCAATCATTCTATCACAATAAATTATGGCATTACAAGCAAAATTTGATACCTCAAAGGGAATTATTAACCTCACATTATTCCCTGATAAAACCCCCAAAACAGTAGCCAATTTTGTTAACCTGGTACAACGGGGATACTATAACGGATTGAATTTTCATCGTGTGATTCCTGATTTTATGATCCAGGGAGGTTGCCCAAACGGAGATGGCCGAGGTGGACCCGGATACAGGTTTGAAGACGAATTCGATCCTGAACTTTTGCATGATGCCCCTGGTAAATTGTCGATGGCAAACGCCGGACCGGGTACAAACGGAAGCCAGTTTTTTATTACCCATATACCAACTCCCTGGCTTGACGGTCGTCATAGCGTTTTTGGTGAAGTAGTATCAGAAGAAGATCAGGCTGTAGTGAACCAGATTCAGCAAGGTGATACCATAAATTCCATAACTATTATTGGCGAATATAAAGAACTACTTAATAGTGTAGATGAGGTGGTTATGTGGAATGATGTACTTGGCGATTAGTTAAATACTGTAACAACTACCTAAGGGCTGAAACTTTTAAAAACATCTTCGTAGTGCGTTGAGTTTAATGGTAATCTCATTCGCACTATGATTCGTCAATTTACTTTACGGGCACTATTTCTTCTTTTCTTAACTCCTCTTCTAAGTTTACCCTCACAAGCACAAACGTATTCCTCCGATCTTGAATACAGAAAATGGCGGGTAACTCTATTTCCACCTATCAGCACTAATGGTGCAAAAACCCTGGATTATTCTGCCAAATATTCTATCAACTTATTGGCAGGATATCATGGCGGTTTGGACGGTTATGAATTCGCTCCCCTGTTCAACTACAATAAATATTACGCACATGGCTTCCAGTTATCAGGACTTGCTAATGTGACCAGTGGAGATATGGCAGGTTTTAATGTATCCGGGTTAATTAACTTCTCGGAACGGGATATGTCAGGAATCCAGCTATCAGGACTTGCAAATATTTCTAATGATTGGCTTGAAGGACTTCATTTTAGTGGTGGAATAAATTATTCCAAAAGAGGCTCATCAGGTTTGCAGCTTGCTGGGGTTGCAAATATTAGCCAACGAGATATCGAAGGGCTACATGCGGCTGGAGTTTTCAACTATACGAAACGAGATTTATCAGGGCTTCAGGTAGCTCCGTTGTTCAATTACGCGGGAGACGATGTAGAAGGCTTCCAGGCAACGGGGGGAATTAATTTTGCAGACAATGACATCTCAGGATTACAGGCTGCTGGGGTTGCGAACATTTCAAGAGGATCTATTGAAGGGCTATTGGCTTCTGGCTTCCTGAATTATGCAGAACGTAATGTAAGCGGGCTGGTTGCTTCAGGAGGTTTTAATATCGCAAGAGATATTGAAGGATTATCAGCAGCTGGAATTGCAAATATAGCCGATAACCTAGAAGGCCTGCAGTTTGCTGCTGTAAACTATTCTAAAGAAGCGATGGGCCTTCAGATTGGCTTAATAAACATTGCTAAAGAATTTGAAGGAGTTCCTATTGGGTTGTTAAGTATTTATGGCAATGGAAGAGGCAATGTGGAAACCCGTTTCTCTGATGCAGGTTGGACAGATGTTGGCATTACTACCGGAACTTATCGAGTGTATAACTCCCTCCTTTTTGGATATAACACTCTGCTAGATAGGGATGTTTATCGAGTTGGCCTTGCAGTGGCTCTAGAAAAAAACATCCAGGATTCTTTTGAAAACGTTGAGAGTACTACCCTATTCGTCAACCAGGAGTTTAGTGTATTCCATCTGTTCGAAGGTGATTGGGATCGAACTAAAAACCGAATTTTCACCTATAAATATATGCTTGGTAAGAGGTTTGGAAACGGCGCGTCCGTATTTGGTGGACCAAGCATAAATATGCAGGTTACAAGAGTTGATAATACAAACGATTACACCTGGTACAGCCTTTGGTCTCCCTCAGCTAAGGGAAGGCAATATCGGTTCTGGGTTGGATTCACCATAGGTGTAAGAGTATTTCATCAAAAGAATCTCCCATTGCTTGAAGATGAGTTCAATAATTGGGAATTAGATTGGTAGACAAATCTGAATTGTTATGGTTTTGTGATGATAAATAGTCATAGGAATGATTATTTATAGCATAAATGTTAAAAACAAAAAACCATAACGATGCCTAGACAAATCTACCTTTTATTGCCTTTGATCCTTGTAGTGATCGTTGCTTCGTCTAAATCACACGAAGATGACCATCACAACCATGATCATAATCATGACCATACGTTTGAAGCTATGCTCGATACTGTGCCTACTTTTCCTTACCAAAAAACTGAAGCGGAGTGGAAAGAGATTTTAACTCCAGCTCAGTTCCGCATTCTTCGGAAAAAAGGGACTGAATTCCCATATGTAAATGAATACTTCGACTCAAAAGAAGATGGCATTTATGTTTGTGCCGGTTGTGGACAGATACTTTATGACTCTAAACATAAATACAAAAGCGGTACCGGCTGGCCAAGCTTTTGGCAACCAATTGACGACTCCTTAGTAGTTGAACTGGAAGACCGTAGTTTATTTATGGTTCGCACCGAAATCGTATGTTCCAATTGCGGAGGACATCTTGGACATGTGTTCGATGACGGGCCCCACCCTACAGGACTTCGTTATTGTATGAACTCTGCAGCAATGAAGTTAGTCGATCGCGACAAAATACCTGAAGTTGCTGAAAACTAGATTTCATCTTATCCCAAAAAAGGATTTATTTGAGGCGTTCATTGAGCGCCTTTTTTTTATCTAACTATTTAATCTTCTATGTCCCAAAAAGCTGTTGTACTAAAAGAAGCAGAATTCAACCCTAAGCTTAAAACATACCTAAATCTGTATGGTTTATTCATCCTGCTTGTATCAATAATAACTATCCCAATTATTCCTCTTTGGGTAATTATTGCTCCGTTTTTTATCAATAAATATTACGAACGACTAGAATGTGAGCTTACAACCCGTTCGCTAAGATTCAAAAAAGGATTCCTTGTACAAATCGAGAAAACAATTCCTTTGGATAAAATCCAGGATATCACTTTTAGGGAAGGTCCTTTACTACGCAGCTTTGGACTTAGCATTCTCAAAATAGAAACTGCAGGAAACTCAGCTACTGCTTCTGCGGACCTGAGCTTAATTGGAATAGTTGATGCGCACGAATTCAGGCAGCTGGTATTTGATCAAAGAGACAAAGTCACAGATAATCAGAGCGGAGCCTCCCCTCAGGGTGACGAATCCATGGTTGAAGTTCTTAAGGAAATAAGGGACTCACTTCAGCGAATCGAAGGTAAAATCAACTAGCTTCAGCTTTAGCTATTATTCTCTTGTTGAAGAAGTAAACCAGTGCAAGCGCGATTGCCCACTGAATCACTACTGTAGCTACCGAAAATGGACTAAACGGATTATACCAGGTATCCGGAGCATATTCTGTAGCACTTAGGTACATCCACCAAATCAACAAGGTTATAACTTCTACAGGGACGATATATCGAATGATGATCGTCCACCAGGAACCTAATTTTGTTTTTGATTCTTCGGTATTAACAAGATTAGTTCTGAATTTCTCAGCTCCATAAGAGATCACCGCGTAAGAGATGAAAGCTCCGGAAACCATAAGCCCTACCCCCCAAACAAAATCCTGGTTAGCAAAGAATGTGAGATTTAATGCTGATGGAATTCCAAATAGAAAACCTGCTCCTGCTACATAAATAGTGGCTTTTTTCCGTGCCATCCCAAGTTCCACAAACACTTTAACTGCGAGCTCAATCATCGAAATTAATGAGCTAAACGCTGCAAATGTGAGGCCTAAAAAGAAAAGTACGGAGAAGATTCCTCCTCCTGTCATTGAGGCAAATAGCTGAGGCATCCAAATAAAGGTAAGCCCGGTACTTGCAGGGCCTGAAGTCTTCATCACATCTAAAATCTCAGCATTGCTCATACTTGAGCCCAGGGTCCCAAATACGGTAGAAAAGATGATGACAGCAGCTAAGAGTGAAATTACATTATTACCAATTCCAGTTTGGAAGGCACTGATTGTTACGTCATCAGATTTTCTCATATAACAGGCATAGGTGAGGATCAAACCCCAGGCAGCACCCGTATCCCACGCATTTTGAGTAAGCGCCTCAAGCCAGATTTTTGGGCTTTTTAATGTAGACCAATCAGGAGTGAACAGATACTTTAAGCCCTCTCCACTTCCTTCCAGAGTTAGAGACTTCACTAAAGAGACAAGTATTACTACTAATAATGAGGGGATTAACACTTTGTTTACTCGCTCAATAGATGCAATACCTTTGATTACAACAAATGCTCCGGCTAACATAATTACCGCATGAAAAGCTACCGGTAATCCATTGGCCTGAAAAGTATCCCAAACCTGGAGAGAAGCTGTATAACTATCCGGAAGCCCCCCAGAAATAGACTGGATCAGGTAGAATAAACACCAACCGGCTACGACACTGTAATAGAACATAATAGCTGTGGCCACGAAACCGATGAAACCACCCATCCAGCCTTTATTCTTTCCGATCAGTTCAGAAAATGATCCAATTACCCCCTTTCTACCGCTCCTACCAATACCATATTCTGCAATAATGAGAGGTATTGACCACAGGAAAAGAAAACACAACCAGGCAATGAGAAAAGCCCCTGCACCTTCCTCCCCTCCATTCTGGGCTGCTATTCTCGGAAATCTCCAGATATTTCCGGTGCCAATAGCAATGCCCAACACACTTAAGATTAGTCCTAGTTTAGATGAAAACCGTTCTTTGGGATTCCCCACCATGCAAATAAATGTTAATTAGAAAATAGTGCCAAAAAAGCTTCGTTTTGAAGGGCAATTGCTTCGTAAATTCATGCTATCAATTTTGAATAGATTAAGGCTATTCCTATCATTGTAAGCTAAATAATTGGTTATTGCTCGACTAAAACTTTCAGCCGGATAATATATACATGTTTTCAGATCATAAAACGACGAATAAATATTTAGCCCTTTTTACATTCCTCGTTTCCCTCATCATCTACTCACTTACTCTAGCACCTACAGCCAGTTTTTGGGATGCCGGTGAATTCATTGCCGTTGCCCATGGTTTACAGGTTAATCACCCTCCGGGTGCACCTCTCTATTCTTTGATGGGTAGATTGGCCTCTATGTTTATGCCCGTTGAATATGTAGCTGTGAGTATAAATTTCCTGAGTGCCCTTTCTTCAGCTCTTACAGTGATGCTTTTGTATCTCATTATTGTACGTTTAGTGCGTGAGTTTCGAGGGCATCCAGATCAAATGTCTGCCATTGATAAAATTGGAATGTATGGAGGCGCAGTAGTAGGTGCACTCACCTTCTCTGTTACCGATACCTTTTGGTTTAGCGCTGTTGAAGCCGAGGTATATGCTATGTCAATATTCTTTACAGCAATAGTAGTATGGCTCGCTCTTAAATGGTCTGAGAATCATGAGAAGCCTTATAACGAGCGTTGGCTAGTTCTTATAGCGTATATGTTTGGTCTGGCAATCGGGGTTCACCTCCTGAACCTGCTAGCCATTTTCTTTGTGGCACTTATTGTTTACTTCAAGAAACGAGACTTTACCCTCATCTCCTTTACAATCATGGGAGCCATAACTGTATTTGCATTTTTGGCGGTATACCCATTTACCATCCAGGTACTACCTGACTGGTCCGGTAAAGTTGGAAATGTAACCTATGGATTGATTGGCCCCTTACTTTTCGTGGGCATCGTGTTGGCTTCTTTGGCCGGTGGGATTTACTACACGCACAAGAACAAATACAGGTTAGCGAACATCGCGTTGATTAGCTATGCAATGATTGTGATTGGCTACTCTTCGTATTCCGTTATAATGATCCGATCCATTGCAGATCCTCCAATTGATGAAAACGACCCTGAAACCGTTGAGGATTTTGTTAAATACCTGAAACGGGAACAATATGGGGATACTCCAATTTTCAGAGGTAGAAATTTTGACAACGTCACGGGACAGGTTGATCCAAATGCAGAGGCATTATTTCCAAGAAGGCATTCTCAGGATCCACGTGATTTAGCTTTTTATGCCCGCTATGACAGTGACTGGAGCTACTTCTGGGACTACCAGATCAACCATATGTATATCCGTTACTTTAACTGGAATTTTATTGGTCGCGAAGCTGATATACAGGATACCGGTTGGCGGTCTGGTTTTGAGGAAGAAAAATATCCAAATAATAAAGCCAGTAATGCCTTCTTCTTTATTCCGTTTCTCCTGGGGTTATTCGGTATGGTCTTCCACTTTTCATCAGATTGGAGGAGGGCCTCAGCCATACTCACCCTTTTCATAGTTACGGGGGTCGCCATTATAATATTCCTAAATCAAGACCCCTATCAACCGAGGGAACGTGACTATGCCTATGTAGGTTCCTTCTTTGCCTTTGCCATATGGGTAGGTATGGGAGTAACCGGAATTATTGACCTCCTGAAAAACTATACGAAGGATAATAAGCTCGTAAGTTATGGAGTGATCGGGCTATGCCTGATTGGGTCACCCATTTTAATGGGGTCAGAAAATTGGGATGATCATGACAGAAGCAATCGATATGTAGCTCCGGATTACGCCAAAAACCTTCTTAATTCCCTGGCCCCGAATGCTATTGTATTTACCAATGGTGATAATGACACCTTCCCTCTTTGGTATGCCCAGGAAGTTGAAGGGGTACGAACCGATGTTAGAATTGTGTGTTTAAGCCTTTTGAATACCGACTGGTACATCAAACAATTAAAAAACCAGTGGTCACATGAATCTGCTCCTCTCCCAATAGATCTCACGGATGAAGAAGTAGACATTATCACTTCAAGAATTGACCGATGGGAACCAAAAAACATCAATATCCCCGTTGATAAAGACATGCTTAGACAAGCGTTCTCAGGAGATTTTGAGTACAAAGAAGCAATTGGTGTAACACCTGATACTGCACTTCCAATACTTCAATCCGGTACAGATTTTGAAATGCCTGTAGATTCATTGGATAATGCCATGAACTGGAGAGTAAATGGACGTTTGTATGGCCAGGATGCCCAGGGTAATGGGGTTTATTACATGCAGGTTCAGGATTTGATGATCCTCGAGATTCTTCAGTCAAACGACTGGTTACGGCCTGTTTACTTTGCCAATACGGTATCCACTCCAAGCATGCTTGGTATGGAAGACTACTTTAGAACAGAAGGTAAGGCCTATAGAGTTATCCCAAAGAAAACGGAATCCAGGTATATGGGATATATAGACCCTGAAATTCATACCCGCAGATTGCGAGACTTCAGTTTCAAAGAGTGGAATAACCCGGACGTATATTTTGATGAGAATATCCGCCGCATGTTGGGGAACTATAGATATACCTTCCTTCAGTTAGCGGAGACTTTCAAATCCCAGGATCAACCTGACAGCGCTGCCTTTTATTTGAAAATGGCAGAGGAAAAACTTCCTTTCCGCGCCGATGAGCAAAACTTTAACCTCCAGGCTCTTTTTGCCACCAATTATATTACACTTGGCAAAATGGAGGATGCAGGAAGACTGGCATTGAAGATTAAGGACAATATTGAAACAGAATTCACTAACAACTTCGATGAATTCATGAATGCTCAGGTTAGAGCGGAAGAATTAAGTGCAGAATTTGATGCAGCACGCAGAACTGGTGATATAAATACACAACGCAAACTTCGTCCGCAAATCAATGCGCTGGGACAAAGAGCCCAAAGCCTCGGGCAGGAAGTTATGCAAATACGCCAGTATCTTGTTATTACTCAATTCGCTTTATACAAATCAGGTAATCTTACGGAAGCGGAAGAGATGATGGGAAATATCAATGCTATGCTTCAGGGAACTCCTTTCCCTCTATTACCAGCTGATGAGGTAGAAAGCACTGAGGAAATCACAAGGTATGGACTTCTTTAAGCTAATTTTTAGTTAACACGTTGTGTTGTATATTCACCGCAAAGAAATTGTCTTATGATTCACCAGTTCACAAAAGAGAACATTGACACAATAGGGAAAGTTTTAGGGTCTACCCCTAAACCACTTGGAGATGATGTATTCCGAATTGAAGTAAAAAATGAAGAAGAAAACCGAAGGTTAGCACTCGAAATCCACTTAGGGTTGGATGTAAATGGAGAGCAAATGAATATGGTATCGGTTTATTCTTATAACACCTTCCTACAGCTTCATAACTGCACCGCTTTCGTAGCCAGCGATATTCTTCAGCAGGTTACCTTTTTTGGTAAGTCAGGGGATAAAACCTCCGGCCTTATCGTTGAACAAGCTGCAGGATGTAGTTTATACGCCAATGTAGACGAAGCAATTATATCAGGAGACTTCACCTCACTTCCGGAAGATTTGATGATGTGCGGTATCGCATTATCACTTACAGAAAGCATGGATGACGATTTCAGCTTTTAGGTAGGCTGATGGAAGAATCGAACTCCATCCTTCAAATCTTTAACGAAGCCAACTTTCCCCTTCCATTTGAGGAACTCGAAGCAGTAAAACTCCTTCAATTAATTTCAAAAGACCAGCAATGTGGTTTTTCCTTTGTTGAAGTAGCTTATGTTGGTGAAGATGAAATCATCAAGGTTAACAAAGAATTCCTATCCAGGGATTATGTTACGGATATCATCTCCTTCCGCTACGATGAAGATGAATCCAATCAAGCCATTGAAGGAACTTTGTATTGTTGTGCTCCAAGAATAGAAGAACAAGCTCACGAATTAGGTGAACAGCTCGAAAAAGAGTTTCTAAGAGTATTCGTTCACGGCCTTATCCATTTAATCGGTTATGACGACCAGACTGAGGGCGAAAAGGCGGAAATGACCCGGCTAGAGGATAAGTTTTTAGCAATGATCTAAAGTAGAATTGTCATTCTGAGGCTACTGCCGAAGAATCTAAACGATTAAATAAACGCTTAGATCCTCTCCCGATGTATCGGGATCAGGATGACTTAACAAAAAAGAAATTTGTCATCCCGCACCCTCTTATTCGTCATCCCGAGCTTGACCCGGGATCTGTAAAGATAGTATCTCTGATCTAGTACAGCTATTCATCAACGATCAAACCCCAACAGATCCCGCATCGGGGTGCGGGATGACTTTAGATAAAAAAATCACTCCCCAAAGCTGATCAACTCACCGGAAAGCTGGTAGAGGCTCACCTCAGAAAGCTTGGCCTGAATCAACAGCCCAACCATATTCAGCTGCACTCTGGATACGTTTAACTGAGCCTCTCTAAATTGAGTATTCGTAATCTGACCCAGCTCAAAAAGGTTCTCCGAGCGCTCAAAATTAAGCTCTGCTGTTTCCAGGTTTAAAGACTCTTTATCCAGCAAGAATAAATTCGTCTCAAATGCACTATAGGTATTCAACACATCTCGCTTCAATGTTTTCTGAGTTTGAAAAAGAGCTTCTTCACTATTCTTAATGGCTACCTGGGCATTTTGAATAGCTGTTTCCTGCTGGAAGCCATTGAACAAGTTGAGAGATACAGAAATACCTCCTGAGAAACCTACAGTCTTTAGGAATTCAAATTGCCCGGCATCGGCATTATTTTCAAAATAGTCATAGGACGCATTCAGATTGACTTTTGGAAACCTACCTGACCTATTCTGTTTTAATCCCAGCAAAGCGTTCTGATTATTCAGCCTGCTCAAAACCAGGGATGCATTACTGCTTGTAGCATCATCCAATAAGCCATCAAGCCCTAAGCTCCGGTCTATCTCAATATCATCCATGATGGTTATATCCATATCAGGTTCGCTTCCAAGCTGTACAAGTAAGTCCCTTTTGGCATTTTCAAGATTGGTTACTGCCTGGATGTATGAAACACTATCTGCATTCAAATCCACCTGGGCAGATAGCACATCTAAACGAGTAGCATTACCTAACTCAAAACGCTTATTAACCCTTGAAAACCGATCCAGAGATCGCTCTATGGCTTCTTGAGCTATATCTGCACTCTTTTTCTGGGCAACTACCTGTAAATAGAAATTAATAACCTGTAGGAGCGTACCTTCGACTTGCAATCGAGTCTGCACTCCTGCTTGTTCTTCCAGGTTTTTTAAAGACCTGAATCGATAATAATTTCCGAACCCATCAAACAGCAAATAATTCGCTGCTATAGATCCAGAAAGCGTGGTTGAACCCGCGCCATTAATCGTTTGCGTAGTACCTCCAAACAGCCGCAGCTCAGTATCGGTATTTGTACCAGAATAAGAGCCAGAAGCGGTAACAGATGGAAGTAACCCAGCATTACCTGCTGTAGCATTATTCTGGCTTATTTCCTCCGTGTTTCTCGCAATTACGATATCATGGTTGTTCTGCAATGCAATAGTAATCGCCTCTTGCAGTGATATTTCAGTATTCTCAGCTTCCTGCCCCAAAACAAAGGTTGAGGCTAGTACACTTAGTAAAAAGGTTGATACTATTAGTTTTGCTCTATGCATTTTCGATCTCCCATTGCTTTTCTTTGTAGGCAGGTTCCATTTCCTCCCTTGTTATATCCAACCTTTCACCTTCCCAGGCCCAGTGAATCAGCCATTTAATCTTCCTTCTCAAACCATTAGAGATTAATAGCAGTGTAGGAAGTAAAGCGAGCAGCAGGAATGTACCCACTACTAGTCCATATGCGATGGTAATGGCCATTGGAATTAGGAATTGTGCCTGGAAGCTCCTCTCAAAGATTAAAGGAGCCAACCCTGCTGCTGTAGTTCCGGTTGTTAATAGAATAGGCCTAAATCTTGAACGGCCTGTTTCTACGATTGCGTCAATTACTTCATGCCCCTGGCGAATCAATCGGTTGTAAGCATTGATATAAACAAGGCCGTCATTCACCAGAATCCCAATAAGAGCAACAAATCCTAAAAAGGACAGCAAGCTAATTTGCATCCCGTGGATATAGTGCCCAAGTGCCACACCCACGATTCCGAATGGAATAATCATATATAGTACAAGGGCTTGTGTGAATGACCTAAATGTGAATGTTACAATCGAGAACAACAAAATAAGTACAACCGGAAGTGCCGTTTGTGCTGAACTCGCCGCCTTGGCAGTTTCCCTAACCTGCCCTTCAAACTGGTAGGTCACTCCGGGGTGTGCTGCTAATACAGGTGGCAAGGCAGTGTTTTGAACTTTATTCAAAGCATCAGTCCCTGAAACATCAAGATTTGCTAATTCTGCTTCCACTCGAATCTCACGTTTTCCATCCCGGTGGTTAATGGAAACGAGGCCTGTGGTGAATTCAATATCAGCAAGTTCTCTAAGAGGATATGAACCACCGCTAACCGATCTGATCCTCATGTCCAGTAAATCACCTACATCCCTCCGATCTTCAAGCAGATACCGGGTCCATACCTTTACCTCAGTAGTTCCTCGTTGAAGTCGCTGTACTTCGTTACCAAAAAAGGCGTTTCTGACCTGTGCGACCACATCCCGGTTGGTAAAACCAAGGGCATAAGCATTGTCTTTAAGCGTAATCTTGATTTCAGGCTGGTCTTCGTTATCAGTATCCGTGATATCTCTAAGCTCATCCAGCTTATTCATTTCTTCGATGAGCATCTCTTTAGCACTTCTAAGTTCAGCGAAGTTATTGGAGGCTAATGATACTGAAACTGGTTTCCCAAAGGGATTAGCAGATATAAAAGAAAGCAGTGTTGCATCCGGAATTGGACCCACTTCTTCCTTAATCGACAATGAGATATCAAAACTCTGTATGTCCCTTAACTCTGAGGGAAGAAGGTAAAAGCTAACTGTAGCTCGATTACTTCCCGGGCCTATTTGAGCAACAATATTCCGGATATATCCTACTTCATCACCTGTTAATTCTTTATAGCTTTCATTAAGCCTTCCTGCTGCCTCTGTTATTTGATCAACCCGTAGTTGAGTTACCGCTTCACTTGTTCCCTGAGGCATTTCTAAGGTGGCAGTAACTGAATTCTGCTCGATATTGGGAAAGAAGGTAGTTTGCACCCATCCCCCGGCTATGGCTCCTAAAGCAATGAGCAGTAAGCTTATTGAGGTAAGTACGGTTAATGTCCTGTTTCGCAGGGCAAACCTCAGAGAGGGTATATAAAGATCTTCGCGAACCTGGGTAAGCTTCTTCTCCATCCAGACCTGGATACCCTTTTGCTCGGCATCCTTCTTTTTATGTAAGTCTTTAGAATGAGCAAGGTGAGCCGGGAGAAATAGAAACACTTCTATCAAAGAAACAAGAAGAGCTCCGGCCACTACAAAAGCGATATCGCTAAAGAAATCTCCTAACTGCCCATCGATAAAAAAGAAGAAGCCAAAAGCGACACAGGTGGTTATAATAGCGGAAGTAACTGACGGCACCACTTCCATCGTCCCTTCAACTGCAGCTTGTATGGGATGCATCCCCTGTTCGTATTTCTGGTAAATGTTTTCTCCCACTACAATACCATCATCTACCAGGATTCCAATCACTACGATCATCCCGAACAGAGAAATAACATTAATCGTGACCCCATAGAAAGCAGCTAGTACGATCATCCCAAAAAAGGAAATGGGAATACCGAGGGCTACCCAAAATGCCAGCCTGATTCTCAGGAAAAGTCCAAGTAGAATGAATACAAGCAATACACCGAGAAGCCCATTATCTCTTAATAATGCAATTCGCTCTACCAACGAAATAGTAGCATCATCAACCAAAACAGCGGTTACTGAATTATTTTGGGTATTAAATTCCTCGATGTACTCCTTTACGAAAGCAGATGCAGCGAGGATGTCTTCATCATTGGTGGAGGTAACCTGGATAAATACCGCAGGCACTCCGTTAAGTGTTCCTTTATTGGTATCCTCGCTAAAGGTATCCTCAACTTTAGCTACATCCTTTAAACGGACGATAGTCCCATTTGGAAGAGTTTTTACTACCACCTCGCTAAATCCTTTGGCATAATAGCTTCGCTCGTCTACCCGGATGGTAAATTCTCTTCGCTCACCACGAACAATTCCACCAGTCGTCCGAATGTTAGCCGCTGCCACTGCCTGACTTATATCTGCAAAGGTTAAACCGTATGCTCGTAGCGCATCTTCGCTTACCCCAATCTGAATTTCTGGCTCAGTGAAACCGCTCAGTTGTAACTGAGACAAGCCTTCGTAAGCAAGAAGTACATCTTCAAAAGCATCAATAGTGCTTTTAAGTGTTGCCGGAGATACTTTCCCAGTTAGGGCAATCTGCCCAACCTGGTTAACGGGTTCCTGTTTAAATACAACAACTCGTTCCAGGTCAGTAGGAAAGGAACTTACTTTGTCTACTGCATTTTTAACTTCTTGCAGAACCACGTTCGGGTCCTGGTTGGGTAATAATTCTACAGTTACTACCCCGAAGTTCTCCTGGGATACCGAGGTTACCCGGTCCACTCCTTTAGTCCCTTCCAGGCTTTCCTCAATCTTAAGCACTACGCCTTCTTCAACCTCTATAGGCGAAGCTCCGGGAAATGTCGCTTCAATATTGATGAACTGAACATCCTGCTGAGGGAAAAAAGTAGAGGTAAGATTCATAGCAGCTATGCTGCCAAACAGTATGAACAATATGATTCCCAGGTTTACCAGGACCACATGTTTGGTAAAAAATTCTATCGCTTTTCTCATGATCCTTCCCTCTAGTTTTTAACCGGGATAACTTTTGTTCCTTCAAAAGAAGCATCACGGAATTCATCAATGACTAAATCACCAACGGCTAATCCCCCGACAATCACACTATCTCCCGTGCTTTTAAACACCTCTACTTGTTGAATGGTAGCTATCGAGTCTTTGATTAGGAATATAATATCGTCCCTTACAAGGCTTTTTGAAGCAATTTTCTGTGCACCTGCAAACTCCTGGCCCGATATGGAACCAAATACATATTGCCCGGATAATATTCTCTGGTCAGAAGCAGTCAGATAGACCAACAGGGTTTGGGTAGCAGCATCCACAACAGAATTAATTCGCGCTACCCTGGCCTGAATCTGGGTGTCTTCACCACTTGACAGATTGAGGGTTACCCTATCCCCCTCATTCACAAAAAAGCGGTCGTTCACATTAATTGAGGCTTCGATCTCATAAGAATTTGTTTTAGTAAACCTTCCCAGTTGTTGATTAATCCTAACCAGGGTTCCTGGTAATAGTAGCGCTTCAGTAAGTACCCCATCGTATGGAGCCCTAATGGTATATTTCGAAAGCCGGACTTCGCTTTGCTTAATCGAATAGAAATTTGAATACACATTTCTGCCCGTTAAAAAGAGTTCAAAAGTTTGATTCTGAGTCTCAGGAAGAGGCTGTAATTCCTGCTCTACGTCAAAGCTTTTTAGGTAATTACTCCAGGCCTGGTATTCATTGGGGTAGTCGATATTAATATCAGCCAGAGTTTGAGTGAGCAGAGATTTAAACTGGGACTTTTGAGTAAGAACTGCTTGTCGTTGTTCCCTGTCATCGATAGTTAAAACCACCTCTCCTTTTTTAAACATCGTTCCGGCCTTGAACTCTTTATTTTGAGTAATCAGGGTTCCGGTTACTTCTGCAAAAAGGAGTATCTCTTCGTCCGGTATAACCCGGCCGGTAAATGGAATTTCTGAAATGATACTGGTTGGGTTGGCTTCTAAAACCACTACGCCAACCGAGGCGGCACCATTAGCGAAAGCCTGCTGCTCTTCGTCTGGCCCAGCCGAAAGGATGTTAAATAATAGAATGGCTCCTGCAAAGATGATGATCCCAGCAAGAATAGATATTTTGCGAATAGTCATGATTCTGAGTTAGTGTCTATTTGTTTAATGTTCATTTGCTCCTCTATTTTATCCAGGAATTGTTGGAGCATTTTCCGGAGTTCTGGCTCATCTTCTCCGAGTAATCCAAAGAATTCTTTCTCTGTCTTCTTCATGAGTGGAAAAGCCTCTTGCAGTTTCCCTATCCCCTTTTCTGTAGGGAAAACCGCCATTGCTCTTGTGTCTTTTTCAGATGGCACGCGTTCTATATAGCCTAGTTTCTCTAGTTTAGACACCATCTTGGAAACCATCATGCGGTCTACTTTGATAGCCTCAACCAGGTCCTTCTGGTTTACCTCATCCTTAATTGAATTAAGCCAAACCGTGCTGGCTAGCGTAATCATTTGGGTATGGGTAAGATCCGATTCCCCAAGATTTTGATTTACACTTCGTATCCAAAGCATGTTAATCTGCCAGAAAAGATAGCCCAGCTTTTGCCTTGGGTCGGGAAACATTCGGTTGAAATCTGAAATTGTCATAAGCAATATTTTGTTGCAACGGCAACAATGTATTTAAATTATGTTGCCTCGACAACAATATTCCCCAAATCATTCCCTGAAATCTGAACTTTTTTTAATCCCCTTAAACTTTAATATTGCCTTAACGTAATCGGCGGCATGAACGAAATTCAGGAACAAGAAAAAAACATCATCACCGAAAACAGCAAGAAGTATGCTGGGCGGCTCTGGTCATTAATAAGTGACCGCATTGAAAGTAAAACCAAAGAGCTGGACGCCTCTCCTGTTCATGTAGCACCACCAAAGTCAGAATCCAGGTTTAAATGGCTGATTAAGCTGTTATTCATTTTCCCGGTATTCCTTCTAGTAGGTTTTGTCACTTCTTTTTTCTGGGATTTTAATTCCGTCTCAGGCTCGATATTTGGATATACCCTTAATTTTGAGGGGCTGCTAAGAATTCTAAGTATCAGTGGATTTATTGGTTTCCTGACCAACTGGATTGCCATTAAGATGCTCTTCCGCCCTACCCACCGAAGGCCCATTTTAGGACAAGGCCTCATCCCTGCACAAAAAGAACGTATTGCATTTCGGCTTGCCAGGGCTGTATCTGAGGATTTGATCAACCCGGAAATCATTAAGAAGAAGATTCATGAATCGCAGGCAATCACCAAATACCGGGAAAAGGCAACGGGTTATATCAAGGATATCATTGATGATCCCGGTTTCCGAACCGATTTGAAAGAGTTGGTGGTGGGCTATGTAGATGAAATGGTTGCCGACCCGGAAGTACGTGCCACACTTGCTCAAACCGTTATTGATCAAATTGAAGGGGCCATTGAACAAAACTCCTTCGAGAGAGTGGCTTTGAAAGCCTACAGTTTCTTAAAAGGTCAGGAAATGCAGGATTTGGTTGAAGAAGCTTTAACTAAAGTCCCGGGCGGAGTAGAACAAGGACTGAATAAGCTGGACGACTTCCTGGACGATCTCCCCAGTCGAATTGAAAAGCATAGCGGAACCATCGAAGATGTAGTCACTTCCCTCCTGTACAAGCTTATCAATCAACTTGATGTACATGCTCTCGTGGAAGATAATCTGCGCCAGTACGATGAAAAACGCCTCGAAATCCTGATCAAAAATGCCAGCAACGATCAGTTGCAATACATCCAATACCTTGGTGCAGTACTAGGGACTCTGGGCGGCTTTGTAATCTGGGAACCCGTAGCCAGCCTGAGCGTGATTGCAATAATAATACTATTCACGCTCGGCCTTGATGCACTTCTTATTAGAGTAAAGGCGTAGTCCCTCTTTTGAGTTAAGAACATTGAGCAATTATCAATTCTTCAATGTTCAATGTTCTTAATTCCTTGCTCCTTGTTCTTTATTCTTTATTCTTCGGCCTATCTCCCTTCTGCGGTCATCCTGCACCCTCTCTCTTGTCCGTCATCCCGGGTCAAGCCTGCCTATCGGCAGACAGGCCCGGGATGACAAAGAAGATCGGGGATGACCAAGAAAAAGACGAAAACATTTTAAAACCATTTTACGAGTCTCATGCAGATTTCATGTCTTCGTTAAGTACTTTTATTCGTTATCTTAAGCGAAATTTTTTCAATAATTCTTTAGGTATGCACTCACACTATCGATTCCTATTCATCCTTTTATTCATTATAACCCTTGCCTGTTCTTCCACTAAGGAAGTAGCCAACCAATCTCCGACTCCAGAAGTAATTGAGGAGCCTATGGAAATGGAAGAACTCTCAGCCACACTCGACTGGCATTTAACCGGAGCTGAGCGCTCCCCCTATTACGGAACCGGGGTTGAAAAAGCCTATGAAGAGCTTTTAAAAGATAAATCTCCGAAACAGGAAGTTATTGTAGCCATCATTGATTCAGGCACCGATGTAGAACACGAAGATCTTGCTGACAACGTATGGGTTAATGAAGATGAAATTCCTGGAAATGGCATTGATGATGACGGAAACGGCTATGTAGACGATATTCATGGCTGGAATTTCATAGGAGGCCCGGATGGACGCAGTGTTGATGACGACACTTATGAAGTCACCCGCCTATACACCGAACTATCCGATAAATACGCAGGAGTAGACCCTGAGACTTTAACCGGAGAAGAAAAAGAGGAATACGAATATTATCAGAAGATCGTAGCCGAATACGAGTACGAAAAGCAGGATGTACAGCAAAACCTGAACCAGCTCAAGAATATTAACCAGGCGATTATGGGAGCCCGACAAATTCTTGGGGTATCCAGTATGGATTCCCTGAGCGCTGAAGATATCGAGCCTAAATCTACCGATGGCCCCTACCTGGCCCAGGCGAAACAACTTGCGAATGTGTTAATTGACAATAACATCACTGAAGCAGATGTACAGGAAGCGGTAGATCAATTCCAGGGCTTAAACGATTTTGGTATGAACCCGGAATTCGACCCTCGGGATATCGTTGGAGATGATTATGAAGATCTGACCAATCGCTTTTATGGAAATAACGATGTGAAAGGTGCCAGCTATGAACACGGTACCCATGTTGCAGGAATTGTAGGAGCTATCAGGGATAATGAACTTGGAATGGATGGCGTCGCCGATGTGAAGCTTATGATCCTTCGGGCAGTGCCAAACGGTGATGAGCGGGATAAAGACGTCGCAAATGCCATTCGTTATGCCGCTGAAAATGGAGCCAAAGTAATTAATATGAGTTTCGGTAAAGGCTATTCCCCTCAAAAGCATTATGTAGACGACGCCGTTAAATTCGCCGATGAGCAGGGAGTGTTATTGGTAAACGGAGCCGGAAATGATTCCGAAAATATTGACAGTACCGACTCTTTCCCTAACAAATACTATGAAGCTGGTGGAGAAGCATACTCATTCCTAACCGTTGGGGCATCTTCATGGGAAGAAGGCGCTGACCTTACTGCGGTATTCAGCAACTATGGAGTTGAAAATGTGGACATTTTTGCCCCCGGAGTAGAGGTCTATTCCACCTACCCATATGATGAATACAAGGCAAACGATGGTACCAGCATGGCTGCACCAGTGGTTGCCGGAGTAGCTGCATTAGTAATGAACTATTACCCGGAACTTACTGCAGCTCAGGTAAAAGAGATATTAATGAAAACCGTAACAAAGCCAGCTAATGACCAGGTTTATCGCCCCGGATCAGAAGCAATGGTACCTTTTTCAACACTTTCGGCTTCCGGGGGAATTGTTAATGCGTATGAAGCATTATTAATGGCAGAAGAAATGACGAGCGGAACCAATTAATACCCTTTGAACAAAACCAAAAATCCAGAATTCGATGCAGTAGTTGTAGGTTCGGGACCTAACGGACTTTCAGCAGCGATTCGCTTAGCCCAGGAAGGATTATCCGTTAAGGTAATCGAGGCTGAGGATACCATTGGAGGTGGTACCCGGACTAAAGAACTCACTGAACCCGGATTTCACCACGACGTTTGTTCTGCGGTACATCCAACCGCTGTTGCCTCCCCATTCCTCTCTACCCTTCCACTCGATCAATATGGATTAGAGTGGATACATCCTGAAGTCGGAGCTGCACACCCTCTGGAAAATGGAGAAGCTGTTCTTGGGTACCGCTCATTGGAAAAAACACTGGAAGGCCTCGGGCAAGATGCAAAAAGCTATGAACGCCTTTTCAAAGACTTTGTGAACGTTTGGGATTCATTGAGGAATGATTTGTTCGGTACCCTTCGCAATCCCCAGAATCCACTTACGATGGCCCGCTTTGGCTGGTATGGGATGTTTTCAACCACGCATTTAGCCAACTCCCTTTTCAAAACAAAAGAAGCTAAAGCCTTTTTTGCGGGAATGGCTGCCCATAGTATTATTCCCCTGGAAAAAGCCTTCTCAGCCTCTTTTGGATTAGTACTCTCCATCACTTTACATGCTGTCGGCTGGCCAATTGCGAAAGGCGGTTCTTCGAAAATCACTACCTCCATGGCGGAGTACTTCAAAAGCCTGGGCGGAGTGATTGAAACCGGAAACCGAATTACAAAACTAGCTGAAGTCCCCAAAGCAAAAGCGGTACTCTTTGATCTAACCCCTCACCAAATCGCCCAGATTTGTGCGGATGACTTACCTGATGCATTTAAGAAGCGGTACGAAAACTATACCTATGGCCCGGGTTGCTTTAAAATCGATATTGCTCTTTCTGAGCCGGTGCCCTGGCTAAATGAAGGCTGCGGTAAAGCAGGAACCGTTCACCTGGGTGGAACCCTGGAAGAACTAGCTCATTCCGAACGGGAAACCTGGAAAGGCAACTACGCCGAAAAGCCCTATGTGCTTCTCTCTCAGCCCAGTTTATTTGATGATACACGAGCACCGGAGGGCAAGCATACCCTGTGGGCTTATTGCCATGTACCAAATGGGTCCGACAGAGATTGTACCGAAGATATTCTAAACCAAATCGAACGCTATGCTCCGGGATTCCGGGATACCATTATCTCTTATAACACGATGAATGCCCGGCAAATGAATGCCTATAATGAGAATTATATCGGAGGGGATATTAACGGCGGGGCGCAATTCTTCAAGCAACTCGTTGGGCGCCCTATCATAAAATGGAACCCTTATACCCTGCCCATTGACGGGGTTTATATCTGCTCTTCCTCAACTCCTCCCGGCGGTGGCGTACATGGAATGAGCGGCTATCATGCGGCTACTTCTGCTTTGAAAAGCGAATTCAAAATTTAAAATGAAAGATGAAAAATAGAATATTGCGAGAATCCCGTCCCGAAAGCTTTCGGGATCGAGAGACGAAGCAATCTCAGTATAGAAGCAAATATTCTGAGATTGCTTCTCCCCCCGAGTATTCGGGGTCGGGAGAAGCAATGACGATTCATTTTTCATTTTAAATCTTTCATTTTGAATTATGGATTTCTAATTCAAAATTTCCCACGCCGCTATCTTCTTCAAATATTCAATTAAATCAACCTCGGGTTCAAGTTGAAGTTTCTTCTTCAACCGGTAACGGGCCTGATTCACACTTCTTGGACTGATCCCTAATATGGGTCCTATCTCTTTGTTGCTTAAACCCATTTGAACCAGCGAAGCTAACCGCTCGTCGTGTTGTGTTATTTCATCCGATATCTTCCTTAATTTCAGGAAGAACCCGGCATTCACCTGGTCAATGCGTTTAAACAAGTTCTCTTCCTGATCGGTCAACTGAATGTTTTGGCTCACTGAATCTACCAGGTTCAGAAGCCCTTTTTTGGTTTGAAAGCTTTTTGCATCAATTTTCAGTTCTTCCAGGTTCTCCTGCAACTTTGCCATGAACTTATTCTTCTCAGCGATCAAGGTTCCATAATTATCCAACTCTCTTTTCAACTCCCCCAGCTCTCTCTTCTTTCTTTCGGATTTTCGTCTGGTTGAAATAATATACCATCCGGAAATAGAAGCGATAAGAATTACTGAGAATATGATGGTAAGAAGTAGGCGAAGGTTGGCTGCTTCATTTTTGATTTCAAGCAACTCAATTTGAGCGATTCTTTTTTCTGTTTCATAAATGGTTTCCAATTCAGCAATTTTCCGGGCATTCTCGGCTTCGGCTAAACTATCCGAAATAACCTTAGCCTCTTTAATCAGTTCATGCGCTTTTAATCCATTGCCCAATTCCGCCTCTATATCAGCATAAAGCTCTAATGAAGCCACCTTTAATCGCTCTCTGCCTTCTGTATTAATCAATTCAGAGTTAATTACCTCTTCAATATACTGCTTTGCTGAAACGGTCCGCCCCAGCCCGAATTCAATGATGGCCAGTTGTTGAACAATGTTTTGTTTTGCAATCGGGTTAGCCCCGGTCCTGTTATTCAAATCCAATGCCCTTTCTGTATGATATTTGGCCTCCTCGTACTCTTCTTTTTGCACATATATCCTTCCACCTTCACGGTGTAAATTCCTAAGACTCAGTATATCATTGAACCTATTGGAAAACTCAATACCTGTTTCCAGGTAGCTAAGTGCTTCATCCAGTCTTCCCAACCTTTCATTGGTAATTACCAAAGCCGTATACACCCTGGGCAAGCGGTCTTCAATACCTGCTTCATCATAAATAGAAAATGCTTTTTCTAAACGAATCAGAGCTTCCTCATGGAGTTCTTGCTCGTTATACATATTTGCGATGTTGAAATAGGATACTCCCAATGCGATTGAATCCCCTAAAGCCTCAAAGTGTGGGATTGCATCCAGGATTCGGGAAATCGCACCCTCATAATTTCCCTGCATAGCATATATAGTGCCTATAGCCTGGTTTGTTGTTGCCATTCCAAGTTGATTTTCCAGCTCGGTAAATAAACTGAGTGCACGTTCAAAATAGACCAGGGCACTATCCTGCATTCCCAGGAAGGCATAGGTTACCCCCAATAATCGATTCGAAGCTCCTTCTTTTACCAAATCCCCTATTTGATTAGATATTTCAAGCGCTTCAAATAAATACGGTTGCGCTTCCCTGGGATTTCTTCGGTAAATCAAACTTGCCACTTCATGTAGACGCTCAACCCGGACAATATCCTCAGTTATTTCAGTTTCCAAGACTTGTTTTAAAGAATCCAGCTCTGATTGCTGTGCCTGTACCAGCCCCGAACAAAATATAACTACGAAAATGCCAATTAAACCCTTTAATGTCTTCATAATACCTGCTTTGAGGAGATTTTGTAATTATCTAACAGGGCTTATGATAGGGATACTCGCCCAAAAAAACGCCTGGTTTGAATCTACTTGGAATCTACATGACCAAAAAAGTGAGGCAGTTCGCCTAGATTTTTCGGGTTGCTGGTAGACAGCAAAATTTCAATCTACACCCCGAAAAAAAGCATTATGAGAAGTTTCAATATGCATCTATGTAAAACAACTAGGACATTAAGTAGAACATTAAGGGGATTAGCATTTCATTCTCTTCACTTGGGAGTGGCTCTTCTAATTCTTCTTTTCCCGGTATTGGGAAAAGCACAAACCGCCGTAATCCCGACCGGATCGGGGACCTCTGGCGATCCTTACCTCATCGCAACTCCTGACAATTTGTACTGGCTCAGCCAATCCGATACCGCTTGGGGGAATAATTTCTATTACCAACAAACGGCAGACATTGATGCCTCCTCCACTTCCACCTGGGATGAGGGAGCGGGGTTCTCACCCATTGGAAATAACACAACCCATTTCAGAGGGGAATATGAGGGAAATAATTATACGATCTCTGGTCTTTCTATTAACCGGTCTTTAACATCATATATAGGTTTATTTGGATACCTCAACGGGGCTACCATTTCCAATCTTGGCTTAGTAAATGTGCACATTGAAGGAGCTACGAATACCGGTGCATTAGCAGGCCTGGCTACAGGTAGTACTTCTGTGACCAATACCTATTCTACCGGCTCAGTTTCCGGAGGTAATCAGGTTGGCGGCTTAATCGGGAGTATGCCTCCAGGTTCCGGGACCTATGATCAACTATTTTCCGAAGCCACGGTTACTGGTAATGTTGATACTGGAGGCCTTATAGGAAAAATTGACGGAAGTAATAATAAAATAAGTAGCTGCTATGCAACCGGAAATGTAACCGGAACTAACTTTGTAGGTGGGCTGGTAGGTTTAGCAGATGGGTCCAGTCTTACTATTGCTGTTGAGAATTGTTATGCCACAGGCAATGCGCATGCAACTAGTACTGAAGCTGGTGGGTTAATTGGCGAACTGGATACCAGAATAGTTAGCTCATCCTATTCCACAGGGTCCGTTTCAGGATCGACACCGGGAGGCCTGATTGGCAGTATTTTTGATGGAGAAGTATCGGACAGCTATTGGAATACCGAAACTTCCGGGCAGAGCGATGGGATTGGTTCGGATAATAATTCCCAGACAGTTACGGGTTTAACTTCTGCAGAAATGCTGTTCCAATCCAGTTTTTCCGGATTTGACTTTTTAACTACCTGGGCCATCGAGGAGTATGCTTCCTTCCCTTACCTGCAAGCGGTCGTCCCGGATACCCTGCCCGGGTCCATACTAGCCCAAACCCTGTCCGTTACTCCGGAAGGTTCGGGCACCGAGCTAGACCCCTACCTCATTGCGGATATCTTCAACCTTCGCTGGCTGTCGGAAAACAGTTCTGCGTGGACTTCTACTACCTATATTGAACAAACCGCGGATATCGATGCCTCCATCACCTCAACCTGGAATTCCGGAGCGGGCTTCTCACCCATTGGAAATTCAACCACCAATTTTAGCGGGGAGTATGAGGGAAATAATTATACGATCTCCGGCCTTTTTATTGACCGGTCTTCAACACCATATAAAGGTTTATTTGGATTAATCAACGGAGCTTCCATTTCTAATCTTGGCTTACTAAATGTGGACATTGAAGGAGCCTCAAGTACAGGCGCATTAGTAGGTCTGGCTACAGGTAGTACTTCTGTTACCAATTCCTATTCCACCGGCTCAGTTTCCGGAGATGCTAATGTAGGCGGTCTAATTGGGTTCGTAACTTCGGGCTCGGGGACCTATGAACAAGTATTTTCCGAAGCCACAGTTACTGGTAGCGGTAGCGGAGTTGGAGGCTTAATAGGAGATCTTTCACTAAGTAGTAGTGGTAAAATGAGTAATTGCTATGCAACCGGGAATGTGACCGGATCTGTTGACGTTGGCGGATTGGTAGGTTATGCATATGCAGGCGGGAATTTAATTATTGTTGTTGAGAATTGTTATGCCACAGGCAATGCGCATGCTACAGGTAGTAAGGTTGGAGGGTTAATAGGCACATTGGATGGTACTATAGTTAGCTCTTCCTATTCCACAGGGTTGGTTTCAGGATCGACACCAGGCGGACTGATCGGTGAGAATTTCGACGGAGAAGTATCGGATAGTTACTGGAATACCGAAACTTCCGGGCAAAGCGATGGGATTGGCTCGGACAATAATTCCCAAACGGTAACGGGCTTAACTACTTCCGAATTTCTAAGCCGCTCCAACTTCAATTTGGGGGATGCATGGATTCAATTTAGCGGGTTTACCGATCCATTTTTAGCAAGCTTTCCTATCGATTCCGTAAACGGACTTCCCTACTCAAGTTATGTTCCTAACGGTTCAGGAAGCGAAGGCGATCCTTACCTGATCTCGAACCTGGAAAACATACAATGGCTCAGCGCCGCTCCTTTTGCCTGGGATGACGATATCTATTTCCAACAAACCGCAGACATTGATGCTTCGACAACTTCCACCTGGGATGCGGGAGCAGGGTTCTCACCCATTGGAAATACAACAACCCCTTTCGAAGGAGAATATGAGGGAAATAATTATACGATCTCCGGCCTTTTTATTAACCGGTCTTCAACACCACTTATAGGTTTATTTGGATACATCAACGGGGCTTCCATTTCCAATCTTGGGCTATTAAATGTGGACATTGAAGGATTTTCGAATACCGGGGCATTAGTAGGCCTGGGTCAAAATAATAATTCTGTTACCAATGCCTATTCCACCGGCTCAGTTTTTGGGGAGTACAATGTTGGCGGCTTAATTGGGCAGGTGGGTTCAGATTCGGGGACCTATGAACAACTATTTTCCGAAGCCACGGTTACTGGTAGCAGTAGTAGTGTTGGAGGCTTAATAGGACAATATAGAGGAAACAACTCAGTAAGCACCTGCTATGCAACCGGGAATGTCACCGGAAGCAATAATATTGGGGGATTGATAGGCACTGCATATGATGCGGGGGATGTTACTAATGTTGTTGAGAATTGTTATGCCACAGGCAATACGCATGCAACAGGTTCTCCGGTTGGAGGATTAGTTGGCTTATTGGAATTAAGAATAGTTAGTTCATCCTATTCCACAGGGTTTGTTTCAGGATCGACATCAGGCGGGCTGATCGGTCAAAATTTCAACGGAGAAGTATCGGACAGCTACTGGAATACCGAAACCTCCGGGCAAAGCGATGGTATCGGCTCGGATAATAATTCCCAAACGGTTACGGGCTTAACTTCTTCCGAATTTCTAAGCCGCTCCAACTTCAATTTTGGGGATGCATGGATTCAGTTTAGCGGCTTTACCGATCCATTTTTAGCAAGCTTCCCTATCGATTCCGTAAACGGGCTTCCCTACTCAAGTTATGTTCCTAACGGTTCAGGAAGCGAAGGCGATCCTTACCTGATTTCGAACCTGGAAAACATACAATGGCTCAGCGCCGCTCCTTTTGTCTGGGATGATGATGCCTATTTCCAACAAACCGCAGACATTGATGCTTCGGCAACTTCCACCTGGGATTCGGGAGCAGGGTTCTCACCCATTGGAAATACAACAACCAATTTCAACGGGGATTATGAGGGAAACAATTATACGATCTCCGGCCTTTTTATTGACCGGTCTTCAACAGGATATATAGGTTTATTTGGATATATCAACGGAGCATCCATTTCCAATATTGGCTTACTAAATGTGGACATGGAAGGAGCTTCGAATACCGGTGCATTAGCGGGCCTGGCTTCTGGTAGTACTTCTGTGATCAATAGCTATTCCACCGGCTCAGTTTCAGGAAACGATAATATTGGCGGCCTAATCGGGCACGTACCTTCAGGTTCGGGGGCCTATGAACAAGTATTTTCCGAAACCACGGTTACTGGTGACGATAGAATTGGAGGCTTAGTAGGACAATATGGAGGAAGTAATGCAATAAGTTCCTGCTATACAACCGGGAATGTAACCGGATCTTCTGAAATTGGCGGGTTGGTAGGTAATGCATTTGATGTCGGGGGTGTTACTAATGTTGTTGAGAATTGTTATGCCACAGGTACTGTACATGCTACAAGTAGTGAGGCTGGTGGGTTAATTGGCTTATTGGAACTTAGAATTATTAACTCTTCGTATTCCACGGGCTCCGTTTCAGGATCGACGTCAGGCGGACTGATCGGTCAAAATTTCAACGGAGAAGTATCGGACAGCTACTGGAATACCGAAACTTCCGGGCAAAGCGATGGCATTGGTTCGGATAATAATTCCCAGACAGTTACGGGCTTAACCTCTGCTCAAATGCAGCAAGAAGCCAGCTTTTCAGGTTTCGACTTTGCCAATACATGGGGAATTGTAAATGGCTTTTTGGAGCCTTATCTGCAGGCCTTTTCCCCGGATTCGATAGGTGGCTATCCCTTAGCTTTTTACCCAACAGGAAGCGGAACCGGTGGCGACCCGTACCAGATCACCACATTGGATAATCTCCTTATTTTAAGCCAGGCAGAAAGTATCTGGGATTCGGATTTCATTCAAACCACAAACATAGATGCTACGCCAACTTCCGGTTGGAACAGCGGTGCCGGCTTCGAATCCATAGGTTCAACTTCCAGTCCTTTTACCGGGTCTTTTGACGGACAGGATTTTTCCATTACCGGTTTGTTTATCAACCGCGCTGACGAAGACACCCTGGGATTATTCGGAAGAGCAGACAGCGCTGCCTTGCAAAATATTCAGCTTCTTGATGTGGACATTACAGGGAACGATGCAGTGGGTGCATTAGCAGGTGTTGTTGATTCAACCATAGTAAATGATATTAGCGTATCCGGTTCGGTAACAGCAAATGCCAATGTAGGCGGGTTGATTGGCAGGATGAATAGTAATACTGCTACCAACATCCATTCAGCGGTTATGGTCTCCGCAGACAGCTCGTATAGTGGCGGATTAATTGGCTTTGCAACGAATGCTTCCATTACCGATTGCTCCGTTTCCGCAACAGTAACCGGAGATGCCGCAACGGGGGGAGTAGCTGGATTTTTTACCGGGAGTCCCGGCATTCTTTCAACACTATCAAATTGTACCACTTCCGGTGATATTTCAGGTAGTACAGGTGTTGGTGGCCTGGTAGGAAACATGTCTCTCGCCAACATAGGTAGCAGCAATACCACGGGTACTATTTCGGCCAGCGGTGATTATGCCGGTGGTATAGCAGGAGCTGTAGAATTTGCTTCCAACATTCGCAAGGTGTATTCGCTGGGAAATGTGACTTCCACAGCCGATAATGTTGGTGGCCTTGTAGGTCTTATTTTGAATGAAGTTCATATCTCAAATAGTTATTCATTAGGTGATGTTTCAACACCCGGAGATTTTGTCGGCGGCTTAGTTGGTGCGGTTAATGTTGAAAGCACCATTACTAATAGCTATGCTACAGGTTCGGTGAGCGGAAATGTGGCAGGCGGTTTGCTTGGCGCGCTCTCCAACTCTTCTTCTGTGGCAGGCAGTTTTTCAACCGGGAAAGTGACTGGAATTAATATCGGTGGGCTTATTGGAGTAAATTCTGTATCCACTGTCTCTGACAGTTATTGGAATACCCAAACAAGTGGATTGAGCACAGGTATAGGTTTCGATGTAAATTCTCAAATTGTAACGGGCCTTACTACTGCCCAGATGATTGATTCCACCAACTTCTCGGGTTTCGATTTTGCTTCCGATACCGTGTGGGCGATCGATGATGGTTTCACCTTCCCTTATCTGCCCACCGTGAGCGACTTGCGTATGGTCGTAGCCACCATCGACTCCGGCGAAGGCTGGAGAATGGTGGGTAATCGGGGAGATGTCACTTACTCCGACCTGCTCGATCCACTCTGGACACAGGGCTTCACCGGAGCAGATACTGAAAGTGGGAGCACCAATGTGTATTTCTATGAAGAAGCCACGCAAACCTGGACAGCCCCGTCCAAAGCCAGTGATTACTTCGGAAAGGCAGACAGCGACTCCGTGAATACTGCACTGAACGGCATTCTGCTTTATGTATATGGCGATGATGATAATGACGGAAACCAGGACAGCTGGCCTAAATACATCATCTCTGAAAATACCACGGTGAATGACACGCTGGATGTATCTTTAAGCTATACAGATAATGTCTCAGCCGATTCAGCAGGTTGGAACCTGGTTTCCAATCCCTATCCCGTTTCCCTCGACTGGACAGAAGTAGTAACTAATGGAGATATCACGAATACCTTCCCGGTAGCTTATATCTGGGATGATTCCCTGAATGCAGGTTCTGGTGCATACCGCATCAACTACGGCTATCCCCTGCCTCCCGGCCTTCCCCAGGATTTGATTTTTGATGGCGCGATTCCAGCCATGCAGGCCTTTTGGGTAAAGGCGACTTCTACAGGAGCTTCTTTATCCATTAAACCAGACTACCAGGGTGCCAGCCAGGTACTTTACAAACAACTATCCGACCGCAACCAAAAACAGCCTGCGGTGCCCTGGATAAGTCTGAGTATTAGTTCCGGAGACTTCTCCGATCAGGTCGTTCTATTTGCTTCGGATGACTACAAAGCGCCAAAGCTAAAATCAATTGCTGGCCGATACACCGAAATTTCCATCGAAGATGAAGAACAGTTATGGGCAGCTACTTCTCTTTCCCTTGACAGCCTTGAAAACGGAGAGCAGTTGCATTTCCCCATCCACCTCTCCACCACCGAAACAGGAACATTCACCTTTACATGGAATGGATTGGACACCTTCGGTAGCTACAACTTCGAGTTAAGAGACCATCTTACGGGGGAGAGTATCAGTCTTTCCGAAGGAAACACATATTTCTTTGAACTGGAAGCAGGAGCCCGCCTTCCGGACGGACAGGCTTCCGCTAAGCATTCCGTAACGGAGCTACGGAACGAGGAAATGAAGTCCCCTCTTGAGAGGGGATTTAGGGGTGTGTCAGCCAAAGCTGGTAAAGTGGAGTCGATATCCACACGCTTTGATCTCCGGGTGGCAGCAGGAACCCTGGTTTCGGACGAACTGGAACAGGACCTGCCTGCCACCTATGCCCTGGCTCAAAACTACCCAAACCCATTCAACCCAAGTACGAGCATCCAGTTTGAGCTTCCGGAAAGCGGGAATGTGGAATTACTGGTCTTCGATGTGCTGGGCCGGCAGGTAGCTACCCTGGTGGATGACCGAATGGAAGCGGGCTCCCACCAAATCCGGTTTGATGCAAGTGCACTCGCTTCAGGAGTGTATTTGTACCAGCTCCGGGCCGGGAGTACGGTACTAACGAAAAAGTTAACGTTGATTAAGTAAAAAGCGCTCAGCGGACAGCTGACAGCTGACAGCTGACGGCTGATGGCTGATGGCTGACAGCTGCCTACTGATAGCTCAAAACAAAAGCCATGAAAAGAAATCGATCTCATTACTTAAACGAAACCTTACCCAAAGCAACAAGCGATGCACTTTAACTCAGCATATAGCCAGGAATGTTACCTCTGCAAAAGGCGCAAAGGACTTCAGCCGGGCGGCCGTGGATATGTAGTCCTGGTGCAGAGAAAAGTAACAGGAAAAGAGGTGCAGGTCTGTAAAGCCTGTTCCATCATCAAACGATCTGTCATCAAATAATTGAATAAAGAATTACGAATTAGGAATACCCCCTATTCGTAATTCTTTATTCCTAATTCGACTATTATGAAAAAACGAGCAGTATTCATTCTTTTTACGATCCTGTTATTTATCAACGAACTAGCCATTGCCCAACCCGGCCTCCCCGGCGATCCTGACCAGACCCCTATTGACGGCGGACTTGGACTCCTTGCCGCAGCGGGCGGTGCTTACGCCTTGAAAAAGCTGAGAGATAAATCGAAAACAGAAAATTTAAAATGAAAAATGAAAAATTTAGAATGTGTACCAGCCACCATTCCAAATTTTTAATTTTAAATCTTTCATTTTGAATTAAGGATTATGAATTAGGCCTTGCCCTCAATTCATAATCCACAATTTTTAATTCAAAATTTCCCTTAAAAACCGGCCGTGAATGGTATGGTATCCTTTTCTTTGTCATTTCGAACGAAGAGAGAAATCTAAAAATCGTAAACAAAGACAACTCTTTAGATTTCTCAGTCGCTTACTCCTTCGAAATGACAACAGGATTAGGAGCAAGAATCAAAAAGTATAGCGTTCGAAATCTAAAATGAAAGATGAAAAATAAATCGTCATTGCGAGGAGTGGATACGACGAAGCAATCTCAGTATAGAAGCAAATATTCTGAGATTGCCGCGGTCGTCCCCGACAGTTGTCGGGATGACTCCCTCGCAATGACGAAGCATTTTTCATTTTAAATCTTTCATTTTGAATTAGGAATTAGAAATTTTCAATTTCTAATTCCTACGCGGCCAGCGATTTCAAATAGATATTCAAATCTGTCTCGGTATCCAGGTTCAGCTTCTTCTTCAGCCGGGTTTTGGCGCGCTTTACACTGCCGGGCTCAATATGCAGGATATTAGCAATATCCTTGTTGTTTAAATCCATTTGAATAAGCGTAGCCAGGCGCTCATCCTTTTCTGTAAGTGAATCACTTCGTTGTCTTAATTCTAAATAAAAGCCTGCATTCACCTGGTTAATTTTGTTGAAGAGCTCATCTTCATCCGCTGTGAGGTTCATATTTTGATGAATAGAATCCACCAGCTGCATTAGCTCCTTTCGTCCTTCCAGGGTTTTCACATGCCTTCGCACATCATCCAGCTCATCTTTGAACCGGGAGATGAAATGATTCTTCTCAGAAATAACAAGCCCGTATTTTTGAAGCTCGCTTTTCATTGATTCCATCCTAATCCGTTTCTGCTCCGATTTCCTCCTGTAATACCACCAAAAACCAAGAACGATGAAAATAATAACCACCAAAGCCATAATCCCAATAATCAAAGAGCGGAGATTCGCCACCTCGTTTTCAATTTCCAGCAACTGGATTTGCGCTACCCTCTTCTCCGTCTCATAAATGGTTTCCAGTTCTGAGATTCGCAGCGCCATTTCCTCCCTGTAAATACTATCCGCCATTACATTAGCTTGAAGCGCATAGCCGGAAGAATTTTCAAAATTACCCAGTTCTCGCTCAACCCTGGCCATAAGAAGCAGTGCATCTTTATGGAGTCTGGCATTACCCGTGCTCGATAAAACAGGGTCATTCAATGCTTCTTCTAACATAACACGAGCTTCTGAGTGCTCACCCTTTCTTTCCTTCAATCTTGCGATATAAATTCTGCTCTCTACCACTCTGTCCCTGATTCTAAACATGATGCTGTATTTCAATGCTTCCTCGTAATAAGTAAGACTTTCATCATATTCTTCTAATGCCAAATAAATTTCGCCAAGTATTATATATACGGCCGGGGCACGGACAAACCGCTCATACTCATTAATCAGTTCAACCGCCTTTAAGCCATATTCCAGGGCTTCGTCAAACTGGTTTAACTCATAATGAGCATTTGTCAAATTGGTATATACTAAAGTGTGGGTAGGATTACGGGGATCATCCAGGTAGCTCAGCGCCTTTTCATAATTGGAGAGTGCCTCTTCATATAAGTCTTGTTCGAGATATAAATTCCCGATGTTATTGTACATCACCGCTATTGCAGGAGGATTTTCCTGTGCTTCAAAAGCAGGTATGGCTTCCAGGAAACTTTGTATAGCCAGATCATACTGATCGTTGACCGCATAAATGGAACCCATCGAAGCCCTCATTTGTGAAATCCCCTGCTCGTCCTCCAGTTCTTCAAATAATTCCAGGGTGCGTTCAAAATAGACTAAGGCACTGTCTGTATTCCGCATTACAAAATGAGCATTACCCAGGTATCGGTTCGCTAAAGCCTCTCCCCGTGGGAATGATAGTTCTTTGGAAAGCCTCAATGATTCCCTCGAATAAATCATGGAAGAGTCTGGGTAGCCCCTGTACAAAGCCCAACTGATTTGTGCCAGGTTCAATGCCCTGGTTGTATCCATCTGTTGGTTGATATCCAGCCATTGAATGAGCGAATCCGCTACCGGTTGGCGGGCCTGGGTATGAACCGGAGCCAGTCCACCCCCTATTATGATCAAAATTAAAAGAAAAGATTGTTGAAAAGTTTTCATCCGAAAAAATCTGTTTTGCTTAAAAAATAACGAATAAAGGCCTTTTTGGGTGGGGACAAACCGGGGACAACAGCTTGAAGCCCCGGGTAAGCACGCTAAGTTTACCCCGTGTTCTGCACAAAGTTCATGATTGCAATTATTACCAAAGGAAGGAAGATATAAAACATGAAGTCCTCGTTAAAATCCACTTTTTCTTTAGCACTCATCAGTATGAACTTGTTTTCAGCGATGAATGTCTACTCCCAAACCGCAACCATCCCTTCAGGAAGCGGAACTCCCGGCGATCCTTACCTGATCTCCTCACTCGAAAACCTCTACTGGCTCAGCCAAAGCGATACGGTGTGGGATGACAACGCCTGGTTCCTGCAAACTGCCGATATAGATGCTTCCCCCACCGCTGCCTGGGATGATAACGCTGGGTTTTCGCCAATTGGTAGTGTCGATTCAAGATTCAACGGGACATACGAAGGGCAAGGATACTCCATAACCGGGCTTACCATAAACCGACCAACTGAAAGGGAACTTGGCTTATTTGGCGCAACCCAAAATGCTCGCATAGATAGTCTGAATCTGGTAGAATTGAATTTTATAGGTTTGATATCAGTAGGTGGATTAGTTGGTGATTTAAATACAACTGACATCTCTTATATATATACCTCGGGTACAATAACTGTTGATCAGTTCGGTGGTTCTTCAAGAGCAGGAGGAATCGCAGGAACGGGTGCTGGTAACCAACAGCACTTGGTTTCTTCTGTACATATTACAGCAAATGGTGATCAAGTCGGTGGAATTTTTGGCAATTATTCAAACGGAGTTTTAACGGATAGTTATGCTACAGGGAATATTTCAGGAACAACTAATGTAGGTGGTTTAATTGGAGGATTCGAGTTTACTGGCTCGGGAGAAGCGCTTCATCGAGTCTATGCTACTGGAGATGTTTCGGGAACACAACGAGTAGGTGGTTTAATAGGAATTTCTATAGATGATGTGGTTATTACCAATAGTTTCGCCACCGGATCAGTACTGGGTAGTTCAAATTCCGGGGGATTTATAGGCATTGTTCAAGGAAATGGAACTATTAGTAACAGCTATGCAAGCGGAACTGTATTTGGGGGCTTCGATACAGGTGCATTTATTGGACAAAATGATGGCAACGTAACCAACAGTTACTGGAACACCCAAACCAGCGGGCGAAGTAATGGCATTGGTACCGACACGAACGGCCAAACGGTTACAGGGCTCACCGTTCAGGAAATGGCGCAACAAGGCAACTTTTCGGGCTTCGATTTTTCTGGCACCTGGGGCATGGTTGAAATCTTCAGTAAACCCTATCTGCAATTCAATGCTCCGGATTCGGTCAACGGTATTGCCGTTGGGGATTTCCCTTCCGGTACAGGCACCGAAGGCGATCCGATCCTTATTTCCAATCTCACGCACTTAGAGGCCCTTTCCCAAAGCAGTAGCGCCTGGGGCTCGGTCTTCCTTCAAACCGCAGACATCGACGCTTCGGCAACTTCGGGTTGGAATTCAGGGGCAGGATTCATTCCAATCGGCGAAAGTTTGCTCCCTTTTAAGGGCAACTACGATGGCGGTGGAAATGAAATTTCCAATCTGTTCATTAACCGCCCTTCAGACGACAACATCGGATTTTTTGGAGTAATGGACAGTGCTACTATATCTAATATTGGATTAGTAAAAGCAGACGTAACGGGCTCATCTTTTACAGGAATACTCGCCGGAGGCGCTAATACCGGTTCGGTGTTTAAACACGTCTACTCCACCGGATCTGTACATGGAGGGGCCGATACCGGGGGACTGATTGGAAATAGCCAGGCAGATAGTGTGTACCAGGCATTTTCCACTGCGGATGTTACTTCGGGAGAAAATACTAATGGTACAGGCGGACTTATTGGGTTTTTAAGCGGTGTACTTACCGACAGCTATGCAAGTGGTTCGGTATATGGTTCATTTTGGGTAGGCGGGCTTGTTGGACTTTCAGTGCCAAGCGCAGTGGTTTCAAACAGCTACTCGACAGGCTCCGTGGGCGGAAGCGATTCTGATTTTGGCGGATTAATAGGAGGAGTATTCGGTAGTACGATCTCAGATAGTTACTGGAACACCGATCTCAGTGGACAAAGCATTGCATTTGGTGATGGCAGCGGCGATGCAACAGGCTTAAGCACAGCCCAAATGATCGACTCCACCAGTTTCTTGGGCTTTGATTTCAGTGAATCCGGAGCGTGGAATATGGATGATAGTTTTAGCTTCCCCTATCTCAGAGCCTTGGAAGAACATCGTATAGTCGTGGCTACCATTGATTCCGTTGAAGGCCTGCCTGCCGGACAGGCAGGATGGAGAATGATCGGTCACCCGGGAGATATCACCTACGCCGAGTTCTTAGATCCCATTTATACTGAAGGCTATGAGGGTTCGGATGGCGGTACCGGGTTTGATTCGAACGTGCTTTTTTACGAGGAAGGCGCCCAGACCTTCACCGCTCCTTCTAGCGCGAACGATTTCTTCGGCACGGCAGACAGCACCACCGAAAACACTGCACTCAACGGAATTCTGCTCTATGTATATGGGGATGATGACGGAGATGGAAACGAGGATAGCTGGCCGAAATACCTGGTTTCGGAAAACTCCACGCTCAACCAGTCGTTCGATGTTTCCCTCGGCTACACCAATGACGTCTCGGCCGACTCAGCCGGCTGGAATTTGATTTCCAACCCTTATCCCGTTTCCCTGGACTGGACGGAGCTTGTCACCAACAACGATATCACGAATACCTTTCCAGTCGTCTACATTTGGGACGACTCGCTAAATGCAGGAAATGGAGCCTACCGCATCAACTACGGCTATCCCCTGCCTTCTGGACTGCCTCAGGATTTGATCTTCGAAGGTCCGATTCCTGCCGTGCAGGCCTTCTGGGTAAAAGCTTTTGCCTCGGGCGCATCCCTGGATATTAAGCCCAGCCAGCAGGCAGCAAGTCGCCAACTCCTTAAACAACCCAGGGAAAACCAAGAGGAAGAAACAGGCTGGTTGAGCCTTACGGTATCCAGCGGAGATTTTTCTGATCAGCTCGTGCTGTTTACTTCCGATGCCTATAAAGCACCAAAACTGGGTTCCATTGCCGGCAGGTATACCGAGATTTCTATCGTTGATGATGAACAGTCATGGACAGCTACCTCCCTTGCCGGCCTTGAAGCCGAAGAACAGGTGAGCTTCCCCATCCACCTCTCCACCACCGAAACCGGAAACTTCGATATGGAATGGGATGGCTTAGATAGCTTCGACGCTGACTGGACTTTTGAATTAACAGACCACCTTACCGGGGAGACTATCGACCTGAATAATGCTTCCTCTTACGAATTTGAATTGACAACTGATTCCGCAGCGAAAAAGTCCCCTCTTGAGAAGCCTGTCCTGAACTCGATTCAGGAGGGATTTAGGGGTGTGTCAACAGCCAAAGCTGGCAAAGTAGAGTCAACATCCACACGCTTTGAACTCCACATCACCACCGGAACCTCGGTATCCAATGAACCTGAAGATGGGTTACCAACAACGTATTCCCTTGCTCAAAACTACCCGAACCCGTTCAATCCAAGCACCAGCATCCGGTTTGAGTTACCGCAAAGCGGGAATGTGGAGTTACTGGTCTTCGATATCCTGGGGCGGCAGGTAGCCAACCTGGTAGACGACCGTATGGAAGCCGGATACCACATCGTACAATTTAATGCCGCGAACCTGGCCTCCGGGGTCTACCTGTACCAGCTAAGGGCCGGAAATTCAATACTCACCAAAAAATTAACACTCATCAAATAATCATTGATAAGTGAGAGGTGAGTGAAAACTCCTTCTCTTCTCACTTATCAATGATTACCAAAGGAAGGAACACATAACATGAAGTACTCGTTAAGACTCACTTTTTCCTTAGCACTCACCGTCATCGGTATAAGGGTATCAAACCATAAATCAACCTCGAGCAGAGCAACGCTTGAGATCCCTCGTGATGACGAAATTTCCTTTCCTTACTCACGATGCACTCGGGATGACAATAGAGAAATTGAAAATAAAGCTGTCACCCTGATCCCGACGGCTGTCGGGGGAAGGGTATCAAATAGACTTACAGCGATGATTCGCGATTTGAGATCCTTCGTGTTACGACTCCTCAACTTTATAAAATCATTTCCTACTCAGGATGACAGTGAGGAAAGAGTCATCCCTGCGAAGGCAGGGATCTGGAACTTCATCAAAGTACAGTTCTCTTCTCCAAGTCAAGATTCCCACCTACGTCCACCTTCCGTAGTATACTTACGGAGGACAGGCGGGAATGACCAAGTTGGGTTTCCGATAAAACAATTAAAGTCACTCAGAGCCTGCCTATGCCGGCAGGCAGGCGAAGCGATGAGCCTGCACAAACCAAAACTTAGCTGGAACAATGTTGTGCAGATCCTTCCCCCGATGAATCGGGATCAGGATGACGGTACTAGTCATTCCGATCCCGAAAGCGTTCGGGAGAGGAATCCGCACAACCTAAAACCCAGCTGGGACAACATTGTCAAGATCCTTCGCAAGTGTGCTCAGGATGACTGTAGTAGAATCCCCATCCGCGAGGAACGAAGCGGTCTCAGGGACTCAGTTAAACATTCGGAGATTGCTTCGCTATCGCTCGCAAATGGTCGGCTTTTTCATTACCTGCTTATGCTCTTCCTACTGGCAATTCCCTCCCTCACCAACGCCCAAACGGCAACCATCCCTTCGGGAAGCGGAACTGCCGGCGATCCTTACCTGATCTCCTCCCTGGAAAATCTCTACTGGTTGAGCCAAAGCGATACGGTGTGGGATGACAACGCCTACTTCCTGCAAACCGCTGATATCGATGCCTCTGCTACTTCCGGTTGGAATGCAGGTGCAGGTTTTACTCCTATCGGGAATGTTACTACCGCCTTTACAGGTAGCTACGACGGAGGGGGATTTACCATTGCCAACCTGTTCATTAATCTGCCATTAGCACCACGAATGGGCTTATTTGGAAGAACTAACAGCGCTACGATTACAAATACAGGCCTGGTACAGGCCAATATAACTGGTAGTGTACATACCGGGGCACTTGTTGGCTTTGCTGAAGCCGGAAGTATCATAAAAAATTCTTATAGCTCCGGATCAGTAAGTGGAAATAGCAATATCGGTGGCTTGATCGGTAGCAGCTCAGCAGATAGTGTGTTCCAGGTATATTCATTGGCAAATGTTACCTCATCTGGTTCTAATAGCGGTGTGTTACTCGGTCGTATTTCAGGAGGAATACTTACAGACAGTTATGCCACCGGAGATGTGAGCGGTCTAAATTCTGTCGGAGGTCTTGTTGGAAACCTTCAGTCCGGCTCTATTGAAAACAGTTATTCAACCTCGCTGGTTACTGCGGTAAACACCTCAGCGGGAGGTGTGGTAGGAAGTAATGGTAATTTTGGCACCATAACCAGCACTTACTGGGATACGGAAGCAAGCGGCGAAAGCGATGGGATTGGCGTAGATAATAATAGTCAAACGGTTACGGGGCTTACTTCCGTAGAAATGCAACGCAAATCCAGCTTTAGCGGGTTCGATTTCACCAACTCCTGGGGTATTATGAGTGGTTTTACCCAACCCTATTTGGTGCAATTTCCCCCGGATTCTGTGAACGGAATTCCTTTGGCTGATTACACTCCTTCCGGTACAGGAAGCTCCGGCGATCCTTACCTCATTTCTTCCCTCGAAAACCTCTACTGGCTAAGCCAGAGCGATTCGGTATGGGATGACAACGCTTACTTCCAGCAAACCACCGACATCGACGCCTCCATCACCTCCACCTGGGATGACAGCGCAGGCTTCTCTCCTATCGGCTTGGACAATATTGAATTCAATGGAAATTATGACGGAAATGGACTTACCATCTCTAACCTGTTCATTAACCGCCCAACTCAGGATCGAATTGGTTTGTTTGGCGATATAGAAAGTACAGAGATAGATAATCTTAGACTTACCAATGTGAATATTACCGGCCAGGATCGAACAGGCGGTTTGTTCGGTGTTGCATCTTCCGGAACGACCATCACTAACTGTTTTAGTTCTGGTATCGTTAGTGGGGATTCCGAGGTTGGAGGCCTGGGGGGACTCTTCAGTTCTGTGACTATAAGCTCGGGAAATTATTCCTCAGCGTCGGTAATTGGTTCCTCAAGTACCGTAGGAGGATTATTTGGATATATTGGTAATGTTCGGGTAAGAGATTCCTATGCAACGGGTTCAGTTAGTGGAAATAGCGATGTAGGTGGACTGATTGGAAGCTATGAGTCCGATGGGACCTATGGCATCACCCGTAATTTTGCTACCGGCTCGGTCTCTGGTACCGATGATGTAGGAGGTTTAATCGGTTCTGCCTATTCTTTAGGTGAATTTTCAGATTCTTACGCTACAGGATCAGTTAGTGGAACAGACAATGTGGGCGGGTTGATTGGCTTGATTGACTTCACAGATGTCGAAAATTCCTATTCAACAGGGAGTGTCACCGGTTCATCCAATATTGGAGGGCTGGTTGGTCGAAATTTTGGTGGTGTACTCACCTCCACCTACTGGGACACCCAAACGAGCGGGCAAAGCAATGGAATTGGTTCGGATAATAACGGTCAATCTCCTATTGGGCTCACTTCTTCCCAAATGCAATTCCAGTCCAATTTTTCGGGCTTTGATTTTAGCACGAACTGGGGAATCGTGAACGGATTTTCGGAACCCTATCTCCAGATCTTTGCTCCTGATTCTGTGGCCGGGCATCCCATCGCTTGGTTCCCCGCTGGCGAAGGGACTTCCGGCAATCCTTACCAGATTGCCACCCTCGATAATCTCTTCATCCTCAGTCAGGAAGAAAGCATGTGGGATTCAGACTTCATCCAAACCGCGGATATTGATGCTTCTGCCACATTTGGTTGGGATGAAGGTACAGGGTTTTCGCCTATCGGTAGAGATGAGAATGGTTTTAGATTTGAAGGTACATATAAAGGGAAAGGGCATACCATTTCCGGGCTTACCATAAACCGACCAACAGAAAACTACATTGGGTTATTTGGTGATACTCGAAATGCGAGCATAGATAGCCTGAATCTGGTAGACTTGAATTTTATAGGTTTGAACTTTGTAGGTGGATTAGTTGGTAATATATCTTTTTCTGATATCTCTTATATATATACCTCGGGTACAATAACCGTTGATCGGGACAATGATAATTCAACAGCAGGAGGAATCGCAGGATCGAGTACTGGTGACCAACAGAATCTGGTTTCCTCGGTACATATTACAGCAAATGGTAATGACGTCGGTGGGATTTTCGGAGAATATTCATTCGGAGTATTAACGGATAGTTATGCTACAGGTGATATTTCTGGTGGACTCGATGTGGGTGGATTAATCGGAAATTTTCAGTTTACGGGTTCGGGAGAAGCGCTCCATCGAGTCTATGCGACCGGAGATGTTTCAGGGAATACCAACGTAGGTGGGTTAATAGGAAGTTCTTCAGATAATGTGGTTATTACCAATAGTTTCGCCACCGGATCCGTACAGGGTAGTAGAAAAATCGGGGGCTTTATAGGCTATTTTATTGGAAATGGTACTATTAGTAGCAGCTATGCCAGCGGCAGTGTAAGCGGTGCATTTGATGAAGGGGGTTTTATTGGTGAAAACGAAGGTACCATTACCAACAGCTACTGGAACACCCAAACCAGCGGGCAAAGCAATGGCATTGGTACAGATAACAACAGCCAAACCGTTACGGGACTTACCATCCAGGAAATGGCGCAACAAAGCAACTTTTCCGGTTTCGACTTCTCCGGTACCTGGGGTATTGTAGACATCTTTAGTGAGCCTTACCTGAAATTTAATACGCCGGATTCCATAAACGGAATTGCCCTGGGAGATTTCCCTTCCGGTGCAGGCACCGAAGGCGATCCTATCCTTATTTCCAATCTCACGCATTTAGAAGCTCTCTCCCAAAGCAGCAGCGCCTGGGGCTCGGTGTTCCAGCAAACCGCAAATATCGATGCCTCGGAAACGTCTACCTGGAATTCCGGTGCGGGTTTCTCCCCAATTGGTACCGATGGAAACCGATTTGACGGGAATTACGATGGCAATGGGCGCACTATTTCTAACCTCTTTATTAATCGCCCCACAGAATCCGTTATAGGTTTATTTGGCGCCGTTACTAATAGTGAGATTCAGGATTTGGGGCTAACGGATGTACAAATAACCGGTAGCGGGCGCGTCGGTGCTTTATTTGGGGCTGCGTATGGAAGCACAATCATTACCAATACCCATAGCTCAGGAACCGTGAATGGAGCAACTAATGTGGGTGGCCTTGGAGGGCTTTTGGAGTCTGATTCAACAGCCACTTCCAATTATTCTTCGGCATCTGTAACTGCTTTTTCAACTGGTTCAGGTGGCTTATTTGGAAATGTGACTTTCACTAGTATTACCGACTCCTATGCCACAGGATCTGTACATGGACAAAGTTCTGCGGGCGGGTTAATTGGAGATTTTCCTGGGATAAGCGGCGTTACCGTTGTTCTACGCAGTTTCGCTACAGGCTCTGTTAGCGGAACCAGCGATGTGGGCGGATTGGTGGGTTTTGCAGCTACTGTAGCGGGAATTACAGATTCCTATGCTACGGGTTCAGTAAGCGGTACGAATAATGTAGGAGGGCTCATCGGGAACAATCAAACTTCCCATATCAATACTTCCTATGCCAGCGGCAGCGTTTCAGGCTCAGGCACGTTGGGAGGTTTGATTGGTACTAACTCTGGCGGCAGCACGGTTACCGCTGCTTATTGGGATACTACTACCAGCGGACAAACTACCGGCATTGGTTTTGATGATAACAGCCAATCTGCCACCGGGCTTAGCTCCGCGCAAATGCAGCAGGCTTCCAGTTTCTCCGGCTTCGATTTTAGCACTACCTGGGGGATTGCTAATGGCTTCCTGGAGCCTTTCCTACGGGTATTTCCGCTTCCGGACATCGCGGATTACCCCCCATCTACCGTTCCAACCGGAAGCGGTACTTTGGGCGATCCTTTCCTCATTGCCTCTATTGAAAACCTGTACTGGCTCAGCCAAACCGACTCCGTATGGAATGACAATGCCTACTTCCAGCAAACCGGCGATATTGACGCCTCGGAAAGCTATCTATGGGATTCCGGAAAAGGCTTCACACCCATCGGTGATAGTCCTTCATTTAATGGCAATTATGACGGAGGCGGGCATACCATTTCTGGTGTATTTATTGATCGGCCAAACAACAACGAAATTGGCTTTTTTAGTGCTACGAATGGAGCCCAAATATCGGATTTGGGATTAACCGAAATGGAGATAACCGGGAATAACAGTGTAGGTGGTGTTAGCGGTCTCAGTATAGATATTGAGCTGTACAATGTCTATGTAACAGGTACCATTACAGGAAAAAGTGAAGTTGGAGGACTTTTAGGATATACAACCTCTGCTTATGTATCCGACTCCTATTCGAAAGCAGATGTAATTGCATCTAACGACGATATAGGAGGCATAATAGGATATTTCGATGGCACCGATTCATCTCCCGGGGACGAAATAGTCCGTAGTTATAGCACGGGTACGATAACGGGTGCAAATGATATTGGCGGTCTGGTTGGGGATGTAACTGCTTATCAAATCATTGATTCCTATACAACAGGAAGTGTTTCCGGAACCGGGGCGGATATAGGAGGTTTAACCGGGACAGGCACCGTAAACATAGTAACTTCCTATTCCTCAGCAAGTGTTTCTGGTTCTAGTAATACGGGAGGCTTAGTAGGTAGGAACAGTAGTAGTAGCGTTCTTACTTCCACCTACTGGAATACCGAAAGCAGCGGCCAAAGCAATGGCATTGGCTCCGATGGTAACAGCCAATCCCCTACCGGGCTCACTTCTTCCCAGATGCAGTTCCAGTCCAATTTTTCTGGCTTTGATTTTAGCACTACCTGGGGAATCGTAAATGGTTTTTCCGAACCCTATCTTCAGAATTTTGCCCCTGATTCCGTGGCGGGGCATCCCACGGCATGGTTCCCGGCAGGTGAAGGAACTTCCGCCGATCCCTACCAGATTGCCACCCTGGACAATTTGTTCATCCTCAGCCAGGAAGAAAGCATGTGGGATGCCGACTTCATTCAAACCGCCGATATTGATGCTTCCCCCACAGCAGTATGGGATGATAGTGCAGGGTTTTCGCCTATTGGTAGAGATGAATTAGGTTCTAATTTTGAAGGAAGCTACAAAGGAAAAGGACATACGATTACCGGATTGACCATAAAGCGACCAACAGAAGAATACATTGGTTTTTTTGGAGAAACCCAAGGAGCGAGTATAGATAGTTTAAATCTTGTTGACTTGAGTATTAGGGGACAACGATTCGTTGGTGGGCTAGCAGGAAAATTAAGATTAGGGACTGTTTCTAATATATATACCTCTGGAAGAATAACTAGCGAACCCGATATAAATGATTTGTCGCTCGCTGGCGGGATTGCTGGAACAGGAGGTGTTTATAACATGGAGAACTTAGCCTCATCAGCTAATGTAGTAGGTAAAGAGCAGGTTGGAGGTCTTTTTGGAGAGTTCACAGGAAGTCTGTCCAATAGTTATGCCACCGGTACTGTTTCAGGAACCAATGAAGTAGGTGGGTTAATTGGACTCTTTTCGTGGACTGATGCCGGGGAAGCACTCCATCGGGTATATGCTACCGGAGATGTCTCAGGAACGCAAGATGTTGGTGGATTAATAGGACAAACAGAGGAAGATGTAGTTATCACTAATAGTTTCGCCACCGGATCAGTACAGGGAAGTTCAAATATCGGGGGCTTCATAGGCTTTGTAAATAATAATGGAAATATCAGTGAAAGCTACGCCATTGGTAGTGTAAGTGGTGGTTCCAGAACGGGTGCCTTTATTGGAGAAAATGACGGAACCATCACCAACAGTTACTGGAACACCGAAACCAGCGGGCAAAGCAACGCCATTGGTAACGATACGAACGGTCAAACCGTTACCGGGCTAACCATCCAGGAAATGACGCAGCAAAGCAGTTTTTCCGGCTTAGATTTCTCCGGCACCTGGAGCATTTTAAACGCTTTTAGCGAGCCTTATTTGCAGTTTTCCATACCGGATTCGGTCAATGGTTTCGCCTTTGCCGATTTCCCATCCGGCTCCGGCACCGAAGGCGATCCAATTCTTATTTCTACCCTCACCCACCTGGATATTCTTTCTCAGAGTTCCACGGCCTGGAACTCGGCCTTCCTTCAAACCGCTGATATCGATGCTTCGGCAACTTCGGGCTGGAATTCGGAAGCAGGCTTCATTCCTATTGGTGAAAATTCGTACCCTTTTAAGGGTGACTACGACGGTGGAGGAAATGAAATTTCCAACCTGGTGATTAATCGCCCGAATGACTCAAATACCGGCTTTTTCGGTGAAGTGGACAGCACCACCATTTCCAATCTTGGGTTGGTAAACGCAGATGTAACTGGTTCTTCTAATACCGGAACTCTTGCCGGTTTTGTAAACAACGGGTCAGTGATCAGGAATGTCTATTCTACCGGATCGGTAGATGGAGGAGCCAGTACTGGTGGATTGATTGGTACAAGCAGAGCGGATAGTGTATACAAAGCCTATTCCACCGCAGATATTAACTCAGAAGCAAATAGTACAGGTGGTCTTATTGGGACTTTAACCACCGGAATACTAACCAACAGTTATGCAGGTGGCTCGATATATGGTTCATTTCGGGTAGGTGGACTTGTCGGACTTTCATCACCTGGCTCAATCATTACTAACAGTTACTCGACAGGCTCCGTGGACGGAAGCGATTCTGATTTTGGTGGGTTAATAGGAGGAGTGTTCGGTAGTACGATCTCGACAAGCTATTGGAATACTGATTTAAGTGGCCAAAACAGTGGCATTGGCAATACAAGTGGTGATGCAACCGGCTTGACCACAGCCCAAATGATCGATTCCACGAACTTCTCCGGCTTTGATTTCAGTGAAACCGGAGCCTGGAATATCGATGACGGATTTACTTTCCCCTATCTGAGAGCATTGAAAGAGCACCGCATGGTCGTTGCCACGATTGATTCCGGCGAGGGATGGCGCATGATTGGCAATCCCGGAAATGTCACCTACTCCGAGTTGCTCGATCCACTATGGACGCAGGGCTTCACCGGGGCCGATACCGAAAGCGGAAGTTCCAACGTGTATTTCTACGAAGAAACTACCCAGGCCTGGACGGCTCCTTCCAAAGCCAACGACTATTTCGGAAAAGCAGACAGCAACTCGGTAAATACTGCACTCAACGGAATCCTCCTTTATGTATATGGAGACGACGATAATGACGGAAACCAGGATAGCTGGCCCAAATACATCGTTTCGGAAAATGCTACGCTTAACCAGTCCTATAACGTGAGCCTGGGATATACCGATAATGTATCCGCTGATTCTGCGGGATGGAATTTAATCTCCAATCCCTACCCTGTTTCCCTGGACTGGACAGAGCTGGTTAGTAATGAGGATAATACCAGTACCTTTCCGGTAGCTTATGTCTGGGATAACACCCTGAATAATGGAAACGGATCCTACCAGGTCATTCTGGGATATCCATTACCCCCAGGATTAACGCAGGATTATCTATCCAATGACCCGGTTCCTGCTATGCAGTCTTTCTGGGTAAAGGCTTCTGCCACGGGCGCATCCCTGGATATTAAGCCCGATCAGCAGGCGGCAAGCAGCCAACTTCTTAAACAACATCAGTCAACCCCGGAAGCAGATACAGACACAGAAACAGGCTGGCTGAGCCTTACGGTATCCACCGGGGATTTCTCCGACCAGCTCGTGCTGTTTACTTCCGATGCCTATAAAGCGCCAAAACTGAACACCATTGCCAGCAGGTATACCGAAATTTCTATCGCAGACACCAGCGGCTTATGGACGGCGGCTTCCCTTGCCGGCCTTGAAGCCGGGGAACAGGCGACTTTCCCCATCCACCTCTCCACTACCGAAACCGGAAACTTCAACATGCAATGGGATGGCCTCGATAGCTTCGACGATGACTGGAACTTTGAGTTCATAGACAAGCTCACCGGGGAGAGTGTCAGTCTTTCCGAAGGAGACTCTTATTCCTTTGAACTGAAAACTAGCTCCGCAGCAAAGCTACAAAACGAGGAAAAGTCCCCTCTTGAGAGGGGATTTAGGGGTGTGTCAGTGTCAGCCAATGAACTTGGCGCCACACGCTTTGAACTCCGCGTAACCGTAGGCACCCTGGTGTCGGACGAACCAGACCAGGCCCTGCCCGTCACTTATGCCCTGGCTCAGAACTACCCAAACCCCTTCAACCCAAGCACGAACATCCAATTCGAGCTACCGGAAAGCGGGAATGTAGAGCTACTGGTCTTCGATATCCTCGGCCGGCAGGTAGCCAGGCTTATAGACGACCGAATGGAAGCAGGCTACCACCAAATCCGATTCAACGCCTCCAGGTTTGCCTCCGGGGTCTACCTCTACCAACTCCGGGCCGGGGGTACGGTGATTACCAAAAAGCTAACCCTTATCAAGTAATTCAAAATTTAAGATGAAAAATTAAAAATAGGCACGAGCCCAATTTTTAATTTTTCATTCTAAATCCTGATTCCAAAGTCACTCAGAGCGAAAGCGATGAGTCTGCACAACCTAACATCCAGCCGGAACAGCATTGTGCAGATCCTTCGCTCCGCTCTGGATGACTCTAAAAAAACTATACGAAAAGGACTGTCACCCTGAGCTCCCCAAAAGAAGCTATCCAGGTCATCCTGAACCATGTGCTGAAGTAATTAATGATAAGTGAGAGGTGATAGGAGAAAGGTGAAGGAGTCTCCAAATCACCTCTCAACTTTCACCTTTCACTCATCTCTTATCAAACCAAAAAAAAGCCCATTCAAACCGGGGACAAACCGGGGACAACGGCTTGAAGCCCCCTACAAGCACACTATGTTCGTCCCGTGCGCAGCACAAAGTTCAGGATTGCAATAATTATTACCAAAGGAAGGAAGATATATAACATGAAGTACTCGTTAAGATTCACTTTTTCTTTAGCACTCATCAGTATGAACTTGTTTTCAGCGATGATGGCCTACTCCCAAACCGCCACCCCTCCCTCGGGCAGCGGAACCTCCGGCGACCCCTACCTCATTGCCACCCTCGATAATTTATATTGGCTCAGCCAAAGCGATACCGTGTGGGATGACAACGCCTACTTCCAACAAACCGCGGATATCGATGCCTCTTCCACCTCCACCTGGGATGCAGGAGCCGGCTTCACTCCTATTGGTAATCTTACCACCGATTTTACAGGAACCTATGATGGAGGAGGACACACTATTTCGAACCTGTTTATTAATCGCTCATTAGAAACGAATGTGGGCTTATTTGGGGTGATTGATAACGCTACTATTACGAATATAAGCCTGGTACAGGTAAATATAACTGGTAATTCCAGGACAGGATCACTAATAGGGTTTGCTAATTCAGGAAGCATTGTAAAGAATTCTTATGCAACCGGGTTAGTAAGTGCTAATAGTCGTGTAGGTGGACTTATAGGTGTCAGCTCTGCAGATAGTGTGCTCCGGGTGTATTCTTCTGTAGAAGTCACTTCTATTGGAGCCTACGTCGGTGGACTTATCGCTGAAATTCAATCGGGAATACTTAAAGATAGTTATGCAACTGGATCGGTAACTGGGTTTAACCGCGTAGGAGGGCTAGTTGGAGCTAACCTTTCTCTTGGCATCATTGAAAATAGCTACTCTACCGCTCTTGTAAGTACAACAGGAGGAACATTACTCGGAGGCCTTGCTGGAAATAATAGTGGAGGAACCATAACCAACAGCTATTGGGATACCGAAACCAGCGGGGAAAGCGATGCCTTCGGAATCGATACCAACGGCCAATCTGCTACCGGGCTTACTACCGCCCAGATGCGACAGCAGGCCAACTTCTCCGGCTTTGATTTTACCAATACCTGGACGATGTGGGAGGATTTTTCGGAGCCCTACCTGCAAGCCGTTAGCCCGGATTCAGTAGGCGACTTCCCTTTCTCCTTTTACCCAACGGGTAGTGGAACCAGCGGTGATCCCTATCTCATTGCCACCTTAGATAACCTCTTCATCCTCAGCCAGGTAGAAAGTATTTGGGATATCAACGCCTACTTCCAGCAAACCGCGGACATCGACGCCTCCGCCACTTCCGGCTGGAATTCGGGTGAGGGTTTTTCTCCCATTGGAAATGCTACCACACCATTCAAAGGTACCTACAACGGGGGCGGGTATACCATTTCCAACCTGTTCATTGACACCTTTTCAGAGTCAAATATAGGTTTATTTGGGTGGATGGATAGCACTATGGTTAGAGAACTGGGATTAGTACAGGCAAAAATTAACGGCTATGGTAATAATACCGGAGCACTCGCAGGTTATGCAGGAACAGAAAGTATCATAAAAAAGATTTACGTTACCGGATCAGTAAGTGCTTCTATCAATGGCGGAGGACTTATCGGTACCAGCTTTGCAGATAGTGTGCTCCAGGTGTATTCATCAGCACGGGTAAATTCCGAAACAAGAACAGGAGGACTTATCGGTGATATAGGTGATGGAATAATTGAAGAAAGTTATGTCAATGGAGCAGTAAGTGGATCTTCCGCAGAAGGAGGTATTGCGGGACGTAATTCCGGAACGCTCATTAACACCTATTGGGATACACAAAAAAGCGGCACAAGCACCGGTATTGTTATCGACAACAACGGCCAAAACCCCATCGGTCTTACTACCGCCGAGATGCGGCAGGATTCCAGCTTTACCGGTTTTGATTTTGGAACTACCTGGGCCATGTTTAACGGCTTTTATGAACCTTATTTACAAGGCCTGGTACCCGATTCCATCAATGGCTTTGCCATTGGCTCCTATCCTTCCGGTAGCGGAACTTCTGCCGATCCCTTCCTCATTTCTTCCCTTGAAAGCCTGGAAATTCTGAGTGAGACCAGTACGATATGGAACAGTGGTGCCCACTTCCTCCAAACAACTGATATTGATGCTTCCGCCACTTCGGGTTGGAATTCGGGAGCGGGCTTCTCTCCTATTGGTGATGATGCCAATCGATTTATCGGAAGCTATAATGGAGGCGGGTATAGCATCAGCAACTTATTCATTAACCGGGATACCCAGACACATATTGGGCTATTCGGAGCTGCCGATAGTGCAGGCTTTTACAACCTCACCCTGGAAGCCGTGGATATTACAGGACTCCAATACACCGGGGGATTACTTGGGCTGGGTTCACAATTAGATACCCTTTCAAACATCTCTGTAAGCGGAAGCATTGACGCTGCCATTACCGATGATGATGCATTTGCTGGGGGTGTAGGAGGCCGGGTGGTCTTTCGGGGGGACTCCAGCTATGTACTCACTTCATCGGCAACCGTTACAGCTGTCGGTGATTATGCAGGAGGCCTTTTTGGAGAATTTGACGGGAATTTAACCGATAGCCATGCCAGTGGAGACGTAAGCGGAGATAGAAGTCCTGGTGGTTTAATAGGCCTCTATGAACCGGAAAATGCATCTGTTTATTCCCTGAAGCGGGTATCTGCCAGCGGAAATGTACTTGCTACTGATAGAATCGCAGGTGGATTGATTGGAGAATTTTATGATGCCAGCCTATCTGACAGCTATGCTACGGGTAGTGTAACAAACATCGGCTCACAAACAGGTGGCCTTATTGGCACAGCAGCTTTTGCTACGATTACCAATAGCTATGCCCGCGGAAATATAAATGGAGTTAATCGTACCGGGGGCTTTATTGGACAAGCTATTGATACCCCTATCTCCAACAGTTATTCCAGCGGAACGGTAAACGGGACTTCCGAAATAGGTGGCTTTGTTGGAAGAAATCGTGATGCAATCATCACAAACAGCTATTCAACCGGAAGTGTAAGCGGTACCTCTAACGTAGGGGGCTTTGCTGGGGAAAACCGTGACGCAACCATCACTAATAGCTATTCCAGTGGAAGTGTAAGCGGTACTTCCAATCTGGGAGGTTTTGTTGGCGAAAACGATAATGGCATCATCACTAATGGATATTGGAATATGCAAACCAGCGGACAGGACAGCACCTTTGGTATCGACAATAACGGTCAAACCGCTACCGGGCTTAGCTCCCGGGAAATGGCACAACAAAGCAGCTTTCCCACTTTTGATTTCACCAACACCTGGGGCATTATACCTGCTTTCAGCGAGCCTTATTTACAGTTCAATGCTCCGGATTCGGTCAATGGTTTTGCCATCAGCGACTTACCTTCCGGCAGCGGTACGGCAGGTGATCCTTTCCGGATTTCTACTCTTAATCAGCTAAATATCCTTTCTCAATTTCCAAGCAGCTGGGGCTCAGCCTTCCTTCAAACCGCCGATATCGATGCTTCGGAGACTTCGGGCTGGAACTCCGGGCTGGGCTTCTCTCCGATTGGTAGCGATGCCGATCGATTTAACGGAAGCTATGATGGAGACGGACACACCATCAGCAACTTATTCATTAACCGGGATACACAGTCATACATTGGGCTGTTCGGAGCTGCCGATAGTGCAAGCTTTTCTAACCTCACCCTGGAAGCCGTGGATATAACCGGGTCCGAATGGATAGGGGGATTGCTCGGATTTGGTTCGCACATAGATACCCTTGCAAACATCTCCGTAAGTGGAAACATTATGGCTACTGATTACTTAGCAGGTGGTATAGGTGGCGAGGTGATTTTTCGGGGGGACTCCAGCTATGCACTGACTTCATCAGCAACTATTTCAGCTACCATAGATGATGCAGGAGGCCTTTTTGGAGCCTTTGATGGAAATTTAACTGACAGCCATGCCAGCGGTGATGTAAGTGGAAGAAGAAGGGTTGGAGGGGTAATAGGTAGCTATAATCCGGAGAATGAATCGACGTACTTCCTGAACCGGGTATCTGCCAGTGGAGATATACATGCTGCAGGTAGAAGCGCAGGTGGGTTGATTGGAGAATTTTATGGAGCCAGCATATCCAACAGTTTTGCCACGGGTAGTGTAACAAGCGCCGACAATCGTGCAGGCGGCCTCCTGGGCTATTCAGATTTTTCCACAATTATCAATAGCTATGCCAGCGGAAGCGTAAACGGATCTTCTGAGGTAGGAGGCTTTGTTGGATTCGAAAATGATGCAACCATCACCAACAGCTATTCAACCGGAAGTGTAAGCGGGTCTGATCAGGTGGGTGGTTTCATAGGATGGAACCGTGATGCAACCATCACCAACAGCTATTCAACCGGAAGTGTAAGTGGTACCTCCAGTGTGGGAGGCTTTGTTGGGGAAAACGATAATGGCACCATAACCGATGGTTATTGGAACACCATCAAAAGCGGTCAAAGCAATGGCTTTGGTACCGGCAGCGGTGATGCAACCGGCTTAACTACCGTGCAAATGATTGACTCCACAAATTTCCCCGGTTTGGATTTCAGTACCTCCGGAGCCTGGAACATCGATGATGGTTTTAGTTTCCCTTTCCTTCGTGAATTAGAAGAACACCGTATGATCGTAGCCACGATTGATTCCGGCGAGGGCTGGAGAATGATTGGAAACCCGGGTGATGTCACCTATTCGGAACTTCTCGATCCGGTATTTACCCAGGGTTATGAAGGCTCCGATGGCGGAACCGGCTTTGCTCCCAACGTGTATTTCTATGAAGAGTCCACGCAAACCTGGACAGCTCCATCCAAAGCCAGTGATTATTTCGGAAAAGCAGACAGCAACTCCGTAAATACTGCACTCAACGGCATTTTACTCTATGTGTATGGTGATGACGATGGAGATGGTAACGAGGATAGCTGGCCCAAATACCTGCTCTCAGAAAGCACCACATTGAATGACACGCTGGATGTGTCACTAAGCTACACCGATAATGTCTCGGCGGACTCAGCCGGATGGAACCTGGTTTCCAACCCCTACCCTGTTTCCCTTGACTGGACGGAAGTAGTAACTAATGGAGATATCACCAATACTTTTCCGGTGGCGTATATCTGGGATGATTCGTTGAATGCAGGAGCGGGAGCCTACCGCATCAATTATGGCTATCCCCTGCCTCCGGGCCTTCCCCAGGATTTGGTTTTTGATGGCCCGATTCCAGCCATGCAGGCCTTTTGGGTGAAAGCGACTTCTACGGGAGCCTCTTTGTCCTTTAAACCAGACTACCAGGGTGCCAGCCAGGTACTCTATAAACAACAACCCGACCACGACCAACAACCACCTGTGGTGCCCTGGATAAGTCTGAGTATTAACAATGGCCATTTCTCGGATCAGGCCGTGTTATTTAATTCGGATGTCTATAAAGCACCAAAGCTGAGTACGATTGCCAGCAGATACACCGAAATTTCTATCGCTGATGACGAACAGTTATGGGCAGCTACTTCTCTTGACAGCCTTGAGCATGGAAAGCAGGTGACTTTCCCGATCCACCTTTCCACCACCGAGACAGGAACATTCACCTTCAAGTGGAATGGATTGGAAACCTTTGGCAGCTCCCTGAACTTCGAGTTAAGGGATCATCTTACAGGAGAAACCATCTCCCTGGCCGAAGCCAATGAATTTAGCTTTGAGCTAGCAACCCCTGAAAAAAAGTCCCCTCTTGAGAGGGGATTTAGGGGTGTGTCAACATTTGAGCTAACCTCAGCAAAGGAGTTAAAAGTTGAAGGGGTACCTTCTCGCTTTGATCTCCGGGTGACAGCAGGAACCCTGGTTTCGGACGAACCGGAACAGGACCTGCCTGCCACCTATGCCCTGGCTCAGAATTACCCGAATCCGTTCAATCCAAGTACGAACATCCAGTTTGAGCTACCGGAAAGCGGGAATGTAGAGCTGCTGGTCTTCGACATCCTGGGCCGGCAGGTAGCCACCCTGATAGATGACCGCATGGAAGCCGGTTATCACCAAATCCGCTTTGATGCAAGGAACCTGGCCTCTGGGGTGTACCTGTACCAGCTCCGTGCGGGGAATACGGTACTAACGAAAAAGTTAACGCTGATTAAATAAAAAGCTATCAGCCCTCAGCTTTCAGCTGACAGCTGATCGCTGACGGCTGGCTACTGATAGCTCTAAACAAAACTCATTAAAAGAAATCGATCTCATTACTTAAACGAAACCTTACCCAAAGCAACAAACAATGCACTTTAACTCAGCATATAGCCAGGAATGTTACTTGTGCAAAAGGCGCAAGGGACTTCAGCCGGGCGGCCGTGGGTATGTAATCCTTTTACCCAGAAAAGTACTGGGAAAAGAGGTGCAAGTCTGTAAGGCATGTACTGTAACCAAACGATCTATTATTAAATAATTGAACAATTAAATAATTGAATAAAGAATTACGAATTAGGAATACCCCTTATTCGTAATTCCTAATTCTCTATTCCTAATTCAAGCATTATGAAAACACGAGTAGTATTCATCCTTATGACAATCATTTTATTTATCAATGAACTAACCATCGCCCAACCCGGCCTTCCCGGCGACCCTGCCCAGGCTCCCATTGATGGCGGGCTAGGCTTACTTGCCGCAGCGGGCGGTGTGTATGCTTATAAAAAGCTTAAAGGAAAAGAGACGAAGAAGCGAAGCTTTAAAAGAAGGAATAATAGTTTTTGAATTATAGACTATGAATTAAAGGTCAGGATTGATTCATAATCTCCCAAATCAAATTTGTCTAAATACCCTTAATACCTGTTATATCCGGTCGTGACTGGCTGGATATTCTTTTCTTAGTTAATGAAAGATTTAAAATTTAAAATGAAAAATGCTTCGTCATTGCGAGGGAGTCGGCGAAGCACGACCGCGGCCTGTCCTCCGTACGAAACTTCGGAAGGCGGGCAATCTCAGTATAGAAGCAAATATTCTGAGATTGCTTCGTCTCCCGAAGGTGTTCGGGATCCTCGCAAAGACCTTAATTTTTCATTTTAAATCTTTCATTTTTAATTCTCCATCAGTATCCAATCTCCAGCCCTGGGAACATGGAATGCTTTCTGATTCAGGAATTATGAGCTATCGAACTTAGATACTCTTTCAGCTCCGTTTCCTGGGAAATATCCAGTTTCTTTTTCAATCGGTATTTAGCCTGCACAACACTCCTTGGGTCAATACTTAGAATCGAAGCAATTTCCTTATTGGCTAAATCCATCTCAACTAGCGAAGCAATTCGAAGATCATTGGAAGTTAGTCCACAATCCAGGTTATCCAGTTTTGCAAAAAACCCTGCATTAGCCTGCTCTATCTTCGAAAAAAGAACTGCTTCTTCTTCCGTTAGGTTTAAATTAGAATGCATGGAAAAGATTAGGTCAGAGACTTCCTTCCTGCCCTGATAATTAGAAATATGCTTTTTAATTTGCTCCAGGGTCTCCCGTATTGAAGAGATAAATCTGTTTTTTTCAGTAACGAGCAATCCGTAATACTTGAGCTCTGATTTTATCGATTCCAGTTGAATACGCTTCTTTTCAGCTTTTCTTCTGAAATAGAATAGTAAGCACAGAGAAACAGAAGCGACAAGAATAAATCCCATAATCCCAATTACTATGCTGCGAATATTGGCTAGTTCATTCTCTGCTTCAAGCAATTTTATCTGCGTCTCTTTTTTTTCAGTTTCATAAATAGTCTCTAGCTCTGAAATCCTTACCGCTATCTCCTCGGCATACATACTATCTGATAACACTCCAGCTTTTTCAGAATAGATATAAGCTTGCCGATAGTTTCCAAGCTTGAACTCAAGCTCAGCCATAAGATCAACCGCTTCTATTTCCAACTCTGAATCTTTATCCTCCGCTTTCTCAATATTATGAAGCACGATAGAAAGCCGTTCTTTGGCCTCATTTGGTCTTCCCAGTTTATCTTCGGTAAGCGCAATGTTATATAAGATTTCAGTTTCTTTAGCCAGGTTTCCGATATCCCGAGAGTAGGTCAATCCCTTATTAAAGTCTTCAAGTGCTCCATTAAAATCTTTGGTATCCTTTTTGATTCTCCCACTCGTGGTAAACAGGGTGGGTAAAGATACCAGGCGCTTATGCTTCAATGCCTTCTCAATACCCAAATCAACAGAAGTCCGCGATTCTTCAAGTTCCCCCATCTCATATTGTGTAATCGCTAAACTAGAGTAAACCATCGCCAAAGTCGGTTCATCTCCAGGACGATCCAATACCTCCAGGGCCTTTTGGTAATGCTCCATCGCATTGGGATACAACTCCTGCTCCAAAAACAAATTTCCGATATTGTTATACATAATCCCCATTGCCCCTTTATTTCCGAATTCCTCGAAACTATCCAGTGCTTCCAAAAAGCTTTGGATGGCTGGTTCATAATTATCTGTAACCGCATAAATGGTTCCTATTGATGCGTTGATTACAGCAATACCTACAGGGTCATCTAGCTCTTCATACAACTCAAGCGACTTTTCTAAATAAAACCTGGAACTGTCATTCTGATCCTGGGGAAAGAAGGTATTGCCTATGCTTCTGTATGCATGAGCCTCTCCTTTTAAATACCCGATTTGCTCAGCTAATTTCTGAGCTTGAAAGGCGTACACTCTTGCGGAATCCGGATACCCCCTATAAAGCTGACGTACAATTTCATTCAAATTATCTACTCGGGAAGTATCTAATTTTGAATCCGTTTGCAGCCATTGGACAAGCGAATCTACTACCGGTTGACGAGCCTCAGCATTGGTAGCCCCTACTACAAGAAGCAGTACTAATACCTGACCTAAATATTTTTTCATATAAATTTATAATCACGACCCATCGCAAAATAAAAAAAGGAACCCACTCATTCCAAAGAACTAATGTAAATTTAATCAAAGCTCATCGATTGATTTCTGATAGGCTTTTAGACTAACTCCCAGGATCGAGCATCCTGAGTGTTTCCCAGCTATACATTCCGCAACTCTGCCCATCCAGCCAGGTTATTTGAATGGCATGATTTCCAATAGGCCTAATCCCTTTGATATCCATCAACGGAGGGTTTTCGATTCGGAAAGCTTCAGGTTCAAACACAGTCATTTTAGAATGACCTCCCCTGCATGTAACACAGGGACAGTTTTTTCTAAGCCCATATAAAGGATATATCGATGTATGGCCGTCTTCCCAGGTAATTTCCAGGAGCTGTTGCTTGTTATCTACTTCGATATTTGTTGGGGTGGTAGATGAATTCATAGCGGCAAATATAGCAATCATTTTGCTTCCTCTCCTTCTGCAAAGCCCCATATTCAGTCATCCCGCACCTGTCTGCCGTATCCCGAGACATCGGGAGAAGGCGGGCTTGTTTCAGCATCTGTTCATGCCCGCAAATATAGCAATCATTTGGATCTCCACACCAGGTCATCCCGCACTCGATGCGGGATCTGTAGGGGGATAAACGTTGATCTATTAATAAGTCAGATCAACGAACCACTCTTTACAGATCCCGGGTCTTCCCCGGGATGACGATGAAGGGAGCGGGATGACCAGCAGAAGAGATTGGTTGAGCTACAACAAATTTCTGGCTTATATTTGTCAATAGTTTTTCAGCCCACAAATAAACAATGCTCTGGATACTTATATCAGTACTAATTACCTCTCTGGTAAGCCTTTGGCTTGGACATAAAAGGCTTATCCATATCCATGATTTAACCATCAGGAATGTCCTGGTATCTATCACCTTAGGGATACTAGTCTACTCGGTTATGCTCTACCTGTTTAAGATTGAACTCTTATCTGAAGCCGTTTCGGGAGCCATCATTTCCAATGTATATGCTTCCATTTTTGGATTCTTTGCCGGGGCAGCATTAAATCAATATCAGCTCCGTACTAAATCCGGCAAGGTTGTATATGTGCACCGCAGTTTCGTTTCGGAATATGTACCGGTAATCATAGCCCTGGCCCTTATCCTGTTTAGCCTTTATCGATCTGGTTTACTCACCGATCTTGCCATTACCCCCATACGAGTTACTTCCGGGCTCTCCTTCCTCGGAATTGGATTATGGGGAATCACATTGAGGCTGGTTCCTGAATTCAGAGAACAGGGAATCATACTACTCGATACCTGCATCAACTGGGATAATTTGATCACCTATCAATGGTATACCGAAGAGGTTCTGGAAATTGAGTATGAATTGGAAGGCTTTATAAAGCATTTCAAAACGCTCATCCCTCCCGAAGACCAACTTGAAGTAGAACGGCTGCTCGCCAAAAAAATGAGAGAGAAAGTGGAAGACAATGATTCAATGATCAATTAAGCAATTATCAATTTTCATTGGGTAATTCTTACCTTCATTGAAAATTGATAATTGAAACATTCTTAATTGACCAAATATGGCCTCATTCGATATTGTCAACGAAATCAACGCGCAAGAAGTAGACAACGCCGTTAATAATACACTCAAAGAGATCAACACCCGCTACGATTTCAGGGGACTAACCACCGAAGTAAATTACCAAAAGAAGGAAAACAGAATTCACCTGGTTGCTGCTGAAAGCATGAAGATGCAGGCGGTAAAAGAAATGCTGATCCGGAATTTTGTGAAGCGGGGCATTGACTCAAAAGTCCTCGAATTTGGTACGGAGGAAGGAACTTCTCACGGGGCAGTCAAAATGGATGTGATCCTTAAAGAAGGCATCGACCGGGAAACGGCCAAGAAGATTGTGAAAGAGATCAAGGACCAAAAAATGAAGGTTCAGCCACAAATCCAGGATAACCAGGTTCGTGTAACCGGCAAAAAAATCGATGATCTTCAAACCGTGATTCAGCACTTAAAGGGCAAAGATATGGGCGTGCCGCTTCAGTTTGTGAATTTTAAGTAGGGTAATTCAAAATGAAAGATGAAAAATTTAAAATGAAAAATAGAGTCATTGCGAGAATCCCGTCCCGAAAGCTTTCGGGATCGGGAGACGAAGCAATCTCAGTATAGAAGCAAATATTCTGAGATTGCTTCTCCCGACATTCGTCGGGATCGCAAAGCCCTCTATTTTAAATTTTTCATTTTAAATCTTTCATTCATTTACCGCAGGTGATCCAGTTCCACCATAATACACCGGTTGCGGATATAGGGAAGGCTTTCCTGCTCGGCTAACAATTCCGCTTCAGCAGATGACACATCCAACTGTGTCCAGATTACAGGGTTTTGTCCGGTCTTTTTCTTCCACTCTATCACTTCTCTAACTACCCCTTCGGTATGAATGGACCTTCTAAACACATTCACAATATCAATAGTGATATCCCCGGGAATATCTGCCAATGCTGAATAGCATACTTCGCCCAGTATTTCCTTTTCCTTAGGATTAACCGGTATCACCTTATATCCTTTTCTCTTCAAGTAAACTGCGGCATAATTACTTGTACGATATGGATCAGGCGAGCAACCAATAATAGCAACCGTCCTGGTTTCTTTTAGTACTTCCTGTGGATTTGCATTATGCATGGGCTTGGTTTGGTAATAAATATCTATGCGTGAACTCGAGATAAGAAACGTTTTTTGAATGCTAAATCGTAATGAGGAGTAAAAGCTGTTAGCTGACAGCTTTTACCTTGTTCCATAGCTCCAGCCTTCTTAGGCGTTCTACTGTAAGTTTTTATCTCGAACTCACATTCTAAGACCGAAGTTCCGTATCTTTGGCGCTCATTTCAATCGCTAATATTTAATACACGAATAATTTGTCTACTATAAAAAACGGCGACACCGTACAAGTCCATTACACAGGCACCCTTGAAAATGGTGAAGTATTTGATTCTTCAGAAAACAGAGACCCGCTACAATTTACCATGGGAGCCGGGCAACTCATCCCGGGATTTGAAAAAGCAGTAATGGGGCTGCAGGTTGGAGACTCAACTAAAGCAGAAATTCCTTGTGCTGAAGCCTATGGAGAGCATAATCCTCAAATGGAAGTAACCATTCCAAAAGCACAGCTTCCTGCTGATATGGAGCCCGTTGTTGGTTTACAGCTACAGCTCAACCAGCCTGATGGACAACCTATTCCCTGCCAGGTTACCAAAGTTGAAGAGGAAGAGGTTACTATTGATGCCAATCACCCGCTTGCTGGCAAAGACCTTATCTTTAACATCGAGATTGTTTCTATCAACTAATTATCTAAGTGATGAGGAGACCCTCTCCTCATCATCTATCTCCTATCTGTTTTGGCCGACTTCTCCCTCACCTCCACCATTTCCATAACCTGCCCCAAGGGCATCAATTCCTATTTAAAGAAAGAACTGGAATTATTGGGCTATAAAGTTCTGAAAGAAAGAATAGCCGGAGTGGAAATCGAAGGTTCTCTCAGAGATTGTATGAGATTAAATCTTATGCTCAGAACTGCTCACCGGGTTCATTTCTTATTGGACTCATTCAAAGCGGAAAATGCCGAACAGTTGGAGCAGGCTTTGAAACGAATTGCCTGGGAAAACTTCATCGATAAGCACGGTTATGTAAGTGTGACTTCTTTTATCAAGAATAAAAGCATCACTAACACCCAGTTCGCGAACCTTAAAGTAAAGGACGCCATTGTTGATCGCATCAGGATGACCCGTGGAGCCCGCCCGGATTCCGGTGCTGATTTATCCAAAGCAGTAGTGTTTCTATTCTGGAAAGGAGATTACGCCTCCATCTACCTGGATACTTCCGGGGAATCCATTTCAAGGCGTGGTTACCGGATGAATAACCATACGGCTCCTATGCAGGAAACCCTGGCAGCTTCCCTCCTTTTGGCAAGTAATTGGGAACCCGGTCAGCATCTTATCAATCCTATGTGTGGTAGTGGGACGATTGCTATTGAAGCAGCACTCATGGCCCTGAACCGGCCTCCGGGACAGCTTAGACCAAATTATGGAATTAAGCATCTTCTGGGGTTCAAAGAAACGGAATGGAATGAGCTACGATCTGAACTGAAGCAACAATCGCTTAAAGATTTCCCAAATCACAGCCGAATCCTGGCCACTGATAATGATCCCAAAGCCATAGATGCTGCTCAAAGAAATGCCAAAACCGCCGGAGTGGATCACCTCATCGAGTTTAGAGTCTGCGATTTCCAGGATACGGAAGTTCCTTATGGGGATGGAGCCGTGATTCTTAACCCTCCCTATGGCGAACGAATCGGGCAAGACCTTGAGCTTGAAAGTCTTTACCGTGCCATTGGAGATTTCTTCAAGAGAGATTGCCAGGGCAAATGGGGTTATGTATTCACCGGTAATTTTGGCTTAGCTAAAAAAGTAGGCCTTCGCTCTAACCGTAGACTGGAATTCTACAACTCCACCATCGAATGCCGCTTGTTGGAGTATGAGTTGTATTGATTTTTAGCAACCATACTTTAAACCATTCCTGCTCTTTTGCACTGTCATCCTGAGTGCCCCTGTTTAATACTTGATTGGTTTTCATCACGAAGGATATCAAACCTTGAACTAGTTATGATATAGAATCTTACTTGATACCCTTCGCTACTAAACCTTTCCTTTAACTTCTATCCGGGAGCTCAGAGTGACAGCTTCTTCTTTCTTGTTATAACTGCTCTCACTCAGGATGACAAATAAAAATTACAGTCCTCTGTTTCTGTTCTTCATCATGCCACGCCTCCTCTGCGTCATCCCGCACCTGATGCGAGATCTGTAGGGGAACCAGGCGTTGGTCTATACATAGCCTAATCAACGAATCATGCTTTACAGATCCCGGGTCTTCGCCCGGGATGACAAAAAAAATAGTGCGGGATAACCCGAAAAAACCTAAAACCTGCTTCCTCTTATCCAGGTATCGGAGCGGGCCCAGCTTTTTTCGAAGGCTTCTTCTAGTTCAATATCCGTTTTTCCCTGCCCTTCCAACGCTTCTAATAACCCGAAGTACGACCAGCCATTATTAGGATGATCTTCCAGCTCTGCACGGAATACTTCTTCCGCTTTGGCATAATCACCTGATTCGAGATGTGCAGCTCCCAGCCAATGCCTGGCGGCAAAGGGTAAGGGTTCAGGTTCATCGTATTGCAGGGCATCATCAAACTCAACAGCACGCTCGAAGGCTTCGATTGCTTTGACCGTATCACCTTTGGTTAGATGAATCTCTCCTTCTAAGATTCTCCCTACTATGCCCAGTAAATTCTCTGCAGAGTGAAAGCGAAATCGTGCGGTAGATTCTTCGGCTTTTTTCAATACTTCTTCTAAGTATTCTTCAGCTTCTTCAATGTCCCCTTCCTTCAAATAGGCATACCCCATTGAAAACTCCCACATCCCTTCAGGGATATCTCTATCGTCTGTTTTTTCCACCTTTAAGGCTTCATCAAAACGCCCAAATCGAATCAGGGTAAGCGATTCATACATATGATTCCCGGTGAGCTTGGTATAATCGCGGCCACCTTGAGTCGCAACTCCACTTTGCCCATCCATCGATGCCGCAAATAGCAGCATGTGAAGGTTATGGCTGGGATAAATAGCAAAGCCTTCTCCTATTGCCGCCTTCTGATCAGAATGCCAGGCCATAATATTTGCCCGAACAGCATCACCCCATCGTCCGATCTCATTCCAGGTGTGGGAAGGCATGTGGTTGATGTGGCTGGCTCCTGGAATGGAAGTGCCAATATATTCTGCGCAAGGCTCAGCTAATCCTGGATCAGTGGTGGATTCTGTAGCATGTATATACAAATGGCAGGCCCCGACATGTTTGATATCCTTCTCTAATACACTTTCCAATACCTCATGTATTTTTTGTAGATCTGGGTCATTTAAATCCCTGGTCCCTCTTCGAGGTTCAAGCAGGAATAATGCCTCGCCATAAAAGGTTCCCGCATCCAGGTCATCTGGATATTGCTCGTACACTACTCTCATTGCTTCAGCATACGCCGTATCTCTCACCGTCTGTTCATCCGAATCAAACTCTTCGGCATACCGAACCAGCATGGCATCTATAAATGCTTTCTCATTTTCGGAAGCATATCCCTGGTCTGCCAGCTCTTTAGCCTTTTGAATAGCGACATAAGCTCTCGGTGATTCGGCTGCTCTCATTTTTCCGTTCAAATAAGAACCCCAGGCCCAGGCCTCTCCCCAATAACAGATTGCACAGTTAGGGTCATTTTTCCATGCTTCCCTAAACGATCTGGCTCCATCTTCCTTGGTAAATGCATACATCATCTGAAAACCCTGGTTGAAATACTTTTGAGCTATTTCGTTGGTGGATGAAATGGGGCGTTCAAAATCGCCTAGTGCTTTAGTATAAAGTGGAAATGGTTCGTCAAACTCATCCGGATAGGAAACATCCATATCCTGGGCAAAGCTTAACCCCGAAACCAGTAGAAATGAGAAGAAGAGACTAGCAGTTTTACACATTGATAAATCTATGAGTTGATTACAAAGCATAAATCTAACAAATCAATCATTATGAAATAGATTTTTGAACGCAGTGAATGCAATTTTTGCGAATTTTAAGTTCTCTTCTACAATCAGGGCACCGTTAAGAATATTTATTCTTAGCGATCTCAACTTTTCAATACCGTCTAAATCCTGATTAACCAAATTAGACTTGTATTCTCGTACCAATTCAGGGATAGCGGCAGGTTGAAGATAAGTAAGATCCGCGATTAGCATATCTGTAGTATCCGACTCATAACCAAAGCGAATGGGTTTATCGATGGTAATCAGATAAGGCCCGGGATTTGAAAATAAATCACGGTTTTGACTCGAAAATGCCAACAACAATTCCTGTGAAAGCCTAAGATCAGCTTTATAGGTAGAATCCCACTCAGCCGGTATAACAAATAAGTTATACTTTGATTCATCCAGGTACTGGCTACTTGTATCGTAATGAGCCGTGGAATTGACTATTGTTTCTACCAGTTCATTGTACTTCTGAGTAACCGGGTCTTCAGAATTAACAGAACCTGTTAACACATAGGTATAGATAGCAAACCCTTCATACTCGGCTCCATAATCTTCTAAATATGCAAACAGGTGACCGGTTGGTTTCTGAGGAGCAGCACAGTTCCAAAATAGAATCAGTGAAAAAAGAATGAGAAAGACTGAGTTTCTAATTTTGTTACTGGTCATCTTTTTCATCCCCATTTTCCCTTTTTATTTGATTAATGATCTTATCCGTTACGAAAGCAAGTACGAATCCAAGAGATCCAATTACAATTAGCAAAGACGAAAGGTTTAATTCCGGGTATACATACCTAATTATGATGGCCAATAAAGCTATATAGATTATTGCCAGTATATATAGTCTTTTTCCTAACACCTTAATCCCCTTTAATTCTAACTATTTATTTTGCATGATTAATAACAGACTTTTTGTTGTTAAATAAAACGCATAAATGTGTACCTACTTAAAATACTTTAAAAATAGCTGAGTCCTCCCTTAGATTATTTCCCAAAAACAAATACTTTCAGGGAATTAAACTTTCTGCATTATGAGTATTCTTAGAATCATCTTCGCAATCTTTATTCCACCACTTGGTGTTTTCCTTACGGTAGGCATTAAAGCAGATTTCTGGATCAATATCCTACTTACCCTATTGGGATATCTTCCTGGTATTATCCACGCGGTTTGGATTATTGCTAAACACGACAAGTAAGGATTATTTGATAAGCTGAATTTTCAAAAACTTTGTTTCTGAGTTAGTCTCAGCTTTGATGAAATAAGTCCCGGAGGCTTGAAAGGGCATCTCTAAACTAAAAGAATGGTTTCCTGAGTTGACCCACCCGGAAAAAAGAGAGGCAACCCTCCTTCCAACCAGGTCATACACTTCAATGCTAAGGTTAGCAGGCTGCTCAATCTCAACCAGTACATTGGTAGCAGGATTAAACGGGTTGGGATAAGCCTGGAGTGTGAACCCTGTCGGATTTAGGAATTCTTGTTCCGTATGAACAGCCGTTACGTTGGGAAGTTGAAGGATGGGTAAGGCTTTATTATTGTAATCCAGAAGTGCCTGGTTTTCCCAAAAATACCCTTCCGTTTCAGGTTTTGGAGTTTTATAGGCATCGGTAACACCTCCCCATAAAATTGTTCCGTAGCCCCAGTTTGTTTCTTTAAGTAAGCTATCTACATGGTGGATAAAATCTAACTGGCCTTTTTCTGATGGTGGGAACTGGTCAACTAAATATTCAGCAGTATAGTCCAATTCATCGAATGGATAAGCAATTTCAGCAACAATAATTCTCTTAGAAAATGTATCGGAGATATCTTTAAAGACTTCTTCTAAATCGGTTAAACTTTTTCCATGCCAAAATGGATAATAAGACAATGCGATAATGTCGAAATCCAGGGTATTCAGGTTTAAAAAAAACTCAGTTGCATATTCATAACCAGCATAGTGAAGAACGATATCAGTTTCCGGAGCGTGATCTCGAACTGCTTCAATTCCTGATGAGAGTAAAGCTTCTAGCTGAGATGGTTTATCGTACTTCCCTTCCGGCCATAGTAGCCCTCCATTTAATTCATTTCCTATCTGTATTATTTCTGGTTGTATGGCTGAGACTAATCTTGCGGTGTAGTTATACACACTATCAGAAAGTTGCTCGAATTCTAAGCCCTGCCAGGCTTTGGGTATCGTTTGTTTTCCGGGATCAGCCCATGTATCGGAATAATGAATATTCAAAAAGACTTTCATTCCGAGCTCTTTTATTTCTTCGGAAAATGTCAGTACCTCTTCAAAACTGCTGTGTACCGTTTCTGGTGTATGCCAAACACGCACTCTGATCGTATTGAATCCGCTTTCTTTAAGAATATGAAGTATATCTTTCTCATTATTTTCGATATCATAAGTTTGTATTCCTAAAGAACGAAGCTCTGGTACGAATGAGACATCTGCTCCATAGAGATATTCTCCCTCTTGCTGGAAGGAGAATCCTTTTTCAGCAAACAGCAGCAAAAAAGACAGACAGGCGAGCAGGGTTAGTTTTTGAAAACGCATACATGAATATACTGCTTTCAATCTCATGAATTATACACGATTAGGCACTTCCGAAATCAAAATCAGCAATCTCGCTTTTGGGTGTATGTCGCTTGGAACCGACGATTCCTATAATGCCACTTTGCTTCGTAATGCTTTTGAAAGGGGAATTAACTTTTTCGATACTGCCGATTTATACAACAAAGGACAAAACGAAGAAACCGTTGGTAAGGCATTAAAAGAGATACGTGGTGAGGTAATCATTGCATCGAAAGTAGGAAATCAATGGCGGGAAGATGGTTCGGGCTGGGACTGGAATCCTTCAAAAGAGTATATCCTCTCTTCTATCGAGGAAACACTGAAGCGTCTTCAAACCGATTACCTGGATTTATATCAACTACATGGCGGCACCATTGAAGACCCCATCGATGAATCCATAGAGGCCTTTGAACTCCTCAAAGAGCAAGGGAAAATTCGGGAATATGGGATTTCATCTATCCGCCCTAATGTGATTAGAGAATGGGTTAAACGATCGAATATGGTAAGCGTAATGAGCCAGTACAGCTTACTGGATCGCAGGCCTGAAGAAGAAAGCTTCGATTTGCTGAAGGAAAACAATATTTCGGTTCTGGTTAGAGGTACATTGGCCCAGGGAATCCTCGTTAATAAACCCGTGAAAGAATACCTCGGTTATTCAGAAAAACAGGTACTGGCAATGCAACGGTTATTAAAGGAATTGGGGAATCCTGTTTCACAATCCATGGCCTTTGTATTGGATAACCCGGCAGTAACCACCACTGTATTGGGGATTCGTACAAACGAGCAATTGGAACAAAGCCTGGAAGCTCATTCCGAAACCATTATTCCGGAACAAATTGAGCTAATCCGCTCTTTGTTTTTCCCAAATACCTATCAAAATCATCGGTAATTCTAACTTTTTAGTTACTACTAACTCATTAGCTTAGGGTTATGGCTAGAAAACTTGTCGCATTTATCATTATAGGTGTCCTTTCGTTTACACATGCTTTTGCTCAAAGTGAAAGTGATGAGCCGACTCCCTGCAATAAGATGAAAAGTACTCCCGAATGTGATGAAGGCTGGGTCACACTTGGCTTTGGACAGGATTCAAATGAACTACTAAATTTTTATTTGCGGGCAAATTTTGGGAGAACATACCCTGTGCAGGTAGGTTTTATTGAGAGCTCTTCCATTTTCGGATCAAGGCAGGTAAGTTATCTTTCGGTTGCTCAAGGCGCTTCATTTGTAGAACAGGTAGGAAGATATTCTATTTTTGTAGGCCCATCGTTTGCCTGGGGAGACGGCTCAACTCCTGAAATTGGTATTGGATCAAATGCACAAATAATGCTTGCTCCTTTTTCGCCTATAGGGTTAGCTTTAGATGTTAATGTAAATCTGAGTCCAACCTATAGTATGGTTGGATTCGGTTTTTCTCTCGCTATTGAGGGACATAAATAGTAGAACAGAAACTTTGTCAAATTTCGAATACGTAAACTCCCCTGATTCATTTCTTCGTATCTGTTCTAAGCTAGCTCAAAAAAAGGAATTCGCTATAGACCTGGAGTTCGATAAAAACCGGTTTAGATATGGCTTCAATCTATGTTTGATGCAGATTTACGATGGAGAATCTTGTTTTCTGATAGATCCTCTAGCCATGGATATCTCGAAAATTTTTCCAATTCTGGAAAACCCGGCTATTTCGAAAATCTGTTTTTCATTTAGTGAAGATTTAAGGCTTCTGCATCTCCTCGGATGTAAACCTAAAGGGCTTTATGACCTTAAGATCGCTTCTTCCCTGCTTAACTTTCCTCCTACCTCTCTGAATGCGCTATTAAGCCAAATCCTGGAGATTGATATAGACAAAGGTTCTCAGCAAAGTAATTGGTTTACCCGGCCATTAAGCAAGGAGCAGCTCCAATATGCTGCCAACGATGTGTTTTACCTGCTGGATCTCAAGGAGGTATTACAAAAAAATATTGAAGAGAAAGGTATCCAGGAATGGGTAACCCAGGAAAATGAATGGACAGAAGCTTCTGATTACTCCGGGGAGAGCCACAAATCCATTCTAAAAGAAAAAGAAAAGAAAGGCTTTTCGGAATACCATTGGCATATATACAAAAAACTGATGGAACTCCGTGAAGAGAAAGCAGAAGAATTAAACCGCCCCTCCTTTAAGGTGCTCGATAAGAACTGGGTTCAAAAACTTGTTTACCAGCCAGAGGCCATAAAAAATTGGATGAATCAATCGGGGATACATCCTAAACTTAGAACGAAAGCCATTCAGGATGAATTTAATGAATTGATTGAACGTACATCTGAGGAAGCATCTCAGCAGGGCCTTTCAAAAAAGAAAAAAGCATTTACTACACTTTCCCGATCAGAATACCAGGAAATTCAGCAATTCCAACGGGCTTTAAAGAAAGCAAAAAACCAGTACTATTCCCGAATACAAAAACTAATGAAAGAAGAACTGGGAGAATATGCCCAGAATTTCATTCTTAATAATCGCTTGATACAGGAGCTTTTTGAGGGGAATACCGACAAGCTTATGCCCTACAGAAAGGAACTGATCGATCATTTTTCTTCTGAACTTGGGCTATCATTGTCCAGCTTCACCTATTCGAAACCTGAGTAGCACAGAATTGCTTTATTAAAGCAGATTTTCTCTTGAAGGTCATCCCGCACCACGATGCGGGATCTGTAGTGGATCAATCGTTGATAAAAACTTAGCTAAATCGAAGCTTAGTTTTTTACAGATCCCGGGTCTTCGCCCGGGATGACGTAGAAGGTGTTCGAGGTGACAGAGAAATATTTTTTAACCCCGGCTTTCTTGACTCACAATCACTAAGTGAGTTTATTCCTCAAAATTGTAACTAACCCGGACTTGTGAAAAAACTATCAGGCATTTTATCTCTGCTCATTCTATTAACTCTTTCGAATTGTGAACTTACCCAAACCAGCCAGTTCGAGGAACTTGGGCTGGAAGAAATTACTATTGAACAACTTCAACAGGGGTTTGAAAATGGCGATTACACTATTGAGCAAGTTGTTTCTGCCTATTTAGAACGCATAGAAAACGTGGACAAAAATGGGCCTGCCATAAATTCTATTATTACTACCAACCCTGATGCCATTGAAATTGCTCGTCAGCTCGATCAGGAATTTGCGGCAGGAAATAAACGAGGCCCCATGCATGGTATTCCTGTAGTTCTGAAAGACAATATTGATACCCACGACAAGATGCCGAATACTGCCGGAGCCCGGGCAATGGAAGGTTCTATGCCACTTCAGGATGCGTTTATCGTTGAAAAGCTGAGAGAAAGCGGAGCTGTTATCATCGCAAAGGCTAATTTAAGCGAGTGGGCAAACTTTCATTCCAGCTTTTCTTCAAGCGGCTGGAGTGCTCTTGGTGGTCAAACTAAAAACCCATATGACATCACCCGTAACCCATGCGGATCCAGTGCAGGATCAGGCGCAGCAGCATCGGCTAACCTCACTGTAATAGCTATAGGAACAGAGACTAATGGATCCATCACCTGCCCTTCCAGCGCTAATGGTTTAGTAGGAATTAAGCCTACCGTGGGATTGCTTAGCCGTTCTGGGATCATCCCTATTTCATTTACTCAAGACACCCCCGGGCCAATGACAAGAACCGTCACAGATGCTGCAGTAGCTCTTGGTGCTATGACAGGAATCGACGAAATGGACTCCAAAACCGCTGATAGTGAAGGAAACTCCTACACCGACTACACCCAGTTCCTTAATACCGGGGCATTCGAAGGAAAACGAATTGGTGTATTTAACGGGCCTAGAAATCGCCATTTCAGGGTAGATACGCTTTTCAATGAAACACTCAGGCTACTGGAAGCCCAGGGAGCCACTCTGGTTGAAATCGATCAAATTGGTGGTTCTGGGGCAGGTGGAGATTCTTTCCAGGTACTTCTTTATGAATTCAAAGATGGCTTAAATCACTACTTCGCTTCTTTAGGTGAAAATGCAAAAGTAACCGACATGGATGACCTCATTGAAAAAACCTTTAGCGATCCTGTCGAAATGAAATATTTTGACCATAGCTTACTGGTCCAGGCCAATGAAAAAGGAGATTTGGAATCCGAAGAGTATAAAACTGCTTTGGCCGATTTAATGAGAAAAACCAGGGATGAAGGTATAGATAAAGTGATGGAAGAAAATGATCTGGACGCTTTGGTATCTATTACCGGTGGGCCAGCATGGAAAACAGATCATACTAATGGAGATAATTTCGGGCTTTCATCCAGTTCTCCGGCCGCAAGATCAGGATATCCAAACATCACTTTACCAATGGGTTATATTGATGGCCTTCCAGTCGGAATTAACTTTTTCGGAGAAGCGTGGAGCGAACCGAAACTGATAGAGCTGGCTTACTCTTTTGAGCAACTTACCAATGCAAGGAAAGCTCCGGAATTCAGTAATTACGAGTTTTAGTAACCGAGTTAATTATGGAAAGAACGCTGAAACTCGAAGAGCTAGCCATGCTGGGCTTCTCAATTTTTTTGTTTAATCAAACAGATTACGCCTGGTGGGTATACCTCGCACTCATCCTTGTGCCTGATATCGGAATGATTGGGTATGTGGTTAACACGAAAATCGGGGCGATCACTTATAATCTTTTCCACCACAAAGGAATCGCCCTCACTTTATTGATACTAGGCTATTATTATTCACTGGAATGGCTGGTATTAGCAAGTATTATTCTATTCGGCCACGCTGCTTTTGATCGAATTCTAGGTTACGGCTTGAAATATGAAGACGACTTTAAACACACCCATTTAGGTTGGATAGGCTCTAAATAACTTTCTAAGCTTAAAAATAGTAGTCACTTTCACCCAAAAGGATGTTATTAAATATCCTTTTGGGTGATGTATTTCTCTGGTGATACAAGCAGATTAATTAGACCAATACTAATTAATACGCTATAAATGAAAGAGATTACTACCTCCGGGGGAGCAATAGCCTACCTTGTTAATAATGCCACTGAAGAAGATTGGACACTTATCGAACAATCTTTGAATATTGCCAGAAGTAAGGCAATGGCTTCTTTAGACCCGGATTTATTTTACTCATTAGCCTGGCCAACAAACCGCCAGGCTTATATCAGCTATCTACAGCAGTTCATTCGATGGATTCCTCAACAAAGTGGGAATATCGCATGGAGAAAGCCCGGAACTCTAAATAGCCAGGAAGTTTATGACCATTTATGCCATTACTACTTCCTTGTGGACCAGCCAACTTCAAGCGGTACGATTGCCCAAAACATCCCCTGGTTTAGTGACTTTTTGGTAACGCTTGCCAATTACTGGGGGGATTTTTTGAATGCACCTGAGTCATTCAGTGATCTCATATTGCAGACTTTCATTCAATTTTCGCCACAATACAGAGTCCAGGATTCTATGGTTGATGGAAGGCCGAATGCGCCCTGGAACTGCTTTAACGACTTTTTTGCAAGGGAACTGAATCCCGGTTTACGGCCAATAGACTCCCCGGGAAATAATTCGGTAGTAACCACACCGGCAGATTGCACCTTTAGAAAGAAGTATGCAATCAATGAGTATTCAGATATTCCTGAAATCATTATCAAACAGACTCACCGGTATGCGAATATCAATCAATTGCTGGAAGGGAGCCAGTATGCCAATAGTTTCGCTAACGGTACTTTTGTCCATTACTTCCTTGGGCCCTACTCCTATCATCGTTTCCACACCCCGGTTTCGGGCACTATAAAGGAGTGTTATCCAGTTCAGGGAAAAACATTCCTTGAAGTTAATATCGCGCCTAATGGGCAATTTGATGCCCCTGATAACGCTGAAAACGGGTACCAGTTCATGCAGGCAAGAGGAATATTAACCATCGATACTACCAATTCCCCAGATGGAGATATGGGTATTATAGCGGTAATTCCTGTAGGAATGTGCCAGGTTTCCTCCGTTCATATGACAGCAGCTCCAAACACCTATGCAAATAAAGGTGCTGAATTTGGGTACTTCAATTTTGGAGGCTCAGATATCATTTTGCTATTCCAGGAAGGGAAAAGTCCAGCGATCGACGAATGCTCCAATTACCGCCACTATGGTAATTCAATCAGTGTTTGTCCTCCGCCATATCCCGAAACCGACTAACTAGAAAAGGACACTAGTTGAGGTATAAGCGGTATTGAAGGGCCGCCGCTTATACCAACTCTATAATGGCATCATAAATGCCATTTAGCTCGTCTTCCGACACACAATAAGGAGGCATAAGATACAGCACATTACCGAGTGGACGGATTAGATACCCTAAATCGAGGGAGTTCTTTTTTATGTCCTGGGCAACGGTGTTAAGGTAGCCTGCTTCCTGGTCATTGATAATATCCATAGCAGCCACCGTACCTTTAACCCTGAAGTGCTCCAGGTTTGGAAGCTCCTTTAAACGCTCAAAATTCTTAAGGTGAATCTGCTCCATATTTTTGAAGACTGAATCGTTTTCTACAAGCAGTTTCCAGGAAGCTATTCCTGCAGCACAGCCTAATGGATTTCCGGTGTAGCTATGGCCATGCCAGAAGGTTTTGATTGGATCTGATGAATTAAAGCTCTCATATATATCATCGCTGCAAACTGTTGCAGCTAATGGCATAAAGCCTCCAGAAATTCCTTTGCTTAGGCAAATAATATCTGGTTCTACCTGGGACTTTAAACAAGCGAAATAATCCCCGGTTCTGCCAAAGCCAGTCATTACTTCATCAAAAATGAGGAGTACATCAAACTGGCGGTTTACCCAGTGAACTTTCTGAAGGAATTCTTCCGAACACATCCTCATCCCTCCTGCTCCCTGAATAAGTGGTTCCATCAGGATACCTGCATACTTACCTGGGTTTTCATCTAATAGATTCTCCAGGTGTTCAATAATGGCATCCTCCTTTTCAGCTCGCTCTTCATCACCAATCCACGTTTCGGGATAATGAATAACCTCCACATCGAACATAAGCTCCTTAAATACCTCTGTAAACAGCGATCGCTCTCCAGCCGACATAGCTCCAAGGGTATCTCCATGATAGGCCCCATCAAAGCAGATAAAGGTCTTTCTTTCTTCTCCCAGGTTCTTCCAGTACTGGTATCCCATCTTCATGGCTACCTCAACTGCGGTAGAGCCATTATCCGAGTAGAACAACCTATTCAGATTTTTAGGAAGCTTGCTGGTTATTAACTCAGCGAGCTGTTCTGCAGGATCGTGGGTAAATCCGGCAAAAATTACATGTTCTAAGGTCTGAGCCTGTTCATAAATCGCTTTTGCTATATCGGGATGGGAATGACCATGCATATTCACCCACCAGCTGGAGATGCAATCGAGCACACGCCTGCCATCTTCCAGTTCTAAGTAGGCTCCTTCACCTTTCAACACTTTGAGTGGTTCAGGACTCCCTTTGATGATGGTAAACGGGTGCCAAATATTTTTGCTCATATAAATTCTTAAATGTTGAAAATATGTCTTAGTTATTATAATAAAGTCATTCTGATCCCGTCCCGACTGCTGTCGGGATCGGGAGAAGAATCAACCAATTCTGTTGATCCTTCGGCAGTAGCCCTCCTTCCCTAACATTACTGCGGAGGACAGGCCTCAGGATGACAGAAAAAAGAATCCAGACCTACACAGATTCCGGATCAAGCCTGCCTATCGGCAGACAGGTCCGGAATGACTTTTAAGAGAATATTTAGCCCTATTCAAAAATTTCACTAAAAGCTCCCTTTAAGGACTCATAGCTAACTTCCTCCAATCTTTCAATCTCGAAAACCGGGACTTTACCAAAATGAGCGATCGTCTCCCGGTTACTGTCATGAATATCACCACTTAGTACTACACCGAATACTTCAATATTTCTATCTCGAAGTGCTTTTAGAGACAACAGCGTATGATTTAGGGTCCCCAGAGAACTCCGAGCAACCAGAAGCACAGGAATGTTGAACTGCTCAATCAGGTCAAGCACGGTGTCTTCCCAGTTAATAGGAACAATGAGACCTCCTGCCCCCTCCACAATCAGGTGTTTGGTTTGATACTCTGGCAACTCAAAATCAGATAGAGAAATAGAAACCCCATCTATATCAGCAGAGGCATGTGGACTCATTGGTGTATTTAGCCGATAGCCCTCAAGGATAATTTTGTCATTACTCACACCGGAAACTCGTTGAACAAACTGGGTATCCGTTTCTTCTTCCAATCCTGACTGAATAGGTTTCCAATAAGTAGCATCCAGCCCACACATCAGCATAGTAGATACTACTGTTTTTCCTATTTCCGTATCTGTTCCGGTTACAAAAAACCGCTCAGGAAAATTGATCATACCATTTCTTTTTTAACGGCCAGATACACCACATGCCATTTAACATTTACCTTACTGCTTACCTTCTCATTCCAAAATGAAGTTAAAAGACGTAATTTCTTTACTGATAATGATTTACCTGTTCGGGATGTACCTGCCCCAATCTTTTTTAGATGCCTGAAAAACTCCATGGAAGAATCAAATTCCTGGAATAAATCATTTTCATAATAATCTATTTGTACAGGATTAAGTGAGAGTTTTACTACCACCTCTTCAACATCTGGCAATGCATTCGCTGTAAACGGCAATCCCAGTTCAAGGCAACACTCATACCATTCCGTAAAACTATGGTTCCCAGGAAAAGCGGTCAGTAATAACCCTCCTGGCTTCAGGGCTTTCACTAATCGATCAAGGCCCATAGCCGGATCATCAAACCATTGGGCAGCAAAATTACTGATGATTAATGCATACTTGCCTTCCTCTTCCCCTAGTTCATTCACATCCAGCACCTTGTAAGATACTCCTTCCTGCTCATCAAGGCGTTCTGAGGTAAAACGCAGCATCTCTTCAGAAAGATCGGATATGGTTATTTCTCTATCAGAAAACTCTTCTAAGATTTGCGATGAAAGGAATCCAGTACCACAGCCTACTTCCAAAATGGGCCCTGATGGAATAATCTCTTTCCATGGCTTTAAAGAAGCCACAAGCCCATCTGCCACTTTTTTCTGTATGGTAGCGTGCTGATGATAATAGTCTACAGAATCAGAGAAATTCTGTTCAATATTGCGCGTATTTGAAACCTGCTGATCGATGTTATCCATTGCTGTCAAAAATAGGGAAAGTCCGATTTAGAATCTCAATACATTGTTCGGAATTACTAAATGGAAGACTGTGTGTACCATTTTGAACTACTTCATAAGTAGCTGAGTTCAGGTGTTTCAAAAAATCACCACCCCTGCTTCCTGGGACAATCTGGTCCTTAGCCGAATCAATCAACAGCCATTCAGCCTTTGCTCCCTTTGGGAGTTTAAATTTTACTCCATGGAGAGCTGATAAATCTTTTTTAAGCAGGGACTCATTTATCCAGTTTAGGTTTGGGTGACTAATAGCATAGTCTCCATAGCAGTTTTTATAAAATGCATGAAGTACTGTTTTTGGAGCCAGGTTAAACTGTTTTTCCATCATCTTCAGTGTCTTCTTTGACCTTGATTTATCCGGGTTTTTAAGAGGATGAAAATTATCAAACCCATTGAATACGACGATTAGATCAGCTTGCTCAATTTTTTCTGGGGAGCACCAGTGTACTCCATAAGAGTGCAAGAATAATACTTTAGTTTTTATCTCAGGCCTAAACTCCGGTTCAAACGAACTGCCATAATATCCCCGGTCGGCAGGCTTTAGTAGAATATGCTCAGCAAGCTTATTCTTAAACGGAATCCAGAATGCTGCATCAAAACCCCAACCATGATAGGCATGGACTTCTACTTGTTTTTCCATGTCCTAAGTACGTCTAATAGTTGCCCTATTTCTTCTTTAGTGTGGTTCACTGTTAGTGTAATACGTATCCGGGACGCACCTTCTTCCACCGTAGGTGGGCGTATTGCTGATGCCAGCAAGCCATGTTTTTCTAGTAACTCAGAAAGTGCCAGAGTGTCTTCATCGTCTCCAATAATGATGGGTATGATTTGGGAGTCGGAAAGCCCGGTATCAAAGCCCAACGCGGTCAGCTGCTCCTTCAAGTGTGCTACATTTTCCAGTAGTGAATCCCGCTCTGCCTCCATCCCTGGTACGATATCTAAAGCAGCATCAATCGCCCCTATTACACCCGGAGGTAAAGCTGTCGTGTAAATAAAGCCTGGGCAGAAATTGATCAGGTATTCTTTCAATTCCTTTGAACATCCTGCAAAAGCTCCAAATGCCCCAAAGGACTTCCCAAAGGTACCTAAGGATAGCTCGATTCCCTGTCGGGTATAATTCAACCCTAAGCCTTTTTCTCCCAGCACTCCTAATGCATGTGCATCATCCGAATAAAGCAGAGCACCATATTGCTCACACAGCCTTGAAAGCTGTTCAACATCGGATTTATCTCCATCCATACTGAATACCGTTTCGGATACAACCCAAACCCGGTCGTAGTTTTCAGAAGGTGAGTCCGTTAACAGACTTTCTAGGTGGCCGTAATCATTGTGCTTAAAGCGCTTAAAGGTAGCCCGGCTTAATAATGCTCCCTGTATCAAACTGTTATGGCATTTCTTATCTGCCAGAATGAGAGAGTTTTTCCCTGCCAGGCTGGAAAGGATGGTTGTATTAGCCTGGAAACCTGAATTGAAAAGAAGTACAGCTTCTACATCGAAAACGCTTTTAAGCTTTTCCTCCAGGGAAGTGTGAATATCCAGGGTACCGGAAACCAAACGGGATGCTCCCGACCCGGCTCCGTACCTTTCAACAAACTCCTTCGATCTCTTTATTACTTCCGGATGGGTCGCAAGGCCTAAGTAGTCATTCGAGCAAAAGTTGATGTATTCTTTCCCTTCAGACCTAACCTTTGAGGTTCCGGGAATGGGAATCAAAGATCGCAACTCCCTGAAACGGTGTTCTTCTCTGCGTTTTGAAAGCGCCTGGCTTATGAATTCTGTCTGGTTCTTTTGATTGCTCACCAATACTAGGAGCTGCTTACCGTCCAGGTTGAATCACTCTCAAAAGTACGTCCCATAGCCCTGAATTGGCGCACAAAGGGAAGCTTCCTTTGTACAGCTGGTGCAAATTGAGTGTATTCAATCATAAAGAGTCGACTGGTAGCTGGGTCGTAATAGGTAAAGTTTACAAAAGGGCCTCCCATCGCTCCGTTAATCATCTGCCATGTCCCCAAAGTCTCATACCCTAGCATACGTCCCTGCTGGAAGGTAGAAGTCTCTACCGGGCGCCGGTATTCTGTGGACACATATTGATCATCGGTACTACCCTTTATGTATTGCTGAAGAAGCGAGTCCCTGGTAGCATTGATCCAGTCATCATCCAAAAAGCTGATATCGTTCACTCCGTCCTTCCACCATATCCACATCCACCGATCATTTTCGGGCAAATACCTGCGGTAGGTCTGAAAATCTGTGGTATCTACACTTTTGATGTAGTCATGTTGGAAGCGTACACTAAAACCATAATCCTGCCATAAAGAGTCGGTATACTGAACCTGTTCTTTTTTCTCATACACATCGTAGTGCCAACGAATTAGCTCTTTATCTAAAGCACTACTTAGCAGGGCTTGTTCTGAATTTAGAATCTTCTGAGCAAGGGCAGAGTCTGAGGAAGAAGACAAAATGAGTGCATATTGATCTTTATACCATTGATCCTCGAGTGGAAATGCAAAGCTCTCTCCATTTCGTACCCTATCCTCTACTGCATCATCTAGGAAAGCGCGAACTTGCCGGCCAACATTGTTATCTGCGTCAATAGCAGAAGCAAAAATGATATTCTTTGTTCTTCGAATTCTATCTAACTGCGACCTTGAACGAATCGGTACGAAGGAAAGATCGAAATAGGCTTCTGCATTGGGAAGAGTAAATACAGCTTTCCCAAAAGTATCTCTTATCGCCTGAGCCGTTTCGCTTTCCCATTCTGTTGAATCCATTACTACCACGAACTCTCTTACATTACCCTGGGCAACCGGACGATAGTCCCCGCTGCATGAAATAGTGAATCCCAGAATAGCTACTAAGGATAGAATTGAAATAATATTTGATCTCATATTGATATTACTTTCCATATTTCAGTGAATGTACAAAAGAAAAAACGTCCTGTTTCCAGTTTTCGTTTGGGTACGTTTTTTTGATCGTATCAATTAAGGCACTTCCCACAATAAAGCCATCGGCATTTGATGCGATTCGTTGAGCATCTTCAAAAGATTTGATTCCAAATCCAATCATTTTAGGGTTCTGAGTTACATTCAGGTTCACTCTTTCTATGAATTGAGCTACTGAGTTTGACACCTCGTTTCCATCTCTTACGCCTGTAACTCCGGTCACCGAAACACAATACACAAAGCCTCCTGATTTTTGGTCAGCTAAGCGCATTCTTTCATCCGAAGTATTTGGCGCCACCAGGTAGATAATTGGAAGTCCATTCCTTTCTGCTTCAGATTCTATAATCCCACTTTCTTCAACGGGGATATCGGGTAAAATGAGTCCATCTGCTCCGGCTTTGCTAGCTTTTTTGCAAAACTCTGCCACCCCATATCGCAATACCGGGTTCATATAGCCCATCAAAATGATGGGTATCTCCGAGCTTTTTCGAATTTCCTTTACCATCTCAAAAATCTTATCGATCGAAATACCATTAGTTATGGCTACTTCGCTTGAGTATTGGATGGTTGGGCCATCAGCAAGCGGATCGCTAAAGGGCATGCCCAATTCGATTACATCCGCTCCTTCTTTCTCGAAACCGAGGATAAGATCAGCGGTTGATTCTAAATCCGGATATCCGGCTGTAATGAAGAGACTCATGAGTTTTTCGCCTGAGCCTTTTTCCTGAAATTTTTTAGTGATTCTGTTCATTGTTTATCAAGGTCATTCTGAGCGAAAGCGAAGAATCAGCCTACTCATAGAAATGCTGATCCTTCTCCCGAAAGCCTTCGGGATCAGGATGAATATTAATTCTGTTACAAATTCTCCGAAATAGTCTTCATATCCTTATCTCCTCTTCCTGAGCAGTTGATAAGAACGATCTCGTCCTCCGTTGTAGTCGGCATCAACTGCTCTAGCCATGCAAAAGCATGCGCGGTTTCAAGCGCCGGGATAATCCCTTCTTTTCTTGATAATAGCTTCACCGCCTCCATAGCCTCAGCATCCGTTACAGAATGATATTCTACTCTTTTGGAGTCATGAAGGAAAGAATGCTCGGGGCCAATCCCTGGGTAATCCAGGCCCGCACTTATGGAATGAGCTAACTCAATTTGCCCATTTTCATCATGGAGCAGATAGCTCAATGAACCATGCAGAATCCCCGGGGTTCCTTTGGTGATTGTGGCCGCTGTTTTACCAGAATCAACGCCATAACCAGCTGCCTCAATCCCGATGATTTTTATATCATCGTCCATGAATGGGTAGAATAATCCCATCGCATTGGAGCCACCCCCTACACAGGCCATTAAATAATCAGGAAGCTTGCCTTCCTTTTCCAGTATTTGCTGCTTGGCTTCATCACCAATCACCCTGTGGAAATTCCTCACCATCATTGGATAAGGGTGAGGTCCAACAACCGAACCGATGATATAGAAGGTATCTTCCGGGTTCGTAACCCAGTCACGAATAGCTTCATTTGTAGCATCTTTAAGAGTTTTAGATCCGCTATGAACACTTCTCACCTCTGCGCCCATAAGCTGCATGCGATCTACGTTCAGCTTCTGTCGTTCAGTATCCTCAGCACCCATGTACACGATACATTCTAAGCCGAACTTAGCACAGGCAGTTGCTGTAGCTACACCATGTTGTCCAGCTCCTGTTTCTGCAATGATTCGTGTTTTGCCCATACGCTGAGCCAACAAAATCTGGCCAATAGCATTATTGATCTTATGTGCTCCGGTATGACACAAATCTTCTCTTTTTAGATAGATTTTAGCTTTACCGTAATGCTCGGTTAGCTTATCCGCGAAAGTAAGTTTGGTTGGGCGTCCTACATATTCCTCCAGCAGCGCATGGTATTCGGCCTGGAATTCAGGATCGTCTTTGGCTTTTAAATACTCTTCTTCCAAAGCCTGAACTACCGGGATTAGAATCTCGGGGACAAACTTCCCACCGTAATTACCAAAATACCCTCGTTCGTTGGGTTGGTTGTAGGTTTTAGTTTCTGTTGCTGTTGTTTCCATTGTTGTTGTATTGTCATCCTGATCCCAATGCATCGGGATCAGGATGACCTTTAAAATTAATTATTCAAGAGCGCTTATAGCCTCCATTAATTGTTCAATTTTTTCAAAATCCTTTAAACCAGGCTTTTCTTCAACCCCACTCGATACATCAATAGCAAATGGATTAACCGTTTCAATTGCCTGTTTAACATTCTGAGGGTTTATTCCACCGGATAAAAAGAATGGATGTACCCTCTCGATTTCTTTAAGAATACTCCAGTCAAAGGTTTTGCCGGTCCCTCCCCATTGTTCACCAATTTTTGAGTCAAAGAGATAATAAGAGGCTACATCAGAATAAAGCGCGACCTGTTCTTTTAGTGTTTCATGGGTAGTCTCACCAGTAATATGAATTACTTTGATAATGGGCTTGTCAATTAGCTGGCAGTATTCCACAGACTCATTTCCATGAAGCTGCACATAATCGAGGCCTGTTTGCTTGGCGATTTGGTTCACCTCATCCAATGGCTGATTTACAAAAACACCTACTTTATCCGGTCCTTCCAGCCAGTTAATAATCGCCCCTGCTTCGCCCGGTTCTATATATCGCGGACTTTTGCGATAAAAGATGAAACCCAGGTAATCTGCCATTGCCCCTGAAGCAAACCGGGCATCTTCCAGATTTGTAAGTCCACAGATTTTAACTTTAGTTCGGTTATCCATGAATTACTCCTCGTTCAATCACTTCCTGCCCCTCTGCTAATAGCTCAGAAACTGCCTTTCCGGGATTGGGTTGTCGCATAAAGTGTTCTCCAATCAATACCGAGTGAATCCCTTCTTTCTGAAGGAGAGCAATATCTTCACCAGTAGAAATTCCACTTTCTGATACTAAAACCGTTCTTTCCGGAGCTTGTTTCAGGATGGAAGTACCTCGATGTACATCTACCTTGAAATATTTTAGATCGCGGTTATTCACTCCCAGTATCTCCACTTCTTTGAAGTCCACCCGATCGAAATCTTCCTGATCATAGCATTCAACCAATGCTGAAAGCCCAAATTCTTTTGCAGAAGCTATCAATTCGTTTAACTGCTCACCCTGGGTAATAGCAACAATAATGAGAACCGCATCAGCTCCATATGCTCTTGCCTCTTTTACCTGGAATGGGTCAATAACAAAGTCTTTGCGAAGCAACGGAAGCTGTACCCGCTTCGAAATGGTTGAGAGATACCCCAGACTTCCTTTAAAATAAGGCTCGTCAGTAAGCACTGATATCGCCGAAGCCCCTCCTTCTTCATACCTAAGAGCGATATCCAAAGGATCAAAGTCCTCACGAATAATCCCTTTTGAAGGTGAAGCTTTCTTTACCTCAGCTATTACTGATACTCCTTCAGTAATAAGTGCTTCTTTAAAATCTATGCGCTGTTTCTCATATCCTTCAAGCGAATGAAGGTCGTTAAAGGAAAGCTTTTGCTTCCTCCTTGAAAGGTCTGACTTGGTTTGCTCTACTATCTTTTCGAGAATATTCAATGCTAAGCCTCTACACTATTTGTCGCTTCAACAAAGTTCTGGAATAACTTCTTTGCTTTACCTGATTCCAGGCTATCTATTGCCAGTTCTTTTGCTTCATTCAATGATTCCACTTTCCCGGAGGCCTGGATAGCAAAAGTGGCGTTTAGCAGCACTATCTCTTTTTGGGCTTCTGTGGAGGTATTGTCTAAGATATTAGTGAAGATTTCCGCGTTTAAATCCGGAGTCCCTCCCAATAAATCTTCCATATCCACTCGATTGAATCCCAGAGATTCAGGAGAAAAAACAATCGCCTGAGAGGCTACACTATCCTTTACCTCGAATATTTCGGCATCAGAAGTGGTGCTTATTTCATCCAATCCGTCGTTCGAATTGAAGGTATAGGCAAACTCCGTATTCAACTTGGCCAGGATACGAACCATCTTCATGGCAACATCTTTACTAAAAGCACCGATTACATATCTATTTACACCTGCAGGGTTAGAAAGCGGCCCTAAAATATTGAAGAAGGTTCTAAAGCCAAGCGCACGACGTGCAGGCATCACGTATTTCATGGCGGGATGGAACATCGGTGCAAACATAAAAGCCATTCCTACTTCATTAAACACCTTCTCTACTGCGGGAGCTCCCAGTTCGATGTTTGCTCCTAGCTGGGCTAATACATCCGCACTTCCACATTGACTGGATGCACTTCTATTTCCATGTTTGATGATAGGCACTCCTGCACCAGCAGTAACCACAGCTGAAATTGTAGAAATATTGAAGGTTCCGGTTTTATCTCCACCTGTTCCTACCAAATCAACTGCTCCGGTTACATCTACGTCCACTTTGGTAGATTTATCCCGCATTACCCGGACAAAAGAAGTGAGTTCGTCAATGGTTTCACCTTTTATTCTCATAGCAGTTAAGAAACCAGCCACCTGCTCTGAGCTGACCTCTCCGTTCATAATCAGGTTCAAGGCTAGTTCTGCTTCTTCAGCAGATAAATCTTCACCAAATGAAAGTTTTTCTAAAATCTCTTTTATACTCATGATTGTCTTAACCAGTTCTTTAGCATTTTCGGGCCTTCTGTTGTAAGAATACTTTCCGGGTGAAACTGAATTCCTTCTATCGGAAATTCCTTATGGCGAACACCCATAATAACCTCTCCCGTTCGGGCAGTGATCTCTAATTCCTCTGGGATGGTATCCGGATCAAGCACCAATGAATGATACCGTGTTGCTACGAAGTTCTCGTCTACATCTTCGAAAATAGATTTCCCGTCATGTTCAACATTCGACACCTTACCATGCATTAAGGTAGGAGCGTAAACTACTTTAGCTCCAAAGACTTCACCTATCGCCTGATGCCCTAGACAAACTCCTAAAATCGGAGTTTCTTTTCCTAGTTCACGAATGATTTCTTCCGTTATTCCGGCCTTATCGGGTCTTCCTGGGCCTGGCGAAATAAGGATTTTATAGGGATTAAGTTCCTTGATCTCCTCAAGAGTCATTGCATCATTTCTAACTACCTGATAGTCTTCTGTTTCAGCAGCTACAAGGTGAACCAGGTTATAGGTGAAAGAATCATAGTTATCGACAATTAAAACCATCAGAAGCTCCTTATTATTCCGGTTACTTCTCTGATGGGCTGCATCACACTTTCTGCTCTTTCGCGAGCTTTCTTGCCTCCTTCAGCTAATACATCTTTCACGTAATCCAGGTCCTTCTCCAATTCCTTTCTTCGTTCCAAAGCCGGGCCAAAGTATTCCTTAAGCATTTGAAATAGCTCATTCTTCGCATGCCCATATCCATAGCCACCTGCCCGATACTTCTCAGCGATTTCGTCCTGCTTTGATTTATCAGCAAAGAGCTTAATCAGGGCGAAGACATTATCAGTATCCGGATCTTTGGGATCTTCAAGTGGTGTAGAATCCGTCTGGATACTCATTATCGTCTTTTTGAAAGCCTTACCTTCTCCAAAAATAGGAATGGTATTCCCATAGCTCTTGCTCATTTTGCGACCATCAGTCCCGGGTACCACAGCTACCGATTTAACGATATAGTCTTCTGGTATTACCAGGTATTCTCCATCATACATTCGATTGAATTTCCCTGCTAAATCCCTGCAAATTTCAATATTCTGTTTCTGGTCTTCCCCAACAGGAACCACATCCGAATGGTAAATCAAAATATCAGCAGCTTGTAGAATGGGGTATGTGAACAGGCCAATATTCGGGCTTAAACCGGCGGCTATCTTATCCTTATAAGAAACGCCTTTCTCCATCAAACTTACCGGGGCAAGTGTCCCAAGCATCCAGGCCAGCTCAGTAACCTGGGGCACATCAGACTGGGCAAAGAAGGTAGCTCTATCGGGATCTAGCCCTAAAGCAAGGTAATCGAGCGTAACATCGATGGTATTCTGGTAAAGGACTTCCCCTTCTCTAAGCGAAGTAAGTGAATGATAATTAGCAATAAAGAAGAAGGCATCTCCCTCATCCTGCATGGCTATATGCTGCCGGATAGCTCCGAAGTAGTTCCCTATATGAAGCTTTCCCGAGGGCTGAATCCCCGATAGTATCGTTTTCTTTTTTGTCATTGAATATCTAAGGCTACACTTAATGCCTGAACTAACGCTCCGGCTTTGTTTTGAGTTTCTTCAAATTCTTTTTGTGGATTGCTATCCGCAACAATTCCTGCACCGGCCTGAATATACACCTTGTTTCCGGTTACAACCATTGTTCTTATCGCAATACAGGTATCCATATTCCCGGAAAAATCGAAATAGCCCACTGCGCCAGCATAGATACCACGCTTCGTGGGTTCCATTTCATCAATAATCTCCATTGCACGAATTTTAGGAGCCCCGCTTACCGTACCCGCAGGAAAGCATTGCATGAGTGCATCAACAGAAGTTTTGCTATCCTGAAGGTGCCCAACTACATCACTTACAATATGCATCACATGCGAATAGCGTTCGATCACCTGGTTTCTTTCCATCTTTACCGTCCCTGCCTCACATACCCTGGAAAGGTCATTTCTCCCCAAGTCAACCAGCATGATGTGTTCGGCTACTTCTTTAGGATCTGCTTTTAAATCCTCTTCAAGAGCCAAATCTTCTTCATGCGTTTTCCCGCGAGGCCGTGTTCCGGCAATGGGCAGCACTCTTACTTCTTTATTTTGCACACTCACTAATACTTCTGGTGAAGAACCGGCGATAGTGAATCCATCGAAATCGAGATAAAACAAATATGGGGAAGGGTTTACCATTCGTAACGCCCGGTAAAGCATAAATGGATCTCCTTCCATATCTGCTTCGAACCGTTGCGAAAGCACCACCTGGAAAATATCTCCTTCAAAAATGTATTCCTTCCCTTTATCAACAATAGACTTGAAGTACTCTGCGCCCATATTACTTGTGAGGGATTCCGGGAAAATCTGAAATTCCCTTCTGGAATAATCAGAATGCATTGCTGAGGCTTCCATGGCATCCAGACTCTGTTGCGCCTCCTCATAGGCTTCTTCTAAATCGTCCACCTCTTCAGTAAATATTGTTTTGATGAGCACAACCTGGTGCTTCACATGATCGAAGGCAAATATCTCATCATAAAACGACCAGATAGCTTCAGGTAGTCCAAGTTCATCTTCGGGTACATTTGGCAAATGCTCAACAAGACGAAAGGTATCATAAGCAGAAAAGCCTACCGCCCCACCTGTTAGTCTTGGTAAATCCGGGATGAAAGGTTCCGAATATGCCGTAGTTAGATCCCTTAAGGTATCAAAGTATCCTTGCCCGGCTTTTTGAGTTTGTCCTCTTTTAATCAATACAGTCTCTTTTCCATCAAACCGAATCTGCTGATATGGATTTCTTCCGATGAAAGAATAGCGCGCTAATTGCTCTCCCCCTTCTACCGATTCGAGGAGAAAAGGGTAATCAGCTCCTTCCCTAATATTGAGAAATAGCGAAACTGGAGTAAGTACATCCGCAAGGAGCCTTCGATACACCGGGATGGCTGTATAAGACTTACTAAGATCTAAAAATTCGTTCTTGTTCATACTTTTAATTGCCACAAAATCACAAAGACACTGACGATTTGATTCTTATATCGATTTATTCTTTTGAAGTATAATTTGTGCTTTTGTGCCTCTGTGGCGAAAAATAATTATTAAAAAAAAACCCACTCTTCCATAGGAACAGTGGGTATAAATAAATTCATGATGTATATAGAAAATGCAATTTGCCCACTGCTCTGTTAAGCGTTAGGCCACCACCAGGTATTGATATTTGCATTTCTGTTTTTCATCGAGGACGAATATAGCGGGGCACTTTTCTAAAAGCAATGCAAAAAACGAACAATTTTAGTTAGCTAAAGTCGTAGTGGACTTGGCATCAACTAATGCGTAACATTGGTTAGAAAAAATCAAGAAGCTATAGAATTGACCCCTAAGTCCGGCTATTCATCCCTGTATTTAATTTTGCTGCTTTTTTTAGCATGCGATACTACTACTGAACCTATCGACAACCTGTCTCTCTTCCCTGAGGTTGTTGGTATTAGTATTCTTGCCGATTCTGTAATCTTCACACGTGCCGATGGCTTTACTGATACCACAATAACAGTCCCCATTGATGCTACCATTTTAAATACTGACGAGACCTCTACCCTTGGCTTTGTGATCAGAGATGCGGCCACCTTAGAAGATTTGATAATAGGCGATTTAACCGCTGCACCAGAAGAAAACTCGTTCAGTGGTGAAGCATCCATAAATACTTCGACAACATCCGTGGGAAGCTTTATCATAGAAGTTTATGCTTTTGATGCATCCGGAAGAGGCGGTTTCGCCCAAACTCCGTTTTATATAGTGGGGTTCTCAAGTGCTCCTCCGTCTATTATCGGAACTACCAGTCCTGGAACGATTATAAGACCACTTTCCGGTTCCATCCCTGCAGTTTTTACCGCAAGAGTTACCGATCCTGATGGAGACGAAACCATTTCTCAAGTTTCAATCCGGGTAATTCAAAATAATGTGGATGTGCAGGGTTCTCCATTTGAAATGTTTGATGATGGTTCGACCCTTGGTGATACCACCGCTAATGATTTTGTCTTTACATGGTCACAGAATGTTACTCCCACAACAGGCGAGCAAGATCGCGATTTTGATATCGAGTTTTTTGCGATAGATCAGGGTGGGTTGTATAGCGATACTGTACGAACAACTTTTAGCATAAGAGGAAACTGATGAAGAAGTCCTTCTTGCTAACAACTTTGATGCTTTTTTCTGCTTCGCTATTTGCACAGGTGGTTGGCCCATCACCTTCCAATTTCTTCAGTATTCGCCAAAATGGTATCTCATCATTAGCTGCAAACGGAGATACTGTTTGGATTAGCCCATCACTCACACGAAATATTGGGAACAGCCCGGACTGGATACGCCCAACTGGTGTGGATAGCATCGACAATGGTATCGGACGCGTGTTCTCAGTATCGGTAAGTCAGGATACCGTGGTTTCCGGACTTGGATTTACTTCTGAAACGCTCGCAGGAAGCCAGCCTGCCGGATACGGATATTATATATCTACAGATGGTGGAGAAACATGGCGTTTTAGTGATTTCTTACTTGATCGTTTTATTGAAGGCGACACCACCTTTACCTATGGAGGAACAGTATATAACAGAAAGCGCATTATCGTACCGGAGCAATCTCCTCCCTATAGCGTGGATTTCAAGGAAAATGTAATCTTTTCAACTAATTGGGCTTCCGGGCTATTACGCAGCACGGATTTCGGATTGAGTTGGGAACGAGTGGTACTTCCACCATTCGGAGAGGCCCTTCTTACTCCGGAGCGAAATGATTATGTATGGGTAGATTGTATTTCAGTACAAAACGGTACCTGCGTCGATTTTGATAACATTTATAACAGCGTAGATGATGACAACCTCAAAGGCTTCTCAGTATTAGTCGATTCAAGAGATAGAGTATGGTATGGAGGTGCAGGAGGAATTAATGTTTCTGAGAATGCACTTACAGCTCCTATCGACAGTATAAGCTGGCGCAATTCAAATAATGATGGAACACCTGATGGTATTTTGGGAAGGTGGATTATTGAAATTAAGGAAGACACTTCCAATGGCAGAATATGGATGACAAATTGGATTGCGGATTCCAATGACCAGTTTGGAATTGTATTTACGGATGATGGAGGCCTGACTTTCGGGCAACGGCTCATCGGACAAAAAATACTGGGCATCGGATTCAAAGATGGATATGTATTCGCCGCAGGTGAAAATGGATTATTCATCTCTTCTGATGGTGGTGATACCTGGCAGAAAAAAGGACAAATACGAAGTGCCAATACAGTGTTAAAAGGGTCCGCTGAATTTCAAGCCGTTGCTGTTACCAACGATAGAGTATGGATCGGTACCACCGATGGCCTCATCTCTACCAACGATCTGGGGGAAACCTGGGAAATTACGCGGGTTAATTTTCCACTTTCGGGAGAAAACCAATACGGGGAAAATGGAAAAATCATAGAGACCTATGCTTACCCTAATCCTTATTCCCCTTCTCAACATGAATTGGTTAGAATCCGATTTGAAACGGAACAACCTGGAAACATCGATATCAGAATCTTTGACTTTGGAATGAACCTGGTCCGTGAGTTGGATAGATACTCAGCTACCACTAATGGAGAGTTCGAAGCTATCTGGGATGGTTTAGATGGGAAAGGAAGAAAAGTGGCTAATGGCCCCTACTTCTATCAAATCAAAATCCCGGGAAATACTATTAACGGAAAAATCTTGCTGGTTGAATGAGAAGTGCATTTAAATACATAGCCGCTTTTGTTGTTCTTGCAGCAGTTCTAACTGCTGAAATAGCTGCACAGAATGGAGGTTTTGCAGGGGCTTCTAGCAGGCTTGGCTTCGGGCCAAGAGCTATTTCAATGGCTAATGCTTTTTCCGCTTCTACCTCAGAAGGGGTTTATCCTTATTACAACCCTGCATTGGCAGCAGAAACTATAGGGTTTAATCAGCTGGATCTATCGGTTTCGTCTCTTCAGTTCGATCGGGTTTACCAGAACCTGGGCGCTAATTTCAGGCTCCCTCCTAATGCAGGGATTTCTTTTGGGCTTATCCGTTCAGGGGTAAAAGATTTTGATGAGCGATCATTAAGTGGCTATCCGCTAGGAACCTTTGATATTGCCGAATACCAGTTCCTTACTACATTTGGTATTAAGTTCAGCAATAAATTCAATGCCGGAATTGGATTTAAATTAAATTACGCGAATTACCATGAGGACCTACCCGCTGCAACTGCTGTAGGTGTCGATTTGGGAATGCTATATAAGATCAATCAATCCCTAAATATAGCTTTTGTAATTCAGGATATGTTTGCAAACTATTCCTGGAACTCATCTGAACTTTACGGCCTTGCTCAATCAAGGAATGTTGTGAATACCTTCCCTACTCGTTTTAAATGGGCGTTGTCGTATGAAAAAAATGACTTTGCTATTGCTACCGAGTATGAAGTCCAGTCTTATCTTTCGGAAACTGTTACCTATGATGTATTTGTACGAGGGGGTACTACATCGGTAATAGAAACTACCGATGAAATATCAACCAGCTCCGGCATTTTCAGAATAGGTGGATCATGGAGAACCCACGACCGATTTTCCCTTAGGGGCGGATATAAATTCGCAGATGTTACTGATTCCAATAGCGGATCATTAAGCGCCGGCTTTTCGGTATATCTACCTTTTGATGTACTTTCACCATCCATAGATTATGCCTTTGTTATCGAGCCTTATCAGGTTGCAAACATGCATGTTTTTGCCCTACGTTTACATTTATGAGAATCTTACTCTTTTCAATAACACTCAGTCTTTTATGCCAGGTTGCTTTTAGCCAGGAAAGTGGGTTAAAACTCTTGAATATTGGCCCAACTGCCTTTGAGCTTGCTTCTTCTGAAGCCTCTGTAGCTACTCCCAATGGCTCACCCTCTTTGTATGCAAATCCAGCCCTATTATCAATGGCCGGGAAATCAACCATTAGCCTGGGTTATACTAACTGGATTTCTGACTCGAACAATTTATTCGGAGGCATAAACTTGAAAAAGAATCGAAGGGCGGTTGCTTTCTCATTTTTCACTTCAGGCGTGTCCGGGTTAGAGCAACGCAACGGGCCGGGAGAGTCTAACGGTGATTTTTCGATACAGTATGTTTCTATTTCAGGGGCTTATTCCTATGATTTTAATTATTTCTCTGCAGGAATCTCAGGCCATTACCTTAACGAAGAGATATTTCCTTACCGTGCTACTGGCTATGCAGTAAGCCTTGGCTTAGCAAGTCAACTCTTAAATGACAAGCTTACGCTGGGAGCTTCCCTTCTTAACGTTGGAGAAATGGAGGAGCTGAATCAGATTGCTACCGATCTTCCGAGCAGCTTTAATGTAGGCTTGGGGGTAGATGTAATCAGTTTTACCCATAAAAAAGCTACCGACCTTCCCATCTCGATACGCCTGATGGCAGATTATGTAATGCCGTTAGATACTGAAACACCTACTTCTGCCCAGGATTATAATCCCGACGAAAACTATGTCAATTTAGCTGCTCTATTTGAGATCGCAGAAGTTGTTCAGGTACAAACAGGGTATAAAACCGGAGACAATACCCGACCTGTTTCTTTCGGAGTAGGTTTCATCACTGAGAAAGTGACTTTTAATTATGCCCTAATTCCTTTTAATACCGGATTTGGTACTGTACATTCTATCGGTTTGCAATATCAACTGTAGTACTTGGGATTCATGGAAGCCTCTTCTCTGAAGGAGATGTATAAAAAGGTTAATAAGAAGGCAAAAACTTTTTTTGTAGTACCGTTAATTCGGTATGACTTCCCAAACACTGATTATCTGTATCTCCTGTATCAGCCTTATATGGATAAATACGAGATCAAAAATATAAGTGTATTTAACCATATTCGATTTGCTATTGCCCCCCTCCTAAGCCGGAAAACCATCCTGCATTATCACTGGTTAGAATTTCAGGATGCGAGGTCCCTGCTTGCAATGCCGTACAAGTTATTCTGCATTGGGCTTTACAGACTTCTAGGAGGCAAAATTGTATGGACGGTTCATAACTTGAAACCACATGACAAAAAATTCCTCGCACTTCATAGATTTATTCATCGAAGAATGGGAAGTATGTCTTCTTTAATCCATGTTCATTCTAAATATCAAGTCTCTGAAGTCAGTGATTATTATCAGATACCAAAGGAAAAGATTGCTGTTTTTCCTCATCCAAAATTCCCCGCTGCGATAAAACCTCAACAAGAGGCTATTGATAAAATCCAGGAGAGTTACTTTGCAGGGCAGGAAACAATCAAAGGGCCTATCTTCCTGATGTTTGGAGGCATTAGCGAATACAAAGGAATAGAAAAAGTTATTGGTTTACTTTCTGCACAGAAGGAAGATTTCACACTTATCCTGGCCGGATATATGAAAAAAGGACAAGAGCAGTTACATAGATTTATTATTGAGCATTCTTCACAAGACGAAAGAGTAAAATACATCCCAAAGTTTATCCCGGAAGAGCATTACCCCTTTCTTATTAGTGCTGCTGATATTTGCGTGTTCAATTACAATGAGATACTAAATTCGGGAGGTATCCAAATGGCCCTTTCCTATCAAAGAAAAGTGATTGCTCCCAAAAAAAATGGGTTATTAGACTTTAGGAAAAACCCATTGGTCTCTCTTTTTGATTCTGAAGAAGAGTTAAGAAATTTGCTTATTGCCACCTTAAATCCCCATTAATTGGCGACTATTAGAGGAAAAATAACACGCATTTTTCTAGGTGATTTCATTGGAAAAGGAATCGGCTTTGCAGTTGGAATCTATTTGGCTCGGGTACTGGGCACTGATGCTTTCGGGATAATAACCATTGCTCTTTCTTACATAGGATACTGTACCTGGGCTTCTGATTTAGGTTTGAGTACAATTGGATCAAGAGAAATAGCTAAACCGGAACAAAAGCGAGTCTACAATAGCAAGGAAATACTTCTATCTAAACTCTTTTTAGCGGTACTGGTTTCCATAATAGGCCTCGTGATTATTGAGTTATTGAACTTAAAAAGCGATGAAAAGCTAGTATTCCAGCTCTATACCCTCGCAATTATTCCTATATCCCTGATTTTAGAATGGCATTACAATGGCTTACAACGTTATGGAACGGTAGCAATTTCCAGGATACTCACTTATTCGGTATATCTCATCCTGGCCGTTCTGTTCATAAAGTCTTCTTCTGACCTTGAAAAAGTCCCTTTTTTCTTTGTTGCAGGACTTGTATCTGCGATGCTTTTTTTAGCTGTTGTTAACCTGGAAGATCCGATTTATAAGCTTAAAACCGGTGAGTTAAAAACCTTCAAAAAGCTTTACCTGACTGGGTTTCAAGTAGGTATTGGAACGTTCTTTACAAATATGATGCAGTACCTTCCTCCAATTATCATTGGAATATTCCTCAGCACATCCGATGCGGGGCTATATGGAGCAGCCATAAAAATGATCCTGGCTGCTATGGTCCTCGATCGGGTTTTTGTTCAACTACTGTTGCCCAACCTTTCCTCTCAATGGGCAACAAATCAAGAAAATGCGATAAAAAATATACAGTTCACCTCTACCTGGTTAATTGTAATTGGAGCAAGTGTCTCAGTTGGGATCGCTGTGTCTTCTCCATTCATTATTGATCTTTTTTATGGCTTAGAATATGCCGGAAGCATTTCCCTTTTATCCATCTTAAGCATTTTCTTATTCCTCACTTTTATAAATAGCTTAAGTGCGTTCGGGTTGGTAGCCATAGGAAAAGACAAGGAATTTTTTAGATCAACACTGTTAGCCGGTGCAATAGCATTGGTTCTTTATGTAAGTGCTGGCTTTCTAAAGGACCTTACATTAATCGTAGCTATGGTTTCAGTAGCTGAATTGATTTTTGTTGTTGCTTCATTGTATTACTTCAAGAGGCACGTTAAGATTAGTATTCTTGCTCCAATCATTTTTTCCATTTCCGTTGGGATAGGATTGTATTATTTGAGTACGCTATTTTCTGTACATCCTCTAATTGAAGGGATAATTGCTGCTTTAGTTATTATACCTATCCTGTGGTTCGTTCGGGTCTTAGACAAGAATCACTTCCATTGGTTCAAATCAAAAATTCTACAATGAGCAGAAGACTCTGCATAGGTATTCTAGGTATCACGAAAGGCTGGGAAACCATTCTTGATCAGATTGGCTGTTGGTATGAGGAACTCGATGAATTGCCAAAAGATTATACGAAGTACTCCCTCCTCATTATCAATAAGGTACTCTCAGATACTGAGAACCCGTCCAAAGAGCTTTTTCTCTCCAGTGGAGGAGCTCTCCTAAGTACCCAAAGAGCTACGAAACCAGGCTCTGGCAAAGGAAAGCGAACAAGAATTTATAACCACAATACTTATAACTTCCTTTCTCATATTCCATTCCTTGATATCTATTTTGAAAAAGGAAATGCCTCATTTTCTGATCTCCTCACCTTTGAATATGAATCTAGTTGCGAGCTCTCCTTAAATCCTGATGACCTCATCCAGGATGAGACCTATACCAGGAAGCGATTCTTTTTTAAGCGAGGGTTACATCCCGATGAGCTTGCCAGTACCATAAATAAGCACGAGTTAACTGAATTCATTCTTGCGATTATTAAAGAGCTTCATTTCAGGCAATCGCTTCCATTTGTTTGTAAGTGGACATCTCCTAAAGAAGACCCCATTTTTGCGTTCCGCATTGATAGCGATTATGGGAACGAGCAAGCGGTAAAAGAACTATATCAAATAGGCAAACAGCATACTATACCCATAACCTGGTTTTTACATGTTGAAGCTCATGAAGAGTGGCTATCTGTATTCAAGGAATTTGAAGGCCAGGAAATAGCTCTACATGGTTTTGAGCATGGTACTTCTTCCTCCTATGAGCATGTAATCAATAACATTGAAAGAGGGCTTCAAAAATTGCGGGATGAAGGCTTTGACCCAAAGGGGTTCTGTGCGCCTTATGCGATTTGGGATTCTACGATGAAGGAAGTACTTAAGCAGTTCCATTTCGAATATAGCTCTGAATTTACAATCGGTTATGATGGGCTCCCCTTCTATCCTGAAAACACTTCTGGTCAACTCCCTTTGCAGATTCCCTTACACCCGATCTGTACAGGCAGTATGAGTAGAAAACGAATTTCGGAAGCAGAAATGGAGCAGTACTTCTCAAAGAGCTTGAAAAGGAAACTGGCACGACATTACCCGGTTGTATTCTACCACCACCCTTTGCAGTCTGGAACTAGCTTATGGAATAGTATCTTTGAAGAAGTAAACGAACTAGGACTTACAAAACTATCTTTTCTCGAGTATGCAATCTTCTGGAAAAAACGCATTTCAACTTCGTTCGAAGCTTTTTTTGAAGAAGCTTCAGGAGAGGTAACCTTTCGAGGCTCTTCTGATTTGATTTACCAACAATCAAACGATCATCAGGCTTTTAATTTGATTCACATCAAAGATTCTGATAAGGTAATTAAGACCTCAACCAAATCATTTGCTGAAATAAGCCATCCAACTATTGAAGAACTCAAAGAACTTACTTCTTCTTCATTCCAATTACTTAAAACTTCTATCTTAGACTGGCGAAATAGGAAGAAACTATGAAAGTTGGATTTATTGCTCCTTTATCTATTGCTGCAGTTAATGGAGGAGTCAGAACTCAAGCACAACAGACTGCAAAAAGCCTGAAAGACTTAGGCATAGAGGTCGATTTTATTTCTCCATGGCAAGATTCCATAGATGTAGATTTTGTTCATATTTTTACTGCAGGTCCTGAGACCCTGGGGATATTAAGAAGGTGTTCTGAACAAGAAATAAAAACTGTGCTTTCTCCCGTTTTCTTTTCATCAAGATCTGCAAAGGATATTGCTCTAAAACTCAAGCTTGAAAAAACGGCTTCGAAACTAGGTTCAGGAATAAGCTCAGAATATGGGATAAAAGCACAGGCTTGTAATCTCGCTGATATATTAGTTCCAAATACTCATGAAGAGGCTGATCTTATCAAACATGCTTTTGATATTCCATCGGCAAAGGTTCGGGTGATTCCCAATGGAGTCGAAGAACGATTTAAGCTTTCCAGCCCTGATTTATTTTTGGAAAAATGTGGACTGAAGGATTTTGTTCTCTTTGCTGGTCATGCTGGTGCCCAACGTAAAAATGTGATTAAGCTTCTTGAAGTAGCTACCAGCATCTCTCAACCAATAGTAATTATTGGATCTTTTTATGAAGACGAATATGGAGAGGCTTGTAAAAGTTTGGCTAAGGCTAATTCTAACGTCACATTAATCGAGACCCAGGAACATGACTCTGAGCTTCTTGCTTCAGCCTATGCTGCATGTAATACTTTTATACTCCCTTCTCTTTTCGAAACTCCGGGCATAGCAGCTATGGAAGCAGCTTTGGCTGGGGCTAATATTGTAATAACCAGGTATGGAGGTACGAAAGAGTATTTTAAAAATTGGGCCGAATACGTGGACCCAAAATCGACTGATTCCATATCCATGGCTATAAAGAAATCACTGGATAAGCCAGAATCTTCCGATTTAAGGAATCATATTTTGCAACATTATACATGGTCAAGAGTAGCCGAACTTACTTCAGAAGTTTATAATACCATAAGTAAGAGTTAAGCCTTTCGAAGTTTATGAATATTGAAAATCCAGCATTATTCTTTTTTAGTGCCATTGGAGCCTTCAATGGATTATTCTTAAGCGCATATTTCGCCTTTTTTATTAAGGAAAAGAATCAAACTACCCTCCTCCTTGCAGGTACCTTATTTGTGGTAAGCATAAGAGTTGGGAAATCGGTCTTCCTCAATTTCAACCCGTTAATCTCAAATATTTTTATCCAAATCGGGCTCATAGCTTGTGGATTAATTGGCCCTTTCCTTTTCCTCTATATTAAAAGTGCGATTTCAAAAAAACAGATTCATCCAGGATACATACTTGGCAATATTCTTCCCTGGCTTATCGCTTTGATCCTCTTATCATATTTTTACCCTTATCATGAGTTTAGGCATATTTGGAGAGGTTTTTTAGTACGAAGTATCTATACACAATGGGTCTTGTATATCTTACTTTCTGGCGTTGTTGGAAGGGGGTTATTTATTAAGCTATTCAAAAGAGAAGAGAAACTTTCCATTGGAGAAGTCTGGAGCATCAACATACTAGTAGGAATATTTTTGATCTGGCTAGCCTACTACACAAGTGGATACACCTCGTACATTATGGGAGCTCTTACCTTTTCCTTCATTTTCTATCTATCCGCGTTACTCTGGTTTTTTAAAGTCAGGAACAATCCACTTTACTTTGATACTCCAGTTAAATACTCCAATCGGAAAATCCCTGAATCTGAAGCGAGAGAATTTTCATCCAGGCTTGAGCTGGTATTTATTGAAGGAGAAGTCTTTAAACAACCCGATCTAAAAATAGCAGATGTCGCTTCTCAATTAGAAGTATTACCTCACTACCTATCTCAATTCCTGAATGACAATCTTGGAAAGAGTTTTAATGCCTTCGTAAATGAGTACCGTGTTAAAGCTGCCGAGAAACTCCTCAGAGAAAATTCTATTCTTACTCTAGAGGCAATTGGTAAAGAAGCAGGGTTCCGGTCAAATTCGTCATTCTACAATGCTTTTAAGAAAGTGCACGGTATCACTCCTGCTCAATACAAAAAATCTTTCGACTAATAATCTTCTACAGATTTATAAATCCGAAGTCCTTTACTAAATATGGGGGTTCATTTTTTATGACTTTACCTGAAACCAAACTCATAGAAAATGAAACAGACATTACTATTACTCATCCTTTTTACCGTAAGCACAACAGCATTTGCACAAACCGAAACCGAAGCCATTCGAAATACTTTAGTAGACTATATCGAAGGTACCGCTAATGGAGAGGCTGATCGGTTGAAACGCGCTTTCCATGAGGAATTAAACCTGTACAGCATCCAGAACGGGGAGCTCCGAGTACTTCCGGGAGAGACTTATATCACTTATTTCGAAAATGGTGAGAAAAGAGACAGAATTGGAGAAATCTTGTTCATTGATCATGTGAATGATGCAGCTTCGGCAAAGATAGAAATCATTACTCCGGGTCGAAAAAGGATTTATACCGATTATCTATTACTCTTGAAAATCAAAGGGGAATGGAAAATTATTCATAAGTCGTATACCTACGAAAGCTACAGTGAATAAAAAAAACATTTCCCTGTTTACTGCCTTTTCACTACTTCTTTTTTTTAACAAAGCTCAGGCGCAAGATCTAAGCGTACTTGAAGCAAGGCTTGATTCCGTTATCGAAGAAAACATGGAATCAAGCCATACTCCTGGATTAGCATATGTTTTAGTTAAGGATGGAGAGATTGTGCTGAAAAGAGGATACGGCTTCACCACTTTGGGAGAGGAAATAGAATATGTAAATCCCGATTCTACCATCTTCAGAATAGGATCTGTTACCAAGACTTTTACAGCTCTCGCGCTGCTTCAATTAGTAGAGGAAGGAAAGATTGATCTTCATGAAGATGTAAATGGCTATCTGACCTCAGTACAGGTTCCGAAGTCTTATAAAAGACCCATTACTCCTCATCATCTATTAACCCATACAGCCGGATTTGATGAAATTAACGGGAGAAGAGTCTTCTCTGAGGACGAACTGATCCCATTAAATGATTTTCTGGAAAATCGCCTGCGAAGAGTCCGGGAGCCCGGGGAGTTCATCTCATATTCCACTTACAGCATCGCTTTGGCAGGTTTGCTTGTCGAAGAAATCACTGGGACTGATTTAGAGTCTTACATGAAATCGAATATCTGGGAACCCCTTGGTATGAGTATGACCAGTATAAATCCACCTGATAACCACCAGCCATTCATTGCAGAAGGTTATGAACTTAGAAACGGAGTAAACATTTCTCAGCCCTGGGAATGGTATCATACTTTTCCGGCATCCTCTATCAATAGTACAGTTATCGATATGGCCAAATACATGCTTATGCTCTTAAATAATGGTACCTGGAATAATGCCACTGTGTTAAGTAGTAAAATGGCTTCCGCAATGAAATCGAAACAGGCAAAAATACACCCTGAAGTTGAAGGCTTTGCTTACGGATTTTATGAGGATTTTGTAAGTGGTTTAACAGCTTACAGCCATGGTGGAGATATGCTTGGCTATAGCGGGTACCTTTCCCTTGTTCCGGAATTGGATCTTGGGATTTATGTCGTACATCATCATGAAGGTAGCCGCTTGCGATTCAATGTACTCTCTACAGTTATGGATTTTTTTGGGAGCCTGGGTGAAGAACATGTAGATGGCTACGAATCAAGAATGAAATCCAATCTAAATAAATTCGCCGGTAATTATCGATGGAGTACCTACTGCCATTCTTGCACTAACAGTTGGATACCAGATATTGAAGAGCTGAGAGTTAACGAGGATTTTACTCTTAGTGGATTTGGGAGAGTCTTTTACCAGGTATCTCCTAATCTTTTCAAGAGTAGAGACGGGCTTAGAACCATGGGTTTTAAGGAAGAGGAAGACGGATCGATAAAATATATGTCGCTGGGAAATACAAACACTTTTGAACGTGTAGACGAATAAATCTGGGAATTACTTTTGTCATGAAACCTCTCTTATTTCTTAGTTTTTTTATCTTTTTTAGTGCTGATCTACGTGCTCAGGACTTAAACATTGATCAACTTGTTCGTAGTCAAATAGAGAGTAAATCGATTCCTGGCATTACTATTGGAGTTGTGAAAGATGGAGAGGTTATCATCGCTGAGGGCTTTGGATATGCGGATGTAAACAAAAAGATTGAAGCAAATGAACACACGGTATACCAGATTGGCTCGGTGACCAAAATGTTTACCGGCCATTTGCTTTCCATCTTAATCCACCAGCAAGAAATTTCTCTTTCCGACACTTTATCCAACTTCTTCCCTGAAGGCTTAGACTTTCCGAAATCACCATCCGGACAAGTAGTAACCCTAAAAGATATAGCAACCCATTCTTCAGAGTTCCCAAGATATCCTGAAAACCTGGATCGAATAGACCCACATCCCATCAAAGGGTATTCCAAAGAACAAATGCTCGAAGGGATAGAACTCGTAGAAATTGGAAACCCTATTGGAGAAAACTACAACTATTCCAACTTCGGGTATGGAGTTCTTGGGGTGGCTATGGAACATCGAATGCACAAAGAACTTGCTGTACTTATGGAAGAGAATATTTTCTCTGTATATGGGATGAATAATTCTTCTCTTGTATTAAGCGAAAGTATCCACACTAACCTTGCGGTACCTTACCTGGAAGTTTCTCCAATCACTGAAACTGAGCCCTGGAATATGGGCACTCTTTCAGGGGCTGGAAATATGTTTAGCTCCGTTTCAGATTTGAATCAATTCATGCTTTATCTACTAAAGGATAATTCAGTGAATAAAATCCAGATGAAGAAGTTGTTAAAAATAAATGAATCCTGGAGCTATGGATTGGGGTGTTTTGTGATTAATTCTTCCAAATGGGATACGCAGATCATTTATCATGGAGGGGATATTGATGGTTATGCCTCTTATCTGGCACTTTACCCTGAATACCAGCTTGGTATCGTAATCCTGACTAATTGGGGTCAAGGACAATCTGTTGGAGAGGCTTTTAGCTCGATCAGTGACTCTATTGTGAATCACTTCTTAGAACCTAGTGACTAAATAGAGGCTTTAGCTAAAATCCTGAAAAGGCTCTTCCTCTCCAGTATAGTCGGCTTTAAAAAACTTGATTGCTCCCAGAGCTACTGACTTGGTTATATAAATCAGGATTACGGTCATTAGCCCATACTCTCGAAATACAATAATGATCACCAGATAGGCAAAGAATAGCAGGAATGTCCACTTCTTAGTTTTAATCGAATACTTATCGAAGCGAGGGATTTTTTCAAACTGGATGGTACTTACCATCAAAAAGGAAACAATCACAATAAGGGGTATTAGTACACTGCTAACCCCATTCTTGAAGAAATCGAATAAGTACATATCGTCTCTGAAAGTGAGATAAAATGAGACAATGATGATCGCTACAGAAGGTATTGGAAGACCTATAAAACTGTCAGCGCTTGGCTGAAGCCGGGCATTTACATTAAATCTTGCCAGCCGGACAGCTCCGCATAATGGAGGAATAGCACTTACCAGAATTCCTAGCATCCCGAATTGATAGAGCACAAAGTTATACGCTAGAAAACCTGGTGCCACTCCAAATGAAACCATATCACTAAGTGAATCCAATTCGATTCCGAAATCACTATGAGCATTCGCCAGCCTTGCCATAAGGCCATCAAATACATCAAACATCCCGGCAGCGATAATTAACCAGGCACCCCAAAACAAGTTTCCATCCGAAATAGAGATAATGGCTAAAAACCCTGAAAAAAGATTCATTAAGGTGAAGAAACTTGGAACCGCAATCCTTGGATTGACAGGAGGTTTAGACTTACGAATCTCCTCTCGCCGCTGCCTAAAATTATGATATTTCTTTTGAATAGGATATTTCATCTCAGGTAATCTTTCCAATAATCGATTCACCGGCCCAGGTTCGATCTCCTTCCTTTACAGAAACCTCTACATTACCCGGTACAATTACATCCATTCTACTGCCAAATTTCATCATTCCAAACCTTTCCCCGGAAACCAGGTCATCCCCTTCTTTAATATGGTAAACTATCCTCCTTGCAAGAAAGCCTGTTATTTGCTTAAAAAAGAGCTTTGTCCCTGATGAATGCAGTACCCCAAAATCTGCTCTTTCATTTTCAATAGAAGCATTTTCATCCCAAGCCATAAGGTATTTACCCGGGTGATATTTCAGGTACTCCAGCTTTCCTGATATCGGATTTCGATTCACATGAACATCCAAAGGTGAAAGAAAAATACTGATCTGAGTCGCTTTTGATTTAAGGTAGATATCCTCTTCAATCTCTTTGACCAGAACCACTTTCCCATCAGCAGGAGAAATAATAAGTGAATCGCCACCCGGGGTTACACGTTCCGGGTCTCGAAAAAAATAAATCACTATGCCCCAAATAATTGCTACTGTAATATAGATGAAGTAAGAAAACCAATGGTCGATAAACCGACTGGTAAGAATAAGTACGGCAGCTGCAACCACCGTAACTAATGCCATTGTAAAGTACCCTTCTTTAGCGAACATGCTTAAAAGTACTTCAAAATATCATTAAAGATCACAAAGACCATTAAGGTTAACAGGAGAATAAAGCCAATATTCTGAGCTACAATTTTGAACTTCTCTGATGGTTCTTTGCGAACAATACCTTCATAGATTAAGAAAACAAGGTGTCCACCGTCGAGTGCTGGAATTGGAAGAATGTTCATTATGGCCAGGGTAATGCTCAAAAGAGCGGTTATTTGCCAAAATCCATTCCATCCGGATTGATCGGTAGCCTGTCGTGTTATACTTGCAATAGCGATTGGGCCTCCAAGATTCTGTCGGACTGAAATATCACCGGATATCATACGGGCAAAGCCTCCAATAATACCACTTGTCTGTTCTATTGTTTGATCCCAGCCTTCACCGATAGAAGCAAATAAGCCAAGTTCTTTTCGTTCACCCCCAAGCATGTCTAGTGTTGGAGCTCTGATTCCAATTTGATTTGAGGCATTAGGTGCAATTGCCATATTAAAAACTGAATCTTCTCTCTGGATGGTAAAATCCATTTCCTTTCCTTCGGCTTCTGTAATAATAGAAGTGAGTTGCATCCAGTACTTAATTTCTACACTATCAATCGCTATAACTTTATCTCCTGCTTTTAGTCCGGCTTTTTCAGCAGGTGTTCCCAATGACACCATTGAAAAAGAACTAGGAAAAGCATACAAAGGGGTAATAAAGTCCCTGGTTTGTAAGCTATCCAGAATGTTAGAAGGGATACTTATATCAATTTGTTCTCCTCCTCTTATAACCTGGTAGTTAAGGTTCCCGGAAGTAAGCTTGGATGGGGCAACGAGATCTTCGAATGCGATTACATTTTCTCCATTTACCCCGATGATCTTGTCATTTGTTTGAAAGCCAAGTTCGTCTAAGAGACTTCCTTCTGGTATATAAAGCCCTTCTACCTTATCTATTGGAAGTGTCAGCTTCCCGTTCGAAAGAGTCATGCCCGTGAAGATGAAAAAGGCAAGAATCATATTAAATATTACCCCTGCAGTAATTACGATCATACGCTGCCAAACAGGCTTACTTCGATACTCCCATGGTTCGGGTTCTTTATCAATAAAATCAGTGTCCATACTTTCATCAACCATCCCGGAAATCTTGACATATCCGCCAAGCGGAGTAGCTCCTATACAATAGTCTGTATCTCCCTTTTTGAACCCCCAGACACGCGGCGGGAAACCAACAGAAAAACGCTCAACGCGCATTCCGAATAGCTTGGCAGCTAAAAAGTGGCCCAGCTCATGAATGAACACCAAAATCATAAGTGCACCCATGAATATGCCTATTGTTCTTAAAATATCAATGAATTCCATACTCACTAAATTGATGAGGCTAATGCTCTCGTTTCTTTATCTATTTCTTTAAGTAACTCAATACCTATATCCCCTTGATTAGGAATGGTTAGCATACATTTTTCAACGACTTTCGAAATTTCAATATAACCAATTTCTTCATTCAAAAAGCGCTGTACCGCTACTTCGTTTGCAGCATTTAACACTGCTGGAGTTGTACCCCCTTCTTCAACTGCATCGATAGCTAGCTTAACGCATGGAAATCTTAAATAATCTACAGGTTCAAAAGTTAACTCATGATTTATTGACCAATCCATCCTGGGAGTTTCCAGGTCATATCGATCAGGGTAGGAAAGCGCATAAATGATCGGCACTTTCATATCCGGTAAACCAAGCTGCGCTTTACTTGATCCATCCTTGAAAGTTACTATCGAGTGAATAATACTTTGGGGATGAATTACTGGCTCAATCTTTTGAACTGGTACATCGAAAATCCAATGAGCTTCGATAATTTCAAGACCTTTATTCATCATTGTTGATGAATCGATGGTAATTTTAGCTCCCATACTCCAATTTGGATGTTTCAGAGCCTGAGCCTTTGTCACCTTACTCATTTGCTCTAAAGTATACGATCTAAATGGGCCTCCACTTGCAGTAATAATGATTTTTTCAAGCAAATCTTTTGGCTCACCTACCAGGCATTGGAGCATAGCACTGTGCTCCGAATCAACCGGGATTAATTCAGAAGTAGAATCCTGCAGCAATTTGAAAATAAGTTCTCCCCCAACCACAAGGGACTCTTTATTTGCCAGAGCTATCTTCTTGCCGGCTTTAACCGCAGCTACTGTTGGCTGAAACCCCGAGAAACCCACTAGGCTGTTCAATACGGTATCAACATCATCTCGCACTACAAGCTCTGCAAGATGCTTCTCGCCAGAAATTAGCTCTGTATCAGTTTCTACAAGCTCTGTCAGATTCCTATAGAGTATATCCTTGCAAATAAGAGCACATTTAGGCTTGAACTCATTAATCTGCTGGGCAAGTAACTCAACATTCGCATTAGCACTAAGTACCGTTACTTCGAATTTATCCGGATGTTGACGTACTATATCCAGTGTTTGTGTTCCGATAGAACCGGTCGATCCCAGTATGGCAAGCTTTTGCTTATTCAAATCTCAAATAAACTCATTTTAAGGAGTTTAGTTTTATAACTCCAAGCATTCGTCCACTTTTTTCTTTTTCCCTTCGATAAGAATAGAAAAGGTCTTCCTCATCAATGGTACATCGGTCATCGCACTCTATATTTTTTGGGAGCACACCCGAAAGCATCAACTGTTCCATTATTAAGCCTTTCAAGTCGACATGAGGTTTTTCATAAGAGGTATCATCCACTAGATTCTCCGGAAACCGTAATGCCACTTCTTCGCCCACTTCGAAGTTATGTACTGCCAGGCAAGGACTTATAAACGCTTTTATCCTACTTGTCTCGGCTCCAAGGGATACCATTTCCTGTACAGTTTTGGGAACGATCCCACTTACAGCTCCTCTCCACCCGGCGTGCGCAGCACCTATTACTTTATTCATTGAATCTCCAAGAAGAACTGCTCCACAATCAGCTACTTGTATACCAAGAGCAACTCCCGGAGTATTGCTAACAAAAGCATCTGTTTCATTGTAAATGCCTCCCTTTGTTATAAGCTTAACATCCGTCTGATGTACTTGTTCTCCCAGTGCGATATTGCTGGTTTTAGTCCTAATTTCATCGGATAAAAGCTTGAGGTTGTGAAGGATAATATCGTGTCGCTCTTTGGAGTTGAACCCGATATTGAGTCCAGGAATTAATTGACCTTCCTCAAGCAAGTCCGGGTTTTTTAGAGAAAACCATGACAATATTCTTCCATCGTTCAATTTCTCGGGGCGAATAAAATCAATTTGGGAAGAACTCATCTAATCTCTCTTTTACTAGTTTTATCGGAAACTCTTTGTCCGTCCATAACTCAAAGGACTTAGCACCTTGATATATAAGCATCTCTAGTCCTCCAACCGGAATCCCTCCTGCTTGTTCCGCCTGGTTTAAAAACGTAGTCTTTCTGGGATTATATACTATGTCATAGCATAATTTATCTCCAAGAGTGTCTATCTCAGACTCTTTCACAGGAGAGGCATTCACATTAGGGTACATTCCTAATGGAGTAGCATTTACTATCACTGTAGCATCCTCAGCATATTCGGTCCAGAGGTCATAGCTGCACATTATGATTCCTTCGGTTTGTAGATGGCGTTCTGGTTTTCGGGATACCAATACAACTTCTTCGAATCCCAAATCATTCAATGCATATGTAATAGCTTTTGTAGCGCCCCCCGTTCCAAAAACTACTGCCCTATCCAGATCAATATCATCAATGTGTTCGTACAAAGGCTTTTTGAAACCATATACGTCTGTATTCTCTCCTACTAGAATATTTTCCCTCTTTAATATGGTATTAATTGCACCTATTGCAGAAGCCGTTTCAGTGAGCTCGTCTACCGCGCTAAACAGATGCTGTTTGTGAGGAAGAGTGATATTAGCACCCAAAAACTTTTCATTGTTGAAGTGAGATATCAATGAGCTTATCTCACTCATAGACACAGCTACTGCTACGTACTCGGCTTCGATACCATGATGATTTAACGCAGCATTATGCATGATGGGAGAAACACTATGACTTACCGGATTCCCAATTAAAAGGAAGTGCGGATTATTTGCCGATGCTGAGTTAATGAATTCTGAAAAAGTCATCCCAAAAAATGGACAAAAAAAATGCGCATCAAAAATGATGCGCATCTAATATGCTTAATAATAAGGTTTATGCAGTTACCTGCTCTTCAGAAACCTCTGCTTGTTCTTCTTTAAAAGTATCAGACTCAGCAAGCTTTTTGAATTTCTCAAGGTCCTTAACCAATTGAGCAGGAGATTCTTCAATAAAAGAAGCCAACTCATCCGTTGGGTCACCAAAAAATGTTCGGTAATCCAATGAAAATTCAACTCGAGTACGAGTACCGTTATCAAGAGGAGTAAATCGGATAGTGCCTGTTTGGTTCAAATTACCATTGATTGTAATCCATGCGAAACGTGTATTTCTAAGATTATCAATTAGGTTAGTGGTCCAAACAAACTCTTCGCTCCCGATAGTGGTTCTGTATTCGAAGGTTTGAGAATTAATTCTTGTTACTGAATCGATGCGCTCCAAAAACTTTGGGAAGTCAACAGGATTACTTAAAAGTTCATAAACTTTAGCAAGAGGCAAATCAATCTCGATTCTTTCGTGCGCCATAATAAGTATCTAGGATGTTATAGTCGTTTGATATTTAGCTGAAAATGGATCAATTCTGGGAAATGGGAAGATTGATCCACATTGATCCAAATTTACGGATAATATGGCTAAGCCTCAATCGGTAAGACGGATAAAAAATATGGATTGTAATAATACCTAATCTTGATTCCAAGATTTGTATAGGTTTCCCTTCTTAAAACAGAGTTAGTCTGTGAGTTTTAATTGGGTAAGTATTTCTAAATGTATCTCCTTCAAATCTTTAGAAGCGTCTATCGTTCTAAAGCGCGGCTTTGTTTTAGCTAGCTCATCAAAACCTTTTATAACTCTTTCAAAAAAATCAGCACCTGATTTTTCCATTCTATCTTCCAATTGATCCTTTCTTCTGGAAATGGATTCTTCCAATTCGAGCCTTAGATAAAACGTAAAATCCGGCTCTCGCTCGTGTGAAGCGACTTTGTTTATTACATCAATTTGGTCAATCGAAAGACAATTCCGTCCATACCCTTGATATGCGGTAGTAGAATCAAAAAAGCGATCCAAAATTACAATCTCCCCTCTTTCTAATGCCGGAATTACCTTTTCTTCCATTAACTGTGCTCTTGCTGCGGAAAATAGAAGTAGTTCTGAGACGGGAGTAATCTCAAGGTCAGAATTCAGTAACAGTTCTCGAATCTGTTCAGAAAGAATAGTGCCTCCGGGTTCTCTAAAAACCTGGACCGTTTTCCCTAGCTGAATAAGCTTTTCTTTTAATAGAGCAATTTGGGTGGACTTACCACTTCCATCAATCCCTTCAAAGGAAATAAACATAAAATGAATTTATGGATAATTTAACGCGAGTTCGAAATAAAAGATAAGAGGTATCAAGCTCAGATTTTTGTCATTTTAAAAGGTTCTGACCCATACCTGTCAGGATTTAAAATCCTGACAGGTATGGGTCAGAAAAAATGCAATGGTAGGTTATCTCGAACTCAAATTAATTTAGAAATCGAAGTCGTCCATAAGTTCGACAGGCTCTTTCGGCATTGCAAGTGCGAGACCTAAATAGATTAATAAACTTGCACCATATCCCATGAAAAATGCTGCTACAAAAATGAACCGAACTACCGTTGAGCTTATTCCAAAATATTTAGCAAGCCCCCCACAAACACCTGCCCATTTTTTATCTGAGCGGGATTTCATCAAGCGTTTTACATGTCGATATCCATAAGACGATCCGATCGCAAAATCTTCGAAATTAGTTGAACTTGAGCTTGAGGTAAAATCAGAATCTAAATCGTTTCTCAGAGTACTTCTTGAAGTAGTGGAAAATTCCGACCCATGGACGTCATCCATCTTTTTTCGGCTCGAATTTGATGCTGCTTTAGCTTTTACTTTCCTATTCCTTCTTTTTTCTCTTTCAGCTTTTTGCTCTCTTTTGCGATCCCCAACCAAAAAACCAAACCCGATCAGTGTAACCAGGGCTCCTCCAATTAATGGCATAGAGGCTATAGCTCCTTCAAGAAAAGCCGGAAACCCTCCTCCAAACGAAAAGCCAACTAAATGTAAAATGGCGGATAAAGCTAAAAAAAGCATCGCGAGGCCTGAAATGGTGGCAAAATTCCAGATACCCTTCCCGGTATCCTTCTCTTCCTCCTTGAGGAAGTTTTGCATCGTATTCTGAAGTTCAAAATCATCAAACTCTAATGATGCAGTGCCTGTTTTTGAATAGCTTTTTTCTCTGGTTTTTTCTGACATTTTGTTGAATCCTCCGCATGCCCGCTACGAGGTACTTTTTTGATTGTTACGTATAGGTTATGCCTTTCTCTGAAATAAATCCATTTAGTTTTTGATCGAATGAATCAAAGGGAATGGAGTCCAACACATAATCTTCAAAAACCAACCCTATACAAGGAATTGAAACTCCCTTAAGAAATCGATCATAAAAACCCTTTCCATACCCTAAACGATTTCCCTGTTTATCAACCGCTATCAAAGGAACAAGTACAAGCTCTATACTTTGTACTGGTACCGGGTTGAAGTGCTTCGTTTCCAATACCCCCCATTTATTTGTAACCAGATCAGAAAATGATTCCAACTTAGAGTGAAGTAACTCATCTTTCTCGAATTCTATTTTTGGTATGACAATTTCTTTTCCTTGCTCAAGCATTTTCATGATCAAAGAGTGTGTATTAACCTCATTTCGATCATTCATTGATACGAAGGTATGAATCACATTAGCTTGCATGTATTCTCGCAATCCAAGTACATGATTCATTATCCGCTCACTTTTTTCTTCCCACGCTTCTTTTGAAGTGCTATTCCTAACCAGAAGAAGTTTTTTTCTTAGTTCTTTTTTCTGTGAGGAAATAGAATCCATCACAATGAAATGATATGGTGGATAGTCAAATCCAATTCTTTCTCTTCAAACCTGGATAATACATCATCCCAAATATTGGGCCCATATTTATTCATAAAGTAGACAGGAGAAACAGACCGCTCCTGAAGCCCATTAGGAAATAGTTGAGACTTTATTTTAGATATTCTTTTTAACTGGGTCTCTTCTTGCTGCTTAATCGACCTGTAGACTCTTCCCTTTAACTTATCAAGCTCATTGGAAAACCCGGCAACTGTTTTGCCCACAACAGCCTCCAGGGTAGGATCTATTTCTTTGATGAACTCGGTAGGCTGTTTTGTCATGTCATCTACTTTGGATTTCCATTCACTAAAGACACCTTCTATATCTTTTGAATTGGCATGATCAACATAAGCAGCTTCTAAATCCTCAATTCGCTGGTTATAACTACACATGGCAAATGGTAACCTCTCCATGATACGCTCAATACCTTTTTCCAGGAGTGTGATGCTCAGTCTTGGGAAGATGATTGGCATTTCAAGATCAAAAATGGGATACAAATCTTTCATTTGCCCATAATATGCAAGCTCCCCTGGACCAGCTACATACCCGAGCGTTGGCAATAACATATCTTGCAATACTGGGCGTAAAAATACATTTGGGGAAAAATGCTGTGGGTTGGCTTCTATCATTGACAATAGCTTCTCTTCGCTTAATACTAAAGAACCTACTTTCCACTCATCCCCATTTTTCTCCAGTTTTATCCTTCCCTCTTCCTCAGCTATGTAGAAAAGATTTGAATCTGATACTATTACCTGACGATGGTATTGTTTCTCCAGATTATTGCTTTTCTCATCAAGCGCAGCTTTAATCGTACCTGCCTTAGAAACTGAAGTTTTAAATAATTCCTTCACCAACCCTTTCAGGCCGGCAGTATTACTTCCAACAATCAGCAACCCCTCTCTTGAAAACCAGTGGCTTATCATTTTGGCAAAAGCCTGGGCATGAGTGCTACCTGGTTCGTAAAACTTACCTAGCTCATCAAATAATTCAGCTGAGAAATCAGTATTGGGCAATTCGCCTGTTACCCTGCTCTTAAACTCAGGAAAAGTACCCTGAATCGTTTCCATTGAAACTGGTAAACCACTTCCTTTTTGAGCTAGTGCAATCGATTTAAACTCATCAAATCCTGGTATCCCTATGGAGGCTATCTCTTCAAAATCATGATCTTCATCAGCCATCCAAAAAACAGGCACCACCGGACGCTGAAGTTTCTTTTCCCATTCCCTGGCTAAAAGGATACAGCTAATTGTTTTGTATATCGTAAATAAAGGTCCGCCATAAACACCTAATTGTTGCCCGGTAACTATTACCAGGCACTCCTTATCAGAGATTTTTTTCAATTGAGAAGATTGTGCATCTACTATTCCTAAAGTGGAATGATATTCTGCAAGCGAAGAGGTAACACTTTCTCTGTCTATTAATGCCTGTACTCTGTTAGCCTTTTCTTTTATAGCTTCTTCTTCGAATGGGTTTGTAGAGTAAAACTCGCTTAACTCATCAAATCTCGAAGTGTATGTTGTGAATAATTTGGAAAACGGAAGCTGTTGAAATGAACAATGATCTTCGCTCAAAATTTACCCTTTCATTTTTTGAATTTGATCTCGAAGCTTTGCTGCCTTTTCGTAGTTTTCAGTTTCAACTGCGATAATCAAGTCTTGCTCGAGCTTTTCTAATTTCGATAATTCTTCACCAGTTTCAGTTTTAGCTGCACTGTCAGAGCTTGAAGTATCTCCACTTTGTACGGGTTCAGCCAGAATACCAGCTTCGTTCAATACCTGCTCATTAGTATAGATCGAACACCCGAAACGCACTGCCAAGGCTATAGCGTCGCTTGGTCTGGCATCAACTTCGTATAACTGGTCCCCCCTTTCAAATACCATACGAGCATAAAAAGTACCTTCTGTAAGGTCGCTTATAATTACTTCTTTTAAGGTGGAGTCGAAATTTAAAACTACATTTTTGAGAAGATCGTGGGTCATAGGCCTGGGAGGCTTTATATTTTCCAACTCCAGGGCAATGGCTTGTGCTTCAGATGAGCCAATTATAATAGGAAGACGTCTAGATCCCCGGGCCTCAGTTAAAATTAATGCGTAAGCACCGCCACTACTCGGGCTTGTTGAAAGCCCTAGGATTTCCATTAAAATGTTGCTCAAAGCGATCTCTGAATTTGCTTTCTTATTGAAGTCAAATGTACTGAAATTTAATTAAGTCTTAAACCGGCTTTGATCAAATCTTAACGCTGAAACTATATCACATGAATTGCCTAACCAAAACATGTGATGTTACAGACACTGTTCCGGTTTTACCTTGACCTAAGCTTAAAACCAAAACTAACGGTAGAGCCATGAAAACAACCAATACTATCATCATACTTATAGCAGGATTTATAACAAGTTCATGTGTAGGACCTGTTGGTCCTGAAGGGCCAGCTGGCCGAGACGCTGAGGTATATTCAGCTTCAATAACTATTGACGCAAACCAGGATTTTGGAGTAGTAGACGAATTTGTCTCTGTAGCTTCTTATGGGTGGAATATTTTAGATGAAGCTACTGTAGATGAAGGTCTTGTATTAGCATATTTACGATTCCAGGGAAGCACTGCGTGGCACGCCCTCCCATTTAGCACACCTTTTGAAAATGATCTTGTTGTTCTTCGGTATGCATTTGATATCGATAACTTTGATTTGATTGTAGAAGGAGAAGTTGCTAACAATAATGAAGCAAATGAAGCTCTTTTTGACGGAGATGTACTCAGGATAGTAGCTATCCCACCTACACTTACCTTAAAAGCAAAACTTGACTACTCAGACTACGAGGCTGTGGTTAAAGCATATAACCTCACATTCTGATTTAGATAGACCCATGATGACCAAAAGGGACCGTTTTGCAGCTGGTCCCTTTTTTATTTCTACTAAGCTGATTGTTTGTTAACATCAGATATGGTTAAGGACCCAAAACACATTGTAACTCCTTTCGCTTTTGAGGTACATCCAGATTTACTAGGCCTACCACTGGCTACTCCCAGAAGACGCCTGTTTGCCCTTTTACTCGATTTATTGATTGCTTCTGTCTTATCTGCCTTAGGAGCATTCTTCCTTGCTACTTCGGCCAGTATTTTATTTTTCTGGTTAGCAATAAGAAACCGGGGAACCACATGGTGGAAGAACACCCTCCGCTACGGAGCTGCATCTTTCATTTCTATCCTAGTATTCGCACTTACATTTAATGTGACAAGAGGCGATGATGACAACTCTGCCATCATCAACTTTACCTCTCCCAGTGGAGAAACGGTTTCTACCCCTGCTGACCAAATGGATTGGTCTGCCTTTGGTCAGCAAATGGCGACATTAGGTACCAGCGATTCCCTTGATATTGAAGAAGAGCTGGAAAGAATTGCGGAAACTATTGAAGAACAACTTGGTGAAGGCTCTTTGAACAGAGAATCTGGATATCATCAAGATTTATTCAACGATGGATTTATCCTCAATCTCAGGGCTATTGGTTTTGCAATAAGTAATAGGGATACCGCGCTGGTTGACAGCTTAATTCTGGAAATAGCTCCAATTATAGCTTATAATGAGATTGCAGAAATGGATTCTGAGATTGACCGGCTCGATGACAGAGTAGATGATCTTGAAGACGAAAATGGAGAATTAGCCGAACAGGTTGAAAACCCCAGCTTCTTAAGAAGCCTTAAAGCTACTGCAGAAGATTTTGGTTTAAGTGTGGGCTGGGTTGGTGTCTATTTTGTGCTATGCCTTGCTTTATTCCAAGGGCAAACACTTGGTAAAAAAGTATTGAAGCTAAGAGTCGTTCGGCTTAATAATAAGCCTATCGGGCTTTGGTATTCTTTTGAACGATTTGGAGGCTATGCAGCGGGTTTTGCTACCGGTTTCCTTGGGTTCTTCCAGATTTATTGGGATGCGAATCGACAGGGAATACACGATAAAATAGCCGCTACCGTAGTGCTTGATATGCGTCCTAAAATGATTGAAAAATATGAGGCGGAAAGAAAAGAAATAATCAGCGAAGAAAATTTACTGGATATGGTATGAATGGAATAAACCTTAATGAGAAGTTTAATCTTTTTAATGAACAGTGGACTCCAAAAATCATTTCTAAAACCAATGGGCAACTAGTTAAACTTGCTAAACTGGAAGGTGAATTTGTCTGGCATAACCACCCCGATGAAGACGAACTTTTCTATATCGTTAAGGGAAGCCTGTTGCTTCGCTTTAAAGACAGGGATGTCCATCTAAAGGAAGGAGAATTATATGTGGTTCCGAAAGGTGAAGACCATCTACCCATTGCTGAAAAGGAATGTTGGGTGATGCTTATTGAACCAGAAGGCACTAAACATACAGGAGAGTCCTCTTTTGATGTAACGGTGAACGAAGAAAATCAGGATTGGATCTAAAAGCTTAATTCAATGAGCAAATCATCTCTATTCACCCTCCTCTTTTTATTAACAACAAAGGTACTACTTGCACAAAATACTTTCGAGAGAGGGCATTACCTGGACAATAACCTAAATATAGTCCCTGGTTTTATTTTGAATCTGGACTGGAGATCTAATCCTATCGAAATACAGTTTAAGAGCGATTCTTTATCCCAGGAGATTACACTTTCATTGAATGATGTATCTGAGTTTGAAATCTATAACTACGGAAAATTCATTCGCTCGGACGTACAGATTGATAGATCTCCTGATAACCTTACTAATTTTTCTGAGGTTAGTACCAAACCTGCTCCGGAGTTTAAGGATGAAACTCTCTTTCTGAAAGCTTTGGTAGAAGGGACTGTTAATTTATACTCGTATCAAGATGCGAATCTTATTCGGTTCTTTATAGCAGATTCAAACAGAGTAATGGAACAGCTAATATTTCGATACTTCAAAAGAGAGTTTAGAGTCTTTAACGATGAGTCCTATAAAGACCAACTTCGTACCAAACTTTCTTGTAGCCTTAAACTTAATAATGATCTCAAAAGAATCTCTTATTTAAGAGACGATTTAATAGAGCTGGTAAGCGAGGAAAACCTGTGTCTGGATGGAAACAGCACAAAATTTCTGTATGATCGGCACTATAAAAAGTTTTATCTGACATTAAAACCCTCATTGGCTCTTTCAAATTTTACTTTATCCCGTAGTGCAGGTCTAATACCAGATTTTGAAGCTAACTCAGGCTTGAAACCGGGGTTCAATTTTGGAATTGAATTAGAAAGAGTGTTATCCCATAATAATGGTGCATGGTCCCTTGTTTTTCAAGCTTCCTACCAGCAATTCTCTGGCAAAAATGACTTATCTGATAATAACGAAACCATTGAAGTTGAAATGGATTACAAGTCTCTCGATATAGAAATGGGACTCAGATATAATTTCCTGATCGATAAAACATCAAAGATATATTTCAATCCGGCTATTAATTATGATTTCAATTTTAACTCAACAATTAGATTGACCTCTTCGAATCCAAATTATTTTGGACATAATATTGAAACTATATCTGATAGAAGCTTAAAATTTGTGCTCGGATATTCATTAAAGAATTTCAGACTGGAAATGAGCTACCTCATTAATAGAGAACTCATCGAAGATGTACAACGAAGTCATTCTATCTTAAGAAATAATTCAATAAATACAGCGACCTATTCGGGAACTTATTCTTTCTTATTTGTAAGCTTCGGCTATTCGATTTTTTAGGTCAAGTTACATCGGCTTCACTTCCCCGCCCTGAGGAGATAGAATAATTTCTTCAGCCACACTTCTTGGGGATAATTCGGAAAGAGATACGACTAACCTGCCAACATCTTCGGGGTCTATGAGTTCTTGAGGGTCAATATCAACACCATCCCACGAGGTAGAAAACGTTTGCCCAAGATTTATGGCTGAAACAGCAATTTTAGTGTCGATTAATTCTTTTCGGAGCGAACGGGTATAGCCAAGCAGTGCATGTTTGCTCATTGTATAAGCGCCACTATCGCCATATCCTTTTAAAGATGCCTGGGAACAAATATTTACGATAAGCCCCCTTTCCCGTTCTTTTAACACTGGCAGCACTTTCTGAGTCAGATTAAAAGCTCCAAGTGTGTTTATCTGAAACTGCTGTTCAAACTCAGCCTGCGAGGTCTCCGACAACGGCTTAAAAAGAAAAGAACCGGCGTTGTTTACCAATATCCCGACATTAAGCTTTTCGGGATTGATCTCCTGAATGGATTCATGATTGAGTAAATCTACAACCAGGATATCTACCTCTTTCGCTCCTTCCTTTAAACACTCTTTTTTTGCTACAAGTAACTCCTCTTCTTTTCGAGCCAATAAAATTAACGGCCTCTCAGTGGTTCTGGCAAATACCTTAGCTATGGATAGTCCAATTCCTTTGCTACCACCTGTAATGAGTACCGCAGCCTGATCAAAGCTCATCAAGGGACCTGTAGATATTTATGCGTTTGAAGGCTTATCCCCCATCTAGGGTTCTTCTTCACATAGTCGACGATTAGGGGCATGGATGCAGGAGTATCCCACTCCGGTTGTAACAGAAGCTTTGTATGTTCAGGGCATTTCGCGGCATTTTCTTCCGCCCAGGCTAAATCTTTTTTGGTAAGGACTACAACTTTTAGCTCATCCACATAGGGAAATATTTCATCGAGAGGTTTTTTGAAACGCTTTGGAGAAAGCGTAATCCAATCAAAATACCCCGATATAGGTGAAGATCCACTGGTTTCAATATGGGTAGCGACTCCTAGCTCTTGAATCGCAGAAGTCAATGCTCCAAGATTGTGGAGCAATGGCTCTCCCCCGGTTATAACAGCAATAGGAGCTCCACTCTCCTTAACAAATCCCACAAGATCCTTTACAGAAATCCTTGGGTGTTTGGATTCATCCCAACTATCTTTTACATCGCACCACCAACACTCCACATCACATCCACCGGTTCTGATAAAGTATGCAGCTTTTCCGGTATGGGCTCCTTCACCCTGAATAGTGTAAAAGTGCTCCATTACCGGGTATTCCTCGTTTGCTTCCTCTTCGGAAACAACTACTTCATCCGGGTCGATATGAAACTCAGGGTTATACATCTTTATCCGTGTATTCAACCCAACAGGTATCGGTTTCCCATACAATAACAGTAAGCTCAATACCCTCAGGTATTCTGCGCATGGTTTCCTGGTGTATGTATTCAGCAATGCGTTCTGCTGTGGTATTAACTGAGATTAAGTCATTAAGAATTCCATGATCAAAGCCACCCTTTTCAGAATCCTTTGCAGCCCATTTCAATTCCTTGAAATCGCATACCATATCTTCTGTTTTAAGATATGCAGAAGGGTTTAGCCTATTTGACTTCGCCGTCATTTTTACTTTGTAAGAATGACCATGCATTCTCCCACACTTGCCATCATATCCATCAATGAAATGAGCGGCATCAAATTTAAACTCTGTATGTAATATCCAGGTTGGCATCAACTAATAATTCGTATTCAAAAAAAATCCTTCCTAATCCCAATAACGACCGGGACAGAAAGGATCAAAAATACAGTTTTTTTACTAAAGTTAACTTACACGTTTAATGGTGCAGCCTAGAGATTTAGTATTTGAACGAGTTAATTCTTCTCCTGCAACAAGTTCTTCAATTGCATCTTTGATATAGTAATCCTTAACTGCAGAAGCATCATTTGCATCATCATCAATAGCCCCAACATAAACCAGTTCCAAATCACCATTAAAAAGATATACATGAGGGGTTCTTGAAGCTCCAAAAGCATCCGCAATTTCATGATTTTTATCTAAGGCATATGGAAAATCATAATCTGATTTCTTGGCGAATTTAATCATATCATCCATCCCGTCACCACGATCCCGGTAATCTTCATTTGGGTTGAGTGCGATCATTCCAATCTTATTTTCCTTGGCGATTCGTGACATATCAGGATATCGATCATTCCATTTCATCACCCAGGGGCAAGTATTACATGAGAACACAACCAATAATCCATTTTCACCAGCCACTTCACCAAGAGTTAGGCTCCTTCCGGATACATCTTCCACTTTATGATCAGCCATTGGAAGCGCTGAACCTATTGCAAGTTCCTCTGGATTCTGCCCTGTCGAACCTATCAAAAAGACAACAAGAAATAGTAATAGAGTATTTTTTTTATTCATCTTAGCTTTCATTTATTGCTTTTAGTAACTCACGTTCAAAAACTTCAAATTCTTGCTTCCCTTCCCACTCAGCTGAAATGCTACCATCTTTCTTATAGATTACCGTGTAGGGTAAAGCACCGCTCCAAGTATCCGAAATTGTGGTTATAAATTCATTGTCATTGCCCACTTTGTAGTAGGTTGTAAATTGTACATCCTGTGATTGTAAGAATTCCTTGGCCTCTTCTTTTGCTTCCGAAAAATCAGTGGAAACAAAAATCAATTCGAAGTCATCCCCATATTTTTCTTTAAGCTCCATGATATATGGAAATTCTTCAACACAAGGAATACACCAGGTTGCCCAAAAATTTACAAACACCACCCTTTCTCCTTCATGTGAAGCTACTTTTTGAACAATCTCACCGGCAGTAGCATCCACCATAAGTTCTTTTTCTTTCACCTGTTGACAGGCAATGACCAAGATCAAAAGAGCAATTAACTTGTACTTCATGTATCTAACTCAAAAGGATTCCAAAAATGCTTTTCCATATCAACCGTATATTCTTCAGTAAAAGTAACACCTTCCTGCTCCAAACGCTCACGCATCGAGTCCCCACCGAAGTAAGCACGTCCTGTAAGTTGCCCAAGCCTGTTTAATACTCTATGAGCAGGTATCTCAAATCCAATTTCAGCACTTACATAGTTATTCATAGCGTACCCCACCATTCGGGCTCCAGATTCAACCCCAAGGTATTTAGAAATGGCGCCATAGCTAGTCACATAACCATGCGGGATTTGGGCAACCACTTCATATACCCTCATATAGAAATCATTCGTCTTTTTTGTACTCATTTCAATAAATCGTATAGCCTGAATTTAATGGTATGATCCTTAAGATCATCTGTAATCAACTCCAGCGTTAACAATCCTAAGTGCTTGTAAATAGAAAGTAAATCTGGTTTATCCTGTAATAATTTTAAATGCTTCTGAACAGTTTGTATATCTCCTCGCGAGATAGGCCCGGTTAAAGCCTCTGCCGGATTCAGCTCTTGCAGGTTCTCGATGGAAGATTCCATCAGGGGCAATAAAGCATCGAGCAGTTCTCGTTCCGAAATCTTGTTATTTGCCGAGATGCGCAATGCAAGGTCGCTCAAAGTAACCGTATAGTTCGAGGCCATTACCGCTGATATGTGAAGGAGCATTTTTTCCTCGGGCGTGACCCTAATTGATTTAGCTCCAATTTTTTGAACAAGATGCTCAAGATGAATTACAGCTTCTTCCCTCCCTTCAAGATCAAAAAAGGTTCCTTTAAAGGAGCGAGTGGTAGCACTTACAGCTTTCAAAGGATGGAAACATGCGGTCAATGCTCCCTTTTCTGCAAGGCTGTTCAAAATCTCTGAAGAAAGCACTCCTGAACAATGAGCTACAACTTTCTCATCAAAAGAGATGCCACTTGTGGCTAGCTTCTTTGATACTCCAATAATTTCCCGATCTGGCACTGTTAGGAAGGTAATCCCCTCAAAAGCATGTGCTTCAAGATTTTTACCCAATACAGAAACAGCGTAGCCTGCATTCTGAAAAACAGAGTGAAGCGCTGTTCCTAACCTGCCCGGACCTATTATGGTGATTTTCTCGATGTTCATTGTCTCTAGTATGCAATCGAAATACAATGGCTTAAGGCTTCAAAACAAAACCCTTGAAGCTTTTTCTGAATACCAATACTTATTGAAAAGGTACCACCCTCTAACTTATGAAGTTCAATATCTTTCAAATTTGTTCGAAGGCCGGTTCCCAGGCTTTTTACAGCCGCTTCTTTCATCGTCCAAAGTGCAATAGGATCATCTTCACCATATACCTTCCACTCACTTTCACTCAATATGCGCCGAACAATAGCAGGATTCACTTCTCTATCGGTACTTTCGGTATCTAAACCTATATCCAGCTTCTCAGAAATCGCACAAAAAACTAACTCATTCGTGTGTGAAAAGCTGACAAATGCCCGCTTAGCTTCTTTTTCAATAAAAGGCTTACCCAACTCTTCTTTCTTGAGTTTGACTTGCCCCCTGTCCCAGCCAAGTTCCTCAACCAATTTCCAAAAGCAGTATCTTGCTGTAAGAAATTCTGCTTTTCTTCGATTGTTAACCATTGAGCGAGCCTGTTCCCTTTCTTTAACACTGAGAATACCATCATCAAGATCGGTTCGGATAGAACTCCATCCAATCACTATTTGAGTTGGAAAACCAGGAATGAGCGAGGTATCAAGTATGTTCAACAGCTTTTAAACCAGATTTAGGTTAATGGCACAATTTTCTACACAATTCGGTATTTTTGCAACCTTTCATTTTATAAAATAGGAAACTACATAAACGCATGACTAACCAGGAGCCTTCACTTTCGGAACAGGAAGAAATTCGACGAGAGAAGCTACAACAATTACACGAAATGGGGGTAAATCCTTTCCCCTACTCTTTTGAAGTAACGCATAACAGTACAGAGATTAAAAATGCCCCTGATTTAGTTCGGGATGAAGAATCAACCCCCGAAACAGAAACTGTTTCAATCGCAGGCAGAATAATGACCCGTAGAATTATGGGTAAGGCTGCTTTCTTCAATCTCCAGGATTCTGAGGGTACCATCCAGGTTTATATTCGAAGAGATGACGTAGGGGTGGAAGAATACAATACGGTATTTAAGAAGCTGGTAGATATTGGGGATATCGTAGGTATTAAAGGTTTTGTATTCAAAACAAGAACGGGTGAAACTACCGTCCATGCCGAGCATTTTGAGTTTTTGACTAAAACTATCCGTCCTATTCCTACTCCAAAAGAAATTGAGAATGAAGACGGAGAGAAAGTAGTTTATGATGCGTTCGCTGATAAAGAACTCCGTTACCGTCAGCGTTATGTGGACTTGATTGTAAATCCGGATGTAAAAGAGACTTTCATCAAAAGAACGCGGCTCGTTCAAACCATGCGTAATTTTATGAACGAACATGGTTACCTGGAAGTAGAAACTCCAATCCTCCAACCCGTTTATGGAGGTGCTTCAGCACGGCCTTTTGTGACCCACCACAACACCCTGGACATGGATTTATATCTGAGGATTGCCAACGAATTGTACCTGAAGCGATTAATTGTAGGTGGATTTGATGGCGTGTATGAGTTTTCAAAGGATTTCCGAAACGAAGGCTTATCCCGTTTTCATAATCCTGAGTTTACCCAGGTTGAGTTATATGTAGCGTATAAAGACTACAACTGGATGATGGACTTCACCGAGCAGATGATTGAAAAAGTAGCTATAGACCTTCATGGCTCCACAAAAGTAACCGTTGGTGAGCATGAAATTGACTTTAAAGCACCCTGGCCACGAGTTCCTATGTTCGAAGCCATTGAAAAGGAAACGGGACACGATCTGTATGGAAAAAGCCTGGATGAACTAAAAGCCATTGCTAAAGAGCTTCATATTCAAATAGATGATTCATTTGGTTCAGGAAAGATCATTGATGAGATTTTCGGCGAATTCGTAGAACCTAAACTTATCCAGCCTACATTCATTACCGATTACCCAGTGGAAATGAGCCCACTAACCAAAAAGCACCGATCGAAAGAAGGGCTGGTTGAGCGCTTCGAATGTATTTGTAACGGTAAGGAAATCGCTAATGCTTACAGTGAGCTGAACGATCCTATTGATCAGCGAGAACGATTAGAAGACCAGGCATCACTTCGTGCGGGTGGTGATGAAGAAGCCATGACTATTGACGAAGACTTCATCAGAGCTTTGGAATACGGTATGCCCCCTACTGCGGGTATAGGGATTGGAATTGATCGTTTAAGTATGATCATGACCAATTCTGAATCTATTCGAGATGTATTATTCTTCCCACAGATGAAACCTGAGTAAGTGATTTTCAATAATCAATATAAAGAAACGTTTCTCTGTCATCCATGAAGCTCGAATCCTATTTAGCATTCCGATACTTTAAAGGCACCCGAAAGGGAGCTCGATTCCTGTCTTTTATAAAAGCAATGAGTATTACCGGGGTAGCAATAGGATCTGCGGGATTACTGATTGCTCTTTCTATCGTTCATGGATTCAAATCTGCCATTAACGATAAGGTACTTGGTTTTGCCCCTCATGTACTGATTACCTCTTACTCCGACTCCCCTCTTTTTCGAGCTGATACTGTACTTACCTTTCTGGATCGATTTGAAGAAATAGAAAGCGTGCAAATTATTGATCAGGGCCAGGTGATGATCCAAACCAAGAATGGAGTCACAGGAACCGAATTGAAAGGTGTAAACCCTAACACAGATATTTCAGGCTTAAATAGTTATATATTTTCCGGAGAATATGATCTTTCTACTACTGATGAAGGATTTCCGGGAATTGTGCTAGGCTCCAAGATGGCTCAAACTCTACAGGCTGAAGTTGGAAGTATTATCACTGTGTATACTATTTCTGGGGAGCCCACTCTTGTTAACTCTCCAGAAATACAACAGTTCCGTTTGACCGGGATTTTTAGAACCGGCATCGATTTTTTTGACGGAATATTCGCTGTTGTTGATAGAAAGCATACTTCAGAGCTTTTTGGGCTTCGGCAAACGCAAGGGCACGGTATTGAAATTAAAATAAATGATCCCGATCAAATTGCAGCATTCAGAAACGTACTCGACGATCAGCTTCCCTTCCCTTATTACAAAGAATCCATTCAGGATCGTTACGGAAATATTTTTGCGTGGGTAGAGCTACAGGAGCAAATGATTCCCCCAGTAATCGGTGTAATGATTCTAGTCGCTGCCTTTAACCTTATTGGCGCTATCCTGATGATGGTTCTGGAACGAACCAGGGATATCGGAATCCTGAAAACCATTGGGAGCCGCTCTTCAGTTATTCGGAAAGTATTCCTGTTGGAAGGATTAATGGTAGCTAGCATTGGCCTTCTAATTGGGATCGCCCTGTCCCTTCTATTCGCCTGGTTACAGATCAATTACCAAATCATCCCACTATCTGAAGAAAACTACTATATGAGCTATGCACCGGTTGAGCCACAGGCTTTCGATTTTGTGATTACAACTGTTGTCACCCTGGCTCTCTGTGCCCTAGCCTCCTGGATACCAGCGCGTATTGCTGCTAAAACTGATCCACTAAAAGTGATTGCTTACGGTAGGTAATTCAGGGATCAATAAGCTTTCGGGCAATCCCCTTAGAAACTGCCGCAGCTTTATTATGCACTTCGAGTTTTCGGTAAATGCTTCGAATATGATGACGGACTCCATCTACTGATAAAAAAATAGTCTTACCAATAGCCGCATAAGATTTCCCCTTAGCCAGTTCCCTTAAGATGGAAATCTCTCGCTCGTTTAATACTTCCTCTTCCTTTACTTCAGGAATGTGGAGTGTTTTGATGATTTTTCTGGCAATATTTGGGGTAATTGGTGAGCCTCCTGAAAATGCATCTTTTATGGCTTCTACCATTTCATCGGGACTCACCTTTTTCATCAAGTACCCTACTGCCCCAGCTTTAATGGCATTAAATACATTTTCATCATCATCGAACACGGTCGCCATCACAATGATCATGTTCGGGAATTTCTTTCGAAAAATACTCACCCCTTCGATCCCGCTCATTCCCGGTAAACCGATATCTAAAATGAGTACATCTACTTTAGCCAATTCGGTATCTTCGAGTCCCTCTTCACATGTACTGTAGCTGGCAACCACACATAGTTGTTTATCATAATCGATAAAAGTTTCCCAGCCCTCTCTTACATACTTGTTGTCTTCTATGATTCCTACTTTGATCAATGAACTACTCCTGTAGGTTAAATTATTGGAAATCAAATCCTCCGAAACCGATGTAGAATATTGTTTGTTTTCTAAAGAAACCCAAACTCTTTCAAAAACCTGGGCTTGTTATGATTTTTCTGTCGGAAGGATCATCTCCTTCAGTTTACAAGTTTTCACAAGCCATTCAGCGACATGCCCATGCGGTTTAGAGTGGGAGCTCTAACCTCCAGCGGGTTCCGAATTCTTTATCAGTTTCTAACTGCAGCTTCCCTTTAATTTTCTCAGCTCTCTTCCTGATATTCAGCAATCCATTTCCAGTTTTTTTCCCCTCTTTAAATCCATTTCCATTGTCCTGGACGATGAGCTTGAGCACTCCATGTTCCACATCTAAAATTACATCCACCCGTTCGGCCTGGGAATGCCTTACTACATTGGTAAGCATTTCCTTAAAGATCATCCATAAATGCTGACGTACGTCCATCTTCAATTTACCCGGAATTTGATCGGCAATATGCAGGGTATACTCAATTTCTTTGCTCTCCATTAAATCGGATGCATAGCGCCGGCACTTAACCAAAAACTCATCCCATTGATCATTTTCCGGGTTAATAGCCCATACAATATCCGTAATCTTCTCCTTAGCATCCCCCGCGCTTTCCGTGATGAGATTCACGAAATAGGATCTTTTCTTAGGATCTTTATCTCGTTGGGCAGCTGTGGCAAAATAGGTTATGCCAGTGAGAGTTGCAGAAACCTCATCATGTAAATCGCTAGCAATCCGTGTCCTTAACCGCTCCATTTTGAGGATTTGGTTAACCCGAATTTTAAACGTCGTGTAGAGCATTCCAGCAATCAGGATGGTGTACATGAAATAAGACCACCAGGTACGATACCATGGTGGAAGGATTGAAAATGATAATTGATCCATTTTTCCATCCACTTCATAAACATTCCGACTTCTCACCTTAAACACATAATCCCCTTCCGGAAGATTCGTGTAATCCCTTTGGGTTTCTAACGACCAAGGACTCCAATTATCATCAAAACCCTCGAGTTTGTAGGAGTAGGTATTTCTAGTCTCATCGACATAACTGGCCGCTGCATAAGTAAAACGCATTTCATTGTCTTCATAAGGAAGTACAATAGGGTTTAAGGGCTCTCCAAAACCACCGTAGATGAGTGAATCGCTATGAACGTAAATACCAGTGATATTAGTTTTGAAATCCGAGTGGTAGTCCCAATCCGTTTCTTCAAGAATATAGATACCTGCATTTCCGCCAAACCAAATCTCACCATCAAAACACTTGATAACATTTATCTCCTCCTCTGCACCAATAAGCTGATAAGGAACAAAAGAGATACTCTCTCCATCATATTTTGCGATTTTCCTGTTATATGAAATCCAAAGATTCTCTTCACACTCTACAAACCTAAAGAACTGCTGAGTATTTTCCTCACCTACAGGAAACTTATCATTAATTAGTGAATCTTTTTGAAATTCATCCTCTCTAAACGTAAACAATCCAACATCACTACCAACTTTTAATTCTCCTCTATAGGATGAAATATATCTTAATTGATTACTACCAGAAAGTGAGATTTTATGCCGACCAATTTGATCACCTTTCAAATTGAATTGTAGAACTTCACCCCATTGTGAAATAACCCAAATGAAGTCGTCATGCAGTGTCACACCAATCAAATTGTATTGAGTTCTAAATGTGCTAATCGTTTCTACTCGGCCTTTTTCTAATTCTAAAAATTGAACTACAGTTCCATTTATGCCTGCTATGAAAACCTGGTCATCAAAAAGATAACTTTGCATTTCCCTGAAGAATAAGTCAGAATTAAGTATTGAAGTATCATTTTTGACAACATTGATCAACCCCAATTCAGTTGAAAAGACAATCTCTTTTCCATCAGAAACAATACTAAGGGGATAACCAAACTTATATTCGTAAATATCATTAGTAGTGGAGTTCCATCGATAAAGTGCATTTGTAGATTTTACATAAATATCCTCGTCAATTTTTTCGAAATGAGTAATGTTCCCTCTCAAATTTTGAAGAGCATTCATCGTTTTTAAGGAATTGTTTATTAGTATTTTAGAAATCCCATTATCTGTAGCAACCCAAAGCAACCCTTCTGAATCTAAATATAATTCATAGATGATGTCGTCAGTTAATCCTTGATTTCTTCTAATAATGCTAAAGTCCAAAAAATCATCTTCAGATAAGACAATCCCACCTCCCAGTGTACCAAATGCTATCTCGTTTGTATCTATTTGCTCAGTTCGATAAAGTTGATTATCAGATAAATAATTACTGAGTTTATTATCTATGGCAGTAAAACCAGTATCTGAATAGCTAATTAAACCAGAATCTTGAGTAGCAATCAGATCTTCTGACCCTATCTTTTCAGCACTGAAAAACATTCTTCTGGAAAAATACTCGGCCCGATTTAGTCTGCTAAGCGTATCTTTAATTACCTCATATAAGCCATCATTCTTCAAACGAACAAATAGTCGATCTCCTATTTTCGATAATTGACTAAAAGTAGAGTCGGCATCGATTATTCGTATCTGATCATCTTTTAGAAGAAAAATATATTCATAGGACTGGAAATATACACCATAGCTATTTTCTTGAATCCTGTAAATATCATTGAAGTTATGGAACTCGTTTTCTATCTGATCCAAGAAACTCTTATGAACAATCCTTCCTCTTTTATCCACCTTTAGTTCCCCGAAATCACCAATATTACCATAATAAACTTTGCCGTTTTTAGCGGTGTGTAGTGAACGAATTTGAGTGTTGTTAGAAATATGAATACCTGCCCATGCTACTCCATCGTATCGTATTAATGCATCATTACTACCAAAAAATAAAACCCCATTCGTATCCTGAGTTATTGCCCAGTTTTGTCTATGGGATTTATAGTCCTGATAGGAATAATTATCAATAATGAAAGAGCCTTGCCCAAAAATGGGCAAGGCTAAAAGAAGGACTATAAGTTTTGTTAAGTAGTAACTTTTCAATGCATTAAATTAAAAAATAAATTACTTGCAAACTATCCGCCTCCACCGGGGTGACCTACATTTCCTGAAATATGGTGATCAAGTTCAGTTGCACCACAATCTTTAATTCTAATAAGATAAAATGAATATCTACGATGAAGCGCATTATCAATTTTGCATAGCTTGACTTCAGAGCTTTTTACAATAAAATCGTAGCATATTGAAGATTTCGGATTATATTCGTATTCACCATCATGATTGTGTCCATGATCCTCTTCGTGAGGATGATCTCCTTCGTGAGGATGATCATCATAATCAAGATTTAGTATAATTCCTTGATCTTTAACAATACTCCCCAAATTATCTTCAGCGTTCTTAGGAACTAAGATATCGATATATATATAGTCCGTTGCACGAAAATCAACTGTATCAGCATTTTTAAGATTAACAGGGCCTTTAGTTGGATTATAAAACTGAGTATCACTAATTCTCCTTTTATAATCTTCCCAGGCACATACTATAATCTCATCGTGTCGGGTATCATTTTTAATGGTTATCAGTTTTGGTGATGACATAATATATTTGATTAGGTTTATGGTTTAATCTGACTCTTAAGTTGGACATTGAATAATGCCAGCTCCATAGTGGTGAGCATGATTTCGAGCGTTGTAATTATATCTATGGGATAGATTATGAAGAGTACAGTTAGTTTTAATTGCTTTAATTACATCGACATTCGAATATTTTTTCTTCTGATTCTCAAAGTATTTCACCCATAGAATTGTTGCACCTGTCGCGAAAGCAGTTGCAGCACTGGTTTTACCAAAATATGTAAGTCCATTTCTTGGTTTAGCAGCAATGTTATTTGAACCAGGTGCAAGAAAATCAACTCCTTTATTAGATGAACTTTCTAAATAGTACTCATTTCTTTCATCATCATAAGCTATGCTTCCAACACTCAACACATTTCTAGCAATAGCTGGAAATGAAGAATAACCATATTCGCGAAATGTTCTCTCGCGGTCACTACTATTTCCAGAAGAAGCAAGTACTAAAAAGGTACGCTGACTTTGAAAAAAATTTAATAATAAATCTAACTTATAAATAAGGTTATGGTATTCAAAAAATGCTTTTTCTCTTGCTAAATATTTTTTCATTTTTTCTTTTATCGGATAGTTCTTGAACTCATTAAGAACTTGATCGTAATACTCGGAAAACTTTACATGAGCTGAGATATTTATCACGGAAGCACCAGCATTAAATGCTTTTATGAGTGCATCGATCAAATATTCCGTAGCTAGAAAAGGGTTTGATTTTTCAAATATATTATAGGCTTCAATCTCCTCTACATTTCGAGCTACCCCAACTCTCCTTAAAATAGATTTGAATTCAAAATCCTTTCCACAAATAATACTAGAAACTGATGTACCATGTGAACCATTATTATCAATTTGAGTATTACCATTTTCGAAATTATGACCGTCAATATTCTTTGAATCGAACGTAGAATGGTCATCATCAATTCCGTTATCTAATACAGCTAACTTTAACCCAGCCCCTTCGTCCAATGATTTATTTTGATTTATAGCATTTATTGCTTTCAAACCCCAAGAAATTTTCGGGTATTTACGGGAGTTTATGGAAGTATCTATCTGATTAAAGTTAGCAATCGGTAATTTCAAATTCTTAAAGACAAGAAAAACATCATCCTCTTCTTCTCTCATTAATGCCTGTTCTTCAGATAAAAACTCTTTATCGAATTCAAGCTTCACAATATTCTTTTGAGGTAAAAAAGGCATACTTTTCTTTGTATAACCTTCTTCAAGCCTTAGTACAATAAACTCATTATTTTCTGTCGATAATGCTTGCATAACATATTTGATTTGTATTGTTTTCAGTTTACCTACACCATCTACAATCAGTTCATACTCTTCTGCCTTTATCGGGTAATATAGGCCCCGAAGAAATTCCTGAAGCCTCAAGAGAGAGTGCAATTATTTATATGAAGCATTTCATTACCTAACATTCCCACTTTTGCTCTGATACTAAATTCTTAAGAGTAATCTGTTACTTTTATGGCAAAAAATGAAAATCTTGGTTCAAGAACTATTTTAAATGAAAATAAATATTTATAACCTAAACACTTCTTTTAATGCATTAGTAATTTAAAACTCATTATTAATTCACTCACCACATAGTCATGTGGTTGTAGATATAGGCACAAAAAAAGCCACCCGATCGGGTGGCTTTGATAGTTAAATCTAGCTAGAAAAGACCCTGAAACGAGTTCAGGGTGACCAGAGGGTGGGTTAATTGAGTACGGTCTCTACTGGCTCCCAGTCTAGGCCAAATGCGTTGGCTACATCTTCGTAGACGATGGTACCATTAGCGACGTTGAGTCCCATTTTTAGTTCGGGATCGTCGTTAAGTGCTTGCTTCCATCCTTTATTGGCAAGTGCCACTGCATAAGGAAGGGTTACATTGGTTAAGCCTAGTGTAGAGGTGTATGGAACAGCTCCTGGCATATTGGCCACACAGTAGTGTACTACCCCATCAATTTCATATACAGGATCTTCATGGGTGGTTGGCTTGGAAGTTTCGAAGCACCCTCCCTGGTCAATGGATACATCCACTAATACCGTACCAGGACGCATTTCTTTCAGCATTTCCCGGGTAACAAGATGTGGTGCTTTTGCTCCTGGTTTTAGAACTGCTCCGATAATTACATCTACATGTGGAAGCATAGCTCGAATATTCGCTTCGGATGAGAAGAAAGTCTGCACATTCTTTGGCATTACATCATCCAGGTAGCGTAACCGCTGCATGTTGATATCCATAATGGTGGTATCTGCACCCATACCAGCTGCAATTTTAGCTGAGTTTACCCCAACAATTCCTCCACCGAGAACCAATACCTTTGCAGGGCGAACACCTGGTATCCCTCCCATCAACATTCCGCGACCGCCTTTGGGTTTTTCCATGTAAACCGCTCCTTCCTGGGCCGCCATTCTACCTGCAACCTCACTCATTGGAATAAGAAGTGGTAAAGAGCGATCTGCTTTTTCTACTGTTTCATAAGCAATGGCTATACACTTGGAATCAATTACTGCTTTAGTAAGTGCTTCATCAGCAGCGAAGTGGAAATAGGTGAAGATGATCTGCCCTTCTCTCATTCTTGGATATTCAACGGCAATTGGTTCTTTCACCTTCATGATCATTTCTGCTTTTTGCCATACTTCTTCTACATCATCAAGTATGGTTGCCCCTGCATCTTTGTACTGATCATCGGTAAACCCACTACCAATCCCTGCTCCTTTCTGAATAAACACCTGGTGCCCGTTTCTTTTGAGCTGAAGAGCTCCTCCGGGCTGGAGAGCCACTCTGTTTTCATGAGTTTTAATTTCTTTAGGTACTCCAATGATCATGTCTTTTTAGATTTGTTCAATGTTTTTGGGACGGCAAAGGTAGCGCTTTTTTAACATTTTAAGGCGTAGTTTTTTTCTCTTTTTGATGAATGGTGACGCTTTCATTGTTATTAAATGTTAAAGCCCTTTTGGATAACTAACGATGAGTTAATTACTGCAAATCGCATACCGAATAGATGCTAATGAACTTAACTCCAAGAATATGATCTGAGATAAAAAAGGCTCCTCCGGCGAGAGCCTTTTATTTTTCTGATTTAACAAGCCCTTTTTTGGTGATTGAAACGTGCCCATATAAGAAGGCTCCCCCGATAGTTTCAATCTTCACACATTCCTTGTTCTCCAAATACTCCAGAAGATTCTTTACCTCATTCCTATCAAAACCAAGAACGTCATTAAGGTTGTTAACGGTTACCTTAACATCCGTTTGATGGTTCGACTGATCCGCTAACTCCTTGAGTAACTGTTTTCCCTTTTTGTTGAAATCCCCGCCAATTAGCATGAAGAAGTTTCTTGTTACGATCTCACTTTCACCTAACCAAAAAGTTAAGCCTGTATTAAGCTATTGTTACCTAAGAAAATTTGATGGATTGCTAAAATCCAACATAAGATGATTCTAATCGCATTTTAATAGATATAACATCAAATTTGACGGTTATAAGTTTTTACTACAGAAGACTATTTATTGGGTACTAAAACAATATGTATAGTAAGCTAACCTTACGGAATCGAATATTTCTGATCACAACGTGCTTGATCCTTGTGGCCTATGCTCTTGTATTAGTATTCGTACGCCCAAAGTACAGGGAGGCAATCATTAACGAGCGTACTACTATTGTTTCTCAACTCCAGGAATATTCTCTACGCCGTACTGATGAGACCATAAGAAACTGGCTGAATGCAACCACAATTTTGGCTGAAGACATCCGAAGTGCTCCTGAACAAACGGAAGAAATCATCAGAAGAGCAATCAATTATACACCCGGATTAGTGCGCATCACCCTTACTGAATCAGGTTCAACTGATATGATTGACTTCACAAGAACAATCTATCAGAGCGTTGATTTCCCAACTACTGTAGATGAATGGTACCCTTCCAGGCTCGATCAGCGTTTAAATGTTGCCTGGCTTCCTGATACCCTTGAAGCCGTCGATATTTTCATCGCTCAACGAACCATTCAAATAGATTCTTTTGACGCATCAGGCTCTCCTGTTGAGTTAATATTTACCTTAGATATGTTCTTTGATGCTAAACGCCTCACTTATGAGCTTACTGATATCCCATTAGGTATCGGCAATTATGAAGCCAATATTGTTAGTGATTTGGGGGATCATATTGCTAACTCTACATTCACTTTCCCGAGCGAACTGATTGGAGATGCCAGTTTCTCGGAAGAGAAAGAAGTTTCTATAGACGGACAGAACTGGTTTTTGATGTCTTCAAGATTTGAAACTATCCCTTTTTGGCATCTCATTGCTGTTGAGGATGACTTCATCCTGAAGCCTGTAAGAGACCTGCTCCTCTTCTCATTACTGACCGGAATAGGAATTTTAGGAGTTATGGTGTTCTTCAGCTGGTACGTGAGTAACAGGATGAATAAACCCATCAATCAAATACTGGCTGATGTTGACCATATAAGTAATCTCGAGTTTGATAAATCAATCCGGGAGGTTGATTTACCCGAGTTTGGCGTAATGAGGGAGACACTTGAGAATATTCGAATCACCCTCCTTCGCTATCAAAAAATTAATGTTGAGAAGATTATTCTTGAAGAGTGGAAAAACCGGTATATGATGACCTACTCTGAGGATCTTATTGGAATCCTGGATAATGATGGAGGATTCCGGTTCGCTAATAATCACTTCGTTCAATTCATCGAATCTTTTGGATACAACCCCAAAGAAGTAAAGTTTGACGAGCTACTTGAGACTAAGAAGCTAGAACTGAGTAAAAACAGTCAAACAGTTCACTATCCAAATCCTTATACCATCAAGATTAATCAGGCCGAGCTTGCTCATTTTAAAGACGAAGAACTCACCTACTTCTACGATTATCAACACGTAGCATTTATTGATGAGCAAGGAAATTCTCAGGGCGCCCTCCTGATTTTACACGACAAGACTAATGATCGTCTTATTGACCTTAAGCGTACTGATATGATCAATATCATTGTCCATGAGCTTAAGAACCCGATTAGTGGTGTTGTGGGCCTTTCCAAGCTTATGCTTGATAACACCACAATGAGTTCAGAAGAATACCAGGAATTGGTGAAAGAAATTTACCTTTCCGGAGAGCGCATGAACGATTTAGTAAACCGATTCCTGGATGTACAGCGCCTTGAACATGGACGTATACCTGTAGAGTTTACTCCCGTCGATTTATTCCAGTTAGTAAATGATGTTAAGGCTATTACAAACCCGCTTTTATCACAAAAAAATCTGAAAATGAATATTTCCGCAAAAGGAACGAGTTTCATAGTTTCTGGAAGTAAAGATCTTTTGTTCGATGCAGTTCAAAACCTGGTTAGCAATGCCATTAAATATGGGGATGCAGACCGGGAAATAGAGCTTGAGCTGGAAGATAAAAACGGACAAATTGAGCTTAGTGTAATTGACCACGGTTATGGTATTAGTATTGAGGATCAGCAAAAGGTGTTTGAAAAGTTCTTTCGGGTACGCTCGAACCTCAAATCAGCTAAAGAAAAAGGTACCGGACTTGGTCTCGCTTATGTAAAAGAAATTATGCATAAGCATGAAGGAGATATTCAATTAGAGTCGAACGAAGATATTGGAAGTAAATTCACACTCATTTTCCCACCGTATGAGAAAAAAGAATAAGGCTGTTTTTCTTTCTCTTTTTTGGATGAGCATATCCTTAATTGACAGCTCATATGCTCAAAATGGCCCCGTAACCTTCCCTTCTTCTGAATTACAGCAAATGGCATTAAGGTATTCGGGCAACAGCTTAAACTGGCCTGTATTGGTGAACCTTGCAGATCATGATATCCCAACAAACAGCTTTACTCTATCACGAGCCGACCTTCTTCAACTCGAATCCTTTTCTGAGATTTCTACTTCAGTTTCAGAAAGTGAAGATAAGATCAAAGAAATGATTTCTTCCGGTGCTACCATCTTTGCAAAGGATGAGTTAAACCAGGTAAACACTCTTCTCAAAACCTATATAGATGCCGTCCAGATTGGGGAAATTGAAAGTGCCATGGAAATCGGAAGTTCAATTCCGGAAGCGGTTGAGTTGGTTGAGACCACGCTTACTTCAAACCGACTCGTCCAGATACAGGCTCAGCTAAACGATAAAACCGGGACTGTTGACAAAAGACTAGGTCTATTAGGAGGTTGGGAAGGCGCCTTTGTCGGAGATCTGTTTAAAGAATCTGATGGATTAAGAACACTAGCAGAAAGTTATGCCAGTCTTGGCTTTACAGACGGCAGCTCAATTACTGTTGAACCAAGTACTGTAGCTATAATTCGAAAATCCAGAATAGATAAACTGGATGAAAGCGCGGATACAGAAATCAGCCTGGTTCAGGGTGGCTTACTTGCAAAACTGTCTGCTGCTGGTAAAGAGCGGAGCAAATATATTCTAAATGCTGGAGCTTCTACTTCTGAGCTTAAGACGCAAAACTTTTATGCTGAGTCGGATGGCCAGGAAACGGTAAAGCTCACTAATTATGATGGTACAGCTAATGTGAGCGCAAATGACATTACCATCACTATTAGGAAAAACGAAGGAACCATTGTTAGAGAAGGAGAACCTCCCGCCCCTCCTATTGAGTTGTTACCTGCCCCGGAACCGGCCTGGGCTTCAAAGGACACGATCGTTTATAATGAAAGCATTGTATTTCCATTCAATCGTGTAGAGGATGCCGTTTCGTACAGAATTGAATACAGCAGTTCTTCATCTTTTAGCGCAGATATAACTGAAATACCTCTCACAACGAATTCAGCCCGGATTTCCAATCTGCCTCTTGGAACCACTTATATTCGTGTGCAGGCTATCGATAACCTTGGTTTGAGAGGGCCTTTTTCTGAGGTAATACGAATCATTCGAAATGTAGACAATCAACCCCCTGCTATTTTCCTTGATGATATTGCTGGAAACATAGTGTTCACTCTAGAAAATTCGTTCCTAATCCAGGGGATTACTGAACCTGACGCAAGAGTTAAAATCGAAAATGTTCGGGTTCCTGTTCAAGCTTCCGGAAGGTTTATATACCAGTTACAAAGCCTTGGAGTAGATCAAACTATTTCAATTAAATCTATAGATGGTTCAGGGAATGTTAATGAATCAAGGCTGAGGGTAGTCCGGTTAACCGAGGAAGTGCTCTATAACCTCTCGCTTTCAGGCTCTATTTCAGGAAACACGATAAGAGTAAACCAACCTACTGTTACCATGTCTTCTCAGGCTTATCCCGAGATGGAAATCATTATTTTTAATGAAGGTACAACAAGAACTGTACAAACCGACTCACAGGGTAGATGGGGTATCACAATGAATATGCAAGAAGGCGAACTTTCTGTTACATTTAAGGGTATTCGCTCTGGGGTGAGCTATTTAACGAAATCATTTACAGTACAAGCTAATTAACGGAAAATGTACAAACGAATAACACTTGTTATTGCTTTTTTTGTTTCGGGGTTTTCTGGGTATAGCCAAGAAATGTATCTCTCTATTTCCGGGCAAAATGTAGATATTCAAAGTGGGGATAATCGCAATTTATATGACATCTGGATCAAACCGGGACCCAATGCCCAAAATGGCAGTCTGCAAATCTTTGATGCCGGCTTAGGTGGAGCCGTTGACCTTATTACACAAGAAGAAGCTAACACTGAAACCACCTTTGAGCTCTTTCGCTTCGATGATGTGTACAGAACCACCGGAAATACCGTGGCCACCCTCTCTGGCTCACCTACTTCTCAAAATAGCCTTGTAACTAAAAGTGAGGAAAGATTCAGGAACAGGTGGGTTCCTCTCGCCGATATCACACCAGGAGCAAATGGATATATCGTCAGGGTTTCAACCGATGAGGGTGATGATGTAAACAGTTTCAATTTCAGAGTTGTATCGCCAACAGGCCAGGTATTAAGCGGAGGAGCCTGGAAAGTAATTGCTATAGATCTTTCCGTTGGTGTTTATCGATCTACCCCAACTACACTATACCAAGTAAAACCTTATGTAGCTGATCCCGGGGCTAATCCTCCCAACCTCTCAATAAATGGGCAGGAAGATTCTCAAATAACCATTGTCGACGCTTTTGGAGATAGCTACCCTGTTGCAGATTCAGAGCTTCCTTCCTCAAAATTTGGAATAGCTAATAACTGGGGCATTCAGATTGGAGGCTCCCAAAGCTGGCTCAATACACTCACCATTTTTGGACAGCAGGAACCCGTACTTTGGGAATTTGAACCTATCGTTCTTAATGAGCTTCAAAAGCCATCACTCAACATAAATGAGATTGAAGCCTCTCGTTGTACCGATAAAAGATTTGAATTATCTGGGACAGTGTTCACTCAACGGGACCTTGCTAATGCTCAATGGGTACTAAATAGCCAAACAATAAGTACCGGCAGTACTCCAACCATTGCTTTTGAAGACAGAGGGCAAATCCCTGTTGATGTACTTATCCCTAATGAGCGTTCCTATTTCCCCGAGTATTGGGTGTACAATAAAATTGTATTTGTAAATACCCCTCCTATTGCCCGGCTTGAATCTCCAAAGGATATAATCTCTCCTTCTGAGGTGTTAACTTTATCTGCTGCTGAATCTTATGATCTGGAAGGGCAGGAAGTAGATATCACCTGGTTCGTGAACGGGACACGAAGAGGTACCGGGCCAAGCTTCGACTTTTCAAACACGGTTTCTGGTCTTTATACTATTTCCATCCAGGTAGCTGATGGTGGTACCTCATTACGGTGCAGTATTGCTGAGCAACAAGTTAATGTAAGAGTTAACACTCAACCTTACGCAGAGATTGATGTTGACCCTGTTTCAGGGACAGATGATCAAATTGTACTAAAGGTGTCCAATCAGACCGATTCTGATAATGATCGCCTTTCTTATTTATGGGCAGGAATTGGTGTTCCTCCAAACTCTACCTCGGATAGTATCGTGGTTAGCCATCAACAGCCCGGAGTATATCCTGTTCGGTTAACCATTAATGATGGTTCTGGAGCACAAAACTCATCCTATTCTGTCAACCGGGTATATGAAGTCAACGCCGCTCCCATTCCCGAATTTTCTATCCCAGCTGATGTAGCACCTGGCGATGTATTTCCCTTGAATGGAGTAGAATCTTCTGATCCTAATCAAGATCCACTTACCTACATTTGGACGGTAAATAATGAGGAAGTTGCCAGAGGTGATATTTCTACCTTATCCTTAAGTGATCCTGGGGATTACGAGGTTACACTTACTGTTGATGACCAACGAGGTGTGAGTAATTCTGTACAATCGTTAACCCAGATAGTTCATGTTAATTCCCCACCAAGCCCGGTCATTACTGCGGTACCCGTAACTTCTACTGCCAGAGTCACATTCGCCGCCACAGAAAGTAGCGATGCCGAGTCTGAATTAGCTTCATTCAGTTGGGATTTTGGGGATGGGAACAGAGCTTCAGGCCCACAAGTAGATCACATCTACCAGCAAACCGGAAGTTATACGGTAAGGCTTACTGTTGATGATGGAGCGAACCTTAGGAACAGTGTGCAAACTTCCGAGCACGTAATCGTTGTGAATAGTTACCCGGTCGCTTCTTTTGAAATCCCTGATGTGGTAGCTCCTAGCATTTCTTTTACCGCGGATGCAAGCACAAGTACTGATGCTGATGGAGCTATCAGCAAATATGAGTGGGAAGCTAATGGATCTCCCGTTGGAACAGGGCGAACTAACTCCATAACGTTAAATGAATCAGGACTACATACTATTTCATTATATGTAACAGATGATTCAGGGTTTGAGCAGGCAAAAGGATTTAGCGCAAAACAGGTACGGGTAAATCAACCTCCTGTACCAGGATGGAGAACAGAGCCTGTAGAATTAGTCCCAAACACTGAAATCAAGTTCTTTGCAGATGAGTCTTTCGATCCTGATGGGAGTATAGATAGCTATTTGTGGAGATTTGAAGATGGTACCGAGTTAAAGGGTATGCAAATTCAGAGAATCTTTACCGATGGTGGTATTAAGAGATTTACGATCACTGTAACGGATAATGACCGAATCGAAAACTCTACCACTACTCTCCAGGGTTCTGTAAACGTTAATCATCAGCCATACATCGTTACCGAAACAGTGGTACGATCTAATTCAACGACCGTTCGATTAGACGCATCTGAAAGCTACGACCTTGATAATGATGCCATCACCTATGAGTGGACGTTACCAGATGGAACAAAACGAAAAGAATCCTCTTTTAGCTGGACAGCTCCGGAACCAGGTATACATTTTATTGGACTAACCTTAAATGACGGGCTCGGCCTTTCCAATAGCGTGAACAGTGAGTCTATCAGGGTAATGGTGAATCGGCCGGTACAGGCGGTTGTAGATTCGGTAATTACTTCCTGCAGTGGTCAAACGGTTTTATTTAATAGTTCCAGAAGCTACGATCCGGATGGTGATGCCTTTAGAGCACAATGGGACTTTGGAAACGGAGTAACATCAGACGAAGCGAACCCCTCCTATGTATATGAAACTCCAGGAATTTATGAAGCCAAACTAACACTTAGCGATGGGTTTTCTGGTCAAAGTTCAATAGCTAAAATCCCGGTAATTATTGAGGGCTCTCCAGTAGCAAAGATGAACTTAACTGAAACCACCATTTGTGTTAACACCGCACTCACTTTTGATGGATCAGAAAGCACTGACCCTTCGGGCTCCATTCCCGCTATGACCTGGGATATGGGAGATGGAAATTCTGCCACTGGTGCCAGATATGAACATATATTCACCGAACCCGGAGAATATACAGTTACTTTAACTGTGGAGGGATCAGGATCAGGACAATGCAGTAATATCAGCCAGGCAACGGCAAAAGTCACTGTTGTAGAAGGCCCAGTCGCTTCCTTTGACCTTCCCGAATGGGTAGCTCCAGGAGAACCTATCATCCTGGATGGCTCAGGTTCAGTTGCGGATGGAGGATTTAAAACTGCCAGGTGGGTTATTGATACTGAGTCAGGAAGCCAGGAATTAGATGGGTTAACAACTACTCATACGTTTAATGAGCCCGGAGAATATTTCGTTACCCTCTATTTAGAGACTAATACTGATACCGATTGCAATACGGTTACTCTTACCAAGTCCATTAAAGTTAACGCTCCCCCAGTCATCGTGTGGGAATTGCCAGAGAATATAACAGCAGGGGAAGATTTAGAACTTAATGCATTTGCTAGTAGCGACCCGGATGGTTTCATTAAACAATATAAATGGTATATCGACGATGGCTTTGTAAGCTATAATGCCAGTGAGTTAGTAAAAGCTATTACTCCAGGGCGCCATAAGGTGAATCTTGAGATTCGTGATAATTCTGCTGCCTCAAATAATGTGGTTACCATGGAGAAATATTTCTTTGCTAACAGCAGTCCTCTCCCAACCATCGACGGCCCTCCTGTTGTATATCAAAACCAACAAGTAAGCCTTCGTTCTGGCCTTGGTCAGGATAGAGATGGAGATTTACTCACTACTATTTGGAAGCTGGATGGAGAACCTCTACCCTTCCCTCAATTTACTGTGAATGAAGCCAGAACTTATCGGGTAACCCTCATTCAGGATGATGGGCGCGGCCTTCCCAATTCAGCTGACTCTACCATTCTTGAAATCAATCCGGTAAGAATACCTGATATCGCTCCATCCTACCCTGAGAAGATTGTAGTAGGCGGAGTACTTTCTATTCCAAATATGGGTGTATCTGATTCCTGGACCTTTGCGAATCAAAACTTCTATGAAACTTCCTGGAGAGCAACCGCAGCAGGAGAACAAACTTTCCATCTAGCCTGGACTCCTTTAGGAATGGAGCTAAGCAGACGATCTTTCACCATCAATGTGGTAGAAGCTTTGAAGTTTACTGAACCTGCCACCCCGGAAATTATTGACTGGAACCCAGTAAATCCTACCACAGTAATCAAGGTGCCTGCTATCAATCGTCCTCTATCTGATGTTCAGGTAGTGTGGAAACAAGCAGGTGAGGAAATAGGCAGAGGGGTACAAATAAGTCCAAGATTGATTCGAGGACAGAATAGGTTTACCGTAGAAGTTACTGATTTGAAGGTAGATCAGTCGCGGCCAATTAGCGTTGATGTGATTATTACCACTCAATAAGTACCTGTACTACATTCTTTTATTTAAAATAAAAACATGGTAGCTTTTCACAGTTACTAAATCACTCAACTCGATTTCATTTGAAGATCGTAATTATTGGCGCCGGAGAAATTGGATACGATCTGGCGAGTGTTCTATCAAAAGAAAAACATGACGTAACGGTCTTAGATCGCGAGAAAGAATGCCTCAGCAGAGTGATAGAATCCCTGGATGTACTCGCAGTAGAAGGAAATGCTACCTCAGGTAAAGACCTGGTAAAAGCAGGGGTTCAAGACGCAGACGTAGTCATTTCTGCAACCAGTATAGATGAAGTGAACATGATCACTTCTATGATCAGCAAAAGGCTGGGTGCTAAGATGGTAATTGCAAGAGTTCGCAGTGATGAGTTCACCCAATACAACGCACCGGTTACTTCTGAAGATTTAGGTATTGACGTTATGATTCATCCTGAGCTTAGTGCGGCCCAGGAAATAGCCCAGCTTCTCAAGCGATCAGCAGCAAGTGACCTGATCAATTTGGCAGACGATCAGATGCAGCTGATTGGGGTTCGGTTAGAACGCTCCTCCCCCCTTAGTGGAAAAACACTGATTGAATACGCTGCCCAATATCCTGATATCATTTTTCGGGTAGTAGCTATTGGAAGGCGCGGGCTTACTCTTATCCCAAAAGGACCGATGAAACTCCAGGCTTTCGATCAGATCTTCGTACTTGCCAAAACGGAAGATATTCCAAGAGTAATTGAGACGACCGGGAAAAAAGAGACCCAATTAAATCGAATTATGGTTGCCGGAGGCTCCATGATGGGCGCCATGATCGCCAGGTTATTATGTAAGGACCCAAAAAGGAACTGGAGTGTAAAGGTAATAGAGCCTGATTACGACCGGGCAGAGGAATTGGCCATAGAGCTCAAAAATGCTATGGTGCTCCATGGCAATCCTACCGACCCTGATCTATTGGCCACCGAAGGTATCTCAGATATGGATGCATTCATTGCTGTTACAGATGATGAAGAATCCAACATCATTTCCTGTTTAATGGCTAAGCATCTTGACGTTAAAAAAACGGTAGCTCTCGTCTCTAAACCCGATTTTATCCCTCTTAGCCAAACAATAGGGCTGGATGCTGTGGTTAACAAAAAGGTAGCTGCCTCCAATGAGATTCACCGCTATGTTCGAAAAGGAAGAGTCATTTCGGTTACTGAGTTAAGGGGCATAAAAGCAGAAGTAATTGAACTTCAGGTTTCTCCAAAATCCAAAGTTGTTGGTAAAGAAATTCGAAAGCTGAAGCTTCCAAATGGCTGTGTGATTGGAGGGGTATTGTGTGAAGGTTCTGTAGAAATAGCTACAGGATTTACCATCATTAAAGCCAATGATCGGGTGATGGTTTTCTGCCTTCCCGAAGCTATTGAAAAAGTAACTAACCTATTCCAATAGTGGCTCTAAGAGGTTCGATAAGTGATCTAAATCGTCCTTTAATTGACTTTAAAGTTGTTTTTGGAATACTTGGCTCGTTCATCTTTTTCATGGGCTTTGCCTTCCTGCTCCCGCTTATCATCGACCTGGTTTATGTGGAACATCATTGGGATTCCTGGCTGATCTCATCGGGCATAGCCTTTGCTGTGGGCGGAGTACTCTGGTATTTTTTTAAACCCGAAGAAGAAGCACGTATTCGGGAAGGCTTTATGGTAGTGAGTTTAACCTGGCTCCTTCTTTCTCTTGTGGGTGCGTTGCCTTTCATCATCGCAGGGGTACTGCCTCACTATACCGATGCCGTTTTTGAAACGATGAGCGGACTCACTACTACAGGATCAACCATTCTCGGTGGTGTAACCAGCAATGGATACGCAAATCCCTTAATTGAGGAATTACCAAAGAGCTTTCTTTTTTGGCGTTCATTTTCCCACTGGTTAGGCGGAATGGGAATCATTGTTCTTTCGCTGGCCATTCTACCTTTATTAGGTATCGGTGGGATGCAGCTATTCCAGGCAGAGTCACCAGGTCCGACAGCAGATAAACTTACACCCAGAGTACAGGAAACCGCGAAGCTTCTGTGGGTAGTGTATGTAGCTCTAACAGGCCTCGAATTCGTTTTGTTATGGATTCATCCGGCTATGGATTGGTTTGACTCCCTTAATCACGCCTTTGCCACACTTGCCACAGGTGGGTTTTCTACAAAAAATGCCAGCATTGCAGCCTTCGATTCTGCTTATATCGATATCATAATCACCATCTTTATGTTCCTGGCAGGGATAAACTTTGCCATGCATTTCCGGTTATTAAACGGCGACTCCAAAGCTTTCTTCAATAACAGAGAAACCCGGTTTTATACCTTGATCACTATCCTAGGAATCCTGGGGATTTCCTTTTCACTTTGGCATTTTGATGGCAGGCCCTTATTGGAAGCTCTTCGATATGGTTCTTTCCAGGTAGTAGCTATTGTTACTACCACAGGTTTTGGAACCGATAACTATGAGCTTTGGTATTCTTGTGGTGCTTTTCTGTTGTTCCTTCTTTTCTTTACAGGAGGTAGTGCCGGCTCAACAAGTGGTGGTATTAAAATGATTCGTTGGATGATCCTGATTAGAAATACCGGGCGGGAGATCAAACAAATCATTCACCCAAAAGCGATTCTTCCTGTCCGTATCGGGGAACAGGCCATTGACGCTAACATCCAACGAACGGTATTAAGCTTTTTCATTTTGTACCTATTCATTTTCGCACTTGGAGCATTCGCAATCAGTTTATTTGGCTACGATCTCCTGTCATCGGTGGGGGCAAGTATCTCAGCTCTTGGAAACATAGGCCCGGGTTGGGGCGACTTTGGGCCCACGGATAGCTTTGCACAACTTCCTTTCCTTGCAAAATGGGTACTTATCTTGCTAATGATGGTTGGCCGACTTGAAATCATCACGGTATTGATTATTTTTTCTCCAAGCTTTTGGAAGCAATAACCTTAAACTATGCATCATGTATTCATAATATTTGGAGTAAGTGGTTCTGGAAAAACCACGGTAGCCCAAAAGCTTTCTGAACACCTGGGTATCCCCTTTTTCGATGCAGACGACTTTCATCCACCTTCAAATATTGAAAAAATGAAATCAGGTACTCCCCTTACCGATAAGGATAGGTATCCCTGGTTGAATACCTTATCCGGTTACATTGGTGAATGGAATAGATCAAAAGGAGCAGTACTGGCATGCTCAGCACTAAAAGAGAAGTACAGAGAAATTCTTGAAGGTACCGGGAATAAAGTTCGGTGGGTTTTCCTGGAAGGTTCTAAACAACTCATTTCAGAAAGAATGAATGCCAGAGAAGGTCATTTTATGCCTGAAAGTTTGCTGGAATCACAATTTGAGGCCTTAGAGCAACCATCAAAAGGATTAAGAATCCCCATTAAAAAAACTCCAGAGCAAATTGTGGAGGAAATCATCGCACACTATACAAACTATGAGTAAATCAGACATCGGAGTTTATGGGCTTGGAGTAATGGGAAGTAGCCTGGCATTAAATATGCTGGACAAAGGCTTTTCGGTATCTGTTTTCAATAGAGACATTGGCGAGGAAAAAGGAACGGTCTCCTCATTCCTTACGGAAAATTCTACTTACCGGTATTTATCCGGTTTTACTAATGAAGCGGATTTCATTTTATCCATCGAACGCCCCAGAAAGGTACTGCTCATGGTTAAAGCAGGATCGGTAATAGATCTGGTTATTGACCAACTATTACCCTATTTGGAAGAGGGAGATATCTTGATCGATGGCGGAAACTCACACTATAAGGATACAGACCGAAGAATCAGCACCCTTCGAAACGCTCATAATATTCATTTTCTTGGCACGGGAATTTCGGGTGGGCAAAAAGGAGCACGAAATGGTCCCTCATTAATGCCCGGAGGCTTAAAGAGCGTCTATGACCAGGTAGCATCCATTCTAAACTCTATTGCTGCAAAGGATTCAAACGAAGGGTCTTGCTGTGGATATATTGGAGAAAGCGGTGCCGGACATTTTGTGAAAATGGTTCACAATGGTATCGAGTATGTGGAAATGCAGTTATTGGCAGAGCTGTATTCAATCCTAAAAAGGAATTATTCGAATCAGGAAATCTCATCAATATTTACCCAGTGGAATAAAGGAGAATTGGAAGGCTATCTACTTGAGATTAGCTCCAACATCCTTCTTCGCAAAAACGAAGAGGGCTTTTTGATCGATCAAATCCTGGATGCTGCAGGTAGCAAGGGAACTGGATCGTGGTCAACCATTGCGGCACTGGAAATGGGAGCTATTACTACCATGATGTCCTCCTCTGTATTTGCCCGTTACACTTCCAGCAAAAAAGGGCAAAGAGCTTCTCTCTCTGAAAAAGTGGATAAAGTAGACCAGGCTGAACAAAGCTTAGAAATTGATAGGCTAAAATCTGCATACAGAGCTGCACGGATTCTCAATCACCATCAGGGATTTGAGTTGATGAGAGTGGCAGCTTCAGAATACAACTGGAAGCTGAATTTCTCGGAACTGGCTCGAATCTGGACTAATGGTTGTATTATCCGATCTCAGCTTATGGAGGAGCTTTCGCAACTATTTAAGCATACAGATTCATTAATTAATCATCCGGAATCTTTTCAGTCTATTCAAACTTCGGAACAGGATTTATCTGAGATCATAAAATTAGGTCTGGATCAGAGAATACCTACTCCGGCCTTCTCTTCAGCGTACGAGTTCTGGATTTCAATGACCTCAGAAAATCTATCTGCAAACCTTATTCAGGCTCAACGTGATTATTTTGGAGCACACACTTATCAACTAAAGAACGATCCGTCCGGCTCGTTTTATCATACAAACTGGGAGCAAAATGATTGATTGGACACTCATAGCAGCTGTTCTAGGGGGAATAGCCCTTTTACTTCTCCTTATACTTCGTTTCAAAATCCAGGCTTTTATATCACTATTAATCTCGAGTATTGTTGTAGGGATTTTGGCTGGCCTTTCTCCTTCTGAAATGATTTCAACCATACAGGAAGGAATGGGAAGTACATTAGGCTTTGTGGCTACTGTAGTTGGATTAGGAGCCATGTTTGGAGCCATTCTTGAATATTCGGGGGGAGCTGAAGCCTTGGCCAAAAGTATGATATCGAAATTTGGAGAAGAGCGTGCTTCTTGGTCATTAATGGCTACCGGGTTCATTGTAGCCATTCCCGTATTCTTCGATGTAGCCTTCATCATCCTCGTTCCGATCGTTTATGCCCTTCAACGAAAAACAGGGAAATCACTGTTGATGTATGGGATTCCTTTATTAAGTGGCTTAGCGATCACTCATGCCTTCATCCCTCCCACCCCGGGACCTGTTGCTGTAGCCGACATCTTAGGAGCAGATCTAGGGTGGATCATCCTGTTTGGGTTTTTAGTGGGCATTCCGGCAGCCATTACAAGTGGCCCCTTATTTGCGAAATACATCGCCAAAAAAATTCAGATTACCGCTCCGGAATTTGCGGAGCAACAATCGGAAACCACCAATCCACCCTCTATTGCCACTATCTTAGCAATTATCGGAGTACCTATTGTTTTGATTCTGATAAATACATTAATCAATAGCCCCCTCCTTGGTGATGTTGCCATTCCAAACTCTATCAAAGAATGGATGAAAATGATTGGTCATCCATTTACTGCACTTATTATTGCCAACCTATTAGCATGGTATGCACTTGGTATAAAAAAAGACACTCCCAAAGATAAAATGCTGGACATCATGACCCGCTCAATGGCACCAGCTGGAATTATCATATTATTAACTGGAGCAGGTGGCGTATTTAAACAGGTACTGGTTAATACAGGTATTGGAGAAATGCTGGCAATGTATTTCGCTGAACAAGGAATTAGTCTCTTACTTTTTGCCTACCTAGCTGCTGTACTTGTGAGAATTTTGCAGGGTTCTGCTACAGTTGCTATGATCACAGCGGCAGGATTAACAGCCCCTCTTTTACTCTCGGCTACAGAAATTGAAAAAGCGCTACTCGTTATTGCTATCGCTTCCGGTGCCTCTATCTTATCTCATGTTAATGACAGTGGGTTTTGGTTAGTTAGTAAATATCTTGGCCTTACTGAAAAGGAAACATTTAAGAGTTGGACGGTTTCTACAACGATCTTATCCCTAACTGGATTTGCCACTGTTCTGCTTATTTCCCTCTTTGTTTAGATAAGAGAAATTTTCTCACAAAAATGCATCTGGTTGGGCAAAAAAGCGCTTTAATTATTGATTGAAACGCAGTACGTTAAGCCAACTTATCAGCTTATTCAGTAACCTTAACTAAACCAACCTACATGGAAAATACCATAAACAGAGACCGGCTTTTTTTGGGAAGTTGCCTGGCTCTCACTGTTACTTCACTCACTTTTGCTGTACGCGCCGAAATTGAAGGTGTGTTTGGCTCTGATTTTGGACTCACTGCTGCTGAAATCGGATGGGCATTTGGACCGGCTTTCTGGGGATTCACCATAGCGATGTTTGCTGGTGGTTTGATCATCGATCTCGTCAAAACAAAGAATGTGATCTGGATGGCCTTTTTTATGCAGCTTATCGGGTTAATTTTAATGCTTATTTCCAGAGACAAGACCATGTTATTTGTCTCAAATGTTTTTGTAGGACTTGGAAATGGATTTGTGGAAGCAGCTTTCAACCCTCTTGTGGCCACGCTTTATCCTGATGCAAAGACAAAAATGTTAAATCGCTTCCATGTCTGGTTTCCGGGCGGAATTGTTATAGGTGGTTTATTAGCCTACCTGCTTGTTGATACGCTTGGATTGAGTTGGTTGGTTCTGGTAGGAACTTTATTTATACCATTAATTTGGTACGGAGTACTATTCATGGGACAGGAAATCCCTGAAACTGAACGGGTTACCAGTGGCGTCTCCTATAAAGACATGTTAAAGAATACAGCCGCACCCTATACCATTATCCTTATTGTATCAGTGATGATTGCTTTTGCTTCTATCCCAAGCTTAAGCATCGACTTTAGTTCCAATATTACCTACATCATAGTGGTAGGATTCCTGGCGCTTATTGTAATCGAAGGAAAAGTTGTTAACAAGATTGGGTTACTCTTCCCTTTTATATTCATTTGTATGTTCCTCACTGCAAGCTCGGAATTAGGTACCAATCAATTTATCAATGCCCTGCTTACTGATGGCGGTGTGAACCCAATCCTTATCCTTGTACTTATCACCGGTATTATGGCAGTAGGTAGGTTTTTTGCCGGACCGATTATCCACCGCTTGAACCCAACAGGAGTGTTACTGGGATCAGCTATCCTGTCAACAGCTGGTTTATATCTACTAAGTACCGTAAGTGGTGTAGGGCCTACCTTAGGATCGGCAGTAGTATTTGCACTGGGTATTTGTTATTTCTGGCCTACCATGATCGGATTTGTTGCCGAATATGTGCCCAAAAGTGGAGCGCTTGGACTTTCTATCATGGGAGGAACCGGAATGGTAGCTACGTCACTTATTCTTCCAATTATGGGGGAATCCATTGATACTGCCGGACCTCAAGCTACTCTAGGTTATATGACTATTCTCCCGGCAATTCTGATTGTTCTTTTTGCTGGATTGTTTGTGTATATGAGAGGAAAAAGTGGAGAAGGAGAAGCTGCCCACTAAGGCAAGCTCATATTATTTTAAATGAAAGGCAGCTAAGCAATTAGCTGCCTTTTTTATTTTGAGATAGCATTAATTTTATACACTTTAAGTCTATTGCTTTAAGAAAAATCAAGAGGCTAACTTTTAATCCTGATATAAGAAAGAGAGTCAAGCATTTCCGATTTCTATATCACAAAACGCTGGAACAAACAATGAGAACTAAACTTTTTCTAATAGCGCTAACACTTAATCTGTTTCCAATCCTTGTATTCGGCCAATGGACTACCTCCGGGACATCTATCGAAAATACAAACTTGGGTGATGTGAAAATCAATGACACTAGCCGACTATATTTTAATGATTCTGGATCGAATCAAGGGATTATGTTTGAACCAATAGAGAATGGAGTTGGAATAGGCAGATATGCGTTAAGGTTTGATTTCACCAATAATGCTAGCTATCCATTTCTCACAAATAGAACACCAAGTGGAAAAGTAGTAATAAAAACAGGAACAGCTTCTGGTGGTTCTGAGAATGTACATTTTACAATTGACGGAGGAGATGGAATTGTCAATGCCTATTTCGAAGATGCTAATTTAGGAATTGGAACAACTTCTCCAAGTGCAAAACTTCATATAGACGGAACAGGAGGGTTTAGTTCAGGATACTCCATTTCCAACTCGCATGATAAGGTGAATACCTATTTCAATTATAATACCAATGATTCTAGGTATGTAATAACCTATGAAGGAACCGGTGCAGCAGAAATAGAACTACAAGCAGATGGGGATGTAATTCTAGCTCAAGCTGGAAATGTTGGTATTGGCACAACTACCCCAACAAACAAACTAGAAGTTAATGGCACTATTCGATCACAAGAAGTAGTGGTTGAAGCAACAGGATGGCCGGATTTCGTGTTCTATCCTGACTACAATCTCCCTTCTTTGGAAGAAGTAGAAGAATACATTACAGAACACAAACATCTCCCAGAGGTACCTAGCGAAGCAGAAGTCCTGGAACATGGAATTAAGCTAGGAGAAATGGATGCTACCCTTCTTCAGAAAATCGAAGAATTAACTCTGTATGTTATTGAACAGAATAAAATCAATAAGCAACAGCAAGAGTTGATTGAAGAGTTACAGGCTGAATTAAAAAGCCTCAAAGAAGAATAGATTCAGTAACACAAAGGCAGTTAATCAATTAGCTGCCTTTTTTGTTTTGAGATAATATCAATTTTATACACTTTAAGTCCATTGTTTCAGGAGATTATCAAGAACACAAAACTTAAACATGATATAAGAAAGAGAGTCTGGCCTTTTCTATTTCTGTATCTAACAGTAAAAGAACTACACCATGAAAAAGAATATCCTTTTGCTAACCATTGCATTCATTTTTAGCCTTTCTTTAAAGGCACAATACACCCCAATAGTCTATTCCTATGAAGGAGATTTTAATGAAGAATCAGTTAATTTTGGCTTGAAGATAACTTCTAGTACTACCCATACAGGGCATACCCACCATGGGGATTATCTAATTGTAATAGCACAACGAAGAGGAAGCGTAGTATACCATTTTCGATTAAACTCTGAGCATATGATTCCCTATTTCTATGACATTGAAAGGGTTTCTGGCTCAAATTACACAGATGATATTCAGATATTCGAGAACACGTCTACGGGCTTTAATATGGAAATCAGATTTGGTGGCGTGCAGGATGATTGGCACAGGATAACGGTTCATGAACTGTCTCCCCCAAGAGGAAGTGCACCAACCTTTTTAAAAATTGACCCTTCTCAATTTCAGACCGGAGGCACTAAAGTCGATCTGGCAATTATATCAAAAGATGGTAGTAGCGTAGGAATCGGAATAGCATCCCCTACTGAGAAATTCCATATCTATGGTTCAGGCCCCACTAGAGCTCTCGTTGAAAGCTCAGATAACCATGCCTATTATGTAGTAGAAGGTGCCGCAGGAAAAGGTTCTTTTGTAGATTATTACCGAAATGGGGATGGGAGAATTTGGCATACAGGATTACGTGATGCCAGTAATAACTTTGAATTCAGGTTAAATGACCAAAGTACAGTTCTTGCACTTAAAGAAGATGGTAATGTGGGTATCGGAACTACATTTCCTTCTAATAAACTCGAAGTGAATGGTACCATTCGGTCAAAAGAAGTAATTGTAGAAGCGACAGGATGGCCGGACTTTGTTTTCTATCCTGACTACAACCTCCCTTCCCTGGAAGAAGTGGAACAATACATCAATGAAAACAAGCATCTCCCGGAGGTACCAAGCGAAGCAGAAGTACAGGAACATGGGATTAAGCTAGGAGAAATGGACGCCACACTTCTTCAAAAGATCGAAGAGTTAACTCTGTATGTAATTGAACAGAATAAATTGAATAAAACTCAGCAAGAGTTAATTGAGGCTCAGTCGAAAATGATTGAAGAATTAAAAAAAGAAGTCTTAAAGCTTAAAGATGAATAGCTTTTTATGCTAGAATGACTCCAAAAGATCAATTAGACCTTAGGGCACGCCATCCCAATTTTCAATATTTTTTGGATATCAATGAGAGTGAATCCGAACGAGTAAGAAAAAACTACTTCTGCTATTTGGATCAAAAATATGGAGAAGCTCCGCTACAAACGTTGGATATCTTCCCCTCCAACTCACCTGACTCCCCCGTTTTAATATTTATTCATGGCGGGTATTGGCGTGCATTGGATAAGAAGAGTTATAGCTTCGTCGCCGAACCCTTTATCAAAAACGATATAACGACCTTCATTATTAATTACCGCCTTATTCCAACTGTGGACATGGAAACGTTGTTACATGATATTTCAGCTTCTATACAATGGATACAAAACGAAGCACCTGGTTATAATGGGAATCCAAAGGAAATCATACTCAGTGGTCATTCAGCAGGAGGACATCTCGCTTTAATGTCCTATTTAATAAATGAGAACTTGAGACCAAATATCCAGGCGATTTGTAGTCTCAGTGGCATATTCGATTTAGGACCAATTAAAAACAGTTACCTTAATCAGACCTTGCAATTAGATGAAGATGATGTGGAATCTTATAGTGTATCAAACAAAGATTTATCTGTTTTTAAATGTCCCATATTACTAAGTGTTGGATCTGATGAAACCAAATTCTTTGTTGAAGAATCTAAGAAGTTATATGTCGAGAACGGGTTAAAAGCACCAATAGGATACTACGAATATCCCGAACTGAACCACTACCAAATAGTACATAAGCTGGGACAAGAGGAAAGCACTTTGGTAAAGTTCATATTGGAAAAGATACTTTTTAGAAAAAGCAGACTCTCGTGAATATCTAAATGAAAGGCAGCTAAGCAATTAGCCGCCTTTTTTATTTTGAGGTAATAGTAATTCTGCACACTTTAGACTCATTGTTCAAGAAAAATTAAAAAAGGTGATCGGGATGAACACAGAGCTTAATTTTTTTCTGCTAGTCTTTATAGTATTGCTGATGATTTTGACGATTTACCTTCCTGTTTCCGGACGTAAAGAAATAGAGAAGGTAAAAAAGGGGATTGCTGATGGGGATTACAGCAAAAGGCTTGAGTTCTACTATAGCACAATATTTTGGCCCTGGTTACCGGTACTTTTGATCTTTTCGTTGATACCCATGTCAGGTATAAGCCTGGATAGTTTGGGTATTAGATGGATCAATATTGATACTTCTTCACTCAGCAAATGGATTATATACCCAACCATTGGTTTTTATGTCTTATACCTTTTATACAATGTCTATTCAATTATAATTTTCAAAACCAATAAGGAAAGCAGGGCAAAAATTGCGAATAGTATTCCTGAAGACTCCAGGTGGGTGTTGCCGGTTACTCAGAAAGAAAAACGAGTTTGGACCCTTCTTTCAATTTCTGCGGGCACTACTGAAGAGATTATCTACAGAGGCTATTTGTTCTATACACTAGCTGTAGTTTTTCCGGGACTTTCAATCCTTCAAATTTTATTCATTTCTACATTAATATTTGGTATTGGGCATATATATCTCGGAAAGGAAGCCATAAAATCAACAATGCTTGGTTTAGTATTTGGAATCTTCTACATCGTTTTCAATTCTCTTATACCAGTAATCATCATACATATCGCCCAGGATTTGGTAGTAAGGGATATACTTGAAGAAGAGACTGAGAGAAAAGAATAGTTAGCTCAGAACAGAAAAAAGGCAGCTAAGCAATTAGCCGCCTTTTTGTGTGTTAAACTAAATTGATGGTACACCCTCTATTCCATTAAAGTAGATCAAAATTACCTTCAAGTATATATTCAAGTTTACCAGTTTGCCAATCTCTTGAATTGTCTTTTACTATTGGTGACTTCCCAAGTATAAATTTCCTTACAGTTTTAGGTCTTTGTAAATCTTTCATACGGTCATCGATAGAGGAAATATCCATCGATCTATAGTCCGAGATATTAACTGGAATCACTGAAATACGTACTCTTCTCTTATCTGACCTAACAGAATCCTTACTTAGCACTTCCTGTACATGAAATCCGCTTTCTTGTTGTAAAATCAGATAAGCTCCGAAACCAAAAATCGAATAATATTTTGAGTTGTTTCCGGGATCATTTACTTCATGAATTCTCTCCATTCTCATACCTCTGGATCTAGACCATTTTTGGTACATGCTTTCAATTGAAACGGCAAACTTTTCGTCCTCATCACCAAAACTGATTCTTACAAAAGCATCCTGTGGTTCTCCATTTGAATAAGAAGTTAAAGCACATTTTAGCAAGTAAATTCTCTGGGCTAGCTTGGAAATTAACTTTGGATCAAAGGACAATCTCTCTTGATCTGGGTTATCAAGCCTTTTGAAGAGTTTATCTGCTGTTTCAAAACCAGCATATAATCTATCCAGAAACTCTACTTCATTTAGAATCTCGAACCTATTTTCTGTTGACCAAAACTCAGGCTCAGACATTTTCCTCATCAACTTATCTTTTCGTTTTGATAGCTTCTTCTTAGCCAGTAATTCGGTCACCATTAAAAGTTCTTTTTTGATCGCCTGAAATTCTGATAGAATTCCATTCGCCTCTGAAATAATAGTCCTTAAATCAAGTTTTTCGGATTTAATCGTTTGTGCACTTATAATTTGTTTTTTCTGTTCCCAAGAAAACTGAGGTTCATCTGGATCAATGAAATCAACCCTGAGCTTATTTTTTCCTGGACTAACAAGTAAAAATTGATTTCCCTTAGGGAAATCGTGATTAACTATGGTTTGGGCTAATGGTGCAAGTAGATATTTTTCAATAGCTCTTTTGATGGGTCTAGCTCCCAAAGTACTTGAAAACCCTTTTTCAAGAAGAAACTCAAGCGCGGAGTCTTCAAAATCAATTTCCCAATTTCTTCTTCTCAAGCCCCTCCTGTTCAAAATTCTCTTAAGTTCATTCTTAAGAATTTTTTTTGCGGTCGACTTAGTCAAAGGTTTGAATATTACGATTCTGTCAATGCGATTTACAAACTCAGGTCTAAAAGTATCGCTGATTGTTTTTATCACATTTGAGTTGATATCGTCGCCTGTTGAATTGAACCCTATTTTTGAATCTGTTGATATACTTGCACCTAAATTGGATGTTAATATTATAATCGAATGTCTGAAATCTGCTACCCCCCCTCTCTGATCTGTTAGTCTTCCATCATCAAAAACTTGTAAGAATAAGTCCCAAATGTTTGGATGTGCTTTTTCAAATTCATCTAATAAGATTACTGAAAAAGGTTTCTTTCTCACAGTATTTACGAGAGCAGAATTCTCATCTAAATCAGATGCATTACCTAAAATTTTGTACGTCGATTCTACTGTTTGAAATTCACTCATATCTAATCGAATGAGCTTGTCTTCTGAACCAAAAAGGTATTCGGAAAGTGTTTTAGCAATCTCTGTTTTACCAGTTCCAGTTGGGCCTACAAAAAGAAATACACCAGCTGGTTTCTTTGGATCAGTAAGCCCTGCCTTTATCATTGCGATCCTTTCCACAATAATCTTAACAGCCTCTTCCTGACCGAGCACTTTCGAAAAGAAATTTTTCTGGAGCTTATCTAAATCCAATTTTTTACTGTCGTCCAAAATAGTACTTGGCATGCCAGTTGTGTTAGATAGTGATTCAATAAAATCTGGCAACTGGATTGTAGTAGAGGATGATTTTTTGGATAAGACAGTTTTCTTTGTCTGTTTTAAGAGATCCATTAAACACCCAGGATTCTCTTTGCTTGGTAAATATTGATTGGCCAAATAATAAACTTCTTCAAGATCACTGTCAGAGAAATTAGACCACATCTCTTTTTCGCTATTAGAAGCAATCCAATCCTTAGCAAGATTCAGAGTAAAATCCTTATCGGAAGTTTCAATTCTAACTATTTCAAAAGTGCTTAAGATTTGTGGTCGAAACTGTATAATCCTCTCAAGATTTTTGGAATCAATTTCTCCTAAAACCTTTAACCTTCCAGAATCTATAGAGGGCAATATCTGATCCAGTATTCCTACTGGAGAATATTCATGCCTTCCACTATAATATAACTCTTGAAATCTAGGGACGATCCAGAGACTTTTATCTTTGCTGGTTAACTCTGAGACTACCCTCTGAACGTTTAACTCTAAATCACCTATATATCGTTGGCCTGCTAGTAGGTTACCTGCTGTAGCAGAAAAAATAAACCAACTCCTTCTCTTCAAATGCCTCGAAATCAGTTGTACTAGTGTTGATTTACCTACACCTGCCTCTCCAGTTATAAGAACCGATTTTGAACTTTTACTAGACAGAATCGAGGAGACGGAATCAGTTACTTTTGTGATAATTTCATTCTCTATTATGTCCTTTGGCATTTCTTTAACTGTCCAAACTTTGCCAATACTTCCCAAATATTGTTCGTCCATTTTCTTCCGCGCTTTAAATTTCAGAATTAATATAAAAAGACTTAGGTATAGAAAAGCTCCTATCAAGTTAATTGTCTTTCATATCAACTTTTTGATAACAATTTGTGTGAATGGCTCAGCTTTACTAGCTTCGTGCAGCCTGGAAATGTATTAGAACAAACAACGCTTTAATCGGGAAAAACCAGGAATTACTATTAATCCATAATTAACAAAGAAAGTATTATGTCTGAGCAACTGAATGAAAAAATTGAAAAACACTGCGCCAATCCTCCAGCAAAATATGACGATTTAAAGGCACTTTTTCTTAACTGTACACTAAACAGAACCCCTGTTTTATCCCACACTGAAGGATTGATTAACGTTGCTCAGAAAATTTTCGAAGCGAATGGTGTAGAAACCAAGATTATCCGTCCAGTTGATTATGAAATTCCTGCAGGGCTTGGATTAGATATGTCTCAGACTCCTGAATGGGATAAAGATGACTGGCCAATGATTCAAAAAGAAATTGATGCGAGTGATATTGTGATTGTATGTACATCGGTTTGGCTTGGGGAAAAATCTTCGGTTTGTAATAGAACCCTGGAACGCATGTACGGTTATACGCACCAGTTCAATGAAAAAGGCCAGTATAGAGATTATGGAAAAGTAGGTGCTACGCTTATAACCGGAAACGAAGATGGAGTAAAGCATTGCGCAATGAACATCCTCTTCTCCCTTTCTCATATTGGATATACGGTTCCCCCTCAAGCTGATGCGGGCTGGATGGGCGAAGCAGGCCCTGGCCCCTCCTACCGCGATGAAGGATCTGGCGGTCCGGAAAACGAATTCACAAACCGAAATACTACTTTTCTTGTTTGGAACTGTCTACACCTTGCCCGCATGCTGAAAGATCAGGGTGGTATCCCGGCTTACGGCAATCAACCAGATGAATGGGATGCAGGATGTAAAACCGGATTTGACAGCCCTGAGCATAAGAGATAGGTTTATATCTAGTTTCTTGAAGCTAAATACGATAAATCGACTAATCACAAAAAAGCGAGGCGAAGTAGTATGAACATAGATTCTGCAATAAAAGGCAGAAAAACTCAGAAGGTATTCGCTAAAAAACCCTGGGAAAGTAGTTTAGGTAAAGATTCCATACATCAATTAGTTGAAGAACTTCTGGACTTGGCAGCTCATGCTCCCTATCACCATAAGGCTAATGATTTATATACCATTGAAGGAAGTGAATTAACATCCTGCCTTCCATTTAGGTTTTATATACTCGATAGCACTGATTGCCAAATTTTGAATGAATACATCAAAGAAAACAAAATTGTGGCTGGAAAAATCGTAGATATGTTGAATGCTACTGATCTACTTTTTATGGTTACCTGGTTACCAGAACCGAGAGATTTGGGAGACGATCCATGCTTTGAAAATGGAGAACTCCCTCCTTTTGATGGCTCCTTAAAAAATATGGAACATATCGCAGCGGCTTCTTCTGCCATCCAAAATGTATTAATCGGTGCAACTTCAAGAGGTATTCCAAATTACTGGTCTTCGGGCGGAAAGCTAAGACAGAAAAAGCTCAGGAATTTTCTTGGAATCACCATGAATGAAATTCTATTGGGAGCTATTTTCTTATTCCCTAAAGATGTTGAGGAAAGGGGTGCAATGATCTTTCCTGGTAGATTAAGGGAAGAAGGAAAAGAAAAAAACACCTGGGTCAAGTGGTTGGAACTTCGAAATTTAACATAGAATGTAAAACTACTCTAAGTGTTAAAATCAAAAAAAGCCAATAATCTATTGGCTAAATCTGGTATATATGCTAAAAAAAATCTTACGGAAAGCTTCTAATCTCTTGGGGCTGGAAATTATCATTAGAAAGAAGCCGAAAACTCAGACCGGTTTTGGTAGGGGTAAAAAGGTAGATATCGCAAATACCAAGGGCAATGCGTTGGATAGCCATTTCCATTTGGAACTGGCTAGAAAATATTATGATGCCGGAAACTATTTTACAGCCTGGGCAGAATTAAAAACCGCAGAATGCCTTGGGTTAGATCAAGAGGTGTATGATGAATACCGTGAGGAGTACTGGGGCAAAATTCCCGAACTCACTGCAATGAACCATAACCAGTATTATCGATTCCATACACTAAGTGAAGAAATCAAAAAAAGAAAACCTACCTCAGATACACACTACTCAGTTCTTGATGTAGGTGGTGGCTTTGGAGAACTGGCTTCCTTCATCAACGACAGCAATTACTGCTTGGTCGAACCATTGATTAATGGCATAGATGGATTAGAAATTCCATTTGAGAATGAGAGTTTTGACCTGGTCGTATCCTGTCATGTATTCGAACATATTCCCGAAGAAGAGAGGGAAGCTTTCCTGGATCAACTAGTCTCAAAATGCAAAAAGGGAGTTATTCTGTTAAACCCCATCCATGTGGATAATACCCATGATGTGGAAGCCCTGGAGTTAATAGTGGATATAAGCGACGCTTATTGGGCCAAAGAACACCTAGATTGCGGCTTACCTACCATTGAATCTGTAGCTAGTTATGCAGAAAAGAAGAACCTGAAATTCAGCTATTCACCTAATGGTACCATTACAACAGCAATGGCTCTTGTATTCTTTGATTTTTCAGGAAGGCACCTCGGATTAGATAGCTATGAGAAAGTAAATCGGTTCTTCAATACGAAATACTCACATATGCTCGATTCGGAGGATTTCCCAAATGCAGGGTTATTCTACCTTGAAAAAAAGTAGTTTTTACTGACTCTTTTAAAACCGAATCCAGTCCTTATCCTCGAGCCACTGGATAAGTGCCGGTAGAAAAGTAACGGATGTTAGAAGAGTCATCCCAATTCCAATTACAGCCATCACACCAAGAGATTGAAGGCCAGGATGGGCAGTAAATAGGAGACCTGCAAATCCAAGCATAGTCGTAAAGGATCCCATAGTAATGTGTTGCCCTGTACTGGAAAGTACTTCCCACATGCTATTCTTTCCCTCATCCCGGTAGCGGTGAGCCAAATGAACCCCACTGTCTTCCCCTATTCCTAAAATAGCCGGAAGAACCACCAGGTTATAGAAATTGAATTGGAGGTCGAAAATCATCATGATCCCAAACATCCAAAGTAACCCGACCAGAAGTGGAAGCATAGAAATGAGCGACCATCTAAAAGACCGGAAAGTAAAAATCATGAACAGATATATGATCAGGAAGGTGGCTCCTACCATGTATGGACTTTCGGTACGCATTAAATCCAGCATCGAAGCTGCTACAATACTGGTACTGGCAGCATAATAGGTCTTTCCTCCATCTAAGCGGACTTCACCCACATCATCTTTAAATGCAATGGAAAGGCGACCATCAGAAAGTCCTACAGAAGGGTAAATAATCACAAACCTTCCTACTTCACCATCCTTGGTTATGAATCTTGATTTCAGATAATCGGGGATTTGATCAATAGTAAGAGGCTCTGTGGTTTGAGAAGCTCGGCGAAGCTTATCTAGGTCCTCATCTTCCCTATTAACAATGAATGGATCTTGCAATAATTCTCGAATTTCTGCAATCGCACTAAGCTTGGTTTCTTCTTCTTCTAACGTAGAGGGAAATCGCTCCTGGAGCGACTCAATGCTCAAAATGGTAGGTGAGGTCGTATCCTGACCTTTGATCTCTTGTAAAGCAATCATAAGCTCTTTTACCTCTTCATCTGAATCGGCAATGATATAGGCAGGATTTCTCTTATCTGAGTCCTCAGCCTGCCGGGCTACTTCCCGGAATTTCTCATATTCAGGGAAGCGAGGTTCCAATTCACCAGTATCATATTGGAAACTAAGATTCCCACTAAGCGCTATTACCACTCCTGAAATAAGCAACCCAATCACTACTACCGTTCGGGCAAATGGGTACCTGCGCTTTTGAATATTGTGAAACTCCTCATCATGACTAAACAGAATGAGATTAAAGCGCTCAAAAATGACTAACAAAGATGGCAGCACATACAACATGGCAACCAGAGCCAGCATAATTCCTGTACCAGATATAAATCCAAATTCTGAGAAGCCTCTAAAATCAGCGAACATTAATACATAAAGAGCACAGGCGGTAGTAAAAGCACTTACCAATATAGCTTCTCCGGTTTTATCGTTGGTGGCATAAATAGCCGCTTCTACATCCATCCCACTCGAACGAAGCTCTATGTACCGTGCGTAATAGTGAATCCCATAATCAATCCCCAGGCCAAAGAGAATTACAAAAAGTACCGAAGTCATGGTATTCAGCATTCCGAGATAGAAATAAGTGATCCCGAATGTCCAGAGAAGACTTATTAACAGCGGGACCCCAATGATCAAAACCGGGATGGGCATTCTGATAATATGACTCCATAAGGTATACCCCTGATCTCCGTTCGAACCTTTACGATAATGGATATATTTTTTGATAAAGAAATAAAGCATCACCAGGAGCACTACACTGCTGATACCGGATGCAAAACTTCCCAGTACATCATTCATGATCGAGGTGAGTTCTTCTAAATGCCGCTTTAACCTTCCCCCATATTGAACCTGCATTTCCGGGTGAAAAGACGCCGGATTCAAAGCAGTAATCAATGAATCATATGTCACAAACATGTCTTCCAGGTATTTAATGTCGCTTTTGGAACCTGTTGGGAAGAATTTGAGCACCATAATGGTACTATCTTCACTGATTGGATATTCTGATGGAACCAGGGTCTCATAACTTTCCTGGAAACCTTCTGCCCTGGTGTCCTCTTCTTCATCATCTTCTTCCAGATCAAAATAAAAAGGGCTCGCTTCCAATTTGGCCTGCTCAATTTCATCTTCGAGCCACTGAGTGATGTCCTCCAGTTCCTGATTACTGGCCAGGTATAAGGCATTATCTTTTAGAACTTCGGTGTCCTTTTTGTACTCAGCTCTCTTGAAATAAACGTCCTTATATCGTGAGTAATAAAGTTCCAGTGTTTTAGGAATGAGCGCTTCTGCAAAAGCTTTGTTTGCTTCGAAACTTGGAGAGTTGATAGCCACCTGCATTTCTGTCTCTCCGCCGACGGTTTCTTTTAATTCCTCAAGAGCCAAAACATTGGGGTGATCGGCTGGAAGCAGGTTTGCTATATCAGTATCTATATTAAGCTTTGAAGCAAAATATCCGCTGACAGCTGCCAATGCCAGAGATACGAGAATCACTAAAAAGGGATGACGGATATTGTATCTTAAAAGAGGCCTGAATAGCCCGAGAAGTTGCTTCATTTATATTTTTGCCTGACTAAATCGCTGAAAATACGGATTTGATTTAATTATCGGGAGACGAGCTTAAGAAAATATCGTCGTAATCTGCTTTTGCATTCTTATTTGTACTATTCCCATCACTTAAGATCAATATTGCTAATGGGGTATGAGGTGGCGGATCACCAAATAAACGTCTGTAATCTTCTACTATATTTCGTTGAAAGGACTGCCACTCTCCCAGTCCTTCTTCGCCACTTCCCATAACAATAATTTTTTGGTTCCCATGAAAGATGGACGACTCTTTACCTACAGGAAGGCTTGAGCTCCATGTATAACGAATGGATTTTGGAACTCTTCTGAAAAGCACCTTCCCTAAATCGAACACTACATAGATACTCGCAGCCGTATCATTCTTTTTCTTATCGGTCTCCTTAGCTCCATCGGGAATATCATGAATACGCCATTTCCAGTTCAGAATTGGGGTTTCATAAATATCTACATCAGATTTGGCTAACGGATAGTTTAAATGTTTACCTCGAATACCTTCAAAACGCAGGAACTTATTCGCTCCCTCTTCCATCACCGCGTAGTTATATGTTCTGCGTAAATCACCTGTGTAGGTAATTGGCCTGGCCTCTCCTTTTTGGTTATACCAATTCTCAGGAAGATCTCCGATAAGCTCATTTTCAAAATCCTCTATATCAAAAAGGATGACCTCTCCCGAATCTGATTGAGAGAATACCGGCATTGAAAAGAACAATGCAAGAATAAAGACTATGGCCGTTTGTTTACCCATGTAGATGTTGTCAATCATGTTGAATTAACAAAGCAAAGAATATAAATATTAATTCCTCGATTTATTGTATGTCTAAAAACCTTAACTTCGCTTATCCATAATTTATTTCATCATTATCAATGTCTAATCAAAGACGGATGATGAGGATTACACTCATCACCTTTTTACTTTCTGGAATTTTACTTGCAACCCATGAAGGAGAGTATTGGCCCTTCAGCATTTACCCGATGTTTTCTAAAGCCGGTAATCCATGGACCCGTGCAATTGTAACGGATGTTTCAAATGTAGACTCCGCATCAGTTTGGCAAACTACATCCCTAAATGAAATCAACGGTACCGTTGAGAGTATCCTGGATGCAGGGGTTGATCAAATCGATTTCTCCAACTTCGTTTCTAAAACCAGGAACTGGGATGAAAAAAGAGTTCAGGCACTGCGAACCATGCTTGGAGAACAGCATTTCTACAATGAAGACTGGATGATTTTTAAGGTTAGAGGTCAAATGGTTGGCGATGATAGTGTCACCGTTCAGGTAACTCCTTACCTGCTCTTTAAATCAGATACCACACTTTTCAATCCTAACCTATCAAACGAAGATTATTTTAGCGAATGAAATTAGGAGCATACATAGTTAAAAATCTCTTTGGAGAACCTGAAGAACTAAGCAAAGCTCATCTCTATTATTTTAAGATTTTTGAGCTTTTCATGGTATATGAGGTCATTTGGCACTCATGGTACTGGGGAATTTATACCCTAAAAATTCGAGACGTAGTTCTTCCTCTCGGGCTGGCGCGACTGGTTGATATCTCGTTTATGCACAACGACTTCATGCCGATTATTGTGGCTTCTTTGACCACTATTATCGTACTCGTCGCCTTTTTTAGGATTGGCTCTAAATGGCTGTATGCTATAGCTCTTCTTCTATTTCACATCCTTTATGTAGCCAGATTTTCCATTGGTGAAATTCCCCATAGTGCTAACCTAGTAGGGATGGCACTCTTTAGCTTTGCGATGGGCTTGGCTTTCTTTGAGACTAAAAGCGAACGCTATCGATTTATAATTGGGATCACCATCTTTTATATAGGTGCGGGTTATTTCTCTGCTTCCATTTCAAAACTAATTGGTACAGGAATTACCTGGGTTGATGGCAGGCATTTATGGCTTTGGATTGCTGAAAAAGGCACTGATATACTTTCCCGGGAGGGTGAATTCCAGTACACCTTTGTGCAGACACTTGCTCTGAACAGCATCCCTATTGCGACCATGATTTTGATTGTGGGAATCCTTACCGAGTTTTTTGGGATTCTTTTCTGGTTCAACAAAACAAGGCCATACATCGCTTTATTTTTGATTGGCATGCATTTTGGGGTTACCCTAAGCATGAATATTCGCTTTGATGCCTTCATGATTGAACTCTTTATTCTTGGCTTTCCCTGGCCCGAATGGTATAATCGATATCGGCACAAAATTCGAGGCTTTTTCGAACCGGATAAAATCCCTATTTAAGCTTTCTTTATGGCATATTTTGATGAGTTGAACCTCAAGATAGTTGACAATAAGTACATCTATCCACCGGTAATTGCACTTACTGTACTGTTTGGAGCACTATTCTCTTTTGTTGATTTCCACCTCGCAGTAGTGATTACCCTTCCCCTGATAGTACTGTATTTCTCATTACTCATTTTTCATATTTACCGGGGAATAATTAAAGAAATTCGGTACCAGGATGAGCGTAATCAGGCTCTTTTTAACATCTATTCTTTAGTTAAACCAACAGCACCTCTTCCTTATTTATCCGGCTGGGCTGCATTTCCAGAATTGATCAATACCATTTTAGGTGAAGTAAAAGCTTTGAAACCTGATCATATCATCGAAATTGGAAGTGGCTCCTCAACTATCATTACCTCTTACCTTCTACAAGAGCATGGAAAAGGCCGCATCCACTCCCTTGATCATGATGAATTTTATGGAGGTAAAACCAAAACTCAGTTAGCTCAACATGGCCTTGCTGAGTATGCGAAAATTCATTTTACTCCCCTTGTAAACCAACCTGTGGGGAATAAAACATACACCTGGTATAATCTCTCAACTTTTGAATTGAAAGAAAGCAGTGTTCAACTACTAGTAGTTGATGGCCCCCCTGAGAAAACTCAACAACATGCCCGTTACCCTGCACTACCATTACTTTCTAAGTATTTAGATAAAAATGCAGTAGTAATTCTGGATGATGCAGGAAGAAAAGAAGAACAGGAAATAGTGCAAATGTGGTTAAAGGAGTTTCCTGAATTCGAACATGAGTTCATTCCTACCGAAAAAGGAATTTCTGTGTTAAGAAGAAGAGCTTGATTACTTCCATAAGAAGCTGAGCTTCATCATCTCTCTTATATTATCCCAATCTTCCTTTTTAATCGTTTTAGTGAGACTGCCTATTATCGAATACGCAGTTAAAAAGAATGCTGAGCTGATAAAGATATTTGGTATCCATTCCATATAAGCATCCAGGCTGTTGCTTAACAAGTAGGTCATTGCTCCTACAATAACAGAAACCAGAGTAATTCTGCCATATTGAGGCAATGGAAGTACTTGATAGGCTGGGATATTCAGGTGCATACCTATTCTTCTTAGCAAGAATACCCAATTGATTATGTTCGCGAGCAGAGTTCCAAAAGCCGTCCCATTGATCCCATAAAAATAGGTAAGCGGGGTACTGAAGAGGATGTTCAATACTACTAGGAGAATACTAAGCCTAAGTACTCCTTTCGTATCTCCAAAGGCCTGGAGAATGCTTCCATAATGCGCCACCCTAATAAGAATGATCAGGTTATAAATCTGAAATGGGATTATCGCATTCCGATAACTGGTTCCATCCGTCTCAAAAATAGTAATGAAGTATGGGGCAAGAACAACCGATAGAATGGTCAAAGGAATAACAACCAATGCTACTTTATTAATCCCTTTGTGCCAAACATCTATAAGTTCATTAAAACTTCCTTTAATCTTCAGTTGCACATACCTGCTTATCAAAACAGTCCCAACAGCAAACGGAATTACTCTTATGATTGGAACTTCCTGGGCACCCACTCCATATTCCGCAAAAGCAGCCTCAGCCAACAATAATGAAACAATGGCTTTATCGGCATATTTGTTGAATTGATTTACCATCGCAGAAATACCAAGTGGAATAGAGAAGCTAATTTGTTCTCTAAGATTTCCTTTTGGCGTTTTTAAACCTCCCTTTGGTAATACAAATGTTACCCATATAAAAGACATTACAAATCGGATTACCGCATAGGCAACCATAGAGTACAACAGATAGATAATCGGATATCCCAAGGCAATTGGGCCAATAATCGCTGCAAAGGAAAGTATACTGGTAATGATTTGATACCACCCAGCTTCACGTTGTCTATCGGATGCAAGCAGGATATTATGAACCGGCCAGGTTGGTATTTCTAAGACTGCCACAATAGCTAGATATGGTAGATATTGCTGTATATCCTGTACCACTTCAGGACTGAAATTACTTAGTAATTCAGGAGCAAAATACTTTACCAGTAGGATAACACTGGCAGCAATGGCACCAGTAAAAACCATAATGGTGCAGGTTTGCACTGCAAAAGCTTTTCGAAAGTTTTTTGTAAGATGCTCAAAGAAGTAGAAAATGCTCTCCGGAAAACCCAGCGTAGCCAAATTTCTTACTACTTCATATACAAGTAGTAAGTAAGTAACAATTGCCACCTCCGTCTTAGCAAGCATTCTTGCTATTAACACAAAAGTAGCTAAATCAATCAAAGAGGTTAGCACCCTTGAAAAAACCACCACCATGGTTTTTTGTGTAAGAGAGCTACTACTCATGACCTGCCACCTGGTTTAAAAGTTCGGCTAGCTGTTTTGAAGTGTATTCTGCTGAAAACCTTTCAATAGCCTTCTCCTCTCTTGATAAAGAAAAAGATGGTTCTTCTCCCTTTTGTTTTGCTTGCGCTGATGCAATCAATTGATTTGCTGCCTTTTCTAATTCATTTATTGAATACTGAATTCCCCTACCCGTTTCATTTAAGATAGTTGCAATCTCTTCGTTTTGAACCAGGGAAAGAATGGGTTTGTCTGAAGCGAGGTAATCCAACAGTTTTGCTGGTACGATCTCCTTTCTTTCAGGATGAGTACTTAACAAAAGCAGGTCCGCTTTTGAGATTTCTTTCTGTACCAATTCAAAGGGTACCTTAGCTCGTACTTTAAACCGATCATGAACTCCAGCTTTTGTAGCCTCATCCAAATCCTCTCCTTTTAATTCAGCATAAGAGTGAATAAAAACATGTTTAAATGTTTGAGGATTCTTCGATTTAACCAGATCTAAAACCTTTATAATCAGAGATGCAGTAGACAACTCCCTGAAACTACCGATAAAAAATACATTTAACTCAGTAGATTGAGACACCGCAGTTTGATTGAGCTCCTGACTCTCAAAACTATTATAAATGGTAGTGGTTTTCTCTTCCAGTTCTGAATATTCCGCCTGGTACAACTTTTCCGTTTGAACTGCTGTGAAGGTCATATGATCTACATTCCTAACCATCCATGCTTCCGCCCTTTTTTCATACAAGCGAGCTAGAAATCCTTTCCTGGGAAAGCGCACCCCACATAAAGTCCAGGGATCTCTGAAATCCGCCACCCAGGGTAGCTTTAAGTTCTTCACTATTTTTCCAGCCACATATCCTCCTGACCAGGGATCAGAAGTGGTCCATACTACATCGGGCTTAGCTTTTTTGATGACTGCTTTGATCTCATTTTTTTTAGCCCAAAAAAATGGAAGCCAAGTATCGATAGGAAAATTTGAGTCTACCCAATCTGCAAGCGAGTTATTCTTTTTCTTTTTGGCTTCGTTTGCGAATTTCGGTTTTTTGTTGTCCTTGTAGGTTCTATCAATGGGAGACTTAAGTTTAAAGATTGGAATATCTTTTAGGTGCTCTCGCTCCTTTTCTGTCATTTCAGAGCTTGAATCCTCAATACAAAGTACAGAAGGTTCCCACCCGTACTTCTTTAGATGTATTGCAAATTTGTATGGCCTCAACGCTCCCACCCTTCTTCTGGGAACAAAATATGGGGCTATTATAAGTACGCGTTTCAAGACAGGGTCTCTTTACCCTAAGTAACTTAATTAGTGATCTGCTCTTTCACTTCCTGAGTTGAAGGATTTTGAGCTCTTAAGTTTAGATCATTATTCACCAGTCTTTTCCAAACCTGTTCCGAAAAACTGAAGAATGGTGTTTTTTGATGGTACCACCCAAAGTGCAAACAATATGGAGTAGTCATAAGGTAGTCTCCATTGCCAGGTATCATAGAAAAAAAACTGGTTAGAAAATTCCTGAATGTAGAAGACTTCAATCCCCTGAAGGAATACACGAAATCGTTGTTATAGTATTTACAGCTTACATATTGGAACTCATCATCATGCTCCGTGAGGTCATCAATGTAGTCTAATTGAGGGCTATTATGGCCTAGTAACCATGGGTATATCGGAATATTTAACTTCGACATAGCCATTGCCAGGCTCCACTCACAAGATTCTTCGGTTCTGCCCTGTTCCATTTTTCTGCTTCTGAAATGCGTCTCATCTTTCTTGGAAAGCATTTCACCTGCCATTAAACAGACCTTCTTAGTGAGATCGTAATCTTTCGCATACATCATTCCCGACTGTACACGGCTTAAGTAGGTTAGGCCGAACTTCTTGAGGGTCTTCTTCCTTCTTCCAAGAAAAACGTCTTTCAGTACTCCGACCCCTTTAGCGGCTCCAAAAAAGCTATCAGAAATCAGGTTCCCTGTAATTGTGAAGTCAAAAGGAGAAAATGATTGCCAAAGACTGTCAGGGTTTTTGCACCAAACAATATCACTATCCAGAAAAATATTTTGTTCGAAGAATAAGTAGTGATAAATGTTGTGCTTGAAGCCAACAATAGATGCATGTTCCTCAGGTAAAGGATGAATAATATCAAAAAGATGAGTAAGGCCTTTTTCCTCAAGTATTGCACGCTGTTTCTTACTGCATGCCAACGCAACGGGTCTCTCACGGTCGTATCTTCTTAAACTTACTACCGAGGCTACCGCATGTTTTAAATACTTTGTATGCCCATAGCTAACGTAAACGTAGCCTTCTTTACCCGCTTTGCCTTGTTTTAATGATTGAAGCACTGTCTGTTTTTTTGAAAAGATACGGCTTATTCAAACGCATTGAAAGCATGAGAATATTACTGTGCTGCTCTTTTCCTCAGGCTATCCATTAGGGCGTCAAAGCCTCTTCGTGCAATAATTCTCTGGAATTGATTTTTATAAGACTCAGCGGTCCACAGGTCGTCCACACTCATGTCGGTGATGACCCATTCATTACCTTCTAAAACCATCTTATAATCAACCGGTGTACGGACTTCATCCAGCTCAGCCATAGTTTTGACTAGCGCCGAACCATCTTCAACTTCAATGGAATTATAGGTTACTACTGCCCGATAGATTTCGAGCTTATTCATTGAATGATCTCTCACAATGGTACTAAAGAGGTCGATAAACTCTGTTCTGCTTTCTGTGGAAATCTCGTCGTAAGTATCTGCAAGTGCTGTTTTAGCCATAGCCTCGAAGTCGATGATCCCATTGATAATTTCTTTAAGGTCCTCTCTTTGATCATCTGAATATTCCTGTCCCTCTGGCCCTAGTAATTCCTTTATCTGATCATCTCTTTCAGTCAAGAGGGTCCTGATCCCTTCTTCCTGACCTTGTGCCATCACCTGTATCGAAAACATTCCGATAAAGAAAACAGCAAAAAAAGTTGCCAATCCTTGTCTCATAAATCCGTAATTAATTATTCATCATGCCTGTTAACGGTATGCCTGCTGATTTATTTAGCTTTGCTACCTTCGAGTTAAAATCAAAAATACTCTCCATTTCGGAAAGCCTGAGTTCCAATTCTTGTCTTACTGCATCCACCAAATCCTTTGAATCTCCGAAACCAAAATCATAGTCTAATTGCTCCATTCTGAGCCATTCTTTAGCCACTTGTAGCGCTTCTCCTGTTTTTTCCACTTTCACTTCTGCTAATGAAGCCTTTCGATACGCATCATTTACTTCCAGAATAATCAGGTCTTGTTGTGAATCCTTAAGATAATCTAATCGGGTAACCTCAAGCCTGCTGCGCTCGAACGATGTCTTTGCCTGGAAAAAATTCAAATTTTGGCGAATGGTAAATCCAATGGCTGTATTGAAAGTATTCTCAGGAGTTGAGATAAAAGGATTAGGTTGTCGAGGCCGAATTGGAGTGCTGGCAAAGGTAGTCGTAAAACCCAAATACAACCCAGGCAGATTCTGTGACTTAAGTGATCCTATATACGCTGTTAGTGCTTCCTTTCCTAATTCAAGAGCTAGTAACTCCGGACGATTATCCTTAGCACTCATCTGGTAGTAACCAAGGTGCTCTATCTTTGCATTTAATGGATCTAAAAACCGAACCTGAGGTTCATAAATGATTTCCCTCTCATTCCTCAACACATACTTCCAGGTTTCCTTTACATAGTGCAAACTCTGGGTAACCTCTTCTCTTTGAATTCCAAATTGGGCTTTAAAGATGCGGAATTTATATTCATCCGTATCATCTGCCTCTTCTGGGTTCTCTTCTCTCTGCTTCTCCAGGGCTCGCTCAATTTGTCCAATTTTATCATCGGCATCATTGAGTAAGCGTTCTATTTCTAAAGCAAATACGTAGCTGTAGTATAAGTCATATAACAAAATCTCTATCTCTGCTTGAGTAGCATTGTATTCCTCCTGCGTAGCTTCTGCAGCAATTTCTGCAGCATTAATTGCCTTATTTATGGCGCCCCAGGTAAATACCGGCTGTACTCCTTGCAGACGAATTCTTGTATAGAGGCCTACTTTGCTCCAATCATTAGTTGCATCCGGGTCAAGGTATATTCTGTCTTCAGCAAAATCTCCTGGCGAATCCACACTAGGAACCACTGCATGCTCACTTCTCAAATTCAACGAAGGTAAGAACCGTTGATCACGAGCCATCTGAGTTTGATTCTCAGCCAACTCAATCTTTGTACTCACTACTTTCATCTGCCCTGAATTTTCTAGCGCAATAGCCAAAAACTCAGGAAAACCGATTCTAAGAGTATCTTGTGAAAAGCTCGTTCTAGAACTTAACAGCAACAGTGTCAGTAAAAAGAAAAGCGTTTTAACTTTCATATTATGGCGTTTTAACGCACCCCTTTAGCTTTTATTTAAAACAAAAATAGCCCCATTCGGGGCTATTTAATGCGGAGAGTGAGGGATTCGAACCCCCGGTACCTTGCGGTACAACGGTTTTCAAGACCGCCGCATTCGACCACTCTGCCAACTCTCCAATAAATCAATTTCCGCTTAACGCCTGGGCTCCGGAAACTATCTCCGAAATCTCAGTTGTAATAGCGCTTTGTCGAGCCTGGTTGTACTTCAAACGAAGATCTCTTTCCAGATCTTTAGCATTTTCAGTAGCACTATCCATAGCCGACATTCTAGCTCCCTGCTCTGAAGCATTTGATTCTAAGACCGCTCTCCAAAGCTGCATGTTTAAGTGCAATGGCAAGAGTTTCTCCAGAATTGCTTCTGCATCAGGCTCGAAAATATAGTCAATCGCTTCTTTAGAAGCATCACCCTGAGTATCTGCTATTGCGCTTGGGTCGATTGGCAATATCTTTTCAACCTTTCTGTTTTGAGCAATCACCGATTTGAACTCGTTGAAAGCTAAGTATACCTGATCGAATTCTTCATTAATGAAACGACCCGTTACTTCGCTCATGATTGCTGAAGTAGGTCCATACTCAAGACTATCAAAGAATCCAGGGTGGCTTTCGATTACGTTGTATTTTCGTTTTTCGAAATAAGCCGTGGCTTTTTTCCCAATCGTGATTAAAGAAAGACTTCCCTGATCATGATATTCAGAAAGATTAACCTCAATAGATTTCTCTACTGCTTTAAATAGATTATTGTTGAAACCACCGCATAAACCTCTGTCGGAACCAACTACGATCATTACCACCTGCTTAACATCTTCAGGATTTCTCATGATAGGGTTACTAGCAGAACTACTTCCTACTAACCTTCCCACTACATCCTGAATTTTAGAAGCATATGGACGCGTACGAACCATTCGTTCCTGAGCTTTCCTAAGCTTAGCAGCAGCAACCATTTTCATGGCTTTAGTAATCTGCTGGGTATTATTTACCGTAGTGATCCTGTTTCGTATGTCGCGTAAATTTGGCATCGATTAGGCTTCCTGAGCAGCTAACAGTTGATCGATAACAGTATTTGCAGTAGCAATTACTTCCGCTCCAAATTCATCGCTAAGTACACCGCTTACTGCCAGTGCTTCCATTTCCTTACCATACTTGGTAAGTACATTTTCAAGGAACTGAGATTGAAACTCACTGATTTCACTAACCGGAAGCTTATCTAACAATCCTTCGGAGTTAACTTTTAGAAGAACAATTTCCTGCTCAACTGGAAGCGGTTGATATACATCCTGCTTCAATAGCTCTGCAGTACGCTCACCTCTTCTTAACTGAGCCTGCGTAGCTGGATCAAGATCCGAACCAAACTTAGCAAAGGCTTCAAGTTCCCTGTACTGAGCCAAATCGAGCTTCAAAGTACCGGAAAGCTTTTTCATTGATTTAACCTGGGCAGAACCCCCTACCCTTGATACTGAAATACCAACATCGATTGCAGGACGGATACCAGAGTTAAACAAATCTGTATCAAGGAAAATCTGACCGTCAGTGATAGAAATTACGTTTGTAGGAATATATGCTGATACATCACCTGCTTGAGTTTCAATAACAGGAAGAGCAGTTAACGAGCCTCCACCTTTCACTTTTGGCTTTAATGGGTCAGGGATATTATTCATAGACTGAGCTACCCCATCATCATCAATAATCTTGGCAGCCCGCTCTAATAAACGGCTATGTAGATAGAATACGTCACCCGGATATGCCTCACGGCCCGGAGGTCGCTTGAGAAGAAGAGATAACTCCCGGTACGCCACTGCCTGCTTTGATAAATCATCATAAATAACCAGGGCATGGCGACCTGTATCACGGAAGTACTCACCTACAGTCGCTCCTGCGAATGGGGCGATATATTGCATCGGAGCAGCTGAACTTGCTGGTGCGCTGATAATTACTGAGTATTCAAGCGCTCCGTTTTCTTCTAATACCTTTTTGATTCCTGCAACAGTGGATGCCTTTTGTCCAACAGCAACATAAATACAGAAAACTGGCTTCTCTGAATCTTGAGTAGCCTTTTGATTAAGAATAGTATCAATAGCTACTGATGTTTTACCCGTTTGACGGTCTCCAATAATAAGCTCTCGTTGCCCACGTCCAATTGGAATCAATGAGTCAATGGCTTTAATACCAGTTTGAAGAGGTTCTGCTACTGGCTCACGGTAAATTACACCAGGAGCTTTTCTCTCCAGTGGAAGCTGAATGGTTTCACCAGTAATGGGACCTTTACCATCAACTGGATTACCAAGAGGATCAATAACACGGCCAAGAACACCTTCTCCAACACTGATGGAAGCAATATCCTTGGTACGTTTAACAGTATCTCCCTCTTCTACAGCACTTGAAGATCCAAAGAGTACAATACCAACATTGTCTTCTTCAAGGTTAAGTACCATACCGGTTGCAGCGTTACCATTTTCATCCTTTGAATCTGGCAGAACTACTAATTCTCCGGCTTCTACTTGAGAAAGGCCATACACGCGTGCAATACCATCACCTACTTCCAGTACGGTACCTACATCGTATACATCAGCTTCATTATCAAAGCCTGATAATTGTTTGCGTAATATGGCTGAAACTTCGTCGGGTCTGACTTGGCTCATTGTTTTTTAATTTCTGAATCGTTCTAATTCAATTCCACGGAGGTTTCCAGGAACGTTTGTTGAAGTTGCTCGAGCTTATGCTTTACAGTTCCGTCAATAACTGTATCATCGATTTTTACCATTAGTCCACCCTTTAACTCAGGCTGCTCTTTTAAATCGATTTCTACTTTTTTGGAAGTGGTGCTCTCAAGCGCTTTTTTGAGATTGGTAACCTGGGTTGCATCTAACGCGGTAGCAGTTCTTACTTCTACCTCTATAATCCCGGCATATGCATTGTACTGGTGTATAAAAGCAGCAACAATTTCAGGAAGAATAGCTGCACGCTCCTTAGAAGCAATTAGCGAAATAAACTCAGTAGTGAGCTTATTTACTTCCTTCCCAAAGATGGTCGAAAGAGCAGCTTTTTTGTCGTCAGGCTTTATGATTGGGCTTTTAAGGAATAATACTAAATCCTTAGAGTCGTCAATCGTGTTTTTGACCAACAAGATATCATCAAGGGTGGCATCAACCACCTTTTGCTCTTTAGCCGTTTCTAATAATGCAGTAGCATAACGCCGGGCTGCTTTAGATACCAACATAGGTTATCAATTAATTTTTTGACAAATCGTCGATAAAATTATCAACTAGTTTGTTGTTCTTCTTTGCATCTAATTCTGAATCAAGAATTGTTTCTGCTGCCTGTATTGCCAAGTTGGCAACTTCTTGGCGAAGTTCAGTCAGTGCTTGTTTCTTTTCTTGTTCTATAGATGCTCTTGCTTGTTCTACGATTTGAGCGGCTTCTTCTTTGGCTTTCGCAATTAGGTCATCACGGAGTACGGTAGCCTCCTCTTTCGCCTTTTTGCGGATTTGCTGAGCATTTGCCTCAGCCTCACGAAGAGCTTTCTCATTGTCTTTAGAGATTTGCTCCGCTTTGGCTAATGCTTGTTCAGCTGATTCCAAAGAATCTTTGATTTTAGCTTCCCGCTCATTCAGCGATTTCATAATCGGAGGAACGGCATACTTCATCATTACCAGGATGAACAAGATCATGGATATTAAAATCCAGATCGCAAATCCAGTATTAAATGAGAGTAATCCCCCTCCGCCAGCTAAAAGGAAAGTCATGAGAAGTCCTTAATTATCCGCCGAAGAATACAAGCAGAATACAGATTACACAACCAAGAAGGGCAACACCCTCGATGAAAGCGGCGGTTAGAATCATTGCTCCACGGATATCTCCAGAAGCTTCTGGTTGACGTGCAATACTCTCGGTAGCACCTTTACCAATCATTCCGATTCCGATTCCAGCTCCTAGAGCTACGATTCCAGCTCCAATACCAGCTGCTAAAAGTCCCATAGTGTTCTATTTTATTTTGTTATGGTTATTTATGAATGAAAAATCTTATGCAACGTGTTCTGCATTATAATGCTCTTCTCCATGGTCATGATCCTCAGCTGCCATTCCGATAAATACAGCTGATAACAAGGTGAAGATGTACGCCTGTAATAAAGCAACAAATACTTTCAATGCATATAACACAACAGTTAATGCAACCGAAATAATGCTTACACCATAGCCCGCTACAGGCCCAAAGAAATCAGCAAAAATGAAGATTAATCCCAGGATGGATATAATCATGATTTTTCCTGATAACATATTTGCAAACAACCTAATTGCAAGAGCAAAAGGTTTTGTGAAAACTCCTAAAATCTCAACTGGTGTTAAAATCGCCCTAACCCATGTAGGTACACCAGGGAACCAAAATATATGCCCCCAATAGTCTTTAGTCCCACTGAATTGTGTAATAAAGAATGTTATAACAGCTAAAGTCGCAGTTACCGTCAAATCGGCGGTGGCAGTAGCTGCCCATGGGAAAAGCCCAAACAAATTCATGAAAGCGATACCCATAAACATTGTGAAAAAGTAAGGCACATATTTATCGGCTTTACTAGGATCAATGTTAGACCTTGCAACATCATCGCGGATGAATACAAATAGTACTTCAAAAATGTTTTGAAGAGCGCCTTTAGGCTCAACCTCTCGCCCAACTCCCTTCTTGTATCTTTTAGCCATCGACATTGTAAGCCAAACAGCAAGGATCATTCCCAGCCAGAAATAGATAAGATGTGAAGTAATGGAAAAGTCGATAACAACACTTCCACCATCTACAGGCACTGCTACCCCATCAACATCTTCGAAATTTCCTTTTTCAATAAGCGCTTTGGTATTTATCGCTGCATCAAAATTGGTTGTTCCCTCAGCATCTTCCCAAACAACTAACCGCGGAAGATATATTTTACCCCAGGGTACTTTTAGGTAATCGTGATCAGAAACGGTTCCCATTACATCAAGAACGGGTTCATCTTCACCGCTTGCTGCGTCAGCTGCTAAAATGTTTACGTGATTTATTGCTAAGAAAAGTAGGGTAAGGAATACGCGACGCAGGGTCTTGGACATTACTTTTTACTGCTTTTTTCTACTAGTATTTTATTGAAGAAAATCATTTCCGTCATAGAATAACAAAGATAGGAAATTATGAAACTAACTGTAAAGTAGATTTCATCAATTTTTGTTGCTCCAAGCAGAATTGCGAAGACGATTAGTACGAAAATGAACCTACCAATAATGGACAGAAAAAAAGCTTTGCTAAATACACTCCATTCGCTTTCAAAAAAAGTATCTATCACCCAGGCACTTACAAGAATGGAACCCAGCGACAGAGCAATGCCAGACAAAATCCCTATTGATTGATCAACATCTAAAACCAAGAAGGATAAAAGAATAAATGGAAGTATAAACAAGCTTGCTTTCAGGAGTTTGAAAAGCATGAATGCTAGTCTTTTGAGTTTAGCTTTTTAGCAATTCGGAAAATACTATTAAAGAAGAGTAAAATACCTATAAAAGCACCTGAAAGAATAAACCAGGGACTTGTTTCAAAATATAGGTCGATTAAGTAGCCCGTAAATAGAGGTATTGCCAGAGTTGCGGCTATTTCAGCACCTAAGCCAACATATTCTCGATATTTTTTAGGGAAGTAGTTTTCGCTCAACCTGTCGCTTTAGCTTTTAGTTGAGTGCCTTTCTCATAGTCAGCATCATTAGACTGAGAAAGAACCTTTGTATTCTCTCCCATTCGGCATGCACCATTAACCTGAGCACCTTCTTCAACGACCAGTGTTTTAGTGTAAATATTGCCATCTACTACTGCGTCCTTTCTGAGAATTAATCGATTAGAAACCTTAACCTCTCCTTCAACTCTGCCTGCTATATCGGCATCAGAGGAAGTAACGTTTCCTACAACCCTACCTTTTCCGGTAACGATCAATTTACCTTTTGATACTGCTTCCCCTTCTACAACCCCTCCAATTCGGATATCAGAATGTGCATGAAGGTTACCTTTCAACTTTGTCCCTTCACTTATAATATTGACTGTGGGCGATGTGTTTTGTTGGTTATTCACTTTTGTAGAGTTTTTTTTTCCGTTTAACATGTGTACTACTGAATTAAATAAATTGCTGGGTCTTGAGGAAATCCATTTTTCCAAATTTCTAAATGAAGATGCGGCCCGGTACTTGAAACACCTACATCTCCTGTTGTTCCCAAAATATCTCCTTTAAGTATAGCGTCACCTACTTCTTTGGTAATTGAAGAGCAATGCTTGTACATACTCATTAATCCTCCTGAATGCTGTACTGCAATTACGTATCCATCATTTATAGTCCAATTTGCCGTAATTATTGTACCATCTGCCAATGCTGAAATAGGTGCATTCTTGCTCGTAGCTATATCGATTCCATAATGGGATTTTTCAGGTTCAAAACCCCTTGTTAATGTTCCCTGCACTGGATATTTAGCAGGAAAATCGGGAGCACGTTCAAAAACATTAGAAAAGAAAACTCCCGATGTATTCAAATCGATGGCTGATAACTCATCATTCAGTGAAGTCAGCGGAACTTCCAGATTTTGCTCCTGGTCAAATAATGAGGAAAACCTGTCATCCAAAACAAGTGTCGTATCAAGACTTAAGCGAATTACCCTCTTCATGTCTGATAGCTGATTATCACGAACGATTAGAGAATCTTGCAAAGCAAGTACACGTTCCGTTACATCCTCGACACGAGACCTTAACTCATCATCTTTATTACTATATAAAAGAGATCCTAATGGAGTGAACATAAATAAAAGAGCAACAAGAATAGAAATTGCTACACTTATGACGCCAAAAAAAACGAATAGTTTATTAGGAATTAGTTTAAACGACTCATCTTCTCCAGGCTTGCTGTCATCTAACAGCATAATTGTTAATCGTTTAAAACGTCGTTGATATAATTGTTTGAAAAGATCTAGCATAGATATTTATCTCCTCAATAATATCAATTAATCACCTGGAAATTTCATTAAATAACTCTGCAAGCTGCATAGTTAATTTTTCTCGGTCGAACGTGGCAATAAATTCTTTGTTCAGCTCTGGCAATTTATCCCCTTCCATATCTTTAATAATCTGATCAATCGCTGAAGAGGTCGCATCGACATCGTCAGGGTCTACGATGTATGCAGCTCCGTATTCCTCAAGTGTATCCTTTGCATCTCCTTCGGGAAGTAAAGCCAAAATTGGTTTACCTGAGGCCATATACTCGTAGGTTTTACCGAAAGAAATTGCTTCGGGCCTTTTTTTATGTGCGTTATTCATCCAAAGAATATCTGCTTCCATCAAATTCCTTACAGCCTGCTTATGATTAACATAATCAAACTCTTTAATCAACCCATCCAAGCTATTCTGAACAAATAGCTTCCGAATATTTTCATTCAAATTTCCTTGAAATTGCAACTCTATTCTGCTCCTATATTCCGGGTTTGCTTTCAAAAATTTGGCAACTGCCTGGAGGAATGTTTCAGGGCCACTTTGTTCATAAAAAGTACCACTATAAAGAAATGTTACTTTTTTGTTTTTTTTATTCGCGTTAGGATGCTCTTCGAAGTCTTCTGCATCATATCCATGTGGTATAATCTCTAGCCTGTTAGAGAATCTGGCTCTAATAGAATTGGCGATATACTTATTAATTGTAATAAGGCAATCGGCATTTTCTAAGGTTTCTCGCTCCATCCCCTCCATTTTAGATCGATGAAAACGAGTTGGATATTCTATAAAATGACTTTCCAGCCAATCATCTCTTAGATCCATTACAAGCGGGAGATCAAATACCTTTTTTATCCGGTTTGCCAGCATCAAATTGGAGTAAGGAGGTGCAGAAGCAAATACCAGCTCAATATCCCTATCTTCAATAATCCTTTTTGCGCTAAGAAAACCTTCCTTTATCCATCCCTTTTTATTATCCGGGAGCCAAAAAAAGAGAGATATTTTTCTTAGAAATCCCTCAAGCCAGGTAGGTAACAGTAGCTTCCTACTTCCTGTAGTATGAAGCAAGGTGTTTCCCTTAACTCTATGTACCTCAATTGATAAATCTTCTAAATCCTGATTGAGGGACTCATCAAAAACATGGTACGCACCTGGCTCAGGACAAAGGACGATCGGATTCCACCCATACTTCTTGAGATATTTGATAAACTTTAGTGGACGTTGCACACCACTGCCCCCCATAGGCGGGAAGTAATACAGAATGAATAATACGTTTTTCATTCCAACCCTAACTACACCGAGTAATTAGGAGCCTCTTTTGTAATTTGAACAGAGTGAGGATGACTTTCTTTATAAGAAGCAGCTGAGATTTGTACGAATTCAGCTTTAGTTTTCAACTCATCGATGGATGAGGTTCCACAGTATCCCATTGCTGCTCTTATTCCACCCGTCATTTGATGTACAACTTCGCCCAGATACCCTTTGTAAGGAACACGCCCTTCAATTCCTTCAGGTACCAGTTTGTTGATATCATCTTCTACATCCTGGAAGTACCGGTCCTTCGAACCTTTTTTCATTGCGCCGATACTTCCCATCCCCCTATAGGATTTATACTTTCTAGATTCGTAGATAATGGTTTCACCCGGACTTTCATCTACTCCGGCAAACATAGACCCCATCATCACTACATCAGCTCCTCCTGCAATAGCTTTAGGAATATCTCCGGTCTGCTTAATACCTCCATCTGCAATGAGGCCAATCCCGTTATTCTTACAGAATTCTGATACTTCCATTACTGCACTAAGCTGAGGAACACCAACGCCTGTTACTACCCGTGTTGTACATATAGACCCCGGGCCTACCCCTACTTTTACTACGTTCGCTCCGGCATCTGCTAGGGCTTCTGCAGCATCTCTGGTTGCAATATTTCCTCCAATTACATCCAGATCAGGAAATTTCTTTTTGATCTCTGAAACTGTACTAAGTACCCCTTGAGAATGCCCATGTGCAGTATCAACGGTAACTATATCAACCCCAGCATTTACTAATGCATCTACTCTTTCAATGGTATCAGGAGTTACACCTACGGCAGCTCCCACTCTTAATCTTCCCATCTCATCTTTGCAGGCATTAGGGAAGTTCATTTTCTTTTCGATATCCTTGAACGTAATCAACCCAACTAACTTGTAGTTGGCATCTACGATTGGAAGTTTTTCTACCTTGAAATCCTGTAAAATCTCTTCTGCCTGGTGTAGACTTGTACCTTGCTTTCCTGTAACCAAATTCTCTTTGGTCATGATGTCGCCAAGTTTCTTTCCTAGCTCAGATTCAAATCTTAAATCCCGGTTTGTTACAATGCCAATAAGAATTCCTTTCTTATCTACAATAGGAATACCACCAATTTTGTGAACCCGCATCAAGTTTCTAGCATCCTGTACCGTTGCATCTGCCCCAAGGGTAACCGGATCTACGATCATCCCACTTTCGCTTCTTTTTACCAATCGTACGTGCTCTGCCTGCTCTTCAATCGTCATGTTCTTGTGGAGCATGGCAATCCCCCCTTCTCTGGCAAGAGCAATAGCTAAACGATACTCAGATACCGTATCCATAGCTGCACTCATGATCGGTACATTCAGGGTAAGTTTTGAGGTCAGCTTTACACTTATATCAACTTCTCTTGGTAAAACCTGGGAATAGCCAGGAACAAGAAGCACATCATCGTAGGTCAGGCCTTGCCTTGTGATGCGTTCAAATGAAGACGAGTCATTCATTTTGTACATGAAACAGGAGAATTTTGCTTGCGGTTTTTCAAAGATAAGGATATCTGTGTGGAAGTGCTTTATCGATTAAACTATTTTTTGGCACCCTCGTAGCAAGCAACGATCAAAAAAATTCTAAAGTGGCATTTTGAGCGAACTGTATTCAAAAAAAGAACTCAGCAAAATCTTAGCCCTGGCTTCTGAAATTCAGAACCAAAAAGATATTACTAAGGGCGAGGAAGGACTCAGTGAGGAGGAATTACTTGGCATAGCCAGAGAAGTTGGGATCGATCAGGAAACCTTACTGATGGCTATAAATCGGTTTAAGAGCCATCAGCATAAATCACCTTTTAGCTGGATTAAGGGAACAACAAGTTTGCAGTCGGGAACTACATTTGAAGGAGAATTGACCGAGGAACAATGGGAAGAACTCCTTGAAGAATTGATCCAAATTACCGGAGAAATGGGTGAGAGCTCTTCATCGAGAAACAAGTTTGAACTAAAACAGACTATGGGAGAAATTGGAAGCAGGTACATTTCATTCTCTTCAAAAAACGGGAAAACTAAGTTTAGCTATCTATCTAATTGGACTGCTATCAACTTACTTAGTTCTGTTTTCTCATTCGTAATAGGCTTTGCAATAGCTTTAATTGCACTCAAAGAAAGCGGATTGGCAAAAGGCCTGTACATGGCCCTCTCTCCTTTTGGTGGTTTTTTAGCAGTTGGCTTAAGCCGCTTTTTCTTGAAGCGCTTCTTCAACAAAGAACAGGACAAATTGCAAAAGATCATTGAAGCAGCTTCTTCAGCATTAGAGGAAGGGAATAAGCCACAAATATTTATAGAGGAAGATACTCTCACAGACACTGTAGATTCATCAGTCAAATCCAAGATTCAAAATTAACCTATATCCGGATACGATGAGTAATAACCAGATTTATTCAAAAAAAGAGATTAGCAAAATTCTTTCCAGGGCTTCTGAAATCCAACAAAGAAAGGATCTGTATGGTGATAAGGATGGCCTGACAGAAAGTGAACTTCTGGAACTGGCCGCTGAGGTAGGTATTGATAAGGATTCATTACTTGAGGCACTGGAAAACGTAAAACTCCCGAATGCAAAAAACGAGTTTAACTGGCTAAAGGGAACAGCTACTGTTCAGGACATCCAATTAATGGAAGGTGAAGTAACCAATGAAAACTGGGATCAGATAATTCGGGAAATTCGACGAACTACCGGTGGTGTTGGAGAATCAGCTAAACAAGGGAATTCATTCGAGTGGATGCAACGCTTTAAGGAAATAGGATTCCGTCATATTTCTTTTACTCCGGAAAAGGGAAAAACGAAAGTACAGTATGCATATAAGTGGAATGGAATTAAATTTATGACAGGGTTCTTTAGTTTTATGTTTGCTTTTGCAATCGCTGTCATATCCCTAGAAGGTTTCACTATTCCAAAAGCCTTAGTTTTAGCCATATCTTTAGCTGTGGGTGGCGTTGGTTCTTACTTTAATCGTTTTTTGCTTAAGTCTTACTTTGAAAGAAGAAAAGCAACCATGTATAGAGTAATGGATGGCATCAGGGCTGAGCTGAAAAAACATTCTGACTCGAGGATTATCATTGAAGATGAGGGAGTCTATAATTCAGAACAGCCTTCTGAAACGACAGCTACTAAGCTTTCCACTAAAGAGGTTTAATCCTCAGTGCATCTACAGCAGCTTGTAAGGTGCAAATTTCATCCTGGAAACTACTCACCCAAAAGTAAATACTGTTTCTTCGTTGTTCTACAAAAGGATCATTAGTACAAAAGAGCCCTTTTAATTCCTGAACCATGAACTTAACGTCTTCATAGATCTCAATTTTAAGTTCATCAGGAAGTTTAGCCCATCCGAGGAGTGAAAAAGCTTCCTGCATCTCGTTGTACTCCTTAGCACTCTCTTTCTTAATACGCTGAAGTAGTGGAGTAACAAAAAGCTTAATTGGAGAAGCTGGACTTGTTTTGTAATTGGTGAGTGCATTTGCTGGTGTCATGATTATTTGGTTTTGTTTTTTGATTTACCCAAACTTAAACACAGAGAGTGACAACATTATGTCACCTTCTTTAAAGGAAAAATATCTAGCATCTAAATGCTAGATACATAGAGGTAGTAATCTCCTTTAATAAGGAAGCTTTGTACTACTAATTAAATGGAGATCATTATGCTTCTTCCAAAAAGGAATAGAGAGGGTGCTTCTATAAATGGCTCATCTATGGCTGACATAGCTTTTCTATTGCTGATATTCTTTTTGGTTACTACAACAATCAATATAGATACCGGAATTGCCATGGTACTTCCCCCTCCACCTGAGGATGTAGAAATAAATATTCAGGACAGAAATTTATTAACCATACTGGTGAATTCTAAAGGGGAGATTTTATTGGACGACAAGAAAATTGAATTCAGTAATCTCAAACATGAGATCAAGCTATTCATAAATAACTGGGGAACAGATCCTGAGCTCTCAGATTCTCCTGAACGGGCAATCGTATCCCTGAAGACTCAATCGGAAACCCCATACAAGATTTATATTGATATGCTTGATGAACTAATGGGAGTATATAATGAACTTCGAAATGAAGCTTCACTTGCACGGTATGGGATCGAATTCAGCAGATTGGCAGAAGGAAGTACTAGTCGTGAATACATTAAAGAGCTATATCCAAAAAAGATTTCGATAGCCCAATAATCAATCCGGGTAAATACTCTTTTTGGCAGCAAGGAGTGTGTTTTTCATGAGCATAGCTACGGTCATTGGACCCACTCCTCCAGGAACGGGAGTAATCCAACTGGCTTTTTTCTTAACAGCTTCGTGATCCACATCCCCAACCAGCTTATAGCCCTTTGGTGAGGTCTCGTCGGCAATACGGTTAATGCCTACATCAATGATGACCACCCCCTCTTTTACCATCTCTGGTTTAATGAGGTGAGGCTGTCCTGCAGCTACGACCAGTATATCTGCATTGATGGTATGAGCAGTCAGGTCCCGAGTGAATTTATGGCAAATAGTTGTAGTAGCTTTCCCGGTAGAATTTTCCCTGGAAAGCATCACTGCCATTGGTGAACCCACAATGTTGCTGGCCCCTACTACAACTGCATGTTTCGATTTAACCGGGATGCTGTAGTATTTAAAAAGCTCCATCACTCCTGCTGGCGTACAACTTCTGAAACACGGTTGGTCCACAGAAAGTCGTCCTACATTCATTGGGTGGAAACCATCTACATCTTTTCGATGATCTATACTTTCAATTACGTCATATTGGGAGAGATGAGATGGCAATGGCATTTGAACAAGAATACCGTCAACAGAATCATCATTATTCAAATCGTGAATAACCTCTTTCAATTCTTTAGCAGAAATTGTGTCTTGAAGCTCAAGTGTACTCGTTTCTATACCAACATCTTTACATGCTTTTGTTTTAGTACCTGTATATACAACAGAAGCAGGATCATCTCCTACCAGCACTACCTGAAGAAAGGGCCGGCGATTTCCTTTTGACACCCATTGCTCTACATCCTCTCGAACACTTTCCCGAACAATTTCTGCCACTTTTTTCCCATCGATTATTTCTGCACTCATACTATCGCTCGATATTATATTTCTTCATTTTATTGTACATATGGCTTCTCTGTATGCCAATTACATCCGCCGTTTGAGAGATGTTCCAGTTATTTTTTTCCAGTTGCTTTAATAAAAAAATCCGCTCCGAAGCATCTTTGAATTCCTGAAAATCATTCATCGAATCGGTCATGCTTTCAAGTTCTACTAAGTTAGAACGTTTTGTTGAAAGAATGTCCTTTATTATTGCTGCTGTGATTTCATCTTCGGGTGTTAATATTGCTAACCTTTCAATCGCATTTTGAAGCTCACGCACATTGCCTGACCAGTTGAATTCACTAAGTTCGCTTAGTGCTTCTTCTGTAAAGTATACTCCAGAAAGTGAAATGTCTGATTCCTTTAATCTTTCAAGGCAAGCTTTAGTAATGAGAGGAATATCTTCTTTACGCTCTCTTAGAGAAGGAACATTAATTGGGATCACACTAAGCCTATGAAACAAATCTTCCCGGAAAGTTCCGTATTTAATCTCTTCCTCTAAGTTTTTGTTCGTTGCCGCCAGAATTCGTGCATCAATAGCTATAGAATCATTTCCTCCAACCCTGGTAATATTATTTTCCTGTAGGGCTCTAAGTACCTTTGCCTGGGCATCCGGGGGCATATCGCCTATCTCGTCAAGGAATAGTGTACCTCCATGAGCCTGCTCAAACTTTCCAATTCGGGTTCTATCGGCGCCGGTAAATGCACCTTGTTCGTGACCGAATAACTCACTTTCGATTAATTCTGTTGGGATAGCAGCGCAGTTTACCTCCACAAATGGACCATTGCTTCGTGGGCTCTTTTCATGTACCCATCGCGCAACGAGTTCTTTTCCTGTTCCATTGTCACCAGTTATTAGCACCCTGGACTGAGTGGGAGCAACTTTTTCAATAGTGTTATTGATCTTAGTGATCGCTTTGCTCTTACCAATGATTTCAGGAATCTTTGGTAATTTCTTTTTTATGCGCTGAACCTCTTTGTTCAAATCCCGAATGGATAAGGCATTTCTTACTGCGATTAATAACCGGTTTAAATCCGGTGGTTTCTCCAGGAAATCATGAGCGCCTTGCTTTGTTGCTTCTACAGCAATCTCAATAGTGCCATGGCCAGAAATCATTATAACAGGAAATTCATACTTGTTTTCCCTGATTGCCTTGAGCGTTTCCAGGCCATCCATTCCCTGCATTTTGATATCTAGCAACACAAGGTCGATATGTTCTTTAGCAGCAATATCAAGTGCCTCGCTACCACTTTCAGCAGTAAACACTTTGTAACCTTCAAACTCCAGGATTTCCTTGAGAGTATTTCGAATAGCCCTTTCATCGTCGGTTACCAGGATATGTGCCAGTGAATCAGCCATTCTCAAAGCTAATCAATATTTCTCATACAGATAGGCTAAAATCTGCTCATGAACAGCATCAATAGGCCGTACCTTTCCTATGAAATTGTTTGCTGCCAAACTTACTATGAGTTCTTTTCCGGATGAAGTGGTTACATACCCGCTTAGTGTCCGCACTCCACCTACATAACCGGACTTTCCTTTAAAATTATTTTGGAGAGAAGTCCCTCTCATTCTATGACCAATCGTCCCATCCTTTCCTGCGATTGACATGCTGTTAAAAAATGCTGGAAAATCTGGATGGTTTTTCATTTTCACCAAAAACTCTGATAGTATGGAAGTTTTAGTGAAGTTCCCCGAAGCCATCCCTGAACCATCTTTCATAATTACGTAGGTAGTATCCATTTCCATACGCCCCAGGAAATTTCTTACTTCTTTGATTCCATATTCAGTGCTTCCTGGATTTCCTGATTTTTCAGCATCTAATGTTTTAAGCAGCATCTCTGTGTAGAAATTGTCGCTTTCTTTATTTGCCCATTCTATGAGTTCATCAAGGGATTTTGATTCATGAGAGGCAATCACGTCCATTCTATCTAACTCAATAGATGGGTTCTGTACTAAATATGAATTTACAGTTATTCCGGATTCCGTTAAAAACTGCCCAAAAGACTGTAGAAAAAACATGGGCGCCCCATCAATAGAAAGGGATTCTTCCTCGATATATCCTTTGGGTAATCTGCTCCCAAGTACAATCCTGTTATTCCCTAAATCTCTCCGGTAATACTCATCATATTCTGTCCCTTCTTTTGTAATGGTCTGATAGTTGATGAAGTTGGGAACTGTAGAGTTGTTAGGAAACCAACTAATAGAAGGCCTTTCACCAACTTCTCCATCTGCAACTACAACCAGGTCTACCGCATTATTATTAAACGATAGAGGTGATATTTCCACACCGTAATAAAAACTCAAGTCATCCCAATCCCAACCCTTTGGATAAATTTGATCATCGAAATAGCTAACATCAGCTACCAAAGAACCTTTTATCTCACGAATCCCAAGTTCTCTTAGCTGCCTCAAAAGTTTGGAAAAAACGTGATATCGATTCCCATCATACAAAAAGCCACTAATACTTGGATCGCCTTTTCCTTTAAAGATTAAATTCCCGATCCATACAGAATCCTCCAGAACCCCGTCCCCATAAATACGAGTTGAAAATCTAAAATCACTTCCTAACCCATCTAAAATAGCTGCGGTTGTATACAGTTTTTGATTTGAAGCCGGTATGATAAGTTTATCAGAGTTGAACTCTTCCAATACCTGCCCGTCAGTATCTCGAATACTGACTGACCAAAATGCTTCCTGGTTTGGCGCCGACTCAATGATTGAAGCTACATCATCCTGGGCAAGAGATACATTCGCAACCAGAAGAAGGAAAGTGAACAGCGTGTTGCGAAATAAATGAGTCATAGATCAGTGAACAAAATACTTTTCTTCTTCTTCTTTAAATGCATCCAATATTACTTCTTTGGTTGTAGAAGAGAGAATCTTTTCCCTGAACGATGCACTGTTCATTAACCGGGAAATCCTACTCAATAATTTGATATGATGACTGTGTTTTGAATCCGGACCAACTAATAAAAAGATAAGTTCAACGGGCTCACCATCTATAGAATCATAGTCAAGGGGAGTGTTTAGTTTTGCAAAAGCAGCAAAATTATCTTCAATCGCTTTGGTTTTACAGTGAGGTATTGCAAGCCCTTTACCAACCCCTGTACTCATCACATGTTCTCTTTCAAACACACCTTCTCTTACCTGCTCCAAAGCGTCACTATCAATCTTGGAAGAAAGTAAATCTATAAGTGAGTTAATTACTTGCTCTTTGTTCTCTACCATCAGGTTTGGAACCACAGTATCAGCATCAAGTAAAGAGAATAAATTCATTAAGTTATGGATGGAGTTTTAAAGTTAGTAGATCAATAAACGCACCTGAGAATATAGGGAGTGATTGCTTATTCAAACAACGGTTTTTTATTCATCATTCGGGATAGATATCTCTCCTTAATTAGCATGCAGAATACGTATATTTAAAAATGTTTTGGCTTAAAACCTCTATTTCTGTTTTCAAAAAAGATCTTCAAATCGAATTTAGAACGCGATTTGCGATCAATATGGTATTGGCTTTTTTGGTTGCTTCCCTGTTACTCATCCTCTTTACCCTCAGGGCTCAACAACTCGACCCAACACCTAAAAGCGGATTAGTATGGATTGTGGTTTTATTTGCAGCTCTTTCTGTATTAGGTAGAAGTTTTATTTATGAAACGGACAAAAATACCTATCCACTATTGCAGATATATGCCCAGGGATCAAGTGTCTTTTTCGGCAAGTTATTGTTTAACACTTTCTTCACACTGGTTATCAATGCAACCACTTTTTTCCTGTACATTTTCTTTGTGGATTTACGAATTGTATCTATTGAGGCCTTTCTTGCTGTACTCTTATTCGGAACTTTAGGACTCTCTTCTGTATCCACGCTTACTGCAGCTATTGTGTCACAAGCCGATCGAAAGGGTGCCGTTTTCTCCGTTCTCTCGATCCCGCTCTTTGTTCCACTTATACTATTACTAACCAGGGTTACAAAGGCTGCTTTTATTGATGGAAATTCTCTCGGAATTCAGGGTGATATATTAGCTTTAATGGGTTTTGTAGGAGTTACTATTACAACCGGAACACTACTTTTTGATTATATCTGGGAAGATTGATGGATATTAGCTTTGGAAACAGAAGGCTTATCGGCCAACAGCGCGCAAAACAACAGGTGAATAGAATCCTTTCTTCAAATAGGATTGGCCATGCCTATTTGTTTTCAGGTCCAACCGGGGTTGGAAAAACTGCTTTTTCTTTGGCTTTGGCTGAAGCAATAAATGGAATAGATCATTTAAGCGATTTAGGTGAATACAAATCCAGCCAAAAGTCTTCCTGGTTTACTCACCCTGATGTTCATGTATTCATCCCAAAACCTACTTCGGCCAAAATTGAAGAATTAAGACCCAGGTTGGAGCTCCTTGCAACTGATCCATACGAAATTATAGGCTTTGCTCAACGCCCCTCTCTTACTGCTGAGCATTCCTCAAAAAACCTTCAGGCATTTTACCCTATCGACTATTTCCGGGAAGAAATCAGAAAGGTAGCCCGGTTAAGACCTAACGAAGGGAACAGAGTGGTTATCATCCTTACACAGGTTGAAACCATGAGAAAAGAAACAGCCAATGCTTTTTTGAAGCTTCTTGAAGAACCCTCGGACCGGCTTATGTTCATCCTGACGACCGAACACTATGAACAGCTCTTACCCACTATTACATCCCGTTGCCAACATATTCCATTGTCTAACTTGCAACAAGAAGAGATAAAAAAGGGTCTTATTGAACTCGATGGAATGGATGAGCAAAACGCATCCTACCTCTCAAGGATTTCTGGAGGTAATTATTCACAAACTCGTTTTTTTGACACCGAGCGGTTGAAAGAAGACCGGGAAAACATGGTGAATTTTCTTCGACTTTCATTTAGCCAGGATGCTTCAGGTATCTCTCAAATAGCACAGGATTGGCAAAGCTCTCTTAACATCGAAGGCTTACTTGCTTTGCTTAACTTAATGGAGATGTATATCAGAGACCTAATGATTTTTAGAGAAACTGGTACTGAAGCACTTATTGCTAATATTGATCAGATAGAATCTATAAAAAAGTTTGTGGCTGCATTGGAACAAGCACGATTGAAGGATATGATTGAAGAAATTGATAAGCTTCGTCCAATGTTGCAGCAAAACGTTTCTCCAAAACTAGCACTTACTGTATTAGCACTACGTTTCTCAAATTTAATGCGTGGAAAACAGCCTTTTATTGCTGAAGAAGAACCCTGGAAACATTTACCCGCTTTTGTAGAATGATGGAACTGAGTTTTTATAAAATGGAAGGAGCAGGTAATGACTTTGTTGTTATTGATAACAGAACTCTTGGCCTTTCACTAAACGAAATTGTATCAATTACTCCACAACTTTGTGACCGTAAATTTGGAGTAGGTGCTGATGGGCTTCTTGCTCTCGAACAACCAACACTTCCTAATGTAGATTACACCATGCTCTACAGAAATGCAGACGGCAGCGATGCGGGGATGTGTGGAAACGGAAGCAGATGCCTTGCCTATTTTGCTTTAAAACAGGGATTTTCTAATGAGCAAAAGTTCAATGTTCACGATGCAATTTATGAAGCCATCGTTGATCCCAAAAAGGAGCAAGTAAGTGTAAGTTTCCCGGATGTTATAGCTCCAAAAAAACTCCAGATAAACAAGAAGAACTACCTTCAGGTTTATACTGGTACAGAACATATCGTTAGTTTTGAAAAGCTAGAGCAGTTAGAAGAAGAGGAAGAACTAGTTCACGAAGGAAGTTTTATTCGCAACCATCCTATTCTAAATCCTCCCGGAACTAATGTGAACTTTGTCTGCCCAAATGAGGATGCTTCTCTTTATTTGCAAACTTATGAACGAGGGGTAGAAGATTTAACCCTTGCATGTGGAACCGGAGCTATAGCTTCGGCGATTGGAACTCATTTCATGGATGGTGCAGATAATGGAGAATTTACCTTCGAAGTAATCGTTAAGGGAGGAACGCTTTCAGTGCAATTCAGCTTCGATAATTCAACCAATACTTACTCAAAAATTAAATTAATTGGGCCGGCACGTTTTGTCTATTCAGGTACTATCATTCTCTAGATACTTTGCTTTTTTATTCGCCCTTTTATTCTTTTTAAGCTGTGCAAATACAGAAAACCAATTAGTCACCCAGCCAAGGGAACAAAGGACAGCTTCGAGCTTATTACTAGTCCCCTATCAATTAAAAACACCTCCTTCGATCAAAAGTTTGCAGCTGTATCGAAAAGGAAACCAGGCAAATCCTCCCGTAATCGAACTCAATAGCAATGACAAACTGGTGCTAGAGTTTGATGAACTTACCTCTCTATCCGGTCAGTTTCTGATTCAAATAAGCCACAGGGATTCTGATTGGTCTGAAAGCGGGTTACCCGAAGCCTGGATTTTTGAAGGGGTTAATGAACTATTTCTTTTAGGAGGAGAGCCAAACCGAACAAATAGACCCAACTATTTCCACTACAAATTTGAGTTCCCCACAAGGGAATTAATATTTAATGTAAGTGGAAACTACATGCTCCATGTTCTTGATTTTAACTCCAGAACTGAGCTATTCAGCCTCCCTTTCTTTATATCAGAACAGGAAGGAGAACAAATACATACCTCAGAAATATTATTCAATCAACGAGAAGACGGCAGAGCAGTAGATCAACTGTTTGGTGAATACAATTATCCGGATTTTATAGAATTCCCTCAGTTTAATTTATCCTATACATTCACTCAGAACAGATTTTGGGGGCAAAGCAAAAAAGCAGATCAAACTAGCTTTACCAGAGAAGGAACAACGGAATTTCATTTGTCCAGAAGAAATACTTTCCCTGCTAACTTCGATTTCTCCAGGCTGGATCTCACAGAATTAAGCCTTAAGAATGAAGATATATTTAGCATAAACCCTACTGCTATACCACAAAGAGTTGTTTTGAGGGATGATTTCTTGAATTTCCTCTCAGAACCCTCGGTATCATTTAATTCTGAATTTGGATTCCCTAACAAGGATTTGTATTCGACCTATGCCGATGTAAACTTCCGCTTTAACACAGGCGGAAACACCTCCTTTAATAACTTCTACTTAATGGGAGATTTCAACCAGTGGAGTATTTCTGAAAGAAATCGATTGACCTATAATGAAGAATTGGAGATTTGGGAAACTGACGCACTTATTAAGGAAGGAGAATATGCGTATAAGTACGTAACCTATAACAATGGTCAAATTGAGCCTTTGTTATTAAGCGATTCCATATCAAAACGGGATCAGGAGTATATCAGTTTTGTATACTACCGTGATCCCGAATTACAGTATGATCGTTTGCTTCACGTGAAGCTTTTCTATGTGAGGTATTAGAAATCTATTCCAATTGAGAAGTAGTGAATAGGACTTCCTTCAAACCCTCCTCTTCCAAAAGACCAACCTACATCATACCGGAAAGGTAATCCAAAGACGATAGTTCTCAAGCCAAATCCGGATCCAACAAGGATATCACCATCCACGGCTGTAAGTGGATCTCCATCATTTCCTATTAAAGGCTGACCATTTGTTGGTTCCACTAACGTGAAATTGTCTGCATCTGCATCGTAGTAAATAACCCTCTCTTCACTTATTCTAAAATCCAGCCCGGCATCATTAACATTGAAATCAATAACGTCACCAGCAGCATTCTGTAGGTTTAAATTGATATTCTGTCCCCAGGCAGTTCCTACATCAACAAAAAATGCGCCCGTTATGTTATAGAGTGGGAATAATGGGATAGCGCCGGGAACTAATGCAGCAAATAGCGGGAATCTAAACTCCGTATTTATCAATGAGAATTTATTTCCATAGATCGTGTTGTATTCGTGGCCTCGTAGAGGAACAGCTGGTAATGTGAAGAAAGTATCAGCCAGACGCTCTAGCGGAATACCATTATCTGACCATCTTTGGTTGATCCAACCCAACATTCCTCCTAAGAAGTATGTTTGTGAATCACGTCCAAAAGAAGCCCCACCTGAAGCTCTAAATGCCAGGGAATAATTTGGTCCAAGATTCAGGTAATGCCTAAAATCACCAAGTGCAGACGCGAATGTGGGAGAATCTAATCCCAGTCCCGGGCTACCTGAAATACCGATAGAGTATCGGGTTCCTCCCCTTGGAGTAATAAAACCTTGGAGTGTGGCATCCTTGGTATATGTGATCTGAGGATATAGCAGTGAGCTCTTCAGGTTTTCAGAAACACTCACCTGATTTTGTGTTAAGAATAACGTGGCAAAAGGATCTGAAACTACATTATAGTCTCTGCTTAAGCCTATCCAGGTTAAACTTGCATCAAACCTACGGAACTTATCCAGGGGATATTGAAGACTTAAGCCTCCTCCAAATGTTCTAAACCTAAGTAATTCTCCACCAAATGTTTGATACTGTCTTGAAGTATGATAATAAGAGAAGAATACATTAGTTCTATTTTTCAGATACCCATACTGAATGGAATAATTACTATTTCTCAAATCGGTCTGGAAATTAGATCCCAGTGAAAGTTGATGGTCTCCTAATAGATCGCTAATCAAAAACTGAATTGGGGCATAGGCACCAAAAGTAGAAAGTCCTACAGACGGGCTGTATGCAACATCGGTACTGAAGCTTAACCTATATTCTTGAGGGATATATCTTCCATCGTCAGTTACATTGTCCTCAAGATCAAAAATAAATTCATCAATTAAGGTGAGTGTCGTATCCAGAATTACTTCCTCTGAGAACACATAATTGCGGAAGTCTATTTCTCCACTTTGCTCAAAGGTTCTTGCTCTTTGTTCATCTGTCATTTGAGCTTCTTCCTCTTCTTTCTCGATCTGAGTTCTTTCAACAGCGTCCATTATCCCATCATCAAACATCTCAATAGCATATAAGGTAGCCGGTACTCGCTGCTTTAGAGGTTCATTAGAACGACGCTCTGCCCAATAGTTCTTAACCAGGGGTTCAGCTTTTCTTCTTGAGAATGGTGATTTCAACAAGAAAACATCCAGATATCCCTCATTGATTGAACCAATCGCTATTCTTGATCCATCTCCACTTATACTAAACTGTGATACTCCAGCTTGAAGATCAGTTAAGGCGTAAGCCTTTTCGTCCTCAAAATCATATTCATAAATATTCTGAATCCCATTTTCATCGGAGTTAAAAGTTAACCTTCCGGTTCTCGTAACTGCAGGTTGTTTCTCACTCCATTCAGAAGAAGCAGTAATTCGCTCAACTTCATTGGACTCAATATCTATCTGATAGATATCAGTTTGGTAGAAGTCCATATCAGCTAGTAACCTGTAATCTGTTTTATAGGTATTCGTCTCGATTCTTTCTCCCCTATCGGAAACAAAGAAGATGGATTTTGAATCGCTTGACCAGGCAGGCTGGAAATCAGAAAAGAAATCCTGGGTTAAATTTGTTAGCTGCTGTGTATCGAAATCATACACAAAGATATCCTGGTAAGGTCCTATGTTGCCATCAAAAGCAATTTTCCTACCATCAGGAGACCAGGAAACCGATTCGATTGCATCAATGGTTTCAAATTCCAGCTTCTCAACCTTTTTGGTCCGATAATTTACAAGAGCAATATCATCATTTCCCTTTCTCTTGGTTGACAAAGCTATGAACTCACCATCAGGAGACCAGGTAAGATTTGGATTAAGAATATTAAGCTCTTCAAAATCAGGATTATCCTCACCTCGAACTACTGTTTTTAGCTTACGGCCGTTTAGTGCATCGATTACAATCACATCAAAATAACCTCTACTATTAGTAATAAAGGCAATTTTGTCTCCTTGAGGAGAAATGGTAGGGCTGGTATTATAAGTACCGTACTGCCCCCTTCTGGTCATCAAAGTAGCTATCGCTTTTGCATTTTCTCTTTCAGCTACTTCAGGGAAATAACGTTCTTTTAGGCTTTGCTCCCATCTTTCAGAAAGCTCATCGATGGTTAAACCAAGGGCATCAGCAAAACCATATTCAATACTACGGCTGGTTTTTATCCGGTTTAAAATCTCAGCTATTTTTTCACGCCCATATTCTTCAACGATGAAATTCCAAACTGACTGCCCACCTCTATATGCATAATAGCCGCTTAGAAATCTGATTTCAGGTAAGTACCCATTTATAACTGCATCCCTGATAAACATGTCGGTATTCGTATCCCAACCAAGTGCGGTGTATTCAGCTAAGCCTTCTTCAAACCAGAGTGGAAATACTAATTGGATGTTATTTCTGATTATGGACTGAATAGTTCCTCCATAAAACATGTCGTTAAATACAGCGTGAACGAGCTCGTGGTGCAGCGTCCTCCTGAAGTCGTTATAATCTCCAGTGAATGGTACGGTCATCCTGTTTTTAAGCTTGTCAGTTACTCCGCCAATTCCTTCAGCACTTAAGGGAAGGGCCACCACATTTGTTTGTGAGAAATCATTGTGAGAGTCATACACTATGAGTGGAATCCTGCTTACGATCTCATGATCAAAATCCTCCGAAAGCTGCTTATAAGCCGATTCCAAACTCTGAGCAGCAAATTCAGCTAATTCATAGTTCTTTTCACCATAGTAATAGATATCAAAGTGTTTTGACTGAATGAACCTCCAATCAAAGCTTTCATATTGAACACGGTTTTTTCCGAATGGAAAATATTGTGCATTTGCCGTTGTGATGCCGAGAGCAACAGCTAATATCAGAATAGTTACAAATCTCACTTTCATATTTTACCTCGATGATTGCTTATGCAGGTATAAAATCAATTTGGCGTTTTTGGTGATTCACACTTTCCACTTTAATGTGAATTTCGTTTCCCAATTGAAACTTTTTCTTAGTAGATCTTCCAATTAATTGATGACTTTTTTGATCATAGATGAAATAATCACCCTTCAAATCACCAATTCGGATCATCCCCTCGCAATGTATATTTTTTAGATCAACAAAAATACCTCTTTCGGTAACGCCGCTGATTACGCCTTCAAAGGTTTGCCCAATTTTGTCGCTAAGAAATTCCACCTGTTTTAGTTTTATAGAATCGCGCTCAGCATCTACTGCAACACGTTCCCTTTCACTACAATGCTCACCACTTTTTAAGAGAGCATCGAAGGTATAAGAAGCTTTCCCTTTTGCATACTCTTTTAAGATGCGGTGAACAATTACGTCAGGATAACGGCGAATCGGGCTGGTAAAGTGTGCATAGTGTTCAAATCCCAGCCCAAAATGGCCAATATTTTTCGGACTATACTCTGCCTTCGCCATTGCACGTAACGTAAGTTCATTCACAATAACTTCAACCGAAGTACCTTTAACTTCATTCAGAAGTTTGTTGATCACTTTTGCAGAAAGGCTTTTATCCGTTGAAAAATGAATACCTAGAGGAGAAACCTGCTCTGCTACCGCACTTAGTTTTTTGCCATCGGGTTTGTCATGTATTCTATAGAAAAAAGGAAAAAGGTTTTTCGAAAGCTTCTTTCCTGATTCTCTTCTCAGATTATCCACATGAAGGGCTACGGTCTTATTTGCCATCAGCATACACTCTTCTATCAAACGATGAGCAAACTTTCTTTCTTTTAGGATTACCTCGATCGGCTTTCCTTTTTCATCTAGTACAAAACGAGGTTCTGGAGTATCAAAATCAATAGCCCCTTCCTTGAAGCGTTTCTCCATTAAGGTTTTTGCCAGCTTACCCGCCAGATGAACTTCCTTTTTGTATGGATGATCTGCCCCGTCTAAAACCTCCTGCGCCTGCTCGTAAGTAAATCGTTGCTTTGAATGAATAACGGTTTCCTCGATGGAATAATCTACAAGGTTTCCCTGGTTATCGATTTCCATGAAGCAACTATAGGTAAATTTATCTTCGTTTGGCCGCAGGCTACATACACCGTTACTTAGTCTTTCGGGGAGCATTGGGATCACCCGGTCAACCAGGTAGATGCTGGTGCCTCTTGCAAATGCTTCCTTATCCAGTACTGTATCTGTTTTTAAATAGTGAGTCACATCAGCAATATGAACTCCCAAATAATAATTGCCTTGCTCTGTATAAGAGATACTTAAGGCATCATCGAAGTCTTTGGCATCAGCAGGGTCAATGGTAAATACCATTTCCGATCTAAGATCTCTTCGCCTGGCAACTTCTTCATCAGAAATTTCATCCGATAATTGTTCTGCAAATTTCTCTACCTCAGGTGGGAAGTCCGCAACAAGTTCATTCTCTGCTAAAATGGATAGAATTTTGGCATCGTTACTTCCAGACTTGCCCAGTACCGAAGTGACCTTGGCCTCAGGTAATGCCTGAGGATGAACCCATTTTTTTAACTCAAACGTCACCTTATCATCTGGCTTGGCACCATTCAGGTTTTCAAAAAGAACATAGAAATCGGTGTGAACCGATTTTTGGTCAGGCTCTATGATGAAGGTCTTTGTTCCGGTTTTCACAAGGGTGCCTACATAAAACCCCTTCCCTCTTTCCAGTATCTCAACCACCTTTCCCTGTGGCTGGCCTGAATATCTATTCGCACCTGTGATTTTAACACTTACTTTATCGTCCTGTAGGGCGGTACCAACATCTCTTTTGGAAACTTTTACGTCTTCATCCAAACCTTCTACCGTTACGAATCCTATCCCTGTCCTGGTTATCTGAATCCTTCCTTCAAGCTGATCCCGTGGTTCCCTATTTTGCGAGTTCGTATTGTTCTTTTTGACGTACAGGGAATTGCCATCTTTAACGATCAACCTTTTTGATGCCAGGCTATTGATGGCTTTATCAAGTCTTTTAAGTTCTTTTTTACTGCTTAAAATGAGTACGTCAATAAGAGTTTGCTTGGGTAGCTTTTTTCCCGGACTGTTCTTCACCAGGTCCATTACTATTTCTTCTAGGGTACTAAGCCTCTGGCTTCTGCTCATTAATTATCTGATGTTGAAGAGGTTTGATTTTCTGTTATCTGTTCTTGCCGCTCTTCATTGTTACTCTTTTTCCCGAATAGCCTCCTAAATGGGCGGGTAATTCTCTTCAAGAATTCATCCCAGCTATTGAAATTTACTTCTGCTTCCAGTCCGACACCATTTATATCCTGGGCCTGTTGACTGTCTTCTCCACCTCCAAAATTACTAAATGTAGGGTCTTGCCGATGAAAAGCTGTTACCGAAAGTGTTTGATTTATCCTATATGTTGCGCCAATATCTCCAATATTTGATTGAGCTCCCGTGATCTGGCCCTCCCTGCTTAAAATAATACGATCGTTGTATAACCTTAAAGCTACCGCAAGATCAACATTGTTGTATGTATTTAAGTTGAAGTCTATATCCAAACTCCCAATGTCGCTCCTTAATAAGGAATTAATCTGATTTGATAATAATGGGCTAATCACCTGGCTAGATAATAGTGGGTTTAAAACAGCTCCACTTCCTGAAAAGTTTTCTGTGAAAGAATCCGTTGTACTGGCACTTGAGGTAGTAGATGCTATAAAATCTCCCATTAACAAAAAGCTAGTAGCCTGGATTAACTTCTCATCTTCGTTTCTGTTAAGGGTATTTATTTGGGTACTTAAGGTTGTGTTTTGCCTAGATTCAAAGGTATTGGGCAATCTAAAAAAGAAATCATTTTCGATACTATTTAACGTCCCGCCGACATTTAGGACTAACTCCACAGGAACTCGTTGCGAATTATCCTGATCTATCTCGATGGTGGATTGGGTTAGCCGGTTAATATCTGGCCGGGCTTCGTAAACCGCATTTAAATTAAGGCCAGCATCTGCAGGGTTTCCATTCCATGTGATGGCACCCCCTCTCTCCAGCTCAAACCTTCTTGCGAAAATATCCCCACTTACAAACTGATAGTTACCCCCTGAGATATCAAACTGGCCAAACATTGACAGCTGCTCGTCCTGTAACCGTATTCTCAGACGCCCAGTACCATCGGCAGTAATAATATCTCCGGTAATAGGGTCAAAAATAAGCCTGACCGTCATAGGGTTTTGAGCTATAAACTGTAAATCGAGTGTGAAACGCTCTGTGAAAGTACGCTCAAACGGGTCTCCTGTTTCCTGAGCAGAGAATACTGGCAATCCAGATCCTGAAATATCCTCTGCCCCACCCACTGATGAAAAATCATCCACAAACCGAATAAACTTGTTGTCTTCATCAAACTCTGTTTCTTCCAGTAGAGGAATTCCAATGTTTGAGAAATCCGAAATAAATACTGGGGTAACGGTTTCAAGTACCGGTTCAAGGTTTGTTCCTGATAGCCGTACTGTACTGGTGCCATAAGCGTCTCCAAAAAATGGAAGCTCCGGAGCAAGAGTGCTATTCAAAAACTGGAACTCATCCATCTCTATCAATAAATCAATAGAATGAAGCTTACTAAAATCGTTCAGGTTATAGGTACCGCTTAATATGGCAGAACCGCCAGAAGGATCTATCACAAATACATTATTAAACCTCAGTCCATCTGCTCTATTAAAGCTTATGGATCCAATTCCATAGTAAAAAGTATCCAGGAATCGGGGTTTCATATACACCGCATCGTCTATCCCGATGTCGTAATCAATATTGAAGTCGTAATTATCCAGATTACCCCATATCAATCCACTTCCAGTCGCTTTTCCTGACATTTCGGAGAAAACTCTTGGAGCAATAAAAGGGATCACCCACAAATCGATGTTATCAAAATCCAGGTCAAATCGGAACAATGAGTCCGCTTCTGGGAAACCATTATTATCCGGAGCAAGGATGTAGCCTTTTAGATTTATGTCCTGCCCCACCCTGTCATTCCTCACATAGTAGCTCGGGTATTTAGCAGAATCTGTATCAACTGATATCTCTGTATCAAACCTGTTTAACGGCTGGTTGAACTCGCTGGTAACTGACACATCTCCCACCACATTGTTATCCAATCCAAGCCCCAAAATATTTAGTTCTCCCTGAAGAGTTGGAGATCTTGTAAGTGAACGGGTGGTAAAGCTACCATTTAAATCACCCGAAAAATTAATCCGACCGCTTAATAGATCAGAAATCCGAGCCAGGTTAACATTATCTATTTGATAGTTAACTGAGTCGGTAGCGTCAGCACTTAAGACTCCTTCAATCGCAATATTTTCATCAGAATTACTTAGCTGAAAGTTTTCGAATCTCAGTTTTCTATTCTCCAGGTATTGGAGCGATGGAGTATTGACTCCTTCCCACAAGTACACATCACTTCCGAGTTCAAGATCAAGTACATAAGCGGTAATCACAGAATCAGAAAGAGCAATACCCGTTGTTAAATCGAACCGGGAATCCTCTGCTACTTCTTCGATTGAATGACTGTAGCTAATCGAATCTTCCTGCATGTTGAATGCAAATGATAACCCATTTGCGTCGATCAAAGCTGTAGAAATTGAGCCAACATCTAATTGAGCCTGTAAACCCGAAAAAGACTTCAATGTTTCTGAACGCCTGAAGCTACCAGTGAGCTGAAGGGTTAACGAGTCTACTAAGGTTTCTCTAAAACTTAGTAACGGATCGATAATCGTTGCATTAAACAGAAGCCTGTTCCCATCTCCATTAATGTTTGATCTCATCTGAGCGTTTGTTGATACAGAAGGAAAAGATGGAATGTATGCTTTTACTAAATCCAGGTTTTTTAGTGCAACGTTCATCGAGAAGTTTTGATCCACGATGCTTATGAGTGTATCCGATGCTGTAAGAACAGGCTTCAGTAGTATCTCTTCATTTGTCCGGTCTTTAAAGTAACTACTCCAATAAGGAACCATTCTTGTCAATTCAACAAGCTGGAAACTACCCTCCAACGAAACATCAAAAGCAGTAGAAGTTAACCTTAATGTTCGGGTAGGTTCATCTACTTCATTTAGATCAATATATACCTGGTGTGTGGGTAAAGTATCCGTACCTACTCTTGCAAATGGGATATCAAGAGTGAGTTGTCCAAATACATTATCAAGATTACTTCCCTTTAAGAATACTTCATATTCAAGGTCCGCAAATACTGAATCCAAGGAAGCGGCCTGTGTAAACCCTCTAAGATCCACATTATTTCCACTTCCCGTCAGTTCAATGCTTGGAAGTGAGTCGGTTACATCAATAGTCCCCCTACCTGTTAGTGCTGCGGTCGGGGAAGTGAACATCATTTGGGGTCGGATTAACCCATCAGCCCATGCTCCTTCAATCGAAAGCGTATCAAAATTGACTCCATTTAGATGACCATTTGAAAAAAAGAAACTTGAGCTACCAACAGCCTCCCTGATTTCATTAGCATGTGAAGTGCTAAAATCGAATGTCCCGGTCAGATCACTGGTAACAATTTGCTCCGAGATTATATTAGCAAGATTTACATGAGTAAAGCTTCCATTCAAAGCAATTTCAGAGATTTCCTCTAAATTCATTTCAAAATCGGTATCAACCTCCCCGATACTACCCAAAATTTCTAATTGCCCTTTTAATCTCGATAAGTCTCCATTTAAAGCGATCTCATAGCTGGAATTGACCAGGGCTTCCAATTGAGGTTGAGTAAGTTCCGGAATAAGATCTGAAAGCTCTGTAGTATCAATCAGAATGCTTTCGAGCTCAATGTTATATTCTAATAGCTGATTATCTAAAGGATTGGTAATAACACCAAAACCGTCCACCCCAGTACTTCCAAAGAAGAGATCAAATTCATCAAACAACAGAGAGTCCAATGACCCCTGTCCCTTAAGGCTTGCGTAAAGTACCTGTTCAAAATCAGGGTATTCAGGGTAGAACCTGTTGATTAACCCTGGCGATACTAACAATTCATCTACTCGATAAGAGATTGAAGAATTTTCGATCTGCCTCGGAATATCCTCCTGAAACAAATCAATACCATCAAATTCACTGCTAAAATCAAGCGCTGAACTCCCTGCTCTTATACTAAATGCATTAAATTCCAGGAATCGCTCGTCGTTAAATATTTGTCCAAATGCGCTTCCATTTTCAATATCGTATTGAGGAATACTAAAATTTAGCCGATCTATATCCAGAAACCTGCTATCGCGTTTGTATTCAAAAAATAGTTGAACATATATGTCCTGAATAGCAAGTGTATCTACCCCATCAGAGAGGCTTTCCTGAGGGTGATCAAAGACCATTTTACCTCCACTAATTGTTAGTGAAGGAGCTAGTATTTCAAAAACTCGTTCCGGAGCTTCTTCGCTCGTCGCCAAATTCTCCTCTGCGGGTTTTCTTTTCACAGCATAGATTAGCGACTGTTGAGCATTCTGCCTTAAAATTAGTTTCGGATTTTTGATTTCCAGGTCACTGATAATGAATTGATTTCGAAACAACGCCCAAAAATCAATGGAAGCAGTAACCGCGTCAGTTAAAAAAACAGGTTCAAACGAAGAAGAGTCCGGATATATAGCTACTTCTTTGAATTCAAAATCTACCGGAAATACACCGGAAAACTCTCCCAGCTTTAACACTCCATTAAACTGAGTGTTGAAATTATCTTCAATTTTAGAAGCTATATAACTCTTGGAAGCGGGTAACTGTAGAATACCAAATCCAACCAATCCCAATACAGTACATACCAGGATTAGTATGCCTAAGACGGTCCAGAAAATCTTCCAGGCTCTATGTACCCATCTATATGCCATATCAGGTAAATGCTGCGATCAAAGCATTCCAACTATCTTCAACCAGTAAAGTTTCAGAGAAAGATTTTGTGTAAGGCTTTCCCAAACCTTCTAAAAGAATCAGCCTTATTGTTGCATCCTTAACTTTCTTGTCTTTCAACATCAATCGAGTAAGCTCTTTGGGGGTAGATGATAAATCGTTCAAATCAAAACTATATAACGCCTTGAACTGCTTTAAATTTGATAATGAAATATTTGCTCCCAATGCATTGGATGCTTCCACGGCTCCAAACATGCCTGCAAAAACTGCCTCACCGTGTGAGTATTTCCCATAACCTCCCACATTTTCAATTACGTGGGCAAAGGTATGGCCAAAATTAAGTGCCGCTCTTATTCCTGATTCCTTCACATCTCTTGAGACAATATCTGCTTTTATCTGTGCACTTTGGGCAATAATAGGCATCCAGTTTTTAGGAGAGGCCATCTTACCTTCGTTAGTGAGGGTGCTTAATTGTGCAAAAATATCGGGAGCTTCGATCATACCATATTTTATGATCTCACTCATCCCGTTCACCCATTCTTCTTGGGGCAAGGTCTTTAAAAACCTGATATCCGCAAATACTGCTTTAGGTTGATAGAAAGCTCCAATCAAATTCTTACCTACAGAATGATTTACCCCTGTTTTACCACCTATAGAGCTGTCCACCATGGCCAGTAACGTGGTTGGCATATGAATCAAGGGAATTCCTCTGAGCAAACTTGCCGCTACATATCCTGCTAAATCACCCACTACCCCTCCTCCAATAGCGAGTAACGCTGTATTTCTTTCTACTCCACTTTGCAAAAGGAAATGCACTATGCTCGAAAACTGATCCAGGCTCTTGTTACTCTCTCCACTTGGAACCACGTACTTGATCACCCTTTCGAAATCAGTGCTTAAGCCTTTATCAATGTATTCACTATGATGGGTATATACCTTTTCGTCGATTATGACGAACAGTTTTTTTGCACTGAAACTTGAGGAGATAAATCCTGAAACTTCTTTTATGAGGTTTTTTCCAATCTTTATGTTGTATGTATCTTCAGATATGGTAGAAACTGAAATAACTTCAGACATGCCTTTTTAGCTTTTCAATCAGTATTTGGGCAATCTCCTCCTTCGGCCTATAACCATCACTTTCCACAATAATTTGGGCCTGAGAGTAAAATCCTTCGCGGCTTAAATATAAGCTTTTAAGCTCGGTAAAAAGAGCTTCTCTGGATTTTATTTTCCCCTGAGCATCAAGTACCATTGGCCGTGAAGTATTTCTAGTTACACGATCAACAATTACCTCGATAGGTGTTTTTATAAATACCAGTAAGCCAAATAGTTTTAAGTGATCAATTACCCGTTGATTTTGAAGAGCTCCTCCCCCTAAAGCTACCACTCCTTTAAAACTCTTTGATATTTCTGTGAGGTATTCCAGCTCCTTTTTTCTGAAATACTCTTCTCCATGATCATTAAATATTTCCTTGATCGGCTTGAGTTCTTTTTCTTCAATAACTGCATCTAAATCGAAGAATGGGCGATCGATCAACTCCGCTACTAATTTACCTATTGTAGATTTTCCTGAGGCCATAAAACCTGTTAAGAAAATACTTCCCTGAAATCTTTTTAATCGGTATTCATTCATTGTTAAGGTTTTTCAGGTTCTACAAATTCCACTTGTTCCTTCTGTACTAACACTGCCCCAGCTGCAGCTCCTTTAGGTTTTCTTATGAATTTTCTTTTAGTATAAATCACTGGCACCAACTCCGCCCCCTTCGCTTTTGAATTATATGCAGCAAAACCAGCTACTTTTTTAATCAACTCCTTTTGGGGCATTTCTTTTTTATTCTTCATTCTTATTAATGCATGTGAACCGGAAACACCCCGGGCATGTAGCCAAACGTCTTCTTTATGCGAAAGTTGAACCAGCTTATCGTTGCTTTTGGCACTTTTACCAATCCATATTTCAAAACCATCAACCTCAAGCACATGAAAAGGTAAAGAGTTGCTCTTTTCATTATTTGAAGAATTTTGAAGGGTTGCTAGTTCCTCTTTATGGTTTTTAGTCCAATTATTGAGCTCAACTAAATCTTCAATTCCCTCCAGTTCATTGAGCAATTCTTGCTGCTTTTCACGCTTTTTTTCTAATAGCGGAATCCTTTCCATCGCTTCATGATAGGACTTCTTTGAATTAGAAGATTTTTCATAATACCTGGACGCGTTTTCGGCAATGCTCAATTCTTCATTCACTTCTATTTCCAGCTGCGCATTGTCATTATAGAAATCAACCAGGGAAAGCTTGTCACTATCAGGCATACCCAAATGTGCATTTGCCATGAGTATATGTCCCTTTTGTTCGAAGTCTTGAGCTCTTTCTAACCCTGCTCCTGCTTTAGCCAAATTATTAAGTACTGAATCAATTCTCTTTAACTGCTTTCTAATAGACTTGTGAAGTATATTTTTTCTCTGATCAAATCTTAACTGACCCGAGTAATTCTTTGATCTCCATAATATTAAATCATTTACTGAATCAAACATTTTCTCCGTTTCTACAGGTAATATACTTTCGGGAAACAGTGTCGCAACCCCCTTTTTTAGCAACCTAAACTCGGCTTCATTTCTTAATAACAAATCAACCTTTCTGGAGAATTCAAGGATTTCGTCAGTAGTAGCATTTTCCATTTTATTAAGCTTTATGAGAGAGTCTATCTGCGCCCTTGGGAGCAGGTTGTTACTCTCCAGGAGAAGTTGTTTTACCGATTTGCCTTCGCCCATTAGTTGAAACGGTACACTCTTCTTTGGTAGGGGAGCTTGCTTACCAACTTCTCCAAAATCCTTGAAAGACTCTTCGATTATTTCCCCTTCAACTAAATAGGCATTAGCCCTTGAGCTGAATAGTTTGAAAGTAAGCTGTTGACCATTACTAAAACTAATAGAAATAATCCGGTCATTTTCCTCAAGGAATATATCTTCAATAGGAATGGAATAAATGGCCTCGAAAAAAGTAATTCGGTTCGATTTTTTTGGGGAGCGATCGCCATCCAGGAACAAAGAAATATTTCCGGGAGAAGTATTAAATACTAACCTGGAACTTTTAGAATCCCCTTTGATATACAATTCGAGTACGTTTTTGAATTGCGTTGTAGCTAATTCAATTACACAATTCGTTAATTTGTTTTTCAGCTCCCGCTTTAAATATATTAGTTCGTAATAATTCAAAGTCGTTAAATAAAGAGAGTAATTTTAGTTAATCATATTTATGCACTATCCAATTTTTAATTCCATCGTTAATACCGTCAACACTCAGTTAGACAAACGTGGAATAAAAAGCAGGACTTTTAAAACCTGGGAAGATAATAAGATTAATGCCATCGGGCTTGAACTACTTATTGAATTAGAGAATAGTTCAGAATTTCTCGAGGCGCTTTCGATTAATTTTGACTGGGATAGTTTTAGAGAAGCTACGGTAGCTCGTCAATTAGAAGGGATGAATAGCCATCCATTTCTCAAAATTAAAAAGCTTTTTAAAAATCCCGTATCCCCGACCATTGATATCGAGATTTCCTGGTTATTTGACATTGAACGCTGCCAACCTGAATACCCTGAGAAGGAAGGTAATTACAGAATAGAACAAGCCAGCCTTTGGATGGAAGCTATAAGTAAGCAAATCAACCAGCTTCTTAAAGATCAGAATATAATCACAAGATGGCATATCGAGATCGAGGGAGATAGCTCGGGTAAATACTTGTCAGCCATAAATTTAATCTCTTATTTCCAATACGAATTTGACTCCCCTAAAACGGTGAATGACGTAAACAATGTGGTAAGTAAAAAATTCCAGGATTTACTACTTAAAGCGAGTAAGGTCATTCATCTTTGTGATGAAGTGCTGCAGGAAAGTATTGCAGCTTAATGGCAAAAAAAAGGCTCCACAATGAGGAGCCTAAAATCTTACTTTTTCTTTTTATGCCTGTTCTTTCTCAGGCGCTTTTTGCGCTTATGCTTCGCAATTTTAGCGCGTTTTCTTTTTTTACCACTTGGCATAAATGCTCACCTAGGTGTTATTTCATTGTTTATTGTTCGAACAAGGGCCAAAAATAAGAACTTTACTTAGGTTTTCTAAATCAAATTTTCTCAGACATTGATTCATTTACGGCTTCTTTAAAGTCCTTGGACATTTTCAAAACCGGAGCAAACTGTTCTGGTACAATTACCTCAACATTCGTTTTAGGATTTCGAGCAACTCTTTGAGCTCGTTTTACTACCTTAAAGCTCCCAAAGCCACGAAGTTCAATAGTTTCGCCCCTTTTCATTGAATCAATTACGGTTTCCATAAAACCATTTACCACCGCCTCAGTCTCAACTTTGGTAAGCCCTACGGATGATGATATAATATCTACGATATCTGCTTTCGTCATTTTCTTAATAGCTCGTTATTCTTAATTAGCATGGCAACACAATACAAAAAGCAAATCGTTCATTTTGTTGCTATAAAAGAAATACAACTGGAATCCCCTATCATTCTTTGTTAAATGTTTATTACTTTGGCAGCTTAATTAAATAACCATTCAATAAACGATAGTGCATGGAAACTTTTGAAAGTATTGTTGATACCCTGAATAACTTAGTATGGAGCACTCCTACTTACTTCCCAATTATGGTTGCCGTTCTTTTGAGTTTTGGGATTTTTATTACGCTTCGACTAGGCTTTGTTCAGGTAAGAAGATTTAAGCACGGTATCCTCTCCGTTATGGGGAAATATGATTCACCGGACGCCGTGGGCGATGTAAATCACTTTCAGGCACTAACTACCGCACTATCTGCAACTGTTGGGATCGGTAATATAGCCGGGGTAGCCATTGCTATCCATTATGGAGGTCCCGGAGCACTTTTTTGGATGTGGGTAACTGCCTTTTTTGGAATGGCTGTTAAATACACGGAATGTACCCTTGCTGTTAAATACCGGATACAGAATGCGGATGGCTCTGTATCAGGTGGACCAATGTACTATATCGAAAAAGGGTTAGGCGAGAATTGGAAGTGGTTAGCCGTTTTCTTTGCAGCAATGGCTGTTATTTGTTCATTCCTCACCGGAAATGCGGTACAGGCAAATACAGTAGCTGATACCCTTCAGAGTACCTTCTTCGTTCCGGGATGGATTACAGGGTTAGTTACCGCTTCTCTTGTTGGTGTAGTAATTATTGGCGGAATCAAAAGAATTGGTAAGGTAACAGCTAGTCTAATGCCGCTAATGGCTATCATTTATGTACTGGGCGCATTAGTGATCCTTTTATTGAATTACGATAAAGTACTTCCTGCTTTCGGAACTATTCTTGAGTATGCCTTCACCCCTAAAGCTGGTGCCTTCGGTGTTGGTTCTGGTCTTTTCTTAACTACGTTAGTTTGGGGTATTAAACGAGGATTATTTTCAAATGAAGCAGGTCAGGGTTCCGCTCCTATTGCTCATGGTGCTGCTAAGACCAAAGAACCTGTTCGTGAAGGTGTTGTAGCTCTTTTAGAACCATTCATTGATACCCTGGTAGTTTGTACGATGACCGGTCTTGTGATTGTAAGTACTGGTGTCTGGGATCAAAGACATGACGCCATACTTACAGAAAGTGCTACAGAGACTGAGATTGTTGTCGATGGACCAGGAAACACTCTTTTAATTGTTGATGGGGTACCAACAAACGGTACCATCAAGAGAAATGATCATGACAAGGGTGCTATTTATACGAACGAAGACCGAACTCAAGCTTTTAATGGTAGTATTGAAGTTCAAGATGATGGTAGTGTAGTTATTACATCTTCAGGTGGAGCTGAAATAGAAACACTCTACACCAGTATTGTCGAAAATGGTGCACCTCTTACAGCAATCGCTTTTGAAGAAGGGCTCTCTCCCCTATTTGGTGGCGGAAAGTATATCGTTACCATCTGCGTGATTCTTTTCGGGGTATCTACGGCCATCAGCTGGAGCTATTATGGCGACCGATCCATTCAATATCTGGCAGGGGATAAATCTATCATTTACTATAAGGTTGTTTATCTAATCATGCATTTTATCGGAGCGGTGCTGGCTCTGGAAACGGTATGGGCCATTGGAGATATCGCCCTTGGTTTGATGACCTTCCCGAATATTATTGCTTTATTTGCACTTTCTGGTGTGGTAGCAACAGCGAGCAAGGTTTACTTTGCTAAAATGGAAGGAGTGGAAACGAACGACTAACATGGAAAATGTCACGGTAATCAATCACCCTATTGTTGATCGGTATCTCACATTTTTAAGGGATAAGGAAACGCATACTGCCGCCTTTAGGCGAGCAATGTCTAACATTGGGGTGATTCTTGCTTACCATTCTTTGTCGGACCTTCCACTTGATGAAACAATTATTGAAACTCCCATTCAAAAAACGAAAGGCTTTGTACCAGGTCCTGAGGTTGTTGTAATTCCTATCCTAAGGGCCGGACTAAGCCTTGTAGATGGAATTGTGAACTTTATGCCTGAAGCAAAAGTGGGGCATGTTGGAGTTTATCGAGACGAAGAAACTCATGATCCTGTTAACTACTACGATAATCTACCTCACGGTATTGAGGAAGCTTACAACCTTGTAGTCGACCCTATGCTGGCCACTGGGGGAAGTGGCAGTCATGCTATTTCGTTTCTCAAAGAAAACGGAGCTAAAACCATCAAATTTGTTTGCCTTATTGCTGCCCCTGAAGGAATTGAACGCCTTCAATCCGATCATCCAGATGTCCCCATCATTACCGCAGCTATTGATGAGAAACTGAATGAACATGCCTTTATCGTACCCGGCCTTGGAGATGCAGGAGATCGATATTTTGGAACCACATAAACTCATCCTCCCCCTTTTATTCATCTATCTCTCATTAAGCTGTTCTAAACTCTCTGAGTATGATACTCAGCAAATTAGAAATGCATTAGCAGATTCTTTGCTCACTACTACTGAAAGCTGGGGAGTATCGATGAAAATTATTGAAGATGGTCACAGAAGCCTAAACCTAACGGGCAGTTATTCAACAACCATTAAAGACTCAGAGAGACATGAGACTAGAATTAGCGGGCCCGTTTTTATTGAAATCTTCGATGAAGATGGATATTTCAAAAGCAGTGTTAATTGTGATAGTGCTGTATACAGACCCGATGCAGGTATTTTTGAGATGTTCGGTACTGTTAGAGTAGTTACAGATGATGCAAGAAAACTTCGATCTGAATATTTAAAGTGGGATAGAAACAATGACAAAGTCAGTACTCCCGATTTTGTGATTTTTATTTCCCCTCCTGATAGTATTGCTGCAAATAGCTTCTTTGGAGATACCGACCTCACAAATTACACACTCAATGAAGGCGGTGGACAGGTGGTGATCGACTAGTGAGGCGCTATATTTTCATAACACTCTTTATGTTGATCGGATGGGGAGCTTCTGCACCAGATGTATCTGCTCAAAATATTGTCACTCTCCAGCGTTTTGAATCTGCAAAGTTAGAAACCATCAATGGAGAACAAATCCGAAAAATATATAATGCGCGAATGAGCCTGGGAGACGTCACTATGTTATGTGACAGTGCATGGCAATTTATCAACAAAAACGAACTTCGTGCTTTTGGCAATATCCAGATTGATACCTCTACAGAAAATATCTGGACGGATACGCTCTACTATTATACCAATCAGGAATTAAGCAAACTCCGAGGTAGGGTGGTAATCCTTCAAGACAGTACCACCCTTTTTGGGGAAAAAGTGGATTATAACTTCACAACCAAAGTAGCTTATTTCCAGGAGGGAATTCGTCTTGAGGACGAAGATGGAGTACTAACTGCTTTTCAAGGGGTGTACTTCCAGAATCAGGACAGTGCAGTATTTCGAAACCATGTTCAAATATCCGACTCGGCACAATATGCTGAAGGAGACAGCTTATTTATTAACCGGGAAAGGGAGTTTTTACAATTATATAGTAACGTATTTGTGGTTGATAGCACAAACGATGGATTACTAACTGGAGATTTCTTAGAAGCTGATTCTACGGGCTATCGATATGTTGAGGGAAATGGTTATCTAAGAAAAATTGATACCGATTCCACAACTTCGGATACCACTCACATCTACGCACATGAGCTCCTAATGCTCGAAAATGACTCCTCCTCCACTATAAGTGGCTACACGAATGTTTCTGTATGGTCTGAGAACTTCTCTTCCCTTTCGGACTCCTTGTTTTATGATTCTGAAACCGAGCTTTTTGAACTTGATGGCGATCCAAAAGCCTGGCACAAACGCATTCAGCTTAACGGGCCATTTATTGAAGTTCAACTTGATAGCAATCGTGTTAAACAACTAAAAGCTTATATAGGAGCTTTTGCTGTACAGGAGGATTCTGCTACAAGTCGTTTGCATCAACTTAAAGGAGACTCGTTAATAGCATTCTTTGATATGGGTGAAGTATCTGAGATCCAGATACACCCAAATAGTGAACTACTCTATCATACAAAAAATGACAATGGTGAAGCCGATGGAGCCATGGAAAGCGTCTCTCCGAAGACTATACTATACTTTGAAAATGGAGAACTATCCCAGGCAAAAATGGGGAAAAACCAAGGGTATTTTCTTCCTGAATACGCACAGTTAGCCACAAGACGATTAGATGGTTTCCAATGGAATCCGGAATTACGCCCCCAAAAAACAACATCAAGCCCTCTTCCTAAATGGGAACCTATTCCTAAGGAAAGGCCTTTTACCCTGCCTGTGCGATTTATTGAGTTCCTGGAGCTAATGGCTCCGGATGAAAATTAATTTTTGAGAAAGCCTTTTTCAGTTAACTTTACCGTGAACTAAATAATCAGGTCATGAAGCAATTTTCAGTAATCCTTTCTATTCTTGTTGCCCTTGTAGTTTTAAGTTGTGAATCGTCAGCCGTAACCGGTAGTGACGATGTAATTGTCATTCAAAATGTGCGGATCACTATAGACTCAACCTATGTTTTCGGTAACGAATTTCGTGCTACTGGAACCATTACCAATACCGGAAACTCTAATGTAAGCCCGATTTGGTACATGGAAGGTTCTTTCTTTAGAGATGCTAGTTCTTCGTTCAAAATGGGTGGAGATAATACTTCTTTCACCTTTTCTCTAGGACCTGATCAAACAACAGGATGGCAATTGCGGTTTAGTGATTCCCAATATCCAGCTTCAAGTTATCCTGATTTCAGTATTGGTGAGCTAAGAGCTTATCGGCATAACGATAATTCGGATTGATTATAAAGAGTTAGATCAGTTTTTCTATTCTGTCCCACGGTAATTGAAAGTGATGGTAGTCTGGTTTATGCTCCCAATTCCCTCCCCAATCCGCAAATCCGTATTTTTCAAAAATTGGTACAATAGGTTCTACCATCCCCTTTTTCAGTGAGTTCCTGTTCACATATTCTATGGCAGAAGACGGATATACTTTGATTTGAGCATGCTCCTTATCAAGTAACATATAAGGATTTTGAGCTGGGTTGATATCTATTGCACACCCATAAGCGTGGCTACTCCAGCGATTAGTATTCATGATCCTGCGTCCATTAAACGCTGAAGAATTATTGGCTTCCATAGAAGCAACGTCATCTCCATTAAATTGCTCCATGGGTGTAATACTATAAATTGGAAATGAAAGCGAAAGCAGCTCTTCAAAAATCTTTTTTACCGATTCAGAAACACTATCAAGCACAATCATAGAGGATGAATGCTCCTGATCATCAAAGCCCAGATAATCAATTTCAACTACCCTTAACCTGGAATGAGGTAACGGACAGCCTTCGCTCCATACATTCGCAGCACTTATAGCCTGAATTTCATTTTCCGTTAAGGTTCGTATCGCCATCTTTTATAACTTTTGAACAAAGGTAATCAAACTCACATCGTATTTTGAAAGAAAAGCTTATGCCTGATGAGACTTTCCTGAAAGAAGTTGCTGCTCAACTTCGAAAACCTACCGGAGAATTCGGAAGTGAAGTTGCTTCTGCCATGAATGAAAGTAATAAAGCAATGAACCTGGCCACCATCTCTGCACTCCAAATCGAAGATGGAAATCATATCCTCGAAGTTGGTATGGGCAATGGTTTTTTTGTTTCTCACATATTAACTCAGGCAGAGGATCTGAACTATACCGGAGTGGATTATTCTGAAGATATGGTTCGCTCCGCTTCGTCTATCAATAAGGAGCATATTGAACTGGGACATGCTGCTTTTTTTACTTCTGGTGCCCGAAAACTACCTGTATCGAATCAGTCTATAGATAGGTTATTTACGGTAAATACGATTTACTTCTGGGAAAACCGATCAGCCATTTTGGATGAATTCAAAAGAGTACTCAACCCAAACGGTTTACTCGCGATCGCTATCCGCCCCCAAAGATGTATGAAAGAATATCCAAGTACACAATTCAATTTTGAGTATTACTCTCCGGAGCAAGTTTGTACATTACTGACAACTCATGGCTTTATAATAACCCAGGTAATAGAAGAAATGGAGCCGGAAACGGAAGTTCTTGGGAAAAGCATCCATCCTGAATTTTCAATTATCCTGGCCCGTATCAAACATACTTGAAACAAAGTCATCATTCCCTTACCCTTTTTGAAACTAACTCTTTATCGATGAACGCATATCATTTTCTTTCTTTCTTTCTACTCCTTTTCCTGGTTTCTTCCTGTATGGATAAGCCTAAGCAACAAGAATCAGCTAAACCTGAAAGCGAATTAGAGTGGATTTCACTCTTTGATGGAGAAAGCTTCGATGGATGGAAAGAGTATAATTCAGACATAATCAATCCTAAATGGCAGATTGAAGATGGGACGATCATTGTTTCTAAGGAAGGAGACGATGTAGACAAAAATACTGGTTTCGGAAAATCCATTATTACTGAGCAACAATTCGGAAATTTCATATTGGAATTAGAATATAGAATGAGCCGGGGCGGCAACAGCGGAATCATGTATCACGTGATTGAAGACCCCAAGTACAATAATGACTTTGAGACTGCTCCCGAGTACCAATTACTGGATGATGTGGATTCGGCGTCCGAATATCTCCCTCACCGCTTAACCGCTGCCAACTACGATATGTTTGCTCCAGACACCACGGTTAAGCAATTAAATCCCCCAGGAGAATGGAACAGAGTACGACTGGTATATGAAGATGGAAGAGTTGAGCACTGGCTAAATGGAATCAAAGTATTGGAATTCACAGAGGGAAGTCCGCAATGGCAGCAAGCCTATGTCAAAAGTAAATTCTCAAAGCATTTCCCTGATTGGGGAAAATTCAATACAGGCCATATCAGTTTACAGGATCATGGGGATTATGTGGCATTTAAGAATATCCGTATTCGAGAACTTTAAGGCTCTATGATTCGGGAAGCCACTGTATTAGATGCTCCAGCCATTACCAAAATCTACAATCATTATGTAGAACATTCAGGAGCAACGATGGAATACGAAACGGTTTCTCCCTCCTTTTATGAAGACAAAATCAAAAAGGCGCAGGATTCTGGGCATTTTTGGCTGGTTGCTGAAGAGGATGGCGAAATTATAGGATATGCCTACTCCGGATTATGGAATCCTCGAGATGGTTATCGATTTACCTGCGAAGTTTCTATCTATATCTCTCCTTCGGTGATTACCAAAGGATGGGGAACTAAGCTCTATTCAACCCTTTTTGATAAGCTCAAAGAAGCGGGCATGCTTGTAATCATCGCTGTAATTACACTCCCTAACGACGCTAGTATCGCGTTGCATGAAAAGCTTGGAATGAAGAAGGTAGCCCACTTCCCCAAAATGGGGATTAAGTTTGATCGATGGCTGGATGTAGGTTACTGGCAAGTGAATTATCAATTAAGCAATTAACAATTTTTCAATTCTCAATTGTTAATTGCTTAATTGATAATTGAAGAACTGCTACTCAATCAAACCGAGAATAAAAGCTTTTTTAATTAGCCCGGCTGTATTCTTCACATCGAGTTTCGCCATGATATTCTTGCGATGGGTCTTTACTGTGTGCTCGCTGAGGAACAGCTTTTCTGCTATTTCTTTCATCGTTAGTTCTTCTGCAATTAATCGAATCAGTTCAACTTCCCTTTGAGAAAGCTGCCCCGACTCCTCTCCTTCTTTTTCTTCAGAAGAAACTGAGGAAGACTTATACCCTTTCACAATTACCTCCATCACTTCAGGACTAAAGGCAAAACTACCAGCTGCAACATCTTTGATCGCTGCTTTTAATTCTGGGAAACCAATACTTTTTAATAGATAACCGGAAAGCCCCCCTTCCATCAACTGGCTAATAAAATCTTCATTGAAATAGGTGCTAAGCATTACCACTTTTATTGAAGGATATTGCTGCAACACATTCTCTGCTATTTCAACTCCGTTTGGTTTCCCCATTTCAATATCAAGAAGTAGCACATCTGGTTGAATTCCTGTTGCAATGAATCGCATGAGCTCTAATCCGTTGGTAAATGTGCCAAGTATTTCAATATCCTCATCACGAGATAACAACGCTTCTACCCCCTGGAGGAACACTTTATGATCATCTACAAGAATTACTCTAGGCATATCAGTTTAGTTTAGGTGAACTCCAAATACCTTCTCTTTGAACAATAGGGATATGAATATCAATAGTAACTCCTTTTCCCATCTCCGTTTCCAATTTAAAATCCCCACCTAATAGCTTTACTCTGTTTTCCATATTCTCGAGCCCGTAACTCTCAAGATTTTTTTCTTCTTTAGGAAGATCATGAGTATCAAATCCAATACCATCATCCTTTATCAATACATTCAACTGATCCTGGTCATCTAACTCTAACTGGATTAGTTTAGCTTTCGAATACTTCAAAGAATTGCTAAGTGCCTCCTGTATAATTCTATACACATTCATTTCAACAACAGCATCTAGTTTTTTATCCAGTTCTATCCGGCTTTTTATCTCAATACCAAGCTTGGTAATCTTGGATACCAGAGTTTCTAAATCCCGGGTTAATCCTTCACCAGATGATGTGCCCTCTTTCATTTCTTTGATAAGTGCTCGTACTTCTTTGAAGGCATCGTCTAAAAACTGGTTACCTTCGGAAAAAGAAGGAAGGAGTTCCGGCTGCTTTTCTTTGATATCCTCATTCAGTGAGCTGAAGTATAACTTCACCAGTGAAAGAATACTTCCCAATCGATCATGAAGCTCTGCAGCCAGTCGCTTGCGCTCCTTGTCCTGTCCTTCCATCATAGCAGAGATAGATTTTAACTGCTGTTTGTCTAAGAGGGAATCGATCTCATTTTGATAGAGTGTTTCTTTTTGAGCTGCAATAATTCTTTTCTTTCTACTTCGATATTGAAACCATGCTATAATCCCAATAACAGCCGCAATCAGAGAAAACACACCAGTCAATAATGCCCGATTCTCTGCATTTCTTCGTTCGATAACGGCTTCATCTTCTGCTTTCTCTGCTCTTAATAGCTGGTTCTGAGCTTCTATTTTTTCCGTTTCATATTTGGTGATGAGCTCTTCAATAGCCTCCACTCTTGCCAGGTCCATAAGGCTATCTTTGTACACGTCATATAGCTGCTGGTATTCAAAGGCTTGTTCGAATTTTCTTGTCCTTCCATAAACTTCAGCTAAACCAAAAGAAGCACTTCGTTGTATTTCCAGGTACTCAGTTTCGTCAGCATGATCGAGACTTTTTTCATAATAATTGATTGCCGAAGGATAGTTGTTTAGATAGAAATAGGAAGCTCCCAGATTGTTATATACTTCGGCTAATTTTCGTTTGTCTTCCGAATCTTCATATAAAATCCCGGCTTCTAATAAGTATTCTCTGCCTCGCTGATAATCCTCTTTTTGGTTGTAAAGCACCCCAAGATTGCTCAATACATTTGCCCTACGACTACTATCATTTGTTCGGCTTACCTGGGCCAGGGCTTTGTCATAATATTTTAATGCCGAATCGGGTTCGCTAATTTCTGCATACACTTTGCCAAGGTTTTGAAATACTTCTCCCATTCCCTGGGGGTCATCAAATTGTGCATAGATTTGAAGGGCCTCTCCGAAATAGTGAATTGCCTGCTCAGAATACTCCTGCTTTTCATAGACTACCCCTATATTCAGATATTTCGAAGCCAAAAGCTTGCCATTTTCGGGACTTGAGATTAGAGCAAACTCTAAACTGGTAAGATAGTTGGAGAGTGCATTGTCGTACTGCCCCCAATCGAAGTAAAGATTCCCGATGTTATTGACCACCATCGATAACCCAACTGTATCTTTTGAAGCAGTTTTTATCTCTTTGAACCGCTCATAGAATACAAGGGCGTTTTGATAGTCTGATTCTCCAGCCAACCAGTTTCCCATATTCAATAGGGCGCTGGATAAATACCGTTCATCTCCCAGTTCTTCTCTAATCTCAATACTTCGTTGATAGCTTGCATAAGCAGAGTCTGAATTTCCCTGGGCTCGAAATACATTCCCAAGATTGTTGAAAGATCCTGCTACTCCACGCATATCCTCCAATGCACTTTTTATACGAATGCTCTCCCGATAATACTCAATAGCCTCTTCATACCTTCCTATACCACGATAAAGCAATCCTATCCGGTTGTAGGAATCAGCCAGTTGCTGCTGATTTCCTTTTTCTTTACTAAGTGAAATTGCCTTTAAAAAAGAAGCTTCTGATTCAGTGGTTTTTCCTTGCCTACGATAAATCAACCCTAATAAATCAGCCATCTCTTCATGTAGCGAAGTCTCTATCTCAAGATTTTCGATCGAAGTTAAAGCCTTGTTGGCATAGTATGCAGCAGAATCTAATTTAGACGGATAAAGGTCATCGGCTTTCTGAGCCTGATACTCTATCAGAGTTAAATCCTGAGCAAATAGCGTTTGGCTAACTATAAGGAATACCAATCCCAGGATTCCTTTTTTTGCTATCGAAGCAATCACCTTTTTACTAAAACGAAATTATTCTTCTTCCGCTTCATCATACTTGGTAACCGTGCTTCCTTCATCTTCAGGGTCGTCCAGCCAAACGGTTACTTTTATTTGAGCATCAGAATGTACTCCATCAGTTGGAGTAGGTAATGAAACTAAAAGTGGTACTGCTTCCCATTTATCAGAAGGCTTTTCCTTTGGACCTTTAACATCTACCCTAACATGCACTAATTTTGGGCTCTTTACTGTAACAGATGGCTGCTCTGAGACCTTGTAATTTTTCGGTATGAATACGGCTATCCAAAGAGAATACTCATCAGAAGTAGTTTTTGTTAATCGTATGTATGGTTTTAAAAGGCTAGGCAATTGATTTGAATTTGTACTCATGACAGCAAATTTGTTTAAAATTGAATTGATTTAGAAAAGCTCCTCTCCATAATACCACAAAAGGGCTATCCACTTATATACCTTTTAGTGATGTTTCTAATACAAATTGAAGACAACTTTCTACCCGTCAAAGCAAACATACTATCCAACGACTTTGATTACAAATCAAGATTTATGTCGGTAGTGTGTACAAGAAATTAATTTTTATGTAATAGAGCTTTCTGAATAGAGACAGAAAGAAATAGAGACATACATAGATTTCAATGTCCTTCATTACCACCCTGATTGAGTTCCGGGTGGTAATTTTTTTTTGAACAAAAAAAGGCAGAAGAGATCTTCCCCTGCCTTTCATTTAAACACCAGCTAATTCTTATTAGAATTAAGCCTCTTCTAATTCCAGATTCTCCTGGATCACACGTTCCTGAATATCAAATGGAACCTGTGCATAATGAGAGAAATTTCGGGAATAAGTGGCACTGCCCTGCGTCATCGACTTTAAACGAGTAGAGTAGTGATCCAACTCTTCTAAAGGAACATGCGCTTTGATTTTCTGGAGCGCTCCTTCAGCATCCATTCCCTGGATTTGACCTCGGCGTGTACCAAGATCGCTCATTACATCTCCCATATAATCTGATGGCACTGTTACTTCGATTTCATAAACAGGCTCCATTAATTTTGGGTTTGCCTGTAGGAATCCATCTCGAAACGCCATTCGAGCTGCCGTTTTGAACGCTGCTTCATTAGAATCAACGGAATGCATAGAACCATCAAAAACGGAAACACGAATATCTCGTGCCCGGCAACCACTCATAGGGCCATTCTCCATTTTCTCCATGATTCCCTTTACAATAGCTGGCATAAACCGGTTATCAATCACACCACCAACTATACAGTTCTGGAAAACAAGCTTTCCTCCCCATGGAAGCTCATGGTCTTCTCTATTTCTAACCTTCATATCAGCCGGATCTGGCATACCTTCTTCAAAGGGTTCGATCAGAAGATGAACTTCGGCATATTGTCCTGCACCTCCGGATTGTTTCTTATGCTTGTACTTGGTTTTGATGGGCGAGCCAATCGTTTCGCGATAAGGGATTCGAGGAGTAATGAACTCAACATCAAGATGAAACCGGTTGGTAAGAGCATGTTCTATGGTATTTAGATGCTCTTCACCTTGCCCATGAATAATAATCTGCTTTAGCTCCTGGCTATGCTCAATTACCACCGAAGGATCTTCTCTGTGAATCTGGTGTAGGGCATTGCCTAGTTTGTCTTCATCTCCTTCTTTCGTCAACTTAACGGCTGTACGAATGGTTGTAGCAGGGAAATGAATAGGATCAAGTTTTACATCATGCCCTTTTTCATGAAGGGTATCATTAACCTCACTATCCTTTAATTTTACAACCGCTCCAATATCGCCGGTTTTTACTTCGGTAATTTCAATTCGTTTATGACCTTCTGTTAAATAAAGATTTCCGAGGCGAACCGTATTGGAGTTACTCTCATTCAACAAATCCATGCCTGCCAGCACCGAACCGCCATATACTTTGAAATAAATCAAATCCCCAACATGGGATTCAGAATGGGTCTTAAACAAGAATATTACAGGCTTACCCTCTGCATCCATCACAAAATCATCTCCTGCTTCTGTTTTAGGAGATGAAACTTCTAATGGGTTCGGGGCAACATCATCAATAAAACCCATGATCCTTCCTGTGCCCATATTTCTTGCCGCACACGCACAAAAAAGTGGGTAAATTTGCTGCTTGACCAGGGAAAGATGAAGCCCTTTTTGCATTTGTTCTTCATCCAGTTCTCCGTGCTCAAAGTAGATGTCCATTAATGTCTCATCGTTTTCGGCAATTACCTCTACCAACTCTTGATGCAGTTGTGAAGCTCGTTCCTGCTCAGATTCAGGTATTGGCAGCTTATCAGGTTTGCCACCTCCTTCAGGAAACTCATACATCGTCATTCTAAGGACATCAATAATGGCGTGGAAATCTCCACCTTCACTAAATGGATACTGAACCACAGTTACTTCTCTGCCAAAGTGTTCTTTTGCTTCATCTACAGCCTTCCAAAAATCGGATCGCTCATTGTCTAGTTTATTAACCACAAACATAGATGGAGTCTGGTATTTCTGTGTGTACTTCCAAAGAGAATCGGTAGCTACTTCTACCCCGTTTTCTGCATTGAGTGTAAAAATTGCGGTATCTGCAACCCTTAGTGCTCCAACTACTTCCCCAATATAATCTGAAGTCCCCGGAGTATCGATCAGGTTAATTTTATGCCCCCTCCAGTCTAAATTCATAAATGATGCGAAAATCGATTTCCCCTTTTCCTTTTCCTGCTGCTGGTAATCCGATATGGTATTCTGATCTTCAATAGTTCCTCGTCGATTGGTGGCTCCGGACTCAAACAACATAGTCTCAGCGAGTGTTGTTTTACCGGAGCCTGAATGGCCCAACAATACAACATTTCGGATGCGGGTAGGATTATAAACTTTCATGGCAAACTCCGTTTTTGATTGCTGATTATTTTAGAAAAGAAAAGCGCTTTCATATCTTGCGCTTATATTTGTCAATGAACATGCTGAACATTCATGAAGAGAATGTGAAGCGTTAAGTTAATCGACTGGAGCAAAGAATCAAGATGAAAAAAATCCTCATTATTCAGACCGGAGGAACCATAGCCATGAGTGCGAAAGGTGAAGGGGTTGAACTGGACCCGGAAGCATGGTCTGAAACCCTGTACCAACGTATTGATGGATTAAATGAGCTCGCTGAAATTGCCACATTCCCACTTTTTTTTGAGGATAGCTCCGATTTAAATCGCACTCATTGGACCGAATTAGCCCGGTGTATCGAAGAGCATTATGATGCTTTTGATGGCTTTGTAATTTTGCACGGAACGGATACCATGGCATTTACGGCTTCTGCCCTCTCCTTTTCCCTGATCAACCTTGCCAAACCAGTTATTTTAACCGGGAGCCAGGTACCTTTGAGTAATATCAGAAGTGATGCCCGACGCAATCTTATTAATGCGGTTGAAATAGCAACTTCAGAATTACAAGAAGTTGCAATCTGCTTCAACGATCATGTTTATCGGGGGAACCGTTCAACGAAAACCAGCATTGGTGATTTCAATGCTTTTGGTTCTCCAAATTTTCCGGTGTTAGCAGAAATTGGGCTGGAAGTAGAGCTCAATACTTCTTCAAAATCAGGAGAGCATCCAATTAGTGTTCTGCCAACATTTGATAATTCAGTATTGGTTCTGAATGTATTCCCTTCTTTAAATACGAATTACCTAATGGCTCTTGAACTTTCAAAACTAAAAGCCATTATTGTACGCTCTTTTGGCAGTGGTAATTTCCCCATGAAAGGTGAATATAGCCTCCTGCCTTTCTTTGAGAGATGCCGGGAACATGGAGTAATTGTAGTGCTTCTCTCCCAGGCTGACTACGATGCTGTTAACTTAACCAAATACCCTGCTGGTAGAGCAGCTATAAAAGCTGGGGCTATTTCTGGCGCGGATATGACACTCGAAGCAGCTCTCACTAAAATGATGTGGCTACTCGGCAATTATGAGGATAAAGGAACTATAGAAAAGCTATTTCAGAAAAGCCTGGCCGGCGAGTTAAGCTGATTGAAGTAAGAGTGAAGAACATTGAACATTGAACGCTGAACGCTGAACGCTGAACGCTGAACGCTGAATATTGTACTTCAACGTTCAAAGTCCAATTGTTCAACGTTCTGGTTGTTCTCAAGGAATTCTCTTATCCATTAGGAAAAACCAAAGCGGGGGCAAAAGGGCAACCAAAATCATAGCCGGATATCCTCCTGGTAGCTGTGGTGATTTCTCATGATGATCCAGAACCTGATATTTCTTGCTAGCTATGTAATGATGATCGGAATGCCTGGTGAGTTCATATAACACAATTCTTCCAAAGCTGTGATTTGAGTTCCAGGAATGCTTAGGGAGTACTTTCTCATATCGACCATTTTCGAGCTTCTTTCTTCTCAGTCCATAATGCTCCAGGTAATTAATGGTCTCAAGGAGTAACAAGCCAATTACTCCCGCAAGCAATACATAAAGCACATTTGGATATCCTGTAAAGAAATAGATCAGCCATATATATCCTATTTGTGAAAAGGTGAACAGGAGCATGGTATTATCAAAAGAAAACGTTCTCTTATTCAGTTTTTTAAGTCGATCGGCTTCAATCCTCCAGGCGCTCAGGTACCCTCCAAAGGTAGACTTCAACCAAAAGAAATAAAGCCCTTCCCCTTTTTTAGCACTTGCCGGATCAAGATCAGTGCCTACATGTTTATGATGGCCCCGGTTATGCTCTACAAAAAAGTGCACATAAAGCGCCGGAAGGAGTAACAACTGTGCAGTTAAATGATCGATCTTTGAAGTCCGATGCCCCAGCTCATGCCCTACATTAATTCCGCAGGTTCCAATCACTATACCTACTGAAATGAGATTTCCAGCCATTTCCAATCCTGTCATTGGAGCTGTATTCAACTGGTGAATAAAGAAACCTAACACAAAATAAAGGATGGGGAGATTTAAATAGAGTAACCAATCAAACAACCTGCGCTTTAAGTATTCAGCCCGTTCACTTATTGGAATGTTTTCCTCCGAAATAGGGCTAAACTGGTCGATGATAGGAACCATCACGAATACAAAAATCACGTTCATGAAAGTAAAAGCCCCGCCCAGCCACAAACCAATTACGGTGAGTGTTGGATTGATATAAGCAGCAAGATATTTAAGGTCTCTGATCATAAAGTGGCTCTAATATAATTAGAGAGAGGCTACAATTCGACTACAGTATGGACAAGTCGATTGAAAAGTCTGGTCATTTTGGTATTATCCGCGAGCAATCTAGCCTTCTAACATGTTTTTTATTTTTGATTTAGAAACCATTCCCGATATCGAGTTTATTCGGACAGTACTCCATGATTTTGAGTCAGATGAAGAACTGCTCCTTGAAAAAGCCAGTGAAGAATTAGCACGAAACAAATCCGGCTTCCTCCCTCCCATGTATCATCGAATGGTTTCCTGGGTAGGTTTGTGGATTGAAAATACCGGACAGCCCCGACAGAAAGTTGCCTGGAACGGTACCGATGAGAAAGAAGGACTTCAGAAAATCTTCGAAACCATTGGTACCTATAAAGACTTCGGCCTAATCCATCACAATGGAAAAGGCTTTGACATCCCGGTACTAACTTATAGAGCTATGAAGCATGGTTTACAAATGCCCGTTCGAATGAGCGATTATGATATACGCTATCGATACAGCAAACATAACCTGGATTTGGTAGATGAATTCAGTAATTACGGGGCCAGTTCCTGGCCTAAACTAAAGCATCTTGGACAGCTTATTGGAATCCCCTTCAAACAAACCGGGGAAGGAAACCAGGTTTATGAAATGTTTAAGAGAAATGAATTATCCCTTATCGAGCACTATTGCTACGAGGATGTGATGGCTACATACATCGTTTGGCTTTACTATCAGTTTACCACCGGTCATATCCCGGAAGAGCAATTTGGTAACCTGAAAGAGAGAGCTTTAGCCAAATTGAAAGAAATTCAGAATCTTAGTTAATTAGAAATATCAATCTCATCATATTTAGAAAAGCGCTTTTCTTTTGTCCACACCTTAATTAATTAAGTTTATAAAGAAATAGACTAAAGTTTTTTTGTTTATCAAGCCCTATACTCCCGGCGCCTAATCGCAATTAATTTGGAGTACAATAGATGAAAAAACTCACAGCTACCCTAACGCTGTTATTTTTAGGGACAATCTCACTTTATGGGCAAGAAACAGAAGCCGCTATCAATGCAGGTGATACTGCATGGCTGCTTATCGCCACTGCTCTCGTTATGCTTATGACTCCCGCCGGTCTAGCCCTTTTCTATGGCGGATTAACTCAAAACAAACACGTACTCAATACCATTGGTATGAGCTATATGGCTTTTTGTACGGGAACCATCGTTTGGGTGGTTGTTGCTTATTCCCTTGCATTCGGGGAAGGAAATGCCTTTATCGGTGACTTGAGCAATGTGTTTTTAAAAGGAATTGGAGTAAATGATGTTTCCGGAAGCATCCCCACCCTCCTCTTCGTAGTTTTCCAGGGTACGTTTGCCGCTATTGCTGTTGCCATTGTTAGTGGCTCTATTATTGAACGGGTTCGTTTTTCTACCTGGGGAATTTTCTCTGTACTCTGGGTAATTGCCGTATATGCACCTATAGCCCACTGGGTATGGGGAGGCGGATTCCTCAGCGAATCTGGTGAAATGGATTTTGCTGGCGGAACAGTAATTCATATTAATGCCGGGGTAGCCGGACTAGTGCTTTCTTACCTGGTTGGAAAACGTATGGAGCATAGCCTGGAGGAAATAAGAAAACCTTCTTCCATCAAGTTCATGATTTTAGGGTCTGCCCTCCTTTGGTTCGGATGGTTTGGATTTAACGGAGGCAGCCAGCTTGCCGCAGATGGAATTGCTGCTAATGCCCTGTTGGTTACTAATGTAGCTGCTTGTGCCGGAGCTCTTATCTGGTTAACCATTGAATGGTTCATTGTAAAAAAGCCAACATTAATAGGTATGGCTTCCGGGGCTGTTTCTGGACTTGTTGGTATTACTCCCGCCTCAGGCTTTGTGGATGTAACTGGTGCTCTTGTAATCGGCGTTGTTTCAGGCCTGGTGGGATACTGGGGCGTTGTTCATTTAAAATCTTGGGTTCGTCATGATGATACCCTGGACGCTTTTGGTATTCACGGTTTAGTTGGAATTGCCGGTGCTATTTTGACCGGAGTATTCGCCAATCCGGAAATCAATGGTGGGGCCGGAGCCCTTTATGGAAATGTTGGGCAGATTTGGGTACAAACCAAAGCGGTATTAATTACCATCGCCTATTCCGCAGCAGCAACCTTCATCGTTTGGAAAGTTGCTTCACTAATTACTTCAGGTGGTCGAATTGACGAGAACCTGGAATTAGAAGGGATGGACATCGGATACCATGGTGAAAAGCACATGGATATTGAGGCAGACTAGATTTTCTTACTCTCGATAACTCCCTGCAGACCTGTTGTTTAACCTCAACAGGTCTTTTTTTGGTTAAGAAAATAATATTAAAACTTTATAATGTTAGAGTGTTTTAATATTATAAGCCCTGTATTTATAAGAGGGTATGTCAAGACCAACTTCACTTTTTCTATTAAGCTTATTCCTTTTTTCTTGTGAGAGTAACTCTCTTTCAACAAGCCTTGATGAATTAGAAGAGAACGAAGAAAAAATTTCTGCACAAAAAGAATGCACTAACAATGAATCACAAGGAGAGTGTGCAATAAGGCTTACTTCTATCTCCTATTCGGTAACTGACAGGTCATGCATGTTCGATCACCTGATAGAGATAACTACCGATTTTGAAGCGCCTGCCGGGTTGAAAAAAGGGTCTATCGCCAGGATTGAATGGGAATTTACTCCTAAAGGAAATGCTGGCTTCTGGACGGTTCCGATTTCCAACTCCTCTTCCCAGACAAAAGGGTCATTGACCATCGAGGGATGCTTCTCTTACGGTTCTAAAGATACTCTGCTCATTAGAAGGACAATCACTGATCACGAAGGAGTAACAAGTAACTTGTTATCAATAAATATTGAAAAGCCCAGGGAAAAGAAATCTTTAGTACAGAATGAATCGGAAGCGCTGATAATGTCACAAGCTGTAGAGCCAAAATAGATTATACAATTCGATCTGGATCACTGAAATCCGGAATCTCTCCCTTATAGCCAAATACTTTTTTGATCAGCCTTACCGACCACTCACTTTGATTTTTGATATACCACTGATCTGCAGCTCTTCGGGCTCCTAAGGCCCAGCTTGGATAAGGATGAATGGTATCAGCAATACCTCGCATACTTATCCCATTTTTCATCGCAAGGGCATATTCTGAGATAAACTCGCCAGCATGAGCCCCGACAACAGAAGCACCATAAATCTTACCTGAAAGCTTATTCGCATAGATTTTAATCAGGCCCGTAGCTTCGCTTTCGGTCAGTGCCCGATCGATCTTGGAATATGGAAAACGGTAAGTCTCAAAATTGGTTCCCTGTTGCTCCAACTGTGCTTCAGTCTTTCCCACATGCGCTAACTCAGGCTCTGTGAAGGTTACCCAGGGCACATTCTTTTCGTCAATCTTCATGGGGAGTTTAAGCAACGCGCTGGTAGTTGCCACTTTTGCTGTATGTTCGCTCATGTGGGTAAACTGATATCTCCCGTTTATATCACCAATAGCATAAATATGGCTCACATTAGTCTGGCAGGAATCGTCTACGGTAATGCCCTTCTTCTCAAATCTAACTCCTGCCTTTTCCAGGTTCAGGGTATCAATATTTGGCTTCCTGCCTGTTGCTACGAGTAGATGGGTGCCGGAAATCACTTTGGCTTCTCCATTTTGTACTACATGAACCTCCACCCTTTCACCATTTTTGGCTACAGTCTTAATGGAAGATTCCATTTCAAATGTAACCCCTTGCAATTGAAGCTCACTCATTAGAATCTCAACCAGTTCCTCGTCATCATTTCTCATGATGCGATCTGCCATATCAATCACGGTGACTTTCGATCCCAAACTGGAAAAAGCCTGGCTCATCTCTGTTCCAATTGGCCCTCCTCCAATAATCAGTAATTCTTCGGGTAGATGATCGATCTCAAACAGAGACTCGTTCGTGAGATATTCCACTTCTTCTAAGCCTTCAATAGGCGGAACTGAAGCTGAGGCACCGCTTGCTATAAAAATATATCGCGAGGAGACTTTTCGTGTTTCCCCTTCAGATAGTTGAATTTCTACGGTATGGGAATCAAGGAAACTCGCCTCACCAAATACTACTTCCACTCCCTGATCTTCATATATCTTTGGATCGTCCGCATCTTCGTACACTTCGTCGCGGATTTTATGAACATGCTCTATGACCTTTTTAAAATCGATTGTTGGTTCCGTATCTACTAACCCAAACCTGGAAGCTTCCTTAATCTGCCGAGCTACCTTTCCTGCTTTAAGCAATACTTTACTTGGTACACAACCTGTCCAGGTACAATCGCCTCCTAATCGATGACGCTCAATCATCATGGTTTTAGCACCTATATTGGCAGCAATACCAGATGCTGTTAACCCAGCTGCTCCACCTCCAATTACTACCGCATCATATTCATATTTCGACATAAAAAACTCCGGTCTTAGTTTAAGCGCAACAAATATATCGTTCGCTTCTTCTCAACCAAAACCGGAGACTGATTGTTTACTAATTTGTTATAAATTCAGCTTTTTTTTTGAAGCTCCTGTTTTTGATTACCGATTGTGCTATTGCTAAATGAGCTATAGGCACCCTGTATGGTGAGCAGGATACATAGTCCATCCCTAGTTTATAGCAAAAGTCAATACTGGCAGGATCACCTCCATGTTCACCACAAATACCGACTTTGAGATTTTTATTTGATGCATGTCCAAGTTCTGTTCCCATATGGATAAGCTGCCCTACCCCATCTTTATCAAGGGTCTGGAATGGATCATCTTTGAGGATGCCTTCTTCCAGGTAGTAAGGAATGAACTTTGAAGCATCATCCCTACTGTAACCCAAAGCCATTTGGGTCAGGTCATTGGTGCCAAATGAGAAGAACTCCGCCTCCTTAGCTATCTGATTAGCCACAAGTGCTGCTCTTGGTACTTCAATCATAGTTCCAACTTTGAAAGCTACGCGATCTTTAAATTCACCAAACACTTGTTCTGCAGTTTGCTCAACGATAGCACGTTGATTTATGTATTCCCTGACATTTCCTACCAATGGAATCATAATCTCAGGAATCACAGTAACTCCCTCATTTTTTAACTCGAGAGCCGCTTCAATGATTGCCCTGGTCTGCATTTCTGTGATTTCAGGGTGAGTAATCCCCAATCGACAGCCGCGATGGCCTAACATAGGATTGAATTCTCTAAGAGCAGTTACTTTACGTTTCAGTACTTCTGCACTTATTCCCAAATCATCTGCTACTTCTTTTATTTCACCTTTAGTCTGAGGTAAGAATTCATGCAGTGGCGGATCCAATAACCTTACGGTCACCGGAAGCCCATCCATGACTCTAAAGATGCCTTTAAAATCTTCTTTTTGGTAAGGAAGAATCTTATTTAAAGCTCGGGAACGTTCCTCAGTGGTTTCAGCTACGATCATTCTGCGCATAGCTACCACTCTGTCATCTTTAAAGAACATATGCTCAGTACGGGCAAGGCCAATACCTTTAGCTCCGAGTTTTCTTGCAAGCGAAGCGTCCTCTGGTGTCTCAGCATTCGCCCGGACATCCATTTTCTCGAATCCGGATACCCAACGCATAAAGGTTTCATATTCCTCGCTTAGCACAGGTGGGTGCATATTATGTTGCCCCAGCATAATGATACCCCGGGTACCGTCAATTGAAATCCAGTCACCTTCATTCACTGTTACTTCACCATTAGTGAATGACTTATTCTTATAGTTGATTACAATATCGCTACATCCGGCAACGCATGGTTTTCCCCATCCCCGGGCTACAACAGCAGCATGAGATGTCATGCCACCACGCGAAGTAAGTATTCCCTCTGCCGAGGACATTCCTCCAACATCTTCCGGGCTAGTTTCTATGCGAACCAGAATAACCATTTCTCCTTTTTCAGCTGCTTTTTCAGCTTTTTTACTGGAAAAAACAACACGCCCTACTGCGGCACCTGGGGAGGCAGGTAATCCTTTGCCCAATATTTCATCTTCCTGAAAATCATCTACCGAAAACTGTGGATGTAGTAGCTGTTCGATATGTTCAGGCTCCACCAGATTGCTTATTGCTCCCTCTTTAGTAAGTATATCCTGGTTCACTAAGTCGACGGCAATCTTAACAGCAGCTGTTCCGGTTCTTTTTCCATTTCTGGTTTGTAGGATGTAGAGTACTCCTTCCTGCACCGTAAACTCGATATCCTGCATGTTTTTATAATGCCCCTCCAATTTGCTGGTATACCGAAACAGCTCATCGTACACATTGGGCATTTCTTTCTTCATTTTCTGAATAGGCAAAGGAGTGCGTATTCCCGCTACTACATCTTCCCCTTGAGCATTCACAAGGTATTCGCCATACAACTCGTGCTCTCCAGTAGATGGGTTTCTGGTAAAACATACGCCTGTGGCACTATTTTCACCCATATTGCCATATACCATGGCCTGTACATTTACCCCGGTACCAACAAGCCCGATGATGTGGCTAATCTCACGATATTTAATGGCTCTGCTACTATTCCAGGATGAGAATACTGCGTTGATGGCAAATTTCAGCTGCTCAAACGGATCTTCCGGAAACATATGCCCGGTGTGTTTTCGGTAAATGGCTTTATACCGGTCCGTAAGGATCTTTAATTCATCAGCTGATAGCTCTACATCATCTGTAACCATCACTTCCTCCTTCAGATGCTCCATTGCTTCCTCAAAGTGCTCATGAGCTACACCCATTACTACATCTCCAAACATATCGATGAAGCGACGATAGCTGTCATACACAAAGCGTTCGTTGCCGGTCTTTTTAATCAGAGCATCTACTACTGTATCATTAATCCCCAGATTCAGGATCGTATCCATCATACCTGGCATTGAAACAGCAGCACCAGATCGTACTGAAACCAGTAATGGGTTTACCGGATCCCCAAATTTTGTTCCTGTTTCCTTTTCTATATGATGGATTCCCTCAACTACCTGATCATATAAAGCTTCTGGCCATACCATCGCATGTTCAATAGTAAACTGGCAAGCCTCGGTTGAAATAGTGAATCCCGGAGGAACTGGAACTCCAATGTTACACATTTCTGCGAGGTTAGCTCCTTTACCTCCAATAAGCTCGCGCATCGTTCTATTACCATCAGTCATCTTTCCGAATCGGTATACAAAGTGTTTTTCTACCATGATTAGCCTCTACATAGTTGGTTAAGATTTCCTCGAATGTAGAGCGGGCGCACATAGCGTCTGCTCGAAATACTCAACCTAAGTATTCAAAAAGCGTGTGAAGAAATGATGTAGAAGGAAAAACTAATTATTAGGAAGGTTCAGACTCTTCCAGTTTTGACCTGATTTTTTTTCGAACGGTATACGTACTGTAGATAATTAGAAAGGCAATAATCACATATACCCACCATGCTACGTTCCTCCCAAAAACAGCTACATAGAGAGCCGGCATAATAAAAAAGAACAGTGTACTTATAACCGGAAAGTTTATCGATTTGCCTCTCCTATGGTTCCTTACTGCCCAAACCATAGAACCCATATAAGGAGGAATTGAAGCGAAGTAGAGTATGGCAAATAGAATAGGGTTCACATTATGCTTGCTACCAAGCATAATAATCTTATCCCATAAATCTGCTAAATACTCCACTAACTACTACTGGTCTGTTTCCTGGATTCTGCCTCGAACTTTTTTGTAAGTAGATATTGCTCCACCTACAATCAACGCTACGATAAACAGATATACCCAAAAAGGCACATTTCTTCCTGCAATAATTAAGTATAAATAGGCCGATACAAAGAAAAAACCTGCACTAAGAGAAGGAAGAACGATCGATTTTCCTTTCCTGTAATTCTTTACCAGCCAACCAATTGATAAGGTAAAAAAAGGAATAGCTCCAACATAAATCGATCCAAATATAATTGGATTCACTCCATAGTTTTCTCCAAGCCCAAGAAACCATATTTTAAAGCTTTCGAAAAGTTCTGCCATAGGACTAATTGAATACTGTTTTTTACTTTTTTTGTACTAATTTTGAAATATTATATGGACTTCGAAAGTTCATTTAATCACAAATTCATCAAATCTTGAACGCGGTTAGGTCATACCTCTTTGCTTGTGTGAGTGTTTTGCTGGTAGTAGGGTTGCTTGGTTCAATGACTCACTACCATAATGATTCACTTGAATGCATTATTCACGCAGATGAATACCATTTCGTTCAGGATGAAGACACTTTTTGCTTTGCTTGTGCTGTAGTACCCGATAGGGCTCCAGAAAAAACCTCTCTTTTATCATTTTTACGTCAAACAGACGAAACGATTTTAGTATTTAATGAACCATATATAGAAAAAAGACTAGCACAATCTAATATCTCACGTGCCCCACCTCTGCTAGTATAGATCTTACCCCTCCCACCTTTGGTGGGCTTTATTTAATAAAATCAAAAACAATTCATTAAATCATGAAACATTCATTCGTTAACATGGCAAAGAATGCCCTATTAGTAGTATTAGTATCAGGACTATTTGTTGCCTGTTCAAATTCAACCAGCTCTGAAGAAGAGCACGCTGACGCATCTGGCTTCCGTCTTTATATGAACGGAGCAGTGGTTGTTCAACAACTTCCTGGTGGAACATTGACCGGAGAATTCGAGCTTGAGCCTGAGACAGAAACCCCACTTATCACAATCCAATTTTTGGATGAGGATGGTGATGAATTCCAGCCTGATGAGCCAGAATTCAGTTTAGGTGCAACATTCTCTACAGATGGTATTGCTGAGTTTGAGCAACATGCAGAAGATGGTACATGGAGTTTCCATATCCATGCTGAGGCTGAAGGTATAACTAATATGACACTACAGCTTATGCATAATGGACACTCTGATTTCAACACTCAGGCGATTCACGTTCACGTAGAAGCAGAAGCATCTCCAAATTAATTAATGACTTCAGCTTTATTAGTTGCAATACTCCTTACGAGTCTACTGGGAACACCAGTAGACTCTTTGGAGAATGCACACACGATAACCGGGAACATAAGTGACTCGGAGACTGGGATAGCTGTTTCCTTCTCCTACATTCATCTAGAGGAATTAAACAGAACCACAACGTCAAATAGAGAAGGGTACTTTGAGCTTAGAAATATCCCTTCAGGAGACTATACATTAAGTATCCACAGGATTGGCTATAAAACTCAAAAAAGAGAGGTTGAGTTACTTAATACTATTTCTCTCGACATAAGCCTCACTCCTACTATACTTTCAACCGAAACTATAGAGATCATTGCTTCTAATAATGAATTAACCGGCTCGAATATTGAGCATGTTTCCCAAACTTTATCAGGCACTTCTCTTCGAAGAGATCTGGGTTCAACTCTTGCTAATACCTTGGGCAATCTACCCGGTATAGATCAACGATCACTTAGTAATACACCCACACGTCCGGTTATTCGTGGATTAGGAGACGAACGGGTGATTATTTTAGAAGATGGATTATCTACAGGAGATGTATCTGATCAGTCACCTGATCATTCTGTTTCAGTAGATCCAATTGCCAGTGCAGAAATAGAGATTGCCAAAGGTGCTGCTGCACTTCAATATGGAGCTAATGCCATTGGCGGAATTGTAAATGTAGTTAATAATCTCATTTCAACAACCCGGCCTAATTCTATAACCGGTAGTGCCACATTGGGTGGAGAATCAGTAAATACCAGTGGTTCAGGGGCTGTTAACCTCTCACTTCCTTTCAACAATTTTGTACTTAATACACACCTTAATGGTAGAATTGGTGGAAATACCAACACTCCCGATGGAACCATAGATAATACTGAGTTCGCAACTACTAACAGTTCGATCGGCTTAAGTTATGTCCAGGATTGGGGATATATCGGTGTTTCGTTTGGAACCTACCTGAGTAATTACGGAATCCCTCCTGACCCAAGAGGTCACCCTGATGGAGTAGACCTTGAGATGGAAAAATTTAATTATGCCATTAAAGGAGAGTATTTATTCAGAGATTCATTTTTGAAAACTATTGAAGCTGATTTCAGCCTCAATAACTACTTTCATGCAGAGTTTGAAACTCCTACTTCCATAGGTACAGAGTTCGGATTAGTAACTGCTGTTGCACAAGTTAATTTCAACCATGGTTCTTTAGGCATTCTAAAAAATGGGAAATTTGGGCTAGCAGCAGAAACCGAAGACTATTCAGTATTTGGTGCCAGCACACCCGATGCAAATAGTTATAGACTAGGAGCTTATGTGATTGAGAACATGCAATTCGATGCACTCAATATTGAAGCAGGGTTACGATATGACTATGTATTGAACAAACCTGTTGAAGAGGATCCTGATTCGGATATAGGATTTATCAAGGCCAAAGATTACCATGCAATTTCGAGCTCTGTTAATGCCTGGTATGAATTGGGTAAAGGTTTCTCAATCGGTACCGTACTCTTACATTCGTTCAGAGCACCATCTCTAGAAGAACTGTATTCTGAAGGACCACATTTAGCTGTGTTCACTTTTGAAATTGGTAATCCAAATCTTGAGCCCGAACGAGGACTGGCCAAAGAGATTTTTACACGATGGCAGGGAGATGCCTCCACCTTCCAATTGGCTCTTTTCCACAATGGATTCTCAAATTTCATTTATGCAGAAAATACAGGGATGCAGAACCCTCGATTCCCGGGCCTGGATAATTATCAGTTTACAGGAACGGAGGCAAGATTGTATGGTTTTGAGGTTGCCGGTGAGTCCAAAATCACCAATAGCCTTGTAGCTGAAGCTTCTGCTAGCCTCACCATTGGAGAACAGGATACGACTTCCGTTTTGGGTGAGACGGGAGTCCAGCCACTTCCTCTTATCCCACCGCTAAAAGCCAACCTTTCTTTGAAATATGTGAAAGGTGGATTTGAAGTAGGAAGTCGGGTAATATTAGCATCGAAGCAAGACCGAACTGGTGCTTTTGAAGATGAAACCGATGGATATGTATTAACTAATTTGTTTTCCCAATACAGGTTCAGTTCAAACAAACTCCTTCATACTTTTTCATTTGGGATAACTAATCTGTTCGATGTGGAATACAGGAACCATCTATCCCTAATCAAAGATTTACACTTCGAACCCGGAAGAAATTTTACGCTTCTCTACCGAGTTTACTTTTAATTAGAGCGTAAATCTCTTTTTCAATGAGCGCTATTTGAAGCTTCTTTTCATCTTCTGAAAGGTTTTTGTTTCTCATAGCCTCATTGTACAGTTTCTCAACCTTTTTGATGTCATCAAAAAAGTCCTTCAACGGAATAGAAATTTCACCGTAGCCTTTGCTTGTATAAGGAACCCTTATCTCATTTACAGTATCCGAGGAAATCTCCTCAAGTATCCAATTCTTTCCATCTTTAGTAATTGTAAAAGGAAGAGGCTCTAAAAGCTCAAACTGTGTTATTCTTTTTGGAGTGCTTTTTCCATTGATATATTTGCTGATCTGCCCTTTGTCCTTCCCAACTTCCCTGGATAACCATGCAGGAGTTACTCCACTCCTATCCAGAGCTTCTTGCAAAGCTAGACCGAAACTATGGAAAATATTAGATTTTGAAGTTGACAATAGTTGCTTATAATTGTATATTATTGTTATTCCAATTTTGGATAACCAAATGTAAACAATGCACGAACAAGGTAAAACTGACATTAAAAAGAGGATAATAGAATGGAAGGCATCCTGTGTAGCAAATGAAATGACCTATAGAGAAGTAATTGAGAGCGCTGGAATGAATTATAACTCAGTAATTAATGCCTTGAACAATGCATTGAAAGGAAACCCAATAGCAATTTCTGAGTCTAAATTGGAACAGCTGGAACGGGAAATATATGTGGTAATGCTGAAACGAAATTTATAAAAAAAAGCTCCGGTGGTTCAGGCCGGAGCTTTGCTTTAGGTTTTTAGCTTAAGGAGTGACTAGTTGACTAACTTCTGTAGGTTTATACAGATGCTCTCTTAGCTATGCATTAAGAGTATGCCCAAGCTCAGCTGTTACATTTTTTTTTAAAAAAAATTATTCCCTAGTTTTCCGCCCTAATTTTAACTATTTCAAGGGCGATGGGCATTACAAGAAAGCTGATTTTATTAGTGTTAGCCGGGTTTTTTCTTCAACATTGTGCTGAGCTTAAAAATTTATCTTCTATTCAAAGACCAACCGTCTCTGTAGAAAACATGAAGGTTTCGAATATTTCTTTGAGAGACGTTGAACTGCTCTTCGATGTGGAAATAGACAACCCAAATGCGCTTGCTCTTTCCCTTGCTTCCTATGAATATGACTTCCAGATCAATTCCAGTTCATTCGTGAAAGGAGTACAAGCTCTGGATACCCAGATTGATGCAAATAGTGCTAGCACTATTTCTATACCAGTCACATTTACTTTTGAGGAATTGTATAACACATTTACCTCCCTTAAATCTCAAGACGAAGCAAGCTATGCCCTCCTGGGCGCTGTAGGAGTTAACCTCCCTGTACTGGGACTTATAGAAGTCCCCATCGAAAAAGAAGGAAACTTCCCGATAGTTAAAGCACCTTCTTTGTCTCTTTCAGGAGTTTCAATAAAAAGTTTATCGCTAACTAAAGCTGATATTGAAATTAACCTGGGAATTGAAAACCCCAATTCCTTTGGGTTAAACCTCAATTCCCTTGATTATAAGGTGGACCTAAATGGTCTGAGCCCAATTTCCGGTACCATTGAAGAGCAGATATCTATTGGAGAAAAACAATCTAGTTCGGTAAGTGTCCCCATAAGTTTGAACTTTTTGCAAGCGGGTATGGCAGCCTATAATGCATTACGGAAAGATACTTTCGAATATTCTATCAAAGGTGCGGCCAATCTTGGAGCCGACTTCCCTCTTTTTCAAACTTCCTCATTTAATTTTGATAAAAGTGGTATTGTTAACATCATCAAGTAAAAAACATTGACTTACCAAAGCTACCTAAAAACCCCTATCGGCTATCTAAGAATTCTTTCAAACGGAGAAGGAATTACCGAGATAAAATTCCAGGACACTGATGGCCCTGAAGATCCTGATATTCACACAGAATCAGCCCGTACTCAATTGAAAGAGTATTTCGATGGTCATCGAAATCAATTTGATTTACCGATTAACTCCGGAGGCACTAAATTTGAAGAGGATGTATGGAATGAGCTCAAAAGTATACCTCATGGGGCTACAACTACCTATGGAACTATTGCTCAAAAACTAGGAGATAAGAATTTTGCCCAAGCTGTAGGTAGTGCAAATGGCAAAAACCCAATTGCCGTTGTAATTCCATGCCATCGGGTTATTGGGTCAGATAACAAACTCGTTGGATATGCCGGAGGGCTTCACCGAAAAGAGTGGCTGCTTAAACATGAAGGCGCACTACTTTTATAACTATTTACGGCGCTAATCCTATCCTTTTTATACTTTTTGAAATTCTAAATTTTTGATGAAATGATAATCCGAGGGACTAATCTTATTGGTGAAAATAATGACATCAAACGCCATGGTGGCGTGGTTTATACCATTAAAGACGGGATCATTTTTGACGCTAAGCAACTATTAAAGGACGTTGAAGAAATGGTGGTTAAAGCAAAAGCTGACGAAGATTTCACTATTACTCAACCTGGACTTGATTACTAATTTCAATTAAAGCTACCTCAATCATGAAAAAGACGATTTTCTCATTACTAATACTCACCATTCTACTAATTGCACCCGGAAGTGCTCATGCACAAAATGACATTGCTTTAGGTGGAGAACTCATTTCCCCGGTTGGTCTTTCTTACAAATTTGGAATTTCTGACAACTCCGCCATTACTGGTGCACTTGGGTTCTTTGTTACAGACGGAGCCAATTCTGCTGCTTTTGAGATAAACTACCTTTCGTACAGAAATCCAGAGAATGTTAATATTAGATCAGGAGATTTATCTCCTTATGTGGGTTTAGGCTTATCATTCGGATCGGCCTCTAACTCCGATGAAACATTATCGATACGAGTTCCCGTTGGCCTGGAATATGCGATTGATAATTCGCCATTCGAACTTTATATGGACATAGGCCCATTTGTAACTGTAACCGATCCTTTAGCATTTACTTTCGATAGCTCTTTAGGTTTTAGATATCGCTTTAACTAACTAGAAATTACATGAGTTGGCACTCTCGCCGCGACAGTCGTAAAATTCATCGATGGGGAGCTATTATTATCGCGCTCCCATTTCTTATTGTTTTGATTTCAGGGCTCTTTCTGCAGCTGAAAAAAGACGTGGCATGGATACAACCTGCTTCAATGGAGGGAGTGTCTAATATCCCTTCTATTACTTTTGAAGAAATCCTCGAAGCTTCAAAGTCAGTGCCCGAAGCAGAGATTTCGTCCTGGGAGGATATAGACCGATTAGATGTCAGGCCGGATAAGGGCATGGTAAAAGTACGGGCTGTAAATCACTGGGAAATACAAATAGATACTGAAACGGGAACAATACTTCAGGCGGAATACAGACGCTCCGATATTATCGAAGCTATTCATGATGGTTCCTGGTTCCATGAATCAGCCAAACTTTGGATCTTCTTACCCACAGGGATCATTGTTACTATTCTATGGATAACAGGGATCTATATGTTTTTCATCCCATATCTAAATAAGAGAAGAAACCGGAAAAGATTTAAAAATCGAAGCTAATTGTGCCCACATCTAGAATAGCTATTATTGGTGCATTGGATGAAGAAATCCAGGAGCTTCTATCTCATCTTACCAATAGAAATGAGAGAACATGGAGCGAGATCACTTTTCATGAGGGAATATTATTTGAAAGAGAAGTAGTTATTGTTAAATGTGGTGTTGGAAAGGTGTTTGCTGCACTTACTACTCAAAAACTTATTGAGCTTTATGCTCCTGAGTCATTGATTTTTACCGGAGTAGCCGGTGCCCTAAATCCTGATTATGAAATTGGAGATATCATAATAGCTAAGGATTGTATTCAGCACGATTTAGATGCAACGGGGATTGGAATCCCCAGGGGAACAGTCCCCTACACCCAGTATCGTTTTTTTAATTGCGACAGCACCTTAATCATGAAAGCTTCTCAGGCTCCTACTCAGCACACCATTCATACCGGTAGAGTATTAACCGGAGACCAGTTTTTGACAGATAGCTCAGCCTTAGATTATCTAACCTCTGAACTTGAAGGAGATGCCGTAGAAATGGAAGGAGCAGCCGTCGGTTTTGTTTGTACCCTGAATAAAACTCCATTCCTCATCATCCGAACCATCTCAGATAAAGCCGATCATAGCGCTACAGTAGACTTCACCGAATTTGTTGAAGAGGTATCAAAAAACTCGCTGGATGTATTGAGGCACCTGTTGACTCAATAGACAGATCAAGGGCCTGGAAGTGTTCTTCAAGGATATAGAAAACGAATGATCAACACCCATCCTGAGAAATATTCGCGGTATCATGACAATTAATATCTTGCTTTGACCACCCTCAATATCTGGATTATTTGCTCTGTTATAGCTTAATTAGCGTTTCATCAAGAATAAACCAACCAAGATGCCAACGCGTATTATTTTTCGATTTCTACTAAGTTTTGCACTACTCTTTGGAGCCACTTTTCTGTTTCACAATCATACCGCAGCTCAAACGGTTACAATTGGCCAAGGTAATTACACAACCGTTCTTCCTGATGGTGGCAGGAACCCACAGAATTCTGCAGGTGCAGAAATATCACCAAAGGTTACAGACCCATTTGATAAACCAATTCAAACTAATGACTTCTGGAGTAGCTTAATCTTTCCATACAATATCAATCCTCACTCCAATAACATTTATGCTCATCCAATCACCTTTAAGTCGATTAGCACTGGTTTACAAATCGGATATACAAGCACTCATATTCTACAAGTAAATAATTATGAGTTTCCTTTTTCTCAACAGCTACAAGTAGGAGTAACCGGCCTTAGTGCCACAGAAACTTTGACTGAAGATTATGGTGATTGGACTGTTACCGCACTTTGGGAAGATGATTCGGCTTCTATGAGAGCAACTTTTGGACACGGTCTGCCCTATGCATTTTTTACGGTCTCAGGAGGTAATGCTGAAATCGATCCTAGCCAGTCTCATGAGCTTTGGCACAACGAAAATGAAGTATTAGGTCTTACCATTAGCGGAAGGCACTATGGTATTTTTGCACCAACAGGTTCTGAATGGACAGGAACAGATGTGTTCGAGTCTACATTAAATGGAAAGAATTTCTTTTCTATTGCCCTTCTACCAGATACTACCTCGGCCACGCTGGAACTATTTAGAAGTCATGCCTACGCATTTGTTACGAATAGTACAGTTGATTGGGAATATGATGAGAGTTCTAGCCTAGTTACAACAACTTATACTTACGAAACTGTGCTTATGGACAGCGCAGTTTCAAATACCGATGAAACACTCACTGCTTTGTATAGACATCAATGGCTAAATACTTCCGATGTTCTTACAAGTTACACCTATGAATCCCCTCGTGGTGAAATGAAAGTACTTGAAGGAAACACATTTACCACAGAAGTGATGTTTTCTGGCACATTACCTTCTCTTCCGGACCTCGGGAGTTATGATCGAATCCAGCTCCTGGAATATGTTCAGGATGCGGCTACTGAAACTCTGACTGGAGGCAAAGGAACCTATGAAAGCGGTGTTGAAATGGGGAAATTTGCTCAACTGGTTCATATTGCCGACCAGCTTGGAGCAGTGGGTGAAAAGGATCATTTCATTTCGGAACTGAAATTGAGGCTTGAAGACTGGTTCACTGTTGGTGGTACCCAGGAATATTACTACAACTCTTCCTGGAACTCATTAACCGGTTTCCCAAGTGGTTTTGGTGCTGATAACCAGCTAAATGACCAGCATTTCCATGCAGGGTATGCAATAATGGCCGCTGCTACTATCGCACAATATGACAGCGCGTGGGCGTCACAGGATAACTGGGGTGGAATGGTGAACTTGCTCATCAGGAATGCCAGCAATTGGGATAGGACCGATGAGATGTTCCCATTTCTAAGAAATCATGATACTTATGCTGGGCATTCATGGGCCTCCGGGCATGCCGATTTCGCAAATGGTAATAATCAGGAATCGAGCTCAGAATCAATGAATTACGCTTCTGCATTAATACTTTGGGGAGAGATGACAGGACAAGAAGAGATAAGGGACCTTGGCATCTTCCTGTACACTACTGAGACTGAAGCTGTTGAACAGTATTGGTTTGATGTGGATGGCGAGGTATTCCCCGATGACTATACAAAAAATGCTTTGGGTAGAGTGTGGGGAAATGAAGGTGGTCATGATACCTGGTTTGGAGAAAGACCTGAGTTCATTCATGGTATCAATATCCTGCCAATTACTGCCTCTTCATTTTATTTAGGAAGAGAACCTGACTATGTATTAGCGAACTACAATTCTATGGTCACCGATCTAGGTGGCCAACCTACTACCTGGCAAGATGTAATGTGGTCATTCCTTGCTCTATCTGATCCGGACCTTGCTATCTCCTACTATGAGGCTGATAATGATTACGAGCCATTTGATGGGGAATCGAGAGCACATACTCTCCATTGGTTATTCAATTTGAAAGAAATGGGGCATTTCAATACTGAAGTGTACGCCGATATCCCCACCTATGGAGTTTTTGTTAATGATAGTGACGATACTACCTATGTAGCCTATAATGCCGGAGCTTCAGAACGGCTCATTACCTTCACTGACGGCTTCTCTTTTAACGTTGATGCTGGTGCAATGGGAACCTACAGCACTGCTATGGTTGCTGATTCGCTCAGCCCTGCTCCTATTCCAACAATTGATCCCGAAAATGTAATTTCCATTTTTAGTGATACTTATCCAAGTTCTACAGCTGCAGATTTCAACGTGGATGAAGGTCAAACTACTGTTACTACTATTGTGCCAAGTAGCGGTAACAATATGCTTAGATATGATATCCTTGATCTGCAAACTACTGAGTTAGACATACCTCAAAATGTATCCTCACGAGATACCTTGCATGTACATTACTGGACGAGTAGTTCTAATGAGTTATCCCTCTTTCTGGTAAGTGAGAGTGGAGAAGAGAAATATGATTTTAGTATCGTTTATGATGAATGGCAAAGTGTTCGCATACCACTAACTACATTCTCCGGAGTAGATTTATTTGCAGTCACTGAACTAAGATTTGAAGGTCATGGAACCGTATTAGTCGATGATATTTTCTTCTATGCCGACAGTCCCGTTCCAGCCGGACCACAAGCTGCTGCCCCTACCCCGATACTAGAGCCAGAAAATGTTATATCAATATTTAGTGAAGCTTATACAAATATACCTGGCACCAATTTTAACCCGGACTGGCAGCAATTAACCACTACTTCTATCTTGGAAATTGCTGGTGATAGCACATTGAAATACGAGAATCTAAACTACCAGGGAACCGAGTTTGGAGAGTCAGTAGATGCCTCGGAGATGGAGTGGTTCCATCTCGATTATTGGACCGAGGATTCCTCTGAGCTTTTGATTTACCTCATTAGTCCAGGTCCACAAGAAACACCCTATGAGATTTCAATAAAGAATGGGAGCTGGCAGAGTGTAGATATTCCTCTATCCGAATACTCTGAGATTGTTGACCTTTCAGAAGTATTCCAGATTAAGATTGAAGGAAATGGGACTGTCTTCTTCGATAACCTTTACTTCGGTAGAAATACAGCGGTAACCTCTGCCCCTACCCCAACTCACGATGCTAATAAAGTGATATCACTCTTTAGTAATGCCTACGATAATGTTCCTGTCGATACCTGGTCTGCTGGATGGGATCAGGCAAATCTTGAAGATATTGTTATTGACGGGGACGATGTAAAGTACTATTCCAACCTTACCTTCGCAGGAATAGAATTTATTGCGGAAACCATTGATGGAACCAATCTTACCAACCTCCGCTTCGACATGTGGACCTCTGATGTTGTCACTCCTGGTTCTGAATTTAGTGTCAAGCTGGTCGACTTTGGTGCTAACGGTGTATGGAGTGGCGGAGATGATGTTGAGGATGAACTATTCTATGGTGATGATTCAACTCCTCAACTGGTAAGTAACCAGTGGATAAGCTTCGATATCCCTATTGATGATTTCGTAAACATGACTACTCGTGAGCATCTTGCCCAGTTACTATTTATTGGAAACTCCGAGATCAACGAGATTTATATTGATAATGTGTATTTCTACAGCGACCAGGTAATCAATAATACCGAAGGTTTGGAGAACGATATTCCAGATGTCCTAGAGTTATCTCAAAATTATCCAAATCCGTTTAACCCAAGTACTAATATTGAGTTTGGAATCCCACAATCATCACAGGTAACTCTGGAAATTTTTAACACCCTTGGGCAACTTGTTTCTACTCTGATAGATTCCCGGTTGACTCCGGGAACTTATTCCGTTCCATGGGATGCTTCTCAGTATACTTCAGGAGTTTACTTTTATCGATTATCAGCTGGAGATGAGGTGCTCACTAAAAAGATGTTGTTGATTAAGTAATTTCTTTTTTATTGTCATTCTGAGGCTACTGCCGAAGAATCTTAACGTCTGTATGGACAGATAGATCCTTCGCAGGTATGCTCAGGATGACTGAAAATGTAGGGTTCAGGCGAGCAAAAATAATAATCGTTGAATCATACTAAGTAATAAAAAAAGCCCATCTGGTAATCCAAATGGGCTCTTTTAATATTAGATCGTTTCCTAATCGTCTATTTCTTCCAAGAGCACTTCAACTGCTCTTTTCAATTGTGGATCTTCTCCTTTAGCCTTGCTGTCTGGCTGATTGTTGATAATCACATCAGGTACCGCAGGACCATTCTCCATATTTTCACCTGTTTCCTTCACATACCAGGCACGGAAAGGCATACGCACAAATGATCCATCTAACAAGCCCATTCCTCCAGTCGAGATAACCGCCCCGAAAGTTGGCATTCCGACTAGTGTCCCGATATCGAGGTTTTTATAAGCATGAGAGAAAATCTCGGCATTCGAGTAGCTGCTTTCGTTCGAAATGGCAACTGAAGGTTTTGTCCACCAGGTTAGAGGTAGACGCTCACTGTAAGGATAGTATTCACTGTAGTCGTCGTGATCTCGCTCCAGGCTATTCGTTGCACCTCGAGGTATGGTATACGCATGTTGACGTACATTTAGGACTGTCATAAGGTAATCAGTAGTCCAACCACCACCATTCCAACGTACATCGATAACTACACCATCTTTGCCATATCCTTGTGCAGTAAGCTCTCGCTCAAACCGCTCAAAGCTTGGCATGTTCATACCCTCAATATGGATATATCCGAGGCGACCACCTGAATATTCTTCAGTAAGTTTTTCCCGAGAATCTATCCACTCCTCGTACAATGCGCGATTGATGCTATTAGTAGGTCGAATAACTACTTCCCGGCTGTCTCTTCCATTCTCAGATTGTACCTGAAGTAATACCTGCTCAGAAGCCTCATTCACGAAGTAAGAATAGAAATTAGTACCTGACTCGATTTCATTTCCATTCACATGCGTGATCACTTCACCAACATTTAGTTTGCTGGCTTTTCGATCAGCCGGAGAATTCGCTACTACATGAGTGATTTGAACTCCGTCAGCAACGGGCATTAATGCCGTACCTAGTATTCCGGTACGCTGGGTTTGAGTTTGTTCCGGGTTCCCTCCAAACATACCCATATGGCTGGCATTTAGTTGGCCCAGCATCCAATTAAACATATACCTGAAGTCCTGAGTAGTAGAAGCTGAAAGTGCCCACGGTCGATATTTTCTCTTCAATGCATTCCAGTCGTCGCCGTGGAAGTTAGGATCATAGAATCCGGCTTCCAAAGCCGACCATGCTTCATCAAATACTTGCTTCTGCTCCTCTTCCCTGTTGATTTCCATCGTAAAACGGAACGGTAAAGAGGTAAACTTTCCTGATTTATCTACTTCAAAAAATGATCCTCTTCTAACGGCATGGAATTTCTTTCCATCAGGACTTAGCGACATTTGTGCTGGGCCCTGACCACCATTGGTAAGTTGTTTCAGGTCATCACGGTCAAATTTAATGCTATATAGATCACGTCCATTTTCAGCAGGATCGCTTGCCGTGAAGTAAAAGGTTTCTCCATCATCCGAGATTACCAATCCAAACTCATTACCTGGCATAGAGGTTAACTGCCAAAGGCGCTCGTGGATATTTTCAAAGTCAATTTGGATGGGTTTAGTTTCGTCAGAATCGTCGTCAGCTTCTTCCTCTTCCGTTTCAAAATAGTATCCATCTTCCCGGTCTTGCTCTGTTTTTAACCAATCCTCTTCTGTAAGCCATGCAAACCAAATATCATAGTCTCCATTATTTCGATCTGACATGAAGCCTAGCTTAGAACCGTCTCTACTCCAAACCGGACCAAAATCTCCTTTTGGATGCATCGAAACATTTACAGGGTCTTTACTATCGTCCGCAGCATGAATAAACACTTCACTATTGAAATAAAGATCATCTAATGAATATGCCAACCACTTGCTATCAGGACTCCAGCTTATTCCTCCAGGAGTAGACCATCCATCTAATAAAGTCTTTTGGTCTGAAAGACGTCCATCTTCATTGATTTTTGCAGTAATTAACTTACCTCTTCCCTGTCGGTAGGCAATCATAGAGCCATCAGGAGAAATTATAGGATTTATTTCGTGCTCTTTAGTATTTGTAAGCCTGGTTACTTCCAGTTTCAAGCTCTCAAAGATACTATTCTTATTTTCATCAGTAGAACGCCCCATATAAAGATCGTACTGTCCATCTCTATCCGATACGAATACAAGTGTAGTATCATTTAACCAAACCGGTGATTGATCACGGAAAGGATCATCAGAAAGGTTTACTGTTCTTCTCACATCTTTATCATTCTTCTTTACAACAATTTCTCCACGAATAGTCATCGCAGTCAGTTTACCATTTGGCGATACACTAAATCCTCCGATACCATTAGTGTATGTACGGAATTCTTCAGGGTAGAAACGATAATCAGTAGTTAAGGTCACCGGAACTTTTCTTGATGATCTGGCTCCATCCTGCATGGTGTGAATTCCCAACTGACGTTCAAAAACTATACTTCCGTTTGTTGCTACATCAAAGTGGCGAACTCCATCCTGAGAGTAATTTGTAACCGCACTGGTTTCCATTGTGGATACATTCATCTCATAAATATTATAGCGCCCGGTTCTTGCACTAATGAAATACAAGGTATTGTCATCTTTCCACCTTGGAAGGTAGTCGTTGCGGGTATTATTGGTTAAATCTGTGTAGGTATCTTCTTCTGTGTCATATAACCAAACATCAAGATCAGCCGGACCGTCATATTCCTCCCTGGAGATTCTACATGACCCGCGAACAAAGGCAACATATCGTCCATTTGGAGACATCACTGGCATATCGCCCAGTGCATTCAACAAACGTGTAGGAGTTCCTCCGCCCGATGAAATAGTTTGTAACTCTGAATCCCACTCCACCTGGGAAAATGTTCTGTTACTGACAAACAAAATATCCCCAGAATCTGTCCAGTCGGAAATATTATCTCCACCAGAATAATAAGTAAGCCTGTTAGACCTACCTCCATCTGAAGGAATCGTAAAAATATCGGCATTCCCATATCGCGATCCAGAAAAGGCAATATGTTTACCATCTGGGCTCCAGGTTGGAGCATATTCGTATGCTTCATGTATGGTTAAACGCCGGGCTTCTCCCCCAGCAAAAGGTACTGTCCAGATATCTCCCTGATAAGAGAAACTAATCTCCGATCCATCCGGACTTATTGCAGGTTGACGAATTAATAAGTCATCCTGCGCATAAAGAACACCGCTAATTAAAAACAGTGCTCCAAATAAGCTTACTATTTGTTTTTTCATGGTTTGGTTTGATTATTGTTTTGATGTCGATTCGAGATAGAAAATACTCAAGAACACCCCATTCACTTTTCAGTCATTCCCGCCTTCGCTACGGAATGACTCTTGAAGTATTTTAAGAACGCTTTTTATCTCAACCTCACTTTGTTTTAGTTAAAAACCAGGTACCAGCATTACTGCATTTTGTACCATTCGAGCCGGACCTACCCAGAACATCCTGTACTGAGTGTTATCCAAAAGAATTACTACCTGTCCCTGTCCCATATCCTGGACAGCAGCAAAGGCCATACCTGCAGCATGCTCTTTATTTTCATTTGAGGAATACCCGGAAGCTAATACCTGATTTGGATCTTTTAAGTAATGCCCTACCGTATGGAAAGAAGGGTCTGGTTTAATACCATCTGTCCTGAATTTTAGGGAATACAATTTATCAGACATTCCAAATGCTAATGGGTGTGAATTATCAATTTTCGCTTTAAAAGCCGAACCTGGAATCCTTCGAAGTCCAGTAGAGTCTTCTCTATCCATATACCGGGTATATGCTGCTGGATCGACCCTATCATCATCTTTATCTTCTTCCTCAAACAATTCTATAGAAGAGATTCCGGATTGATTTTTGGTCAACCATGACCCGCTCGATTCAGTGCCAATGAGAGTGCCGCCATTTCGAACCCAGGCTTTTAATTGTTCTCGTACGTTCTCACTGATAACCCTATTCAGGCCAAAGCCTCCAGGCATCAAAATCACATCGTATTCATTCAACCTTAGATTTCCTCCCATTCGATCTGAGCGAATCCTGGAAATACCAAACTCAGTCCATTGGTCAAACAGAAACCATAGCTGGCCAGCTGTATACGAACTGAAGCCTGCGTCCATTAATAATGCCACATTAGGCTCTTCAATAGGCCGCATACTTGGAGAACCCAGGTCGCTACCCTCGTCCATTCTACCGGTATTAAAGCTTGTGATTTTTACCTGAGCTTCTTCTGCAATGGCTCTCATATCAGCATGAATGGAAGAGCTCTTATGACGATTTCTTCCCATAAGTACTACTAATGACCCTCGAGAATAATCTACTCCATCTTTAGTAAATCCTTTGAGTGAAGAACGAACCTTATAGCCGTGATCCCAGAGTTTAGCCAGAGCTTTTGGGGCATGCCGCTGATTCCAATCTACTACATAAGCATAACCAGCGTTACCGCCAGTTACTCCATTTGGAGAATCCAGTTGAGCATCAACATTTGAAGTAGATACTCCTACATTTGATGTAGTCCATACTGCATCAAGATTGTATGCCAAAGGAATAGACCAGGTACTCATATCGTACATTACTGAATCCCTGATGTCGAGCTGCCTTCTAAACAGGGTATTTATAAATAAGTGCGCTGGTTGATCTGTTTTAATGATAAAATCACCAGCTTCAAATCTTCTTGAAGAGCTTGTTCCATCCCAATAGTTATAGGCATTTCGAACTGTAAAAGCTTCATCTGCCTGCTCTACCTGCACCCCTTGTTTTAGCATAAGGTTCACTACATCGTACGTGTAGTCATTAGAGTTATTAGGAAGAATATATGCCTTGGTATTTCCTTTTTGAGCTGACTGAGATCGGGCATCCCGGAAGTATTCCAGTAAGGCTTGCCTGTTATCAACTGAAGTTTTAACAACTGAAACCCCATTTTTGTAGTGATCAAATACTCGTTGTCGAAGAGTGAGTACATAGCCATCATTAGTTTCTACAGCACGGCCTCCCATACTATGTCCACCCTGCTCTGCAAGCATTCCAATACTTCCCATAATACTTGGATAGGAAGAGCCGTAACCCGGATAAAAGAAATCGAACCTTTCTCGTGTTTCGAAATTCACATTGGCTTTATCAAACTCGGTAATGGCTCCACGGCCAAATACATCTGCCCAATATTCATAGTCTTCCGGAAGCTCATGATTCCTTGGGGTAGTTCCGGGCATGGTGAAATAGTTATTATTAAAGCCCTGCTCGTGAAAGTCTAAATGTACTTGTGGCATCCACTCTTGATATACTTTAATTCTTCCTGACGATTCGGGGTGAATCAGCCATACCCAATCCCTGTTTAAATCAAACCAGTAGTGGTTAGTCCTACCACCTGGCCATATTTCATCGTGCTCCAGGTCCTCATAATTAGTATTGAGAATATTTGCCTGACTGGATTTGTACCAATATACATAGCGATCACGTCCATCAGGGTTGAGAATCGGATCGATTATCACTACAGCGTTTTCCAACCAGTTTTGTGTTTCGGAATCCATACTCGCAACCAGGCGATAGGCTGTTTGGAGCGCTGATTCAGTTGTAGAGGGTTCATTTCCATGAACGCTATAGCTTAACCAAACTACTACCGGTTCATCTCCAATATCAACGGATTCCGGATCATTGGCTATTTGTAAGTTCCTTCGTTGGATTTCTTCGAGCCTACTATGGTTTCGCTCTGAGGTAATGATGGCATAATTCAAAGGCCGGTTTTCATAGGTTCTTCCGTACTCATGAAATGTAATCCTGCTGGATGAATTTGCCAGTTCTTTAAAATACTCAACCACTTCGTGAGTAAAGGTATATTCTTCGCCAAGTTCGTATCCTAGAAATTCAGATGGCGTTGGGACTGAGGAATCGTAGCTAATCTCTGGATCGAACTGAAAGCGCTCGATTTCTTCCTGAAACTGGGCAGTAACTGAATTACTGATAAGCAGAGCTAGGCCCAGAAAAAAGAGTTTTTTCATTATGTAGTTAGTTTAGGTGAAGTCTGAGGCTAGCAAAAAATCCCGTAAAATGGAGTAAATAATTGCCAAGAAATATGGTATCGTTAAGTGGCTCTTAGAACTATGTCTCTTTTATCCAGTGCCGTCTGGATAAGAAATAAATAAACTGTACTCACTAATCACTCAACTATGGAAATCAAATATCTAACTCTTATCGCAGTCACTTTAATTCTCCTTGGATGCCAAAGCACACCTGAAAAAACACCTGAGCAAGTTACTCCAGAAAATAAATCGGGGCAGGTTGTTCATCACGTCTTTTTTTGGCTGGCAAACCCAGATTCTGAATCCGATAAACAACAATTAATCGAAGGCCTCAATACGTTAAGAGAGATCGAAGAGGTAAAGGAATTGTTGATTGGAACGCCCGCATCTACCCTGGAGCGCGAGGTTGTCGATAACAGTTTTCACGTTTCTGAGCTAATGTATTTCGAGAATGTGGAAGCCCAGGACGCCTACCAGGCACATCCAATTCATGAGGCATTTGTGGAGAATTACAGCCATTTGTGGGAAAGAGTAGTAGTATACGATATGATCGTTAAATAGGACTTCGCGTCAATCGCAGCTAAAGAGTTAAGGAGATTTAACAATGATCAATTTTTCAATGTTCAATGTTCTTACTTCTTAACTCCTTGATCTTTATTCTTACTTCACAGAGCGTTAGAAAGCAAAGGTATGGTTGTATTTAATCAGGATAGAACCACTTTCCATAAAAGGAAGGTTAGGTAAACCAAACTGTCTCTCTTCAGTATTAACAGTTTCATTTAGTACAATCCAGAAATCTCTTCCTTCGCTAAAATTATACCGAAAGCGTAAGTTTGCCCCTGCCAACTCAGCAACATTACTATATTGAACAAAAGTGCTTAGCGTCGCTTTTTTGTTAAATGCATATTGAGCTCTGAACTGTCCCAGATGGGAAGTAAACTCAGTGATTCCACGATTAATGGTTACCTGACCAGTACTGGTATTTTGCTCTACATTTGACGGAAAATCTAAGTGGGTTAATCGATAACTACCCCCTATTTCAAGTTTTCGGGATGCAAAAAAGCGTGGATTAAAGCTGAATTCCTGTAGGGTACCATCATAAAATGTGCCAAACACAGCATCAACTCCACCCGCTATTTTCCATGCTTCGGAAAATTCATAGCTCAATTCTAAGGCACTTGTAGAATAGGAATTAGCTGGTATAGTGATTTTCCCCAGTACATCGAAATCATCCCCAATTGGAATATTTTCCTTGTCGCTGCTTACCTCAATATCAAAGCTACCAATTTGTTTAAAGTTGGTGGACCATCTAAAGCTGGTAAATCTAGACTCTAATCCATCTTCGAAATTGAATAGTGAGTGATCCTGGTTAAAAAATCTTCCAAAATAGGCCAATCGAAATGAGTTTCGTTGAATGATGGACTCTTCACTAGCAAACCATCCGTATCCAATTCTGGCAAACTTTTGAGAAATTCCACCCAGCCTTACAAAACCTAGTTCAGGATCGTAATTGTCCCCTATCCTGGTAAATGTAGCCTGGTAGTTAATCCCAGTATTGGTTGACCTTCGAACCGAAAGACGATAGGTACTCAGTTCCTCGAGGCTCTTATCAGCAGAGGATTCCAAGTCATCATCTTCCGAAAAAGCTCCACGTGCTTCGAAAAATGTTTCTTTCCCTAAATCCAATTCTGTATCTAATCCAAAAACAAAATTAGTATGTCCATCTGCATTAACCCGGGTTGTGGCAATCCCTCCAACAAATGATCTCTCATTTAATACCTGCTGCTTTAAGCGAACAACCCCAAAATTCTCGGATGCAATTGATGATGTTTTAGCTGTTTGAAGGTTAATAACCCCAACATCCAGGTTTCCAACCCGCCCGGTAATTCTGCCCCCACCAAGTATTCGAACCGGATTTCCGTCGTCATCTAATCCAATGCGCCGGCTATAAAACACTCTATCCCTGCCAAATGAAAAATCAAAAAGACCCGCCCTTTGCTGAAAGAATTGCCTTTTTTCGGGGAAAAAAAGGCTAAAACGAGAAAGGTTTAATTGCTGGTCGTCGGCTTCAACCTGTGCAAAATCAGTATTAACCGTCAAATCAACAGTAAGATTACTAGTAAGATTGTACCTCACATCAAAACCCAGCTCACGGGTTAAGTCGTCTTCATAACTGTATGAACTGGAATCAACAGCTAGCTCATTTTGCCGTGCCACACCTGTTAGTCCATAGGGGGTAAAATAGATTGGGTTCTTGGAGTTCACTCCATCCAACTCTACATCTTGTGCTTGAGAAGGCTTAGCGTTTCCAAGGTTCCAGTTAGGGGGAATTTCGGGAAAAATGTGGCGCTCATTTATAGTAGCAATCCAACGATAAACGATAATGCCCATTTCAGTTTCACCGGATTCATCAACCTGAACCCCTATACTTGAAAAAGGGACTCGAATCTCTGCAAACCATCCATCTTCTGATTTTGAGGTTTCTGCATCCCAAAAAGTATTCCAGCTGCTATTTATAGCATTTCTACCACCACTAAAATCAGCGTCATTTGAAACTGCGAAATCAAAGCGAACCCCATCGGGATTAATAAAAAACCAACTAGCATTTTGGTTATCGTTAAAACCGTCAATAATCACAGCAAATACATCATCACTACTATATTGATCCCTAACTAATGAATTGGTAACAATGCTATTATGATCTTTGGTGTAAAGCTCTCCGGATACATATACAAAGTTCTCATCATACGCCACCTTAAACTTTGTTTCTTCATTCATCTCTCCTCTAAATACAGGCTCATATTGTACTGGGTTTAGGTACGGAACCGACTCCCACGCAGGTTCATCAGCAATACCATCCAGAATTATTGGGCTAGAAACTTTGGTTAGTTTAATTTTTTCCTGAGCAAATTGAGGGGTCGCAAATAAGATTAGCGTTACAAAAAGAGCTAGAAGTTTGTTAGGCAATACGTTCTCCAAGAATTAAGTCGGGCAAACTTAGAGCTTTTTGAGGGCTAAATGGAATACTCATTTTCCAATTTTTACACCTTTACTTTTTTTAAAAAGCAGAGGCTTTAAAACGGCATTCTGCTTATTTTTACTAAACTATTTTTTCTATGACAGACCTGCTTGCCATTCCCTCACTTGAAGACGTCAAAAAGGCTCATGAGATTATCAAACCTCATGCACACGTCACTCCTGTATTATCAAACCTTCATGTAAATGAACAGGTGGATGCAAACATCTTTTTTAAATGTGAGAATTTTCAAAAAGTAGGCGCCTTCAAATTCCGTGGAGCATGTAACGCGGTATTAACTCTTTCTGATGAAGAAGCCCAAAAAGGAGTAGCCACTCACTCATCCGGGAACCACGCTCAGGCATTGGCACTTGCTGCTAAAATCAAAGGCATCCCTGCATATGTAGTGATGCCTGACAATGCACCGAGAGTAAAAGTAGAAGCTGTACAGAACTATGGAGCTGAAATCACTTTTTGTGAGTCTACGCTTGAGAGCAGGGAATCTACTCTGTTAGAAGTTGTTGAAAAAACAGGTGCTGCAATTATACACCCCTACAATGATGCACGAATTGTAGCAGGACAAGGAACAGCAGCGTTAGAGCTTTTAGAAACTCATCCTGACCTGGATATCATTCTAACCCCTGTTGGAGGCGGCGGCTTGTTAAGTGGCACTGCGTTGGCAGCAAAATCAATCAAGCCCGAAATACAGGTAATTGGTACAGAACCTGAGCAAGCGGATGATGCATATCAATCGTTTAAAGCTGGGAAATTAATTCCGGCTTATAGTACCAATACTATTGCTGATGGATTACGTACCTCTTTAGGAGAACTCCCCTTCTCTATCATTCAGTCAAAAGTGGATGATATTGTAACTGTATCAGAAGAATCCATTATAAAAGCCATGCGCTACATTTGGGAGCGTATGAATATTATTATTGAGCCCTCTTGTGCGGTTCCGGTTGCTGCTATTTTTGATGGAAAAATAGACATCAAGGGCAAAAAGGTTGGAATCATCATTACCGGCGGTAATGTAGATTTGGACAATCTACCCTGGTAAAAGAAATATTACGCTTTCTCAATCGTCATAATAATTCACTCACCTGATATCTGGGGTAGATATCTAAGCTTTTCGCTATTCCTGTATCTATAACTTAAAAAGAGGAGTCATTATGAAGTTCGTAATCGCTACCATTCTTTTCACACTATCCCCTTTTTATGAACTAATACTAGGGCAACCATTACCAAATACTGACTATGTAACAATTAATGGCAAGGTAATAGACTCTGAAGACCAGGGACCTATATATGGTGCCAATGTTGTTATAAAAGAACAAAACATCCATGGTCTTACAAATAGAGAAGGTGAATTTGAATTAGTTTTATCAAAAGGAACCCATACTCTTCAGGTATTTTTTATTGGTTACAAAACTTTTACTCAACAGGTAATCATTGAAGGCTCGGAGCCTAAAGATCTGATTATCGAATTGGAACCTGGTACAGTTAATTTAAATGAAGTTCTTGTAAGTGATTATGAAGATGCGCCTAAAAGACTACCTACAGGCTCACTGTCATCTGAAAGACCGGGAAATGTTTCGGAACAAATATGGTATTACCATCCTTCATCACAGTTTGTGCCTCGAAACTCTGAAGAGTATAGTGCTATCTCTGAAAATGTGTTCAAATGGGTTCAAAAAACCCCACTCTCAACGTTCTCTATTGATGTTGATGGCGCTTCATATACCAATGTGCGTAGGATGATTACAAACGGCTACCTTCCTCCAATAGATGCAGTTCGTATCGAGGAGTTAATCAACTATTTTGATTATAACTACTCGGAGCCAAAAAACGGTGCTCCATTTGCGGTGAACACAGAAATATCACCTGCTCCATGGAACCCCGATCATCACCTTGTCCAAATCGGTATACAAGCAGAACGAATAGGAGCAGATGATTTACCACCTAATAATTTGGTTTTCCTATTAGATGTCTCGGGTTCTATGAATTCTGATGATAAGCTTCCCCTACTCAAAAAAGCTATGAAGCTATTAGTAAACGAGCTTCGGGAAGAAGATTATGTATCTATTGTAGTGTATGCAGGCAGTGCGGGAGTTGTACTCCCTCCTACATCGGGAAGTAACAAAGACAAAATTATTGACGCGTTAGAAGAATTACATTCTGGAGGTTCTACAGCTGGTGCAGCGGGTATAATACAAGCTTACGAAGTAGCCAAAAAGCATTACCGAAGAAAAAGCAATAACAGAATAATACTTGCTACTGATGGCGATTTCAATGTGGGTATATCAGGAGATAATGAACTCATTTCCCTAATTGAGGAAAAAAGAGATGATGGCATTTTCCTCTCCGTACTTGGTTTCGGGACCGGGAATCTCAAAGATTCAAAAATGGAACAAATTGCGAATCATGGAAATGGAAATTATTTCTACATCAACAATCTAATGGATGCGAAAAAAGTGTTGGTTTCTGAAATGGGAGGAACCCTGGTAACCATTGCTAAGGATGTTAAAATCCAGGTCGAATTTAATCCTCAAAATGTGCAGGCCTATCGTCTGATCGGATATGAAAACCGGCTTCTTGCTGATGAGGATTTTAATGATGACAGGAAAGATGCAGGAGAATTAGGATCTGGCCATACGGTAACTGCTTTATATGAAATAATACCTGCGGGAGTAACCGTTGACAAAAGCTTAACGGACATAGATCCCCTTAAATATCGAGTACCTTCCAGGCCCTCTCTTGAGTTTACAAATGAAATAATGACGGTTAAGTTGCGCTATAAACCGCCTTATAGTAATAAAAGTAAGCTAATATCAACCGTGGTTGAGAAAGATCAGTTCAAGGAAAAACTTTCAAAAAACCTATCCTTTGCTGCTTCTGTTGCTTCATTCGGAATGTTACTCCGCGACTCAAGATTCAAGGGCAATTCTTCTTTTGAAATGGTTAATGAACTTGCTCGAAATGGAAGAGGATCTGATAATGGAGGATACCGGGCTGAGTTTATTCGAATAGCTGAACTAGCCGATTTCCTTTGGCAGGGAAATTCAAAAAAGGATTAAATGGATTAAAGTCATTCCCGCGCAGGCGGGAATGACTTTATGGGTTAGATATTTGAACCTAAACCTAGTTCCCTGTCAGTTCCAATTCCAGTACCTGAAGATCATCAGAATTGGTTCCCACCATGATGTCGAACATTCCAGGCTCTGCTTTAAACTTTTCATCTGCACCATAGAACGCCAGGGTTTCCCAATCTATAGTAAAGGTGATAGTCTTAGTTTCTCCAGCATCGAGCATCACTTTTTCGAAGCCTTTTAGCTCTTTCATAGGGCGCATTGCACTGGCATAGTGATCGCGGATGTACATTTGCACAACTTCTTCCCCTGCTATAGAACCTGTATTCGTCACATTTACTGATACTTCTACTTCATCATCCATAGACATTGAATTAGCAGAAAGCTCAAAATCTGTATACCCAAAGGTGGTATAGCTTAATCCGTATCCAAAAGAGAATTGAGGGCTATTCACTTCGTCATTGAAATGACTCCAAAAAACAGCTCCATCATCACCGGGACCTGTACTTGGTCTACCCGGGTTTCTGAAATTATAGTAAACAGGTATTTGTCCAAGAGCTCTTGGTATGGTCATTGGCAATTTACCGGAAGGATTATAATCGCCGAAAAGTACATCAGCGATCGCATTGCCTGCCTCAGTTCCTAGGTGCCATGTATTCAACAGGGTATGAGACTCTTCATATAAATCTGGTTCAATCATAGACCGACCGGCCATTAATACAACCACAATATTATCGTTCACTGCTTTCAATTCTTTAAATAACTCTAGCTGTCTACCCTTAAGACTTATATCGGTTAAACTTCTGCCTTCACCTGATTGAAGCCCTTCTTCTCCTACCGCCATTACTACTGCATCAGCATTACGGGCATTTTCGATCGCTGAAGCAAAACCGGAGCCGTCGTCTTCAGGATAAACTAAAGCACGTGCAAAAGAACCGTTATCTCTAGCCAGTGTATATCCCTCATCATAGGTTACTTCTACATTTGAGCCTACGGCATTGCGAATACCCTCAAGTAAGGAAACAGCAGAATCTGACTCTCCTCTTCCCCTCCAGTTTCCAAGTGGAGTGTCTTTGTCTGCGGCAAGATTTCCTACTACAGCAATTTTAGAGGTTCTTTTTGACAAAGGGAGTAGTTCATTGTCATTCTTAAGTAATACAATCGACCTTTTTGCAACATCTCGAGCTATCGCTCTGTGTTCATCGATATAGGTAAACTGCCTTTCTCTGTCAGTATCAGAATACCTGTATGGGTCATCAAAAAGACCGAGATGAAATTTCATTCTTAGCACTCTTCTAACTGCTCCATCAAGAATTTCCTCACTCACCTCTCCCGATTCAACAAGATCTTTTAAGTGACGCTGATAAGCTTCTGATTCCATATCCATATCATTACCACTGGTAATCGAGTGATACGCTGATTGTCGTAAATCTTTAGAATATCCATGGTTGATCATTTGACGAATTGATCCCCAGTCAGAGATGATAAATCCACCGAAACCCCAGGTCTCTTTCAAAATAGTACGCTGTAAATAATAGTCCCCATTTGCTGGAATTCCATTTAAATCGTTGAAAGAGTTCATTACGGAGCCAATTCCAGCTCTAGCTAAGGCCTCAAATGGAGGAAGTACTATGTTGTGAAGGGTATTCCTTCCAAAATCGACTGTGTTGTAATCTCTGCCTGCTTCCGAAAATCCATATCCGGCAAAATGTTTAGCTGTTGCCATTATGGAGTTATGGTTTGTTAAATCATCCGTTTGAAAGCCCTGCATTCTTGCCAGGGCAATTTGAGTACCCAAATAAGGGTCTTCGCCGGCTCCTTCCATAACGCGTCCCCATCTTGGATCTCTTCCCACATCAACCATAGGAGCAAAAGTCCAGTTAATACCAGCGGCTGATGCCTCAATAGCTGCAACGCGTGCAGATTTTTCGATGATATCTAAATCCCAACTTGCTGATTCACCCAACGGAATTGGAAAAATAGTTTTGAAGCCATGGATTACATCAAAGCCGAAAATAAGGGGAATTCCTAACCTACTGTTTTCAACCGCAAGTTTCTGAGCTTCAAAAGTAGCTTCTGCACCAACTACATTCAGCATTGAACCTACGCCACCGTTCATCAACAACCTTGCCCTTTCGGCTACATATTCGTTGTTTTCGGGAATTGGACCGGTAACATCCCAACTACCATTATGCTGATTTAACTGACCAACCTTTTCCTCCAACGTCATAAGTGCCAAAACACTATCGACCTTTTGCTCGATTTTTGGGTTGATTAGTTTATTCTGTGCATTAACTGTTATGGAAAGCATAAACAGTAAAGCACATATAAGTGAGAGAGTATGTTTAAAGTGCATGATCTTATCTTTTGTGAGTGATTAGGAATTCAAGCTGAAAATACGTTCTGGAATGCTGATAAAAAGAACTACTCTTCCAGATCCTCAGCTCTCTGCCGGAGTACCTGAGCTGAACGTTCATCCGCCATATCAGCAGCTTTTAGATATGCGGACTTAGCTTGGTCAATATCACCAGCCTCTTCATATATTTCCGCAGCAGAATAATGAGATCTCCAGTTCTCACTCCAGGTATTCGTAAGCTCTTTAGCAGCTTCCAAGCCTTTTTCCTGGTTTCCATTTACGACATACAATTTCCCAAGCAGTCCAACGGTCTGTACACTTCGCTCCCTTTGTACGGCTCTTTCTGCCCACTCCAAACCTAAATCAGTTCTGTGATTGTTATTCAATGTGTAGGTAGCACCCTGCACCCAGCCCTGCCAACTAAAACCGGGAAGGTTTCGAAATTGCTTTTCTATATGCGCAAACGTTGTTTCTATTGGTACTTCAACCAGGAACGGGATTTTTCGATGTGCCCATTTCAAAGAAACTTCAACTGAAGTAGAAGTATAACCGCTGAATGAAAACTTCATCCACTCGTATTTACTGTCCATTTCTTCGGCAGGAACGGTAATTCTAAGTGCATCCTCTGATTCATCGTAGAAAAAGCTTCCCCATGCTTCACTAAAGTTGGAGAATATAATCACCCACTCTTCTTCACCGGGAATGGTATGCATGCCATAGCTACCAGCTTCTAACAGCTCTCCATTAATCAATACATCATCGGTTACCGTAAATAAAGTGTTCTCATTGGCACCGGTTCTCCAAACACGATCATATGGAATAAGCCCTCCCCAAATCTCTCTGTCTTTAATACCTACAGAACTATACTCAAGGCTAATAGTAGTATATCCAATAGTGATACTTCTAGACTCCTTAGGACTCGATCTGGGTAGTTCCAGGGAAACGGGAAGCTGAGCATAGCTTATAATTGAACAAAAAAAGATTAATAGTATTGGTGTTATAAGAAATTTTTTCATAATTCTGTATGAGATTTGATTGACGGTTTAATCTAACCATTCTTTTGCTAATTCCATCTCATTTGAAACAAAGATTGGTTCCAACTCGTCTCCCATAAAAATTTTTTTTCACAATGGCACAGCAAGGAAAATTCAGAAATTCTAAAAAGTCGGATGACTTTAATTTAGACAATTACCTGGAAGAACAATCTGAACAAGCACAGACTATTGAAGAACAAGAAGACTTTGATAAAGAGTCTTCTTCTTTTTTTAGAAATATAATTCTTATTGGTGCGGTAGCAGTGGCCTCTTTTCTCTGGTATTTCGATTGGAGCCCTAGCAACGCTTACAACTTCTTTTTTGGTGAAGAAGTAACGGCACAACAAGCTGTTGGTATAAATATCGATATCCCGCCTATTAATGTTCAGATCCCTGATATTAATGTAGATGTAGATATTCCAGAGTTTAACTTTGATGAAGTTGAGCGTACAGGTCAGGCAGCACCTTTAAATATGGGATTTACTGATTATATGGCTGCTCTAAATGATAAAGGATACCTGGATAATTTTGGTAGTTCTTCGCTTTCAACTATGTATGAAAATAACGTACCCGTGGAGTATATCGATGAGCTAGGGCAAGCTGGAGTACTCGATAATTTCGGGGGAACATCCATTACCACCATGTTTACCAATAATGTTCCAACTGAGTACATCATTCAACTCGACTCATTTGGTGCCTTAGATAACTTTGGAGGGACTTCGATAACTACCCTGTATTCTAATAGAGTTCCTACTCAATACATTATCCAATTGCAGCAAGCAGGTATGCTGGACAACTTTGGTGGAACCTCAATCTATACTTTATATAATAACCAGGTTCCATTTGAATACCTCCAGGAGTTAAATCAGGCTGGAGTATTAGATGAATTTGGTGGGACCTCCATTTCAACACTTTATAGCAATGGGGTTCCTGCTTCATATATAACACAACTTTCTGAAAGTGGATTGATGGATAACTTTGGAAGTACATCTATCTCAAGATTGTACAGCAACAATGTCCCTATCTCTTTTATTCAGGGACTTGAAGATCGAGGCTTATTGAGTAATATGTCGTCGCAATCTGTTGTAGACGCTTATCGAATTGATGGACAATAATATGGCACAAGAACAATACAATTATCATCGTAACAGCGATTTTAACCTTGATGATTACATAGAGGAAAAATCAAGAGAAGGTTATACACCAGAACCCCCAAAGCAAAAATCCAATTGGTTTAGAAATGCATTGGTACTCACCGGTTTTGGGATGCTTACCCTTTTATACTTTAATGATTGGAGTCCACGCCAGGTATATGCGAATATTTTTGGGGTAGATGAACCCAAAATCACAGTTATTGAGGCCCCTACTCCGGGTGAAGCCATTATTATAAATGGCACCCCAGGTGAAGATATCGTCATTGATCTTTCAGATTTAGAGAATTCACTTGCAAATTTAGATGTTACCATTGAAGGGCTAGAAAATCTCGAAGGGCTGGAGAGCCTGGAAAACCTGGAAGCGTTTGAGGCATTCGAAGCATTTGAGGCCTTTGAAGCTTTCGAAGCATTTGGTGATTTGGAAAATTTTGAAAGTGCAGAAGAACTCCAGCAACTTGCATTAAACACTGCCAGAGAAGCATTAGCGGGATTACAGGAATCTGGTCAACTTGGAGATGAGGTAAATTCGCAAATAGCAGATGCATTACGAGAATTGGAAATAGCAAGTGAGCAAGCTGGTTTTTCAGCATATTCCTCTGAGCTAACTGAACTTGGAATAGCTAATGTACTTGATCAGGCTACTCTTGAAAAAGTTTATGAATCCAATGTCCCTGCTTCATTTCTAAAGAAATTAAATGATAATGGCCTACTTAAGGATGCCACCTCTGAATCCATCATAAAATCATATCAAGAGGAGCAATAATATGTCTAAGCAGAATCTTAAAACCCGAAGAGATCCGAATTTTGATCTTGACCAGTATATCCATGAAAAGGCAAATGAGCTTCCCGGGAAAGATCAAATTATTGATGAAGCTGAACAGGAGTACCAAAAGCCTACCACAAGAAGAAACTTACTAGCCATTGCTTTCTTTGTTATGTTTGCAGCAATATGGATGATACTTGGAGGACCGACTTCCTTTTTTGGTTTTGGTGATAACAATCAAGCTGAAGTAACTGCAACAGGACAGGCACTGTTGCCTCAACCCCTTGGACAAAATGCTGTGCCTTTACCCCCAGCGCCTCCACTTCCACCTACTACCACCTATTCTGATGTTAGTTCGGGATACCTTGACTATCTACAGCAGGTAAATGAGACCTTTCCAAATCAATTTTCAGGTTCAGCGGTTCAGGGAATGTACAATGGTGGGGTACCTATCGAATACCTTACTGATTTAAGTAATGCTGGCTATTTGAATGAATTTTCTTATTCCGCAATTATAGGCCTTTATAATGGAGGAGTTCCTATTGCTTACCTAAATCAGATGGATGCAGCGGGCTATCTGGATGATTTCTCTTATTCGGCTATCATTGGCTTATACAACGGAGGAGTCCCAACTAGTTATTTAGATGAAATGAATACTGCTGGATACCTTGATGAATTCTCCTATTCAGCGATTATTGGGTTGTACAATGGAGGAGTGTCCTTAAGCTACCTAAACGCTATGGATCAGGCTGGTTACCTCGATGAATTTTCTTACTCCGCTTTGATAGGGATGTTTAATAGTGGCGTTAGTATTGAGTTTTTAGATCAGCTTAATGAAGCTGATTTGATTGATGAGTTTTCGTATTCAGCGATTATTGGAATGCATAGCAGTGGTGTTAGAACCCCTTATCTCATCGAACTTCAGGAAGCTGGTTTTCTAAATGAGTTTTCGTATTCGGGAATAATTGGACTTTATTCATCGGATGTTCCCGTCTCTTTCCTTACTGAATTAGAAAACAGGAACCTCCTAGAAAACATGAGCTATTCGGATGTTATCGGCGCCTACATGGCCGATAACTAAACCATATCCAGGTCTCGGAACTGTAATTCATAAAGGTGGCTGTATAAGCCACCTTTTGCTAATAGTTCCTGGTGTGTTCCATCCTCTACTATAACTCCTTTATCGAGAACTAAGATGCGATCGGCATTTTGTATGGTTGATAAACGATGAGCGATTACAAAGGTAGTTCTTCCATTCATCAGGCGATACAACGCTTCTTGTACCTGTGCTTCAGATTCAGAATCTAGTGAAGAAGTAGCCTCATCTAGCAACAAAATCTTTGGGTCTTTTAGAATAGCCCTGGCTATGGCTAACCGTTGGCGTTGACCTCCACTAAGTTTAACCCCTTTTTCTCCAATCAATGCATCATAGGCTTGAGGAATTTCGCTAATAAACTCATGAGCATTTGCATCTTTAGCTGCTTCAATGATTTCTTCCTCACTCGCCTCGAGGTTTCCATATTGGATGTTCTCTTTGATACTGGTGCCAAATAAGTGTACCTCTTGAGGAACTATAGAAATATGGTCTCTTAAGGATTTAACCTGTACTTCTTTTATTGAATGACCATCTACTTTTATGTCGCCTTGCTGGGGGTCATAAAACCTGGGCAACAGATTAAGAAGGGTGGTTTTTCCAGCTCCGCTTGGGCCAACCAGTGCGATCGTTTGACCCGCCTCTACTTCGAAAGAGAGGTTATTTAGAATTACTCTGTCATCCTCATAGGCAAATGATAGGTTTTCTACAGAGATGCTGCCTTCTATTTCTGGAATTGATAAAGCTCCTTCCCTATCCTGTATCTCTGGTACTTCTTCTAATAGCTCAAAAATTCTCTCGGAAGCACCCGCAGCAGTATTTACAGCTGTGTATAACCTGGATGTTTGCGAGATAGACCTGGAGATATTTAGTGCATATATGATAAAGGCAACCAAATCACCAGCAGTTAGCCGATCTGCCAATACCTCTTTACCACCATACCAGAAAATGATAACCAGTGTACTCATGAACATTATCCCTACCCCAGACCAGAAAAACTGGGTTAACACTACCTTTCTCCTGACGGTCTTGAATAGTTTTTCAATAGCTGTGGAATAACGATTCACTTCGTAATCTTCCCTAACAAAGGCTTTCACCAGCCTAACTGCCCCCAATGCATCTTCTGCTACTGCTGTTGAATCAGCAAGCTCATCCTGTATCCCCCTTGAAAGCTTCCGGATTTTTTGCCCAAAGTACCGGGTAGCTATAGTTACAAAAGGTACGGTGGCGAAAATCACAGCACTTAACCTCCAGTTTAGAACTACCATCAGCGATACAGAACCGATCAGTGAAAATGAAATAGTAAGTAACTGTGGGAGAGAATCGGTAAGTGCTGTTCTAATCGAACCTACATCATTGGTCAGTCTGGATGTAATTTCACCAAGTCTTCGCTCTGCAAAAAAACGAAATCCCAGTTTATGAAGATGCTCATATACCTTTTTTCGAAGATCTGTAACTACCCGCTCTCCTACCCATTCCAGGTGGTAATTTCCCATGAAAGTAAATGCAGCTTGTAGTACAAAAAGCCCCATAAGCCCTATTGCTAACAAGTTTAGCAACTGGTCATTTCCCTGTTCAAATACAGCATCTAATAACTCTCTTAGGCCAAGAGGGACTGATAACCAAATACCTGAACCAATTAATACTACTACAGTCGCAAAATAGAATCGCTTTCGATAAGGTTTGCTAAGAGCGAAAATACTAACAAGAGTTTCCTTAAGGCTTTTTAGTCCTCGCTTATCATCTTCTTTTTCTGACATGGCGATAATTTTGCAAATATAATGCCAAGAAGTTGGGTTTTTTTGCTTTCAATTTGCTATCTATGTTTTCAGGAAAATCAAGAAGAAAACCCTCATGGACGGAGATACACTAACCTGGATTTTTGTGATTGGTGGAATCATACTCATGGCTCTTGAATGGGTACTTCCGAGTGGTATGGCTGTGATTCTTGGCTTCAGTGGACTGCTCGTTGGGCTAGCCCGGCTTGTTGGTATTCTGGACGATCCGGTAACTGCAACTTTGGCATGGGTAGCCATTTCCACCATTCTAACCGTTGTTACCCTTCCTCTTCTAAAAAAATATTTTGGGGGAGAAAGCAGCTTTAAAGTAGCTGACGAAGACTTTGAAGCTATGGATCAAATTGTTGACGTAGTAGAACCAATAAATGATGAAACCAATGACGGCAGAATCCGTTTCCAAGGAATCTCATGGCAGGCTCGTTCTTTAGAAGGAGAAATTCCTGCCGGTACTCAGGTTCGTATTATGTATAGGGACAATACAACCTGGATTGTAGAACCCGTGGATAAATTAAATCCACCGCAGTCACAAAAACTTAAACAATCAAATTAGGGCGTCATGTTTTGGACGGGAACTTTGATCACATTAGTGGTCCTATACTTTTTAATTACTCGGCTATTTATCATCGTTGAATTTCGGGAGGAAGTAATTCAGGAACGGCTCGGTAAATTCAAGAAAAATCTTAAACCAGGATTTCATTTCCTTGTTCCTTTTGTTGATAGGCCAGCCTATAGCCGCGAAATGCGTGAACAGGTATTAGATGTTCCAAGCCAAACATGTATCACAAATGATAATATCGAAGTTGCCGTAGATGGATTGGTGTACATAAAAGTTATGGACGCCTATAAAGCCAGCTATGGAATCTCTAATTACCAGGCTGCGGCAATCAATCTTGCTCAAACTACCATGCGAAGTGAGATCGGTAAAATCACTCTCGATGACACTTTTTCCGAGCGGGAAATGATGAATGAGAATATTGTCCGGGAAATCGATAAAGCTGCTGATCCCTGGGGAATAAAAGTTCTCAGGTACGAAATCAAAAATATTCGCCCTTCCAATGAAATCGTAGATACCATGGAAAAACAGATGGAAGCAGAGCGTGAAAAGAGAGCTGAAATCGTCCATTCTGAAGGTTTCAGACAAGCAAGAATTAATGAATCAGAAGGCGAACAGCAGAGCCAAGTTCTTGTTTCAGAAGCTAGCCGGCAGAAAAGAATTAACGAAGCCATGGGTAAGGCTAAGGAAATTGAACTGGTTGCCACTGCTACTGCTAATGGAATTCAGCGAATAGCTGAGGCCATGCAAAAGCCTGGTGGAGATTTAGCAGTAAAAACCAAGTTAGTAGAACAATACATTGATGAATTCGGAAAAATCATTGAGAACTCAAAAATCTCTGTTCTTCCGACTGAAACAGCTAACCTTAAAACCTTCTTTGAAGGAGTGAGTGCTGTAAGTACTAATATTAAAGATCAGGAAGGAGATAAATAATGGGAATCTGGGATATCATAGATACGGTTAGTTTCGGCCTGGTAATGGCCTTTGGAGTATTTCTTCTCTTTAAAATAGTACAGTCGTTTAGGCTTGTACCTAACCAATACGCTTATATTGTAGAGCGGCTTGGAAACTATCAAAAAACACTTGGGCCTGGCTTTCATGCTTTAATCCCCTTTCTTGATAAAGTAGTGTACAAACAAGATCTCAGAGAGGAAACGATTGAAGTAGAACCCCAGGAATGCTTCACTAAAGACAACGTAAAGGTTGAAGTAGATGGCGTAATCTATTTAAGCGTAGTAGATCCGGTGAACGCCAGCTATGGGGTTACCAACTACAGATACGCGGCTATACAGTTAGCACAAACTACCACCCGGTCTGTTATTGGGCTTATGGATTTGGATGAGACCTTTGAGGAACGGGCTAGAATGAGTAGAGAAGTGGTTTCTGTTCTCAGTGAGATGGAATTACCGTGGGGCATCAAAGTCCACAGATATGAGATCAAGAATATTATGACACCTCGAACTGTTCAAAATGCGATGGAACGACAAATGACTGCAGAAAGGGATCGAAGGGCAGTTATTGCCAAATCTGAGGGGGTTAAAGGTTCTAAAGTGAACGACGCAGAGGGTGTTAGAGCTGAAATTATCAATATCTCAGAGGCAGAAATGCAGCGAAGAATTAACGAAGCCGAAGGTTTGGCCCAGGAAATTGAAGCGCTTGCTGAAGCTACAGCAATATCTATTGAGAAAATTGCAGAGGCACTGTCTCAACCCAAAGGTGCAGAAGCCATGCAACTTAGATTAGCTGAAAAGTACCTCGGCAAACTAAAGGGACTGGGCAGAGATGAGAATCAAATTATCCTTCCTCAGGATATCTCCAACTATGAGGAGGTAATGAAGGGTTTATCGCTGAATGAACTGAATAAGATTAATAAGAAGTAATTGGAATATTCAATAAAGAACAAGGATTGAAGAAGTAAGAATCTTACTTCTTCCTTCTTTAATCAATATTCTTACTTCTATAGTGCCCGATAACTCTCCCCTTCCTTAAGCTGAATATTTCCTTCTCTAGTGACGAATTTAACGGGAATAGTTATATAACTTCCGTCCTGAGTTACTCTTTTTACATTGAAATGTAGATGGGGGCCGGTTGTGTATCCCGTATTTCCCGAATACCCGATTAATTGACCTGTTCTCACTCTCTGCCCTACCGAAACCACAACACCGCTCGTTTTTAGATGGGAGTATTCGGAGAAAGTGCCGTCATTATGAAGAATAGTTATATAATTTGCTTTATCGATGTAGTATCGATCTTTGTCACCATCCGTATAACTCTCTTCTGTTTCTACTACAATACCTGATCGTGCTGCATAAATCTCAGTTCCTTCAGGCATCTGAAAATCAACAGAATACCTAAGACTACCTGTATGAGAAAACTGCCCCCCATATCCCTGCGATACTCTTCTCTCTGTCCCAAGTCGATAGGGTAATCGATACACAAAATCGTCTTCATGATCTGCAAAAATACTTCCCATAAAAAACCTATATGAAGTCTTAAGTTCCCATCCTTCATTCTTTTTTACTGGAAATAGCTCAAAGATTTTAATGTCGGACCCGCTATCTATTACTTCAGTTAAAGGCAGGCGCTTAGAAGGTTTCAAATTGGACAGGTCCATCTCAACCTGAATAGTAATTGGGTAGATATTCTCATTCTTCACATAAATCTCGACACGGTCTTCTTTATCTACATTATAGAGGTCTACACCCTGGCTTTCCTGGGCGAACAAAAGTGAAGGGATGAATAGAAATATTGAAATAAACCTCATGGAGTAAAAAGTAGGAATTCTGATTTAATTTTGTGGTATTTAAAGCCATGCCTGTATATTCGGCAATGAATATTTTCGTTCTGTATCTACTGTTCCTCCTGGCCATTAATAAGGGAGGAGAAACTGACGATCCTGAGTTACTAGTTGCAATAAAACATGGAGATCATTCCGCTTTCAAAAAATTCTTTGAGAAGCATCACTCCTACCTGTATCACTTTCTTCTAAAAAAAGGAGTCTCTGAACAACAAGCAGAAGATTTGGTGCAGCAAGCATTTGTACTTATCTGGGAAAAAAGAAGCCAAATAGACGAAACAAAATCACTGCGCGCTTTTCTTTTCAGGATTGCTTACACCCGAATGCTGAATGTATTTCGTGACACTTCTAAGTTTGATGAGAATGCAGATGTAACATTTGAGGAAGGCTCTGAGGATATCGAAACCAACATAGAAGCCAAAGAACTGGGTAAGATCATTGAAAACTCCATTGCTTCCATGCCGGAGAAAAGACAAGCTGTATTCCGATTATGCTTCATCCAGGAATTCACCTATAAAGAAGCGGCCGAGTTCCTGGAAGTATCAGTGAAGACGATTGAGAATCATATGGGGCTGGCATTAAAAGAACTGAGAGGTAAACTGGAAAGGTTCAGGTAAGTCCCTTAATCCCTTTTTTAAAAAAATAGATTTATTGTTAGGGGTACTTCTCAACTTGTGTGTATTAGGGTTGAATCACGAATTTAACCCAAAAAATAAACTATAGGTGAAAACATGAAGTCCCTTACAAACCTTAAACAACTCTTACTAATAGCTCTTGTAACTGGGGTTACTTTTTCGGCTTGTTCTTCTGTAAATAATGAAGTTGAATCTCTCAGTGAAGAAGATGTTCAGGTAGCAGCAGAAATCGTTGCTTCTTCGTTAGTGGATGATGAGTCTGGATTAGTTTCCAGTATGTATGATGCCTTCTCAAGCGTTGACAACACAGGAATATTTTATTCTGATGGCAAAAGTAAAGCAGGCCCAAGAGGAGACGGCGGCAGAGGCAGAGAGCGTAACTTCAGCCACTCATATGACTCTACAACTGGAGTACACACTATATCCTATGAGCGAAGTGTAGAAAATGACCGCTATTCTAAATCGGTAAGCTTACTACAGGAAATCATTTATACTGATCTGGATGGGGAGTTTATCGCTCGACCAAGAGCCAACAAAGACTCTATTGAAGCAATCTCATTTAATAGCACCAAAAATGGTTCTTTTGAAAGTGATTCAAAAACATCCAGCTTCGCAAAAACTGATGACTTTGATATCAGTGGAGTTCATTCTACCAGCACTATCTTAAGTATGGATGGTACGCATACTGGAATAGGTGATGCGGAAGGTACCCTCAACGATAGTACTTCAGCTCGTGCTTATGAAATCAACATCACCTATGAAAATGTTGAAATCAACAAAGACACAGTACAGGCTTATGGTAACCTTGAAAATGGGGTAAGCGGTACTATGACGTATAGTATCTTCATGAGCAAAACAGTGAATGGTGTGCCTGAAGAAACATTAGTTGAAGGTACTGTTGAACTTGAAGAAGATGGAACAGCTCTCATGAGATTCAATAAGATCAACAGAATAATCCGCTTTTCACTTAAAGATGGTGAACGAGATTAACCGATGATCGACCATGATGATGATCACTAACCACAGAAAAGTAGGTTGCTCCTGGTAACCTGCTTTTCATATTATTCTACCAATAATGGCTAAAGCACAAGACATATCACTCCCCGACAATGATCCTGATCTGATCCTTTCTCAGCAAGTTGGAGAAGCTTTATCCTCGGACACCAATTTTTCTTCTCTAAACAACCCCCTTATTGATCTGCTGGTAGAATTCAAAGACGAGGAACTAAAATCTTATAGTAATTATGAGCCGGATTCTGCCAACTTATGGAAGCGTATCGATCAACAAACAAGACAACCTGCTAAAGTCACCCCTCTTTTCCAACGCAGAATTGCCTACACATGGGCTGCGGCAGCCGTGTTTCTAATTGCCGCTTTTGTGGGGTTCTTTTGGATAACTTCAAGCCCCGATACCGTACTTGTAGCTCAAAGCGAAGCATCGATTATCTCAGTTTCACTTGAAGACGGAAGTGAAGTAACTCTTAGACCTTATTCTCAGCTCTTTGAAGTAGCTGTGAATGAAAACGAACGAAGTTATTCTATTATAGGAGAAGGTTACTTTGATGTACAATCCAATACAAATCGTCCTTTCAATGTTCAGGCCGGAGAAGGTATTGTTACCGTGCTGGGAACAAAATTTAATTTAAGTAGCTGGGGAAATACGACAAAAGTTTATCTTGAAGAAGGTAGTATTTCATTCAATACGACTGAAGGACAAGAAGCAGTAATCCTTGAACCAGGTGAATCTTCAACTATAGAAAATGGAATGGTAGTTAGCCCAGAACAGGCACAAGCTGATGAGTATACTGATTGGATTTCAAATACTATTGTGTTCAATTCCAGTTTACCAACCGAAGTAATAGCAGAAATAGGGCAACACTTTAATATCTCTATTGATGTTACACAGTTAAATGATGTTAGCAGGCTTACTGGTTCACTAAGGCTCGACTCTGTTGCCCAAACCCTGGAAGATTTAGGATTGGTTCTTGGTGGCACCTTCCGGCAGTCAGCAGCAAATGAATACGTATTTATAGCGATCAACTAAGTAATTGAGCATGTATTCTTTACGCAGGATTTACATGTTAATATTTATGCTACTGGTAATAGCCCAGGATACTAGTACTGCGCAAACTTTTTCGTATTCAAATGAACCTTTCCTGTCCGTTATTTCTGATATAGAACGGCAAACTCCCTACCGTTTTCTCTATAGAGAGGCTCTTGTCTCAGGTATTAAAATAACCCTCACCGCTACTGAAAACGATTTAATGGAGAAACTTTCGGGAGATCTTCAGCAAAAGAATATCGGCTTAAAAATAGATGAAGACCGTTTTCAGGCCTTGGTATATTCTGCTTCCGGGCAGCAAGAAACTCAAAACATTTCAATTTCCGGGTTTGTGTTGGATAATAAAACCGGGGAAAGACTTCCCTATTCTACCATTTCCTGGAGAGATGAGGGGACCTTATTTGGAACTTCAAGTAATCCAAATGGCTTCTTTAGCATCGAAACTTCATCAAATGCCAAGGAGCTTACTTTTTTAATTTCTTTTGTGGGATATGAACCTCAGCGGCTAAAACTATCTTTTGATCAGATAACTAACTGGAAAGACATCGCCATTAGGCTCACACCAGAGCCACTTAGCGGTTCTGAAATTCTAATCCAGGGAATAAATTTCTATACAGCATCTGACTCAGTATTGGGCAGCCTAGTCAAAATGGGTACGTTTAGTCCGCTTGGAGAAAGCAATTCTGTTCGTTCTTTACAGGCCCTGCCCTCGGTATCGATGAGTTCTGCCATTAATAGCGGAATTAATATCAGGGGTAGTGCTGCGGATGGGTTTCAGGTACTTTTGGATGGTCAAACTATGTATCATCAGAGCCATCTTTATGGGTTATTGGATTCAATGAATCCTGATGCTCTAAAAACAAGTGGGTTTTATTACGATATAACCCCCGCTCAATACCAGGCTCCACTAGGAGGTACTTTATCTTTAATTACTCGTACTGGCTCATTAAATAATATCTCTGGTTCAGCTGGATTTAGTAATACAGCCACTAAAGCAACCTTAGAGGGTCCGGTAGTAAAAGGAAAAGCAAGCTGGTTACTCTCAGGAAGAATCTCACATATGGATGAAATCAACTGGTTCAATAACCAGGGTTTGATTGAGTACGGCCTGGATGTACAACGCCCAGCAAAAGTAGTTCTTCCAGAAACTGTAAATCAAAATTTTGTAAGAGATGTTCGATTGAACACTTTCGATATACAAAATACGGATGCACGTTTTTATGACCTCCATGGCAAAGTATATATTGAAGGTACCAGAGGGGAGCAAATTACTCTCGGAGGATATATTGGGTCCGATGAGTCATCTCAAAGTTATTTTCGTGATCAGGTTGATACCCAGAATCTTTATGAAACGATTAACGACTGGAACTCCCAAACTGTTTCTGCTTCTTTCAATAAGCTGCTTTCTGATCACACATTTTCAGAAACGAGTGTTGGTATTAGCATGTACAATAGTGAATACTTTAAAGGAGACTTTGAGTATCAATTCCGGAGAGAATCCAATAATAATGATGAACCACCCACTAACTTCAGCTTTCTGGGAAATTTAACACTTGAGAACTCCTTGAAGGAGTTTTCAGCTAAGCAAAATTTTCATACCACACTAGGTGGAGTCACTATGGATTACGGTGTCAACTATAGTGATTTCGATGTTGAATACATTGAAAGAAGCATAGCACGCCAATCATTTAGAAGCCGAAGGACCAGTCAACTGGTAGATGTATTCCATCAACTAGACATCCACTCTTTACAGCCCGTGCAGTTAAGCCTTGGAAACAGAGTTCACTATTTTAGCAATGGCAAATATGTACGGTGGTCACCACGGGTTAAGGCTGATTTTACACTTGATACTCCTCTTACTCTCAGTATCGGATACAGCAAAAACCATCAATTCATTAACAGACTTGAATTCTATAACATTAATAGTTCTGATTTTTGGATTCTCACAAACGAAGACCAACCTCCCTCCTCTGTCAATTATTACTCAACAGCTCTACGCTCGAGGTACTTTAAACGATTATATATTCAGGTTGAAGCATATATAAAGGATTATGCCAATATGAGATTCCACGAATTAAACTCCGGGCTCATTTCAAGCTCGTTCAGGAACAGTGATTCTCCCTGGTTTTATGAGAATTCAGGCTTAGGCCGTGGGGTTGAGTTCTTTATAAGAAGCAATTTTTCTGACTTTACCTTGAGTACTGCTTACACATTATCTTCTATCGAAATTAGAAACTCCCGGCTCAATAATGGTGAGTATTTCTATGCAGACTGGGATCGAAGACATCAAATCTCATTTGCTGGAGAATGGGATATTTCAAGCGCTTTTGACTTCTATTTTTCCTGGACATACGGAAGTGGTAACCCAGACCGATTAAACCTCCAGCTCCAGACCGAAGGGCCAAGGCTCCCTGCATACTCACGATTCGATGCATCCATCAACCATAAGGCCGAACTGAGAAACGGAGCACTAAAAACTTCTTTCTCGATATACAATCTGTTTAACAGAAATAATCCCTGGTATTCAGAGATTCGTCAGATTACTATAGAGGGTCGAAACAGAGATTTCAATGGATCTTCCCGTACCGATATTTACGATTTGGGTATCCAGCCCTCTTTTAATATCGCCTATTATTTTTAGGCTTCTTCTCCTTCTAAAGTTTCCTCCGGAGCACCTAGCTGCTCTTCAACGAAATACATATCCATTTCTCCCTGCCCTTCTACGTTTACCTTACCCCTGTATTCGCACTGGAAATAATCCTGAACATAATCGCAGGTAGTTGCCGAGATGTTCACTTTTCCGGTCTCACTTACTTCTTCCATTCTGCTTGCCAGAATTACCGTTGAACCCCATATATCATAGGTAAGCTTCTTCTTACCCACAATACCAGCAATAATACTTCCACTATGGATTCCTATTCTCATCTTCCATTTCACAGCGGCGTCTTCATTACGTTTCTGTACAAATTCCTGCATCTCCTTTGCAGCCTTTACACAGTAGTAGGCATGATTAGGTTTTTCTACCGGCAAGCCGGATACCGCCATATAAGCATCCCCAATCGTTTTAATCTTCTCCATACCATATTTTTCGATGATATTATCGAAGCCTTCAAAAATTTCATTTACTTCGGCAACCAACTTTTTTGCCGACATGGTTGCAGCAGTTGAGGTGAAATTGGCAAAGTCGGTAAAGAGCACACTCACTTCTTCGTACCTTCTTGGAGTGGCAGACCCTTTATCCTTAATTTCATCTGCAATTTCTTTAGGAAGCATGTTATAGAGCAGGGTTTCACTCTTTTCCTTTTCCATTTCGAGAAGAATGGTACGTTCTTTTACCAAAGCTTCTAGCTCTTCATTGTATTGAACAACCTGCTCTTTTTTCTTCCTTTCCCTGGAGATTTGATGGTTCACAAATCCTATTAAAAGTCCCGCCCCCAAAACTGAGTAGATACCATATGCCCACCATGTTTTCCACGGCGGAGGAAGAATACGCAACTTAATCGCTACTCCATCTTCGTTCCAGAGCCCATCCTTATTTGAAGCCTTGACTCTGAAGGTGTAAGTATAGCCTTCAGGAAGATTTGTGTAGGACACAAAACGTCGATTGCCCACATCCTGCCAGTCTGAGTCAAAGCCTTCCATCATATATTGGTACTGGTTCTCCTGGGGAGCAGCAAAGTGAAGGGCTGCAAATTCAAAGGAGATAACCTCCTCCCGCCAGGTTAGCTCAATTTCTTCTGTTTCTATAATAGATTTCTTTAAAGGAGAACCCACTCCTGAAATAGGTACATCTTCATTGAATATTTGGAAATCTGTTATTACAACTGGTGGCACATATGGATTGTCAGTAATGCTATCAGGTTTAAATACCACCATACCGTTGATTCCACCAAAATAAAGTGACCCATCAAAAGATTTATGATAGGCTCCAAATCGATATTCATTACTCGGTAGCCCGTCCCCCATATCATATACTCGAACCGTCTCCGTCTCAGGATTGAAATCTACAATTCCACTATTGGTACTCAACCATAGGTGCCCTATAGAGTCTTCAATAATTCCATAAATTACATCATTCGGGAGCCCTTCTTGCGTGGAATATCGTATAAAAGTCTCTGATTCAGGATCGAACTTATTTAATCCATTAATGGTCCCGACCCAAAGATTTCCATTCCTGTCCTGGGTGATAACATTGATAAAATTATCGCTTATGGTAGTATCGTCATCGGGGTCGTTTGTGAAGCGGGTAAATACACCTCGCGCTCTGTCATACTTATTTAAGCCAAATCCATGAGTTCCAACCCAAAAAACTCCACGTCGGTCTTCGAACATCGACCAAATCTTGTTATGACTTATTGAAGAAGGGTCATTCTCAATACTTTCAAATCGACGAAATTCACCCGTTTCCTTATCATAGGCATTCAATCCATTATTTAGGGTACCTATCCAAAGAATACCCCTACTGTCTTCCAGTAAGGTAGTGATGATATTCCCGCTAATTGTGGTCTCATCATCTGGGTCAAACCTAAAATGTGTAAAGTCATCCGTATCAGCATTATATCTGTTTAGTCCATCAATTGTACCGACCCAGATTTGCCCATCTTCACTTTTGATAATGGCATTTACAAAATCGTTGCTCAAAGAGCTCGGATCATTAGGGTCATTGCTGTAATTCTTGAATAAATTGGTACCAGGAGTAAGTACATCAACTCCTCCGCCCTGGGTACCGACCCATATGTTCCTGTCATTATCCTGAGAAATTGCCCAAATATTATTGTTGGTCAGGCTCCTCGTATTTGAAGGATCATTTTGATACACGGTAAAGCTCTCAGAAGAAGAGCGAATAAATTTATTCAAAGCACCGTTTCTGGTACCTACCCAAATTACCCCTGAACGGTCTTCATAAAGTGCAGAAATTGAGTTATTACTCAGGTTCACTGGGTAATTCAAATCCATCAAACTTGTAAACTCACCAGTCTCTCTATCGAGTGTATTTAATCCATTAAGTGTTCCTACCCAAAATGTACCTCTGGAGTCTTCATATAAAGACAATACCCAGTTGTTGCTAATACTTGTAGTAGAAAAATTAACTGAAGTAAAACTAGTAAAGCTTTGTTGCTCTTCGTTATACCTTAGAAGACCTCCGGATTGAGTACCTACCCAAAGAGTACCTAAATTATCCTGATATAGCGTCACTATCCAGTTATCAGGAATAGGAAATTCACCACCCTGTTCAAAGTGTTTTATCTCTCCGGAAAGCCTGTCAAATCGGAACAAACCATCTTCCTCGGTACCGATCCAGATGAAGTCATTGCTGTCTTTGTATAAAGCTGTTATTTCTGCTTCCCCTAGCGCAGCATGATCATTAACCTCTGAGTACACTGAAAACTCATTTAACACGGGATTAAAAATATTCAGCCCTTTTTGAGTGCCAACCAGGATCACACCCGCTTCGTCCTCAAAAAGCACATTAACATAATTATGGCTGATAGATTTAGCATTATTCTCATCATGCTGATGTCGAACAAACCTCTCCTGCTCCCTATCGAGTTTATTCAATCCTCCTCCCTTAGTTCCAACCCAAATGAATCCATTTCGATCTTCGATAAGAGCGGATATCTGGTTGTTCGAAATAGAGAAAAAGTCGTAAGAAAGGTTTCGATACACTTTAAATTCATATCCGTCATATCGATTCAGTCCATCATCAGTAGCAAACCAAAGAAAGCCACGGCTGTCCTGTAGAATGGCATTTATGGTACTTTGAGAAAGACCATCTTCCGTCGTAATCTGCTCAAAGCGGATAGACATATCCTGGGAAAACAAATTTCCCGCGCAAATTGTACCCAGTAACAAAACTAATACTGAGGCTCTAGTCACCCTTACCACTGTTAGCCTATTTAATGTCCATTTAACAGAAGAATGTAGCCAGAATTTTTTTGGTATACCAAAAATAGACCATTAAAAAAAGCCAATCCTTTTTAGAATTGGCTTAAAAAAATGGTGGAGGTGCGGGGAGTCGAACCCCGGTCCGAAAAGGTAAACCTGCAAGCGTCTACATGTTTAGCTACTAATTAAAATTCGCCTGAAGCCGAGCCTAGTAACCAAGCGACAACAGACTATCCTGTAAAGGTTCGCGCAATAAAGACAGGAAACCTTATTACGCTATCCTATCGTTATGGCGTTCAGTCTGGCAATGATAGGCACTTAACCAGAGGAACGGCGAAGCAGTTTATGCTGCTAAGCGGTATGAATAATTGTTGTCAATTATTTTGGTTTCCATAATGTATGATTTACGAGATTCATTGGAATTTCTCGACATGCAACCTACGGTGTTACTCATCCCGTCGAATCCAGAACACCCCCATTAATTCAAAGAACAGCTGAATATACGAAATTACCTGCTTTTTATTGGGAACTAGGGTTTTTGTTATTTGTTAATGGTTATTTGAACTCCTAACCCATACCATTAACAAATAACAATTAACCAAAGACGTAATAATGAAATTCGGTAGCGTATCCAATCCTGAGTCTATTGACTTCACCTTACCATCTGATCATCCCGATACCGCAAAAGTACTTTCAAATAGTAAGAAAGATAATTTTGAAGCTTTTGTGGGTTGTGCGAAATGGAATCGTAGTGATTTGAAAGGATTTTATCCTCGAGGCACTAAAGATGAGCTGGAATACTATGCTACCCAATTTAATTCCATTGAGCTTAATGCTACTCATTATCGAATTTTTGGTGCGGAAGTTGTAGCGGGATGGAATAACAAAACCCCTGATGATTTTAAGTTCTTCCCAAAAGTAGTAAACAGCATTAGTCACTATAAGCGGTTAAAAGGAGTAGAATCACTAATTGAGGAGTATACCATACCGATTCGGTCTTTTAATGAAAAGCTGGGAATGATCTTCCTTCAGCTTAGGGATGATTTTAAACCGAAAGACATAGATCGAATCTACTCTTTCCTGGAAGCCTGGCCAAAAGACCTGCCTCTTGCTATTGAACTTCGGCACACCGATTGGTTCAACGATGAAGTAGTAGCAAACCAGATTTATCAATTATTCGAAGAACATGAAGTTGCTAATATAGTCACTGACACCGCTGGTAGAAGAGATCTACTCCATATGAGATTATCCACCCCTGTTGCTTTTGTACGCTATGTTGGGGCAAATCATGAAAGTGATTACCCAAGACTGGATGATTGGGTTACTCGGGTTAAATCATGGAAAGAGCAAGGCCTAGAGAAGCTTTATTTCTTTGTCCATCAAAATATTGAGAAAGAGTCTCCTCTTCTCTCCGCTCATTTTATCCGGCTTTTGAATAAAGAAATTGGAACCGCACTCAAGATTCCAAACGAGGATTCGGATACTCAAAAAAGTTTGAATCTTTAATGATAAAAATGAGTAATCGGTTGAGCTGAAAACCCCGTTCATTGAAATCAGCTTTAACTGGGGTTAAAAAATAATATCTTAACACGAATAAGGTTATATAGCTTTATTTTTTGCTAAACACTTACAGACAAATTTGGTCAATAAGGATATATGTACAAATTCATTTATGGCGTTCTTTTAGCTGTACTTTTCTACTCTTCAACAAACGCCCAAAACCTCGCTTCAGTAAACGGGTATGTCAAGGATTCAGAAACTGGGGAAACACTTATCAGTGCTAACGTTGCCTTTCTCGAAAACAATCGGGGTGCATCCACCAACACTCTTGGGTATTTCACAATCACGAATGTTCAACCTGGCAGCTATACCCTTGCTGCCTCTTATATCGGATATAAATTATTCCAGCAAGAAATTACTTTAGCTGCAGGGGAAAACTTAAGAATCGAAATTGAACTGGAGCCCGAAACATTTGTAGGAGAAGAAATCGTTGTCGAGTCTCAAGCCGAAAAAGAAGAACTAAAATCGATAGGTACTGCCCAGGTAACTACAGAACTGATTAAGTCCCTCCCTTCCGTGTTTGAAGCGGATGTATTTCGCTCTATTCAACTTCTTCCGGGGGTGAAATCGGCTTCTGACTTTTCCAGTGGGCTGTATATACGAGGCGGAAGTCCTGACCAAACTCTAATCCTTCTTGATAGAACAACGGTTTATAACCCCAGCCACTTTTTTGGATTCTTCTCTACATTTAACCCCGATGCAATTAAAGATGTCCGCCTCTATAAAGGAGGATATCCCGCAGAATATGGTGGAAGATTAGGTTCGGTATTATCCATCTACAATAAAGATGGAAACAGAAATGAATTTGCCGGATCCGCTACGTTAGGAATGCTAGCCTCTCGGGTTTCTATTGAAGGCCCAATCAATAAAGGGTCTTATATGTTTGCATTTCGAAGATCGACCCTGGAACCTTTGCTAGCTGCACTTCGCCAAAACACGGACAATGTTCCTTCTCTGTTTTACTTCTTAGACTTCAACGGCAAAATCAATTATGACGCCTCACGAAATGACAAATTCTCATTAGCAGCCTATACCGGAACCGATAAAGTTCGTTTTCCTTTTGCTGATGACGCAGAATTTCTACTTAATTATGGAAACCGAACCATTAGTGGTAACTGGACCCATATTTTTAACGAGAAGTTGTTTTCAAACTTTGTAGTAACAAGCTCAAGATATTTCAACACTCCTGAATTTGAGTTTGGAGGTACTCCTTTTGAGCGGGATAACAACATTTACGACTATTCCATAAAGTCCGATTTAGAATACCTCCCGAATGAAAAACACCAGATTTCTACAGGGATATGGGCGGGTATATTCACATTGAGACTCCAGGACCGTTTCGATAACCAGGACAGCTTTAGCTCCAGAATTCACTCACGCTATGGTTCTTTTTATGTTCAAGATACCTGGCAGCCAACCGACAAATGGAAAGTAATTGGTGGAGCAAGGCTAAACTACTTCTCCGATGGAGAGTTCCTAAGATTAGAACCTCGCTTATCGATAGAACACAAGCTCAATGACCGCATCCGTCTTCAATCAGCATATGGGCGTTATAACCAGTTCTTTACCCTCATCACTAACGAAGCATTTTCAGGCTTTGATGTATGGTTAACCACCGATGAAGGCGTAGATCCTGCTTATGGAGACCAGTTTGTGATCGGAGCCAAGACCATTCCTTTTAAAGATTATGGCCTTGATATAGAAGCCTATTACCGAACAATGAAAGACTTATTTGAATTAGACCCTTTCTTACCAGATGCAGCAGGACTTTTATACAGCGACGTATTCCGTTTTGGAGAAGGTTATGCTTTTGGAGTCGAAGCAATGTTCGAAAAACAGGTTGGAAGGCTTAATGGTTTTATCGGCTATACCTGGGGAGAAACCTGGCGGAAGTTTCCAGGATTTAATGTGCGCCTGGGAGATGAGAATAACGAAGCTCGTTTTTATCCCCCAAAATATGACCGAACACACGATGTAAACCTGGTTTTGAATTACCGATTAAGCCGTAAATGGAAAGTCACTGGAGCATGGGTATATGCAACCGGACAAGCTTATACCCTAGTACTCGGTCGATATGCTTTGTTTGATGAACCTTATTCGGGGGTAGACGAAAATGATTCATTTACCGTCGAGAATGTAAATGCATCCCGGCTTCCTGCCTACCATCGCCTGGATTTATCCTTCTCAAGAACGGGAACATTCTTTGGATTAGGAGAAGCTGAATGGCAATTCCAGGTTATCAATGCTTATTCCAGGAGAAACGTATGGTTCCAGGCTTTCGACTTCGATGAAAACCCTATTGAAGTTACTGATGTAACCCAGCTGCCAATTATCCCAGCATTCTCCTACACTGTAAAGTTTTAAGATCATGAAAAATTATTTACTAGTCCTTATTTCCGGCATTTTAATAATCACAGCGTGTGACGATTATTCTCAGGGTGATTATGAAGAGTTTTATGTGGTAGAATCTTACCTGGTTGCTGGCCGTGTTTTGCAACAGGTTCGTTTATCAACTACCGCTCCTGCTTTTGAATTTTATAGTTTCGAAAACACTGCTGTGAGCGGTGCAACTGTGGTCGTTCGCTTATTGGAGGAAAATGGAACTGGAATCGACTCCACCTTTACTTTTGGCATGAGTCAGCCCGGTATTTATGTTCCAAATTCTCTTCATGAAGTACTTCCATCCAGAACCTATAGATTGGAAATTCTTACCCAACAAAACGAAGAAATTTCTGCTACAACCATTGTTCCGGGTGATTTTACAGTTGTTGGAGGAATCCTCGATACACTGGTATATCAATCTACTGAACAGCTTGAAGTAACTCTTTCAGAGAGCTCTTATCCGGGCCGTCAAAATGTATATATATTCAATACGCTTGCTGTTAATCCTGACCCTGATAACCTTACTCCATTGTATGCAGATTTCTATGATGATGATGAAGATTTACTTGATGAATTTTCGAATACCGCATCTGGTTTACTTAACGAAGGAAACTTTGATGTAAACCCAGATGGTAGCATTACCGTACGCTATCCATGGATCGCATTAGCTTTCTATGGGGAAAATGACATTGTAGCCTCCACCGTGGATGACAATATCTTCGATTATATACGATCTGAAGATGTTCAATTGGGAGGTTCAACGCTTTCACCAGGAGAAATCCAGAACGTAATCACCCATGTTGAAGGCGGAATTGGCCTTTTTGGAGCCATGGCTTCAGATACTATCCGAACTTTTATTAGAAGAAATCCTGATTTCTAGAATTTATAACCGATTGTAAAATACCAGGTGGAAAGACGGGATAAATCCCCATTCACATCTGCAAGAACAGTAATTCCGGATTTATGGGAAGCCTTTAGCCCAAAATAGGAAGTCGTTCTTTCTATGTATTCTTGAGAAGTTGTCTTACTTAAATAGGAATCAGGATCACTAATAGAATTTTCTCCTGTAGGTATATCCGTCCTCAATTCCTGTGTTGAAGAAGTATAATTCAGGTTTGTGGTAGCACCTCCAAAAACTGAAATCCATTTATTTAGTTGATACTCACCGAATATGGGAATAGTTGTAGTAGCAGTTTGGAGGTTCTCATCTACACTTAAAATGCCAACACCCCGGTTGCCCGTAAATCCTTCAAATTGAGAATAAGCAAGTGTTTGTGAAAGCCCCGCAAAAATGGTCAAATCTTCGTGCTCTTTCTTTACTACATAACCGAAAGTAAACAACCCTGTACCCAGGTAAGCACTGGCATTTCGCTTAGCCAGGTTGGTTTCAAATGGATTAGAACCTTCTGAACCTGAATTATTTGTTGTAAGATTTTGAACATCATAAACAACTTCAATTAATCCCTCATCAGAGCCATAATTTGCTTGGACAGTAGCAAAAATATAGTCCTCTCCCATCCAATTTAGTTGCCTGTTGAAATATCCTTTATACCCTATATTCCAGGGGTTAAATATTGTATTGTTGATATTTCCAATATTTCTTCTGTTCGAATTTAGAAATGAAGTGTCACTTTCAACTTCTTCAAGGATATTGCCAGAGATGGTTGAATTGATGGAGTTATTCTTAACCTCTATATCCCCATATTCTCCATAAAAGCGATGCACTCCCTGCAATCTTTCCCTGGCAAAAGAAAAAGTAATTCCTGCCTGAAATTGAGAACGATTTGTCTTGTCTTCACCAAGCGTATATGAATAATCAAACACACTTCTTCTTGTTTCTAAAGTATCATTCCTATAAAGCTCAGTATCAGTGGTAGTTAATCGTGTTCGTTGCCACTCGCTATCCCAGGTTGAGATCGAGTATGAAAAATCGAAGCTGATAGCTCTAAAACTCTCTTGGCTTGACGAAGGTAATAACCTGGAAACTTGTATTTCTCCTGCATGAGTGTTCTGTTTTTGACTGGAATCTAAATCTTCTGTAGAAGTCCTCGTTTCTTCTTCTCTAAAAATACCTGATAATGAGGTGTTTTGTTCATCTGAACTAGTTTCTCTTAATGAATTAGAGTCATCGGTATCATCCATAAAACTACCTCTCACCATCCATTTTTTTGGAGAGATATAAGCTAATCTATAATTACGCCTGATTCCTGGCTCAACCGTAGCATACAATGCGGATGAATCAGCTTCTGATAAAAAAGCTGGATTATAAATCACCTTCGTGAGCTCGTTGTCTACCAGGAATAAAAACTCAAAAGGAATATATCTTTGGTAGGGAGTAAAACCCTGATCGAGTTCTATGGGTTGAAAATCTTCCAGATTCTGGGATTTTACTACTCCTGAGATTAAAAGAAGAAAAAAGAAGGCAGGAAAAAAATATTTCATCTGTTGCTTTGGTTATCTTGATCTATGATATGCTCTCTTTGTGAATTATAAATGTTATATCTCAAAAAACTGAATAAATGTTCCGGCTTTACTCAATCTTAATCATTGCCTTTACTTTAAGTTCATTTTCAACTCCAGTATTAGCGCAAAATGCAGAGAGCTTTGAAATAGCACGTGTTAAATATCGAGGTGGAGGCGATTGGTATAACGACCCCTCTTCCCTTTCAAACTTAATTCGATATACAAACCAACAAGTGCCTATAACGATAAATGGGAAATATGAAGATGTATCACTGGGAAGCCAGGAAATACATTCTTATCCATTCCTTTTCCTTACTGGACACGGAACTATCACTGCAAACAATACCGAGATAAGAAACCTCAGAAGCTACCTTGATAACGGAGGTTTTCTTTATATAGATGATGATTATGGCCTGGACGAACATATCAGAAAACTGCTAAAGGAAGTCTACCCGGATGAAGAGCTTATCGAACTTCCATTTAATCACCCGATATACAACCAGGTATTCGAGTTTAGAAATGGCTTACCTAAAATCCATGAACATGATAACCAATCCCCTAAAGGTTTTGGACTGTTCAGAAATGGAAGATTAGTGGTTTACTATACCTATGAATCTAACCTGGGAGATGGCTGGGCTGATCCTGAAGTTCACAACAATGCGCCGGATGTAAGAGATCGAGCACTTAAAATGGGTGTTAACATTTTAGTATATGCTTTGACCCGCACTTAAATTTCTCTATACTCGATAAACTTAAGATGTTAGCTATGATTACTCCCTATATTTTTTTCCCTGGAAATTGTGAAGAAGCCCTGAACTTTTATACGGAGGTATTCGGCGGAGAAGTTACTTCTCTTCAGCGCTTTGGAGATGCAAATATGCCGGTAGAAGACGATTACAAAGAGAAAGTGATGCACGCCGAGCTAACGTTTAATAACACTGCATTAATGTTTTCTGATGGTGCACCTCATAAAGGGGTAACAGCCGGTGATAATGTTCATCTTAACCTTTCTTTCACCGATGAAGCAGAAATGAGAGCGACCTGGGGTAAGCTAGGTGATGGAGGTTCGGTTCATATGGAATTGCAAGATACTTTTTGGGGAGCCGTATTTGGACAGCTGGAGGATAAATTCGGAATCCGTTGGATGTTTAATTGCCCTAAAGGATAGCAATTATCAATGGTTCAATTTCTCAATTAAGAATGAAGCTCTTCCAATTCTTAATTGAGAAATTGAACCATTGAGTAATTGAATCATTCCCCTTTCATCTTATACTCAAACACTTTTTCGTTTACAATGTTTTCCGAAGTTCCTTCGGGATCGGGGTAAAAATCATCAGAGTCGGTACGTTCTCTTATCGTGATCTTTGACTGAACGTCAGCCTGCACCTGGATAATCTTCTTCTTCTCTTCGTCATCAGCCACTTTATATTTTTCGGCTAACTCATTCAGCTTGCTCTTAAAAAAATTCAGCTCTAATGTTTTTATAGTACTTTTAGCTGTTCGGTACGGGTTTTTATCCTTCTCATATTTAAGGCCTACTTTTTCCTGGTGCCGTTCGCTGGCAGCATGTTGCTCAAGGAATACATCCCCAACCAAACGAGGAAATGGCTCCGGTTTTCCGGAATAGACATTAAACGAAATTTCTTCTTCGTTTTTATACCGCTCAACGATATCGCTGTAGAACATTCTAAGCTCATCATCTTCAAATAGGCGATCATTAGTCAATGAGCAAATATAGGTTACCATATCTTTACCATAGCTAACCATCAGGCGGATCAATTCTTTTTCGTAATGCGGCTTTTTTGTTGACGAGGGTGTCGAACCTTCATCCTCTGAAGGAATCATTTCTGAGGCATGGCTTTCTAATGGAGGAGCTTGTTCAGCTTCCCGCGAGGCACGAAACTCTTCCCTTTGTTTGGATCGTTGCTCTTCTCTTCTTTTTACAGATCGCACTCTTTCCAATTCCTCGAATAGCTCCCGATCCGAACCTCTTCGGTATTTCTGTGTTCGTTGGTGGAGATGTTGTACATAAGTCTGTCTCTTTATTTCTTCCTTTATGTTCGCAATAGCTTCGAGAATTTCCGTGATCACTTTACTTTGCTGAGAAGGGTTATCCATACGTTGTTCTTCTTCAGCTTTGAGAATCAGGAAATCAACAAAATCCTTTCCTTCTTTTTGCTTCATTTCCACAAAGGACTCTTTCCCGAACTGCTTTACAAAAGAATCTGGGTCTTCTCCATCGGGTAGCTCCAACAACTCCACATCCATTCCTTCAGCTAATGCGATATCAATTCCACGCTTCATCGCATTTTGACCAGCATTATCCGCATCATAAATCATAGTGATTTTATCCCCATAGCGATGAAGTACCTTCATTTGCCCGGCAGTAAGAGCTGTTCCTGAACTCGCCACTACATTTAAAATCCCATGTTGGCTCAATGTGATTACATCGGTATACCCTTCTACCAGGATTACTTCTTTCTGCTTTCGAATTTCATTCTTCGCAAAGTTAACTCCATAAACTACTTCGCTCTTATTATAGACTTTTGTTTGAGCGGAATTAATGTATTTGGCTGTTTTCTCATTTCCCAATACCCGGCCGGCAAAAGCAATCACTTTCCTGGTGGGCCCAAAAATTGGAAACATGAGTCTTCCCCTGAAGGTGTCGTAATATCCTTCCCCCTTTTGGCTGGGTTTGATGAGGTCGGCTTCAAGAAGGTATTGTTCATCAATTCCCGCTTTTTGAGCAGATAACCATAAATCAGACCCTCCTGAGGGCGAATAGCCCAGTCCAAATGCCTTAATGGTTTCACCGGTATACCCTCTCCGGTCTAAATATTCGAGCGCTTTCTTTGCATCAGGATTTTCTATCAGATTCCGATAATAATATACCCCGGCATATTTCAGAGCATGATAAATTCCTTCCTTAAGCTGGTTGCTTTCAGTTTGCTCGGGACTTTGCTCTTCTTCGGGGATAAACACCCCATATCTATCCGCAAGTTGTCGAACGGCCTCATTAAAACCTACGCCTTCATGATCCATTACAAATTTGAATACGTCACCGGTTTCGCCACATCCAAAGCATTTAAAAATTCCAAGGCGAGGAGTTACGTGAAAAGATGGCGTTTTTTCATTGTGATAAGGACATAACCCTATAAATCCACTACCCGATTTTTTGAGCTTCACATAGTCAGAGATTACCTCAACTATATCGGCTGCATCACGAACTTCTTCTTTCTTGGCGTCTGAAATCATAGTTGAAAATGAGGAATTAGTCGATCGTAATAAAGTTAGATTTTGAAAAGCTGTTAGCTAGTAGCTGACAGCTTTCAACTTTTCAAAATCTCCAGAACGAATCATCTGTCTAGTCCAAATTTATCGATCGGTAACTTAGCTACTTTGTGAACTAGCCCGTATATTCCTGCGCTCTAAAATCCAGAATTTTAAAACATAAATAATGAGTGTATTAGTCGGAAAAAATACCCGCCTTGTTGTACAGGGATTCACAGGAAGCGAAGGTAGCTTCCACGCAGGCCAAATGATCGAATATGGAACAACCGTTATTGGTGGTGTTACTCCGGGAAAAGGAGGCCAAACTCATTTAGATCGACCTGTATTTAACACGGTAGCTGATGCAGTTGAAAAAGAAGGTGCTAATACCTCCGTTATTTTTGTCCCCCCAGCCTTTGCAGCTGATGCCATTTCAGAAGCTGCTTTTGCAGGTATCGAAGTGATTATTTGTATTACAGAAGGTATTCCGGTTAAGGATATGATTGTAGCTAAGCAGGTAGTGAAAAGCCGTGGAGCTACTCTTGTTGGCCCAAATTGCCCGGGAGTAATTACTCCAGGTGAAGCTAAGATTGGAATCATGCCTGGCAATATCTTTTCTCCCGGTTCTGTCGGTTTAATTTCCCGATCTGGTACACTTACTTATGAAGCAGTAGATCAGCTTACTAAAGTGGGATTAGGTCAAAGTACGGCAATCGGTATTGGTGGTGACCCGGTAATCGGCACTACCCACCTTGACGCTGTAAAACTCTTCCAGGACGATCCTGATACAGAATCGATCGTTCTTATCGGTGAAATTGGAGGTTCTGCTGAGGAAGAAGCTGCTGCTTATATCAAAGAACATGTTACTAAACCAGTGGTTGCCTTTATCGCGGGGTCAACAGCGCCTCCGGGACGAAGAATGGGACACGCAGGTGCCATTATCGCTGGTGGCAAGGGAACGGCGCAGGAAAAGAAAAGAGCCCTTGCTGAAGCAGGTATTACAGTTGTTGAAAGCCCTGCTGATATTGGTGAGACCTTGAAAGGAGTGCTAGTTTAAATAGCTTCACTTTCAGATTATTTTAAGGCCTTCTTCAGAAATCTGAAGAAGGCTTTTTTATTATAAAATTTCTGCGAGGTAACAGCCTTCATAAATAGTTCTTATTGAGTGACTATCCTTTAGTGGATTTAAGCACTCACTCATGAAAAAACTCCTACTATCCTATCTATTCTCGATAGTATTATTCTCATCCTATGCCTTTCCTCAAAATGAATCTTTGTTAATCAACCTGGACGATGAGGGACAAACATTTATCAAGGCATCTTTGATGACTCAATTTTGGGTACGATATACTGAACTGAATCCAGGCTCCACTATTTATGGAGAAGACGCAGATTCTTATTTCGATATCTCTGCACGAAGGCTACGTGTAAATATAAAAGCTCAGCTAACTCCGGATATTTATATCTACAGTACATTTGGAGGAAACAATTTAAACTATCAAACCAGCGATTCCTTTTCATTCAAAGTATTGGACCTTTATGCTGAATATTCGATTGCAGATGAATTCGAAATTGGTGTGGGAAAATCTGGCTGGCAAGGGCTTACACGTTATGATGTAAGAAGTAGCAGCACGTTATTGACATTAGACGCCCCCCTAGTAACCCTTAATTCTGTTAATAGAAATGACGATACAGCAAGAAATTTAGGATTATGGTTAAAAGGTAAGTTGAGCGCTTTAGATTATCGATTTGTTCTAAATAACCCTCTCGCATTCGATTCTAATGCTCCCGGCACCCACTCCGATTTTGCCAATACAATGCCAAGGTTAAAAACTTCAGGGTATGTCAAATTCCAATTCTTCGATAAAGAGAGTAATAAGTCGGGATATTCTAAGGGTACTTACCTGGGGGAGAAAAAATTCTTTAATGTCGGTATTGGCTTTATGCATCAGCCAAAAGCTATGTGGAGTTCGCCCAATGGTTCAGATACATTGTTCCATAATATGACTCACTTTGCTGTGGATTTCTTCTTTGACTCGCCAGTAAACCACAGTAAAGGAACTGCTATCACCTCTTTCCTTGGGTTGTATAAACTCAATTATGGCCCTGATTACATTCGTAATGTAGGAGCGAACAATGCTGCCAATGGAATAAGTCAAAATGCATCTTTCAATGGATCAGGAAACGCGTTCCCTATGATGGGAACGGGTACGACTGCTTTTTTCCAACTTGGATATCTTTTTCGGGAAGGCTTCATTAGTAGAAGGAGTGATAAAATTCAGCCGAATATCTCTATTCAATATTCTGAATTCGAGAGGCTTAATGATCCTGTTTTAGTCTATGACTTTAGTATAAACTACTACATAAATAGTCATTTCAATAAGCTGACGTTAGGGCTTCAGAATAGACCCGTCTTTTTTACCGAAGGAATAGCAATTACTCAAAAAGAGAGAAGAAATATGATTGTACTTCAATACCAGGTCATAATAAACTAGTATATCTATGGTATTGGTTTGAAAAGGTGCTTTCATAAAACTATTTGAAAGGCCTCCTTCAGTAATCTTAAGCATGCTTTTTTTATTCAATTATTTAAAACATCTTCCGGACAGAATTAACCCCACTTTGTTGCATCTATCTCGTAGTCTCACTCTTTTCCTTTTTTGCATTCTTATTAGTTGTACCAACTCATCAAAAAAAGACTATTCTAAGTGGGAAGAATATCTGGGAGGCCCTGATCGAAATCAATATTCAACACTAAGTCAGATTACGTTGGACAACGTTCAAAATCTTGAAGTAGCATGGGTATATGAAGCTCCCGATAGTGGACAGATGCAAATGAACCCAATTATTGTAGATGGAATCCTTTATGGAGTAACTGCTACTGTTCAGGCATTCGCTTTAAATGCTGAAACCGGGGAAGAAATCTGGCGTTTTGGTGATCCAAGAAAACTCTGGCATAGTACAAGCCGGGGAGTAGCTTATTGGGAAAGTGAAGATGGTTTAGATAAGCGAATACTTCATTCAATGGGGCCTCGGCTTTATGCTATAGATGCATTAACAGGAGAACCAATTCCTTCTTTTGGTGAAAATGGGAGTATCAGCCTTCATAAAGGCTTACCCGAGCATGGTAAAGATAAGTTTATCGTTTCAAATACTCCTGGAACCGTGTTCGAGAACCTGATTTATATGCCAATGCGTCTCGATGAAGGCCCTACTGCAATTGCGGGTAATTTAAGAGCTTTTGATATACAAACAGGGGATTTGGTATGGACCTTTCATAATATTCCACTTCCCGGCGAGTACGGTTATGAAACCTGGAGCCCAGATGCCTATCTAAACATAAATGTAGGTGCCGCTAATAACTGGGCAGGAATGACGGTGGATACAGAAGCCGGTATTCTATATGTACCTACTGGTTCTGCTGCGCCAGATTTTTGGGGAGGTGATCGAATTGGAGAGAATCTCTTTGCAAATTCCCTACTTGCCCTTGATGCCAGAACGGGTAAACGAATTTGGCATTACCAATTTGTACACCACGATTTACTGGACAGGGACCTACCCGCTCCCCCAAACCTGATTACAGTTACTCACGATGGGGAAAAGATCAAAGCAGTCTCACAAACCACCAAGCAAGGCTATGTTTACCTATTCGATCGTTATACAGGTAAACCTCTCTTTGATGTTGAGGAAATCCCGGTTCCCTCCTCTACCTTGATAGGAGAAGAAGCATGGCCTACTCAACCTATTCCAGTAAAACCTAAAGCATTCGCACGATTATCAAGTGAATTAACTGATGACGATATAAGTCCATACGCTCCCAACCGGGATGAACTTTTGGAACTTTTTAAAAAAGCGGACAAACGAGACTACGCTCCTCCATCTACTAACCCGGTCTTTTTATTCCCTGGGTATGATGGAGCTGCAGAATGGGGAGGTGCTGCTGCTGATCCTGACAATGGCATCATCTATGTAAACTCTAACGAGATGGCATGGATTCTACAAATGGAGGAAGTGGAAAACACATTTACCTCCCGCCCTTTTGGAGAACTTGTGTATTCTAATAATTGTGCTGCTTGCCATGGAAATGGAAGAGAAGGAAATCCCCAAAGCGGGTATCCTACCCTGATAGACATTGATCAGAGTTATAATAAAGATGCTCTGGGATCTTTAATAGAATCCGGACAAGGAATGATGCCCGGTTTTACCCACCTTAGCCAGGAAGAGAGAGATGCAATAGTTAGCTATTTATTTGAGGAAGAAACAAGGCTTTCTACCCCCGATGATATTGATAAAGAAGCTCCAAAATATCGGCACATGGGATATAACAAATTCCTGGATAGTAACGGACTTCCGGGTATCTCACCCCCATGGGGTACCATGTCTGCCATAGATTTAAATACCGGAGAATTTATATGGCAGATTGTATTAGGTGAAACCGACTCACTTCGAGCATTAGGATATCCTCAAACCGGTACTGAAAGCTACGGGGGACCTGTAATCACAGAAAACGGGCTTCTATTCATAGCAGGAACAAAAGATGGCTATTTCAGGGCTTATAACCGATTTACAGGAGAACTCTTACTTGAGTACAAACTCCCTGCTCCTGCTTTTGCCACACCGGCTATTTATGAAGTAAATGGCAAGCAATATATAGCCGTCGCTTGTGGAGGAGAAAAGCTTAATACTCCCTATGGCAGACATGTGGTAGCTTTTGCATTACCAGAATAACCGATTAGGGCAACTTACCTTAACCCAGTTCAAACGTAGTAATCCCAAAGACTTTATCAATATCCACTTCGGGGCTTCCTCCATAGTACATTCGGGCACATTCGAACACATAGTTAGCATCGTATTTTTTTACCAACTCTACCGCGCCCTTATTTGTGGTAGGAATATCCAGGTAAACAGGCTCTCCTGCCGCGCTATTCAAACATGCTTTATACAGTTCTTCAGCTACAGCTGCATCATTTGAAAATAATGGCCCGATTTTGAAACCGGGATCTACTTTTCGGATAACCGCATAGCCTTCAAGCTTATCCTCTTTCATGTACTTGAAAAATTTACTATCCGGAAGCTTCAACCAATTAGAAAGAAATTGTGCTCTTTCAAAGCCGAAACATTCGGTATCGTATTCCAAGATCATCTTAAACTCTTCAGATTCTATATTGGATATGTTTTCACTTAGAGTGAAGCTTTTCCCAATACACTCATACCGTTCATCTATAAAAGCGATTTCAAAGCCCCCTTTCTGGTAAAAGGGTTGCATAGCAACTACCCCGTCCATTCCTATTATCGCTCCATTCTTGAGCCTTTCGATGAGTTTGTCACGTCGTAAATACCATAACTTGTTTCCAATCCCTTTTCCACGGAAATCGGGATGAACAATGAACAAGCCCATAAAACCATAGTTACCACTATAAGAAACGATGGCCCCACCCGCGATCAATTTACCTTCGAAGTAAAATCCATAGAAGCCCTCAGGATCCGCTTTGTAGAACGCTTCATAATCATAATTACCAGGATTCCAACCTTCCTTTTTGGCCCAATTAACCAAAGTTTTTACTCCTTCAAGGTTGAGTAGCTCAAATGTTAGTTCTCCGATCTTCATCATTCTGAATAGGTTAAGTTTCTATGCTTACTCTAAGAGTATTTAGAGCTTCTTAATTCTTCCGGGCTATATAAAACCCATAATTATAATAGTCCTTAAAATCGTGAAATAACTGAATCTCATCCTTATGTTCTTCAACTAAGGCCTTTGCGGAATCTGAATAGTTATTTCGATTAAGAAATGCCTCAAATCTTGCTTCCATTGGCTCATAGTAATTGTTAATCCAACTACTATCGTTGAGGATAAAATAACCGGTCAGCGTGTATCCATTATCCTCAAGTATCCTGATTTTGTTTGAAGCTGTATCAATTTCAGAATATTCTCCTGTCCAAAACTTATCCAGTTCTTTGGGACGAGTACTAGTTAGCCAGGTAATTTCGCTAACCGCTAAATACCCTCCCTTCTTTAAAAACTTTTTCCAGTCTCTTATCCCTCGTTCAAATCCAATGTTATAAATAGCCCCTTCCGACCAAATAATATCGAATTCTTCATTTTGAAAAGGCAGCTCCTCCATCGATTGCTCAAGGGTAGTGATCCTTTCTGTTAGCCCAAGTTTCTCCGAATCTTCCTCTAATTGAGTCAGAAACTCTGGGAGCACATCCATAGCTGTAATTTGAGCATCCAGGTTCTGAACAAGTGTCATAGTTTGCCCTCCTGAGCCACAACCTATATCTGCTATTTTGATCGTCCGATCACTGGACAAGTTCATAAAGCTCAGCGCCTTTAGTGTCTCTTCTACACTGCCAGGCCCTTGTCTTTTAGAATTTATATGGAAATCGATAATTAGTTCGATATCTGACATCTGTTTCTCTTCAATTTAATTCTTCGAATTATTTCTCTAAATCCAGCCACTCATCATAAGAAATTACTCCAAGTTCAGGCCTGGATTTCCCTTCTAAAATCCCAATAAACTCAAGAGGGTGCCCGTCTGGGTCACTAAAATAAATAGCTACAGCTGGCATCCAGGCGAAGACCATAGGTCTGTCAGTGCCATCATTCAAGAAGTTCCAGTATCCCAGGTTATGCGAGTTCAAGAAATTTACTGATTCATTGAGTACCCATTCCGGGTCACATTCAAAAGCAAAATGCCGGATATCAATTTCTTCTTTGGGCTTCTCCCAAAGTCCCAGCATGGCCTGTTTATCCTCTCCAATCCAAAAGAAAGCTGCCCTTCTTTCTTCTTCGAAGTGGCATTGTGTTAACCCAAGTACTTCACCATAAAACTTTATGGAGCGTTCTAAATTCTCAACAAACAAATGGGTTTCATAAAGGCCTTTGATCATTTGATACTTGTTCCGTCAGGAATAACCATTCCCTTCTTCACGATCACAATACCATCCCTGACGAAGTGATACTTATGATCTCCATCAGGTAAATGATCTCCACCTACAATACTCACATCGTTCCCAATACATGCATTCTTGTCAATGATACAATTACTGATGTAGGAACGCTGTCCGATTCCCATTGCTGGCTTTTGGCTCGAAGCACTATCAATAACTTCCTTGTCCTGGAAATAATCATTACCCATGATGATGGAATGTTCTACCGTGGTTCCCTTGGCTATTCGTGCTCGAATACCAATCACAGAGCGAACGATACGACTGGCTTCGATAATACAGCCTTCCGCCATTAGACAGTGCTCCATGGTTGTTCCCATTACTTTAGAGGCTGGTAACAAACGAGCCCGGGTATAGATATAGCTGTTATTATCGTACAAATTGAACTCAGGAACCGTATCGGCCAATGAGATATTTGCATCAAAGAACGATTTAATGGTTCCAATATCCGTCCAGTACCCACCGAATTCATAGCTGCTAACCTTTAATCCTTCATTCAGTGTTTTTGGGATAATTTCCTTCCCAAAATCAGTAGCATCGGGGTTGCTTTTGAAGAGGTCGATCAACGTTTTTCTATTGAAAATGTAAATCCCCATTGATGCGAGGTAATGCTTTCCCTGAGATGCATATTGTTCAGGTACATTCGACTTCCAATTTTCCAGCTCCTCCAGGGATGGCTTCTCCACAAAGCTATCGATCAAGCCACCTTCATTGGTTTTCATGATCCCAAAACCTGTTGCGTCGTGAGCTTGCACGGGAATGGTAGCAACTGTTAGATGGGATTTATTTTTCTTATGGCGCTCCAGCATTTTGCGGTAATCCATTTGGTACAGCTGATCGCCAGAGAGAATCAGAACGTATTCATAATCGTGGTTTTCCATATGGTGTATGGATTGCCGAACCGCATCGGCTGTACCCTGGAACCAATCCGGGTTATCTGCTGTCTGCTCCGCCGCAAGTATGTCTACAAAGCCATTGCTAAATACATCAAAATTGAATGCATTTTTGATGTGCCTGTTTAATGAGGCCGAATTAAACTGAGTAAGTACATAAATCCTTCGGATATCGGAGTTTAAACAGTTAGAAATGGGTATATCAACCAACCGGTACTTCCCACCTACTGGAACGGCAGGCTTAGAACGATGATCGGTTAATGGGAAAAGGCGAGACCCCCTACCACCGCCTAAGATTATAGAGATGACTGAATCCTTCATGACTTGGATGAATTTAGAAGTTCGTTATACATTTGAATATACTCTTTAGCTGACTTTCCCCAAGAGAAATCCAGCTTTATAATTTTCTTTACAATAGCTGCGTGCTTCTCTTTGTCTTTGTAAAGATCAATGGCTCTTTGGACCGCCTCCTGAGCTTCATGCAGGTTAAAATTCTCGAATTGAATACCGTAACCGCCTTCCTCTGAAATATCGATTACCGTATCCTTTAAACCACCCACTGCCCGTACAATTGGGACTGTTCCATATCTCATAGAATACATTTGATTAAGCCCACAGGGCTCTACTCTTGAAGGCATTAAAATGAAATCGGAACCAGCATAAATCTCGTGAGCTAATTTCTCGTTGTACTCCAGGGTGGCATCAAAGAAGCCTACATGATCGCTCTGCATTTGTGCAAATATTTCATGCAACCCAGGATCACCTGTACCTAAAAGCACAAAATTCACTTCACGTTCACCATGCATGAAAGACGAAATCAAATCCGGGAGAATATCAGCTCCTTTCTCCCGAACCAATCTACCAATGAATGAAATGGTTGGCACATCAGAATTCAAGCCAAATTGTTCGCATAAGTTCTCTTTGTTCTTACGCTTCCCTCCTTTCACACCCCTGGTAGTATAATTTATATCAAGGAGTGGGTCGGTAGCTGGATTCCAGACTTCGTCATCAATCCCGTTAACTATTCCAAGAGATTTGCCCTTTTCCTGGCTAAAAAGAAGTTCCAGTCCATTGCTACTCTGTCCAAGCTCATCCATATAGCTATTGGATACCGTAGAAATTCTCCAGGCACATTTTAAGGCTGAAGCTAAAGAATTTAGACGGCCATCCCAGTCAAGTAGCCCCAGATTAGCATGATCGAATTCGGGGAGATCATAAAACTTATTGATATGATATTGCCCATGGTACTCTGCATTATGAACGGTAATGATAGTAGGTATATGAGACAGGCTTTGATACTGATAGCAATTGCTTACCATAAAAGGAACCAATCCCGCATGATGATCGTGACAATGTATAATGTCCGGTTTTTTATCACGATGCATCAGCCATTCCAGTGCCGCTACCTGGTAGCTTACAAACCGTTCAAACTCATCCCAATAGCCGTGCCCTGACCAGGGATCGATATATATTCCCGGACGATCAAACCGCCTTGGGATACTAACAACATAAAGTGGAAACCCCAGAGGGTCGCCTTTCACCTTCTGAATTTGAAAGGTAACCTTCCCAAATTGCAGTCTAAGTTCGTGCTCCCAAACAAGTTCATACTCCTGGCCTTCTAACCATTTGGTTTGATATTTGGGAAGGATTACTTCACACTCTTCTCCCAGGTTATTCAAGTATTTAGGCAGGGCTCCAACCACATCCCCAAGGCCCCCTGCTTTCGCTGCTGGAAAGCATTCAGCACTCAAGTGAACTATATGCATAGAAATTTTTTTTAATAGCCTGTAATAACGACTGTATTTCGGATACAAATAAGAAAACTTTATGCATCTTGCAAAGTATTAGCAGATATTTGCTAAAATTTTATGCACAGTTAAAATAGAACTAACAGAAGACCATGGTTATCATCAATGTAGAGAACGTTACGAAGGCGTTTGGGAAAAATACCGCGGTAAATGATGTAAGCTTTAAGGTTGAAAAGGGACGGATTTTTGGACTACTAGGACCAAATGGAGCTGGTAAAACCACCACCATCCGAATGATCAACAATATACTTGCACCTGACACCGGCACAATCACCATTAATGGACAAATAGCCAGCCCTGAAACTCAAAAAATGATTGGCTACATGCCTGAGGAAAGAGGGTTGTACAAAAAGATGAAAGTTGGCGAGCAGCTTCTTTATCTCACCCAGTTAAAAGGAATGAATATATCAGAAGCCAAAAAAGCAATCGACTTTTGGCTGGAGCGTTTTGAAGCTTCAGACTGGAAAAAGAAAGAAGTTGGTGAACTTTCCAAGGGAATGTCCCAAAAGATTCAGTTCATTGCTACTATCGCTCATGACCCTGACATATACATCTTTGATGAACCATTTAGTGGGCTTGATCCTATCAATAGCGAGACACTTAAAGAGGTTATTATCGGCTTGAAAAACGATGGTAAAACCATTCTATTCTCAACTCACCGAATGGAGCAAGTAGAACAAATGTGTGATGATATTTGCCTGTTCAATAAAGGAAAAGCTGTATTACAAGGAAATCTTAGAGATGTAAAATCATCCTTTGGTGAAAATACCATCAATCTTGAATTTGATGGAGATGGTTCTTTCCTCGATAAGCTTTCTGATGTACGCATTAACAACAGGTCAACCAATTTCGCAGAGATCAGGGTACTAAACGGACAATCTATGCAGGATATACTAAAACTGGCTATGGAACACGCTGAAATTCATAAGTTTGAGCGGGTCCAGCCTTCTCTAAATGAAATATTCATCTCTACGGTAGGTGAAGATAACATCAAAAACGAGGAGGAATAGCCATGAACTTATCTAAGATTTTATTGGTCCTAAAACGGGAGTACCTTACCCGTGTTAGAACGCGATCATTCATCCTTTCTACTCTGCTCACACCTTTAGCTCTCGTAGCATTCATGGCTATCGTTGTCATTGTCTCTATCAGTGATGGCGAGGTTGAAAAAACGGTAGGTATTGTTGATGAAACAGGGGTGCTCTACGAGCGGTTAATCGCTATTGACAGTACTCGTTATTATGACCTTAGTACTATGGAAATGGATACTATTCGGGCTGGTGTACTATCCGGAGATATCGATGGTTTTGTTGTACTTACCGAAGCTTTGATCCAGGACACAGAAGAGCCCTCTCTGGTTTATGGGGGCAGCGGTGGACTTAGTTTTATTGAAGCTGTGGAATCGGATTTACGGAATGTAGTCCGGGAAGAACGCCTTTCCAGAAGTGAGGTATCTGAAGAAATCAGACAAATATTCGAATCTCGCTTCGATGTGAACCCGGTTAAACTTACAGAAGAAGGAGAACAAGAGGATAATGCCATATTTGGTGCTGTGTTTGGCTTTATACTCGGGCTCCTGATCTTCATTGGTGTATTTGGTTATGGAGCTCTTTTAATGAGGGGGGTTATTGAGGAGAAAACCAATCGAATTGTTGAGGTTATTGCTTCCTCGGTAAAACCTATTGAACTCATGCTGGGGAAACTATTTGGTATTCTGGCTTTAGCTCTTACTCAATTCGGAATCTGGATTGCTTCCTATATTGGTCTTTCGATTGTAGCTGCTCCTCTTGCAGCTATTATCGTTAGTGCTCAAACCAGTGGGTTACCTCCGGAAGCAGCCGAAGCAGCTGCAAACCAGGCTTTTGATCCTTCTACCCTGGAGCAATTTATCGTTGATCCATCGATATTTGTGTTCTTCTTTGTGTTTTTCTTTATCGGTTTCCTGATTTATAGTGCCATTTTTGCCGCTATTGGATCAGCCGTAGATTCTGAACAAGACACACAGCAGTTCATGCTTCCGGTAATGATTCCTATTATGGTCGCTTATTTCTTAAACCTAAGAGTAATGGAAAACCCAGATTCTACCGTTTCAGTTATTGCTTCACTGTTTCCATTGACTGCCCCCATCAACATGATATCGAGGATTGCGGCGACGGAAGTACCCTTCTGGCAATGGAGCCTTTCTCTACTATTAATGATTGGTACCTTTGCCGGATTAATGTGGCTTGCTGCTAAAATCTACCGGGTCGGAATTCTTATGTACGGTAAAAAAGTATCGTACAAGGAACTTGCAAAATGGATTAGACAAGGATAATTATGATAAGTGAGAGGAGATAAGTGAAGATTTTCCCTTTCTCCTCCCACCTTTCACTTATCCCTATTCAGAAAGTCCTTCTAGGAGCTCCTTTATTCTATTTAGAACCCTTGCATCCAGTTCTTCTCTCTCTAAAGAACTAAGGACATTAAATGACTCAGAAACGGGTAACCATTTGATGGCTTCTAAAGCAGCATATCGAATCCTGGGATCGCGATCTTTTGAAAGCTCTTCCATTCTGGAAGCCCAGCTTTCTTCATTAGTATCTAAATCCATCAATAAGCCTAATGCCTGTTTTCTTATGGAATATGGATAGGTATTAGATATATACTCTTCAGTAAGGCTTATATATGTACCCGTTGTATCAACATCAGAAGACTGTTGAATCACTTCCAATACTTTAGCACCAGTAGTATCTACTCTTTGCAGCCTCTGAGCAAGTGATACAATATCTTCGACCTTAGCGACCTGAGCATATACTCCAAAAGCTTTCATAAACATCATCGACTCTTGTGCTCTCAGCACTTTATTCCTTAGTGCAGAAGCAACCATCTCGTCCTCAGGGTAGTTTACTAGAGCTTCAATCGCCGCACTTTGGATTGATGCATCCGAGTTATTTAGTTCGTCCAAAAACTGTTGCTGTGTACCAGAGGCTCCATTGGTGATTTCAGCCATTGCTCCTAACAAAGCTGCTTTAACCTCAGGGTCACTTTCAAACGCCATCACATCATTTAAAGCAAGTTGAAGATCAGGATTTTCACTGTGGCTGGAAATCAATTCAGCCGCAAAAACACGGTCAGAAAGAGTTTCACTCCTTAGCATGTTCAACAAGAAGAACAAAGGGAATTCATCGAATTCCAGTTTTTCAACATTCTCACTTCCCGTAAAAGAAATGAATTCAACACTGTTTGAAAGAGTAATTGATACGGTATCCAAAGCGCCGGTAAATGTAGCTTCGTGAGGAATGGTATCCTGAAACCCTATTTCCGTGTAGTAGAGCGTGTGGAGTTCTTCTCCCGAGCCTTCTTTTAGTTCAAAGACCAAATTGAGTTCAGAAGAAAGCTCATCAAATAATACATCTACCTCATACTGTTCCGCAGTTGATTCTACACTCTTCTCAACTTCAATAATTTGGGATGGAGCTATATCAAAATATGGCATGCCCGTACGCTCGTACCATACATCAGCGTATTCTTCAAATTCCACGATGCCTTCTTCCGTTCTCAATAACTCTGGCAATGTTTGCTGCACGGTATTTTTAAAGATATCACTCTCTAATTCATAGGACTGTTGCCATGCATTCCACCCAGAAATAGTCAATAAACTATCCGGGTTTTCTATGATAGCAGCTTCTTCATTTATCTTGTAATGAAGAGCTGTTCTCATCAATTCTTCTCCAAAATTCCTGGAATCAAAAAATTGCTGGCCTCTCTGATATTCGCCTATCCATTGAGCATAAAGCCCTCTCTTCAATTGTGTCAAAAGGTTTCCAAGCCGTTCATAAAGGTAAATTACTCCCGCTCCATGAGTCCGCTCTTCCCAGTAGTTATCTGGAAGCACCACAATGTTTAATCCATCCCAGGGATACTCCATAGATAATTCCCGCTCAATATCTTTTTTGAGTTGAGAAGCCTCCCGAATAAGTTCAATTCTTTGTTCTTCAGGGTAGCCTTGTTCATCGGCAAATAACCGAATAGTGGTTAATCCTGAGGTTACTTCTGAGATGATGAAATCACCCAGCACAAATCCAAGTCCGGTTACCGGCAATATGGTTGAGGAAGAATAGCTTATCCGCTTCTTTTCTCCGGCCTGGAGTTCTGAACCTTCTAATTCACCATTAAACATTACTTCAGTGCCTATTGGTATAACGAAATGAGCATCAATCGTAAGCTCATTAGTGGGGTGATCGAACACAGGAAGCCAATGATGATGTGCTAGTGGGTTTTTTGAAGACCAAAATGTAGAATTATGATCCAGGTTTAACCCTATCAGGGAGTTGGATTGCCAGGTAATAGCTAACTCAAATTGTTCTCCAGCTTCGAAAGCGTCCATTAAATGGATAACCAGAGAATCACTAAGAATTTCAAAATCTATCTCTTCATCGTTAAGGAGAACCCCATCTATGGCAGAACCCTGAGTTTGTAGAATTAACTTTTGCTGAGCATTAACTTTTGGGGTTATGGAATAGCTTGCAACTCCCCGTACTAAACCAGCCTCAGGTTCCAACGTTACTTCAAGAACCAAATGTTCAAAATCGAAAGGTTGTGCTGGGAAACCAGGATAGTCGTGAGGTATGGTTTGGGCCAATACAGAACCAAAGGGTAGCAGAGCGATGCTCAGTAAAAATGGTAATAACGTATTTCTCATATAGTTCGGTGTGCGTCAAATATTTCTTTAATCTTTGGATACAGCTTCATATTGGTAGAAAATCCATTCCCTGTATGAATAGTTTCTACTCCATGTATGTCAGAGAAGATCCCGCCTGCCTCTTTCAGTACTGGTAATAAAGCAGCTGCATCCCAAATACTTAAAATAGGATCAAGCATGATGTCTGCCCTTCCAATTGCTACCATCATATGCCCATAGGCATCGCCCCATGTGCGATGTAATCTAGTTTTTGCCAATAACTCCTGGAACGGAATTTCTAATCCATATTCATGAAAATGTCGAACATCAGTTACCAGAAAAGTGGCATCTTTAAGCTCAGAAGTTTCTCTTACCGCACATGGCTCTCCATTAAATGTAGCTCCAAGCCCGATTCCCGCAGCACAAAGCTCATCGAGTGCGGGCGCATTGATAACACCAACTACTGGTTCGTTATCAATCATGATTCCAATCAATGTGGTATAAAAAGGAATACCATGAATGAATGATTTTGTACCGTCAATAGGATCCAATACCCATTGGATATTGCTTGATTCATTGGTGCGCCCATACTCCTCTCCAATAATCCCATGATCAGGATATCGCTTTAGAATTTCCTCACGAATAATTTGTTCGGTTTCTCTGTCCGCTACTGTAACCGGAGAATCATCATCCTTGCTAATCACTTCAAGTTCTTTTTTGAAATAGTTGAGAGTATGTTTCCCTCCTATTTCAGCGATTTCAATTGCAGCTTCAAGTAACTCTTTGATGTCCGTCATCTTTTAATGTATTTTCGATTTGAGTAAGTGAGCCGAAATCAGGAAATACCATCAATGACTATTCATAAGGCTTTTCTATTCTTAATAAGCCTAACACCCTTTTTATTTGTACAGGAGAGTGCTACGGCGCGCCAGACGAATCAGGTTAAATCCATCATTCTTGAGGAGAGTAAATTAAGAATTAATGGAACATCAAACGTCAGCAATTTTGAATGCAATTATAAAAAACGCATCTCAGCTGATACCCTTAATCAAACTATTACCTTTTCCGATTCATTAATAGTTATCGGAGACTCTATCCTTCTTTCTGCTGACTCTTTCGATTGTGGTAAAAAACCAATCAATAGAGATCTCCGAAAAACGCTGAAGGCAAATGAACATCCGTTCTTAGAGTTAGAATTAGTATCCATTGAAATAGCAGATGAAGTCCCCTTTCAGGCATTACTCTCTGTAATCATTGCCGGTATTCAAAGAACCGAAACAGTTACCATAACTGAGTTTTCGACCGAGGAATCTGGAATAAGTTTTAAGGGCCAAGGAGATCTTTTACTCACCAATTTTGACCTTAACCCTCCTCGTGCACTATTTGGATTAATCAAAGTTGATGACCGGGTTGATATCCATTTTGATTTGATGATAGAGCTATAAAAAAAGGCGGGCCTTTCACAGTCCGCCTTAAGGTTATAGAGGTACTAATTATTAGAAGGCTATCACTGCTTCTATTACAAGACCGTTAAACTCGGCACCTGCAAATTTTGTCCCTGCAAATCCATCTCCACTATAAGAAGAGGTCATGTATTCGATTTTTGCAAGTACATTATCAGTTAGGTACCATCCTCCTCCAAGGTTAACTCTTGAAATCTCCTGGGTACCGGTCACATCATCAGGCTCGCCTGTTACCAAATTGTATCGTCCACCGAAATACAAGTTTTCATCTGTTCCGAAGCGATATAATGCTTCAGCACCAAGCTGAGTGTAGCTACCGTCAACATCAGAATTGCTTGTCATTTCGAATACTCCGAAGAACTCTACTCCCTGGAACTTAACGAATGGATTAATCTGGAAAGCAGTTTGATAAGCGAAGTTAGGGTTAAACCTTGGTAAGAAGTCGCTTACTCTGGTATCATTAATACTTTCAAGTACATTGTAATAACGTGAACCAGCACGATCACCATTGTATAGGTAATCACGGGTTCCTTTATCTGTACTGTTATAGAATGAACCGGTTAAACGTACTCTTAGATCTTCATTAACCTGAGTATCGTATCCTAGTTTTCCAAACACTACGAAGCCATCATCGCCCGCAACCGGGCTTTGATTTAGTCTACCGTTTGAGAGCCCAAGCACTCCAATGAATCCACTATTGAAATAGCTGAATTCAGCAAATGGCTCGGTAGAGAATGAATCCATAATGTAGTTTCCTACAAAAGGATTGTATAGTGATCTTGCATTGTCTGATCTTCTGAAATGGGTATCACCGTAGTTAATGGCATCCATTCCGAATCTGAAACGAGCATTCTCCATAAATTCGGAAGCAAAACCATCTTGAATGAAATCAAGGTTATCTACCTGGAAATATCCGCCTTTCACCCATGCTTCAGGGTGGTGACGTGAAGACAAGTAGGTTCTTAGATGCATTCTCAAACCGTCTTCAATTTGTACATCAAAGTTTAGGTTTGCAGTTGGCAGTGCGAAGTTATTTGAAAGCTCGACCAAATCTCCCAGGTCATTGTCTTGTGTTAAGCCCTGGAAAATGATAGAGAAATCTCCACCCGTACGTACGTAGAATCCTTCAAATTCAACGTCTGTAGTTTTGGGAGCTTCAAATACATTTAATCCGGCTTTACCTGGGTCTCTGAAGTATTGAAGATCCTTTTGAAACTGCGCAAAGGTACTCGTAGCAAAAACTGCCACCATTACTAGTCCTAGAAAATATTTTATTAGTGGTTTCATGATATTCCTCTATTGGTTTGTTGATGGGTTGGTTAGTTGAAATCGCATCTGATATTCGACTTCTACATCTTTTCCGGTTTTGAGCGTCCCCACCATGGCTGTAGGTGGCTTCACTCCGTAGTCTTCCATATTGATGGGAACTAAACCGGAAATGACAATCGAGCCGTCTTCATTAATCTGATAAGCTCCAATAACAGTGATTTCGTTGGTAACTCCGGCCAAGGAAAGTGTGCCGGCTACCTGCAAAGTGTCTTCCCCTGCTTTATCAACAGAAGAAAAAACAAATTCTATTTGAGGATGATTTTTTGCATCCAGGGCTCCCCTGGTTTTTTTATCCATTACCCTCTTTCCACTCTTAATTGATTCTGAAATAGCAGAGAAGCTTAGCTCCTCTATCCTTTCAATCTGCGAGCCATTCATAAAGAAAATGCCTGATCCAGAGAAATTCTCTACTCTGCTTTCCCAGTCGTGGAGACTTGAGGTTCCCTTAATGATAAGGCTGCTTTCTTCAGGTACTACATTGTAGCTCTCCTGCGCGAAAGCAAAAGAAAATGGAAGAATAAGGATGAGAAAAAAGCGAAGTACCTTCATAATGTAACACCTCAGTTAGTTTGAGTTAAGCCTCAAGGAGACAATTACATGGAAGGTTGATCAACCTCTAATTTTCAAAAGGAATCTACTTTCGAAACATGAAGAAAAAATGAAGGGGATTTTAAGCCTCAGAAATATAGCCTAAAGGAACAGGTCTGTGTATCTTCGCCTGACTAAAAAGATTTTTATGGATCACGCACAAGAACTTGAACAGAAACATCACTTCCAGGTATATAATCGGTTTCCGGTAACTCTTGAAAGAGGATTTGGAGCCAGGGTTTGGGATGTACGCGGCAACGAATACATCGACCTACTTGGGGGTATCGCTGTAAATAACCTGGGGCATTGCCACCCCGCTATAGTAGAAGCTATTAAGGAACAATCAGACAAGTTGCTTCATACTTCTAATTTCTACTACACCGAAGCTCAAAGTGAATTTATATCCAGGCTTGCATACCTCTCCGGGCTGGATCGGGTATTTATGTGCAATAGCGGCTTGGAGGCTATGGAAGGCACGCTCAAGCTTGCAAGAAAATGGGGGCGCGAACATGGAAAGACCGGAGATATCATCTCTCTTAGTAATGGATTTCACGGCCGCTCACTTGCAAGTATCACGCTTAGTAAGCCCGTATATCAAAATGGATTTGCTCCTCTTCCTTCGGGATTTAAGCAATCCCCATTTAACGACTTTAAAGCCCTTGAACAGTTGGTTGATGACCAAACCATTGCCATCGCGTTTGAGCTTATCCAGGGGAATAGCGGAGTGTACCTGGCCGATAAAGAGTTTGTTCGAAAGGTTGAGGATCTATGCAGGGAGAAAAACATACTTCTCATTATTGATGAAGTGCAAACGGGGGTAGCCCGAACAGGCAAGTTTTGGTGTTTCGAGCATTATGGCATCAAACCGGATATTGTTGCCTCTGCAAAAGCTTTGGCAGGTGGAATTCCAATTGGAGCCATTATGGCTAAAGAAGAAGTAGCTTCAGCTCTAACTTTTGGAAACCATGGTACTACCTTTGGAGGGAATCCCTTTGCCTGTGCAGTTGGTAATGCATGCCTAAAGACTGTTCAACGAGAAAACCTCACGGAGCAAGCAGCAGAGAAAGGTCAGTATATGATGGACCTTATTCGAAAAAAGACAGCTGGAAATGAAAAAGTAGTAGAAGTTCGGGGCATGGGGTTAATGATTGGAGTGGAACTATCGATACCAGGCAGACCTGTCGTTGACCGTATGTTCCAGCAACAAGTACTTTCTAATGCTACCGGGGGGAACGTGCTACGCATTGTTCCTCCGATCGTGATATCCCAACAAGAGATTGACCAAGCTGTAGACGTTTTGGTTACAAGCCTAATTTGAAAGGGAGTTCACCCTAACAAGCATTTCGAAGAGCCTTGATTTATCGTTTTGGGTAAGACCTTTGGTAGTGATCTGGTTGATAAATACGTCCTCCTTCTGCTTTACTAAATTCTTCGGATACTGATTAAGTTTGGCCTTATGAGTGTTTTGTATGATCTCATCCCCCAATCGAATTAACTCAGGCCTGATTTCCCGTTGTAAATCCAATTGCGCAACAGGACTTTCATTGTCAGCTTTCCATTCATCAAACCAATATTCCTGGATTTTTTTTGCAAGATCTATCTGAAATTCAAAAAAAAGCCTCGTGGAGAGTGAATCCAACCCAACCTGATATGCTGCTTCCTGACTTGCATCTATAACTACCTTTTCCCTTTCAATATCTTCGATAGCTAACTGGTTTTCCCATTTATAAGCTGCAACAGCCTTCATATATCCTAGTCTTGCATCAATGACCTTCCCTATTTCCTCCAAATCAGTGTTTAGGTTATCAGAAACAGTATCATAGGCTGATCCCTGTCCATAACCAAAATTCCATGAAAGGGAATTCAGAATAAAAAAGGTCATTATGAAACATCTTTTACCAGATTTTTTCATTGCTGAAGGTTGATTAGAAGGTGTACAAAATATAAAATGACTGTTAAACAGATTTACAAATAACTTTATTCACTTGATATCCTCAAGCTATGAAAAAACTTCTTACATCGTGTCTTGCTCTTGGTATAACACTAACGGGCTGTAGTCAAACAAAAGACGCTTCCAAACCTCTATATACAGACGTTACGATTACAAATTTACCCTATGAAGATTTGCAAGCATTATCCATGGATGCTGCAATTGCCGACCTGGACCTTGACGGCGATATGGATGTGCTAATTGCGAATGAGCACAGGCCTAATATTCTGCTCATGAATGATGGGAAAGGGATGTTTTCAAACGAAAGTGCTTCGCGGATACCGCAGGTGAATCACGACAGTGAAGATATCGGCATTGCAGACTTTGACTTAGATGGAGACCCGGATATCATTGTTGTTAGCGAGGATGACCAAACGAACGAATTGTATTTGAATAATGGAGATGGCACTTTTACCGATGCAGGAGACAGAATTCCGGTTACTGGAACGTCTAACTCAGTAGTTGTTTTTGATGTCAATAACGATGGCGCAATGGATATTGTCATCGGCAATAATGGTCAAAATTACCTGTTGATCAACGATGGAAAAGGCTACTTCGCAGATGAGTCGATAAGTCGATTGGGTGCTTTTACAGACGTCACACAAGACATTACTCTCGGGGATATCGATAATGATGGAGATCAGGACTTATTGATAGGCAATGAAGACGCCAATCGAATACTTATCAATGACGGAAATGGTTTTTTTGAAGATCAATCTTCTGAAAGATTGGCTTATCGTGAAGAGCCAGAAGAAACCAGGGAAGTGGTTATAGCGGATATCGATAACGATGGGGACTTAGACCTCCTATTTGGGAATGTTCAGGCTTTCGTTGAAAATGCACCCAGGCAAAATAGATTACTTCTCAATGATGGAAAAGGCTTCTTCTCAGACATCACCAATGATAATTTACCTAAAGATAATAACCGCTGTTTTGGAGTGGCTTTTTTAGATATAGACAATGATGGTGATGTGGATATAATGACTGGAAATACAAACGGAGACCGGTTTGATGGTGATACACCTTTTAGCGTCTATCTAAATAATGGAAAAGGGAAATTCACGGATGTTACCGAAGGGATTTTGCCTGAAGGGATTGCCGGAAGAGGCTTTGATATCGATTTTGTGGATTTCAACGGAGATGGTATAAAGGATCTTTTCTTAAGTAATCGCGGTTCACAGGATTTTCTGCTTTTAGGAAATAAACGATAAGCTCCTAAGTCCATATAGATGAAATCAAGCCACAAAATCACTGGATCACTAATTTTTTTCCCTTTAATCTTGCATGCTAAGCTACGATAACTTAGGCAGATTTAGCCCGCCTTTAAGAATACCTGTCATTGGATAGATATTGATAAGATATTCCCTCAAAACATCGAATATTAACTCTTTTGTGCTTTAGAGTTTTTGTGGCTGATACCAATTCCTAAAGCATATTGGTTAAAACCCATGAAAAATCTTATCAGTAGCATCCTTCCTGATTAAGTGGTTAATTCAGTTTTTATCATTAATAAAACTGTTTGACGAAATACTGATCTATGAAACGTCGAGAAGTCCTCAAGCTTGGAGTCACAGCTATCATGGGTGCCCCTTTTCTAAGTACAGTGCTATTTGGAAGTACATCCATCCCAAAATCTATCCTGGAAGCTTACTCACCCTCTTTTTTTTCCGAAAGCCAACTCAATCTTATTAAAGCCATTGCAGACACTATTCTTCCAAAAACGGATAGTCCTTCTGCAAGTGAAGTGGGTGTACCCGAAAAAATGGATTCTATGATTTCGGCTATCCTACGAGAAGATGAAAAAGAGAATTACATGCGAAGGTTTGAATTATTTGAAAGCTATTTGGGCCGAAAACTAGATGGAGAATCTTTTATTGAATTAGATCAGGAAAAACAATTCACTGTACTAAGCGAAATTGATCAGTCCTCCGAAGGAAGCCTCGAACCTATACGTCAGGCTTTATGGGATATTAAAGGAAGAACCGTTGACTATTATCGAAATAGCCAGCCTATAGCTACCACATACCTGAATTTTCTCCCAATTCCTGGCTATTACGAACCATGTGCAACTGTTGAAGAACTTGGAGGAAAAGCATGGGCAATCTAAATCTGAAAGCGAAAAAGCAAAATACCTTTGACGCCATCGTAATCGGTTCAGGCATAAGTGGTGGTTATGCAGCGATGGAGCTTACAACAAAAGGGTACAAAACCCTTGTACTCGAGCGAGGCCGAATGGTGAAACATGGCGAATATCCCACTGCTAATAGTGAGAAATGGGATTTACCCAATAATGGTATTGTTTCAGCTGAAGAAAGAGCCCTTCACTATTTCAAGCAAAACAGGCTCTCATGGGTAGTTCAAGAGGATGTGAAGCATTGGTTCAATAAAGACAGTGATTACGATTATGATGAAATTGCTCGTTTTGACTGGATTCGAGGTCATCATGTTGGGGGACGTTCCATTATGTGGGGACGCCAGTGTTATCGGTGGAGTGATCTGGATTTTGAAGCCAATATGAAAGATGGATATGGAGTTGACTGGCCCATCCGATATAAAGACATTGAGCCCTGGTACGATTATGTGGAAACATTTGTGGGGATAGCTGGCCAGGCTGAGGACTTGCCTCAAATACCAGATGGAAAATTTCTTAAAGCCTTTCCGCTAAATTGCGCTGAAGAGTACATGAGGGAAAAAATTAAGTCGAAATTTCCCAGAAGGATTGTAACTCCCGGACGAGTGGCAAACCTAAGTGAATACAACCCTGAGGTACATAAAGGCACACGCGGACAATGCCAGGTGCGGGACCGATGTTGGAGGGGATGCTTCTATGGAGCCCCTTTCTGTAGCCTTTCGTCTACGCTCGCAGTAGCTGCTGAAACAGGCAACCTCACTTTAAGAGCAGATAGCATTGTACATGAAGTGATTTATGATTCCTCAACTGGTAAAGCAAGTGGTGTTAGAGTAAAAGATGCTAACACCGGGGAGGAGATTGTATTCAATGCACGTATCATCTTTTGTAATGCAAGTACTGTTGGAACAACAGCTATACTGCTGAATAGCCGGTCAGATGCCTATCCAACCGGACTTGGCAATGAAAGTGGTGAATTGGGCCACAATATGATGGACCATCATTATGGAATGGGCGCAGGTGGAACCTTACCGGTATTAAAAGACAAATACTACCATGGCCGTAAACCAGGTGGATTTTATATCGCACGCTTCAGAAATCTTGATGAAGAAACTAAGCAAGACTATCTAAGGGGATATGGGTACCAGGGAGGAGCTTCGCGTTCTATTAATACCCCTGGTGGAATGATTGGAGCATCAGCAAAAAACGACATTTTTAAACCCGGAGGATGGAATGTAGGGGTAACCTGCTTTGGGGAAATGCTGCCTTATCACGAAAACAGGATGTTCCTGAATTTTGAAAAGTTAGATAAACATGGAATGCCAACCATTGTATTCGATGCAAAGCTTAGGGAAAATGAACGCAAACTTAGAGAAGATGGAGTTCGATGTGCTATTGAAATGATGGAAGCTGCGGGAGTGGAAAATATTTACTCATACAATGGAGAAACAGCTCCGGGAGCTTGCATTCATGAAATGGGCACAGCCAGAATGGGACATGACGTAGAAACCAGTGTTCTGAATAAATGGAACCAAATCCATAATGTCCCCAATGTATTTGTTACTGATGGAGCCTGTATGACCAGCTCAGCTACTCAGAATCCGAGTATTACTTATATGGCTCTTACAGCAAGAGCTGTCGATTACGCCGACAAACAAATAAAAAAAGGAGCTCTATAAACTTAAGCGACATTAGTTAATGGTTATTGGAAAAGTGATTCATCAATAACCATTAACTAATAACCATCAACTAATTATCCGGTGTTTCGTGCTGGTAGTATACCTTTGCAACTACCTTCCATTCTCTCCCAAATTTAAGTAAGGATAGGTAGTCGGTATATACATGATTACCATCTCTATAAAGCTCCAGCTTAACAGAAGCCGAATTACCTGTTACATCAACAGATGTGAATTTATGATCCCATTTATTGCCTTCTGGATCAAAACTGGGATTTTCTTTGGTTCGCCTGGTGTTTTCGACCCAGGTAGCAATTGGATAACGTCGAATTTCACCATCCTCTCCTGGTGAAAAAATTGCGAAATCTTTATGGAAGGTTTGTTCCATTGCTTCCGGATTCAATTCATTAAAAGCTCCATGAATATATCCGGTTAAGAGCGCATCCTTAATTGCTTCTTCATCGTGATGTACTCGAATTAAATTTACAGAAGTGATTACAAGAAGAATCAAGAGAGAAAAAAGGGCTACTAACTTTTTCATATAAATTAATTGGTGAAAGTATTACTACTAAGAAAGTAGTAGTTGAAGAACTTTCATCCAATCAACTTTATGGGCTTCAATGAGATATGAGGTGAATTTATGTAAAAAAATAAGCCACCCCCGAGGATGAAAGGTTCTAGGGGTGGCTTTTAGGGGTACATCAAGTGCTAACTTGACGTCTCTCTATCTATGTTAATTTCTACCTCTTCTAGGTCGTTGAGGCCTTCCAATTTCTGCATACTCTTCTTTTTTCTCTTCAAATGTTTTCCATTGATCAGCAGTTAATATCTCCTGCAAATTAGCTTCCATAGCTATGCTTAATGCATCCATTTGTTCCCTGAAGTTTTCATCTCTGGGAGTTAATCCCGATTCGATTACTTCCTGTCTCTGCTCTGCATTCTCAGTATGAACGTCTTTAATTTTATTTGCCTGATCTTCACTTAGCTCAAAATTCTCTGAGAACCAGGCTACCTGAGCCTCGGCTATTTTTTTAAAATCAATCTGGGGCATCCCTCTTTGTCCCTGAGGTGGCTGTGCATTAGCTTGTACAATAGCGCCAACCATAAATAGGGTTGTCAGTAAAGCTCTTCTGGTTATTTGAAAGATCTTCATAGTCTGTAGTTTATGTTAAAGTTCCTGTCTCTGATTCTTTAGACGACAAAAAAACTGAATCCCTTCGGTTTTTTATAACACCAAATCAGGTATTCACATCATAAACCCTCGTCTCTACCCCATTCTTTTTTTAAGCCAAAGTTGGCTTGGTACACTTGGGCAACAAAAATTCACCGATCTGGAATGAGTCCATTACGAATCAAAAATCTAAGTAAGACATACCCGAATGGAGTACACGCTTTACAGAATATTTCCCTTAGCATAGGAACCGGAATGTTTGGACTGCTTGGCCCAAATGGAGCAGGAAAATCCAGCCTCATGAGAACCATTGCTACTTTACAACAACCAGACGATGGCTCCCTTTCTTTCAATGACATAGATATTCTGGAAGAACCATTAGCACTTCGAAAGGTACTTGGATATCTGCCACAAGAGTTTGGTGTTTATCCAAAGGAAAGTGCGGAAAGTCTACTCAATTATTTTGCAATTTTAAAAGGGATACTTTCTCAAAAAGAACGGGGATCAAAAATCCAGGAAGTACTTGAGTTAACTAACCTTTTTGATGTACGAAACAAGAATGTAAGCGACTACTCTGGAGGAATGAAACAACGCTTTGGAATTGCTCAGTTACTCTTAAATAACCCAAAGCTAATTATTGTTGACGAGCCAACGGCAGGATTAGACCCTGCTGAACGCAAGCGTTTCCTCAATCTACTTCGAGAAATAAGCCGGGAGACAGTAATAATCTTCTCCACTCACTTAGTTGAGGATGTTACTGATTTGTGTAATAACCTCGCCATGATCAACAAAGGCAGGGTATTAATCTCTGGCTCTCCATTGGAACTTATACAACAGATTGAAGGAAATATCTGGGAGTGCTTCATTGATCAGGAATCATTGAATTCTCTGGAACATAAATTCCAGGTCCTTTCCTCAGCGTTTACCCACGATAATAAGTTAGTAGTACGCGTGTATTCTCCCTCTCAGCCATCTTCTGATTTTGTGAAAACTGATGCTACACTAGAAGACGCTTACTTTTTGAGCCTGAACAAAACCACGAATGGGGATTAATATGGACTTTAAGAAAATCCTCAGCTACGAACTTCGGTACTGGCTCAGAAATCCTACATTCTTTGTTTTTGCAGGAATATTTTTCCTAATGGGATTTGGCATGATGAGCCTTTCTGCAGATATAGTTGGAGAACAGATCCTAAGTCCGGGTTCAAAAATATTCGCCAACAGTTCGCTGAACATTTACAATTTCTTTTTTGACACCCAATTATTTGTTCTTTTTTTGTTACCCGTCTTTATCGGAGGTGCGATTTACAGAGATTTCCAATCGAATACATTTCAACTCATGTATTCCTTTCCTATTCAGAAGCACTCCTACCTGGCTGCTAAGTTTATAAGTGGAAGCCTCATTGTCTGTATCATTTTGCTAATCCTGACTTTCGGTCTTTTTTTGGGCACAATAGCTCCTGGGATTAATCCCAGTTTAGTAGGACCAAATTCCTTTTCTCACTATATCAGCCCACTTTTATCGATTGCTATTCCTAATCTTATATGGATGGGAATTATCGTTTTTTCCGTAGTCGCATTATCCAGGAGTATACATGCCGGCTTTATTACAGCAATCCTCCTCTTTGTGGTACGAAGGGCCATCTTGTTTGTATTTTCAGGTCCCGAAAACATGGATACGATCACTTTTTTGGACCCATTTGGGGGAGCTGCTGTTATGATCTCAACGGGTTCCTGGCCTGTTGCAGAAATTAATTCTACGATGGTTCCTATCTCCAATAGCTTAGTAACCAATCGGATGATTTGGACAGTGATTGCCTTGGTTATTGGTGGCGTTTCATATCTGGGTTTTGACCTGAATCATAGCGCTAAGGAATTTCGATTCTTTTCTCTCAAAAGAAACTCAGACAAGAAAACCGGTAAAAACTATCCGGCAAGCTGGACGATCTATTCAATATTTCCGGTATGGCTACAATCTGCTTTTGAGATATCCGGTTTTCACTTTCGATCCATAGCAAAAAGTAAAACCTTCGTTGTGTTGATAATCGTGAGCTTACTCTTCATGATCCTTTTACTAGGCCAGGTTAATCCTGAATACACTACAAGGATTTATCCACTCACTCAAGTCATGCTCCTCCTCCCTTCCCTTTTCTTCTCGTTTATCATAATGGTGATCACTTTTTTATATGCTGGATTTTTAACTCATAAGGATCGTCGTACAAAAATGGCTGCCCTTGTTGATAGCAGCTCAGTAAGTTCAGCTTCACTGTTATTGTCAAGATTTTTCACGCTCCTGAAACTTCAGACCGTATTACTATCTCTTATAATTTTTGGAGGTATATCTGTTCAGATTTGGAAAGGGTATTTTCATTTCGAACTCCAACAATATCTTTTCCAGGTTTATGGGCTTTTGTTCATTGGCCAGATAATCTGGGCTATGGCTTCCCTTTTCGTTTATTCTATTATCCCGAACCAATATGTAGGCTTTTTTGCATTAATACTCCTTAGTTTTGGACTCAGCGGGATCGAGAGTATCGGCATAGACAAGGGCATATATATATTTAACGGTGGAGTAATACCTCAATATTCTGATCTATCTGGCTATGACTCTTTCATCCGATCTTTCTTAGCCCATAAGTTATATTGGGCTCTATTTGGGATTTTCTTACTTCTCATCTCTTACTTATTGACACACCGGGGCCTGGTTTTTTCACTAAAAGAGCGGCTATCGATCACAAGAAAAAGAGTTACCAATAGATTCGCCCTGTATTTCGCCATTGTTGCATTAGTTTTTACCTCTATTGGCGCAACTATTTCGACATACATATATCCTCAAGAAGAAAGCATTGCTGCGTTAGACTCAGACCAAAGAAAAATTGAAGCTCAAGAACGAATTGGTCATTTGAAGCATATTGAGCAACCAAGATTATCAGGGATTTCATTAAGCCTGGATATTTATCCTGATCAAAGAAGCTTTACTGGAACAGGTTCTCTTTTACTTACGAACAAAGCTTCAGAGCCTATCGATACTCTTATGCTTTCTTATCCAAAGGGTGTGAGTATCACAGACCTGCCATACAATTCATTTCGAAACTTTGATTCGGATACTGTGCTGCAATATGATGTATTGGTTTTTAATGAAGCCTTACAACCCGGTGAAAGTATTGAAGTATCCTTTAAAATCGGGGAGTCTCCAAGAAACTGGTTTTCTGAAGATGGAAAAGTATTATCAAATGGCACCTTTTTCCTGGCTGATTTTCCAACTATTGGTTATCCGGATATAGGAACTTCAAAAGAAAGACTCACTCCTGACAATCCTCTGGCTTCTAAAAATAGCTATGTCGGAAACCACATAGATCTAATGGATACTGAAATCACTGTTAGTACATCGCCTGATCAAATTGCACTAGCTCCGGGAAAACTAATCGAGGAATGGAAGAAAAATGGCCGTTCTTTTTACCGGTATAAATCGGAAAAAAGCATTCGGAATGGCATTCCCATTCAATCGGGCAGATTCGAAGTGTATGAAGATTCGATACAGGGCATTGATTTAAAAATCTTCCATCATCCAACACATACTTTTAATCTCGATAGAATGATGAATGCCATGAAAGCAACGGTTAACTATGGCTTAACGCATTTTGGAGACTATCCTTTTGATGAATTAAGAATCGTAGAGTTTTCGAAATCATATGGGAGTTTTGCCCAGTCATTCGCGCAGACCTTACCCTACTCAGAATTTGCTGGCTTTTTCAGTAAGCAAGACAACAGCGAAAATCGTTTTGATGATGTGTTTCGGCTTACAGCACATGAAGTAGCACATCAGTGGTGGGGACATCAGATAATTCCTGCTGACGCGCTAGGAAGCCGGTTACTTACTGAAAGTTTTGCAGAATTTACCGCTGTACAGGTTTTAGAAGAAGAATATGGCCTGGAGAAAAAACAACTATACCTCGATCTGATTCGAAACCGATATTTTAACCAGCGTGGAAGGTTATCCAGGGAATCACCATTAGTAACAGCCAGTGCTGATGAAACACTAATTACTTACTCCAAAGGACTACTAGCTCTCCAATCGCTAAATGATCATTTGGCCCCTGGGGCATTCAGCGGTATCGTTCAAAACTTCTTCCAAGAATTTGCTCGAAATGATAGCTCATATCCTACCTCTTATGATTTTGTTCATCATTTGGAGAGAGAGGTACCAGATTCGCTGGGATACTTAATCACAGATTTATTCGAGCAAGTAACTCTTTATGAGAGCTCAATAGATGAGTACCAGATTCAAGAATTAGGAAACAATACTTTTGAGGTTCAAATAGATGTTCTTTTTGAGAAGTTTAGAAATCAAATACCGGGAATGGAAACGACCCCATTACCTTTAGATGATTTTCTAGAAATAGAGATTCATGACAGTAATGGAGCAATAATTGGCAGCAAGAAACTGAGACTTTCTTCTACTGAGACTACCGTTCCCCTTATTGTGGAAGGAAAGCCTGCAAAAATTGTTGTTGACCCTCATCGAAAGCTCATCGAGCAAAATTATTCCAATAATACCATTATCATAGGCGAGCAGTGAAACAACTACTTTCAAATATATTTAAGAATCATACCACTGAGTCAGTAGTTCATATTGTTCTATTTATACTCTTCATATGGTTTATGGAAGCAGGAATGGGGTCATCGATTGATGACAAAACGAAGAATATCATACGTATGAATTTCCTGGCTTTTCCTATCACTTTCTACTTCAATGCCTTTGTCTTAATCCCCGCTTTTTTAAAAGAAAAACGTTGGTTGGGATATATAGGAGCTATGATCACCACTGTAGCTGTAATTGAAGTGTTGCGGTCTCTTTTTCACTTATTTGTTCTGAACGACTCTCATGACCCGGAGATATTAACGTTCATCCAAATCCTGTTTGGCAAATACGCCGTTTCAGGAGGGATATTCCTTGGTTTCCTTTTATCCTTTGCGTACAAGTTTACAAAGGACTGGTTGATTAACCTGACTTTTATTGAGCGACTCAAATCAGAACGTTCAGAAATGAAATTGGCATTCTTAAAAACTCAGGTGGATCCCCATTTTTTATTTAACACATTGAATAATATTTATGCCCTGGCTCTTAAAGAAGAAAGCCCACAAACAGCAGAAGCTATTACCAAATTAGGCACACTGATGAGATATAACCTGGAGGATGCTGGGGAGGAAAAAGTATCTCTCAATAAAGAAATTGAATTCATTAGGAAATATGTAGAGCTACAGGCAATGAGAGCCACCGAAACAGATACTATTGATTTCTCAGTTGACATCTCTGAAGAATCCCTTCAATCTTTTTCTATTACCCCCCTGCTTCTTATTCCCGTAATTGAAAATGCTTTTAAATACGGTATCAATCCTTCCAAAGAGAGCTTTATTTCTATCGGTATCGAATTAAACGAAAATAAACTCCTGCTAACTTCGAAGAATACCATTGCTAAAGAGACGGGTGTTTCCTCAAGTGGGATTGGGTTAACTAACCTGGAAGAGCGGCTCTCTTTGATCTACCCGGATAAACACTTATTTGAAGTAACGAATGTAGACAGAGTATTCTCAACCACCTTACAATTGGAGTTAGATTCATGATTACCTGTATTGCCATTGATGACGAACCCAATGCCCTTTCAGTAATTGAAAGCCTGGCAGCAAAGGTGGATTTCCTGCACCTGAAAGGAACATTTGTCGATCCGGTGAAAGCGATTAGCTTTTTAGAAAGCCAATCCATTGATTTGATCTTCCTGGATATAAATATGCCTGAAGTGACCGGATTTGATTTCCTGAAATTATTGCCTCAAAAAGCCAATATAATATTTACGACCGCCTATACTGAATATGCTTTACAAGGGTATGAAGTAAATGCGATAGACTACCTGCTTAAACCCTTCGATTTCCCAAGATTTTTACAAGCTGTTCAAAAAATGAAAGATAGAACAGGTAGAACAAAGGCTACTGTTGAATTCATTTTTCTAAATACGGGAACCTCCCGAAAAAAGGTGTTGATCAAAGACATCATTTACCTGGAAAGTGATGGAAACTATGTGAATTACCAAACAACTGAGGGCAAAGTGATGGTTCGTACAAGCATTAAAGATGCAATAAAAGGCTTACCTGCCAACTCTTTCATCCAGGTTCAGAGATCTTATGTAGTTGCGCTAAAATGGATTGAAAAAATCGAAAATAACCACGTTTTTATGTCCGGTTTAGAAATTCCTATAGGGAGTACATTCAAAGAGGAGTTTCTGGAACTACTCAAAAACTTCGAACGGTAAGCGAAGGATTGTTGGCTTAGTTCTTAGTTAAGCAGTTGTACTAATTATTTGAAATGAACTTTTTAAGAAAACTACGGCGAGATAATGCAGACGGCGGCTCTTTAACTACCTATCTATTATATGGGATTGGGGAAATAATCCTGGTAGTAATTGGCATCTTAATCGCTGTCTCCATCAATAATTGGAATGAGGAGAAAAAAAGCCAAAAAGAACTACTCAACATCTATTCCATCGTTAAAGCTGATCTTGAAAATGATATAGCTGATATCGACCGAATCCTGGGCTTTCACCAGGAAACCCGACACCTTTATGGAAAAGTATTGGGAGATTCACTTTCTAAAGATGATTATGCTCTATACCCTAGAGCCGCTTTTTTGCTTATGGGTTACCCCGAGTTTTCTATGGATAAACGAGGATTTTCGTTACTGGGTGAGTTTAGAAGTAACAGTGAGCATATCCAGGACACGCTCATGACCAATATCATCGATTTTTATACCGAAAGAACACTCGAAATCGAGGTCGATGACAAGTTCAGAGCCAAAGATTTTGAAGACAATTTTATGCACTGGAAGAATAACTATGAATGGTGGATGGGTTATGTTTTAAGAACTGAATTCACAGGTTTCCTCGAATACGCCACAACAGACCCAGATTACAAGAATAGAGCAGCAAATGCCTATTTCTTGACCTATGATATATTTCTTCCAGAGCTTGTACTATTTAAAAATGGAGCTCTGGAAATCATATCTGCAATAGATAGTAAAATGCCTGATTCTTAGAATAATTTCTTGAAGATGGAATTCACTTTCTCCAGATCATTATCACCTGCCTGATGGTGAAAAGTGGCTCGAATTGTATTCTGTCCAAATGGCACCATTCTGACCCCTTGCTGTTCCAGCTCTGCTACTACTTCTACTGCGCTCTTTTCTAAAGTGTCAAACATTACAATATTCGTCTCAACAGATTCCAAATCGATACTTAATGTTGAGCAATTCGAAACCACTTGTGCAAATGCTCTGGCCCTTTCGTGATCAGTTTTGAGTAAGTCCCAGTGGTTTTCTAAGGCGTAATCAGCGGCGGCGGCCAGCAGCCCGATTTGCCTCATTCCTCCTCCCCACATCTTGCGAAATCTTCGAGCTTTAGCTATCCGTTCTTTACTTGATAACAGTATAGACCCGACCGGTGCTCCCAATCCTTTGCTAAAACAAACAGAGATAGTATCTGCTATCTGTGCAAAGAACTCCGGTTTAATACCAGTTGCAGTTATCGCATTCCAAATCCGTGCTCCGTCCAAATGAACATAAAGTTCATGTTGATTGGCAAATTCTTTTAATGCCAATAATTCTTCTTCCGAATAACAAACTCCGCCGCCCTTATTGGTCGTATTCTCCAGGCAAAGCACTTTAGTCTTCGCTTCCCAGTCAAAAGCTCCCTTTACCTGATGTTGAACATGTTCAACAAATAGCTTTCCCTTGGTCCCATAAAGAGGCTTTATTTGTATTCCCGATAAAAAAGCTACCCCACCGGTTTCATAATTATATATATGCCCCTTTTCATCAATCAGAATTTCATCTCCTGGTTCAGTGAGTATTCTAATTCCCAGCTGATTGCTCATGGTTCCGCTTGGCACAAATAAACCAGCTTCCATTCCGAATAATGCAGCTACTTTTTCCTGGAATCTATTTACCGTAGGATCTTCCCCAAAAACATCATCACCAAGCTCAGCTTTCATCATCGCTTCGAGCATACCTTTTGTTGGGCTGGTAACTGTATCACTTCGTAAATCAATCATTTTGTATTTTGCTTTTTCAATCGGATCAAATATACTCATTACCTCGTGAGTAGAAATCAAAAAAACTTGAGCTCAACATATAAAGTTGCTGTAGTTCAGCATCCTCCTGTTTTCCTTAATCTCCCCGAAAGTGTTGTATTAGCCACCAGGTATATTAATGAGGCTGCATCACAAGGATCAAGATTAATTGTATTCCCCGAAACCTGGCTTCCTGGGTACCCGGTATGGTTGGATTATGCACCAAATGCAGGATTATGGGATCACCCACCAGCTAAAGCTTTATTCAAGATTCTATTCGAAAATTCTATTTCTATTGGGGATGAACATTTCAAGACTCTTCAGAATGCAGCTGTAGAAAATAATTGCCTGGTTGTGATGGGAGCCCATGAACGATTGGGACGCACACTCTATAATACTATCTTTTATTTCAAGCCAGACGGCAGCTATGACTTACATCGAAAATTGATGCCTACTTATACCGAACGCTTGATTTGGGGAATGGGAGATGGCAGTACCTTAGCTGTTGTAGAACACGAAAAGGTGCAAGTCGGCGGATTAGTATGCTGGGAACATTGGATGCCCATGGCCCGGGCAGCCATGCACCAGTTAGGTGAGCACGTACATATCGCGCAGTGGCCCATGGTGAAAGATCTCCATCAGATAGCCAGTAGGCAGTATGCATTTGAAGCTCAATGTTATGTAATAGCAGCGGGATGTACTCTTACCAAAGGGGAAATGCTGAAAGGGATTCATTCGGTTTCTAAAAATGATTCTGATAAAACTGCACTGGAGCTAATTGAAAGCATTCCCGTAGCATCTGATGAATTTGTTCTTAAAGGAGGAAGCGCCGTCATAAACCCGGATACCTCTTACCTAAAAGACCCTTTACAGGAAAAAAGCGGCATTATTTCAGTTGAGCTGGATATAGCCAGATTAAGCGAAGGAAATCTATTCCTTGATACAAATGGGCATTATTCTCGCCCTGATGTTTTTCAACTTACCGTTGATACCCGCAAAAAAATAAATGTGCATTTTGAGCACTAACAATTTTGATATCATTATTGCTGGTGGTGGACTTTCCGGTTTGAGCCTGGCATGGCATTTAGCCAAAGGCGGGTACAAGAAAAAAGTGCTTGTTGTCGATTCTACTTTTGCACCTAGCAATAAAAAAACATGGTGCTTTTGGGATTCTGCCCCCCCTCCTTTCTCAGAAATCATTTATAAAAGCTGGAGAAAAACCTATTTCTCTGCTTCTGAGTTTGACTCCTTTCTCTATATGAATAAATACCAATATCATTGTATCAGAGAAAGTGATTTTAAGGAGTACGTGCTTACTGAAATAAAAAAGCATTCCAATTTCACCTTACTAGAAGAAAGCGTATTGGACTTTTCTTCTAACAAAAAAAAAGCTGCAATGGTTACTAAATCAAGTGAGACATTTCTTGCAGATTATATCTTCCAGAGCATTTTTCAGCCAGCATCTAAAAGGAAAGTAAAGTACCCGTTAATCCAGCATTTCTATGGATTAGAAATCAAAACTACGATTCCTGTATTTGACCCGGGGTGTTTTACCATTATGGATTTCGATGAATCCTTCTCGGATGGAATTGCATTCACCTATGTACTCCCCTTTCTCAATAATCGTGCGCTGGTTGAATACACAGTATTCTCGAGAAAAACTTTCGAGAAGAAGAAAGATTATAAGGATAAAGTAAGAGAGTACTTAAAAAACACCTACAACCTGGACCGGGATGACTACGAAGTAAAACGCAAAGAGTATGGAGAAATACCCATGAGCGATAAGGTATATCCCGTTACTTATACCGACCGAATATTTAACATTGGGACCAATGGTGGGCTTACAAAAGCCAGCACGGGATACACTTTTCTGAGAGTTCAAAAATTTGTTCAGGAATTGGCAAAAACGTTGATTAGTGACAAAGGAATTTCTTCTCCAAACCTTCCTAAAAACAGGTTTAGATACTACGATTTATTACTTCTACACATTTTAGATAAACAGCCTTCTACTTCAATCCGCGTGTTTAGAGACTTATTCAAGAATAACAGCATTGATAAGGTCTTCGATTTCCTCTCTGAGGAGACCAATTTTCTCGAAGATTTAAGAATAATGAGTAGTGTGCCCCCGATGCCTTTCATTAAAGCTATTAGTAGAAACCCAAAGTTCTGATATTTTTTTGCATTAAATATACCAATCGGTATATTCTCTCTTCATTAATCAATTACTATCGCAACTGACGAATATATCATCCAAACAGTAGCTCCTATTTTTAACAGAAAGGGGTATGTAGGAACCAGTTTATCAGATCTAACTACTGCTACCGGTATGACTAAAGGAGCGATATACGGTAACTTCAAAAATAAGGAGCAGCTTGCCGTCGAAGCTTTCAAATACAATGTGAGATCTGTTATCACCCAAATTTCCTTAGGCTTTAATAAAGTAGATCGAGCCACTGATAAGTTATTCTCGATTACCAACTTTTATCGAGGATATTATGATTTAACAAAGGATTCCGGTGGATGCCCCATACTAAACGTGGGTTCTGACACGCGTTTTGTAAATCCTGTACTTTTCAAATTGGTTCGCATTACAGCTAAAAAACTGGAGGATAGCATTGCAGATATTCTCCTACTTGGAACAAAAAGTGGTGAGTTTAAAAAAGAACTTGATATCGGAAAAACTGCAAGAAATATCTACTCCATGCTTGAAGGAAGCGTATTTATGGCCACTACTCATGATGATCGTACTTACCTGGTTAGCATGATGGATCACCTTGATACCATGATCAAAGAAAAGATTATAGCCTAAAAAATTTTAACCTCTAATATACCGATCGGTATTTACTCAATTATGAAAAAAGTACTAACCAGCACCAGAAAAATTCGATTCCAGGACTGTGACCCCTTTAACCATCTAAACAACTCCCGATATATTGATTACTTTTTAAATGCTCGCGAAGATCAACTTATTGAGCATTATAACCTGGATGTTTATGAGGAAGCGAAGCAGTATGGGAAAAGCTGGGTGGTAAGAAGTAATCAGATCAGTTATATCAATCCAGCGCACAACATGGAAGAAGTGTGTATTGAATCTCAACTCATCAAGTTTTCCAATAAGCAGTTAACAGTGGAGTTGGTCATGTGGAATAAAGACCAAACACATATTAAAGCTTTTGCCTGGGTTAGCTTCGTACACTTCAACATTACTACCCAAAAAGCTGAAACTCATGATGAACGTTTTATGGGACTGTTCAAAAAAGTCATTAATCCGGTAGAGCAAACATCTTTCGAAGAAAGAGGACGATTTTTAACAATAAAATACGCCCGAGCTTCTTAACCTCCCCTAACCATCAATTAGAACTGGCAGGTTACTATGATCCATATTCTAAATGGAGACGCTCTCCTTGAAAGATTCCCTAAACAAATTGATGGTGAATCCATTGTAATGCGAGAATGCTTGATTGATGGAGATCTTGAGGGAGATACATTGAATGAGTTTGCATATACCAGAGACCAATACCTCAGCAAAACATACCCTGAAGTCACCGATATTGAATATTCCACTGATGTTCTACCGGAGTTGAAAAGGGTCGAGTCGATTCCAAATGGAGAGGAAATAGCTTTATGGTTTGAAGACGATTTGTTTTGTCAGGTAAACCTATGGTTTGTGTGCCACCTTATTTTTAACCAAGACCGAATAAATAGACTTTACCTAGTTCGGCCGGAGACACTAACTCAATGGGGTTTTGCTGCTTATTCAGAAGACGGACTTCAGGAACTATTTGAGAAGAAGGTTTCCATCACCCCCGAACATCTCTCCTACTTTACCGATCTTTGGTCTTCGTACAAAACTGGAAATGTAGAGCAGGTTCTTAAATTTTCAGGAGAACTGAATTCGGATTTCCCCTGGATATCAGTACCAGTTAGTGCATTAGTAAACCTGGTTAATGAACAAAAACCTCAGCGTTTCATAGAGAATTTTATTTCTGATAATCCCACTTCAAGTTTTGGAGAAGTATTCAGAGCGTTTTCAAAAGAAATGCCAGAATATGGATTTGGGGATCTACAGGTCAGGAAGATGTATAGCGAGCTAATATAGGATGTCCCCTTTACAGAAGCCTATTTGTTATACGCTAAAATGGAGTAAACATGGCTTATGATGAAGTACTTGCCGATCGAATTAGATCGGTATTAGACCAAAAAGGGGTAATCTTTGAAGAGAAAAAGATGTTTGGAGGATTGTGCATTCTTGTAGATGACAAGATGTGCATAGGTATTATAAAAGAGGAATTAATGGCTCGAATTGGAGAAGAAGCAGAAGCTTCTGTTCAGGGTAAGCAGAGCGTTCGGCCAATGGATTTTACCGGGAGAAAAATGAAAGGCTATACTTATGTAAATCAACTTGGCCTTGATCGTGAGGAAGATCTCGAGTTCTGGATTGACCTTTGTCTTGAATTCAATCCAAAGGCTAACTCTAGTAAGAAGAAAAAAAGATAGCTATTCACAGTACTTTTTAGCTAATTTTGCGAAGGTCAATAAATAAGCTAATGCTATGAAATCAAATTGTGAGTGCACTAACTGCACATGTTCTTCTTGCAACTGTAAGAACTGCAAATCCAAAGCTTGCTCCTGCAATACTTGCGATTGTTCCACCTGTTCTTGCTGTAGCTAGATGGAAGAACATTATAAGCTCAACGATTCAACCTTTGAACAACAATTCCAGGATTGTACCCTGGCTCCTGCTTTGTTCACTCATGAAGCCCATCTGAGGCTTGCATGGATTCACATTCATAACTATGGCATCGATAATGCTATTGAGAATATGAATGGACAGATCAAAAAATATGCTGAGTCATTAGGCGCTGGTTCAAAATTTAATCGAACTGTTACTGAAGCAGCTGTTAAAGCTGTAAATCACTTCATGTTAAAATCGACATCAAGTACTTTTGAAGAATTCATCAAAGAATTCCCTCAGCTTAAATCCAGGTTTAAAGAGTTACTAGACTCCCATTATAGCATCGATATCTTTTCTTCAAAAGAAGCTAAACAGGATTTCATCGAACCAGATATCTCTCCTTTTTAGAACAAATACTGGGAAAGTAGAGCTGTAACTGCTGTTTCAGCTCTTAATCGGTTTGCCCCTAAAGAGACAATATTCCCTTTCTTTTCTTCAATAAGCTGAACCTCCCGATCTGAAAAACCCCCTTCAGGGCCTATAAATAATACATTACCCCCCTTTTTCAGTTCTTCTACTCTTGATACCTGATCCACTTTTTCATGAGCCATCACTATGTTGGCTTCAACATGATACTGAAGCACATCGTCTATTGAATCAAAGAGTTTAAGTTTAGGCAACCAGGAACGTCTGCTTTGTTTAAAAGCGCTGGTAATGAGCATTTCAAGACGCTCTTTGTTGATCTTTGTTCGTTCAGAATGATCTGCATTAAACAAACAAATCTCCCATGCCCCCAACTCAACTGCCTTCTCTACAGCAAATTCGAGCCGGTCTCTTTTTTTGATTATTCCGAACGCCAGGATTTTTTTGATGGCAGGTTCCAGTAAGGTTGAAGAAGTTATACATCTGGCTATAACTGAATGACGATTAATCTCCGTGATTTCACAGGAAAATATCTCTCCATTTCCGTTAGCCACGCTGATAGTATCCCCAATGCCGTTTCTCAGCACTTTAGAAATATGCGTTGCCTCTTGCCCTTTAAGCTCAACCTTAAGGTTGCTTTCGAAATCCTCGGCAGGTGCATAGAATAAGATATCCATCAAACTAAGATTTGCTTAAAAATACCCCAAGCTCGAACTCTGTTTTTCCGGTTTCGAGAACCATCTCAACATACGGTTCACACATTAAACAATTATTACAGCAAATATCTTTCTCCCTGAGTTCTTCAAGAGAAGTGATAGCTTCTTCATCTACAATCTTTTTCACCTCTGCAAAGCTAATATCATAGCAAATGCAACGGGTAACTCTGGGTAAGCTCATAGGTTTTTGAAATGCTTTCCTAACTTGAGTCCCTGCCCCTGGTAATTACTATCAATCTCAGCTCCATAAATAAAACCCGGGATCTCGGTATTAGGTTCGAACTGCATACTGAAAAGCGTTTGGCCATCCTCTATCATGAATGGAACATCATGAGACCGTACCTCAAGAACTGCCCTTGCTCCTTTGTCTTCAATTGAACCACCGAAACCACTGTCGAAAAAGCCAGCATAGTGCGTCCTTAATTCACCAGAACCGGTATCGTAAGCCATCATTTCACAAGCCAAATGCGCCGGCACTCTAATTCGTTCTTTTGAGGCAAATATATAGAAGGCTTCAGGTTCCAAGATCACCTTAGCATCCTTGGTAGCATAAATAGGATCCCAAAATTCATCGACAGAATAGTGATCAATATTGTTCAGATCGATAAAATTGCTATGCTTTTTGGCTTTATAGCCAATAATCTCTCCATATTCACCTTTCAATTGAACACTCATAAAGAGGCCTTGATTTACCTTTATCTGTTCCATCGAAACGGGTTCGATATTCTCATCAAACAGCAAGGGGTCGGTATCGTGGAAACGAAGTAAGTCCTGGTCAGAAACAACCTCAAAACCGTGCCTAATCCTTAGCTGGTTTAAGCGCTGCCCCGTTTGAACTTTGATAGAGAAAGATTTTGGTACAACTTCGAGGTACAACTTACCCTGGTATCCCGGGGTTATTTCTTCAAAGCGGTGCGAATAATCCGTAATCACTCTGGTAAATACATCCAGCCTTCCCGTAGAACTTTTTGGATTGGCCTTAGCAGATAAGTTCTCAACTGAAAACAGCTGTACTTCATCGCTACTACCAGCCTCTACCCCATTATTGGTTGAGTAGTGTGCTTTAGGCAGATTCAAAGATTCTAAAAGAGGAATAATGTACACACAGTTTTCTTCGAGTACGGCACCATCTTTAATTGAAAATGAATATTGCTCAAGAGTATCCAGCTTTTGTTCTACAGTCTCATTTTCGGGTAAAAAACTACACCGAACACGGTACGCTACTTCTCCTAATCTCAAATCCAGAGAGTTAGGCTGAAACTGGTTGTCTTTGATTGGATAATCTGGATGGGAATCGATGATTTCTAAATCTCGCAGAAGCTTAAGCTTTTGAACAGGGAGAACTCCTTTAGTACGAAGATGAACAGCTTTGGAAGTCACAGACATGTAATCCGGTAATTTTCATGAGAAGATATAAACAGAAGTGTTAAAGAGAAATTGAAAAATAATTCGATGAACGGTTTTAAATTTTATTATTCTAAATAATAACTGAATAGTTAAAAATGCTTATCATCCATTTATAAACATTTAACAGAATTCCCTCTATTTATTATCAAGATTACGTTAAGATGAAATTAAGCAAAGTATTACTCTTTATCCCATTTCTCCTTTTAGTACTAGTTACTTTTTCTTGCCAAAATGGTTCTCTAGAAGAAAGAATTGATGAATTAGAAGAAGATTTTCAAGAATTGACAGTCGTTAACAACATTTTGGAATTGAGATATATAATCAATGAAGCAAAAGTTGAAGATATATTAATCCGTGAGTTAATCGAGGAAAATGAAATTGTTTTATTGGAATTCGAGAATGGAAATACTTTTCGAATTTCCAAAGAAATATTGATTGACTATCAAATAGATATTGATGCCTGGAGAGTAAACTTCTCTCTATCTGACTCTACAAGTTTGGAAAGCTTCATTCTAGGGGAATTAATTGTCAATGACAATAACATTAATCTAAATCCCTTTAACATCGCTCCTCTTTCGGCATTTATTAATGTACAAACCCCAGTAAATGGTAAATTCATAGTTAATGTGAAAGGCCAAGATGGTGAGAACTCCGACATAATATTAGATTCGAAATACTATGGAAAAGAGCACATACTTGAAGTTTTTGGGTTGTATGCAAATTATATAAATTCTGTTGAGCTTGTCTTTACTAACCGGGATGGAATTGAGAGATTAAGAACTACCGTATTTATTAGTACTGATGCTTTACCTTCTGGATTACCTGATTTTAATATTATCAACCAATATGATACATATGACCAAAATACGCTCATTCTTGTTAATTATAGACCAACTCATATTCCTTTTATGGTTGACCCCCACGGAAAGATAAGATGGTATTCTGAAGGCTTTACAAAAACATCCAAGTACGCACTTCAAAAATTCAAGAATGGAAATATTGGTTTTGGTAAATCAGGGGTTGGACAGGGGAGTGTATTTGAATATACAATGATGGGTGAATTAATTAAGGAATATACATTTTATCCAGAATTCGAGAATGCACATCATGACGTATACGAAATGTCAAATGGAAACTTCTTAATAGCAGTAAACAAGGTAGGTATTGAGACTGTTGAAGATCATATAATTGAAATGGATAGAAACTCAGAGACCATTAACAATATTTGGGATCTTAGAGAAATACTTCCTATGGATCGATATACGCTTAGGAAAATAGGGGATGGTAGTGATTGGTTTCATGTCAATGCAGTAATACACGATGAAAGGGACAATACCATAATTGTTTCTGGTCAACCTCAGGGGTTAGCAAAAATCACTTGGGATAATCAATTAAAATGGATTCTAGCTCCTCATAAAGGCTGGGGTACGGAATATTCTGACTACTTGCTTGTACCTGAAGGCACTCCATTTGAATGGAGTTGGGGTCAGCATGCTCCTTTAATACTTCCAAATGGAAACCTTCTTCAGTTTGATAATGGTTATGGAAGAGAATTCGGAAATGCTACTTCACAATATAGTCGAATTGTTGAATATTCAATTTCAGAAAATGATAACAATATAGGAGGAAGAATCTCTCAAGTTTGGCAATATGGTAAAGAAAGGGGGGAAGATATGTTTGCATCCTTTATAAGCGATGTGGATTACATATCAAAATCATCAACAAGATTTATTGTAGCTGGTTCTACAGCTTATGATCATACCTATATCGATAGTTTAAATACATTTGGAACACCGAATATTGATCAAATTGAAACACGAATAATTGAAGTAGACATTGAAAAAAATGTCATATTTGAAATGACATTGAGTTCTGATGATCACACAGGATCTACTTATAGGGCAGAAAAAATAATCATCAATTAAGTAGCTAATAATCATCCAAGAATGCCATTTTGGTAGAAAACGGATATTGCTTAGTTGGAACTCCTTTAGTACGAAGATGAACAGCTTTGGAAGTCACGGGCATGTAATCCGGTAATTTTCATGAGAAGATATAAACAGAAGTGTTAAAGAGAAATTGAAAAGTCTTAAGTTGAACCATATTCAGCCCTGGGTTCATAAATAATCTCTTTATCCTTTTCATATGAATAAAATTGTCTATTACGTCGCTACTTCACTCGATGGATTTATTGCCGGAGCTAATGATGATATAAGTCTCTTTGCTCACGAAGGTAAAGGAGTAGAAAAATACTTCACTGATTTACAAAGCTTCCAAACAGTAATTATGGGAAGAAGAACCTATGAGTTCGGATATAAATTCGGATTAAAGCCGGGTCAACCTGCTTATCCACATATGGAGCATTATATTTTTTCTGACTCCATCGAAATTGAACAACTCGCTGACACAGTGCATATTGAAAAAAAATCAATTGAGCGGGTGAAAGAGATAAAAGAAGCATCAAAAACCGATATCTACCTTTGTGGAGGAGGAGTATTTGCCGGATGGCTATTGGATCATGGAATGATTGACCAACTTAAACTGAAGCTCAATCCAATTATTTTGGGGGAAGGGGTTCCTCTTTTTGGAGGTTCTAAAACAAAGGCTTCATTCAATCTAATCGAGCAAGAAGTATTTGAAGAAGGGCTCCAGATTCTGACTTATAATTTATAGATGATAGTAGTGGTAGGGTAAAACTCATCTGAACTGTTTCTTCATTAAACGAGTAACAAAAACTCAACAGTAATGAAAAAACAGGTCCTTATTCTACTTGTCCTTCTAACCAGCTTATCGTTTTCCTGTACAGATGAAATCTTATCAGAGGATCAGGAATCTGAGAATACTCGATTCACTGCCGCCGAAATGGTGGTTTTAAGCAGGGTACTTGATCTTAATGCCATACCATTTAACTATTCAAGTATTGAACTTCCCGCGCATTATAAATCAGCAGAAGCAAATGAAGCAGATAATACCCCGGACCATAATCCTATCACTGATATGGGTGCTACACTGGGCAGGGTACTCTTTTATGATAAAAGCCTTTCTGCAAATAACACGATCTCATGTGCCTCCTGCCATGAACAAAAAGCCGCTTTCTCTGATCCCAGGAAACTCAGTGTTGGTTTAAATGGAGAAACCACGCGAAGAAATTCAATGACACTCATCAACAGTCGGTATTATGAGAACAGAGCTTTTTTCTGGGATGAAAGAGCTGCTACGCTAGAGGAACAAGTGTTACTTCCTATCCAGGATCATATTGAAATGGGAATGGATTTAAAGGAGCTCGAAAAGAAACTCCAAAGCTTAGAGTATTACCCCATTTTATTTCAACATGCCTTTGGCTCATCAGAAGTCACTTCTGAACATATTTCAAAGGCTTTATCTCAGTTTACCAGGTCCATCGTTTCTTTCAACTCCAAATTTGATGAGGGTTTTATAGCAGCCGGTTTCCCTGAGGATGAAGAGCAAATGCCAGATTTTCCAAATTTCACTGCCCAGCAAAATCTTGGTATGGATATTTTTTATAGAGGCCGCAATGGGGGAACCTGCCTGTACTGTCATGGAACTCCACAACATGTAAATGATATTGCTAAAAATAATGGGCTGGATTTAAGTTATTCTGACAATGGTAAAGGTGAAATAACAGGAAATTCAAGTGATAATGCATTGTTCAAAGTTCCTTCACTTCGGAATATTGCCAAGACTGCTCCCTATATGCATGATGGGCGATTTGAGACACTAAGAGAAGTTGTGGACCATTACAGTGATAATGTCCAGGATCACCCCAATCTCAACTTCCGCTTAAAAACCCTTGATGATGGAGAAGAAGGTGTTGCAGAAGTACTTAGACTAAACCTGTCTGAAGAAGAAAAAGAGGCGCTCATTGCTTTTTTACACACTCTAACTGATGAGAAAATACTCACCGATGAAAAGTATAGCGATCCATTTATAGATCAAAATCGCTAGAAGCAAGGTGGAATTTACCTGCGAAGAAATTAAGATCTAATTAGTCTCCGATATATTTCTTAAGAAGGAATACTCCGGAGTTATCCTGATTGGATTCGAAAAAATAGTCATCTGAACTTGTACTTCCGGTGATAAAGACCTGATCTGTTCCACTTTCAATTATTGTAAATACATTCTCATTATCAGAACCGCCAAAAGATATTATAGAATCCAAGGTACCATTATTTCTAATTTTGGTTACAAAAGCATCAAATCGTCCATAATTGGTTTCAAAGTCAACATCGTCTGATCTTGACATTCCTACTACTACATAGTCTCCGTTGCTTTGCTGAGTAATGTCTATAGCTGCATCTAGTCTGCTCCCACCAAATGTGATCGCCCAAATTACTTCTCCTTGATCTGACACCTTCAATACAAATGCGTCCCAATCTCCCCTGTTAGCAGGAGAGGAAGAAAATGCTACATCTGCCGATGCTGTATAACCAGCTAAAAGAAAATCTCCATTACTGTCCCTAATAACTGTGGATAAATTATCTCCGTCTGACCCTCCTATTTTTTTATACCATAAAACCTCTCCTGTACTACTTATTCTAAACATTACGACATCATGGCTGCCTAAATTTCCTTCTTCAAAATCACTGCCGGGATCATCTTCTCCAAAAGACCATCGAAAAGCCATATAATCTCCATTCTCCATCTCAAATACTCTTAGTATCTCCTCTCTCTGTGTACCACCTCCGTACTTTCTAATCCATTCGGTAGCTCCATCACCTGAAAGCTTAATAAGCAAGCTTTCTGCATCCGTTCTTGTCCCAGTAAAGCTTCCATCTCTGGAATCAGAACTTCCAGAAATAAGATATCCACCATCAGAAGTTTGAATGACATCATACGCTCTATCAAAATTCGCCCCACCAAAAAAACGAAACCATTCTTTTTCTCCTTCCTCATTGAGCTTCATGACTACGATATCAATTTCACTATTTGGTGAGACATTGGGACGTGTAAAGTCACCGTCTGTGGAGTTGGTAGTTCCTACAACTATAAATCCTCCGTCTTCTGTTGATTTAACTCTTGTAGCATTGTCGGAACTCGAACCACTATAATCTTTTCTCCATAATAGATTCCCAAGAGGATCATATTTTGATATAAAAATACCCCCACCAGTATGCACCATGCTCTCATCATCTAATGTAATGACTGAACGTCCTACAGAAAGATTGGATAGTAATAAGATTGGATTCTCCTGATTGATAAATACCGCTTCTATATTCTTATCAGAATCCATGTTTAGTTGAGCTGAACTTTCCAAAGAGCTAAAATCTCCCTGAAAACCTGCAAAGTGCCACGACTCGTTTGGGGTAGCTTCTAAAAGAACAACTTCACCTTCATCAAAAAAACCTGAATCAGGAGATACGGCGCCAGCATTTAAAGGAGTGACTGATACCTGTAATTCAAAAGTAGCATTGCTTCCAGAGTTTGGCTTGCATCCCAATACTACAATTAAAATGAACGCAGATATGATAAATAACCTGGTTTTTACCATGGAATAAAAATCGAGGTTAGGTTAATTAATCATGCCCATAATTGCATTCCACTCCTCTTCCGTAACATGAGTAATAGAAAGCCTTCCAATCCTGAACATTTCCATACCATCCAATGCTGGATTAGCCTTTAGCTCATCTCTCCCAATCGGAGTATCGAGCTTCTTTACAAATTTCATATCTACATTTACCCAGCGCGGCTCACTCTCCGAACTTTTCGCATCAAAGTACTTGGAATCTTTATCGAATTGAAGAGCATCCGGGTAGGGCTCACTACATACTTCCATAATACCTACAATAGCCGGAGGTTTTTGGTTTGAATGATAAAAGAAGGCTAAATCGCCCACACCCATTTCATCTCTCATAAAATTCCGAGCTGCATAATTTCTTACTCCATCCCAGGGTGTGGTACCATCTTGTTCAAGCTCATCAATGCTATAATTATCCGGCTCTGATTTACATAACCAATACTTCTTGCTCATGGTGATAACCTATTTTTTGATTGAATCTGAGTACTTGCCTAAATACCATAAAACTGTTTCTCTCAACATTCCATCAAAATCAGGAGATGGCTCCCAGTTGAGCTCTTTTTTTATTTTTGATGCGTCGATAGCGTATCGGAAATCATGCCCTAACCTATCGGTAACAAAACTGATTAAGTTCCTGTAGTTACCTCCTGGCCCTTTACCTACTTCCTCGTTCAGCAAATCACAAATCTTCTCAACCAAGTCAAGGTTCTTCCACTCGTTATTTCCTCCTACATTGTACGTTTCTCCGGCTTTTCCTTTCAAAAAAGTAGTTTCAAGAGCTTTACAATGATCTTTTACAAATAACCAATCTCTCACATTCTGTCCTTTACCATAAACAGGAATTGGATTGTGCTGAACTGCATTGCGAATCACTGTAGGGATAAGTTTCTCGTCATGTTGATGAGGGCCGTAGTTATTGGAACAATTCGTTGTTACTACATTCATTTTGTAGGTTTGATAATATGACCGAACGATCATATCGCTCCCTGCTTTTGATGCAGAATAGGGAGAATTGGGCGCATAAGGAGTGGTTTCGGTAAACAATCCATCATCTTCTAGTTCACCATAAACCTCATCTGTTGAAACATGGAGAAACCGATTATTTTTCCAGGAATCCTCATCTGCACCCCATAGCTGCCTGCACTCCTCGAGAATATTGAAAGTGCCAACTACATTAGACTGGATAAAAGGCTCAGGGCCAGCTATTGAATTATCGACATGAGATTCAGCTGCAAGGTGAATAACTCCATCTGGCTGGAATGTTTTTACTACATCTTGTACCGCTTTTCTATCAACGAGATCAATCTTCTTGAAATGGTACCTTTCTGAATCCTTTAGGGGATCTAAGAAAGCCCTGTCAGATGCATAGGTAAGTTTATCAATATTGTAAATGTGCCAGTCTTTATTCTTTTCAAAAAGGTATAGAATCAAGTTTGAACCAATAAATCCGGCGCCACCGGTTACGATGATTTTCATATAAAAATATCGTCTTCAGTTAGAGATGAAAAAAGAGGTTGTCTTCGATCCTTATCAGAAAGAATTGGCCTGGCTATATCCCAGTTAATGCGAATCAGGGGATCGTCCCAGCGTATGCCTCTTTCAGAATCTTTATCATAATATTCAGTGCATTTGTAATGCACAATAGCCTTGTCAGAAAGCACGGAAAAACCATGAGCAAAACCTACTGGTATATATGCCTGGCGGTGGTTTTTCTCACTTAATTTAACGGCTACATAATTACCAAATGTCTTCGAGCTTTTTCTTACATCAACGGCTACGTCAAGTATTTCGCCTTTAATGCATTGTACCAATTTACCCTGTGGTTTTTCAAGCTGATAATGTAAGCCCCTCACTGTTCCTTTGAACGATTTAGAGATGTTGTCCTGCACAAAAGGCCCGGTAATTCCATGTTCTTTCAGTATATCTTCCCGAAAAGACTCTAAGAAATATCCTCTATCATCCTCATACACACCTGGCTCTATAATCTTGATCTCAGGTATTCTTGCACTCGTGATTTTCATCAATTAGATCGTATTTAAAAATTCTTTTAAGCCTTCCTGCCAACTAGCTATACTAATGCCGGGAATGGTACTAATTTTTTTAGTACTTAGTTTGGAAAAATAAGGACGTCTGGCTTTAGTTGGATATTGTGAGGATTGAATGGCACTGAGTTCAACCTCAATTCCACTTAACTGAAAGATTTCTTTTGCAAATTCATACCAAGTTATAACACCGGAAGTAGTCAAATGAAAGATCCCTTCAACCTGGTTTTCCAAAAGAAGGTAGGTTTGCTCTACCACATGATTTGCAAAAGTAGGACTTCCATACTGGTCATTGATAATACTCAGAGAATCCCTTTCTTTGGCTAACCTCAACATGGTTTTGATGAAATTATTACCGTGTTTCCCACACAACCAGGAAACCCTTAGGATTAGAGATTTACACTCTGACTGTTCAATAATCTCTTCCCCCGCTCTTTTAGAGGCACCATATACATTTTGAGGTGCGCCAGAAAAATCTTCCGGATACCCTTCCGGAAATACCTGCTGGTCTTCCTTTTTCCCTCCAAATACATAATCAGTAGAATAGTGAACCAACTTCACCCCATTATTGAAACAGGTTTGCGTGATAAACTCTAAAGCATCTGCATTTACAGCATGAGCTAATTCATGCTCTTCCTCTGCCTGATCTACTTTGGTATAGGCAGCACAATTTATAAGTACTGTTGGTTTTTTCTCCTCTACTATTGAGGCTATGGCAGGTCCATCAAGAATATTCAGTTGATCTGAACAAAAGGCGCTGAATTCGATTCCCTTTCTTTCACAGAATTCGACCCACTCTTTACCGAGTTGCCCACATGCTCCTGTGATGAGTAATCTCATTAATCTTCTAAAGTGAGTTTATTTGCAAGCTTGTATGAATCGGGGGTCCCAGCATCTGTCCACCAGCCTTTTAGTACAGAACTTGTCATTGCATTATTACGGATATAGAAATTGTTTACATCGGTAATTTCCAGCTCTCCCCTTCCTGACGGCTTGAGCGTTTTAATACATTCAAAAACTTTTGAATCATAAAAGTAAATCCCTGTTACCGCGTAATTCGATTTCGGGTTTTCAGGCTTTTCTTCAATAGAGATAACGCGATCACCCTCCAATTCAGCAACTCCATAGCGTTGTGGATCATGTACTTCCTGTATAAGTATCTGAGCTCCACTGCCGGTATAGTTTTCAACAGCTTTTTTTAAAGAGTGCTCGAAAATGTTATCGCCCAGAATCACTACAACTGAGTCATCTCCCGCGAAGTTTTCTGCTAAGCCAAGCGCCTGAGCAATTCCTCCTGCTTCATCCTGGACTTTATAGGTGAAACGGCAGCCGAAATCCTTACCTGATCCGAGTAGATTTACCACATCTCCCATGTGATCGGTGCCTGTAACAATGAGTATTTCCTCAATTCCAACTTCGATAAGTTTTTCAATCGGGTGATAGATCATTGGCTTATTACCAACCGGTAATAAATGCTTATTAGTTACTTTGGTCAAAGGATATAATCTTGATCCTGTTCCTCCAGCAAGTACGACGCCTTTCATAAATATTGTTATAATTTGGTTGGTTTGATGGTTGTTAAGCTCTGAGAGAAAAAACAAACTACTCTTAATTTATATCAATTTGAAGTGCTTTTAGCAGGTCTGTAGTTAAAAACAATAGAATTGAAGCCCTGTAATTATTAGAGCACTCTAACATTAAAGGGTTAGAAAATACTCATAATAGTTTAGGGTTTACTGGTTCCTATAAATCAAAGCTTATTTTATAGGAAAATGAATACGCTTTATTCTAGTCTACTCCTATCGCTTTGTTTGGGTCTATTCAATTGCGTAATGGCTCAAAATAAATTGTGGACAGGAGCTGTTGATTCCTCATGGCATACTGCAGCAAACTGGAGTCCAAATGGAATTCCTACGTCTGGTCAATCCGTAATATTAAGAAGTAACACCACTCCCTATCCAGTGATTACAACAAACGTAATCGTTGAGTCGGTTACAATTAACCAATGGTATTCTTATCCCGGTGATCAGCTGAAAGTTAGAAACAATGCAACACTTACCATTACAGATGACCTGACAATAAATGGGGCGGGCAAACTGGAGATCGTAAACGGCCATGTTGTAATGAGTGGTACTTCATCCGGATCTAACACTTTCAATATGAATGCTGCTTCCAGTGAAATTAATATTACTGATGGAAGCTTTACAGCAGGCACCGTTACCGATGAAATTGATGTGGGTATAGTCGGTGAATTTAACCTTGGAAACGGCTTATTAACAGTAAATGGTGATTTCAATATCTCTTCGGAAGATACTTTTAATGCTGAAAATGGAAGCGTCAGTATAAATGGAGGTACCACAATAAATGGAGTTTATAATGGGGATGATGCTTACACCAAATTTAATGGCACTGTAGATATTAGAAGTGAAGGTATACTAAACCTCAATACTGGAACTCTAGACCTTTATGGAGATACCTACATAGGCAATACTGGGACTGTAAATTTTGGGTATGGTAGTGTTAATATAATGTCTGATGTAACGGTCCAGGCGGGAGGGTTCTTCAATGTTGAGGATGCGATTGTGAACATAACTGGTAATGCCGGTTTCAGCAATAACGGGAACATGACAGTGAATGCAGGATCAGTTAATATTGGAGGAAATGCTACTCTCTCAAGTGGTGGAACCATGGAACTTAAGAGTGGAAATTTATCTATCGGAGGTGATGCCTCTTTTACCTTAGGTGGAATAGTTGATGCCGGCACAGCTACAATTACTCTTGAAGGTGATTTTACTATTCAGAATAGCTCCAATTTTAATTCCGACTCAAGTACAGTAGTTTTTTCAGGTGAAGGATCCCAAACTATATCTTCAGATGGAGATGTAGTTTTCTACAATGTTCAAGTTGATTCAGGGGCAGTTTTTACCTCAGACGGAGGGGATGAGAATACTATTATAATTGAAGGTGATCTAATAGTTGATGAAGTTGGAACCGTAGTAGTTAGTGAAGATGACCGGATTGATGTTCAGGGAAAAGTAGGTGGAGGTGGATCAACCAACATTTCCAGTTCTGCGCCTTTTGCTGTTAGCGCCACCGCTCTATCTCTTGATACCGTAGTCGTTAGCTTTAACAAAGGAATGGAAGTAAGTAGCACTGAAAATACTTCCAATTATTCTATAAACGGAAGCATCACTATTTCAAGTGCAAGTTTGAATACTAGTGGTGACAGTACAGAAGTAACATTAACTGTCTCTACCCTTACTGAAGATGTGGAATATGAAATCACGATAAATAACCTCAAGAGTAACGATGGGGCCACGATTTCCAATAACCATATTAAAAAATTTACATTATTGGCATCTAATACTTTTTACAGCATCACCAATGGAGATTGGAACTCAAACAGCACCTGGTCTAAAACTAGCCACTCTGGAAGTGCTGCAGGCTCTAATCCTGGGAATACTACCGGAGCTGTCATTATAATAGGAAATGGACACACTGTTACTCTAACAAATTCAACAGACTTGACTGAACAGATTTCATTATCCATCTCTGGAGCCACTTTCATTATTGGAAACGGAGGGGTGTTAACCACAGGCTCACAAATAATTACTGGTTCCGGTACTTTTCAGGTTTCAAATGGAACAATTGAAATTGGATCCTCAAATGGAATTTATGCTTCCGATAACCTTGGAAATGTTCAAACCACGAATCGAGTTTTCAGCTCCTCGGGTTCATATTCATTTAATGGCGGTTCTGCTCAGGTTACAGGGTCCGGTCTTCCTTCAAGTGTCGATAATTTAATTATTGATAACCCGAACGGAGTTACACTGGATGCAGACCTTGAAGTAACAGGAAGCTTATCACTTGCAAATGGATCGTTGGTTATTAAAACCGGGAACAACCTCATTGCTAATACAAAATCAATTATATCCGGTGACCTGATCATGCGGCATGAGATAACAGGATCAAATGGTTCCAGGCTTCTTTCTTCACCCATTGCTTCAGATTACGAGGATTTTTTTGATGGTATGGTCACTCAGGGATATCCGGGAGCCTTTTATAGTACAGGTTCAAACCCTGGCGACACCCTCATGCCGAACGTGCTATACTATGAAGAACGTTATCCGGGAACAGATAATCAGCGCTGGAGAGCTCCTGCAAGTGCTTCTACCTCTTTAACCGCAGGCCGGGGATTATTCACATACATTTTTGGAGATATTCCAGCGGATTCCATGTATAACAATGCATTTCCCATAACACTGGAAGTACAAGGCCAGGAATTTGATGGAGATATAGATTTCAATGTAACCTATACTACTTCAGCAGACTCTGGCTGGAACCTGATTGGTAATCCATATGCAGCAACCCTGAACTGGGATGATGCCAGCTGGACAAAAACCAACATTGATGCCACTATTTATGTATGGGACTATGCGACCAGCGAATATAAAACCTGGAATGGTACGACCGGAGATTTAGGAAGTGGTCTAATTGCTCCTTTTCAGGGTTTCTGGATTAAAGCCAATGAATCTTCTCCATCCCTGATAGCTCAAGAAAGCGCTAAAACTACCGGAGGTACTTTTGTAGGAAAAGCAAATCCTGGTAAAACGAATCCATACCCTACTTTTTCAATTATACTTTCTGACGATGAACTTAGAACTTCTGCTCATTTTATGTTTTCCGATTACGCCAGAATGGGAAAAGATGAGAAGGACGCCTACCGGTTATTACCAATGAGTGATATAGGATCGTATCTGGAGCTTAGCTCTATTTCGTTTGAAGGAAATAAATATGCAATTAATAATCTGCCGAGGCATTTTGGTGTTCCAATCGAAATACCTCTTTCAATTAATTCCTTTACTGAAGGCTTGTCCACATCAAAAGCGCTTAACTTCGAAATTTCCGAAATGAAGCATATCCCCCAGGGATGGAGAATCTTCCTTTATGATGCTAAAAACGGAATAAAAGCAGAGCTTCTCGAAGGAACTATTTTCCCATTTGACTTTGAAGGAGAATATGGGAAAGTCGCCCCAAACTATAAAACCAGTTCAACGCCGAAGCTAACAAGTAAAAGTTCACCTGACCAGGCAAGATTCTCATTAATTATTGAACCAGGTGAAGATGCTGATGATATGCCGAACTCACTTGAGCTGCTTCAAAACTATCCAAACCCTTTTAATCCAACTACCAATATTGAGTTTTCGCTTCCCGTTCAAAACGAAGTAAGCCTCACTATTTATGACATGCTGGGAAGAAAAGTATCCACTATTCTCAATAAACAAGAGCTTGATGCAGGAACCCATTCTTACACCTGGAATGCATCCAGTCTTTCAAGTGGGGTTTATATATATAGGCTGATTACCAGAGAACAGGTTTACACCAAAAAGATGACGGTAATTAAGTAACCGTAATCCGGAATTATTAAAGCTCTTTAAGAGCTATTAGAATTGGCTAATCTCAAGCTTATCTGCCCCAGCTTTAGCTATCTTCGTACCGCATAAGTCATCAGACTTCAAATACGCTTTAAATTTTACAGGAAAAAGTGCGCTTAAGGGTAGCCATAATTACTTCCATACTGGTTGTATTATCATTATACAGTGATATTGCTATGAGCCAGGTTACCGGGTATTCTAATCGCCTGAAATTTCAGGTTAATGCCTCCCAGGTTGAGGACACTACTGATATTTCCAATTTCCCGGTACTTGTTAGTTTAACTGATAATGACTTACGAACAACAGGTAATGGTGGCTTTGTTGAAAATGTGAATGGATATGATATCATTTTCACAGCTGCCAATGGAACTACTATTCTTAGTCATGAGCTCGAAGAGTATAATGGCGCAACCGGGGAAATAGTTTTTTGGGTTCGTTTTCCTACTTTAGGGCACGTCGTTGATACCGAGTTTTATATCTATTTTGGAAACTCAAGCATTTCTTCCGACCAATCCAGCACCAATGTTTGGGATTCAAATTACAAACTGGTCATGCACCTCAATGAAACAGGCTCGGGAGGAATTAACTTCACAGATGCTTCTGGTAATATCTCATCAACGGATATTACAGATAATGCTACAGTCGCTACAGACGGTCAGGTCTCTGGCGGAAGACTCTTTGATGACCCGGGTACAGGTGACCTTATCACCATAGCAGATAACGGTGTTTCACCTCTGGATATCAGTGGTAACATCACTATTTCTGTATGGATGAATATTTCGAATGTTACTAGTGGTCCGGATATAATTTCTAAAGGATTTTATACCAATGGTTATGGCATTTGGGTAAATGGTTCGGGGCTTTTACGCTTCCAGATAAACAATTCATCACTGTCAGCCTCTACAAATGCGATCTCTAATGGCTCCTGGAATTATGTTGTAGCAACTCGAGCATCAAATGGAGATCGAGCACTTTATTTAAATGGTGCCGAGATAGCCAGTGATAATAATGCAGCTTCATTCTCAGTAACTGATGATGATTTATTCCTGTCAACCTCTACGTACGATTTTGAAGGAAGCATGGATGAATTTCGACTTTCCAATATTACCAGAGATAGTGCCTGGATTGCTACTGAGTATAACAATAAGAGCTCTCCCGGTACTTTTATTACGGAAATTAATGCAGAGCCAATTGCAGCGGACATTGAAGGATCAAATCTAACCTATAATTCCGGAGATTCTCCTACAACCATCACTTCTGCTATTACTCTAACTGACGGAAATGACACAAACCTGGAAGGTGCTACGGTACAAATAACTGGTAATTTCAATGATGCACAGGATGTATTAGGCTTTGTTGATCAAAATGGAATTAGTGGCAGTTACTCTTCTGTAACAGGTATTCTAACCCTAACGGGAACATCTTCGGTGGCGAATTACCAAACAGCGCTCCGAAGTATTACGTATGAAAACACAGATGCCTCCCCTACTACAGCTACCCGCACTATAAGCTTTACTGTGAACGATGGAGACGATGACAGTAATACCGAAACACGTGATATTACAGTCATAAAAGTAAATATAGACCCTGTACTAGCCAATATTGAGTCTTCCAATCTGGTTTATTTCGCGAGCAGTGGTGAGCGAGTCATTACTTCTTCCATTGAAGTATCAGATGTTGACAACGTAAACCTGGATAGTGCTGTAGTTGAAATTACTTTCGGATATATATCCAGTGAAGACACCCTCCGTTTTGTTGATCAAAATGGAATTACAGGCAGCTGGAATGAGACATCCGGCAAACTCACATTAACAGGTAGCGCTACTACAACAACCTATGAAGCCGCTTTGCGCACGGTCACTTATGAGAATGAATCCGGCTCTCCCACGATGAGTACCCGGACCATAAGTATCAGGGTAAATGATGGAGAAAACGACAGTAACACGGAAACAAGGGATGTTGAATACCCGACATCCATTTCTGACCTCACTAATTATAAAGCAGATGTAGTGTTCCATTTTGATGCACAAGATGCAGATGGGAATGGTGATAGCGGAACTGGCCAGCCTGCTGATGGAGCCCTTGCAAGCTGGATTGATATAACAGGAAACGTCACAACTACAGCACCAGGTGGTGATGAACCTACTCTTGATGCGAGTTATTTTGGTGAGAGAAGTGGTATTCTCTTTGATTATAACTCAGGAAATAATGGAGATCACTACCCGCTAAGTGAGCCAGGAACTGCCCCTACCATCAATGTCGGAACTTTTACTGAAAAATCATTCGCTGTAGTATTTCGAACTACTGATAATATCAGTGGGCTCCATACTATCTATGAACAAGGCGGGAGTAGCCGTGGCTATAATTTAAGCGTTAAAGATGGGGTTGCTTATGCCTATGCGTACAGTAATAACTGGAGTGTTCAAAACAAATCCTTAAACCTCGGCGCAGTAGAAGCTAACACCTCTTATATCATGATCGCCAGTCATGGATCAACAGGTTCAGATGCAACGAGTTATTGGAGAGCTTCTTTAAATGGAGGAACTATTCAGGAACTGGACGGAGCTGTTGATATGGCCAATCATGGTGGTGACCCAAATATTGGTGAAGAAGACGGAACCAGAGACCCAACTAGTTTTTCAAATCCAGGAGGTACTACCAGTAATTTTGATGGGTTTGTAGGTGAAATCATTTCCTGGAATGATAGTCTTGAAGCCATAGATATTACCAATATCTACGCATTCCTAAGTGAAAAATGGTTCAATGTTGCTCCAGTAGTTGCAGATATAGAGATATCTAACTTGAGTTACAGTGAAGGTGAAGGTGCAGCGAACATCACCTCATCCCTTACCATCACCGATTCAGATAATACTAATCTGGATAGTGCTAAGGTGTCTATAACCTCTGGATTTGAGAGTTCTGAGGATGTACTTGCTTATGCTACTGCTTTGGGAATCTCCGGCTCTTATGATTCTGGCTCAGGAGTACTCACTCTTACCGGAACCACTACCGTTGCCAATTACCAAACAGCTCTTAGAAATGTCACTTACGAGAATACCGAAACAACTACTCCTTCTACAACTACCCGAGAAATCAGCTTTACGGTGTTTGACTGGGATGATTCCAGTGCCGTAGTAACCAGGGAAATTGATATTTCTCCTAATAATGACCTCCCAGTATTAGCAAGCCTTGAAGGCACAACCATAGCCTTTACCGAAGGTGATGCAGCTACCTCTATAAGTAGTGCAATTACCGTTTCAGATACTGACGACACTAACCTGGAAGGCGCCACTGTTGCTTTCACCAATAACTATTTCCTTGGCGAAGATGAGCTAGCTTATTCTACTGCCCTTGGTATTACTGGTTCTTTCGATGCAATGTCAGGAGTTCTTACGCTAACCGGTTCCACTACATTGGCAAACTATCAAACAGCGTTGCGTAATGTGACTTATGAAAACACAAGTTCTGATCCGGTTACAGGGCTTAACAGAACCATCGAAGTAAGAGTATTTGATGGTATTGACAGTAGTGCTACTGGCACAACCCGGGATATTTCTGTAGCGAGTTTGAATACGGCCCCTACCCTTTCCAGTGTAGAAAGTTCAGGTATTTTCTACCAGGTTGGAGACTCAAGTGTTATTTCGGAAACCATAACGCTTACCGATCCAGATGATACTGATATTGAAACGGTTATTTTTCAAATCACTACAAACTACAATAGCGCTGAAGATACCCTAACTTTCCAACCTCTATTTGGGATTTCACAATCCTGGACAGATGGCACCGGAACTTTGACACTAACCGGGCCTGCTTCCAAGGCAGACTTCCAGTCGGCCATTCGAACAGTTCGATATCAAAGTACAACTACCACCCCTACTGACATACCAAGAACCGTTTCTATAACAGCAAATGATGGGGATGTAGATAGTAATGTACCTACCAGAGATATCTCATTTAGTATTCCTAAATCTGTTAATAACTTATTGCTATGGTTGAAAGGGGATGAAGGCACATTCACCACAACTGGTGGCTCTACCCAAAGTTCAGAAGGTACTGATGTAGGGCGATGGGAAGATCAGAGTGGCAACGGTCGACATTTTACAGCCACGAATGGTGGAAGTGAACCCACATTTAGAACAAGTATCAGTACTCTGAATGACCAAAATGCTATCGAGTTTCCAGGTACAGCAAACTTTAGGCTAGAAGATATTGATGCTGAAAATTACTTAAATGGCCTTGACGAGCTTACCATATTTTTTGTGATCGAGTCTGACGAAGTAGGCTCTGATCGTGGATTCTGGACAACCTACGAACCAGATGGTACCAGTGGAGACGAGGTATTTAGTATAAGGTATGATAGCCTTGGAGCAAACGGAGGCGCTGAAGGAGTAATCACAACCGGTATGCGTGATTTGAACGTGGCCTTCTCACAAGAAAGTTTTGAATTCGCTCAAACTACTTCCGGTCAAATTGTAATGCTAAAATGGACTTCTGAGGAGAACTATCAGCTATACATTGATGGAGTTCTTAGTAATCCTTCTTTCTTCCAGAATATCCCAACAGGTTCACTTTCTGCTGTAACCACTGCAATTATTGGTCAGGGAACAGAGAATACATCAGAAAGCTGGGATGGATTAGTGGCTGAGGTAATTCTTTACGGGGATGAGGTTACTATTGAGGACCAGGAAGCAGTTGAGGATTACCTCTCCTTCAAATATGGCATCGCCATTCGATCGCTTACTGCTGCTACAGGTGGTGAAGCTATTTCTGCTGATGATGCAAGTATTGCCCCCTCTCCTGCTTACACAACTCTAACAGGGCCTCGAGTACAGGAAAGCTTTGAAGGAGAATTCACCAATGGAGGTACTTTTGTCTTTACCGCGCCAACGGGATTTGAATGGAATACGGGTTCAAGCCCAGGCGCTGCTATACTACCTGCATTTGGTGGGACTACGGAATTAGCGATATCCGCACCAGTTGTCACCAGTACAGAAATTACATTTACGATTACCGCCGAATCTGTAAGTAACCCTGGCGAAATTACCTTTTCTAATTTTGAAGTACGTCCTACTACAGGGACTTTGCCAAATACTGGAAATATCACTAATACCGGTACTACCGGCCTTGGAGGTTCAACCAGTTATGGTACTTTGACTATGGTAGCTGGTACTCAAATTGAAATGGAATTTGCGCAACAGCCTTCTGCTTCAAATGTAAGCTCGGCCATCTCCCCTGCTGTTCGAGTTCAATTGATTGACCAATTTGGAAACCCGGTTGAAGAAAGCCGCGTGAATATTGATGTAACACGTAATATCGTTTCCGGTTCTGGAGTATTAGGAGGAACAACCACTGAACAAACAAATGTATTCGGTATTGCAGAATTTGATGATATCAATATTGATGCAGTTGGAACCTACTCCTTAACTGCTTCAAGTACAGGCTTAGCCGATACTACCAGTAACGAATTTGACGTGGTAGTGCTAGGCCAACTTACCCAGTTTGTGGTTGAAAGAGTGCCATCTGGAAATATTTCTGATAAGTTAGCAGGTCAAAATTTCAACATAACAGTAGTTGCCGTAGATGGTATCCAAGATACGGTAGATACGTTTACCGGTACGGTTAGTCTTTCATCGAATTGTACCATGGGCACAGGTCAGGGAACAACAGCAAGTTTTGTTGCTGGTGTTCTATCTTCAGCTACTGTCTCCATTTCCAGCCTCGGAACCTGTTCTATTACAGCAACTAATAGCGCCGGATCGGAAACAGGAACGAGTAATACCTTTGATGTAACCCCTGGTGCTCCTTCTGAAGCAACTACCACCATTACGGCAAGTCCTACTGTAATTCTGAACGATGGTTTTTCTACTTCTACCATCACGGTTCAAACCAAAGACTCTGAAGGCAATAACATTACTTCCGGTGGAGAAACCATCGTATTAAGTGCTACAGATGGTACCTTAACTTCTGTTACTGATAATGCAGATGGTACCTATACAGCCACCCTTACCTCTTCGGTAGTAGCTGGTACCGCAACAATCACAGGTACATTGAATGCAGCAGCTATTACCGATGATGCCGAGGTTGAATTTGCCGAATTTAATAACCTGTGGCAGTCTTCTGTAGGTTCTGTGGCCGATGCCCGGAATTGGGACTTAGCTACGAACTGGAGCTCAGGATCGGTTCCTGTTCCTGGAGATAAAGTCCTGGTCCCTGCAGTTCCTGCTGTAGGTAATGAGCAACCTGTAGTAAGTACAACGGATACCGAGATTGCTCAGCTATCAGTAGAAGCAAGTGCTTCGGTAACAGTATCAGGTGGTATCGAACTTATTGTGAATGGAGAACTTTCTGGTGATGGAGAAATCCTGGGAAGTAATACAGATTCAGTAACTATTGCAGGTGATTTAGCCATTTCAGACATGTCAGTTGGTTTTGTGAAACTCAATGGTACCAATAACCAGGATGTATCCACTCCAAACGATTATGTAAATCTTGAGCTGGATAATAACAATGGTGCTGATTTTACTAATGATCTAAGTGTTTCTGATACGCTAAAACTCACCAACGGTACGCTGTTCCTTCCTACAGGTACAACATTAATTGCCAACGAAAAACAGTACGGTAATGGCGAATTAAGAATGCAGCAACGTATGTTTGGTGATCGTGGCTGGAGGCTTATCTCCTCCCCCATTGATACTACGTTTGGCGAATTCCTGGATGGAGTACTAACGCAAGGTTATTCTGGATCTACACTGGGCAACGCCCCTCTTGATAGCCTTCAACCTACAGTACTTACCTATTTAGAGAGCTATGACAATGGAGGAAATGGCGCTACTGATAACCAGCGATTCCGTGCGCCAACAAGTTCCAGTCAAAAAGTGACCCAGGGGCAAGGAATGTTTGTCTTCCTGTTTGGAGATATTCCAGCCGATTCACGTTATAATGATCCATTGCCTGATACATTGGATGTTAGTGGTCAGGAATTTGATGGAGATGGAACAGAAGTAGACTTTGGAGTTACTTATACAGTCACTGCAGATTCAGGCTGGAATCTTGTCGGAAATCCATTCCTTGCCACTATCGACTGGGATGACGAGGCTAACTGGACGAAGACTAATATTGAGTCAACTATTTATATATGGGATCCATCTGCGAATGGCGGAGACGGTGAATATCTAACGTGGAATGGGACTACGGGCACCTTGCCAAATGGAGGTCTCATCCCTCCTTTCCAGGGGTTCTGGATTAAAGCAAATGACGAAAGCCCTGTACTAGCAGTAAGCAAAGAGGCCAAAACTACCGGGGGAAGCTTCTTAAGAAAAGAGCTTCCTAAAGGAGCAGTAGTTGATACCTTATCAAAACAAAATGAAACACCCATTCCAATTCTTGATTTCGCGGTAACCTCAGCTAGTGGCCGTCAAAAAAGAACTAATTTTATGTTCTCAGATCAGGGCTTGAGGAATAAAGATATCCTGGATGCCTATACCCTATCCCCACTTACCAGTTCTTTTATTGAATTCCACTCTTTACTCGATAATGGTTCTCAATTAGCGATCAATAGCCTACCTATTGACTTCAATTCAAGGTTATTTATACCACTACATATCGCTGCTTTTGAGAATGGGGTGCCTACTTCAGAAGAATTAACTATTGTTTGGGATGAACTAAGAGGAGTACCTGAGGATTGGATTCTCACGTTAATTGACAATGAGACCGGACAGGAGATTAATATGATGGAAGAACGTACATACACCTTCTTCCACTCGACCAGGGCAAAAGTAGCTCCTAAAGCAAATCCATCTTCTCCCAACTTTAGCATTAGAGCGAAAGCCAGTACCCAGAGTACACGATTTACCTTAAAGGTGAGTACAGAACAAATTGAGCGAGATGTACCGGAAGAGATTTTCCTTTCACAAAACTACCCAAATCCCTTTAATCCTACCACTACCATTCCATTCGGTTTAAATGAAGACAGTAATGTGGAATTAGTAGTTTATGATATTCTTGGTCGTAAGATTAGAACACTGGTTGATGGGCTAAGAACAGCTGGTAGGTATGAGATTCAATTTAACTCAAGAGAGCTGGCAAGTGGTGTCTACTTCTATAGGCTAACAACCAATAGCAAAGTGCTACTGAAGAAATTTACACTGATAAAGTAGCTCTGCCTGATTTTTAATATTAGAAAGAACTAATCAATACGTTTTGATAGGCAACAAGAGGTATATTTGATTTGTCTGGGATCAGCTTAACGAATAACACATGTTTGTTAAGAAAGGTCCTCAAAAATCTATCTTTTCATTCTTAGTTCTCCTTCTTCTGTTCAGTGACTTAGCCAGTGCACAACTAGGCAATTACACGAACCGAAAGAAGTTCATTGTTGAAAGTGACAACGTAGTCGGTAATTCAGATTTATCCAATTTTCCAGTTCTTGTCAGCACAACATTAAATGATCTTAGGAGCACCGGAAACGGTGGCTTTGTTCAGAATGTGAATGGCTATGACATTGTCTTCACTTCCGATAATGGTACCACCATACTAAGCCACCAGCTGGAGGATTATGATCCCTCAACAGGAGAAATCATAATCTGGGTACGCTTTCCCACCCTCTCCGTTTCTGTTGACACAGAATTCTATATGTATTTTGGGAACTCGAGCATCTCAAGTGATCAATCTACAGTCAATGTATGGGACTCAAATTACAAGCTGGTCCTACATTTGGATGAAACCTCGACTGGTCCCATAAACTTTACCGACGCTTCAGGAGAAATTCCTTCAACAGACATAAGTGATAATGCAACTACAGCTGTTACCGGGCAGATTGGTGGAGCACGTGAATTCACAGATCCTGGCACAAACGATGTAATTACCATAGCAGATAATGGAACCTCTCCCCTTGATATCACCGGGAATATTACCATCTCTTTATGGGTATATCCCTTAAATCTAGATGATGCACCAGATCTTATTACAAAAGGTTCCTACACTAATGGATATTCAATTTGGTATAGTAATGAAGAAAATAATTTAGTGTTTTCTGTGAATGGTGACCACCTCAGAACTAATTCTGGAATATTATCAAATAGTACCTGGTATTATGTCGTAGTAAGCCGGAACTCTAGCGGTGATCGTTTTATTTACCTGGATGGGGAACAGGCAGCCACTAAAAATTCCATAGCATCTTTCACTGTAGATGATGAAGATATAACACTTTCAAGTTTTGGAACATGGGATTTCCAAGGATATATGGATGAAGTACGTATTTCTAATACAGCCCGTGACAGCGCCTGGATAGCGACCGAATATAATAATCAATTCTCTCCCTCAAGTTTTGTCATACAAATTAATGCTGAGCCTGTTTTAAGTTCAATAGAAAGCAGCTCCCTCACTTTTAACTCCGGCGATTCTCCGCTTACCATAACCTCCAGTCTAGCAATATCGGATGGTAATGATACCAATATTGAAGATGCAACAGTCGCCATCACCTCCAATTTTGACGGTACTGAAGATGTGTTAGGGTTCACAAATCAAAACGGGATTACAGGCAGTTACTCCTCAGGTACGGGAATTCTCACCTTAACAGGCTCTGCTACGTTAGCTAACTACCAAACTGCCCTGCGTAGTGTAACCTATCAAAACACAGACCCTGCCCCAGGTACCGCCACACGCACTATCAGCTTCACCATAAATGACGGAGATGATGACAGCAACGCAGAAGCAAGAAATATTGATATTGTGAAAGCGAATATCGCTCCGGTATTAAGCAATTTGGAGAATAGCAACATCACCTATTTTGCCGGAGGTGGTGAAAAGACCATTACTAATACCATAGAAGTCACAGACCTGGATGACACCAATCTGGATAGTGCCTTTATAAAGATCTCCAGTGGATATTTGTCTGCTGAAGATACCCTTCGGTTTGTCAACCAATCGGGAATAACAGGAAGCTGGGACGATGTAGCGGGCCAGCTTAAATTGGAAGGCACTGCTTCCCTTAGCTCTTATCAGGCAGCTTTAAGATCTGTTACTTATGAAAACGAATCAGGCTCCCCTACTATAAGTATCCGCACCATTAGTTTTTCGGTGCACGATGGAACGGAAGAAAGCTCTACAATCACGCGTGATATTGAATACCCAACAGCAATCACTGAACTTGCATCGTACAAAAGTATAGGGGTCTTTAATTATGACGCTCAAGATGCTGATGGTGATGGCGATGCGGCGACTAATCAACCTCCTAATGGTTCCTTATCAAGTTGGGGCGATAGATCGGATAATGTCTCAGCCAGTACTGAAGATATTTCTGCAATAGCGCCAAGTGGAGACGAACCAACATTAAGCTCTTCTGCCTTAGGAGGGCGAGGTGCCATAATATTTGATGGGAATTCCGGTAGTAATGGTGATAATTACGCCGTTGAGGATAATAACCTGGTAAATACGAGCACCTTTACCCAAAAATCTTTTGCTGCAGTATTTCGAACCAGCGATGACTTATCAGGGCTGCAAATAATATATGAACAAGGTGGTAGTGTAAATGGTTATCAAATTTCGATTAAAAATGGTGTAGCATATGCTTATGCCTGGAGCAGCAACAGTTCATGGACGGATGGCGATGATGTATCAATAAATCTTGGCACTGTCGAGACGAACAGCACTTACATAATAATTGCCAATCACAACCAACCTGATAATAATACCTGGCAAGCAAATATTAATGGGGGAAGTATAATTACCAGCGACCTCGTAGCCGGTACTATGAGCAGCCACAGTGGAGACCCAACCATAGGTGAGGAAGATGGAACCAGCGACCCTACACTCACCTCATTACCAAGCGGTACTAATAGTTTTACTGGTGAAATTGCTGAACTTGTATCCTGGAATTCATCTTTGTCTTCTTCCGATTTCACAAACATCTACGCATACTTAAGTGAGAAATGGTTGAACAACCCTCCTGTTCTCTCTGGTCTTGAAGTTTCCGAGTTAAGTTATACGGAAGGTGATGCTGCAACTGATATTACCTCTACCATCACCCTGGCGGATGAAGATACCGAAGACGATGCCACAGAAATCGATAGTGCTAAAGTATATATATCAAATGGATTTGTTAGTTCAGAAGACGTGTTAGCATACACAACTGCCCTGGGTATTTCAGGCTCTTATAACTCTTCTACCGGAGTATTAACTCTAACCGGGTCAACCACTACAGCTAATTACCAGGCCGCACTTCGAAATGTCACCTATCGAAATACGGATACTACAAGCCCTACGGTTTCAACCAGGGAGATCAGTTTTATGGTGTACGACTGGGACGATTCAAGCAATGTGGTAACCCGTAATATTTCCGTAATCAGCTCTAATAGCCTCCCTACCCTGGCTAACCTTGAGAGCAGTACCCTGGCTTTTACCGAAGGTGATGCAGCTATCTCAATTAGCAGCGCCCTTACCATTTCTGATATTGACAATACTAACCTTCAGGGTGCAACCATTGCATTCACTAATAATTACTTCTTAGGTGAAGATGAGTTAGCCTATACTACTGCACTTGGTATCACTGGTTCGTTTAACAGTACAACCGGCGTATTAAGCCTTAGTGGTACAACCACTTTGGCAAATTACCAGGCAGCGTTGAGAAATGTCACCTATGAAAATATCAGTTCAGACCCTGTTACCGGAGTAGATCGCACTATAGAAATCCGGGTATTTGATGGTGCCGATAGCAGTGCAACAGGGTCAACCCGCGATATTTCAGTATCCAGTGCTAATACTGTTCCAACGCTCTCTAACCTGGAAACAGAAACCATTTTTTATCAGGTAAATCAGTCATCCATCATTTCCGAAGCCATCACAATCACTGATCCTGATGATACAAATATTGACACGGTTACCTTTCAGATCACATCCAATTATGATAGCTCCCAGGATACCCTGGAATTCCAATCTCTATTTGGGATAACCTCATCATGGACCGATGGCTCAGGCACACTCACCCTTTCAGGGCCTGCTTCAAAAGCCGATTTCCAATCGGCTATCAGAACGGTAAGCTACCGTAGCACTGTGAGTGCACCCACCGATACTGATCGAATAGTAAGCATTACTGCAAATGATGGAGATGGGAACAGTAATACAGTTTCCAGAACCATTTCCTTCAGTATCCCTAAGTCGTTTTCTGACCTCTTGGTTTGGTTAAAAGGAGATGCAGGAACATTTACTACCACCAGTGGCTCAACCTCAAGTACTGAAGGTTCGGATGTAGGGAGATGGGAAGACCAAAGCGGAAATAACAACCATTTTACGGCTACTAATTCTGGTACCGAACCTACATTCCGTACAAACATAAGTGCCATCAATTCTCAGGATGCCGTCGAATTTCCTGGTTCTTCTGGGTATCGTCTTGAGGATATCGATGCAGAGGATTACCTGAATGGATTAGACGAGCTTACTATTTTCTTCGTATTGGAGTCTGACGATATAAATACCGATCAGGGCTTCTGGACTACCTATGAGCCAAATGCCACAGGAGAGGATAGGGTTTTTAGCATCCGATACGACAGCCAGGGAGATAACGGGTTGGCAGATGATGTAATCACAACAGGTATGAGAGACTTATCCACTGCATTTGTGATGGAAAGCTTTGAAGCTGCTCAATCTAATGTAGGCCAAATTGTGATGCTTAAATGGAATTCTGAGTTAAATTATGAACTCTACGTGGATGGTGTACTCAGCAATCCTACCTTTTTTCAAAACATACCCACCGGGGTACTTACCAACGTTACCACAGCTATCATTGGTCAGGGAACACAAGACCAATCGAGTAGTTGGGATGGGTTAATCGCCGAAGTGATCCTGTATGGTAAAGAACTCTCTACCAGCGAGCAGGAGGATATTGAAGATTACCTGTCTGCAAAATATGACATTGCGATTCGTTCTTTAACTGCGGCAACAGGTGGAGAAGCTATTTCCGCCGATAATGCTAATTCAACATATACTACCCTTTCGGGGCCCAGGGTACAGGAAAGTTTTGTGGGCGAATTTTCTAGTGGGGGCACCTTCGTCTTTAATGCACCTTCTGGCTTTGAATGGGATGCCACAAACTCTCCCGCTCCATCCGCCAGTGTTTCTTCTGCATTTGGAGGCTCAACAGAATTAACGGTTTCATTTACCAGCCGAACTGCTTCTCAAATCACCTTTACCATAGGTACTGAGTCCAGCACCAACCCTGGTGAAATCTCCTTCTCCAATTTTCGAGTGCGCCCGACCACAGGGGTACTTCCAAATACTGGAAACATCACCAATACGGGTACTACCGGCCTTGGTGGAAGCACAGATTATGGGGAGCTAATTATGGTTGCCGGGGCAAAAGACAGCCTGGTATTCAGTACGCAACCTTCCACATCCAACGTTAGCTCTGCTATTAGTCCAGCGGTAAGGGTACAAGTTGTTGACCAACACGGAAATTCAGTAGAAGAAAGCCTAATAAATGTTACTATGGCACGTAATGTTGTTAGCGGAAGCGGAACTCTTGGAGGAACCACAACGGTAGCAACTAATGTATTTGGTATCGCAGAATTTGATAACCTGACACTAAGTGCCACTGGAGAATATACGCTTACTGCTTCCAGTACAGGTCTTACCAGCTCAACTAGCTCAACATTTGATGTAGTAGTTATCGGCCAGCTTACTCAATTCCAGGTAGAGCGAGTCCCTTCCGGAAACATTTCCAATAAACAGGCTGGAAAGTCTTTTAACATAACTGTTGTTGCGATAGACGGGCAACCTGATACGGTAGAAACATTTACAGGAACCGTAAATATTTCTTCCAACTGTACTTTAGGCACCGGAGATGGTACAACTGCAAGTTTTGTATCCGGTGTTTTGGCCTCTCACACAGTATCCGTATCCAGTATAGGCACCTGTACAATTACTGCTACAAATTCTTCCGGTTCAGAGACAGGTACAAGCAACAGTTTTGATGTTACTCCAGGAGACGCTTCAACTTCAACATCTACCATTTCTGCAAGTCCCAGTGTTATATTTAACGATGGGTTTTCGACATCCACAATTATTGTTCAGGCAAAAGACTCTGAAGGAAATAATGTAACCACCGGAGGGGAAACCATAGTTTTAAGTACCACAAGTGGTTCATTGAGCGCTGTTACAGATAATTCTAATGGTACGTACACGGCTATTCTTAGCTCTTCAACGGTAGCAGGAACAGCCACCATAAGCGGAACCCTAAACGGCGTTTCCATGACTGATAACGCAGAAGTAGAATTTGCTGAGTTTAACAACCAGTGGCAGTCGTCAGTAGGTTCTGTCGTTAATGCCCAAAACTGGGATTTGGCTACAAACTGGAGCGCTGGTTCAGTTCCCGTTTCCGGAGATAAAGTACTAATCCCATCATCTCCATCCGTAGGAAATGAACAGCCCGTTATCAATACTACCAACACCCAAATAACCCAGCTTTCTATTGAAGCCAGTGCCTCAGTAACGATTTCGGGAGGAAAAGAACTCATTATTACCGGAGTACTTTCAGGAGGTGGAGAAGTTCTGGGAAGCAACACCGACTCTTTGACTGTCGGAGGAGATGTAGATGTAGCCGACATTACGGTGGGCTATGTAAAGTTGGATGGAGCCAGCAACCAAAGCATAGCTACCCCGAACAGTTATGTGAATCTGGAGCTGGATAATACAAATGGCGCTGATTTTACCACTGATTTATCTGTATCTGACACCCTTAAACTCACCGATGGAACACTGTTCCTTCCAACCGGAGCGACCCTCATCGCCAATACCAAGCAATACGAAAATGGTGAACTACGCATACAGCAGCGAATGTATGGAGATATGGGATGGAGGATGCTCTCTTCCCCAATAGATACTACCTATGGTGAATTTCTTGATGGGGTATTAACACAAGGTTATTCTGGCTCTACACTTGGTAATGCCTCCTCGGACAGCCTTCAACCTACCGTACTCACCCACTTAGAAAACTATTCCGGAACAGATCTTCAACGGCTGCGTGCTCCTACCAGTTCTAGCCAAAAGCTTACCCAGGGGCAGGGAATGTTTGTTTTCCTATTTGGAAGCATTGCAGCCGACTCACGATATAATGACCCCCTGCCGGATACCCTTGATGTGAGTGGAAGAGAATTTGATGGAGATGGTACCGAAGTTGATTTTGGAGTTACCTACACGGTCACTGCAGATTCAGGTTGGAATTTAGTTGGAAACCCATTCCTGGCTACCATTGACTGGGATGACAATACCAACTGGACGAAAACCAACATAGAATCGACGATTTACATCTGGGATCCGGCAGCAAATGGTGGTGATGGGGAATATTTAACCTGGAACGGGACAACAGGAACATTACCGAATGGTGGGCTCATCCCTCCTTTCCAGGGATTCTGGGTGAAGGCAAATGATGCGAATCCCGTACTTAAAGTGAGCAAAGAGGCAAAAAAGACCGGAGGAAGTTTTCTTAGAAAACAAGCGTCGAATAATTCCAACATTAAGATTATTGATATAGCTCTCTATTCCAACAGTGGCCGGTCTAAAAAAACAAATATTATGTTTTCTGACGAGGGATTAAAAGGTAAAGATATGTTAGATGCATACAGATTGCTTCCTATGACAAGTTCCTTCATTGAGATGCATACTTTACTAGATAATGGGACTGAGCTAGCGATCAATAGTTTGCCAAACGATTTTAATTCAAGGTTATTTATCCCCATACACATTGAGTCTTTTGAGCGAGGAGTCCCACAATCCGAAGAATTAACTTTTGTCTGGGGAGATCTGCGAAGCATCCCGGAGGATTGGATCTTAACTTTGATTGATAATGAAACAGGTAATGAGATTAATCTCATGGAAGAAAACTCTTATACCTTCTTCCACTCTACCAGGGCAAAAGTAGCTCCTACAACAAATCCATCTTCTCCCAACTTTAGCATTAGGACGAAAGCCAGTACCCAGAGTACACGATTTACCCTAAAGGTGAGTACAGAACAGATTGAAAGAGATGTACCAGAAGAGATTTTCCTTTCACAAAACTACCCAAATCCCTTTAACCCTACCACTACCATTCCATTCGGTTTAAATGAAGACAGTAATGTAGAATTGGTGGTTTATGATATACTTGGAAGGAAAATAAGAACCCTGGTTGATGGGCCAAGAACGGCAGGAAGGTATGAAGTACCATTCAACTCAAGAGAGCTGGCAAGTGGGGTCTATTTCTATAGGCTCACAACTAATGACAAAACATTACTAAAGAAGTTTACACTGATTAAGTAGACTTCCCTCCATTCTGTATGAAATTAGAATGGGTTAATTCATTATTTAATCATACATGCATAGATTATATTTAATTGGGCTATTAGACCCAATAACTCGTGGTAGACGAATGAATGCATGTGTATTCCGAGAAGTTCACATATCGGTATTATCCTATTATTTTTATTTGGATTAAGTGAAATAGCACAAGCACAGCTGGGCTCCTTCGCTAATCGAAAAAAATATTTTGTTGAAAGCGATAGTGTAAGTGGCTCTTCAGAGCTTACTAACTTTCCTGTTCTAATCAGTATTACAGACCCGGACTTTGCCTATAACGCTACCCCGGGTACCGGAACGGATAACATTAATGGCTTCGACATCGCTTTTGCTGCTGCTGATGGCACTACGGCAATCGATTTTAACTTAGAATCCTACAATTCAGGTACCGGGGAAATCATTTTTTGGGTCCGGTTCCCAACTCTTAGTCCCACATTAGATACCCAGTTCTTTATCTACTACGGGGATGCTGCCATCACCACCGATCAAAGTTCAACCTCAACCTGGGACTCGAACTACCAGTTGGTCATGCATATGGATGATCTAACCGATGCAACCGCTAATTCTAACGATGGAACTAATAGTGGTACAGTTTCGGCTACGGGTTTTATTGGAAACGGAAGAGATTTCGAATTTGATGATGATGACTTCATATCCGTAGCCGATGATGCTTCACTGGATATTACCGGAGAAATCACCATTTCATTTTGGTATAACCTTGAATCTACTGCAACTGGGGATGGAGGAGCGCCCGATTTAGTAAGCAAAGGAGCTAACTCTTCTTATGAAGCCTCTTTTAGAGGCGGACCGCGGATGCAATTCAGAAAAAATGGGGGATCCGCTCTTAGTGCAACTTCCACTTTTAACCTTACTACATCAACCTGGTATTATTTTAGCTATGTACAAACTTCAACAGGAAGAATTATCTACCAGGATGGTTCGTCTATTAGAACCGATGCAAATACAACAGCCTTTGTTGCAAATGCCGACCCTGTACTAATTTCAAGAGATGGAGACCCAGCAGATGGTATTATGGACGAAATTCGTATATCTGATATAGCTCGTTCTGCCGACTGGATTGCTACTGAATACAACAACCAGTTAAACCCAAGTGCTTTTATTGTAGAACTGGACGATGTTCCAGGTTTGAGCAACATTGAATCTAATACTCAATTATATACTGCTGGAGGAGCAGATGTTTTTGTTACTAATTCTCTTCTTATTGGCTCTCATCCTACTGTATCCACTTTTGATAGTGCTGTCGTTCAGATTACGAGCAACCTGGACGGATTAGATGACAACCTCAACTTTACAGATGGAGTAATTACGGGCACTTATACCCCGGCAACAGGTAAGCTATTATTAACCGGGACCACAGATACTACTAATTATAAATCCGCCATTCGAAGTATCACCTATAGCAGCGATGACCTGGTTTCTCCAAGTCAATTAACAAGAACCATTTCCATTACCGCCTACGATGGTACCAACTCTACAAATACCGTCACTCGAGATCTCGATGTAATTGTAACGCTTTCTGATTTAACTACAGATATCGCCAGTAATGTTTTTCACTTGGATGCCCAGGATGTAGATGATGATGGAATAGACAATACTGCTGACGGAGCTACTATTTCTACCTGGGCGGATTTAAATACGGCCAACAATTTTGACTTTATCGCAGGCACTGCTCCTGTGTATGATACCGATGGGTTCGGGGAACGCGGATCAGTTGTATATGATGGGGGGTCATCAGATATACTTACTAAAACAGGCGATGCTTTAATCAACAATAGTATTTTTAGTCAAAAAGCATTTGCCCTCGTCTTTAGAACAGGAAGTGATATATCCGGGTTCCAGGTTATTTATGAGCAAAGTTCAGGCGGGCAGGGATATAACTTTACTTTGGAAGATGGGGTACTCTATGCCCAGGCTTATAGCCGTAATGATGGAGATTGGGGCGATTCAAATGCTGAACGCCATAAACCGATAAACCTGGGTTCGGTTCAGACTAATACATCATATACACTTATTGCTTATCACGATTCCAATATCTGGGCGGCACAGGTAAATGAAGGTGCATTCAGTTCTTTTACGGATGCTGATGATATGCCAGCTAATGGCAATGCAATAGGACTTGGTGGAAACAGTGGGAATTCCAGAAATCCAGTTACTCTCAACAATGAAAATGGTTTTTTTTCCGGGCAAATCGGGGAAATAGCCTCATGGAATACGCAACTTAGCGGAGGGCAAATTGCCAGCCTAAACTCTTACTTTGATGACAGGTGGGGAAATACCGCACCTATATTAGGGGCTATTGAAGGGACTAATATTGATTTCACAGAAGGTGATTCTGATACTCAAATTACGAATACAATCACTGTGACGGATGGTGACTCACATTTGAATATGGATAGCGCGAGGGTCTCTATAGCTGGAGGTTTTGTCACTGGCGAAGATTCGTTGATCTTTGTGGATACCGGGAACATAACAGGCTCTTATAATGAAACCACAGGAGTACTTCTATTAAGCGGACGCGATACCAAAGCAAACTATCAAACTGCACTCCGTTCCGTTGACTACAGAAATTCTACCGCTAACCCAACCGTAAGTATACGAACCATTGAATTCGAGATTTATGATTGGGATGATGTAAGTAACACACAAAGCAGAAATATTAATGTAATTGATGTAGCATCTACCCCAATTCTAGCTGATATAGAAGCTGGAGCACTTTCCTATAATGAAGGAGATGGAGCCGTTGCCATTACAAGTGCCCTCACCCTTTCTGATTTTGATGATACAGATATGGAAAGTGCCACTATTTCTATCACCTCTAACTACACATTAGGGGAAGATTTCCTGGACTTCACAGATACAGGAAATATTACCGGGAGCTTCGCTTCGGGAACAGGAATACTCACTCTTTCGGGAACTGATACTGAAGCCAATTATCAGACTGCACTACGAGCCGTGACTTATGAAAATACCAGTTCTGATCCGGTAGAACTTACACGTACGATTTCCTTTGTTGTAAATGATGGAGATAATAATAGCAATACTGAAGCCAGGGATATTACAGTCACAGCCGCTAATTCGAGCCCAATCCTTTCTTCCATCGAATCAGAGAATCTTGCTTACCCTGACGCAGCCGTTCAAATCACGAATACGATCATTGTTTCTGATCCGGACGATACCTTTCTGGATAGCGCTATCGTTGTGATTTCAGAAAACTTTAAGCCAGCAGAAGACTCTCTCATATACTCAACAATCTTTGGAATAACAGGCACTTATGATACCGCTACAGGAAGACTCAAACTAATTGGTAACAATCTCATGAGCGATTATCAATCAGCACTACGGTCTGTTGATTACAAAAATTACGCTACTATTGCTTCAGGCCCGGAGCGAGTAGTTAGCTTTATTGTAAGTGATGGTACCTTAAAAAGTGATTCACTAAAAAGAACCATTGATGTAAGCCCTGTTGAGACTATCCCTGATCTTGAGGTATGGCTGAGAGCAGATGCCGGAATTTCTGAAGGTGATGGAGTGGCTATCACTACCTGGGCAGATCAAAGTGGAAATGGAAACGATTATGTTGGAACAGCTGGTGGAGGCTCTGCTCCTACCTACATAGCCAGTTCTGCCGACCTTAATGGGCAACCTTCTGTTCAGTTTGCCGGAAACGGAGATCGTTTCATCGACTCGGATGGGGATGTTAACTATATAGATAATGCCACCGAATTTAGCCTTTTTATTGTATACCAATCAGATGTAACCAATACAGATAGAGGACTATTTATTGCTGAAGATCCTGACGAGGACGATAAGACACTGACGATTAGATATGATGCATCGGGAGCTAATGGAGCAGGTGCTTTTAACAATATTGTGAAGACAGGAATACTAGCGAATGGCGCTGATAATCAACTGGAAAGCTTCTCTGATATACAAACTACAGATGCTCAAATCATTAGCTTGCAATGGGAAAGTGGCATTACTTACGATTTATATGTGGATGGTATTCTAAATAACCCAAGTTCTGCTGCTGATCCCCCTCCTTCTGGTACTATTGGAGCTTCGGCTGCAACTACTGCCATTTTAGGAAAGGGAGGAAAAGACGCCGGAGCCACTGAAAGCTGGGATGGGGAAATTGCTGAGTTTATTTATTACAGCCGAAGCATCACCCAGGAGGAAAGGGAAAGCATTGAAGATTATTTAGCAGATAAATATGACCAGGCCATTCGAAAGATTACTCCGGCTACAGGTGGTGAGGCTATTTCAGCAGACGATGCAAACACTACTTATACAGCCTTATCTGGCCCGTTTGTTCAGGAAGGGTTTATTGGGGAATTCACAGCAAGCGGAACCTACATTTTAACCGCACCCTCTGGCTATGAATGGAATACCGGAGCAACTATAGGAGTAACAGAATCTCCTGCTTTTGGCGGTTCTACAGAACTTATGGCTTCTTATAATGCTGGGAGTAGTTCCAGCACTGCTTTGCAATTCGATATTGATGCAGCTTCTACTACCAACCCTGGTCAACTTGAATTTACCGGACTGGAGATTCGCCCGACTACTGGGACCATTCCTAATACAGGAAATATCACCAACACCGGAACAACAGGACAAGGCGGAACCACTAATTATGGAACCATTACGATGGTTGCAGGTGCAAATGATAGCCTCATTTTTGTTCAACAACCATCTGCAACAAATGTAGATAGTACAATCACTCCAGCAGTACGAGTTCAGTTGGTAGACCAATATGGAAACAGCATAGAACAATCCGGGGTTGATATTTCGATAGCCCTGACCTCCGGAAGTACTGGAAATCTTTCTCAAACAACACCAATATCTACAAATGCTCTAGGTATCGCCGAGTTCGATACCCTTTCAGTAGATGATGTTGGAACAAAAGAACTAGTTGCTACCAGTACTGGGCTAAGTCCAGACACTAGTTCCACTTTTGAAATTGTGAACGCCGGTACGCTAACCGGGTTTACGGTAGAACGTGTTCCGTCAGGAAGTATTAGTTCTAAAACAGCGGGGCAAACCTTCAACATTATTATCACAGCGATAGATGGTACGGCAACCACCGTAACTACCTTTAATGGCACAGTGGTCATCTCTTCTAGCTGTACGATGGGTACCGGGCAAGGAACAACGGGCAGCTTTACAAATGGAGTGCTTGCTTCAACTACTGTAAGCCTAACCAGTGTTGGAACCTGTGATATCACCGCTACCAATTCTGCCGGTTCCGAAACCGGAACAAGTAATACATTTACGGTAAGCGCCGGGGCAGCTTCTGAAGTTACTTCAACCATAACGGCCTCCCCCACTGTAATACTCAACGATGGAATCACTACATCTACTATTACCGTAGCTCTTAAAGATGTATATGGAAACGATCTCACTACCGGAGGTGATGTAGTTGCCTTAGCTATTACTCCTACTGCCTTAGGTTCTCTTGGGGCAGTTACAGATGTAGGAGATGGCACATATACAGCAACACTTACTTCCTCCACTACTGCTGGAACTGATAATATTACGGGCACAGTAAATGCAGCTACCATTACGGATGATGCCGATGTTGAGTACGCCCTTTTCAGTCATATTTGGGATAGCCAGCTAGGGTCAGCCAGTGATGCATCTAATTGGGAAGATGCAGCAAACTGGAACGTAGGTACTCAGCCCGGAGCTTCTTCAGTAGTATTTATCCCGGCCAGCCCTGCTGTTGGAAATGAACAGCCTGTAGTTGATGTAGCAGGTTCCACCGTTGCTTCCGTAACCATGGAAACAGGAGCTTCACTTACTATTTCAGGTGGAATCAATTTTACTATTACCGGGGATCTTTCAGGTGGAAGTATTCTGGGTACAAATGCTGATAGCCTTACCGTAGGTGGAGATGTATTAAATGTTTCAACAATCAACGTAGGTACAGTTATCCTAAATGGTTCTGCTGCTCAAAGTATTACTGATCCTCATAGCTATACCAATCTTATTATAGATAATGCCTCCGGCGTTTCTGTGGAAGAAAACCTGGTTATCTCGGACTCTCTCAAGCTCGAAAATGGAGAATTATTCATCCCAAGTGGTAATAACCTGATAGCTGACGGAATTTCTTATGGATCAGGTTCTCTCAGGTTCCAGCGTACTATAACAGGTGATATTGGGTGGCGTATGTTATCAGCTCCTGTCTCCTCTACTTTTGGAGATTTCCTGGATGGAGTCTTAACTCAGGGTTACGATGGTGCTTTTTATGATATAAGCTCCAGCCCAGGTGATACTGTTCAACCAAATGTACTTTACTATATAGAGAGTTACGACAACTCCGGAGCTGGAGCTACCGATAATCAGCGTTTCCGGGCTCCAACATCTGCACAATCGTTAACAGCTGGTCAGGGCATTTTTGTCTTCTTTTTTGGAGATGTCGCCGCTGATTCCAGGTATAATGACCCCCTTCCGGATACCATAGATGTCTCGGGACAAGAGTTTGGATCTTCCGGAGAAGTCGATTTTGGAATTACTTACACCACTACTGCTGATTCGGGCTGGAACTTTGTAGGAAATCCATTTGGAGCAACCATTGACTGGGACGATTCTCCGAACTGGACCAAAACTAATTTAGATGCAACTATCTATATATGGGACCCTGCTGCAAACGGAGGTGACGGTGAATATCTAACGTGGAATGGAAGTACGGGTACATTAGGAAGTGGATTAATTGCCCCTTTCCAGGGGTTCTGGGTAAAAGCGAATGCCCCTTCGCCCGACTTAAGAGTTACAACCGATGCTAAAACTACGGGAGGATCTTTCCTACGAAAAGAACAGGCTTCTCCGGAAGAAAATCCGATGTTCGAACTTGAACTAAGCATTGATGGCCTGGAAAAGAAAACCAGTCTATTTTTCACTGATGAGGGCAGCATGGGTAAAGACGTACTGGACGGTTTTACACTCTTGCCACTTACTAATAACCGATTAGACCTTCATACTCTGCTAGACGATGGTGCCTCGCTTGCCATAAATCATCTTCCAACGTTAACAGATAACCGAATTATTATTCCATTAGTGGTTCGTGGGTATAGAGAAGGAGAGCCAATTTCTGGTGAATATTTGCTACGCTTTATTAACGCAGATAATCTCCCTGAGGATTGGTTAGTCCTGCTCATTGATAAGGAAACCGGTAATGAAGTAAACCTGGTTACTAACGAAGAGCAGAGAATTTTCCATACGACCAGAGGAAAGGCTAAAGTTGGGAATCCATTAAGCAGCCCAGACCTGGTATTCCTGGAGTCATTAGCTACTCGATACACTTTGATGATTACTACAGAAGAAATTGAAGCGAATATCCCAAGAAGTATCTTCCTGGATCAAAACTACCCTAATCCTTTTAACCCCTCTACGACCATCCCATTTGGGTTAAATGAAACTTCCAATGTTGAGCTTACTATCTATGATATTCTGGGAAGAAAAGTCCAAACATTAATAAACGGTGAGAGAAGTGCCGGGCTTTATGAAGTTACTTTCAACTCCAGAGATCTCGCAAGTGGTATTTACTTCTACCGTCTTGTAACAGATAATAGAACACTCACGAAACGCTTCACGCTCATCAAGTAAAGAAAATGCTGGTTTTGAGTGTAAGGCCAGAAGAAAAAATGTAATACTTCTCCTTTTTTTACCTCTTAAAATAAAACTGGAGGTCAAAATGAGTAGTTACTCCGATATTATTTTTTTAACTGCTGCCCTGATCGTTTTTTCTTCTCTTGCAGTAAACACCGCAAGAAATTATCAAACGACATCACAAAACAGGTATAAATCTGATATAGAGTTTAGAGCTATTGCTGTAGCTCAGGATGAAATAGATAAAGTGCAGTGGATTTATGATCAGGCTCAATTAGATCCTGCGAGCCCATCCTATACCTATACCAACTATCCAAAGACTGAGACACTTCGATATGGCTCCAGCCAACAGTATTCAGAAGATTTTTCAGTTTCCGCTGCTTCACAGCTTATAGAAGATTCCATGCTTCAAAAACGCTACAGGGTAACTGTTACGGTGACTAACAGCCAGGTGACTCCAGAGGTTTCGGTTACTCTCAACTACATCAAAACCTATGCAAAATAGTTTGTTATGAATATAGGCATCGTTACAAGTTTTGCAGTCGGGGGATTGTTGATGATCTCCATTTTAGCCTTCAATGGAAGGGTGTTAAATGAGAGCGCCGAAAATACTGTTTCCGTATCTACTCAAATCATGCTCAATGAAATCATTGAGTTAGTCAATAATGATTTTAATAGAATTGGATTTGGTACTGGAACCTCAGACCCTTTCAACAAAATAGATTCTGACGATATTATTTTCGAAGCGGATGCTTTTGATGGAGATTCTTACGGTGTAACCAATATCAGGTGGGAGTTTGATAAAACAGCCCAGGTTACAGCTACTAAAAACCCCAACGACTTTTACCTAAAGAGAACCGGGCCAATTACAGGAAGTACTTATGGAGTAACTCAATTTCCGGTAGTCCATTTTAGCGTTGTTTATAAGACGGCAAATGATGCAGTAACCACCAATACTGCCACAGTGAAGAAGATTTCTGTAGAAATTGTGATCGAATCCCCGGAGCCATACGGTAAGACGTCTGGCGGAGAAGATATATATCAGCGAACTGTATGGAAAAGGACGTTCGTACCCAACAATATTAACCTACCCTATTAATCTGGAGTTGTTATGGGAAAAGGAATATTACTTTTGTTATCAGGTGTTGTAGTGTTGACTGGAATTATTCAAACCAGAAGCGATCAAAGAAACAATATTCTACCTGAAAAAAACGCAGAATATTATAATGAAGTACAAGCTCGTAACGTCTCTAAAAGTTTGATAGACAATGCTATAGAGCTCATGAAAAAGGATACCGACTGGGCAGGAAGCATCTCATCGGATTCCAATTATTTCGGATCTGGGACCCTCACAGCTTATACAATGAATAGTGACTCCTACCCTACTGATCATAGTGTTACTTCATGGGATCAGTATAAAATTCTGCTGAACAGTGTCGGCCGTTTTGAAAAAAATGGTGTTGCCTATGAAGTCACTACAGAAGTATTGATGAGACAGGATTCCTATTCGAAATATTCTTACCTAACAGAATCCGAGCTAAGTTCCTCGGGTTCAAATATCTGGTTCTGGGACAAAGATGAGCTTTGGGGGCCAATTCATACCAATGGCGTCTATAAAATGTCTGGTTCCCCAACATTTAATGGGTTAACTACCAGCCCCAATATGTGGGAAGCACATCCTACGAACCCTACAAACCCGACTTTTAACGGGGGTTCTAATTTCTTTGCTCCTTACAAAAGCCCACCCGATAGCTATGAATTATCAAAATTGACTTCAGCAGCTGGTTCGGGTGGCATTACCTATTCCAATCAAATAGAAGTTGATTTCTACGTAAGCGGTGATGAGGGATATGCCAATATCCGTGAGTACTCAAGTGGAAGCTGGAGCAGCTGGAATAGTCATAAACTGAGCGATACGAATGGTATAATATCTACTTCGGGTAGAATTGATGTTAAAGGAGAAGTAAAAGGTTCGGTTACCCTGCATTCTGAAACCTTGATAGAAATTGATGGAGATATCACCTATTCAACGAACCCAATGCTTGATTCTACTTCAACCGATTTACTTGGCTTAGTGAGCGAAGGCAGCGTTCGAATTGATCGATATGCCCATTCTTCCTCAGGCACTCAGGATTTGGATATTCATGCTACAATTATGGCCCTTAATACCTCTTTTTATGTTGAGGATTACTGGAGTGGGAGTTCGAGAGGTAAGCTGAATCTTCTTGGCGGAATTGTTCAAAAAAATCGAGGTGCCGTTGGTACTTTTTCTGGTACCTCGATTGTTTCGGGATACACCAAAAATTATCAGTACGATAATCGATTACGCAGTCAAATCCCCCCAGAATTTCCTCGTGAAAGTATCTTCTCCATACTTTATTGGAAAGATAAAGTGAGCAAAGTGGGTAGTTGAATGTTATACAAATGTTAGAGTAATGGGACAATTTAATGGGTAATATTTAGCGTTGGAAATAGTGATAATGGATTGATTCGCTTGTTGTTAATTAATGCAATCTAATTAGCGTCTTGGCTTATTATTACTATTTTAATTTTGAATTATGTTATGTAAAGGGTTGGTATGGCGAGTTATGCCGAAATAATATATTTAACGGTGGCAATGATGATTTTTTCCACTCTTGCCATGAATACGGCCAGGAATTACAATTCCACCCGTACTGAATTGTATCGGACAGAATTGGAATATCGATCTATTGCTGTAGCCCAGGATGAACTAGATAAAGTACAGTGGATTTATGATGATACAGACCTGGATCCCACAAGTGGTTCTTATGTCTATTCAGCTTATCCGGTTACAGAAACACACACGTATGGTTCCACTGATCAGTATAGCAGTGATTTTGTAGTATATGCTGAATCAGAACTTATTGAGGATACTGGATCACAAAAAAGATATCAGGTAACAGTAAGTGTACTAAATGAATCTTTAGACCCGAGTATTTTTGTCACGTTAGATTATGTGAAATCTTATTCCTATTAGGTGAAGTTATGAATGTAGGATTGATTACAACATTTGTTATTGGAGGTATTTTTATGCTCTCCATATTTGCATATAACCAACAGCTGGTTACAAGTTCCCAGGAATTTTTGCTCAGTACGATCAGTCAACAAAATCTTGATAATGTTGTAACCGTACTTACGAATGATTTTAATAAGATTGGATATAATACAGGATTAGCCGTTCCATTTACTACTATCAACTCTGACAATGTCCTCTTTCAGGCTGATGTATATGACGACGATAGCTATGGAGCTACCAACATCAGATGGTATTTAGACACTAATGCCCCGGTTACAGCTACGGATAATCCGAATGACTATTACCTGAAAAGAGTTGGCCCGATATCAAACAACACGTATGGGACAATTCAGTTTCCGGTTACTTTATTCAAACTGAAATACTACACAGCGGACGGCACGGTTACCACTAATAAAACCTCTGTGAAGAAAGTAGAAGTACAGATCATCACCGAGTCCGGAGAGGCTTACACGGTGGGTAGCGCAAGCCAGGAGTTCTATCCAAAAAACACCTGGAAACGAATTTTCGTACCTAACAACATAAACTTACCATATTAAAAAGGAGTTATTATGGGAAAGAGTTTGTTATTCTTAGTTGGCGGTTTAACAATTATTACGGGGCTTGTAAACGTTCAGAATTCTGACAGAATGCAGGATTTGCCCGAAATCACCAATACTTATTATGAAGAACAGGTAGCAAGAAACATTGCAAAAAGCCTTATCGATAATGCGATCGAAAATATGAAGGCTGATAATAACTGGACAGATAGCCTATCCCTTACTGAAGTTATGGATGCAGGTGCTATGTTAACGAGAGATAACGACCTACTCAAAGCAAATGTTACCAAGCTCTTAGCAGGTCAAACCGTACAGGAAACCCAGGTTCAGGAACTTGAACCTGATGTTCTACAATCCAAGCTTCTTCAAAACAAAATGTCGGGAAGTCTTAAGAGCTACACTCAATCATCAAGCAATAAGCCTTCCAATAGCGTTGGTGCCTGGGATGAATACAAAGTACTGCTTATGAGCACGAGTACTTATGATAATATAGAAGTAACTACCGAAGTATTGATGCAAAGAGATTCTTTCTCTAAGTACTCATACATGACTAACTCCGAGCTAAGTTCATCCGGTGGAAATATTTGGTTTATGGATGCAGATAATATCTACGGTCCAATTCATACTAACGGTACTTTCAAAATGTCAGGCTCTCCCTCTTTTTACGGATTGATTACAAGCCCAAATAACTGGCAGGCACATAGCACCAATCCTACCAATCCTAATTTCTTTGGAGGAGAAAATTTTAATGCCCCTGTTAAATCTTCTCCTACTTCTTATGAATTAAGCAAATTGGCAACTGCGGCAGCTGAAAGTGGAATTACTTTTGATGGAGATATCGACATTGATTTCTATGAAAACAGTGGTATTGGTTATGCTGATGTCAATAAAGCTATTGTAACTTCCTACACCTGTGGTACATGGTACAGGCCTCGTATATGTTATAATACTACCTGGGAAAGTGAGACCATTGACCTAACCACGATGGGTGGTGTTATTTCAACCTCTGGTAAAATTACCGTAGAAGGCACAGTAAAAGGAGCCGTTACCCTTCATTCTGAAGATGAAATTGAAATCGTTGGCGATATTTTTTACCACACCAGCCCTTTAATAGACAGTTCTTCAACTGATCTATTAGGCCTCGTTAGCGAAGGTGATGTAGTCGTAGATCGTAATGCTCATAGCGCCTCAGGGACTCAGGATTTGACCATTCATGCTTCTATAATGGCATTGAATAACTCTTTCTATGTAGAAAATTATAGTAGTGGTGGCTCCAAGGGAGCTTTAAACTTGCTAGGTGGACTTATTCAACAGAATAGAGGAGCTGTAGGTACCTTCTCAGGGAGCACTATCGTTTCTGGTTACCAAAAAAATTACCAATATGATGGTCGTTTAAAGGGAAATATTCCACCATCATTCCCGAGAGAAAGTGTGTTCTCTATTGTATACTGGAAAGACGAAATTAATGACACTTCAAATTAATAAGCATGAGATTATCTGTTACTTTTTTAGTTCTGGTTTTATTAGTGCTTGGTTCTGACAGAGCAGAAGCAAGACAATCCGTTACTTTTAATGTAAATATGAAGCCTCAGCTAGAGGATAGTACATTCGTCCCTGGAAGAGACCAACTTCAAATAGTTGGAAATGTACCTCCTATAAATTCACTTCGCCCTTACTATTTAATTGATACTGAACCTATTGACAGCGTTTATAGTGTGACTATTAACTTTTCGTCAAGGTTCAGGAATCAGACCATCTCTTATAACTTTGAGATGACCGCAAACTACAGAAAGTATACCGAGGTTATGGAAAGAAATGTGAGACTTTTGCATAATGAAGTTTCACTCGATGCTCTATATTTTAACGCTTTCGCCTGGTAAATTAAATTTCATCTAACTGATTATAATCAGTTAATTAAGAAACCTTAACTGGTTAATCATAAGAGAGAAGATGATCTTTAATTAAACTATAGTTAGCGCTGATGAGGGTTATCCTTTTTACCATATTAATTTTCACTTTTCTACAAGCTTCAGGTAAAGCGCAAGAGAATAGGACCCTATCTACCGTAGTTACTGTAGGCGCTAGAGTTGCCCAATCTATCGAGCTTATAACCGTAAAATCGATGACTTTTGGCAACACACAACCAGGACAGGAAAGGATTTATGTAAATCCTGTGGTAGATGCAAACGCTGGGTATATGATTGCAGTAGGAACTCCTGAAGCAGAATTCAGGCTTAACTTTTTACAGGAGCGAAGGCTTTCCAGAATCGAAGGGCCCGGCTTTCTCATATTTACCTACGAATTATCGGGAAATGATATAGAAGATCAATCCAGCTCTGAGATCATTGAAAATGAAAATCAGACATTAAGATTCAATACGGATGGAGAGTACCATATTTGGGTGGGCGGAATTGTAATTCTTACCAACGCACAACCCGGAAACTATGAAGGTGACTTCACCATCGAGATTGACTACATCTAGACTCCTATGCTTTTGAAGAGATATACATATATCCTTTTATTTGTATTACTCTCTATGAATCTTAATCCTGTTACCGCACAGGAGATTGATTTTGGGAGTTACAGCAGTCAGTATACAATGACACTGTCCGATCTAGCTCCTGCTTCGGATCTTGATTTTGGATTGGTTATTACTGGAATAGACCAGGAAATCGATTTATTTAATGCAAAAGTTCTATCTATAGAAGGAGTTCGCTACCTCGATGTCATTGTAGATGTAACAGGACCACAATATTTAACACTGGATGGTGCTCCTTGCGGCACATCCACCTGTAGGATTCCATTTACAATAAGAGCAGCGTATGCAAACAAAGGGGTGAATAGTACTTCTCAAGCCATTTTAATGACTACTATTGGTTTAACTGCCAGTGCTCAGTTTCCAATTAAATACCGAGGTAATGCCCCTCCCGGCCCTCCCCCTACTCCGGTTTATGAAGGGTATAATCCATCTGCATTTAATGAAACCGCCTATTTGTATATTTACGGAGATCTTGATTTTACTGAAGGTGATGTTAATGCGGGGAGTTACTCTGGAGACATCACTATTACGGTTCAATATGACTAGGCCTAAAAAAAATATCTTTCTCTTTTCTACAGCTTTTATCCTTTTTGGATTAGTGCCAGGCTCAGTACTAGCACAATTCATTAACCTGCAGATTCGTATTGAACCGGAATTAAGCGCAACGGTAGAACAGGAATTGGATTTTGGCACTTTTGCAATAAATGCAGGAGAACAGTCTATTGGGATTAGCGATGTCAATGCCGGAATTTTCAGTATCAGGGCGTATTACACACAAAATGTATTTATAGACTTAATCTTGCCCCCTGAGTTGACTCATATTAATCCTGCCATCTCAGACGTCATACCTATCGACTTACAGCTCGCTTATAATAACAAAGGAAATCGATCTTCTGATGAAGCAGTAGTATTAGAAAATAATCAAGGAATACTCCCAATTAATGAATATGGAGAGATTATTACCTCGAACTCAGCTGAAATCTGGAAAGAAATGTACCTCTTCGTATTTGGCTCAATCTACGTTAACGATATCGCTAGCGGCATTTATGAGTCAGATATCGTCCTTTCTATAGAGTACGACTAAGGATTCCTGGAAAAATTAAGGTTTTCTTAATTAAAGGAACGTAACTGTACCGAATACTATAAATGGTTAAACTTGTAGCAGATCGTTGATTAGATGATTTACCCTCTTAACTGTTATTGATTAAGAGACCCTAATTAAAAGAATCTAACTTGATGGACGGTCACTTAATCAATAATTTTTTCGCAGAACAACAAAAGAAATTTTAAAACAAACCAACACGATCATGAAATCTTTAAAACTTACACTTTCCGTTTTTATGTTAGTTGCTTTCGCAAGCGCTAACGCTTTTGCTCAAGAAAATGCTACTGTAACTGCTACCGCTAGCGTAGAAGCTGCACTTACTATTAGTGCTGACCAAAACATCGACCTTGGAACCATTCAAAGTGGTGCTTCTAGTACTCTTGCTGCTGGTCCAGATGATTTAACTACTGAGGACAATGTTGGAACATCTACTTCTTACGGTATCGTTAGAATGACTGGTACTGCATCTGCTGCAACTACTCTTTCTTACACTAACGCTACTCTTGACAACGGTTCTGACCCAGTGACTTTCACTACTTCTGGATACGATAGTGCTTCTGCTGCTGCTCATACCAGTGGTTCTACTATCAGTTTTGACGCTAGTGGTAACCTTACACTTTACTTAGGTGGTTCTCTAGCGGCTACTTCAGGTACTGGAACTTATGACACTAGTTCAGGTTCTGGTTCTCCAATTACTGTTACTATCCAGTACAACTAATTGCGCTACCAAGCGCGGAATTAAAAGTCCCATTATTTAATGGGACTTTTTTTTTAGCAATGATATTTCGTACTAACAAGCTAATTAATTAACTTTCCTGCATTGTCTGAGGTTTTCGTTAATATATTAGAATTAAAGTATCATCTAGCGACATGAAAAAAATAAGTCTATTTACGGGTATTCTTATAGCGATAGCCTTCCCCTTCGCCTCATTAGCCCAGGTTACCATAGCTCCAACCAATCTCTTTATAGATGGTAATGCTCGCTTCGGCACCTATATGGTAATTAATGGCTCCAATGAGACTCAGGAAATTTCTATCGACTTTATTTTCAATTACAGCCAGAATGACGACGCCGGAGAGCGCCAGGTTGTTGAAGATAATGAGGAAGTTGCAACTCAATACTCAATTGCTGAGTATGTACGTGCATTTCCTAGAAACTTCACGATTGCTCCCGGTCAACGCCAAGTAGTACGATTGCGACTAAGCCCCCCAAACGACCTTCCAGACGGTATGTATTGGGCTCGAATTAAAACTGCTTCTTCTCCTGAAACTCCTCCTTTGGAATTACAGGCTAATGATGCGGTTTCAGCCCGGGTGGCCATAACAGTAGAACAGATAACTGGATTGTTCTTTAAAAAAGGAGATTTGGAAACGGGTATCGAAGTACTTGATATGCAGCCTACTTCTTCTGAGGATAACCAGACTCTTACTGTTCTCACTTCGTATGCAAGAACCGGTAATTCCCCATTCTTAGGCTCAATTACCGCATCATTGGTAAATTCGGGTGGCCAGGTAGTGAAAAATGACTTCGTATCCACCTCTCTGTATTTTGATGGTGCGTTAAAACATGAATTTGATATTTCTGACCTCCCATCAGGTACTTATACCGTGCGTGTGATGTTTGAAAGCCAGCGAGCTGATATCGCGGCTGGGGATTTGGTTCAAATGCAACCAGTCTCGCAAACATCTACATTCACAAAAAGGTGAACTCCGGGCTATACAGGAATCTCTTCTTTCTTCTTTTTTTCTCCTTTTGTATTACCCTAATACAGGACAAGACTGTATTAGCCCAGAATAACAATGAAGATGCTTTTGAAGTTTATTTAGACTTCAATCACCGTGGGATTATTAATGCGGTAGTAGTCACCTATTATCAGGATGATGTGTTTTTTATTCCCGCACAAGAAGTTTTTACCCTCTTCCAGATTGAGAATTCTCTTGATGGCCTTGAATTAAAGGGCCGATTTGGTTCAGAACAAACACCTTATTCAATAAATCTTGCAGCAAATTTTATCACATTTGATGGACAGAGATATCCCATCACTACTGATGACTACATTTTAACAGAATTCGATTTCTATTTACCCCCAAGAATTTACAGCGAGATTTTTGGGATGGACTTTTCTGTTGATTTCAGCAATCTGACCTTAAGATTAGAAACCGAAAAAGAACTGCCTATTATTGAAGCAGCTATTAGACGTCAGCGCCGACGAATAGCTGAAAGAAATAGAGGTGACCAGGTTTATTACCCGTTGCTACAAGGTAGAGACATCAGCTTGTTAGATGGTGGTTTTTTGGATTATTCACTCTCTTCTAATTTTTCTAACAATACCAATTCTTTCAACTACAATTCCAATTTAGGGTTACAGTTAGTTGGAGGGGACGTACAAGGCTCCATCTTTGGTGTGGTTTCAGAAGGGAACCAGGTCACATCTACAGATAACTTAAGATGGAGGTATCAGATAAGAGAAACTCCTCTAATTAGTGAGGTTACATTAGGTCAAACAACCCTAGATGGAGTACTTACCAACAAATATACCGGTGTTAGGATAACTAATGATCCAATCGAACCCAGACGCTTTTTTGATGAATTTGAAGTTCAGGGGAATACCTTTCCCGAATCGGAAGTAGAACTATACCTAAATAATGCACTGGTAGGTTTTGAGCAAGCTGATGAACTGGGAAACTACCGCTTTCTCACCCCTCTCTACTACGGGTCTTCCCAATTAGATGTAAGGATTTATGGGCCTACGGGCCAAATAATCGAGCGTACCTCAAGAGTACAGGTTCCTTTTACTTTTCAACCAAGGGGAACATTGAACTACAAACTGAATGCCGGAATTCTGGATAACCCAATAATTGGATCTACTGAACGCAGTACGGTTTTGCAAGGTAATATGGCTTACGGATTAACTTCCTGGCTAACGCTTAAAGGGGGCGTGGAATATTATGAAACCGATGCGGGTGATGCTGAGCCTTCTTACACCGGAACTGCTTCTCTTCGGTTCTTAAGAAATTACATAGTCTCTTTCGAAGGTGTAACGGATGCCTACTATCGCGCTACCATTAACTCTGTGTACCCTAATGCTGCCAGTTTTAATGTCGATTATACCAATTATACTACCGAATCGGGAATCTACAATGGTGGTGGAAGCGACAAACAATTAGTAGCCAGTGTATTTTACCCGGTATACCTTTTTAAGCTTCCTTTAAACATGAGGGCTTCGGCATTCACCCGATTAAGAGAAGGAGTTACCTTTACTACCTTCCGATATGATATAAACACTCGTATCCAGAAGCTTAGCTTAAGGCTCGGGTTTAGTGACAGATATATTGATGAGTTTGATGTCTTTAACCCAACAACTTCTGCTATTCTTGAGTCTTCAGCTACTTATAATTTCTCCAGGAATCCGAATATCCCAATATTCCTAAGAGGAACTTTTTTGAGAGCACAAGCCCGATACCTTCCTGCTATAAAGCAATTACAATCCTCGGAATTTCTTATTTCCAGGAATTTATTCTCTAATGGACGCCTTCAGGTATCATATGGCAGAAATTATCTGACAAACTCGAATACAATTCGGGCGAGCTTTGTTATTGATTTGATTAAAACAAGGTCAAGTACTACAGCAACCACCTTTGGAAGCTCATACAGTGTTTCACAGACTCTGCGGGGATCGGTTGGATACGATCCTAACTACAGCAACTTTTTGCTTACCAGTAGAAACCAGGTTGGGCGTTCAGGCGCTGCATTGAAGATGTATGTGGACAATAATAACAATAACAAATTGGATGAAGGAGATGAAGAAATCCCTGAAGTAAACCTTCGTCTCCAAAGAAATGGGGCTTCAGAAATCTATAAGAATGGGGTTCTTTACTATACCCAAATGCTGCCCTATTTCAGATACAACATGGAAATCAATAAAGCTTCTGTTACCAACCCTATGCTTGTTCCTCAGGTAGACCAATTCTCTATAGTTACTGATCCTAATACTTTTAAAAAACTAGATCTAGCCTTCTATACTTCAGGACTTATGGAGGGCTTTGTAGAACGAGTATACCAGGATGGGCTTACCGATGGTATTGGTGGGGTGAAGCTTTTACTAAGAGCAGAGAAAGATTCAACAGTAAAAGAACTTCGATCCTTTTCTGATGGGAGCTTTTATGAATACCCGATTCCTCCTGGTGACTATGAAATTTTTGTAGATCAGGGCCAGTTAGATCTTCTAAATCTTAGATCAGTACCTGAAAAAATTGATTTTGAGGTCGTTTCAAGACCGGATGGGGATTTTATTGAGGGCTTAGCATTCCAACTCTTCTCTAAAGATTTCATGCCTGAAGAAGAGGAAATAGACTCTACCCTATTCACTGAAGCTGAACCTAGTCTAACTTTAGAAGATGTTACTGATGAAATAAGGAACGATCCTGAGGTAATTCAGTATGAAAACACCTTAATTGTAAAGGTAGAAGAAGCGTTACGTTTGATTATTCTAACGCAAAATGAGTTCTATAACAGGGACTTTGAGAAAGCGTTTGAGTATATTGAACAGTCATTACAGGCATTTGAGACGGCACAAGGATATGCATTAAAGGGAAGTATTTTATACTTCCAGGGCAAACGATTGGAAGCAGTGAATAGCTGGAGAATGGCTTTACGGTTTGACCCGGATATTTTCATCCCTACCCTTGAGTCTCTTGATCAGCGAGTCACAGTCAGTTCATCGGACTAAGACAATGCTTTGGATTGAAAAAACACATATCACCTCATTCAAAAACAAGCTCTTTAGCTTCATAGAGCTATGTATAAGAGAGTTTTCCCTGCTCCTAAAAGTAGTTACTGTTTTGGCATTAAGCCTGGTAATGATTTCATCTGGGCTGGCACAAACAACAAATGATGGAAGTAACTCACAATCACTTGATTTACAGGTTTCTAACCTGGAACAGAGTTATGATTCTCAGATTTATTTACTTCTCGCCAATTATTTTGACCGAAAAAAATTCTTTGTCGATGTTAATATTGATGCTGAATTTGTAGATGAGACTTTTGAGACCACTCAAAATCAAATTATAAGGAATCAGACTCAGCCTGTTATCATGCCTGGTCTGCCCTTTCTTCCACAGGAGAACCTAAGAGAACCGGCAACCGCAGGAAGCCCGGAAACAGTTATCAATCAGAGTACCGTCCGATCTTTGCAGTTGAACAGCATTGCAGTAAGTATATATGCCGATACTTCATTTAATGCTCAGGAAATTCAATTCATGAGATTGCTTACTGGTATTGCAGCAAAAGTTGATGAAAGCAGAGGAGATATAATCACTATAGCACAAATTTCGATTCCGAAATTTGGAACTGAAGATCCTATAAGAATTGTAGAAGCACCCCCTGAAACCTTTAGCCTGGTTGGATCTTTTAGAGAATATCTTCCCGGATTTGTTCTCTTACTACTATTTGGATTGATCATGTTTGTTAACAGTTTCTTCAATCGCCCAAAAGAAACTGCCTCCCCCTTACAGCAACGAGAAAGCATTAAACACGATATTAATATCACAGACCTGGGTGCCAGAAGAATAGAACAAGTAATGGTAGGTGCTTCAGAAGGAGACATTTCAGATGAGATTAATGAACTGATTCAAAGCTTCTTCAATAAGCCACAGGAGATCGCTCTTTTATTCGAATACTGGATGGCAGAAAACCCGGAAGAAGGTGCTTTAAGAGCAGCTGAAGTTGCTTGTAGTGTTGATAAGCATCTATTAAGGACACTCAAATCCGACATGCAACCAGAAAATTATGAAGCTATTTCGAAATTAGCTGAGGAGATGCCACCTCTTACTTCTGATGTAAAGGGTTCTGTTATCAGAAAGTTCAATGCAATGCTCAAATCAGGTAATACGGATAATGTGAATGCACGTAAAAGTGGGCATATTACTCTGTTCAAGTTCCTGGAGCATATTAATGAGCAGCAAATCGTGAAGCTGATCGGAGATGAAGGACACCAAACAGGAGCATTGGTACTTGATTACCTTCCCGAAGAAAAAGCAGCTTCTGTTCTGAAGAAACTTAGTCCAACTCAAAGCACCAACCTTATGCTTAAGATGACTACGGTTGGCACACTTCCCTTCCAGCTCCAGAATGAGATCTCCTCTCGCCTTTTCGACAAAGCCATGGATCTTATTGAGGAGGAAAAAGAACAAAAACTTGGCGTAGAGAATATATTACCTGTTCTGGAAAAACTACCTCTCAACGAACAGCAGAAGTATATAGATCAGCTTAAGGCTTCAAATGCCGCTGTTGGAGATATTATAGAAGGTCAGTTTATAACTATTGACCAGGTAATTAATCTTACCGACAATATTATCAAGGAGGCACTGAAGGATTTAAATACAGCAACATTATTGGATGCCGTGGTGGATCTCGATCCAAAGCTTATCGACAAAATTCTGTCAGTCCGTGCAAAAAGAGAGCAAAGGCTAATCCGGTTAGAACTTGATGAAATTAAAGGACGGCCTTATAAGAGTACTGAAGCTGTAAAAAAACACATGATGGAGCTCATTCGAAAAGAGGTCAGGAAAAGTAGTGAGCAGTAGAAAATCTTCCATATCACAAATTTTCCGGCTATTTCTGTTTAGTGTTATAGCAGTATTTCTTGTTGCCTGTTCGGGAAGCCGTCAGGCAGTTACTACGGATACCGGATTACAAGAACTGGAAAGTGAACCGGTCTCAGAGACTGCTAACTCTCCATCTGATACACTAACCTCAGAAGATCAACTCGAATCAGACTTAAAAGAACTCTATAAAGAAGAACTTTTTGAGAAGCATAACTCGGAAGCTAACCAGTTAGTCAATTACTACATTTTAGCTCAACAGAAGCTATTTACGGGAGAATATCCTGAAGCTCGTACCTTGATCGAAAAGGCGCTGGAAATCAAAGAGAATGCTGATATTCTTGCTCTAAGAGGTAGCATATATCTTGGATTAGGACAACCTGATGAATTTGTAGCAAACTGGAGAAGAGCCCTCGAGTTAGATCCTGATGTTCCTATCCTACCCTCTCCTTTTGTTATTCAGCAGTTACAGCTTTATGGCCTGATTGATGAAAACCTTAAAAAGAATTTTTGAGTGAGAACATCATTACTCAACATATTAAGTTTTCTGGTTTCTCTGGTTATTATGATATGGGGTTCCTTATTGGTAATGGGTTTTACCGAGTACAATCTTGTCCCGTCTGCCTATGAATTTTTGAACATCCCGAGCCTGGCCATTGTGTTTGGAGGTATATCTGCCAGTGTTTTCATCAGCTACCCTTTCAGAAAAGTTCTTCAGGCCCTTAAGGACAGTACTAAGCTTTTTTCTCACAGTACCATTACTGACGAAGTGCTTCAAAGGGATATCGATAATATTCTTGAGTGGCAAAAGGTAATTAATGCAGACAAAGTAACTGCTGTTTCGGAATTGAGCAGAACCTATGGTGATCAGTTTGAGGGTTATCTCTTCTCAGTTCTCGATACCAATTATAGTACCGAAGAGCTTAGAGAATTGGGAGAAACCAATATCATCGAAAATTATACCCGTCAGCAGCAAATCAATGAAATAATTGGAAGTATGGGAAGAACCTCTCCGGTATTTGGTATGCTGGGTACTCTTTTTGGACTTATTGTTATTCTTTCTGGATTTAGTGAGGTCGAATCTCTGCTTTCCGGGTTAGGAGCGGCACTTATGACCACCCTTTATGGGATTATCGTGGGTAATTTTGTTTTTACTCCGATGTCAAAAAAGCTTAATAACATCGCTTCACTACAGTATTTTCGTGAAAAGCTAATCCTTGAGGGCATCATTTTGATCGAAGAGCAAAAAACTTCGCTCCAGATTTATGATCGACTGCAAGCCCATATGAAGCGTGGCAAGAGTTCACTTTAACTCTAAAGGTTGAAAGTATTTGAATCCGGATTCCATAAATATCACTGGAAACTCTCTTTACCCACAAGACCCATTTGACCCGGAAGAAGAAAATAGCTGGCAGGTAAGCTACCTGGATATTATCACCATTGTTCTTGGCTTCTTAATTATACTTTTATCCGTTTCTCAGATAGCAAAAGAAGAATTTTCTTCACTATCGACTCTTTTCGGAGAACTCGCTGATCAAACAGAGTTCATCACTACCCCAATTGAAGATATTCAGGAAGAACTGGAGGATCTACTACAGCCCCAAATAGAACTAGGCCGACTCGAACTGCTTCGGGATCTCAACGATCTTGTTATAAGGTTCAGAGGAGACGATTTCTATCAATCAGGAAATGCAACAATACAACTTGATGGAATGGACTTATTGAACCATGTGATAAGGGCTTTCCAACAAACTTCTCATGACGATTTCAATATTGATGTAGAAGGCCATACCGATAATGTGCCCATTTCATCCGATATCTACCCTTCAAATTGGGAGCTTTCCACCGCGAGAGCATCAAATGTAGTTAAGTATTTTGATTACATGGGTATCGAAACTGCCCGACTTAAAGCCTCCGGATATGCCGATTCCCGACCTTTAATTCAATTCGATTCCTTTGGAAATCCATTTCTTGCAAGCAACGAACGCAATAGGCGTATTGTACTTAGATTGTATTACACAACCGAAGCCCTTGAGAGAAAAGCGAATCAGGAACAGCTTGCATCAACTGAAGAAGTGGAGACGCCCGAAACAAGAGAGCCGGAAAATCAGGAAGAAGAGCAAAGTGTTACCGAGATAATACAGACGTTAACGGTTAATGAGACTCCTGTAACTGAATCGGAACAAGAGACACAAAACCCAATTACTTCTCCCCCAGCTGAACAAAATGAACCTGAAGAAAGAGAAGCAACTCCCCCTTCAACGACTACTAATCCAACCCCTGTACAAGCCCCAAATCCAGAACCGGTAACAGAAACAGAAGATGATGCTCCAGTTTCCTTAGCCTCGATTCCCATTTTTACTGACCGAACCGTTTCATGTTCATTCTCTGTTAATGCTGGTAGTTTCCAATCACTTTCATCCGGTTTCCAGGTAGCTTCAAACGCCGAATCTAGAACTAATTACGAATTTGAAGTTTCGTACAATAGCCGTTCTTATTCTGTCCGATCTAATGCTTTTACTTCATTTGATCAGGCAATGGTAGCCCAACAAGAGATTTCTGAAGCTTTGAACGACGAATCATTGGGTATTATCCACCAGTGCTATCCTGCTGGCGTTACCACTCCTACTCCTTTACAATACCAAATACAGTTTGGTGCTTTTCAGAACCAGGAAAATGCACTTGATTATTCGGTGAATGTACTGGATGAGTTTGGTATACAGACTTTTATGACTCGAAGAGCCTCAACATATAATGTGGTAGCAGGCCCATTTCTTACCAGGGAAAATGTACTTACTCAATTAGGCTCATTCCGCGAAAAAGGAGTTCGAGAAAACATCTTCATCAAACCAATCACCGAGAATGTTGAAGAGTATGGATTTGCCTACCAAATACACCTCGAATCTTTTGAAACCAGGGATGCAGCAAATAACCTGGCAACACGCCTTCAGTCAGCACTAAATATAGGTACTACTATCGAGCGTTCTACCGATGGCACCTACTATGTTATGACAGAACGTTTTGAAAATTTTGGGCAAGCATCTGCTCTGTTCAACAGGATTCAAAATAGAATCCCAGCAATGAATCCAGTAATTTTCTTCCTGGAATACCTATAAAAAAAGCTTCCCGCACATAAGTATGGGAAGCCTTTGTCAATATATTAAAACGTCATTCCGCGACCTGTCCGCCGTACAAGTACTCTGGAAGGCGGGCGAAATCCGGAATCTGTAAGAGTACAAAGAAGCATTCCATTACAGATCCCGGATCAAGTTCGGGATGACGACTAAAAAGTCAATTATAGAAGCATAGAAAGCGGATTCTCAATCAGTTGCTTAACTGTATTTAAGAATTGAGCCGCTTTTGCTCCATCTACAACCCTGTGATCACTTGATAAGGTAACTTTCATTCTCTTACCAGGAACCACCTCGCCATTCTCCACCACAGGTACATCGCGAATCGCACCTACCGCAAGAATACATGCATTTGGAGGGTTGATTATCGCTGTGAACTCTTCAATACCGAACATACCAAGGTTACTGATAGTGAAAGTACTGCCTTCCATTTGATCTGGTTGAAGCTTACGATCTCTCGCTAAACCTGCCAGCTCACGTGTTTCTGCTGAAATCTGAGCTAATCCCTTTTTGTCAGCATGATTTATAACCGGGGTCATTAAGCCTTCATCAATAGCAACAGCTACTGCAACATTTACATCACCATGTTCCATGATGATATCACCATGCCATGAGCTATTGATCGCCTGGTGCCTGGTTAATGCAATTGCGCAAGCTTTTACTACAATATCATTGAAGCTGATTTTAACCTCATTAGCTTCATTCATAGCCGAGCGAGCCGCAACAGCTGCCTTCATATCAATATCAATGGTCTCATAAAAATGCGGATTGGTAAACTTGCTCTCCGATAATCTTCGAGCAATCGTTTTTCGCATTTGAGAAACCTTTATCTCTTTGCTTTCCAGGCTGTCAAAAACAGGAACTGGAGCGCTAGCAGGAGCAGGTTTGGTTAGCCCACCTGTTCCCTTAAAGTCTTCAACATCTTTCTTAATAATTCTTCCTTCGGGCCCTGAACCGCTCATACCAGTAAGGTCAATCCCTTTATCTGCGGCAATTTTCTTTGCTAAAGGAGAAGCTTTAACCCTTCCATTCTCAGAGCTCGCAGCTTGAGGAGTGGAAGTGGTTTCTTCCTTTTGCTCTTCAACTGCTACTTCTTGTTTTTCTTCTTTTTGAGGTGCTTCCGTGGCTCCCCCTTCAAGCAGGGCACTAATATCTTCACCGGCTTCGCCAATTATAGCAATGATGCCTCCTAATGGGACTGCATCCCCTTCTCCAGGAACAATTTTTAGAATGGTACCGGCATCGAATACTTCTACATCCATTGTTGCTTTATCGGTCTCAACTTCAGCAATAATGTCACCTGCTTCTACAGTATCCCCTTCTTTCACATTCCATTTTGCGATTACCCCTTCTTCCATGGTATCGCTGAGTTTGGGCATTTCAATCTTAATGGCCATAGCTTCTTTTATTGAGTGATTTTAAGTTCTGTATGTAACCTGGTTTACAGCATCGATTACCTGCTTCGGACTAGGGAACCAGGCATCAAAAAGTTTCTTAGAGAACGGAGCATTTACATCTGGTAAGGTAACTCTTTGAACAGGAGCATCCAGGTAATCAAATGCTTCTCGTTGAATCAAGAATCCAATTTCAGCAGCAAGCCCGGCAAAAGGATGTGCTTCATCAACAACCACACATCTATTAGTCTTCTTTATAGATTCAATGATTAGCGGAACATCCAGTGGCTTTACCGTCCTTGGGTCAATGATTTCACACTCAACACCATCTTTAGCTAGCTGAGCAGCAGCCTGTACTGCAACATGATACATTTTTCCATGAGCGACTATAGTTACATCACTACCTTCTCTTTTAATTTTTCCTTTACCGATTGGTATGATGTAGTCTTCAGCATCAGAAACTTCCCCTTTCATGCCGTACATCTGCTCCGATTCCATAAATAAAACCGGATTATCATCTCGGACAGCAGATTTCATTAATCCTTTGGCATCATCTGGTTCTGATACATAAATCACTTTTAAACCTGGGAAATGAGCATACATTGAATCGAATGCTACTGAGTGAGTAGCTCCTAACTGTCCTGCCGATGCATTTGGACCCCTAAATACGATTGGGCAATCTGCCTGGCCGCCAGTCATATATTTCACTTTGGTAGCGTGATTGATAATCTGATCAGCAGCTAATACTGCAAAGTTGAACGTCATAAACTCCACAATAGGGCGTAAACCATGCATTGCTGCTCCAACACCAATCCCCGCAAAACCAAGCTCCGAAATGGGGGTGTCAATTACTCTTCTGAAACCATATTTATCGAGTAATCCTTCGGTAACCTTATAGGCTCCATTATATTCTGCTACTTCCTCACCCATGACGAATACTCTTTCATCACGAGCCATTTCTTCATCAATAGCGTGCTTAATTGCTTCTCTGAACTGTAATTCTGCCATTATCTAATTCAACTAATTTTTAAACGTGGAAGTAAGGTTCGTCTTCAACAAACATGTCATCGTACATTTCCTGGATTTCAGGGAAAGGAGATTCATCAGCAAATGTAACTGCGTCTAATACTTCTTGCTCTATTTTATCTTCTATTGCCTTAATAGCTGCTTCTTCAGCCAGCTTATTGGACAACATGTAATCTTTCAACCGAAGGATTGGATCAATCTTTTGATACTGCTCCAGTTCTTCTTTTGTACGATAGTTTTGAGGATCAGACATTGAATGACCCCGATATCGATAGGTACGAATTTCTATAAAATAAGGCTCTGAGTTGGCTCTTACATCGTCAGCAATTTCTTTCATTTTCTCATATACAGAGAATACATCCATTCCATTTATCACTGCACTTTTCATTCCATAGCCCTTGGCCCGGTCAACGATTTCGGCAACTGTATGGCGTTTTGCAGCTGTACCCATCGAATACCCATTATTCTCTACAACAAAGAGAACCGGTAATTTCCAAAGTTGAGCCATATTCATCGACTCATGCAATGCCCCCTGATCTACTGCACCATCTCCAAAGAAGGTAGCTGAAATATTTCCAGTGCCTTTGTATTTATTTGCAAATGCAAACCCCGCACCGATTGGAATATGCCCTCCTACAATTCCATAGCCGCCCCAAAAGTGTTCTTTCGAGTTAGCAAAGTGCATAGAACCACCTTTTCCTTTAGAACAACCAGTAGCCTTACCAAACAGTTCTGCCATTCCCTCATTGGCAGAAATTCCGCGGCATAAACCCCATCCATGGTCTCTATATCCGGTAATAATATCATCCTTATCGTCAAAAGCGAATACAGTACCAGTAGAAATAGCTTCCTGACCTATATACAGATGTAAGAAACCACCAAATTTACCTTTTTGATATTGCTGCATTGCCCGTTCCTCAAATCGACGCTGCAAGTACATTTGTTCATACATCGCTAATAGATCGGCTTCAGAAAGGCCCAGGTCTTTATGGTTTTTCTTTGTTGCCGGAGGAAGGTCTACACCTTTTTGAACTACTCCGTCATTTGAATCGCCAATGCCACGTGGTGCAAAAACGATATCATCTTTTTTCTTTTTTGCCATAGTAAGTTTTTTGTCGGTCTCCTTAAAAAAGGGGTCGAAATATATCTAATTTTTTGAAAGTTTTCGCCGTTGGCTTTGTCTGCCTACCCAATGGATTCTGAAAGGATTTCATTCACTTTTTCTAGCGCTTCATCCAGTTTTTCAGGGTTTCGTCCACCAGCTGTTGCAAGGTTAGGTTGTCCACCCCCTCCTCCGCCAACAAGTCGGCCTAACTGCCCGACCAAAGCGCCAGCCTTAAGTCCTTTTTCTTTAATCAAATCTTCAGTAACAGCTACCATCAAGAATACTTTGCCTTCGTCATTCCGTGATGCCAGAACAGTTACGGTATTCTCAGGAGATTTTTGAAGTGCATCATATCCAAGTTGCTTTAAAACTCCCATATCAGCCCCTAAAATTTCCCCTTTTACAAGTGAAATACTGTCTAATTCGGTAGCTCCTTTAAGCAGCTCATCCAGCTTAGCACCTGTATTTTGCAGGTTAATCTTATCAAGCTCTTTTTCTAGTGCTTTTTTCTCCTCCTGCAGCTTAATCACGTTCAGAACTGGGTCTTCATGATGACCTATAGCTTTCCTAAACTTGATAATTAAATTCTTTTCTTCTCTAAGTAAGCGGTCAGATGCTTTTCCTACTAAGGCTTCAATTCTTCTTATTCCGGCAGCAACCGAGCTTTCCGTAAATATTCTAAAGTGCCCTAATTCGCCAGTAGCACCTGCATGAGTCCCCCCGCAAAGTTCTACGGAATACTCTTCACCAAATGTAATTACCCGGACCTTATCTCCGTACTTTTCTCCAAAGAGCATGGTAGCTCCCCTTTTCTTAGCCTCATCAATAGGAACATTTCTTTCCTCCACTAAGGGGATATTCTCCTGGATTTTTGCGTTAACCTCTGCCTCAATCTGATCAATCTGCTCATCAGTAACTGCTTCATAGTGAGAGAAATCGAAGCGTAAATGATAATCGTTTACTAGAGAACCTTTTTGAGCAACATGATCTCCAAGGATATTCCGTAATGCAGCATGAGCTAAATGCGTTGCAGAATGATGCTTTTGGATTTCCAGGCGTCGTTCAAGGTCAATCCTAGCTGTCCAGCTTCCTGATAAATCCTCCGGGATAGATTCGGCATAGTGAATAAAGTTTTCCTGAGATTTCTGAACATCAATAATGTGAATAAACTCTTCTCCATTAGACAGCATACCTGTGTCGGCTACCTGACCTCCGCTTTCCGCATAAAACGGAGTCTTATTGAGTTGAAGCGCATATCGATCTTTCTCCTCACGATAGGCAGTAATCAACACTTCATCCTCAAAATCATCATAGCCAATAAACTGAAAATCATCAGCTTCGTTCACAGTAACCCATTCCCCGGCCTGGCTATGGTCAATAGTGAATTTTCCAGCAGCACGTGCCCTTTCCTTTTGCTCTTGCATATTTTTATTGAAGCCTTCCTCATCTACTTCAATACCTTTTTCGCGAGCCATAAGTTGGGTTAGATCGATGGGAAATCCATAGGTATCGTGCAGTTTAAACGCATCCTCTCCCGATAAAAGCTGCTTCCCTTTGATCATTTCGTTAAAAATATCGATACCCTGACCAAGGGTTTTTAGAAAACTCTTCTCTTCAGCTCTTACAACATTAGTAATGTATTCTTGCTGGGCTACGATTTCTGGAAACACTTCTTCAAACTGATCAGCTAAGGTCTGAACCAACTTGTACATGAATGGCTCTTTGAATCCCAGTTTATCCCATCCATATCGTATTGCTCTTCGCTGAATACGTCGGATTACATAGCCTCTACCATCATTTCCTGGTGAAGCGCCATCAGCAATCGAAAAGACCACCGCACGGATATGGTCTGCAATAACCCGTATCGCAATATCTTTCTCCTCATTCTGACCATATTTTAACCCTGCTAATCCTGAAATTTGGTCTAAAAGAGGTGTAAATACATCTGAATCATAGTTTGAGAATTTCCCCTGAAGCACTGCACATACTCTTTCAAAACCCATTCCCGTATCAACGTGCTTGGCCGGAAGGGTTTTAAGGGAAGCGTCTGGCAATCGATTGAACTGGATGAAAACGAGATTCCAAATCTCCATCACCCTGGGATCGTCCATATTTACAAGCTCAGCACCATTTTGCTGCTTTCGCTCTTCATCAGACCTTAGGTCTATATGGATTTCGGAGCATGGCCCACAAGGCCCTGTGTCTCCCATTTCCCAAAAATTATCCTTTTTGCCAAACTTTAGGATGTGATCATGAGCAATAGAAGTTTGACTTTTCCATAATTCTATAGCCTCTTCATCTACTGGAAGTCCGTCCGATTCATCTCCTCCAAATACAGTAGCGTATAGCCTGTCCGGGTCCATCCCCCATCGATCAACGAGAAGTTCCCAGGCCCAGGAAATCGCTTCTTTTTTGAAATAATCTCCAAATGACCAGTTCCCCAGCATTTCAAAAAGCGTATGGTGATAGGTATCATGCCCTACTTCTTCCAGGTCATTATGCTTTCCACTTACCCTAATACACTTTTGGGTATCTGCCGCACGGCTCCAGTTTTTCCCCTCATGTGCAAGGAACTCCTCTTCCCCTAAAAAAATGGATTTGAACTGATTCATACCTGCATTTGTGAATAACAAAGTAGGGTCGTCTTTAGGAACTACAGGTGCACTGGATACTATGGCGTGCTCTTTCTCTGCAAAGAATTCCAAAAACTCGTTTCTGATTTGGGATGAAGTCTTCCTGGACATTAACTTTCTACTAGGGTATTTCGATTTACGAAGGCTGGGAAGATAGAAAAAATCCAGTTCTTACTCTCGAATACCTTCTATTAAAAACTGTATGAACCTAATAAGGTTAATGATATGAAACCGATACTAAATTACTTTTTAAGAGGCATGCTCATTGTTTTTCCAGTTGGAGCAACTATCTACCTTGTGAGCATCACCATAAACTGGATAAATGCTACCTTCAACAACCTTTTCTTTGGCTGGTTTGAGTGGAATATTCCAGGTTTGGGCATCCTCACAGGGTTCGTACTCATTTCGCTGGTTGGGTTTATCTTTTCACGGGCTTTTGTAAAACCAATTATCCAGTGGTTTGAAAACATCCTGGCTCGTACCCCACTTGTGAGTATTATTTATAGCTCTCTTAAAGACTTAACAGAAGCTTTTGTTGGTGAGAAAAAGAAATTTACTGAGCCTGTGAAAATCCAATTTGGAGAAATGGGACTCGCTCGATTTGGATTTATCACTCAGGAATCTCTTTCTAACCTGGGGCTTGAGCAAGAAGTAGCTGTGTACTGCCCTCATTCTTACAACTTTTCTGGGAACCTATATATAGTCCCTAAAGAAAGTATTACCCCGGTAGAAGTCGATTCCACAGACTTTATGAGATTCATTGTTTCTGGAGGTGTGACTGGGTTTGGAAAATAAGCTTAATACACCTCTTCAAAGGTTCTGGAAGATGGCTTAATCTGAGTTTTAACTTCTTCCCAGGACCAGTCGTTAGGGTCCCTTTCTGCTAAATCTCCTTTTAAGACCAGGTAATCTAGATAACCCTTTTTTGCAAGATTATGATAAATACCTGACTCCATCCCTTTCATACCGCATAGGTAAATCAAGGTATTTTCTTGTGAAAGAATGGGATCCAGAGTACCAGCCTGATCATCAATAGCCGTTTGAACATAATATTTACTTCCATCTGGGCGACGGTCTTCCCGGGAGATCATCTTGATGTAGTGAAAGTTTTCATTCTCATCAGCCATTTCACTAAAGAATTTGGGGTAGAGTACATCCGTTCGGTAAGGGCATCCAAAAACAAGGGCAACTTCTCCCTTAAAACCTGCTTCAAATAATTCAATAATCATGCCTCGAAAGGGTGCAATCCCAGTACCCGTAGCAAAAAAAACAAAGTTGAAATCGTGGATATTTTCTGGCAGTAAATACCTTTTTCCGCTCGGCCCGGTCACCTTAACTTTGTCTCCGACTTTTAGATTACATAAATAGTTGGAGCATACTCCCATATAGAAAGTACCTTCAACTTCATCCATTGCTCGTTTTACCGTTGTTGAGACTAAATGTCGCTCTCCTCCCTCCCCTTTTGTTGGTGAAGAAACCGAATACAACCGAAGTTTATGAGGCCTGCCTTTTTCGTTTTCTCCGGGAGGCAATACACCAATGGATTGTCCAACTCTGAACTTACCTTCTAAGTCGGTGCCTGCAATATCAAATGTGATGTGACGAATAATATTGGGACTACTATCTGCCGTACAAATATAGTTTTCAACAACAGTAGCTTCAGTAGGGTTTTTAGGAGTATTTATATTTAACTCTACTTCAGGTAGTACAATTTCTGGCATAGCTAAGTGATTGGTGCATAAAAAAATCCCGATCGTAACACGATCGGGATTTAAAGTAATTAGTATGAACCTTGTTTAGAAATAAAAATTAAACAAAGCTACTTATTGGTTACTTATTCTATAGCGAATAAGTTCATCTACCGTAGGCCTTGCACCTCTTTCGTTTGTAAGTCGCTCTGCCAGACCATCGGTAACACCTATACTTCTCATGCGAATTAAATTCTCTTTTGTAAGTTCATCAAAGGTATATCCCTGATCCATCATTCTACTTGTGAAGTAAGCAGTTACCCCATTTCGCCTTGTAGTGACTAAATCATCAACGGTAAAGTCATAGCCCAGTTCTTTCATCATAGTAGCATAGGTTGAACTTACATCTGCTTGTTGTAAATCAACGAGCTGTTCTAAAGTAATATCAGTATATCCAATATCATGAAGCTCCTGGGTTTCAGTTGCAGTTACTCCTTCGTCTCTAAGTGCAGAAAGCTGCTCGTCTGAAAGTGTCCCATAACCCATGGTTTCCATCATCTCTCCCATTCCTGCCAATAACTCGGGATCGTATTCATTGAACGATTCAATGGCTTCAGCTATCGGGTTTTCTATATTAGTGAAGAAATTGCTTACCCTGTTACCAGCATAAAACACGAGGGTTACAATAAAAGCTATTACAAGGATGTAATTAGCTGTTTTAGACCCCCCACCTCCTGATTTAGGAGAGATTCCGATGCCTGATTCTGAAGAATCATTTTCCAGGTCTTGAAGATCGTTCTTTAAATTCCTGAATTTTGTACTCATAATGCGCCCATAATTTGCGAGATGACTACGCAATTATAAGTTCAAAGATGCACAAAAGGAAGTTTTTTTAAATTAACTCAAGTGATTTTGTAAGATCGGCCAGTGTAAATGGTTTTGTAATCAGATCAGTAAACTCTGTAGCCTTAGCTCGATCATAATTTACCCGATCAGAATTTCCGGTTAGATAAATAACCGAAGTATCTATTTTTTCTTTTATTGCTATAACTGCTTCAATACCGTCCATTTCTCCCTTTAAGCGAATGTCCATTAAAACCAAATCGGGCTCATTTTCTGTAGCAAGATTAATTGCTTCTTCTCCTGAAATAGCTTTCCCAACTACATCATGACCTAATTCTTTCACCATGTTTTCAATGACTAGCGAGATGATCATGTCGTCTTCAACGATTAACACTCGCTTTTTCTTTCCTAATAATTCAGTCAATTTGATACTACTTTATTTTATCAATTGCAGGATATGTCCTTTTCAGGGCAAAGGAGAAGTCAGAGGAACAAATGTTACCATTTTCTCTCTTTACAGTTGAAATCAACTATTCCCAATTATTTAAAATTCCGCTTCTGCATTAACGGGTTCAATCGCTAAAAACAGACCATCTATCACATCAATATTTGCGTTCCATCCTTCAAAAGTATTGTCCTCAAACCGAATATTCACTCTCCAGGTTTTCCTTAGTTCAAGTACTCCCTCATTCACGAACGGGTAAAATTCAAATTCAGGTTGTTCTTGCAAATGCTTTTGTTCTACAACAAATATGGAATCAGCTCCTGTATAAGGCTCCATATTAATTTCCCAACCCACCAACATATTTTGTGCCTCCAGATAACCAATATTGATTAACCCAGGCACCTCAAATTCAGGAAACCAATTCCCCCAAATGCGATTTACCCCAATAGAATCCACAAAAACCGTAATCTTTGAACCATTTACTTCCACCCCATCATAGGTTTGAGGCATGAAAGAAATTTTATACTCAATCGGCACGCTATTTATATCGGGTCCTTCACAAATTGTACACCCATACAATGGAGTAACTTCATCTATCACTAATTCAGTAGAATCAGTTACGAGGGTAAATTCCTGGTTTTTTACCACCACTCTCTTTGCTACAGAAATTAACGTGTCGGGATCGGATAGTTCTACTCTAACTTCCGACCTTTCTAAACATGGATTTATATCATCAGGGAAAAGTACCCGGCTAAATCCGCTATAGCCAAACTCATTCAGCGTCGAACAAATATGTTCCCTGTTCTCAGCCTGATACCTGGCATTCAGTACCACTAAATCTGCCTCAGAATAAGGTTGAATACTTACAGGATAATCCGGGAAGTCAGAAACCGGAATGCTATCACATTTCGAGATGATTATTACTGCTAAGAAAAGAAAGAGAACAGAGACTTTTCTCAATGTTGGGTCAACTAGTTATGGTTGAGCAAAGATATAAATTTAATTACTCCGACATAGTTAATAAGAATTCATATATGTTAATATATTCTCATATAAATTCAGGTTTATAAGTTGATCTATATCAAAAAATTAGCTTTTGAAGTTGTTTAAAAATGAATTTTAGTACGGAAAAGATTTCAATAATTGGCGGGGGTGTATCAGGATTAAGTTGTGCACTAATACTACAAACTTTAGGATTTGAGGTAACTATTTATGCAAAGCAAAAAACCTCAGAAAACCCACTAGAGGTGAGCTCTTTTCCATCGGCTTCGGTAATCCCGCATTCAGTAAAACACCCAAACCTAATCAGCCTTTTTAAGAACAGCCTATCCTTCTTCGAATACTTGCACAACCATCGGTTCAAAGGGCTAACCACGCATAGACATTTTGAGCTTTTTGCTCATCAAGAAAGCATTCCGGAATATGTATCAGAAATGGAGGACTCCCTTATCCTTAATTCATTTGATACTATACCTATCAAATCTGGTATCGAGTTTCAAACGGGTTGGGAATACAAATGCTTTTTTGCCGACTGGCCTTTGTATTTCCCTGAGTTGCTTTCCAGGTTTCGACAAAAAGGCGGCTCCCTCGTATTTGGAGAAATAACACATGAAAGTTTTGAAAAATTAGAAAGTCAGATAGTTATAAACTGCTCCGAGTTTGGCAGCCTGTGGCTCTTCGAGGAGGATTTTAGCCCTATCATTTATCGAGGACATTTACTTTTTGTTGAGGGAGCTCCCATGTTAAGAGATACAATGGGAAAAACTATTTCTTATAATGTTACTCCTGGTTCTGATCACTACAAATCTAGTCAAGGTACTCTGCAAGATGTATACGTTTATCCCAGAAAGGATGGATGGATACTAGGTGGGAGCAGGCAAAAAGGTACTATAGATAAAGAAATGAACTGGAAAGGAGAAACCACGATAGAGCCATACGAGCTGATTCATGGACAATCATTCCCCGAACAAATCCTGAGTTTAAACCAGGAAATCATCCTGCAAAGCTTTGGAGTAGACCTGCGCGAATACAAAGATAGAGAACTCAGGATGGGGTATCGTTTTATGGGTAATAGAAAGGAAGAGTTGAGGTTAGAACCAGAAGAGAGAAACAACCGGCTTTTTATCCATAATTATGGACATGGTGGTGCAGGTGTTACTATAAGCTGGGGATGTGCAATACAGGTTGCATCTATGGTATTGGAAAAGCTTGGTGTTGCTCCCCTATCGATTGAAGAAGTCTATCATGAGTTTATGAAATAATCATCTTGATCATTTTTAGGCGATAGTTCAGCCAATGCCCTCTAATCAACAACATACTCCCAATTAAGGGAACTCCGCCCCTATTTCTTCTAAAATCTCACTAAAGAATCAGGCTAAAAGAGTCAGTCGATCCCTGATTTTAGCTCGCGCTCAAATGTTCTCCATGAAGGCATATAAAGGTCCATGAACTTGTAGAACCTTTTATTATGAAGCCTTTCCAGTAAATGAACCATCTCGTGCACTACAACCATCTCGAGACAACCTTCGCTTTTCTTCGCCAACTCAAGGCTTAACCAAATCCTTTTCGCCCTGATATTGCAAGATCCCCAGCGAGTGCTCATTCTTTTAACTCGATATTCATTAACAGTTACATTCATTTTAGGCTCATAGATGCGCACTAAATTCGAAATCCTTTTCCTGAGCTGAGTTCTGTATCCATCTTCTAATACCTTCTTTCTTTTTTCTTTGTCAGAGGCTCCTTTCATCTCAAGAACTATACAATCTTCCAGAAAATGTACCCCTGTTTGGTTAGCATTATCCACTACTTTAAGTGGATAAGCTTTTCCAAATAAATAATGTAACTCCCCGGTTTGATAGTCGAAGTCAATTTCTGGTTTTGGAGCTAACAGGTGATTCCTGTAATGCTTTTCTATCCAGGAAGATTTGGAATTAAGGAATGCATCTAACCCTCTTTCCGAAATATGGATTGGACATGAAACCTTAACCTTCCCTGTCCTTCTATTAACCCGAACGTAGAGGTTCTTAATATCCTTCCGGGTTACCTCTATTGGCAACCCGTTCCAATGCTTTTGATAGCTTTTCCTTGATCTAAAAAAAATCACAATTGAAGGTACCACTAAATCTTTTCTAAAAATTTAAGAGCAGGATTTATTTAATGATTTGGTGATGCTTTTTTGGCAGCTTAGTAGTAGAATCACTAAAAAAAGCTTTTTTGAAAATTTTAAAACGAACTCTTCTTGGCTTGTTTGTTCTGGTTCTGCTCTCTTTGGGTGGAATCCTCATCTTTCTAAACAATATGGATTTTACAGTATCACAGGAACAAATTGATTCTGCTTTTTCTGAACTGAGTTATCAACCAGAATTCAAAACTATTATCAATGAAGATAGAACTATCCATTATGTCACTGTCGGTGATACTTCTAAGCCCTCCTTTCTATTTGTTCATGGTTCGCCAGGTACCTGGGATAACTTTTTAGGCTTTTTATCTGATGAACTTCTTCTAGAAGAATATCACCTCATTGCCGTTGATCGCCCCGGTTTTGGTAATAGTGATTATGGCATTCCTGAACGATCATTAGAAAAACAATCCGCAGATATTTTGGAGGTGCTCAAGAGCGAAGAAACTAGCGCAATCTTGGTAGGTCATTCTTATGGGGGCCCGGTTATAGTAAGAATGGCTATAGATGCTCCGGAGCTGGTTGAGGGACTAATTATTGTTGCAGGGTCGGTAGACCCTGAGCTAGAAAAAACGAAATGGTACCAAATACCCGTGCACTATAGAATCTTATCCTGGATGCTACCTGGTTTCTTGTACTCAACAAATGAGGAAATTTTAGCACTTAAACAAGAACTTGAAACAATGAAACCTCTATGGGGTTCCGTTACTCAGCCTGTCTCTGTGATTCAGGGAGGAAAAGATAATCTCGTTCCTGAAGCTAATGCCTATTTCATAGAGAAAATGCTTCCTAATAATCCTCCCAATATGATCATGATTCCTGAGATGAATCACTTTGTACCATGGACTAACCCGAATCTAATCCGAGAAGAAATGGAGTACATCATTAGCCAAATCAATGATTAACTCTATACTTATAGAAATTTGCTACTTCTGATGTAACATTTTCTCTGCTCGCTGTTCTTGAATTCGATACGTTAGCTTTTTAATTCATGGACAGTAAAAAATATCTATTCAATAATAATGATGCTTATAAGCTTCTAGTTAAGGCAAGAGTTCATCTGCTACTTATCCCTTACCTGATATTCATTGGTATGTGCATTTTCTCAATTATTCTTGCCCTTCAATACCATGACTATAAATTTATTTTATCGGTTAATTTTGCAGGAATTTTACTCAGCCAAATCTACTGGTCAAGAATGATCGTGGTTTGGAAGGTGAAAGTGTTTCAGCATCAATTATTTCGTGAAGTGTATAGAGAAGCAATACGTGAAGGCTTAATTTATGATGATTCGAATTGGTTCAGCAGCTTGATTATTGCCACAAAAAAAGAGCGCCAGCTAATTAAAGGTAGAAGAGTCCCAACTCTGTGAGATTTTTTATCTGAGATTCTAATAACTCAATTTGATTAAATTTACTGATTGAACGTTGATTAGAATTTTATTTAATGGCAGTTAAAGCTAGTCTTGAAAAGCCTGTTGAACAACAGGATATTGCTAAAGCAGTAAATGAGCTTCTCTCTAAAATGACTTTAGAAGAGAAAATAGGTCAAATGAACCAATATTCGAGCACTTGGGACATAACTGGCCCTATGCCTGAAGGAGTGGACGAGCAAGAGCGATACCGGAAAATCACCGAAGGTAAAGTAGGTTCTATGCTAAATGTGTATGGGGTTGAAGCTACTCGAAAAGCTCAGAAACTAGCTGTAGAGCAATCAAGATTAGGCATTCCCCTAATTTTCGGATATGATGTAATTCATGGCTATAAGACTATGTTTCCAATACCTTTGGCCGAATCATGCAGCTGGGATTTAGAATTAATTGAGAAATCTGCAAGAATAGCGGCTACTGAGACTGCTGCTTCCGGTGTACATTGGACATTTGCTCCAATGATGGATATAGGACGAGACGCACGCTGGGGAAGAGTTATTGAAGGAGGAGGAGAAGATACTCATCTTGGAACACAGATTGCTGTAGCCAGGGTAAAAGGGTTTCAGGGAAATGACCTTTCAAAAAAAAACACCATAGCAGCTACAGCAAAACACTTTGCAGGCTACGGATTTGTTGTGGGAGGCAGGGATTACAACACTACTGAATTAAATACCAATACTCTTTATAATCACGTGTTCCCTCCTTTTAAAGCATCGGTAGAAGCTGGTGTGGCAACCGTTATGAACTCCTTCAACGATATAGATGGCATTCCTGTAACTGCAAATACTCACCTGCAACGAAAGATTTTAAAAGAAGACTGGGGCTTCGAAGGCTTCATTATCACCGATTGGAATACGATTGGAGAGATGAAAATTCATCAATATGCCAAAAACTTACGGGAGGCCTCCAAAAAAGCAGTATTAGCAGGCTCGGATATGGATATGGAGTCCCAGGGGTTTGAATACTTCCTTAAAGAAATAGTTGAATCCGGAGAAGTTGATGAATCAATAATTGATGATGCTGTTCGAAGGATTCTCACGCTAAAATTCAAGCTAGGTCTTTTCGATGATCCATACAGGTACTGTGATGAGCACCTGGAACAGTCAAAAGTGTACTGCAGCGAACACTTAGAAGCCGCAAAAGAAGCCGCTTTGAAGTCTATTGTTCTACTAAAAAATGAAAAGAATCTCCTCCCCCTTTCAAAGGAAGCAAAGTCGATAGCAGTAATTGGGTCACTTGCTGAAGATAAAGATACACCTATCGGAACCTGGAGAGCTCAGGCAGTACCATTTAGTGCGGTCTCTTTGCTCGAAGGGCTTCAAAACAAAGTATCGGAAGACATAGACATTCGCTTTGCCAAAGGATATACCCTTTCAACCGGCGTCCCGGAATTTACGCAAGTACTTGATCTGTCTAACGCGAATGATCGATCAGGTTTTGGAGATGCAGTTGAACTTGCTGCATCTTCTGATATGGTCATTATAGCTTTAGGAGAAGAATGCTTTCAGTCCGGAGAAGGACGAAGCCAAACGGAAATTGGGTTAAAGGGAACTCAACTTGATTTGCTCAAAGAGATCAATAAAGTAAACGAAAACATAGTAGTAGTTCTTATAAATGGCAGACCAATTGCAGAGCCGTGGTTATATGAAAATATGTCGACTATCCTCGAGTGTTGGCAGTTAGGTTCTGAATCGGGTAATGCGATCGCAGATGTGCTATTTGGAGATTACAACCCTTCGGGCAAGCTGGCAATGTCAATTCCTAGAAACGTTGGTCAAATGCCAATTTCCTATAATAGAACTAATACAGGGCGCCCGGTAAATCCCGACGTTGACCCCTTATATGTATTTTGGTCTCATTATGTCGATTCTGAAAAAACCCCTCAATATTCATTTGGGCATGGTTTAAGCTACACGACTTTTGAATATTCAAACCTGGAGCTCAGCTCATTAACTATGAAGATGAATGAACAAATTTTTGCTTCTATTGAAGTCAAAAATACTAGCCAGGTAAGAGGCTGTGAAACCGTTCAACTCTATATTAATGACTTATTTTCTTCAACCATCCGCCCCATAAAGGAGCTTAAAGGTTTTACAAAAGTTGAACTCGAACCAGGGGAATCGAAGCAGGTGGTCTTTGATATTAACTGGGAAACATTAGCATTCTATGGCCCCGACCGAACATTCGCAGCTGAGCCCGGAGAATTCGAAATTATGATTGGCGGAAACTCAGAAGACTTGCTTATTCGAACTATCGAATTGATATAAAAAAAGCAGCTCACTAATGAGCTGCTTTAATTTCGATTAGTGTATCTCTTATCTCCTTTGCCCAAAAATTCGAAGAAGGAAAATAAACAGGTTAATGAAATCGAGATACAAGGCTAGTGCTCCCATTATGGCTCCCTTTCTGCCTTCCTCGCTTTCAATATCAACTTCCAGGCTAAGGCGCTTAAGCTTTTGGGTATCGTAAGCGGTTAACCCTACAAAGATCAAAACACCTGCGTAGGTAATGATCCAGTACATTGCTGAATTAAACCAGATTACATTTACGATGCTCGCAATAATCAGCCCAATCAATGCCATAAAAAGCAGATTTCCCCACGATGTAAGATCTCTTTTCGTAAAAAAACCATAGGCACTCATTACTCCAAAAGTACCTGCGGTAATGAAAAAGGTAGAGGCAACTGAGGCTTGAGTATATACCAGTAACAGAGCCGAAAGAGTGAGCCCATTTAACGCCGAATACAACATAAACAGGCCTATTGCCATATTCGAAGAGATCCGGTTAATAATAGAAACCATCCCAAATACAATGGCCAATTCGGCGATGATTAATCCAAAGAGCACGCCAGGAGTACCAAAAATTAAATTGATCATGGCTTCTGATGAAACCGTTCTTAGAGCGACAAATCCTGTTAAAGCGAGGGCCAAACACATCCAGGCGTAAACTTTGTTCATAAATGAAGCCTGTATGCTCTGCACTTGGTCGGCAGTGAGTTGAGTATGCATAATGAATAATTTTGAATTTCTTTTTTACTCCGGAAGATAATGAACCGGATTAATACTAGTGCAATTCAAATGCCAAACTATGAACCAAACCAGTAACTAAACTTCAAAAGGAAAATGTTAGTGGGTTTATTGTCAAAAATGTCACGAGTTCCCCCGAAAAGGTCAAAAATGTCATTATTAACAAATCCCTCTCTTTCTTGTTGCCAGACTAAGTAAAAGGTAGAACCCGGACGATATTCCCATCTTAGTACCGCATTTCCCTGAAGAGCTTTATAATTGAAGTCCGCCGTTTCTGTCTCTCCAAGATAAACGAAGTTGTAGGTCTTACGCTCTTCAAAATATTTGAAGTTTTTGAAATCGGCTGTGTAAAGCAATGGACGTGTAAAGGTTTGAAGGCTTAGCTTTGATGTGAACGTCCAGTCTATCCTTATTTCAGTATAAAAAATATCCAAAAATGCATCTGAGAATAGATATTCATCAGCAATATCGGCATCATAATTATCGATACTATGAAACTGATCTGTATTTTTCTCTTTTATATAGGTAGGAGAAAATTGCAACTGAATATAACTCGTTGGGCGATAATTCAATGAAGCATAAAGCGTAGTGGTATACTCTCCTGAGGCATCTCTCCGATACCTGTTTCCTAGGGTGGCATATAGCGCTTTCGTTTGGTTGGATCTTAATTCAAGACTAGTATTCCAGTCCTTTGGCCGCCTCATTAAAGGCCCTCCCCTCGTAATTCTATCATTATAGAATTTTCCCGTAAATCCGGCTGTACCTATTATGCTCCACAAATTATTCAATTGAAAATAAGCACCCGCTGAATAAAAATTCATGATCATATCCCCATCAAAATTCCAGGCATAACCTCCAAAGCCCCAAAGCAGGTAGAAACGGAATAAATCGGAATTCAGATTTAAGTATTCGGCATAGAAATGTGGAGACCTATAGTCGGCTCGTTCAAGAAAACCAATATCATTCACTTCATAGCCGGGACTCATTTCAGAGTAGGTAGCTGAATACAATAAGCCTGAACCACCATATTTGCCGATGCTAAACTCTCCATAATACCCATCAAGCTTTGTCTTCGACGGATCGACTGACAGCTTGTCTGAATCTACCCTGTTATAGTACCTGGCTGAGGTTGTCTGGGTTTGTAAGATAGCCTCACGGGTACCATTCACCTGACTTGCAGCAAAAACGCCACTGGCTCCCCAATTACGATTTGCCCAAAAATATTGCCCATCTAACCCAACTTGATACGCCGACTTATGAAGGTAATTTTCCAGGTATGAATTACTAAAAGATCGATTTACTGCACTGGCAAAACCTCCTAGCTGAATATTCCCTCCTTTCAGATCCTGTCTTACCCTGGTAACCATAAAATTTGTAGCGGGTTCAACCTGGTATTCACCTCGTGACTGATCTCCTGAGAAAAAATAATCGGCATTTTCTTCAAGGGTATATGCATCCAAAAAACCGATGGATAATCCTTTATCTGTTTTTCCACTCACTTTTACTGCCCCGGCTATGGTGGTCTCTTGTGGCCGATCTTCAAAATCTGCGGTAACACCGGCCAGGAAGGTTTGACCAAATGGGGTTTTTCCTATTCTTCTACTATAAAAGTTAAAATGGGTACTAAACGTGTTTTGTGAAGCCGTTCTTCCAAAAGAGAAAATGTCATTACCCTCAAGGAAAAAAGGACGTTGCTCATCAAAAAAGATTTCGAAATTGGTAAGATTAATAGTTGCCGGATCGGCTTCTACTTGCCCAAAATCCGGGTTTATTGTTCCGGTAAGGGTAAAATCTGAAGTTATTCCGTATTTAAAATCTCCACCAATTTTGAATCCAAGGTCATTCTCTTCAAAAAATGGATCACCATTATTTAGATCAGGTTCTCGCGTAAGTTCGGTTGAGACATATGGCAACGCTTCAAGGCGCATAGGACGTACTAAATCCATCACTCCTTCTAAATCACCATACCAGGAAACTTCTCCATATTCTTCCCTGGGAATCCTGGACCAAAAATTGTATTCATCGTGTCGAGCGATTTGCCGTTCGAAGTTAATCCCCCAATTCTGTTCGCTTTTAGATGAAGTAAATCTAAGTTGAGATAACGGGATTCGAAACTCTGCTACCCAGCCATCAGAGACAATAGTTGTTTCAGCTTCCCAAACGGCATCCCACAGCACATCTTCTTCGATGTCATTAAACTGCATCACATCCTTTTGCACCCCAACTGGGTTCACACCAAAGGTAAAAGCAGTTAAGTTGTCATTATAACTGTCGATACTTACAAATATCCAGTCACTTAGCTCATCTCCATCTCTTCTAAACAATGTTGCTGCTATAGAGTCTGGGGATGAATCAAAATTATACGCTCCTACATACAGATATTGATCTGAATAGAGCACCCTTACTTCTGTTCTTTGACTCGGTTCTCCCCCATCATCCGGAAAGTTTTGGGTAAAATTCGTCGCTGGGAGTGCGTTAGTCCAGATAGTTTCATCCAGTACTCCATCTACTTTGATTTCAGAGTCGGAGGTTACTCTTACCGCCTCAATAGATGGTTTATTGGCCGAGTTTTGAGCCAGGAGTGCAGGTGAAATTAAAGCCAGAATTACTACCAACGCACATAGCCAAACACATAAAGTGTTTCTCATAAAAACCTATCGCTGTTATCACATTTACTTTGAGAGCCCCAACGTACTAAGAGGGAAAGATGCCCTAATTGAACTTAAGAGAAGTATAAACAGCTGGTGTTACAAATAAAAAAAAGGGGTGCAATGCATCCCCTTTTGATCAAAGTGTTGTTTTCATTAGCTGCCAAACCAATAACTAAACTTAACTAAGAAAACATTAATTGGATCGGGATTGAATATATCAACAAAGTCTCTGCTAAAATTGAATTCTCCGTCACTTATTCCTCCATCGCGTTGTTGCTGCCAAACTAGGAAGAAGGTAGAACCAGGTTTGTATTCCCAGCGAAATACTGCATTACCTTGCAAAGAACGGAAAGTGAAATCTGGACGACTAAAGCTGAAATCATTATCTCCATTTCTATCTATATCCACATCAAAATTGCCGTTGCCATCAGTCGAAAGGTCTCCCTCATCCACTCCATATCGATCAAAGCCGAAGCCTCCTGGATTGTTGAACTCACCAAAGTTAGAGAAACGGGATGAAGCAATAAACGGACGAACAAATGTCTGTAGACTCATCTTAGGGTTGAATGTCCAGTTAACACGAAACTCAGTAGAAATTCTTGTACTTCTTGAATCTGCAAAGATGTACCTGTTGCCAAAGGTTTGGTTGGCATCAGGATCTGTGCTATTTCGCTCGATGGTTGACACATACTGATCTTCATCAAGTTCAAATCCCACTTCGGGCTCAACAGTGATCTGGATAAATGTTGTTGGTTGATAGGTTATGCCAAACCAATAGTAATCATCATATTCATTCTCGATATCCCTGCGGTGGAATTGACCAGTGTACATAAAGAATTTTTTCGCTCTATCGGTACCCATATTGAAGTTGAAGTTCAAATCATCGTTATACTTCATAATAGGCCCACCTCTTGTCAGACGATCAGAAATTCTACCAAAAGAAGTATTAATGTTGGCATTTAGGTACCACTGATTTTGGAACCTGGTGAACCCACCTATGTTATAGTTCTGCCAAATTCGATCACCATCATAGTTCCAGCCATGTAAGTGATAACTCCACATTTCCCAGTATTGCACTTTTTTGGGAGAAGTTTCCTGATATTGGAAAGCCAGCGCTACTGCACGATAATCTGCGCGGTTCTGGAATCCTAAATCATTGGTTTCATAACCAGGGCTTACTTCAGAGTAGGTTACCGATCCTGTAAAATGGTCTCCAGATGATTTTCTTAAGCTCAATTCGGTAGCAAAACCTTCAAGGCTGGTTTTTGTGTCATCTACACTGAGTTCATCAGAGTCAGCACGTTGATAGTAGCGTTGAGGGGCTAACTGAGCTCTCGTAATAGTTTCGGCTGATCCATTAATCTGGCTAACTGAAAAAGTTCCACTTACTACATACTCCCTGTCATTCCAGTTATGCTCAAAGTCGGCACCTGTTACATAAGCTGAGTTTCTCAGATAGTTATCAAAATACGTTCCATCGATGTTTCGATTTACCGCACTCAGGAAACCACCAGCAACAGTATTGCCCTCATTAATGTCTTTTTTGACTCGGGCAACCAAATAATTGGTAGCGGGTTCAACGGCATATGAACCGGTTGTCTGCCCCAGAATATTTCCCTGGTTTACTGTGAAATCAGCTGTTTCTTCTAATGTGTAAGCATTTAGAATTCCTATTGACCAACCCGATTTTGTTTTACCACTTATTTTCGCAGCTGCGGCTATGTTAGTTTGATCAGGAATATTTTGATAGGAAGATGTAACACTATCGGAGGCGAAGACTGACCCACCTCTAAATGAATTAAATCTTCCCAAAGAGCCCTGAGGAGAACGCCCTATCCTTCTTGAATAAAATGTATTTGGGTTCCCGGCTGTATTATACGTCCTGGTTCGTCCAAATCTAAAAATGTCACTTCCTTCAAGGAAAAATGGCCTTCGTTCTGAGAAGAAGATCTCAAACTGAGATAAGTTTATTGTTGATGGATCGGCTTCAACCTGACCAAAATCAGGATTGATTGTAGCAGTCAACGTTAGGTCTGATGTCAACCCATATTTAACGTCCCCTCCTAACCCAAATTCAACATCGTTATCCTCAAAATAAGGATCGTTAGGATCTTGTTCGGGTTCTCTTGTTAATTTTGAAGAAACATAGGGAGCGACTTCAAGCCTTCTGGGCTCCTTTAAATTCGTAATTCCATTTAATCTCCCAAATAGAGAAACTGCTCCTGCTTCTGTTTGAGAAGTAGGTGCCCAGTAGTTGAACTCATTATGCCGGGCTACACGACGCTGGAAATTTACTCCCCAACTCTGCTCAACTGTCTTTGAACTAAATCTCAACTGAGATAAGGGGATTTTCATCTCAACAGACCAACCATTTGCATGTGTAACTGCTTCAGCTTCCCAAACTGCATCCCATAAAACATCTTCACTATTATCATCAAAATAGAGAATGTCTTTCTGAACACCTCTTGGGTTTACAGCAAAAGTAAATGCTGTTCTCTTGTCATTGTAACTATCAAAACTCACATATACCCAGTCACTGGTCTCGCTACCATCTCTTCTGAATAAAGGACTGTTAGCAGAATCAATAGCCGTTTCATAAGCCATGATTCCAACGTAAATGTACTTATCGGTGTATAAAATCTGAGCTTCAGTGCGCTGAGAAGGAGTACCTCCATCAACCGGGAAGCGCTGAGTGAAACCAGTGGCAACTGGGGCATTTCTCCATGCATTTTCATCCAGTAAACCATCCAATAAGATAATTCCACTTGTAATTCGAATAGCGTCCATTGTAGGAGCATCTTCTGATCCAAACCGATAATCCATTTCTCCTGTTGGATTTGCCAAATTGGTTACCGCCCGTTCTTTTGGGGCAAAGTTTTGGGCTAGTGTGGTACCTCCGAAGCATAAGCACAGCAATAGCAGGGTAGTTGATTTTTTCATTGTATAGAGTTGGCTAGGCTAGCTTCAGTGATTCGACTTTTCCGCAAAGTCGAATCACTAAATTAGCGGGGTTATCTTTCTTGTAAGTTCGACGGTCGGAACCGCTTAGCGTTTCCCCGATTTACTAATTTTTACTTATTTCTATATCACCGTGAAGGGTTTTGAAAAGAAATTCCGGGCCTCCACCATTTACCGTACCTGTAATCCATTTATTGATGGTTACCGTATACTTTCCATCGCCGCTACTTATTTCCGAAGCACTTGAAGAACGGTCTAACTGGATATCGAAATTTGTATATACATCCCCATAGTCAGTCTTCATTTTGCCGGTGAATTTTGTACTCGCAGGAAATGACACTTCGATATCGCCATTTAGGCCTGTAAATGACATGGGAGTATTCGGGGTAACGGAAACCATATTTACTTCTATGTCTCCATTCACACTATTTACAACAACCGAGCCTCCAATGTCATACATCTCAATGTCTCCGTTAGTAGCACGAACTTCATGTTCTCCCTCTACTCCATGGACTTCTACATCTCCATGTGTAACCTGTAGATTTAAGGAGAAGTTTTTTGGGACCCATACTTCCAAGTCCAGATCATGGCTGTTAGGTGCTGTTTTGATACGCACATTGTTATTGTCTTCGGTGACTTCTAAACCAACTCCGCTGGTCGAGATTTTTTTGAGGCCATTACGATTGTAGTTATCGTAACGGTCATCATCCTCTCCATCAAACATTACAATAACATCGTTTCCGTTGTGAACCTTAACTACAATATCGTCTGCATACACTGCATTGAGACTGAGTTTTCCAGGTTTACCGGGGTCAGATAATGGTACGCTTAAGTCGTTTTGCCCTAAAACTGTACCTGAAGTAAGCATAATAAAGCCGAACAGGTAGATAATAGTTTTTGATATTTTCATGGTCTTCTTTTTTGTATTGTTATTTTCTTACGCGGATGTAGGCATCTCCATTTACCATCTCAAAAGCCATTTCAATGGCCCCATCTCCAATTTGAATGGGTGAGCTTTGGTTTATTTTATATCGATACCCGTTTCCCTTTCTTTCCTTGTTCAATCGGTTTGGGAGTCTTTTTATGTCATCAAAATCGGTATATAACTCTCCATGTAGGCTCTCAAAGGTTATTACTGCGGACAAATCTTCGGGAGAATACACTTCGATTTTTCCATTTACTGTTTGAAAATCTAAATCTTCTGTTGGGCTTTCAGAGAACCAAACTTCTATATCGCCATTTACTGTACTGGCATCAGCAGCTCCTTTTGCATCTTTGATGACGACACTACCATTTACATTACTGGCTCTCACTCTGCTCATCATTTCCTCAACTACAACATCTCCGCTATTCACGGTAGAAGCTTTCAGGTCGAGGTTTTCCGGTACTTTTATTACCAGGTCGAAGTGTGCGTTTATATCATTCCAGTCTCTGTCATCCCAATGCCAGTGATAGTCTAACCTCCCTCTTCTGAATTCTACATAAGCATTGGGAGCTTCTACATAGATGTAGAATTTTCCTTCATAAGATCGGGTTTCGAGGTAGTATTCACTAGCTTCTTCCTGGGTGATGTCACCTCGTTTTTTCCAAAGCTCTTTCCTTCCTTCAATGATTATCTCGTCTCCATCATAGCCGGTAACAAGCACTTCTCCGTTTATATTCTTGATCACTACCTCCTCATCACCTGAAAATTGATTGCCCTGAATGGTGAGGTCAAAGTTTTCAATTCTATCTTGAGCAGTTACCTCAAACACTGAGAAAAAAAGTGCGAAGATTGAGATAAACAATAATTTGAGAATGAAGTTTAATAGAGATTCCATAATGTTGACTCCAGTTATAATCATAGTAATACCGCAATGGTATTTTCGACTTTCCTTTTAGTTGCACCTGACAAGTCCTTCTCATCAATCAGGCGTTGAAATTCATTTGCAGAGTTTTTCACTCCTAATTCTACCATAGCATCGGCCATCTCGATGATTACAATATCAGATTCCTGCCCCGCAATGGATCGTACTAATCCTTCCCGAACCAATTCATTATCCCCCCATCTACTCAATGCTTCAATGGTTTGAATCCGAACATTTACGCTTTCATCATTATTTAGTGTAAATAGCAGGGCGCGGATAGCTTTTTCATCTACAGAAGGGAGCTGAGCACTAATATTTACCGCTCTCAGCCTGTCAGTGGTAGATGGGCCTTCCAGCATACTTACCATCATCATTTCCCGCATGTTTTGCATTTCTGAAGTAAGCTGTTCGATTTGCGTATCATTGTTCCCCATTTGGTTCCCGATAAACCCTCCCACAACTAATAGTACAAAAGCATAAGCAAGCCTTGGCATGGTTAACTTGTTCAGAAGGTTTGACAGGCTTTGTGTTAGTGCTTCAAGTGCTGATGAAGAAGCTCCGCTTTTTTCCTTCTCAAGCATAGTATAGAACTTCGAGTTCATCTCTTGCGATGGTTCCGGAACTGGAATCAGGTCCAATTCATCGTGGAGCTGCTCCATCGCGCGGAAGTCGATAAAATCAATTTTTCCTTTTGTAATAAGCTCCTGGAGCTCCGCCTTTTCTGAATCGTCCAAATTACCGGCCAGGTAATCTGCAATTAATTGTTCATACTTCTCATTCATTGCTATATGCCTCACTAAGTGTGGTTACAATCTTTTTAAGTTCTTTCATTGCCCTAAACATTCTCACTTTCACTGCACTTTCGGTTACACCTTGTATCTCGGCAATTTCATGATATCGAAGCCCTTCATATCGGCTAAGTATCACTACTTCTTTTTTTTCATCATCCAATTGTTGGAGTGCTTGTTCCAGTAAAATTTTTTTTCGGTTTCGGTCATCCAGTTCCTGGTACCCGTCGGGAGCTTCACCTTCGATTCGTTCTTCGTCAAGTATCTCATCTTCCTGCCGCCGCTTTTCTTTACGAAAGTGGTCGATGTGCGCATTGCGCGCTATGCTGAACATCCAGGTGGTGAAAGCACCCGAACCGGAGTACGTTGTCCGATATTTAAGCATGCGCTCAAATACCGATTGAACAAGATCCTCACTTAACTGGGGCTCAAATGTCTTCCTGTAGAAAAAGCTGTATAAAGGACGGTTATATCGCTCAAAAAGTAATCCGAGTTTATCCAAATCACCATTTTTAACCTTCATCATTAAAGCTTTATCCGACGTAGAATCCAATTATTTCTCGAGCCCCGTGTTAATGTTCAACCAAGTACACTTTCATACATCAAGAAGGTTACAAGCTTTTTTCTCTTATCTCCTTTTTCCTCAGCCAGCCAGTGCTTCTTCTTTAAAAAAGCTTCTAAGCTCGCCTTCTAAGAACTTTCGGATGGAATCATTTCCGGCTATAATCCTTTTTCCAAATAATTGATTTTGTTTCCCTAACCAATCGCAGGTCCCTCCTCCTGCTTCTTTGATGATCAGCATCCCAGCAGCAATGTCCCATGGGTTTAACCCATATTCATAAAACCCTTCAAATCTTCCAGCTGCTACACAACATAAGTCATAAGAAGCTGAGCCTGCTCTCCTGATACCATGTGTTTTCTTCATCAAACTCTTTAGCACTTCGAGATACGGATCAACCAAATCAAACTGACTGTATGGAAACCCTGTAGCTATCAGGGCTTTGGATGGATCTGTAATTTTAGAAATACCGAGACGTTCTCCATTTAGAAAAGCGCCTTCTCCTTCTACAGCATGAAACCATTCATCGTGTGCTACTTCCAATACCAATCCTACCTTAGGGCTTCCATGTTCCCAAAAGGCAATAGAAACGCAATAGGGAGCAAAACCATGCGAGAAATTAGTTGTCCCATCAATGGGGTCAATGATCCAAACCCTGCCTTCCGGAAGTTCGGTATGTGTATTTGATTCTTCAGCAAGAAAATGATCTTCAGGAAATGTGGCTTTAATTACTTCAATGATTTTTTTTTCGGAGGCTAAATCAGCATCAGTAACCAGGTCATTTTTTCTCTTAAGCTCAATATTGAAAGAACGCTCTTTAGCAAATCCCCGAATTACTACGGAGGCTTCTTTTGCCGCCTTTTTTGCTGTTTCTAATTCTTGAGAGTACATATATACCTGCTTTTGATGAGTAAAGGTTGTGCAAATGAATCTTTAAACTAAGCTAAAATTTAGTGATATTTGCCAACCAATCATTCACTTCAATTTTTGATTAATGATCATCCCCATTTCGAGCGATCACGCAGGTTTTAAAGCCAAGCAAATCACAAAAAATATCCTCGAAAATCTTGGACATACACCTGTCGATTTTGGAACCCATTCTGATGAATCTGTAGATTACCCCGATTTTGCTGTACAAGTCTCAGAAAGAGTGGATTCCGGTGAATACCCTCAGGGTATTATTCTATGTGGAAGTGGTCAGGGTGTATGTATGACAGCAAATAAATACCCTAAAATCAGAGCGGCATTAGTATATAATCATAAAGTTGCTGAAATGACGCGTCTTCATAACAACGCCAATATACTTTGCCTTCCCGGACGGGAACTAGAGGATCAGGAAGAAGAACTGGAAGCTATTCTTAAGGCCTGGTTTGATACGGAATTTGAAGGAGGCCGTCATTTAAGGAGAATTGAAAAAATTGAATCGCTAACCAAAAAGGACGCTGATTAATGAAATCGATCCAGGAACAAGACCCCACTGTTTTTGAACTCTTAGAAAAGGAAACAGTACGTCAAAATAATAACCTTGAGCTTATCGCTTCAGAAAACTTCGTATCACGAGCAGTACTTCAGGCTAATGGAAGTAACCTTACAAATAAATATGCTGAGGGCTATCCTGGGAAAAGGTATTATGGTGGATGTGAAAATGCAGATGTGATCGAGGATATAGCCCGGGATAGAGCAAAACAATTATTTGGAGCTGAGTGGGTAAATGTTCAGCCTCATTCTGGAGCAACCGCTAATGCTGCTGTATACCTAGCTTTAATGAAACCAGGTGATACATTGCTTGGCTTTGATCTTTCCCATGGAGGCCATCTTACTCATGGTTCCCCAGTTAACTTTTCTGGGATTTATTTTAAGCCAGAATTCTATGGTGTGGAGAAAGAAACCGGCCGTCTTGATATGGATAAGATTAGAGACAAAGCAAAAGCGGTGAACCCAAAAATGATTTCTATTGGAGCTTCGGCTTATTCAAGAGACTATGATTACGAAGCTTTCCGAAGTATTGCTGACGAAGTCGGTGCCTTGCTCTGGATGGATATGGCCCATACTGCCGGACTTATTGCTACCAGGATTTTGAATGACCCTCTCCCCCATACTCATGTAGTTACAACTACTACTCATAAAACGCTCAGGGGCCCCAGAGGAGGTATGATCCTGGTTGGGAAGGATGGAGAAAATACACTTGGTGTTGTTGCTCCAAAATCAGGAAGAACTAAGAACTGGAGCGAAGTTCTAGACTCAGCTGTATTTCCTGGTACCCAGGGCGGCCCTTTGATGCATGTAGTTGCAGCCAAAGCCGTTTCTTATGGAGAAGCATTAGACCCCTCTTTTAGAGACTACCAGATTCAGGTACAAAAAAATGCTAAAGCACTAGCTTCTAAATTTATAGAACTTGGCTACAATATTGTAAGTAATGGAACGGACAATCATCTTATTCTTATAGATCTAAGGAATAAAGGAGTGACTGGCAAAATTGCCGAAGAAGCACTAGGAAAGGCTGCAATCACAGTAAATAAGAATATGGTGCCTTTTGACACAGAAAGTCCGTTCGTAACCTCTGGAATCCGAATCGGAGCGCCGGCAATGACTACCCGTGGACTTGGAGAGTCGGAGTTCGAATACATCGCTGTATTAATTGACAAAGTGATTCAAAAGCCCGGGGATGAAGATGTTCACAAGCATGTAACAAATGAGGTACAAGCCCTTTGTGAACGTTTCCCTCTTTATGATTTTGTAACCGCCTAAAAAAACAGTTTGAGCAGTTCAGAACGACAAATAATGGGAGAAGAACCTCCTAAAGTGGTAACTCCACCTGATAGAACTGACCAAATGTCTTTTCTAGAACATCTTGAGGAATTGAGATGGAGGATTATAAAAGGATGCGTTGGGGTTGTTGTTGGAGTAATCGTAGCTTTCATCTTCTCTGATTTTGTTATTGATGAAGTATTACTTGGCCCTTCCAAGTCAGACTTCTTTATGTACAAGTTTATAGGAGTTGATGCTATTGACCTCACACTACAGAGTAGGAAGCTTCCCGGTCAGTTCTTCACCTATTGGGGGATGCTATTAGTTACGGGCTTTTTAATTGGTTCTCCGATATTTTTCTATCAAATGTGGGCTTTTATTGAACCTGCTTTGGAGTCCAAAGAAAAGTGGAAGACCATCGTAAGTGCCATTTTCATAACTGTTTTCTTTTTGATTGGTGTGGCTTTCGGCTATTTAATCCTGGTGCCATTTGCACTTCAATTCTTTGGCACTTTTAACATCTCCGATTCAGGAATTGTCAGGAATGATTTCGACATCAACGAGTACTTCGGTTCCTTAGCTATGTGGGTGGTTACCTGTGGCCTTATTTTTCAAATTCCCATCATTAGTTATGCCCTTTCCAGAATTGGACTACTCACTCCTGATTTCCTCAGGAAATATAGAAGACATGCTTTTATCGTTTGTTTGGTCATGGCTGCATTTCTTACCCCACCAGAGCCTATTTCTCAGGTGTTAATTGCTATGCCACTTGCTGTACTTTATGAGTTTGCCATCTGGGTGAGTTATTTCGCAAATAAAAGGAGAGATAAAGAACTAAAAGAAGCCTTTGGTGAAGACTTTAATCAGCCCGCTTCCACTGGTTAAGTATTTAATAGGTTGATGCCTTATCTTTAAAATAAAATTCAAGTTCACCTGTTTCTAAACAGTCCAACTATTAAATAATTAATGCAGTTTATAAAAGACTCTCGCAATTTATTTTTTGTCATCATTCTCTCTCTAATATTTATTGCTTGTGGAGATAATGGAACTAACTTTGTAAATGATTACTCAGATGCTCCGGCTTTGGCAGATACCAGTAATGCCCTTTCAAAAGTAATCACTAATTCAGGGGTGATTTATTACGTAATAAGTACAGGCGACTCCTCCTCATTCAATGTTACCATTAGAGATGATATTCGAATCTATTATACAATCCGGGGATTAGATGATGAAATCCTTAGCAGTTCTTACTTGAATGGGAGTACCTCTGCAGTAAGGGTAACTAATATCGGCTCTCAATCTACTATAGGACGTGTTGGAGACGGACTATTAGATGGTGTTCTAGGAATGTATGAAGGGGAACGAAGAGTGATTTTCATACCCGAAGATGTTGCAACTGTCGATGAAGCGTTGACGGTAGACGTTGAACTTGAGATCGTTGAAGACTAGACAAAGCATCTGACAATACTCTCTTTCAGTCTTGTAGTGATTTCATAAGGAATAGTAGAAGCATGCTGTGCCCATGTTTTTGCTGATAACTCTTTCCCTTTCAACATATACACTTTTATTCCTGGATTGAATTCATTCTGCTTTAAGTAAACCACTGAGTAATCCATGCTTATGGTTCCTACCTGAGGGAAAAGTTCTCCTTCAATCTCCACTTCGAGTTTATTTGTCAGAACCCTGGGAATTCCTGCACTATAACCAACAGGGACAATTCCGATAAACCCGTCTTCGGGAGCATGCCATCTACTGCCATAACTCACCGACTCTCCTTTACGAACCGGTTTCACCTGCATCAAAAAAGAGTTAAAATCTAAAATAGGCTCGAGATCGGGAACATCTACATCTCCCGCGCCATAGCCATACAAACAAACCCCGGGGCGCACTGCATCAAATTGTAGATCAAGACTTTTGTAATGAAATATCCCACCGGTATTAGCAGTGTGAGTTAACCATTCGGATGGAAACTCTGATCTAACAGATCTAAATATTTCTAATTGCTCGCTAACCTCTGGGTTTCCCGGATCATCAGCTTTGTAGAAATGCGTGTAAATACCGGTACAGATTTTCCCCTGATGGGTGCTTAAGGCATCGGTTAGTACAGATACATCTTCAGGTAATACCCCAAGCCGGTGCATTCCTGTATCGATATTAATATGGAACTCTGTTCCCTCTTTTAGCAAAGAAAGAGAGCCTATCTCAGCAAGGGTTGCTGTAAGATTGAATTCAATATATAAGCCTGCAGTTTCTTCCCTGGGAGCCTCAAATACTAAAATAGGATTGGTAATCCCCTGCCCTCTCAACAGCTTACCTTCCTCAGCTCTGGCTACACAAAACCATTCTACTCTTTTGGTAATGTATTTAGCTACTTCTGTAATACCATGCCCATAAGCATTGTCTTTTATTACTGCCATTCGTTGAACCCCTTGATTCAGGCGACGATCAATCGCATCCAGGTTTTTATCCAACTTAGATAAATGAACAGTTATTTTAGAATTCAAGTAAACCACTTTTTTCGTTTCTGTTTCTTCAGGATTACCTGAGCTGCATTATAGCCAGCTGCTCCGAATACCCCGCCACCAGGATGACAGGAAGCACTGGAAAGAAATAAATTCTTAATTGGAGTTTCATACCTACTCATCTCTGGTATAGGGCGAAACATAAACATTTGATCAAAACTCATTTCAACATGCATCACATTCCCCTTTAACAATCCATGTTTTCGTTCTATATCCAGGGGAGATTGAATATACCAGTCAATCAGCTTTCCCTTCATATTAGGGGCATAATCAACTACCACGTCATAAATCTTCTGTGCCTCCTGTTCTCTTATATCATCCCAATGAAGTCCATTTGCGAGTTCATAAGGATGCCACTGAGCCCATACAAACATCGTGTGTTTTCCGTCTTTTGCAACCTCAGGGTCTATTTTTGAAAAGGTCATTGCCAGTACAGCAGGTTTTTGGGGAGGCTCTTTTCTCATGTAATCACCAATAGCATCATTCATGTATTGAACTGAAGGGGCCATTAATTGGATACCGTTATGGATGAAAGGATCATCAGGTGCTGCTGTATATTCAGGAAGTTCCTCAACCGCACATCGAATTACCATCCCGAAACCATTCCCCACATGAATATTTTCAACCTTCTTAAACATCGAATCGGATAAATGTTCCCTTCCTACCAAATTCAACATGGTAGTTTGAACATGCGCATTTGATACAATAACAGGTGCCCTGAATACCTCTCCTTCTTCTGTTTCAACACCGATCGCTTTACCGTTTTCAATAAGGATCTTATTAATGGGTTTATTGGCTTTGACTTCCCCTCCATGCGCTTCGATTAAATTCTTCATAGCCTGGGTGAGCATACCACTCCCACCTTTTGGATGCTTTGCTCCGCTTTCATGTAGCATAGATTGCCAGCCCGCAAAATCGCCTGTTGCTGAATGATCTGGCAGAGGACCAGATTGAGCGGCAAACCAAAGCAGTGCTGCTTTCATATATGGATTATCAAAAGCATCATTTACCACTTTCCCATAACTGGATAACACTTTTTGAAGGCCAGCAGCCTGCTCTCCCTTTTTAAACATGGCCCCATCTTTTATTTGGGCCTTAGCCATTTCTGCCATAATCCCACCTGTGGTAGGAGGAGTCATAAAAGCTTTCAATACTCCTTTGTTGATCTTCCCCCAAAACTCGATGAATTCCTTGTAATTCTTAACGTCTTCGGGAGCTACTTTAGAGATGGATTCAAGGGTTCTGTCCACGTCCTTCCAAAAATGAATGACTCCTTTTCCGGTTGGAACAGGGTAAGACATGATTGGATCCATATCGATGTACTCCAGCCCGTATTTAGTGAGTTCGAGCTCCTCTATAATCCCAGTTTGATGGATCATTATATGAACAGAAGAGCCTACATCCATTAGAAAGCCACTTGGGTTTTCTTCTGATTGGAACATCCGCTCAGTACAAACTGCTCCGCCAATGGTATCTCTCCTCTCAAGCACTAAGACTTTTAATCCATTTTTAACGAGGTAGCATCCGGTGGTTAGTCCATTATGTCCGGAACCGATTATAATAGCGTCAAAATTATTCATTCAGGTAAAGATAAAACGAATTGATTGAAAGAGAAGATTTATTAAGTTGTTGATCACCACTCATGAACTAAATTTGATGAGGTAGCATTCTGAATATTGGGCAATTTGAAGTTGAACAATTAAGCGAAGGTATTTTTGAAGTATATAATGATGGAACCTTCGTAAAAGTGAACGCCGAGGATATCACTTCAAAAAAGAACCCCCATGAAATACCAACTTCTTCCACTACTATCGGTATTGACCCTATCCTCATTAAGTCCGACAAACAGGTTATCCTGCTAGATACCGGGCTGGGCTGGGGCCTTGATTCTAAAAGTAATTATGAAGACACCTCCAATCTAAAAACCAACCTAGATATTTTTGGATTAAGGCCTGAAGATGTTACTCATGTTGTACTCACCCACCTTCATTTCGATCATGCGGCAGGTTCTACCTATGTTGATAAGGAAGCTACTACCCGCCTAACCATGCCCAATGCCAATTACTTTGTTCAAAAACTGGAGTGGCATTATGCCATCCAACGAGTTGGAGAACAAAACCCGGTAAAAGGCGGTGATTATTTGATGGACGAGCTTTATAAGCTCCATGCCGAAGAAAAGCTTGTTATGATTACGGATACTTATTTCGAACTGGTTCCGGGAGTTACATTAATTAAGACAGGCGGACATACCCCAGGACATCAGATAGTGAAGGTTCAAAGCGAAGGTGAAACCGCTTATTATTTAGGGGATTTGGTTCCCTCGGAATACCATTTAAATCACTACGCGATGAAGCAGATGGATATTGACCCTATTCAGTCTAAAAAGGCAAAAACCCTCATTCTTCGGCAAGCACTTAAAGAAAAAGCTACACTGCTTTTTTATCACTCCATTCACACAAAATCAGGGAAATTGGTACAGGATGAGGATAAGAAGTATGCATTAATTGAGGCAAGCTGATGAGTGCCTGGTTTCTAATCCTTTTATTTATCGTTTTTGTTTCCTGCTCCCCACCTTCTCCTAAGGAACTTGTTCATACAGATCCTTCTCTCGAATACCTTTCGTATGAACCTACCGGTGCTGAGCTCGTTATTTCCAGAATAGAGTATGAGGACAAACTTCACGGTTTCTGGCTTGCTCAATGTATAGCTAACTGGACGGGCCTGGTAACCGAAATGGATAAAATTGGGAATATTGGTGATATAAAAACAGGTGATTTCTATACCCGGGAAGATTGGGGAAAGCCAGATCAACCTAATATTTGGTCAGAAGGAGAATCTAGTCCCCTATCTCCAACCATAGATTTTGTATTTGAAGACTCTGCAGGGGTTTGGGGAGCAGATGATGATACTGATATCGAGTACATGTACCAGTACCTCCTTTTTGAAAATCAGACCAGCCTTTTAACAGGCGAGCAAATCCGGGAAGGCTGGCTTAACCATATACATATAGAAGAGGAAAATTATCTTTGGGTTTCAAATCAAACGGCTTTCGATTTAATGAGAGAAGGAATTAGCCCACCGGAAACTAGTAACCCGGAAGTAAATCCTCATTTTGAAATGATAGATGCCCAACTTACAACAGAAATTTTCGGGCTCTTTTCTCCCGGCAGGCCAGACTTTGCAAGGGAGATGGCAAAGCTTCCAATACAGACTACAGCTCGGGAAGAGGCAGAATGGATTTCTCTGTTCTATGTAAACATGTATGCTCAGGCGATTCATATTGATTCTAAGGAGCAAATAGTAGGGCAATTATTTAAAAATGCTGAGTTTGCAAGAGGCCTACTCGCTGAAGACTCTTACCCTGCAAAAATGTATGATTTCGTTAAGTCCAGATATGAAGCTGGAATTCCATGGGAACAAGCACGAGATGAAATTTACCTGCGATACCAGGTCGAAGAAAAGGATGGGTATGATATTACTTCTCAAAACCTGTATTGCAATGGCTGCTTTGCAGCGGGAATAAACTTTGCAGCCAGCCTCGTGAGCCTTTTCTATGGTGAAGGCGATTTAATGGAAACCATCAAAATTGGGGTGCTTACAGGATGGGATTCGGATAACCCTACTGCAACCTGGGGTGGAATGCTGGGTTTCATTTATGGAAAGGAAGAGATTGAAAAAGCTTTTGGCAGGGAATTCTCTGAAACTTTCTTTATACACCGCACCAGAAAAGGTTTTCCAAATGATGGCTATGATTCATTTTCCAATATGGCTAAAAAGGGCGTATTCATAACGGATCGGGTTATCCAGGAAGAACTTGGTGGGGGTATAGATTTAGAAAAGAATGTTTGGTATATCCCAGTCTCTAATTAGCTTCGCTTTAAGTATGCAAAAACTCATTCTATTCATCCTTTTTGTCACGTTAATGCAACCTTCCCTTGCAGCTCAAGAAAAAGACGAACCGTTAAGAGTTGGAGTAGTTGGTCTCACACATACCCATGTACATTGGATTTTAGGAAGGCCTGACCTTGGAGATATCAAAATTGTAGGTATTGTAGAGCCAAACAGAGATCTCGCCCAAAGATATTCCGATCAACATGGATATTCCATGGAGATCGTTTTTAATACAATGGAAGAGATGCTTGAGGCTACCGCCCCCGAAGCAGTAACTGCATTCGGCACCATTTACGAACACCTGGAAGTAGTTCAAAAAGCAGCTCCTCAAGGCATTCATGTAATGGTTGAAAAACCCCTTGCAGTGAGTCTCGATCATGCTAAGCAAATGAAGGCACTGGCAGATGAACATGGCATCCATTTATTAACCAATTATGAAACCACCTGGTATCCAACCAACCATAAAGTCTTCGAAATGTCTCAAAATGGGGAATTAGGAGATCTAAGGAAGGTGATAGTAAATGATGGTCATCAGGGGCCAGTTGAAATTGGTGTAAATGAGGAATTCCTTGAATGGCTTACCGATCCGGTTCAAAACGGAGCCGGAGCTTTGACAGATTTTGGATGCTATGGAGCCAATCTCATTACCTGGTTAAAAAATGGAGAACGCCCTGAGTCAGTATTTGCGGTTACACAAACCATTAAGCCAGATATTTACCCAAACGTAGATGATGAAGCTACTATCATACTCACTTACCCTGACATGCAGGGCATCATCCAGGCGAGCTGGAACTGGCCCATATCAAGAAAGGATATGGAGGTATATGGAAAAACTGGTTTTGCTATCGCAGAGAATCGGAATAATATGAGATACCAGTTTTCAGAAGATGATCCGCTTGTAAGAGATCAGCTGCCTGAACTTGAATCTCCTTTTAATGATCCATTTGCACTTCTCGCAGCGGTAATACGAGGAGAACTGGAACTCCCTTCCTACGATCTTTCCTCACTTGAAAATAACATGATTGTAATGGAAATTTTAGATGCTGCGATACGAAGTGCCGAAAGCGGAACTCGAATTTATTTGGATTAACACGCCCATGAGTTCCTGAAATGATGGACGAGAATAAATGCATACAGGAAATTTCTGAAGGAAACCAAAAGGCTTTAGAGGCATTATATAATCAGTATTCTCAAAGGGTTTACAATACTATTCTAAGCTATACAAAGAACGAAGAGGATGCACAGGAGCTTCTCCAGGATGTTTTTGTTACCGTGTATAAATCGGCGAAGTCCTTTAAATTCAATTCTTCTGTAAGCACCTGGATTTATAAGATATCCATCAATAAATCCATCGATTTCACTCGAAAAAAAGATACTCGGAATAGAAAAGGACTCTTGTCTCTTTTTAAAGCAGGAAGTACTCAAGTTGAGTATGATACAACAGATTTCGTCCACCCTGGAGTGGAAATGGAGCGGAAAGAAGATGCAAAACTGTTATTCAAAGTAATAGATGAGTTGTCAGAAAATCAAAAAACGGCATTTATCCTAACCCAAATTGATGGCTTATCTCAACAGCAGGTTGCGGAGATCATGGAGATCACTAGAAAGGCGGTTGAATCTCTTGTGCAAAGAGCAAAAGCGAACCTTAGGAAAGACTTAGAAAAATATTTTCCTGACCGAGGGAATTCACACAAAAATACGACTAAATAATTATGGAAGAGTGGAAAGACCGAATTTTAGGTAGTACTGAAGGAATGCAAAAAGCAACTCCTCCCGAAGATACATTCAGCAAAATCCTCGATAAGATTGAAAAGGACAAAACTGAGATCAGGGTTTCCAGAGTTCAGTTAGTTGCTGCTGCTGCCATCCTTATCATAACCGTTTGTGTTAACATACTCTTGATTAGTAGCGAGATAAACTCAGAACAAACAGTTGAAATGACTTCAGAGTATTCTGAAATATTCACCTCTTATAATCCTTACTAGCATGAAACAAAGTACCTTTTTTGTAATAGCTGCTATCATCCTGTTCATTCTTAATGGGATACTCATTGTTCTTGTTGTTCAAAAACCCAACTTATCTCCCGCACATCCTGAAGGAAGCCAGGCTGATATAAGAGTAAACCTCAGTGTTCAACTCAATCTCACAAAAGAACAATCCGAAGAACATTCAAGATTGGCCCAGGAACATCAACAAGTTGTGAGGAGTTTTTCTGAACAACAAAAAAGGCTGGCAAGAGATTACTTTTTTACTCTGCGAAACGAAAACAGTGATTCTTCATCTTCTGCAAATTTACTAGATCAAATAAGCAATCTTGAGACTCAAAAAGTTCAGGCCACTTATAAGCATCTAAATGATATAAAATCCCTCTTGAATGAGGAACAGCTTCCCCTCTTTGATTCGGCGCTTGATGATTTATTGAAGATTATGCTCAACGATCAAAGAAAATCTCCTCCTCCCCATAGAAGACCAAGGGATCGTTAATAACATCTCGTCTATAGCAGTACAAAACTTAATTAATATGGTATAGACATGAAGACTTATAAAGCTTTTTTCACTATGCTCGCATTCTTTGGAATGCTTTGGTTTATCCTCGCTACCGATACGGTCAATGAGTTAGAAAGCGAGGTGGTTTATAATCTTAGCCCGGCATTTTCTGAATTCGATTCTGAGAATATTTCCATCATTTTAGATGGTGATCGGATAATTATCGAAACCAATGGACTCCCAAATCATACCTCACCCTATTGGTCAAGTTCTACTGAAAGAACTACAGTAGGTCCAAGAGGCAGAACGCGGGTTACAAGATCATCTGAAGAAGATCATCCCCTATTTGTTGAGCCTACAATAACCTCGTTTGAAACAATGGCTCCTGGAAATATTGACGACTTTAATGGTTCTTTTACACTTATTGTTTCTGCAAATCCAACAAAAGCTTCTAAACCCTCCTCTACTGGAATGGGACCAATTGGAATAGCCGTAAGTGGAGCTGTTATTTATAATGATCGAGAAGGGCCTAACCTCCCACTTTCCAGTGCTGCTGTGTCTCTGGATTACTCAGGAGCACATACCGGTCCTCAAAGCTATCACTACCACCTTGAGCCGACTGCATGGTCGAAAGATGACAATAAGCTTATCGGGATTATGGCTGACGGTTTCTTCTTATATGGCCGAAGAGATTATGATGGCAGCTACCCAACCGACTTGGACGAATCAGGAGGGCATTTTGGGCCGACTCCTCATAATCCGGATGGCGAATACCATTATCACATCCAGAACGAGCTATACTTAAATCAATATTACATCTTATTCCCAGGAGACTATCAAGGGACACCAGGCTCTATTTATTAGAAACTCAAGCGAGGGATCATATACAAACCTTCGTCAAAACTGGTAAGCACAGAAATAAATATTAGAATCATGACACAAAACAAAAACCTTTTACTAGCAATATTGCTTCCAGGGATAGTTCTGGTTGGATGCTCTACTGACTCTAATTCTGATGAAGAAATAGAGGATTCAACTACCTATGAAATACCTGCAGCATTCTCTGAATTTGAAACCGATAATGTGACAGTCATGCTAGATGGCAGTGAGGTAATTATCGAAACGAATGGACTTCCTAATCATACTTCACCTTATTGGTCTCAAAACCATGAACTATTTGTTGAACCTACTGTTACCTCATTTGCTCAAATGGCTCCTGGAAATATTGATGACTTCAATGGAAGCTATACACTTAGAGTGTCCGTTAATCCTGCTAAAGCTGCACAATCATCAGCCACCGGTTTAGGAGCAATTGGAATAGCTGTAAGTGGAGCTGTTATATATAATGATCAGGAAGGTCCAAATGTACCCTTAGATAATGCAGTAGTCTCTCTTGATTATACGGCTGCCCATACAGGGCCACAAAGCTATCACTATCATCTTGAGCCTGTTGCCTGGTCCGAAGATGATGATGAACTTATTGGTATTATGGCAGACGGCTTCTTTTTGTACGGAAGAAGAGATTATGACGGCACATATCCTACCGATCTAGATGAATCAGGAGGCCATTTTGGGCCAACTCCTCATAATCCGGATGGCGAATACCATTATCACATCCAGAACGAGCTTTATCTAAATCAATATTACATCTTATTTCCAGGAGACTATCAAGGGACAGCAAATGCGATTCGTTAGCATATATATCATTCTCCTGGTTTGTTCTTTACTTGCATCTTCGGATGCAGGTAAAGACTCTTTTACTACTGAAGTAGCAAAGGATCAGCTTACTCTGAACCCAAATGAAGGAGTCTTCTATTACAATGAAGAACCATATACAGGAGTGGCTGTTGAGTTTTTTGCGAATACCCAGATTGCTGAATCGATAACTTATCGAGATGGCAAGAGAAACGGCCTTAGACAAAAATGGTATGAAGATGGTACTCTTAGTTTTGAAGCAAGCTATGAAGAGAACAAGCTTCATGGACAGATAAGCACCTGGTGGTCAAATGGAGTTTTACGTAGTCAGGCTAACTATGAACAGGGTGTGTTAAATGGTATTGCAGAACAATGGTATGAAAGCGGTGCTTTATTCAAAAGAATGAATCTTGTTAACGGAAAAGAAGAAGGTTTACAGCAAGCCTGGAGAGAAAATGGAAAGCTTTATACAAACTATGAAGCAAAAGACGGAAGGATTTTTGGCTTAAAGCGTGCCAACCTTTGTTTTGAATTGGAAAATGAAATTGTACAGATCGATGAAGAACTCTAGCCTCCTTACTTTAGTCCTGCTGCTACTGGCATGTAAATCAGAGCATCAGCAAGCTTATAATGAATCTTCCGGAGAAACAACTATTCTCCCCTATTACCAGGAAGCTTCCTTCACCCCAAGTTGGTTTGATGACGAGCATGCTTTACCCAATGATTTTCACAAAATTCCCGAATTTTCGCTCACTAATCATTTAGGAGAAACCATTACGGAAGAAACTGTTCGAGGAAAAATCTATGTAGTCGATTTCTTCTTTGCCAGCTGTTCAGGTATTTGCCCAAAACTAACTTCCAATATGGCGATTGTACAAGATGCCTTTTTAAAGGATGACGATGTCCTTTTACTTTCTCATTCTGTTACCCCTACTTTGGATACCGTTCGGGCTCTTAAAGCCTTTTCCAAAACTTATGGTGTGGTAGATGGAAAATGGCATCTGCTCACTGGAGATAGAGACCTTATCTATGATCTGGGAAGGAACTACTATTTCGTGGAAGAAGATTTAGGATTGGAAAAGAACCCTGATGAGTTTATACACACTGAAAATATGGTGCTCATCGATCAGGATGGATACATAAGAGGCATCTATAATGGTTTGAATAAGACCTCTATCGACCAACTTATCGAAGATATCCATCTTCTTAAAACAGATACATCCAGATCTTAATCTCAAAAAACCTACCCTGTTCACTCATTGTCTATCGGTAGTTCTTAAAGATGATTCTTAGTTTTGCTATCAAATTAAGAATCATCTTAAAAGAGAGCTGACCTAAATGAGAGACAACCTAATCATCTATATACTATTCGTTTTTTTAACCCTTTCAATTTCTTGTAAGAATGAAGGAACGGTGAATCCCGAAATTCCAGATCCTGAACTTCCACCACCCTCTGAGGTTTACACTATTCCTATTGTAGTGCATGTTATTCATCTGGGTGAAGCTGAAGGAGAAGGAAACAATCTATCCACAGAACAAATTGAAGGGCAAATTCGAATTTTGAATGAAGACTTTCGCCGCAAAGAAGGAACGCGGGGATTTAATGATCACCCTGATGGTGGAGACGCCAACATTGAATTCGTATTAGCTAAGAGAGACCCTGAAGGAAATCCTACTTCAGGGATTGTTCGAATCAATGCCGAAGCTTTTAAAGATTCCATCAAGTATCACAACTTTGAGTACCTGGCTTCTCTAAGCTACTGGAATCCTGAACACTACCTGAATGTATGGACAGAGCCCCTTCCGGAAAATGCGGCGGGAGTCGTGTTGGGCCAGGCAACTGGACCCAGAACCGATTTACCGGGTGCACATCTTTTTCTCAAAGGAGAACCTGAGCATAGGGAAGGTATATCCATTAACTCAGCGCATTTTGGAGAATCTGAAAGAGGGTTAAATAATAACCTGGGCCGGACTCTCACTCATGAAATTGGACACTACCTTGGACTTCTTCATTTATGGGGAACTGGTGAATGTGCCACTAATGATTATTGTGAGGATACCCCTGCAATGGATAAGGCATTTGGTTCAACGTGCGGAGAACCCGGGATGCCACAAAACTTTATGACCTATAGTCATGATGCGCAAATGAATCTCTTTACGAACGATCAAATTGAGCGAATGCATTACGTTTTAGAAAACAGTGAATATCGTACTACCCTGTTGACATCTCCCGGCTTATCGGAATAGTATTTCTAGTCATTCAAGCTTTACTTTAACTTATAAAAATCATTCTTACCTTAATGCTATTCCAATAAAAAATAATCAGTCAAATGCGATTTTTACTATTAAAGTCGTTCATACTCTCTATTCTATTTTCTTCTCAAATACTGGGACAAGTAATACCAGATACTCTAATTGAATATTCCCCATCAATAAACAACTGGCAACTCCCGGAAGAACCTAAAAAATTCAAAGACTTTTCTTCAAACTTATACTTTAACAGCCCTATTGATATTATAGGTGAAGAACTGGCATATCCAATTCCAGGATCCCCTTTTACTCCCTCTCTTCCCTATCAAAATATCGGTGATATAAATGGAGATGGTGTAACCGACTTCCTACAGAATGGATCATTGGTCTATTTTGGTAAGGAATCCATTTTTTTACAACCTGATCAAACCTTAAAAGGAAGTACATTTTTAGCGCTTGGAGATATAAATGGAGACGGATATTCAGATGGAATGGAAATCTTCCATTTTGAACAAAATACCTTATACCAGGGATCTGATAATGGATTAATTGAGGTAGCAAGCTCAGATTTTCAAGATTTTTCGCTTGAGCATTTTAGAAATAATGTTCAAACCAATTTAGATATCAATGGTGATGGGTTTTCAGATATAATTAGCTCATATACCCGTAGTTTTGGCACCTATTCTATACGCTATCAAAGTATTGTATATGGACATCCGGATATATTTGAGGATGGCTTTACTGCTCATGGCACCTTGATTACAAATAATGCAGGGGTTACTGGAGGAAGAGGTCTCATTGATGCTTTCACCATAAATGAAAAAACCTATGTGATTTTTGAGACTTGTGAAAGAATCCCCATCGACGAGTTCAATTTTGAAAATAGGACATCAGTAGGGATTTTTGTTCAAAGTGAGCAAGACTCATTGTCTAGCTTGAATACAATAGTTCTTCCCTATTATGATTTCAACTCAGAGTGCAGAGGAAGCATTAGATATTTCGCAGAGGATATTAACAACGACACTTTTGTTGATATGGTTTACAAAATAGGGTCGAATGTTATTGTACAACCAGGTACAGGGATAGAAAATGACACGCTGACTTTTGCATCAAATCTTACCGGTACTTCCGAAGACTTCCTAATTACTGGTATAACTAACTTACATTTCTTAGGAGATATCGATGGAGATAACACCCCGGAATTTTATGTTTTTAAAGATGGCCAAACAACGATAGAAATCGGAAACTTCTCTAATTCTGAAGATTTGCCCGTTTGGAATAGTTTACTCACAATTGATTCGGATGATTTTCTTCCTGACTCATACTTCACAGATGGCGGCAATATCTTTAGGATTTACAATACAAAATATTCCTCCATTGGAGCTGCTCCTGATAACAACCTGAGACTTCCTTTTGGTGTCATTAATGATACTACCTTTCAAAAAGGGTTCTTTGTATTTGATCCTGACGCAGAAAACCCACTCTCATCACACACAATTGATATAGAAGAGTTTCAAAGAGAAAACTTCAGCCGAATTCTAAGAAAAGAACTTTTCTACCTGGGAGATTTGGAGGATGACGGAGTCGATAATTTTGCAGTTTGGGAAGAACGTTGGAATGGTGAGTTTATCGTTTACCGAAATGGATTTTATGATTCCAATCCCAAAGAGTATTCTATACCAGATTCATTGTATTTGAAAACAATAATAGGTGGGAATTTTTTAGATACTGATGATAAACATGTTGCCCATTTATTCGCTGACGGAGTAGGGCGTTTATCTACAACTAAGACGTATATACATTTTTATAGTCCTGATTTATTAGGGAATGAACTAAGCTACTCCAACCAAATGAGTTCAGACGTTCAGTTAATGAACAATCTTGGTGATATAAATAATGATGGTTTTGATGACCTAGGCTTGGCTACTCCGCTGGGATCAAATGATTTCAGGATTTATAAGGGAGGAAATGAATTATCGGACGGGCCTGACTTTGTGCGAACTGCATATCAGTATAATGAATCTTTAAGGGAGGGACTAGGATTTGGTTCTATTTGGGGTATTAATCAAATACAGACGGTAGGTGATGTAAATAATGATAATATCGAAGATTTCGTAATATCTGATGCTACTATAATCAAATACTATGACGAGGCTTTTAACAAATTTACTGACGGCTCTATTTATCTTTTTTATGGAGCTAATGATTTAATTGATTTTGGTACACCCGATTTAGAACTCCTTCCTGATACCTCCAATTTTACCCTTGGTGACTATTCTTACTTCGGTGGGTTTAATGAAATAGCCTATGGTGATTTTGATGGTGATGGTCATATCGATATAGCTGGGAAATCTGCATCTCATCAAAACCGGGAAGAAACCGATGGGGTTGCTGCAATACATATTTTCTATGGAGAGAATGGATACAACTCCTTGCCTGACACCACCATTAAGATTAGAAATGAGTATGTGCGTACAGAGTTTAATTCAGTAGAAAACGAATATACCCGGTTTATGTTCAGAGCACTATTAAAGGCTGTTGATACAAATAATGATGGAAAAGACGAATTACTAATGGTATCGGGTGGAGGTTTTAGCAATGCAGTGCTATATGATATAGAAGGCGATTCTTCAGAAACCGCATTTAAACTTTTTTCGGGACTGTATCCCTTACCAATAAACCCCTCAGGAAATTTTGTAAATAAGCAATACAACTCTAATGTAGGAGATTTTGTAGGGGATGGAGGTCTCTACTTCTTGGGTAGCCATACTTATTCTACTTACAGAGATACTCCAATAATGCTATTTGACTTAATCAACTCGGGCACACTATCGGGAGAGTTTGATCCGGAAATTCCGCAATCAATAGTTTTAGAACAAAACTATCCCAATCCTTTCAATCCAAGTACAGTTATTTCATTTTTTTTACGAAGACCAGAAAACATCCAATTAGCAGTCTATAATGTATTAGGTCAAAAGGTAGCTACAATTGTTGATGAAAGGCTTAATTCCGGTCCTCACTCCTTTACTTTTAATTCTGGTTCTCTTGCTAGCGGAATTTACTTTTACCGGCTGGAAACTGATGATCTTTCGGAAACCAGAAAAATGACTTTAATTAGATAAAAAACTATGACCTCACATGAGATTGACTATACCATCCATGGAAATGACATGCAGGTAGTTTCTATTGAATTAGACCCACAGGAAACAGTAATCGCCGAAGCAGGAACTATGAACTGGATGGACAGGGGGATTAACTTTGAAGCCAAACTGGGAGATGGATCACAGCCAGATAAAGGTGTGTTTGGCAAGCTTTTAGATGTTGGGAAAAGAGCCTTAACCGGAGAGTCTATTTTTCTAACCCATTTTACAAATGTAGGTTCGGCTAAAAAGGAAGTGAGTTTTGCTGCCCCTTATCCTGGCACTATAATTCCTTTAGATTTAAACACTATTGGTGGAGAAATTTTATGCCAGAAAGATGCTTTCCTTTGTGCCGCTATGGGTACCGAAATAAGTATTGCCTTCAACAAACGATTAGGAAGCGGCTTTTTTGGAGGTGAAGGATTTATCCTCCAAAAGCTGAGAGGAGACGGGCTCGCTTTTCTACATGCTGGTGGCACAGTAATAGAGCGAGAATTGAATAATGAGTCTCTACTAATTGATACCGGATGTATTGTGGCTTTTTCACCCGAACTGGAATACAGCATCGAAAGAGCTGGCAGTATGAAGTCCATGTTTTTTGGAGGAGAAGGGTTATTTCTTGCTACACTTCAGGGGACTGGAAAAGTGTATTTACAAAGCCTTCCTTTTTCCCGTTTAGCAGATCGAATTATACAGCAGATTCCCAGAACTCCTGCTCATAGAGACGACAACTAGTTGTATGCCAGAGTATTCAATCAAAGGTGGTGAACAAGGTGCCAAACGGCTAGATATTCTATTTAATACACTTAAAGGAAGTACCACAGAGTTCCTTCATCGGGCTGAATTAAAACGGGATATCCATTGTCTTGATTTAGGTTGTGGGAATGGAGGTGTATCATTTCTTTTAGCAAATCTCATAGGAGTAAATGGGCGCGTTCTTGGATTGGATATCGACCCAAAAAACATACAAATAGCAACAGAAACGGCTAAAGAAAAAGGTATTGAAAACATAGCCTTTCAACATTTTGATGTTTATAAGCTTGAAAAAAGAAATAAATATGACCTTGTCTATACTCGATTCCTCCTTTCTCATCTTTCTTCCCCGGAAACTGTTCTAAACCGCGTCTTCAGCTCCCTTAAGGCAGGCGGGACTATACTGGTTGAAGACACCGATTTTACTGGACATTTTAGCTATCCCAGTTCCGTTCATTTTGACCGGTATGTTTCCCTTTATCAACAACTACTCAAAAAAAGAGGAGGAAATGCTAACCGGGGCAAAGAGTTAATTGCAATGCTGGAAAAAGCCGGATTTACTGATATTGAATTCGAAGTATCGCAACCAGTCCACACATCCGGTAATGGCAAACTAATGGCTGAAATCACTTTTGAAGCCGTATTTCAGTCACTTGTAGATGAAAATCTTATTAATGGAGAAGAGTTCTCAACCATTCATAAAGGACTGGTTGAATTTAGAAAAAGGGAGGATACCATAATGAGCCTACCCAGAATTTTCCAGGTGAAAGCCCAACGTGCTTAAATCTACCTATTGATTCATCGAAATCAGGAACTCTTCATTATTTCGGGTTCCTTTGACTTTCTCTATTAAAAACTCAGCCGCCTCGAAGGAATTCATCTTGGTCATATAACGTCGAAGCAATACTACTTTTTCTCGCTCAGCATCACTCACAAGTAACTCTTCCCTCCTGGTACCACTTCTAAATACATCTATGGCTGGATAGATTCTTCGGTCAGAAATACGTCGGTCCAGAACAATCTCACTGTTACCAGTCCCTTTGAATTCCTCAAAAATTACATCATCCATCCGTGAACCTGTATCAACAAGAGCGGTAGCAATAATAGTCAGTGAGCCACCACCTTCAATATTCCGGGCAGAACTGAATAATTGACGTGGAACTTTGAGTGCTTCGGAATCTACACCACCAGTCATTGTTCGGCCTTTATTTCCAGCACCAACATTATACGCACGGGCTAAACGGGTAATGGAATCTAATAGCAGAAGCACATCATGACCACTTTCAACTAAGCGCTTTGCTTTTTCAAATACAATTTCTGACAGGCCGATATGATTTTCCGGCTTCTCATCAAAGGTAGATGCTGCAACCTCTGCCCCATCCACGGTTCGCTCCATTTCGGTGACTTCTTCGGGGCGCTCATCCACAAGAAGGATTAGGATTTTAGCTTCTGGGTGATTCTTGGAAACTGCATTAGCAATATTTCGGAGAATCGTAGTTTTACCAGTTTTAGGCTGAGCTACAATTAATTGTCGCTGACCTTTCCCAACAGGAGCAAATAAATCAATGAATCGGGTGGTGTATTCACCAGCATCATACTCCAGGGTATATCGCTCATCCGGGTGTATAGGGAGTAACTCATCGAAATTACCCCGGTTATCCATATCCGTTGGAATCCGGCCGTTTACACCTTCAACACGCAGTAGCGCAAAATATCGTTCTCCTACTTTTGGAGGCCTGATAATCCCAATTACACAATCTCCTTGTCGAAGCCTGAATCTCTTTATTTGTGACGGAGAAACATAAATATCGTCCGGACTGGCTTTATAATTATAATTTACTGACCGAAGAAAACCATATCCATCAGGCAGTATCTCCAATGTCCCTTCATTTATTAAATAGGGGCCTAACTGATCAGTTATCTCTGCAATACGTTCGAGTAAAGTGGGCGCATTTGAAACCGGAAGCTGATCATGTTCATGATTTCTATTCCTATTGTTCCTGTTTCGTTGATTATTTCGCCTATCGTTCTGCTTATTATCCCTTCGTTCTTCTCTTTTCTTTTCTTCGTCGGTATTTGTCTTGTAAGAGACTATGTGCGATTGCGACCCATAGGTTTTCAGCTCTTCTTCTTTTTGAGAAGTAGCCTGAACTACCTCAGGTGCTGGCTTACCCGCTAACGCTTCAATTTCTGCAATAAGATCTGCTTTTTTGACCCCGGTAACTTTTTTAACGCCAACTGACTTAGCTATCGTTTTTAGCTCAGGCAGTTTTTTTGAAGAAAGAGAATTCAACTCCTCTTGAGAGAGATTAATCGTCTGATTATCTGACATAAAGTATGTGTACTATTACAAAATTTACTTACTTAATTGGGGAGAGCACCATTTATAGCATCATGGATAATACGTTAAGCGCTCAATCAGGTAAGGATACAATGAGAGGGTGGTTATAAGTTATTCTGATCTACCCACCGTTTGACTATCGCATAAAAGTAAAAACTTCCTGCAAAAATTACTACTTCTGTATCTATTTCCTTTAAGATTGTTTGATATGACTGATCATCGATTAATCGTGCTCTTAATGAAGGAATTAAATCATTGATCGTTGCAGCTCGCTCCATATTCATTTGGTAATAAAAAATGTGCTTAAACCCAGCTAATTGGTTTAAGAGATCAGGATTAGCTTTATCCTTCATTAAAGAAAGAACTAGCGTTTTTTCTCCTGGTATATGTTTAAGCCCTTCAAGCATTGTATCAATGGACTCCATATTATGAGAGCCTGAAAAGAACCATTTTTTTTCCTTACTCAATCTTTCGAATCTGGCAGAAAGCCCTTTGAACGATAAAAGGGCCTTTTTAAAATTTTCATCATTGATCAAAAAATCCTTCCTCAGGGCAGTAACTGTGCAATAAGCTGCAGCTACATTCCAGGCATTTACAGGCTCTAAAAAACTTGTTTCTATGCTCATCTCAATCGCTTTGAGCGATATTATCTGCCTATCAAAATCAGGAGACAGATCACTACTAAAAATGAGCGAGCTGTTCTTTTTTGACGCCTCTTCTTTTATTACCTGTTCTGCACTTCCAGTGATGTTACCTATAACTACTGAGGTGTGTTGCTTTATGATCCCTGCTTTTTCGAAAGCAATTTTTTCGATGGTATTTCCTAAAACCTGTTCATGATCTTTGGAGATACTTGTTATTACTGAAATTAAAGGTTTCAGGATATTCGTTGAATCGAGCCTACCCCCTAGTCCCGTTTCAATAATTGCGATTTCTACTTTTTTTTCTGCAAAAAGCCAAAATGCAAATGCTGTAGATAGTTCAAAGTAGGAAAGCTGAATATCCTGGAGAATAGGTTCCGCAAGGTTAAAAAAAGTGATGATCCGTTCATCTTCTACTTCCTCTCCATTAATCCTAAACCTCTCATGATAGTTTATTAAATGTGGGGAAGTAAATAACCCCGTTTTAAAACCAGAATGCCTGTATACATGCTCCAGAATATGGCAGGTCGTACCTTTCCCATTTGTCCCGGCTACATGAATGCTTTTGAAATTATTCTGAGGATTACCCATCCGCTCACAAAACTCAGTGATGGCATCTAATCCGGGATTAATGGCTTTAACGCCGGACTTCCCGAACATTGGGATATCGTCTAAAAACCGGAGAACCTCATCAATGGAATTAAAGGCAGGCATTAGCTAAGGTTTTGATCTCTATATACTGCAAAAATCTCCTTGATACGCTTAAAACTCGCATGGTCTGTTGGAAATACCTGGTCATCAATTCGAGAAACGGCTGTTAGCTCTTTGAGTGAATTTGTGAGGAATACACAATCTGAATCAAGCATGTTCTCTAATCGAAAACGTCCCTGAATCACTGACATTTCTGGTTCATTTTCCAATAGCTTAATACATAGTTCCCTGGTTATTCCGGGGTATAAATCACAATCGACAGAAGGAGTATAGACGTCAAAACCTTTCACCCAAAAGATGTTAGCGATGGTTGTTTCACTTATTAGCTCTTCGGTTGTACAGAGTAATGCATCATCGGCACCAGTATCCTTTGCCTCATTAGCCGCCAGGATATATGGAATTCCATTCGACCATTTGAATTGCCTGGTTAATGCTTCTGCAGGAATGGCTTTAATGCTTACTGTTGAAAGTGAAACTGCGTCAACACTTTTTTTTGTGGGTATGGAAACTGTTAACCAATTTCCCCATTCACTATCTGTGGCATACCCCCTTTCTCCTTCTCTCCAGCATTGAATACGGATAATGCATTCGGTATCGAGTTCCTCATTGGCTTCAAGCAGCTCAAGCATCTTTCCTTTGAAATCCGGAAAACCAAATGGGACTTGCATTCCCAAATACTCTGCTCCAGCCTTTAACCGATCGAAATGGGACTCTAAGGCCATAAATTTACCTTGATAGGACTTTACTGTAGCAAAGCAGCCATCTCCGTACATCATCCCACGGTTTATGGGTGAAATTGCTATCTCCTTTTCAAGGATAAGTTCTCCGTTATATACAGCAAATCTAGTCATCCAGAAATGGAGCTAATTGATCGAATAGTCGATCTTCCTTATACCCTACCTGAATCGTTATGGGCTCTCCCTGCTCATCCAAAATAAAATAGCTAGGGATGCCTGGAACTCTCAATTCATTATTCATTACCGTACCATCTATATAGTAGAAATCATATTCGTTATTAGGTACTTCCAATTCCTCTGTGGCATCTCTTACAAGGGCCGCAACTACATTTAATTTAGTACCTCCATGAGTAATATCATCCAGTTCGGCCATGAACTGGGAAGATTTTTCGGACCAGGAAGCCCAAAATAAAACAAGTGTTTTTTTACCCGAAAACTCTTGCAGCCTAAGACTGTCATTTTGAAAAATATAAGGATGTGGTTTAGTAAGTAACTCGCCATAGGATTGTGCATAGCTTAAAAACTGCTCTGTCCTCCTTTCTGAGAAATTGAACGATGAGATAGCTATAAAAATCATGGAAATTACCCCACATACTAAAATGAAAGGGATGAAGTACTTTTGGTCTAATTTCATGGAGCCAATTTAGGAACTTCTGAAAGAAAAAAAGACCGCTTCGTTAATTACAGTCGAACTGAATTACTTTTGAGGATAAGGCTCCTATGGAGATTTCTTCTTTTTCGGTTTTTTCTCCGGAAAATAGGTCGATAGCACCACATGAAAGCAATGGTACAGACTTCGCAGAATCTGTAAGGTTTATAAAAACAGATATTTTAGATTCTGATTCTAAAGAACGGTCAAATGAAATAAAACCTTCTTCTACCGTTGTGAATTCTGCACTACCCTTCTTTAATGTTGGAGAACTGTTTCTCATCTCCCCCAATTTTTTGTAGTACTCAAATAACTCTTGATCAAAATTGTTGGTATCTCTCGGCCGCTCCCATCCATATGGGTGATGCGTTTCATCTTCATACTCAAAATCTGGCCACACCATTGGCTTTCTATCGTCCGGGTCATCGGCTCCCCACATTCCTGACTCCGTACCATAATAAACCATCGGAGCTCCTTTCCATGTGTATTGGAAGAGTGCTACAAGCTTTTGAATGGACCGTTCTTTGGAATTAGGTTTTCTTACTTCATAATCTTCGTCCGGATAAGAGTCTGGATTATAAGCCTGTCCTTTATTCACAACAGATGTAGCCAGTCTGGAAGTATCATGAGAATCCATAAGGTTTTGGAGTACGTTTAAGCTGGCTTCGGGATAGTCATTTTCTATCTCCTCCAACCTGCTTTTGAATTCCTCTGGAGAAATAGCCTGATCAATCATGAATAATTTTACAGCATCTGTAAATCGATAATTCATGACTGAGGTGAACATGTCTGAAGTGATAAAATCCTTCGCTTCATCAGTCCAAATTTCAGCGACAGTAATTGCATCAGGATTGATTTCCCGAACAAAAGCATGCCAGTCTCTCCAAAAGTTTTTACCAACTTCTGAAGCTACATCCAAACGCCAACCGTCAACACCATCACTAGGGTCCCCATCTCCATTAGGATCCATCCACCTTCTGGTTACATCAAAAATATGTTGTTTAACTGGTTCTGTTAAATTCTCATTTTCTTCTCTATAGACTGGAAGTCCTTTAAATCCCCACCATCCTTCGTAGTCGAATTCATTCTCAGGAGTATCAGGATCATCAAACGAAGTGACGATATACCAATCCTTATAGGGGGAATTTTCCTGGTTTTTAACTAAATCCTCAAAAGCCCAAAACTCTGTACCCGTATGGTTGAACACCCCATCTATCACAATTTTTACCCCCCTTGAGTGAGCTTCTTCTATCAATTTCAGAAAGAGTTTATCTCCCTCTGTCCATCCCCATGTCTCAGGATTACCGGGGTCTTCAGCTAAAATCTGTGCTACATCTCCTTCGGGATCAGGGCCAAAGTTACGGTCGATATGGTGATAGTAACTGGCATCATACTTATGCATGCTTTGAGCATCAAATACGGGATTGAAATAAATAACCCCAACTCCCAGTTCCTTCAGGTAATCCAGTTTGTCGATTACTCCCTGAAGGTCTCCCCCGTACCTTCTTTCCCGAACAATAGAATAAAAGTCATCGGAATAATTCTCTTCCCATGCATCTCTTTTATACCAGTCCTGAGTCCAGGGGGTTATAGCCCAACCTTCCGGACCTCTTGCTCTTTCCCGATTTGGCTGGTTATTTGGATCCCCATCTCTAAAGCGCTCAGGAAAGATTTGGTACCAAACCACGCCCTCGGCCCATTCTGGAGCATGAAATTCTTCTTTCTTATCAGAGGTACAGGAACCTACAATGAATACAGTAATGAGTAAAAAAAGTAGATTCTTATACATAATTACCTTCTATCTAAGTGGATGCCACATCTGCTTCGTCGTCAATCCTTAGACAAAGAAGCCCTGCCACAAACATTGACACACCCCCGGTCACTAATATCATGACGGTTTGCCCACCAAAAAAAGTAGTGAGTATAAATCCAAGAAGTGATGCTGCCAGGATTTGAGGGATTACAATGAAGAAATTAAATACTCCCATATAGTATCCCATTTTATCCGCAGGAATTGAACCAGAAAGAATAGCATATGGCATGGAGAGAATACTCGCCCAGGCTATACCAACACCAATCATACTTAACCAAAGCAAATTAGGCTCAGATATGAAGTAAATAGAAATTAGCCCTGCACCACCAAAGAATAAGGCAATCATATGAGTCACCTTTCTGCTTGTTTTTCTAGCTACCCAGGGCAGTAGAATTGCAGCAAGCGCAGCAATACCGTTATATCCCCCAAATAAATTACTCACCATATCAGCTCCCTGGTTGTAGAGCAATGACGTAGTGTCATCGGTTCCATAGATATGGGAAGTAACCGCAGAAGTTGTATAAATCCACATCGAGAATAATGCAAACCAGGTGAAGAACTGAACGATAGCAAGCTGTACCATCGTCTTGGGCATGGAATTGAAATCCTTAACAATATGAACGAGAGCCGAATTCGTACGCCCCTTTTTTGTGAGAGCTGACCCGATTAAGTGCACCAACCCAAAAAATACCAGACCACCTCCTAACACATGTAGCTGCTGATCAATCCCTGATAAAGCTACATACAATGAAAAAACCGCCCCAATTACGATTGATATCGCTCCAATCCTGGTGAATTTCTTAGTAAAGAACCCTTCTTCATCAGCAGCCATGGCAGGCTCGTCATGGTTCTCGTCTTCTTCCGGCGGATATTCTTTTGTTGAAAATACCGTCCACATCACAGTTATGAAATACATTGCTGCTCCAATGTAAAACGAGTATTTCACCGAAGGTGGGATCACTCCTTCCGGAGCCGTGTTTGGAATATTCAACCAGTTGGCGAAAATCCAGGGCAGGAACGATGCTACCAGGGCACCAATCCCGATAAAGAAGCTCTGCATAGCAAAGCCAGATGTGCGTTGTTCGTCCGGTAATAAATCCCCAACAAAAGCTCTGAATGGTTCCATGGTAACATTGATAGAAGCATCCATAATCCATAATACTCCAACTGCTATCCAAAGCGCAGCTGAGTTTGGCATTGCGACAAGCGCTATGGCTCCGGTAATTGCACCTAAGGCAAAATAGGGCCTTCTTCTTCCCCATTTAGGCAGCCATGTTCTGTCTGAGTAATATCCAATAATTGGCTGTACAATAAGACCCGTTACCGGTGCTGCTAGCCAATAGATGGCTAAACTTGAAGTATCAGCACCCAGAGTTTCGAAGATCCTACTTGTGTTTGCATTCTGAAGAGCAAAGCCCATTTGAATTCCAAGGAATCCAAAGCTCATGTTCCATATTTGCCAAAAATTTAGCCTTGGTTTTTGATTGGATAAGTCAGACATCCTATTCGATTTTAGGTTAATTATTTAGTAGCTAGAATAAACCACTTGTTAGGTGGGAGCTCCAAATCATAGGTATTTTCGCCTTCTGTATTGAACTCACCTTCCGTAACACCATATTTAGCATATACACTGGATGACCATACAGGAACTGAGATTTGCTTAGCCTCAACTGAATTATTGATAGCTACGATTACCTGGTGCTCTCCTTTTTTCCGGGTAAACGCATAGGTTTCTGCCGGCGATTCGATTCGGGTGAAATCTCCACCATAACTTCCATTCCAAAGTGCTTCATTTTCAGTATTTAGCTGGAGAAGGAATCGGTAGAAATCTTCATAGGCATAATCCTTCCACTCAATTTCATCTTTTTCAAAGAACTCTAGCTGTTTATCCAAAATCGATTCCTGTCCATTATAGATTAAAGGCATTCCCGAAACTGTTGCTGAGAGTACCGCGAAATTCTCAAAATTTGCTCCATACATACCCGGATCAGTTCCATTCCATGAATTCTCATCGTGATTACTGGTGAAGTACATTCGGTACCCGTTAGGTGGGAATCGCTCTGCATCCCTGGCAAATAGTGCATCCAGGTCTTCAAAAGTTTGCTCGCCTTTTGCTATTTCGCGGATAATGTGCGCATACTCCCACGCATAATTCATGTCAAATGCTTCAGTAAGAAGCTCAGGCTCACCATCTTCTGCAAGCATAAATACATCCTTCACTTTTTCAAGTTCAGCAATCGCATCAATCCAGAAATCGGTTGGAACCATGCCTGCTACATCGCAACGGTAGCCATCAATATCAAATTCGCGAACCCAGTATACCAATGCATCAATCATGGCTGCTCTCATGTCTTCGTTGCCATAATTCAGATCAATAACATCGCTCCAGTCTTCAACAGGTGGCTGGAAGTTTCCTTCATCATCAAGATTATACCAGTCCTTGTTCTCAGTCCACGCATTATCCCAGGATGAGTGGTTAGCAACCCAGTCGATAATTACTTTGAAGCCCATTTCATGAGCTTCATCAACCAGTGCCTTGAAGTCTTCTTTTGTACCAAACTCGGGGTTTATGTCTTTGTAATCCTTTATTGAGTAATAACTTCCTAATGTCCCTTTTCGGTTCAGCTCTCCAATAGGCTGTATAGGCATCAACCATAGAATTTTAACACCCATATTTTTAAGCCTTGGAAGATCTTCTCTAAATGCATTGAATGTTCCTTCAGGGCTATACTGACGGATATTAACTTCATAAATGTTGGCATTTTTACTCCATTCCGGATGCTCAACTTTACTAAGCTGCGGACCTTGTTCCTGTTGCTTTGGCTGGCAACCAACTACTACAACTCCAAGAATTGTAGCTAGAATGAATAAACGGTTTAAAGACTTCATGATTAGGGTCTAAAGGGTTAGAATTTCAAAGCTATTAGTGGGCAGCGTTATGATTAACGTCTGGTCAGAAATAGAAAAATTGTTACCAAATTGGGCAGTTAATCCGGTGTAGTCATAATCATCTCTCAAAGGAACTTCTATGGTCTCAGTTCCTGCAGCTTTATTGAACACAACTACAACTTGTTGATTAAAATAGGCTCGTGAATATGCCATTTGATGCTCATCCACAGAGTGAAATTCAAAATCTCCATACAGTAATGGAAGATTCGTATTTCGAAGTTCTGTTAGTTGCGCAAACCGATTTCTTGTAGATAGTTCATTCGCGTTTAGTTCATCATCATCAAATTGCATCCAGCGTCTGTTATCGGGGTCATTCGCACCGGGCTGACCAAATTCATCGGCCTGATAAGTCACTGGGATACCAGGGATAGTCAGGTTCCAGGCATGAAGCATTGCAAGGCGATCGTAGGCAAAAGGCTGAGGGTCTCCAATCTCACGGGTCCACCCTGCAAGCTTAGCATCTTCTGACCAGGATACTTCTCCACTGGTGTAAGTGATAAACCTTGCTTTATCGTGATTACCCGAGATGTACCCCATCAGGTTATGATTGCCATAATAGTTAAAACTCTGTTGCAGTTGGCTGCTTAATCCTTCGAATGAATTATCCTGACCAAAGGCATTTACTGCTGCATCATACATGCCAAAATCGAATTGCGAATCGAGCATCCCGGAATTAATATAGCTTGCGATCAGCTCCCTGCTTCCATAGGTCTCGCCTACCTGATAGACCTGCTTTCCGGTCTTCATGGTCACTTCTTCTTTGATTTTTCGCGTAAGTGTTCTCCAGAACTCTAACTGGATGTGTTTGGTAGCATCATGCCGGAAGCCATCTAAATCAAATTCTGTAACCCAGTAAAGAGCCGAATCTGTCATGGTTTCAATCACTTCAGGATTAGAAAAATCTAGTGATGGCATAAACACGTCAAACCAGGTGGTTAGTCGTTGTTCATCCCATAATTCAGTATTCAACCTTCCATCTGGTAAATATAGATCAGTTGCCCAATCGGGATTATTTTGATAAACCGGGTGAAGTTCGTGTACATGATTTGCAACATAGTCTAGTATCACATTCATCCCATTTTCATGAGCTACATCAAGTAATTCCTGGAACTCTTCCTTTGTGCCATATCGATGATCAGTTCGAGAAGAAGAAACCGGCCAATAACCATGATACCCGGAGAATTTAGTTTGCACACCACCTTCATCCCAAAGGCCATAAGCCGTTTCAGGATTTTGAGTAATCGGAGATAGCCACAAAGTGTTTATGCCAATCTTATCGAAATACCCGTTCTGGATAGCCTGGGTAATCCCAGCGAAATCTCCACCATAATAATTTGCTTTAGGATGTATATCCGGATCGTCTACTTTTACGGTATTCGCCTCGTTCCCATCCTTAAAACGATCGATTAATACGAAGTACATATTCCAGCTATGGAAATCATGACGTGTAAGTTGATCTGTATTTTGAACTACCTCTCCATTTTGGAGTGGAATAAGTACATCGTTTGAAACAGCCTCTGAATTATACGCCCATGCTCTTATGTATGACCTATCCGATTGAGAAGCTTCCTCAGGAATTGTCACTGTAAATAGCTCTCCCGTTTGGGTAGCTTCCAACTCTTCATTCTGCCAGAAAATTATAGGCTGCTCACCATTTTGAAGACGCAGTGTTAATTCCGATCCATCAAAAGAACTTGTGGATAGCTTTGGCCTTAAAGCATCCTGATCCCCAACGGTTAGCAGAGAGTTTCTCCCTCCCATTCCATTTGAGACACTGTTCGGATTTGATGCATCAATTACTTCATTTCCATCTACAACAAATAGGTACTGGTAAATGCCTTTGTTTATTAGCATGGATGTTTTCCAAACATCTCCTTCTTTTTCAAGCTCTGTAGATGCCGGGTTCCAATTATTCATTTCGCCTTTGAGCTGAACTAACTGATAGTCTCTTCCCTGAGGATCAAATACTAATTCAACCTGCTCCTTTTCGGACTTCTTTAGCAGAATAGAATACTTAGTACCGTCAGCAGTGATGGAAAGAACATCCAAAGGATTGGCTATGGAACCAGAAAGCGTGATTATTCCATCTCCGGACCTGGTCACAGTTAATCCATTAGGAGCTGTGATATCAGTTACTGACCCAGCATCGATGAAGAAATCTTCCAGTATAATTTCCGTCTGATCGTAGCCTAAGTTGATTGGGCTGGCCAACCCTATGATCTGTGATTCCTGATTATTACCAGAATTACATGCGGAAACTATAAACGTGATTAATACAAATCCCCAAATCTTCCTCATTTTATTTCAACAATGTCATTTTTTGGGATTGAGTAGTATTTCCAGCTTGTAATCTAACAAAGTAGATACCACTGCTAAGCGAAGATGCGTCAAATCGAACTGTGTAAGAACCTGAAGATTTGACCTCATTTACAAGTTCAGCCACTTTACGTCCTGTTATATCGAATACATCTAATTGAACAGGTCCAGAACTAGCTACGTCGTACCTAATGTTAGTAGATGGGTTAAATGGGTTCGGGTAATTTTGATATAACCTGAAGTTTGAAGGCGTATCTCCTTCTGAAAACTCTTCTTCATTTGATGTAGCCATATTGAACTGCCTCGTGGTGTATATCTTGAATTCACCAGCGCCCAATGTAACCTGAGATTGACCTCCACTTACATCAATGGTTGTAGCTCCGAAGAAATCATACCAGGTACCATCTCTGGTAAAATCTACATCTTGGACAGTGGAGCTTACCCCAAAGTTTCCAATAATTACTACATCCGAATCACTATGGAACATTCTCAGGTATTTTATATCTCCAGATAAAGCATAGAATGTGTCATCTGGATTAGTAAATACCGGGCTGCTTTTTCTCAGATTGATAATTTCGGACCATGTATCATAGAGGTCTTTTCTATCCGGATCTTCGAAATAGTCCCATCTTATTGGTTTGTTGTCCGTTCTTCCCGGAGCAAATTCAGGACAGTCAGCAGAATCGTTTAGGCATTGTTCACCATTATCGCCATATCCATATCCTAATTCTCCAAACTGCCAGATCATTTTCGGGCCAGGCAGTGTAAAGAAGAAGGCTCCAGCTAATTCTAAGCGGTCTAATGCCGTAGGGAAATCTCTAACATTGTAATCACCTGGGTCAGTGGCACATGTACTTCCTCCACCTGGGGCATTAGCACATGCTCCAAAACTAATATTCTTGAACATTAACCATTGCTCGTCATGGCTTTCCATAAATCCAACCAGATGCCTGTCATTAAAGCCTCTTGATTCGGAAAGTACTCCAAATAGATTTGAGCTATACCCCATTGTAGCTTCGTTGTATTCATGGTTGGAATTACCCCAAAGCATCATACCGGCATTAGCCAATACCGTTTCTTCACTATTATCTGCAAAGTGTTCAAGTATTATATAAGCATCGGGATCAATGCTCCAGATATAGGAAGAATAGTCTAACCAAATGTCCACTCTGGACTGATCATATTGCCCCCAGGCTCCAACATCATCCGGGTTATTCGTTTGAGTGAATCCTTTACTTAGGTCGAAACGGAATCCATCAACTTTGTATTCCGTTATCCAGTATTCCATCATTCTCTTGGAATAGTATCTGGTAGATAGGCTCTCATGATTCATATCATAACCTACGTTAAACGGATGCCTTGCAGCAGTATTAAAGTATGGATTCTCTGAGGTCGGATTTCCGAAATCACCTTCATTCCATAATCTAACGATCGGGTTTTGACCAAAGGAATGATTGAGGACTACATCCAAAATGATAGCAATTCCACGCTTATGAGCTTCATCAACAAAACGCTTAAAATCTTCCGGAGTACCATAGTATTTATCTAAAGCACCATGCAAAGCAGGGTTATAGCCCCAGCTCTCGTTGCCATCAAATTCATTAACAGGCATAAATTCGATCGCATTAACACCAAGATTTGAGATATAATCCAGGGTATCCAATAGGGTTTTATAATTCCTTGCGGCGATGAAATCACGAACTAACAGCTCATAAATAACCAATTCATCGTTAGCTGGCTTTTCGAAATCGGTTACTTCCCACTGATACTCCTCTTTACCCGGAGTAAGAAGCCCTACAAGTTGAGATGTTTTGCCGGTAGGATAATCCTTTAAATTAGGGAAGGTTTCATCCGAAATGAATTGATCATTGAATTCATCTAATACCAATTCTGAGTACGGATCAGCAATCCTTATTTCACCATCAATCAGGTACTGGAATCCATATTCTTCACCGGGAGTCAATCCGGTTATTTCTTTCCAAAAGTAGATACTATCTGTATTGATAGAATCTCTATTCATTTGATAATCAAGGTCAACATTCCAATCATTGAAGTCCCCAATTACAAATGCATTATCCTTATAAGGGGCAAAAAGAGATAGGGTTGCTGAGGTTCCGCCTGCTCCATAAGTGATACCATCCCTAAGACCGTCTGGCCTGGCCAAATCCACTGACTGAGGCTCTCCAATAAACGTAAATTGTGTAGAATCGGAAATTGAATCTCCATTACCAGAAACTGCCTCAATTCTGACTACGTTTGTCCCTTCAAGTAGCTCAACTCCAAGGTCTTCTAAATCTGGAATGGTTAGGACTTGTAATTCTGTATCGTAGTATCCCTCAAAGCTACCCGCCTCTTCTCCATTCACATAAATCATGGAATTAGCTTCATTAATAGGGTCATCAGTCTTTGCTGCTACGGTAGCCGTGAAACCTGGTGATGTAAGCTGAAAGATTTCATTATTAACAGGCTGCATCTGGAAGATGAGAGGGTGGGTAATTTCGAGCCATGAGTCTCCGAAACCTTCTACAGCAATATCAGGATTTAATGGATCTGCAATCCAGTTAAATGAAGTTCCTGAAGCATTTAAATGCTCATGAAATTTATAGCGGTAGCCAAATACCCCATCGCTTGTAGATTCACCACCTCCTACTTCCAGGCGAATTGTTTTGTACCAATAGTTTTCCGGAAAATTCAGGTTCATTAAAGAAACTGCAGTAGTCGAAATCTGGCCATCTGTATTTGGACCAAAATCATTAAACTCTCCAGGGAGTAGCACACGCTGTACCCCTTCCCCAGGATAATACCTAAATGTTACATCCACTGAATCCTGTGCAAATACAGGTAGTGATGCCAATACAATTACTGAAAATAGGATTGCTAATTGTTTAAGAGACCTCATAATAAATAGTTCAAATAGTTGAAGATCGATGAATAAGTTCTGGTGAGTAAATGGTTTGAGAGATGGCTTTGTCTTTATTTTTCATTCTCTCTATAAGGTTTTGAGTAGCATAAAAACCCATATCTCTCATTGGCTGTCGAATAGTTGATAGGCCAATATATTCTGAAAGCTCAATGTCGTCATACCCTATAATTGGAATAGACTTCCCAGTATCGTTCATGGCTTTTAAGGCGCCTACGGCTTGAATATCGGAAGCACAGAAACATGCATCCGGCATCTCGTCTAGACTGAGCATCTTTTTCATAGCTTCGTATCCGCCCCGCTCTGTAAAGCCGTCTCTATAGGTGGAGTCCCCAGAAATAACCAGGCTTTCGCAAAACTCAATACCACGTTCAGCAAGTGCTTTCTGATAGCCTAAGAGACGATCTCTAATGGGCTTGGAAGACTTTAATGCAGAAAGCATGGCCACTCGTTGATACCCTTTGTCGAGAAGGCATTTAGTAGCCCGGTAGGCTCCCTGTACATTATCAACACTAACCGAATCAAAGCCCTCAAAGTGCTCATCAACAAGCGTGATGGGTACATTATACTTTGTGAGGTGGCTCCACTGATCATCATTCAGATGAATAGAGATAAACAGATACCCTTCAGCCCAACGTCGTTTTAGCACATGCTCTACCTGGTCGAAAAGATGATCGTCTGCGGTAACATTGAAGATATTCAGTTCATAGCCTAGCTCTCCAAGTTTATCCTGAATACCGCCCAATACCTCCATAAAGAAATAATTAGAGATCACCGGAACGACAACCATAATGGTATTGCTCTTCTTACTGGCCAGTCCCTGAGCGTATGCTTGCGGGTGATAGCCAACTTTTTCGGCAACAGCCATTACTTTTTGTCTAGTAGCCTCAGACACATTACTGCTGTGGTTAAATACTCTAGAAACAGTAGCGATGCTAACCCCAGCTTGTTCTGCAATATCATATATAGTTGATGCCACTAATATAAAAATGGGTGAATACGCAGGTGTCGGTCAGGACACCTGCGAGAAAAACTTATTAAGTAATCTTATTTGATAAGTGTCATTCTTTTGTTGCTTACAAAGCTTCCTGCTTCAAGGCGATAGATGTATACACCTGAAGAAAGAGCGCTAGCATCAAAAGCTACGGAATGAAGTCCGCTGTTCATTGATCTACCATCAATGAGCGTTGCCACTTTCTGACCTAACATGTTGTAAACAACAAGGTTTACATTAGACGCATTAGGCAAGTTGAAACTAATGTTAGTAGTTGGGTTAAATGGATTTGGATAGTTTTGCTCCAATCTAAATACCTCAACTGACTCTTCAGTTTCGTTATTAATCGTTATTTCTGTGTAGTCTGGTGGTAGATCCCATGGAAGATCTTCTGCTTGCCATGTAAGTTGAGGCATAGCAAAAGTAGCTGGCCAGCTTACATCCGGAAGATCATCGAAATCGTCTCCATCTGGATCAACAATTGGCTGAACATACTGATAGTATCTTCTACCAGCGTCAAATCCACCACCATTAGCAAATAGGCTACCAGTCTCAGAAGTAGGCTCACCATAGGCAATTCTAAATCCGATGTGGTTTAGTGTTGGAAGAACAAGTTCAAGCTCCAATTCGTACACCATGTCACCGTCTTCGTCAGTGAAGCGTAGTCTTTCTCTTTCTTCTTCGGTTGTCTCGATAAAGTTTTCACCATTATCTCCAGGAACAGTGATGTTGTTCGTTAATGCGAAGAATGGAGTATCTACGAATAAGAATACTGAATCAGACTCCGGAAGGAATGGCTGAGCAGTATTATTTACTGCTGGTGACATATCCACGCTAAACGTAACGGTGATTGATCCACCATCAACATTGTTAGGAGTCAATAAAGCTTGTGGAGCAACGCCATTGTAAGACTCAACTCTATTTTCCTGAGAAGGAGCATTTACAATGTTGAACGTACGGTCGGCACCACCTGTAACACCAGGCTCTTCCCAACCAGACCCATCATGAGTAATACCGGCTAAGAATAGGTCACTTTCCGGATCATCTCTATCCACTGACCATTTGATGTAATACTTATATCGTACTTCTCCTCCTTCAGCACCAGTGAATGGAATATTTTGTCCTTCGTAGTTACCAGATACATCGCTGAAGCCCATTTGATCATCAGTACTAAAGCCGTTAAATGTACCACGTACAAATACAGTATCGAATGAAGCATTGAAGAAACCAAGGCCTTCAAGAATACCAACGTTAACTTCGAAGTTAAGCTCGGTATTTACGATTACTGCATTACTAGGTGGAGTATTGTTAAAGAACTTCCAGAATGAAGTAGAATCGCCACTTGGAGGTGCAATTGCAGTATTATTTCCATCTTCCCAGGTAACTGTACCATCAGAAGCTTCTAATACAAACTTGTATTCGATGTTTCCTGTAATGTTTGCAATAGAGTCTTTTTGTATTCTGTGGTATCCACCGTAGAACAAGTTATCACCTGCTCCCCCTAAATTTGTAAGGTAAGTTCCGGAAGAACTCCAGTCATCAGGGTTATCGAAGAAGTTAGGAGTACCACGCATTCCAACCTGATCAGTTTCAGGATCGAAATCTCCAGTTTGAACCTGAGCACCAACATTTACACGGAAATAGATAGTTACACTATCATCATCGCTTTCAAATGGAGCCATACGGGTTTCGTACCATTGCATTGGTGCAACAGTATCAGCAGAGGCATTCCAAGGGAGTTCGAAGTTGTTGTTATCACCACTTTCCCATCCTTGCTCACTTCCGTTGATTAACGGAGTACTGCCATCTACGCCAGCCCAGAATTTGTAATTGATACCATCACCAGCAGCCATATCGAAACTTACTGTCCAGTAATCACCACCAATGTTGTCTGCTACTAACTCAGTGCTGTTATTCCAATCAATTGTTTGACCAAGATAAGGGTTACCAGCTCCTGTAGGGCCATAAACTCCACCGAATACACCGATATAGTGATCTTCCATTAATGTATCCTGAAGAGTAGAAGTGTTTACATTGAAAGTAACCTGTACAATGTTCGCTACATCAGTACTATCAAAAGGCCAGATTTGAACATCATCACCATTTCGAGCCATTACCCCTAACAGATTAAATCTTTCAGTTGGTGCCGGAGCTCCATCAAAGTAAGACTCGTCTCTGTCGATTCTAAGAACGAATGCACTGTCACCAGATACAACGTCAACATTTACCCCAGATGAAGTCTGAGCATCTTCTGGCCACGTTTCGCCATCAGCTAAGCTTACATCAGAAAGCTTAACAATCATACCCTGATACTCTGAAGCAGTTAATAATTCTTCGGGAGTAATCCATACTGGCGCAGGACGAGTAGTTCCTGCTCCTAAAATAATTACAGTATCCGGAGCGATTTGGATCTGATCGCTAAAAGAGCCAATTGTACCTGTAATAGATACAGTGTCCCCTAACGACCAACCTGTGAATGAAGGGTGATCCATAGCTTGGGATCCACCAACATCATCATAGAATACGTTAATCCCTGCTGTAGAATCCTGAAGAAAGAATTGTCCGTTACTAAATCCATAGTCAGGTGTGTTAATTACACCTTCAATGGTAACCGACATTCCATCCATTCCTCTAGCATCACGAATCTTCGTTACATCTTGTGCCGATGTTGCTGTAGCAAATAGAAAACTAAATACTGCTAACGACATCAACAACTTTGTAGCTTTAGTCATGTTTAATTCACCTTTTAATTAAAGGTTATGGTTTTAGGTTTAAAAGAAAATTTGAACGCTTAGCTTATTTACATCCCCGAGGTATCTATACCCATGATAGGTGTAATTAAAACCGAGTTTTATCGATTCACTTACTTCATATTTTAAGCCAAGGCCAGCATTAAATTTTTCTGTAGCATCATCCTGTCCAATATAAGGAAGACCTCCACGGATTTGAACCTGGTTTTTCATCAAACCTAATTCACCTCCCAGACTTAAACTTTGAACATTATTCGTAGGGTTATTCCCATCTACAGAAAGAGTCAATCTCATATCTTCGGAAGAAACAGCATCCCAGGCTAGTCCCACTTTTAGCATAAGCGGGAGATCAAAAGAATCCGTGGCAAGATTTGCATCTGGCTCATAGTTACCATTCTGTGCTTCGTCGGGATCAGAACTGATGATCAAGTCATTCCCTTGCATTTGTAGCTTGGAACCAAAATTAGTTACACTCACGCCAAGGCGAACTCCATAAAAAGGTGTATCGTACATGGTGCCCACATCAAAGGCTACGGTTGAAGCGGTACTATTTGCAATCTTTTCATAAACAACCTTTGCAGTTCCTCCAATAGTAAATTCAGGTAATAAATACTGAGCATAAGAAAACCCAAATGAGACAGAATACGCCTCAAAAGTACGCCCTGTTAGACCCTGGGCTTCTGCTGTGGTTTCTTCAAACTCACCATAATTCATAGCAAGAACATGTACACCTGCTACTCCTCTTTTAGTAGGCACTGCTACTCCCAGGTAAGTATGATTGATATCGAGGTACCAGTCGGTAAATTCAACTAATACTTCATTACCATCAACATCTGCCAGGCCAGCAGGATTTAATACCATAGCTGAAGGGTCATTTACGGTTGATGCATAGGCACTCATAGCCGATGATCTGGCCCCAACTGGAACCCGGAGGAATTCAGCTGCTGTAGTTCCAACTTTACTCAGTTGTGCGTGTACTTCTCCACTTAATAGAAGAGCTACAGCTGAAAAAAGAATTATTGATGTTCTTTTCATATTAATAATCATTTTATAACCGCAAATTTTCCAACCTTTTCACCTACACCCGGAGCTTCAATGTGGTATAAATAAATACCGTATGAAATTTCCAGGTTATCTTTGGTAAGCATATTCCAAATATATGATCCACCATACTGGCTGGTTAAATCACTTTCTTGTATATCAATTTCCCGAACCAGTACCCCTGACGCTGTAAAAATTCGGAGCGTAGAAGGCGCTGGAATACCCGTGAAATGCAATTCCCTATTCTGTTGCCTATTTGTGGGAGTTGTAGCTCCCTCAAACACATTGGTAACCTTATATGGATTAGGAATTACCAAAATATCATCTAGCTGAGACCGTGCTGTGTCAGCATCAATCCTTGGGATATTATCCTCATCAAACCTGAATACAAACCTATCTAACTCTGTAAAAGGCTTCGTTGTAAATAGTTTGAGAGTATCGCCTGGCTGAGGGTGAACTGATACCAATGCGCCATCAACATTTTGGGCAGACATAGTAATTCTGAATGTCGTGGTATCCTCAATGCCCCGGTAGTCTTCAACAAAGTAGATAATATCAGAGCATCTACCGCTGAACCCTGATACCGCTGATAACTGCCCTGGGTCAGGGAAGGTGTAGTTATCGGGAGGGAAGAATGTTGGGTTACATCGTTGCTGAACAGAAGCGGGATTATTCAAATCAAAGAATGCGTAACCAATTTCTTCATTGGTAAAAGTATTAAACACTTTAAAATTAGTCTCTATTGATGGCAGTACCTGGAAGTCCCCGGGAGATACTTCGATATTCTTTTCTACAGATTGTCCAAAACCAACATTATCTCCAATAATAATCTCATAATCCGAGACTTTTGGTGCCCCTTGTATTCCGAAAACAAAAGGGTGAGGTGGCAATGTATGGTCAAAAGACCACTCAGATAGGTTCTCGTTAAGCCCAAATTCATCAATATTTCTTACAGTAATTGTAAATCCATCCGTATTTGGGTTGTTTTGACCATTAAAATCAGTAGATCGGGAGATCAATGTATCCGGAGTTCCCGAAGTAATATTCCTCAGAGAGAAATTTTTGGTTTGTATAGTATCCGGATCATTACCCCCGCTAATCAGAGTATCTTCGAATACCACGTCATAAAGATTGTCAGCTAGTAATGCCCCCGGGTCAATTATCTCTACTTCAACAGTACCGCCAGGTGCTCCTGATGCCAAGCTTGCTAGCGGGTTATCCGGGCTAATATAACCTGCAAGATTCCTGGAAGGCCGAACTTCAACTACGTTTTGCCCAAAAGTAACCGATCCATCCGGATTCAAAGAAATCTGAACTGGAGACTCAGAAGGGCTTATTCCTGCAGCTTCAAAACCTCTATCATAAGCTGTTACTGCATAGTAATACTTACGACCATTTATTACTTCCGTATCCTCAAAAAAACGGGTTAAACCAGTATCTTCACCTAAGTTAAACTGTGTTCCGTTTTCTGAAACCGGATGGAAACCCTCGATACCATTATCCTTGTCAATAATAGCTATAGGTTGCAAATATAATGGAGCACCAAGTCCATCAGTAATGGTAAAAATATCCTGAAAAGAAACATCTGTAGTTCTGTAGATTTTATATCCTTCAAAATCGAACCCATCTCCCGTTTGCAAGTTGATATACCTGTCGAAGGATTGTTCCGAGCTCGCATCCCAGTATAAAGTAACCTTTCCATCTGATGGAACAGCAGATACAATGGGAGGCGTAGGAGCTACCGCAAACTGGTAATCAGCTCCATAAGCTGTAGTAGCATTATCAAGATTTAAATTTACTCTGTCTCTATCAGCCTGTGCACTTTGATTAAGTTGAGCTGCTGTTATAGCCACTGCAAATCGTTCTGAAGCACCTTGAGCAAGTGGAAATAAACCTGAAGAAACGAAGATATCCGAATCGGTACCAACCTCTTCCTGGAAAGTACCCGGAATCAAATAGGTCAGCCAAATATTTGCATCCTGATCAACCTGTAGTGCGCCCGCATCAAAAATCGTAACTCTTGAAACACCTATAAGATCTGTTTCACTTACATCTGTTTTATCAATGCTTGGCTCGCCTGGGAAAGAAGTACCTGCTCCAGAAGTTGGTAATCCATCGTTTTGTCCAACACTGAACGTTTCCGAATCCCCCTGGATTCCTACGTCATCAATTAAGTCATTCCAGTCGTTATCATTATCAAAGAAATCGTCCCTAGCTTCATCAATCATAGGAGCGCTGGTTGCAAAGTTTTGGAGGCGTCCCCCATACTCATCATTTACCGTTTCAGCGAATGAAGCGTCACTTGCTATTCTTTCTCTTATTGTCTGGTTAGGTACAATTAAGCCGCCCTGAAGAGTATCTCCTACTTCAAAGTGAAGATAGTTTATAAAACGAACTGCTTTTGTTACCGATACATTGTTAATGAACGTCGTTTTTGTGAGATGATTCGGTACGTTTTCATCAATCAAGCCATCAAAGTCATTATCGAGCCCATCAATATGGATCCCAAAATTTTCGTCAGTAAGAGGAAGAATATCCTCTATAACATTTATGCTTGCGGCACCTTCAAAATCATAGGTAACTCCTTGCGTCATAAATGGGTTTCCATCGTAAGTTGCAATCACTCTACTATTATCGTCTTGAATAAGAACAATTTTATCTCCAATGTTAATTGTTCTTTCATCAAAATCTGCTGCCATAAATGGAGGTATTACCGTATCTCGCAACATTTCATAGGAATAAAACCCACCAGCTGTTGTAGTAAGAGGAGTAAATAAGTCCTCATTATCCAGATCATAAAAGCTTTGTTGTGGAGCTGGCACTGGTAGTGGGTTATAGAAATCGCTATCCCCATCATTGTCTATACCATCTATCGCATTTCCAGGAGTTTCCAAGAATTTAAGTCCCATCTCCCCTATCAAACCTCCATCAAAAGCATTACCACCACTTTCTCTGTCAGTGTCGGTTAAATATGCGATAGACCGGATATTATCAAAGATTGGTTCATCGGTAGGCCCGCCACCAGCTACGAAATCCGCAATCCATAACCCAAAAGCCATTCTTGGGTAATCAAAACTTCCGTCATTTTTGATCTCGAAAAGATTAAAGTGCGTTGCATTTACCAATGTTTGAGACCAGGCTAATATTCTTGTATCCAAAATAATACCTAGCCCTCCACGAAAAGGATCGGTTTCATCTGCCCTGAACCTACTCAAATAACGAGTATAAGTATCATCTCCTGCCTTATAATAAAACTCCACATCGGCATTAAATTGGTCTCTTCCAAAGAAACCATTCCAGGAACCTGCCCAGCCATCACCCCCATCTTCGAACTTATCAGGCCAGCTATCAGGCCAGGTATTTCCTAGGGGTGATCTAGGTCCACGGTCACTTCTTGCTATTTCATCTGAATCATCTCTTACGTAACCAACAATTGGATTTAACGACCAGTTTGTCCTACCATCCCTACTAGTTTTGTAAGCAGCCACATCCACAATCGGGAATACATCGTCTTCATCAGCTGTAGATTGATCTGGTACTTCCGTACCAAACATTACACTCATAAAGTACATGTACTCTCTGTTTGTATTTCGTGGGTACTCAAAAAGGAGTTCGTTTAAACTTGTATTATTTCTTCTTCCGGCATGCCCGGTGTTATGATAGGTTGCCCTTAACAAGTTTCCATCCATAATGGATGTTTTACGCCTTTCAAACGATGAGCGTTCTTCGCTAGGGATATAATCCTGAGCTGTTAATTGATGAGCTCCTAAAAGAAGAACAAATATGGTTAAAAAACTTTTTCTCATAAATTTATTATTCATGGCTTAAAAAGATAGCTGTACTCCAAATTGAACTCTTCTTGGTTCAGCATAGAAAGTTGGATCGTTATAAAAATCTGGGTGTGCGTTTTCTATCACACTTGCTGGCAATGGCCTCGTTGGCAAACCAGAATCTGTATACACATTGTTAATAATTTTAGTATCAAGAACATTGAATACATTCAGGAAAACCTGCATGGTGTTGTTCCCAATCTTGAAATTTTTATAGGTGTTTAAATCTATAGTAAATCTTGATGGAAGACGGGCCGTATTTATAAGATTTCTGTTAGAAGCTACTTCACCTACCGTTACTCCTGGAATATTTGTTGCAGGTGTATAAGGTGTGCCAGAGCTAAATCTTGCTAATAGATTCGCACCCCATGTATTTCCCGTATAGAACATAGAACCATTTAGGATGTGTGTTCTATCCCAATTTAGTGGCTGAACTAATTTTGTTAGTGCAACTTCCTGACTTGTAGAATCAATTACACCACCTTGTCCTCTAATATTAAAATATTCAGCACTTGGATCAGAGTTACTTCCTTCAACTACACCAAATGTATAATCCAACCCAAAATTAAACCTGGAACTTACAAACTGATTAAATGCAAAGGTCATCCCAATAGATTTAGAGTAATCTCTGTTGAAGTAAATACCATAATTAATTGTTGAGATTCCAGTCACTTGAGGACGGCTAGATACATAGTCTCTGGTGTCTTTGTAATACCCAGTCCATTCTATTGCTGTACCTTCAAATATCTCCTGCTTTAGACCTATTTCATATTGTATAGATCTTTCAGGTTTCAAATCTGGATTTCCAAAAAGCCCCTGATCTCCTCCCGATTCTGATAAGAAAATTTGGCTATTCGTATAAAGTCGATCATAGGAAGGCATCTGGAAGAAATATCCATAAGAAAAGTATATAACCCCTCCATCATTTATCGGATAAGCCACTCCAATACGAGGGCTCAGCTGATATTTTACTGAAGCATCTTTCCACCAGTATTGTGCTCTGTCAGCAACAGTTAATGAAGGTTCATCATCATCCTGCTGTCCATTCCCGTTTACATCTGTGTACTGGTTTTCCGTTTTAGTAGGGACAAAGATATCTGGATCCTCCAAATCAACTGGAATTTGAGTGTTTGGGTCAAAATAATCGAACCTTAGACCTACATTAATAATAAGATTATCGTATTCGATTTTATCCTGAATGTAGGCGCTTAGGTTAATAGGGCTTTCAGAATATTTTTGGTATCCAGGGGTATTAACCTCTGGGAAACCGAGTTCAAGGCATGGGTACTGATTAAAAACATCAGAACAAACTACTCTTAACTCTTCCGGTGTACCCTCAGGGAAGTTTACCCCTTCATCAATAAGGGGAATGAGGCTAACGCTTTCGAACTTAATTTCATCAAACTGAGCACTTACCCCTGCTTTGATAAAATGATGGTCGCTTAGCTGGCTAGAAATTTCAGCTTTTGCAATGAAACTGTTCGTTGACCTGAAGAACCTGCTATTATTGGTCCCATAGGTAGCAAACTCACCCGCATTTGGCAGTTGGTTCCCGAATAGAATATTAGGCGTACCGAAAAGCGGATCGGAGAGGTTATCATAGTTAAAATATCTCGGATCCCATGGGTCTTCAAACAGATAACTATTGAACTCATTATAGCGGTTTGCAAGATTTACAGTCAGGAAGGTGAACGCTGATGGCGTGATCGTAGTCTTGAAATTGACCGAGTAATTGTCTCTGAAATTGTTGTTCTGGCCAAAAGGAACGAACCTGCTATTATAACCATAGCCTCCACTTTCTTCTGTTGCTATTGTGCCAATAAGGTTGAACTTTAATGCATTAGAAAGCTTGTATTCCAGGTTACCTTGAAAACTCAATGTCTCAAATTTAGTCATATCGACTAACGAGCTATCTCTGGTTCCATCGTCTCTAATCTCAAGTAATTCTACCCCTTCTACTGTTACTGTATCTATAGAATACCAGGGAAGGTTTACGTCAACTTGTTCATTGTACAGGGTCCTGTACGTTGAGAAATCTGTTCCTAATGGTACTCTGTCTACATATTTTCCGTGAGAAGAATAAAGATTCCTACCTGTTAGGTATCCTTCATTTAAAAACCTTCTGGTAGTAGCAAAGAACGTCAGTTTATCCTTAATAATTGGACCTGATACAGACGCGCTAAAGTTGTACATCCTGAGCGGATTGAAACTATCTAAACTGGTTCCTATCCCATCATAAAGCTCTGGCTTGTTGGTAGCCAAATATCCTCCACTCCATGCTCTCACCGATGCATCATATTGATTACCACCTGATTTGGTAACAACATTTACTACCCCGGATAAAGCCTGACCATGCTCCGCATTGAAAGACCCTGAAATAACCTGTAATTCCTGGATAGATTCATTTTCAAGCCGGATACCATTACTTCCATCATAATCATCAGTCACTCGAATCCCATCAACTACGTACGATACTTCTGTAGTCCTACCCCCTCTAATATGAATACCACCATCATTACCGACATTAACCCCGGCCTGGAGTTGGATGACATCCGTGATTTCCTGAACAGGCAGTTTTTCAATTTCATCACTGCTTACACGAGCTTCAGAGCTGGTTACATCTTTAATTACCGTCTGCCGCTCAGCAACCACTACAAGCTCTTCACCTTCAAAAGACTCTGGCTTCAGTTCAAAATCCTGAGTTGTTGTTAAATCGGTTCTTACAATCACTTCCTGAACCACAACCGTTGCATACCCGATATATCGTGCTTCGATGATATAGGTGCCCGGAGCAACATTTAGCATGAGGTAGCTCCCATCCACATCGGTGATTGCCCCTTTTGTTGTGCCCTGAATACCAACAGTAGCACCAATCAATGGCTCTTTAGTATCTGCATCTATTAGTGTACCCTGGATTTTTCCTGATTGGGCATATGCATCAGAGCAGATTAACCCAAGCATTAAAATGAAAACTGATTTAAGAATCTTCATCATAAACGTTGATCAAATTTGGATAGTAAGTTCTTCTAGTTTTTTCAAATCAATAAAAGCATTGTGCTTTTCCTTTACCTCAGAAATAGTTTTAGAGCGCAGCTCTTTCATCTTCTTCTTTGTTAAAAAGTCATCTACATAGGAAGAGGCTTCGGAAAAAATGAGCACTTTTGCCTCCACTCTATTCAGGCATTTATAAATATGGTATTCGTTTTGCTGATACTGTATTACATCAGAAACATCACCAACTTGAAGTTTCGAAAGTTGAAGCTCCAGGTAGCCAAATTCCTTGATACTGGCCAAGCCAAGCTCTCCATTAGTAAATCTATCTTCATTATTTATTGTAAACTGCTCCACAACTTCTGAGAAATTTGCCCCCGAAAGAATAAGGTTTCTGACCCTATTGGCTTCTTCTTCACTTCTAACCACTACTCTGGCAAAATTTGCTTCCAGTGGTTTCACAAAATTACTTCTGTTGGCCAGATATTCATTATATAGTTCGGCTGGGGTATTAGATATCTGGCTCAGTAAGGCATCTTCAGCCTCCCGGGCTAAATAGTGATAGTACGTTTCATTGATCGATTCCGTCACTAGCTGCTGTTCTCCAAGGCCTTCTAACATTGATTCCTTGTACAGATAATTTCTATATGCCAATCCAGTAAAAAACTCTTTGAAGCTTGCTTCGTCAGCCACAAATCCGACTACCTGATCAGAGCTTATCATTAGCTCTTCTATGAAGTCATCTCCTGAAAACACAAAATCCCCAAAGCTTGCGAGTGTGCTTGAGGATTGAGAAAGGTTACTTACAAATTCGATATCTCTGTTTCTAAACCCAATCGGATTACCATTAATCTTTTCCCATAGGTTTTCGACTTCCCGGTCAAATTGTAGGCTCCTTACAAATTCATCTAAATGATGCCGGGTTCTTAGTTCTCTTTTCTTTTTTAGAACATAACTGTTGAGCTGAGCTTTCTTTTGATTGAATTCATACTCAGTGATGATGGGTTTGCTTACACGATCGGTAACTTTAATTAAGCTATACCCCTGTACAGTTTTTACTGGGTCTGAAATTTCTCCTATTTCTAACCTGAAAGCTGAATTCTCGAATTCTATATCCAGCTCATCAGTAGTAAACCACCCAATATCTCCCCCATTTTCGGAAAGATATTTGTTCTTAAATGCTTCCTTTGCCAGCTCTTCAAAACTTTCTCCTTCATCCAGCCTTTTTTTGAATTCTAAAATCTCAGCTTCTGTTCTGGCATAAATGTGAGACGCTCTAATTTGAGTATTGAACCTCAAAAAGTATTCCTGGAGTTCAGCATCCGTAACCACAATATCTGATAGAATAACCTGATTCAGGTATTCCTCATTCAATACTCTTCGCTCAATTCTTTTCTTCTCCTTTATTGCCTCTTCCGATTCGTGGATATCAAGGTCCTGGGCATGAGTTGCCAATACATAGGTATCGAACTCAGCATCAAGAATTGCTTTTTTAGTGGTGATGTCTCCATTAAGCACCTGTCCGGTGCGGTAATAGTATTCTTTATAAGCGTTTTCAAAATGATCGATACTAATATCTAAATCATTTATGGAAGCCAGGAGGTCTTTGGTTTCCTTTTCCTGAGATTGGCAATTTGCTAAATACAACAAGGCGACAATTAGGTATGTCGCCCGCAAGACTTTATTGGTTTTGAAGAGCTGTATTTGCATGGTATAATTATTCCGCACATGAAAATAATGAAAGCGCTTACATTTTTTCAACGGTTTCAAGGTTTTTTTTAATAAAATCTTAATATTTACAAGAACTTTATAAACCAATTACTTAGCACTTAAAAATAAGTTTTATATAAGCTACCTCACTGTAAGGGCTTTTTAAATTGCTCAAACGACTTTAAAATGAGGTTACTAAAATGAATGGAATAAATGTAAGGGGTTACATTTCTAATGTAAGAAGGGTCAAATTTTGCGCATGAGCTGTGCTTCTCATACTCACTTCTTCGAGTATTTTTCAGAGATATAATCGTTGAGTATTTTTCGGAATTCTCCACCGATATTATCCCCCTTCAAAGTGGTTGAATGTTCCCCATCAATATACACCGGAGCTTTCGGTTCTTCGAATGTACCTGGTAATGAAATTCCAATATTTGCTGCTCTGGATTCTCCAGGCCCGTTTACAACACAACCCATTACTGCAACGTCCATTTCTTCTACTCCCGAGTATATCTCCTTCCATACAGGCATCGACTCTTTAATATAGTCTTGTATTTCCTCGGCAAGCTCTTGGAAGTAGGTGCTTTTGGTTCTTCCACATCCTGGGCAAGAGGTTACCTGGGGTAAAAAGCTTCTTATTTTCAGCGATTGTAGGATTTGTTGCGCTACTTGCACTTCTAAAGCGCGGTCTGCTCCAGGCTGTGGAGTTAAGGATACGCGTATGGTATCTCCAATACCTTTCTGCAAAATTACTGATAGCGCTGTTGAGCTTGCCACTATTCCCTTCATTCCCATTCCGGCTTCGGTAAGCCCAACATGTAATGGATATGGCACAACTTCTGACATTCTAGAATACACTTCAATAACATCCTGAACCCCGGACATTTTGCAACTTATGATAATCTTATTAGAAGCAAGGCCGACATCTTCTGCTATTTCTGAAGATCTTCGTGCACTTTCTATCATCGTGTCAAACATCACCTCTTTCGCCGACTTTGGCAAAGAAAGCCTGTTATTTGCATCCATTTTTTCAGCTAAAAGCTGTTGGTCCAGTGATCCCCAGTTCACTCCAATACGAACAGGTTTATCGTATTTAATGGCTTGCTCAACGATGGTAGCAAAGTTCTTATCCCTCGTTTTTGTACCAGTGTTCCCAGGGTTGATCCTGAATTTAGCAAGAGATTCTGCCATATCAGGATACTTGGTTAATAGAAGGTGTCCGTTATAATGAAAGTCCCCAATAATAGGTACAGTCACCCCTCTATTGATCAGCTTTTCCTTGATATAAGGAACTGCTTTTGCAGCCGCATCATTGTTAACGGTAATTCTAACAAGTTCGGATCCTGCCAGATGCAGATGGTCAATCTGGTCTACCGTTTCATCTATATCAGCTGTATCTGTATTGGTCATTGACTGGACTACGATTGGAGCTCCGCCTCCAACCGCAACATCTCCAACCATTACCTTAATAGTATCCTTTCGATCAATTGATGCCATGTATGCCCTAGTCTTTTTTACTCAGTTCAAATAGTTTTCTTTTCTCTTCTTTCGTAAGTGCATCGTATCCCTTTTTTGAAATTTTTTCGAGGATTGCGTCCAATTCACTCTGGTCTATTTCCTCAACAACATTAGCATCACTCACGATACTCATTTTCTTATTACGCTTTTTAGGTTTTGAACCAGAGGGTGCGGGTTTAATTTTTCGGAATAAATATTCGAAGTATCGAGGAACTAAGCTTAAATCAAATCCACTTGCATGCGCTCTCATCAATAAGAAGCCACCCAGGGCACCTCCAAGGTGAACAATCCTGGCTACCTGGCCACCGCTATTTAGGAAAATAATATCCAGTGCAATCAACCCTCCAACAACGAACCTTGCTTCAATCGGAGGAAGCAGGAATAACATGATAGGAGTACGGGGGAAAAGCATTGCAAACGCAACCATCACCCCAAACACAGCTCCTGATGCTCCAATTACTAAAGTAGGATCGGCAGCAAAGCTGACTACGACATCTACTAATGCGCCCATCAAACCAGCGCCTAGATATATGGTTAAAAAACTCCGGGTTCCCAACCGCTCTTCAACGGGCCTTCCCATCCACCATAGCCAAAGCATGTTGAAAAGAAAATGGAAAATGCTTCCCATGGAATGAAGGAACATATAAGTAAGAATCCTCCAGGGCTGGGTAATAGTGACAACGATATCGGTATTTAGACCCAGATAAACAGCTAAATCAACCCCAAAGAAAGAAAAGGTTATCAGCTGGATAATAAACATAGCGGTATTAAGCAGTATGATCACCCTTAATGCATCTGGCATCGCTGCAAAGCCTCTCTTAACGCTATATCCAAAAGAATTGTTTGCCATATCTATTCTATAATCTGCCGCTTAATAATACATCGGTTTTTTAATCTTCCATAGTTTGATGAGGATAAAACCCACTACCAAACCACCAAGGTGAGCAAAATGAGCTACTCCGCTATCTGCCCTTGATAACCCTGAGAACAACTCAATCACCCCATAAATTCCAACAAAATACTTCGCTTTGATTGGGATAGGTGGAAAGAGAAGTATGATGTAACGATCGGGAAACATCATTCCAAAGGCTAACAAAATTCCGAATACTGCTCCCGAAGCTCCGATGGTATAAGTGAAATAACCTCCAATAGTCATATGAATGATTGCAGCACCTATTCCCGTAAGCATATAGTAAATGAAAAACCTTCTGGTGCCCCACAAATTTTCAATAGCCTGCCCAAAAATCCATAAGGCAAATAGATTGAAGAAAATGTGACTCAGATCAGCGTGCAAAAACATATAAGTCACTAATTGCCAGGGCATAAAATTCCCTGTGCCAAATGACCACAGTGCAAAGTTATTGGCGAAAATTGCACCAATTGGAGTCCAGGCTCCCGTAAACATGCTTTTGGTAATTAGAAAGATGATTCCGTTAGCGATGAGCAAATACTTAATAGCTGGCGGAAAGACCGAAAATCGGGTATTGGGCTGAAACTGATCCAAGAGGTTGCTGATTAAGAATGATTTTTTACAATGCGGGAATATACGTTGATACCACTTAAAGTTACGCCAGGAATTCCCTGCCCCGGGTAGGTTGTATCTCCAACCAGGTACAATCCTTTAAAAGGAGTCTGGTTGGGTGACCATTTGAGCAAGCTCCGTGCCATGCTTTGCGGGATTCCTCCCACCCTGCCTTTTTTGCGGTATACCCAATTCTGCCAGGTTACCGGAGTGGCCGTGTGAATCACTTTTATTTCAGATTCACTAAACCCAGGAAATTTTGCTTTAAGCGTTTCGACTATAAACTCCTGTACCGTTTCTTTATTTGACTCATATTCCCCGTTCATTGAAAACCAAAATTCGGGACTAGCATGGCAGGAAACATTGAGTGTCCGTTCCCCTTTTGGAGCTCGTCTTTCATCTCCCCGTTGAGACATTGATACAAAAATGGAATCGGAACCTGTAAAAGGAACCGTTACTCCTTTTTCGAGATGAACCTGATGATGCAGTTCCAGGCCTTCTTTATAGGTATCGGTAGTGACGATCCCCAATGTGATTGCTCCCCAGGCTTTATCAAACTCCTTGGATTCATTTTTAAAATAGGTTTCTATTTCACCGGAGCTCAATTCAGCCATATTCCAAATAGGAAGATTAGACACAAGTATAGGCACTTCATATCTATTTCCTTTCTTAGTTTTGACCAGGTAACCACCCCTTTTTTGATCAATCTGTATCACTGCTTCTTTGGTTTGAAGCTTCCCTCCTTTTTCTTCGACAAAATCCTGGATAGAATAAATCATTTCTATCAATCCACCAGGTACGTAGTAGTTTGAATAGTTTGTATAGGTGAGCCCTGGAGCTCCAAATAGAAAAGGTGTGTCCTTCGACTTTGCCTGGGCCGTAATCATCAATTGCTCATCGATAAACCTGATAAATTTTTCTGTCACTACTCCAAGGTTTTCAGCTATCTGGTATACTGATTGAAAAGCATACTTCAGAACCCAAACATCCAAAGGATTGTTGGAAGTGAATAACCTGCCCCATTCACTCATACTTTGAGGAGGAAAAAAGGTATTTCGAAGGGAAACCTTCCAAACAATGTCCGATATGGAGAAGGCAAGTTCCCAGAATTTTCTCTGCCCTTCCGGATTCCCAAAAACACGAATAGCTTCCTCAATCCACTCTTCCCTGTTTTTGTAGCGAGTGATTTGTTCTCCATCCAACCAAATATTCATCGACGGACTTAATTCCTTCCTTGGGATTTTTAGCCCTGTCTCTTTCTCTAAAAACCAAAGTGGCTGATGTTCATCAAAACCGATTAAAGTCGTTGCGCCGGATTCAAAGATGTAGCCTTTTCTTGGGTAAGAGGAACTGCAGCCTCCGGGATGTAACGCTGCTTCCAAAATGAGCACTTTGTATCCTACATTGGATAACAGCGCTGCTGCACTCATTCCACCCATCCCAGAGCCAATAACCACAACATCATATTCTGTAGAAATCATGCTGACTGAACAACAGGAACTTTCCAGTCATTCCTCGGTTTGTTATACTCGACTATGATTGAGAACTATCTTGAAAGCATCCGAAAACAATTCGAGTACTACAAGCTCCTTGGAGAACGAACTTTTGATCAGCTAGAGGATGAAGATCTGTTCTGGCAGTACAATCCCGAAAGCAATTCCATCGCTATTATCGTAAAGCATTTGTGGGGAAATATGCTTTCCCGCTGGACGGACTTCCTCACTACCGATGGTGAAAAAGATTGGAGAAACCGTGACACCGAGTTTGAAGCCGACATCACCTCGCGGGAAGAAATGATGGAAAAATGGAATGAAGGCTGGACTCGTCTATTTACTGCTATTAATTCTATCCATGAAGAACATTTTGATCAACTGGTTTACATCCGGAATATGGGACATACCATTCCGGAAGCTATTAATCGTCAGCTCGCGCACTACTCTTACCACATTGGCCAGATTGTATACATCGGCAGAATGAAAAAAGGAAATGCATGGACAAGTCTATCGGTACCCAAAGGTGGAACTGCTTCCTATAACGCAGAAAAATTCGCTAAAGGAAAGCGAAGAGCTCACTTTACGGATGAACTCATGGATGGCAATAAATCCAAACCCAATCAATAAGTCATCCTGAACTTGTTTCAGAATCTTTGTGAAGGCAATTAACTGAATCAAAGCTAACCCATAAGATTCCGATCCCGAATGTCTTCGGGACGAAATGACTCAAAACCTTAATGCGCTTCCAACCAATTATCTCCGATCCCCGCTTCTACTTTTAGCGGTACATCCATTTTAAAAGCTCCTTCCATTAATGCTTCTATTTTAGCGGGTACTTCATCCAGCTCGTTTTCATGGATTTCAAAAATCAATTCGTCATGGACCTGCAACAGCATCCTGCTCTTTTTCCCGTTGGATTGCAGCCAGTCATGAATATGAATCATCGCCAGCTTAATAATATCTGCTGCGGTGCCCTGAATCGGCATATTGATGGCCACTCGTTCCGCAAAACCTCTTTTAGTCCAGTTACTGGAATTGATATCCGGGATATATCTTCTTCTTCCCAGCAAAGTTTTCACATAGCCATGCTCTTTGGCAAATACCTGGGTTTCTGTAATGTAATTCTGGATGTTCGGAAAGCGATTGAAATATTCATCAATCATCTCCTTCCCTTCACTATTTTCAATCCCCAGGTTTTGGGCAAGCCCATAGGCACTTAATCCATAAGGAATCCCAAAATTAACTTCTTTAGCCTTTCGTCGATGATCCTGGGTTACTTCATCAAGAGAATCCAAATGGAAGATTTCTTTGGCCGTTCGGGCATGGATGTCTTCTCCCTGCCGGAAGGCTTCAATCATGGCTTCATCTTTGGCAATATGAGCAATTACCCGAAGTTCCACCTGTGAATAATCAGCTGACATAATCTTAAAGCCTTCCTCAGCAATAAATGCCTTTCGGATTTCCCTTCCTCGTGCTGTCCGAATCGGAATATTCTGCAGGTTTGGGTTGGATGAAGCCAATCGACCCGTAGCCGCTACACTTTGATTAAAATCGGTGTGTACCCGGTTGGTATCTGCATTGATCATCGAAGGCAAGGCATCTACATAGGTGGATTTAAGCTTTGCCAGTGAGCGGTATTCCAGGATCAGGCTTGGAATCTCATACTTAACCGCCAACTTAGTGAGCACGGCTTCGTTCGTAGAATATTTTCCCGTCTTGGTCTTCTTCCCTGCCGGCAATCCAAGCTTATCAAACAGGATATCTCCTAATTGTGCCGGAGAATTGATATTAAACTCCTTGCCTGCCTTTTCATAAATCTCAGCCTCAAGTTTTCGGATATCCTGCTCTAAATCTCCTGAAAAAGAAGTAAGCATATCCACATCTAACCGAATCCCTTCAAATTCCATATCCCCCAGCACTTCCATAAGAGGAAAATCTACCTGCCTGGATACTTCATTGAGCTGATCGTCCTCCATTTTTTTGCTTAGAACCTGGTAAAGCTGTAGCGTGATGTCGGCATCTTCGCAAGCGTAGAGATATACTTCATCGGGAGTTAAATCTGCCATGGACTTTTGAGCTTTCCCTGTGCCAATCAAATCAGTAATTGGAACCGGCTGGTAGCCTAAATACTTTTTTGAAAGCTCATCCATTTTGATTTTCTGGCTGGCATCCACCAAATAAGCAGCAACCATAGTATCAAAAGGCATTCCTTTTAGCGTAACTCCATGCCGAAAAAGGATGGTGTAATCAAACTTATAGTTATGAGCTACTTTGAGGGATTTTTCATTTTGGAAGACAGGTTTTAGTATCTCCAAAACTTCTTGTTCATTCAATCCTCCGTCTACGTTGACTGGGATATAGCATCCAGCACCAGCGTCAATAGAAAAGGATAGGCCTACCATATTAGCTGAGATTGGATCAGGAGAATCTGTCTCCGTATCAAAACAAAGCACCTCAGCTTTTTCTAATTCCGTAGCCAATTCTTTTACTCGTTCAATAGAAGTGACCAGTTCGTAGGCATTGTTTTCCGGGTCAAGCTTTGCTAATTCCTCTTGTTCACCCACTGTACCAAACAAATCAACCTGGTCTCCCGACTTTTCAGCGACCGGCCCCTGTTCTCCCAGGTACTTCCTGGTTAACGTTCGGAATTCCATCTTCTTAAAGAACAAACCAAGATCCTTGCGCTCAAAACTACTCCACTCCAGGTCTTCCCAATCAGTAGTATCAGGTACATCTGTTTTTATGGTAACCATAAACTTGGCGTGCATCGCCTGATCCGCAAACTCCTGAAGGCCTTCCCGCTGACGTTTAGCGGTGATTGTACCAGCTTGAGCAATACATTCTTCCAGTGAACCAAATCGTTCAATAAGAGCTGGAGCTCCCTTCTTCCCAATCCCAGGTACTCCCGGGATATTGTCCACAGTATCTCCAAGTATGGCAAGTACATCGATTACCTTTTCGGGATAGACTCCGAAATATTCTTTCACTCCCTCCCGATCAACAATATCAAACCCTCCATCTTTGTTGTTGGGTTTCATCATTTTTATATGATCATGCACCAGCTGCATAAAATCCTTATCTGGCGTAACAAGCAGTACATCCACATCATCAGCATTTGCATTCGAAGCGATTGTGCCTATGATATCATCTGCCTCAAACCCGTCTTGCTCGATATTCTTGATCCCCCATGCTTCCAACATCTCTTTTATGAGAGGAATCCCGATCGTTAACTCTTCGGGCTGAGGAGGACGTTGTGCCTTATAGCTTTCATCTTTTACATGCCTGAATGTAGGGGCATGTGTATCCCACGCTACCGCAATGTGGGTGGGTTTCTGTTCCTCTAGCATCTTCTCAAGGGTATTCGCAAAACCAAGTACCGGACCTGTAGGAATTCCTTTGCTATTTTTAAGATTGGCGTTGATAAATGCGAAATGTGCTCGGTATGCTAAAGCCATACCATCAAGGAGGAAGAGAAGTTTTTTTGACATAGGCGGAGGAAATTTTCAAGTGAAGCTAATGCATTTAGTAGACATTAACAGATCAAATTCAGACAACTTCAGGTTTAAAAGCTTTCCCAATTACAAAACTTTTTGCCTATTATTACGAACACTGCCCATTCACTTAACTGAGTCAGTACACTTTGAGTTTAAAAAACGAAGCACAGTCGGGTTACGGAACCAAGAAATTCTACCAGGAATACGTTTCTGGTATGAGCCGAGAGCGTATCTCCAAAGAGCTTACAGCTGACTCAGAACGACTTAAGCTACTATACAAAGAAGCAGTCGAAGATATGGAGAGGCAACAGGGACAGCAGCTTCCTGGCCATATTAAATTCATGAGGCTGTTCTCTGATCTGACTCAACGCCTCAACCCCACCCGGAGGCTGGCTTTTGGATTAGGCTCTGTAAGCTTTGTAGGATATTACTTGCTCAGCTTCTTTGGACTTTCAGAGTTTGTATTCTTTTCCGGGTTAATGCTTCCCCTGGGATTCTCTTCCATGTTTCTACTATTGCTCGTTGAGCTGCTGGAGAAATCGGACGTACAAAAAGAAATTGATCTTGCAAGAGATATTCAGTTAAGCCTTCTTCCCGGAACATCCCTGAACAAAGATAATCTCGAAGTGTACTCCTTTGCCCATACTGCAAAAGAAGTAGGTGGTGATTACCTGGATGTAATTGATACTGAAACGGGCACTTATGTGGTAATCGCAGACGTATCCGGCAAAGGACTTAGTGCGGCTCTATATATGGTTAGGATGCAGGCGCTGGTAAATCTCCTCGTCCAAAAAGAACGTCCTTCTCCAAAAGACTTATTCTTACAGCTTAACGATTTTGTAAAAAGTAACAGTAAGGACAAAACCTTTGTTACTGGCTGTGTAGCCTTCTTCCCGAATGACAAAGAGGAATTTGAGTATGTACGTGCGGGCCATAATATCCCCGTGTATTACAGCCGGGAACGTGATGCCACCTTTAATCTAAAAGCGAATGGCTTTGCACTTGGGATGACTTCTACCAATATGCTTAGCCAACATCTGGAAGTGAAAAGATTTCATTTCAAACCAGGTGATTCTGTACTGCTTTACACCGATGGATTAAATGAAGCCCGTAATGAACGTGGAGAGGAATATGGAGAAGAACGCATTGAATCCTTAATGGAGATTTACGGATCATTGCATGCCAAAACTGTGGTTCAAAAAATCCAATCTTCACTTGAAGCTTTCATTGGCACTACGCAACCTGCGGATGACATCACTTTTACATGCATCCACCGTCCTGAAAATGTAACTATTCCAAAACTGATTGAGGAAGCGAAAGAACTGGGTTAAGAGGAGATTTTTACTTTGAAAAAATTCTATCCGGTTTTACTGCCTTTACTACTCTTCAAATTCATTATACAGCTCGTAGGAAATCGAAACTACGGTTTTCATAGGGATGAGCTTTTGCATCTATCGGTAAGTGAACATCTCGATTGGGGGTATTTTGAATTTCCTCCCTTTATCGCCTTTATTGGAAAACTGAGCTATTTCATATTCGATTATTCATTATGGGGCGTACGCCTTTTTCCTACACTTGCTGGTGTGGGGATTTTATACCTTTGCTGTAAAATTGCTGTTGAGCTTGGCGGTAAATCTAAATCTGTCCTGCTTGCGGGAATAGCAATACTTACCTTCGTCCCTTTCTATAGAAACCATACCTTATTTCAGCCGGTAGCATTCGACCAATTCTTTTGGTTATTGGCGTTCTTTTTTGTGGTGAAATATTTGAATTCAGAGAACAAAAAATTCCTCATTTATGTCGGAATTGTTGCTGGTATTGGACTGCTTAACAAGTACACAATGCTCTTTTGGGGCCTGGGAATTACCGTCGGTTTTCTTTTCTTTGATAAAGGAAAAGTCTTCAAGTCAAAGTGGTTATATATTTCCGGAATAGTCTCTCTGCTCATTTTTCTTCCAAATGTAATCTGGCAAATTCAGAATGGAATTCCCTTTTTCGATCACATTAATGAGCTCAATCAATCTCATTTATCTGAACAAAGTAGCTGGGATTTTGTAGCTGGGCAGATCGAGATTCCACCTATCCTTATCTTTACTTTGATAGGTTTATTTGCACTACTGATAAATAAATCTTTCAAAAAGTATAGAACCCTGGGAGTCGCCTTCTTAACCATATTTTTTACCATGTGGATATTTAAGGCAAAGGCTTACTATTTCTTTGCTGCCTATCCGATAGTCTTCTCTGCAGCAGCTGTTCAGGTTGAGCGGTGGTTTGAAAGAAGACCCTGGATAAACTATGTACTTGCCGCTTCTATGCTGGTTCCTATGCTTTATTTCATCCCAATGATGACCCCAGTACTTCCTATAGACAAATTTATAGATGTATACGACATTCCCAGTGAAAACGGACGATACCAGCTAACCGGGGATTATGCTGACATGTTTGGCTGGAAAGAACAAGTTGCTCTCGTCGATAGCGTATATAAAGAATTGCCTGACTCTGTTAGAACAAATACGGTTATTTGGGCTGAGAATTATGGAGAGGCTGGAGCTCTTAAAATTCTTGGAGATCAGTATAACCTTCCAGACCCAATAAGCCGTCACGGTACTTTTTGGTATTGGGGATATGGAAACCCTGACGCTGAATTATGGATTAGCCTTGGCAATGAGAAAGAAGCTGTTGAATATATATTTGAAAATTGTACACTAATCAAAACTATCACCCATCCATATGCTATTGATGAAGAAGTGGATATTCCTTTGTATACCTGTAGAAATCCAAAAGTAGATATCCCACAATGGTGGGAAGATTACCGCCCTTATATTTTCGAATAGCTCAAAACAGCGTCAACCATCTTCTCAGTAGTGATCCCAAAGTGCTTATACAATTCTCCAGCGGGCCCGGATTCTCCGAATGTATCAATACCGATAGACTTACCATTTAAGCCAACATACTTAACCCAACCAAAAGTAGAGCCCGCTTCAATTGAAACCCGATTGCTTACAGAAGATGGCAACACCTTCTCCCGGTATTCAGCAGTTTGTTCGTCAAATAATTCCCAGGAAGGCATACTTACTACCCGGGCGTCAATACCTTTCTCTTTTAACGCTTCTTTTGCATTAACAGCAAGATGGAGCTCAGAACCTGTACCGATTAGAATGGCATCAGGAGTTTCCTTTTCTGAATCAGCAAAAATGTACCCTCCTTTTTCAACCATAGATGCAGCATTCGTTTCATTTCGCTCATAGGTAGGCATGCCTTGACGCGTGAGTACCAAGACTGTTGGCCCGGTTTTATGCTCAATCGCTTTTTTCCAGGAATAAGCAACTTCATTAGCATCTCCTGGACGAAGTACCAGCACATTAGGCATCGCTCTTAAACTCGCCAGATGTTCTACAGGCTGATGAGTAGGCCCATCTTCACCCAACCCAATACTGTCATGAGTCATTACAAAAATGGATGGCACTTTCATTAAAGCCGCTAAACGTATGGATGGTCGGCAATAATCAGTAAACACGAAGAAGGTACCACCAAATGGAATTACTCCCCCATGTAAGGCCATACCATTTAGCGCAGCCGCCATGCCATGTTCTCGAACTCCATAATGTGTATTTCTTCCGCCAGGATTATCACTACTAAATACTCCTTCTCCATCAAGCTTAGTTTTCACACTTCCTTCTAAATCAGCAGAACCGCCGAGCATATTTGGAACGGTATCTTTTATTGCATTGAGGACTTTTCCGGAAGAAGCTCTGGTTGCCATTCCTTTTGGATCAGCTTCAAAAACCGGTAGTGCATTTTCTAACTCTTTAGAAATCTCTCCACTCATCCACTGTGTAAATTGGGCTGCTTTTTCAGAATCTTCAGAAGCATACTCCTCAAATAGATTATTCCAGGATGCTTCTACTTCTCCCCCTTTCTCGATCTCATTCCTGAAAACCGCTAGTGCTTCTTCAGGAATATGGAATGATTTCTCAGGATCCCACCCATAACCTTCTTTAGTGAGTTTAATTTCGTCCTCTCCAAGTGGGGAACCATGAGATCCTGCAGTATCCTGTTTATTTGGGCTTCCATAACCGATGTGCGTAGTGCAAATGATTAGACTTGGCTTTTCATCTGATTGGGCAGCCTTAATTGCGGCATCAATCTCTTCATGATTATGCCCATCGATTTTTAACACGTGCCAGTTATACGCCTCAAAACGCTTTGCTACATCTTCTGTAAAAGCAAGGTCCGTAGAGCCGTCAATGGAAATGGAATTAGAATCATATAAATAGATCAGCTTTCCCAGTTTTTGGTGTCCCGCGAATGAAGCCGCTTCATGAGAAATTCCCTCCATCAAATCTCCATCACTTACAATCGCATAAGTGTAATGATCAACAAGTTTGTGAGAAGTAGTATTAAACGTTGATGCCAAAAAACGTTCTGCCATTGCCATCCCTACTCCGGTTGCAAAACCCTGCCCTAAAGGACCAGTAGTAGTTTCAACACCAGGGGTCATTCCATATTCTGGATGTCCGGGAGTTTTACTCTTGGTTTGCCGAAAATCCTTCAAGTCATCCATACTTACATCATAGCCCGTAAGATGTAGTAAACTGTACATTAACATTGAACCATGCCCTGCTGACAGGATAAACCGATCTCTATCAACCCAATTTGGGTTTTTAGGATTATGTTTGAGGTATCTAGTCCAAAGCACATAGGCTACATCTGCCATGCCCATTGGCATTCCTGGATGACCTGAATTAGCTTTTTGTACTCCATCCATTGAAAGCGTTCGAATAGTATCAGCGCAGAGTTTACCAAGACTAGGATTGGACATAATGAAGAGAAGTTTTTGAGTTAGTTTTTTATCGTTTGAAGATAGGTATTTTCAATGAGCAAAATAACGCAAATTTTTAGGAGAATTTTGCGCATAAAAAAAGCCCTCAAAAATTTGAGGGCTTATCCTAACGAGAAATAAAAGTCAATTATCTAGCGCTTTCGCACTTCAATTCGAATTCCATTTTATGCTCTGAAGGAGCTTTAAATGACCCATAAGAAGCGCTCTTAAGAGCATCACAAGCCTGGCCTTTATCGTTCTTTGCCTGGTAAGCAACACCTAATTCAAAATAGATTTTTGCTTTATCAGTATTACCACCTTGCTCGTGGGTTAAGGCCTGATTCGCAAAATTAATCGCATTGTCTCTATTGCCTAGTTTGTTAGAAGCTTCTGCCAATCGATAGTAAGAATCAGAAGAGGCATCATTGTAATCCAATGATCTTTGCAATAGATCGATTGCAGCAGTGTTTTGACCTTGCTCACTTAATTTAGAACCTCTAAAGAGTAACTCAGCGTGAGCAGAACCTGTAGCCTGGCGAACTACGCCTCCATCATTCACTTGCTCACCAACCGCGATTGCACGATCGAACCAACCAATTATTCCTTCTAAATCATCAGCATTGGTTCTCTTATGAACCAGTCCTTTTTGGTAATAAGCTTTTGCGTAATTAGCATTGGTTTCGATAGCCTTATTAAGTGCCTCATCAGCGCCTGCAAAATCTTCTCTTTTGAAAAGCATGGTGCCTTTTTGATAGTAAAGCTGAGCAAGAACTCCTCGAGCTCTATCTCTAACCTGTGTATCCTCAAAATCAGTACCTACAGTCCATGCTTCATTAAACTCTCCAATTGCAGTATCCAAATTAGGGATGGATGGAGAATCTTTGAATGTGTTATATGAAGCAACTGCCTTAGAGAAATATACCTGTGGTATTGCTTTCTCAGAACGCTGCTTGATATCGTTTCCTTCTGCACCTAAGCCCTCAGCAATCGAAATAGCTTCTCTATATTTTGCTATTGCAGCTTCATAATCTTTAGCCTGGGCTAATTCAAGGGCATCATTATATGCGGTGATTGCTTCTGAATCTTGAGCATATACAGCAATCGAGCCCAGGGCAATAACAGCGATTAATAATAGTCTCTTTAAATCCTTCATAATTGTTTTATTTGTTCAGTTCGGATAAGTAAGCAATTTAACAAAAAATGCTTTTTTATTTAAAATCTTTAACTGATTAAAATTTAAAATTATTGTTACCTAGTCCATTCATGCGATGCTCAAGACTAGTAATGGAAATTTGGCATAGGCTCACGTTGTTGATAATGCGCACAAATGTGATCTACCCCCTCTTCACAACTATCAGTAACGAAAAAAAGTTCTGTATCATGATCAGATATAGTTCCCCATGATTTCATGGTATCCTCAATCCAATCTGTTAACCCATTCCAATACTCACTCCCAAAAAGCACCACGGGTATCTTTGTAATTTTCTTGGTCTGAATAAGGGTGAGGCTTTCAAATAATTCATCAAGTGTACCAAACCCACCCGGAAACACTACCAGGGCCTGAGAATATTTCACGAACATCACTTTTCTAACAAAGAAATAGTTGAAGTAAATCGCGTATTCAGAATCCACATACTCATTAATCCCTTGTTCGTGGGGAACAATTATTCCCACTCCTACCGATTTCCCATTACTTTCGTTGGCACCTTTATTTGCCGCCTCCATAATACCTGGGCCACCACCGGTAATCACTCCAAAACCCTTTTCTACCAGTTTAGAAGCAAATTCTGAGGAGAGCTCATAGTACTTGTCTTCGGGCTTTGTTCTGGCTGATCCGAAAATGGTCACACACGGTCCAATTTTGAAGAGCTTATCATAACCTTCTACAAACTCCCCCATAATTTTAAATATGCTCCATAAATCGTTTGCGGATTCACCTCTGTAATTCTCCGGGATCTTCTTAAAACTTTTTTCTTCCATACTAATTCTAAAATGAAACTGATAATGATAATGCGGGAACAGGTTGGTCAATAGATGTCAAAATAATATCGGGCTTTACCGTAGGGTTGAAAGACAGATCATCCGATACATCAAAAGACCGCAAATGTGCGAATACATATGCATCTATAGCATTGAGTGCATATGCAAGGGCAATAGTCACATAGATGAAGTCCCTTCTATTCCTTAAAAAATTTCTCTGCGACTGTAGACCTTGAGAACTAACTCCATCTAAATAAGCCGGAGTTTGTCCAAACCTAAAGTCATCATTAGAGAGATTATAAAAAGCTGCGCGATAATCGTGATAGTCTTTAGTGAGAGTAATACTGTAGTAGGTTAAGCCCCCCAATAATCCATAAACAATTGGAACCTTCCATATTTGTCTATTAGTAACCTGCCCCCAACCCGGGATAATTAGAGATTGGCGTAAAACTCTTTTTGGGTCTGGAAATACTTCTTCTGAAGATTCCTGAGCAAGTGTAAAGTTGGTTGGTACAAATGAAAAATCTGATGAGATTCCCTGTGCATTCAAAGATGAGGGAACTAAAAAAATCAATCCTAAGAAAAAGAGACTAAATCGAGTCAAAAATTGCCAAAATTCGTTCGAGATCTTCTTCAGAATAATATTCAATATTAATTTCGCCACCCTTTGCTTTAGGTTTGATTTTCACTTTAGTGCTAAAAGTACGTCTCAACCTCGTAGAAATTTCATCATAAAATGGATCAGAAGTCGGCTTAATAGTTTTCTTCTTTTTTTGTGGGGCATGAATATCTCTTACCGCATCCTCAACCTGTCGAACCGACCACCCTTGTTTTATGATTCTTGAAAGTAGCTTTTGCTGAAGTGCAGGGTCTTCAACTGTAATAAGTGCCCTTGCATGGCCAGTTGTAATCTGGTTGGATGCCAAAGCCGCCTGAATAAAATCGGGGAGGCTTAGTAGCCTGAGCATATTGGTGACTGTAGTCCTGTTCTTGCCTACTTTTTCAGCTACCTCAGCCTGGGTGTGGCTGAATTCTTCCAATAAACGTTTATAAGCCAGTGCCACTTCCAAGGGATTTAATTCCTCACGCTGGATATTTTCAATTAGAGCAAAAGCCATGCTTTGTTCGTCATCAGCCTCTCTTATATAAGCGGGAATCTCGTCAAGTCCACCAAGCTTAGCAGCTCTTAACCTTCGTTCTCCGCTGATGAGCTCAAACCTTTTTTCCCCTATATATCTAACTGTAATCGGTTGGATGAGCCCATGCTTCCTGATAGAGTCAGAAAGCTCATCCAGTCGCTCTTCATCAAATTCTTTCCTGGGTTGATGAGGGTTAGCCCGAATATGATCAACAGGAACGTTCAAAACGATGTTTACTCGTTCTTCCGGGGTAACCAGGTTTTTTTCAACTCCCTGCTTTTCCTTTTTTGGAGCAGGTTGTTCTTTGTTCCCTTCCGCTTCATATTCCGGGAAAAAAGCGCCTAAGCCTCTTCCGAGTACTTTTTTACTCGCCATGCTGAATTAATTTAAAACAGGGCTGTTCTTAAACAGCTTCTTATTTTTCTTGATAATTTCCCGGGCAAGAGACAGGTAATTCTTTGCCCCAACACTCGTGGAATCATATAACAAAGCAGGTTTACCAAAACTTGGGGCTTCTGCTAGGCGAACATTCCTGGAAATTACAGATCGGAATACGCGATCATCAAAATACCGCTTTACTTCTTCCGCCACCTGATTGGAAAGTCTTGTACGTGTATCGTACATAGTTAGAAGCACGCCTTCTATATCCAATTCCGGATTGAGATGTTGACGAACAATTTTGATGGTATTTAATAATTGTCCCAACCCTTCGAGAGCGAAGTACTCACACTGAACAGGAATTACAATAGAATCTGAAGCAGTAAGTGCATTAATGGTTAACAAACCAAGTGAAGGAGGACAATCAATGATAACAAAATCATATCTCTCTCTAACGTCGGCGATAGCCCGTTTCAGAATACGTTCTCTTTCCTCACGATCTATCATTTCTATTTCAGCGCCAACCAAATTTATGTGTGCTGGAATTAAATCCAGAAAATCTAGCTCTGTTTGCCTTATTGAGTCGCTTACCTCAGCACTACCAATCATAATCTCATAGATAGAATTGGTGACGGTTTTTGCATCGATCCCCAAACCACTTGTTGTATTACTTTGAGGATCAATATCAATTACGAGAGTTGCGTGCTCGATGGCTGCCAAACTGGCCGCCAGGTTAATTGCCGTGGTAGTTTTTCCAACCCCACCCTTCTGATTAGCAATGGCAATAACTTTACCCATTAATGAATATGACGCTTTATGAAATGACTAATTTTTAACAAAATTCAATATAAAGCGAGGCTCTCTCCGTTACAAAAAAACTTATTCACACATTAGCCAGAAGTTATCCACAAAAAAAAGCCCCGTAAGAAGGGGCTTTTAAATTTAGTTGGATGTGCTGGTTAGGATAATCGTCCTGTTTGATGACTCAAACCCGGTTTGTTCATTGACGAGCTTGAGCTTGGAATAACTGTCCTCAACTTCCTGTTGAATCGGTTCGGGATTATCCTGCTGGACCGAAGTTCCAGCGAAGTGAATCATATTACTTCGATCTACCCAGGGTTCAACTTCTCCGTTATCACTAACTACAGGAACTGTTGATTCCGAAACATTTGAACTATCCCCACCTAAGAAATAGACTCCCGAAGAAATCATAAGAATAAGTACCGCGGCAGCTGCAACAGATCGAGACATATAAAACATCCACCTTCTGGATCGGTTTAACATCTCATGCTGTGCTTGTACTGCTTCAGTAGCGATTTTCTCTACTAACTCCGTAGGAGGTTCTTCAAATGGAAGCTTGTTCAGCTTCTGGTATGTCTTGCGCAGGCTTTCAACCTCTATCAAAAGGTTTTCATCCTGCATCATCTCTCGCTCGAATTCAATCTCTTCAGAAGGATCCATTTCCTTCATCAGGTATCGAATACAGGCACTTTCAGTTTTTTGCATGTTTAAGCTCTAGTTGTCTTTCCTCTTCAAAATACTTTCGAAGATTTATTAACGCATATCTCATACGGCCTAGTGCAGTATTGATCGACACGTTAGTTAATTCTGCGATTTCTTTAAAGGGCATTTCATAATAATGCCTCAAAAGTACAACGGATCTCTGTTCTTCAGGTAATTTCGAGATGTGCTTCATCAAGCTGGTCTTCATTTCTTTGTCCACCATTTGATTATCCGCATCCACCACACTTTCATCTTCAAGTCGATCAAAGTAATCTACCTTTGAATCTTCTTCGTCATACCACGAGTTAACGTCGATAAAACGTTTTTGTTTTCTAATATGATCAATTGTGGCATTATGAGCAATTCGCATTACCCAGGCTATCCATTTACCCTGCTCATTATAGGTATCATCCATTTTGGTAACCACTTTTGTAAAGGTTTCCTGGAAAATATCATTAGCCGTTTCGGTATTAGTAACCATACTATATATGTATGAATACACCTTTGCCTGGTGGCGGTTCATCAACTCATTAAATGCAGCTTCATCTGCTTTTCTTCGAAAGAGCTTTACTAGTTCCTGATCTTTTAAGCTAGTGTATGTTTTTTTGCCTGTATGTCTTTTAATTAGTTCCATAATATTCACCCTTAATTTGGGTTAAGCTCTTTGTTGAAGATAACCGAATCAATGCCTGTAACGGTTCGACTAAACAATCTTTAACAAAGAACGGTTTTACCTCAAATCATTTGCTTTCTATAGTTAGTACAAAGAGCAAAGCTTTTTGGCCTGGCTCATTTTACAATGTGAGACCCATGCTACATATCACATGATGATGTTAGGCATCACATCGGTACTACACACCGAGACGACTCAACCCCTAAAGTAGTTGTAGATTTTATCTCCGAGTTTGTTTCCTACCAGAGAGACAAGTTTTTCTTTGTCAGCTTTTTTTATTTCCTGTACTGATCCCAGTTCTTTAAGCAGTAGCTGTGAGGTTTTTTCTCCTACTCCCTCTATCTCTGTTAGCTCGGTAACGAAGGTTCTCTTAGCTCTCTTTTTACGATGGAAAGTAATCGCAAACCTGTGGGCTTCATCTCTTGCCTGCTGTAGTAATTTTAATGCAGTTGAGGTTTTGGGGATCATATATGCTTCTGGCCTGTTTGGAACAAAAACCTCTTCCAACCTTTTGGCCAATCCGATGATCTCACATTCTCCATAAAAACCAATTTCTTTCAATGCTTCGACAGCAGCACTTAACTGTCCCTTTCCTCCATCAACTACGATGAGATCAGGAACCTGTAAGCCTTCTTTCATTACTGCTGAATAGCGCCGGGTTAGAATTTCTCTCATCGAAGCAAAATCATCGGGTCCTTTTACTGTTTTAATGTGAAATCGTTTGTATTCACTTTTCCTGGGCTTTGCATCTACAAAGCTCACCATGGATGCAACCGCATCACTCCCCTGAAAATTTGAGTTATCAAAACATTCGATACGTCGTGGTAAGCGCTGTAGCTTTAGATGTTCTTTCAATTCCTTTACTGCATGCGGTATACGCTCTCGTTCCGACTTTTCTTTTTCGAGCTTGCGTTCGTTCAAATGCAGTCTTGCATTTGCAGTAGCCATTTTAATCAACTGGGCTTTCTCCCCAATTTGAGGAACATGTACGGGTACTTTCTTCCCTCGTTCCTGGTACAAATAATCAATTAAAGGTTCATCATCAGTCATTGCATGACTGATATATACTTCGTCGGGAATAGCTGCAGTGTACTGGCCGGTATAATAATCCTCTACAAAAGACTGAAGCATATCACCCACTGAAAGCCCGTCGATATTTTTAAGGAAACGATGGAACTTACCAATCATCTTCCCTTCCCGAACTTTAAAAAGTACCCCACATGCTTCACCAAGTTCCGGGTCAAAAGAAAGCGCGAAAACATCTCTATCTACTTTCTTATCGGCAACCATTTTCATTTTTTGGCTATATCGAATTACCGCCTGGAGACTGTCTCTCAGTTTTGCTGCTTCCTCAAAAGCCAAAGCTTCTGAAGCAATCTGCATCTCCTCTTTTATATCTCGGATGAGAGCCTCTGTCTGGCCATTCAATAACCGCTCAACCTTCTTGATGGATTCCCTATATCGCTCTTCCTCCCAGTCTCCCGAACAGTTCTGCAGGTAATCATCAAAACAAGAATGCCATTTGGGGACTCCCCTGGTCTTATCGATATTCTTTACAGACACTGCACAAGTACATAAGTCAAATGCTTTCCGGATCGTATCCAACATCCGCTTCATAGTAGTTACGCTATCATATGGACCATAATACTTACTGCCATCTTTGATTATTGTTCGGGTAGGATACACCCGGGGTTTTGAATCGTTGGTAATACATATATATGGATAGGACTTATCATCCCGGTACATAATATTGTACCGGGGCTGATACTGCTTGATAAAATTATTCTCTAGGATCAGTGCTTCTGCCTCCGAATCAGTTACTACCACTTCCAAATCAACGATCTTTGAAACCATAGTTCGAATTCTTCCATCTGTTGGACGGGAATCCTGGAAATAAGAACGAACCCGATTTCTAAGCTTTTTCGCCTTTCCCACATAAAGTACACTCCCTCCATTGTCCCTATAGATATATACACCAGGAGACAGCGGCAGATTAGCTACTTTTTCGGAAAGAGGGATTGTAGGAGACTCAGTACTACTCATTAATTCGAAGATACAAAGAAAAGATGATCACGAGGCATTGTTTAAAGTTGCAACAGATAGGAAATTCATATTCCTTGCAACACAGTAAGGTAAACTCAAATTACTTTGTTACCGTAGAAGGCCGCCTATAATAAAATCTAAGCTGTGTTGAAATGCATTTTAGGCGAACCGATGTGCTTTACCATATATGAATCTGTATAAAATAATTCTGAATGTTATAACAATAGGTATAATTGTCTTTTTACCTCACGCTGAACTCATTCCTTTTTTTGGATATAGCATTCCCATATTACTTATTACTTGGTTGGTTTTAAAATATTCCAATGAAAATTTTTCAGACATAGGTTTCAGTCTTAAGCAGTTCGAACCAAAATCTATTCTAATTGGAGGCCTTATTGCTGTTCTCGCTTTGGCTTTCATGCAGTTGATCTTTCATCCTGCTTTAGAGTTTTTTATATCCCTAGAATATCACGATGTAGGACTAACTGACACTATCCAAGGTGGGAAATTACAATTCCTTGTTATGGTTATCATGGGATGGTTGATAGGAGGTCTTTATGAAGAAATAGTTTTCCATGGATTCATCTTTACACGTTTGGAGAAGATGATTAATGGGAAGTATTCAAGTCATATAAGCTTCGTGATAACATCACTTATCTTTGGTTTTTACCATATTCAACTCGGTGCTTTAGGTCTAATCAATGCATTGGTAGTAGGAGCAGTATACCTTGCTGTATTCTTATATTTTAAAAGAAATCTGTGGTATTCAATTATCTGCCATGGCCTTTATAATACGATGGTAATGACATTGATTTATTTTGATTACATATGAATGCAGAATCCTTCGAACATATATTAAGAACCCAGATCCCAATTGCATGGATAGCCGGAGTACGTTTTGAAAGCTATGATGGAGAAACTTTTAAGGTCTGTGTAGAACATGATTTTCTTAATCAAAATCCTTTCGGAAGTATTTTTTGGGCGGTACAGGGTATGGCTGCTGAGTTTGCAGGCGGAGTACTGCTATTAGATAAGATTGAAGCTACAGGCAAGAATATCTCTATGCTGGTAATTAATAATGAAGCCATATTCAATAAAAAGGCAAAAGGGAAAATCATATTTACCTGTAGCGAAGGGAAAAAGATTGAAGACGAAGTTCGAAAAACTATAGAGTCTGGTACTCCTTCCGTATTTGAATTGACTAGCACTGGAACAGACGAATCAGGAGATGTGGTAGCTGAGTTTATATTCAGATGGAGTATTAAAGTGAGAGAAGAATCTATTACCTAGCACTGACTACTTTTCAGAAAAAGGGATTATCAGAAATTCAATACTACTAATTCGAAGATAAAGCAAAATAGAATAGCTTGTCATTCAGACATGATCGTAAATTTTTAGTACCGTGAATTCAAAATAATTGTCATTTCGAGCAGAGCGAGAAATCTAAAGATTTACCTTTGTTCACGATGTGCAGATTTCTCGCTTCGCTCGAAATGACAAAGGTGGACTTATCCCGAACTCACACGTAATAGCAACTTCGTTTTTAACTATCACTTGCTTGCTGTACTTTCTCTCCTAAAAATTGATGAGTAACAAACTCCCCAAAGGACTGGTTTTTTCATCAACCAGGAAAAGACAGAGCCTCACTTTAGTTGCAGTTCTTTTTGTCTTGCAACTTTGCCTGATCTGGCCAGTCTATCCGATGTTTTTATCTCCTACACCACAAATACTCGGCTTCCCCTTATCTTTTATTTGGGTGATTTTGATTCTTATTTGTTCTTTCACCTCGGTTTTGATCTTTTTTTTGAAAGACACCAATAAGGAGGCCTGATCTTGGAAAGCTGGATGATTATTCTCGGAATTTGTGGGATATACCTCATCATCACGTTGGTAATGGGCATTATTCCGGGACTTAAAGTCACAAGCAGTACAGATGGCTACGTAGCGGGCGACCGCTCTATGAATGTCTTCATTCTCTATTTCGTACTGGGAGCTTCCATCTTCTCTTCCTTTGCCTTTTTAGGAGGACCGGGTTGGGCTTATTCGAGAGGAGCGGCTGCACTATATATCATTGCTTATGGAGCCATGGGTATGGTTCCCTTTTACTTCTTTGGGCCAAAAGCGAGGGCTATTGGAGCCAAACATGGGTTTGTGACCCAGGCAGAGCTTCTTGAGGATCGCTACAATAGCAAGCTTCTTTCCGTGATATTAGCTGTTCTTACTGTTGTGGTATTAATCCCCTACCTCACTTTACAAATGAAAGGAGCCGGCATTGTACTAAATACCATTAGCGAGGGTGCTATTCCAACCTGGCTGGGAGCAGGAATCGCTTATTTTGTGGTACTGATTTATGTGTTTTTTAGCGGAGTGATGGGCGTGGGATGGACTAATACTTTCCAGGGAATTTTTATGCTGGTCATAGCGTGGTTCCTGGGCATCTATCTCCCTGAAAAAATGTATGGGGGTATTGGTCCCATGTTTGAGCAGCTTATTAATTCGGAATTTAAACAAGCTTTGACTGCACCGGGACTAACTTCTGGTGGCGAAGCCTGGGATTGGTGGGGATTCAGTTCGGCAGTGATCGTATCAGCTATTGGCTTTTCGATGTGGCCTCATTTCTTTATGAAAGCCTTTGCCGCAAAAAGTGACCGAACCATAAAACTTACTGTGGTTTTATATCCAACCTTTCAGTTGTTCCTGGTTCCTATTTTGATTATTGGCTTTTCAGCAGTATTAGCTTTTCCAGGGGTAACCCCTGCCGATTCTATCTTACCTCATGTACTGCTTCAGATGGATTTGCCTGTAATATTAATCGGACTAGTATGTGCGGGAACACTGGCTGCCTCTATGAGTTCCGGTGATGCTATCGTTCACGCTGCTGCTTCGGTCGGGGTTAGAGATGGGCTTTCAAAAATTCCTTCACTAAAGGATTGGGTTTTTAGTGGGACTAATGAGCGTGCCCTCATCCGTATCCTTGTGGTCATTATAAGCTTAATTGCCTACTACTTCGCTGTATTCTCTGAAACCGATATTGTCTCGCTCCTCCTGGGAGCTTATGGTGGAATCGCTCAGATGTTCCCACTTATGTTTGCCATGTTCTATTGGCCCAGAGCAACCGGGAAAGGAGCATTAGCAGGGTTAATCGGTGGAATTTTAGTCACCTTGTTTTTCTTATATAACCCAGAGTTCAAACCGCTCCCCATGCATGAAGGAATCTATGGATTGATTGTAAACCTTATTCTTTTGATTGGGGTAAGTCTTAGAACAAAACCTGAAGAAACAGATCGGATTAGGAGGTATACTGAGCTATAATTTTTTGAGTTGTAGTATATAATTGTTATTATTTTTATAACTATGTTATTTATTATATGAAACTTAAAAGCCCACTTATTACATATACGATTGTTAGCATAATTAGTAGTTTCATAGCCTATTTTATGTTTGATCTTGGCGGGAGTGCTGCAGAAGTAACCGGAAACTCTGAGAATCTTTTAGGTATTGGATTCAAAGCTAGCGGTTTACTTGGTGGATTTATAATAATCTTCGTTTTATCTCAAAGAATGATCTTAAAGTTTTCGAATCTAGATGTAGATATTGTAGATGCTGTTAATTATAAAATACATGTTACTGCCATCCCAGAAGAGTTTAATAAAGCGTTGGATTACATCTGTAGTTATTCTTTATTCGATGAAGTAAATGGTGAGATTATTAATAATGAGTGTGAACAACGATGGGAGGCGGGATATCTCACAATTGATATACCAAATGTAAAAAATGACTGTCTTATTTCAATCAAAGTTTTTAATGAATTGAGTGGACAAACTTGGGAGTGTGATTACTTTCACCCAAGAGCTCCTAGAAGAGAGTTAGAATTAATTCAAAACTAAACTTTATGCCACTTAAACTACGAAATACCTGGAATTATAAAGGCCATGATAAATGGGACTGGGAAGCTTTTATAGATGATGACGGGAATGGCGAGCTTCAAAACATTGATTATGTAGAATACATTTTGCATTCCACATTTAGGAAACCAATAGTTCGTATCAAGAACCCTTCAAATGGTTTTAGATTATATACAAATGGTTGGGGTACATTTACCTTAAAAGCATTTGTACACAAAAATGATGGGAGCAAAGTAAAACTCACACATTATATTGAGTTAAAATATGACCCTCCTACCGGATCTACTTAGATTTATTTTCGAACCATTTTCTTTTATTGATCTTAGCTTCTTTCATCATCTAACGGGTTTTCTCCATAAATAGCCTCTATCCATTTTTGACCAGAAATAGGCGGGCGTTTGTAGTTCGGGTCTTTTTTTACAGGGGGTAATTCAATAGGATCCGGTGTTAAATCTTTATAGTCTATTTTAGATAACAAATGGTGAATGCAATTCAAGCGTGCATGCCGTTTGATATCCGCATTTACCACATACCAGGGTGATTCTTCTGTATCAGTTTGCTCGAACATAACATCCTTGGCCCTGGAATAATCTACCCATCGAGTCCGGGCTTCTAAATCCATCGGGCTTAACTTCCAGCGTTTCATAGGATCCTCATTCCGTGCTTCAAATCGCCTTTTTTGTTCCTTATCCGAAATGGAAAACCAATATTTGATAAGAATAATACCCGAGCTAATAAGCATATTTTCAAAGTCCGGACAGGTTCTGAGGAACTCCCAATATTCTTCTTCCGTGCAAAACCCCATCACTCGTTCTACTCCTGCCCTGTTGTACCAGCTACGGTCAAACAAAACCATTTCGCCAGAAGTAGGAAGTTGATTAACATATCGCTGAAAATACCACTGGTTTTTTTCCTTCTCGGTAGGAGCTGTTAAAGCTACGATGCGAGTCACTCTTGGGCTCATCACCTGGGCTATCGTTTTAATGGCCCCTCCTTTCCCAGCTGCATCCCTACCTTCAAAAATTACACAAACTTTTAAGCCCTGCTCCTTAATCCAATATTGAAGTTTTACCAATTCTGCCTGGAGTTTATCCAACTCTTGATTGTACACTTCCCGTTCAAGTTTTCCATTCTCGGAATAAATAAAAGCCTCCTTTCTGCATTTAGATATAATCGTAAATGAAGGCTTATAGGAGTTGAGATGCAAGTACTTAAAAGAAAGAAATTTAAAATCAGAAGTCTCTTTTCTTTGCAATTCTTGAAATCAGGTACAAAGGGGTTGAGCTCCATATCAGAAGAACAAAAGAGCTAATTAAAAAACCGAAACCAGTCCCAAAATATTTTTGAAATAAAGCGCCTGTAAAACCAAGGAGAGCCGAAATATCCAATTTGAGTATGATAAGAATCCTGGACAGGTCGATAGGATTTAGCATCGTCATAGTGAGCGTAAATTTATCTAAAGGATACTCATGTAATACAATGAGTGAAATGAGAAATAGTCCGTCATAGATTACAGCAAGGAAAAGCCAGCTAAGAATAGCGTACCCAAAGCCCTTTATCTTGTTATTGTTCTTAAGAGATATCGTAAAGGCTATTCCCACAAAAATAAATGTCAGCAGAACACCAATAATAATGAGGAGTAAGAAATTTATAATCTCTCCTGATTGAAATAAACCATAGAATAAAAAAGGAATCCCCAAACCCAGTAAAAGACTTACACTGAGTGAAGCAGCTAATCCAAGATATTGTCCGATGAAAATAGCTTCTCTTTTAATAGGTTGAGCCAGAAGCAATTCCCTGAATTCTCTTGCACTGTAGAAATACATTACACCAAATACAATCCCAATTAAAGGCGTCAATACAATGATGATATTCATCAAAGTAATAATGGCTTTTGAGAGGTCACTATTTAAAAAGAGGAGGCTGAATCCTATTGCGAGGAAAAACAGGAAGTAGAAATAACTCCATCGGCTACGCATCAAATCAAAAAAGCTATATTTCAAAATCTTAAGCATGATTTACCTTCATTACGCTGGCAATTGAATGCTCAAGATCTTTCTGATTAGTCTCCAGCTTAAGCATGTTGATACTGCCTTTGAAGTGCAGCTTTCCTTCAAGTAAAAAAACTATCTGATCCGCCATTTCCTCTACAAAACTGAGAATGTGGGTAGTTACAATGATTGCTTTCCCTTTCTCCTTTTCTTCTTTAATTAACTTTTTAAGGGATATTAATGACGCTGGATCCAACCCTGTTGTTGGCTCGTCTAAAATGATTATTGGACTGTCGAACATAAAGGCCAGAACAAGATTAACCTTTTGCTTTGTGCCACCTGACAGATTGTTGAGCTTCTGTTTCAGGAATGGAGTGAGATTAAACATTTCGATTAATCTTTCTTCCCTGGATTCCTTAACTCTCATCTCTTTTATCAAACTGATCAACTCTTGTACGGTTAGATTATCAGGGAACCGGGCAATTTGGGGCAGGTAATCAATACCGTTTCGATATTGATATTTCCCATTTACCAACTCTCCGTCAATATAAATTTCTCCCTTCTGAGGAATAACCATTCCCAAAATGATCTTAATAAGCGTGGTTTTCCCGGAACTATTAGGGCCCAATATGGTAAGTACTTCCCCTTTTTTATGTTCAAAACTCACTCCTTTGAGCACTTCTATCTTGCCAAAGCTCTTATATATGTCTTTTAGCTCAATCATTGTATAAGTGTCATCTTTGGTTTTTGATCTACAAGGTCAACAGGAGTAAAAACAGGAGCGACTTTCTCTGAGAAATTCAAGATATCTATGAACAGGCTCCTGATTAGAACAATAGATTCCGGACTCTGGTTGACAATATGGGAGAACAGCTTAACAGGATGATAGGGTACATCACCAATCCCATCCTTATTTAAATCGTACCCTGAATAAGAACTCCAGTAGTTCCCTTCAAACTTATTATCATTAATCTTGCTCTTGTAAGAAATATCAAATGAGTTAGCAGTGAAGTTGTTCTGCTTAAACACATTGCTATAACAGCCCCCCGCTATTTTAACAGCCCAACCATTTCTGATAAAATCGTTAGCTGTATAATTAAGCCTTGAAGAACCATCTACCTGGATCGCAGTTGTATTTTCCTCAAAAATGTTGCCAACAATTTCAGCATCATATATCTCCTTGAGTAACAAACCAAATGAAGAAGTACCCCAATTTTGATAAAACCTGTTTTCCTTCATTTTGATAAACTTGGAAAACATAACCGCTACTCCAGCTCCATTGTTGACAAATTCATTTTGTCCATAGTCATTATGATTTGAAAACATGAAATGAAGACCGTAGCGAATATTATTCTGGCTTACATTATTTATAACCTGGCTTGAATCAACAAATTCCAAATATATCCCATCCCGAACTCCCTCCAATCTATTTCCCGCTATAAACAGGTTTGAGCTATGCCAGGCGTGAACCCCATTCCCTGAATAGAACTCTTTATTTTCATCACCTGAAATAGTGTTGTTATTGATGGTACCATACTTTGCCCTTTCGATAAGTATTCCAAAAAAGACCGCCTCAAGGCTATTATCCTCAATATGAAAGTGTTCGCTATTTGATATGTGTATTGCGGCGTACTCATCGATATGGCTAAAACCGACACTTCTGAATTTAAACCCAAATATCGAAACGCTATCTGCTGCTATTTTCAATATGCTCCCTTTCTCCTGACCATCAATTACAGGGTAGTTCAGTCCCTTTAGAGTAATGGGCTTATCGATCAGGATATCAGATTCGAAATATACTCCTTCATGTACATATAGAGTATCATGAGCCTTAGCCGTGGAAATAGCCTCAGAAATACTTGTTACTGAACAGGTATTGCACACAGTTGTACTTTGTGCATAAAGAACAAAGGGATTAATTGACAACATAAACAGCGCTATGATCATATACCTTAAGCTCATGATGCATTAATTTCCTTTATCCAGAATTACCTGATTTATTTCTTTCCATGTATAGGACGTTCCTCCCATTTCCCGCTTTAGGGTGTTCAGTTGTTCTAAACTTATAAAAGCAGAAAGATTGGCACCCATTGGACTGGAAATACTATCGCTTACAAGATACATGGCCTCCTTTGCATTAATCAGAGACCCAGGGTTGGCAAAATCAGCAACCATTAACAAGGCTACGGAGCCAGAGTCTTTTGATGCTGTATCATTAATCAGACACTCAATAGAGTCGTATTTATATACCTTCCCCTTTTTAGTTACCATCTGAGAAGTGTGTTTCCCGTCAATTATTGTCATTTGACAGTAATGGCAGGTATCTGTTCCATAGTTAATCTTTTCCGGTTCTATCGAACAGGAAACTATTACAACCAGGCTTATCAATGCTATTAGGAGTCTAGTGTTCATATAACCTCCTCTTTTTCAAATTTGAGTTCTTCTCTCTTTGTAACGAAATACGCAGACAGGCTCATGAACATACCCACGAATAGAAAATATGCTCCTATCATTGGCCGGGATATGGCTGTGAAATTCAGTATCTCTTTTCGACCTATAAGCGGAGGCTGATACCCTTGACCGGGTATTTTTATGGCTGCTTTTGGATCTAAATTATGTCCATAATCATATTCCCACAGGTAAAAATCGTACATACCTGCTGCTCCAAGTACTATCATTATTATGAACCAAGCCAGGAAAAGATTCCTTTTACCAATAAATCCTATGGTAACCCCTATAAAGCTCATTACACCAATAACCCACGGGAATATTTCAAACTCACGCATATGCTCAGGAATTGGCTTCATTCCTACATAATGGTTCATCAAATTAATGTTCTTTATATCATTTGGGTTATGGTCAGTGATTTTATTAATCCAGATATCCATACCTATAGAATCCGGATACTGGGGAGCTTCCAATGTGATATTCCACATTGGAAAGACAAATAATGCCAATAGAAAAAGAGCGCCTGTTATCATTAAGAGTTTTGACTTTTTCACTGGACTAGTTATTAAGATGTTGACCTTTAAAACACTCCCCCGGACAAATCACCGGAGGAGTTTTGTTGATAAACGGGAGAGTTATTCCCCATCCAAAGACCAGGACAATTCTATATTCGAATTCCTAGGGGAAACTCTTATATATCCTTGCATCTCCTGGTGTAATGCAGAACAGAAATCTGTACAATAGAATGGCCATACACCCACCTTCTTTGGCTCCCAAACAAAGGTCTCTGTCTGACCGGGCATGATGAGTAGCTCAGAAGTATTCGCACCTATCAAACCGATTCCATGAGGCACATCGAAGTCCTGTTCAAGGTTCGTAACATGGAAATACACTATATCCCCTACTTTAATACCCTCGATATTATCCGGTGCAAAGTGACTTCGAATGGTGCTCATATAAATGTGAACAACATTACCATCACGCTCGACTCTTGCCTCACTTTCATTCTTGATCGAATATGGATGATTATTTTCATCCAACTCATAGAACTTCTTGGATCTTGGAGCGATAAGATCAGCCGGAGCCCCTGCAGCATAATGAGGTTCTCCAACGGTTGGGAAATCAAGTATGAGTTCCATTTTTTCACCGGAAATGTCATACAACTGTGCTGAATGTGTTAACTCCGGACCTGTAGGCAAATATCGATCTTTGGTGATTTTATTCATGGCCAATAAATATTTACCAAAAGGCTTCCTTGAGTTTCCACCCGGGATCATTAAATGACCTACGGAGTAGTATGTCGGTTTGCGATCTACTACTTCCCAGGTACCTACTTTCCACTTCACCACTTCTGAAGAGATGAAGAACGTGGTATATCCATTTCCTTCTGTATCGAACTCGGTATGAAGAGGGCCTAAACCTGCTTGCTCAACAACGCCGCCAACAACATCATCGTAATTAAGAATTGGAATACCATAAGCGTCCCCATCAAATCTTTCATTCTCAATCGCATCCAGCATTTTTGTAAATGAGTGAGCGGTAAGAGAGGCAGAAAGTTTCCCACTCCCTATGATGTATTCGCCAGTCGGATCAACATCACACCCGTGAGGAGATTTTGGAGTTGGTAAGAAATAAACCAATCCGGGTAGTTCAGCAGGGTCCAGTACCCGTACTGTTCTCTTTATGGTTGAAGTAGCAGAGTGAGTGGATTCGTCATAAACATTGTGAGCGTATGCAGTCTCCATCTCTCTGAATCTTCCCTGTTGGATATACTCTTCAGCCTTCTTCCAATTGATTGCAGCAATGAAATCTTTATCATTTTGGGAAGCATTTACTTCTAAGAGGGTATTAGCTTCTTCCGTATTGTATGTAGAAAAGAACATCCAGCCATGAGACTTTCCTCTTCCGGGATGCGCCAGGTCATAGTTGAATCCTGGCATAAGAATCTGGAAATCAAGATTCATTCTTCCTGATTCCTGATCTACACCAATAAATGAGATAGCCCCTTTGAAGTTACTTTTATACTCATCAATAGAAATATCCTGTTGAGGAACTGGAACACTAAAGCGAGTTCCAGCCACTACATATTCCGTATTCTCCGTTACAAAAGATGAGCTATGATTTCCCGCACTATTTGGGATTTCAATGATCTCTTCCGTTTCAAAGGTTTCAAGGCTGATTCTCGCAATTCTTGGAGTATTATTGGCATTTATAAATACCCACCTCCCATCTATCTCGCCATTAGTTTGTGAAATATCAGGGTGATGTGAATCATCCCAGGGTATAAATCCAAAAGTAGTTTCCAGCATAGGTTTTGTTTCCTCATTAAAGCCATATGCCTTTTCAGCATCTACCGAGAAAACCGGAATTACCCTAAACAAGCGTCCTGAAGGCAATCCATAAACCGATAATTGCCCACTAAAACCACCTGAAACGAATGCATAGAATTCGTCGTGTTCGCCTGGCGCAACATAAGCTCTTTCAGCAATATTACTGCTCAATGCACCACTGCCACTGTTTTGTGATATACATCCCAATGCTGCTATAATGGTAATAACCAAAATTCCAGATGCGATGAATTTGATTTTCGTTTTCATGACTCTATTATTCTATAAGGTTAAAGATTAGCTCCCTGGCGGAAGGATTACCCGGTCAACTACATTGATTATTCCGTTAGAGGTTGGCACTGTAGCAATTACTTTAGCTCCACCTACATACACATCTTCCCCATCAATTGTGATTTCCAGGTAATCACCGGTAGCCATATATAATTTCCTTCCTCGCTCGGCCGATTTTATTAATGCTTCTTTGTTATAAGAACCTGGAGCGGCATGTAGTGTTAGTATATTGGCTAGCTGTTGTTTGTTCTCCGGTTTAAGCAGGTTAGAAACGGTTCCCTCAGGTAAATCGTCAAATGCCTGGTTTACAGGAGCAAACACAGTTAAAGGGCCAGCATTTACTAGAACATGCTCTATTTCTGCCGCCTGCACAGCTGCTACCAGAGTACTATGATCACTTGATCCGATTGCTACCTGGAGAATGTTTTTATCTGACTCATTGTCGACTACCGATGCCTGTCCTTTAGGTGTATTATTAGGAAGCGTCGATTCACTAGCATTTTCCTTTTCTGCTCTTGTACAAGAACACAATGCAAGGAAAAAAATCACACTTAGTATTTGTATCTTTTTTGTGTTCATAGCTATTCCTTTATAGGGTTCTGAAGTATTCTAATACAGCTCTTGCTTCTTCTTCTGTTAAGTTCTGATTAGCCATTGGAGCTCCGTTGTATTCTATCAGCAGCTCTCTTGCGGCTGGATCCTTTTGCACCATTTCTTCAGGATTCAAAATCATATTCATAACCCAGGCTGGTGTTCTTCTTTCCAATATCCCGGTTGGATTTGGGCCTATGAATCTCTTGTCTGTTTTATGGCAAGCAGAACATTTATTTAAAAAGACTTCCCCTCCTCTTTTGGCTAGCTCTTCATCAACAGTAGGTGGGAGAATCAGCTCTTTGACCGGGCCAATTCCATTGGGGTTTTCTGCTTCTGTTACTTCTTCACTGGATGTATTTGAAGTTTGTTTGTTTGCTTCTCCATTGCACGTAATTAGAAAAACAGAAAGAAGAAGTGTTAATAAAGTGGTGGTTGAGTTAGCTAATTTCATATTTAAGAGTATTTTGTCTTATTTATGATTAAAATTTTTTACTCCCAGTCGAAGTTTCCAACTTCAGATAGTCTTAGGTTTTTATCTTTTCCTTCCTTAGCAAGGTACTCCAGCGAAGTATTTTCAAACATAGCCCGAATTGATTCCCTTGTCTTTAACCAGCTATCATGCAATGGACAAGGAGTATCTGATCCGCATCCCGGGAGATTTAATACACATTCATTTAAAAGATCATCTCCATCTATGGCTACAACAATTTCAATAAACTTAATATCTCCGGCTGGCTTTGATAACCTTACTCCTCCCTTTGGGCCTTTGTAAGACTCCATCAATCCATAAGCCGTTAGCTGTTGAAGAATCTTAGTCAAAAAATGGAAGGAGATTCCCAGCTTTTCACTCATATCTCTTATGGATATGTATTCCCCATTTTTCTTAGAGGCCAAAAACAGGGAAGCTCTCAATCCATACACACAAGACTTCGAAATCAACATATAAAGTAATTAAGACTCTTTTGTCTTAAATAGTGATTATTCCAAGAAAAAGCAACCACAATTTTCTGTTATTTTAATCGAAATAGATTTGCCTTATCCTCTCCTCATTTCACTAAAAAATATCTTGGCACTCTATCTATTTAGCTAGCTTTTAAGTCGGTATCTTCAAGGTAATGAATACATCAACCCGTACTACTCCAAACATAACTATCATTTACGAAGACAATCATCTACTGGTCATAGATAAACCGGCAGGTGTATTATCACAGGAAGACCGGTCTGGAGCTCCAGATGTTCTTACCCTATGCAAGAATTACATCAAAAAGGAATACAAAAAACCTGGCAATGTATGGTTAGGGCTGGTTCATCGCTTAGACCGCCCGGTAAGCGGACTTATGGTACTTGCAAAAACCTCCAAAGCAGCTTCCCGGCTTTCGGAAGAAATCCGAACAAATAAAATAAGTAAAACCTACTGGGCCCTGGTGTATGGCATGACTCCCATGGAAGAGCATCTTACCCATTATCTAGAAAAGGATAGGAGAACTAATCTTGTTAAAGCCTATAACTCAAAAAAGAACGGTGGCAAAGAAGCCCGGTTAAGCTTCTTGACCATCAAACAGAGCAAAGATTATAGTGTGGTTGAAGTGAATTTAGAAACGGGACGGCCTCATCAAATTAGAGTTCAGCTCGCAAAAATTGGGCATCCAATCTTTGGAGATTATAAGTATGGGGAAAAAGGATCTGGTCCGGGTAAACAACTCGCCCTTCGATCCATGAAGCTTTCTTTTAAGCATCCCACAAAAGATGAAACCCTTTCTTTTGAGGCACCAGCACCAAAAAAACAGCCCTGGGATATTTTTCAGTATTGATGAAGAAAATCTCCCATACTGCTGCTTTCATCGGAATTAAATTTTATGGGCTAACCAAAAACCCCAGGATTTCCCAGCACTTTGATCCCTTCCTTCTCTCCTTCTATCAAAACCTGGTAAGCTTTCTGCCCAAACACCTGAGCTGGTATCAAAGCTTTTTGAATTCATCATGGATGAGAAGGTTTTTTATGTGGACTGAGGAACTCCTCCTTCCCGGAGATATCATGCACATCATTTGCAGGAAATATTACCTAGATAAGATGATAAAGCGATCGGTGGAATCGGGAATAAAACAGCTGGTGATTTTAGGGAGCGGCTTCGATCATATTGGCGCCTACTTTTCTTCCAAAGGAATTCTCTGCTTTGAACTGGATCGTGAGTTAATGATCAAAGAGAAACAACGATTCCTTGAGAAATTTGAATACCAGCACACAAAGCTTAAGCTTATTTCAGGGGACTTTGAAAAAGGAAGATTGCGTGAGTTTCTATCTTCTTCAACTATATTCGATGCCTCCAAACCCACGTTTTTTATCGCCGAAGGGTTTTTCGATTACCTGCCTGTTCAAACCTCTAAAGAAATTCTTGAAGATATCAAGGAGCTTAACCCTAAAAATAAATTGCTCACTACCTTTTTCTCTCTGGATGAACTAAACAGCTTCTACCGGTTCTCTTTCACTTCGGGTGTAAGCATGGTTGGAGAGTCACTCAAACTACCCCTAAATTTTTCGGAGTTTGTTGAAGTACTGGAAAACACTGGTTTTTCAGTTACAAAAGAAATCAGTCACAAAGATATGGAGGGGGATTTGGTCAAATTGATGAATATCAATTTCCCAGTACTGAAGGGATTCTACATTTTAGAATCTGCTTTATAAGTATTCCCAATACTTATTTCGCACCATTTTCAAACACCGTGTAACCTTTTTGTTTTATCGAGGTATTCCGCTTATAATTAGTTTTACAATTATGAATGAAATATCTGATTATGAAAGGAACGGATTTAGGAGCTCTCGAAGAACTTGTCTTATTGGCTACTGCTGCACTTCCGAATAATGCATATGCGGTTTTAATCAAGGAAGAGATTGAATCCCAGTCAGGCCGTTCAATCAACATCAGTTCTATCCATACTACGCTGCACCGCCTTGAAGAAAAAGGGTTTTTGAAATCTGAAATGGGTGGCGCTACTACTGAGCGTGGTGGCCGCCGAAAGCGTTTCTTTAAACCTACAAATCTTGGTTTTGACGCTCTGAAAGAAGCCCGAAACTTACGCTCTCACTTCTGGAACCTTATTCCTCAATTCCAATCCTGATCCTATGGAGCAAGACAGATTAAAAGATCTCGGTTTATGGCTTCTAAAGTATACCTGCCCTTCTTTCCTGTTCGAAGAAGTAAGTGGGGACCTTGAGGAAATGTATCAGAACCGAATTGAATCGGGTGGCAAATTCAAAGCCGGAATGATGTTTATCTGGGAAGTCATCACATCTGTAAAACTACACTCGCTAACTAAAAAAGCACCCAAAAACTCTTACCAACAAGCTCACTTTGCCATGTTTAATCACTACCTGAAAGTTGCACTCCGAAACCTCAAACGACATGCTTCATTTAACTTCCTGAATATTGGAGGCCTTGCCATTGGCCTGGCTTCGTTCCTGATGATCGCTTTGTTTGTTCAATATGAACTTAGCTATGACACCTGGCAGAACGATTACGAGAATATCTACCGCATCCCTATGGAGATTAGTAGTGAGGGTAATACACGCAAATTTAGCATGATTGCAGGCCCGGTAGCCCCTACCCTTCAAAAGGATTTCCCCGTTGTAGAAAACACTTTAAGATTATGGGAACGCTCCACCCGATTAGTTCGAACCCCAAACGGTCAGAATTTTTATGAAGATCATGTCTACAATGCAGAGGCTTCTTTCTTCGAATTCTTTACTGTAGGTATGATTGAAGGAGACCCATCCTCCGCCTTAGCTAATCCAAATACAGCAGTACTCTCTCAGGAAACTGCTCAAAAGTATTTTGGGGATACTCCGGTAGTTGGACAGGTGTTAACTATCAATAACTTTGACTACGAGATAACCGGTGTAATGGAGAATACACCAGGAAATACACATCATGACTTTAATATTCTTGTTTCCTGGACCTCTTTGGGTGATTGGAGTGCTCTCGATAACTGGCATTCAACCATGTTCCCTACGTATGTAAAACTTCGTCCCGATGCTGACACTGAGACCTTTGCAGAAGCGATCTCGGGATTAGCCTATGAATATGTCCCGATGGATCTTGAAGCACAAAAACAAGACTACAAGTATAACCTTCAGCCTATCAGTGACATCCACCTTTATTCTGATTATGGTTTTGAATCCAAACCTACAGGCAGTGCTAACTCAGTATATATCTTCAGTATTATTGGTTTTATGATTTTGCTTATTGCTGTACTCAACTTTGTAAACCTTTCTACAGCAAGAGCGGAAAACCGTGCTAAAGAAGTAGGAATGCGCAAAGTAATGGGAGCTGAACGCTTTTCCTTAATCAAACAACATATGGGAGAAGCCCTGCTTTTCAGCTTCTTTTCTGTGTTGATTGCTGTAGTACTCTTTGTTTTAGCTTTACCCTGGTATAACCAGCTTGTTAATATTAGCTTTGACCTTTCAATCCTCTTAAACCCAAAAGTAGCGACCGGGATTCTGGGTATTACTTTCGTTGTAGGGTTATTAGCGGGCTTTTACCCTGCTCTGGTTTTGTCCTCATTTAATCCAATGGGGATGTTTAAAACCAAGGGAAAAAATAGCCGGGGTGCTGTTCTCCGTAAAGTGATGGTAGTAGGACAGTTTTCAATTTCTGTGATCCTGATTATTGGAACACTTACCGTATTCAAGCAGCTGCAGCATATGATGAACAAAGAGCTTGGATTTGAAACGGAGCAAATGCTTGTAATTCCAATAAGAGGTGGATTTGATCTTCAGGAAAAACAGGATCTCATAAAAAATGAATTCCAAAGCCTCTCTGCTGTAGAGCATGTTACCTTGTCGTCTTCAGTTCCTGGTAGAGGAGTTTCCAATTTTGCGATCCGAATCGACCGCGAAGAAAATGATATGACTCAATCTATGTATCACCTCTTTGTGGATTATGATTTTAGTGATACCTACGGCCTGGAAATGATTGCAGGGCGGGATTTTTCTGAGCAACGTCAAAGTGATTCCCTGAGCAGTTTCGTTATCAATGAAGCTGCTGTAAAATCATTTGGTTGGTTAAGTCCCGAAGAAGCGCTTGGAAATTTCATTCAAACAGGTGCTGGGGGTTTTGCTGCCGAGATTGTAGGGGTATTTAGGGATTTCAATTTTGAGTCCGTAGATCAGGAAACAGATCCTTTGGTATTAAGTAATAATGATAACTGGTATCGTTCTTTGATTACACTAAGGTTAAACTCAGGGGACATTCCTAGCACAATTAGCCAGGTAGAAGCTTCATGGAACAGCCTCTTTCCTGATAAAGCCTTCGACTACTTTTTCCTGGATGAATCGTTCAACGCCCAGTATGCAGATTTTGAACGTACCGGTAATATCTTACTTACATTTAGCTTTCTCGCTATTTTTATTGCCTGTCTCGGCTTATATGGACTTGCCACATTTGCAGCACAGCAAAAGACCAAAGAAATAGGGATTCGAAAAGTATTGGGAGCTACTGTTGCCTCTTTAACCTTAACCGTATCCAAAGATTTTCTGGTCCTGGTATTTATCGCGATAGGCTTAGCCGTTCCGATTGCGTGGTGGTTGGTTAGTTCATGGCTGGGACAATTCGCATACCGAATTTCACCTGACTACTCTCTCTTCCTAATTGCTGGAGGAATTGCTTTGCTTATTACCATCCTGACCGTAAGCTGGCAATCCATAAAAAGCGCTCTGGCTGACCCGGTAAAAAGTTTACGGAGTGAGAATTGAGTTAGCTTGTCGGGTCTTAGAGCAATTATAATATGTTGTTGTCATCCTGAAATCCCCGCCTGGATATCATCACGAAGGATATCAAACTTCAAGCTAGCTGAGATATAAGATTCTACTTGATACCCTTCGCTGCCAAACTCTCCCTTTAATTCCTTACCGGAAGCTCAGGGTGACAGCCCGAAAATAATCATTCTTCTTGATCTGAATCCTTGGAAAGCTGCTTAGTCGCCTTTACCCCCAATTTCTTGAGCTTCTCCGCCTGACCAAGGAGGTTTCCAGAACCAGTAGATAACCGCTTCATCGCAGTATCATAACTGTCCTGGGTTTGCCGGATTCGTTGTCCAATATCATTCATGCTTTCAACAAAGCCTACGAACTTATCGTAAAGTGCTCCTCCCCGATCCGCTATTTCAAGGGCATGTTTATTTTGCCGGTCTCGCTTCCAAATAGTGTTTATTGTAAACAGAGTAGCCAACAGTGTAGAAGGACTGACGATTACGATATTCTTCTCAAAGCTCTCGTTATATAAATTCGGTTCGCTTTGAAGTGCTGCTGCAAAAGCTGGTTCTACCGGGATGAAGAGTAAGACAAAATCAGGGGTTTTATTGTCATAAATCTGAGGATAGTTCTTCTCGCTTAAGCCTTTTACATGAGTCCGAATTGAAAGCACATGCTCCTTAATAGCTTTAAGCTGTTCGTTCTCATCCTCTGCGGTAGTAAATCGTTCAAATGCAGTTAAAGAGACTTTTGAATCAATGATCAGAAATTTTTCATCCGGCAGTTTGACTACTACATCTGGTTGGAGCCGGCGGCCATCTTCGAGGGTTTCACTTTGCTGGGTAAAATATTCTTCATCTTTCCTAAGGCCTGACTTTTCAAGAATACTCGCCAGCACTACTTCTCCCCAATTTCCTTGTGCTTTGCTATCCCCTTTTAACGCTTTGGTAAGGTTCTTTGCATCTTCGCTCATTTGGTTATTCAGCTCCATGAGCTGTTTGAGTTCTTGCTTTAAGGAACCACGAGCTTCTACCTGGTCTTTATGAGTCTCCTCCACCTTCTTCTTGAACTCCTCCAGTTTCAATCCCAATGGATTAAGAAGTTGATCAAGGCTTTCCTTGTTTTGTTTAGTGAATTTCTCGGCTTTCTCGTCAAGGATTTTATTAGCCAGGTTTTCAAACTGGGTCTTCAACTGCTCCTGCATGGTCGCCAGTTCTTCCTTTTGTTCCGAGAGCTTTTCCTGCAGGTTTCGATAATCAGCATTGAGTTCCGCTAACTGCTTATCCAATTGGTTCGCGCGTTCACGCTCCTGCTTTAGCTCTTCCTCTTTTTCTTTAGAAACCTGATCCAATTTCTGCTCGGTTTCTTTCTGTTGAGCCTCAGTATTGGCATTTCGCTCTTCCAGTCGTGAAGTCTCTGATTTGGACCTAAAATGGGCAATGAAGAACCCTGCTATTGCTCCAACTACTAATCCCGATATGATGTAAATCAATTCCAATCTAATTCCCTTCTAAAATTTCAGGTACCATTTCTATTACTGTGCTATTTCTCCACATGCCGTTGTGGGTCTGATCTTCTAAAACCAAGTATTCATCGGATTCCTTAAGCAGTTCGGTTAACCTGATAGAGCGATCAACCGGGAGTACTTCGTCCTCTCCAGCATAAAATATGGTGATAGGCTCCTCAATGTTAGGAACTGCCAAATCTGTCCTAAGTGGATATCTCACCAGGAAGGAAGGTAAGAACGGATAGGACATATTCTTCATATCCACCATACTGTAATAAGGAGTCCAAATCATCAACCCTTTCGGATCATTATCAGCTGCTACTAACGCTGAAACTCCGGAACCCATGGAGTAGCCCACCACAAAAATATCTTTCTCATCATATTCCTGTTTGATCTCATCATACACGATCTTCATATCTCCGACTAAATCATCCTCGTTCTTCAAATTCCCGGTACTTTTTCCGAAACCACGATAGTCAGGGTATAAAACGTCGTAACCTTCTTTCATAAATAATTCGAACTTGGCGGGATTTGTATTGTTATTCCCAGCATTTCCATGAAAGTAGATCACTATTCCCTTTCGTAGAGAGTCTGGCACCCTGGCGTGAATAGCATGAATTTTTGCTCCGTCTGTAACATCAAACCAACGTTCTTCAAAGTCGAAGCTGTATGTGTATTCGAAATCTTCAGGTAAAGTAGCTGGCTTAAAAAGAATCGCATTTTGAATACCATAGAAATAGATACATATCCCAACATAGAGAAGGGCAATTGTGATGCCTGTGCCAAGCGTCGATTTCTTAAGCATAAAATTGTTTTCCCAGAAAATAGGTGATATGAAATGTTTCTGCCGGGAAAATAATTAATAACCGTGATTACTTGATACCTCGATTTCTAAGCATTTTATGGAGATACGAAACAAAATCCTTATCCAATCCCTGATAGCGTTAATAGCTATACTTCTTACACAGCTATTCCCTGATTTTGTTCTTAGTTCCAGGTATTTACTTCTAGCGATTGTTATCCTTTTCATTGGGATGCCCCATGGAGCTCTAGATCATTTTATTGACGGCAAACTTGAGAATTGGAATCCTTTAAGTTTTAATCTCAAGTTTTATGGATGGTATATCTTTTATATGGCTATTTATTCGTTAATTTGGATCATCTTCCCCTTTTGGAGTTTTATGTTTTTTCTTCTCATAACACTCTACCATTTTGGTCAGGCAGATGCGGAACGATTCAATTATCAAGGGTGGAGAAAATTAGCGCTACATTTATCCAGGGGGGTAACGGTTGTAGGCTTAATCGTATATGGCGATCTGAGTTACGCATCATCCATTATAAATGCGGTAACTGATGTTTCAATAATTGAATATTCAGAGTCATTTGCAGATCAGCATTTTATTAAATGGGGCATCGCTTGTGTATATCCTTTCACATTCTTTGCAGTATTCTTTTCACAAAAACAGAGTGAGCATAAACTTCCTGTCTATCTATTAGATGCAATTATTGTCCCCTTGTTATTCATTTATGCCGACCCTGTTTGGGCTTTTGCCATTTACTTTGGCTTATGGCACTCCTTTAATCATGTGCTGGTAATGCTCAACTTCCTGAAAGAAGGAAAAAAAGAGTATGGGTTTGGGTGGTTTTACAAACAGTCATTTATTTTTAGCCTGCTCTCTTATATAGGCCTGTTAATTGTTTACAATTCTCTTAATGCTTTTGGAAATGAGGAATTGATGGTTTCTCTTCTTTTTGTAATAATTAGCATCCTTACTTTGCCACATATGATGGTTGTTGAAAAAATGTATTTGAGTATTGGGCATAAAAAAAGGCAGCCTTAGTAGGCCGCCTTTTCATCTTCTACTAACCAGTATCATTCTTTTTCAGAGGAAGATACTGCCACGTAATAGATCACTAATCCAAAACCTATCTTATTGATAGCATCTGCAAGGTTGTAGATCACATCAATATTGCCAAGCCCTTCCAGGAGATTTCCAGGCATTGTCATATACCCAATTGGATACACCGACCAGCCCAGGGTTATGAATATCTTTAACAAGAACATCGCTTGCTGAAGAGCGGGGTTATCTGAACCTTTTGCCAGTTTAGCCACACTTCCTGCAAACACTTCATATACGATGTATAAGTAGAAAACAGTAGATACTGTACCCCAAAGAATGGTCCTTTCAGGTTGAATTGCTTCACCTATATAACCGGTTACCAACATACCTACAGAAGCAAGGATTAGTGCAAATAGAGTTTTAGCCTTCGCTCCATAAGGGCGAGTAAGCAAATAAAACTCGACGCACATCAATGGTACCGTAAGAATCCAGTCTATATATCTGAACTCGGTTGGGCTTGACCCTACTGTTAGGTAGTAGTCACGCATATAGTAATAGTGAATAGCTGCTATACCTGTGATTAAACCAGAGACGGTTAAGGATAGTCTCCATTTATCACTTACTGATCTTCTTTCCGCAAAGAAGAAAACAGTAGCTGCAAGCATCGCCATAGTCCCTATAAAAAAAGTGAATCCAACAACATCACCTGGAGTGATGGTGGACGCAAAGAGCATATTTAAATCCATAATGAATAGTCTTTTTAGTTAATGTTGTAAACAACAAACAACTAACTACAACACCCTGAAAACCGTTCCAAAATAGGAGAATAACTATCTATTTTATAAGACTTTATAAGAAATAAATCACTATAACCATATGAGCACCAAATGATTAGAGACATTGAATTTTCATTTTTTTTTGAAAGTTTAGCGCTCTGATTTTAAGTTCTAATGGAGTAAGAATGACTTTAACAAGCAAGATGAGTATACTTTAGATGTAAGCGCTTACATATCTAGATTTTTATGCAGAGATATCTTTTACTCATCGTTTTTGTTTTCCTTCTTTCATCTGGCATAATTGCCCAGGAAAATGAAAAAGAAACCAACAACCCTCCCATTTACATTGCCTTTCTTTGGCATATGCACCAACCTCTATACTGGCCGGGGGAAACTATCCTGGAAACTCAGGCAGCCAACTATTATCCCTATTCCGTTTTTGACATCCATAATTCGCGCACTGGCCCGTATACAACCTGGCCTAAAATTGCTGTTCAAAAAGGGATTGATGCGGGCCTCCCTCACCTTGGCGCCTCTGTAAGCTTTTCTGGTACACTCATTGAAAACCTAAATCACCTTGAGGAAAATGGAAATGGGAATTTCTCAAACTGGACTTCGCATTGGAATTCGGTAATCAACCAAACCACAACGCTTGGCAACCCAAGAATGGATATGATTGGCTTTGGATATTACCACCCACTAATGGGACTGATTGAGTATGATGACATCCGGGCTCAGATACAAAAGCACAAGCAAATTATAGGAGATACTTTTGACGGCTCTTACTCAAAAGGAATATTTCCTCCTGAAAATGCTTTTTCCACCGATATGATCCCTGCATTGGTTGATGAAGGCCTGGAATGGGTATTGGTAGATAATATTCATTTCGAACGCGCCTCCGAAGGATATCCATACAACACTGGCGGAAATTTATATGAGCCTAACCAGGCTGATGTGCAAAATCTAAATCCTGGTGATTGGGTGCAATTAAACAACCTTTGGGCCCCAACAAAGATTTCCGCTCAATGGGGGCATCAACCACATTATGTTGAGTATACTGATCCTGAAACCGGAGAAACTTCAAAGATCATCGCAGTCCCAACTGAGCGATATATGGGGAATGAGGATGGACGCGGTGGTTTCGGGGCGCTCCAGTATGAATCAGTGATGAGCCAGATTGAATCTTATAACACCGACCCTGACCATCCTATTCTAATTGTCCTTCACCATGATGGAGATAATTTCGGTGGAGGCTCAGAGGGATACTATAATGGTAATTTCCAGGCTTTTGTAGATTGGGCAAAAGGGCAGCCAGACCGATTTGTCCCCACTACCATCCAGGACTATCTAGATATGTTTCCTCCGGATGAAAATGATGTTATCCATATTGAAAGCGGAAGCTGGGCAGGGGCTGATAATGGTGATCCCGAATTTAAAAAGTGGTTGGGCGATCCTGGTGGAGATGGCTATAGCCCAGATCGAAATAGCTGGGGAGTAATTACCGCTGCTAAAAATTTTGTTGATCATGCGGGGTCTTCAGACGAATTAAGTGCCAATTACCAGGAGGCGAAAACCTTCCTTTTAAATGCTCAGGGAAGTGATTACTGGTATTGGGATAATTCTATTGATGGAATTTGGGATACGCACCCAACCACAGCTTCAAACCTGGCTATAGCTAAAGCTCAACAAGTAATTAACGATGGAACTGACATCACCCCTCCTACTATCTTTAAACCCCAAAGAGAACCATACAACCCAGGAGGTTTTGAATGGGAAATTGCCCAGGATAATGATTTTGAAATATGGACATATGTTTTCGATGTTTCCGGGTTGAACTCAGTCAATCTCAGATATCGTGCAGTTTCAGAAGCTGATTTCTCCTCCAACCGAACCGAAGCTTTTTCGCAGATATCAGAAAGTGATACTTCCTGGAAAAGTATCGAGATGACCGGGATTGATATCACACCTAAAACAAATATAAACCCAACCTACAAAGCCAAAGAGTATTCGGTTACTCTAGAAGGGTATAACGATACTTACATTGAGTATTTCGTTGAATCTTCAGATACAGAAGGGAACCTGGCCAGATCTCTGATTCAATACGTTTGGGTTGGAGCGAATACTTCTTCCGGGGGAAGTGGTGGCGGTGGAGGAAATCCGGTAAATGCATCCATTTCTTTTCTTCCGGAAAACCCTTCACAAGAAGACACTCTTATCATTATAATTTCAGGAACTGAGCAAGAAGCCATGTTGCATTGGGGCGTAAACAACTCTGGCAACATATGGGAAACACCAAATGAATCTTATTGGGCCGAGAACACCACTCTCTTCAATGGATCTGGTCCGGCCGTTGAGTCACCATTCGCATTTGATGAGGATAGCGCTACTCTTACTATAAAGCTAGGCCCCTTCAATAATGAAGCCCAGGAGGTTAACCGGGTTAATTTTGTGATTCATTATGCTGATGACAGTTGGGATAATAATTCCGGTAATGACTACCTGATCGATTTCGGAACTAATTCCGGTGGAAGTGGAGGAAACGGAGGTGGTGAGTCTCACAATTTCGTTATGGATGGCAACCTTGATGGTGGTGCCGTTAACCTGGTGTCTAATGACGGTCTAAATCTCTATCTGGATTGGGAGGAACCGTATTTATATGTAGCCACCGAGTCTGCAAATGGTGGATCTTACGACAAATTCATTTTCGTTTCGGATGGCAATGAATCGCTTACTGGCAGCCCATGGGCTAAATCCGGCCAGGTAGCAGAATGGAAAGCCTTCCTGGCCAATGAACAGGGGAATAACTATCAATCGTGGTTTGATCAAACAGGAACCGTATCCAGTAATGCAGGCTCATATCTTGAGGGAGTAATCAATATTGAAGAAGAGTTTGGTTCTATTCCTGAGAGTATTTCTTTAGCAATCGCAGCTTATGAAACGAATGATGCCGGAAGCCTTATGCAACAGGCGCCCGCAGGAGATGGAAATGAAAATATTGAAGCAGACGAGTTCTTTGAATTCGATTATGTGCTCACATCAAATGAAGACGCAGGATATATCCCGTCAGAAATTGAGCTTCTCCAAAACTATCCAAACCCATTTAATCCTTCGACGGAGATAGCTTTTAGGTTATCAGAGTCAGCCAGGGTGAAACTTACGGTGTATGATGCACTGGGAAGAGAGGTTTCTATACTGGTGAATGAATTAAAAAATACCGGTTTCCATGTAAGTACTTTTGAAGCTTCGGGGCTTTCCAGTGGAATTTATTTCTACAGGCTGGAAGTTGGCTCACAAGTTATCGCTACTAAAAAGATGCTGCTGCTGAAATAGAGGCTAATACTCTACGCTGAGCTTCTTCTCGATTAGATCAAAACCCCATTGTACTAACAAAGCAAGTAATGCGGCAGGGATTGCTCCCTGTAGTATAAGAGCCGTGTCATCAAGCCGGATTCCCGTAAGAATTGGCTGCCCGTACCCTCCTGCTCCAATTAAAGCTCCTAAAGTTGCTGTTCCTACATTTATAACTGCGGAGGTTTTGATTCCGGCAAGTATGGTGGGTATTGCCAGTGGTAGTTCAATTTTTTGAAGTATGATCTTAGCTGGTAAACCTAGTGCATTCGCAGATTCAATAACAGGTTGTGGAATATTGGTTATTCCTGCATGAGTATTTCTTACTATCGGGAGCAAACTATAAAGGAATAATGCAGCCATTGCTGGTAAAGCCCCAATTCCTAATAAAGGGATCATAAATACCAGTAATGCCAGGGATGGAATGGTTTGCAGAATTCCAACCAGTCCAAGCAGGCTGCTTTCGAGCCACGAAAATTTCGAAGCCATAACCCCAAGGGGAATAGCAAATAAAATGGCAAACCCGAGTGAAATCCCCACTAAGTATAAATGATCTATGGTATGCTTCCATAGCTCATCCCACATAGATACTTGTTCAACTTCTGATTGGATATCGAATACTGATCTCAGGTAAGCCGAAGCTACTTCCGAATCATTCTCTCCTTCTATTTTAACTGCTGCGTTCATAGAACTCATCATCTCTTCATTGATGGTCCCGGCAGTTCGTTCTAACTTTTCTATGAATCCGGGATAAGATTCTTCGAGCTCATTTCGATAAACAAATACGGCCTCATATCTTGGAAAAAACTGCAGGTCATCTTCCAGGGAAATGAGGTCATAGTATTTTATTTCTGCATCTGTCGAATAAAGATCAATAACATCGATATCCCCGGCTTCCAGGCCTCTATAAGCCAAATCGTGATCCAGCCCTGTTAGATTCACTTCATTAAAATCATACCGCTCTTTTAGCCCCTTCCATCCATCATTGCGATCCAGAAACTCATTGGTAAAACCAAATTTTAGCATTAGATGGTTTTTCAAATCCGAAATTGATCGTATCCCTAGTTCTTCGGCTTTTTCTCTTTTCATCCCCAATGCATAGCTATTGTTGAAGCCAATTGGATTCGTTGCATGGAGCCCCAACTTAGCCAACTCGCCCTGAATTCCTTCAAAACTGTTTATCTCCGGGTTCTGAAAAATCTCCTGTATCAATGTTCCTGTATATTCGGGATAAACATCTATTTCCCCTTCCACCAGGGCATTCCATACTACCCGGGTTCCTCCTAACTGGCGGTAGAACCCGGTCTCTATATCTTCACTTTCTGCCAGTTGTTTTACAACCTCTCCAAGAATCACTGATTCGGTAAAAAGCTTACTTCCTATTTGAACAGGCTCCTGCGCCAATACTCCGTTGAAGAGAAAAACCGAGATTACTACATAAAGAATGTTCTTCATACTATGCCTCTCTTATCGACCTCTGTGAATTGACAAATCGTTCAACAAATGCATTAACAGGCTGATCTATCAGTGTTTCAATACTCCCTTTTTGAATGATTTCTCCCTCATTCATCAATGCGATTTCATCACCAAGATAAGCAGCTTCATTCAGGTCATGTGTTACTAACAGCACTGTTTTGCCCAGCGATGTAAAGATTTCTTTCAAATCAGTCTGAAGATCGTACCGAACCATAGGGTCTATTGAACCAAGTGGTTCATCTAATAGCAATATATTCGGATCAAGCATCAGCGCTCTTATCAAGCTGATTCGCTGCTGTTGTCCCCCGGAGAGTTGTGAAGGCCTCCGATCTAATAGTGTTGACTCGATGTTAACAAGATCAGCCAGTTGAAAAATTCGTTGCTCAATAGCTTCCTTTTCCCATCCCAAAAACAGGGCGGTAAGAGAACAATTTTCCCTGGCAGTTAAATGTGGGAATAACCCTCCTTTTTGAATCACATAGCCAACTTTCCTCCGGATCTGAAGAACATTTGAATCAGTTACTTCTTCTTCATTCACAAATATACTTCCACGGTCTTGCTTTATTAGTGCCATAATAATCCGAAGTAAGGTGGATTTACCACAGCCACTTGGACCAATTAATGAAAGTACCGACCCATCCTGAATTTCTAGGGATACCTGGTAAAGTACCCTTTTTGAAGAGTAGCTTTTAGAAATATTTCGGACAGAAATCATAAGTCAAGAAACGAGATAAGTAACAGAAACAAAACCTGTAAAAACAAAAAAGCCCCTTCACGCTTTAGCGTGAGGGGGCCAAGATTGTTAGTCAGAAAGCCAGTATTAAAGCTCGCTTTCTTCGTCCGCCTTGCGCTTGTCACGCAGCTTCTTGATCGCATACGCACCTCCCGCTGCCGCCAACAGGCCTAAGCCTCCATCTATCGGCGCCTGGCTTGGTGCCCCAGGAAGCCCCGGCTGCGCCATCGCGAGTTCCGTAACAAATAATGCTATCGCTGTAAGTGTGAAGAATACCCTTGTTTTCATAGTTTTATAGCTTTTGAGCCATCAGCTTTCGGCTGGCAGCTTTTGATTCCTTATCAAAAGCTGAAGCCTGATCGCTGCAAGCTGATTTATTTTATTAATGTCATTTTTCTTGTCAACGTCTGTCCACCTGCTTCTAAGCGGTAGATGTACATGCCGCTGGCTGCACCTGAGGCATCCCAGCTTACATTATAGCTTCCTGCGGCTTTGGTTGCATTGACCAGCTCCGCTACTTTCTGTCCCATTAGGTTGTATACATTCAAGGTCACTGTACCCGTAGAGGCTACTGTGTAATTAATGGTAGTGGATGGGTTAAACGGGTTCGGGTAGTTTTGCTCGAGTTCGAAAGCGATGGGATCGTCACCGGTTTCATTACTTACCGAGGTTGTGTTCGGGGTAATGGTGATCGCAAAACGAATGCCATCTTCTGATTTAGACTTTTGGGTAACTGCCTGTGGCCCTGAAAGAATACTTAGAGAGTTGACTTCTTTGGAATTTGGAGCATCAGAATCGAATACATATTCAGTTTCCTCACGCATATCCACATTAACCTCTTCCTGGTAATCGTGGAAAGTAAGCTCCCACTCTTCTGGAATAGTTTCGAGCCCTTTCCAGTCAAAGGTAAAGCCTCCATCAACTCCTACTTGTTGTAGTTCAAGATCAACCGTTACTTCTTCCGTTAAATCCCATGGAAGAGATTCTACTGATTTTAATCCCGTTTCCGATTTGAACGCCATAGTAGCATACGATTTGAGTAATGGAACCAGTTTAGAAGCATCAGCACGGTCAAAGCCTTCGGTAGCATATTCTCTAAACGCCATGCGAATCGCTTCATCGTAGCTATCATCAGAAGTTAACGTAAATGATATGTCTCCGCGTTGTTCAGAGGTTTTAGAGAAGAAAGTACCAGTAGTATCCGAAGAAGTTTTTCCTGAAGTAGGAAAAGTGATAGAAGTAGAAGTTCCTGCATTTGCTACTTCTGCCCAAAAGCCTTGCCATGGTGATACTATATATGGACCGGTTCTATCTTGAGAAGAGTAACTTGATCCATTCCAAAAATGAATATTATCCTGGAGCCCGGTACCATTTTGAGTAACCTCATTTAAATCAAAATTTGCAGCGAATGGATTTCCAACCAAAGTGAAATAATGATTCATTCCACCGTTAGTTGTACTCTTATTTAAGTTTACAGAAACATCAGATGAGGGTTCAGCACCAGAAGCATCTAGAGTAATCGGGAGCTCCGATCCTGTAGTTGTATTGTCAAAGAAATAAACAGCTAGTCCAAAACCATCAGTTAGCGTAGTAGCATCTGAAGAAATTGCTTCAAATGCCCCCGTATCATCATAAGTATAGATAGTAGCACTATCGGTGTCAGAAGTGAATTGCGCTCCAATTTCGTCATCAGAAATATCTGCGCCAGTCGCACCTGTGATAGGTAATGAAAGTAGTCTCCAACCAGCGTCACCTGTGATTTGCACACTATATGCATAGCTGTAGCTATAATTTGAGCCACTATTATTATTAAAATTAATAGTAGCCATATCGTAGTCACCTGAATAGGTTGAATAATCAGAACCTAAATCGACAGTAGAATTTAAAACGTAGAAAGATATATCAGTACTTGCCGGAACTACGGCAGAATAACTCGTCCCTGATCCAGTTGCCTGAACATGGCTACTGGTCGAAAAACTATCCGAACTATATCTTACATATATTCTTTCTTCCGATGATTTACTTCCACTCAGTGTTATTGAAACTGTAATACTATCGCTCTTAGAAGCAGTAAAGCTCACAGAACTTATTGTAATGGGTTCAGCACTAGTTTCCATGAAAATAAAATCAGTAGTTGCATAGCCATTATCTTCCCAATTCACCGTGTACCAATTTCCATTTGTTACATCAATTGAATTGTTTCCAACACCTCCATCCGTAGTCCATGGAACACTAGTAATAGTATTTAATGAAATACTAGTGACCTGAGCCCATTGATTTGCCCATGGAGTACCTGACCCTCCACTTGCAAATTTAAAGTTTTGAGTTCCTGTAGTACCTGTAAATTCAAAAGTTGTTTGCCAACGAATAGTACCTGTAGAAATCTTAGTTAAATCAAAGTCTCCCCCCATACCATTCGTATTGGTAAAACCATTCCAATCGCCAGGCATTCTTAAACCATCAGATTCAAATATTTGACCAGAAACTGTTTCAGTATGAGCGATAGAGATGAAAAAGAAACCCAACAAAAAAATCGTAGCTTTTTTCATAAACCTTGAAGATTAGATTAAATATTTGATACCCGCGATGAAACCCCTTTTCTGTACCCTAGAGGCTTATGTAACCGCTTACAAAAGAAATGGAATTTCATCCAACCATTCAAGCGCTAATTTTTGTTAGCTCTAACTGCACATCATAAAAAAAGCCGCTCGTTTCAGGAGTGGCTTTTTAAGTGTATGAGTATGATAGATAAGTGAACTTATCGCATATCTGGTGGTAATATTACCTTGTCAATTACATGTACAACTCCATTGGTGGCTACAATATCAGCTGCTACTACAGTAGCTCCTTCTACTTTTGCTTTTCCATAGCTAAGGGTAATCTTTGCATCTGCTCCGTTTACTGTTTTAGCTTTCATGTTATTTTTGAGGTCAGTGCTCATTACTTTCCCAGCCACTACATGGTACGTAAGCACCGCAACCAGCTTGTCTTTGTTTTCTGGCTTTAAAAGCATTTCAACGGTACCCTCAGGAAGAGCAGCAAAAGCTTCATTTGTAGGTGCAAATACAGTAAACGGGCCATCGCCTTGTAGCGTCTCAACAAGCTCGCCTGCCTTAACAGCTGCTACTAATGTTGATAGTGTCTCTGTTCCAACGGCAAGCTCTACAATGTCTTTATCCTGTGCCTGAGTCGATATTGAAAAACCTGCAACTAATAGGAGTGCAAGTAATCCCTTTGTGATTTTTGATAACTTCATGATGAATAGTTTAGGTTAATGTTGAAGTTATCCTAATTACGAAGCTCAACCTGTCCTTGGATTTCAGTTAAAGAAAAAAGTTTAGATTTTTTTTCCGGACAGGTATGCATTCTCCACCGTTGCCTCTTCTGACCCTCCTTCTACTTCCAGCGTTACATTTAGAGATTCAAAATCCCCTTCAAATACCCGGATATGTTGGATCTGATCATTGTGATGGAATACCCCAATATTATGCATATGGCCATCACGGTCAGCCCAAAGTTGGTACTGATGCCCATCCGGTGGCTGAGGAAGCTTTCCTACTTGTATATAAACATCTCTTGTGTTCTTATTGATATAAACATTCGCGTAGGATTCGGGAGATACATCCAATCCATTCAACGGAATTTTGACGTTTGCTGCACTATTAATGAAAGAGATCTGATTATTCAATTCATTAAATCGATTCTCAGCATCTATAGCCTGGCTCCTGTAGGAGGTTATCTCTGAAAAGAAAAAGCCATTCAGCCCTACGCTTGCCAATAAAAGAATAGTAGCAGCAATTTTGAATACATCTAGTTTCCGGGACCTGCTAGCTGGATGTTCCATTTTTTCTTCAGGCTTGCGAAGTGCCGCTACTTTTTTGTTGAGTATATCTTCCTGTGCCTTTTTTAAAATTTCAGAAGAAGGGGTTCTACCTGTAGAACGGGAATAATTATTTATGGAAGCTCGAAGGGCAATGATCTCCTGGTAAATTTCAGGATGTTTTTCAGCCATCCGGTCAACTTGCTCATTTTCCTTATCGCTTAGTAGTCCGGCAACATACTGTTCCAAAATTCCTGAGTCTATGTACTCTCTAATATCCATCTGTACTTAGAAAATCTTCCTTAATGTCGACAAAGCCGTGCGCATTCTTGTTTTTACTGTTCCCAAAGGGATATCCAATTCTTTCGAAATTTCTTTTTGGGTAAAACCTTTGAAATATGCCATATCAATCAAGCAACGCTGATTCTCGGGAAGCTGATCTACCGTTTCCCAAACATCGTCACTCAGTTCGATCTTCTTTTGTTGTGTGACCGAACCATTATTAAATACGAAGTTCTCTATGCTGTTGGATTTCCCATCCCTAATAAATTCTTTACTCCTTGTTTTATCGATAGCAGCGTTTCTTGCTACTCGAATCATCCACGTATACAAACTTCCTTTTGATGAATCATAGCTATCCCCTTTTTCCCATATTTTTACCAGCACTTCCTGAAGCACATCTTCTGATAACATTTTGTTTTTAAGGATTTGATTAATCGCGTTGAATAGTGCCGCTGAGTAGTGCTCAAATATCAATGCCACTGACTCATCATCTTTCTCTTTGAGCTTGCGAATAATCTGATCTTCGATACTTATCGATAGAATAGGTACGGGGTCTTGCACACGTCCGAAATTGTTTGAATTTCCTTAAAAAGAATATTCGCCCGTAAATCATTCCCTCTCAATGAATTATTTTGAGAGCTCTCGAACCATCAGACTAACGTATTTCTTTCCCCCTTCAGAATAGTGCTGATGCACTTCATCAAATCCCAGCATTTGATGGAACTGAATAGATTTTAGGTTAGGAGGCTGGATGTTTACTTCACAGGTTATTCTCTCTTCTTTTGAATGCTCAAAAAGATATTCATAAAGCTTAGAACCCAATCCTTTTCCCCGAAAACTATCTTTGACTACAATCCGATCTACATAATCGAATGAGGGATAGTGTTGAGTGAAATACTCATAATTCTCACTATCGTAACTCAGCCCCGGCCCCAAGACTATCACAAAACCAGCCAGCTCATCCTCTTCTTCGATTACAAGAAAAAAAGAAGTTTCTTCCAGGAATTCTTCAAAATCAGAAATTGGAATACTATTTACGTGAGGCAAAACCGATTCATTCAGAAGTCTTACCTCCTCGAGGTCATTATGTACCGCAGATCGAATAAACATTTTTCGCTATTGCTGTAATATTTATGGGAATTGTGAGACTTATCCTGTAAAACAGGTATTCATCATGATAGAAATTAGTGAACTCATATTTTGGATACTCATCTTCTACGTTATTTTTTCAGAAGACGAATCATCAAAACAATGTACGATTGCTAAAAAGGGCACATGGCGATTGAGGAACAATTTACGGGATTGATCCAGGAGAATGCGGGCATTATCCACAAAGTAATTTATTTGTATGTGGATGATCAACAGGAACGATCTGATCTTTTCCAGGAGGTGATGCTCCAATCCTGGAAATCGTTTAAGTCGTTTCGGGCTGATTCTAAATTCTCAACCTGGTTATACAGGGTAAGCCTTAATACCGTGCTCACCTATAACAGAAAGGCATCGCGCAAAGTAGATACGTCATCTTTTAATGAAGTTGAGTATGCAGTAGGAGAAGATCACGAAGAGAAAAGAGATCAAAAGTCCGTGTTATTGATGCTTATAAAAAAGCTTGATGAAATAGACCGGATGATCATCACTCTTCATCTGGATGGATACAACAATAAAGAGATTGCTGAAATAACAGGCTTAACGCCAAACAATACCGGTGTAAAACTGCACCGGATAAAAGAACGGCTTGTTGCCAAAATGAAAGGTGAAATGCAATGAGTAGCGAACTACAACTTGCCTGGGACGAACTTCAAACCGAATTACAAACTGATACCATCATCAATAAGGAGGAGATCATGGCTGCCATTAAGAGCGAATCAAAAAACCCACTTCAAAAGCTGCGTTACGCTACTAAAATTCGATTATACTGGACGATATTTTTCGCCGTCTTCTGTTTTGCAGGAGCCGTGTTAAGCTTCAATTATCCAAGAGCGATATTCCTCTGGAGCGTTGGTTTTGCCTATTATTTTGGAGGAGTGTTACTGGTACGTCATCATCTAAACAAACTGGATGACAACTTTGACCACAACATTAAATCCCTACTCGAAAACTATTACAATCGACTTACGAAAATGCTTTCGATCGAGGAGTTGGTGGGAACATTCATCCTTCCTGTTTCTGTAGTACTGGGCTATTGCCTCTCCGGTGTATATGATGGAGAAACCTTTACTCAAATCTTCTCTGATGCCAAAGGCATCGCACTGCTTATGGGAGTGATGGTTGTATTTACTGCAATAGCACTTTGGGTTACCAAACGCCTTAATTATAAGGCCTACGGTAAATACCTTGAACAACTAAAAACTAATATAGACTTGTTGAACACGATCAATAAGTAACACCTCGTCATTGCGAGGAGCAAGGGACGTCTACAATAATTTTGATAGATCTCGACGAAGCAATCTCGAATTTATTAATCACATTCTTGAGATTGCTTCGCTCCGCTCGCAATGACAATTATTCAATTATTCTTAATTCAATATTCAAACTATATTCCAGCACTCACATTCATCGAAATACAAACCGTGTTCTAATGAAACACACGCTGGAATCATCCTTAATCTCTGTGGAAGAGATTGATAAGGCTGCGCAAATACTCGCTGGCATAGCCACGCATACACCCCTTTTAAAAAACGAACAACTATCAGAACGGTATGGTGCCAATATTTGGCTAAAGCGTGAAGATTTACAGGTTGTTCGTTCCTATAAAATCCGTGGAGCTTACAACAAGATTGATAGCCTTTCTTCTGAAGAGTTAAAAAACGGAGTGGTTTGTGCAAGTGCCGGAAATCATGCCCAGGGAGTAGCTCTGGCTTGTTTTAAGAAGGGGATTCATGGGACTATCTTTATGCCGGTTACTACCCCCGAACAAAAAGTAAACCAGGTGCAAATGTTTGGTAAGGAGTTTGTGGAAGTAGTGCTTCAAGGAGATACATTTGATGATTCTTTTTCCAAAGCCAAAGCTTTTTGCAAAGAAAAGAAATCAGCCTTCATCCCCCCTTTTGACGATCCAAAAATCATAGCTGGACAGGGCACTGTGGGCAGAGAATTGCTAGAAGATGCCTCCTTCCCTATCGATTACTTACTCCTTCCAGTTGGCGGAGGTGGATTATCTGCAGGAGTAGGCTCATACTTTCATTCTCTTTCCCCTAATACCAAACTTGTAGGGATTGAACCGGCTGGAGCTCCGGCAATGCAACAATCCATTGAACAGGATGAAATTATTACCCTGGAAGAAATCGATAAATTTGTTGATGGTGCAGCTGTTCAGCGGGTAGGTGATATCACTTTTGAAATTTGTAAAGAAGTGTTAGATCGGGTTATCACGGTTCCGGAAGGAAAAATTTGTGGTACCATACTCCAGATGTACAACGAACAGGCCATCGTGGTTGAACCAGCCGGAGCGATGTCCATTACCGCTTTAGATTCTGTTAAAGAAGAAATCAAAGGAAAGAATGTGATCTGTGTGGTAAGCGGAAGTAATAACGACATCACCAGAACTGCTGAAATCAAAGAACGACACCTTCAACATGAAGGGCTCATCCATTATTTCATTGTAGAATTTCCACAACGATCAGGCGCCCTTCTCGAATTTCTAAAAGATGTTCTAACTCCTGGTGATGACATCATTTTCTTCGAGTATTACCGAAAAACCAACCGGGAATATGGCCCAGCCATGATTGGACTCGAGATAAAGCACAAAGATGATCTCGAGCCATTACTGGAACGAATGAAGGCAAAAAACCTCACCTTCCGATATGTGAACGACCAGCCTACTTTATACCGGTTCTTGACTTGATCAGAAACCCAGGTAAAAATGCCTCCAGTCTCAAAAAGACGGTGGGTGTCACACCCCACCAAATGATCAAAGTACTATTTGATCATTTATCTCCCCTTAGAGGGGAGATTTTGATACACCGACATATTATTTAACAATGGCTCGGGAAATTTTTGAGGAGATCGAATTATATTCCCAAAATGAACTCCCAAAAACACCTCTATAACCTCGATCCAAACATTACTTACCTGAACTGTGCGTACATGTCTCCCATGATGAAAACGGTGGAGGAAGCAGGCTACAAAGGATTAATAAGAAAACGCCAACCTAGCGAAATTGGAGCAGAAGATTTTTTTAACCAGGCTGAGGAGTTACGAAAAGCTTTTGCTCAATTGGTGAATGTTAGCGAGCCTAATCGAGTCGCAATCGTAGCATCAGCCTCCTACGGTTTAGCAAATGTAGCTAATAACCTGAAATTGTCTTCTGGCGATAAAATTGTGTTGGTTGGAGAACAATTCCCAAGCAATGTATACGCCTGGAGAAAAATAGCAAAGGATTCGGGAGCCAATATTATCACTGTAGCCGCTCCGGCTAATTCTTTGGATAGAGGAATCGAATGGAATACAAAAATTCTAGAAGCCATCTCTCCGAAAACAAAACTGGTAGCATGCGCTCATGCCCATTGGTCTGATGGAACCTTATTTGATCTAAAAGCCATTCGACAACGAACGAATGAAGTAGGTGCATGGATGGCGATTGACGGTACCCAGACAATTGGAGCCCTCCCCTTCGACATAGAAGAAATTCAACCAGATGCTCTTATTGCTTCGGGGTATAAATCACTTATGGGGCCCTATGGAATTGGCATGGCCTATTATGGACCTGCTTTAGATGGCGGTGTACCTATTGAGGAAAATTGGATCAATCGATATAAAAGTGAGGACTTCAGAAACCTGGTAAATTATAGCGATGATTACCAGCCAGGTGCTTTACGGTATGAGGTCGGAGGACATAGCAATTTCATTTTAGTTCCAATGCTCCTTGAAGCCATTCGCGTGTTGAATTCCTGGGGAGTTGAAGAAGTACAAAATTACTGCAAGCAACTAGTTCATGAACCAGTTCGAAAATTAAGAGATGCAGGATTTATCATAGAAAATGAAGAACATCGGGCTTCCAATATTTTTGGTATACGGCTTGGAGAGCATCATGACATGGCCGTTATCAGAGATGGATTGCAGCAAGAAAATGTCTTTGTTTCTTATCGGGGAGACGCTGTAAGAATCTCTCCAAATGTATATAATGAAGCAGTAGACATGGCTCTTCTGGTTGAAATTTTAACCCGTTAATTATGGCTTCAAGAAAGGATTTTCTGGCACAAGTAGCAGCGGGTGGAGCTGCCACCCTGCTTTCCACACTCACTCCTATTCAAAAGCTATTTAATGAGCAAATGGGAGCATCTCTTTTACCTGGTCAACTCCCAACTAGACAGGATTATTCACTATCTGATTCCGTGACCTATTTGAATCATGGATCAACAGGAACAATGCCAAAGATTGTCCAGGAAGCACGCCATAGCTATTTGGGCTTATGTGAGGACAACCCCTGGTTTTACATGTGGAGCAGTGAGTGGGAAAAACCAATATTTGAAGTACGTGAGAAAGTAGCCCGCTACATCAACGCCAACCCTGAGGAGATTACCTTCCCTCATAATACTACTGAGATATTCAATTTACTTGCACTGGGACTACCTTTGGGAAGTGGAGACGAAGTGCTTTTCCCAGACCTGAATCATTCAGGAGCAAGTATCCCCTTCCACTTCCATGCACCAAAAAAAGGGTACGATGTAAAAGTGTTTGATATGCCTGTGGAGAAGCTTACTGATATCTCTGCTGACGATCTTCTGACTTTATATGACACTCATATTTCATCTAAAACCAGGCTCGTTATAATCCCGCACATCGATAATACATTTGGAGTTCGTCAACCAGCAAGGGAAATTGCTAAACTGGCTCGAAGTAAAGGTGTCCCGTTTGTTGCCCTGGATACTGCCCAGACTATGGGAATGATTCCTATTGATGTAAAGGACCTTGATGTTGATGTAATTGGCACAAGCGCTCATAAATGGCTTCAGGCTCCTAAAGGAATTAGTGTTGCTTATTTTAACCCAAGAATTTGGGAAGAGATTTCTCCGATGTGGGTTACCTGGGGCCAGGAACGCTGGAAAGGTTCATCCAGGGTATTTGAAGATTATGGGACAAGAAACCGTCCCGAAATACTAAGTATCGGCCATGCCGTTGATTTCCAGGCCAGTTTAGACGAAGAAGCAAAATCAAAAAAGCTTCAATCACTTTGGAATCTTGCAAAAGGTCTTGCTGATGAGCATCCGAATACTACCTGGAAATCTCCAAGAACTTGGGAGTTATCTGGTTCACTATTTGTCATTGAAGTGAATAACATAAAGCCCTCTGAGTTATCGAATGCGTTATTTCTAGATCATGGCATTGTATTCCGGCCTTTTGATGGGTATTCAACCATTCGCATCTCTCCTAATCTTGCAAATACCGAGGAAGAGATTAATAGGCTGTTTGAATTGATTTAAGAACTCAAAATGTCATTTCGAACGTAGTGAAGCAATCTCAGTGAGATTGCCGCGGTCCTCCCGACAGCTATCGGAACTCCCTCGCAATGACGATGCTCTTTTAACTACCCCTCTCCAATATTTGTAACAGGTATTCTCAATCTGGTGTTTTCCCATTCCACCAAGAGTTCTTCATCTTCAAATCGAATGGTGAAGCTTTCTACAAAAGTATTGTTGTATTCTGGTTGAATATCGAAGCTTCCAATTTCCTTCTCAATTACATTTTCATTTATCCCACTGCCCCAATGAAAAGTGGAGGTAGAAATAAATAATTCCCAGGAATTTTCACCCGGCTTAGCATATATGGAATATCGGCCTTTAGGAACTACGACTTCACCAATTACTAAATCGGTAGAAGTATATAATCGGGTTGGTTCATTAGCTCCAAACCTCCATAGGTAGCCAAAAGGAACAAGTTCTCCAAAAACAGTACGTCCCTTTGCTGAAGGACTTCCATAACACACTAGTACCCGATCACCTTCTACTTCGAAATCAAGACTTTCTAACGGACTTTTTCTCTCATCATAAGTAGAAGGACTAGTATAATCCATAATGCATGAACCCAGAGTCATGTCAACCGGCACATAATGGTACCCTGTTGCGACAAAGAAAATGAAAATTGAGAAGGGGATTAGTCCAAAAAGTGTAAACTTGAGAGCTTTACGAGTGTTTAGCGCCATGAGAAATAAATTTTTTGACCCTTAACGCATCTCAACCCATATAGTTTCTTAAAAAAACTTCGAATATATATTCACTCGTTCTGAATGGATTCGACAGGATTTGACCGGGCCACCCTTAATGTTTGACTGGTAATGGTAATCAATCCCAGGCTTAAAATAATTAATACTCCAACTCCAAAATCCCAGAACCCTAGACTAGCACTATATGCTTCCTGGGGTAGAATCAAAAACTGGAACAGCACAAAGGTAAATAGTACAGAGATTCCTGTAGCCCACAACATCATTCCCATAAAATTCTTGGATAACAGGTAAATCAACCCCCGCTCTTCTGCTCCCAGAACTTTACGAATAGCTACTTCCTTCATCCTTGATTTACTTGTATAAATCACAATCCCCAGCAATCCCATACAGGCGATTAATATGGTAAATCCTGTAACAAAGCCAATAATCCCAAAAGCCAGTTTATAGAAACTATATGCTTCCTCAACCCGGTCATCATAAAACTCCCCTTCATATTCAAACAGCTTGTTCACGTTCATCCAGGACGCTCGAATCTTTGAAATTGTCGAGGACATGTCTGTACTTCTAATCTTCAAATTGGCGTAACGAAAATACTCTGGCTGGAAAGTGAAGAAAAAACCACCAATTGGGTTTCTAAGCCTGTCGTAATGGAAATTCTTTGATACCCCGATTATTCGAAAAGCTTTATTCCCCGGGCTGTAAAGTACAGCTCCCAGTACGTCTTCCGGGTTACCAAGATTGAATTCCTCTAAAAGTTCTTCATTTACTATGACCAGTTCATCCGTGCTTTCGTGATCAAATGGTTTGAAATTCTCTCCGGCTATCAATGCAATTCCATGGTTGGCCAGGTAATTCTCATCTATCGAAAGAAAATCAACAATCATCGAATCCTGGATCTCTTCATCTTTGATCCAGTATTTGCTCCTTGCCCCTACTCCCAAATAGCCCGATGACATCGAGATATTTTGCACCTCGGGGATCTTATTAAACTCATCTTTAAAAAGTTGATCATCAGTTCCCTGTAAACTGACATTTAAGATCTGGTCTCTGTCAAAACCCATATCGAAATTCATAGAAAACTGGAATTGTTTCATCAGCACAGATGCTACAATGATGCAGATAAGCGATAGGGTAAACTGGAAAACAATAAGGCTTTTCCTGAGGTTTAGAAATCGTAAGAACCTAAACTGATCAGAGCCCTTTAAGAGCTTCAAAATTTCCTGCCTGGACAGGATGACCGCAGGAATAAACCCGGCCAATATTCCTACAATAATTGAGAATATAATAAAGTATAAGGCTACTTCAAGAGTAATCTGGAATGGAAAAATATTCTGAATCTCTACATTAAAACTGTATAGATAAGGTTTAAGGCTTGTTGATATCAGTAATGCCACTATAAGAGCTAAAAGGGAAATTACAATGGCCTCAACAATGAACTGTAGAAAAACCTGAACCTTACTACCTCCCATCGTTTTTCGAATTGCAATTTCTTTGGTTCTCCCAAGAGCTCTGGCTAAAGATAAATTAGTGTAATTGAAACAGGTGGAAAGAATAATGACCCCTGTTAGAACTGATACAATAATAAGTACCAGGAACTCCATCTCAGGACCAATTTGGTTAATCAATGATTTTCCGGGAACAATTTCGGTAATCCTTTGCAGGCTGTAAGAATAGCTGATGTTCTCAAATCTTGAATTCACCAGGAGTGCATGACTCCTCAAACTTTGCTCAATAGCACTTGAATGTATCCCTTCATCCAGCTTCAGATAGATATAGCTGTAATTCAGATTGCTGTATTCCTCCAGATTAGTAAATGCTACCTCTTTTTCAGCTAAAGATTCTATGGTAGAAAATGAAGCCAGTGAAGCGAATTGAAGATGCGAATTTGCCGGAGGGTCTTCTACAACTCCAGTAATCTGGAATAGTCCCACCCCTTCAAATTCAATTGATTTTCCAATGGCTGAACCTCCCTCAAAAAAGCGATCCGCTTGCCTCTTAGTCAATACAATAGAAAAGGGATTGATTAAGGCTGTAGCCGGATTACCTTCCAACAGTTGAAATGAGAACACATCGAAGAAATCCTGATCTGCGTAAATACCGCTTAACGGTAATGTGATCGAATCAGCAACCCCAGCACCTCCAAATTCCGTATTCAATCGTATGATTTTATCGATTCCTTCTTCACTTTCCAAGAGATCATTAACCAGCGCAAGACTTGAAGTGGCATAAGTTCTCGACCCGTAATAAGAATCGATTGTGTTGGTAATTATTCTGTAGGTATCCTCTTTGTGTTCATGGAATTGATCAAAGGAAAACTGGTAGACAATCCCTGAAATCACAAATAGCCCTACAGCCATACTAAAGGATAATCCAATAATATTTATCCCCGAAAACAGGGCATTTTTTCTTGTGGTTCTTAGAGCAGTTTTAATGTAGTTACCCAACATATAACCAGACGGCATAGCTATAGATAATTCAGCCAGAGATTTAATTACCGACGGACGCATCATCAGGATAACTTCCTTACGATAATTCCATGCAGCATTTCTTCTTCCTTTGCTTTCAAGCTTGGCATTGTACTCTTCTTCTAAATCTCCCTGTAACTCTTCAAACAATGCCGGTTTACAGAACCACTCGAATAAAGCTTTGAAGTACTTTGGATATCGTTTTCTCATCTTGATCTCCTCAGATTCCTTTTAAAACAACCTGCGGAACTTTACTCCAGAGTCGTTCTCGGATTTCTTTGGCTTCAATCAGTGATGCTCTCCCGCTATTACTTACCGAAAAGAATTTCTTTCTCCTCCCGCCTCTTTCCCTGGTTGCTCCACCTACTTCGGAAGTAATGAAACCTTTTTGTTCAAGGCGTGTCAAAGCGGTGTGCAATGATCCCCTGCTTATGGCTCTGTCCAAATCTTCTTTTAACACCCTCTGGATTTCCGCTCCATACGTCCTGTTTTCTTGCGACAGAATAACCAGGAGTATTACTTCCTGAAATTCACCTAGATTCGTTTCTTTCATTTATTATGTTTCTAAATGGAGATCAAATAAACAGAACTAATTCATAACAATCAATAGCAGTTTAAATTCTGTAGACCCCATCAATGCAACTACTGGGTTACTTCGCTCTTTTAGCGCCTTTAGTACTCCTTAAAACCTATTAATAGCAATTATATAGAATACTTTTTATTCGCCTTGCCTTTTTCTGTCTCTTAGCTTCTTCAAGGCATAAGCCCCTCCAGCTGCGGCTAGAACACCTAAACCTCCATCAATGGGTGCCTGGTCAGGAGTTCCCGGAAGCCCTGGCTGAGCTATAACTACTTCCGTTACAAATAAGGCTATCGCGGTAAGGGTAAATACTAGTCGTGTTTTCATAATTCTATTGCTTTAGAGCTTTCGGCTGTCAACTGATTTATTTAATTAATGTCATTTTCTTGATTAACACTTTATTGCCTACCTGCAGGCGATACATATACACTCCACTTGATAAACCCGAGAGCTGTCGGGAATCAAAGTTCACTGTATACTGCCCTGCTTCCTGGCTCTTGTCAACAAGTGTTGCTACCTGGCGTCCTATAATATCGAACACCTCCAACCGGACACTACTTTGTATGGGCAGGATATAGTTTATCGTTGTGACCGGATTGAAGGGGTTCGGATAATTCTGTTCAAGACTTACCTGGTTTGCTATACCAGGCCCTGTCTCTGTGTTCACAATCGCTCCGGGTTGAAGAATCATCTCATACCGGGCAGATGAAGCTTTTCTCTTCACTGGGACTGGGGTTGGAAGGATCGGTCTCGTAACTTCTTTACTTTGAAGTTTCTCGACCTCCAATTTAATAGTACCTTCTTTTTCAATAGGATATTCAACTCCTGTCTCTTTGTCCTTGATTCGAATATCCCAACCCTCAAAATCTTCCAGGCCTTCAAATCTGAGTTCAGCGATAGCTTCATCAAGAGTTCCTGACAGCTCTAAAGGAAAGGTGAGTTCTTCCTGATTATCAATTGGGAGTGCATTGATTTGAAACACATCGTTTCCAATAATGGTAGCCAATCTTAGGAACTCAGCATTGAAAGGAGTAAGTGCACGTCCGTCATAACGGTCTTTGTTTAATTCCCCTCCTTCTTGAAAGCTCAGCCACGCATCGGTTTGAATATCTCCAGCCTCGGCATGGATCTTTAGTATCCGCGGGAGCTGATTGGGTTGTTGCTTAAAAAAGGTCGCCGAAGAATCTGTAATGGCTCCCTCAGGTATACTTAAAGCTCCACTTCCTCCACTACCTTCAACAAAAAAAGCCTGGAAAGGAGCAACTTCTCCATCTGTAAAATTGCCTACACTTCCATTCCAACTCAAATACGCGCTTGCAGTATCACTATACACATAAATGGTATTAGAAAGGTTGGTTTTAGTGATGTCGGCATCATCCCAGTCAATGTCTTGCCCAAATGGATTTGCGGTTAGGAAAAACTCGGTATCAGCCAGGTCGGTTACCGTATTAATGGTTCCATTGTTGTAGATAATGGCATCGTTATCGGTGTCGAAAAACGATCCCGGAGCAGAGATGGTCTTTGGGAAGCCTGATATTCCATCTCCATCATAGTTGAACACATACATTAAAAAGCCCTGGCCTGCATCCAGGGTATCTGCATCCTGGTCCGATAAACTTACCCAAGCCTGGCTGTCCTGATTCCAGGTCCACACATTATCATCTATAGCTACCGAATTAGTATCTGAATCAGCAAAACCCTGAGTGAAAAATGGATCCAGCAGCTCATCAAAAACGGTTCCGGACGACGGGGAAGCTAACATCCGAAACCCCTCATCTCCGGTAATGCTATTTGTATTAGTGTTGGTGAATATATGTACAGTACCTGCACTACTTAATTCACCTACTTTGGTAGAACGTGCCGAAATCAATATATCATCTTCCCCATCTCCATTGATATCGCCAACACTTGTACGATCACCGAAATAGGAATTACTGGTAGTACCCAGTATGGAAAATCCTTCACTTGCAGCAAGGTTGGTCAGATCTATGGAAGCACTAAAGGAACTGCTTTTCCCAAACAGGGTATAGGCAACACCCTGATAACTATTTTGCTCGTCGAATGAAATTACAATATCATCAAAACCATCTCCATTCACATCTCCTCCACGCATAGCACCCAGTTCATAGTCATTTGATATGGCAAAATTCAGCGCAAACCCATCGCTGCCACTTAAGTCGCCTACATTCAAGGAATCTGAAAAGGATGTGCTTTTACCAAAAACCACATACCCCATGATCGAGTTTTGATCGTAGGCAGTATAGTGATATTCGCCCAGCAACATATCATCATACCCATCCCCGTTGATGTCGGCCATATCCAACGACTGTCCGATGTAATCATAATCATCTGCACGGTGGATGGAAAAGCCGACAGTTCCACTTAAATCACTTGCGTCGAGCGTATCGGGAATGACCGTGCTTGTTCCAAACATGGTATATACAATACCACCTCCATAGTCACCATTGTATTCGTCTGCTGAAATGGCACTTATCATGATGTCATCATAACCGTCCCCGTTTATATCTCCTGATGAAACGATGGAACCAAAAAAATCATTTGCATCTTCACCAATAATGGAAAAACCGGATGATCCGCTCAGACTGCTTACCAATACAGTATCTGTAAATGTAGTCTGTCCAAATACTACAAATGCTTTACCAAAACGAGTTCCGTCTACTTCTGCACTCGGAACCCCTAACAAGATATCGTCTATACCATCTCCATCAATATCCCCGGTAGTAGCATCATCTATTGGCGCACCAAATGATGGTGCCTCCACTCCTTTTCCACTCACCACAAACCCGTTGGAGCCTGAAAGGTCACTCACTTCTATCAATGAGCTGAAGTTGCTCGTTTTGCCAAATATCACATAGGTTGCTCCATAATTTGGATGACCAACCCCAAAAGCAGTCACAAGTACATCATCAATATTGTCTCCGTTTACATCTCCTGCTGATACTGAGTGTCCCAGGTTATCATTAATGGCATTTCCATTTATAGTAAACCCATTTTCTCCATCCAGGGAGCTGGGCAAAATATCGGATTGCTCCTGATTTTTCCCTCCGAATATGACGTAGGCCTGGCCGATTGAACTGTTAACAGCATTAGCTCCGATTATGATATCATTTATTCCATCTCCATTAATGTCTCCTGTAGTGACCCCGGATCCCAGGTGACTATTGGCAATACTAGCCTCAACTTTAAAACCATGACGCTTCCCATCAAAGTCACCTGCACTCACACTACGTGTCTGAGCCGTTAAGGCACCTGGAGTAGTAAGCAGTACTATACCCAACATTGTTCCTGCCATTAACCTTCGGCTGGATACAACAAGCAGGTTTTCAGCCACCCGCTTAATGAAACCCCATATTGGTCTTTCTTCTCGTATACCTTCAATCCAGCAGGCATCAAGTCCTGTAACCCGAGATACCCATTTGTATAGAGAACGTGTTTTCCGTTTCTCTACTTCTATTACAATAACACCCTTAGATTGCAACTGTGCTTGCTTCATAGTATCCGCCCATTTCTACTTAATTGTTCTTTAGTCCAGCGCGTTTAAACTAGTCGCAAGTCATTTGAAAAATTGTCCGGAAAACTTAAAAAAAAGTACATTTTCCCTCTTATAAGTACCTCTCAGGCGTTCCTTAGAATCATCAATAGCAATTATATTAGTCTTTCAACTGATGCTGGATTAATGTCCCAGGACGGATGCCGAACCGTTCTTCGAATACCGATGTAAAATAACCTGGCGTGGAAAATCCAATAGCATAAGAAACATCAGAAATACGCTTCATTTGTTTATTTCTGAGAATCTGATATCCTCTTAACAACCTTATTTCTCTTACAAATTCAGCCGGTGTAAATCCTGTTTCAGCTTTCAGTTTTATGTAGAGTTGAGTACGACTCATATTTACAATACCCGCTAATTCCTCCACAGAAATTTTTGGATTGGTAATATTTTCAGTAACAAAGTCTTTAAGCCTTTTAACAAAAACTGAACCCTCACTTATCCCTTCATCAGATATGGTTGTGGCCTGGTCTCTTTCAGCCTTCAACCGCAACAAATTATGAATGCGGACCATGAGCTCCTTTTCTTCGAAAGGTTTGGTTAGATAATCACTCACTCCCAGATGAAAGGCTTCAAGTCGATGATCCAATTCACTAAGCGCGGTAAGCATGACGATGGGTGTAAGTCTGTGTTCAGCAAGAGAACGCACATATCGGGTAAACTCAAAACCATCCATATCCGGCATCATAACATCGGAAACAATAAGATCGGGTTTCATAAGAGAAAGCTGCTTTTTAGCTTCAATCCCGGTACCTGCTTCTGTAATCTGTATATGATCAGCATCCAAGAGTTCAGCTATATAAGCTCTCATATCGGCATTATCTTCTACAAGCAGAATGTGCGTCTCTATCTGTTCTTTTGTTTTTGGTAAAGGAACCGGAATTACAGACTGTGGTATTTCATAAATGGCGTCGTCTTTTTCCCCTTCACCAGCAGCTGTTTCTTTTTGATTAGCCATAGCCTCCATACAACTTGGAAGAGTAATTACGAACGTGGTTCCGATATCAATCTCACTCTCAACACTTATAGCCCCTTCGTGAAGCTCCACAAATTCTTTAGTCATATTCAAACCTACTCCCAGTCCATAACCACCACCTGCTACTCTTGCTTCATTAGAATGAAATCTATCGAAAATATGTGGAAGCCTTTCCTTTTCGATTCCTGACCCTGTATCTGATACTATGAGAACCAGTTCATTCTCTACTATTTTAGCATAAATATCAATTTCTCCATTTGCAGAGGTGAATTTCAGAGCATTAGAAATAAGATTGATGAGGATCTTTTGAAATTTATCAGAATCTACTCCTGCATATAATTCATCTTCAGGTAAATGGGCTTCAATAGATATTTTTTTACTGGCTGCCAGGCTTTCAAATGACTCTACAATTAGCTTTATCTTAGATTTTATATTCAGCTTAACAAGGTTTAATTCGATCTTGCTCGAATCCATCCTCGATAGATCCAGTACCTGCTCTACCAATTGTTTTAAACGGAACCCATTTCTTAGTGCCAGTTTCAGGTTTCGCTTTAAATCTTCTGAAAGGGCCGATTGTTTATCTGCCATGTTTTGGAGAGGCCCTAATACCAGTGTTAATGGTGTCCGAAGCTCATGTGAGATGTTTGTAAAAAAATTATCCTTGGCCTTGCTTAGATCAGTTATTACGGTTTTTTGATATACAACTTCTTCCTTTTCACGACGAAGATCATCTGTGCGCTCATCCACAACACGTTCCAACTCCCATTGCTTCTGCTCTAATTGATGGGTACGTAAACGTATTCCTCCAAAGATCAACCCACCTATAAAAATTACACTAATAGCATAGAACCACACGGTTTCATAGAAATATGGTGCAATAGATACAATAATAGATGCACCTTCGGTATTCCAAATACCATCATTGTTGGAACCCTGCACTTTGAATGTATAGGTCCCGGAAGGTACATTTGTAAAATAGGCAGTTCTTCGCACACCCACATCCTGCCAGTTATCATCAAAACCTTCAAGTTTGTACCGGTACTGGTTTTTTTTAGGCTGGCTATAGCTCAGAGCTGCATATGTAATTTCAAAATTACGCTGATCAGCATTGAGAATAATTTCATCGGTCTGAACAGGTAGAGATCGGCTCTCCCAGACTGCATTTTGAATATGAACCGGAGGAGGTATCGGGTTCCGTTGTATCCTTTCAGGATCAACTGAGACAATACCTCCCTGACCAGGAAACCATAATGTACCATCAAAAGCTTTAATACCTGCCGGTTGACTTCCTCCATTCCCTTCACGATGTAGCAAGCCATCTTCTTCCGTATAACTAGTTGACACTATGGTCTCTATTTCACCCTTAGTTAAAGCATTGACATCTGATTTATTGATCCAGAAAATTCCCTGGTTTGTATTCATCCAAAACCGTTCATATTCATCTTCCAGAATGATATGAATAGAGTTATCATATAACCCGTTTTTCATATTCAACACTGTTAATGTCGAGAAATCCGGAGCTCCGTCTCTAAGTACAATCCGGTCTATGCCGTCTCCCTCACTTCCAATTAATAAGATTTCTTCTCCGGTTTCGTCATCTATATATGCATATATCGCACGAATAAAATCAGAGGTAAATCCGTCTTTGGTTGAGTAGTTGTAAAAATTGTCTCCATCATACCTAACCAGCCCCTCACCCCTTGCAGCCATCCAAATATCTCCATTCGGGGTTTCCATAATATACTGGTACGTGGCAAAAGGAACGTTCTCTTTACCGGCAATAAATTCCCAGGCACCCTTTTCACGCATAAATAGTCCTTTATTATCCCTTGGAGAAGTACCCAGCCAAAGCCGTTGCCGGGAGTCTTCAAAAATGCTATGTATGGATCGTCTCCGCATTGACTCCGGTAATGGGAATTGTGAAAATCTATTACTTCCTTTTTCACGTGACACTGTTCCAAACCCCAAACCACCTAGCAACAGTGTCCCATCTTGCAATTGTTCTATAGAAAGAATAAAGCCCTTATTGAGATCTCCATTGATCTCAATAAGAGAATCCAGACCTTGATTTGTAAGTTTTACCACTCCTTTCCCAAAAGTTCCTATCCACATGGATGAATCCAAGTCTTGAAATACGGTATACGTATTGTCGAGGGGCAACCCAACTTCTGTGCTCCAGGTCGAAAACAAATTCTCTCTTATCTGAATGAGACCTCCAAAAGAAGTAGCAATCCACAAGCTTTCTTCTTTATCTATCACAAAATCCACGATAGCTTCATTAGTAGAAAAAACGAGCTGTTCTTTTTTATAAATCTCTTTATTTGTAATTATCCAAAAATCTCGGTCATTATTTTCTTCAAAATGATACATAGCCTTACCAGTGATGACAATATCATGTTGTTTTAGCCTACCATTTTCTAATAAAAATACATATCTCTCATCATTCCTCTCAAGAGATGGACTCATCAATGTCCAGATACGACCTTCGCTATCCTCTATTAGACCATCAAGAATTCTGTCATAGGTTTCATATACTTTTGTTAGCGTTCTATTTTTATAGATATAGATCTCTGACCTTGTTTGTATCCATTCCTCATCTTCCTTTGTAGCAAGCGACAGCCAGTCACTGTCTAGAATACCTGTCAAATCCGGTCTTTCCTCTCCTACGCTACTGTCTACAGTCCGCTCGATCTTTCCATGTTCATATCGGTACAAATAAGGATCTCCAAAATATTTAAACCAAACAATTCCATCCTCTGCCTTAAAAATTTGCACTACCAGCTTATTGATCAGATCCGGTTCAAATTTTTCTACTCTCCCATCTTTATAAATGCTAATACCAACCTCATCGACATACCATATGGCTCCTCTCTTATCTTTATAAAATGGTACATCTATATTTTCTCCCACCCTTCCTTTATCAGAAGATACTAAATGAGTAAACCGATCATTTTTTAATGAAAAAATACTCCCTCCCTGGTTTTGGATGAGTATGCTTCCATCGGAGCTTTCAACCAGATCCAATATCCTATTGTCGGTCAACCTGGGATAATCAGCTGATGAATATACCTTGAAATTAATTCCATCAAAACGAACCAGTCCGCTGGCTGTTGTCATCCATAAATACCCATCAGCAGCTTGTAGAATCTCATTTACTGAATTTACCGGGAGCCCATCTTTTATGGTCCACTGCTGGACAGTATAATCCCGGGCAAGGTACTGGCCATACCCACTATTAACACAGACAACTACCCAGAACATAATTATTGTGACAATCCTCATACATCTCCCTTCCTTCCAAAGAACAAGGTACATGAAAGAGGTCTAATTAGGAACAGATTTCGGAACTTTTGCACACTGTCCAAGAGTGTCATCTATTTGCCTGGTAAGTAAATACAGTTTTCGTGCTTTAATCCCATAAAACAAAAAAAGCCACCTCGATAACAAGGTGGCTTTTAAATCTATATAATTATGGAATCAGCTAAACAAAGCCTTCACATAGTCGCGGCGCATTTCTGCAATAGCTGAGATTGATATGCCTTGAGGACATACTGCCTCACATTCTCCATAGTTAGAACAATCGCCAAAGCCTTCTTCTTTCATTTGGTCAACCATAGCAACCACACGATTGCTTCGCTCTACTTCTCCCTGTGGGAGCTTGCTTAGGTGAGCAATTTTGGCGCCGGTGAATAAAGAAGCAGAAGCATTAGGACAGGCAGCAACACAAGCACCACAGCCTATGCACATAGCATAATCGAATGCAATATCTGATTGTTCTTTTTCGATTGGAATTGAGTTCGCCTCCTGGGCTGAACCTGTTTTTACAGAAACATAGCCACCAGCTTCGATAATACGATCGAAACCAGAACGGTCTACTACTAAATCTTTGATCACTGGAAATGCAGCTGCTCTTGGAGGTTCAATAGTGATAGAATCACCATCTTTGTACATCCTCATATGCAACTGGCAACAAGCTGTTTTGTCTTTAGGTCCATGTGCTTGCCCGTTAATCACCAGGTTGCAAGAACCGCAGATACCTTCACGACAATCATAATCGAATTCAACGGGATCTATACCTTCTAGCTGAAGCTCTTCGTTTAATACATCAAGCATTTCCAGGAAAGACATGTGCTCATTAACTGATTTGAGCGTTTTTTCTTCAAAGTACCCTTTAGCGGTTGGCCCGTTTTGTCTCCAGTACTTAAGATGAATGGTCATTTCTTTACTCATAGTTCAATTATTTGCCACAAAAACACGGAAACACAAAAATTGCTTTTATTCATTCGTGTTTTTGTGATTTAGTGGCTTTTATTTATAAGATCTTTGTTTCAATTCGACAAACTCGAACTCCAAATTTTCCTTATGTAAGGTTTCCTCAAGTTTTCCATTTACACCATTGAATTCCCAGGCTGACACATAAGAGAAATCCTGGTCATTTCTAACCGCCTCCCCTTCTTCGGTCTGGTATTCTTCTCGTAAATGACAACCGCATGACTCTTCCCTATCCAAAGCATCATGAGCCATTAGCTCAGCCAGTTCAAAGAAATCAGCTACCCTTCCGGCAAACTCCAAATACTTATTGTAGTTATTTGCTTCGCCAGGTACATAAACATTCGTCCAGAATTCTTCCCGAAGTTCCTGGATTTCTTTAATCGCAGATTCCAGCCCTTCTTTGGTTCTGGAAATACCAATTTTGTCCCAAACAATTTTTCCAAGCGTTCTGTGGAAATCGATAATAGTTCGTTTCCCTTTAATGCTTAGAAGCTTGTCGATTCTTGCCTGAGCTTCATTGGCAACCTTTTCAAACTCCTCATGATCAGTACCATAGCGAAGTCCAATTTTCTCATCCGCCAGATAGTTTCCGATAGTAGCTGGAAGTACAAAATAGCCATCCGAAAGTCCCTGCATCAGCGCACTCGCACCTAATCGGTTTGCACCGTGATCGGAGAAGTTTGCTTCGCCAGTAGCAAATAAACCAGGGACAGTTGTCATCAGGTTATAATCAACCCAAAGACCACCCATTGTGTAGTGCACTGCAGGATAAATCCTCATCGGCTGCTTGTATGGATTTTCACCTGCAATATTATGATACATATCAAACAGGTTACCATACTTGGCAGAAATGGTATCTAAACCATCACGCTCAATGGCATCTCTAAAGTCGAGATATACCGCTAGCCCGGTTTCTCCAACTCCTAAACCATCATCACAAACCAATTTTGCGTTTCTTGAGGCTACATCACGAGGTACCAGGTTTCCAAAACTTGGATATCGCTCTTCCAGATAGTAATACCGCTCCTCCTCAGGGATGTCGTTGGGATGCCGGTTATCACCTTTCTTTCTCGGAACCCAAACACGGCCATCATTTCTCAAACTTTCACTCATCAGTGTGAGTTTAGATTGATAATCACCCGAAACCGGAATACATGTTGGATGAACCTGAACAAAACATGGGTTTGCGAAGAGTGCCCCTTTTCGGTGAGCTCTCCATGCAGCCGTTACATTCGAGTTTTTTGCATTAGTGGAAAGATAGAACACATTACCATATCCACCGGTAGCCAGCACTACAGCATCTGCTTCCCATCGCTTAAGTTCTCCTGAAACCAAATCACGTGTGATAATTCCACGGGCCTTTCCATCGATAATTACTACTTCAAGCATTTCATGGCGTGGATAATATTCAACACCTCCTTCCTGAACTTGACGCATCATTGCCTGATAAGCACCTAGCAATAATTGCTGTCCTGTCTGACCCCTTGCATAAAAAGTTCTGGATACCTGGGCACCACCAAAAGAACGATTGGCTAACAATCCCGAATACTCACGAGCAAAAGGAACACCCTGAGCAACTGCCTGATCGATAATAGTGTTGGCTACTTCGGCTAGCCGATACACATTAGCTTCCCTGGAGCGGTAGTCTCCCCCTTTGATGGTGTCATAAAATAATCTCCAAATACTATCCCCATCATTCGGGTAGTTCTTAGCCGCATTAATTCCGCCTTGAGCCGCAATGGAGTGTGCTCGCCGGGCTGAATCCTGAATACAAAAGCTCTTCACCTTGTACCCCATCTCTGCCAAACTTGCCGCTGCAGCTCCTCCTGCTAATCCGGTTCCAACAATAATCACCTCATATTTCCGGCGGTTATTGGGAGCAACTAATTTCATGTCCTTTTTATGAAGGCTCCATTTTTGTTCTAGTGGCCCTTCAGGTATTTGTCCGTTTAACTTCATGATCTTTATTTGCCACGGAAGCACTAATACACAAAATTAGTTAACTAATCTTCGTATTCCTCTTCCAATGTTTATAACATTAAAATTTATGAGATATCCCAATCTCTTATTCATCAATTTCAAATGACTAAGCACCTGAGCCTTCCAAATTGAATTCATTTTATCAACTGCTTTAATCTCGCAGATTATTTCTCCTTCAACCAACAAATCTACCTTAAACCCTTCGTCAAAAGTTACATTCTGGTAACTGATGGGAATAGGAACTTGTCTTACCACCTTGAATCCACGACCTGTAAGCTCATGGGCCAAACAAACCTCATACACTTTTTCCAACAGGTCAGGTCCTAATTCCTTGTGAATTTTAAAGGCTGAATCCACGATTTCTTTACCAACAACATTTAATCCGTCAGGAATCTCATCGTATTCTTTAGTGCTTTCGTGGATTAGTGGCATAAACTTAATAGCTAATTAGTGAACCTTCGCCGCCTGTGAAATAGATATACAGCGGGATAAATATAAATCCGAGCATGATCACAATAGCAAAAATGTATGCGCCCATCTGCATTTTTTTTGACGCCCCACCATGCTTCATTCCAAGAGAAGTAAATGCACTCCAAAAACCATGGGATAAGTGCAAAATCGCTAAAGCGAGAACGAAGACATATCCAATTACTATCCAGGTTTTTTGAAATTCTTCAATAACAAGTTTTCTAAGATCACGTGCCGGCTCACCATCAATCATAGTTGAGTAATCAGCACCAAACTTGAAATGAATGATATGAAGGATGAGGAAAATGAAAATAACCGACCCAGAAATGATCATACTTCTAGAAGCAAGACTTTGATGACTTTGCCCTCCCCTCGTCTTATAAGTGTCATATCCCTGAGGTCTGGCTTTTCTTTTTCCCAACCATATTGAAACTCCTAAAACTGTATGGTATAAGAAGAAGAAGGCCAGTCCGGCTTCTATCACATACAGAAGCGGACCAAGATCCATCAGTGTTTTGGTGTAAATATTAAAAGCATCGGCTGAACCGAAAATTGTAAGGTTACCGCCCAGGTGACCTATTAAAAAAAGCATCAATCCAATCCCGGTTATCCCGGTCATGATTTTCCTGCCGACCTGTGAGCTTAGCGCTTGTTTAATCGAAGGCATTAATTTGGCTTGGTTAGTTTAGTTAGTTCTAAAACACGTCTTTTAAACATGAAGTTTCAATTTTTTTTGAAACTTTAGAATCATTAAATACGGTGTTGAAAATCGGTTTTTCGGGTACTAATGGCAAGGTAGAAAGACTCTAAATAATCGTTTTGAGCCTAAGATTTCGAGAACTATTTTCAAGTCCTCAAAAACCCGCTTTTTTTGAATACTGTCCTTCATGAAATACAATCCGATCTTAGAGAATTAGGCTCAAAATTCTATGGCTTTCTTTTTCCATGCGATTCGGAAAAAGCATTCCGTGATCAACTAGAAAACCTAAAGAAAAAATATCCTGATGCTTCTCATCATTGCTACGCCTATAGGGTCGATCCCAACCGTGTCCAGGAATTCTCAAGTGATGATGGAGAACCATCTGGTACTGCAGGGCTTCCCATTCTAAATCAACTCAAATCCAAAGAACTGATTAATTGCGGAGCTGTTGTTGTACGATATTTTGGTAGTACAAAACTGGGTAAACCCGGGCTCATCAAAGCCTATGGAGAAAGCGCTCAATTATGCATAGAAAAAGCTGAGCTTAAAGAGGTATTAGCAGTTCAACTGGTTCGGGTGAGCTACCCTTATTCTGAAGAAAATACCATGAACCCTCTCATCCAGACTTTTCAACTCATCGGCCAGGAGTCAGAGTACACGGAGAAAGTGACCATCCTTTTTGCCTGCAAAGTAAAATTAGCAGATGGATTTTTAGCAGCACTTGAAAAGCTGGAATACCGGGGAATTGTATTTGAGGAGTTGGGGGAGAGTTTTATATAAATAATTGGTGGGGTTGGCACCCAGCAGAATGATAAAAGTACTATTTGATCATTCATCTCCCCTGGAGGGGAGATTTATTCTAGCCTTTATCACCTCAATCATATTGCCTTCAGTATCTTTAAGAGCAAATTTCTCTTCCGATTTCAAGTCGATGATAGAAACTCCTTTGCTCTTGAGCTCTTTTCTGTATATGTCCAAATCCAGGGTTTCAAACATCAGTAAAGTATGAGCTTCTAATGAGTATCGGATAGAATTTGGAGCTAGCCCATCTTCATAATGAATCATGAATGCAAAGCTTTCATCCTCGTGCTTAAGAGGTAATGCATCGGGAAGGTAGTTTTTTGACCATACCAAGAACCCAAGCTTATTAATATAAAAATCGATGGCTGTATCCATATCAGCGATAGTTACTCCAGCATTATATACTCTTGGTTCATTGAAGCCGTCAACCGGCCAGATTTGGACTTCGATTAAGTGAAGTACATTCCCAAAGGGATCTTCAAATGGGATGGAGATGCCAACCCCATTCCTGGTTAAAAGACTATCATAAAATTCTATTCCTTCTTCCCTTAGCTCATCGATCTTGGGTAATAACTTGTTCGTTTGCAGGACAAGCCCTGTTCTGGCTTCTTTAGGATAAACAGATGAGCTATTGTTTTTAGTCAGTTCCAGATAAACAGGAAAACTATTCGTCTTTAGTATTACCTGATCCGGAAATTCATCCTGAGATTGAACCTGAAATCCCAGTTTATGCACATAAAAATCTATCGCCTCATTCATATCGACTACTTTTATCTTCACGCCATGAAATTTCAGCTGTGCAGTGATCGTATTTGTTGTAGTCATTATAATGAGCAAGCTAAAAATAAATACAAGCTTTAGTTTCATACCATCCTCTTATCTATTCACAAATTTCTTTACTTCAACACCACCACCGTATTTGACATGGGGTATTGTTTCAACAAGCCCTATTGCTTCTTCCAGGCTGTGAGCTTCCAGCAAAAAGTAACCTCTTAGCACGTGTTCAGTCGTAGTCGGAAGATTAATAGCAGAAGATTCATCAGATAATTCCTGACCTCTTATATAATAACCCTGACCAGAAACGGACCGCATCCAATCTCCATATTCCTCAGCTCTGGCTAAAGGTTCGCCTTGAATAAACTGTTCATCCTCATAAAGCAAAATCGCATAACCTAAAGCTGGATTTATTTCATCATCTACCGGCTCAATTATTACCGACCATTGTCCAATCTTCAGACCAGAAATAAATAAAAGAATTGACGCTGCAACAGAAGCTGCCCATCTTAACCCGTTTCTTTTAACCGGTACCGCACGAATCATTCCGTCCGATTTAAGCTTTTGAACTGTTTTTTCCCGCAAGGCTGGATTTAAATCAGCTTTTTTGGGAAGGTTATCAAACACCTTCTTTTCGTAATCTGTGAGATCCTCATTCATAACTGTCTACTTTTATAGCTTCCTTTAAATATGTTCTTAATGCTTTTCTTGCTTGATATAACTGACTCTTACTTGTCCCTTCGGTTATACCAACTATATGTGCAATTTCGCTGTGTGTATACCCCTCCACATCATGGAGTATGATGATTTGCCGATATCCTGGTGGTAATTTCGCAATAGCAAGCTCCAGGTGATCCATATTGAACAAAGATTCTTCTTCATCCTCATCTGAGTGATCCTCATCTTGTATTTCAAGATGAATCAGTATCTCATGCTGCGATTTCCTTCTTTTTTCTCTCCAAATATTGATCAAGATTCCGGTTAACCAGGTACTCAACTCTGACTTCCATTCAAATTTTTCTAATTTTTGGACTACTATGTACCACATCTGCTGAATTAAATCATCAGCAGTAGTTTTGTCATGGCCTGAAAGTCGATATGCAACCTGGTACAGCCTTGGAGTAAACTGATCATACAGACTAATAAAAGCTTGTTCACTTCTCGTTTCTAAAAATTGGCTAACCAATTGTCTGTTCGTCATTCAGGTTCCATTTTATTATATGAGTGGCGAAAACAATAAAAAGGTTGTATCGAGAACCTAAATAAGTAAAAATCTTCTTACCTAAGGCAAAAAATCGTCAATGTGAGCGTGATGATTGTAGATTTAAATAGTGGGGTTGGCACCCCACACGATAAATCAAGAACACTTGATTTATCGGTCTCCCCTCAAGGGGAGACTATTTATCGCCTTTATGCTAATCCCAGATTGTTTCTGGGAAAAGCTCAGGATCGAAAATCTCCTGATTGAGGGTATCCGGAATTTGGATTTGGGTGTATTCTTCAAGCAAACCCATGAAGCCATTGGCTTTGAAAATTACTTCGGGTGCTATCCAACCTCCCCCTAGTCGCTCATATTTATTGAACTGTACTTCCTGGATAGTATTCTGTCTGCCTACCGTAAAATTCCGGACGAATACCAGACGCTCTTTATCAATCCAGAATTGTGGAATAGTGGTATCAGGCTTGGCAGTTCCGACTACATACACCTCTCTCCCCTGCCATTCACCTTCGTACATGGCTTCCAGGTTAAAGCCTCGGTTCGTAAGTTGGGCAGCTGTTATATCCGGAGACTGATGATAGATATCAAATCCTAATACCAACAATTCATGTACTCGTTCTACTTCCTGGATCTTTTGACCATTGGCATACCCAAACTGCATGCCGTTGTGGAATAGGATTCCGTTTACACTCTGCTTCTCATCAAATCGAATAGCCAGTTTCCCAGGCAGCGTAAGTGCCTCATACCAATCCTGTGTTCGCTGAATGCTTCCATCCTGACCATAGAATGAAGTCTTCTGGAGGAAAGTCAGGTGCTTGTACCATTTCCCTTGGTATTTGGCGTGCATCGCATTTATCACATCATAGCCAGATTGGATTTTTGTTTGAGCAAAACTTAAGGCATATATACAGCTTGTGAAGAGAACGGTGAGAAAGATTTTTTGCATGGATTTTATTAGAGGTGAAAACAGTTAGAATTACTAAGAGGAATTTAGCCATCTAAAGTGAGTATTCCACCATCCTTAATTGACCACACTTCATTCTCTTTCTCCAATAAAATGAATGTATAACCCGCAAATTTATAGTAAACGATAAACGCCTTATCTCCTTTAGCATTAAGTACAGGAACTGAAATGTGAATGACATTTTTTCTGTCTCTTTTATCCGTTGTTTTAGTTCTTGCAAGAGATAGTCCACACCAGAATACAGGATCACTCAATTTTAGGGTTTTAAACTCTGACTCCTCAATTTCAAAAAACTCACTAACTGCACTTGGCAAATATGTCAGGGTATCCGATCTATATATTTCTGTACTTATGGACATTTCATAAACATGTAAGTCTTCTAAAAAATCGGACTCTATATCTGCAAGTATTCTTTTACTGCTCTCATCCAAAAGACAAGATTCTTCTACACTATTATTAGTACTTACACATCCAAAGAAGAGTAAAGCCGTAACCAGAGGGGTAATATTTCTACGCAGAAGCAAAACGAAATTGACTATTCATTTATAGACTTCAAGGAACATAAACGATGAAAGTTTGAATTTATCGTAGAAGAAACCTAAAGCTCAAGGATTATGTTTGCTGAATATTCTATTTTTGATTTATGAAGATATACACAAAAAAAGGTGATAAGGGGATGACTTCCCTTTTTGGCGGACAAACAGTGGAAAAGAATTCCTACCGGATTTCAGCTTATGGAACCGTAGATGAATTAAACTCTGTAATCGGGATGGCATTATCCTTTCCACATTCCTCCAGAACCAATGAGTTACTTAGGGAAATTCAATATCAACTATTTGTATTAGGAGCTGACCTTGCAACTCCTGTTTCCAGGGAAGTTCGAATTGATCGCATTTCAGATACAGAAGTTGGGTTCCTCGAAAAGAGCATTGACTCTCTGGAAGATGAATTACCTGGATTGAAATCTTTCATTCTCCCTGGCGGTACTCAGGCTGCATCAGCCTTACACTTTGCCAGAACTGTTTGCCGAAGAGCTGAACGAATCACAGTCTCATGCGCCGATGAGGAATATGTCTATCCGGAAGCCATCAAGTATCTAAACAGACTTTCCGATTTCCTATTCGTACTCGCCAGGTATGAGAATCATACTTCGGGTACGGAAGAAACCCCGTGGATTCCTAAAAAATAGGTATGGCTAAAACGAAGTCTAAGAAAACTGAGCAGCCGAAAGCTCCTCTTTCAGTCAAAAAAAAGGCACTTTTTTACGCCATCACCTTTTCAATTCCGGTTTTATTCTTCCTGATTATTGAAATCGTTTTAAGGAGTGTTAATTATCTGGGCGATACAGATTTGTTCTATGATCCGGGCATAGGGACTGAGGAATTTCTGATGCCTAACCCCAACTTTGCAACGCGGTATTTTTTCTATACCAAAACAATCCCAAACCCTTCTATCGATTCATTCCTTAAAGAGAAACCCGAAAATGGATTTCGGGTATTTGCTATGGGGGGATCAAGTGCTGCGGGATATCCATATGGATTTAATGGCACTTATTCCAGGGTAGTTCAGGATGTGCTCGCCGATGCCATGCCGGATAAGCATGTAGAAGTAGTAAATGTGGGTATCTCCGCAATTAGCTCCTATACCTTATTCGATCAGGTGGATGAAATCATTGCTCAACAACCGGATGCCATTATGATTTACGCTGGGCATAATGAATTTTATGGGGCACTTGGAGTAGGTTCCAACGAAAACCTCGGTGCCTTCCCGGGCTTTGTTCGATTCTATCTAAAATTGCAGCGCTTTAAGACCTTTATGCTGCTTAGGACCATTATTGTGGATTCGGGGATTTGGATTTCCGAGAAATTTTCCGGGGAAACGATAGACCAATCAGGCACCTTGATGGAACGTATTGTTGATTCCCGCTCCATAGAACTGGAAAGCCCTCAATATGAATTGGCAATGGGTCAGTTCGAAAGTAACCTTGATGCCATTGTCTCCCAATTTGAACGAAATGGGATTCCCGTTTTTCTTGGCAGTATTGCAAGCAACCTGAAAGACCATCCTCCTTTCGTATCTGTTGAAGATGGTGAGCAATTACCAGCACAACAGTTATATAACGAAGCTACTTCGGCGTATGAGGAGCGAGATTTTGAACTAGCCCTGGAAAAATTCACTCTGGCAAAAGATCTTGATGGATTAAAATTCCGTGCCCCCTCAAAAGTAAATGAAATCATCGCAGAAAAAGCTGATGAAAATGAAGCTGTGGTCTATGTCCCGGCTCATGAAGAATTGGTTAAATACACAAGAGATGGCATTATTGGCTTTGACCTAATGCTCGAACATCTTCACCCCAATCAACAAGGTTACTTCATCATTGGGCGGTCTTTTTCTGAGTCTATGTTGGATTACTTTGACCTTGAGCCCAGGATTGGCCTTAATAACTACAAGAATTTGATGTTTATGTCTGACTTTGATAATCGGGTAGCATGGCATCGAATCGAAACACTGAAACAGGGATTCCCTTTTGTGCTGGATGGGAATCAAAGCCTTTACCAAAGGGAGTATAAGCCATCTGGAGTTGCCGATAGCCTTGCATTTTATACCGTACATGCTAATCTAAGATGGGATGAGGCGAAGGTTCAGCTAGCTGAGTTTTATACCCGAACCAGGCAAAACGAGAAAGCTCTTCGGGAATACTATGGACTTATCCGGAATCAACCCTGGAATGAATCCCCGTATATCTTTGCAGCACGCATTCTGTTAGATCAAAATAATTTTGGTGAAGCAGAACCACTGCTTACCAAAGCTTATGAGATCAACCCAAACGAAGCCTTTGTCACAAAAATGCTTGGAGCGATCGAAGTACAAAAGGGGAATGCTACTCAGGGGATCGCTTACCTTGAAGCATCCCGAAGATTGAACCCCCGGGATGTTCAAATGTTGTACAATTTATCCGGAGCGTACTTTAATGACGGACAATTGCAAAAAGCATTAGAAACAGCTGACAGAGCTTTGGAACTAAGTCCCAATTTCCCTGGATTAAGAAACTGGAGACAGCAATTAATTGGAGTAATAAACCAACAAAGAGGAGAATAATATGGCGTTAATGGTATCTGTTTCGGGGATAAGGGGGATTTTTGGAACCGATCTGACCCCGGAAAATTTAGCACGGTTTACTGCCGCTTATGGTACCTGGCTAAATGGAGGGACCGTAATTTTAGGAAGAGACTCACGCGTTACCGGAGAGTTGTGCGAACACATAGTTGCCTCGACCCTTATGAGCGTTGGATGTGATGTAATTAAAGTAGGTATTGTGCCTACTCCCACCGTAGCAATGGGCGTGCTAAAGCATGAAGCCGCTGGCGGAATTATTATCTCGGCCAGTCATAATCCCGCTCAATGGAATGCGCTAAAACTACTCAACTCTACCAGCGAATTTATGGATGCCGATCAGGGTAGAGAGATGCTTGAGATTTCTGAAAATGGTGAATTCAACTATCAAACCTACGATAACATCGGTTCGTTAACTACCGATGATGACCTTTTGGATGATCATATCCGGGAAATTTTAGATCTCCCCTACATCGATACCGGTGTAATCAGGGAAGCGAAGCTTTCAGTAGCTGTTGATGCTGTAAATGGCGCCGGATCTTTAGCTGTTCCCTTGCTATTAGAAAAGCTGGGAGTTGCCGAAGTTCATAAGATACACTGTACTCCCAATGGATTATTTCCACATAATCCCGAACCTCTTCCCGAGCATCTCACTGAGATTTGTGAATTGGTAAAAGAAACAGGAGCTGATCTGGGAGTGGTTACGGATCCTGATGCAGACCGACTGGCTTTGGTTGATGACAAAGGAATCCTGTTTGGAGAAGAATATACACAGGCTTCCGTGTTTGACTTCATACTGGAAAAAAAACCAGGAGCTACGGCTACCAATCTCTCTTCCTCTAGAATTGCCGATGAAGTGAGTGCTAAATATGATCAAACCTGCTACCGATCTGCTGTTGGTGAAATTAACGTGGTTAAAAAAATGCAGGAAGTTGATGCTGTAGTTGGTGGTGAAGGCAGCGGAGGCATTATTGTCCCCGATCTGCACTACGGAAGGGATGCTTTGGTAGGTATTGCTTGTGTAGTGCAGCAACTGGCGAACCGGGCTATTTCTTCATCACAGTACCGGGCAGAGTTCACAAATTACTATATGAGTAAAAGTAAAATTCAGCTCGATGATTTAGGTAAAGATGCAGATGAAGTATTGGCCATGGTTAAAGATCATTATGCCTCACTTAACCCAAATACAATTGACGGGGTTAAAGTAGATTTTGAGGAAGGCTGGGTGCACCTTCGAAAATCGAATACCGAACCCATTGTAAGAATTTACTCTGAGGGCAAATCTCCCGAAGCAGCTGAAGGTTTTGCTAATAAAATCAGAGCTTTATTGAAGTAATATTAATTGTGATTATGCTGAACTGGAAGGACGTACAACTATTCGCTAAAAATGGTAATCCTAGGCCTGACCGAAGGGTTGAAAAAACTGCAGAGGAATGGAAAGCTCAATTAACGGACGAGCAATATGCTATAACCCGGCTCAAAGGAACTGAGCGCCCCTATTCCAGTGAAATGTGCAGCCGGTTTGAACCCGGGGAATATGCGTGCATTTGTTGCGGCACCCTTCTCTTTGATTCTAACACCAAATTCGAGAGCTTTTCCGGCTGGCCTTCTTTTACCCAGCCTGTAAAGGAAAATGCCGTTGCCTACGAAGGAGACTTCTCTCACGGGATGGTTCGCATTGAAATCCTTTGCAATACCTGTGATGCACATTTAGGTCATGTATTCCCTGATGGTCCTGAGCCCAGTGGTTTGCGATATTGCGTAAACGCCGTTAGTTTGAAGAAAGTGGAATCTGCCTCAAATTAATCCTAACAGTCATTCTGAGGCTACTTCCGCTCAGGATGACAAATAATAAGACCCATGCTCTCACAAACCCTGTCCCAATTATTCGAGCGCGACTTACCAAAAGTAAAAGCTGAAATTGAAGCGTATCCTTCTGAAGAAGCCATCTGGCAAAAAGCTGATGGAATCAATAATAGCGCTGGAAACTTAGCTCTTCATATTGCCGGAAACCTTCAGCATTTCTTTGGAGGAGTAATTGGAGATACCGGTTATATACGAGACCGGGAATTTGAATTTAATGGTCGGGTAAATACCGAAGAGTTATATAGCAGAATTGATGCGGCTATTGCATCCGTTACTGGGACCCTCGAAGGAATGTCCGATGAGGAAATCAAGAAAGATTATCCTATCGAACTCTTTGGTGGAGTAATAACTAATGAGTGGTTTTTTCTGCATCTCTACAGCCATATGCTCTACCACCTGGGGCAAATCAACTACCATCGAAGGTTATTGGATAAGTAAAATCTCTCTCCAAAAAGTCTCCGTATAAGTCTCCCCTCAGAGGGGAGCTGAATGATCAAACGGTTCTTTGATCATTCGGTGGGGTGTTACACCCACCGCCTTTTGAGCAAGCTCAAAATGATACCTCCCTCGAGGAGGACTTCCTTGGGAGACTTTTTAAGGGAATTTTTGAATTACCAGGGCTTCTCTAAGTTTTCCTTGGAATACGTTTTTTCCCGGACTTCATACATGCTGCCTTTATTGTCTTTGAGGCGCATTGGGTCGTTGCCAAACAGACGAAATAGAATGGCGATAGGAGTGATAAATAAGAAATAAACCAGACTCAAGATGAGCGGGTTCATTACCCTGCTCAATACTTCAGCGAGCTTAAACCATCCCCAAACTATCCAATGTCCAGCAGGTGGGATAATCAGGCTAATTAAGCCAATCGCCAAGGAAGCATAGGCAATCTTCTCATTCTGGAAAATCGCAGCTAAGACCAATAACCCAACTACAATTACCAGCTGGGTTTTAGCTGTTTCAGGATCGTTTTTGATAAAATTGATATCTCGTTTGGGGAGCATAGCCACTTAGAACAAAGTGTAAATAAATGGAGCTATGGATGATCCTCCTCCAATTACGATCAAAAATCCGAGTAATAATAAAATTACAATAACCGGGGCCAGCCAGAACTTCTTTCGTTCTTTCATAAACCCCCATAAATCTTTTAGTAAATCCATACCTATTTAGTTGAGCCACTAAAGCACCAAAACACAAATAATTTCTAAACTTGTGCTTTGGTGTTTCTGTGGCAAAAAGTTAATCCTTTTCAAACAATACCTTTTCTGTCCATTCCGGTTGGTCTGCTTTCGCAAAAACATACTCACCAATCACCAGATAATCCATCTCTGTACTCATAAAACATCGATACGCATCTTCCGGAGTATTAACAATAGGCTCACCTCTTACATTAAAGCTGGTATTTACCACCATCCCAAATCCGCTCAGCTTTTTGAATGCCGAAATTAAGTTCCAGTATCTTGGATTCGTCTCTTTATGAACCGTCTGAATTCTTGCCGAAAAATCGATGTGAGTAATCGCGGGGAAATCTGATCTTTTAACGGCAAGCTTCTCCCGAAGCGGTAATTCGTTGTAGTTACCCGGTAATTCTGCTCTGTATTTCTCCCGAACTGGCTGAACCAAAAGCATATAAGGTGAATCTGACTCAAGCTCAAAATACTCCGACGCATCTTCCGCTAATACCGACGGTGCAAACGGACGAAACGATTCTCTGTACTTTATCTTAAGGTTTAACTTCTTCTGCATATCCATTCTACGGGGATCTGCAATAATACTTCTTCCTCCTAAAGCTCTAGGCCCAAACTCCATTTTCCCCTGAAACCACCCTATCACATTACCTTCATCCAACAATCCTGCAACCTTAGGGTAAAGTTCTTCTTCAGAATACTTCGTGGAAACGGGTTTAAACTTTCTAAGGGCTCGTTCTATATCGATGGGATAAAACTCAGGACCGAGAAAAGCTCCCTGCATAGAATCAGGAACCGCTGGTTTTCGCTCTTTTTCAAAATAAATATGCAGAGCGGCTAACGCAGCCCCTACCGCTCCACCAGCATCACCAGCTGCAGGCTGTATGTATACTTCTTTGAAGATTCCTTCATTTTGAAGTTTGCCATTTGCCACACAGTTAAGCGCTACTCCACCGGCCATACAAATAGCATCGCTACCGGTAAGTTCTTTAGCGTGTGCAGCCATTTTGATAACGATTTCTTCGGTTACCTTTTGAATGGCTAATGCGAGATCCGCTTCATGTTGCAGAAGCTCTGACTCCCCCTCCCTCTTCGGAAATCCAAATAGGGCCTCCCATTTTTTGTCATTCACCATCCTTAATCCAGTGGCATAACTAAAATAATCCTGATTTAGCCATATAGAACCATCATCGCGGATATCCACTAGCTCATCCTTAATCTTAGCAATGTATTCCTCCACCAACTTTGAATCGGGATTTCCATAAGGAGCTAAGCCCATCAGCTTATACTCCCCTGAATTAACCTTAAACCCGAGAAAGTAGGTAAATGCAGAATAGAGCAGTCCAAGAGAATGGGGAAACTGTAGCTCTTTCAGAATGGTGATGTCTTTTCCCTTTCCATGACATATCGAAGCAGTAGCCCATTCTCCCACGCCATCAATAGTGAGTATAGCTGCTTCATCAAATTTTGAAGGGTAAAAGGCACTGGCTGCATGACTCAAATGATGTTCCGGGAATAATAGGTTTACTTCAGACTTCTCATACTCCCCAACTTTCTTAAGCTCATCATAAATGAGTTTTTTGAGAAACATTTTCTCTTTTAACCATACTGGAATAGCAACAATAAACGACCTAATTCCCCTCGGGGCAAAAGATAAATACGTTTCCAGCAGACGTTCGAATTTCAAGAACGGTTTATCATAAAAAACAATGGCGTCCAGTTCATCAATAGAAAGGCCGGCTTCTTCCAGGCAAAAAGTAGTTGCATGAACAGGAAATTGCTCATCATGTTTTTTTCTTGTAGAACGTTCCTCTTGTGCAGCAGCTACAATTTTCCCATCCTGGACCAAACAAGCCGCTGAATCATGATAAAATGCTGATATTCCAAGTATGTTCATAGAAGCGCAAAAGATACTAAAACCCTGCTTCTTGCCAATCACTTTGTTTGATGACTCCCATGGGTTTCTTACCTTCTTGCTCACTATTTCATCTTAGTTTATTCCCATGATTATCTCTATGACGGGTTTCGGGCGAGGTGAGGCTGCTGACAACGGACTCAACGCCACTGTAGAAATCAAATCTTTAAACAGTCGCTATCTGGATATTTCAACACGACTACCCCAACGGCTCCAGCACATGGAGCTGGAACTCAAAGAGTTAATCCAAAAATCAGTAAGCCGAGGCAAGCTAAATGTAATTGTAAATCTTTCCACCCAGGATTCCGGCATCCCCTCTATCGAAGTAGATACAAATAAGGCAAAAGCCTATGCCGAGTTATTAAATAAGCTACGGGAAGCAGCAGGCATAAAGGAGCCGCTTGAACTTAAGAGCATTACTAGTTTTGGAGATGTATTTATTACCCAGGAAGAAGATGAAGCTTCTATTGAGCATAAATGGGGACTTATAAGGGAAGCAACTTCATTGGCTATTCAGAATCTAATGAAAATGCGATCTCAAGAAGGGAAACAACTCAAAGACGACCTTCTAGATCGAATTCAATCTATTGATGACGCTCTAAGCGAGATACAAACCATCACCAATGGGCGTAGCCAGGAAGTTCGAAAAAAGCTTCATGAACGTATCAAGCAACTTATTGATGATGATTCCATTGATGAAGACCGACTTGAGATGGAAGTGGTTATAATTGCTGACAAAATGGATATAACTGAAGAAACCGTACGTCTGAAAGCACATTTAAAATTCTTTATCGAAGCTATTGAACAGCCGGAACCAGCAGGACGAAGATTGAATTTCCTTACTCAGGAGATTAATAGAGAATTGAATACTATTGGTTCAAAAGCTAATGATTCGGAAATTGCGCATCACGTTGTAAAGGCAAAGGAAATGCTTGAGCAGATTCGTGAACAAGTTCAAAATGTTGAATAATTGGTTTTAAGAATTGAGGTATGAGCTTTGATTTATAGCCAATATCTCGCCTCGAAAACCCATATCTCATGGCAATACAAAAGGGTAAAATAATCATTCTTGTTTCCCCTAGTGGTGGTGGCAAATCTACCATTGCTAAGCGGCTTTTTGAGGATTTCGAAAGCCTTAAGTTTTCGGTGTCTGCTACTACCAGGAAACCTCGTGAAGGAGAACAGGACGGTATCCACTACCATTTTCTAACTCCAAAAGAATTCGAGGATCATATAGAAGCAGGGGAATTCCTGGAGTGGGAAGAATTTTATGGAGGAAAGAGGTATGGCACCTTACAATCAGAAGTTGATAAAAAGCTAGAATCAGGGTATTTTATTCTGCTTGACATCGAAGTAAAAGGTGCCATAAATGTGAAGAGACTCTACGAAGATAAAGCGTTGAGTTTGTTCATTGAACCACCTTCTATTGAGATACTTCAAGAGCGCCTTGAAGCCAGAGGAACTGAAACGGATGAATCTCTGAAACTCAGGCTTGATCGCGCAAAGAAAGAACTTACATATGCGTCTCAATTTGACCGCGTAATCATTAATGACCATTTGGATACAGCTTACAACGAAGTGAAAAAGGCTGTTTCTGAATTTATGAACTAGACATAAAATTATGCCCATTCGCACATTAGATATTGAAGGCTTAAAACATGTAACTGGTAACAAGTATGAGTTACTGGTAATTATGGCGAAAAGAGCTCGCCAGTTAGCTGCACAAGAAAAACTTGAGCTAGACGAAAAACTCCAGTACTTCGAAGGTTTTGAAGACGATGATGAGTTTTCGTTCAACGAGGAACAAGAGCAGATCTCAAAGGCATTTGAAAAGCTTCCACATGCAGCTCAACGAGCTGTAACTGAAATGGAAGAAGACTCCATTTATTACCGTCGACCAGAAGCGGAATAACCTATGCTCTCCGGGAAACGCATTATTCTTGGTGTAACCGGAGGAATTGCAGCTTATAAAGCTGTTTTTTTATTACGAGAATTTCAAAAAGCGGGTGCTGAAGTACGAGTTACAATGACTCCTTCTGCCATCCGCTTTGTTGGTTTAGAAACCTTTGCTTCTCTTTCTGGTCATGAAGTAGCTGTTGATATCTTTCCTGAGGACCAGGAACAAGCTACTGAATGGACCCGGCATATTAATTGGGGGGAATGGGCTGACTTATTCATCATTGCCCCATGCACCGGTAATACCCTTGCTAAGATTGCTAACGGTATTTCAGACAATATGCTAACTGCTACCGTTCTTGCTGCTCGATCTCCTATCCTGATCTGCCCTACTATGGATGGTGAGATGTATGAATCTCCTTCAGTTAATGAGAACCTAAAGAAGGTAGAAGAGTTTGGGTATCATATTCTCGAGCCAGAATCAGGCTTCCTGGCAAGTGGATTAGAAGGAAAAGGCCGGTTACCTGAAATGGAATCAATACTTGAAAAGGCAAGTGAGATTATTGGCTCTATAAAAGGCCCCTTAGAAGGAAAAAAGGTCGTGGTTACAGCTGGGCCAACAAGAGAATTCATTGATCCGGTAAGATTCATATCCAATCCAAGCTCTGGGAAGATGGGATTTGCGATGGCTAAAGCAGCACAACGACTGGGAGGGGAAGTAACACTCATCCATGGCCCTGTGCATCTGGAGAAACCTGAAAGCGTTCGTGCTAAAAGTATTGTTTCTGCAGAGGAATTATATGATGCAGTAAAATCAGATGCAGATGCAGATGTAATTATAATGGCTGCAGCCGTTTCTGATTTCACACCTGCAAAAACTTTTGACCATAAGGTTAAAAAAGACTCAGCTGGTGATTCAATAGAACTTTCAAGAACTACTGACATTTTAGCCTGGCTTGGTAGTCGGAAACCTGTGCATCAGACACTAATTGGGTTTGCTATGGAAACAGAAGACCTTATCGATAATGCTTCCTCAAAGCTCGCAAAGAAGAACGCGGACTGGGTCATAGCCAATTCATTAGCAAAAGAAGGTGCAGGCTTTGAATCAGATACCAATCATGTACATGTAATTGGTACTTCTTCCACTTCGGAATTTACAGGCAGTAAGGAAGAAGTTGCTGAAAGAGTGTTGAAATTTATATTTGATCCGAAGTAACATCTCTTCCATGAAATCTGGAAAGAAAGTTGTAACTATCCTTCTGCTCTTTGCCTGCCTGTTAAGTGCAGTTATACTCGCTTATACGCCTACTTATATTCCCAATACCGTCAATACAGAAGCTGAACTGGATTCTTTAATTCAGCTTTCATTTGAGGATGCTGATTTACTAAGGGGCCAGATACGCACATTCAATGTGGAAATAGATTCCTCATTTACCAGAAAAGTATACCGGGTTGAAGTCCCTCCTGCTTTTTCTAAAACCAGCTATCATCTACAACTTCATCATCGGTTATTCCCTCTTGGTTTGAACACACCCAGTACAGTGGTATTTCCGGAAGAGGATATGAATATTTATGTAGAACATAAGGGAACCGTATTTCGGACTATTCGTTTGATTACCAAAACTCCAACACCTAATGAGGGATAGCTATGGCTGAAGGCAGAGCATTATTAAAGCGATTACTGCTGGAAGAATTCCCTCAGCCAGGCATAATTCGAACAAAGTATCCGATATTTCTTTGCCATGGGTTTGGAGCTATTGGCTCACTGGTTAAGCCTTCTCCCCTTCATGACCCTTGTATGCTCATGAGAAAACATGGATTAGTCGCTTTTGCTCCTAATGTAGTTCCTTATGCCCCTATTGAAACTCGAGCAAAAAACTGGGTCCGGTTAATTCGTCAGGTTTGCAATAAACATGGTTTCGAAAAAGTAAATGTAATTGCTCATAGCATGGGCGGCCTGGATATACGTCACGCTCTTTGTCATCTTGAAATACAGGATAAAGTAGCTTCACTTACTACTCTTGCTACACCACACAGAGGAACTTATCTGGCAGATTTGGTCTTAAAAACACCTGAGCTCATCTCCGAAAAGATTGGCGATATCGTAGACTGGTTTGGCAATAGTGTGTATCCGCTTGAAAAGAGTGAAGTTCTCAATTCCGTGGAACAGCTTTGTAGGGAAAGTGTGCAGGGCAATTTTAATTTGGAGAATCCGAATTTGGATGGATTTCCTTATTTCTCATACAGCGCCGCTGTGGGAAAAGGGACGAACTACTCACTAAATCCGGTCTTTATTTTTCAAAACACCCAGATTTACACTCAGGAAAATATTAATGACTCCTTTGTTTCTGTTGACAGTGCTAAATGGGGAACTCATCTTGGGACGGTAAACCTCTCTCATATGAACCAAATTAATGTCCAGGTTGGAAAAGAAGCTAAGTCCCGATACTATGATTTTTGGATAGGTTCAGTTAAGAAACTTGCTGAAATGGGTTTCTAATCCATTTCATTCTATAGTACAATTCCCGGTGAATCCGTCGGCAGAAAACTCCGTTCTGAAGCTACCGAAACGATCCTCATACAATGCTCTTAATTCAATAGTGTGATTCCCTGAACGTTTCGGGCTGCAATATTCCAATACATAAAAGGATTGAGATTCGCTTTGCACTTTTTGAGCAACTTTGAGAAAAGTGGCATTTAGGTCAAAGGAATTTTCAGCTAACTCAAACCCATCTCTACCAATAGTTCTGAGCACTCCCTGATCAATTTCATCTCCAAGTCCAATCGCGAATACGGCATTATCGCTCCCTGCTTCATTAACTGCATTCTGAGCTTCACGGGTAGTTACTCTGCTAGCCTGATCGGTGCCGTCAGTAAAAATCACTACTGAACCTGCAGTAGATATATTAGGATCTAAACGAGTTTCAGTGAGTCGAGAATCCATAAGTGTGAGCACTTGTACAACCGCACCATTCAAATTTGTAGAAACATCACTACTAATATCCTGATCAATAGACTCAATACCCGAATTTAGCGTAGCAATTTCGGTGGTGAATGGAACCAATAAATGAATCTCTTCTTCTCCATCAAACCAGTAAATGGCCATTTCCTTAGAGCCGTAGGTTTCGTCGGTAAAGGCAGGCATTACTGAGTTAATAAATGAAGTAGCTGCACTTTTTACATTTGGTAATTCTGTATCCCGTAATACACTACCGCTCAAATCAAGTAGTAAAATAGAAGAGAACATAAACTCCCCTTCTTCTCTTTGAATTTGTGCCTGAGACTCTAGCCTGGAGATAAGAGAGCTGTTTTCATATATCTCAAAATCCTGAGGGCCCAAGGTGGTAAACAAATGATCCTCTCCCAAATCGACCTTAAAGAAAAGACGAATCTTGGCCGGAGTTTCCGTTTTGGCCTGGATTAATTCGACTTCAAAACGATTATCTGAATCCTTTCCACAACCAGAGAAAAGAAGTATTGCAGTTAAGAAAAAAGAGAAAGTAAAAAAACGTACTTGTTTCATATCAATAGTGTTCTCTCAAATTTCCTAAAAATATTGAATCAGATCGATGAATGATATTAGAATTAGAAGTTCACCTTCTTCAAGAAACTCAGCATTAAATTATGATTAAATACCTGACATAAGGTCTACAAGTACTCTACATCTTTTGTATTTCTTTCTTTTATCACTGATTTTTTGCCGTGTCAATTATGAAAGAAGAAGAACAAGAATACGACCAGATAGCCGAAGCCTATAGAGATTCTAAAGGACTCTCCTTTCGTACATTCATTGAAGAATTCACCTTATTCCAACTCCTTGGCAAGGTAGAATCTCTGGATATCCTGGATCTGGCTTGTGGTGAAGGTCATTACACCCGAAAAATTAAACTGGCTGGTGCAAGAACTATTCTGGGAGTAGACATTTCTTCTGAGATGATTACCCTGGCAAAGGATCAGGAATTATTACATCCCATCGGATGCGAATACCTTTGTGCAAATGCTGCTAAACTACATACCACATTTAAAGTAGATGTAATCACCGGGATGTACCTTCTTAACTACGCCAAAAGTGCCCAAGAACTTTTTCAATTTTGTAAGTCTGCATTTCAGGCATTAAAGCCAGGAGGAGTTTTTGTAGGTTTTAATGATAACATTAATGAAAACCCAAATTCTGCTCCACCCTTTTCAAAATACGGGTTTGAAAAAACCACACCTGCCCTCCAAAAAGAGGGAGATGTTGTCAGGTATGTCATCACTAATGAAGGTGGTACTGCTTTTTCTATCGATAACTTCTTTTTAAAGCCCGAGACTTATCAACGTGCATTTGAAAAAGCAGGTTTTATTGGCTTTAGCTGGCATGGGCCCTATCTCGACCCAAAACAAAAGGAAAATTCTTTTTGGGATGATTTTATGAATTATAAACCTATCATTGGGTTTAGAGCAGTAAAACCCCGTTAATGAATATCCCAGAATCCGTAAAAAAATCCTCGCTCTATAACGAAGATTTTGCCCCTGTATCAAAGAAGAATAGGAATTGGACTACCTGGAATTATGCTTCCATATGGATTGGGATGGCTGTTTGCGTACCTACCTATATGCTCGCAAGCAGTCTTATACAGGAAGGGATGACCTGGTGGCAGGCAACCTTCACTATTTTACTTGGTAATCTAATTGTTTTAGTGCCTCTTCTCCTCAATGGACATCCGGGAGCTAAGTACGGAATCCCATTCCCCGTTCTTATTCGTTCCAGTTTCGGTCTTCATGGCGCAGTATTCGCAGGACTATTGAGAGGGCTGGTTGGATGCGGTTGGTTTGGTATTCAAAGCTGGATTGGTGGAAATGCCATATATCAACTGTTACTAGTATTGGCACCTAATTTGGCTAGCAGCCCTTACCTGGGAGACTTCATCGGCTTAAATATTGTTCAATTAGTCTGCTTTTTCATTTTCTGGGGAATAAATATTTGGATTATCTATCGGGGAATAGACACTATAAGAGTTCTTGAGAGTTGGGCAGCACCGGTACTGCTTTTTTCCGGAATTGCATTGATGATTTGGGCAATCTCTACTGTCGGTTCCTTTTCAGAAATATTGGCTGCAACTAGTTCCTTCCACCCTGCTCCGGGAACCACTTTCTGGAGCATCTTTTGGCCCAGTCTAACCGCTATCGTGGGCTTTTGGGCTACTCTTTCTCTTAATATCCCAGACTTCACCCGGTATGCGGTAAGCCAGAAAGCTCACTACAAAGGACAGGCTTTAGGGCTCCCAGCAACCATGACTCTATTTTCCTTCATCGGCATATTTGTAACCAGTGCGACCGTACTTATTTATGGTGAAGCAATCTGGGACCCAATTATCCTGATGAGCAAGTTCGATTCGCCAGTGGTTATCATCCTGTCTATGGTGATGCTAAGTATAGCTACCCTTTCTACCAATATAGCTGCAAATGTAGTAGCCTCGGCAAATGACATCGCCAATATTTTTCCCAAAAAAATCAGCTTTAAAATGGGAGGTTACATAACCGGAATCATTGGGATACTGATCTTTCCATGGAAGTTATTAGCTGATCCAAGCGGATATATTTTCCTTTGGTTAATCGCATATTCTGCACTCTTAGGTTCAATCACTGGGATTATGATTTGTGATTACTTTGTAGTTAGGAAACGAACATTAGATATGCCCTCCCTTTTTAGCGAAATGGGAACTCTTCCAAGGTGGAACTGGAAAGCATGGTTTTCATTTTCAGTTGCCTTACTACCCGTTATTCCAGGGTTTTTCATTCAGGTGGGACTTATTGATGGAGATTCTATCGCACCGATCTGGAACGACTTGTACTCCTACGCCTGGTTTATCACTTTTGGACTCTCTTTTATTAGTTACATTTTGCTCAACAATAGAAAAGCCAGCTAAATTTCCTCATATTGCCCGGCAACTCATTACGGGCAATATTGAAACACTTCAAAACCATATCAGAATATTGCGAAGGGATAAGTATTCCCCAGCCTAAGCACCCTCATTTTGATATCCGGAGTTTCGAAGAAAATATGCCCGTGGTAATTAGCGAAATGCCTCCTTTCCGACATGAATTCTATGCTATTGCTATCAAGGCAGATGGAGATGGAAAAGCCATTACCGGTCACCATACCGATTTCCCAAAAGGCGCTACTATTTTTTTCAATTCACCTTTTCAAATCATCTCCTGGGATATCGTCCCAAACTGGAAAGGATTCTATATCATGTTCTCGCAGGACTTTATCGCTCAATCAAATTTATTCTCCAACCTGCTGCAGAATTTCCCTTTTTTAAAGATTGATAAAGCCATTCCTTTTGAAATCGAAGAGTCTGATCTCCCGGATATCCTTGGTATCTATCAAAAAATATGGACGGAGTATCATAATGATTCTGATGATAAGTTCGATTTGATCGTGGCCTACACATTTCTTCTGCTTAATTACACTAAGCGATATTTCCTGCGACAGGTTGATGAAGAACAGGCAGAGCAAGCCATTCGAACTTCCGACCTGAAGTTGCTGACCCGGTACCAAACCATGATACAAACCAGCTTCTATGAAAGTACAAAACTGGAAACATTTGCCAATCTCCACTCTCCGAGTTATTACGCTCAAAAGCTGAATATTCACCCAAATCACTTAAATGCTGTTGTCAAAAGCATTACCGGGCTTACTGCCTTAAATCACATTCATCGGCACCTTCTTCAGCTTTCAAAATCCTACCTCGCCCAAACAGAGTTAAGTGTAAAGGAAATTTCTTATACCCTTTACTTTGATAGCCCAAGCTCATTCAGCTCTTTTTTCAAGAAAAATACTGGTTCTACCCCCCTGAATTACCGGGAACAGGTAATTCTTTGAAATTCACACTCCCTCCTTTGATTTCATAAATCGAACCTGAACTACCTTTTTATTGAACCAAAAAGGAGATCAAAATGAAATCATTATTAATCGGATCGATAATCCTTTTCTCTATTAACCTCAATGCACAGGAAATGGAATTGATAAACCGAACTATTACAGAATTATTCGTAGCCACTGATACAAGAGATTGGCAAAAGGTAGAGCAAATCTTCGCTGATCAGGTAGTGCTTGATTATTCCTCTATGAATGGGAATCCTGCTGTTGAACTAAGCCCCAGCCAAATCACAGGTGCCTGGAAGGGAATTCTGCCAGGTTTCGAATCCACTCATCACCAGATTGGGAATTTCATAACTAAAGTGGATGAAAATAAAGCAAGTGTATTCGTTTACGGAACTGCCACTCATTACTTAAGCGATGACCAAGGAAGTGTATGGACCGTAGTTGGAAGCTATGATTTTGACCTTATCAAGACTGACAACAAATGGAGAATCAGTTCCATGAAATTCAACTTCAAGTACCAGGATGGAAATACGTCACTGCCTGAAAAAGCAATTGAAATAGCCGCTTCAAGCAACTAAGCCCATGAGAACTTCACTCTCTATAGCTGCTGCTGTTTTTTTCTTCATCACAGCCTGTACATCTAACCCAGAAAACCCAACTACTATGAACGAACAAATTGCACTTCAAAACAAAGAAACCGTTCAACAGTTCTTCAAACTTCTTGAAGAGGAGAACATCGAAGGCTTTGTAGGCTTATTTGCTGAAAACGGGAGACAAGTCAATCCTTATGCAAGCGGTTTATTCCCGACTGGGGCCAATGGAAAACAAGAACTCCACGATTATTGGGCTCCTGTTCCCGGTAACTTCGATGGAATGGAGTTTCCAATTGAAGAGATCTACGCCATGGAGGATCCTAGCCTTGTTTATATAAAGTATAACGGCAAAATAAAGCTCAAGAACGACGCCGGTTTTTATGAAAACCAATACTACTCAACCTTCAGGTTTGATGAAGAAGGAAAAATCCTTGAGTACGCCGAAATATTTAATCCAATAACAGCAGCTCGTGGATTTGGGTTGCTAGATCAAATCAAATAGCCATGAGAACCTATTTCACACCCCTACTCATTTTTGCCCTGATCATGGGCTGTACAAACAAACCACAAACTATTAAAGACACTAAGACCATGGAAAAAGTAACATTCAATAGCGAAGGCGCTAACCTTGTTGGCAATATTTATTACCCTGAGAATTATGAAGAAGGAAAAGAGTACCCAACGCTTGTAGTTTCCGGAAGCTGGACTACCGTTAAAGAGCAAATGGCTGGCTTATATGCTGAGGAACTTGCAAAACAAGGATTCATTACCCTTGCTTTCGACTTCAGGAATTTTGGAGAGAGTGAAGGAGAGCCAAGATTTTACGAAAGCCCGTCAATGAAAAAGACAGACATCCAAAACGCAGTTACTTTTCTTGAAACCCTTCCAGGAGTTGACAATAGCAAAATCGGAGCCTTTGGAGTATGCGCAGGTGCTATGTATACCCTGATGGCTGCTTCTGAAGATGATCGGATCAAGTCTGTAGTTACTGTGGCTTCTTGGTTACATGATGCGGACGCAGTCAAATTATTCTATGGTGGTGAAGAAGGCGTATCTGCAAAAATTGAAGCGGCCCAGTCTGCAAAGAGAGAATATGCTGACAATGGTGTAGTAGCTTACGTTCCAACCATCTCCATGGAAGATGAATCAGCCGCGATGTTCGGTCCTTATGATTACTACCTAAACCCTGAGCGTGGAGCCATTTCGGAGTGGAGTAACGATAAGTTTGCAGTAATGTCGTGGGAAGACTGGTTAACAGCCGATCCTATGCCTTCTGCATCTAAGCTCACTGTTCCAACCCTGATGATTCATTCTGATGGTGCAGTATTACCACAGTACACCAGGAACTATTTCGAGCGAATCGCATCCGATGACAAAAAGCTTCACTGGATGGAAACCGAGCTAGACTCACCTTTCCATCAATTCAGTTACTATGACCAGGAAAAGGAAGTAAGCGAATCAGTTGCTGAGTCAGCAAAGTGGTTTACTGAAAAGATGTAATCTGATTGTTAAAGGTTAATGGTTATTTGTTATTGGTAAGGTGATCTACCAATAACAAATAACCATTAGCCAGATTGAAGAGCATACTTCATATAAAAGGAAGTTCAGTCACCCGATCTTCCTTTTTTTGTTTGTACATAGTTCGAAAAACAGTTTTCTTTTCGAACCAACCTTTCAAACCAAACCAGACAATGATCAAAAAAATTAACTGGGCAGATGTCCCTGAAGAGCAAGTAAACCCATCAATGAAGCGAAAAATGATCTATGGAGATAAAATCATGATCGCGAAAATGCAGTTTAAAGATGGCTTTGTAGTTCCCATGCATAGCCATGAAAATGAGCAAATCACGCAGGTTACCAAAGGTACCATTCGTTTCTGGTTTGAAAGTGAAGATGCAGAGCCGGTAGATTTACATGCCGGGGATTCAGTAGTGATTCCCGGGAACCTTCCCCATAAAGCACTTATGATTGGAGACGTTGAAGAAACCGATACCTGGGCTCCCCCACGAAGAGACTGGCTGGACGGAACCGATGACTACCTAAAGAAATAGGTATGGATTTAGGATTAGCTGGGAAAAAAGCCCTGATCATGGCATCCAGTAAGGGCCTTGGAAAAGCTGTTGCACTGGAACTAGCCAGAGAGGGTGCAAAGGTATTGATTTGTGGAAGAAATGAAGCTGACTTAATCAAAACCAAAGAAGAAATAGAAGCTCACAGCAGTTCTAAGGTTCATTATGTAGTTGGCGATGTATCCACAAGCTCGGGAAGGCAGAACATTTTATCGGCTGCTCAAAATAACCTGGGTGTTGTAGATATCCTGGTTACCAATTCCGGTGGACCCCCATTTGGAAGCTTCGAAAGTCATAATGAAGAAGCATGGGAACAGGCATATCGATTATTGCTGGAAAGTACAGTTGGAATGATCAACGGTGTGCTGCCAGGAATGAAAGAACAACAATGGGGGCGAATCATCTCGATTACTTCGCAGGCCGTCAAGCAACCTGTTGAGGGTTTGGTTCTTTCCAACTCCGTCCGGGCTTCGGTAGTAGGTCTCATGAAAACCCTGGCCAACGAATTAGGGCCTTTCAACATCACGGTAAATAATGTAATGCCTGGGTATACCCAAACCGAACGGCTAGAGAGTTTGATGGAAAAGAACCCGGCCTTGCATGAAGTCACAAAGGAAATCCCTTTAAGAAGAATTGGACAGCCCGAAGAATTTGCAGCAGCAGTGACTTTTCTAGCCAGCCAGAAAGCCAGTTATATCACTGGTGTTTCTTTAGCAGTTGATGGTGGTTGGGTGAAGGGGATTTGAAAATGAATTTCTACCAAAAAGAGATCCTCAGAATCAAATCGAAGATTTATTCAAATCAGAAACAGCTGGATACTGTAATTGAGCTTCGAAATTATATAGATCAACATTATAATTCTGATCTGAATCTGGAGTCATTGTCCAGTACTCGCTTTATTTCGAAATACCACCTTTTACGGACCTTTAAAAGGTATTATGGACAAACTCCCGGTCAGTATTTGATCGATAAGAGAATTGAAAAAGCTAAAGAACTCCTTAAAAAAGGGAAAAAGGTAACAGAAACCTGCTATGAGGTTGGCTTTGTAAGCCTGGGCTCATTTAGCTCCTTGTTTAAGAAAAAGGTAGGGCTCCCTCCATCTGAATACCAAAAAGAGCAATTTTCAAGAAGCTTATCCATATAAGGTTTTAGAAATTTGGCCCTGAATTCAAACCTAAACTAAACATGTATGAGAATTTTCGGATTAAGTATTCCGGTTATGGACCAGGAAAAAGCCTTTCAGTTTTACACCAATAAACTGGGTTTCATTAAAAAACTCGACATTCCGCTAGACGGAGGTCACAGATGGCTTACCCTCGTTTCAAAAGAACAACAGGACGGACCAGAACTATTACTGGAACCTTCTCCCTTACATTTTGAACCTGCCAAAGTATTCCAGGAAGCCTTATTTGATGCCGGCATTCCCTGGACACAATTCAGCGTAGATGATGTTCAGGTAGAATTTGACAGGCTCAAGGCATTAGATGTGGCATTCAGTGTTGAGCCTACAGAAATGGGTACGGTTAAAATTGTGGTATTTGATGATACCTGTGGAAATCATATTCAGCTTGTAGAGGAATTATAATACAACTCGTATTTATCCGACCCATACGGTCTTCGTATTCACAAACTCGCGGATTCCATATAATCCCAGCTCTCTCCCATAACCGGATTGCTTTATCCCGCCAAATGGAAGACGGGGATCGGATTTCACAAAGCCATTTACAAAGCAACATCCTGCCTCCAAAAATCTTGAAGCGATCTCTTCTCCTTTTTTCACATCATTAGTAAATACCGCAGCACCTAAGCCAAAGCTGGTATCATTAGCCACCTTTATAGCTTCCTCCTCGTCTTTCACTTTAATGATGGCTGCAACCGGACCAAATAACTCCTCTTCATAGGCAGGCATCCCTTTAGTTACATTAGCTAGTATGCTTACCGGGTAAAAAGCACCGGGTGACTCCGGTTTTTCACAACCAAGAATTGGTGAAGCTCCAAGATCAATACTCTTTTGAACCTGGTTATGTAGCTCATTCCTAAGGTCAATCCTGGCCATAGGGCCAATATCTACTCCTTCCTGAAAAGGATTGCCTACTGTTTTTGAGGTCATCAGCTTTGTACATCGATCCAGAAACTCATCATACACGGACTCAACTACGATAAAGCGTTTTGCAGCGATACAGGTCTGTCCTGAATTGAGAAGTCGCGAAGTCACGCATAATTCCGCTGCTGTTGCGGCATCAGCATCAGAAAAAATTAGATAAGGGTCACTACCACCAAGCTCCAACACGGTTTTCTTAAGCGCTTCTCCAGCCTGGCTTGCTACAATCTTTCCTGCCCTGGTGCTCCCTGTAAGTGTAATAGCAGCTATTCCCGGATGTTGAATGACTGGCTTCATTTCTTCATTCTCAAATAAAACAGTTCGGAACAGGCCTGATGGGATTCCAGCTTGATGTACCAGTTCTTCGATCTTTAACGCACATCCTGTAGTTACTTCAGCATGTTTTAAGATCACTCCATTTCCGGCCATTAGCGCCGGAGCTCCAAATCTGAATAGCTGCCAAAATGGAAAATTCCAGGGCATAATGGACAAAACTACTCCTAGCGGCTGGAAAGTGACGTAGCTTTTAGAAGCCTCGGTAGCAACTGCTTCATTACTCAAAAAATCTTCTGCATGTTCGGCATAATACTCACACACCCAGGCACATTTTTCGACTTCTGAAATTCCCTGAGCCAGCGGCTTTCCCATTTCTATGGCCATGAGGCGGGCAACCTCTTCCCGCTGTTCCCTTAATAAGGAAGCTATTGCAAGCAGGTAAGCTTTACGCTCATCAAATTCTTTTTTTGCCCATTCTTTTTGTGCAGCATTCGCGTTCGATACAATACCTTCGAACTCTTCAAAACTAGTATTTGGGTATTCCCGGATTACTTCTCCGGTTGCTGGATTGATGGTCTTCATAACTGAAGATGAAATTAGACATTTCTGGCTATACTACCAGCTATCAATTCTAATACTTCATCAATCATTTCCTCTTCGAGGATGAGCGGCGGAGCTAACCTAATCAGGGAATCAGAATGGAGGGTCCATCCAAGGATAATTCCAAAGCTCATGCATTCTCGTACTACTGCCTGTGTAAGCTTCTTACTTGTGAGCTGAATACCAAGCATTGCTCCTTTTCCGCGGACCTCGACAATTCCATCTCCTTTTAATCTTGCTTTAGCTTTTTCTTCAATAAGGCGGGCAGTTTGTAAATAGCTTCCCCTTAACAATTCTTCAAGAGTTGCTAAAGCTGCTGCACAACTCACAGGGTGACCACCAAAAGTGGTTACATGATTTAGTGGAGGATTGTACATAAAAGCTTCAAATATCTTTTGGGAGGAAACAAAGGCACCGATCGGCATTCCTCCGCCCATCGCTTTTGCGATACAAAGAATATCCGGTTGAACCTCATAATGCTGGAAAGCAAACAACTTCCCTGTTCGTCCAAACCCGGATTGGATTTCATCAAAAATGAGTAGAGCCCCTGCTTCCGTACATTTCTTCCGGATTTTCCTCAGCCAGCCCTGATCTGCTGGATGAACACCCCCTTCTCCCTGGATAGGTTCCATGATCACTGCTGCTACTGAATCGTCAATTACTTCTATTCCCTTGAGTGAATTGAATTCCATGAAATGTACATCGGGAAGAAGAGGTAAATAAGGATCACGGTATATATCCCTTCCAGTAACACTTAAGGATCCATGAGTATCACCGTGGTAGCTATTCTTAAATGCTACCAGTTTCGTTCTTCCGGTATGCTTTTTAGCAAGTTTAAGCGCTCCTTCATTTGCTTCCGTACCACTGTTCACAAAATAGACCTGGTCAAGTCCATTAGGTAATTTTTTTGTTAGGAGCTCGGCAAATTCCAGTTGGGGCTTCTGGACAAACTCTCCATACACCATTACATGTAGGTGTTTATCAATCTGGTTCTTAATGGCATCAATTACTTTGGGATGTCGATGCCCCAGGCTACTTACTGCAATCCCAGATATTAAATCAATAAACCGTTTGCCATCTGTGGTATAAATATAGGGACCCTGGGCGTGGCTAATTTGCAGTCCCATTGGGGAATCACTCGTTTGAGCAACACTTTGCTTAAACCTCTCTAAATATTTCATATCTAGTCACTTTTTAACCTGCCCGGGGAAAAGTAACACATACTAATGTAAAAAGAGAAGAATGTAGAACTTATGTAGGTCCTATTTTTGATAATTCTATCGCAAATTCTTTTTGAGAAGCAGTTCCTTTATCCTTCGCATAGAATGTATGAAGATTTTTGGAAGCTTCCTTAGGACCTACCTCTGGGTCTGCCTTTTCTGATAAAAAGGTTTTCTGCATTTCTACTGGCCTGGGGCCCCAGTTCCCAAGTACTTCCAGGGTCTCGGTATCAAGGATCACTACTTTGGGAATGGAACGACTTTTTCCATCAGTCAAAAACTGGTCTATGATTTCCGGATGCTCATCTCTGAGGATCACTTTAAGAGTCACATTTGGATTCAATTCTGCCATTTTATTGATGAATGGTAGTATCTGAGCTGAATCCCCGCACCATCCTTCTGTAATTGTTAACCAGGTTTGTGGACGCTCTATAGCATCTACAATCGTTTTTACTTCAGGTAGAATTTGTCCTCGTTTATCCCAACGATGGGTACGCTGAAGATTTAGCTTGGTGTAATTAAGGTTACTCTCACTATTATCATGGTTGGTAACCTCGCCTTGTTCCCATAGCTCTTCGGTCAATTTATTAAACCGGGAATAGGAATATGCATTGCTAATAATGTCGTTAGTTATCGGAGATGTAATAATAGTATTCATGACAAAAATTTTAATGTTTGAACATTGAAAATGTACCGACTTCTACTTTTGATTGATAATTGACATTATCAATAGAGCTAATAGCATAAACAATGCGTAAAGCTGTATCTTTCGTTCGTGCAGTTACACCAGGAAATATCAGCTCCCACATTTATTCATACCATTCTGCCCGAGCAGGATTGGAAGAACTTAAAACAGGTTCATGAAGATTGTGTGGATTTTCATATCAAGGATTACCTGAAAGCCCGATCGGAGGGTAAGAAGCAGCCCGTCATGGATTTCCTGTTTGAGTATTATGCCTTCCGCCCATCTGCATTGCGGAGATGGTCTCCAGGAATTGGAATTGCTTTAGAAGTGAGTGATCCCGAACAACTCCCTGAACTTTCAGAGCTGCATATTGCAGATGGCATTGCTTACCTGAACCCGGAATTTTTTCCTGAAAAGCGGAGAAAGTCGGCAAGGTGGATTGCCCAGTTATTGGAAAACACACAGAATAAACGACCTTCTTTTGGATGTTTTGGGATGCACGAATGGGCGATGGTGTACAGAACGGAAAACCCGCGCCATCAACAGGTTCCACTGCGAATGAGCCCTGAAGAACTTGCTGAGTTTGTAGAATCCCGGCCTTTGGTTTGCACCCATTTTGATGCCTACCGCTTCTTCACACCCAAAGCGGTTCCGATGAATAAGTTCGAACTTTCACGAGAAGCATTTGCGGATATGGAACAACCGGGTTGTATCCATTCCAACATGGATTTATACAAATGGGCATTCAAGCTATATCCCTGGATGAGCAGCGAGATCATCCTGGAAGCTTTTGAGTTGGCCTGCGAAGCGAGAGAGATTGACATGAAAGCCAGTCCTTATGATTTAAGGGAGGATGGGCTGGAACCCATCAAAATTGAGACCGAAGAAGGAAGACTGGAATATATCCAGGCACAGGAAGCTATTTTTGAGAAGGGGCGAGTGGTTAGGAAAAAGGTGATTAGCCAGATTAAGTCAGTGCTAGATTTTGTGGCGGAGACTTCTGAAGTAGGAGTAAAAAACAAGGAATTAGGAATTAGGAATTAGGAATAAAAGCTTGTCATTTCAGAGTGAGAAATCTAAAGATTTGCCTTTGTTTACGATGTGTAAACTTCTTACTCCATTCGAAATAACAAAGTAAAAAGCCTATTCCTAATTGATAATTCCTAATTCTTAATTGAATAATTGATCATTGTAAATCAGAAGCTCACCTTCCCTAAACTCACCTCTTCCCCATTAACCATAAACTGCTCTCCAATAACCAGCACATTCGCTAAAAAAGCCATAAGCGCTGCTTCCTTAGCATCCGGATTCATCCCCAAAATTTCAAAGTTCTTAAGTTCAATGTTCATAGGTTCAGTGTTCCTCACCCCTTCTATAATTACTTCATTATGCACTCCTCCTCCACTTACATAGAGTTCAAAGCCTTTATCTCCAGCAATGGCATCAAAAGCACGAAGAATACTCTTAACCGTTAGCCCGGTTAGCGTAGCCACTAAGTCTTCCGGGCTCAATTCAATGCTATAGCTTTGCATAAGCTGCTCTACAATATCCAGGTTAAAATCCTCCTGCCCGGTAGTTTTAGGGAAAGCTTTTCGGAAATAGGGTTCCAGCAAGAGGTACTTCAAAAGCTCAGAATGAAGCTCTCCTGAAGCTGCGATCTTTCCTCCCTCATCATAAGGCTGATCGAAATACTTTTTCATTGTCTCGTTGATGAGTGTATTCCCGGGACCAGTGTCTGACGTAATCACTTCTTCTCCACTTTCTTTAGAAGGCAGCCAAGTGAAATTGGCGATGCCTCCAATATTCAGTAGCATTCGGTGTTTGGTCTGATGCCGGAATAACTGTTCATCCATTAAGGCGGCTAGTGGCGCTCCCTGCCCACCTGCAGCCGTATGTTTTTGCCTGAAATCGGATATGGTAATAATCCCCGTTTTATGAGCAATATGATCTCCATCTACAATTTGCAATGTGCTGGTTTGATGCTCAGTAGGATGATGATAAATCGTCTGGCCGTGACTCCCGATTAGATCAACTTCTTCCGAATTCATGCCCCATTCATGTAACGCTTCCAAAACCCATTCGGCATATAAATGGGCCAACTCGGTGTTAAGGACACAGACTCCCTGCAGATCTACCTGCGACTTGGACTGAATAGCAGCAATCCTGGACCTAAGCCTGGAATCATAGCTGACCGTTTTGAATTGCTTCACCTTTACCGATTCCGAATCACACTCACAAAGTGCAATATCCAGTCCATCCAGAGAAGTACCAGACATCAATCCTATGATAGTTCGGGATGGTTTCTGAGCAATTTCTGAAAGTTTTGCCAATGGCTTGTTCATAGTTCAAACTCGGGCTATTTTAGCAACCAATCAATCCCATTCCTATGAGCACTCCAGAAGAAGTTGATTACCAATCCTACGAAGAAGACCTCAACCTTTTAATAAATACCCTGAAAGAGAGTTTTGAGTCGAGTGAGGCGGAGTACCATGTGGATGAACACAACGAAGCTTTGTACATCAAGCTGGAGGGCCTGGAAGATTATTCTCAAGAGGAGATTGTGGAAATAGCGGGCCCAATTCTTGAGGAGCTGGATATGGATTTTGAAGAGATTGTGTTTCTTCCTTTTTAACCCCTTCGTTGTCATCCTGAGGCTACTGCCGAAGGATCACAGGAGTTTACTAACTACGTTGATTCTTCGCTTTCGCTCAGAATGACACTGTTAAGCAAAAAAGCGCTTTTTTATACTTTTTAGCTTCGTATTTTTGAGCGAAATAATTCAGACTTAATTAATGAAAAGCTCTAATTCGGGTTATATCCTGCGCTGCATTACCTGCAATCATATAAATGATGAAAGGGAAACCAGCACTTATTGTACTACTTGCGGGAGTGTACTCACTGTTGACTACAACGAGGTCAGAAAAGAAATTCAATATCCCCTAAAGAATATTGTACCCGATCCACTCAAAACTCATTACACCGCACTTCGGCCATTAAGCAGGTTGTCAGAAAAATATGGAGCCGATCTGCATGCAAAACTAGAGTTTGAAAATCCTACAGGCTGCTTCAAGGATCGGGGAAGTTATGTAGAAGTCCTAAAAGCCATTGAGCTGGGAGCTGATGCCATTTGCCTGGCATCGACTGGAAATATGGCGGCATCAGTAGCAGCTTATGCCTGCTATTTTAAAATCCCATGTTTTGTATTTGTACCAGAACGCACTCCGGAAGTGAAATTGGCACAATCTACCATCTATGATGCTACTATCATCAAGATTAAAGGGGATTTTAAGCAGTGTGAACTTCTTTGCCGTGAGTTTGCCAAATCAGGAAATTACTACCTGGCAGGCGATTATGTATTCCGAATGGAAGGCCAGAAATCTTTTTCTTATGAGCTTTTTGAGCAAGGGCTCATCGACTATGATTATATCTTCGTTCCGGTAGGCGCCGGAACAAATTTCGCTGCTATTTTCAAAGGGTTGAAGGAACTAAAGGCTGCTGGTGAAATAGATCATATCCCTTCATTTGTTGCGGTTCAGCCTGAACAGAGCTCCCCGGTTGTTGAAGGTATCTTCAAAAAAGAAAAAATCATCAAAGATCAGGTCAACACTATGGCAGATGCCGTGGCCGTAGCTGATCCATTCGATTTTTATAAGGTGATGGAAGGCATTGATGAAACGAATGGACTTGCGTACACCGCTACTGAAAATGAGTTATTAGATTCAATGAAGGAGATGACCATTGAAGAAGGTTTATTTACCGAGCCGGCCTGTGCCATTCCTTTTGCCTGCTTCAAAAATAACCTGGATCAGTTTAGAGGTAAGAAGTGTCTTTTTGTGCTTACCGGAACCGGTCTAAAGAGTTCACAAATTGTTTCTAAATACTCCCTCTCCTCTCCGGTACTCTCTCCAAAACTAGAACGAGTTCAGCAGTATATCGAATCTGGCTTCCCTGAATTACAACGCAATAGCTGGGGTCAATCTCGTGATATGATCATGGGAAATATGAGTGAAGAGCATTCACTATTGTATGAAGAATATGTAAGTAGAATTAGTAAAAAGGGAAAAACCCTTAAGGAAGAAGAAATCAAAGCGCTTAAATCATTGGTTTATCATGAAGACCCAAACCTGGAATATCCCATTGAAGTACTCGATTACAAGCTTACCATGAGGATGCAGGGACTGGTTAGCGCTGCGGTAAAACTCAAACTTCCTAATGATGAAGAAATCATTTCTTTAGACCAGGGGGTGGGACCCATGGATGCCGTTCTCACTGCAATCAAAGCGGAAACGGATGCATTTATTCCTGTAGAGGTGAAAAATCATGAGGTAGAAATCCTGAGTCCGGATACCGATTCTTTAGTAATTGTTTCCCTGACCATGGAAAAAGACGATTTCACTTTTACTACCAAAGCAGCCTCTCCTGATACTATCCAGGCTTTAATCCAGGCCTTTGTTAAAGGGTTAGCTGTAGTAAATAAAGCCCTGGTTAGTTAGTTTCCGCTAACACCGGAATCACTCACATATCGAATGAAAACCATCAAGGTTAGTAAGGGCGAAGTGCTTCAAACTTTGGGAGCCCTTAATTCAAAAATTTATCATGTCCATGAAGGGCTACTTCGCAGTTACTCCCTTGATGAAAAAGGGAAAGAACATATTTTCATGTTTGCCCCTGAAGGATGGACGATTGCTGATACCAATGGCCCGGATGTTCCTACCGTATTATACATCGACTGCCTTGAAGACTCAGTTATCAGCATTTCTGACAAAAATTTAAAAAGAGAAGAGAGAAATGTTGGGCCACTTGTTAAACGTCTTTCTGTGCTGCAGGAAAGAGTGATCATGTTAATGTCCTCTTCTGCCATTGAGCGTTATGAGCATTTTGAAAGAACCTACCCGGATATTGTTCAGCGAGTTCCTCAACGAATGATCGCTTCCTACCTTGGCATTACTCCGGAAGCACTTAGTAAAGTGAAGAATAACCGATCAAAGAAATCCAGTTAGTTAGGATTTTCTTAATCTAGGTTAATGCGATCTCTATTCTGTTTGATGATATTATCATGCAACTATACTGATCAAATAAATCTACACCATCATGTTAAAAGCATCTTCCGTGTTATGGGTTATCTGGGGCCTCGTACACATGTTCGCCGGAGTAATGACTATGTATTTTATCATAACTGGAGATATTGGCGGAGCAGTAGCTGGAATAGCTGATGCTGTCGACCCTTCTACTTTAGAAATGGCTTACCCGGAAGCAGCAGGTGCCGTTATTGGTCAACATGGATTTAATCTACTTTGGATTGGATTAGTGACCTTCATAAGTGCTTTTTTCATTTGGAAAGGAAATAAGTCCGCAATCTTCCTGGCTGCAATAACAGGTGGCCTTGCCGATCTTGGTTACTTCATATTTATGGATTTGGGTGGCTTTGTACATTTCATACCCGGAACCCTTATGACTCTTGTCTCTTCATCAGCGATTATCCTTAGTTTCTACGCATACTTTAAGGGTAAAAAAGAAGCTATATAGGGCGATTAGTCTTATTGGTTAATGGTTATTGGTGAATTCTTTTTCCAATAACCAAAACGCGTAAAGATCTAATCGCATATATGTGGGGTGATTTATGGATGCACCCCTTGATTCTCTTGTGGTATATCTTGTTATTCCTGTGTTAGCAATAAGGCTTCATGCAAATTGAATAGATTCAAAGAAAAGGGCATAGAGGTAGAGGAACAAATCATTCCGGCATCTCGCGGTACTTGATCGAAGAATAAGATTCATACCAGAACCTTGACAGCATTTGCTTGGCTTCTTTTGCAACTTCACTCAACTATACATCAAGTATAAATCGAAGAATTAAGAACTCAGGTATGATGAATCACTTCATTAGAAGTTTGACCAGGCTAAGGGGCATTACTTACCTCCTACTATTTTGCCTTATCTCTTTAGCACAAAGTGCACATGCACAAACCAAACAAAGCTATAACATCGGGTTTATTTTTGATACGCTTCCTGAGAATGCGGAAATCCTACTCGTTCAAATGCAGAATGAAATCCGATCAGTGGTAGGACAGGATGCCACGATCAATTTTCCAGAATCCGGTATTTATGTAAATAACCTGAGCTTGGACACCGCTCGTGATAACTTTGAAGCGATCAATGCAAACCCGGATGTCGATATCATTTTAGCATTTGGAGTGCTCAATAATATGGTAATCCTTGGAAATGAAGCACACGATAAACCCACTATTTTATTTGGTACAATCACCAGGGAGTTTAAGTCTGAATCTCTCTCTGATGAAACGAGTGGCATTCACAACCTATCGCTTATTCTAACCTCACAATCTATCACTCAAGACCTTTCTTTATTTAACGAGTTAATAAATTTCAGGCGGGTAGGTATCGTTTTTGAAGATTACCTGATGGATGTACTTCCTGTAGAAGAAACCATAGCCTCGATTACAGATTCCCTTGGGGTTGACTACAGCATTATTAACTACAATACCATTGATGAAATCATTGAAGGTTTTGATGAAGTTGACGCCGTTTACTTCGCCAATACTTTTTTCCTGACAGAAGATGAGGTGAGCAGGCTTGCCCAGGAAATGATAGACAGAAGAATCCCTTCCTATACAAGTTCAGGATCAAGGGAAGTAGAACTGGGAATTATGGCCTCAAATCAGACGGATGATAACCTGGACCAGTTTTTTCGAAGAATTGCCTTGAATATAGAAGCCATTGTAAATGGACAAAATCCTTCTGAGTTACCCACTTACTTAGCTACCACAGAACAGCTGGTTCTTAATTTCAATACAGCCTCCTTAATCGGAGGCCCCTTGAAATACAGCTTAATTTATGACACTCAAATCATTGGCGAATTCAAGAATGTACTTTCTGAAAAGGATTACTCTCTTATTGAGCTTTTGAATGAAGCCAGAGAACGAAGTTTAGCTCTGCAGGTAAGTAATCTCGATGTAGAGCTATCAAACCAGGATGTTAGGTCAGCAGTAAGCGATATGTTTCCCAACCTGGAATCTAGCGTGACCACAAGTATGATTGACCCGGAACTGGCCAGGGCTTCTAATGGCCAGAATCCTGAGTTCAGCACCACAGGAAACCTTACTCTTTCTCAGGTTGTCTATTCCCAGAACATCCTTACCAATATTTATATTCAACGAGCTCTGAAAGACGCGCAGGTCAGCACGAACAGAAATGATGAATTGGATGTGATTTTAGAGGCTGCTAATGCCTATTTCAATGCTTTAATAGCACGATCAAACTTAGAAATTACAGTTCAAAACCTGGAGGTAACCCGTCGTAACCTTCAAATTGCTCAACAGAATTACGAAGCAGGACTGACCGGAAAATCTGATGTGCTACGCTTTCAAAGCCAGATGGCTCAAGATGCTCAGACTATGGTTGAAACAGTAAGCCTGTTGGAATTTAGTTTCTCTGAGATCAATCGTGTCCTCAATTATCCTCTCGATCGCGAAATTGACATCCTTCCTATCGATTTCACTAACGAAATATTTACTGAACTCGACCTGGAAAAATTGAGCAATTTCCTGGACGATATTTCTTTCCGGGAAATTTTTATCCGTTTCCTGGTGCAGGAAGCCATCAAGGAATCACCAGAACTAAAGGCGCTTAACAAGCAACTGGAAGTTGCACAAGCTAGTGTACGATTGGCGAATACAGGACGCTTCATCCCTGATGTAGCATTACAAGGACAGTATAATTACACTTTTAGTCGATCAGGTGAAGGTTCTACTTACCCAACTGGTTTTATTGCTCCACCAGATGGATATTATACAGTAGGCCTTTCTTTCAGCCTTCCCATTTTTCAGCAGAATAAGCAAAATATCAATCTTCAAATTGCTAAGATCACCAGTACCCAAATTGAATTACTGATTGAGCAAACAGAAAGAAATATCGAGCGACAGGTTGAGAATAATGCCCTGGATGCCTTGAATCAGATTTCAAATCTCCAGCTCTCAGAGATTTCGCTTGAATCAGCGGCTGAAAACCTGGACCTGATTCAAACTTCTTATTCCAATGGTGCGGTTAGCATCATCCAGTTGATTGATGCGCAAACCAACTTGCTAAATGCACAGATTTCAAATAACAACGCACTCTACAATTTTATGCTAAGTGTACTTCGCTTAGAACGAAGCCTTGGTTACTTCTTCTTCGAAAAGGATGTGTCAGAAAGAGACGCATTTAAAAACAGAATGGAAGCATTCCTACTTGGTAATAACTAACTCCTCAATTCCGAAAGATGACAAAACTAACACGCAATTCAATTCTAGCTGCTACTCTTTTGCTACTGATTGGAAGTTGCAGCAGTGAAGAAACTACTCCTCCCGAAACCATACGTCCTGTTGTTTATCATACGGTAGGGTTAAGCGGTGGTGAAGTAATTCGAACTTTTAGTGGTACCGCGCAGACTGATAAGATCATCAACTTAAGTTTCAGAAGTAGCGGCATTGTTACTGAACTGAATATGAAACTTGGAAACCAGGTAAGAAAAGGAGATTTACTCAGCCAGTTGGATAATGTACAAGCCCGGCTATCTCATGAGCAATCAGTAGCTTCCCTCAACAGCGCCGCGTCTCAAATGAATACCGCAGAATTAAACCTGGAAAGAATTCGGCTGCTTTATGAAAAAGGGAGTGCTTCGTTAAGTGATTTTGAAAATGCTAAAAACTCATTCCGTACAGCCCAGGCGAGTTATGAGTCAGCTCAGCGAAGCGTGGACATTCAACTGGAACAGATCAACTATGGATATTTATATGCCCCGGAAGATGGAGCCATTGCAGCTGTTAATGTAGAGTTAGAGGAGAATGTATCACCAGGCCAAGTTATAGGAGTACTAAATGCCGGATTGGACATGAACATTGCGCTCGGAATTCCCGAAAGTGTGATCAACCGACTGGTTCCTCAAATGGAAGTGGGAATTAGTTTTAGCGCCCTTCCGAATAAAACATTTATAGGCCAGGTAAATGAAATCTCCCCTGCTTTGGATGCCAATACCTCAACCTACCCGATTGAAATTGGTGTTATTGATCCTACTGATGAGATTAAATCCGGTATGGCAGCGAATGTGACTTTCAACTTTGCAGAATCGATTGGCAGCAGTGAATCCATCGTAATTCCGGCTAATGCTGTAGGTGAAGATCAAAACGGGCGTTTTGTTTACCTGATTAATGAGCAAACAGGCTCTGGCAGTACTGTGAACAAAAATTACGTCCAAATTGGAGCATTGACTTCAGAAGGTTTCGAAATTGTAGATGGACTAAGCGTAGGGCAGAAAATTGCTACTGCAGGATTACAAACCCTATTAGATGGGCAAAAAGTAACGCTATTCTCAACGCAGGGGTCTCTATGAACATTACGCAATTTGCGATTGAGCGTAACCGGATAACCTTTATTGTACTTATTACCATAATTTTGATGGGGTTGAGTTTATTCAATAGTCTTCCCAGAGATAGTATGCCTCCCTATACCATCAGGGTAGCAAGTATTATAAGCAGTTTTCCTGGTGCCAGCCCGGAAAGGGTTGAGCAACTGGTTAGTTTTAAGATTGAAAAGATCGCCCAGGAATTGCCGGAACTTGATGAAGTAACCAGCACCTCAAGGACAGGGCTTTCAGTGGTAAGCGTAACCCTTCGGGATGAAGTAAACCCAGAAGACCTGCAGGAAGTATGGGATCGATTGCGACGCAAGCTGAATAATATGGACGGCCTTCCTGAAGGTGTGGTACCAGAACTAAATGACGATGGTATCGGCGATGTTTACGGAATCGTTGTTGGTTTAACCAGTGATGGATTTAGCTATGCAGAAATGGAGGAATTTGCTGATGAAATTAGGGATGACCTCATTAAACTGGAAGATGCAGCCAAAGTAGAAATTGGTGGTAAACAGGAAGAACGGGTATTTATTGAATTCGATAACACTCAGCTCGCGGAGTACCAGCTCACCTCTTCCCGCCTTCAAAGTATTATTGCATCAACCAATATTTTGAGCTCTGGTGGTGAAATTTATATGGGAGATGAAAGCATCATTCTCGAACCCACCGGAAACTATAATGAAATTGATGACATCCGACAGACATTGATTCCGGTCGGTAATCAAACACAACTGGTGTACCTGGAAGACATCACCAATATCACCAAAGGCTATATCAATCCACCAAAACAACTGGTTCGTGTAAATGGATTAAATGCCCTCTCTCTTCACGTGAATCTGAAAGACGGAGCCAATGTCATCAAATTAGGGGAAGACATTAACCGGGTGATGGAAGAATGGAATGCACAACTCCCGGTTGGTTTGGAACTGGTTCGGCTTTCTTCCCTGGATACCTATATCGACATCAAGATTTCTGACTTCATAGGTAATTTGGTACAGTCCATAGTAATTGTGTTGGCTGTGATGCTGATCTTCTTAGGATTCAGGACGGGGACTATTATCGCCAGCCTTATTCCTATCGTTACTATCATGACGCTGATGTGGATGGGTATCATCAATATGGGGTTGAACCAGGTTACCTTAGCAGCACTCATCATGGCGCTAGGGATGATGGTTGACAATGCCATTGTAGTTGCCGAATCGGTAATGGTAAAAGTGGAACATGGGATGGATACCTTCAAAGCTGCAGTTGAATCCTGCTCCGAACTCTTTACTCCCTTACTCATATCTACGCTTACAACCTCCGCTGCGTTTATGGCTTTCTACCTTGCTGAATCGACAATGGGCGATATTGTAGGGCCAATCTTTGTGGTAATCACTCTCGCCTTACTTTCTTCCTGGTTGGTAGCACTTACTGTGGTAACCCTACTCTGCTACTACTTCTTAAAAGTAAAACCCAACGCTCTTGAAAATCCCGGGTTAGTAGACCGAATTATAAACTGGACAAAAGGACTTTATCGCGAGTGGATTCTCAATGCACTCAAGAATAAGTACCTGGTGATGCTAGGTATTTTTGTACTGTTTATGATTTCCATGTTTGGCTTTACCCAAATTGCCTTCCTTTTCTTCCCAGACAGTGATCGAAATATGATAACTGTTGATATCAACCTGGGAGAAGGCACACGCATCGAAAGTACCCAGGAAACTGTACGCAGACTCGAAGATTATTTCTCCAGTGAGTTACTGGTCAATGATTCTAGAACCTATGGAATCATAAACTGGTCTTCGTTCATTGGAGAAGGCCCCGAATCTTACGATTTAGGCTACCAACCCGATGAAGCTAATTCAAGCTATGCTCATATCCTGGTAAACACCTCTGAGGCCAGTTATAATAATGCGCTAATTAACACTATCGATGATTTTGTCATCCAAAACTTCCCTAATGCGGATATTAAGGTAGGCCCTCTGGGCGCCGGAGGTGGTGGGGTACCTATTGAAATACGAATTATCGGAGATAACCCGGATGAATTGGCTAGTATTTCAGAATCAGTCAAAATTCGGCTTTCATCCATTTATGGAACAAAGAATGTGAAGGATGACTGGGGTCCGAAGAGTAAAAAATTTGTGATTCAGATTGATGAGAACCGGGCTCAAAATGCAGGAATTACCAACCAGGATATTGCTACTTCCCTTCAAACTGTGTTGACCGGATTTCGAACTGGCGAATACAGGGAAGATGACAAGAGCATTCCTATTTTGATGCGGAGTGATGTAGGAAGTGAACAATCCTTAGAATCTCTGGAGACATTAAATATTTACTCCCAAAGCTCCGGAAAAAGTGTTCCATTACTCCAGGTAGCACAAATTATCCCTGAATGGCAGTATTCAAAAATTCGGAGGTTTAATTTAAATCGTGCGGTTAACATTACAAGTGAATTAAAGGAAGATGGCAATGCTGCTGCTATCGTTTCCGAAATAACTCCCTGGCTGGATGAACAAATGAACGGCTGGCCCAGAGGTTACCATTATGAATTGGGTGGAGATGCTCAAAACTCTGCAGATAATATGGGAGCGGTTATCGCCTGGCTTCCTCTTTCTGCCTTCATTATTGTGATGCTATTAATTATCCAGTTCAATTCCTTCAGGAAGATGGTTATGGTTACACTTACTATTCCCTTGGGTGTAATTGGAGTTGTAATAGGACTGCTGGTTTTTGGGGAACCCTTTGGGTTTATGCCTTTCCTGGGAGTCATCTCTCTGGCCGGAATCATTATTAACAATGCCATTGTATTGATTGACCGAATTGAAATAGAACGAAACGAACTCAAGAGGTCTGCTCATGATTCTATAATTGCTGCTTGCCTGCAACGATTCCGTCCCATCGTTCTTGCAACCTTTACCACTGTGTTTGGATTAATTCCTCTCTATTTAAGTGGAGGTGAAATGTGGGAAGGTATGGCTGTGTCCATTATGGTGGGCTTATTGTTCGGAACCGTCATCACTCTGGTCTTTATCCCCTCTCTGTTTAGTATTCTTTACCGGGTTAATTACAAAGAGTATGAGTTAAACCCAGAACTGAAGTCTATTTAACGTGAGTTCCTTGTAGTTTTTAGTTGCTCCACTACCAAAAACTGTAGAAGGGATAAAAGTCTTGTCATTTCGAAGGAACGAAGAGACTGAGAAATCTAAAGATTTATTTTTAGGTTGATTGTTGGATTTCTCGCTCTGCTCGAAATGACAAAGGTAGATTTTCTCGACTTCACCTTCCTTTAATGAATAATGAGGGTCTTCATTAAGACTACAAGCTCTAAAAATAACTATGACTTAATGGACATTGGATTGGTGATCTTACATATTACTTATTGTCAAGATCAATCAAGAAAAAATCCAATAGTCATGAAAAAAATCATTCTCTTCCTTTCTGTCGTCCTCATTCTTTCAGCTACTTCCACATTCTCTCAAACCTTACAGCAAGTGGTTGACAATGGGAACACTACCGCTACAAGTATCACCCATACGAATCTTAATGGGCTTACTCTAAAAAACAACAATATTGCTGATACTACTTTTAACTCTCTTCGAATTGGACAATATGGTGGAAGTGCACAAGTTCTAAGATTCGTTCCTTATTCAACAGGCAGTACCTCATGGGACTGGGCACATGATTTCTATTATAATTTTACCAATACCTCCTGGGGAGTTGATGGTAATTTTAGTGTTGAAGACAACTTGGGAATTGGAACAAATTCTCCTTCATCTAAACTCCATATAGAAGGAACTCAATGGACAGGAATTACTATACAAGATGTCACAACAACTGGTGGCAGAGGAATAAAGAATCAATACTTAGACGGTAATAATGATGGATGGCAGATATACTTTGGAGGGCATTATACTGGACAGTCACTACGTTTTAATTCGATTTCAAACGGAACGCTCAATTCTACATCTACTTTAGCTCTCTTGAATAATGGGCGGGTTGGAATAGGAACAGCGTCTCCTTTATCAAATCTACATGTACAATCTACATCCTCAAGTCTAGCAGAATTTGTTTCGGATGGAGCCCATGCCATAGCAAAATTGGAAACCTATTCTAATACAAATTGGCAAAGCGGGTTTCTAATTCAACGTAGAGCTAGAGGCACTTTATCTAGCCCTACCATTGTCCAATCTGGAGATAATTTGGGAGTATTTGACTACTGGGGATATGATGGTACCGATTTCAGAAGAACTGCTCAATTACGGGTACACACGAATGGAACTCCCACTGCAGGAATTATACCAACATCATTTTCGATTCTCTTACAAAATGATCAGGGCTCAAACCAGGAAAGGTTTAGAATAAACTATGACGGAAATGTAGGCATAGGCACTACCTCCCCAGGCAACAAACTCGAAGTGAATGGTACAATCCGTTCTAAAGAAGTGGTTGTAGAAGCAACGGGCTGGCCAGATTACGTATTCCTTCCAGAATATGATTTGCTCTCTTTAGAAGAACTAGAAGAATACATTTCTATGAATCAGCATTTGCCTGATGTACCTAGTGAGGCTGAAGTTTTAGAAAATGGTGTCAAGCTGGGAGAAATGGATGCGACTTTGCTTAAGAAAATCGAAGAGCTAACTCTCTATGTAATTGAGCAGAATAAACTGAATAAAGAGCAACAGGAAAGAATCCAGAAGCTAGAAGAAGCTAATGCTGAACTGTTAAAGAAGCTAGAAAACAAATAGAATAAAGAAGCTTGTCATTTCGAGCGAAGCGAGAAATCTAATGATTTACCTCTATCCACAATGTGCAGATTTCTCACTCCGTTCGAAATGACAAAGCTAGGTTAGTAGCACTAAGGCACATAGTCCTCAGGTAGCATGTCACAAATCTTTTGGAAGCCCCAAAACCCATTTAATACCACAGACTGCGAATCTTTCAACGTACCGTCTTCAGAGAAATACACCTTTTGATTGTTCAGTTTTATCCAGGAAGTTTGATACCTCAGTTCATTTAAGCCTTTATAATCGTATCCCCTTCCCATAAACTGGTTGAGATACTCAACTTTTAGTTCGCGATTAGACTCTAGATAAAATGAATTTGTAGCGGGATCTTTTCTAAAAAAAGCTTCAGGACCAATCTCTATATCCCCTGAAAAAATAACTGCTGAACCAAGGCTTGAATTATTCGCTTCGCTGTACTGGCCTCCGTAAACTCTATATCCTGCAGAAACATGCTTCCCCTCTGCCAGGTTTGTTAAAAAGTGCCTTGAAGACCCAACATAAAGCTTTCTTCTATTTTTATCCCACATGCTAATGAGATCGGAATTGGTAGTCATTATGGTTCGAAAGAAGAGATCCATGTCGTACCTGTATCGGACTCCTAATCCATCGTCCATACTTCTAAAATTGTTTAGAAATACTTCAATAATGTACCCGGTATCATAATTGAATACTGAAAAACTAATTGGGTCTTTAAGCTGCATCTCAGGAAGCCCTCCTCGTATTTCATTAAAGGCGTCATCACTCCAGCTTAAAGCGCTACATCGATTCGCATTTGATGTAATAAATAAATCACGAAAAGGTTTAAAGAAAGGGTCTGATCTCTCCTCCATCATCAGAGAACGAATATTTTCGCTTATACGATTATTTACTTCGTATCTAATGTTTTTAAGACTATCAATGCTATTCAGTAATTCTCCGCTATAAGATAGCAGGCTTGTAAGCAGCGTATCAACACCATAAGGTTCCGGTATTAACTCTTCTTCCTCCGGTCTCAACGGGATACTGATTTCCTTGATTAATGCATTAGGGCCACTTGTTTTTTCCAAATCTTCAAAAAGGATAGACTTCCTGGAAGACCTAAAACCATCAGCCTTAACAAGTACTGTTGAAAAACCTTTGTCGATATCTCGAAAGGTGAACTCCCCATTTTGATTGGTATATACTCTTTTTGAAGTATTGGCAATCTCTACCTTAGCATTGCCTATTGGAAGCTCCGACTCCTCATGCGTCACTATGCCATTTAAAACAAATCCATCGATTGTTTTCTCTTCCGAAGTAGGCTTTCCTTCATTAAGTGCCAATTTTGGTACTGACTTACAGCCCAGGATCAGCACACTCAAAATGATTATTCGAATCAACATCTCTTCTTATGAGTTAGTCTCTTTGAATGCAGCCAACACAAAGTCGAAGGCTTTAATTTCCGTGAGAAATTATCTCATTTTGTCCTGACCCAATTTTCCCTTTTATTGTGCTATTTGAATCAGAAAAGGGCTATTCATGGATCAGAATAATGCTGTAGCTACTGCTAACCCTGTACCGTTTGGACAGAAAGTAGCATTTGGACTCGGTATGCTGGCAAACCAAATGTTTCCGGCGGCAATGTCAATTTTTATGGTGGTACTCGTTCAGGATTTAGGGTTTCCTGGATGGATGTGGGGTGTACTCTTCTTCTTGCCCCGGTTAATGGATGCATTCACCGACCCTATAATGGGATTTATCTCAGATAATACCCGTTCAAGGTGGGGTCGAAGAAGACAATATGTATTTGTTGGTGCAATTCTATCAGGACTCACTTACATCGTATTATGGCAGTTGTATCGCGAGAATGGGGTCGATTATAATTTCACCTATTTCCTGATCTGCTCTTTTCTTTTCTACCTTTCCTTCACCATTTTTAGTGTCCCTTATGTAGCCATGGGCTATGAAATGAGTGACGATTTCCACGAGCGAACCAACATCATGGCGATAGCTCAATGGATTGGTCAATGGGCATGGGTAATCGCACCTTGGTTCTGGGTGATTATGTACGACCCTGACTGGTTTACAAATGCTGATGGCGCCACAAGGACGCTAGCTTTATGGGTAGGAATAGTTTGTGGTGCATTGGCTATGGTCCCGGCTTTGTTCATAAAAAGTGATCCAACCACAGGGCGAGAAGATTTCGAGCCATTAACAATGAATAATATCGGGGGAAGCTTAAAAGAGATTTTGTACGGTTTTGGAGAGTCTTTCAAAATTAAGCAGTTCCGAAAAATGTGCTTCGCCACATTTTTGATCTTTAACTCATTTAATACGGTTGCTAGTTTTACGTTCTTCATTGTGGTTTACTATCTGTTCAGTGGTGATGCAGCTGCTGCAGGAGTATGGCCCACCTTATTCGGTAGTATTGGAGCATTGGGTACCACATTCATTGTAATCCCTGCAACCGCCTGGATTTCCAAAAAAATTGGGAAGAAACCTGCCTTTATGGTTTGTCAATCCATTTCATTTGTAGGATACGTTTTGCTATGGTTCTTCTTCATTCCAGGTAAGCCTTATATGTTTTTATTCGCCCTCCCCTTCTTCTCATTTGGAATTGGAAGTCTATTCACCATAATGATGTCTATGACTGCAGATGTGTGCGACCTGGATGAATTGAAATCAGGCAAGCGAAGAGAAGGTATTTTTGGAGCGATCTACTGGTGGATGGTCAAGTTTGGTTTTGGAATCGCTGGTTTATTAACCGGAGCCATTATGACTTTAGTAGGTTTTGATGTTGCCTCTGGCGCAACTTCCGGTGCTCCAATGACCGGATTGCGACTCTTCTTCTCTGGCCTTCCAATGGTGGGTACACTCATTGCCATGCTCATCATGTGGGGATATGATCTTGATGAAGAAAAGGCCAACGAAATACGTGTTGAATTAGAAAAAAAACAGGCTCAAGCTTAAACAGTATAAACCGATGAAAGTACTTCTCTTCTCACTAATCACGGCCAGTTTATTTCTCATTATGGGATGTACCCAAACCGAAACTCCCCCTTCTAAAACAGCTGCGGAAATACTGGGTGACCCAAATTACCAGGCGATTTCTTATGGGGCTTTTCGTGAAAACACCAGGGATATTGTACCTACTGTGGAGCAGATCAAAGAGGATTTAGTCATTCTTTCAGCACTAAATATCAAAGTGTTGAGAACATACAATACCCAACAGTTTCCCCATGCAGAGAACATCCTGAAGGCTATTAAATCATTGAAAGAAGAAGACCCCTCTTTTGAGATGTATGTGATGCTGGGTGCATGGATTGAGGCCAAAGATTCCTGGACAGACACCGTTATTCATGATGAAGAAAACCTGGAAAACAATACTGCTGAGATTGATGCTGCGGTAAGAATGGCTAAAGAGTATCCGGATATTGTGAAAATCATAGCTGTTGGAAACGAAGCAATGGTTCATTGGGCTGCTACTTATTTTGTTACCCCCGATATCATCCTAAAATGGGTAAACTACCTTCAGGACCTGAAAATTCAGGGGGAACTATCTCCTGATTTATGGATTACTAGTTCGGATAATTTTGCTTCCTGGGGCGGCGGCGGTGAAGAATATCTTAACGAGGATTTAGAGAAACTGGCCAAAGCCGTGGACTTTATTTCTATGCATACCTACCCTTTTCATGATAGTCATTATAACAGTGCTTACTGGCTGAGCAGAGGCGAAGAACAAAATCTAAGTGATTTAGAACGTATTGATTTAGCCATGATCCGTGCCACAGATTATGCAAAGGCTCAATATCAAAGTGTGGTTGATTATATCAATGGATTAGGGCTGGATAAACCCGTGCATATTGGTGAAACGGGATGGGCTTCTGTTTCTACTGATTTGTATGGCCCTACAGGTTCAAAAGCCGCCGATGAGTACAAACAAAAACTCTTCCATGACCAGATACGAGAATGGACCGATGCAGAAGGTATTTCATGCTTCTATTTTGAAGGTTTTAATGAACAATGGAAAGACGGATTAAATCCAACCGGTTCAGAAAATCATTTTGGGTTATTCACTATCGATGGGAGAGCAAAATATGTGCTTTGGGATGAAGTTGATGCTGGTACTTTCGATGGAATGACGAGAGATGGGAATCCAATCACTAAAACCTATGATGGCAACATCGACGATCTTATAAATGATGTAGTTGCTCCTGAATTCGAAGGCGAAGAGTAGTTTTTAGAGTTATTCCTAATATCTAAGTCATCCCCTGTGAATAATCAAAAATACTCCTGGAGAACCAGCTTCGGAGTTCTGTCTACCTTGAACAATCCCCAATGCTTTTCTGGCTCAAGAGGCTCTGGAGAACCTTTCCATGGTTCGTCGAAAGCTTCAAATACAAAGGTTAGGACATCCTCCTTATAGCTCCATCGAATCAAATCCTCGTAATACTTCTTCTGGAATTCTTCATTCACATTATGAGGTTCAATACCCCGCCCATTTGATTTTGTAGTCCAACCCGCTTCGGTAATCACTACTTTTTTGTGAGGGTACTTATCTGCCACTGAATGATAATTCTCTTTGGTATAAGCCATTGCCTCACCAATGGATTTGTATTCCCAAACCGGATAGGTATGAATGGAGATAAAATCTACTACTTCGACCAATGCTTCTAATTTATGAAGCCAGGTTAGATAATTTTCGCAGAAGGTTACTGGCTGACTAGCTCCTTGCTTCACCGTTTCAACAAAATGAATAACACGATCAACAGGAACCATATGGTCAGTCCAGTCTACTGTAGCTTCATTTCCTACTGACAAGGAAGAAATAATCTCCGGGTATTCATTTGCCAGGTCAATGAGTTTTTGAATACGCTCCTCATTCCATGCTTTATTGCTCTCTAATTCCTCCTCCGGGTACATCGCTCCCCAGGGACAATTAGGGTTGCTTTCCTCCGCTTGGATATAAGCACCCATCATTACCTTAAAATCCAGGTCCTCTTTCAGGATCACCTCTAATACTGTCTCTGAATGCAAGTCACAATCATATAAACGAAGGTATTTCCAGTGTCCATGAAGAATCATTAAATCTTCTTTGATTTCTTCATAGCTGGGAAAAACTCCTGCATCGGGACTTTGCCCTTCTCTAAATCCGGAATAGCAAATTGCCTTCCTGGTAAACAACTCCAAGTCTTGAATTTCCGCCATCTGTCTACTCACTTAATAAATTCAGTTAGAATTTAAGGTTTTCATCTTTATCCCATAATCCCCAGTATGCACCAACATCTCCTTCTGCTCCTACTTTCCATGGTTCATCAAAAGATGAAAAGTAGAAGACTTCGATATCCTCGTTTGCCGACCATATCTGGGTATTAATGAAATACCTCATAAAATTGATTTCCGAAGGATGAGAATCCTTAAAAGATTCTCCTTTACTTGGCCATCCGGTTTCAGAAATGATCACCCTCTTTCCTTTAGCTGCCCGTACTGCCTGATTGAACATGTCTTTCATGTATAATAATGAATAATCGATATGGCAGCCCTCCCAATATGGGTAACAGTTTGCAAGGATTACATCGGTGGCATCAACAATTTCCGGGTGATTTGAAAACTCATAGTACGCATCCACATAACCTACAGGTATATCAGGGATAGCTTCCTTTACACGATGAATAAAACCTAACAGCTCATCGAGACTAAGATCACCACGATAGAGTACTTCATTACCAACAGCAGCTATATCAATATGTCCTGCTTTAGCTAATGAGATGAGACTCTCTATTTCCCGCTCATTTTTCTCGGCATCTTTACCTAGCCAAGCTCCAACCATGGTTTTCAGGCCATATTCATGAGCAATTTGAGGAACTAATTCATTGCCATCGGTACAAGAAAAGGACCGAACCCATTTTGTATAGGGTTCAAGGATTTGTATTCGGCGACGAATTTGCTCTTCAGAAATCTGATCCCCAGGCTTTTGCCCTTCTGTATAAGCACTAAAACCAATACCGTGCATTCCTGAGTCTAGTGTTTCCCTGAATAAAGCCGGAAGATTATCATCCGCCTCTACAGTACCTATTGCCCTTAGTAAAGCAAAACGATTTTCCTTTTTATATGACATTAGCTTTAAAAAATTATTGTAATTAGTCCCTGGTAAAAGCTTCTTTTACTACCTCAAACACTGGTTTTTTATTTCGATCTATATCTACAATGCCCCAGTATTCTTCGTTCGGAGTTCCATCATAAGGCACACCTGTACTATTCGGAGCCCAACCACCCTTATCTTGTGTTTCAGGATTTCCTGCTTTCCACCAGCCATCAGTGAATTGAAAAACGGTTACTCCGGCCCCAATTTCTTTATTAGCCAAAACATCTTCTAAAATATTAGTGACTGCATCAACCTGAGCCTGTTCATTCACCCCTTCAGCATAACCATGATTCTCAATGGTCATATAACTATCCGCTCCGGCTTCAGCTAAGTACATAGGCTTGTCACTAAGCTTCTCCCATTCCTCATAAATGTCATCCGGGTTATCCCAGCGGTAAACATTCATTCCCCATACATCCACGTTAGGAACTAGTGCAAGAGTTTCCTCATCAGGTATTTCACCATGTGCAGTAGCTACAGGATGATCCTGGTCTATTTCTTTTATTCTGGCTGCGCCCTGATTTAATGCAGCGTACCAGTTATTCATATCATCTTCGAACCACTCCGGATGGTAGTTGTATTCATTTCCAAGTTCCCACATTAAGATGGCAGGATGATCCTTGTGTTTTTCTACGTAGTCCAAAAAAGTACCTGAAAGAATATCATACTCTCCATTCTGGTTATAGCCGAAACCAATAATGACTTTCATTCCTGCTTCTGCCATCGCATCCAGCACCCACTCCTCCTGGATAGGTTCGTACACTCGAATAGTATTAACCCCGGCTTCCTTCATTAACTCCAAATCTCCTTCCAATGGTGTGAAATCTCTGCCTGTTTCTCCCTTAGGAACTGGGTGGTAACAAATACCTTTTATGAAATAAGGTTCGCCGTCAAACAATAGCACTCTACTTGAAAGTTCTGATTCTTGTTTTGGCGTATCACTGCATGTTGAAACCAGCATTGGTACTATCAACAAAAGAAATAAAGAGGCTATTTTTGCGCAACTATTTTGCATAATTCTTCATTTATTAAACTTAAAGTATATAACTTCAATTCCTTTTTTAAAACTAATAAGCTTGATTTAATGTCAGTTACTATGTGCTTCCGTAGCAACCCTTCATTAGCTTGAGCAAAATTTACCAAATTATTGATATCTTTTTTCTCCTAATTGAGCAAAAAAGATCCCACTTTCTTAAACTTCCAAAAAAACTACGTTCTTTTACCATGTCTTCAAGCGGGATTAAACTTGGATCAGCTTCTTACAATTTTTCTAAAAAAGAAATTGACGGAGCCTTCATTACCATTGATGGAGTAGAGTATTATAGAATCAGTAACTATGATACAATGCCTCCATTCTTTATCAGTGTAGTCAGTGATTCGGATCATTGGCTATATATTTCTACAAAAGGTGGATTAACTGCAGGGCGCAAAAACCCTGAGAATGCTCTTTTCCCGTACTATACCGATGATAAGGTTCACGATAGTGCCGAAATTACGGGAAGCAAAACGATCGTATTAGTTACTAAATCTGATCAAACCTGGTTATGGGAACCATTTGCCGATCGCTTTGAAGGTGTATACCACATCGAGCGGAATATCTATAAAAGTATTGCGGGCAATCAACTAATCTTCGAGGAAATTAATCACGATCTCAACCTCTCCTTCACCTACAGCTGGAACAGCAGTGAGAAGTACGGATTCGTTAAGAAGTCTTCGCTAAATAACACTGGAGAAGATGAGGCTGAAATTCGGATACTGGATGGGCTTCAAAATCTTTTGCCATACGGAATTGACCGTAGAATGCAGAACGAATACAGCACCTTATTGGATGCTTATAAAAAGAACGAACTTCGTATTGATTCCGGTCTCGGCCTTTACCTGCTAAGTGCTATACCTGTTGATAAAGCAGAACCCAGCGAATCTCTTAAAGCAACTACGGTCTGGACTACTGGTATCGAAGTATCTAACTACCTGCTTTGTTCAGATCAATTAGATGACTTCAGAAAAGGAAAAGCACTTACTCAGGAAACAGACATTAGAGCTCGAAGAGGGGCTTATTTCATTGAATCACCCTTTAAGATATCTTCAGGACAAAGTAAGAGCTGGTACTTTGTCGCTGAGCTAAAACGAGGCCCTTCTGAAGTAGTCGCTTTAAATGAATGGCTGAAAAAGGAGCCTAATAAGTCTGCTCTTCTTGATGAAGACATTGCAGCAGGCACGAAAAACCTGGCTAACATCGTAGCCGCTTCTGATGGCATCCAAAAATCAAGCGATAAGATGATGGATGCCCGGCATTTCGCAAACGTAATGTTTAATGTGATGCGGGGAGGGATTTTCGATAATAACTACCAGGTCCAAATCGAAGATTTTAAAGGGTTTTTAAGCGGTTTCAATAAATCCATCTCTGAGAAGTATAAATCTGCTTTAGACAACCTCCCTCAGGAAATCTCCTATTCAGAACTTTTGGAATTGGCTCAAATGAAGAGTGACGCACAATTAAAGCGTCTTGTTCTTGAATACCTGCCGCTTACATTCAGCCGAAGGCATGGAGATCCTAGCAGGCCCTGGAACCAGTTTTCTATTGAACTGAGAGAAGAGAACGGAGATAAAAAACTGTATTACGCGGGTAATTGGAGAGACATCTTCCAGAATTGGGAAGCCCTTGCTCTCTCCTATCCAAATTTCCTGGAAGGAATCATCGCCAAATTTGTGAATGCTTCCACGGCTGATGGCTACAACCCCTATCGAATTACACGTGATGGAATAGATTGGGAAGTGATTGAAGAAAACGATCCCTGGTCTTATATCGGGTATTGGGGAGATCATCAGATCATTTATTTACTTAAGCTTTTGGAGCTGTCGCTATCTCATCATCCACAAGCACTTACAGGAATGCTTGAACAGCGAAATTTTGCCTATGCCAATGTTCCCTATCGAATTAAGGGGTATGAAGCTATTCTTAAAGACCCAAAAGACACGGTAGATTTTGATCACGACCTGGAAAAACTCACTGAAGATCGAGTTGCAAAAACAGGAGCTGATGGCAAGCTAATCTGGAATAAAAAAGGAGAAGTTTACCTGGTTAATCTCACAGAAAAGCTATTGGTTACTCTCTTAGCAAAGCTGTCCAACTTTATTCCTGAAGCTGGCATCTGGTTAAACACACAACGCCCGGAATGGAATGATGCAAATAACGCACTGGTAGGGAATGGCGTTTCGATGGTGACTCTCTTCTATATCAGACGATATGTAGCTTTTTGCAAGAACCTATTCTCAAGGGTAGAAAGCTCAGGGTTTTCTATTTCTTCTGAAGTAGCAGAATTATTGCAGGCCATTCATTCTTCATTAGATGCCTACAGCTCTGAATTGTCAGGACCCATTTCAGATGAATTAAGAAGAAAGATTGTCAATGACCTAGGAATGGCTGGTGAGAATTATAGAGACCAGGTATATAACGGCTTTTCTGAAAACCAGTCTTCTATCACCACTGGTGATTTAAATTCATTCTTTGATACCGTTCTAAAGCATATTGATCATACTATTGATGCTAATAAGCGTGACGATAATCTCTATCACTCCTATAACTTAATGAGTGTTAAAAAAGACGGAGGGATTGGAATACGATACCTCTATGAAATGCTCGAAGGCCAGGTTGGAGTGCTAAGCTCTGGAAAACTAGAAACCTCTGAAATAGTAGATCTGCTTAAGGCATTGCGGGAATCAAGCCTTTACCGGGAAGATCAACACAGCTACATCTTATATCCTGACCATCAATTACCACGATTTTTTGACAAAAACATCATTTCGAAATCGGATGTCGAATCGTCTCAACTTCTTACCAAATTAGTTCAGGATGAAGATACCAGGCTTATTGAAAAAGATGTAACGGGCAACTATCACTTCAATGGTAGCTTCAATAATGTGAAGGATGTGATTGAAGTACTGGAATCATTGAAAAAAGATCATCCGGAATTAGTTGAAAAGGAAACAGAGCATATCTTAAATGCTTTTGAGTCTGTGTTTGATCATCAATCCTTTACTGGCCGTTCCGGTACATTTTTTGGGTATGAAGGGCTGGGATCTATTTATTGGCACATGGTTTCCAAATTGATCCTGGCTGTGGAGGAAAACTGCTGGGAAGCCATCAATGGGGAAGCCGATGGGGAACAGGTTCAGGCAATCATCGAACATTATTATGACGTGAGACAAGGGTTAGGCAATCATAAAACAGCCAAAAACTATGGGGCTTTCCCATCAGATCCTTATTCACATACCCCAGGAACAGGTGGCGCAAAACAGCCCGGTATGACTGGCCAGGTAAAAGAAGACATCCTCTCCAGGTTCGGAGAGCTTGGGATTTTTGTTGAAGATTCGCAGATCAAAATAAGAACCGGATTGCTGAAAAAATCTGAATTCCTCAATACTGCCGACTCCTTTAACTATATCGACATCAAAGGAGAAGAAAGAAGCTTCACTCTTGAAAGCGGCTCCCTTGCTTTTACTTATTGCCAGGTTCCATTTGTTTACCGACTGTTTGATAATGAATCCTTAAGCATTTCATTTACTGATGGTAGTACAACAAAACTGGACAGCCTGGCGCTTTCAGCTGAATTAAGCGCTAAGTTAATGAACCGAACCGGAGAAATAGAAAAGGTTGAAGTAGAACTATCTGCTATTTAGCACTGAATAAGGTGCACAAGGATTGAACGTTGAACACTGAACGTTAAACTTCGAAGTTCTATGTTCCCTGTTCAATTGTTCAACGGTTCTGCTTTCTCCTAGTTTTTTTCTATAAGATATACTAGACTCTGGCAATTATACTTTTTTGCCTTGAACCGTATCGATCGACTTACTGCAATCATCATTTTCCTTCAGGGAAGGAAATATGCTCCCATTGAAGAGTTGGCTGAACGGTATGGAATAAGTGAACGTACCGCTTATCGGGATTTAAAAGCCCTTGAAGAGGCTGGGGTGCCTTTGGGTATCGAAACGGGAAAAGGATATTACATTCTCCGGGGATATCACCTCCCTCCGGTTATGTTCAGCAAAAGTGAGGCCATGTCTCTACTTGCTGCAGAGCGATTAATGCAAAAATGGAGTAATTCTGAGCTGGGTAAATCCTACCATTCAGCACTCGATAAAATCCGGTCTACACTGCATTCAGAAGACAAAGACTTCTTTGAGGCCATGGATAGCCATGTTGCGAATTTATACCCTGAGGCTGCCAACACTGACCTTTGTGATTCGGACATTTTTTCTTTTTTGCAGCTAGCTATTTTTAAAAATAAGCTCATTGAGATCGATTATAAAAGACCTTACGGTGAAGAAGTACTTCGTCGAAAAATTGAACCCCTTGGATTATTAGTCCGTGGTCGAAACTGGTATTTAGCCGGCTGGTGTCAATTAAGAGATGATTACCGAATGTTCCGCCTTGATCGTTTCGAGACCTATAAAACAACAGGAGTAAAGATACCTCAACCTCCTCTTCATACCTTACAAGAATTCCACGAACGAACGCTTCATCGTGAACATGAGCTAAAAGAAGTCACTGTATGGTTCAGCACCAGAATAGCTCGTTACATGGGTGATGGAAAATTCCTACATGGTTGGGCGTGGGAAAAAATTGTAGAAGATGGAGTTGAAATGACTTTTCTTACTCCTTCCATCCATTACACAGCAAGATGGCTTTTAACCTGGGGAAAAGAAGTCAAAATCCTTCGATCTGAAGAAATGAAGCAGGTTCTTAAAGAAATTTCGGAAGAGTTATTTGAGCACTATTCAGAGCTCGAAAAAGAATTTTAATTTTTTTGAACTCTTACTGACATAGGGTTGTCAGTAGCCACTTATACCTTGGTTACCAACACGTTAACCAATTAATTGCTATGGATACCTCAAAAGAGATAATTATGACCCCTGATGAAATGCTTGAACATTGGCAGGGGCATCGAAGACTAACACGAAAAGTTATTGAAGCTTTTCCAGAGGATAAACTCTTCACATTCAGTATTGGAGGGATGAGAGTATTCGGAGAGATATGCCATGAACTTCTGATGATGGCCGCTCCTGCTGCAAGAGGAATTGCAACGGGTGAATGGGGGCAATTTGGAGATATACAGGGTGCTCCCCTCAAAGAACTCCCAAAAACGAAAGAAGAAGTTCTCCTAATGTGGGACTGGTCTACTCCTATTATGAATGAATATTGGGCTAAAATTAAACCAGGACGATTCCAGATTGAAGAAACTGCCTATGAACAGTATGAAGGGAAGATATGGTGGCACCTGGCCTATATCATGGACAATGAAATACATCATCGGGGACAAGGTTATGTGTACCTGAGAGCACTTGGAATTGAACCTCCTTTTTTCTGGGAGCGAGAAGAATGAAATGCTCAGTTTATATAGCCGCGAGCCTGGATGGATTTATTGCCAAACCTGACGGAGATATTGAATGGCTTGACCATCCCGATTATGTCTTAAAAGATAAAAAAGAAGATTTCGGCTTTTATACATTCATGGACTCAGTGGACGCCCTGGTTATGGGGCGTCATACTTTTGAAAAAGTACTCTCTTTTGGGGAATGGCCTTATGAAAAACCCGTCGTGGTTTTGTCCTCTGGTCAATTAACCGTTCCTGATCACCTGGAAGGAAAAGTAATCCCTATGAGTGGGAGCCCAAAAGAAATCGTTGTTGAATGTGCAGATCGTGGGTTTAAGCACCTGTACATTGATGGGGGCAAAACCATTCAGGATTTCTTAAATGCTCACCTCATTGATGTAATGACCATAACCAGGATACCCGTTCTCCTTGGACAGGGAATCCCGCTTTTTGGAGAAACAGAAGCCGATATACATATGGAATTGATTTCTTGTACCCAATATGAAAACGGATTTGTTATGGTTGTGTATGAACCAATTTATCCGAGAGTATCATGAACATTTCCCAAAAAGAAAGTCAACTTGAATGCCGGGTATTCAAAACAAACGTAGAGAATAATCTTGCGGCAAGCCGACTCATCTACGTACTTGAGCATTCCGATAACATAAAAGACTGGAACCTCGATATGGAAGATTGTGACCGGGTACTGCGTATTAATTATGACAGACTTACCCTCTCCTCGTTCATGCATGCTCTTTCCGTATTTGGTATAAAGATTGAAGAGCTTCCCATTTGGTGAATGATAAGAGAGACTGTCATCCTGAGTACCGTCAGTTCATGAAGAATGATATCTCAGACTTAATTAGATACCCCCTTGACATCTAGCCGGTTTTCTGTAAATTAAGGCGTTAATGGACATTTGTTTTGGGTAATACTCTAATTTGAGCAGGAACTTAGAGGAATCATAATTACCCAATGTTACCTTCAAATCTTATCACTTACGGAATTGGCCGAACCCATCTCCCCTTTCTAAAGGGTAGGGTATTCTTCGAGATAGTTGTTTTCAGGTTAGAGTTAGTTAAATCACAGATAACCTTTAAACAACATTTGTACTATGAAACTGATTGTAAGAAGTCTTCAGCATTTCATCTTTTGTATCACAATTTTAAGTATCTCATTCTCTATTCAGGCTCAAACTCCTGTTCAGGTAGCAGGTACAGCAGCTATTACCGCCAGTAGTTCTGGCAATTGGAGTTCTCCCTCAACCTGGGGTGGAACATTACCTTCCAATGACGACAGAGTTCTCATTCCCAATGGAGTCTCCATAATTGTAGATGGAATTATCTCCCAAGAATTTAAATCCATCCGAATAGCAAATGGAGGGACCCTGAGTTTTGCCACAGATGTCGATACAGAATTAAGAACCGAATTTCTGGTTAGTGAATCTGACGCAACATTTGAAATTGGGAGTGCTGCTAATAAAGTAAATGCTGGTGTTACCGCCAGGCTTGTTTTTGCAGAACGGAGCGGAACAACGGTAGAATTTGATCCTGAGCGATATGCTCCTGGAGCAGTTTTAATGGGCCCCACTATTATGCATGGACAGGATAAAACCAGTTGGTTAGCACTTGCTGTACATCCCTTGGTAGGTGAAACTGAACTTATTTTAAAAAGTGCTCCTCAAGGTTGGCAAATAGGTGATCAATTAGCCATTGCTGGAACGGATATCAATGACTTTACAAGTGACGAAGTAGTTACTATTACCGGAATTTCCGGATCAACTATTTCCTTCTCTCCGGCATTGGCCAGAGACCATAAAGCACCTGAGCAAGCCCCTGACCTGGATGTGCATGTAGCAAACCTAAGCCGAAATGTTATCATTACCTCAGAGAACCAGAGCGTTACAGCAATCAGTGGTGATCCCTACCATAAGCCTCGTGGACACATCATGTTCATGCATAATCTAAACGTCGATGTAAGATATGTAGAAGCAAATGGCATAGGCAGAACAGATAAATCCATCATCCTGGACGATTATGAATTCCCAAAACTTGACAGAGAACCGAGGGGTTACCCTCGCATTGACGGAGGATTTACAAACCCGCGGGGAAGATATTCGTTCCACTTCCATCGTGGAGGTATTTCTCCTACCCTGAAAGCCGCTCATGTAGAAGGTTGTGTGGTTAATAACGATCCGGGTTGGGGTTATGTAAACCATTCTTCCAGGGTCGATTTCGTGCAAAATGTATCCTACAATGTAGTGGGAGGTGCTTTTAATACAGAAGCTGGTAATGAAACCGGATCCTTTATTGAGAATATCGCCATCAGGACGTACAACCCTGAGGAGCCTATGACCACACAGCCCAGACCATCCCCAACCGTTGAAGAGGCTACAAATGCTCTTGCTGATATTCGCGAGCACCGACAGGATTTTGCCTGGCAGGGAGATGGATTTTGGCTACACAGTGCAGGAGTTTCCGTAATTGGAAATGTAGTCTCAGGCTCCACGGGCCATGCCTATGTATATTGGACGGAGGCATTGATAGAAAACGAAATTGGTTTCCGAACCGGTGAAATAGATGTACATGTACCTGCTGATGAATTTCCGGAGCTAAATGCCCTACTTCACCAATGGAAACAAGAATACCCTAATTTCAGGTTAGATGTCTGGTTCCTCCAACCACGCCCATTCAAAGATAATATAGCATATACCCTGGCAAGAGGAGTACATGGCTACTATATGGCCACAGAATTTCACTTAAATGCGGGTGATGAGTTCAATTATACACCGGATGAATATCGTGACCAATTGAATTTTGTGTTCGAGAATACCACATTATGGAATATCAGGAGAAGAGGTTTTGGATTTAACCACAGTGCTGATATTACTATCAAAGATTCCAGAATAGTCGGTTATAATAGCCCGCAGGGCATCCTAGACACAGGCCCTAATCCATTCCCAGGCATTCTTGAAGATGAACCACAGGTAATAGCCATGGACCTGGATTACTTTCATAACACCCTGGACTGGAATTTAATTAATAACACTATCGAGGGATTTAGTGGACAAAGTATCGGAATAGCTACTCCAAGAAATGCAAAGGTCCTCATACAGGGAGGAACGTTTGATAATGATGGAACAGATATCCAGATCAAAGAGACCAACTTCCGCTATGAAGATGGCCAGTTTCCCAGTGACTGGGATGCTGAGCCCTGGAGAACATTAAGACTTGAGGGAGATATTATTTTTAAAAACCCAAAAAATAATATTGTGATGGCTCCTCAGTTTCATTTGACGCATGAAGTACAAGATGGATTTGGTTTATTGACTGGAGATACAAAAATGAACCAGTTCTTTCTCCTTCCCGATGAAATCATACTGAACTTCGGTCCTTTTGAAAACGAGAAACTCTATTTTGATGCTCAGGAAGCTGATTTTATTCCGATTAATGAGGTTACTAGATGTCCTTTAGACTCAGACGGAGAATGGGGGTGTGTTGAAGATGAGTTTGTGGGATTATCAAACCAGGAGCTTTTAGAATTTATGGGGTTTTCATTTGGGCGTGCCATTACTCCTGAAAATGCAATTAGCCATCCGATGATTATTGGAGGTAAAGTAGTAAATGCAACGGCAGTTAATACCGAAGAAACTAATGGAATAAGTGAGTTCGAGTTAATGCAAAACTATCCAAACCCATTTAACCCTAGCACTAGTATCCAATATAGTATCCCTGCTTCAGGTGTAGTAACACTGGAAGTATTTGACACAATGGGGAGACGGGTAGCCCTATTAGTGAATAACGAACAAAAAAAGGCTGGAACTCATCAACTCTCTTTTGATGCATCCGCTCTTTCATCAGGAGTGTATTTATATCGCCTGCAAGCAGGAGATGATGTAAGTATCAAAAAACTGACGCTTATTAAATAGATAGACTAAGAGTTTATCCTATTCAAATCCCGGCTTAGTGCCGGGATTAAACTTCAGCTTTCTTTGTAATGTTGTTTTTACTTAATTAACCACTTTATCAAACAAGCTTCTATGGCTTTTTCTGGTTAAACAAATCAATAATTATTAGCACCAATAATTCAAAGAATGACCGAATCGACAGACGCTACAATTCCAAAAGAAAAAGTATACAAGGAAAGTGCAATTTGGGTGGGAACATTTCTTGGAGGACCACTGGCAGCAGGTTATTTCTTTTCGGAAAACTTTAAGGCACTTGGGGAACAACAAAAAGTAAAACCAACCTGGGTTGTTACAATTATTGCAATCATTATAATTTTTGGAGGTATTTTTTTAATTCCAGAACATATTACCATTCCTAATCAGATTATCCCGATTACTTATACGGCACTCGCATTTGGAATATTTAAACGGTTCCAAGAAAAAAGTATAAATGAACACGTTGACAAAGGAGGTAAAATACACAGCTGGGGGAAAATCATTGGAGTTGCAGTAGTTGGACTTTTAGTTTCACTCATTCCGATTTTTGCTTTCACTTACATCTCCGACACAATAGCCCAACCTGATATATCTACAAAAACTTATGGGGATGTTGTAAAACATGAAATTGATTTTGACAAAACCAATATAGCTGAAGAAGAAGTTGACAAAATTGCTGAAGGTTTTACAGAAACAGGCTTCTTCGACTTGTCTGTTCCTAAATATGTTTTTGTATCTAAGAGCAACGATAAATATGAAATTTACTTATCTGTGCTTGAAGGGACTGAAGAGGATGCAGAAGCAATTATCATGTTCTCAGCTTTGCAGCAACGAATGAATGATTATTTACCAACGTATGAGGTAGAGTTTAACCTAGTAGTTGATTACTTAGATAACGTGGTTAAAGTAATCAAATAGAAAATTATGCGAACATCATGACTATTAATGTTCTCATTGCCTATGGCACGCTACAGGCTTTTTTCATTGCCACTGTTTTACTGCGTACCGAGAACAAGTCGCTCTTTAAGAAACTCTTTGCCAGCCTGCTAATCATCGAAGGATTTACTCTTTTTGAGCGGCTCCTGGTAGAAACAGAACTAATCCATTCTGTGCCTCATTTGTTAGGGATAAGCTATCCCGCCAGTTTTATAAAACCTGTGCTAATGTGGTTGATGGCATTAGCAATAACTGACAGAGCATTTAAACTGCACAAACGTTTGGGATGGCATCTCATCCCTTTCGCTTTCATGGTCATGCTCACCCTTCCCGTATATTTTATGTCCGGGCCAGAGAAATTGGAATGGGTCAATAGCTTTATGGAGAAGGTACCTTCTTATCAAAGCTTCGACTTTTACTTTACGCTCAGTTTTTTTGTCTATATCGGGGTTTACATTTTTCTCAGCATCAAAAAACTGAACCATTTACGCGAGCATGTCACTAATAATGTACTCGCTAACTGGTATAGAACAATACTGATTGGCTATTCTGTTTTTCTTCTATTTCACCTTACCTACTATCTACTTCAGCCTTTGGCAGAATTAAACCTTGCCCACTTCAACCAGATAAGCATGCTGGCTATGACTTTTATCATCCAGGCAATTGCCTTCAAATTGGTGGATGAATCCCCCCTTCTTAATTCAAAAGCCCCCAACCTAAGTAATCTTGAAGCGAGGAAAAGACATGAAGACTTGATTATTCAAAAGCTCGAAGAGGATAAAGCCTATCTGGATGACTCATTAACCCTGGAGAAATTCTCTAAAGCCATTCAACTTCCCAAAGCTTTTGTCACTGAAATCATCAATCAAAAATTTAACTGTTCCTTTAAAAAGCTGGTTAATCAATACAGGTTAAACGAAGCCAAACGACTAATGGAAAACGTAGATGGTACAAAGCTAAAGCTGATTGATGTAGCCTATGATTCCGGGTTTAATAACAAAGTTTCCTTCTATCGAATATTTAAAGAGCTCGAAGGCATTTCCCCTTCCGAATACCTGGAAGAACAGATCAAACGAAAAAAATTGTAAAAGCAAAGGTTACAAAATAGTACTGTAACCTGATTCTAACCACGTATGGTTAACTATGCGCTGTTTAATTTAAATCTAACTAAAATGATGAAATACAGCGGCGCTATAGAGATTGACAAACCTAAAGAACTGGTTACCCAGTTATTTGCCGATCCAAATTATTTGGGGGAATACCAGGATGGGTTTATCAAGAAGGAGCTGATAAGTGGCAAGCAAGGTGAAGATGGGGCGGTATCCAAATTGTATTATAAATATGGCAAGCATGATATGATCATGACTGAAACCATTACTTCGAATAATCTTCCTGACTCTTTTGAAGCCTTCTATCATCACGAGCATATGGACAATACTTGGAGATGCAAATTCATCGATCTGGGAATTAATAAAACTCGTTATGAATACGAATTTGAATATGTAAGAATGAGTTTTATGCCGAAATTAATGGCCATAGTTTTCCCTGGGATGTATAGAAAGCAGGGTCAAAAATGGATGAACCAATTCAAAGAATTTGTGGAGAAGCAATGAGTGACTGGAACGAACGACTTAAGCTGTACGATGAACTGATTTCTAGATGTCCCCGTTTTGAGAGAAAAGGTAAAACTATGCCTTACACCTCGGCGAATGGGTATATGTTTTCATTACTCAATAAAGCCGGGGAAATTGGAATACGTTTCTCGAAAGAAGTTCAAAAAAAATACATGGAGGAATGGGACTCTACTCATTACACTTCCTATAATTCCATTATGCAAGGATATGTACTCATCCCCGAAGAAATGCTCCATGACCTGGATAGTGTGGCTAAATACCTGGATGAGAGCTATGATTATGTGATGACACTGGAACCTAAATAAGGCGTCTAGAACTTTGAACACTGAGCAAGGAACATTGAACTTCGAAGTTCAACGGTTCATAGTTGGACGTTCAATGTTCCAAGAGCTTCTCACTAATTTCCCACAATCGTTCTGCTGATTCATCATCGCATCCATGTGGGTCTACTCCAAAATAGCGGCCCATTGGGTTTGAATTATCGGTTGGAGCTGCGATATTGCAATCCTCGCAATAAACCCCAGGTAATCCTTCTAATAGTTCGGTAGTTGCCGCCCACAGTGTAGTAGAGCATCCCTGCTCAGGACTTTTGAATCCCTGCTTAGCCAATTCGGTCGGACTTCCATCTTCGTTGATCCAGCCCAGCATAACCATTTCTTCTTTGGGCAAATGTCGTTGAAGCGGAGTGAAAATACCTCCGGGATGTACCGAGAAAGCAAGTCCACCTGAATCCTTTAACCTTCTGGAAAGTGCATTAGCAAATAGAGCATTCGCTGTCTTGGACTGGCCATAAGCCTGCCATTTTTCATACTCACCGGTTTCAAACTGGATATCATCCCACCGAACATCACTTATTTTGTGACCTGTTGAAGTAAGGCTTACCACCCGTGCACCCTCGGTGCTTTTTAATAAAGGCAACAACCTTTTTGTAAGAACAAAATGCCCCATATGATTTACCCCAAACTGAGCTTCCCAACCAGGACCAACCCTTGTTTCGGGACATGCCATAATGCCCGCGTTATTAATCAGGAAATCGAGCTTGGCTACTCCTGATAATACCTGGTCTGCAAAAGCAGAAACTGAAGAAAGGTCACTTAAATCCAGCAATGCTATTTCAATATCTCCTTCTATCTCTTTTAGATTCTCTTCCGCTTTTTCTTTGGATCGAACCGGAACGATGACCCTCACTCCTTTAGTAGCCAGAGCTTTGGTTGTTTCAATTCCAATTCCGCTATAACCTCCGGTTACAATTGCTACTTTACCTGCTAGTTCTTTCTCGGCAAGTACTTCTTCTCCGGTGCTATTTCGGTCAAAAGGTGAATTAACGGGGTTCTGATCTGATAGAGCCATATTTCCTCTTGGTTTTTGATTGATTGCCTGAAAGTGGTAGCAATTCATTTCATTTGCAACACCGTTTATCCTTTTTACAGAATGATAATGGGGATTTCACAGTTTTTTGGAGTGCCTCCTCAATGCCCTGGAGTTTATGATTGATAACTATTTCATTAGATCGCTATTTCTTTTAAGTAGCGCCCATAAACACTTCACTCATAATTCACTTTTATTCGTAATACTATAACTATTGTATAGGTATGGGTGGCATTCTGGATAACTCCTGAGTTGCTCTGGTTGATCAGTCCTTTAGCATAACCCAAAGATTAAATAACTGTAAATAGTATGCCGAAATGGATAGACTGAAGCCTTATTTATTATATATGCTCATAACTTCGATTTCTGTAGCTCTTTATGCCGGTTGTAAAAATTACAGCGGTATACAATACACCTATGAGGCTCCAATCGATCTTAAGGATGGTATTGAGGTAGCTGATCTAACAGAAACAAACATTGATACCTCGTTAATTTTTCAAGCCGTTAAAAGAATAAAGGCTGGAGTTCTTGGACAAAACCATTCTTTTCTGGTTTATAAAAATGATAAACTTATTCTCGAAGAATACTTCCCTGGAAACGTTTATAAATGGGATAATCCAGGGCACCGTGGAGAATATTTATATTGGGATCATACACATTTGCATAGTGTTATGTCGGTTACAAAAAGCGTAACCTCTACTTCCATTGGAATAGCAATTGATAAAGGCTTCATAAGGTCTGTTAACCAGTCTATATTCGACTATTTACCAGACCACCAACATTTAAAAACTGAACAGAAAGATAAAATCACTATTGAACATCTGTTAACAATGACCTCAGGATTTGAGTGGCAAGAATGGACAGAACCTTATAGTTCGATTAAAAACCCAATGATAGGAATCTGGTACTCTGATAAAGATCCTCTGTCATTTATTTTGGAAGGTGAGCTTAAATATCAACCGGGAACGCATTTTACATATTATGGCGGCAGTCAAATTTTATTGGGTGAAATCCTAAAAAATGCTACGAGTTTAAGCATTGATGAATTCTCGAATGAGTATTTATTTAAGCCTTTAGATATTGATTCTGTACATTGGTCTGTTAAGTTTGAAAATGGGGTAATCGAAGCTGCAGGAGGGTTAAAAATGAAGCCAAGGGATATGTTGAAACTTGGCATTACCTTCTTGAATAATGGGGTATGGAACCAAACACAGATAGTATCAAAAAACTGGGTTGCCAATTCATCAACCTCATACCCCGAAAATAAATCTATCAAAGTTCCAGGAGAGGACTCAGGAAAAGTAGAGTATACTTATTCCTGGTGGTCAAAAAAGTTAATGCTCGATAATGAAGAGGTAATATTGTATTGGGCATCTGGTTGGGGTGGGCAAAAAATCATTGTTATACCCGATGCTGAGCTAGTAGTGGTTTTTACCGGAGGTAATTACTCCTCTGGTTCAAAGCATTTTAGGATACTAAAGGACTTCATTATTCCAGCAGGAGGGTGAAAACTTTTGTTGATTGACAACGACAAAAATCAAAGTTTTGCCCCTACCCTAGCGCAAGCTGCCTGTGCTGAATTCATTTCAGTATCCGCTTGTGCCATTTTTTTGGTGCATTATGTAAAACCGCCTACAATATTGTGTATAGCAAATAGGCAAAATAATGGTAATTTCACCTATCGCTGTTCACTTTAGCTTTCCTGTAAATTGACAGGGTTAAAGCCCGCGATCACCTACTTATTGCATACAAACCTTGGCAGTTATTAAATATAATTACAAGATGAAAGCAAAATTGATTATTGGCTGGATTACCATTTCTATTTCAATTTTAACTGCTTGTTTTTGGGCATATTGGGGCATTATTGAAAACTTTCATGAGGGATGGTATCACACAACTTTTAAAGAAAATATTGTGCTGATGTTCTTTCAGTACTTAGCCCCAGTTATTATAACCATCACTCTGTCACTTATTGCAATTTTCAAAAATAGAATAGGTGCTTTAATATTTCTTGCCGTAGGCATTGCACTATCCTTTTTTGTTAACAATCCAATTGCATCGGTACCTTTTATTATTCTTGGAGCTTTATTTTGGTTTAGTGACTTTTCACCCAAAAAATGGAAATATCGTTTAATCATCATTTTGCCACTCTTAACGCTAATAATTTGTGCTATTGAACCTATAATTAGAGTAAGTGGGAGAATAAATGATGGAGACTTTGGAATCAGAAAAATAGAACAGAATGGTATTTCATTGGTTTGGGCGCCACAAGGTATTGGATGGCCAAGTGATGGTACAAGTTGGCATGAAGCAGATAGTATCTGCACTTATTTAAAAGAGGACGGCTTAAGCCTTGCAACTGAACCTCAAAATATTTGGCGACTTCCAACCGTCGAAGAAGCTGTCAAATCAATGCATAGACATGGCGCTAACGCTCAGGGAGAATTAAACTCTGAAGGAGAACCTGAATATGAAATACGTCCAGATAAAGAAACACCATTGTGGAACCCCAATTCAAAAGTTATCTATTGGTGGACTAAAACAGAAGTTGATGAAAACTATGCGTATATGATCGTGTATGATGGAAAAATTTGGAAAAGGAAAAAGAACTTCAGGGCAAACTATTTGGGATTTAGAGCTGTAAAGGACGCGGAATAAAACAACTGCCGACAATGTATACGCTATAATATTCCCTGAACGGTCACACTATAACCACCCTACTCTTGTGCAGGCGTACGCCGCTAGCATGGGTGTATATCTTTTTCACATTTCCATATTTCTCACTCCTGATATAAAACAATGTACTATCCAATAAATCTTCACGGCATTGATATCTATCCCTTATTTGGGGATTTCCTAAAGGGTGACCCCTATATTTTTGATTTTTCATCCAACAACCCAAAAACCTTAGCATACAACCCAACTGATTTCCAACAATTCAATCAGATGATTTTTGATGAATTGGATAAATCTTCTCACAAATGGGGAATTGGCAAGTACTTAGAAGAACGAGAAAATATCCTAAGGGATTACCCCAATATCATTCAAGAAAAAAGGTACTACCATCTCGGTCTGGATATTATCGTGCCTTATGATACTCCCATGTTTTCCCCGCTAGATGCAGAGGTCTATAAGACTGGGAAGGAGACTCAAATTGGTAATTATGGAGGTTATATCATGTTAAAGCATGATATTAATGGAGTCATTTTCTATTCTTTCTATGGGCACCTGAAGACCCCTCATTTAGTAAGTGATGGTGAAAAGATTAAGCCTGGTCAGGAATTTGCCCGCATAGGAAAAGAAAGTGACAGTGGCGGTTGGTTTTGCCATACCCATCTACAAATCCTTACCCAGCAAGCCATTAATGATGGTTATACCGATTGGGGATACATTTCTCCAGAATTAATGCCAAAAGTAGAAATGTATTTCCCTTCACCTTACTTTCTGTTCAAATACTAGAAAGAATTGGAAACAAAAGAAAATCCAGCTTTTTTAGAATATGTTTATAAACTCAATGAGGGTATCGAACTAACTGAGGCTCTTAACCTTAGTCTGGAAGAAATCAATAAGATTGATATCGCTCAATTAAATAGAATTGGTTTAAAGACATATCAAAAAGGTAAATGGACCATTCATAAAATACTGCAGCATCTCATTGATTGGGAAAGAATTTGGTGCTTTAGGGCTATAATTTTTGCTCGGGGAGAAGGAACCACTCCAGTTGCACATGACCAGGAAATAATGAGCGAAAATTCAAATGCAGATGACCTTTCAATTGAGCAGTTGGTAAATGAACTCCGAATTGTACGCCAATCCACAATAATGATGTTTGAATCCTTTGATGAGAAAATACTTGAGACTAACTGTAGATTTTTTGAATACGCAATGCCTCTTTTCGCAATTGGGCTCACTATTACTGCCCACCAGATCCATCATTTTAACATCATAAAAGAAAGGTATATCCCTCTGGACATATAAATGAGAATTGCTTCTTATTCGTCCATAACTCCTGCTTTACTCGTTCTAATGCTCTATCCAAAAGTTTCAGGCGCGTCAAGAATCGCAAACAACAATCGTTACAGATTCCAATATAGCGCCTGCCATTTATTTCTTTGTGTCTCCGTAAAAGCTCACCTTAGTATTCCTTTTATCCATTTTGATTAGGTTGGAAGTATCACCCAGAACCTCATCCACAAATCCAAAGGATTTTGCTTCGAGTGCATTCATAAACCGGTCCCTCCTAAATAGTTCTTCGATTTCCTGCCAGGAGTGTCCACTGTTCTTACCCATGATATGAAATAGCTGAGTTTGCAGTCTTTCCTGTTCATTTGTCGCTATCCGCACATCCTCGGTATAGCCTTTTGCTCCCCCGCTGGTAGGATGTTGATGAATCGTTGACTGGGCAAGGGCATAACGTTTCCCTCTTTCACCTGAAGTAAGTAAAGCCGTTCCCATACTACCTGAAAAGCCGACTGCAACAGTAGAGACCGGGGCAGATATCATTTGCATTGCATCATAAATAGCCAGGCCTCCATACACAGACCCCCCTGGAGATTGGATATACATATCAATTTGTTCAGTCTGACTTTGGCTGTTCAAATAAAGTAATTGGGCTACGACCACATTAGCCACCTGTTCATCAATTGCTGAACCTAAAAAGATAATGCGCTCCTTAAGCAACAGACTGAAGATGTCATATGCTCTTTCTCCCCTGCCGCTTTGGTCAATAACCATTGGAATTAAGTTCGATTGAATAACCATTACCCTAATATTTAAAGATGGATCGAATACGGCTTTGAAATGAGCCATATTTTGGATTAGTAAACACGTAATCTTCGACTTCCTTTATTTCCTGGGAAAGCTTTTCAAGCCCATACTGGCGAATTAGTTCATATGATTTCAACTGCCAGTTTAGCTTCTCCTTCAGCTCCGGGCTTAAAAGAATCTTTGCTTCCGTAATTAGTCGCTCCTGGATGTCTCCTTGCTTCAACAACAAGTTTTCAATCTGCTTTATTTCAATTAAGGAAGTCCTCATAGCTCAATGATTTACTTTTGATTTGATCACGTACTTTTTCGAGGCACTTATATTTCTGAACAGTGGCAGATCGTTCACTTGAGTAACCAAACCGATCTGCTAATTGTGTCATTGTCAATTTTTCAAAGTAGAAAGCCTGTAAGATATTCAGGCACTTTTCACCCGTTTGCTTTAGATAGCGTAAGAGCTTCATAGTGTCAGGTTTCTCCTCTTTTTTCTCTTCTATATCAAACCGACCTAAATGCTCATAATGAGTGCGTTCAGAACAATACCTAAGCCATCTGTTTTTTGCTATCCCAAACAAATATGCTTTATCGGTCTTCTCCGGTCTAAAATCAGTGAAGGTTAGCTTTTCATAGTATAATACGATGGCTTCCTGGAAAATCTCCTTAGCTTCCTCAAGCTCCCCTCCATTTCTTTGAACATAAGTCGCAAAAAGAGGAAATATCTCCACATACCATTCAGCTATGATTTCTCTTCGAGAATGAACTTCTATTTCATTAGTAATGGTCATAATCTTCAGTCTTTACTTTAATGTTCTATTCTAATGAACAATATCACCCAAAATTTTTCACTTTTTTGGTTTAGTTAATCAAGCTCGATTAAAAAGCAGTTAACAGATACTGAGTTTCATAGAGTTAATTAACTCAATATATAAGTCATTATGGTAGGTAAGGTAGGATTGTTTTAAATCGCCTTTCCGCTATTAGGTGTCTGATGTAATTCAGATTAAACGCCTCCGAATCCGAGTATTTAAAATTTCTGTTTGGTCAATTCACTTCTACTTAATTTTGACTTACCTTTATCTATCTCAAATAAACCATCAAAAAGTTTAAGAAGCTTAAAATGATAAAGACAATAGTTACATGGACCTTAGCTGTTCTTGTAGCCCTGGCTGCAATGATCTATCAAAGAAGTACAGGCCCAACCTATGAGTATAAAGGACATTTGGAGTATGCTGGAGAAAAACACAAATATGAACTACTCCGCTCACAAGAAACAACTGAAGGGGCAAAAATTGAGCTGCCACATTTTAATGACTCTACTTACAACGCAACACTACATTTTAAGCGCTATCGGACAGATGATTCTGTATCTACCCAAAGCTTCCAGTTAGATCAGAACAACAAGTTTATTGCTCAATTACCAGTACAACCTGCTGCTGGCAAGATGGAATATTTTATTACGGGTAGCATCGATGGTGAAGAATTCAATATTCCGGCTGAAGGTGAAGATAAAATTGTATTGAGATATAAAGATCCTGTTTCCAATTATATCTTAATACCACATGTCACATTAATGATATTAGCGATCATTTTTGGTATTCGAGCAGGATTAAGTGCACTCATTGATGATGGTTCCATGCGTAAATGGACTATGGTTGCTTTCTCTGCAATGACTTTAGGTGGAATGATACTAGGACCTTTGGTACAAAAAAGTGCGTTTGGTGAGTACTGGACTGGTTTTCCATTTGGTGGTGATTTTACAGATAACAAGATGCTCATTATGTGGCTTGTTTGGGCAATAGCATTGGCAATTATTGGTTTCAAGGAAAAAAAGAAAGAAACCGTTAGCAGGTCATCGGTGCTATTAGCTTCAGTTGTAATGATTGTTGTTTATTTGATTCCCCACAGTTTGGGAGGCTCCACATTGGATTATGACCAGGTGGATCAGGGAATAGATCCAAGTGAAGCAATTACAACCGGAGCTGAAAAGTAATATACTCCCCAACTTCCAAAGCCAGTTAAGCAACAAGGATGATAGCCAATTGGATTCATATTATTATCGTTCATGTTGCCGTAATTGGAACGCCCTGGATGGCGTATCGAGTCTTCATTCATAGAAAAGTACCCATGGACTCCAAACCATGGAAAAATACTTTTAGTGGGTTAATCATTTTGGCAATTATTACAGGAGTAGCATACTATACCGGGCCAGAAACAGCAGAATGGACAAAGCAGGTTTTAGCTTCTTTTCCACAAGACCAGGTAGAAGATCATGCACTGTGGGGAAGAGTAGCCATGGTTATACAGGTAATAACAGGCATCTTAGGAATAATGGGTTGGGCAAGTATCTTGCAGGAAGAGAAACCTGATTCTAGAATTTCTATCCTTTTAATTGTACTGCTGATTATAAACACGTTGGTTATACTATACACCGCTCATCTGGGTGGAATGATTCGAAGAATGGATCTTATGTTATAAGCAATAGACTGCTATAGTCTCTAAAAAGACTGGGAAATACTAAAGAAATCCAATTTGTTCTCTCTACTAAGCTGCCAGCTTTTGTTTAATAGTATGAATGAACGAACAATTAGAAGTTAAGCTTTGCTTTATAAATTTTAGGGAATCTATATGGGGAAAAGCGATGAATTGATGAGAACGCATTGTCTCAACTGTGGAGCTCCGGTAAATGGGCCGTTTTGCGGGCAATGTGGACAGCGCATCCGCAATAACTCAGACCGTTCGTTAAATCGGCTGTTAGGTGAGTTGTCAGATACCTTCCTGATTCTTGATAACCGCTTTTTCCTGAGTGTATGGTATCTATTCCGATTCCCCGGCCGCATGACAGTAGAATATCTAGAGGGCAAACGTAGAAAATTTATCTCACCTGTAACTCTTTTCTTATTCTTCAACCTCATTTACTTCTTAGTTAGCCCACTAACCGACTACTCCCTTTCGCTTAACGACCAGATCAATTCACAGTTCTATAGTACATTGACCAAGGATTTGGTAGAAGTCAAATTGCAAAAGGAAGGCTTGGATATGGAAACCTACAGCAGCATCTATCAAAACATGAGCGATAATATTTCAAAGTCTATTATGATCATCAATACGCCCATGATTGCAGTATTTGTGTTTCTGATGGCCTTTAAAAAACGCCGGTTTTATTTTGATAGCCTCATTTTTGCGCTCCACTTTTTCTCTGTATTTATATTCTGTTGGGCAATGCTCGATTTGGTTGCATTACTGGTTGATTTGTTTTCCCTGGACAGGAATTCGATGATAGTCTTCATCCTCTTTAACCTATTTACTTTGCTTATTCCCCTTACCTATTCCATTATAGGAATAAAAAAATTTTTGAATATACGTTGGTACTGGGCTCTCCCTGCTGGGATTGGTGTGATATTTGGGATACTCCTGGCGAACCTTATCTATCGGTTTATTATTTTCCTTCTCACTTTTTGGTTTACTTAAAGCTGGAACCATAATAGATACCTGTAACGAGAAGATGATTGACTTGAGCTCGTAATGAATTATTTGACGTGTAACCTAACGCCTCTACTAATAAGCTTATTGATAATTAGTGCCTCTTGTTCAGAGCAGATAATATATCTGGATAATGATTACCCGGATTTAATCCCGAAAAAGTATGCTGTTGGGATTATAAATGTTGAGGGAAGACTTCAGCAAAACCTAACGCTGAGTCCAGATGGGAAGGAGCACTATTTTACGACTACCGACTCTGAATTATGGAGATACGAAAGCATTGCAAGAGTAAGACATCATGGAAATGAAGCAGTAGTTGATACTCCTCAATTTGTGACGGACTTCAACTATGAAAACCAGTGGTTCATTGGAGAGCCCATGCTGGCACCAGATAATGAGCAGTTATTTTTTATTGCCGATTATCCACCGGATATATGGACTTCAAAAAGAACCGAAAATGAAGAATGGTCTGAGCCAACCAAATTAGATAGTGTGAGTACCGAAATAGATGACTGGTATCCTACCCTTTCAAGAAATAGTACTCTTTATTTTACTAATGGCACGGTATATAAATCTGATCCGAAGAACGGCACCTATTTGTTTAGAACCAAATTAGACAGCCCCTTCAATCAAAAAGACACCAGAGATGCCTGCATCTCTCCAAATGAGGACTATATAATTTTCACATCCTCAGGTAATCTGGGATATGGGGAAAGTGATTTGTTTGTAAGCTTCAAACAGGCTAATGGTGAGTGGTCGGAAGCCTATAGACTGGGAGAACAAATAAATACTGAGTACCGGGAGTTTGCCCCTTATATCTCCCCTGACGAAAAATTTCTTTTCTTCTCAAGAAGAGACAAATGGCAGAACGCCGAATTTTCTGATATTTATTGGGTCAGCTTAGAGGTTATAGATCAATTTCGGATGAAAAATGATTAAAACACTACAAAAGGATAAAAGCGAAACTAATTCTGTAGCAATAATTTAAGACTAGTGTTGTTCTCCTCACAAATCAAGAATGTTTAGAGAAATCATCACCCAGATTAATGATTATGTTTCTTAACCATATTCAATGGAATCCTGACCCCGAGATATTCAGTATTTTTGGATTTCCTATAAGGTATTATGGTTTGCTCTTCGCAGGAGGACTAGTTTTGAGCTTTTTTGTTCTGCGTTGGATTTATAAGAAGGAGAATCTTCCAACTGAAAACCTGGAAAGACTCACTACCTATGGAGTAATCGGAATTCTGGTAGGAGCCCGACTTGGTCACTGTTTATTTTATGAGCCCGCCTATTATTTATCTCACCCCTTAGAAATGCTTTTACCAATCTCTTTTGATTCAGATGGCGGAATAACATTTGTAGGTTACCAGGGACTAGCAAGTCATGGCGGTGCATTAGGATTACTAATTGCACTTTATGTCTATGCAAAAAAGACTGGACAGTCAATGATTAACACAATTGATCTAATAGCAGTGGTGACAGGTTTAGCAGGTGGATTCATTAGACTTGCTAATTTTATTAATTCCGAAATTATTGGTTTACCTACTGAAAAGCCCTGGGGAATAATTTTCTCCCGAGTGGATAATATCCCAAGGCACCCAGCTCAATTATATGAAGCTATAAGTTACTTCATGATTTTTGCCTTAATGTTGTTTCTATATAAGACGAGAAGAGACAAACTTAAAAATGGATTCCTCTTTGGACTTGTCCTTGTACTAATTTTTAGTGCTCGATTTATGATAGAATTTGTAAAGGAAAATCAAACGGGATTTGAAGATGGGATGATCTTTAACATGGGACAACTTCTAAGTCTTCCTTACATTTTAGTGGGTATTGGGTTTATGATCTACGGAATTAAAACAACCAGAAAGCTAAGCACTTAACCAGGCACAAGCTTTTGTGCTTATACCTTTTTCTTACTCTATATTATCAGAGTAATTAGAACATTGTACAATGAGAATCGCTATTTCGATATTCCTATCGATCATTCTTTTAGGTTCATGCGTTAACAACGATGATGCCTCCGAAGAAGAAATTGTAGATGCAGAGATGTACTTCCCACCTATTAATTCCGATACCTGGGAAACGATTAATATTAAATCCCTGGGATGGCAAATCGGTGAATTGAATGAACTCTATTCTTACCTGGAAGAAAATGAAACACGAGCGTTCATCGTTTTAAAAAACGGCCGGATTGTCATTGAGGAGTATTGGGGACTCAATATTTTGAATACTGCTATTTATACAAAGGATACAAACTGGTATTGGGCTTCAGCGGGAAAAACAATCATTTCATTTCTCATTGGGGTTGCCCAACAGGAAGGTGATCTCGATATCAATAATAAAACTTCTGATTATTTGGGCGAAGGTTGGACGTCCATGGACCTGGAAAAGGAAAACCTAATCACAGTATATCATCAACTAAGTATGAGTACCGGCCTGGAATATCAAGTGGATGATACAAATTGTACCGAGCCTTCCTGTCTTACTTATAGAGAAGATGCCGGACAGCAATGGTTTTATCACAATGCACCTTATGTACTTCTTAGAGATGTTCTCACTAGTGCCACCGATATTGATTACAAAACTTATAGCGAACAAAAGCTGGAAAACAAAATAGGTATGAGAGGTTCATGGCTCGATTGGCTTGCAAATAACCCTGATTTGTACTGGGGCACCGCCAGAGATATGGCTCGATTTGGGTTATTGATTTTAAATGAAGGAACATGGAATGGAAATCAAATTCTTACCGATAAAAACTATTTCACTCAAATGACAACCACTTCTCAGGATATGAACCCTTCTTATGGCTATTTATGGTGGTTAAATGGAAAGAGCTCGATTATATATCCTGTTCTTCCTCAATCATTTGACTGGGCATTATCTCCTAATGCTCCTTCTGATCTATACGCTGGGATGGGTAAAAACGGCCAGTTTGTTGAGGTTGTACCAAGCCAGGGACTTGTAATCATAAGATTGGGAGAAGCTCCTGATGGTTCTTTAGTACCGATTCAATTCCACAATGAGATGTGGGAAAGAATACGTGCAGTAATTGGTGAATAGAGATTTAGGGAATACTTGAAGTAATTTTTTCAATTACCTCTTCCCTGTTGTTCTTCACTTTGCTGGTAAAATCTGCTGGAATTGCCAGGTCATTTTGATACGTTGCCGACCATACCATCATATCAACCAAAACGGGGATAAGTTGCTTTCCTTTCTCAGTTAACGAATACTCTTTCCTTGTCTTAAGTTTTTCATAAATCTGCGACTCAATAATACCATGCTGTTCCAGCTTTTTAAGGCGGTCAGATAGAATGTTGGTTGCCATCCCCTCCTTGGATTCAAGGAAATCCTTATAAAACCGTTTATGGTCAAAGATCATATCCCGAATGATCAATAGGCTCCATTTGTCTCCAAAAAAATCCAGTGCATAACTAATTGGGCAGTCTGATCTCATTTATTTCTATTCAAAGATTTAAAGGTTAGTGGAAAAGGTAATCAAAATCACTTTTTAGAAATATGTGTTCTCATTTTTGAACTTTCCGCCTGAAATCAGGGTATAAAACCTCATGAAGGTATGAATAGGCTGAACTGCATCCCAATGCTCCACGATTTCTCCATCTTCAACCTTCCATATATCCATGATGTTCAAGCCTTTTTGTGGATTTCCCCTATGATTTTTATCTGCTGTAGCATGGGAGTGTAATATCACGTTCTGCCCGTCAACATAGATATGCTTCACAGCATACATGAAATCGGGAAAACTCTTAGTGAATTCCGAAACTGTTTTTAGAACTCCATCCAAACCATCTGTCATAGTCTGGTTATGCTGCTTGTACCTGTGACTTCCGAATTTTGTCCTTACATATTCAAAATTGTGATTGTTCATGATATTCTGAACAAAATCTACGACCAGCTCGGCATTCCGGTATTCTGTTTCTGTCCAGCTGTCTTTTTTTAAACTGTTCAGGTCAATCTGTTGAGTGTTCATTTTTTCTGATTTAGTACTATTTATTCACTTGCTTTTTGCAAGCAATTAAAGATATACACTTTTACTTGCATTTTGCAAGTAAAAAATTGGGTGAATTATTAGCACTAGAAAAAATGAGAAACCAGAGAAAGTTGATCTAACCTAGATCATAGAATCAATTGAAAAGTTACCTCAGGGCATCTTCTAGTTCTAAAGAAGCATCACTACCCGCATCTCTGTATTTCACGATAATTGGGCAGGCCATACTTAAACCTTCACTCTGAGCCCATTCGGATTTCATTGGGCGAGTACCAGGTATTACTACTGCACCTTCAGGAATCTCAGCACCTCGTTCACGAATTTCTTCGTTCACAGCGTCATATACTGGTATCGACTTAGAAAGAGTAACCCCAGGAGCAATTACGGCGCGGCTTCGAACCAGGATTCCTTCCACAATCACCGCTCCCGCCCCGATAAAGCAATCATCTTCAATGATCACCGGAGTCATACCAATAGGTTCAAGCACCCCCCCTATTTGTACTCCTGCGGACAGGTGAACATTCTTTCCAATCTGAGCACAAGAACCTACCAAAGCATGGCTATCCACCATCGAACCCTCATCTACATAAGCCCCGACATTAACATAAGCAGGTGGCATGATGATCACCCCAGGAGCAACATACGCTCCCCTTCTAACGGAAGAACCTCCTGGTACCAATCGTACTCCGTCTTCCGGCTCAAAAAAACGAGGAGATAAATTATGTTTGTCTACAAAACCTTCATATATGCCTTCATAGGAAGCGTTAGTTCCGTTTTTGAAGGCTTCAAGAATTGCTTGTTTTACTTCCGTATTGGCTTCCCAGCCATTTTCGGTTGGAATTGCAGAACGAACCGTTCCGTCTTCTAATTGATCTAAAATTTCTTCGTGAGTCATTGGAAAAACCTATCCTATCTTTTTTGTCGAGAAGATACCTGCACAAAAGCTCAAACCCAATCAGGAAAATATATTTTATTGATACCTGCATCTATTCTATTTCAATTTCGCATACAGCCCTGGTTCGCAATCAATTAACCCTTAGTGAAAAAGACGATGAAACGTATTCTAATTTTCGCTTTCCTGTCTATTTTTTCGATCAGCGCCTTAGCACAGGATGACGAACTTAACGAACGGGATATCGCCCTGATCAGTGAGTCCTTCCATTTACAGGAACAATTAGGAGAAATAGTTTGGAAGGGATGGGCTCCTCAAAAAGCTCCCTTTCTTTATAAAAAAGAGGGGTACGATTATCTCATCTTTCATGAGAACCCACCTGAAGGATTCAACACTTATTCCAAAACATTTCAAGGGGCACCGATTTACAGAAGAGTAAGAGCTGACTCCCTTGACCTCGAGGCTACGATGGATATAAATGGTATCCCAACTATAGTCATGACATCCCTGGTCGAAGATGAGAGTGCGATTAGTTGGGTTTTGAAGGCAACTCATGAGATGTTCCATGTGTTTCAATTCACTGAAACAATGTCCGATCGTTTAACCAGAAAGTTTTCAACGAACTTCGAAAACACCGAACAGCTATCTCAAGCCGATCTGTTTTCTCATTTTGAATCAGGAGAAGTACGTGCATTGTTAAGACTTGAGGCAGATCGGGTATATAATGGTATTACAAAGGACTCATTGGTTGAAAACGAAAAGAATTTACTGATTGGTCGGTTAGGCGACATCAGGTTGGTAGAACATCCTTTGATCCAGGACAGTGTAGCCATAGGATTTAAGACTAGAATGGAGTGGACTGAGGGTGTTGCGAGATATGTAGAAACACAACTGGCTCTTCTCTCGACAGAAAAAGACAGATATACACCTTCCTCAACTTTCTCCGCTCATTATCCTACGGAAAGCTATCGAACAAGAGCTGAAAGATACACTACTCGAAGAGTTATGAACCCAATACGATTTGTTGGAGGGGGCGTAAAAGGTAGAATAATGTTTTACTACATGGGAATGGGGAAAGCGTACCTACTTGATCGTATTCACCCTTCATGGAAGGAAAGTTATTTCGAAATGACCCTGGATGAACTTATCGCGAACGCAAGATGAATAGCATTATCACAAAAGAATTTGTTAGAAGAGCCTTAATTACTTCATACTCAGTGTAGTCTCATTGCACAGTTTGATGGACTTAACCCTCGCTTTTTTTACCGTCCAGTCTAGCTACTTAGCCCTTCAAACCAATCGTTGATCTTTCTATCAGCTTCAAGCAAAGCCTCTTCTGTCTCAGGCTTTAGGTCATCTTCCGAAAGAGGGAGTCGAACGGTATCACTTGCTATCCATCCTTTGTGCTGAAGCAATGATTTTACTGGAGACGGGCTCGGAGCGTCAAAAAACAAATCAGCAGATTCTACCCATTCTCCAAATACCTCATCAGTATCTCCTTGAAGATGCATATCGAGGAACATACGCACTTTCGTAGGCCAGGCATTGGAAGCAACAGAAACAAGGCCAATAGCTCCTTCTCCCACAAAATCTTTAATTAAGCTGTCATCCCCACAGAAGAGTTTAGAGCCAGAAGATGCATCTCTGAACTCCTTGAATTTATCTACACTTCCACTCGCCTCTTTTAATCCCATATAATTTGGGAAGGTTTTCTCCAGCTGTGCCGGCACATCTGGATGCATATGTATGCCTGTTCGGGAAGGCACATTGTAAATCATGCAAGGGGTTTTGGTTTCTCTCATCAAGGTACTAAACCATGCTAGCTGTCCCTCTTTACCTGGCTTTGCATAAATCGGATTTACAATTAGGAAAGCGTCGGTTCCAACTTCATCCGCGTACTTAATCAAATCTATTTGTGCTTCGTGATGAAATCCCCCCAAACCAGTCATCATAGGAACATCAAGGTCCAGCAGTTTAACAAACTTGACGATTTCCCTTTTCTCGGGAGCTGTGAGATTCAAGCCTTCCCCGGTACTCCCCAGTACCAATACCCCATTTCCTGCCTGTTCTTGTTTTCTGAGTAGGGTTTCAAAACTTTCATAGTCGATGCTTCCGTCTTCAAACATCGGGGTAACCATGGCGGTCCAGAGTGCGGTATCCATGACTTAGTGCTCCTTTATTACTTTGTCGAATAACTCGCCAAAAGTATGAACTCCATCACTTAAATTCAGATTATTAACCAGCTGGTCAGCCGCCCAAATCGCGCCTTCGGCAAAAATTGATCGATCCAATGCGTCATGATTAAGCGTGATCTTTTCTCGTTCGGTCGATACACTCAGCTCGTGGATCCCATTCACATCCCCCTCCCTGGCAGAGGTTATCTCCACTGGTTTATCCAGCCATTTTTTCCATGAAAGTGCTGTGCCACTTGGCGCATCTTTTTTGTGAATATGATGCACTTCATGAATATGAAACAAAGGATTATTCAAAATGGAACTTCCTGCAGAAATGGTTTGAATAGCATGCCGGATTACATTCATTCCTAAACTAAAATTATTAGCTAGCACCCATTTTGTTTGGGCTAATTTTACTTGCTCGTTCAAATCCTCTGGCCACTCAAATCCTGTACTGCCCCATGCAGCAGGAGTACCCGATTCTAATACCAAACCCAAGATTTCAGAAACAGCATCCCCGGGAACAAAAATGATCAGAGCATCAGACTCTCTCAATTTTCCCAAAGTAGGCGAATTGTCCTCATCAAAAGCATAAAGCAGCTTTTTTCCAAGCATCTCCACTACTTTAGAACCTGTTTTTCCGGTACCTATTACTGAGATTTTCATTTAAGAAATTTTGAATTAGAAATTAGGAATTATGAATTACACCGACCTAATTCATAATTCCTAATTCTTAATTTCTAATTACCCAATAAATTTCTTGTGTAGAAGTCTCACAATCTCCTCCCCCGTCCCTTCCTTCACTAAAAAACACACATTATTTGGAGAAGCACCATGGCAAACCAGCCGGATATTGTGATCATTCAATAAACCAAATAACTCCCCACTAATCCCTGAAGTCTGATCTAAGCGGTTTCCAATAAGGGCAACCAACGAAAGGTCTCTTTCCACTTCCACATCACAAAACTCTCGAAGTTTAGTCAGTACTTCTTCAGTGAGCTCAACTTTGTTTGAAGCTTTTAGAGCCGTATCCAGAGTCAGTGATACACTAACCTCACTGGTGGTAACAAGGTCTACTGAGATTTTATGATCAGCAAGGAGTCCAAATAGCTTAGCTAAAAATCCATGTTGATGAAGCATTTCCAGGCTTTTTACAGTAAGCAATGTCTGGTCTTTTCGTAATGATATGGCCCTTATCGAAGGTTCATCATTAGCTTGATTTACTACCAGAGTACCAGGTAAACCCGGTTCTTTACTGGATGCAACACGCACATTAATTCCACTTCTCATAGCTGGTTTTAGCGTTGCAGGGTGAAGCACTTTTCCTCCAAATACAGAAAGCTCCGCTGCTTCATCAAAAGTGATTTGTTCGATTGGTACAGCCTCAGCTACAATTCTGGGGTCTGTAGTATAAACTCCCGCTACATCTGTCCATATTTCTAGCGTATCTGCCTGTGCAGCCTCTGCGAATAATGCTGCTGAATAATCACTCCCCCCTCTTCCAAGTGTGGTAGTATTTCCAAAAATATCTGACCCAATAAAGCCCTGGGTCAGATACACTTTTTCTTTGTCAATCAATTTCGAAGCCTTTTTAGAAATAACCCCTAAATCAGGAACTGCCTGATTAAAAGTAGAATCGGTTTTGATCACCTGTCGGGCATCCAGCCATTCCGCATTAACTCCCATTTTATTCAGCACTTCAACAAAGATTTTTGTACTCATCAATTCCCCAAAAGAATACAGGGTATCTTTCCAACGCTTGTCTCTGCCTTGCTTATCCAGGTGAAGCCTTAGCTCGGAATATTGTTTCTGAAACTGGCTTAAGAGTACTTCTTTTTTTTCAAGCTCATTGATAATATCCAGATGCCGTTTCTCAATATTGAGTAATAGTGCTTCCTTTTCCGTGGATGAAAGCTCTCCATTTTCTAAGGCTACCAGGTCATTTGTTGTCCCTGAAGTAGCGCTAATTACAATAAGCTTTCTATCCGGATTTTGAGCTACAATCGATGCACTGTGGCGCATCGCTTCGAGAGTACCCACACTGGTCCCCCCGAATTTTGAAACAATCATATGTTACGTGCTGATTTTTGCGAGTGAGGAAGAAAATACTCACTTGCACAGGAAAAGCCTTGTAAAAGTTTTAGGATGAACATTCAAAAAAAAGAGCCGTAACGCATATCTTTACGGCCAAATTTTACCCATATTTTATGAGATACCTTCTTCCAGTTTTAAGTGTTTTGATATTGAGTGTATGTGCACCAAAAGACAATATCCCGCAAATTGACTTACTGATCGACCAAATCAAAGAAACAGCTGCTATTCAGGATACAAGTGAGCGTAGAGAAAAACTTGACCAGTTGTGGGAATCGTTAGTCAACAATAATCAGATTCCATATACGGAGAGTGAAACCGCATTATTTTTATATAGAGGAGAGGCAGAGTCGGTAAGCTGGAATGGAGATTTTAACAGCTGGAGTGGGAATGATGGTGTCAAAACAGATGGCACGAAGATTGAAGGAACAGATATCTGGATGTGGAAGGCCACTTTCCCTTCTGATGCCCGATTAGACTATAAAGTCACCATCAATGAAGAAAATTGGATTCTTGACCCGTCCAACCCTCATCAACAATGGAGTGGATTTGGGCCCAATTCAGAACTGCGAATGCCCGACTGGGAAAAAGAAGTGTTAACAGAACCTGTTCCGGATATTCCAAAGGGAACCCTAACTGAAAATATTCTTATCGATAGTGAAATAATGGGCTATTCCATCCATTACCGGGTTTATCTTCCCGTTGGCTATGAGGACCTGAACGATCTGCCTGTACTTTATACAACAGACGGTCAGGAGTATTCAGATGAGAAGCTTGGGGCTGTACCCACTGTACTGGATAACCTGATCCACGGACAACGGGTATCTCCTGCCATAGTAGTATTTGTGAGTCCATTAAACCCTGAGAATGGAGCAGAAAACCGCAGAGCAGATGAGTTTAAAGCAAATGAAAACTATCTCTCCTTTTTTGTGAACGAGCTAATACCAACCATAGAGGATACTTATAAAGCTTCTTCAGATAGAGATTCCCGATTTATTCTTGGAACTTCTTTTGGAGGCTTAAATGCTGCCTACTTCGGTTTTTCGCGTCCCGATATTTTTGGAGGAACAGCAATCCAGGCGCCGGCTTTTTGGTATGAGGAAAAGATTTATGAGCTCGCAAGAAATTCCGAACAACAGCCAGATAAGATCTTTATGAGCGTGGGAACAATTGGCGATAACACCGAAGACGCCCGAACCATGAAGCGCATTTTTGAAAGAAAGGGATTAGAATTCACCTATATGGAGACCAACGAAGGGCACTCGTGGGGAGCATGGGGCGCTCAGGCAGATGATATCCTTCTTCATTTCTTTGGAAGTCTTTAGTTAATGGTTATTGGTTAATAGTTCACCAATAACCATTTTGCCCCTTGTTGGAAAACTACTTATTCTCATCGGCAATGCGTTAACCTAACCATACATCATGCCGCTTATCACCAATGATGCCATTGTTCTCGGACTATTACTGGCTTTGCTAGCTATAATCTTTACTACTTCTCACAGTGATAATCCTGGATGGAAAAAGTTTTATCGTTTTGTGCCTTCTTTATTGTTGTGCTATTTCATTCCATCCATTTTTACGACGTTAGGAATCATTGACCCTGATGAGTCTAACCTTTACTACATGGCATCCCGGTATCTCCTGCCTGCCAGTTTGGTGTTACTAACACTTAGTATCGATCTAAAAGCAATCATGAAGCTTGGATGGAAAGCCGTAGCTATGTTTTTTGCCGGAACCACAGGGATAATTATCGGAGGGCCTTTAGCCTTGATCATTGTTGGTGCTATAAACCCTGATATAGTAGCCGGAGCTGGCCCGGATGAAGTATGGAGGGGACTGTCGACTGTTGCGGGAAGCTGGATTGGAGGAGGAGCTAACCAAACAGCGATGTACGAAATTTTCCAACCAAGCGACACCTTGTTCAGTGCGATGATCACAGTGGATATTATTGTGGCTAATATTTGGATGGCGTTCATCCTTTATGGTGCAGGCATGAGTAAAACTGTAGACAGATGGTTCAAAGCGGATGCGTCTGCCATCGAGGAATTAAAGAAAACAGTAGCCGATTACCAGGCTAGTATTGCCAAAGTCCCAACCATGGTTGACTTCACAAAAATAGCGGCCGTAGCTTTTGTCATTACAGCTTTGGGGCATTTAGCTGGCGATACTATTGGTCCATGGGTAAGCGAAAATTCGGAAACACTCAGCAGGCTCAGCCTAAACTCTGCCTTCTTCTGGATTGTGGTGGTAGCAACTCTTGGTGGTTTTGCTATGTCATTCACTAATCTCAGAAATCTTGAAGGAGCGGGAGCCTCAAAAATTGGGAGTGTATTCCTCTATATCCTGGTGATGACTATCGGTATGAAAATGGACTTAGGCGCTTTTGTAGATGTCCCCGGTTTCTTCGTCATCGGTTTTGTGTGGATCATCATTCATGTAATTGTACTTCTCGGGGTTGGAAAGCTTATCAAAGCTCCTTTCTTCTTCACCGCGGTAGGTAGCCAGGCTAATGTAGGTGGTGCCGCATCTGCGCCTATTGTAGCCTCAGCTTTCTCTCCATCACTAGCACCGGTTGGTGTTTTACTTGCAGTACTTGGCTATGGAGTAGGTACTTTTGGCGCCTATTTGTGTGCATTAATTATGCAGGCTATTTCCTGAATTGAATGAACCTTCTTCAACATTCGGATGTTAGTTCTTTGTATCTTTGACGCGCTAGAACGGTAATCAACATCTCAACTTTGAAGAGAGCTCTTTTATTCCTGGCTATATTTGTAATTATTGCATCTGCAACCTATGCCCTGGTAATTATCCCTAATTACTCTGCCTTTAAAACCCTCTATGATAATAACGATGGTATGAGGGAAGGGTACGAATACATCGAAAGTACCTATTCCTTAAAAGCACTTACTGAATTTCTGGGCGACCATCCCAAATATATCTCTATCGTTTCCTTTAATGTCGAAAACCCGGATTCGGGGATTTACTACCAGGCCGATGTCCCCAGAACCATGGGAACACTTACTAATTTCTTCCTCCTATTGGAATATGAACGCCAGGTTAAAGAAGAAATCCTTGATCCAAATGAAGTAATTCCTGACCTAAATGAAATTGACCGCTATCTGCTACCAGATGTAAGTGAGGAAGCTCATAAGAAATCGTTGGTGCTCCTCGAAAAAGAATCAGATGAACCTATTATACTTGATGAGCTTGTTTCTGCTATGATAGAAACCAGCGATCTGGCTATTTCCGATTACCTTTGGTTCAGGCTTGGAGAAAGCAATATTTCAGCGCTAATGGATAGCCTTGAATTAACCAGTACTGATCACCCACTCCCCTTTTCAGGTTTATATCTATCTATTCACCCTGATTTGTCAGATACCTCTGCATCGTTTTCAAGAGAAGATATTATTGGACTAGCTAGTAAATTGGGCAAGGATGAAGGCTATAATGCGAAGGTGAAATCTCAGATTATGGAGAATAGATTAGGCCTAAGTTTTATCGAAGAACGTAACGCCCTGGAACACTTTCCGCACACTACCGCTCGTGAAATGGCTGGGTTAATGGCAAGGCTACATAAGAACGAGCTGATTTCGCCGACGATCTCAACACGGGTAAAAGAGAAAATGGGCTGGGTATTTGAAGGTGGGGCTATTCAGCGGAGCTTTGTAGAATATGGAGCTTTATACGATAACCGAATGGGCATACTTAGTGGAATCGATTTCGGTACCTCTGTGTATGATGATCATACTTCTGCTCAAGCCGTCTTTTTTGATAAACTGCCTGTCGCTTTTTGGCTACACCTTTCCGCAAATCATATGCAGGAAGATTATCAGCAGCGCCTTATCTGGGATCCGGCATTATATGAAACCACTGTTAATGAGATTTCTAATTAACTCATGAAATACCGAATATTTTATCTGCTTTGGCTGCTGCCTGCGTACATGCTTTTTATCATTATCCAACAAGGCTTCGTGTATACGGGAACCATTGACACCTATGAGAATGGTCAAAGTATTGCTGCTGATGTGCTTGATTTTGATATCAAACAAATAGCTGCCCAAAGCAATGGATATGTAGTAATACAGTTTCCTACTCCTGACGGAGAGATGCAGGAACGCAAACTCTCCTTGTCGGTTCAAATGGCTCAGCGCATTATTGACACAGCGGTAATCCCCATTCGATATAAAGCAGATAGTTTCCAGGACATCGTCATGATTCCAACCTATGAGCTTCAAAAAAGCACCTCACTGGTGAATATGGTAATCGCATTTATAGGATCTATTGCTTTGATCTTTGCCTCTTTCCTTGCATCCCGCTACGCCAGTAAAAAAATAAAGGAAGGTGAACCCGAGGTTGTTATAGAACGGATAGATGGATGAGTAAAGGTACTCTTTATTTAATACCCACTACTCTTGGTAAAACTCCGGAGAATAATACGATCCCGGAATACACGCTTTCCATTCTGCGAAAATTGGAAGTCCTGGTTGTAGAAAATATTCAGACTTCGGTGAAATTCCTTCAATGGGCTGGGGACACCATCCCTGAATACAACATCGAGTTTTACCCATTAACAAAAAATACTCCCGACCAAGAAATCTACTCTTTTTTGAAGCCACTAAAAGCTGGCAAAGATGTTGGACTGATGTCGGAAGCAGGAGCTCCGGCTGTAGCCGACCCTGGTTCGAAGTTGGTTAAAATGGCACATCAAAATGGGATTAAGGTAGTTCCTTTAGTTGGCCCTTCTTCTATTCTACTGGCTTTGATGGCTTCGGGTTTTAACGGCCAATCTTTTGCATTTAACGGCTACCTCCCGATTGATGCAAAAGGGCGCAAGAATATGCTTATCCAGTTAGAAGGAGAATCCAGAAGACATGATCGTACCCAACTCTTTATGGAGGCTCCTTATCGGAATAATGAAATGCTGAAATCGATACTTGAGACGTGTAACTCTGATACAAGGTTATGTATTGCTACAGACATCACTTTGCCTTCTGAGGATATTCGCTCGATGAGTATTAAGGAATGGAAACAAGTAGCTAAAGTCGACCTCCATAAGCGTCCCACTATTTTTATTCTTTATGGGAAGTAGATTCTCCTTCGGGAGGATACAATTTTCAAGTAATACTTACTCTTACTTTCTTGTCATTCAAACTCTCTCTTAAGTCATCCCTCACCTGATGCGGGATCTGTAGAGTGTTAAATATTGATTCAATCAAAATCTAGACCAACGGTTACCCCTTCACAGATGCTGAATCAAGCCCGCCTTCCTGAGTACAAGTACGGCGGACAGGTTCAGCATGACTACTTGGTAGGTTTGTGGGTATTTGATTAGATCCTTCTCCCGATAAATCGGAATCAGGATGACCTAAATGAGGTTTTAATCTAATTAAAGAGTCTGCTCTATGACCAATTCAAGTCATTGCGAGGAATCTATTCTTCAATATGAGTTGAGTAAATGAATCGACGAAGCAATCTCAAATCTATGGGCGATCACTCCGAGATTGCTTCAGGACTGGCTATCGCCTCGTCCTTCGCAATGACGCAAATTGTATTTAAGTTGATACAAAAAAAGCCCTCATACCATGGCGTGAGGGCTTAGTTTTTTATTTATAGATTGCTGACAATAAAGTCTAATGGGCTCCTGCAGCAGTGAGCATACTTGCCACTGAATTATGCTGCTGGGCTACGGCCTGATCTAAAGCCGACCAACCACGATCGTCGTGTACGTCTACTTCACTTTCGTGTTCAATAAGCAGTTGAACTATTTCTTCAAATCCATTCGTCGAGGCCCAATATAATGCCGTGGTGCCCCGGTTATCCCTATGATCAATTTCTGCACCTTGATCAATCAATAAGGTCACAATATCAATATGACCATGCTTAGATGCTTTTAAAAGAGCTGTGCGATCGTGTTCGTCTTTTGTGTTCACGTCTACTCCATCGTTTAGGAGCCCTTTTACTGTCTCGAGGTCGCCATTTTCAGCGGCATCAAGAAATATTTCATCATTCATATATTTCCTCCTACAGTAATTAAAATTAAGATGTGCACTTGGATTGTACTTTGCCGGACAGCCAATGTCAAATTAGAAAACCTCTTCCCAAAAAATTTTCACTATATGTACAATAAACAGCGTTTAAAGGAGTAATTTCATCATTTAAGACAGCTTTCATTGAAGAGCTTAAAAGTGTATATTTTCGATCATCTACAAAATTATGAGCTGCAATAAAATCCCGCTTTCTAAAAGATCATTGGGTTTGTTGTTCCGAATATGTTCGGTCCTAATCATCCTACCTTCTGTAATTCAAGCTCAAACGCATCTGGATCGCATCTCAAAAGCTGAACGTAGCGATGGGCTTGGTTATGTAGTTAGATATCATTTTTCGCAGCCTATCGATTCCTTCTCTGTCATTCAGCCAGCTCCTGACCTGATCCAGATGGAACTCTTTGCTCCTGATATTGATACTTCAGGTATCCAAATGCCGATAGAGCAGGGTAAAATCCAGGAAGTTCGCTTATATAAACTTGAGAATAGCTTCGGAGTCGATATCTACCTGGATTCAGATGTGTATGTAAAATCCCAGGCTTATGCCGACCAGAATGGCAAGCATATTCTACTCGCTTTGACAAAAGCTGAGCCTTATGATGTAGAAGTGTACACCCAACAATTTCTAGCAAAGAACTGGTACCTGGATATCAACCCTGACGATGCGTTAGAAATAGAGAGTATTCCCAGTCAGCCTGTTGATCCGGATGTAAATTATAACTCGGTCCGTGATAAACTAGTATTTGATACTATCGTCATTGATCCCGGACATGGAGGCAAAGACCCGGGAACCGTTGGATACAGGGGAACAAAAGAAAAAGATATCGCTCTTATAATTTCCAAAAAGCTGGGAGATTATATCAATCAATACCTACCAGATGTGAATGTGGTGTATACACGGGATGATGATACTTTTCTTGAACTGGCAGAACGAGGTCAAATTGCAAATGATGTGGAAGGTGATTTATTCGTTTCTATCCATGGGAATGCGTTCAGGTCTTCAAAAGTCCGGGGAACTGAGGTTTTCTTTTTGGGGCTCCACCGAAGCCAGGAATCTTTCGAAATCATGAAACGTGAAAATGCCGTTTTTAATACCGATGGGAAACAATTTTTTGAGCTCACTGAAGAAGACATACTTATCTATGAACTTGCTCACAGTGGATATATAGCAACAAGTGAGCATATCGCCTCCATGATTGATGACCAGTTTACGAACCGGGCAAACAGGAAATCGAGAGGGGTTAAACAGGCTGGATTTCAGGTGCTTTATGAAGCATCCATGCCCGCAGTACTTGTAGAAGTTGGCTTTTTAACTAATCCTTCTGAGCAACGATTTCTTACCAGTGAATATGGCCAATCTATTATGGCATCTGCTATTTTCCGTGCCATTCGTGATTACAAAGTGGAATACGAAAAAACCGAAGCATTCAGCTCCTCTAACTAATCCTGTTTATGAAACCCTTGATTATTGGTGTAGCAGGAGGAAGTGGTTCAGGAAAGACAACAGTAGTTAATTATATCTGTGATCACTTTGGCCCTAAAAATATGCTTCGCCTTGAGCACGACTCCTATTACAGGGATCTCAAGCACCTGGCTTTCGAAGAACGGGTCAAAATGAATTTTGACCATCCCTCTTCACTTGAAACAGAGCTGCTAATCCGCCATTTGAATGCATTATTACAAGGATATCCCGTTGAAGTTCCCTCCTATGATTTTGAAGCTCATACCCGAAAAGAAGCAACTACTACTGCAAAACCAACAGAAGTAATTTTACTGGATGGGATTCTCATTTTCAGCGAGCCGGAATTGCTTGAACTTATGGATATAAAGATTTTTGTAGATACCGACGATGATATCCGGTTACTACGAAGATTAAAGAGAGATATAAGAAAAAGAGGTCGTTCCGTAGAGAGTGTTTTTGAGCAGTATGAGAAGTTTGTACGGCCCATGCACCTTGAGTTTGTGGAACCAAGCAAACGTTATGCTGACGTCATTATCCCCCGTGGAGGAAAAAACAAAGTAGCACGAGAGATGGTTATTTCTATGATCGAGAAGAAGCTTTCTACTGACGAGTAATCGTCATATTGAAGTAAGAATAAAGAGTAAGGAATTAAGAAGTAAGAATGGGACTTGAATGTATAAATTACTTCTTACCTCCCTATTCCTTATTGAATATTCTTACTTCTTGTGCTTTAACAGTATCTCCATCCCTCTGAAAATCAGGTCTTTTTCTATTCGAGTATTAATACCAAGTAGCTTTTGTACAATTTCTGAGTCCCCTCCCACTAAAAAAAGTTTAGAGTCTCCAAAAATTGACTGGTACCTTTGTAGCTGTTGCTTAATGCCATCTACCCAAAAGACAACCTGTCCCCATTGCAGTGATTCTTCTGTACTCTTACCAGGGTAGGAATCCGGGACATTAAGTTCTACCTGGGGTAACGCTGGAGCTGTATTATTGAATATTGTAAGCAAAGGATTGAGTCCGGGCATTATCACTCCCCCACGAAATACTCCTCCTTCATCCATAAAATCGATTGTACATGCTGTTCCAGCATCTATTACAAGTACTGCCTCTTTTACCAATGAATATGCTCCGAGACAACTTAAGTAGCGATCTATTCCGAGGGTTTCAGGAGTCTTATAATCTAGTTTTTCATCGGAAATATCATTCACGGTTAGCTCCTCGACAAGGTGAGCCTGTATCTCACTCATAATCACATCCCGTGTTGATTCCCTAACACTGGAAAGCACAATTTTCTGCACCGGATGCAGCCTGTTATTTATCTCGTGGGCTGCCTCTTCTGCATACTGATAGCTATGTACTTTCCATCCATACTCATTATTTACGGCTACTTTCACCGCAGAATTACCAATATCAACAAATAGAATAGACTCGCTTAAGGAGGAATCGAAATTGCTCATCATTTTGTATTACCTTTCACACTGAGAATACAAAATAGATAGAAGATTTCTTATGGACCTAACAGGGAAAATTGCAATAGTCACAGGAGCCAGCAGCGGAATTGGCGCGGAGTTCAGTAAAATTTTGGTTGAGAATGGTTCAATCGTCTATGGCTTAGCCAGAAGTGAGGACAAATTACACTCAATCAAAAACCATCTGGGTGACAATTTTATCCCTGTCACTCTGGATGTCACAAAGTACGACGATATGGAGAGTTGGGTAGCATCCACATTTGGCGATGAGCACCTCCCTGATATCCTGGTTAACAATGCCGGCCTTGGATATTTTGCTAATGTTGATGAATTGAGTTTAAAAGAATGGCACACCATGCTGGATGTGAACCTGTCAGGTGTGTTTTATCTCACCCGGTTGATTACCCCTCTAATGAAGAAAAATCCGGATGTATGCCATATTGCTAATATCGCATCTATAGCCGGTTTACTGGGGAACCCAAAGCTTTCAGCATATAACGCTACCAAGTTTGGGCTACGAGGATTTAGTGACGCATTATTTAAGGAATTGAGATACGATGGCATAAAAGTAACCTGCTTTTTCCCTGGTACTATTGCCACTAATTTCTTCGATTCTATTGATGGAATGGAAATGCATCCCAATATGATGCAGCCCATCGATATGGCAAAAACGCTGAAATATGTACTGGAAACACCTGACAATTTCCTGATCAGCGAAATTGTAATGCGTCCTCTTAATCCTAAGCCTCCTTCCAATTAATGAGAGTAATAGTCATTATTCTTCTTTTTCTTGGGCTGGTTTGTGACGATCAGGAACAAATTCCAAAGCCTGATGATCTTATCGAAGAGGGCACTTATATCCAGCTACTAGCAGAGCTTCAATTACTAGATGCTATTGCATACGTTAGTTCGGACTCACTTAACCTTGATTCACTAATTAATCAGGTATACATCCATTATGATGTTGAAGAAGACCAGTTTCTTAGCTCTCACAGATACTATCAAAGTAAACCGAATGAGCATGTTGTGAGGCTAGATTCGGCGCTGAATATTCTAAAAAGAGAACAACAAGCGTTGGAGGATGATCAATAAATCAATTGCTCAATTAAGAATTAAGAATTTTAGAAACTCATTCTTAATTCTTAATTGAATCATTGATCAACCCTTCCTGAATGAGATAATCTACTCCAGCTCTCACTTTATTTTCGGTCCATTCTAATTGTTTGACAATTCTATCTATATCCATCCCTTCCTCATTTATCAAATCCATTAGTCTTTTGAGGTCATCCCTTTCAAGCTGAACCGGCTCTTCCTTTTTACGCAGGCAATTATCGCAATGACCACACGGCTTAGCTCCGATGTCTCCAAAGTAATTCCGCAAATACACCTCCCGACATCCCTGAGTTTGTATGTAACCATGCATCTTTTCCAATTTATTTAGCAGATTTGCTCTGTAATCCTCTGCCATTTTTTTTGAGATAGGAATTTCCTTTGACCTGGCTTCCAGTAACCTCACCATATTCCGTTCCGGATAAAGTGTAAATACCAAGACATGATCATTCATCATGAGCACATTCAATGCTTTGATAAGTGCATTTCGGGATATCGCTAACTTTTCTAACACAAAATCTAATTCCAGTTCTACCATGTTGGCATAAGCAAAATGACCGAATAATCTCTCAATCTTATCTACAAACTCTGCTTTCTCCGGGTTTTGACAACGCTCCTTAAACTTTATCATCATCTCGGGACTCAGAGTAAGCTGAATGCTCACCATGGGTGGAACCCCACTTCGGGTAGCTACTACTCCAAACTGTTCCATCATACGTATAGAAGCCTTGCAAATCGAAACAGGTAATGAAGACCGGACACTCACCTTCTCCATTTCAAAAGCCACCATTTCCTCGGTACCGGAACCGACTGCCAGGTTCAATCCATCTCCCAAAGCGGTGTATACCTTTTGAATTTGCTCAAACGTGGGATAATGCTGTTCTATACGTTGCACCGCTTTTCTATAATCTGACTCGCGATAAAAAAGGATAGGAAAACTCTCTTTCCCATCTCTTCCGGCTCGTCCTGCTTCCTGGTAATAAGACTCAATAGAACCGGGTATTTCCTCATGGATTACATACCTGCAATTAGCTTTGTCTATACCCATTCCGAACGCATTTGTGGCTACTACAAGAGGGGTATCTCCACTAATCCATCTAGATTGTATCTCCTTTCGCAACTCGGCATTTAACCCTGCATGATACGGTTCCGAAACCAATTTCATTCCAGTAAATCGCTCTGCCCAATCTTCACAATTCTTCCGGGTTCCCCCATACATCAATCCATCACCTTTCGCAGAGGCTTTCTTTACTGCTTCGGTAATTCTGGTTCTTTTCTGAGGAGTTTTAGTTACCCACCATTTAAGATTCGGGCGCTCAAAACCTTTTGAGATAATTGTAGGCTGTTTAAATCCCAGACTTGAGATGATATCCTCCCTTACTTCCGGGGTGGCTGTCGCAGTTAACGCAAGCCAACGGGTATGCTCTGCTATACTTCCCAAGTTTTCCCGAATCTTTCGATAAGGTGGCCGAAAATCATGCCCCCACTCTGAAATACAATGTGCTTCATCAATAGCAACAAGTTGTATGGAAAGCCGCTCCATTTCTGCCTGGAATAGTGAGGTACCCAATCGTTCCGGGGCACAGTATAGAAGCTTATACATTCCATTCCTGGCATTTACCAATCGTTGTTCTACTTCATAGCCTGTAAGCGTACTATTTATATACGTTGCTGAAATGCCCCGTTCAGCTAATTGTGCAACCTGGTCTTCCATCAAAGCAACTAAGGGAGAGATTACCAAGGTTAATCCCTCCAAAACGGTAGCCGGAACCTGGTAACAGAGCGATTTACCTCCACCTGTTGGAAACAAGACCAATGTATCATTTCCGGAAAGTACTGACTCAACAGCCTCATCCTGCCTTTCTCGAAATGAATCATACTCCCAGTATTGAGATAAATTTTCCTTTGCCTTGATAAAAAAATCGGTCAACTTTTTATTTACCTTTGTTCCTTGTTGAAGGTAGGAAATAAGAAATGCTGCCCAAAAATAAACTCATGATTCATTTGCTCACAAACCTGTTTGTGCTGTACAGCTTTTTTGTATTGGCTTGTAGCTCAGAAACATCTCCTGCCGAAGCTGAAATTGATTACCAGGAAGAAATGCGGACTTTTGTAGAGGAGATTTCGGCTTATGCCAGGGAACAGGACCCTGATTTTATTGTGATTCCCCAAAATGGTCACCGGCTGGTTTCGGATAATGGGTTATGGAATGGAAACCCGGATACTTCCTATCTAAATGCTATTGATGGCCTTGGGCAAGAAAGCCTGTATTATGGAAACCAGGGAGACGATCTTAATACCCCGAAAGAAATGATCGACTACCTGGAATTTTACCTGGATATAGGAACACAATTTGGGAAGACTGTACTAACGACCGATTATGCTTTTACCCCTTTCAAAATGGATAGCTCTTTCATCCGGAATCAACAGAAGGGATACCTTTCTTTTGCAGCAGACCGCAGAGCTTTGGATAATATTCCTTCCTATCCCAAAGAATTATCCAATGAAAATTCAATGGATATTGAAAAATTATCTGACGCTCAGAATTTTCTGTACCTGATAAATCCTGGAGCCTATTCTCTCATAGAGTCATTTATCACTGATATAAGCAGCACTAACTATGATGTGGTGATTATAGATGCTTTTCATTTCGGGACCTTGCTTACAAAAGCGGACATCGACCAACTCAAAACCAAGGCAAATGGCGGAAGCCGGTTAGTGATCAGCTATATGAGCATTGGTGAGGCGGAAACATATCGATATTACTGGAACGAGACCTGGACTCCTGGCAATCCTGAGTGGATAGTGGAAGAAAACCCAAACTGGCCCGAAAATTATAAGGTAGAGTACTGGGAAAAAGAGTGGAAAGAATACATCTACGGTACTGAAAGCTCCTACCTACAGAAAATTCTCGATTCCGGTTTTGATGGAGTCTATTTAGATATTATCGACGGCTTTGAATACTTTATGGGATTACATTAAAGAACTAATACCAGGTCTCATTCTTTAGTTCTTCAATAGCCGCCATAACATCTCGCTGACTGATCTGCCCAACCAGTTTTTCATTCTCCAGAACAGGAAAACGACGAAGGCGCAGTTTGAGGAATAACTTAGCCACTTCGAAGATATTCATAGTAGGATGTATAGTGATAGGCTCTTCGGTCATATAATCTTTAACTACGCCCATCATCTGTGGACTGTTGTTGTATTTGCCCCGGACTACTTCTTTCAGGCAATCCCCTTCCGAAATTACGCCTACCAGTTTCCCATGCTTATCAACTACCGGACCACCGGATATTTTTTTGTTGATAAGAATCTGAATGACTTCATGCAGTGGCTGATCAGGATTGAAGGTGATTAATTTCCTGGTCATAAAATCCTGGGCTTGTAATGCCTGAGGAACAACTTTTTCCGGTTGCTTTTGAGCTGCCTTATAGCTGATAACCATAGTACCTCCTTGTTTAATAGGTACCTGACAATACAATAAAGAATCAGATTAAAGGCAAGCTTCCTTTAATTTCTCTCTACCTGGGCCAGCCCCCTTCTAAAAACAAGCCTAGCACTTGTTTATTCGTTATGGCATAATCATAAACTCTCAAGTCATCAATTGCTCCGTGAAAAAAATGATTATTTCTATTTCTGTTGGTAGCTAACACTGTTCTTTGATAACCAGATGAGCTGATATCACCAAATCCAATATCTGTTTCACCTAAGCGCACCCCATTTATATAATAAACGGTTGAACTATCTCCCCTTGACATTACAAAATGGTACCATTTTCCTGTTTCCAAAGTATCATCAGTAACTTGCTCACCAACAGTACCACCTTCATACATGGTGAGTTTGCCATCAACAATAGCTAGTCTTAATATACCTGTCCTATTTCCAAAACCACCCCGATCAAGAATGCGTTGTTGGGCTACAGATTCTAACTCTTCAGTATCCGGTCTGAACCATATAGAAACGGATCTGCTTGAGAAATCCCAAATTCCATTCGTATCTATATAATCACCATTTCCATTAAAAAAATATGCACTTTCAGCATTTCCGAATCGATCCTCTGTTAGAACTGCATCTTTAATAAATGGAGAAGGAGAGTTTCCCATGACATCCGTAGCATTCCCGCTAAATGGATAAAAAGCTACGGGTGGATCAGATTCAGAAGAATCACTATCAAACAGACAGGAGATTAATAGATATAGAGATATTATGAGAATAAGCTTGAAGTAACGCACTAATAGAGATTTTAATTGACTTCAAGATTATAACTAAAAGAAAGGTGACTACAACAGAAGTAGACCTTCTTTAAACCTTCTAAAAAGGTCTACCTTGACCAAACACCTTCCAGATATAGCTCTAAAATTTCTGAGCCCAAGAGCTAATAGTTGTAAACCCTAATATCATTAAATCAAAGGCAAGCTTCCTTCGAAGACATTATCGAAGTCCGCTTCTTCTTCTACATCAGATTCTATAAGAAGGGCAATGATATCTCCAACTTTAGAACAAGAGATAAAATCTTCGGGGTTTAAATCAGGAGTAACCAGGCCTTTTTCGATCACTTTACTAACAGTAGTCCTCACACGCTTCGCTTCTTCATACATCTCAAAGCTCTCCAGCATCATGGCTGCTGATAAAATGGTAGCCACAGGATTGGCGATATCTTTTCCAGCTGCTTGAGGATAGCTTCCATGAATGGGCTCATAAAGTGAGGTATCACGACCAAAGGATGCAGATGGTAATAATCCAATAGAGCCGGTAATTACGCTCGTTTCGTCTGATATGATATCTCCAAACATATTTTCAGTCAGAATCACATCAAACTGGTTGGGGCGCTGAATAACCTGCATGGCAGCATTATCTACAAACAAATATTCCACTTCAATTTCGGGATAATGTTCAGATAGTTTTTGAACCGTCTCCCTCCATAAACGAGAAGTTTCCAGCACATTGGCTTTATCAACCAGCGTAAGCTTTTTTCGTCTTCGAGCTGCCGCTTCGAATGCCATTTTTGCGATGCGCGAAATTTCTTCGGTGGTATAACTGCAGTGGTCGTATGCTGATTTTCCGTCTTTATCCCTGCCCTTCTCCCCGAAGTAAATACCTCCGGTCAATTCACGATATACAACCAGGTCAGTTCCAGTAATCCGGTCCTCTTTTAAAGGAGATCGTTCAATCAATGATTCAAATAGTTGAACAGGCCGGATATTAGCATATAATCCGAGAGTCTTGCGGAGCTGAAGCAAGCCTTGTTCGGGCCTTACCTTTGCCTTTGGATTATCATCGTACTTGGGATCTCCAATAGCTCCAAAAAGAATGGCATCTGCTAATTGGCAAGCTTCAATGGTTTCGTCAGGAAGAGGGCTCCCGGTTTCATCAATAGCGGCGGCTCCTACAAGAGCGAAATCATATACAAAAACGTGCTTATATCTATGTGAAACTGCATTTAATACTTTTATTGCCTGCTTCACTACTTCTGGCCCAATGCCATCTCCTGCCAATACTGCGATACGTTTTTCCATCTGTTAAAACTCCACGTGTGTTTTCTCGAAGGCTTCTATTTTTTCCTTATTGCTTATCAAGAAGTCGATATCGTCATATCCGTTGAGTAAGCACATCTTTTTGTAAGGATGGATTTCAAAATACTCAGAGAGCCCCTTTTCTTCTACAGAAATTTGCTGCTCTTCCAAATCGATTATGATTTCAGCAAAAGGGTTCTCATTTACAATACTAAATAGTTCTGCTAAGAACTCCGGACTTACCTGTACCGGGAGTAATCCATTATTCAATGCATTACCCTTAAAAATATCTGCAAAGTAGCTTGAAACTACCGCTTTGAAGCCATAATCAACCAAAGCCCAAGCAGCGTGTTCACGACTTGAACCGCATCCGAAATTTTCTCCAGCAATAAGTACAGAACCGGAGTAGATATCATCATTGAGCACAAAATCAGATTTTGGAGCTCCATCTTCATTAAAGCGCCAGTCTCTGAACAAATTATCCCCAAATCCTTCCCTTGAAGTTGCTTTTAGAAAACGCGCCGGGATAATCTGATCGGTATCTATATCCTGAACTGGAAGAGGAATAACTGTGGTTTTTAGCGTAGTAAACTTTTCCATTAGCTCAATACTCCTTCCTCTATATATTCACGGGCGTCTACAACTTTACCTTCCACTGCTATAACTGCTGCAGTTAGCGGGCTTACCAACATGGTTCGGGCTCCTGGGCCCTGTCGACCTTCAAAGTTTCGGTTTGATGTGGAAACGCAATATTCCCCTTTGGGGATTTTATCTTCGTTCATTCCCAGGCAAGCTGAACACCCTGGTTCTCGGAGTTCAAAACCTGCTTCTGCTAATATTTCATGGATTCCTTCTTCTCTTGCCTGAGCTTCTACCTGTTTTGAACCAGGTACAATCATCGCCTGTATATGAGGTGCTTTCTTTTTCCCTTTCACATACCCGGCTACAATCCTTAGATCTTCGATTCGGCTATTAGTGCAGCTTCCGATGAATACATGATCAATTTTTTTATCCAGGAGCCTTTCTCCGGGTTCAAGCCCCATATAGGTTAGCGATTTAAGCAACGCATCCGGGTTTTTTACTTCATCCAGTGTTGGGATGTATTCCGTAACTCCCATACCCATTCCAGGATTGGTACCATAGGTAATCATGGGTTCAATATCTTGAGCATTGAAGTTGAATTCAGCATCAAATTCAGCGTCTTCATCCGAATACAGGCTGCTCCAGAAATTCACAGCCTCAGTAAATTCTTCTCCTGCGGGAGCATACTTCCTGCCTTTGATATATTCAAAAGTAGTTTCATCAGGAGCAATCATTCCCCCACGTGCACCCATTTCGATACTCATATTGCAGATCGTCATCCGGGCTTCCATGGAAAGCGAGCGAATGGCGGAACCCGCATATTCTACAAAATACCCGGTCCCTCCGGCAGTACCTAGTTTTGAAATAATGTAGAGCACGATGTCTTTGGAGTACACTCCTTCACCAAGTTCCCCTTCAATGTTGATTCGCATTGTTTTTGGTCGTTGAAGCAACAAGCATTGAGTTGTCATCACCTGCTCAACCTGGGAGGTTCCAATACCAAAAGCGATGGTTCCAAAAGCTCCATGTGTGGAAGTATGGCTATCACCACAAACGATAGTCATTCCTGGTTTGGTGATTCCCAGCTCAGGCCCAATCACATGGACAATACCCTGGTATTTATGTCCCAGACCATACAGATCAATCCCAAATTCCTCACAATTTTTAGTAAGGGTATCAACCTGGAATTTGGATAGTACATCTTTGATAGGCAGATGCTGGTTTTTGGTAGGTACGTTATGGTCGGCAGTAGCTACAATCCGCTCCTTCCTAAAGAGGCCAATGCCCCGGTTCCGAATTCCATCAAATGCTTGTGGACTGGTTACTTCATGAATGAAGTGACGATCTATATAAAGGATTTCCAATCCACCCTGGACCTTATCCACCACATGGCGGTCCCAGACTTTCTCGAATAGTGTTTTTCCCATGTATTTAACTAGGCTGTTTTAGAAGCTGTTCTGGAAAAAAGTACGATTAAATCATGATCTTGCACTACTTTTTTCTCATCTGCTACGAGCAGAAACTCTTGATAATACCCTTCCATCTCTTCTCTTGTAACATCAAAACCTAGTTTTTTGGCTCTGAAATTTAAAGCTGCCCTTCCACTACGGGCAGTAAGCACGATTGAGGATTCGTCCACTCCCACTTCCAGCGGGTCTATGATCTCATAGGTTTCCCGGCTTTTTATTACTCCATCTTGATGAATACCGGAAGAATGAGCGAACGCATTAGCTCCTACAATAGCTTTATTCGGCTGAACTGGCATCCTCATTTTTGTGGATACCAACTCGCTGATTGACTTTAGGCACCGTGCATTGATACCAGTATCGTAATTTAAGTCTTTATGCTGACGCATAATCATTACTACTTCTTCTAAGGAAGCATTGCCTGCACGTTCTCCAATGCCGTTTATGGTACACTCGATTTGGCCGGCACCGTTCGCTACTCCAGCGATTGAGTTTGCTGTTGCCAAACCTAAATCATTATGACAATGGGTAGAAATAGTGACGTTATCTATTCCCTTCACATTCTCTTTGAGGTACTTGATCTTGGTCCCATATTGCCAGGGAAGGCAATACCCGGTGGTATCCGGAATATTAACAACAGTAGCACCGGCAGCTACCACTTCTTCAATTACTTTAGCGAGAAACTCGTTATCCGTTCGTCCGGCGTCCTCAGCATAAAATTCCACGTCTTCCACAAAGCGCTTAGCGTACTTAACGGCAGCAACCCCACGTTCAATCACATTCTCACGAGTGGTTCTTAGCTTGTCAAATACGTGACTGTCTGAAGTTCCAATTCCGGTATGGATTCTGGGACGAGCTGCATCTTTAATTGCTTCTGCTGCCACTTCGATATCTTTTTCCACCGCTCTTGATAGCGCGCACACCGTTGATTCTTTAATGATTGCAGCAATCTTTTGCACTGAGTGGAAATCTCCAGGGCTCGAGATCGGGAAACCTACTTCCATCACATCTACCCCAAGGCTTTCCAATGCTCGTGCTACTTCAATTTTCTCATCGGTATTTAGCTGGCAGCCAGGGACCTGCTCGCCGTCCCTTAGCGTAGTATCAAAAATCTGAATTCGATCGTTTGGCATTTTGCTATTGATTTCTAACTTATCAACGTCATTTACAGATTTGGTCAGAATCCGTAATTGGTGTCCGAAAGTAATTGGCTACCTTCTACTTACGAAACCGAAATACATCTATATTACAACATCCAAAAAACTACAGCTCCGATTAGGAATTAGTTAAAGGTATAATTATAAAAAGCTTACATACCCTGATAAGCGCTTTTTTTTACAATGGCCAACCAGCCCAACGATCATTTATATCAGCTAATTAAATCCCTTACTAAGGCAGAAAAAAGAGGGTTTAAGATTTATGCACTTAGAAATAGCTCTGAAGATGCTAAGTTTATCCAGCTGTTTGATGCTATTGATAAAGCCAAGGGGTATGATGAAGAGCTGATCCTCAAGAAGATTTCGGGCCTGAAAAAGGTACAGCTTTCTAATCTAAAGGCTCATTTATATAAGCAGATTATGACCAGCCTTAGATTGAATTATGTAAGCCATAACATCGACATTCAGCTTAGAGAACAAATTGATTATGCCAGAATTTTGTACGACAAGGGTTTGTATAAACAAAGCCTGAAAATCCTGGAAAAAGCCAAGCTTCTTTCTTATGAGCACCACCGCATCACACTAACCACGGAGATACTTGGCTTTGAGAAACTGATCGAATCTCAATACATCACTCGCAGTTTAAGAAACCGGGCTGATCAACTGATCGAGGAAACTGAGAAATCCATTCAGTCAGTCGATACTTATCATCAGCTTTCTAATCTCGCACTCAGGTTATATGGTATTTATATCAAAGCAGGGCATGTTCGTAGCGAGCAGGATTATGATATTACAGAAAAGTTCTTCGAAAAGGCCCTTGCCCAGATCGATTTAAGTAACATTGGCTTCTTTGAGCAGCATTATTTAAATGTGTCCTATGCATGGTACAGTTTAATTGTGCAGGACTTTTTAATGCAGTACCGCCATGCCCAAAAATGGGTGGAGCATTTCCGAAATAACCCGGATATGCTCGAATTAGAGTCCGTTTGGTACCTAAAAGGCATGCATGTTTTGCTCGAGGCTTTGTTCATCCTGGGGCATCATAGCAAACATGAAAAGGAGGTCCAGCATCTAAAATACTTCCTGGATAACCCTCCGATCAGAATTACAGAAAACATGGAAAACCTGGGTTTCCAGTACTATTATACATCGCGTATTAATGCCCATTTTATGGCGGGCACTTTTACTGAAGGCCTGGCCCTTATCCCTGAACTTGAAAAGGAGCTTGAGAAGTTTGAATCCCGAATCGACCCCCATCGAATCCTGGTATTTTATTATAAAATTGCCAGTATGTACTTTGGTGCCGGAAAGATTCAGGAAGCTATCTCTTATCTGAATCGAATCATCAACTATCCTGACCCAAGGCTAAGAGAGGACATTCATTGCTTTGCACGAATTCTGAATTTGATTGCACATTTTGAGCTTGGAAACCAAACACTATTGGAGTACCAGGTTCGCTCTACCTACCGGTTCATTATCAAAATGAACGACCTTAATTCTGTCCAGGAAGAAATCCTGAAATTCCTCCGAAACCTTACCTCTATCAACCCCCGGGATTTAACCAAAGAGTTCGAAAACCTTCGTGCTACCCTTCTTGAAATCCAGAAAAAACCTTATCAACGCCGGGCTTTCTTATACTTGGACATCATATCCTGGCTGGAATCTAAAATTGATCAAAAACCTATCCAGGACGTCATTAGAGCTAAGTTTAGTCCCAGAAACGGACGGTAAATTTTCTTTGGCCATCCCATTTTTCTGAATATTTATTTCATCGGATGATTGTATTTCGAAGCAAGAAGCTCTTTCTTTGCGAGCAAACAGATTAATTATGTTATCAACTATCATTTCCTTGGTCATTATTAGCGTCATTGGTAAATCATACCGACCGGGGAAAGCTCTATGTTGATAGGACAACGATTTTAAACGAAGCCTTCCCCAACCGGAAGGCTTTTTTTTTGATAAAGAATTAATGGCAGAACTCAACAAATACAGCAAACACATTACACAAGACGGCTCACAGCCTGCCGCCCAGGCAATGCTCCATGCACTGGGACTTACTGATGAAGACCTGAAACAGCCTATGATCGGTATTGCCAGTACAGGATATGAGGGAAATCCTTGTAACATGCATTTGAACGATCTGGCTGTTCACGTAAAACGAGGTGTAAATGTTCATTCAATGACCGGCCTCATTTTCAATACTATTGGCATAAGTGATGGTATTTCGATGGGAACACCGGGTATGCGCTACTCTCTTCCTTCTCGCGATTTAATCGCTGATTCAATGGAGTCGATGGTGAAAGGGATGAGTTATGATGGAATGGCAGCAATAGTTGGGTGTGATAAAAACATGCCAGGAGCGTTAATGGCGATGCTTCGCATCAATAGGCCAGCCATCTTAATTTATGGAGGTACTATTGCCCCGGGACATCACAATGGGAAAAAACTGGATGTGGTTTCCGCCTTCGAAGCATGGGGACAAAAAGTATCGGGTTCTATCGATGACCAGGAATTCAAAGATATTGTAATGAACTCTTGTCCTGGTCCCGGAGCTTGTGGAGGAATGTATACAGCTAACACAATGGCTTCAGCCATAGAAGCAATGGGAATGAGCCTCCCTTATAATGCTTCTAATCCTGCGACCAGTGCCGATAAAGTATTGGAATGTGAAGCTGTAGGCGAACATCTTTACTCGTTACTTGAGAAGGATCTAAAACCAAGAGACATCCTTACTAAAACCTCCCTTAAAAATGCGTTTAAGCTGATTACCATTCTCGGAGGTTCTACTAATGCAGTACTTCATATGATAGCCATTGCTAAAGCGGCGGACCTCGAATTTACCTTAGCTGATTTCCAGGAAATCAGTGATTCAACCCCTTTCCTTGCTGATCTGAAGCCCAGCGGACAGTATGTAATGGAAGATCTTCATAACGTGGGTGGAATTCCCGGTGTAATGAAATTCATGCTGAATGAAGGTATGATCGATGGAAGTTGCCTCACGGTTACCGGGAAAAGTATTGAGGAAAACCTGGAGGATATAAGCCCGCTTTCCTCTGAACAGAAAGTAGTTTTTCCAGCTTCCACTCCCATCAAAACCACCGGTCACATTCAAATCCTATTTGGTAACGTAGCCGAAGACGGAGCTGTGGCAAAAATCACCGGCAAAGAAGGATTCGCCTTCTCGGGCTCTGCCAGGGTTTTTGATAGCGAGGAAGAAGCCAATGATGGTATCCGAGATGGCAAGGTTCAAAAAGGTGATGTCATTGTTATCCGCTATGTAGGACCGAAAGGCGGTCCCGGGATGCCCGAGATGCTAAAGCCAACCTCAGCCATAATGGGTGCTGGACTTGGGAAAGATGTAGCTCTAATCACAGATGGAAGGTTTTCCGGTGGATCTCATGGCTTCGTGGTTGGGCATGTTACTCCAGAGGCTCAATCGGGAGGAACTATTGCACTAATCCAGGATGGCGATCTCATCAGTATTGATGCAGAGAAGAACACTATCCAGGTTGATCTTTCAGAAAAGGAATTAGAATCCAGGCGAGGAGCCTGGCAAGAACCCCCACTTAAAGAACAAAGTGGACAGCTATACAAATATGCTAAAACGGTTTCGTCAGCCTCGGAAGGCTGCGTGACCGATGAGTTCTAATCAGTCATTCTCAACTCACTCACTATGGGAACGGTAGACACACTCAATCAAACAACAACACATACAACCACAACTGAACGAGTTACTGGTGCAGAAGCCGTAGTACGGATTTTACTCGAAGAAGGCGTGGATATGCTCTTTGGATATCCTGGTGGTGCAATCATGCCTGTGTATGATTCGCTTTATGATTACCGCGAGCAAATTCATCACGTCCTTGCTCGTCATGAACAGGGAGCCAGTCATGCCGCTCAAGGCTATGCACGTGCTTCTGGCAAAGTGGGCGTTTGCCTGGCTACTTCCGGGCCTGGAGCTACAAACCTCATTACAGGTTTAGCGGATGCTCAAATCGATTCCACCCCTCTTGTATGTATAACCGGGCAGGTTCCTTCTGCTTTATTAGGAAGTGATGCCTTCCAGGAAACCGATGTAATTGGCATTTCGATGCCGGTTACCAAATGGAATTACCAGGTTACACGCGCTGAGGAAATTCCCGAAGCACTAGCCAAAGCTTTTTACCTGGCAAGATCTGGGCGGCCGGGACCGGTTTTAGTGGATATCACTAAAGACGCCCAGTTTGAGGAATTTGATTTCGAATACAAGAAATGTACTTCCGTACGCAGCTATATTGAAAAACCAAGCCTTGATTTGGCTAAGGTTGAGGAAGCCGCCGAGCTTATCAATAATGCAGAACGACCTTTTGTGCTATTTGGGCAGGGGATAATCCTGGCTCACGCCGAAAAAGAATTCAAGACATTCATTGAGAAAACGGGTATCCCCTCTGCATGGACTATTATGGGGCTTTCCGCTCTCGAAACCGATCACCCTTTGAATGTTGGAATGCTGGGTATGCACGGCAATTATGGGCCCAACCTCCTTACCAACGAATGCGATGTACTCATTGCTATCGGTATGCGATTTGATGACCGGGTAACGGGCAATCTATCCAAGTATGCGAAGCAGGCTAAGGTCATCCACCTGGAAATAGACCCGGCAGAGATTGACAAGAATGTGAAAGCGGATGTCGCAGTTTTAGGTGATGCTAAAGACTCGTTGCAAGAGCTCATCAAGCGGGTAAAACCAACTAGCCATGAAGAATGGCTCCAGCGATTCAGAGATTGTGATAAACAAGAGCATGAAAAAGTAATACAGAACGAGCTCTACCCTACTTCCGACATACTGAGTATGGGAGAAGTAATTCGATTAATCAATGAGAATACCGGAGGTGATCATATCCTGGTTACCGACGTGGGGCAGCACCAAATGGTAGCCTGCCGTTATTCCAAATTCACTCAATCGAAGAGCAACATAACCTCGGGCGGACTCGGAACCATGGGTTTCGGGCTCCCCGCAGGTTTGGGTGCTGCACTTGGAGCTCCTGATCGAACAGTGATAGCCGTTGTGGGTGATGGTGGTTTTCAAATGACACTCCAGGAACTGGCTACCATTTACCAGACCAAAGCGAAGGTGAAAGTGCTATTACTCAACAACGAGTTTTTAGGGATGGTGAGGCAGTGGCAACAGCTCTTTTTTGATAAGCGCTATTCTGCAACAGAAATGATTAACCCTGATTTCCAGCAGATGGTTAAAGGCTTCTATATCCCTACCAATAAGGTTACTAAGCGAGAAGAGTTGGGATCAGCCATTAAAGAATTCATTGAATATGATGGCGCTTACTTCCTGGAAGTGATGGTAGGAAAAGAGAATAATGTATTCCCTATGGTTCCCAGTGGATCAGGAGTAGCAGAGATCAGACTGGAGTGATGATATGGTACCTCTAAAGCAAGAATTTACGATTACGGCATACACTGAAAATCATGTCGGCCTTTTGCACCGGCTCACGATTATTTTCACCAAGCGAAAAATCAATATTGAAAGTCTCACTGCTTCCGAAAGTGAAATGGATGGTATCTACCGCTTCACCATGGCTGTAACCGAAACAGAAGATGTGATTCAAAAAGTGGTGAAGCAGATCGAAAAACAGGTTGAAGTATTAAAAGCGGGCTATTATAAGCGTGAAGAAGTGGTTCAACAGGAACTGGCCTTATACAAAATCCCGACTGAGTCTTTAACAAACAGCCTGGAAGTAGAGCTTATTGTCAGAGAACATAATGCTCGCTTCCTAACCATTGAAAAAGATTTCGTTGTAATCGAAAAAGCCGGATACCGCAGGGAAACCGTTGCTTTGTTCGAAGATTTACAGCCATATGGGATCAATGAATTTGTACGCTCAGGCCGCGTAGCTGTAGCCCGGCAAGAATATGGCCTCGGTAAACAGGTCAAAGAATTATTGGAGGAAGGAGTTGATGGATAATCAAACTCCATACCATCAAAAACACACCTCGTGTTCTCCTCTCAAGAGGAGACACTCGTTGTTTATTTCATTGAATAGAACAAGGAGCCTCCCCTCCGCCGGAGGGGATTGAGGGGTGGGCCATTACAACCACCAAACCTAATTTCATAGAAACTCACTAACTCAAAACAACAGAACATAAAAATGGCACTTTTAAATTTTGGCGGAGTCGAAGAAGAAGTAGTAACACGCGAGGAATTCCCTCTCGATAAAGCAAGAGAAACCCTCAAAAACGAAACGATCGCTATTTTAGGATATGGAGTACAAGGCCCGGGGCAAGCCTTAAACCTGAAAGACAATGGCTTTAATGTGATTGTTGGCCAGCGAAGAAAATCCAAAACCTGGGATAAAGCCGTGGCTGATGGCTGGGTTCCCGGCGAAACGCTTTTTGAGCTGGAGGAGGCTTGTCAACGAGGAACCATCCTTCAATTCCTTCTTTCCGATGCAGGGCAAATCTCCCTTTGGCCTACAGTGAAGGAGAACCTCACTCCCGGGAAAGCCCTTTATTTCTCCCATGGATTTGGAATCACCTACAAAGAACGAACCGGCATTATTCCTCCGGAAGATGTGGACGTAATCCTGGTTGCTCCAAAAGGCTCAGGTACTTCCCTCCGACGAATGTTCTTAGAAGGCCGTGGATTGAATTCTAGCTATGCCATTTTTCAGGATGCCACAGGAAATGCAAAGAATCGAGTGGTTGCATTGGGGATTGGTGTAGGTTCAGGCTACCTCTTCCCCACTACTTTCAAAAAAGAAGTGTACAGCGATTTAACTGGTGAAAGAGGAACCCTTATGGGCGCGATCCAGGGAATTTTTGCCGCACAGTATGAAGTGCTTAGAGCTAATGGGCATACTCCTTCTGAAGCCTTTAACGAAACAGTAGAAGAACTTACTCAGTCCCTTATGCCGTTAGTCGCCGAAAACGGTATGGACTGGATGTATGCCAACTGTTCCACCACTGCTCAACGCGGTGCCTTAGACTGGTGGAAACCATTCCGGGATGCTACCAAACCGGTGTTCGAAGAGCTATACAAAGAAGTAGCGGCGGGCAATGAAGCTCAAAAGTCCATTGATTCCAATTCTAAAGATGATTACCGGGAAGGCTTAGAACAAGAACTCCAAGAACTGCGAGAAAGCGAAATGTGGCAGGCCGGTGCTACGGTGAGAACCTTAAGGCCGGAGAATAACTAATACTCATATTACAGATTTTTCACGTACCCCCTTCAAAGGCTTTTATAGTTCAATATGTTTTTACATATTAATCCTTGAAAATATTTTATATACAATAAAAATTTTCGGGGATATAGATGGCTGAAAAACACACGCTAACTACTGCTAAAATTAATGATCTAGTTTTAGATATTAATAACCCCAGATTTGCTCAACTTTACAGTAGTAGTGGAAAAGAAGAAGATCTAATTGAGTATTTGTTATTCAATGAATCGGCTGAAGAAATTGCTAAAGCCATTTCGGCTTCGAATGAATTCTATCCTGATAGACCACTTTGGGTTCTTCAAGTAGAAGATAAATTTTTAGTAAGAGATGGTAATCGAAGGTGCGCCGCTATTAAGGCACTAGCAAGACCAAAAGATTTTGAACTGGAATTGAGAACAAGAAAATTTGAGGAGCTACCAGTCCTTATTTATCATAATCCAACTGATCTTGAAAATCGAATACTAAATGAACACACGAATAATTTATTTAAACAATGGGATAGAATTGCTAAGGCCCTAGAAGTTGACCGCATATATAATAATGGAAGTTCATTTGATACTATTCGAGAACTTGATTCTAACCCAAGTCAGCTATTAAAACTTGCAAGCTTCTACTATGAATCTGTAAAAATAGGAGGGGAAGATTTAAAAAAACTTTTACGTAGAGGTCGAGGAAGAACAGGTGGTAAGACCATTATTTTTGAAAGATTATTTAGCTTCAGTAGAAAATGTGGGTACTATTTTTTAGGAAAGCCATCATATGAAATAAAAATTACCGACCAAGATTCATTTATCTCATATATAAATGCATTGATAGAGTATTTGAAATTATATCCTTCTACTAAAACCCAAGATATAGATACTAAGAAAGAAGGTTTTTTAGATGAGTTAATTGAATTTGGGTTTAAGCCAAAAAGTGGAAAAAAAAGTAACAAAGCCACCTCCAATAAAAAGGGAAGCAAAACAAGATCATCAACAAAAAAAAGACCTACTACATATAGAAAGAATATCGCACCTGGTGTTAAAAAAACAATTAATGAATGTTTTAGTCTAAAAAAAGATGATAACCCAAATGCAAAAACAGCTATGGTTCGAATTGCATTTGAGTGTACATTAAAATTTGTCATTGAGAATACTGCTTATAATGGCACCTATTTATGTGACTTAACTTATTTCCAACCAGCTTTTTATGGCAAAAACAATACTAAACTCCCCTACACTAACTTTAATAAATTAAAAAATCTGTTTTCTTCTCTGATAACAGTAAGAAGTGATAAAAAGGCATTTGAAGCATTAGATTTGGATAGACTACATCAAGTAATACACAATTATAAAGTCGGAGCAACTCCAGCAGATTCTGATACTTTTTGCGACAACTTAATCCCTCTAATTGAATTTATGCTACAAGAGGAAAATGACTTATTAAAAAAGCTCGACACCTCTAAATTCTAGTATGATTTATTCTCCTTTGAGATACCCTGGTGGAAAAAATAAACTTGCAGCATTTGTAGCAAAAATATGTATTGATAATAATGTCAATGGGCATTATATCGAACCATACGCTGGAGGATCTTCCGTCGCCTTGTTTTTGCTTTTAGAAGATTTTGTCAACCGGATTACTATCAATGATAAGGATAGATCAATCTATGCCTTTTGGCACTCAGTGCTAAATAAGACAGACTTGTTATGTGAACGGATCTATAATTGTGAACTTTCTATTAAGGAGTGGTATAAACAAAAAGAAGTACAAAAAAATAAAAATAAAATAGACTTATTAGACTTAGGCTTTTCAACATTTTATTTAAATAGAACTAATAGATCGGGAATTATAAATGGAGGAGTAATTGGTGGGTCAAAACAAAATGGCAATTATCTTATGGATTGTCGTTTTAACAAAGCCGAATTAATAAAGAGGATTAGGCGCATAGCCTCGCGAAAAAAAGACATTAGACTGTACAAAAAAGACGCCCTTAGTCTTATAGAAAAGATTCAAAGAGAAGGAGAGAACAATAATGTGATATTTTATTTTGACCCACCCTACTACCTAAAAGCTAATTCTCTTTACATGAATTACTATCAACAAAATGACCATAAACTAGTTTCAGAAGCAATTAAAAAAATAGAAAATCACAAATGGATTGTTTCATATGACAATTTGCCTCAGATACAAAAACTATACGATGGATTTCATAAAAAAGAATATTCATTTAGACATACGGCTTATGAATCCAGAGAAGGCAAGGAAGTTTTATTTTTCAGTAATGATTTAAGAACTCCTGAAATTGATAACTATAATCCTATTCATTTTAAAACGAATAAAAAAAAGACTGGACCAAAAATTATTTATAAGCCTATTTGATTCCCTTTTAGTAGTCTTTAAATCAAACTCACCTAACCCGCTTAGCCATATTCGCGGCTTTGTCCGAATCCTTTAATTCTTCAGGAGTTTCATCATCCAAATGAAGCTTTATGGTTTCAGTATCCTCTCCTGCTTTGATGGATTCATAAGCTTCACTGGTAACGATGGCTTCCAGGTTTTGAAGGCGTTCTAATATTTTCTCTTTCTCTTGCTCACTTCTCTTTAATGCCTTCCATAATTCCTTGGCATTTAAATCCAGGTCATTGGTTTGTTTGCCCAGTGTTTTTTGAAGCTCTTTGTATTCTGCTGTTTTTCTGCCTCCAAAAATGACGATTCCCATGAAGATGACAAAGCATATCATCCCTGCGATTATCATCAATGCTAACGACCAACTCATGTGTTCCCTTTTTTGCGGAACCTACAAAAATTTGTAGTTACATCCCTCGCTTAATAAATCATCCTGAGGCCTGCTTCACTAGTTGGTGCAAATAAAAAACATAGGTGCCTATCCAACACCTGTGTGTAGGGTATATTATATTTAGAAATGTTTGGGTTCCCTTGCCTATTGAATTTCTAAACAGTGAGTTAATCATTGAGACTATCATCTTCACCAGCTCTCTTTAAAAGCTTCCTGGCTGCATACATTCCGCCCGCTGCTGCAAGCAGCCCAAGCCCTCCGTCAATGGGTACCTGACTAGGGCTTCCGGGAAGACCAGGCTGAGCAAAGAGCATGTCCGGAACAATCATCACTATCATTGTTAGAAATACAGCACTAAACACTCTCATACCGGCATTAATTATTGGGTTAAAAAACTACCGGGGAGATCATCCCCGATAGGATGTAAGGGGTACACAACATACATGTTGGATTATTTCAACAGGGTCAACTTTCGGGTTTGAACCGTATTACCCACCGTTAACCGGTAGAAATAAACCCCACTAGCTAAGGAAGAGGCATCAAACCGAACGGTATATCTTCCCGGGGTTTGTCGCTCATTGTCAACCAATGTAGTCACTTTACGCCCCATCACATCGAACACCTCCAACCGGACACTGCTTTGTCTCGGGGTCAGGTAGGTTATGGTTGTGACCGGATTGAAGGGGTTCGGGTAATTTTGTTCCAGCTTTACATGTTCCGGTAACCCGGAAACAGGTTCATTGAATACTTGGGTAGATGGAGTAAGCACCAGCTCAAAGCGGTACCCATCTGCTTTTGCTTTTCCAGGTACAGGGAGCAGTAACCGTTCGGGGCTGGAAGGCTTGGTTTTTTCTTTTTGAATAGCCAGGCTCAGCGTATCATCATCCTCGGCCAGCTCATACACTTCTTCGGTATCCAGGTCATGAATAGCAATGTCCCACCCGGTAAACTTCTCCAGGCCTTCAAACGAAAGGCTCGCTACCGTAGAATCCAGGATGCCCATCAGGATAAGCGGGAACCGGAGCTCTTCGGAGTGGCCGACCGGAAGGGCGTTAATCTGGAGTTCTTCCTCGCTTTCTATTACCGTAGCCAGTCTTAGGTAGGGGGTTCCAAGGGGACGAAGGGATAACGCATCAAAGGCATCCCGGCCTAGCTCTCCCCCTTGCTGGAAACTCAGCCAGGCTTTGGAGGCAATATCGCCGGCCCGGGCATCGATCTTTAGGGCTTTCGGCTCCTGGTCCCGAAGCGGCTTGAAGAAGGTGCCGGAAGAATTGGTTTGCGAGCCATCGCCAATGCGCAACGTCCCGGCTCCTCCCAGGGCCTGGATAAAGAAGGATTGGAAGGGAACAATACGGCCTTCGGTAATATTGCCAGCGAACCCGTTCCAGGTTTGCCAGAGCGCATTCGCATGATCATAGATGTAGATCGCATTGGACAGGTTGGTTTTGGAGACGGCGGAAGAATCCCAGTCGAAGGTGGACGGGTAAGGATTTCCCGCCAGGAAGAACCGGCCGTCCGCCAGGCTGCTTACCGGGGTTACCGTTCCGGTATCCACCACGGTGCTGTTAAAGATATCGATGGTGTTGAGCACCTTTGGGAAGCCCTCAGTGGTGCCATCAAAATCATCGTCGGAGTACACGTACATCAAAAAGCCTTGCCCGTGGGCCACATCCTGGCCGGCAAGGTCTGAGACGGCACTCCAGCTGCCTTCGATGCCCGCGGTTTCGTCCCACACCCACACGTTAGCTCCCCCATTGGACGCATCGGCTCCGGTCATGCCCTGGGTCCAGAGGGGTGCCAGGAACTCATCCAGGATGGTGCCGGAAGCCGGGGCGGCCAGCATGCGAAAACCTTCGCTCCCTGTTAGCTCTCCCGCTTCCGGGAATTGGGTAAATACATAGGTTTCCCCTTCATTGAGGTTAGTATCTAACTCGACATCTGCTCCAGGTGACCCGATGATCACATCCTGTCTTCCATCCCCATTGATATCCCCGACCGCTACGGCAATCCCACTGTTCGCCAGACTTTTAATCCCGTTGAGCACATAGCCCGTGCTGCCATTCAGGGACGAAAGCTCCAGGGTGGAGGCAAAACTGCTTTGGCCAAACACCACATAGGTTTCCCCTGAATTGCTTCCATTGGGATCCGCTCCATATGCTCCAATAATCATATCCTGTCTGCCATCCCCATTGACATCCCCGCTGGCCACGGCACTTCCGCTATTGTCGTCGAAATCAACCCCATGAATGGTAAAGCCGGTGTTGCCATCCAGGGATGAACGCTCCACTTTGGAGGCAAAGGTAGTAGATTTGCCAAACACCACGAAGGTGAGGCCTTCATCTGATGCATTTCCATGGGTTGGATTAGGATGTTCCGCTTTTTGTGCTCCAATAATCAGATCATCGTATCCATCCCCATTAACATCCCCACTGGACACCGCATTGCCATAAAACGTATCGATCGGGCCGGTACCAAAGGTAAAGCCGGTGCTGCCATCCAGCGACGAAAGCTCTATACTGGAAGCAAAGGCCGTGGATTTACCAAACACCACATAGGCTTCACTATTGATGCCACTATCGTTTGGTGCGCCAATAATCACCTCATCGTATCCATCCCCGTTGATATCCCCGCTGGCTACCGCATTTCCGCTAAAACCCTCATATATATGCCCCCGAAGCACAAAGCCGGTTGTTCCGTCTAAGGACGAAAGCTCCAGGGTATCGGTAGTGGTATCATTAAAACCAAACACCACGTGGGCATCCCCATAATACCCATAATTATCACCTGATAAAGGTGCGCCAATAATCAGGTCATCGTACCCATCCCCATCAATATCCCCGCTGGCCACACTAGACCCGATGCGGTCAGTATCCGTTAAATTATCCCCTCCAACCACAAAGCCGGTACTGCCATCCAGAGAAGAAAGTTCCACGATGGAGGAAAACGCCGTAGATTTGCCAAAAACTACGTAGGTTTCTCCATTGGAGCCTCCTGCAGGCGCTCCAATAATCACATCATCCACGCCATCCCCGTTGATATCCCCGCTGGCCACACTAAACCCGCTTATATCACCGCCATCAATCCCATGAAGGATAAAACCGCTACTGCCATCCAGGGTATCAAGCTTCACAGAAGAAGCAAAAGGAGTGGAGGTACCAAACACCACATAGATTTCTCCTGATCTACTTCCATTAGGATCTGCCTGATGTGCTCCAATGATCACATCATCGATTCCATCCCCGTTGATGTCCCCGCTGGCTATGGCCCCACCACTTCTGTCTTCCCAATCAAGTCCATGAAAAGTAATCCCATTGGCGCCCGTTAAGTTAATCAAATCGAACCCGGATTGAGCGTGTAGGGAATGTGTGGGAAGTAACAAAGCCCCTCCCACAACAGCCAGAGCGGCCGTAGCTTTCGCAAACCTGCTTACTACGTACCAGCAGCTTTGCGAAAGCCGACGGGCAAGTGCCCAAATGGGTTTATTATCATGCTCTATTCCTTCTATCCATACAGAATCGGTCCCGGTTACCCGGGCCAACCAGTTGAACAGGGACTTAGTTTTCCTGGGGTGATTCATAGCCACACTGGTGAGCTGGTGAGCTGGTGAGCTGGTGAGCTGGTGAGCTGGTGAGCTGGTGAGCTGGTGAGCTGGTGAGCTGGTGAGCTGGTGAGCTGGTGAGCTGGTGAGCTGGTGAGCTGGTGAGCTGGTGAGCTGGTGAGCTGGTGTTATCTTCTTATTATATAACGAGTTAAATTTATAAAAAACAGACATAAATAGCAATTTCCTCGATATATTTTTATTCTATTTTTGTAGATGTATCTATAAATAGTATTGGATGAGAAGCATCCATTTTACTTCGACAGAAAGAAATGGAGCTTAGGCGTAACATATGTTCCATTTAGCTCGACAGAAGTGCCAAATAAGGAGGAAGTTGAGCTCAGGATGACTTTTTCACTTGCTGGAACGAATCTTTCTTGCATTCGGGTTATTCCTCTATTCAACTCAATGTTATGCCAGCAACTGATACTAAAATAAATCTTGACATCGAGTATTTACCAGAAGGTAAATTCGAGATTATCTCTGCTTCTGTAGAAGGGCTGGATTCCAGGTGTAACTCTATTGCTGAAGTGATAGCGCAGGCCTTAGCTGCCGCTGCTGAAGAGAAGGATTCTTAGTTTGTTTCTATGATACTTTTGAGCGATCAAAAGTATCCAAAAATCGCCGTAAGAAATGTAGATATCGTGCTATCCAGTCGCTGATTATCTCACCAAATCACGATTCTATCTTCCACTAAACTTATTCCTACCGCATTGCTTCCGGACTCGATTTGGATGTATTACTTAGATTTGAAATGACCTCTGAAATATTGGCGAAGAAAGTGAATCTGATTGAGTGGACTTAAAAGTATTCCGCCTTAGAAATTGGAATGGAAAAAGCGAGTTGAAGAATCGGCGTACCTGAAAGGTGAATAAATCCGCTCGGGGAGAAAAGTATTAGCGCTTGAGTTAGATCGAAGACCTTCGGATTTATTCAGCCGATACTTCATGAGCGCCATTCCAATTTCTTAGCGGAGAGTTTTTGGTTCTTTTGGCGACCCAAAAGAACATAGAAAAGCGATTAATCCTCGGACTCAGCGCCCCATTCCCCCCAATCCTCAAACTCTCCATTTTCGATAAGAACCCCTAGCACAACGCCTAAGGCTAACCACAATCCGAGGCTACCTGTTGTCACCCCAATAGCTGTTCCTATTGCTATGCCAATTGCGATTCCTATTCCTTTTTCCATGGTATTCTCCTTATCAAAAATTGTCAACGGAGTTGGCTACGGTGATAACTTCACTTTGTTTCTCATTCCACCAAACAATTCTACGCTTGATAATTTGCTCCTCTCCTCTTCCCCGATTACTTTCCAACCAAATATTAAGAAACCTACATGCCATGAAAACCATGACCTGCAGACAATTAGGCGGAGCCTGTGATCTTGAATTCCATGCCGAAACTTTTGAGGAAATGGCCGAGCTTAGCAGGCAACATGGTATGGAGATGTTACAGAAAAAAGACAAAGCTCATATGGAAGCTATGCAGGCCATGAGGGAATTGATGAGTGATCCGGGAGCTCTCCAAAAATGGATGGATGAAAAAAGAGCACTATTCGATTCACTTCCACATAACTAATTAAAATTCTAAGGTTCGAACTAACAAAGGCACTAACGGCCAAAAAAAGCTACCCCTACACAAATCCTACATCATTAAATTCATCCTTTCCTATTAACTAGATTGCTTCAAATTAAACTCATCCAATCATTATGAAGCGCATAGTTATAATTGCCTTTCTATTCGTTCTTTGCCCTCAGGTATCGACTTCTCAAGCGTTCGACTTTTATGGTCCCGAACCATTTGGTGAGGTACTGGATAACAGTTTCAACCAGGCCTGGACTCCAGTGGCTCTTTCTGAGATTGATAATCGAAGCTACTTTGTATTACTTAACACCGAAAAAACGCACGCATTTGTATTAAATGAGTCAGACTTCTCTATTGAATCCGTAGAGCTAACTGCTGTACACGGAGCTTCTTCTACCTATGGCTCTTTGCTAAGAAGTATCTTCCAAATAGTAGATATCAACGGTGATCTTGCAAACAGCGAAACGCCCTTAGCTGGTCAATACGAATTGAACCCCTTCCTTCATAAGTACTATGCACTAAATGAAGGTACTGATGCCTCAGCTAGTATTACTGATACAGGTACACGTTATATAAGCGAAGCCAGTGAAACCGGTCATGTTGCGATTGAACTCAGTGGTACAGGCAGTTCAGCTACCATCAAGGCTGTAAGCAAATGGGTTTACGATGCGGAACTTGACTCGATGGTTCAGGTTGATAGTTGGACTCCAAAGTGGTTAGTTAATACTGCTAATGTATTATCATGGGACGAAGATGAACTCTTGGCAAGTACATTCTTCCTCGCAGATGCTAATGATCTTATCGATTTAGAAATCGAGGATGGATCTGACTTTAACCCAATTAGTATTCAATACAGCTCTAATGCTACGGCCGCTTTACCCGAGATAGAAGCTATTGAAAACACGAGTATTGCTACTTCTTTTTTTATGGATCTGGATGAATTTTTCCTTGATCAAACAGGGGATTCAGAAAGTGCAACTGCAGCTGCAAGCGCAATGCTAGATCTCATTGAGAGTACTCTTACTCAATATGGAGCTTCGCTAAGGTATCCAAAAGAGTTTTACCTGGCACTTAGAGAAAATATGCTATCCCAAAAAATAGCCAGCTCTGACATTTATGGAGCCAGGCTTGGATACAATACCGTTCCGAATGTGTACTTTACGAATGCCTTAGATGATGATGGTGTCCCTCATCCATATATGGTTCTGACTTCTTATGCTGTGTCTACCCGACCTAACCAACTTGTTGATGTGAACAGGCCCCCAGGAGCACAGCATGGAGTAGGTTATGCTGAGTCTACCGTTACTAGAGATGGAAAGCTGGGTGATTTCCTGATAAAAATACCTCTAAAAGATTATGGTTTAATCGAGACCCTATTAGAAAATGACCTAAGTCCTTATGGTGATTTAGCGACCGACTTTGACCCAAATGAAGAAAAAACGGTATATAACTATACTCCACTTGCTTCAATGGGTGTTGCCGTAGATGGGGTTACGATCTACCCGGCAATGAATAATAACCTCAGATTTGCAGTACAGGATGCAGAAGTAACAACTTCTGGTATTCATGTTGGAGGTGGGCTGGAATTACACTACCACGCCGATGGACATGCCTATACAGGAAATGGCATAAATCTCTATAATATCTCTGATTTTGAAGGGAGAGATCATCCTCCGGTAATTGGTATTGCCTTTGACGGGATTGCACTGTTTGGAAAGCATGAAGCTGACTACTCCTCCATGATAGGATATGATATTGAACTGGATGAATATGGTGGACATGATCATGGTGATGGTTTTGGATACCATTATCATGCTCATACCCAAACTGTTGAAACGGCGGATTCACCATTCGCTCCTGAAGGAGTAACACCTCCCTCTACTTTTGAAGAGCATTTTCTTCTTGTTGGAGCTTTTAGAGGTAGAATCAATGACCTGCCAGGTTTTTATGAACTCAAACTCAACCAGCTTAAAGATGATGATTTCAGCAGATACGTTGGCGGCACATATGAAGCTGTAACTATATCCAATGAATTAGATGTAGAGCTTCCATCAACTATTCATCTTCAGCAGAATTATCCCAACCCTTTCAATCCATCCACATCTATTACCTTTAGCTTACCGGAATCCGGAGAAGTATCTCTGAAAGTCTTTGATATTCTGGGCCAGGAAATTACGTCTCTGGTAGAGGGAAACTTACAGGCAGGATTACATACCGTTTCCTTTGACGCATCTTCTCTCTCCAGTGGCATTTATTTATATCGCCTGAAAATGGGTAATGTCACACTCAACAGGTCTATGACATTGATTAAATAGCCTAAAGAGGATAACTCAAAAAAATTATTCTGATCTGTAAGGTTTTTTGATTCAAGCACAACAAATAGGGAAATCCTAAATGTTGTGCTATGAATTATTTCAAATTTTCTATCCCTTTCTTTCTGATACTAATCTTATCAGTCCCCACCTTTTCACAAGCTAATTCAACCGGGGTTACTTCTGGTTTAGATACATATCTGGATGTTCTTCACCTAAGAAATAATTTTAATGGTGAAGTTCTTGTTTGGGAGAATGGGCAGGTTATTTATAACAAAGCAATCGGAAAGACTTCATTAGAGCATGACCTGAATATGGAAAAAGGAGCTACCTACCGAATCGCTTCTATCACCAAAACCTTTACCGGAACTCTTATTGCTATTGCTCACCAGGAAGGGAAACTGAACGTAAATGAAAAGGCCGCAAGCTATCTAACGAACCTTTCTCCCAATTTTAAAGACATCACTATTTACCAGCTGCTAACGCATACATCGGGCTTACCCCATAATGAAGCTATTGAAGACTATTGGGAAGTCACATCGAAACTCCAGATGACTACTCCCCAGACCCTTGAAGAGATAAATGCCCTAGATTTGCTTTTCGAACCGGGTTCTGAAATGAGCTATTCCACTCCGGGATATTATCTGCTGGCCACTATCCTGGAAACGGTATATGATGATTCTTATGAAAACATCCTTAAGCGGAAGGTCCTCGAACCGCTTAAACTAACCAATACAGGAACCTCTAGTACCTTCAATGTGATACCCCGATTGGCTTCGGGGTATCATTTGATATCCGATGATCACCTGGTGGTAGCTCCTTACCGTAATTATTCGATGCTCAAAGGTGCCGGTGACTTGTATTCAAACGCCAGTGACTTGCTAGCCTGGAGTACCAGTTTTTTTGACAACTCATTAATGGGCGAAGAAACCAGAATGTTGGTTTTTCAACAAGGATCGAAAAATGAAGAATATGTATATGGATGGCATACTGAGCCAGGCGAAACGAAAAATTATTACCATGGAGGAGGCACCTGGGGATATTCCAGTTTTCTTGCATTATACCCTGATGATCATAAAGTCATCATTATTCTTAGTAATATTTCTTCCTTGCCGGTCAAGTCTATTGCTTCTGATATAGAAAAGATCATATTCAATCGGCCGTTTGAAATGCCCGAAATTCATGAGCAAATCTCATCAGAAACCATACAGACCGAGCGATATGTGGGAACCTATGTATCAGAATCCGGAACAATGAGCCTCGTTATCCGTGAGCAAAGCGAACGGTTATTTGCCAGACTGGGAAAAAATCCTCCATTTGAGATTTATCCCAAAAGTGACCATCAATTCTTTGGGAAAAAAGTAGATGTTGAATTCACATTCAAGGTAATGGATAATCAGGTTACCGGAGTTACGGCCGAGGGTATGGGACGAAGCTTTCAGTTCAAAAAGGAAGCCAAATAGTGGAGAACACTTTCCTTGAAATTGTAGACGACCATCAGGGTATTATTCATAAAGTCTGCCTGATGTACCGGGACACCCCTGAAGACCAGGAAGATCTTTTCCAGGAAATTGTGCTCCAGCTATGGAAAGCATTTCCAGCATTTCGGGGAGAGGCGAAGATAAGTACATGGGTGTATCGCATAGCCCTTAATACTGCCATTGTTGTATTCAGGAAAAAACAAGTACAACTAGATGTACAGGAAGCACCTTTGTTGAACGATATCTCATCTGAACATGAAAACCCTTCTGATAATGAGGATCGTCTCTTTGAAGCGCTCAGAAGATTAGGAAAAGCGGAACGGGCTATCATAGCCTTATTCCTGGAGGGGTATTCCTATAAAGAAATTGGCGAAATCTCAGGGATAACTGAAAACTATGTAGCAGTAAAAATCAGCCGGATAAAACAGAAACTGAAAAACATACTAACCTAGAGCATATGGATATTGAAGAATTAATGACCACCTGGAATTCAAAAAAAACCGATAAAAAAACTGTGAGGGAGCTCATGCTTATGACACGAATACAGAATCATCCCAGAATCAAACAAATGCGGCTTCAGTTTGCTATCGAAGGATTCTTACTCATCCTGTTTACAGTATTCTATTATGGAGCCTTTGATGGAGCTACCAAGCCTCTGTGGTCGAACCTTCTGCTCATCGGCTCAACTTCGGCTTATATCCTCGTGCGCTTTAGCGGATGGCTTCTTCTTCGAAATCCGATTCAGGATACTAACCTAAAAGGCTCCCTTGGAATACTTCAAAAAAGACAACGAAGACTGGCTTTACTGACGGTTTTAACCTCTACCATATTTGGTATTTCTTTCCTTTTATTCTTTTCCACAACCATCACATTCACTCAAACAAAGTGGTTTATTCTCGGAGGCGCTTCCCTACTCTTTATTTTCCTGGTAGTCTACTCATCAATGAACTGGAAAACGAAGATTAAAGATGTTGATCGAACAATTTCGGAGTTGCTATAAATATGATCGCCAAAACCTTTCCTAATTACCTGTTATAGCTTTTCTCAAAGTTCCAAAAACAGATCCAAATGCTGTTTGAAAAATGCTTGCATCTACAGTAACTGAATACGAAACATCAACTACTCTGTCTTTTCTAAGGAAGGAATCTACTGTTGGAGCTTCATTATTTGTGAAGTACAAGGTGCTACCATTCAGTGGGGTTGCTTGATATTCGAAGGGGATATCCAGCTGGTTTACTTCGTGGCTGTAAAGAGAAACCCCGAAGTCCACTCCTTCAAAAATTTCTGCACTAACTCCAACAAAGAAGTTTTTGAATGCATCACCATCAAGATCTGTTCCTACATGAAAAGAAAAAGATTCTCTAAAAAAATCCCGAAAATTGTTTCCTTCTTCCCAAAATCGAATAGTACTCTTACTAAAAAGAGCAGTATTCTTACTTAAATGGGTACGACCAAAAGGATACATGGAAAGCATTAATACAGGACTTACTTCTTGCTTCGTTGAGATACCACTGGAAATTCGATATACATTTGTAGTATCGGCATTAAACTGTGAGGCTCGAAAACCTAAAGGGTAATCTGTATCCGTTAGCCCTTCTATATCACCACTATTTCCCTTTCTCGAGTTAATAGAAATAGTCTCGTTCTCCATTTCAAGCATATTAAAACCCGCTCGTATCCTGAACCGATAACTTTTTGGTACATGAAAACTGAAACTTCCAACCGGAGCCCAGTTGATCGCTTTCTTTTCGGTATCGATTGTTTCGATGTTGTCTTCTTTATAGAGTAAGAATATGTCTTCATAGCTCATCCATTCTACTTTCGTCAAATCTTTAATCTCCTCGCTTGAAGCATCAGTTACTTCTTCTGTTTGATTCAGCTTTACCAAGTACTCATTATTGGGATGAGATTCATTTTCGATTAAACTTTTTAAATCTACTGTTTTGTGGTTCTTATCCCCTTTTTCAAGGGTCTTTGTGATAAAAGATTTGTCTAGAATTGTAGTGGTTACCTTAGTGGTTTCGCTCTCTTTTTCGGTTCCTCGTTCAATACTAAAAATTACTTCTCTTCCTGAATCGAAAGTCCCTAAATAAAAATACGCCTCAGTACTCCTTGCTCGTGGTGGAGCTACAAACAACAATTCAAGCCCCTTGTTCGGATGCAGCCAATCAAGCGGATTGATTTGACTTGCGATAATAGAATCAATACTCACTTTATATGAAGCAGTATGTGCATCAACTATTTTAAGATAAACTGGCACCCCAGAAGGTATATTCTCAAGTGTATGAGAATTAATAATTGGCACATTAAATTGGGAATCGTATTCAATTTCAACTAAATGGAATGATGAGTACTTATCTAAATCAGGTTGTGCCTGTGCAAAACTCGCTCCTTGTACTAATGCTATAGTTAGCAGAAAAAAAATCACTTTTTTCATAACTCTTACCTCTATCATTGTTCATCGGATTTGTTATGAATTGAGTATATGCTTAGAGATTTATGTACCCACTACATGGATGTGTGGTTCTTAGAGCTTTGATCCCTTTGTCAGCCAATTAAGCAGGGAAAATAAATTCCCATTCTTTTAGTTGGAGAAACCAATATCACCTGCTACTTTCTAGCGCTGCTTAGAAAAACAATAGAGCGTTAGGTATGAATAAAGGCTTAAGGGTATCGATGTTGAAGGGAGTATTTTTTGCACTCCTGTGTTCATCCGGTTTATTTGCCCAGGATATCAAACCAAACTCAAGGATATCCGCTTCCCTGATCGGGCATATGTTCATTCAGCCGGGGATACAAATAGGCTCCGAATTCTTCCTGGGTAACCCTGTCCTGGAAAACCCAGGTAAACAGAAAATCCGGTATATCAGTATCGAACCTAAGATTGGTTATTTCACCAGGTACGATCTGACAGAAAACTTTTTGGTTCAGGCTGAAGCAGGGATTCTAACCATTAAAGAAAACCGAAGAGTTAACTATAAGACCTCAGTAAGCCTGGGCTATTTGTTAGAATCAAAAACTACCGCCTTTTCTGTGAACCTTGGTACAGGATCGAGATCAAACGAGGAGACAGAAACGAGCCACTTCTTCCTTCCTTCCTTCAACCAGGAAATTATAGGAATATTGAAGGGAAACACTTTCTGGTTCAACAAGTATTCGTTGGGAAAAAGATTTGGTACTTCAACCAACTCGATGACTCTGTTTATCGAATTAGGAATTAAATTTAGTATATGATGAGCGATTCTATTTCCAGAAGAGAACTTCTTAAAAAGGCATCTATCTTTGGAGCGGGGGCATTTTTCCTTCCCGGCTTTCTTGCTTCCTGTGACGACAGCGTTTCCTTTTATGAAGAATTTGATGTGAATTTTTCAGGAGATGTGTTGATTATCGGTGCTGGAACGGCTGGATTAATGGCGGGTCATGTGCTCAACCAATATGGGATTGATTTCCAGATCCTGGAAGCTTCTTCTGTATTCGGAGGGCGCGTTAAAAAAATCGACGGATTCGCTGATTTCCCCATTGATTTAGGTGCCGAGTGGATTCACACCGATCCTTCAATCCTGGCTACTTTACTTAATGACTCAAGTGAAACGGCTGATATTGACATCATTAATTATGCCCCTACGGAAATGTATGTCTGGAAAAATGGGAAGCTCAGAAAAAGGAATTTCTTCACCAATTTCTATGCGGAATGGAAGTTCAAAAATTCTACCTGGTATGATTACCTCGAAGACTTCATTGTGCCAGGAATATCGGGCAGAATAACTTACAACAGCCCTGTTACCGAAATAGATTATTCAGGAAGCAGGGTAAGAGTTACTACGGAAGACAGCACGGTATATGAAGCAGATCGTGTAATCGTCACCGTTCCGCTTACTATTCTGAAGAAGAACCTGATCGATTTTGTCCCTTCCTTCCCTTCAGAAAAAACAGCCGCAATGGAGAAAGTGGATATGCCGGATGGGATAAAGGTCTTTATGGAATTTTCTGAGAAGTTTTATCCGGAGATGCTCGTTGACGGCGGGATTGTAGAGTTTCTTACAGATGAAGATGGAGCAAAACTATACTATGATGCCGCTTTTGGTAAGGATACCGATCGAAATATCTTTGCTCTTTTTTGTGTTGGAGAGCCCTCTGTTGTTTATGCTGGATTTGAAAATGATGCCGACCTCATTGCCTACATGCTAAATGAGCTTGATGAAATTTTTGATGGTGATGCAAGCAGAACTTATGTCAAACATGTGACCCAGAACTGGTCAGCAGAGCCATATATCCAAGGTTCTTATACCCATTATGATGATTACTCTGTTCAATCAACGCTGGTTGAACCCATTGATAATAAGATATTCTTTGCTGGTGAGGCTTACCCGGAAGATTCTTCCACGGTGCATGGTGCGGGGCAATCGGCTTACGAAGCAGTCAGATTAATTCTCGAAAATGGATAACCACGCCGGGCTTATTTCTAATATTCGAAGGTATGTTTCTTTTTCTGAAGAAGAAGCACAACAGGTAATAGAAATTGCTCATCTCAAAAAGATTGAAAAGAAAGCTTTGCTTGATGAGCCAGGCAGAGTATCTGATTACAGGAATTATGTGGTAACCGGGGCTTTTCGTTCTTATTTCATTGATACCGAAGGCAAAGAACATACCGTTCAAATTGCTGTTGATGACTGGTTTGTAAGCGACTTCTACAGCTATGTTACCCGAACTCCGGCTATTCTTTATGTAGAAGCCCTGGAAAACTCTACCATCCTTCAAATGCACTATGATGACATAGAGCCTCTTTGCAAGCAGATGCATGCGTTAAGCGAATATTTCCGAGCTTCTACAGAACGAGCTTTTGCCTTTTCCAGAAACCGGGCTTTGTCAAACTTATCTAAAACGGCGGAAGAGCGATATGATGAATTCCTGGACCGTTATCCGAATATCATCGACCGGGTGCCCCAATACATTGTAGCCTCTTACCTGGGGATGAGTGCCGAATTCCTGAGTAAAATCCGGGCAAAAAAAGCCAGCATTTCTTGAACTAGTTCAAGAGAAAGCTCCACTCCCATATCTACCTTAACAGTCATCCTGAGCATACCTGCGAAGGATCTTACTGAGTGACTATCCGTTTAGATTCTTCGGCGGTAGCCTCAGAATGACACAATAAAAAATCTTCATTAATCATGAACAAAAAAACCTGGTTTATAACCGGCATATCCAGTGGATTGGGCAAATCACTTGCAAAAGCGGTAATTGAACACGGAGACTATGTAATTGGAACCTTTCGAAAGCAAGAGCAAGTCAATGAGTTTAATAACACCTATCAAGGGAAAGCAGGGGCTGTTTTACTTGATGTGACCAATCTCCAACAAATTGAGCACACCTTTAAAAAGTTCAAGGAATCAAACTCACAGATCGATGTTTTGGTCAATAACGCGGGCGTAGGATTTGCAGGAGCTGTTGAAGAAACCTCAATAGAAGAAACCCGGGCTGTATTCGAAGCCAATTTTTTTGGAGCATTAAAAATCACCCAGGAAGTGTTGCCATTTATGAGGGCACAACAATCCGGGCATATTGTTCAAATCTCTTCTCATGGAGGGATTAAGGCTTTTGCCGGCTTTGGTATTTATAATGCCAGCAAATTTGCATTAGAAGGATTTAGTGAAGCCCTGGCCCAGGAACTAAGCCCTTTAAACATCAAATTAACCATCGTTGAACCAGGCCCTTTCAGAACAGAGTTTGCGGGAAATGGATTAGGCCTCGCGGAAGCAGTCATCGAGGATTATGCTGAAACAGCGGGCATATTTCGTGAGAAGCTTAAAGGAGTTCATGGCCAGCAGGAAGGCGACCCCAATAAAGCAGCCAGGGCCATTATTGATATGGTAAATTCTGAACACCCTCCTCTTCGGTTGCCACTAGGAAAAATACCCTTGGCTACTATTCAAATGAAGATAGATAGCGTTCAAAAGGATTTGGATGAACAGCGTACGATTGCAGAATCCGCAGTCTTTTAGGGATATTGAAGTAATCTCAGAAGTTTTGCCAATATACCTGAGATTGCCCGCCTTCAGTAGCATACTTGCGGAGGACAGGCTTCGTCGCAAGCTCCTCGCAAACGGAAATTATATTTCGAGTCCCCTTTAAACAAAAAAAGCCCGCCACGCTATTGCGCAGTGGGCTTAAGATTGTTAGTCAGAAAGCCAGTGTTAGATATCGCTTTCTTCGTCCGCTTTGCGCTTGTCACGCAGCTTCCTGATCGCATACGCACCTCCCGCTGCCGCCAACAGGCCTAAGCCTCCATCTATCGGCGCCTGGCTTGGTGCCCCAGGAAGCCCCGGCTGTGCCATCGAGAGTTCCGTAACAAATAATGCTATCGCTGTAAGTGTGAAGAATACCCTTGTTTTCATAGTTTTATAGCTTTTGAGCTATCAGCTTTCGGCTGGCAGCTTTTGATTCCTTATCAAAAGCTGACGCCTGATCGCTGCAAGCTGATTTATTTTATTAATGTCATTTTTCTTGTCAACGTCTGTCCACCTGCTTCTAAGCGGTAGATGTACATGCCACTGGCTGCACCTGAGGCATCCCAGCTTACATTATAGCTTCCAGCAGCCTTGGTCGCATTGACCAGCTCTGCTACTTTCTGTCCCATCAGGTTGTATACATTCAAGGTCACTGTACCTGTAGAGGCTACCGTGTAATTAATGGTCGTGGATGGGTTAAACGGGTTCGGGTAGTTTTGCTCGAGTTCGAAGGCAATGGGATCATCACCGGTTTCATTACTTACCGAGGTCGTGTTCGGGGTAATGGTGATCGCAAAACGAATGCCATCTTCTGATTTAGACTTTTGAACTTGGGCTACTGCTCCTGTTAACATGCTTAGTGGATTTACTTTCTCACTACTTTCTGAAGTAGCTTCAAAAGTATAGCTGGTCTCAGCTCTCATATCTACATTGGTTCCCAGTTCATAGTCATGGAAAGTAAGCTCCCAGTTTGCAGGAATGCTTTCTAATCCAGTCCAGTCTAGCGTAAACTCGCCACTTACACCTACCAACTGCTGTTCCATCTCAATGGTAGTTTCCTCCGTCAGGTCATAAGGAAGGGACTCTACCGCTTTTAGCATATCGTTAGATTTGAATCCTATAGTGGAGTAGGTAGCAGCCATCGGGATCAGTTTGGTTGCATCAGCTCTGTCGAATTCTTCCGTTGCATATCCTCTAAAAGCTAAACGAATTGCTCCGTCATAACTATCCTCTGAAGAGAGTGTGAAAGAGATGTCTCCTCTACTATCAACTTCTTTGGAGAAAGAGGTTCCAGTTGTATCACTATTTGTAGCACCAGAAGCTGGGAATGTGATACCCGTAACTGCTGCATCCGAAGTTTCCACCCAGAAGCCCTGCCATGGAGAAACAATATAGCCACTGCTTGCTGTTCTATCAGTAGAGGAATATGAACCTGATGCATCACTCCAGAAAGCAATATTATCCGAAATATCACCACCAGTAGCAGTAATAGAATTTGTATTATAATTCGATGCAAATGGATTACCAACTAGTGTAAACTGATTTGCTGCTCCGGCATTCAGTGATACACTAACATCAGAAGAAGGCTCGTCTCCAAAAGCGTCTAAAGTTAGCGGTAATTCTGAACTCCCAGCGGTGGTATTATCGAAGAAATAGACAGCTAATCCATGCCCATCAGTTAGTGTGGTAGCATCAGAAGTAATTGCTTCAAAAGCGCCTGTATCGTCATAGGTATAAATGGTCGCACTGTCCGTATCAGAAGTAAATTGAGCAGCTATGCCATCATCAGAAATATCTGCGCCAGTAGCTCCGGTATTAGGAATAGTAAGTAATCTCCAACCGGTATCGCCAGTGATTTCGACTGAATAACCAAAATCATGTTCTCCTTCACCCATGTCCGCTACATTCACAGATGTTGTAATCGTCCATTCAGAAGAAGTCCAGGTAGAATTTGAGGAATTAACATTCTTATTCCTTACAGCTCTATCATCTTCGTACTCCCAATCTTGGCCTGAGCCATCTTGGTCAACTACTCCGTATATATCAAACGCGGAAGATTTTAACGTTGCATCACTTGTGTTATCAGTAGCAAGCCAGTATCCATCATCACCATTACCGGTAACACTACCAAAATCTAAGTCCGGATTTACTCCATAAATAGAATTGAAGTCAGATTGATCAGCTATTGTGTAAGTTGATCCTGCGGTTAGAGTTCCGGTAAGCTGAATGCTCGACAAACTTCCCCCATTAGCCTGACGAACGAAATAGTAAACTGTACTAGAAAAATCAATTGTAGAACTTCCAGCATTAAATAATTCAACAAAACGCCCATCAAAATTATCAGCGGGGTCAGCCACTTCGGAAATAATTAATTTGGGTGCTTCTGAAATGGTAATAGTAGATGAAACAGAACTGGTTAGAGAACCATCTGTTGCCTGAATTGTGTAGTCATCAGCTTCAGAAAAAGTAATATCATCAAACGTAGCTACTCCAGATGACGTACTCTGGGAAGTCGTTCCTCCTATAGTACCGCTTCCCGAAGACTTACTAATAGTGATGGACTCGGTGTAGTTTAAATCAACACTACTGTCACCACTTCTTCTTGCTTCTACTGTAAATGAGCCTATTGCTACACCTTCGGTACCACTAGATGGTACACTCACAAATACTAATTCATCGGCAGCTGCTAATACCTCAAATGTGGAACTGGTCCCTGAGGATAAACTACCCCCTGTATTTGTGGCGGTAATAGAAACCCCTGATTCGTTTGTATCATAGGTGATATTTGAAAATGTAACAGAAGAACTTCCATTCGAAACTGTTCCGGTTAATGTTCCTCCCAAACTTCCATTTCCTGTTTGTAAAGAAAGTGTTACTGAGGTGTCTTGAGTTGCTGTTACGGGATTATCATCGGCATCTTGGACCTGTACAATCACGTCAAATCCAGTCGTCACGGAAGGCGATGATCCACCGTTAACTTCTGTTACAACCAATTTAGTTGGAGTAGAACCTGCCGCTATTCCAGTAACTTGAAAATTATCGAAACCAGAATACCCAGAACCTCCATTATTTCTGATTGATAAAACTACATAGACAGAGTCTACAGAATCATCAATATCAACTGTAATTGTACCTTCAGAATCATCTGAAGAACCAGCTCCGTCATGAATTATTACCGAACCTTGACCTACGCCATTCTCAAAAACTTCATAGTTCACATCATCGTTAGTAGCGTTGTATCCTTGTATATCGTAATCAAATGTTATCTGGACGCTTGTGTAAGAAGTAATTTCAACTGAAGCAAAAGTAACATTGGCAAATCCAGTTGTCCCATTATCTCCTTCATCATCTAGATCATTTTCTCCCAAAATGTTTCCAGAAAAATCAGAGCTATTTAGTGGAGAAGCAGAAGAAAAAGCAATAGTTCCAAAATAGCCATCAGAACCCCATCCATTATCAAAGAAACTTACATCGGATGAAAACGTCCAAGTCGTTCCTGAATCAAAATCCTGCTCAACTATTGTAACCTGCCCAAAACCGGTAGTTACTAGAAATAAACATATCCCAATGGATAGTAGAAGTTGTCTCATAGATACCCTTATGATTAGTTAAAAAGAAAAAGCCCTAGAGTCTAATCATTTTCAAAGAGTACAACAACCTAAGGGTGTAAAGGCTTTGTTAACTTATGGCAAAATTAAAAGCGCATTTTCATGGAAAAGCGCTTTTTTTTGTTGCAGAAAAAAATACTTAAAAAAGTAAGAGAAAGGATATGATGACCCTCTCCTTGCTAAGCGTAAGAATAAAACCCTTCTCCAGTCTTGTTGCCCAATTTTCCGGCATCCACCATTTGAACTAAGAGTGGGCATGGACGGTATTTTGGGTCTTTAAATCCATCATAGAGCACATTCAAAATACTGAGGCAAATATCCAGGCCTATAAAGTCTGCAAGCCTGAGCGGCCCCATCGGATGAGCCATTCCTAGTTTCATTACTTCATCCACATGTTCCGGAGTAGCAACTCCTTCATACACCGCGAAAATGGCTTCGTTAATCATGGGCATAAGCACCCGGTTGCTTACAAAGCCAGGCATATCATTTACAGGCACCGGGATTTTGTTGAGCTTCTTAGAAGTTTCTTCAATAGCCTGGTATACCTCGTCAGAAGTTTCTAATCCTCGAACGATCTCAACTAATTTCATGACCGGAACCGGGTTAAAGAAATGCATTCCAATAAAATGCTTTGGCCTGGAAGTCATAGCCGCCAGCTTTGTGATTGAAATGCTGGAAGTATTTGAACCGAAAATGCATCCTTCTGGTGCAGCAGCATCTACCTGGGTCCATACAGAGCGTTTGATCTCCAGATCTTCGGGTACTGCTTCTACTACCAGGTTGGCATTAGCAACTCCATCTGCAATAGTTAAATGAACGGTGATGTTAGATAGGGTTTCTTCTTTCTGCTGTTCAGAGATTTTCTCTTTGCTCACCATCCTGTCCAGGTTCTTAGTAATGGTGGCTAAAGCGCGGTCGGCAAATTCTTGTTTGGTCTCAATTAAGGCTACGCTAAACCCATTCATTGCAAATACATGGGTAATCCCATTTCCCATTGTTCCACCGCCGATTACTGCTACATTTTTGATGTTCATTTCCTGATGAATTTTCGAGTTAATTTTTGACCAAAGTTCCGGGTTTTGGAAGCGCTTTTCAACCCATTATTCTGCAAAAAGCAATCATTATAATTTCGCCTTCGAGTAAGAAAGAGGTTTGAACATTGAACATTGAACATTGAACATTGAACATTGAAAAATTGATCATTGTTTAATGACTTACCATTCTTACTTCTCTATTCTTCATTGAATATTCTTTATTCCCCACCCAATCGTTGTTCTTTTTTTGTTCTATATTCGAGCGCTAACGACAAACGATTATCATTTGAGAGATGAATACGGTTCTCAAGCTCCTCCTTTTCTTTTTAATCCTAATCCTGGGATTCATAGGGCTCGCTTCATATTGGACATTTTATAAGCCGCTTCCTGATTACGAAGACACAATTTCGCTCAACGGCTTAAACGCACCTGTTGATATCCATTGGGATGAGTTTGGAGTTCCACATATCTATGCCAGCAATGAAGAGGATTTATACTATGCTTTTGGCTTTGTTCACGCCCAGGACCGTCTGTGGCAAATGACGCTAAGTCAAATAGCTGCTGAAGGACGTTTTGCTGAGTTTTTTGGAGAAGAACTCGTTCCACTTGATAAATATCAGCGTACTCTCGGATTCTGGAGAATGGCAGAGCGCTTGGAAAAAGAAGTATTAAATGACAAAGAACGGGAAATTCTGAATGCTTATTCGAATGGTGTAAATGCCTTCATCCAAAAGAACAGCAACCGACTTCCGGTACAGTTTGCTCTTGCAGATATCGAGCCTATTGAATGGTCTCCAACCCGCACGCTTGCAGTAACACGATTAATGGCATGGGAATTGAATATCAGTTGGTGGAGTGAAGTGATGTACAATCATCTTAAGGCAACCCTTCCTGAAGAACAATTTGAGGAATTACTTTTGGCCTGGGCTGATGACTTTCCTACCTCCCTCAATGATGACGAATCTATTGGGTTAACAACCACCGCATTATTACCATTCTTAGAACAGGAATTAGAGCGTAGAGAACTCCTTGAAATCGAGGGCTCTCATGTGGGAAGTAACGCCTGGGTAATAGATGCTTCAAAAACAAATACTGGCTACCCTCTTTTGGCTGGAGACCCTCACCTTGGTTTGGATATGCCGGGAAAATGGTATGAGGTTCATTTACACTTAAATGAGAAAAATGTATCAGGTGTCAGCTTAGCTGGAATCCCCGGAATTGTTCTCGGTCAAAATGACCAGATGGGCTGGTCATTTACCAGTATGATGGCGGATGACACTGATTTCTTCTTAGAAAAAGTAGACCCCGAAGACCGGGGGCGTTATGTAGTAGATTCTGCAAATGTTGGAGAAGTTCAATTTGAGCCATTTACAAAAATTCGGGAAGTAATTAAAGTGAAGGATGCAGATGACGAGCTGGTTGAGATCAGGTTTACAAAACATGGCCCTGTCATTTCTGATATATATCCCAATAGTGCTTTATTAAACAATGAAGTTATATCCATGAAGTGGACTGGATATGAACTTTCAAATGAGCTTAGGACCATGTATGAAGCCAGCTGGGCGACTAATTTCCAGCAGTTTAAAGACGCCCTTACCCATTATGGCGTTCCTGGTATGAATTTTATGTATGGAGATGTGGAGGGAAATATCGGAATGTTTTCTACCGCCAAATTACCTGTCCGGTCTGGTAACAAAGTTACATTGCGCAGAGGCTGGGTTCCTGAAGATGATTGGCAGGGATTCATCCCTCACGAAGAAATGCCTTACGTGATTAACCCCGCAAAGGGATGGATTGCTAATGCAAATAATAAGTTAACCACAGAAAATTACCCACATTACATTAGTACTTTTTGGGAGCCTCCTTCCAGAATGCAGCGCATCGAAGAACGGCTTACAGCAAACCAGGTTCTAACTATGGACGACATGATCGATATACAAAATGATTCCTACTCGGCATTTGCTGCTTCAATGACTCCGGTCATCCTGGACGTTATCCAAAATCAAAATGTATATGATTTTTCCGTTCCGGTATCCTACCTGGAAAACTGGGATTTTAACTATGAACCGAATTCCACGGCTGCCTCTATTTTTGATGCTTTCTTCATCAACTTTACAAGGAATACATTAAAAGATGAGCTTGGAGATGCTGCTTATGAGAACTTTGTCATACATGAACTAATTCCGGTTCGAACTCTAAGTGCGCTGGTTCAGGATACCAGTTCCTTTTTCGACAACATCTCTACCCCGGAGCTGGAGACTAAATCTGATATTGTACTCAAAAGTATGCAGGACGCTATCTTCTTTTTAAGCGATTCGTTAGGAAGCGAACCTTTTGAGTGGCGTTGGGAACAACTTCATACCGTTTCATTTCGCCCTCCACTATTTGGTCAGGCAGCTGACGACCCATCCGCACCTCAGGCATTAAAAATGATAGTTGATAATGTACTTAGCAAAGGGCCTTATCCTGTAAAAGGGCATGGAATGAGTATCAATAATGGTCAGTATAAATGGGACAAACCCTTCGAAATGGTGCTTGGGCCTTCGGTTCGCAGAATCATAGACTTTTCTGACCTGAGTTCAACAAAATCTATTCTACCGACGGGACAATCAGGAAATCCTCTTTCTTCGCATTTTGGAGATCAAACCGATAGCTGGTTAAATGGAAGATACCGTGATTTTTTCCAGGACAGTTCGCTATTTATGGAAGCAGAACTTCGAACGATGAAACTGATTCCTGAAGAAAACTAAAGTAAGAACATTGAACAGTTGAACTTCGAAGTTCAAAGTTCCTTGTTCAATGTTCTGCTGCTCAGTCTATTACGTGAAACATTCGGCTGAATCGGGGAGCCATGCCGTCCAGAGAAAACCATACGATGAACGCTTTCCCGATCAAATGGTCTTCAGGTACAAAGCCCCAAAAACGGCTATCCTCACTATTATCCCGATTATCGCCCATTGCGAAGTAATAGTCCTGTTGTACCGTGTAGATATTTGTTCTCTCACCATTGATAATGAAATCATTCCCTTCACGGGTAACCGTATTCTTTTCGAATCGCTCAATTAAATCCTGGTAGATATACCAGTTTTGATTGGTTAGTTCAATTTCCTGCCCTTCAAAAGGAATTACGATCTCTGAAAAATGATCGTGGTTTCGAAATGCTTTTGAAAAATTACCCTCGCTTTGGATGTAAGGGAATACAGCTTCATCTTCATCAAACATGTAATAGGTAAGGGAATCCACTTCAGGCCAGTTTCGTACTACGTTTGCGACATCATCGGTCAAATTAACCTGGTACATATTGTTGCCCATAATGCGAACGTATCTGTCTTCGCCACCAATAGTGCCTGCTCCTACCGATTCCATTTTCGCATTGCTTAGCCTAACTCCTTCTTTCAGGTGTAGTTCATAAAAGCGTTGCAATCCATCATGGTATTCTTCCCGCTCGCCATTGATATACAGGACTTTATTTCTGAGTTCCAGTGTATCGCCAGCAACACCTACTGCCCGCTTTATATAATTCGTTTTTTGAGAAATTGGTTTTACTTCCCAGGGGATGTTAAACACAATGATGTCATTTCTTTCAACATCTCTAAAACCTGGAAGTCTTGTGGATGGGATTTTGATACCTGGCAGGCAAACCTGTGTGAATGGAACACACACTGCCATTGGGGTTCTTGCTCCATAAGTAAGGTTTGAGACAATCAGAAAATCTCCAATAAGTAAATCCTGCTCCATAGAACCAGTAGGAATTTTATAGGAGCCAAAAATCAATGCTCGTAAAATAGCGGCTGCAAAAAAGGCGAATACCAGTGCATCAACCCACTCTCTAAGCCATGATTTAGCCTGTTTTTCTTCTTCGGCTTTATCCTTTTTGCCCCAACCAAAAAAACCCGATTTTTTGGTTTCTTCTGCTTCCTTTTTTTCTTCTTCCAAAGTGATCTGTTAGTTTAATTTTATGTGTGATGGAAGTGTTGTTTCTTCCTTCGAGTACACGCCGTCCTTATAAGTTACTTTGTACCATTGGTTTCGTTCGGGAGAAAAGAAATAATCAGTGTACTCTTTAGGTTCTGCCTCGGTTAATAAACGGGTTAATGTACGCTTTACTTGAGGCATTAAATCGATATAGCGGCTTGCGCCAACATATACCAATCCATTTGCAAAAGGTCCGTCTAAATCAAGCACCATCATGGGCACTTCCCCATCAACAATAAACCAGTATTCAAACTGAATGGCCTTACCTGCCCTTAGCTTTCCATCTTCTACAATATTTTCAATAGTCTTTGTTGGCTCACCAAAAGCTCCTTCAAGCCGGGCCCTGATTTCAATGGCTGGCATTCGGTCTAAACTGTTGAAGTTAAAACCTTGTCCTGTCCATTTAATATCAGCGAACTTCTGTTGGAAGTTTTCTGCGTCCTGAGTTTCTACTTTTTTGATATTAGGCTCTTCAAATTGTGCGTAAGTAGATGTTGTAAGTAACATCATCAGCACAAAGAAAAGCACTACAATTCTCCTGGGTGTTTTTTCCATTACCTGTCGTCCTCGTCCATAGATAGTACAGCCAGAAACGCCTCCTGGGGAATTTCAACTGACCCTACTTGTTTCATTCGTTTTTTACCTTCTTTCTGCTTCTCAAGTAGCTTTCGCTTACGGGTAATATCACCACCATAGCATTTTGCAGTTACATCTTTTCTCAGAGCCCGTATCGAGTCTCTTGCGATGATCCTGCTTCCAATAGCCGCCTGGACTGCTACCTCGTACTGCTGGCGTGGTATTAACTGTTTCAACTTCGCACATACCTTTCTACCCTGGTAATATGCTTTGTCTCTGTGTGTGATACTTGATAATGCGTCAACTTGTTCTCCATTTAACAAGATATCTAAACGGACCAGGTCACCTTTTCGGTATTCAATAAATTCATAGTCCAATGAGGCATATCCGCGAGTCCCTGATTTCAGTTTATCATAGAAGTCGAATACAACCTCTGCCATTGGGATCTCATAGGTAATTTCAACCCGGTTATTCTGCATAAACATCTGGTTGATATACACCCCTCTTCGCTCCTGGCAAAGTTTCATAATAGGCCCAATAAATTCAGCAGGAGTAATGATACTCGCTTTTATATAGGGCTCTAAAATAGCATCAATGTCACCAGCACCAGGCATCTGACTTGGGTTATCCACCCCAATAGTGCTACCGTCTTCCAGTTTAACTTCATACTGAACATTCGGTACTGTTGTGATGATATCTATATCAAATTCACGGTCCAGTCTTTCCTGAACAATTTCCATATGAAGCAATCCGAGAAAACCAGCCCTGAATCCAAAACCTAAGGCTTTTGAAGTTTCTGGCTCATAAGTAAGAGAAGCATCATTTAGCTGTAGCTTTTCCAGGGCTGTTCTAAGGTCTTCAAAATCTTCTGAGCTTGTAGGATAAATCCCACTGAATACCATTGATTTTGCTTCCTGGTAACCCGCAATAGCTTCTTCAGCAGCATTCTTAACCGTAGTTATAGTGTCTCCTACCCGCACATCCTGGAGAGATTTTACACTCCCAATTACATAACCCACCTCGCCAGCACGCAGCTCTTTAGCGGGTTGGTAATCCATTCTAAGGAAACCAATATCTTCGGCGTTATACTCTTCCTTATTAGCCATAAATTTGAAGAGGTCTCCTTTCTTCAGCACCCCTTCCATTACACGCACATAAGCTACTGAACCACGATAAGTATTAAATACAGAATCAAAAATAAGAGCGCGCAGGGGCTTGTCAATTTCTTGCGAAGGCCCGGGTATTCGTTCACAAATGGCTTCCAATAAGGCAGGTACTCCTTCACCTGTTTTCCCTGACACTATCAAAATATCTTCTCGCTCACAGCCAATTAAATCGATAATCTGTTGCCCCACTCCCTCAGGATCAGAACTAGGGAGATCAATTTTATTTAATACCGGAATAATTTCGAGGTCTTGCTCAATAGCCTGGTAGAGATTAGAAATAGTCTGTGCTTCAATTCCCTGGGTGGCATCAACTACGAGAATGGCTCCTTCACAAGCCTTTAGTGCACGGGATACTTCATATGCAAAATCTACGTGGCCCGGAGTATCGATAAGGTTAAAACTAAATAGATCTCCGTTAGGGCGTTTATAGTCGAGCTTAATAGCATGGCTTTTAATGGTAATACCGCGCTCACGTTCCAGGTCCATATTATCCAGCATCTGTTCCTGCATTTCCCTTTCACTTATGGTACCTGTTATCTGGAGCAGACGATCGGCAAGGGTAGATTTACCGTGATCGATATGAGCGATTATGCAAAAATTGCGGATGTTATTCATGAACCGTTACTACGTGCGTCTCTTCTTAAAAGGGTCAAAGATACGAAGAAGGCAGGAGCTACTAAAACTTATGTTAAGTAAAACCTTTCTTTCCCCTCTAACCTTTTCAACAATGAATTAGTCTCCGCTTTGAGCTTTTTATTACACGCTTTCGGTAATTAATTTTTCCTCAGAAGTATTATTAAAATGAACAGCTCCTTTTCTAAATACCACAGAAAATGTATTCCCCTGACCTGGAATCGAATGCACGAGAACGGTTGCACTGTGTAGTTCAACAAGCTTGGCAACCAGAGGTAGTGAGATCCCAATCAATTCATGATGTTCTAAATGAGACTCGTAGTTTTTAAACAGGCTAAATATAGCATGAAGTTCTTCATGACTATAAGCTTTGCCGTCATTACTGATTTTAATAGTACAAATTGAACTTTCTTCTACAACCTGAACTTTTACCTTAGAAGCTTCCTCATCGTTTACAAGTGCCTTGATTAGGTTTCGAAGTATAATGGTACAGTAATTGATGTCAGTAGATATAATCACCCCTCCTGTATTTGTTGTGAAGTCAATTCCTTTATTACACTCTTTGTTTGCAATACAGTCTTCAACAACTTGCCTGGCCAGGGCTACTAAATCTTTCTTCTCTAAGTCTATGCCTCCACCTCTTAACTCCAGCTCAGAAAGCAATATCAACTGTTCGACATACTCAAGAAGGTACTTTGCCTTCGATTTTATTTTTTTATCAGCCGAGGTTGCATTCTTCTCAATCTGATCATGCAATTCAACCACAGGTTTTTTGAGCTCATCTTTTATATGAACAAAGAGGCTGTTTTTATTTAGTTCGTATTTAGTGAGTTTGGTCTCAAGTTTTTCCACTTTATTCTGAACCGCTACTAACTCCTGCTCTTTCTTCATAAGGCGCTTTCCAATACCTGACTTTATGAAATAGAATCCTATCAACGCTAGTAAAGCCAGTAAAGATAAAATGAGAGTATAAAACCAACCTGATTCATGGAAATAGGCTGGTATGGTAATTGAAACAACAGCTCCCTGCTGATTCCAAACTCCGTCATTATTACTTGCAATCACTCTAAATCGATAGGTCCCCGGATCAAGGTTGGTGTATCGTATTTTTCGGTTTGTTTCAGTTTCCTGCCATACTTCATCAAACCCGAATAACCTGTACCTGTATCGATTTTTTTCCGGAGAGACCAAACTTAATCCTGCAAATGAAAAAGTGATGTCTCTGTCCCCTCTCTGCATGATGATTTCCGATTCCTGTATATAAATATACCCGTCGCCAGACTCTACCCTATCAATTTGAACAGGTGGTATAACATTGTTCCGATAAATTAAATTGGGATTAAATTGGACGACACCATCTTGCGTAGGAAACCATATTTCTCCTGTGCTACTGTAACTACCTGCTGGATGGACTCCCCCATTGCCCTCCCTGCTTCTTAAACCATCTACCTCAGTAAAACCTGTAGACGTTAATTCGTTAAAAGTCCCTTTTTTGAATAGGTATACATCGTTTTTAAATACCCAGAAAATACCCTGGTTCGAATTCATCCATACCCGGCCAAGGGTATCCGGTATTATTTGGTGGATGGTATTATCAAATAGCCCGGAGGATTCTTTCAGTGATTTTGCCTGCAATGGAGACGCTCTTCCTTCATTTACAGGAAGCAATGTTAGCCCATTGTCTTCAGTACCGACCCAAACGGTATATTTTTGGGGGTTACTGGTACTATCAATCCAAATGCTCCTGATTCTATTACTCGAAAGCCCCATATCCTTGGTCAGGGTTTCTATTCTCCCCGCTACAAGGTGAAAGAGCCCCTGGCCCTGGGTACCAATCCACAAGCTACCATCTGGTGATTCGGCCATTTCGGTTGCTATGCTGTTAGCTAACCTGGGATGGTCTAATTTTTCCCACTCTCCTTCTTGTTTATAGAAAAGCCCCTCCCTGCTTCCTAACCAAAGCATTTCCTCCGAATCTTCAAAAAGCGCATAAGTAGTAGTATTGGATGGGGAAGTAATCTCCTGGAATCTTTTTTCTCCCACATATTTATACAAGCTCCCGTCCATCAAAGCAGTAAGTATATCGCCGTTGGCCCTTTCGATAATACTCTTAATAAAAATACCTTCTGATTTCCCATCAATTAGATATCCTGTATCCAGCTTTCCGTTATAGATAGTTGCTAAGCCTCCTCCATAAGTCCCTACCCAGGTTGTTCCATCTCTTGTGGTCATAACGGGATATACATTCCTGCTTTTGAGCCCCTTTTCTTCACTATATACCGAGAAGATATTTCTTCGAATTTTGAATATTCCCTTACTGTAACTGGCTATCCATATAGTGCCTTCACGATCAATAATTACTTCATTGATTCTATCTCCAAGATCAAGAATCCTTTCCCCTTCATAAAAGAGTTCAGATTCTTCAATCCTTAGCTTTGAATTCTCTTGATTGCCCTCCAAATGTGAATCAGGTGACTGATCAACTATTTCCTGGAAACCTGATTCGGTATAGCTAAAAACTTTCCTCTCTCTGGCTGGAAGTAATATTCTGCCATCCTGGTTTTGAATAAGATCATATGGCCGGAAGGAGCTAACAAATTCTGGCACTTCAATTTTTTTAAAATCGATCCCATCAAAAAGTATCAAGCCCAGCCCATTGTGAAGAATAAGTAGCTGATCATTAAGTGATGCTATCTTCCGAATTCTATTGTTCTCCAGTCCGGGATATTCTGAAGTGCTATAGGTGGAAAATGTTTCTCCATCAAATCGTACCAATCCATTTGCAGTACCTAACCACAAATAACCATCACTCCCCTGTTTTATCGAGGAGATGGAATTAACTGGCAAACCATCCCTGGTAGTCCAGTTTTGGAATAAGTAATCATCACTAATAAGTTTGGGCGGATACTGTTGGCTTTGTCCTGATACCTTTAAAAACGGTAACCCGCTTAGAACACCTAATATTAGAATAAACCTGGCATCCAGCTTAAATTTCATGAATTCTCTCATGAATATTTCTTGATTTATTGCTGAACGTAAAGCCTTAATTTAATTTTGAATAGAAGAGTATTACCAGAGCTGATAATTACATTAATTTGTTCTAACTCTTTTTTTAGAAAGGGGTTTATTCCTCAGGGCTCAAAAATTCGACATGAAAACGAAAGCGTCCTTTATCTAAAGACATGGTATCATATACCTCCCTGATCATAGAAAAAATAACGTCTGTCTCTCCGATTACCGTTGTTGATAGATATCCAATTTCAACTTTTACATCATACTGAGCAACGTGCTCAATTAATTCACGAACTTCATCAGTAGGATTATGCGATGCGAGTGGAATAAATGTAAGTTGAGCAATTGTTTTCATTGGATGAGTTTTATTTAATTTGTTTTTTTTCGATTTACAAGATAGAATGAGTTTTATTATGATTCTAATCTAAAATTATGCTTTAATGCAAATTTAGAAGTACTATCATCTATTCATTTAACTAACTACGACAAATATGCATGAGATAGGGTTTACGCAATGGTTTGGAATTCTTGAACTTCCTTTTTTGCTGGTATGCATTTTTTATAGCTTTAAAACGGCTCAAACTTTAAAGGGCGGTGTTTTTGGAACTGGCATGGTGTACCTAGCATGGGGATTCATAGTTATGGCAGTAGGTCATTTAAGCCTTCAGCTAATAAACTTTTTTGGCTTAGACATTTTTGATTGGATTTTTAGCCAACCTCTTGGGAAAGTAGTTTGGTTTATTGCACTAATGTCCACCTGGGGACTTTCAGCTGTTGGTTTCTATAAAATTTATCAAGCAAGTAAGGCGTAAGAACGCATAAACGCGTTATTCTCTGGTTATGGGCTTTTTCAGAGATACAATAGCTTTTTTTAAGAAAAGGCAGCGGGAAAGTACTCGCAATCAGTTCTTTAGTTCTCAAATTGATGAACTATTCGAGTATTTATCCAACAATATCTCTACATCAAATCAAGCCCATGCCACGAGTGTCTACATAAAAAACTATCTGAAACTGGGCGATAGTGAGCGCAAGCAAAAGCTTCCGGAAAGCTACCTTTTTGTAGAAAAGTACCTCACTGATATTGATACCGGGTTTACGCTAACAAAAGAAGAGCTTAGAGAACTGGTTAAAGTTAAGTTTGCCAATCTGCTCTCGATTATTGATTTCGCTCTCATTTTTGAGGAAGAAGACCGTCAGGAATTCGAATTATGTAAGCTTTTTCTGAGAGAGGTACTCTCTGGCTTATCAGATTTACTTGGTGAAGCCGGAAGTAAACAGATTCAAGAAATTAAGGCATATATCGATACTGTGCCCAATGCATTCACTGGTAAAAATCCACTGAATGATGAAAACTTTCACCCCTCCGGGTATAATGATTGGATTCAGTTCCTGAGAAAACTGAGCTTTTTCACCTTCAACATTCTAAAAGGAAAATTAGGCGAAGAGGCGGCATTAAGGAGGTATGACAGAGGATATAAGTCGCTAGCGGCCAAGTATATCAATCTCGATTCCTTTCAGATTATCATTTCCATACTCCCTGAGGTCTTGATGGATGAAGACCGAATCGGCACGCTTACCAAACACCAAATAGAAAAGCTGTTATTAAAAAGAGCCGACCACTTTGAGCAGTTGACTAAAGAGCTTCAGGAAAAAAATGAAGAATTAGAGCGAACTCAAAAGCTCCTCATTGAAGCCAAGAATAAGGCTGAAGAAGCTACTAAAACAAAGGCCATGTTCCTTGCGAACATGAGCCATGAAATCCGTACCCCAATGAACGCAGTTATTGGGATGACCGAAATTTTGAAGGATACCAGTCCCACAAAAGAACAGCTTTTATATATAGATACCATTTACAAAAGCGGGTACGACCTGATCCATATTATCAATGATATTCTCGATTACTCGAAGATTGAGTCTGGAAAATTGGAACTGGAGCAAAAGGCCATCAACATCCACGATTTCGCCTCTGATGTAACCAATCTTTTGGTGTTACGGGCTGAGGAGAAAAATATTGACCTCATTTACTATGTAGATGAGAATATTCCCTCCATAGTGATCGCTGATCCGGTTCGGTTAAAACAGGTATTGGTAAACCTGATTGGCAATGCAATCAAGTTCACTAATGTTGGAGAGGTTGTACTTGAGATTCTCTTGAAAGAGAAAACCGAAAATGCGCTAAACTTACAGTTTGTCATCAGGGATACCGGTATTGGGATTCCCAAGAACAAGGCGAAACATATCTTCGATTCCTTTTCTCAAGTTGATACAAGTACCACAAGGAATTATGGTGGAACAGGGCTTGGCCTTACAATCACAAAGAGCCTCGTCCAAATGATGGATGGAGATATTTCTGTAACAAGTGTAGTAGAGGAAGGTTCCAACTTCACGTTTACAATAAATATCCCTTATGAGGAGAGCCCTGCTGTAAATACTAAACTCAAAACCTTCAATAAGAAGACCATTCTTCTAGCCGATCAAAATGAAACCCACAAAAAGATCCTGACCAAAAAGCTTGAGTCCTGGGGAGTACATGTACATAGGTTTGATACTATCGAAGAGCTAATAGCCAATTTCAAAAAAACTGGTTCCATACACGCAATTATTGTTGAGGATTTCTTACTCAATGCGCCGGATTCTTCATTCAAAGAAGTCTTTTTTAATCTCCTAAAATCAAAAAAAATACCTCTAATACGCATAGTACCATTTGGGTATCAGCCTAACGAGTTCAGTACTAATTCCGGACACGCTATTAACCGGCCTATCCGAAGATCCACTCTTATCGACACCCTTTATGACGCATTAACAGATAAAAAGAGCATTGAACAGGTTGTTGCTCCAGAAAGTCAGCACGCTCCAAAATCGATTTCTATCCTGGTTGCCGAAGACAATACCACCAACCAGGTTGTAATGAAAAAAATGATGTCTAAAATCGGCTATGAAATTGAAATCGCAGAAAATGGTGAAGAGGTTTTGGAAAAACTCTCAAAGAATTTCTACGAACTGATTTTTATGGATGTGCAAATGCCCATACTGGATGGCTTGCAAACTACTCAAAAAATTCGGCTTGGTGTTTATGAACCAGGCCAACCTACAATAATAGCAATGACTGCTAATGCGTCGGAGGAAGACAAACAAATGTGTTTATTCGTTGGCATGAACGATTACCTAAGCAAGCCCGTTACCCGGAACGATATTATTTCAAAGATTGAAAAATGGTTTCCCGAAAAATAAACTTATGCCTATATTTGCAGCAGTGAAAAAATTAAGAGTTCATATAGCTCATCATGGTAGCCATCATGGTCACCACATCGTGCATTGATATCTCGCACACTTTTTTCACCCCAATTACTACCCTCTTTTTAAACACTTTTTTAATTACACTTTTATGAACCGGACGAAAGATTCCACTACTTCTTTGCGCATCGCAATACAAAAAAGCGGACGTTTAACCGACAAAACCATTGAATTACTACACGGAATAGGCGTTGAGTTCGACAACTATAAGCGGAATCTGATGGTAAAAACGCGGAATTTTGATGTAGAGCTATTGCTTCTCCGCGATGACGATATCCCGGAATATGTTCAGGATGGTATTTGTGACCTTGGCTTTGTAGGTGCAAACGAAGTATTTGAAAAAGATGCGGATGTAACCGTACTAAGGGGTTTGAATTATGGGAATTGCAGGCTTTCAATTGCCGTTCCCAAAGAAGCGGGCTTCAACTCCCCTTCCGACTTTGAAGGTAAAACCATAGCCACAAGCTACCCCTTTCTGACTCAGAAGTTTTTTGAAGAGCACTCAACCAATGTTTCTGTAGTTGAAATTTCGGGTGCCGTTGAGATAGCACCGAAACTGGAAGTAGCAGACGCAATCTCTGACCTGGTCTCGACCGGTGGTACGTTGATCGCAAATGGATTGGAAGAACTATTTACTATCCTTGAGTCGGAGACAAAACTGGTGCGAACCAACAAAGAACTATCTCCGGGGAAACAACAGCTTATCGAAAAATTTCTGGTTAGGATAGATGGGTACCAACAAGCAAGAAAAAGCCGCTATATTATGATGAATGCTCCTCAGGACCGGGTAGATTCTATCAAATCTATTATTCCGTCAATGAAGAGCCCTACTATAGTTCCTCTTGCAGAAACCGGGATGGTGGCAATACATACTGTCATCCCCATCAATAAATTCTGGGAAGTGATGGAAGAACTGAAAGAAGTAGGAGCTTCCGATATTGTTATGCTTCCTATCGAGAGTATGATTCTATAACACTATTACTCACTATTAAGAAATTCTCTATGAAATCGTTCTCTATTGAAAATTTGACCCAGCAAGAGACTCAGGAGTTGTTGAAACGCCCAAACATGGATTTTTCTACGGTATTTGACATCGTACAGCCCATTATCAATGAAGTAAAAGCGAATGGCGATTCAGCAGTAAAAGCATTTACCGAAAAATTCGAAGGAGTAACACTCGAAAGGGTGCTCCTACATCCAAAAGGCATCCAGGTATCTCTTTCCGATGAAGTAAAAAATGCCATTGATATTGCATTCAATAACATAAAAGCATTTCATGAGGCTCAACAGGCTTCACCTATTGACATGGAAACCATGCCTGGTGTACGTTGTAAAAAAGTTATGCGGCCCATCGAAAAAGTTGGGCTTTACATTCCTGGTGGAACTGCCATTCTTCCATCTACCGCTATGATGCTTTCTATACCAGCTATGATTGCAGGTTGCAGAACCATTGTTTTAGCTACTCCACCTAAACCAGATGGCTCTATTGCTCCCGAGATAGTATATATCGCACAAAAGGCTGAAGTGGATTCTATTCTTTTAGCCGGGGGGGCACAGGCTGTGGCCGCTTTGGCATTTGGCACTGAATCCGTACCAAAAGTGGATAAAATCCTTGGACCTGGAAATCAATATGTAACGGCAGCTAAGATGCTATTACAAAACAGTGACGCTCAAATCAGTATCGATATGCCTGCCGGGCCTTCAGAAGTGCTGGTAATTGCTGATAAATCAGCGAACCCTGCGTATGTGTCTGCTGATTTATTATCCCAGGCTGAACATGGCGAGGACAGCCAGGTTGTACTTGTTGCCATTAACGGTTTTGATGAAACCTTGCTTGAGTCGGAACTGGAAGCACAACTGAGCGAACTTCCCAGAAAAGAGATCGCTCAGAAAGCGTTGGAAAATAGTTACTCCATTAAGGTACCTAACATAGAGCAGGCACTCTCATTTTCTAATCAGTATGCCCCGGAACATCTAATTGTGAATGTTCAGGATGCCGAAGACTATGTCCCCTACATTACCAATGCTGGCTCCGTATTCCTTGGAGAATTTACCCCGGAAAGTGTGGGAGATTATGCTTCAGGAACCAACCACACCTTACCCACTTATGGTTTTGCCAGAATGTACAGTGGGGTTAATCTTTCATCTTTTCAAAAGTCTGTCACTATTCAGAGCTTGACCAAAACAGGCCTACTTAATGTTGGGCCTTCGGTAGAGGTACTTGCCGAACTGGAAGAACTTCAGGCTCACAAAAACGCAGTGAGTATCAGGCTGGCAGATATCAGGGAGTCGGAATGAAAAGTATTACCGAATTGGTACGCCCAAATATACTAGAGCTTACTCCCTACCGAAGTGCACGAGATGATTTCGATTCCGGAATCTTACTGGATGCGAATGAAAACTCCTTTGGTTCTCCTTTTGAAAATGAGTTGGAATTGAACCGCTATCCTATGCCCTACCAGGAACAGTTGAGGAAAAAAATTGCTGCTTTTAGAGGAGTCCAAACGGATAATGTGTTTGTGGGCGTTGGTAGTGACGAAGCCATCGACCTTCTTTTCAGGATATTTTGTGAGCCTGGAAAAGATCATGTATTAATTACTCCCCCCACCTATGGAATGTATAAAGTCTCTGCTGCCATAAATGATGTATCGGTAGATACTGCCCTTTTAACTCCTGACTTCCAATTGGATATAGAGGCAACAATTGAAAAGATGACCGGCAACACGAAGCTGGTTTTTCTGTGCTCTCCAAATAACCCCACCGGAAATAGCCTGAAAACGAAAGACATTCTTGCTGTAGTAGAGCAGTTTGAAGGAATTGTCGTTGTTGATGAAGCCTACGCTGATTTCAGTGATGGAGAAAGCCTTTCTGGTTATATAGCAGAATATCCTAACCTGGTAATCCTACAAACATTGTCTAAAGCCTTTGGCCTTGCAGGTATTCGGTTGGGTGTGGCTTTGGCAAATCCTGAGATCATTGAATTTATGATGAAGGTGAAGGCACCTTATAATGTCAATAAACTTACATCAAAGGCAGCACTGAAGGCATTTGACCATCTTTCTGAAATGCAATCTACTGTGAATCTCATAAAGCAGGAACGCGACTCTGTGATTCAGAGATTGAAGGACATTCCTGCAGTAGAGCGTGTATTCCCAACAGATGCCAACTTCCTCATTTTCAAGATTCCTAATGCACTGGAAATCTACAGGAGGCTGGCAGAAAAAGGAGTTATTGTACGATATAGAGGAAACGAGCCTCATTGCGAAGATTGTTTGCGCTTGACCATTGGTACAGAAGATGAAAACAATCAATTCTTTGAAGCTCTAACAGAAATCCTGGAATAATGAATCAAGATGATGTGGCAAACTTAACGCCAATAACCGGAATATCTTTCCTGTTCGCAAAAAGCAAAATGGCACATGAGATAAACACTACCAGGGCCATAATGAAAAGGGTTCCGCCGTCATTCTGTACTACAATTCCTAGTACAGTAAGGTGGCTCATGATAGCCCCTCCAATTACACCTAATCCAAGAACGGCTCCCAACCAGGTGGTACGTGGTATAAGTAGTAACACAGAGGCAATAAGCTCTGCAACTCCGGATGCATACCTTCCAAATGGCTCTAAACCAACCGTTTCGAAAATGTATATAGATTCAGGAGCGCCAGTAAATTTAAAAAACAGCGTTTGCAGCATTATCCCTGCTGCTGCGACTCTAAGTATCCAGTAAAAAATGTTTACTTTTGATTTCATGATAAGATCGATGTTTGTTGTTTTTACACAGACTACTGATGTATTGCTTAAGAATAATCACGGAAGAGTAACAAATCGAAATTATAACCAATGCCTATGAGACTCTGGATTGATTCTTTAACCCTCATAAAAAGCGAGAATAAAAAATTTCTCAACCCTGGTGCCATCTACTTCCTCACAGAATTAAGAAACAGAGGATTCGAAGTAAACATGGATATCGAACAGATTAGCAAACGACAGCTAAGCCTGCTGGAACATGAAGCGCTAATAGAGGAATTTGACAGACAAGATGCTGAAGCCATTATCGAGTTCGACAAAAGCGAAGGGAAGTATGAGTTCTGGATCTCCGAGCAGGTTGTAGCTTCGGGATATGAACTGAAAGAACTACTTGATGCCCTCAAAAACGGACTTCAGAGAGGAGCATCTTACGAGCGCAAAACCAATGAGACGGATATCAAGATTTCGTTAAACCTGGATGGAACGGGTTCATCAACTATAAACACCGGGCTGAAATTCTTTGATCATATGCTTGAGCAAATAGCCAGACATGGTTTGATTGATCTTCACATTTCATGTGACGGTGATTTAGAGGTAGATGAGCATCATACGATCGAAGATGTGGCAATAGCCCTGGGTGAAACGCTTACCAAGGCCCTTGGGGATAAGAAAGGCATCGAACGTTATTCTTTTGTATTGCCTATGGATGAAGCTCAGGCTACCGTAGCTCTTGACCTTTCTGGAAGGCCATATCTTGTTTTTGAAGGCGAGTTTAACCGGGAATATGTTGGTGATTTCCCTACCGAAATGGTAAAGCACTTTTTCTACAGCCTTGCCATGAGCCTGAAAGCTACACTTCAGATAAATTTCTCCGGGGATAATGACCATCATAAAATTGAAGCTTGTTTTAAAGGCCTTGCCCGAACATTAAAATCGGCCGTGGAAAGAAATCCAAGAACTATGAACCAAATCCCAAGTTCCAAAGGAGCTCTTTGATGATCGGTTTGATAAAGTACCGTGCCGGTAATATCGCTTCTGTTTCGAATGCCCTGGAGCGTCTGGGTATCGACTATTTTCTTGCCGAAACCCCCGAGGAACTGGAAAAAGCGGATGGAATCATCTTCCCGGGAGTAGGCCATGCCTATTCTGCCATGGAATCTCTACAGGAAAATGCGCTGGATACGTGGCTCATCAATACTACAAAACCAGTTCTGGGTATTTGTGTTGGTATGCAGCTCCTCTTCGAGGCTTCAGCCGAAGGAGAAACCAAAGGCCTGGGAGTAATCCCCGGCAGGCTTGAAAAATTTGATGAGAACCTGGAGAAAGTACCCCATATGGGGTGGAATACCTTCCAAATCAATAAACAGAATCCCTTACTTACCGGAATTGACGAGCATGACTTTGTGTATTTTGTGCACAGTTTTTACGCCCCTGAAAACGAACATTCTGTAGCAAGTTGCACTTATATACATCCCTTTTCGGCGGTGGTGGCTAAGGACAATTATTTTGGCGTTCAATTCCATCCGGAAAAATCCGGAGACGTAGGTTCCAGGATTCTTCAAAATTTTGCTAACCATGTTTATAACACTAATTGAGAGAAAGACTATTCATGCAAGTAATACCCGCTATCGATTTACTAAATGGCCAGTGTGTGCGACTACACAAAGGAGCCTATGAGGAAGTAACGATATATAACGATTCACCTTTAAATCAGACTCGAACTTTCAGCGAAGCAGGATTTGACCATGTTCATATTGTTGACCTGAATGGGGCAAAAGATGGACATTTTGTAAACTTGCCTCATATATCCCAGATAATCTCTGAGCTGAATACTTCTATACAAACCGGGGGAGGTATCCGAACTTATGGCGATGCCGAGTATCTTTTTGAGCAAGGTATTTCCAAAGTCATTTGTAGTTCTATGGCAATAAAAAATGAAGCTGACTGGCTCAAGTTGCTAGAGAACCATCCTGAAAAAGCTATCCTGGGAATGGACTTAAAAAATGGCCAAATTGCCTATGCGGGCTGGCTTGAAACAGCATCAGAGCCAGTATTTTCTTTCTTAGAAAGAATGGAACAAGCAGGATTGAGAGAAGTTTTGTGCACAGATATTTCTAAAGATGGAACACTTTCGGGGCCAAACCTGGAATTATACAAAGAGATCAAAACGGCTTTCCCAAACCTTCGATTAATAGCATCTGGTGGAGTCTCTTCTCTTGAAGATCTACAGGCATTAGATGCTCTGAATATCGATGCAGTAGTGGTTGGGAAGGCTTACTATGAGTCGAGGATTTCTCTAAAAGAAATGGCAACATTCTCATAAATTTAGATTTGTAAAAGTCTTCATGGTTGCCAAACTTAACACTCTGTTAAAACGGCTATTGAATGAGCTTTCTTGAAAAAATAGGTTTAGGACGTAAAAAGAAGGAATTAACCCCCTTGCTCGGTGAGAAGAAGAAGAAAGAGCGAGAAGCTTATTCCCTTCGCAGAAATCCATATATAAGGGGATTTATCTTCCTTTGTTTTGTATTAATCTCTGTCTTTTCCCTCCCCCGTACTTCTGTACAATCCAGTTTTAATTATACAGTAGGACAACCCTGGCGAGCCGAAGACCTTACTGCACCCTATACATTTGCTTTAAAAAAGACCTCGACAGAAATAGAAACCGAGAGACAATCGATAGAGCAGCAGCTCCCTCCTATTTTCACAGTAGATGAGCAGGCTCCCATCGCTATTCAAACCCGGTTAGATTCTCTTTACCGTACACTTCAACCTGTATTGCAATCTTATACCGACTGGCAGACCTCTAAGGAAAATAACAGCCTTACCACACTCGATGATAGTTTACGTTTTGCCAGCGAATATGAACGCTCGAATATTGGGATAACCGATTTTTCTTTAAATACCCTTCTAATTAGTTACCACCAGGTTGAAAGCCGCAATCTTCCCAATAATCGCTTTGTTGGTGTTATTGTAAAGCAGAGCCTGGAATCGGTTGTGGATCAGCTCCTCAACCAGGGCATTATTGATATTATGAAAGTCAATATCAATGCAGACCAGATTACTGTGCTAAACCCAGCCCAAAGTACCGAACAATCTGTGAACATTGCTAGGGTTCGGGATTTAAGGGAAGCTAATGAGTTTGCCCAGTTCCAGTTGAATCGCACACTTTCCGAAGGACAATCTCGCCTTGCAATCGAGCTTTATAACAAAGTAATCGCTCCTAATTATAAAAATAGTGAAGAAAGACGGCAGGAAAGACTGAACGAAGCCATTGCAAACATTTCTGAAACTAAGGGGGCAATGACCCAGGGACAGGTGATTATTCGTAAGGGAGATATTGTAAATGAAGACACCGCAAACATACTGCTAAGCCTTGAAGAGGCGCGTTCACTCAATGCTTCTGAACTGGAACAGTGGTTACGTTTTGGCGGGGGTGTGGTACTCATTATTGTAATCTCCCTGGTATTCTTCATGTACCTGTACTTATACCGAAGAAAGATTAGCACCCATAACGGGCTATTTTTCCTGGTATTCCTCACTTTAGGTTTAGTTAATGCCGGCACCGCCTTTATACTCTATTTTGAGGTAGCACACCCTCTTATTATACCCGTTGCTATCGCTCCAATTATGCTTACCATCATCTTTGATTCGCGTGTTGGGATAATAGCTTCAGTAACGTTGGCATCGCTCATCGGCCTGGTTCATGGATATAATTTTGAGTTTACCATTGCTACCATCGCCGCTTGCTCTATGGGAGTATTCTCTGTTAGGGATGTAAAAGATCGGTCTCAGTTTTTCTTCACAACTCCGGGAATTGTTTTTGTTACCTATATCATCACCATGGGGGCATTCAACATTTCAAAAATGGAGGGTTGGGAAGTAGCATTGGATAACCTTATGTATATCGCGATTAATTCGCTATTCATTCTGTTCACCTATCCAATCATCCTGCTCTTTGAAAAACTCTTTGGTGTAACCACCGATTTCACACTTTTGGAATTAGGAGATACAAATCAGCCACTTTTAAAGGAGCTGATGACCAAAGCGCCGGGTACCTTTCATCATAGTCTCCAGGTGGCTAATCTTTCCGAAACTGCTGCATCAGCGATTGGTGCTAATCCTCTGTTAGCAAGAGTTGGGGGGCTCTATCATGACATAGGTAAGATGGTTAAACCTGAGTATTTCGTAGAAAATCAATCGACAGGGGTAAATGAACACGACAAGTTAAAACCTCAGATGAGTGCTATGGTTATTAAAGCACATGTATCGGAAGGGGTAAAAATGGCTGAAGAACATAGCCTCCCCAAGGTGCTTATTCACTTCATTGAAACTCATCATGGCACTTCTATCATCCGCTACTTTTTTGAAAAGGCTAAGGAAGATGACAATTTGAAAGAAATCCTAAATGAAGACCAATTCAAGTACGAAGGTCCCCTACCCACAACTAAAGAGACGGGCATTCTACTTTTGGCTGATGGAATTGAGGCTGCTTCCCGGGCGATGAAAAACCCAACCTATAGTAAGCTCGAAAACCTCGTTAACCGAATGGTTGACGACCGGGTAACTGAAGGGCAGCTAAGCCATTGCCCATTAACCTTCAGGGATCTTCAAATTATTAAGGAAAGCTTTCTAACATTGCTTGTGGGAGTTTACCATAGCCGAATTGAATACCCAGAAGACTCTGAGAAGGAGAAATCCAAAGAGAAGGAAAAACAGGAGCAATCTGAGGCTGGGGAATTGCAAAATGGCTCCTCTCAAAATCAGACTGAAGAAGAAACAACAACCAATTAGTTTTGAGATTTAAGCAAGAACTTGAACTCTACCTTCAATTCATAAAGCTTGAAAAAGGACTCTCTGAAAACTCCGTTAGTTCTTACAAAAACGATCTCGAACGTTATCTTCAGTTTTTGCTTATAGAAAAAAAGATTAGTGATCTATCAGGAGTATCGCTTTCGCATATTGAAGATTTTTTAAACTACCTCATCGACCATGAGTTACTATCTCCTGGTTCTTTGGCACGCAATATCTCAAGTATCCGGGGATTTCATGAATTTGCTGTTGTAGAAGGTATTACCGCAGCAAATCCTGCTGAACTTGTTGAGCTGCCCAAAAAAGCTCGTAAGCTACCTGAAGTGCTTGACCCTGGTGAAATTGAAGAAATGCTGGCCACACCCGATACTTCAAAACCAGCAGGTATTCGAGATAAAGCTATCCTCGAATGTTTGTATGGAACAGGTATGAGAGTGAGTGAACTTACCGATTTGGAGGCCGATCGTATGTTTTTTGAAATCGGCTTTATCCGTGTTATTGGGAAAGGAAGCAAGGAACGCCTGGTACCCGTTGGAGAAATTGCCCAGGATGCAATAGACCACTATTTAACCCAGGTACGGCCGCTCTTTTTTAAGAAGGAAAAAGCAGATAAAGCAAAGAACAAAGTGTTCTTAAATCAAAGAGGTGGGGCGTTAACACGCATGAGTGTTTGGAACATTGTGCAAAAGGCTGCAAAGACAGCAAATATCAAGAAAAAAGTATACCCTCATATCTTTCGGCATTCTTTTGCCACTCATCTATTGGAAGGCGGGGCTGATTTACGGGCTGTACAGGAAATGCTTGGACATGCTTCTATTCTAACTACAGAAATATATACTCACGTCGACCGGTCTCTACTCCATCAAACTCATAAGCAATTTCATCCAAGGGCCTGAACAATATTGCGGGCATTCACTCCCCCATGTGAAGCACTCCATACCACCTTTCCATTCCTAATCACAAAAACCTGAGGAGATTCATGCCTGATTGAGACCTTATCTGCAAGGTAGATAGAAATCGGTCTTGATCTTATTACGTCAATGAGATGAATAGAACCACCCTGAAGCTCTTCTTCCTTTAAAGACTCAACATTCTTTTTGGCAAAATAGCTGGTTCCACAGCTGTTGCTGTGTTTTAAAATAATCTGAGGAGCAGAGTTTGAACTCTGAAAAACATCTTCAACATGCTCACTGGCAGTAAGGTAATTCCATTGAACATCTTCCGAAGAACTTCCTGCACCAAAAAAAGAATCGAAAAGTCCCATAACATGATAATTTCACAAAAATATAATCCATTCAAGCATCTAATGCATTTGGAACTAATGGACAGCAATGTTTATTTATTGCACAAACCAAATCGAACTACAATTACATGAAAACTCAAGCATTTTGGCTCGGTCACTCAGCCTTCCGGATTATTAGCCCTAATGGAAATACCATCTATATTGACCCTTTTCTAACGCATAACCCGTCTACTCCTGAAGAACTTAAGCATGTAGAGAAAGCTGACTTTATTCTGCTTACCCATGGTCATGAGGATCATGTTGGAGATACCCTTGAAATTGCCACCAAGACAGGAGCTAAAGTGGTAGGAATGCTTGAACTGATCTCTCTGCTACAGAAAGATGGGCTAGCTGAAGATCAGGCTGTTCCCTTCAATAAAGGCGGAACCGTACACTTTGATGATTTCTCGGTAACCATGGTTTCTGCAAATCATAGCTCATCATATAAGGGTCAATACGCTGGTGATCCGGCAGGCTTGGTTATCTCTTTCGAAGATGACATTTGCATATACCATATGGGCGATACCAACATCTTTACAGATCTCGAATTATATGGCGAGCTTTATGAACCTGATGTTGTACTCGCACCAATCGGCGATCACTTTACGATGGGTCCGGAAGAAGCAGCATACGCAGTTGAAATGATTGACCCTGATTATGCAGTGCCTATGCACTATGGTACATGGCCTCCTATCGATTCAAATCCACAGGTTTTCAAAGAAACCCTTGAAGAATACACGGAGATAGAAGCGATTATTCCTTCAATAGGAGAAAACTTCCTCGACAATTAGCGATGGAAGAATATACCATCCCTAAAGGTGCAAGTATTGGGCATGTACATTTAAAAGTATCCGACCTGGAGCGGTCGATTCGTTTTTACTGTGACCTGTTTGGTTTCGAATTAATGGCTAGATATGGCTCACAGGCTGCTTTTATTTCGGCCGGAGGTTATCACCATCATATTGGTTTAAACACGTGGCATAGCAAAGGGACCGAACCAGCCTCAAAGAAACACCCGGGGCTTTTTCATACTGCTATTCTTTATCCTACCAGAAAAGACCTCGCAATAATTTTGAACCGGCTTATGGATATAGAATACCCTCTAACCGGAGCTTCTGACCATGGAGTTTCTGAAGCTATTTACCTGGATGATCCTGATCAAAATGGAGTGGAATTATATTGGGATCGACCTAAGGAACAATGGCCTCAAAAAAAAGATGGTTTGCTGGAAATGTATACCAGACCTCTGGACATAAACAGCTTGCTGTCAGAAATCTCTACCTAAGATCATCTAGTATATAACCCGAGTTGATGAACTTGGAAAACCTCTCGGTCTATTGCTTAGCCTATACCTTCTCGTCATCCCGGGCCTAGACCCGGGATCTGTAAAGAGTAGCTCGTTGGCATAGAGGTTCCTATATCAGCGTTTAGTTTCCCTACAGATCCCGCAGGGGTGCGGGATGACATTGAAGAATGCGTAGAATAGCAACAGCTTCTCTTAAGAAAGCTTTACAAATTCGTACTATGATTTTGTTCGAGGAATAGGTAGCATCTTCCGAATCAAACCTTGTCCATAACAAGTCGCAATCAAAAAGCATATTAGATTGGGCATATGAGTCCAAGACCTTGTTAGATCAGGTACATGAAATCCCGAAAAACAAATACCTTGGATACCAGTTTCCCTTCACAATTTTGATACCATAAAACTACGCTTCTTGCAAGCAGGGGTACAACTTGCAGGGTAATAAACGATATTTATGATGACTAAAAAACTTTTCACATTTGCACTACTTACCCTGGTTTTTATCTCTTGTTCTTCCTACCAGACTCCGGAAACTAAAACATGGAAAAAAGGACAGGATATCACCACTGTAGCGTTTTCAGTAGAAGGCTTTGATGGCCCCGAGGCAGTACGATATGATGAAGAACTCGATGTTTACTTTGTTTCCTGTTTTGTAGGAAACACAAGCGGTGATGCAAATGCCTACGTTTCAAAAGTCTCCTCCACAGGGAAAATTATTGAACTGGAGTTTATGAAGAGTACTGAAGAATACCCATTTGATGCAGGCAGAGGCATGTATATTACCGGAGATACTCTTTGGGTAGCTGATCACTCCGGGATCCATTACTTCAATAAAAAAACGGGTGACCATCTCGGTTTTGTCGACTTTCGTTCTTTTGAGCCTGGATTTCTGAATGATATTGTAGAAGGCGATGACGGATACATATACATAACCGATACTGGTAAAAGAGCAGTTTACAGGATCGTTGATTTCATTCCTGAACTTGTGAAAGACAACATGCCCATTATGCCGAATGGAATCGCCAAACTCCCGGATGGAAATTTCATCTTCGCTCCATGGAATGGCGGGCCGTCGCTTTATCAGTACAACTCAGAAACAGATAGCATTACCGTGTATGGTACCCTGGCAGGTAGCAATAATTATGATGGAGTTGAATACTTCAATGGAGGTATTATCACATCCACCCAGTTTGATTCCAGTTTACACCTGATGCTGGATGGCCAGGACGAATTGTTCTTAAAGTTACCGGGCAGACCTGCAGATATTGCTATCGACCCGAACAGGGGAATAGTTGCTGTACCTTATGTAGCACTAGACAGAGTAGATTTCTGGTACTTGCTAGAGTAATTACTATTCCAACTCGTTTACAAGGTCAAGTTCTTTTCTGAATGAACTGTCATTCCTGACAAGCTTTAATCGAAGCTTCTCCAAAGAACTCCTGGTAAAAACGTTAAGTGCTTCATTGAGTGTATAGCTTGAAGAAGTTTTACCATTAATCTCGGTTATAAAGTCCCCTTCCCTAATACCTGACTCATCAGCGATTGAACCTTCCCGAACGTGTGTTACCTGGTAAAGCTGAATTCTGGGGAATGGAGTTGCTATTTCGATTCCACTTTTGTTATATGAAAATTCATCATCAAAAAACCTGGATGGCTGAATGAGCATGGTACTATCTCTGTAGTTGAACATGATTTTAAACCTTCTCATTAACTCCGAACCTAAACTCCCATCTCGGTCGCTAAAAACAAGGGCTCTTTTTATTCCCTCCTCATCCGGATATGTAGCCACAACATTATTAAAACTGTAATCTCCAATCTGAATTTCTTTGATTAATCCCAGATATCCGTTTATCTCACCACTAAGCCCATTACCTAGAAATGACCGAATCCTTTTCTCGGGCAAATAAATGTCTTCATTTGCGGAGTGATAGAGTGAAATAGCTTTACTTGCACCGGTATCTATTAATAAGTTTACATCAACCTTTGTCCCATCTGTTTGAGTAATAGTAGCACTTACATATGGCTTCCCGCCTCTAATTGTTAGTGGAACTTGTTCCCAGCCGGAACTTCTACCCTTCTTATAGAATTTAGACCTGAACTTTTCATAGTCATGGAATTTTACCCACCGGTACCTGTAGTCGATTTCGACAATAAAATCTTTAAATACACTGTAGCCAATAAGTCCATGTACATACGTTCCCAAAAGTGTAGAGAGGTTAAAGATATCCTCTTCAAGCACTAATACTTCCTGTTCACGCCCGGTAGTACGATCAATTATTACCTCATTGCCATTTGAATAGAAGGCATTAATAGATTCCCCTTCTCCGAGACCTTCTACTTTTACCCTTCTTGTAAAATTAAGATTAACTACCTCGCCATTAGGGAGGCCAGTGATCAGGGTTCTCGCAACCCCGGTATCCAAAATCATATTTAGCGTATCCCTCGAACTATTAATAATCACAGGAATTACAATCAGGTTATTATAGAGTTTCAGATCCATTTTAAGCGAGTTATTCCGCTTGGTCTCTAACTCAAAATGGCCTAATGCTGCAGGTTGGGAATACAAAACGGGAGACAGCAATAATAAAACTATCATTAGAGCAAGAAATCTGTCAACCAACTTTAGACTTTTGTCCTTTTCAATCATTTCACAAAAAATCAATAATTAACTCTTATACTAATGCCCTAACAGGTAAGAAAATACTTCCAGAATGAGCAAAAAGAAAATCAAATGGGGAGTACTTAGTACAGCTAAAATTGGTGTTAAAAATGTAATCCCTTCTATGCAAAAGGGAGAACTCTCCGAAATAACCGCTATAGCATCCAGAAACATAGATAATGCCAAAAACACAACAATAGAATTGGGAATTCCCACATACTACGGTTCATATGAGGAATTGCTTTCCGATCCTGAAATAGATGCAATTTACAATCCCCTCCCAAACCATTTGCATGTTTCATGGACAATAAAAGCCCTGGAAGCCGGAAAACATGTGTTATGTGAAAAACCCATCGGTTTAAATGCTAATGAAGCTGAAAAACTGATCACTGCTTCGAAGAAATACACACATTTAAAGGTAATGGAAGCCTTTATGTATCGCTTTCATCCACAATGGGAAGCATTAAAAGAAGTCATATCCTCAGGTAGAATTGGCGAAGTAAAGCATATCGATTCAGTATTCACTTATTACAATACCGATCCAAACAATGTGAGAAACCAGGCCGATATAGGTGGTGGAGGTGTACTCGATGTAGGTTGTTACTGCATTAATCTTTCCAGGATGATTTATGGAAGTGAGCCGATCGAAGTAAAATCTCACATTGATGTAGACCCTGTGTTCAAAACAGACCGAATTGCGTCAGGTATACTGGTGTTTGAGCAAGGAACGGCTGGTTTTATGTGCTCTACTCAACTCGACCATAAACAACATGCTATAATTTATGGCACAAAGGGATTTGCTGAACTTAATATCCCATTCAATGCAGCTAATGAAGCCACGCGAAAATTGAAAATATGCACCGGAGGAGAAACAGAAATGATCCTTTTTGAAACCTGTGATCAATACACTTTGCAAGGCGATGCATTTTCTTTATCCATTTTGGAAGATACCGCAGTCCCTACCCCTCTTGAAGATGCATTGGCAAATATGAAAGTGATAGATCAAATCCTGAAAAGTTGAAAGACAACAATAGCAGAGAGTTCGATATCATCCTGATGGGTGCTACAGGTTTTACCGGAAAACGTGCTGCTTCGTACCTTAGAAAAAATGCCCCTGCGCACCTTAAGATTGGATTAGCAGCAAGAAATAGAGTCAGGCTTCAACAAGTAGGTGCAGAGTTAGACTTTCCTGAGTCAGCTCTTTTTGTGGCAGATACACTTGATGAAGCACAAGTTTCCAATATTATATCTAAAGCCCGGATACTTATTTCCACTGTTGGCCCATATTCATTGTATGGAGAGCATGTAATTTCAAGCTGTGCAGCTCTGGGAACCCACTATCTGGATATAACCGGGGAAGTAGGCTTCATCAAATCTATGACTGATAAGTACCAAAAACAGGCGCAAGAAAGTGGAGCTATCATTATTCCTTTTTCCGGATTCGACAGCGTCCCGGCTGAACTATCATTGCTTATGCTAAGTAAACACTTTAGCTCAGAAGACGAGGTTTATATCAAGTCTTATTACTCGCTAAAAGGCGGACTGAATGGAGGAACCATAGCGACCATGTTGAATAAATTTGAAACCGGGGAATACAAGCTTATGAATAACCCACGGCTTGCTATGGATTCAGATGAACAGGACATAGGAAAAACACCCGATCAATATTTTGCAGGTTATGATTCCTCCCAAAAAAGATGGGTAGCCCCGTTTATTATGAGCAGTATCAACTCAAAAGTTGTTTACCGGAGTGCCGGTATTTTCAGAGGAAGAAACCAGCCTCTGTTCAAAAGTATCGCTTATTCCGAGCATGCCAGCTTAGGAAAATGGTACAACCCTATCCCATTTCTAATTACTATGACGAGCCTGATACTTCTTCAAAAACTTGGGCCTTTTTCCTGGTTCCGAAAGCTTATACGCAGCATCGCCCCCGCACCTGGTGAAGGGCCCAGCGAAAAATCGATTGAGCAGGGATTCTTCAAGATCACATCAGTCGCTACTTCAAAAAATGGCCAAACAGCCTCTATATCCTGTTCTTATACTGGTGATCCAAGTAATAAAGCCACCGTTTTTTTCCTCTGTGAATCTGCTTTGGCACTGGTGGACAGATTAGACTCGGACGCAGTATTTAACTATTCAGGGTTTTTGACTCCTTCAACGGCATTAGGGAACGATCTTGTAACACGGTTAAGTTCAAACGGATACTTCATTTCTTGAGCAAAAATGGAGAAAACCTCGAAAATTTGTATTTTTAAAATTATTTGAAATTTAGGGAATCGTCTACATGCCTGCGTTGGTTACATTCAATAATAAAATTGATCAAGAATTCAGCAAAGCTGTTAAAAAGAAGGTGAACCGGTATTTTGAAGAGAATAACCTCTCAAAACACGCCAACACCGCAATGGTTATCAAAACCATTGTCATACTTACGGTTTATTGGGGAGCCTATGCTATGATCATTAGCGGCCTTCTCTCTATTCAGGTGATGTGGGCTTTATGCGTTGTGATGGGCATTGGTATGGCTGGAATTGGTTTCTCAATTGCCCATGATGCATTACACGGTGCATATTCATCCAACCAAAGAGTTAATGATGTTTTTGGTTTGTTCTTTGACCTGGTTGGTGCTAATGGGTACATCTGGAAAATCACCCATAATATCATTCACCATACCTACACGAATATACACGGTCATGATGAAGATTTAGAGGTTGCTAAATACATCCGCCTCTCACCTCATATGGAATACAAATCAGTAAACCGGGTACAACACCTTCTTGCATTCCCAACCTATAGCCTTGCTACCCTTTTCTGGGTATTTGTAAAAGATTACTGGTACTTCTTCAAATCTCCTCTTGGGCCATATGAGAATAAAAAGCACCCCAGGAAAGAATGGATTAAGCTGATCATTACTAAGATTTTCTATTACGGAACTATGATCGTTCTTCCTCTAATGGTTCTTGATATAACAGGATTACAACTTGCCATTGGTTTTGTAACCCTGCATTTAGTAGCTGGGCTAATTCTCGGAATTGTATTTCAGTTGGCACATGTGGTTGAGTCAACTACCCATCCTCTCCCAAATGAGGATAATATGATTGAAAATCATTGGGTAATCCATGAAATGCTAACTACCAATAATTTTGCTAGAAAAAATAAAGCTCTCTCCTGGTACATAGGTGGACTTAATTACCAAATTGAGCATCACTTATTCCCAAAAGTATGTAGCATCCACTATCCTAAAATTAGTCCTATTGTGGAAGAAACTGCTAAAGAGTTTGGGATTCCTTATAACTGCCACGAAACATTTAGCGCAGCCGTAGCCTCACACTACAGAACACTGAAAAAATTTGGCGATCCTAACTTCACCTGGAGCCCCGCCGCAGCTTAGTTTGTTATTTTTTTTCAAAGCCATGTCCAACCATGGCTTTTTTATTTGTATTTATAATACATTAGAGCAATTAAAATGTCTCTATAGCGAATACTGTGAAATTTCTATTTCGGGTTACATTTGGAGTTTGTTTGCTTTTTCTGCTTGTTGGGAATACGGGTAAGGCACAGCCTATTTCTGAACGGGGTGTATTAGATCTTAGCAATTATAATTTCAATAATTCTAAACCTCTTACGCTAGAAGGTGACTGGCAGTTTTTTTGGAATGAACTACTTCCTCCAGAGACTCCGCTCAGGTCTGTGCCTGAACTTGTACCAATGCCCCATCTTTGGAATAACTATGAAGAATTAGGCTCCTTTGGCTATGCTACGTACAGACTGAAAATCCTACTACCCGATAACTACCCGAAGCTCGCCATCCATATGCCGGATGTTTATACCTCATATGCTTTATATATAGATGACGAATTAATTTCCAGAAATGGAACAGTTGCAACCTCTAAAGAAGAATACTCCCCTTTCTGGCTGCCCTTAACGGTTCCGCTTAATCTTGATGATCAAAGAGAAATTGATATAACACTCCAAATAGCAAACTTTGAGCATAGTAAGGGGGGCATCAAAGACCCTTTAACACTCGGGAGCCAAGAACAACTAACAAAAGATCATCAAACAGAGCTAGGGTATAATTTTCTACTCACGGGATCCCTGGTCATGGCGGCATTATTCTTTTTTGCTTTGTTCTTTTTTGGAAGGGATGAGATGACCATCCTCTATTTTGCCCTATTCTGCCTTGCTTATAGCTATCGGGTTATAGGCACCGACTCTTATAGCATACATTTTTTGCTTACTGATCTCCCATGGGTAGTAACTACCAAGATAGAATACTTATCATTATACCTTTCCTCTGCTTTTTTTGGGTTGTATATCAAGCATCTCTATCCTGAAGAAGGAATAAAGTATGTAATGGATGCTTTTAACATAATATTTGCCATCTTCAGCATTGGCTGTATTGTACTTCCGACCTTCTACTTTACTTCCACTATTAACCTCTTCTTTGTAGTCCTTTGTTTCTATGTGACTTATAGTATTCTGGTAATGGTGAGGGCAAAATTAAACAACCGACCTGGATCAAATTTCGCCTTTGCAAGCGTAATCCTGCTTTTATTCATCTTTATCTTCGATTCTCTTGATTATTTTGTGATTTTGGAAGAAATGTTAGTGATTAGTTTCATAAGCTATATCGCATTCTTTTTCCTCCAGTCACTAACCTTATCCTACCAGTTCTCTAATACTCTTAAAGTTGCTAAGGAAGAAGCAGAATCTGCATCCATCGCTAAAACACATTTCCTCTCTACCATGGGACATGAATTACGGACGCCACTTAATGCCGTAATAGGTTTCTCTGAATTATTGTTGGAAAGTAAATCCGAAAAAGAGAAAACAGACTACGCAAAAACCATAAAAAAGAGTGGTGAGAACTTGCTGAGTATCATTAATAATATTCTCGATTTCACAAAGCTGGAATCTTCTGATGTAGAACTTGATTACTCGGCTACCCACATTCCGACGATGCTTGCTGAAACCGTAAAGGTACTTGGTTCCCTGACTGACCCTAAAAAAGTGAAGCTGAGCTTCCGGTTTGATGATTCTTTGTCGGACTATATCGAGACTGATGAAGCCAGGCTAAAACAAGTACTCATCAACTTAATAGGAAATGCGATAAAGTTTACTGATGAAGGGGAAATCTCTGTTCAGGTAACCACTACTGAGTCTATTTCCGAAAAAAACCAAATCCTATTTATAGTAAAGGATACCGGTATTGGAGTTCCTGAAAGCAAAATGAACCTGTTATTTGACCGGTTCTCCCAGATAAATGCTGATAGAAATAGAAAGTATGGGGGCACAGGACTTGGCCTGGCGATTAGTAAGCGCCTAATTGAAGGACTTGGAGGTAGAATTTGGGTTCAAAGTAAGGAAGGTACTGGTACTACTTTTTACTTTACCATTACCCCACGTCCGGTTTCCAAAAAGCTGATTGCAGAAATTGAATCCAAGAAAACAAAATTGGTAGGCGAGCAGCCCAGAGAAAATATTTCTATCCTAATAGTTGAGGACAATCCTATAAATCAGAAAGTGGCTCAAAAGGTTTTGGAGCGGCTTGGTTTTAACTCCGATATTGCTTCTAATGGCTTCGAAGCTGTGGAAAAAGTACAACAAAAAGAATATAATCTTGTGCTTATGGATATGGAAATGCCTGAGATGGACGGAATAGAAGCCACAGAACATATTATCAAGTTAGGAGCTAAGGCTTCAAATCCGGTAATAATTGCAATTACGGCTAATGTTTCTGCCGAAGACCGCGCCCGTTGTTTTGAAGCAGGGATGCGCGACTTTATCTCAAAACCAATTACCTTAGCCTCTATGGAAACTGCTTTGACCAAGTGGTTCCCGACATCAATAAATCAAGAAGTTAACCCAAGCAATTGACATTTTTTTATAGGGCTAGTACCACACTAAAGTACCTGGGTTTTTTAAGTGTACTGCCCCTTACTTTCTTTATTCAAACTGTGGCTGCTCAGCCTACAGTTTCAAAAGGTTTTATTGACCTTTCTAATCATGATTTCAGTGTACATGAGGTAGTGACTCTTGACGGGGATTGGGGATTTTACTGGGATCAGCTAGTTGATCCTTCTGAAGTAGCTTTAAATGAACATGACATCTATCGGGACTTTGCATCCACATGGGACCTGGATGACGACTTATCTACGGAAGGAGTAGCAACCTATACGCTAACACTAGTTCTGCCCCCAGGCCACCCTCCTATTGCTCTTGATATACCTGATTTTTATTCCTCATATCGACTATTTGTAAATGGTGAGGAAATTTCTTCAAATGGAAACCCATCACAAAACAAGTCTGAATACTCACCTTATTGGCTTCCCCAGGTTAAATCATTAATAAGTAATGGTTCTGATACCTTATCCCTGGTATTACATGTTGCTAATTTTGGCTACACTAACGGAGGTGCTTATTTACCTTTAAGCATTGGCAATGCAGATCGGTTATACAAATCGAGAACCATAGAATATGGGTATTCTTTTGTTCTTACAGGTGCTCTGCTAATGGCAGGCTTGTTCTTTTTCGGGCTCTACTTCTTTGGACGTAATGACAAGGCAATACTTTATTTTGCTTTGTTCTGTATTGTATATAGCTACCGCATTGTAGGATATAGCCCATACCCCCTGCATTATCTTCTACCCGACCTTCCCTGGCTTCTCACAGTTAAACTAGAATACCTTACTCTTTATTTAGCAGGTTATTTTTTTGGAACATATACCTTAAAGCTCTATCCACTGGAGACTTCCAATATACTCATCAATATTTTTAGAGGTATTTCCCTCTTTTTCGCTGCTGCAGCAATACTACTTCCTCCTTCTATTTTTTCTTATCTGGTGAACCCATATATCATCGTAGTCTCATCGTATATGGTATATGCTTTTTGGGTATACCTACAAGCTGCAATAAATAAAAATGTAGGGGCTCGATTTGCGGTTGCCAGTACTGGCGTGGTTTTCCTGGTATTTCTAAATATCATTCTGGTGTATTTCGGAATTATTGAGGAATACCTGTTGATGAGTTTCCTGGGTTATCTCTTCTTTTTTGGGCTTCAATCTTTGGTTCTTTCTTATCGCTTTGCTGACACTTTAAAAACTGCTAAGGAACAAGCGGAAGAATCCTCTCGTGCAAAATCACAATTCCTCTCAACAATGAGTCACGAAATAAGGACTCCATTGAATGCGGTAATTGGTTTATCGGGGCTTCTATCAGAAAGTGAGTTAAACGAAAAGCAGAAAGAGTTTTCCAAGACCATTAAAAGCAGTGGGGAAACTCTTCTTAGCATCCTTAACAACATTTTGGATTACTCAAAAATAGAATCCGAAAAGGTAGAGCTGGAGAACAAGGAATTTGACCTGCAAAAACTAATTCAAAATGTGGTAGATGTAAACTCCCACACCTTTGACAACAAAGATGTTATGCTTTCTTATGAGATCGATAGTAAAGTTCCGGTACTTGTTATTGGAGACTCTACCCGGTTACAACAGGTCCTGCTAAACCTCGTTAGCAATGCAGTTAAGTTCACAGAAGAGGGACAAGTATCAATAGAAGTAAGTTCAGTTTCCAAAAAAGCCGATGCATCCATATTAAAATTTGAGGTTACTGATACAGGAATTGGGATTCCGGATGATAAACTACCACAGCTCTTTGAAAGCTTTTCTCAGGTTGATGCAAGCACTACAAGAAAATATGGAGGAACAGGACTAGGGCTGGCAATTAGCAAAAGGCTGGTTGAATTAATGGGAGGCACTATTGAAGTATCAAGTACAGAACATAAAGGAACAAAGTTCACATTCACCATCAAGGTGTTTGAAAAATTAAACACGGAAGCCTCTGCTGCTGTTCATGAAGAGGACTTGCAGGATACATTGCCAGTTGAAAATCCGTCAGTAGCCACTTCATTCGATCAACTTTCTGTGTTAATCGCAGAAGACAACAGGATTAATCAAAAAGTAGCTACCAGGATTCTCGAGCAATTTGATATAGCGCCTGATATTGCAGAAAATGGAGAAGTGGCTATAGAAATGGTTTCTCAAAAGAAGTATGACCTCGTCTTTATGGATATGGAAATGCCAGTCATGGACGGCCTTGACGCTACAAGAGAAATTAGAAAACGAAAAAAAGACCTTCCATTCAATCCCAAAATAATAGCAATGACAGCCAACGCTCTTCCTGGCTATAAAGAAAAATGCCTCGAAGCTGGCATGGATGATTTCGTAACTAAGCCCATTTCAAAGGACTCCATCCACTCCCTTCTTAGTAATTGGTTTTAGGCTTTTTAACACACACTTTCATTCTTTTACGACTCTTTTACAATCTGATCAATATCATTGAATCAGTACTCACCCGAAGTCTGATATCATGAATGCGTTAGCTGGAGCAACCAATAAAGTTGGCTTGGTAATTATTCTTTCTCTATTCACTTTTCTACAAGATTGTGTAGACGGTGAATATATCCCAAGCGATGAAAGTGTCTCTAAGATTCTTCAAACGCTAAGTAGTGATGAAATGAAAGGACGACAGGCATTATCACCTGAGATATGGAAGGCTGCCGAATACATTTCATCAGAATTTAAACGAGTGGGATTGGTAAGCCTCCAGGAAAATGAGAGTTATCTTCAAAAATTTGATCTAAATGAGATACGCATGACTTCCTCTACCTCGGTCGTCTTTGATCAAAATGAAATTTCTGATTCCAGATACTTTGCACTTCTTAATGGAGAAGATATTAATTGGAGTAAGGGAGAAGTCTCTATCGCTGAAATAAAAGAAGGGGAAAATTTCAGAAATGCATTCAATGAACTTAGAAATAGCCAGGAAAACCTTTTGGTATTCGTGAGCCCATCTTTTGAAGATATTTTTGGAAGATTTCAAAACTTCTTCTCACGCCCAAGACGGGCTTTAGAAGGAGATACCGCTCCCAACATCATGTTTGTTTTAAGCGAAGAACCTGCTCGTTTTCAAGTTACTATCGAACCAGAAATCACTCAGCATGAACTTGCTAATGTAAGTGGTGTAATTGAAGGCAAACGAAATGATGAGTTTGTTCTTTTCTCAGCTCACTACGATCACATTGGAATTCGCCCCGAAGTTGAAGGTGACTCTATTGCTAATGGAGCCAATGATAACGCCTCAGGGGTGACGGCAGTAATTGAATTAGCCAGGCATTTTCGAAGTCTGGGAAAACCAGAGCGAACTTTGATATTTACGACTTTTACTGCTGAGGAGATCGGTGGTTTTGGTTCACGCTATTTTTCTGAACAACTCGATCCCGACCAGATCATGGCTATGTTTAACATAGAAATGATAGGCAAACCAGCAATCTCAGGCCCAAATTCTGCCTGGATAACAGGTTACGACCGATCTAATTTTGGAGAGCTTCTCTCCAAAAGTGCTGAGGGAACTAACTATGAATTCTATGCCGATCCCTATCCCCGGCAGAACCTGTTTTATAGATCCGATAATGCCACCTTAGCACGTCTTGGAGTCCCGGCCCATACCATAAGTACAACGCCTATAGATGTGGATAAGGATTACCATTCTGTAACTGATGAGTTCGAAACCATCAATATCTCACACTTAACTAACACTATAAAGGCAATTGCTAGAGCTGCCAGGGGTATCGTATCTGCCGAAGATACTCCTACTCGAGTTGATGTAGACCTGATAGATTAAATTACCCCTTACTTCTGATTAGAGCCTGGTCTATATCTTTGATGATATCGTCAACATGTTCTAACCCCACAGAAATTCTGACCAAACCCGGAGTTATATTCACTTCCGCACGTTCATCTTCCGTTAGTTTAGAATGAGTAGTTGATGCAGGGTGAGTAGCAATGCTGCGGGCATCTCCAAGATTTGCAGACAGCGACAGCATTTCCAGTGAATCCAAAAAGCTTCTTCCTTGCTGGATTCCGCCTTTCACTTCAAAACTCACTATTCCACCTCCCATCCGCATTTGTTTCTCAGCCAAAAGGTGCTGTGGATGAGATTTTAAAAAAGGGTATTTAACAAGCTGCACCTGACTATGATCTTCTAAAAAACTGGCTACAGCTAATGCATTTTCACAATGGCGCTCCATTCTAACAGCAAGAGTTTCCAGGCTTTTCGAAAGCACCCATCCATTAAATGGAGACATCGCTGGCCCCGTATGCCGGCTCATAAACATCACCTCATTGATTAACTGCTCGCTGCCAAGTATTGCCCCACCTAACATCCTGCCCTGGCCATCAATGAACTTGGTAGCTGAATGAGTAACGATATCTGCTCCAAAATTTACCGGGTTCTGTAAGTATGGGGTAGCAAAGCAATTATCTACATTCACCAGGATATTATGGGCTTTAGCAATCCTGGAAACCTGCTCTATATCGATCAAGTCTAAGGCAGGGTTCGAAGGAGTTTCGAAGAAAAACATTTTCGTTTTCGGAGTAATCGCCTTCTCCCATCCATCGAGGTCGTGAATGTCTACGTAGGTATGAGTGATTCCCCATCTGGGGAGCAGCTGTGTCAAAATCTGGTGGGTAGATCCAAATACTGACCGGGAAGCTACTACGTGATCTCCCGTTTCTAAAAATGAAGCAATACTCACAAACATCGCTGCCATACCTGAGGCAGTAGATATGCCTGCTTCTGTTCCTTCAAGTAAACAGAGTTTCTGTACAAACTCGTCATTGTTAGGATTTGAATAACGAGAATACACATTACCTTCTGCTTCTTTAGCAAATAAAGCACGAGCGTGTTCGGCGTCTTCAAAGGTATAACTCGAAGTAGCAAAAATGGGAACAGAATGTTCTCTTTGTTGTGATCGTTCAATTTGATGGCGAATAGCCCTGGTTTCGAATTGCTTGTCTTTCATGAGGTTGTAGTGAGTTAATTAGGCATTGAATATAGATAATACCTAAGACTGATTGATGAGATGGAATGTGTAAATAAGAGAATATGTAGTACATTGGAGAATTGAAACTAACTAGCTTGCTAATCATGAAAACCCTTTCTCTATTCTTCGCACTTTTATTATTCATTTCTCCTGTTTTTGCACAGGATTATGCCATCGAGCAATTGGAAAACTCTCCTAGACATCACGAGTGGGTAGAACTTGAATCCAGCGGAAGGACCATGCATAATTTTGTGGCTTACCCTGAAATCTCCGGAAAAGCTACGGTAGTAATCGTCATTCATGAGAATAGAGGATTGAATGATTGGGCAAGAAGCTTTACCGATCAGCTGGCTGGACAAGGGTTCATTGCCATTGCACCTGACCTCATCTCAAATACCGTTGATGGCTTTGAAAAAACTTCTGATTTCCCAACTTCTGATGAGGCAAGATCGGCTATCTATGAACTAGACCCTGATAATGTAACTGCTGACTTAAAAGCAGTGCTTGAGTACGCAAAAAGTATTGAAGCTGGCAATGGTAAAGTTGCAGTGGTTGGGTTTTGCTGGGGCGGCTCTCAGTCATTCAGATTTGCTACTAACATTGGTAATGGAATAGAAGCTGCTTTTGTATTCTATGGCACTGGCCCTAGAGAAGAAGCTGCGTATGAAACCATTGAAGTCCCTGTATTTGGCTTTTATGGCGGTAACGACAACCGGGTAAACTCAACGATCGAGTTCTCAGAAAGCTCTATGAATAAATTTGAAAAAACCTTCGAGTACGAGATTTATGAAGGTGCAGGTCATGCCTATATGCGTAGAGGTGATGATCCTACAATAGATGCAGCTGATGCCAATAAAAAAGCCCGGGATGCTTCCTGGGGAAAATTCGTTTCTATTTTGAATAGAATGTCATCTCGCTGATGAGAATTTTTCTCGGTAGTAAATAAAGATGCCGTTGTTTATGTTCTTCGATTGCTTAACCAAACAGGACATATTTTATGGCAACTCCCAGTAAAGGAAATAGTGTTTATATAGCTGCAATTACATTTGTAGCTACCCTCGGAGGCCTTCTTTTTGGCTTCGACAGTGGTGTAATTAACGGTACCGTTGACGGCCTCCAGGAAGCATTTAATTCAGATAGTATAGCTACCGGTTTTAATGTAGCTTCAATGCTTCTTGGCTGTGCCATTGGTGCTTTTTTTGCCGGAAGATTAGCCGATCAATTTGGCCGACGGACTCTTCTCATTGTCTCTGCCGTATTCTTTATTATTTCTGCCTGGGGTTCAGGAGTTGCAAATGCATCTCTTCCTTTCATCGTATTTCGAATACTTGGAGGGCTAGCAGTAGGTGCCGCGAGTGTTATGTCTCCGGCTTATATCAGTGAGATAGCTCCAGCTCATCTACGTGGTCGTTTATCCTCTATTCAACAAGTCGCTATCATAACGGGTTTATTTGTTGCATTTATAAGCAATTACTTTTTAGCAGATATTGCTGGGTCAGCACTATCAGAGTTTTGGTTAGGATATGAAGCATGGCGCTGGATGTTCTGGATGGAATTAATCCCAGCTTCCGTTTTCTTTATTGCTCTAATGTTCATCCCTGAAAGTCCACGATTCTTTGCAGTATCGAACAACCAGGAGAAAGCACTGGAAGTACTAACCAAACTATTTGGAGAAGAGGAAGCCAAATCAAAGCTCGATGAAATCAATGAATCGCTAGGAGCACATGAGAAACCTAAACTCTCTGACCTGTTGGACGCTGTTACCAAAAAGGTCCACCCTATTGTTTGGGTTGGTATTGGTTTAGCTGTATTCCAACAGCTGGTAGGTATTAATGTGGTATTCTATTACGGAGCGGTTTTATGGCAGTCAGTTGGCTTTTCTGAAGGTGACGCTTTGCTTATTAATGTGATTTCAGGAGCGGTAAGCATTGGAGCAGTACTCATTTCGATGTACCTGATCGACAAAATCGGTCGAAAACCATTGCTTTGGGGAGGCTCCATTGGAATGGCTATAACACTTTCAGTTATGTGCGCTACTTTCTTTACTGCTACTCTTGATACGGATGGAAACCTTCAGTTAACGGGTTCGATGGGAGTTGTAGCGCTTATTGCCGCTAACCTGTACGTAGCGTTCTTCAATGGCTCCTGGGGGCCTGTGATGTGGGTTTTACTTGGTGAAATGTTCCCAAATAAACTGCGTGGCTCAGGACTGGCTGTAAGTGGTTTATCCCAATGGATAGCTAACTTTGGAATAACTATGACCTTCCCAATTCTGCTTACCAGTATTGGCTTATCTGGAGCATATGGCATTTATGCTGCCTTTGCATTCATCTCTATTGTATTCGTAAGGAAAATGGTGAAAGAAACTAAAGGACTAGAGCTTGAGGAGATGAACAAACTCTGGGGGATTAAAGAATGACGAACATTGAACTTCGAACGCTGAACTTCGAAGTTCGATACTCCATTATTCTTACTTGATCAAAAGCATCTTCTTTGTGATGATTTCAGAACCCGCCTTCAAGCGATAAAAATACACTCCGCTGGATAGGTCGGGGGCCTCAAACTCCAAACTGTATATGCCCTGAGATTGAGGGCCGTCAACCAGTTTCGCTACCTCTACTCCCTGAACATTATACACGGTAAGGGAAACCAGGCCAGATGAAGGCAATGAATATGTAATTCTTGTTGTCGGATTGAATGGATTCGGATAGTTCTGAAGGAGGCTTATTGAATTTGGAATCTCCTCAAGTTGAGAATCTTCCGAAGTAGTAACACTAAGATTGGATACGGTAACACTGTCTATCCAGATTTTGGTAATTCCCGAGGTTCCCATCATGAATTTCAAAAACGTATTTACTTCTGTATTGTGATTTTGAGGAGCTACAAAGAAATGAAGAAAGTGCGTAGGCTCAGTACTTAAAGAAACCGTTTTAGTAAAGTGGGAAAAGCTTCCCGACTGTTCCTGAATCCAGGTTTCCATAGAGGCTTCTTCACTGGCCTTTGCTATATACTCTATCCTGTATCTAACTCCTGGTACTAATTCAGTACGTTGCTCAAGCAGAATATGGAAATTGGTTCCCGAGTTTTGAATTATATCAATCAACGCAGATGTCTCCCCACTCAGTACCGATGAATTATCCACTTCGAAAGAAGCCGAAGCAGCTCCTCCTGAAAAGTTCTGAAGAACCCACGGGGTTTTACCATCATCAAATTCAACGTTGGAGAGAATATTCGCCCCACCAGTGCTGTCTGGCTCTTCAACTCCTCCAGAGGTTGGAGCAGTTAACGCCAAACTCTCTGAAACAGGAGATCTGTTACCTGCACGGTCAATAGCTTCTACTGAGACAGTAAATTCTTCTCCATCCGAAAACTCGTAAAATTGATAGCCTGAATTTGCAGTAAAACTGAAAAAGCTGCTGTCTTTATAAATGATATATCTCGCTATTCCCGAAGTATCTACAGAAGGTTCCCAGCCAATGGTCAGGGGATACTCTTCAGAAACGATTGAGAGATTTTCAGGAGTAGATGGAGCTTCGTTTTCATCAATGCCAAGTGCCAGCCGAAAAGCTTTATCCTGCGACATATGCATATACATACTGTCATTCATTTCATCTCGAAAATTCTGAGCAACTACTTGATTTGATGATAGTCGCGCATCTCCCCAGTTATTCCATACTTGTTCTATACTTTGATCTGCCCATTCCCAATTAATATAACCCGTCATCTTTATGCCCTTTTGGGAAGCGATATGGTTAAAAAAAGGATTGAACCAGAGATTCCAATCATCCTGTCCATCGGTTACTCCAACATATCTTGGGGTAGACTCCCCTATCAAAACCGGTTTACCGTGCTCGTGGGCATCTTCCAAAAAATTATCACTAAGAGAAAGGTCAACATCGGTCCTCGAAAAGTAATTGATGGACCACCAATCTACATATTCATCTCCTGGATAATAATTCATATATACCTGGTTCCCTTCTACTGCCAAGTTCCATACAGTAGCTGCTTCAATAGCATCGCGTGCTCTTAATTTTTCAGTGATGTATTTAAAAGCTGCTACATAACTAGTGGCCTCATAATTATTCCACGATCCATTAAACTCATATCCAATTCTAACATATACAGGCAGACCAATCTCCTCCAATCCATCCAGCCAAATGTCCAGTTCTTCGTCAAGAGAGCCATCCGCAATGAGATCGAGTTGATTTACTAAATACAAACCAAACTGGATTACAATTAGCTGGTCTTCATATTTGAGAAGCTTCTTTCTGAGATTTCTTGCCCAGCTCTCGTTGATCCCCTGAATACCCTCATAGTACATATAAGACATAGGAAACTCGCCGGAATCCATTTCAGCTACATATCCATCAAAAAAAGGCTGGTCATATCCCCCATTTTGACCAGGGTCCTGTCCTGCTCCATGGATGATTCCATTTATGGGTTCCAGTTTCTGACCATAATAATTTCTCGTAGAGTAATCCTGAGCAACTATGGAAGACGAACAGAAAAGAAAAAGTACCAAGCCAAAAAACCTTGCTATCCTATTACTTTCCATACTTTAAATAGATTTCGATTTTAGACATGTTCAAAATTGGAGTAGCTCCATTCCTGCTAGCAACAAAAGCACCTACAGCATTAGCAAAACATACTGTCTCATAGGCATCCATCCCTTCAATAAGTCCATGAATTGCCCCTGCTAAAAAAGCATCTCCTGCTCCAACTGTGTCTCGTACTTTCACATAATATCTTCCCTTCCTTGCTATTTCACCATGTTTGAAAATGTAAGCTCCCTTTGCCCCCAGTGACAGTAAAATTGTTTCAAGTTCATAGTAATCGCTGAGCCACTTTAGTGCTTCCTCATGATCTATATCCTTTCCTTTCCATTCGAGAATCTCCTGCAGCTCTTCTTCATTCAATTTCAAGATGTTTGTTAAGCCTAACACTTCATCTACAAGTGGTTCACTATAAAATGGCTTTCTAAAATTAACATCCAGCACCACCTTTCCATGATACTCCTTCAACAGTTCACGAACAGCGTCTCCGGATTTATTCCTGAATGAAAGTGTCCCAAAAATGAAGTGAGACGACTCTAACAGTATCTCCTTAACTTCCTTCGTCGGTTGAATAAAATCCCAAGCTACATTCTCATGAATAGTGTAATTTGGAATTCCCTGACAGTCGATCTCCACCTCCACTAAACCTGTTGGGTATTCGTTCCTTTGAATAAATCTGGTATCAAGTCCTTTTTGCGCAACAGATTTAACAGCCAAATTCCCCAATAAATCAGTTCCTACAGCACTAGTAATCGATGACTCAACCCCTAGATTAGATAAGTTGAGAGCTACATTTAATGGTGATCCTCCCAGATATATTCCCTTCGGAAGGGCGTCCCAGAGTACTTCTCCGAAACAAATTATTTTATCTGCTGACATTTTGAATTGATTTTCAAGCTGGTTCATTGTTCTTTGTAGTCGTAGACCAATAAAACTATTATTAAGGGAAAATGCTTGGAAATTTTGCTCAAAATTTGCTCATATTTGCCCACTAAATCGTGCTTCAAATGAAAAGTAGAAACCAGCTTCAAAATGAACTTAATGATGCTTTTGATGCAGTAACTGAATTTGTTAGGCATCAGGACAGAGATGACTTTACAAAGACACTTCGTGAAGAAAGCTGGAGTACAGGGCAGCAATTGCTCCATCTTATCAAAAGTGTAGCCCCTTTAAATAAAGGGATGAAGATTCCTAAAGTTCTCTTGAAGTGGAGGTTTGGCAAATCGGATAGGGCCGAAATGACCTACGATGAATTAGCGGAGACCTACCAGGAAAAGTTAGCAGAAGGCGCTACTGCAACCCCTCCTTTTGTACCTAAAGAAGTGAATATAGAGCAAAAGGAAGCCCTGCTTACCCAATACGAAAAGGAAAAAGTGGAACTAATAAAAACGCTCGAAAACTGGAGTGAGGAAAAACTAAGTGAGCAAGTTGCTCCTCATCCCATCCTCGGAATGCTTACAGTAAGAGAGATGATGTATTTTACTATCCATCATACCTATCATCATTTGGCGAGTATGAAAAAAATTACAGAGGGTGTTTGAATCTTTGGAAAAGATATTTACCTTTGTGAGTGATTACTCACATTTATGACTGAAAAACAAGAAACCATATTACAATCTGCATTAGAGCTTTTTTCAAAGGAAGGCTTTCATGCTACTTCTACTAATAAGGTAGCCAAACATGCAGGAGTATCTGAAGGACTCATCTTTCGACACTTTGAAAATAAAGCCGGGTTATTAGAGGCCATTCTCAAGAAAGCCGAGGATAAGTTTAAAATGAATTATGCTAATATCGTTTTTGAGTCCGATCCACATGAGAAAATCCAAAAAACTATCCTTCTTCCCTTCCAGATTGAAAAGAAAGATTATGAGTTCTGGAGGCTTATTATGAAGCTTAAATGGGAAATGGGGCATAACTCGGAGGAAAAACTAAAACCCCTTATTCAAGCAGTAACTTCTGCATTTGAGGAACTTGGAAACCCTAATCCGAAACTCGAAGCTGAATTGTTGATCCAGACCATTGACGGAATCGGAGCTTCACTACTCAGAGATTCGGTTGAGGATAAAGAAGGATTGAAGAAATTGATTCTTAATAAATATGGGTACTAAAAAAATTTAACCAATAAATGAGTGATTACTCACAAACAATACTATTATGAATAACCAAAAAGTAGCACTGGTAACCGGTGCATCAGCAGGGATAGGAAAAGCTACCGCTAAGCAATTATTGAAAGATGGATTAATTGTATATGTAGCCGCTCGCAGGCTTGAAAAGATGAAAGACCTGGAAGAATTGGGAGCCAAGGCAATTAAAATGGATATCACTATTGAAGAGGATATCGTGAATCTAGTTTCACAAATCGAAAAAGAGCATCAGGGAGTCGACGTACTGGTCAATAATGCGGGATATGCCATTTATGGATCAGTAGAAGAAACCTCGATTGAAGATGCTCGTCGACAATTCGAAGTAAATATTTTTGGTCTGGCGCGGCTCACCCAATTGGTACTACCCTATATGAGACAAAAGAAAGCTGGAAAAATTATCAATATTTCTTCGGTTGGAGGTAAAATTTATACCCCTCTGGGAGCCTGGTATCATGGAACAAAACACGCACTAGAGGGCTGGTCTGATTCTCTTCGGCTTGAAGTTTCGCAGTTCGGGATTGACGTTGTGATCATCCAGCCAGGATTTATCATAACTGAATTTGGAGATGTAATGAGCCAACCAATGATAGAGCGTTCTGGATCAGGGCCTTATAAAAACATGGTACAATCACTAGTTAACGCACTAAAGGAAGGTGAGGAAAAGCCAGGTGCTGGTTCTCCTCCAAGTGTTATTGCAGATGTAATCTCCAAAGCAGTAGAGTCGAACCGACCTAAAACAAGATATGCAGCCGGAAGCAGAGCAAAACCACTACTATTTATAAGAAGATGGTTTAGCGACCGGTTCTTTGACCGGGCAATATTAAGCCAGATCAAATAAGAATCGTTCTTATTCTGTCATTCTGATTCCGAATGCTTTTGGGATCAGGATGACTAAAAAGATAGGGGTGAAGAATAGATTCATTAGTTCAAGGGTTTTTTATTTATCGGTTTTTAAGTTTTTTTGGGCATGCATATTCAACTGCAAAGAAGGACTTACGAAGAAATACTCCCACTAAGAAATCAGTTTCTACAGGAACACCAAATGCAGGTTAGGTATGACTCCTGCCATTACCGGGGCTGGGCTGATTCTTATGTTTTCCTGATCGATGGAGCCGAGATTGGATATGGGTCTATAAAAGGGAAAGATGATTTAGAAAAAAGAAACACCGTATTTGAGTTTTTCCTAATTCCTCCCTACCGGAAAAAAGCATCTCTTTTTTTTCGAGAAATGCTTCAAACTTCGAAGGCGAGTTGGGTAGAAACTCAAACTAATACTCCCTTACTTACCTCTATGATGTATGAATTCTGTAGGGATATTTATTCAGATGTCATCCTTTTTGCTGATGGGCCTGCGTCAAACCTGGAGGTACCTGGAGCTGTTGTATCGAAGTGGGATGGGAAAAGGGATGTATTCGATAAGCAAAAGTCAGAAATAGGAGCATATATTCTTGAGGTTGATGGAGAAGTTGTAGCTGATGGAGGGTTCCTAACTCACTATAATTTTCCTTTTGTTGACCTCTATATGGAAGTGAGTCCAAACCACCAAGGAAAAGGATATGCCTCCTACATTTTGCAAGAGATTAAAAAGGAATGCTATAAAGCAGGACGAGTTCCTGCAGCCCGCTGCAATACTTCAAACCCAGCTTCAAAATACGCTCTTTTAAACGCTGGAATGAAGGTCTCAGGGTATATGCTCACTGGCAGGATAAACTCAATCAATAATTAATCAAATCTTTTTACTAATTCTGTTCGCATAGTTTAATGAAGTTAATTATGTTGGAAGCGCTTCTTAACCCTCACTCATATGAAACGACGCGACGCGCTTAAAACTTTGATGCTTGCAACTGGCGGTGCACTTGCCCTTCCATCATGGGCAATGGGATGGAATAAAGCTTCCCTTCCCCTTACTTCAACTATTTTCTCTGAATCAGAACTGGCTACCCTCTCCTCAATCGTAGATACTATTCTACCATATAATGGAACCCTGGGAGGCCTTTCGCTGGGAGTAGACAGTTTTTTATCTGGATTGATCAGCGAATGTTACGAAACAGAAGTACAGGAGGTAATTAAGGCTCGCTTTCAGGCTTTGGATGAAAAAGCTAATAGCCAATTTGGAGAAAATTTTACTCAATGTTCTCCTTCTGATCGAGAACAACTGCTCCTGTCTTTTTCCAAAAGCAAAAATGAGATGGATCAGGAATTCTTCAAGTTTATGAAAGAACAGGCTATTAGAGGATTTGAAACCTCGGAGATTGTGATGGTTGAATATCATGGTTATGAAATAATGCCTGGTCATTTCTTTGGGTGCGTAGATGTGGAGGAAAAGTAGTGGCTAATATTGCAATCAAATCAAAAAAGGAAAGAACCTACGATGCTATTGTAATTGGATCTGGTGCAAGCGGTGGATGGGCTGCAAAAGAGTTATGCGATGCCGGTCTTGAGACCCTGGTGCTCGAAAGAGGTAGAAATGTCAGGCATATTCAAGATTACCCTACTGCATCAAAAGGGCCATGGGAATTTAAATTCAGGGGAACTGTCCCTCTTGAACAGAGATCAGGGTTAGTAAAAGATGGCTGGATGAATGCAGAACGTATTCATTGGACTATAGCGCAGGATGAACAACCAGTTGTCTATGAGAAGCCATTTAGATGGTTTCGTGGATATCATGTTGGGGGGAAATCTTTGCTATGGGCACGCCAAACGCAACGGTGGAGCGACTATGATTTCGAAGGACCAGCCCGGGATGGGTTTGCTGTTGATTGGCCAATCCGATATAAGGATTTGGCGCCCTGGTATAGCCATGTAGAGAAATTCGCTGGAATTTCTGGAGTTAAGGATGGCCTTGATGTGTTGCCTGATGGCGAGTTCCTCCCTCCTTTTGAACTCACCTGTATTGAAAAACACTTCCAGGAAAGCATTAAAAAGCATTATGGCGATTCCCGGCACTTAATCTATGGACGTTGTGCTCATATTACTGATCCTCAACAAATACACCTCGAGCAAGGCCGCACAAAATGCCAAAGTCAGACCATGTGTAATCGCGGATGTGTATTGGGAGGCTATTTCAGCTCGAATTCATCCACTATTCCCTGGGCCATGAAAACAGGAAAGCTAACCATGCGCCCTGATGCCGTGGTTCATTCTGTGATTTATGATGAGGAAAAAGGAAAAGCTACCGGAGTTCGAATCATTGATCGTCATTCAAAAGAAATGATCGAATTTTATGCCGATATCATTTTTGTGAATGCATCCACTATTAATAGTACTTCCATTCTTTTGAACTCCAGGTCTAATCGTTTTCCAAATGGACTAGGTAACGACAATGATATCATGGGAAAATACATCACCTGGCATAATTATCGAGGCCATGCATCGGCTCTGGCTCCTGGTTTCGAAGACAAAACAGTGTCCGGAAGACGTCCCACTAATGCCTATATCCCTCGCTTTCGAAATGTAGAAAAACAAGAGACTGACTTTCTCAGAGGATATGCCGTTGGGGTGAGTGCGGTTAGAGGTACTTATACAGAAAAAGACGGGTTTGGCCTGGATCTCACTAACAGCCTGTTAGAACCCAAAAATGGCCAGTGGGGACTAGGCACCTGGATGATGGGAGAATGTGTCCCTGTCGAAGATAATCACATTCGGCTTCACGAAAGCTTAACCGATAAGTATGGTATCCCCCAAATTATACTCTCCTGCGAATGGAAAGAAAATGATATCAAGCAGGCTGATGATTATGTAGAGCAAATGACAGAAATGTTCGAGAAAGCTGGATACACACATATAAATGCTCGAAACAGAGACACTTTACCAGGAGCCGATATTCATGAAATGGGCGGTGTAAGAATGGGTCACGATCCAAAAACTTCTTTACTGAACAAATGGAACCAGCTCCATGAATGCAAAAACGTATTTGTAACTGATGGAGCTTGTATGACATCAGGAGGAACACAAAACCCTACTCTTCACTTTATGGCATTAACTGCTCGTGCTGCTAACCATGCTGTAGAAGAGATGAAAAAAGGGAATCTATAGGTTTGCGAGGAATTCTACGAACAAAGAGAGTAAATCCTGACGCAATCTCATTCGTGAAATTTGAGATTGCTTCGTCGATTACCTCACAGTCTCACCTTGATTTCAGAGGCTCCTCGCAAAGACTACTGGCTATCCTGCTATTATTAGTAGTAGTACTTGGATGTACTACTACTGATGAAGAGTCTTTTCTACCCGAGCGACCTAATATCTTATGGCTGGTTGCAGAAGATTTATCTCCTATCATCGCCCCTTTCGGAGATTCTACTGCTTATACACCTACTATTAATCGGCTTGCAAATGAAGGAGTCCGCTATCCTCATTTGTTTTCCACACATGGTGTCTGTGCCCCAAGTAGAGCTGCAATTATAACAGGGATGTATCCATCAGGAATTGGAGCCAATCATATGCGAACCAATTCCAATATGGATATGACTGGTCTACCCGCTTATGAAGCAGTGCCTCCTCCACAAATAAGAATGTTTACCGAATATCTACGAGAGGCTGGTTACTATACCTCAAATAATTCAAAACAGGACTATCAATTCAGAGCGCCGGTGACGGCATGGGATGAGAGTTCCAATTTCGCACACTGGAGAAACCGGGAACCTGGCCAACCTTTCTTTTCCGTTTTCAATTTTAACATTACACACGAATCGGGGCTATTCGAACCTTATGGGTTCAAAATTGATGAGAACAGACATTATAAAGCCGGGGAAAGAGACGTAGAGCTCGCCGGTTGGAATGTGAGGCTTTCGGAAAAAGAAACAGAAGTCCATGTCCCAAAAAATACTGACTTCCCTATCCCACCCTATCTGCCAGACACAGAAACAACCAGAAGGGATTTATGGAAGGTGTACAATAACATGGCTGAAATGGATCGTCAAATGGGAGCAATCCTGGATCAACTTGAGGAAGATGGTTTACTGGAAAACACCATCATTTTCTTTTATGCAGATCATGGCGGACCTCTTCCCCGTCAAAAGCGATTGATTTATGATTCCGGGCTTAACTCTCCACTAATCATACGGTTTCCGAACAAATACAAAGCAGGCCTTTTGGATGAGCAGCTCATCAGCTTCGTTGATTTTGCCCCAACTCTGTTATCACTAACCGGCATTGAACCGCCTAAGCATTTACAAGGACAGGCTTTCCTGGGAGACTATACTTCCCCAGAACCACGAGTTTATATTCATGCAGCTACCGATCGATTAGACGAGCTTACCGACTCCCGTCGTGCCGTACGCGATATGCAGTTCAAGTATATTCGAAATTATCGCCCTGAACAGGGTTATTACCTGCCTGTTGCATACCGAGAGCAAATCCCTACTATGAAAGAAATGCTTTCTTTGCGTGATTCAGGCTCGCTAAATGAAGTTCAAATGCAATGGTTTCGAGATTCCAAACCTGAAGAGGAGCTATTTGATCTTGAGAATGACCCTCACGAATTGAATAACCTTGTTGAGAACCTGGACTACCAATCGAAGCTTACTGAACTTAGGACCGAAATGGATCGCTGGTTGAGTGAAATTGGAGATGATCCTGCTCTTCCGGAACGGAAATTGTTAACCGAACTCTGGGACGGAGCTGATCTACAACCTGTTACAGAGCTTCCGGCACTCATATTTTCGAGTGACGGAAGCAACGTTACTTTCTCGTCTGATACTCCCGGTGCCTCCATTGGCTATAAAGTAATTCCCGAACATGAACCTGAGCCTGATTCCTGGGCAGTTTATTCAGATGAAGGCATTGATTTAGAACCTGGCTTAACTATAAAAATTCAGGCACATCGCATTGGTTTTATTGCCAGTGAAATAGTAGAATATACCCATCCAAAAAAATAATGACCTATGAAGCTTTTTAACTCACTCTTAATCCTTCTTTTTTTAATCACCTTATCCCCCAAGGAAACCATGGCACAAAAATCAGGCGATCCGGTTTTTACTGGTGAAATCGGTGTTCAGCTGTATACCTATCGTAATGTAATACCAGAAAAAGGACTCGAAGCTACGCTCGATATCATTAAAGAATCCGGTATAACTCAGGTTGAGAGCGGTGTACCTGATGGTGTAACCGTTGAGGAATACAAAGCAATGTTAGATGCACGTGGCTTAACTTTCCCATCGTATAGTACGGGCTACGAAGATGTGGTAGATAACCTCGATGAAGTCATCAGTAACGCTAAATATTTAGGTGCTAAATATGTAATGGTTCCATGGATTCCTCATGAGGTTGGGAGCTTTAATTTTGTAAACGCCAGCCAGGCTGTAGAGGACTTTAACAAAGCAGGTAAAACTTTAGCAGAACAAGGACTCACACTTCAATATCATTTTCATGGATTTGAAATTATCCCTCACAAAAATGGCACCTTGTTAGACTATATGATGGAGAATACACATCCTGATTATGTTTCTTTTCAGATGGATGTGTACTGGGTACAATTTGGTGGCGAAAGCCCAGAGGGTTTACTAAGAAAGTACCCCAATCGCTGGAAATCTTTTCACCTAAAGGATATGCAAAAAGGTACTCCTAAAGATCATACTGGGCTTTCTGATCATAACACCAATGTGATATTGGGTGAAGGTGAAATCGATATTGAAGGCATCCTCAAAACAGCCAAAGAACTAGGGATAGAATATTTCTTTATTGAGGACGAAAATGACAACCTGCTCGAGCAGGTACCTGTAAGTATCGCTTATATGAGGGGCCTTAAGTACTGAAATTGAAAGAGCGCTCCAGCGCTCTTTTTTGTAGTCATCCCGCACTCGATGCGGGATCTGTGGTGGCACCCTTTTCTTCTCTTTACAGATTCCGAGTCTACGCCCGGGATGACTGTATTAAAAAATCTGTAAGGAATCCCTCTCGAATCGGTCTTACCCTCATCAACCGAAAAGAAGTTGAACCAATGGAATTCATTGTAGGAAAAGAACTTTGGCGTTCCTAACTTCTTATTCCTAACGTTTTAGAAAATTTGTAGTCATGGGTATTGATAAGAAGCTGGGCATTTTCCTTATCACATTAATTTCGCTCACCGCATTAAGGGTAGAAGCACAAACCGTTCAATCAGCCGATACACTTCTTTGGTCAGATTCCGCCACCTGGACCGATTCAAAACCTGGTGAAGGCGATGAAGTCACTATCTCTGATGGAAGCATTGTTCTTCTTGATGAAGCCACCCCGGACTTCTCTGGATTAACGATTAATGGAACTCTCATTTTTGATCGGCAGAATCTCGAGCTTGCTTCCGACTGGATTCTGGTTAACGGCAAACTCGAAATAGGAACCGAAGAAGAACCTTTTCTCCAAAATGCCACCCTTAGCCTAACCGGGGATGATACCGAACAAAGCATTATGGAAATGGGAACCCGTGGAATCATGGTAATGGGAGAGCTGGAACTGCATGGGAATCCTCCAACTACTACCTGGACCAAAATTAATGCTCATGCCGATATCGAAAGTACCTCGCTAACCTTAATGGAAAGTGTAGACTGGAATATTGGAGATGAAATTGTCATTGGCCCCACCGATTATTATGAAGCAGGAAATGGTATTTCCGTTTCACAACGAATAGAACTTACTGGAATATCCGGCACTTCCCTTTCTTTAGCCGAGGGACTAAATGCCCATCGATGGGGTATGCTCCAATATGCCACTGAAAACGGAATGAGCCTGACGGCAGATGGGCTCTTAGAACCTCCGGTACCAGATACCGACTCTACATCAACTCCTTTAGTTCTGGATGAACGTGCCCCTGTTGGCAATCTGTCCAGGAATATCCTTATTCAATCTCCAGACGACGCCCTTTGGCAGGAAGAAGGCTTTGGAGTGCATATCATGATTATGCCGAGCGGCTCAGCAAGAGTGAACGGAGTAGAAATCAGTCGTGGCGGTCAAAGAGGGATGATTCGCAGATATGCCTTCCACTGGCACCTGCTAAGTTACGATGGGATTAACCTTATTGAAGATGCAAACGGGCAGTACATCACCAATTCTACCGTAAATAGCTCGAGGAACAGAGGCATCGTAATTCATGGAACTAATGGGTTGCTCGTTCAGAATAATGTGCTTTTCGATATTGAAGGTCATGGAGTATTCACCGAAGACGCGGTGGAGCGCAGAAATGTAATCGACAATAACCTGGTGCTTCATGTTCGAACGCCATGGCTCCCTCCTGCTGAAGCCTTAAAACAGCATGAGACTTATACCGGGGATTTCGGTTCGTCCGCATTTTGGATTAGTAATCCGGATAATATCATCACAAACAATCATGCCGGGGATAATGTAGGCTTTGGCTTTTGGCTTACTTTCCCCATACAGCCCTGGGGAGACCACCAAAATACGCTGGATGAATTCGGCAGAAGGATGAACCCAAGTCGCCTGGAATTTGGGGTTTTTGACAACAATACCGCCCATTCGAACCGGCTTCAGGGTATCATGCTCGATAACGTTGAAATTGATAATGCCGGAAATATCGGCGGAAACCAATATTGGTCTACTACCGTCGGCACTAATATCGGTTGGCCTTATGACGAATTGCGGCGATTCACTTTGAATCGGTACAAAGTTTGGAAAAATATCGGAAATGGGATTTGGGACCGTGCCGTATGGCCTAACAACTTTGAGGTAGTTTCTGCTGATAACGCTGGGCGTTTCTTTGCCGGTTCAGGTTCAGATGGTTTAATCACACGTAGCCTCGTAGTAGGAACCAGTTTGAACCATATGATGAATGGAACCGACCGACCTCCACAGGCTGACTTCTTTGGTGGTTTCAGTTCTTCAGATCCTGCTGCTTTTGCTACCTACCATAGTACCTTCGATATCACAAATAATATTGTGATCAACTTTCCCGGGGTATCTGAAGAACGAAGTGGGGTGTTCTCTACGGACGATTACTATGTGCGACCAGTTGAAAAAGGACAGATTCGAAATGGAGGAAATCTAATTATTGATTCCCATCCTGGTGTAAAACTCCGGGCCTATGGAGACTACTTCACCTTTGCCAGTGCTTTATGGGATCCACATGGGAACTGGGGACCAGCCGGGAATTACCTTGTGTATGATGAACCATTTCTCACACTTGGAAAAGAAGTTTCCATTATCGAACCGGCTGAGGTAAGTGGCGGAGTAAGCGTTCCCGGACCTTTCTATGGATTCGTTGCTTTCGTACTCCATGGTATTGGGGATGAATATCCTCAAAACAGGCCTTTCTTTGATCTATGGGGAATCCATGTTCGCAGATTAGACCAGGACCTTAATGAGGTTGCTACCTGGACGGTAACCGAAGCAGAAGCTGATTTTTCATTGCAGCATATGAGGGATTTTGCTACTACACCTGATGCCATTTACGAGCTCACTTTCCCCGAAGAAGAAGTACAACCTACCGATTTCCAGATGGATGTAGAGAACATGCTCACTGAAGATGATACCCAGATTATGGGCATCCAATTTGATGGAACCATGACTATTGATGTGAGAATGGAATCAAGTGGCAATTCCTTTGCTTATCAGGAAGTGAATTCCCTTGAAGAAGTTCGAAATTCTGTAGGCTCTACCTACTGGCAAGACCGGGCCAATAACCTGGTGTGGGTAAAACTACAAGGAGGTACCTGGGAGTTCTGGACCGATGATCCCAATGAGGACACACCCACTATGGATGAGTTGCTTTATGAAACTACTCAGTTTAGAATTATAGGAACTGGAAACCTTCTATCGAATGAAGAACCTGGCGATCTGCCTACAAGTTTTGCGCTGTATCAAAACTACCCAAACCCGTTCAACCCAAGCACTACCATCACTTTTGATGTGCCAAGATCCTCAAATATCCAACTCCAGGTTTTTGATGTAACCGGCAGGCTGGTAGGAACTTTAGTGGATGGATTTATGGAAGCCGGAAAACACACTCAAAGCTGGGATGCCTCCAATCAGGCTAGCGGCATGTATTTTGTGAGAATGACTTCAGAACAAGGACAGTTTACCCAGAAGATGCTGCTGGTTAAGTAGGTACAGGATAGAATCAAAAAATACATCCAGATCACATCCCACTCCCTACCTACCATACCCGTCAGGTTTTTAGAACCTGACGGGTATGGTAGAAATGGCAACGCATAATGAACCGACATAAAAACCTGAATTATGCAACGAAGATGGGTTTAATGCGTGTAAGTCAGAGTTTAATTTGAGAAAATATCTATGAAATACTTACACCTTCCACTTTTCGTCATACTAATTTTTTCCGCTACATCAATTGCTCAAAATGCCAAAACCATTTCTGATAGTGAATGGTGTAAGGAAAGAAACAGCGTAAAGATGAATGGATCAAAAGAAAGACATTGTGAAGTCAGAGAAATCACCCTGAATTCAAGAAATTCACTTACAGTTGATGGTAATAAGAATGGAGGAATAAGTATAAAAAGCTGGGATAAAAATGAAATTTTAGTGACCGCCAAAGTTTCTGTCTATTCCTCAAACAAAGATGAAGCTATAAAAATAGCTAATAGTGTAACTATTGATACCAATTCAAAAATAGAAGCTAACATACCAAGGCTAAACAGGTATGAAGGTATTTCAGTGAATTACCGAATTTATGTCCCAAAAAAGATTGATCTGGATCTGGTTACTTTTAACGGAGGAATTAGTATTCAAAATGTAGAAGGAGATATAGATTTTGAAACTCTAAATGGCGGTTTGAGACTATCTAATTTAAGTGGAAGGGTGAGCGGAGAAACAACTAATGGAGGAATCAAAGTCGAACTTTCAGGAAGTGAGTGGATTGGAGAAGAACTTGATGTTGAAACTACCAATGGAGGAGTTGTTTTTTATATACCTGAAGATTTCAATGCTCAACTTGAAACTGGCACTGTAAACGGGTCAATGGATTTTGATTTTCCTGTTACAGTTAGTGGAAGATTTAAAAGAAATCTTTCTGTTTCTCTTGGGAATGGAGGTAATCTGGTAAGAGCCACTACTACAAATGGCAGTGTAAAAATCAAAAGAGCGTCGAAGAAGCTTTCTTTGAACTAGAAAGAATCCTCAAATACAAGATTCCCTTCTAAGTCTTTCAATCGGATGTAATCAACCTCGCTTAGCCCAGAGGTTCGAAAATCAAGGCCTACGATATTACCGAAGTTCTCTTCGAATGAAATCTCATATACCTCACTTCCGTTTAGCGACACCTTCGCTGCCTTATCCTCTACTCGTATCGAAAGTTCCTGCCAGTTATACACATCGGTGCCAAAAGCTGAGAGATTATGATCTCTTCCGGATTGAACAACCTCGCCTATTTTGATCTGCAGGTTGCTTTCACAGCCTTGTAAAGTTAAGGGCACATAGTAAATATGTACTTCGGTATGAACGGTTAGTCGAATAGTTGGGCATGGATCATTTAAAAACTCTCGATATCGAAACCTGGCTTCTGCTTCAAAATTATGACCATCTACGCCGTTATACTCCCTGATGTTTATGAACCTTAGTTCGCTAAAACGTTCGATGTCCAAGTTAGTACTAAGAATCTCCTCTTCTTCAGCCGTAAGCACTCCATCCTGGTTAGTATCTTCAGTTATATATACCGGGCGTTCATCATAGTTGTAGAATGCAGCCGCCATCCACCCATCTGTTTGAATGTGAATGGGGATGATTTTGAGAAAGGTTTCATCAGCTACCAACTTGGTCTTATGATAGCCCGGCACATAATAAATACTGGAGAAAAAATTACCCTCAGGGTTGATCCGGTCGCGATGATTTGGATTCCAATCCTGCTGAATAAAAAAGCTGTCTGCCTCGATTCCAGAGACATCATAATCGAAGTTCACCGTACTTGGTACTCCTTTTGAAACCGTCTTATTGGCTGTAAATAGCACTTCACCTTCATAAAACTCCGGACTTTGTTTATTGAAATAAATGACTGAAGCAGTGCTTAATACCAGGGTAGCAACCAGGGATACCAATACTCTTTTATCTTTTAGATTGAGTTTCCTTTCCTTGAGCTTTCTAGAAGAAGACCCATGAGTGTTCTTCAACTTGAAATCCAGCCAGTCCTTATAACCGAGTATCGAGACCAAAGCATTAAGTGTGGTGGGGTGGGGATTTTGAACCTCGTCTTGTCTCCATATTCGCTTTAAGGTTGAAATACTCAGCTTTATCCCTGAAGTCTCTTCAATTAGATCGATCAGGTATTCAAAATCTCTTTGCTTCATCCTGGCTTCTCCATTACCAAGATGAAATTTCTCTTCGATTTTAGTTTTACACAGCTCTAATAAAATCCCTTCCGTCGATTCCATGCCAAGAATTTACTCTCCTATCTCTAAAAAGTTAAGCTGGTTATATAAAAAACGGTAAATGAGCGACAAATGAACGGGCTTTGATTTTGGCATAAATCATCCATTAGGGAATATAAAACTGGTCATCTCAATTCAATTATTTTGCAATGAAATACCTTAGATATACTCTCTTTTTACTGCTTCTCTTACCTGTATCTATAGTTAGAGGGCAGGATTTTACCCCCCTTCCTTTTACTTCTACTCACTGGGATTTTGGCAACTCTGATGTAAAACCTGAATCCTACATGGGTAAGGAAAGTTATCGGCTGGACGGCGCTGCAATAGGCACTAAAAATGTATCTCTTCGAAACGGTACCATTGAGCTGGATATGAATTTCCCTTACGGAAGATTCTTTCCTTCCATTCTTTTCAGAGTGATTGATGCGAGCAATGGAGAAAGCTTTTATGTTCGGCCTCATCAATCCGGAAATCCTGATGCCACTCAATACACTCCTATTTTTAATGGGTATGCCGGATGGCAACTCTACCATGGTCAAGGTCACGGTGAAGCTGTGGCATTAACGCCGGATACCTGGCACCATGTGAAAATTGATATCCTGAATGATCAGGCCGATATCTACTTTAACGATATGGAAAAGCCGCTTATCCAGGTAACTGACCTAAAACGAGATATCGCTTCTGGTGAAATTGGATTAAGCTCTGGCGCTCCCGTCTATTTTGCGAATGTAAAGTACTCTAAAACAAATCCTACTCTCACCACTCGTACTGCTGAACCTTTTGAAGCGCCTGAAGGCCTGATTACCGAATGGCAAATTTCTGAGGTAGTTGCTAACGAAGATTTCTGGGAAAAACCCACTATCAATACTAAGGGGTTAACGTGGACTAAACAACCCACTGAATATACCGGAACCATTAATCTGGCTAAATTCTCAAAAAGCAGCGAAGGAAAGACTACTGTACTTGCAAAACTCGATATAGAAGCAGAGTCAAACATGCGGAAACAGGTCATCTTTGGATACAGCGATTTCGTTTGGGTATTTGTAAACGGAGAGCAGATTTATGGTGGCCGAAATGATTTCAGGTCGCGTGACTACCGATACCTAGGCACTATTGGGTGGTTTGATAGTGTGTATTTGCCTCTTGAGGAAGGTGATAATGAAGTTGTTTTCGTAGTAGGAGAAAACTTTGGTGGTTGGGGCATTAGAGCCAGAATTGAAGATCAAAGTGGGATTAGCATCCGATGAAGAACAATTGAACGTTGAACATTTGAACTTAGAACGTTGAACTTCGAGGTTCAATGTTCAGAATTCAACGTTCACAAGTTCAAAACTCACTGTATCTCCGGGCTTAACCTGTCCCAGGCGCCACAGCTCGCTGTTCAGCACTTTCAAAACCCTTGGGTATCCACCTATCGTTTGGCCATCTGCCATAAGTATAATCGGTTCCCCACTTTTGGGGAGCTGGATTATTCCGGGCATTACCGGGGATGAGGTCATTTGAACATCCGGTACATTGATGCCATTTCCAGTTAATCGAAGCCCCATTCGATTGCTCGAAGAATCCACTGTGAATCTTTGATTCAAAGCCTTCTGCTGATCACTTTCACTTAACCAATCCCATTCAGGCGCCGGCATTACCTTAATGCTCACTTTAGATGAGTAATAGGGAATTTCAGCTTTGTCCGCCTCGCGAATTTCAACTTCATCTGGTATTTCTTTCCACGATAGTATATCTCCTTTTTTAAGAGGTTGTCCATCCAGGCCACCAAAACCTCCTACCGTATAGGTTGAATAGGAATTCATAACCTGATCTACTTCCAGTACTCCACGAACAGCTAAATACGCCCGACATCCCCGATCAGAAAACTTAAACGATAAGATATCGTCTCTTTGAACTTTCAAGGTTTTATTTATGGGTACTGGAGTAGAATTAATAGATGGCTTCATATCAGCACCTACAATGGCAATAGAAGCCTCTGATTCAAACTGGTAGCTCCCTCCTGACATGGTAAGTTCCAAAACCGGAGCTCCATGTACATTTCCTGCTAACCAATTAGATAACTCATAGGCCTTTTTATCCATTACCCCACTTAAAGGCACTCCATATTTCCTAAAGCCTATCCTGCCCTTATCCTGGATGGTAGCAAACAACCCTGCATTAAGCACTTTCAGGCTACCCATGTTCGAACTCCTCCTTGGAAATAGGTTTGAACTTGATGACATCTCCTGGATTAACCTGAGTTGGTGGAGTTTGGGTGATATCAAAAAAAGAAACAGGAGTCCTGCCAAGGATATTCCACCCACCAGGGCTTTCCAATGAGTAAATACCCGTCTGTTTTCCTCCAATTCCAACTGAACCAGGGGGAATAGAGGTTCTGGGAGTATGTTTTCTTGGGCACGAAATACACTCATCTAATCCAGCTAAAAACACGAAACCAGGTATGAAACCCATCATGGCTACCGTGTATTCAGTATTCGAATGTATTTGGATAATCTCTTCCCTACTGAGCCTGGTATGAGCCTCAAGCTCATCCCAATCTAATCCGAGCTCATAACAAAGTGGGATCGTTATTGAAGAAGCTTTATTCGCTGTTTCAGAGCTATTCGGTAACGAAGCAAGCGTCGCTATTATGGATTGGTAACTCCATGATGCCTCATCAAAAAAGATGCAAAGTGCCTTGTAGGAAGGAACTAAATCGATAAAACCTTCGATGCCCTGGGCTTCTATTTCTTTAGCCAGCTGATGTATTTTTGGAAGAGCGTTCTCTTCCACAGGAGAAACAAGTATCGCTCCTTCACCTAATACCGAGGATTCCCACTCAGTATCATTATGCCGGAAGGATAGCAACCTCATGATTCTTTAGAAATGTATGAATGTGTTTTGCAAGCTCTGCTGCTCCTTCAGTATCACTATGGAGGCAAATCGTCTGAGCTTTGATTGGCTTTGTTTCACCGGTAAATGTGTTTACTTCTCCATTCATTACCATGGAATAGATCTGCTCCAGTACTTTTTCCTTCTCATGAAGTACTGCTCCTTCCAGGCTCCTGGATCGCAAACTTAAATCAGCTTCATAACTTCGATCAGCAAATACTTCATAGATCACTTGTAGGCCTAAATCCTGTGCTATTTTGGAAGAAATAAAACCCTCCGGCAAATATACTTTCGTATCACCTACTACAGATTTTATCGTACCGAGTACGGTTTGAGCCGTTTCCCGGTCTTTTGCAGCATGGTTGTACAAAGCCCCATGAGGTTTGATATGATGAAGCTCTAAGCTTTCCTCCTCAAGGATGGATAAAAATGACTCAAGTTGCTCCTTAATGCTCTCAGATAACCTTTCCTGCGTAATATCCATCACCACTCTTCCAAAATTCTCCCGGTCAGGGTAACCCGGATGAGCACCTATAGCTACATTGTTTTTCTGAGCCATTCTTATGGTAGTTCGCATTGAGTGCTCATCTCCAATATGCCCCCCGCAGGCAATGTTGCAGGACGAGATATAAGGCATAATGGCTTCATCCCTTAAGGTATGCTCCGGGCTTTTCCATTCTCCCAGGTCACAGTTCAAATCTATTCGTTTAGCACTCATAGAAAATGGAATACAGAATTCAGGCTTCGAAAGCTTATTAAAATAGTAACCAGGATTACTGCCATCGCAAGAATATTCTGAACTCTTGAATTCACGTATTCTCCTAATAAGTCCGACTTATTCATAATGTACAGCAGAAAGCCTGCAACCAGGGGCAGCAAAATTCCATTTGCCACCTGAGCAAACTGAATGATCTGCACAGGATTAATCCCCAACATTGAAAATATTACACCAATGATGAGGATCACCATCCATACAGATTTGAATCGAAAGGAAGAAGTATCCTCTTTCCATCCAAGAATTCCTTTCGCAGCATAAGCGGCAGCCAGAGGAGCAGTAATTGCTGAAGAAATCCCCGCAGCAAACAATCCTGCCCCCAGGAAATACCCTGACCAACTCCCTAATAATGGTTCTAGTTGAGCTGCCATATCTGCTGCATTTGATATGCCTCGCTCTCCAAACAGGGCTGTTGCACTGGTAATGATAATAGATGCTGAGATAAGCCCTCCCAATATAATGGCAACATTATTTTCTCTTCTTAGCTCAGGAAGTTCTTCCGCACTTTTGTACTTGTTTTGGACAACAGAGGCATGCAGAAATAGATTATAGGGCACTACAGTAGTGCCTATTAGAGCCACTACCGTAAGAAATTGATCTGCTGAAGCTCTAGGGATAAGAAGCCCTTTCAAAATACCTCCCAAATCTGGTTGGACTACAATAGCAGTTGTAACAAAAACAAGGCTCATCAAACCCACCAAGGCTATTAGCGATCTTTCAATGATTTTTGAACTACCTACTGCCAGTATTATAAAGGCTATGACTCCAATAATAAGTGGAGGAACAGAGATTCTTATACCTCCAATCTGCCATGAGTAAGCTGCTATTAACTCCTCAAAACCGAGGGCTGCTCCAGCTATGTTCCCTCCTTCATAGGCAGCATTACCAATTACAATAGCGCCCAATACCAAACATATTCCCAAAAATCGGACTACCGGATTTGTGAGCTGTTCACGGATTGCTTCCCCGAATCCTTTTTGCGTAACCAGTCCCAGGCGAGCCGACATTTCCTGTAAAACGATGGTAGCTATAACTGAAAATAAAAGAGCCCACAGGAGCATATACCCCGACCTAACCCCGGCAAGAGTACATACGGTAACAGTACCTGGACCAATAAAAGCTGCCGTTACAAGGGTGCTTGGGCCAAAATATTTCTTGAGGAATGAATTCAACACTAATTAGCAGGAGCTATTTTATTTATGAATCATTAAAATTATTATTGGTCGAAAGGAAGGGAAACCTTTTACCTAAATCAATGGCGGAAAATAAAACAATACCAACTTCACTTAGTGTTGAGGATTATATCGATGCAATTGATAATCCACAGAGGAAAGAAGATTGTTGGGCTATCCACGATTTGATGAAAAAAATCACTGGTAAAGAACCCCAAATGTGGGGAAGCAGTATTGTTGGCTTTGGTACCTACCATTACAAATACGATAGCGGACGGGAAGGTATCATGCTTACTACGGGGTTTTCGAATCGAAAACAGGCCATTACCATATATCTGGGAAGTGGATTTGAAAGATATGATGAGCTTCTCAAGAAAATAGGTACTTATAAGGCAAGTAAGGCGTGTTTTTATATAAAGAGGCTTTCAGACATAGACATTGATGTATTATCCTTATTACTTTCTGAGTCTTTAAAAGCTATTGAAAGTAAATACACCATTATTAACTAAAACGAAGTAAACAAGGCATCGATTAACTATTTGAAGTGACCATCTTTTCTATGCCATATAAAAACAGTAACAAAATTTTCTCATTCTGCTTATGAGAACAGGTACTATAACTACTTCCAACTTCGTATCATGGTGGAATTCATATCCGATTGGCGGATTCTAAATTAGAAGAGTAAAACGAAATCAGGTGATCATCCAGGATGGAAAACAGCATTGAGTTAAAAACTACCATTTCTACTAACCCGGCAGGAGTCTGGGATGCGTTAACAAACCCAGATAAAATCGAGCAATATATGTTCGGCGCGCGCTGCGAAAGTGAATGGAAACCCGGTAGTAAAGCCAATTTTTTTGTCGCTCAGGATGAAAAAGAGATCACAGTGACAAAAGGAGAGGTTATCCGCGTTCAGGAAAATGAACTTCTTGAGCATACTCTTTTCCCTGCTAACTCAAATATTGAGGATACCCCTGAGAATTATATCGTTATCCTTTACCAGCTTACTCCCATATCTGATTCTGAAACCGAGCTCACCATTACACAAAAAGGATATAAGTATGTTGAAAACGGACTGGAAAGGTACATCGAAACCCAAAAAGGATGGAAAGTAGCCCTTCCCAAGTTGAAAGAAGTGGCTGAAGAATAGCCTTCTGATGTTTGAATTTCATTCCGATAAATCAGTCTACTTCAACTACCAATACTTTACTTCTAAAGAGTACATTATCCCCTTTCTTGAAAGTACCTTTGAGCTTTCCCCATCCATGAAGGTACTGGAAATCGGTTGTGCCGAAGCCGGAGTACTTAAAGCTTTTACCGATCGTGGACATTCTTGCGTTGGAATTGAGCTAAGTGAGCACCGTGTAAAACTAGCCGAACAATTTCTTGCTGAAGAAGTTAGCGAGGGGAAAATCAGCTTCCTGGCTAAAAATATTTATGATCTGGATGTTCAAAAGGATATCGGGCATACTTTCGACCTGGTAATCCTCAAAGATGTTATTGAGCACATTCATGACCAGGAGCGATTTTTTAAGGCATTAAGGCAGTTGTTATCTCCAAAAGGGAAAATATTCTTTGGTTTTCCTCCTTGGCAAATGCCTTTCGGTGGACACCAGCAGAAGTGCAACAACAAATTATTAAGTGTACTTCCTTACTATCATCTGCTGCCTATGCCTCTCTATAAAGGAGTCCTCAAGCTTTTTGGGGAGACTGACCTTAAAGTCAGCAACCTTGCGGAGATTAAGGAAACAGGCATTTCAATAGAGCGATTCGAGCGCATTTACAAGACTCAGAACTATAAGCTGCTGAAGAGACAGCTTTTCCTCATCAACCCGATTTATAAGTACAAGTTTAAACTGACCCCAAGAACTCAATTTGGCTTTATCGCAGCAGTTCCATGGGTTAGAAATTTCTTCAGCACCTGTGCTTATTATGTTCTTGAAGGGTGATTGGCTGAAAGCTGTCAGCTAACAGCCAATCAAATTAACATCGCGAATTTCTTGTCATAGTTCTCGATGCAAGCCTTCCAGTCATACTTTTCTACCAGCTGATGAGGGTTGATCTGTTTTAGCTGGTTCCAGTTAACTAACATATGCTCCAGGGCTTCAACAAATCTACCTTCTTCATATAAACAGAATTCATTCAGCTCCTCGGAAAGATGTTCAGGATAGGCGAGACGATTAGGGAGCAACGGGATACAGTTACAATACATCGCCTCGACAACACTCCCACCAAAAAAATCCTGGATTGAAGTAACTGGAAGAATATCTGCCTTCCATAACCACGTAGCATAAGCATGACTTTCTTCAGTAAACCCTAAGTGTATGATTTCTTCTTTGAACCATTCCTTAGCTTGGTTAAAGATGGGAGGAATTACATCGTTCTGTTCACCTAGAACGACCAGGTTAAAGGGAATCCCTTTCTTCTTTACCTCAAGTAGTCCTTCAAAGAATTTCTCAGGATTTTTATCGTATTCCCAGCGATGATTCCAAAGAATTATCGGCACTTCATCGTTTGCTTCTACTTTGTATTCATTAAACCTGGATAGATCAATCGCCAGGTGTAACACCTCACTCTTAGCCTCGATAAGTTGAACGTTGCTTTTATCCCGTTTATCAGGAAACTGGTTTAGGAACGTAGGAAGCGCACTTAAAAATGAATTTTTATGATACTCAGAATTAAAGAACACCTTATCAGCTGCCAAAGCTGATGCATAGTTTATGAATGCGTAATGATTATCCCTTCGATTCTTGACATCCCTATCTTGTGGAGACCAGGGGTAAGTAAGCTGATTTTCGTGGAAGTAAATACTCACGGGAATTCCAGCAGACTTTTCCCGGGTAAGTGCCAGAAAGGTGGTTAAATCCAGCATTGAGGAAGCAATAATAGAGTCCGGCATCTCTTCAAGCTGATTGAATTGCTCAGCTAAGGCAATGGCCCCGCCATGCATCCTCCACTTCCAATGCCTTCCCGGAAGGCTTAGGATTCCTACCATATGAGAGGAGTGTTTTCTGAATCCCTCGCACCATTGGCGATGCGATCCTGAAAAAAACGGTTCTAGTAATAGGATTCGATGCCCGGATGACATGCTACTTTAACTCCTGGATCGCACGCTCTAAAATGGTATCGATACCATTGGCTGAATCGGCAGAACTTATCCAAACAGCAATATCAGGATAGATTCCGGTGTATTGATAATCGCGCCCCTCAGGAAGCTCTTTCTGAGTATTGGAGACTCTCATCCCCCAACCGTTTGGTAGGGATGAAACGATAGGGTTCCCACTTCCCCCTCCCGTAGTATCTCCAATAATTGTAGCGTGGGGGATAGTGCTCATCCCGGAAATGAACCATTCTGTGGAGCTAAAACTCCGCCGGTTTGATAGAACAGTGACAGGTTTTAAGTACCGGTCTCCTTCATAAACATCCGTAATCTTTTCCGACCAGTCCGAAAAACTGGTTCTGGAATCTGGTAATCGGCGCCGGGCTCGAAAAGAAAACCGGGGTTCATCATTGAACCTGGAAACGATGATATCAGCATTATTGGAATTACCACCTCCATTAGATCTCACATCGATGATGATGCCATCGGTATCCCAAAGCAGTTCCAGGATTTCATCAATAGCCAGGTAATTAGAAGTTGCTAGGCTGCCTGTAAAGGTGCTTACTTTTATATAGCCAATATTCTCACCATCTATTATTCCGTAATCAAGGGCATTATTCCAGCTTTTATATTCGCTAAAATACCCGGAAATATCCTCCAACCGGTTTTCAGGGTATTGATCAAACCACCCCGTATAACTGATTGTACCGTTACTTAAAAAGACGTTACTATGCCCATCCTGAAGCACATTTATAAGCTCCCTTAATGCAGCCGCCAACTCACTATTTGTTGAGTTATCCGCTAGTTGTTGCCTGTTTACCTGGTACGCAGAATCAAAATCGACATCCAGGTATTCAAAGAAAGAGAACTTGGAATCTACTTCACCATAAAAGATATCGTAGGTAACCAGGGGATCCCTTGAATCTACATCCGAACCCAGAAAAAGATCCCCGCACTGAATAAGCGTAAAGCTTACCAAAAAGAGACATGCTATTTTTTTTAAAGTGTCCAAAACAAACCTGCCGTAAAATATCTTCTTAGAAGTTTTTGAGTTTCCGGGTTCTCAAAACGGTGATATTTGAGCCGAAACTCAGCTTTAAACGTCACATTTTCTGATAAAGGAAACCAGCCTCTTAACGAGCTGGTTAAGCTGTTGTACTTATGCCATTCCAGGTTATAATTTCTGTTCTCCCTCAAACTTTCAGGCCGGCTGCCATAAGATAAAAACCCATACCCTAGCTGATATTGCACAAAGGATTCTTTTAGTTCAAATTCAGTGAGTACATGCAGAACTGGCCCTGCTACATTCATCTCATAAGAGAACTCTTGTTGATTAGTCCAGTTGGTCTGTAGAAAATAATCGTAGTAAGAAAAGTGTCCGCCTTGAGAGATTCCCAGAAAAATATCCACTTTGTGTGTTGGTGAATATACTTTCCTGAAATAGGAAATATCCATCTCATAGTTCTGCCCCTCAAGCCTCTCTATATTAGAACCATCAAGGCGATCCATCGTGAAACCATGCTGTAAGTAACTGATGGTAAATTTATGCTTATCCGATTGGTAGCTAATCTCCGGGTTTAGGACTACAAAACCCGCCGACTCAAACCTAAACTGACTAAGAAGAAAATCTCGCTGATCAAGAGAAGTGGTACCCATATTGGTTCCAAAAAACCACTGGCCCTGAACGCTAATACTTATGAACAGGCTAAAACCCAGTATCAATAAATTGGTTTTACCTTTTACCACCGCTAGCTCTCCCAAAAATAGTAATTATGCTCTTCGTCCAGCGTCCACCCCGTTCGTGGATATAGCTGATTTCCTATGTGATTGGTTTTTGCAGTTTCCAGGTACATCCCGGCCGCTACGGTATCTTTACAAAGTTGTTTTGCCCGCTCAATGAGCGCTTTCGAAAACCCCAATCCCCTAGATTCAGGAGCAACATACAAATCATTTAACACCCATAACCGCTTCATCCTTGTAGAGGAGAATAATGGATAGAGCTGGGTAAACCCTGTTGCTTGCCCACTCTCATCTCTTGAGATGAAGATCACTGACTCTTCCTTTTCAATGCGTTCGCTCAAAAATCCTCGAGCGGCTTCCACATCCGATTCCTGCTCATAGAACACCCTGTATTCATCAAAAAGATGTGCCAGGTCATTTAAATCATCTATACCAGCCTGATATACATTCATGTCAATCCGGAAATGCGGTTAATCTCTTAAGTTGAATCGTAAGTTCATCTCTTTTCCAGGTCATCAAATCCTCGCTTTCAAACGAAAGTGCCCAATAATCTAAGCTTTTCTTTTCATCATAGTACAGGATATCCAGGGTTGGACGGTGCGCATCGATTCTCCACATACCAGAGGTCCTGCCTTCCGGGTTCATCATATTCACAAGGTTATCCCACCTAATATGATAAAACCAGGACTCCCCTTTAGTATAGTTGCTTGTGATGTCCTTATCACCTTCCCAAACCCGTTCTATTTGCCACAAGCCTACCACATTGGTTCTTAAATCCTTTGGCATCTCCTCAATCCGTTCGTAAGTAACGATTACTTCTTGTCCATCCTCCATTCTTTTCCAGTACATGAGTTCATCGCTCACAATATCTACGGAGAAAGCACCGAATTCGTCATCAAAACCTGTAATGTTAGTTAAAGATATTTCTGAGGATTGCTCATCAAAAGACCATGTCCCATCACCGTTTTGAAGCCATCCGTTTCCTGCTGTAAAACTTCCATCTTCATTGAACAAACTCCACCTGGCAACAGGAGTCATTTCTTCGATTCCAACCTGAACCTTGGTCGCTTCCCATAAGCCAGAGATTTGCGCGTTTGAATATGCACTTAGCAAAAGAAAAGAGACTATTAAGAATACTCTTTTTGTATTGGTAAAAATCATAGACAACCGTTTATTCCTAAAATTTGGACTGGATAAGGTAACGATCTTTTGTTCATAAAAAGCTTATGACTCACAAACTGCTGCAGCCACCTTCTCCCCATCTATAGCTGCAGAAATAATTCCTCCCGCATATCCGGCTCCTTCCCCGCAAGGGAATAATCCTTTAATGCGGACGTGTTCAAAGCTTTTCCGATCTCTGGGAATGCGTACTGGCGAAGAGGTTCGGCTTTCAGGAGCATGAACGATGGCTTCATTGGTTAAGTATCCTTTCATGGATGTATCAAATGCTTTGAAGCCTTCCTGCAAGTGCTTATAGATGAAATCGGGCAATACTTCTCCTAGTTCAACCGAGGTAATTCCTGGTGAGTACGATGTTTTATGGAGACTAGCTGAAACTTTCCCTTCCGTAAAATCCACCAGCCGCTGCGCCGGAGCCGTTTGAGTTTTACCACCTGCTTCCCATGCTCGTTGTTCAATAGCTTCCTGGAATTTCATAGCTGCTAGCGGGCCATATTCTGCAAAAGCTTTGAAGTCTTCTTCTTTAAGTTCTACTACTATTCCTGAGTTCGCAGTAGCCCGGGCACGCCGCGATGAGGACCATCCGTTAGTAACAATCTCGCCGGGCTGAGTAGCACATGGGGCTATCACTCCTCCCGGACACATACAAAACGAATACACCCCTCTGCCCCCAACCTGTTTCACAATACTATATGGAGATGGAGGAAGGTATTCTCCCCGGTCTTCGCAGCTATACTGGATTTGATCGATGAGTTGCTGACTATGCTCAACCCTCACCCCAATAGCCAAAGGCTTCAATTCAATTTCAATTTCTTTTTGATGAAGCAGTTCAAAGATATCTCTGGCAGAATGCCCGGTGGCTAAAATTACTTTCTTTGCATTGAATGTTCCTCCGCCTAATGTCTCCACACCCTGAATTTGGCTACCCTCGATAAGTAAATCAGTAACCCTGGTATTGAAATGAATTTCCCCTCCCTGAGCCAAAATACATTCCCTGATATTGGCGATGATCTTTGGAAGCTTATTGGTTCCGATATGAGGATGAGCTTCAACCATGATATCCTTAACTGCACCGAATCCTACCAACAATTGAAGAATACGTTTTACGTCTCCCCTTTTTTTGGATCGTGTGTAGAGTTTCCCATCCGAATAGGTTCCGGCCCCTCCTTCACCAAAACAGTAGTTAGAGTCTTCATTCACCACATGATCTACATTAATACCCTTCAAATCTTTGATGCGCTCACGAACATCTTTTCCCCTTTCAAGAATAATAGGCTTTTTGCCCAGTTCAATGAGCCTAAGTGCTGCAAACAATCCTGCCGGCCCGGCTCCGATAATGATAACCTCTTCCTGGCTGGAAACATCAGGATAGTCGGGAAGAGAGACAGGCTCCTCTACAAAATCCTCATTAACAAATACCTGAACCTTTAGGTTGATGATTACTTGCTTCTGGCGGGCATCAATCGACCTTTTTATAATCTCAATATGGCGAATCTCATCAGTAGGAATCCCCTCTTTCTTTGAGATATAGGCTCTTATTTCCTCAGGTTGACCGGCTATCTCCGGTAAAACTCTGAGCTGGAGTTCACTTATCATGCATTGATCGTTATTGCACCCAAAAGGGTATTACAGATTCAAATTCCAGCTTTCTACCAAGAGAATCTCGCAGGAAATCGGTGTTATCTACGGGTTGGCGCAGAACCTCGAATTGGTTTTTAACCGGGTTCAAGCTATCCGGCATACTGAAAAATCCTCTATAGCCCGCCTGATCAGTTATGGGATGTCTTGCAAAGAATAAGTCGCTGGGCAAGGTGTCTTTTTCATTCACAACAAAGGTGAAGAATTGATTCGCGCAATCAATTTTCTGTTGGTTGAGTGAGTTACGACGTTGAAAGCTTCTAAGGCTGTCGGCAGGTTGTTCTACCTTACACATCTTCTCCATTTTTTTATCCATCATTTTCATATATGGAATAAATAAAGACAGCACTTCACCATTGTCTATTACTGGTGATTGAATTGTAGGATTACTCAGGAAACTTCCCTCAAGCTCAGACTCATAAAAATTAGGATTGAAAGTAGCTGTTACCGAACGGTCCTGGTAAAAAGACCTGCTTTCAAAAGGATTGAATTGAAGAACGCCCAAAAATGACTTCATAAAAACGGTAAAGAATACAACGAACACGGCAACTGCATAAACCTGGAACTTCTTCATGGATAGATTCGACATGAAGGTAAGAATCAGGTATTGGATGGGCCTGAATATAAAAGGGTAAAATATTCTCCCTGTCCACCAGGTAAGCTTAAAATGGAGTTGAGCAAACTTTTCCTTCTCTCTGAAGCGCTTCATGTTCAAAACCAGCGAAGCTATAGATAAGAGTGTTAAAAGCACTGCTAAAGCTGTAAGCATAACCCTAGAATAGAATTCGAAGATATCATCGGGCATGAACACTTTAACCCCATTCATGAGAAGGAAAAAGATGATATAAAGTGCTCCTACCCCAATCATATAAAGCACAAATAAAAAGGAAACCGAAAACACCATACTGGCTAGCCTGTCTGTAGCCAATAGGAAAGAATCTTGGTTACCAATGCGCTTTTCCATTTCCGATTTATAGAGCTCGCTATTGGGAAGCTTTTCGTATTGAATACCATCTTTGAATACGGACATCAAGCCAATCAGGCCCACCCAGAAGGCTCTTACCACAAAATGAAAGATGAAGCCAAAGTTGAGCACTTTTAGAGCGGTTAAGGCTACGGAAACTGCGAGCATAGGAAGCAGGTCATCAATAATCCCGATATCTACCTGGTAATTGAATCGATAGTGTTGATAGAAGTCCTCTACAACTCCGGGAAGCTGGAGTGTAGCAAAAATTGCAAGACCTGAAATCAGTAACTCAGGCTCCCAGCTTTGTTCGGATACCCTTTGAAGCCAGCTGTGATTAAATCCCTTTTTTTCTTTTTTTGAATCAGACAATGTTTAGTGCTATTTATAGTCAGATAGAATTAATTCCAACAAATATACCATTGAATTATAGCATGTCAAGGTTCATCATTCTTATTTCTTCAATCCTGATTCTCCAATCTTCATTCCTTAAGGCCCAATCCTCTCTTGATGATAAAGTATATGGACTGCTCATTGGCTCTGCGATTGGAGATGCAGCCGGTGGCCCAACTGAATTCGCTCCACCAGAACGAAGCTTTTGGTCTACCACCGATCAAAAAATTACACCGCAAGGCTTAGATGAGCTTGGAGCCCTTTTCAAACTTCGGGATTATCCCCGTCCCATCGAACCGTTCGGGGTTTGGGAGAATCAGCCCCCTGCTGGTACAGTTACAGATGATACGCGATTGAAAATGATTTTCTTTGATGCGCTGGAGGCTTCTGATGGAAACATCACTAAAGAAGATATGGCAAGAGGAACCCTGAATTTTGGAGATCACCTTCCTGAGAAGTACCAGGAAATCAATAAAGAGTGGATGATAGAAATAGGTTATGCATCGCGATGGGCTCTTGGTGAGCGTGAAAATGCCTACCCTACCGAACGGATTTGGGGAGGAGTTCCCACAGTTATGGGATCAATGGCTTTCCCACCCGTTGCTGCACTTTTCCCAGGAAATCCTGAAGCGGCTTACAAAAAAACCTATGAGCTTGCCTACTTCGACAATGGAATTGCCAAGGATATAAATTCAGCCATCGTTGCTGGATTAGCCAACGCACTTACCGAAGATGGTAGCTGGGAATCAGTGATAGAAACCATAAAGACGACTGATCCACTTAATTATAATGGTACACTTTATGTGAACCGGGCAACAACTCAATGGCTGGATAGGGCGTTGTCGATTTCTGAAAGAGCGGATGGAAATATTGCCCTACTTTATCATCTCCTGGAATCTGAATTGCAAACCACTTACTGGTGGGAAGCCTGGGTACCTTTGGTAGTCGTTTTTGCGGTAGCCGATTTCACAGACGGCCATCCAATGGCTTCTATGCAAATCATACTTGAGTTTGGCCATGATACCGACTCCTATATGCAGGTGATGGGTGCTTTTTTAGGAGCACTCCATGGAAGTGAGATATTTCCGGAAGGAATGGCTGATACGGTTAACTCTCAGATGAAGGCTCAGTTTGGTGAAGATGTGAATGACTGGATGAAGCTGGTTGAGGCTTATCAAAACTAGTTCAGTCGTGAGAACTTTTATCACAATGATTTTTGGTTAGCAGCCTCTATCTTAACTTGAGTTTAGGATAAGCAGTTCTCTTTAAGTGCCAAAGCTGAGAGCTGTTAGCTCTCAGCTCTCAGCTCAAACTCATATTATCTTATAGAAAAGAATCTCCATGAAATCTCTATTCCCACTCCTCATTCTACTCTTTGTAACAGGAATCCATTGTGATTCCAATTCTTCTAATGGAGAAGAACCAGGTACTGAAACCCTGGAACCTACTTCCCTTTTCATCGGCACATATACCAGAGACGAAGGCTGGGTAAATGGAAAAGCAGAAGGGATTTACTCTGCTTCTATTGCTGAAAATGGTTCGCTAAGTTTAACAGGTACAGCTGCCGAAGTAATTAATCCATCTTTTGTTACTGTTTCACCAGACAGAAAAAACCTCTATGCCGTAAGTGAGCTTGGACGAGGTAATGAACCTACAGGATATATTTATGCCTTCACGATTGAAGAAGACGGTAGCCTGACATTTATCGAAAAGTATCCTTCCAATGCCCAGTCACCGGCACATGTAAGCGTGGATGCAACCGGAAGCATGGTGTTCGCCTCTAATTATAATGGAGGGGTTGCTGTTGTTTACGCAAGAAATGAAGACGGAAGCTTAGAATTCAAGCAACAGCTTGATCACGAAGGATCAGGGCCGCATCCAAACCAGAACGCTTCCCATCCCCATATGGCAAAAATCAGCCCAGATAATAATTTCCTGTTCATTCCTGATTTGGGAAGTGATAAAGTATGGAGTTACTCCATCGATCATAGCTCACAAACCGTTTCAAAAACAGAGCAGGAGTTCGCTGCTCTTGAAGCAGGCTCGGGTCCGCGCCACATGGACTTCCACCCTACCCTGAATATCGCTTATGTAATGAATGAGCTGAATAGCACCGTATCAGTATTTTCATACAACCCTGACAGCGGAGCTCTTGAGGACCTCCAGGTGATTTCAACCTTACCTGATGGCTTTTCTGAGTGGAATTCAACCGCAGATATCCACGTACATCCGAATGGGAATTTCCTGTATGGCTCCAATCGTGGCCATAATAGTATTGTGAGCTTCAGCATCAATTCCACAACCGGGTTACTTACTGAATTAGATCATACTTCTACCCAGGGTGAATTCCCTAGGAACTTTGCTATACTGCCAAATGGAGACCAGCTTTTTGTAGCCAATCAAAATACCGATGATGTGTATGTGTTCAATATCGATGGAAACACGGGAGCCTTAAGCTACTCTGGGCAGAGTTTAGAAGTGCCTACTCCAGTTTGTGTGGTGTTTTATTAATATTAATGGATATTCTATTTCTATGATAAAAACTCGAGCCAACCTCTTTGCATCAGTAGCTCTCGTCTTTGCTTTGTTTCAACTGAGTGCTGTAGCACAAAATTCAAGCAAATACTTTGAAGGAGAAGTCACTTTTAGCGTAGAGCACGAATCAATTAACTCTCAAATCCCTACAGATTACTTCTATTATCTTTTCGGAAATTCAATGACCGGTATTGTTAAGGAAAAGAGGTATAAAACTATAACAGAATCTTTAGGGATGGGGATATCTACCACCTATTATGACCTAGAAGATAAAAAGGTGTATATGGAGAGTTCAGAGTCTGACACTATCTGGTGGTATCCATTAGATGAAGAGCCGGGAGAACTAGTTAGTGTCCAGAGAAATAAAGAAGAAAAAAAGTTTCTATTTGATGGGCTTAGGGAATCAGTGACCATTGAGTACATACCCAATAATCCAAATATTGAAAGAATAGTTGGTACTTATTACTTCCTACCAGACCATAAACTCAATAAGGAGTTGTATGCAAACCATAAGTATGGTTTCTGGAATTTATTTATTAATGAATCAGGATCAATCAGCATCAGAAACGAAATGTATATCTATCCCCTTGCAAAAAGTATTAGTCAGGTTACTGATATAGAAGAAAGAGAAGTGCCGGACAGCGAATTAGAATTCGACAAAACAAAGGTTCTGGTTCGAGGGGAAGATCCAGAATAATATCGCACTGTTCATTTTAATCATTATTGTTTGTCTGGGAATTGGATCAGCACTTGGCAACCAAGCCGGAGGATTTGTAGTTGGAGTGATTTTGGCCATCGTTTTCACCAAATCAAATTGGAAATCAAAAACTAAAGAGTCATCCTAGATCAAGCCCATGATTTCAATCATGGGCCAAGAGAAAAGAATTGAGGAATAAAAACGGTTTTAACCGTTTTCCAATTTGTGTAGCTCTATAAACTCTTCCTATTCCTGAACGAAAGTCTTCATTTAAGTGATGTTGTTTTTGAATCTTAATATAGGAGTGAACCTGTTTAACCAGAGACTCGCTTACGGAATAAGCCGCATAACCCGTTTGCCAAGCAAACTTCGAAAATGTAAGATCATTTTGATTTATCCAATGAGAAGAACTTCCTTTAATCTGCTTTAAAACTTCCGCCAACGATTTATTTTGATTTAGCAAAAATAGACAACGAATATGATCTGGCACTCCATTTATGATTTGTAATGAGCATTCCAGTCGATCAAATTCATTCTTTATAAAATCAAACACCTTCTTTTCAATATCACTACTAATGAAAGGCATTCGGTTTTTGGTGGACCAAATTGCATGAACCCAAACTTTATTTTTCGAATGAGACATTTTTCAAAGAATGTAAACCATTGAAATGGTTTTACCTAGAACAACGTTATCCAAAAGCCCACGATTAAAATCGTGGGCTTTTACCCAAATGACTTCAGCAATATAAACACCGGCACCCCGGTCACAGAAACATAGAATCAGATCGGGAAGATTCATTTAGGTGCTTTGTGTTTGTTTAAGTGTATCTATGGTGTGTATAGTTTTTTATTAATTCCCCTACATATTCATTTGGCTTTCCATCAATAAAAAATAAGGTAAAAGCCATATGCCTCATTTATCGATTCAAACATTCTTTACTCGTTTATTATGTTAACCGAGATTATTACTTTCATTTTCATCCATCATAACATGTAGTTATCTACTCATTTGCATGATTCGCGCCTTTTTATCCCTCCTTTTTTTTCTTGTATTACCTTCTACATGGTGTTTAGGGCAACTAAGTTTTCATATAAGTAATTATGATGAGCTAATCGAAGGGGCCGGTAACCAAAACTGGGATATTTCGGGAGATGGAAAGCAAAAAATATTCGTTGCTAATAATTATGGTTTACTGGTTTTAGAGAATACTAACGCCAAAATGTATGGCTTGTCTCATCAAACTATTTTCAGGTCTGTAGCCTACATTGATGATCAAATTTATACCGGTTCTTTTGAGGAATTCGGTTATTGGTCCGCTAATTCTGATCAGGAATTGGAGTACACTTCGTTAGCTGCCCAACTTGAGGATCCCGAGATGGGAAATGATGCCATCTGGAAAATTGTGAAGCATGAAGGCAATATCTATTTCCATAGCTTTGGCTCAATCTATGGATATGATGGCAACAATGTGTTTCGGTTGAACACCTTCGGCACCTTCATGTTCCTGCACAAAGTAGGAGATGAGATATATACTCAAAAAGTCGGAGAGGGACTTTTTACTCTTCAAAACAATGAATTTGTCCCTATTCCTGGTAGCAGCTTCCTCAGTAATGAAGAAATCCGCTCGGTAATTGAATTACCAAATGGTAATATCATGATTGCCTCGACGGAAGGGATATATCAATATGATGGGCAGGAGTTCAACAGACTGAACATAGAAGGTTATGATGAGTTGGTTAATAGCGAAATTAACGTGGCCATTCGTACTGATGATAAAATCTTTTTTGGCACCATTTTGAATGGCATCTATGTATACGATACCAATTTCAAGCTCCTAAAAAACATCACTACCAACGATCAGCTACAAAACGACACCATTCTCTCTCTTGAAGTTGATGTATTCGGAAATATCTGGGTAGGAATGGACAAAGGCCTTTCCTACATCGCTTTTGATATTCCTTTTCAAAGTTATAGGGGTATGGCTAATGATATTGGAAGTGTATATGCAGCAGCGCTATTTAACAATGAACTTTACGTAGGTACCAACCAGGGTATTTTTTGGTATAAACGGGATACTAATGGAAATTTTTATGATAAAAACCTGATACCGGGCTCTCAGGGACAGGTATGGTTTTTGGAAGAGTTTGATGGAAAGTTGTATGGAGGCCTTAATGATGGTACCTATGTAATCGAGGATAAATCGCTGCAGAAAGTAAGTGATATTTCAGGAGGGTATACCTTAAAATCTTATCCTCTCGACAACCAGGATGTGTTGCTGCAAAGCACTTACAGCGATTTGGTTGTGTACAAAAAAGAAAACAACACCTGGCAACAATCGCATGCACTATTTGGGTTCAGGGCTCCTGCCCGTTTTTTGGAAATTGATCATCAGGGAAATATCTGGCTCGGACATACAGTAAGGGGGATATTTAAACTTCAACCCAATATCACTTTTACTGCCATTGATCAGGTTCAGGAAATAGGTTCAGAGTATGGATTACCTCAAGCTACAAACAGGGTATTTAAGTTTGATGGGAGAATATTTACGTCTTTTGCCGACTCTCTGTATGAGTGGGATTCTATTGCAGAAAAATTCATTACCTATGTTGGGCTTGATCCTTTCTTTACCACTAAAGGTACTGTAAGAAATGTGCTGCCTGCAGGAAATCATCAATATTGGGTAATAAAGGAAGCAGAGATAAGCCTGTTTGAAATTCATTTTAATTCCATAAAGCTGCTATATACCTTAATCCCGGAGATGTATGGATTCGAAATGGTGGAAGGGTACCAAAACATTATCTCCCTGGGTAACCGGATGTACCTTATTAGCCTGGATGATGGTTTTGTAATCCTAAATATGGAAAACATTAGCAGGTCCAAATACCCCCGCACTAATGTAGAAATCAAATCACTTTCAGCGTCCAATGTACAAACCGAAAAGATTACCACAGACCCTGGGTCCAGGGATTTATTTCTTTCAAATGCATTCAACAATGTTGCCCTTTCCTGGTCATCAACACAAGTAGTAGGAAATCAACCCTTTTTCCAATATAAGCTTGAGGGGTTAATGCCAGGGTGGAGCGACTGGTCTCCTGAAAACAGTGTACGTTTCGACCGTCTGTTATCCGGAGAATATACATTCCTGGTGCGATCTATTGGTGTAAATGGTCTTATTTCTGAAACTACCAGCCTTTCATTTGAGATTGGAGAACCCTGGTATTTAACTACCGGTGCCTACTTTTTTTATGTACTAATTTTCATCTCTCTAGTATTCATGATCAGGCTGTACATTTCCAGAAAACAGTGGAAGGCCATTGGAAAAGAACTGGAGGAAAAGCATAAAGCTGCTCAGCGGGATAGAGAGAAAGCCGAAAAAGAAGTAATCAAACTTACCAACGAAAAGCTTCAATCGGAGATTGAACATAAATCGGCTCAACTGGCTTCTAATACCATGGCAATGATGCGTAAAAATAATCTTCTCGCATCTCTTAAAGAGGAATTAGATAAACAAAAAAAGGAACTCGGTGTTAAACTTCCAAGCAGTTATTACAGCAAGATTAACAGGCTCATTGAGCAAGGCATTGAGGATGAGCATGAATGGGAAGTATTTGAGCAACTCTATGACCAGGCACATGGTGATTTTTTTAAACGGCTCAAGGAGAAGCATCCTCAACTTACTCCCAGCGATTTGAGACTTTGTGCTTACCTGAGAATGAACCTTTCGTCAAAAGAGATTGCTCCTCTACTCAGCATTTCTGTCCGCGGTGTTGAGGAAAGAAGATATCGATTAAGAAAGAGGCTGAACCTTTCTACAGATGTAAATCTTACAGAGTTAATTATGACATTTTAGAATAATGTACAAAAGTGAGGGCTGTTAGCTGACAGCTGTCAGCTAACAGCTTTTACCTCGAACTCATGTTACCTATTAATCAATCTGCTTTTCATCGGCTTGCCAGTTAAAACGCCTCACTGGAATACTCATGGCATCTTCACTCTCCATCACATCAAAAAGACGGCTCCTCATTTCATTCCTGAGCTCAATAAATCCCGGCACTTCGGCTAAATTATATCGTTCTTCAGGATCATTTTGCAGATCATAGAGCTCATCCCTGTCCCACACTCCGTGATAATAAATATATTTATAACGGTCACCTCGAAGTGAAAACGTGGTGGGAGTATGCGGGAAAGCGGGCTCCCAATAATACTCATACAAAAACTCCCGTTCTTCCATCGTTTTAGAAGGGTCGGTAAGTAGTGGTAAAAAAGAAAGCCCATCCATGTCTATAGAACTTTCTGTGCCAAACACATCCAAAATAGTGGGAGCTACATCTATATTTCGTATCAATTGATCAATACCTGTGCCAGGTTCCAAATAACCCGGTGCCCAGGCTAACATTGGTACACGGATTGATTCTTCGTAGGCATTCCGCTTGTCAATAAGGCCATGCTCACCATGCATAAAACCATTATCTCCCATATAAATAACAAGTGTATTCTCATCCAATCCTGATTCTGCTAAATATTCCAGGACTCTTCCCACACTTTCATCCAATGCGAGCAGGGTCTTCAGATAACTCTTATAGAATTCTTCAAAGTTCATATCTCCGTGGTAAGCATAATCTACGCCATGCCAGCTATTACGCTGAGCTCTTACCCACTTGGGTTTGGTCCTGTAATTTCGCTCTGTCTTATCCATGGTAGCAGGGTACTTGATATCGATATCTTCATACTCGTCTTGATGCCGTTCAGCAGGAATAAACTCAGCATGAACCGCTTTATGAGATAGATAAAGAAAGAATGGCTCTTCGGAATCCTCCTTCCGTTCCTTTAGCCAATCGACAGCAAAATCTGTGAGTATATCTGAGGTGTATCCCTTATAGGTATCTCTCTTGCCATCCACGTTTAATATTGGATTGAAATATACTCCCTGCCCCCTGAAACTTACCCAGTGATCCCAGCCTGGTTTAGGATCATCTACACTTTCGCCCATGTGCCACTTGCCGATAAAGGCCGTTTTAGATCCATTTTTTTGAACATCCTCATTAAAAAAACGGGTTCCTTCAGGAATTGAGCTGGTGTTATCCACCACTTTATGAGTATGTGCATACTGCCCGGTTAAAATAGAAGCTCTGCTAGGCGAACATAGCGAAGTAGTGACAAATGCATTACGGATATGTACTCCTTCGCGGGCCATCCGATCTAAATTCGGAGTTTTTATATATCCCGGGGCATCAGGATGGAAGCCCATGAAGTCGAAGCGATGGTCATCACTGAGTATAAATACAACATTTTGTGGTTTGCTATCCTGGGCTTTAGCAGAAGCACCCAAAATTAAAACACCCAAGAAGATGGCTGTCAACACTTTGAACTTACTATTTTGTTGGTGCTTCATAACTCTATTCACCTACTGTGAAACCTAGTTTATCCAAACCAGATTGTACCTCCGGTGCGCTCATGAATAAATCCCACAATAATCCTGTTCGATAATTCTCAATCATTACAGGAATAGGTCCCTGATCAATCGCTAGGTACCTTGGAAGATACCAATCATGTTCATAGCTGAATGCATCATATGGCCCATATTCTCCAATCAAACTATCCGCACTGTTATACATGTATTTCAAAAATTTCATGCTTTCTTCGGGGGTATAAGGAAAGCTTGATAAGGCTGCTGTTGGGGAAATTACACCCAGATCTTGGTCTGGACGATGGCTGGAATACCCTTTCATAGAATAACTGGATGTGAGCCCCCAAACACTGTCACTATAGCCTTCATAATTATTGGGATTATCTACACTATACGCATGGTGAATTTTGGCATGATTCTGATTTAACTCCCAATAATCTCCGTATTGATCTTTTAGGTTTGTAGGATTTAATCCCAGATACGAATAATGCGCCCAAAAAAGAGGGCCCACTGGTGAGTCATTGGTATCATAGTGATCCAATACTGTTCGATAACCGTAAAATTCTCTATCTGTACTAATTGCTCCATCTTTTGCCCAACCTTTGTGGTAAACGTCAGGATCAATAGGATGTGTGGGTGATGATGCTGCCAGCACATACATAATCAAACACTCATTATAGCCTCGTACTGCAAAATTCATTCTCCACTCATGATTTGGTGACCAATGCCAGTACAAAACATCTTCTCCACCTTTTGTATGCCAGTCCCACTCTACATTTTCCCAGATTGTATTAATTCGACGTACCAGCTCCTGCTCTTTTTCATTTCCATCAATAAAATATTGACGGACTGTAAGAAGGCCCTGAATCAAGAAGGCCGTTTCTACTAAGTCTCCACCATCATCATAACGGCTAAATGCTTTTGTTTTGCCGGTGTCTCCATACCACCAGTGCGGATAAACTCCATGAAAGCTGTCTGCAGTTTCTAGAAAGGTGAGAATTTTATCATACCGTTCAACGGCCTCTTCCCTGGTAATAAACCCACGCTCAATACCAACCAAAATCGCCATTACACCAAAACCTGATCCTCCGGATGTAACCACATTTTTATCATCTTGAGGATAGATTTCGTCCATGTGGGTACGCTCCGGAGCCATTCCTGAAACCGGTTCAGCGTTCTCCCAGAAGTATTGAAAAGTTTGGTACTGAACTTTGGTTAAGAGTTCATCTTCCTGGGCCTTAATAGCATCTTCTTTCGATAGTTGACTCTGATTTTGCTGCGATGTGCAAGCAACAAAAAGTAAAGAAACAGACAATAGGAGTATTCGATGTTGCATAATGATATTAGTTAGTTTTTGATTAATCTCTTTCTGGTTTTGTCCACAGGACTGTTTGACTTTGTACATCCGCCGAATTACTGCCAACCATGATTATAAACTCACCTGGTTCCCAATCATAAATCATAGATTGATCACTTCTTTTGAGATCATATTTATAAAACTTTAAATCATCGGTAGTTATTGAAAAAGTTACGTTTACAGTTTCTCCGGCAGGTACCATAACTTTTTTAAAATCTTTCAACTCTTTCACGGGCCGGGTAATGGTTCCTACAAGGTCGCGGATGTACAGTTGTACCACTTCTTTACCATCTATTTCACTATTGTTGGTTAAATCCACTGAAACCGTTAGGGTTTCATTTCCTGACAGTTCTTCGCTGTTCAACTCTAAGGGACCATAGTTAAACGAGCTATAACTGAGGCCAAATCCAAAGGGATATAAAGGCTCGTTAGAAACATCGAGATAGTTAGTACGGAATTTCTGAAACCATTCTCCCTCCAGGGGGCGTCCTGTATTTTTATGGGCATAGTAAATGGGAATCTGTCCCACGTTTTGAGGAAAAGTAGTGGTCAGTTTTCCGGAAGGATTAACATTTCCAAAAATAACATCTGCAATAGCATAGCCGGCTTCACTTCCTGCAAACCAGGCGTTAAGGATATTAGGCATATGTTCAGCTTCCCAGGTCAAAGCCAATGGGCGCCCTGTAAAAAGAACCGTAGCTACCGGCTTCCCTGTTTCCAGTAAGGCCTTCAGTAACCTGCGTTGAGACTCTGGGAGCTCAATATTGGTTCTACTGGAGCTTTCACCCGACATTTCAGAAGCTTCTCCTACCGCAGCTATTATTACGTCTGCCTGGCTTGCTATCTCTAACGCCTCGACTAGTATTTCTTCTGCAGGCCGGTTATCCCGGTAGGTATCTTTACCAAAAATACTGAAGCGAGCTTCTAACTCCGGATCATCAACAAAATTCGCTCCCTTTGCATATAGTACATTTACTTCTTCTCCTACTACCTCCTTAACTCCTTCCAATACACTAATCGATTTTTGATGATCTCCGGCCACACTCCAGGTTCCTTGCATATTCTCCCGGTTATTTCCCATCGGGCCAATAATGGCTATGGTTCCCTCTTTCTTCAAAGGCAGAATATTTCCTTCATTCTTTAGCAAGACCATGGACTCCGCGGCAATTTTGCGAGCCTCTTTTCGGTTTGCTTCCGTATATACTTCTTTTTGGGCTCTATCAGGTTGTGCGTATCTGTATGGATCGTCGAATAGACCAAGTTGAAATTTGGCAGTGAGAATGCGCCGACAAGCTTCATCAATATCTTTCTCGGAAATCTTACCTTCTTGCAACGATTCTTTAAGTGTTGTCAAAAAGCCCTCTCCTACCATATCCATATCAATACCTGCCTTTAGAGCAAGTGCTGAAACAGCTTGCAAATCTCCAACTCCATGATCGATCATCTCGTTAATGCCTGTATAATCGCTTAGTGTAAAACCATCAAATCCCCATTGATTCCGAAGCACTTCTGTCATCAACCATCTGTTTCCTGTAGCAGGCACACCATCTACTTCATTAAATGATGCCATAACACTTCCTACCCCTGCATCAATAGCGGCTTTATAGGGTGGGAAATACACATTGTACATGGTGAGCCGACTCATATCTACCGTGTTGTAATCCCGACCTGCTTCTGAAGCTCCGTATAGCGCGAAATGCTTTACGCAGGCCATTAGTGTATTTTCTTTTGATAGATCATCTCCTTGATATCCACGAACCATTGCCTTAGCAATCTCTCCATTTAGATATGGGTCTTCTCCACCGCTTTCCGCTATCCTGCCCCAACGAGGATCTCTTGAAAGATCTACCATTGGAGAAAATGTCCAGGCAATACCATCAGCTGTTGCTTCTTGTGCTGCAATTCGCGCAGATCGCTCTATAGCATCCATATCCCAGGAGCAGGATAAGCCCAAAGGAATCGGGAATACTGTTTTATACCCATGGATTACATCCATCGCAAAAATGAGCGGGATACCTAAGCGCGATTCTTCCACAGCTACTTTTTGTACCTCACGAATGCGATCTACACCTCGAATATTAAACAGCCCACCTACTTTACCTTCTTTAATTTTTGCAATTATGCCGGTGCTTTCAGCCAGGCCCGTGCTTATGTCGCCGGCTGCAGGTAGATTTAACTGGCCCAGCTTTTCATCCAATGTCATTAGAGCCATTACGGAATCGACCTTTTGCACTATTTCAGCTCTTGAGTATTGCGCATAGGCTAGATTGGTTGAAAACGTATAAAAAAGAGTGACTATCAAGATTTGAAAGAACCGCATAATCAATTAGTAATTGGTTGATATCTATTATTCATAAGTAAATCCTAAAGTGTCTAGTGCGCCTTTAACTTCCGGGGCCTGCATAAACAGATCCCAAAGCAGTCCTGTCCTGTGATTCTCAATCATTATGATGATCGGCCCCTGATCGATGGCCAGGGTAGAGCTGGCCCACCAACTTTGAGTAGGATTAAAGGCATCATAAAACCCATACTCACCCCAAAGCTTATCGCCTAGTATGTAGTAAAAGTGTCGCAACGCACTCATTGACTCCTCGGGTGTGTAAGGCATTGATGAAAGTGCAGCGGTTGGAGTGATGGTGCCATTATCATTGGTTGGAGAATGGGCACTATATCCTCCAAGTTCATCACTAGCTGTAATTCCCCAACTCTCTTGTGAGTACCCAACGAAATTCATTGGATTCTCAATACTATGGGCTCTATTTATGAGTGAGTGATTCCTGTTTTGCTGCCAATAATCCGCATATTGATCTGAAAGATTGCGCGGGTCTAATCCTAAAAAGGAATAGTGGGCGAAAAAAAGCGGGCCTCCATAATCATATCCAAGGGGTAACTCAATCCCGTAGTATTCATTTCCATTTTGGATAGCCCCCGACCTGGCCCAACCGCTGGTGTATACTTCCTTATCAATCGCATAATTTTTTGATGAAGCAGCCAACACATACACAATCAGTGCTTCATTGTACCCTCTTATTGGCAAATTCATCTGCCACTCATATTCTGGTGACCAATGCCAGTACAATACATTCTCTCCTCCCTTAGTGAACCAATTCCATTCGATAGCGTCCAGCAATCCATCGATTTTATCAATTAGCTCCTGTTCTTCCTGTATTGAATCATCCAGGTATTCACGAACCGTGATAAGGGCTTGTGCCATAAATGCGGTTTCAACAAGATCTGCCCCATTATCACGTGTGCTAAATGGTATTACTTCTCCCGTATTCCCATTCATCCAATGAGGCCATACTCCATGAAATCGATCCGCATTCTCTAGAAAATTCACAATGGTATGAAGCCTGGATATCCCCTCCGCTTTTCCTATGAAATTTCGTTCTATACCTACCAGAATTGACATTACTCCAAATCCACTACCTCCAATAGTTACCAAATCTCCAGAGGTATTTCTCTCTCTTGCCAATCCACTTACCGGGTGAGCAAAATCCCAGAAGTACTTAAAGGTTTGTTCCTGTACTTTTGTAAGTAATTCCTCGTCCGTAATGGTGGGAAACTTCTGCGTTGAATCTAACCCGGTTTGAAATGAAGCTGAATAACCATCGAATTCAAACCCATTAACCCCTTCAAGACCATCGCTTATTGTTGCGGTATAATGTCGGTAATAATCCAGCGGCTCTGTTACAGTGAGTGTAACTTCCCTTCCATCACCGGAAAGACTTTTATCTATGCTAATGGAGGGACTGATTGAGAAATAGGAAGCGTAGTTTCCTTGATCTAAAGCCTCAGAAAAAGTGAGGATTAGTTCTACTTCGAAATAGCTAACATTGCGCACTGTACTGTTTTGAGAAAGGTTTTCTGAATTCACACTTGCAGATACCAATTGAATGGTTCCATTTTCTGTGATTAGCTGATACACTGTTCCTGGAAACTCAGCCCCCATCTCAGATTGCAAAGTTTCGCTAATACTTAATGAGTATGAAGTTTGAAAGTCTAACCCCTGATCTGGACTTACTACAATTCTCTTGTTGAGGTCTTCGAATCTGAAGTTCAAAGAAATCTCGCTTTGACTCCCTTCTTCGGTTATTGAAATACCCTGCCGAACTGAAGAAGTATCTACAGGCGAAGAAAACTCAATGGAAAAAATGGCTCCAACAGAAACACCCTGGTTTAAAGAGGTGAGAGAGAGTGTATTATTTTGGGTATATGTTCTCAACAATTGGAAAACATCCGGCGTTGGATCTACTCCCTTTTCTTTACATGCTCCCATCATTACTACTAAGATCAACCCAGCCTTTATATTTAACAGGAAAAGTCTGGCTATTGAGTGTTGGCTAAGCATGTGCTTCATAGTGTGGAGCGGTAGATAGAAATCTGGCTAAAAATTGATGCGTGGATTACAGGAAATAGAATGGCAAAACACAGGGTTATCAGAAAAGAGGTGCTAAAAAAGCACCTCTTTATGGTCATCTATGTTTTTATTCTTCTGAATCGTACATCAGCTGAATTTCGGTTGCAGTAAGCACTTTGTGGTAGAACTTAATGTCGTCAAGCTCTCCTTTGAAATGATTTGCTGTTGCATTGTCATAACCACCCCACGGTGTATCATCCCACATAGTACCTGCTCGGGAATGAATAAACCCGAAGGCTAACTCGTTTACTACATCAGGTTCTGTTCCGGCATATATCATACCAACAGTGGTCTTCTTAGCAGCGTCATCTGGCCAAAGATTGAAATCAAACGTTTTCATTAGCTCTCCGTCATAGTACAGACTTCCTCTCTTGGTTGATCCTTCATAGGTATAGGTTACCTGGGTCCAACTATCCTTTAGGTATCCTTCCATCTGTTCTTGTGAGATACTTTTAGCGAAATCCCAACCTTGCCACCCGCCGTTCGTGTTGTCCTGTGCTTCTACAGGGAACCACATATCTTCTGCGCCGGTCTCGTTATTTGCAAATTCATATTGTATTGCAAATTTAGCGCCACTGTAATCACCAAAAACTTCAAATTGTAATCCAAAGAAAGCTCCAAGACCCATTACAAAATGTCCGGTTGGAGCGCCGTCAGCATTAACATGCCCTTCAGAATTGGTTTTCATCCAGAAGCTGATTGTAAAGTCACTGGTATTAATTAATGCATCTGCGCCGGGGATTTCAATAATGCTTGTATTCCCGTTAAATGACGCCGCTTTACCAGCCGCAGCATTTCTACTATCAACATAAGTAATATCTACAACCGCGGATGCTGCAGGATCAAAATTACCTACAATATCTTCTGCTGTTTCTTCGAATGTCCAGTTAGCAATCATACCTGCAGGGCTAAAAGTACCTACCGTTGTGAAGGCACGGTTTGTAGAAGCTAGTGGCTGATCATCATTATTCAGAAGTCCTGCTGATAGTGCGAACGTATACAGGGTCCCTGAGCCAAGTGTTGAAGTAGGAGTTACGGTTAACATAGGACCATCCACTACAATGGTCAGTTCTATATCTGCCTCATCATAATCCTGAACAAGAGTGATGTTTGCTGAAGTGGCTGTTTCGGTTTTAATATCGGAATTGAAGGTAATAACGATGCTTGCATCCGATGGTACATCGGTAGGAGAAGTTGCACCGTTAAGATCCAACCCACCTACTGTAATACTTACAATATTAAGATCTACAGGGTCACTATCGCTGTTACATGCCTGCGCTATGAATACCATAAGCGTCAGCATCAACACATATTTAAATGTTGTATATATCTTTTTCATGATTGATCCTTTTGTTTCGAGGTTTATGTATTAGTTTTTTTTACCACATCGGGTTTTGCTCCAAAGAGCCTTGAGATAAATCGATTTCACTTTGCGGAATGGGCAGCAATTCGTGCTTTCCTTCTATAAAACCCAAAGGCCCTAATATTTCAGGGGCTTTTCCGGTGCGTACCAAGTCCCAGAAACGATGCCCTTCCATGGCCAGTTCTACTCTTCGTTCCTGGATAATAATGTCTCTTAGAAGATCCTTATTGGTTTCTGCGATATCTGGTAAAATGCCTGGGGCACCTTGCCGTGCTCGTTCTCTGACTCGATTTAAATAAACCAGAGCCTGGCCAGGTTGATCATTTTCGTTTAAAGCTTCAGCGGCCATAAGCAATACATCCGCAAATCGAATTAATCGACGGTTGTGGCCAAATTGAGTGTCAGTATTATTTCCAGGAAACCAAACCTTGCGGTTGTAGCTTTCAATCTCAATCACAATACCGTTTTCATCGGTGGTTTCATCTGGTGTAGATCCATCTCCAAGTATGGTGATACCATCAATCACATCACCAAGCTCGATAATTGTGGCTTGCTCTCTGGGATCATTGTCTTCAAATGCGTTTCTGAGGTCGATGGTTGGCCGATTAAAACCCCAGCCCCGGTTTGGTGTACCACGTACACCCTGTGTATTGGCATACTGATTTCCTGCTGTTCGATCTGATGCCGCTCCAATTTCAAATACCGATTCTACACCTTGCTCACCTTCCGGCCCATTTGCATGATAGAAATTAGTCTCCAGGTCGTATTCATTCGAGTTTATAACAGCAAGAGCAAAGTCTTCAGCATTTCCAAAATCATTTTGGAATAAATACACCTTTGCTAATAAAGCCTGGGCTGCTCCTTTGGTAGCCCTGCCAATATCTTCAGCTCCATATTCACTCTTAAGCGGCAGGTCATTAATTGCATCAAGTAAATCGGTCTCAACCAAATCATATACTTCCTGAGAGGTGGCGCGGGGCAATTTGATAGGAGGATTAGTAGTTGTAACTATCGGAACTCCCCCAAACCCCCTTACTAAATCGAAATAAAATGAAGCCCGAAGAAATTTAGCCTCCGCCACATATCGTGCTCTTAACTCTTCATCCATCTGTATTAAAGGAACACTCTCAATAACCACGTTTGCCCTTCGGATACCCTGGTACAAAGTGTTCCACCATCTATCAAGGCCATCTTGTGTAGTGGCATGGGTAAAATTATCGTAAGGTGCCTGGTTTACTCCATCATTGGGGTTACTGCCTTTTGCTCCATCATCTGAAAGAAATTCCAGGAACGGGAATCCACCGGTATGATAGTTCCATACCCGAAGTGTGGAATACACACCGTTGGTAGCTAGCAATGCATCAGAAGCAGAAACTGGAAATGATTCTTGTGTAAGCTCTCCTTGAGGGTTTACGTCCAGGAAACCTTCACATCCAAGTAGAATTGTTGTTAGAAGTAGAATTGAAAAAAATCGCTTCATGGTCATAACCTTGATTTAAAATGAGGTATTAAAGCCAACAGATATCACCCGGGGAATTGGGTAAATCCCCGTATCAATACCATTCGCTATTACACTTTGGCTGCCAATCTCCGGGGTATAGCCTGTGTATTTAGTGATCGTTAGCAGGTTATTGGCTTTTATATAGAATCTTGCAGTCCGCAACCCCACTCGGTTCTGAAAAGAGGTGGGTAATTGATACCCAATGATGACACTTCGTAAGCGCAAGAAACTACCGTCATGTATGAATCGGTCTGACGGTAAAAAGTTATACCCGCCATACGTTGCCCTGGGTTCTGAATTACTGGTTCCCTCTCCCGTCCATCTGTCCCATACATGTTGCTCGAAGTTATAAGGGTCTGGGCGGACTACATTTTTCCCATTAAAAATTTCATTCCCAATTTGTCCCTGTAGCCCAATACTTAGATCAAAACTCTTATAGAACAGGTTGAGGTTGAATCCATAAACAAAATCCGGGATTGGGGAGCCAATAAATGTCCGGTCTTCACCATTAAGCACTCCATCACCATTTACATCTACAAAACGTAAGTCCCCTACATCAGCCTGAGAAAGATGAGGGTAGGCATCCAGTTCTGCCTGGTTCTGGAAAATTCCATCCGTTTTGTACCCAAAAAAAGCACCAATAGGCTTCCCTACTACTGACCGGGTAACAGTTTGACCATTCGCTAAAGAACCACCAACGAGAACTGAGTCTATGCCACTATTGCCTCCAATAGCTTGTACTTCATTATCAATAGTGCTACCCAGTAAACCAACCGAATAGGTTATCTCACCCAGCCTATCCTGCCATCCTATATTAAACTCTATCCCCTTATTCTGTACTTCTGCGGCATTAAATATGATGCGTTGACCTTGTCCATTACCTAAGTGTCCCTGAGTAACAAGGTCTATGAGAATGTCATTGGTAGTCCTGTTATAGTAATCTATTTCAAGAGTTAGGTTGTTATCGATAAACCCTGCTTCAATACCTAAATCGATTTGAGCAGTACTTTCCCATTGCAAATCCGGATTTCCTGACCTTCCATAAGTAGCCGCGTTATAAGGAGTATCCGGGGAACCAAAAACGGCTAAAATACCTGAGTCTACTCCTGAAAATCGTCCCAGGTATTGAATCTTTTCATTTCCAATTATTCCCCAGCTAGTTCTCAGTTTCAGGCTGCTAATCTCGGAAATTGACTCCATGAATTTTTCCTGACCAACATTCCATGCAAATGCTACAGATGGGAAATATCCCCACCGGTTTTCTTTAGCAAATTTGGAGGAACCATCAGCCCGGTATGTGAGAGTAGCTACATATTTCTCATTGTAGGTATACACAACACGACCGAGGAAAGAAATCATGTTGAAGTAATTTGCGTCATTTACCCCGTTATTATTGGCTTGCAAATTATTAATGCCGTTTGCCTCGTCAATAATGTAGGATGGATTTACATACCAGAAATCTTCTCCGTCACGAATTACATTTTGCCCTGAAAGTTGGAGAAATTCTGAACGAGTTTGCTGCATGGTTATTCCACCGACAGCGTTGACAGAATGTCGATCAAATTCCTTTATATAGCTGAGTGTGTTTTCCCAGAGCCAGTTATAATTGATACTCTCCCGTTTGAAAATATCGCTGAAGTCATTGTTCTGTTGGGAAGCAGTCCCGTCTGGATTTAATACTGTGAAAGCGGGAGTAAAATTTCTGGCTCGATTTAACGAAGCATCGATTCCAAAACTGGAACGGAGTAAGAATTCATTTCTGATAACAGCATCAGCAAAAACATTTCCTACAAGACGGGTTCCACTATTTTGGTTATTTGAATATTCAATGTCAGCTAATGGATTACCAACATTATAAACCACTCCAAAGCTACCATCATCGTAAAAAGGCTCAAGTAAAGGTTGCGCCCTATACACTGCAAAAGTTGCATTCGGAGCGATTTGCTGTTTGTATGGAGCTATCGTTAGGTTATTTCCAAGCTTAATCTTTTGATTAAGCTTGTAGGTGTTATTCAACTTTATAGTTAGTCGCTCATAACTGGATTTTTCTATAATCCCATCCTGCTGGAAATACCCCACACTCACATAATAATCGCCCCGGTCGCTCCCTCCACTTACCGATAACTGGTGATTTTGTATGGGCGCAGTATCAAATACAAGATCCTGCCAATCGGTATTGGGTACAGCATCTACATTATTATAAGTGCCCGATCGAATTTCGTTAGCAATAATGGCGTATTCTCTACCATTTAAAAGATCGATGGTACGTTCTACCTGCTGGAAACCTGTTTCAGTAGAGAAATTAACCTGGGGTTTCCCCACTATTCCTGACCCGGATTTAGTTTGAACTAATACTACACCATTAGCACCTCTGGATCCGTAGATTGCCGTAGCGGAAGCATCTTTCAATACTTCCATCGACTCAATATCCGCAGAGTTCAAAAATGAGATGTCATCTAAAATGACACCATCAACCACATATATAGGAGATGAATCGTTGAATGTACCAACCCCTCGAATACGCACTGCGGCGGCAGCTCCAGGAGCTCCTGAAGTAGAAGTAATTTGTACACCGCTTACTTTTCCTTGTAATGCCTGTTCAACATTCAGGCTCGTTACTTTCCCAAGTTCCTCAGAACTTACCCTACCAATTGCTCCTGTTACATCCCTTTTCTTAACCACCCCATATCCAACAACAACCAATTCGTCCAGGGTACCAACCACAGTTCTAAGTTGAACTTCTATCTCTGTAAGCCCGGTTACATCTATTTCCTGGGTTTCGAATCCAAGGAAGGAGAAAACCAATATGCTTTCTCCTTCCTGGAGCCTTAACCGAAAATTACCTTCCGGGTCTGTGGAAGTCCCTCGAGCAGTTCCTTTTATAAGTATGTTTACTCCAGGTAGTGTTTCTTGTGTTTCTGCATCATAGACAGTACCGGTTATTTCGGTTTGCGCATATACGGCGTTACTTGCACTGGAAAACAACATGAAGCCTAACAATGCAAAAAAGAATGTACCGGCAATAGATATCTGTTGAGTGGGCATAGGCTGTTCGGTATCAAGATTCATAAGCTGATTGTTACGTCCTTAACATCAAATAAACCAGCCTGGCTTCGGGTATAGAAGCGCGTTGGCAAAACGAAGCACAGGCAGGTGTAAATCAGGATATAGGATTACTCTTCATATTAACTAGCAATCGTTCTATTGAATATTGTGCAGCATTTGATTTATTCCAATAGAGGCAAGTACAATAAGATTACTTCATGCCCATAAAAGCGCTTTTTTGGCACTACTACATCACTACGTCACTTGTAGGAAAATCGGCTTATAACTATATATAGAGGGGTCTTTGGCTTCGGTTTAGCCAAAGGTTTTTAGGAGGATAAAAACCAGCACCCCAGTCACTGAAACATAGAGCCAGATTGGGAAGGTCCATTTGGAAACTTTACGGTGCGTTTCAAATTTACCAGAAAAGGCGAAGAAGAAACTGGAGAGCACCAGTGGAACTACAAAGACAGAGAGCACAATGTGCGTTATTAATATGAAGAAGTAGACAGGTCTGATGAATCCCTCTCCTGTGAATTTTGTGTCTCCCACGAAATTATGATAGATCACATAGCTTACCAGGAATAAAGCAGAGGTGGTAAAAGCACTGATCATAAATCTCATGTGCTTCGCAAAATTCCTTCTTTTGATCTCCCTGAATCCTAATAAAAGGAACACGGTACTCAAAGCATTAAACGATGCATTTAAAGCAGAGAGATTTTTTACCCAGGGAATTTCTGAAGCCGCTGGTGCCTTGAAGTAAATCAGCCAAAAAAGAAATACTAAAGCGAGTACACTTACTCCTATGATTATACCAAGCGCCCGCTTGGTGTTTACTTGTTCAAATACTTTTAAGCTATCCGGAAGTTCGACTTCGTGCTGCATCGGTTGACTTATTTAATCCATTGTTTGTTGAGCGCCTTAAAGTTAAGGTAAACCAGCGCTATTATTTGCCTTATTTCGCATGATAAACCAAGTTTTTTGAAGAAATGTTCTTATCTTCGCCGCTAATAATTTACTAACTAGCTTATACTTCTGACCTTAGTTATTTAGAACGAATTTAAATAAGAAAACCCTGCATCTAAGTATTCAATTCAATTCAAAAATTCGATAGTTTGGCGCGGCTTCTTATTGAGCGTTAAAGCTCAGGTTTGAAAATAAAATCAGCATTTATATGGCGCAGATTTTCCCTAAGTGGACAAATCAAGTTCCTCGACAATTACTTATTGGAATTATAGTTACCGTTAATGTCATCATTCTTGGAATTTGGTACTTCTTCTCTCCCGAATATACCGATGTAGGTTACGCCCCAGTTCAACCGGTTCCATACTCTCACAAAGTTCATGTAGATAAGCTCGGCCTTGATTGCCAGTATTGTCACACCTCTGTGTTTGAATCGAAGCAGGCAAACATTCCGCCTACTCAAACTTGTATGAACTGTCATAGCCAGATTAAAACGGACAGCGAAAAACTCGCTCCTATCCGTGAAAGCTGGGAAACCGGTAAACCTGTAGAATGGGTTAGAGTAAACAACCTTGCTGATTATGCTTATTTCAACCATGCCGCACATGTGAATGTGGGTGTAGGTTGTGAGAGCTGCCACGGAAGAATTGATAAAATGGAAGTGGTTTATCAATCCGAACCACTGAGTATGAGCTGGTGCCTTGATTGCCATCGAGAACCTGAAAAGTACCTCCGCCCTGTTGAAGAGGTGACCACCATGGGGTATAAGGCGGAGAACCAACTGTTGTTGGGAAGCGAATTAGTTAAGAAAAATAATGTAAGCCCTCCGCAGTATTGCCAGGGTTGCCATTATTAATAAGAAAGGATAGTTGAACTTATAATCATCCAATGAGCGAAGTTACACAGAATACATACTGGAAAAGCTTAAACGAATTAGCTCAGAATAAAGAATATCAAAATTTTGTTGAACGCGAATTCCCGGAGAATGCCACCGAACTAAAAGATGGTGTTTCCAGAAAGGGATTCCTCCGGGTTATGGGAGCATCTATCGCTCTTGCAGGTTTCGCTGCGTGCCGTCGACCGGTTCAAAAAATTCTTCCTTATTCTCAACAACCTGAAGACATTGTTCCTGGCATTCCTCTTTTTTATGCCACTGCAATGCCATTTCAAGGCAACCTTACTGGTTTAGTTGTTGAAAACCATCAGGGACGGCCTACCAAAGTAGAAGGAAATGACCTTCACCCTGCCAGTTTAGGAAATACCAATTCCTACCATCAGGCATCTATTCTTGAAATGTATGACCCTGATCGTTCGAGAGGCCCACTTCGCAATGGAAGCAAAGCTACTACTGATGAATTCATCAGCTTTGCAAGCGAGCATTTCTCTGATACCAACAAGAATATCCTATTTATATCAGAAGCTAATTCTTCACCGACCTTTCAATCGCTTAAAGAAGAAGCTTTAAACAAATTTAGAAACGCAAGCTGGGTTACTTTCGAGCCTTTTGGCGAGAATGCCATTGTTGAAGGAGCCCAAATCGCTTTCGGAAGCAGACTTCGTACTCTATATAATTACACGAATGCCGATGTAATTGTATCGCTTGACGATGACTTCCTCTCTCCTACACATCCTAATAATGTAGAATACGCAAAGCAGGTTACTACACGAAGAAAAGTAACCAGTACCAGCGATTCAATGAACCGAATCTACTCGGTAGAGAACGGATTCACATTGACCGGTTCTTATGCGGATAACAGGCTAAGAGTTAAAGCAAGTGAAGTTGAAGCATTTGCTAATGCACTTGCCGGAGAGCTTTCTTCCCGAATAAGCGGACTTAACGCATTTAGCGGAGTTAGCAATGCATTTACCGGAAGTGATTTTATCACTGCTATGGCTGATGATCTTGCTTCCCACGCCGGACGTTGCGTCGTTTCAATCGGTTTTGATCATTCCCCAAGCGCTCATGCTATTATCAATGCAATTAATGTCGCATTGGATAATGTTGGAAGCACCGTAAGTTACCTTGAAGTTCCTTCCATCGATGACCAGAGCAATTTTGAAGCATTTTCTAGTGCAGTGGCTGCTCTAAATGCAGGTAATGTTGATACGGTTGTATTATTAAGTACAAATCCGGTATTCACCGCTCCTGCTGATCTGTCTTTTGCAAATGCACTTTCTAATGCCGGAGAAGTCATTCATTTTGGAAGCTACAGAGATGAGAGCTCTAAAAATGCAAACTGGCATGTGGCCCGTTCTCACTATCTCGAAGCATGGGGTGATGGATATTCATTTGGTGGTGCACGTTCTGTGATTCAACCACAAATTCAGCCATTGCATGATTCCTTAAGTGATATTGAATTTCTTGGTGCCATTGTAAATGGTGAGAAAGTATCTGGACATGACCTGGTCAAAAGCACTTTTAACGGATACTACCGCTCAAATTTTGAAAACCGGTGGAAAGACATCCTTCATGATGGACTTGACATCACTGATGGATACAGAGCTTCCAATGTTCGATTGAGATCTGTTTCTCCAAGCGACGCTACCTCAATTAACGGTATTGAAATAGTCATTCGACCTGACTACTCCTTATATGATGGCCGATTTGCAAATAACGGCTGGCTGCAGGAGTTACCTGACCCGATGACTAAGATTACCTGGGATAACGTGGCTCTTATGAGTCCGGCTACCGCTGCTAATCTTGGTGTAGAAAATGAAGACCTTGTAAATGTCGCTGTTAATGGTACTTCTATCACTATTGCTGCATGGATTCAGCCGGGTCATGCTGATGAATCCATTACATTAAATGTTGGATATGGAAAAGAAGGAATCGGGCGAGTTGCTGATGTAACGACCGATACTTCTCAGCTTTTTGACAGTACGGTACTTTCTGGTGGAGTGAATGTATATCCACTGGTACAGTCAGGTGCACTATTGTTCAATTCAGGTAGTATTTCAAAAGCTAGTGGAACATATAGCATCGCTTGTGTTCAGGATCACCATAGCCTTGAAGGCCGTGACATGTATCGTCAGGCTACGCTTGATAAATACAAAAAGACCCCTGAGTATGCTTCTTTCGCCTATGTTCATAAATATGAAGTTCCGGGCCAGAAGGAAGCAAATGAAAAAGGCGAAGATGACCTGATTTCTCTCTTTGATGAGCAAACCTACCCCGATTACGAACCACAATGGGGAATGGCTATTGACCTGAACTCGTGCTTTGGTTGTGGTGTATGTATTATTGCCTGCCAAAGTGAGAACAATATCCCTGTGATCGGAAAAAGGGAAGTTGGCCGTGGTCGTGAAATGCACTGGATCAGAAATGACCGCTATTATATGGGAGATGAGCATGATCCTCAGGCTGTTCACCAGCCAGTTCCTTGTATGCACTGTGAATTAGCTCCTTGTGAGCAGGTTTGTCCGGTGGCAGCTACCACGCACAGTGATGATGGTATGAACCAAATGACGTATAACCGTTGTATCGGTACTCGTTATTGTGCAAACAACTGCCCATTCAAGGTTCGAAGATTTAACTTCTTCAACTATCCAAAAGAATATCTGACAACCGGAGAAGATCCGGATATCATCCAAATGGCGATGAACCCAGAAGTTACTGTTCGTTTTAGAGGGGTAATGGAAAAATGTACTTACTGTGTACAGCGTGTTAACCGGGCCAAAATCAATACTAAGATTGAAACAGGCTCACCAAAACCTGCTGATGGCACTGTAAAAACGGCTTGCCAGCAAGCTTGCCCTGCTGATGCAATTTATTTCGGAGACTTAACTGATAAAAACAGTGAAGTTTCACAAATGAAGTACAACGAAAGAAATTATTTGATGCTGGAAGAACTCAATGTTCGCCCAAGAACATCATACATTGCCAAATTAACCAATCCGAACCCGGCATTGGTAGATGATACTAAACAGGAAGCTGCCCACTAATGAGTAAATACGAATACATACCGGAACCCGCTCTTGTTAAGGGAAATCACGATTTTGCCAGTATCACTAAACTGGTTACTGATGTAAATCTACGCCCTACCCCAAAATTATGGTACCTGTTCATGCTTATTTCGAATGCACTACTTGGTGTATTCCTGATAGCCGTTGGTTACCTGGTTTGGGAAGGAACCGGAATTTGGGGCTTAATGAACCCTGTTGGCTGGGGATGGGCAATTATCAACTTCGTATGGTGGGTTGGTATTGGTCACGCAGGGACGCTAATTTCCGCGATTTTATTTCTCTTTAGGCAAGATTGGCGTACCGCCATCAACCGATTTGCGGAGGCGATGACGATTTTTGCCGTAATCTGCGCCTTGATGTTCCCTGGTATTCACGTTGGTAGAATTTGGGTGATTTATTGGGTATTCCCGCTCCCAAATCAAATGGCAATGTGGCCAAACTTCAACTCTCCACTACTTTGGGACGTGTTTGCCGTTTCTACCTATTTCACGGTTTCACTGCTTTTCTGGTATGTAGGCCTTGTTCCGGATTTTGCTACCCTACGTGACAAAGCCACTGATAAAATTCGAAAGATAGCTTACGGTATCGCTTCTTTAGGCTGGACAGGTAGTGGCCGCGCATGGTGGAATTATGAAAAAGCTTATATGATTTTAGCCGGTTTGGCTACTCCACTGGTACTTTCTGTACACACTATTGTATCCTTTGACTTCGCCGTTTCAATGATTCCGGGATGGCACACCACCATCTTCCCTCCTTATTTCGTTGCTGGAGCGATTTTCTCAGGTTTTGCCATGGTACTCACCTTAATGCTTGTAGCACGAAAGGTGTATGGTATGGAAGATATCATGACGGACGACCATATGGAGAAGATGAATATCATCATCCTGGTTACGGGTTCTATGGTAGGTTTTGCCTACATGATGGAGTTCTTCATCGCCTGGTATAGTGGTGTTGAATATGAAAAAGCAATTTTCATGCTGAGAGCTACCGGTCCTTACGCCTGGGCTTACTGGATTATGATGTTGTGTAATGTGATTTCTCCACAAGTATTCTGGTTTAAGAAATTAAGACGCCACGTTGGATTCACTTTCTTTATTTCCATTGTGGTAAACATTGGTATGTGGTTCGAGCGATTTGTAATTACGGTTACTTCACTAGCCACCGACTACCTGCCATCGTCCTGGGATTACTTCTCCCCGACCATTTGGGACGTACTTACTTATGTAGGAACCTTCGGTATCTTCTTCACTTTCTTCCTGGCATTCTTGCGCTTCCTACCAATGATTGCCATCGCGGAGATTAAAGCAGTAATGCCTCAGGCCGATCCTCATAATTATGATGAGGAAACTCAGGAATTCCATCCTCATGAAATTGAAGTTCCAACCCCTAAAGCTGAAACGGTATAAATACTATGAGTAAAGAAACCAATACTGAGCTTTACGGCATCTTGGCTGAATTCAAAAACCCCAAAGCGTTAATCGACGCTTCTAAAAAAGTGGTTGAAGCCGGATATGATAAATTTGATACCTACGCTCCTTTCCCAATTCACGGAATTGATAAGGCGATGAGCCTTAAGAAATCCAAACTAGGATGGATTGTTTTAGGTCATGGATTGCTAGGATTTAGTGGAGCAATACTTATGATGTACTGGATGTCAGTAATCGACTATCCAATCAATATAAGCGGAAAACCATTTTTCAATGCGCCGGCATGGGTACCTGTTACTTTTGAATTGACGGTACTTCTTTCTGCTTTTGGTGCAGTATTTGGGATGTTCTTCTTAAACGGACTTCCAAAACTTCATAACCCTTTATTTAATGTTGAGCGCTTCAAGAAAGCTACCGATGATGGCTTTTTCGTATGCATTGAAGCCAAAGACAGCAAATTCCAGGAAGATTTGGTTCGCCAGCTTTTTGAAGAAGCTGGAGCTACTCATATCGAGGAAGTGTATGACTAACAGTAATCACCGAATATCATTCATGCATTTAAAAAAGACACTTTCCATTGTTGTGCTAGGTGCTGTCCTAGTGGGATGTAGAGGTACTGTTTCTGAGAAGCCAGCTATCCATCCTAACATGAACATGGATCAGCAACCAAGAAAAGAAGCGCAGGAAGAAAATGCGTTCTTTGAAGATGGACGTTCCATGCGTCCTCCTGTTGAAGGAACCGTTGCTCGTGGCTACCGGAAAGCTGACCTGGCTTACTATGAAGGAGTTGATGAAGACGGCGAGTGGGTTGAAGATACACCCGTAGAATTTACCAGATCCTTCCTTTACAGAGGAAAAGAGCGCTACGATATTTACTGCACACCATGTCATGGAATCACTGGTGATGGACAAGGTATTATTATGACCGGCCAATATGGTTATGTACCTGCTCCTACCTTCCACCAGGATCGATTAAGAGAAGCTCCCGATGGCGAATTGTATTCAGCTATCTACAATGGAGTTCGAAATATGCCTTCTTATGCACACCAGGTAAAAGTTGAAGACCGGTGGGCTATTGTTGGATATATCCGGGCATTACAGGCTAGCCAAAATGCTAGTGAAGAAGAAATTGCTGAATACGACATTGACCTGAGTGAATTACAAGCCGAGTTTACTGCCGAACAAGAACGGCTTGCAGCACTTGAAGAAGCGAGAACTCCTCAGGATGCTGGAGTTGTTGCTACTGCTGCAAGAGGAGAGGAATTAATTACTCAATATGCTTGTGCAGTTTGCCACTCTAATGATGGAAGTTCACTCATTGGTCCAACATGGTTAAATGTTTATGGCAGCGAAGGCCAGGTTGTAACAGAAGCAGGCGAAACAATCACGGTTGTTAAAGATGATGAGTATCTAATCGAATCGATTGTTAATCCTTATGCCAAAATCGTTGACGGATACGATCCACTTATGGCTAATGCTTATGGAACCCTTTCAGAAAGCGACCTGCAATCAATCGTGGAATATTTGAAAACCATCACGGATAATAACTAAGAGATTTGCTTAAACACATACACAATGAGTCATAAGCCTACAATAACAGATTCTTTACAATTCTCACCAGACAGCAAGCTTCCTCAAATTTTGTTTGGAGTTGGTGCTGTTGGGTTAGTTGCTAGCGTGATCGGCTACTTCGTTAATTCAGAACAATTTTTCTTCTCATACTTAGTAAGTTTTACTTTTTTCACCGGTATTGCTCTTGCATCGGTATTTATGGTGATGTTTCACCACATCACTAAATCTAAATGGGGAGTAGTAGTTAGAAGGATTCCTGAAACCTTTGGTTCTAACCTCTGGATTTGGGCATTATTCTTCATTCCCATCTTACTGGGTATGCACACTTTGTACCACCACTGGACCGAGCCTTCCCTGTTTGATCCAAATTCACCAAACTACGACTATATCGTAGCCGGGAAAGAAGCTTATTTGAATACTCCTTTCTTCATTATTCGACAGATCATTTATTTTGCCATATGGGGCTTTGTTGGCCATAAACTTTATAAAGCTTCTGTAGAGCTTGAGAAGACAGGCGATTGGGGAATTACCACATTGATGAGAAAAGTTAGTGCTCCTGCCATTCCTTTATTTGCATTGTCTATCGCTTTTGCCAGCTTTGACTGGTTGATGTCTCTTGACCCGCACTGGTTTTCAACCATGTTTGGTGTTTATTTCTTCGCCATCAGCTTCCAGAGTTTCTGGGCTATTATGATCTTAATGGTATTCTTTCTCCATAGAAATGGGTACCTAAAAAATACCATTGGCCAGGCGCACCTTTATGATCTCGGTGCATGGCTCTTCGCTTTTACTGTGTTCTATGCCTATATCGCATTTAGCCAGTTCTTACTGATCTATTATGCTAACCTTCCGGAAGAAACACTTTGGTTCTACCACAGAATGGAAGGTAATTGGAAGTACATTACCTATGGGTTGTTGCTCTTCCGTTTCGTCCTTCCATTTATAGTATTGCTAAACCGCGAGCAGAAGCACCGAAAAGGAGTATTGAGGTTTGTTGCCATAGTAGTGGTAGTTATGCATTTCCTTGAAATTTACTGGATTGCAATGCCTACGCTTAGCGAGCACGGAATTCACTTTAGCTGGATTGACATCACCACATTTTTAGGGCTTGGCGGAATGTTCTTTGGGCTATTCTTCCACAAGTTCAAACAAAACAGCATGATTCCTGAGAATGACCCAAGACTGGATGAGTGCCTTGAAAAAACGTATCACCACTAATTTTTGATCGATTATGTCGGATCACATCGAAGATTCAAAGACTAAGATTTCTACAACTTCCGGAGATGAAGTTACTCTTGAGACCGTGGATAGCTCATTTGCTGGCGCCGTTACTCATGGTGTTAATGATGACAACATGGATTATGGAACACTCTTCTTTTGGTCAGGATTAGGGATTGTTACGGTGATAGTTTTTGTTGTGGGATTAATCTTTTTTGCTCAGTTTAGTTTCTTAAATGCACAAAGAACTGTTTCTGAGAATAGTTCATATACTGAAATCACAGAAATGAGAGCATCTCAAACCGAGCAATTGAATTCTTTTGGTGTTGTTGATTTGGAAGATGGTGTATACCATATCCCAATCGATGAAGCCATCAATAATATAGCTGTCGATTAATTACTGATGAGACGCATTGCACTGTTAGCATTTTATTTGCCCGCAGTGCTCCTGATTCCTTTTAAAGCTGAAGCTCAACTTAACAAAGAGCAGCCTGAAGCACTGCAAGGCGTTGGAGTAGATGAATTTTTAGGAGAATACATCCCACTAGATGCCAAATTCTCAAATTCATTAGGCGATAGTGTAACTATCGGCTCCCTCCTTTCTGAAGACAGACCAGTTATCCTGAATCCTCTTTATTACGAGTGCCCTATGCTTTGCGGCCTCGTGATTGATGGGGTATTGAATGTGGCGGATGACCTGGCGTGGCAGGTAGGAAAAGAATATAACATTATCTCTTTTAGTATAGATCCGGAAGAGAATCATGAGTTAGCCGCTTCATATAAAGAAAAATACGTCTCAAAACTGAACCAGCCTCGCGCACAGGAAGGCTGGCATTTCTTAACCGGCAAAAAATCAGAGATTGATAAAGTTATTGATGCCGTAGGTTTTAAATACAATGAGGTAGAAGGAACTGGGGAATTTGCGCATAGTGCAGCTATCATTATGCTGAGCCCGGAAGGAAAAATTACCCGCTATCTTTATGGCATTCAATACAATGAATTTGATGTACGCAATGCACTGTATGAATCAGCCGATGGAAAAATCGGAAGTACCCTCGAAAAGGTACTTATGTTTTGCTATCAATTTGATCCAAATTCCAATAGTTATGTACCTGTAGCTGTCAATATTATGAAGGTTGGCGGCTTGGCTACACTAATAATTCTTGGTATCTTTCTCAGCCTCTTTTGGCTTCGCGAAAGATCAAAAAAAGTAACCACTAATATCGATTTCCAATAATGGGCAGACTATTCGATTTCATGCTCCCGGAAAACAAATCTCCGCTTACGGCAGATTCAACCGACGGGCTTTTTCACTTCATCAATGAAGTGAGTCTCATCTTCTTAATTGGTATAACAATAACACTTGTTTACTTCGCCATTAAGTACAAAAGAAAATCAGAAGACGACAAGACTCCTGTAATCACACATAACAATACTCTTGAGATTACCTGGTCGGTCATTCCGCTTCTCATCGTAATGGTAATCTTTGGATGGGGATATTCTGGTTGGTTAAACCTGAAAGCAGTACCGGATGACGCTTACGAAATCCATGTTACTGGTTTTAAGTGGAACTGGAGTGTGAGTTATGAAAATGGAGCACAGACCTTAAATGAAATCCATGTTCCAAAAGGACGTCCCATTAAGTTGGTTATGCAGTCGAGAGATGTGCTTCACTCTTTCTTTGTTCCCGATTACCGTGTAAAGCATGATGTGGTTCCGGGACGATATACTTATGTGTGGTTCCAGGCTGAAGAATCAGGGGAATCTGTGGTATTCTGTACTGAATACTGTGGAACCAGCCATTCTGATATGTTGGCTAAAGTAATTGTGCATGAGCCGGAAGATTTTGAAACCTGGCTGGAGCTGAACGGTGGTGGTGTTCAAGGTACACCGGTTGAACAAGGACAACAGCTGGTTGAGCTTCAGGGGTGCCAAACCTGCCATTCTGTTGATGGTTCACAAATGATTGGCCCGTCTTTCAAAGGGATATGGGGCAGAACAGCACAGCTTGCTGATGGCGGTTCTTATACTGTTGATGAAAACTATTTAAGAGAATCTATTCTTTACCCGGGAGAGAAAGTCGTTGCCGGATATGACAACGTAATGACTCCTTATGAGGGACGTCTAAGCGACGATGAAATCACAAATATCATAGAATATCTAAAAACACTTGAGTGATATGGCTACAGCGGAAACTAAAAATATGACTACGCTACAAGTAAAAAGGTTTATCCCTTCTGAAAACCCAACCAATACCTATCTCACTGATGAGAAGGGTATCTGGGCATGGATGACTACTGTTGACCACAAAAAGATCGGGATCATGTATCTCGTATCGGTTGCAATCTTCTTTGCAGTAGCTGGATTCCTTGCCATAGCGTTAAGAACTGAGCTTTGGACACCTGCATATACTTTTATTGAGGCTGATACCTACAACCAGTTATTTACCATACATGGTGCTTTGATGGTATTTTTTGTATTGATTCCAAGTATCCCTGCAGCACTTGGAAACTTTGTATTGCCTATGCAATTAGGGGCAAAAGATGTAGCCTTCCCCAGGTTGAACCTGGCCAGTTTTTACATCTATGTGATTGGAGCGATTTTCACATTCGTATCTCTTACGAAAGGTGGTTTTGATACCGGTTGGACATTCTATACTCCATACAGTTCTGACACTAACTCCTTAGGAGTGATTTGGGTAACCCTTGGGGTATTCATCCTTGGATTCTCTTCGATTTTGACTGGTACGAACTTCATTACTACCATACACAAGTTGAGAGCACCAGGTATTACCTGGAATCGACTCCCACTAAATATTTGGGCACTATATGCCACCTCTATTATCCAGGTTTTAGCAACTCCTGTACTTGCTATTACTATCCTTCTCCTTTCTATGGAGAACATTTTAGACATCGGAATTTTTGATCCAGCTAAAGGTGGTGATCCAGTATTATACCAGCATTTCTTCTGGTTCTACTCCCACCCTGCTGTATACATCATGATCGTTCCTGGCTTTGGAATTATCTCTGAGGTTATCTCAACCTTCTCTAAGAAAACAGTATTTGGATATTGGGCGATTGCGCTTTCTTCTTTGGCGATCGCATTTATCGGTTTCCTTGTTTGGGGACACCACATGTTTACTTCAGGACAATCTGCTGTGGCAACTACTGTATTTTCATTCCTGACTTTCCTTGTTGGTATCCCAACAGGTATCAAGATTTTTAACTGGATAGCCACCCTGTACAAAGGTTCGATTGATATGAAGACACCAATGCTTTATGTCTTCATCTTCCTATTCTTGTTCTCAATAGGTGGTTTTACAGGAATTATGTTAGGTGCTCTTTCTGTAGATATTCACCTTCATGATACCTACTACGTAGTTGCTCACTTCCACTATGTGATGATGGGCGGTACCTTAATAGCTCTGTTGGCAGGCTTACATTACTGGTGGCCAAAAATGACGGGTAAGATGTACAACGAGACTTGGGGGAAAATTTCAGCTGTACTGATCTTTATCGGTTTCAACATGACATTCCTTCCTCAGTTCATTATGGGATCACAAGGAATGCCGAGACGTTATTACAACTACATTGATCAGTTCCAGCCATTCCATCAGACTTCTACCATTGGCTCTTACATTTTAGGAGTAGGCTTCCTGATCATTTTAGTTTACTTACTGCATTCCCTATTTGCAGGAAAGAAGGCACCATCTAATCCATGGAATAGTCGGGCATTAGAATGGCAATCAACTTCTCCCCCGGATTTCCACAACTTCAGTCATACTCCTGTTGTAATCAACGGGCCTTATGACTACCACAAGCCAATGGAAGAATTCCAGCTTGGTCTAGCAGTTTCGCACAATGGTCATGGCGAACACCATGAGACAGAAACTCAAGAAACTGAAAAAGCTTAATTAACCTTATACCTAAACACTAAATGGCGAATCATTCAGCTTCCCAACCAGCTCATGTTCAGCATCATTTTGTGGATTCGGATCAACAATTCGAATCAGCCAAAATGGGAATGTGGGTCTTTTTGGTAAACGAAATCCTCTTTTTCGGCGGGCTATTCTGTGCATATATCATATTCAGAGCCTGGTACCCTGAACTTTTCACGCAAGCAGCACTAGAGTTAAATAAACTTTGGGGAGCCGTAAACACGGTAGTTCTTATTGGTAGTTCTTTAACCGTGGCAATGGCCATCCGGTCTGCACAGAAGAATCAAATGCGTGGTTTACGAATAAATCTATTGATTACCATCGCACTTGCGTGTGTCTTCATGGTGATCAAGTATTTTGAGTATGAGCATAAGTTGCATATCGGTATAGCCCCGGGGTCATACTGGAACCCAACTCCGGAAGTATTAGCTGAATTACCGCATCCCAAGGCAAACATCTTTTTTGGGATATACTATATGATGACGGGAATTCACGGACTCCACGTTTTAGTAGGTATTGGATTAATGATTTGGCTATACATTCGTGCCGGAAAAGGACACTTTAATAGTGAATATTATACTCCCGTTGAGATCACAGGACTATACTGGCACCTTGTTGACTTGATCTGGATTTTCCTATTCCCACTACTATACTTAATTGAATGAGAGGTTTTTAGAAATGAGCGAACACAATCACGAACATCACGTTTCATCAGTGAAACAACTTTGGGCAGTAGGTACTGCACTTTTTATCCTTACTATTCTAACAGTATTAGTTTCTGACTTAGGATTACCTGCTCCTTTTGATATTATCTCTGCGCTAATAATTGCTTTTGGTAAAGCATACTTAGTGGCTGCATTCTTTATGGGATTATACTGGGATGCAAAATTCAACACCCTATTATTGATTGGGGCTTTTGTATTTTTCATCATCATGGTAGGCATAACCATGCTAGATACTATGTTTCGGCAGGATGTGGTCCCATCTTTCTAAAAGAATGATCATACATTTTACAAGCCCCCTCGCTTTAGCTTGGGGGCTTTTTTTATTCTAGCCCAATAAGGTCCAAAGGAATTGTTATAAAAGCCTGAAGAAACTTAGTACCTCTCAAAGTACTACTTGAAATTTCAGTATAGTCTATTCCTGCGTATTTGTATTTAAGTCCAATACCCAGGGTTTGATATTGCCGGGCCCCATTATTTTTGTCCTCGTAAAAATTCCCAAGTCTTAAACTTAGAATTTCCATAAAACTTACTTCGAATCCTGTATGCCTTCTAAATTGCTGCCAAACTGTTAACTCAACATTCTCTCGCCCATCAAATCTTGTGTAAGTATCCCAGGATTGAAATATAGCTTCTATCGGGCCAACAGCTTCGAAAGTAGTTACATTAACTCCATTAATGTTTGTTATTACCTCTTTTTTTCGAGCCATAAGTTTTGATAAAGAGCCATATAAACCCGCTTTGAATGGAGTTAATCCTGATACCTTTTCCTCGAGCTCAAGCTCTATTCCAAATCCTCCTCTCATAATTATGGGTAATGGTTCTTCGGCTAATTCTGCAGCATAAGAAATAGGCCGACCGATATCCGTAAGAGACCATCCTAAAGTTGGGGTTAACCTGATGTCATCAAATGAATATGAACGTTCATAGTAAGCTCCCAAATCAAAGGTAATTCCAGTAGGTGCTTTGATTTCATTTCCTTCGATTGATGTATTTGACGCAAGATTGCTCTTAAAGAAGTTCAACCCAATCCCAATGGAGAATGATTTTGAAATAATATAGGATGTGGCTATCCCATAGGTAAACTCATAGGCATTGAATGAACCAATTACTTCAGGACTGGTCTCTGTAGTAATCTGCTGTTCTCCCAGATGCAGATAGGTATAATGGACAGCCAGAGAAAACCTATCATATCCAAATAATAGCCTGGGGCTTTGTAAATAAAGATCTGAACCAGAGAAACTTGGTAACCAGTTAGTTGAAAAAAAAGGGTTTTCAGAATCAAAACTAAATGGACCAGAAATACTTATAGAGTTATCGGCTCGAATAATAGCCGGGTTTAAGTGCCATCCATTCCCTCTCTTTTTTGCTACAGCTGCTCCTGCTAATCCATTACTAGCTGCATCCGTATTAATTTCCAGAAAAGGTACTGCTGTTATTCCGACCTGGGCTTTTGTGAAGTAGGGAGAAAATAGCAGTATAGTGAGTAATAGAATCTTAAATAGATGAGGCATGATCAATTATATCCAAACACTAAATCAAAATCTTGTAAATTTGAAACGACTTATTCTTATATAGTTAAACTCCAGACATAATTTGCCGGACAATATGAATACTTCTAAAACCAGACTTGGAAATTTTGAACTCTATTCCATTGAAACTGGAGACATCAAACTTGATGGGGGCGCCATGTTTGGAGTAGTTCCAAAAACACTATGGTCGAGAGGTATCCCAGCGGATGAAAAAAACCGCATTGCCATGACTATGCGCTGTCTGCTTGTTAAATCTAACCAAACAGGTAAGACTTATCTCATTGATAATGGAGTGGGCACAAAATTCAATGAGAAAATGATGGACATCTATCAGATCGATTTCTCTCAAAAGACATTGCTTGGTTCTCTAGAAGCTCAGGGTTTTGCTGCTGATGATATAACGGATATTATCTTCACTCATCTTCATTTCGACCATTGCGGCGGTACTACTTATTTCGATGAAACAAATGAGATAGCTTTTGCTTTTCCTAATGCAACATATCATGTAACCAAGCGACATTTCGAAACGGCTACTGATCCCAATGCCCGTGAAAAGGCAAGCTTCCTTCCGGATAATATCAATCCATTGAAGGGGAACCCTAATCTGAATTTGGTCGAAGATAATCATACCTATGAACCAGGGTTAAGTACTGTTGTAGTTAATGGCCATACTCTCGGGCAGCAGCTTCCCAAAATTGAAGGAGATGGGAAAACCATCGTTTTTGTTGCCGATTTACTTCCGACTCATGTTCATTTACCACTTCCCTGGGTAATGGGTTATGATATGAGGCCTATCGAGACACTAAACGAAAAGAAAACATTTCTAGAGGAAGCTATAACCAATAACTGGAACCTTTTCCTCGAACACGATTTAGAGGTAGAAGTGATCAGAATTGGGAAAGAATCGAATAGATATATTATTTCAGAAAAACTCTCTTTATCTGACATTTAACGACAATTTTTAACCAAGATTTATAGTTTTTGATTGGGTAAAGTAGTTTCTTGATACGCAATGGAAAAAACTAATCCTGAATATTCCTCCCTCCAATTAAAAGAGATTCTTCAGAAAGCTCACCATGGCTACAATCGAAGTAGTTTTTTGAACATAGTTTTTGGTGGAGTTCTTGTATTAATCCCATGGTTATGTGTGCTGATTTTAATTGAGCACGTTTTCTATTTATCGCCTGGATTAAAAACTTTGTCCATTCTCGGAGCTTTACTGGTTTCTGTATTTACTATTTGGAAAGGCTACTCATTAAGAAAAGGGATTTCCTTTATCGAGTTCTACAGAAGTTTTGCCCGTTCATCAAATGTCCTAGCTTTGACTTATGCACTTGACCTGGAGAAGGCAAACAACGCTCATCCAAAACTGGTAGAAGCTGCTATTTATAAAAACCTGGAGCAGATCGAACGAAATGTATTTATTGATTCATTAGCTAACTTTTTGGCACAATCTGATAAGGTTAAGGCTTCAAGAAGAAAAATAACGCTGTCGATTGGAGTACTTCTTGTTTTTGCACTTACATCCCTTTCTTTTGATTCAGCAAGCAAGAGAGTTGGTCTTTTCTGGTTGGGCTTTGAGAAGCCAAACCCATTTAGTTTTAGTGTAACTCCAGGGGATAATACCATTGAACAAGGCACTCCATTTAATGTATTGGTGCAATTTGAAGGTGAAGTACCTGAAGAGGTAATCCTATATATAAAAACTCCCGTTGAAGAAAGTTTCAGAGCCCGGGATATGCAGTGGGACTTAATCAACACTTTTTCCTCTGCTCCCTTCGATTTAAGTAACGACCTGGAGTATTATGTAGAAATGGACGGGTACAAGAGCGAGAGCTTTTCTATAGATGTGCAGCTGCGTCCACGATTTACAGAACTTACTGCTACCATCATCCCCCCTCCCTACACTAATTTGGATACCACATCAGTAGCCTATCCATTTTCCAATTTACAGGGCTATGAAGGGTCTGAGCTTGTTCTTTCAGGAGTGATAAATAAACCCCTTTCCAACTTTCTTCTAAATGGAAGTTATGAAAAGGATACGCTCTCTTCTGCTTCTAATCGGTTTAGCCATTCTATTACCATCACAGAAAATGATACACTTTGGTTTGAACTGGAGGATAATTCTGGGCTTAGTAATAGCAATACCTTCGAATTTGCAGTGCAAGCAATACAGGATGAATATCCTTATGTGGAGATCATTGAGCCTTCGTCTTCTTTTGAAGCAGTAGAACCCACAACCATTGAATTGCTTTTTAGAGCTAATGATGACTTTGATATTACCAAAGCCACACTGAATTATAAACTTACAAAAGCATTTGTTAATACCCCGTACACGGTTTCCAATGCATTAGACCAACCCAGAAATGGAGCACTACAGTCTTTTTTATGGGACGTAACAGATCTCAACCTTTCACCTAAAGATGAGATTACTTTCTGGGTTGAGGCGACTGATAACGATGGATATAATGGGTTTAAAACAAGTAAATCTCAGGAGATTACGCTTACGGTTCCATCATTAGTCGATTACTTCGAAGGCTTAGAAGAAAGGGAAAGTGAAGTAGAAACCGATTTAGAAGATATTTCTGATGCATTTCAGGAGATGAGTGAACAATATGACACTTTCAAAGAGCAGCTTAAAGAAAACCCTCAAATTGACTATGAAGACCAACGACAGCTTGAAGAGGTGTTGGAACAACAAGAGGATATTCAGGAGCGAATTGATGAACTGAATGAAAAATTCGATGAGTTGAAAGAAGAGCTGAGCGAGAAAAATATGCTTTCTGAAGAAACACTTGAAGCCTATGAAGAACTCCAAGAATTGATGGAACAAATTGATGATCCTGCGTTCAGAGAAGCATTGGAAAAACTTCAGCAGCAAATGAGTGAAATGAGTCCTGAGCAGCTTCGCCAGGCTCTTCAAGATGCAGAATTCAACGAAGAGCTCTATCGCCAAAGACTCGAAAGGACTCTTGAATTATTCAAAAACCTGAAGATGCAATCTGATCTCGAAAAGCTTGCAGAATCTTATGAAGATATGGCCCGACAGGAAGAAGAACTTTCGCAAGATGAGTTTTCTCCTGAAATGGAAAGTCAACAAAAAGAGGAAGCAATAAAGGAATTGGAACAACTTTCAGAACAACTGGAAAAGCTTTCTGAGAACGCAACTTCCGAAACTGAGCAACCCGTCCAAGAATTACAGGAAAAGTCTGCTGAGGAACTGCAAAAAATTGAAGATACCATCCAAAAAATGTTGGAGGATTTGGAGAAAGCTCTCAAAGATGGTACTACCGACTCAAACAGCAGTGAACTTCAACGACAAATCCAGCAGCAAAGGCAACAGCTTCAGAAAATGTTAACTGAACTGGCTCAGGAAACAAGAGATGCCGCTAGCCAAATGCAGCAGGAACAACAACAGATTGATATAGCTGGGTTGACCTACATTTTGTACTCTCTGCTTAACCTATCTATTGAACAAGAAGATTTAGTTAGTTATGCAAGTAATACCGAAAACAGAAGCCAGGCTTTTGTTAGTTATGCAAGAGATCAAAAAAATGTAGAAGATATTTTCATTGCTCTTTCTGACTCTTTGTTTGAATTATCGAAGTCCATCCCTCAACTTTCCAATATGGTTCTTCAAAAGAAAGAGGAAGTAGAGTTGAGGCTTTCAGGTTCTCTTGAACAAATGGCAGAGAGAAGCCAAAGCAAGGCTTCGGTCGCCTCACGTCAGGCTTTAGGTGGAATAAATGATCTCGCTTTTATGATTGCCAACTTACTGGAACAGGATCAAAATAGTCAGGGTGGTTCAGGTAGTGGCCAGCCTTCCATGGACCAGATGATCGAGCAAATGCAACAAATGGGAGAAAACCAGCAACAGCTTAATCAACAACTGCAGGACATGGTCAATGAGATGCAGGGCGAACGGCTAACGCAAGATCAAATGGATCGGCTAGATCAAATCTCTAAGCAACAGAATGCGATTAGAAAGCAGCTCCAGGAACTTAGAAGAAATGGCCAGCTTGAAAGTGGGGATCAATTAGGAAGCGAAATTGAGAGAATGATCGAGGAAATGGAAGATACCATCAATGACCTTAGAGGCGGAGCCTTAGACCCTACGCTCATTGAACGCCAGCAGAATATTTTATCAAGAATGCTAGAAGCAGAAAATGCGCTTCAGGAGCGGGATGAAGAAGAAAAAAGAGAGGGAGAAGCTGCAACTAATCCCCAGTCTGCTACTCCTCCAGAGCTCACTCTTGAGGAACTGGAGAAACAAATCAGGAGCAGGCTTAACGACCCAAACTTCACCAAGTATTCACCAGACTATCAAAGATTGATTGAGAAGTATTTCGAGCTTCTTAAACTAATCCAGGAGCGGGAAATTCAATAACCTAACTCTGCTCCTTATTTCTCTGGATAATTTTTCGATAGGCCTGAACCACTGCTTTTGTTGATGGTTCACTCATTGCTTCGGACACATCTTTTGTAGCTTGAATAGCATTTGATGGAGAGAAAGGCATACCAACAATAGCTAATCCAGGAATATCTCCAGAAGAATCTCCTATATATGCTACTTCATCAAGACGTAAATCTAGATAGTCACAGAGCATTTCTATCCCCTTCCCTTTGTTTGCCCCTGTTTGGATGATGTTTACCGATACTTCTGTTTTATGAACTTCAAACCTGGGAAATTGATCTGATATAAATTCTACTGCCTGATCATGAATCTTATCTATAATACCGGAATCTGGATGGATAAATCCTACATCCGTAAACTTTGCGAACTCAGGAATTACCCCTTCAAATACACTAAGAATTTCCTCCTGCGCCCATTCTCTTATTTCAGTGATTTGATCTTTAGTCTTTTGATCAAATGACTCCGACCAAATAAGCTCGTTCTTTTTAACATCATACATTCCTCCACCACTCTCAAAGATAAAAGGTAGGGTTATCCCTAAAATCTGTGCCTGAGCTTCTGCATAAGGCATCGGTCTTCCTGTGCAAATCGTGAGAGGAGGAATAAGCTCATTTTCTGAACTTAGAAGGTTTAATTCTCTTAGTTCGGTATATGCATTCCAATCAGGGGTTTGGAAGGGATCGGTAACGCAGCCATCCAAATCCGTAATAAATAGCTTAATCATTTACTTTTCTTCTTTGTATGAAGGAACTAATACAGAAACGACAAAACATACTAAGGCCAACGCTCCCATCCACTGGTACTGGTTTTTAAAATCTGCATACTCTTGACTGGAAAACTCCCCTTTCTCTAATTCATCAACCCGGGCAAGAAACGCATCGATTCCATCATTGCCCCTTTCAATTTCATAGTAATTGCCATTTCCTTTGGCAGCTATTTGGCGTAATACATCTCGCTGTAAAGCAGTTGTAACTACCTTTCCATCTCGATCTCGTTTATATCCTATTAACTGACCTGTTTCATTTTCATACAATGGAATTGTGGTTCCTTCAGAAGAACCTATACCCAGTGTATATATAGAGATAGAATTATCGATAAGATTATCTAAAGACTCCTCAAAAGATTGCCCATGATCTTCTCCATCAGAGATGATAAGTAGCACTTTCGCTGCTTCGGTAGTATTCTCTTCTAACGATTCAAAGGCAGAAAGTGCTGTTTCCATGGCCGATTGAAAATCAGTAGCGGAACTCGGCATTTGATCCGTATCAACAATCTCTAAAAATAATCGAAGAGCGGAGTAGTCAAGCGTCATCGGGCTTTGTAGATACGCTTCTCCGGTAAAAACAATCAGTCCTACCCGGTCTCCTTTTAATCGCTCTATTAACCGGTTTATTTCAAATTTAGCTTTTTCTAATCGGCTTGGGCGTACATCTTCCGCATTCATACTCGCTGAAAGATCCAAGGCAATCAGCATATCTACACCCCGGCGTTTTACTTCTCTAACCTCTGTTCCGATCTTTGGTCCTGCTAACGAAACGATCAGAAAAAATAAGCCCAACAAGGTAAGTACCGTTTTAGTAATAGCGCCAAATGACCAAAAACCTTTCCTGAGCGATTGGAATAATTGATCCTCAAAAAAGGATTGCTGCGCTTTGCGGATAGAGCGATTTTTCGTCCACATTAAAAGGACTAACACTGGGATGACTATTAACAGCCAGAGATATAGTGAGTTCTCCCAAATCATATTTTAAAATTAGTACCTCGTAAAGATACGTTCCGCAGTTCTTGACCTCAACTATTCAATAATTACAACTTGTAAATCCATCAGGTTTTTCCCTGTTGCCCCGATTTTAATAAGCGTTCCCATTTGCTCATGGAAGTGATACGAATCATTATTTTGTAAGTACTCCTCCGGAGATATCTTCATCTTCCTGGCTTTTAATGTGGTATATGAGTCTACAATCGCTCCTGCAGCATCGGTAGGTCCATCGATTCCATCTGTTCCTATGCTTAGTATTGAAATAGAGTGTTGACCTTCTATAGAGATTGCAGACATCAATGCTAATTCCTGGTTCCTTCCTCCTTTACCTTTCCCCTTCACTTTTACAGTACTCTCACCATAAAATAACAGAGCTGCAGGCTTTTGAATGGGTTCATTCTTGCTAAGTACTGAAATAGCTTTGCTACAGATTTTTTTTGAAACTATTCTAACATCCTCGTTATAAGCTTCCTTTGCAACCCATGTATTAAAACCTGCTTTTTTATATATCTGCTCAATTTCTGAAATAAAATCAGTTGGTTTTGATACGATATGGACTTCATGATTAGGATGATCATTGATCCCTGGCTTAGGCGTATCTGGAATTAAGCCAGCAACTCCGTCACTTATATGATTCTGAATTGAGGTGGGAAGTAACTCCCAAAGCTCATACTTCTTCAGTATATCAAAAGCGTAATTAAACGTAGATGAATCACAAATGGTCGGTGCACTTCCTATTGTTTCCAGGTCATCTCCGGGCACATCCGATTCAATAATGGTGATAAGATTAACATGATGAAGTGCCTGAGCAAGTTGACCTCCTTTCAAAAGACAAAGATGCTTGCGAACGATATTCATTTCTCTAATTGGAGCACCCGAGTTGAGAAGTAATTTGTAGGTGAAAGCAAGTTCTTCCACTTCAATTCCTTCAGGAGGGATACATAGCATTGACGAAGCTCCACCTGAAAGGATAAATACTACCGTATCTCCAGCTGGGATTTTCTTTGCTAGTTCAAAAAGTTCATAAGAAGCAGCTACAGTAACTGAATCTGGATATGGATGAGTGCCTTGAAATATTTGAACATTGCCCAGCATCGATGATTCATTTCGAGTGATAATTAAGCCATCAACGATAGAAACATTACTACTCAGAAAGTTCATAAGTAGTGAACCAGAAGCTTTCCCCGCTCCAAGTACCCAAATAGGCTTTGATACAGCCACTAATTGAGGGTTTACCTTCGCTTTAGAAGATTTCTTAATCAAAGAGATACAATCTTCAAACGAAGAATATGCTGGTTTCTCTTTATTATTCAAGCTTCCCATTATTCTTTAAATATGTATATCCTACCATCCCTAAAGAACACAGTGGAACTAAGTACCTGGAAAGCAGATCGGGAATTATCAGAAAATATTTCTGGAGATTTAATCCAAGTATTAAGAATAACAATGCAATTAAGCCCGAAATTAAATGAATACCAACTAAGATTAAATAGTCATTTTTTTTGGCATTTACTAAAATCAAACCAAGTACAGCAAATAAGAAGAACGACCCAAAGGGTATTTTGTACATCCAAATATAGTTTGCTTCATCAGACTGGTAATAAAAAGTATAGCTAACGGAAGACTGCGCAAAAAAAGTAACCTCAGAATCTTCATCAATAACTCCGTATGAAGTAGGTAAAATGCTCCCTAGATGAAGGTCATGAATAGCAGCTCTTAATTTTCTAACTCCAATGAAGTAGATCGCTACTACAATTATGATCAGCAAAAACTTTTTAAGCAGAGGCATTTTCCAGTTTAACAGAAGATTTGAAATCACCATCACTGAATTTTACCCAAGCCATCCACATAACAAAAATGACTATATAAAAGATTGTAGTTGTCGAGTAATCGTGAGTAACATCAAAAAACTCAACCCATTCTTCTTGTGTAATTGCTAAGACAACAATCCTTACAATATTTACAATGTATATGACTCCAATTCCTAGTAAAGAAAAGCTTATCCTATTCTTCCAGTCACCCGGATAGGCCAAAATGAACCCAAGAAAAAGGCCAATTGCAGAAATACCAGTACATCCATCGACTAATTCAATTCCTCTGTTCTCTCCTATTCCAAGCGTACGATGAATGGACCAGGTTTCATATCCAATACTCTGTAGTACACCAGTGCTAATACTTACAATATTGAGCGATAGCCACTCATCTAACCTTCCATCTGGTAGCAACCATAGTTCATACACAACATACCATACGATGAAAATCCCGAGCGCTTTTAGAATAAATTGTGTTACAGGTGATTTTAGCATGCTTTAATGTAATGCTTTTGCAATGGTATTAACCACTTTTTCTTGCTTGTCATCACTAATTTCGGGATAAACAGGAAGGGATAGTGCTTGCTGGCTTGCGCAATACGCAACCGGACAATCCTCAGCTTGATAGCCTAAATCTGAAAAACATTCCTGCATATGTAGTGATACAGGATAATATACAGCCGTACCGATCCCTTCTTTCTTTAAGGCTTCAACTATTTTATCTCGATTCCTTGTTCTAATGGTATACTGATGATAAATATGCCGTCCATCATTATTTGGATCACCAGTGGTTTCAAAGGGGAGAATAATCCCATCAGGGTTTAACGTACATCCTTCACCAGGAGAAGAACAATATCCTTCACATATCGAATCTGGTGACTGTACGAGATCATATTCCTCAAATAAAAGATTGTATTTCAAAGCTTTTTCACGCCGAGCTTCAGACCAGTCATCCAGATATTTCAATTTGATTGATAGCACTACAGCCTGGATCGCATCAAGGCGACTATTAATCCCGACATATTTGTGATAATACTTGGGGCGCGCACCATGCAGGCGCAGGATGTCCAATTTTTGAGCTAATTCTTCATTATTGGTCGTAACCAGGCCGGCATCCCCGTAAGCTCCTAAGTTTTTACTCGGGAAAAAACTGAAACACCCAATATCTCCAATATTGCCAGATTGCCGCCCCCTGTATATAGATCTAATTGATTGAGCAGCATCCTCAATTATAAATAAATCAAATTCATTTGCCAGTTCCCTAATTGGGTCCATTTCGGCCATCTGACCATACAAATGAACAGGTATAATAGCCTTTACTTTTTCGATGTCCGGCTTTATGCGATCATAAATTTCTCCTTCACCATTAAGAAATTCTTCTACCTTTTTTGGATCAAGGTTAAAGCTTATCGGATCGATATCTATAAATACGGGAATTGCACCTAACCTATGAACAGCTCCAGCCGTTGCAAAGAATGTAAATGGAGGAAGAATTACATAATCCCCCGGCTTAATATCAATTGCCATCAAAGCAAGAAGCAAGGCATCTGATCCTGAAGCACAACCATACGCGTATTTTGACTCACAATATGTAGCAACTTCTTTTTCAAAATCCTTAACGAAATCTCCCATTATAAAGCTTTGTGAATCCAGCACTTTCTTTATTGCTGGTTCTACCTCAGCTTTTATGGTCTCATATTGTGCTTTTAAATCTAGAAGTGGGATTTTCATGTCTTTGATGTTGAAAACAAGTCAATATAATCACTAACTAATTCAAGAGTTCTTTCTTCCATTTCAGAAGGCATCTTAGAATTATACTTACCCACTTCGCTGATAGAAGCAACCTTCCCTTTTTTGACCTTTTTTATAGAACTATTGATCATGTTCAATTGAAGGGAATATACCTTCTCATAAAGGTCAAATAGTGTATCATTATGATCTATAGATATCCTTTTAATATCTACAATTTTTCCTGCATCAACCCTATGGTCGATTAAATGAGAAGTAACTCCTATAGGAATCTTATTAAAAATAGACCATAAAATGGCATCTAATCCTCTGGATTCGGGAATTAAGCCAGGGTGGAAGTTTATTATCCCATGCTCGAAGAAGCTAATCACATCACCAGGGATAATTCTTGCCCCTGCGATTACACCTAGTTCAATACCATAGTTCTTAACGAGACTTCCGATCTCAGAAGAATCATGGTTTACAACTTCATATGGAATCCCCAGATTCTTGGCAATTTCTGAAGGGTGTAGCAAGCCATTAAAGCGTACTGTTTTTCGAATACTTGATGGAGGTATGTTAAGCTTTACTTTATCTGCTGCAAAAATAGCCTGGATATTGTGACCTTCAGAAAGTATCCGAAAGATAAAGTCCTGTGTTTTTCGGTGTGGGAAATTATAGGCGAAAAGTCCTAGTCGCATATCATTTTATAAAACCTGCAGATTTATAAATCCTTTCAATGATACTAACTACTTTCATCCCATCAAAAGAAGTCGCTGTTGGCTCTTCTTTTCCTTTTAATACATCTACTATATTTTCGAATACATAATGATGATTAGCAGCGCTGCCTTTATAAGGGCCGTAATCATTGGGAGGATTTGTAGCGGGTAATACCGGCATTTCATAATCTTCTATATGGCAATACTCTATTTCGTTCATGTATTGCCCTCCAACCTTGAAGCTCCCTTTTGTCCCAACAACCGTTATACTGCTCTCCATGTTTTTATTCCAGCAAGAGGTAGAGTAATTAATACTGCCCATACCTCCACTTTCAAATTCAAATTGGGCAAACCCAGAATCATCAAAATCTTTCAAATCTGGGTGAGTAAAGTTTTTAACAATAGCTTTAGGAGTTTTGATATCCCCGAATACCCAGTACATAATGTCAACAAAATGGCTGAATTGTGTAAATAAAGCTCCCCCATCTAATTCCTTTGAGCCTTTCCAGTCACTCGTTTTATAATACCTATCGTCACGGTTCCAATAACAGTTTACCTGTACCATGAGTACCTCTCCTATAATCCCATTATCAACTATTTTTTTCATCCAAATTGAAGGAGGGCTATATCTATTCTGCTTAACTACAAAGACCTTTTTCCCAAAACTTTCTTCAGCTTGTAAAACCAGTTCCGCCTCTTCCTCTGATAATGCCATCGGTTTTTCAATCATTACATCATAACCAGCCTTTAAAAGCTGAACAGCATATTGAGCATGAAAACCATTAGGGGTAGCTATAGTTACAACCTGAGAATTCCCTTTATCTTTTTCTAGAAAATTAAGAATAGAGTCATAGCAGCTACATTCTAATTCAAGAGAAGAAATGGATTCAAATTGCTTCGGATTAACATCTACTACAGAGATAAGTTCTGATTGCTCGTACTCCTGGATAATTTTTGCATGCCGCTGACCAATTCTGCCAAATCCAATAACTGAAAATCGAATGGGACTCACTTATTCTCTCCTTTAATCTTTTCCAAAGAGGTCCCTGGTATATACCTTTCCTTCTACGTCCCGGATTTCTTCTACCATCCGATTTGCAACAATTACATCTGATAACTGCTTGAACTCATCTAAATCTGTAATCACTCTAGAATGAAAAAACTCTTCTTCTTTTAGGTATGGCTCATAAACAATAACCTCTATTCCTTTCGCCTTAATCCGCTTCATAATACCCTGAATTGCACTCGCTCTAAAATTATCGGAACCCTGCTTCATTACAAGACGATATATCCCAACTATTTCAGGGTTATTCTTTAGAACCTGATCAGCTATGAAATCCTTTCTTGTAGTATTGGCATCTACTATTGCTCTAATAAGGTTGTTTGGAACATCCCTAAAATTGGCTAACAACTGTTTAGTATCCTTTGGTAAGCAATATCCTCCATAACCAAAAGATGGATTATTGTAATGATCCCCAATTCTTGGGTCCAATCCTACCCCTTTTATTACTTGTACAGTGCTTAGTCTGTGTGATTCACAATATGAATCTAGCTCATTGAAGTAAGCAACTCTCATTGCTAGATAGGTATTAGAAAATAACTTAATTGCCTCTGCCTCTGTTGAATCTGTAAACAATACTGATATCTCTTCTGATGGTTTTTCGGCTCCTTCGATCAACAGATCGGCAAAAGTTTTTGCCCTTTCAGATTGTTCTCCAACAACAATTCTCGATGGATATAAATTATCATATAATGCCTTACCTTCTCGTAGAAATTCAGGTGAGAATATAATGTTATCGCATTTGAAATCCTCTTTTGCATGCTTCACATAACCTACTGGTATAGTAGACTTTATCACCATTGTAGCATTTGGATTGATGCTTAACACATCTTTTATTACAGCCTCGACTGATCGGGTATCAAACTTATTAGTATCTGAATCATAGTTTGTTGGAGTCGCGATAATAACATAATCTGATCCACTATATGCTTCTTCTTTGTCTAGAGTAGCCGTAAGGTTTAATGACTTTTCTGCTAAAAATCTTTCTATTTCTGGATCACTTATTGGTGATTCTTTCTTATTAATTAAATCAACCTTCTCTTGGATGATATCCAATGCTGTTACTTGATGACGTTGAGATAATAGCACAGCTAAAGATAAACCTACATATCCAGTTCCAGCTACAGCAATCTTCATATTAATCTATGCTTTAAATATTTTTTTAGAACCTTGTGAGCCGGGATACACATTTCTTGTATCAACAATACAACGTGACCATTCTTTTAGCTCTTCATAATTGACACCCGAATGATCTGTGATAATCAAAACTGCATCAAAAGACTCTATAACGTTTTTATTCCAATTGATACTCTTTTTCCCTTTCCAATTCATATGCTCCCTGGTAGCAGGTATATTTGGGATCCATGGATCAAAAAATTCGATTTCTGCTCCAAGAGAAACCAATTTATCCATTATAGGAAATGATGGTGATTCTCTCATATCGTCTACATTGGGTTTGTATGCTACACCCAAAATCAAAATCTTGCTACCTTTTACAGGCTTACCATTGTTGTTAAGAGCAAGAATAGTTTTATCTATAACAAATTGAGCCATGGAAGTATTTACTTCTCCAGCCAACTCTATAAACTTAGTGTGCAATCCAAACTCACGAGCTTTCCAAGTAAGATAAAATGGATCGACTGGAATACAATGCCCACCTAAACCTGGGCCAGGAGTAAACTTCATAAACCCAAATGGTTTTGTTGAAGCTGCATCAATTACCTCATGAATATCGATATTCATCGCATCCATAACCAGCTTCATTTCATTGACAAGAGCAATATTTACTGAACGAAAAATATTTTCTAATAGCTTTGCAGATTCAGCGATTTTTGTTGAAGAAACAGGGATAACTCGCTCTAAAGCACTCGAGTAAAGTTCAACAGCTTTTTCTCTAGCTATATCTGATGATGCACCTACTATTTTTGGAATTGATTTAGTATCAAAATCTGGATTACCAGGATCTTCTCTTTCGGGACTGTACGCAACATAAAAATCGACATTTGACCTTAACCCTGAGCCTTCTTCTAGTATTCTTGCTAAAAGTTCATCTGTAGTTCCCGGCCAAGTAGTAGATTCCAGGATTACCAATTGATCTCTTCTTAAATATTTTGAAATTACTTTTGTTGTTTCTACAACATAAGTCATATCCGGTTCACGATGATGGTCTAGAGGAGTAGGTACACAAATAAGAATAAAGTCTACCTCTGTAAGCTTGGAGAAATCTGAAGTAACTTTACATCGATCAGAATTTGCAAGAGCTTCAATCTGATCATTTTTAAAGTGCTTGATATAACTTTTACCGGAGTTGAAAGAATCAATTTTGTTTTGATCTATGTCAAAACCTATTACGTTTTGCCCTGCTTGATGAAATGTATAGAGTAGGGGAAGACCAACGTAACCAAGGCCAATAATTCCTGTTTTCAACTTGCCAAGATTTTTTAACTATTTTAGAATAAGATATGATAATGTGAACTTAAAAGAGAGAACCTGCACTAAGCAAGGGAAACTAATGTGCATTAGTATTTAGATGGAGCATTTGGAGCACAGTATTGAAAATGATCTTTATATCTAGCCAAAAAGATTGTTTCTCTACATAAATTAAATCCCAATTTAACCTCTCTCGCATGTGATTTTCATCGAAAGTACCCCCTCGAAGGCCTTTTACTTGAGCTAACCCAGTTATTCCAGGCTTCACTGCATACCGATAATAAAAATCTTCAAATTTTTTATTCCAATAACTACACTCATCTTCCATGTATGGTCTTGGACCAACTAGACTCATATCACCTTTAAGAACATTGAACAGCTGTGGGAGCTCGTCCAAATTTGATTTTCTTAAAAAACTCCCAAAACTAAAAATCCGGACATCTTTTTTTTGAGTCAGCGCAGGTTTCTCACTTTGAGGATTATCATAAAAAACATGCATTGTTCTAAACTTATAACATGTAAATGATCTTCCATTTTGACCGGTTCGCTGTTGTTTGAAGAAGACCGTTCCTCTCGACGAAAACCTTATTCCAAGTGCCAGAAAAGGAAGCAAAATTAAAAAAGGTACCATCCCTATTAGTGAAAGTGTTATATCTAATAGTCGATTACCTTTATAGTCTTTTTGGGTTAGTTGATAGAACTCTCCCGGAAAGACCGTATGATCCTGAATTATTTTCTTTTGACTTCGTTCAGCTTCTTGTAAAATTGTATTTCTTACAGTCATCAAAATATTTTAAAAAGAAAAAATAACACTAAATACCTAATTATGAAAGTACGCTTTCGGAAAGGGTTTGCGTATTATATTATCTTTTCTTAATCCTCATATATTTTTTGTGATATTCAAAGTTACATCTAACCCTTTTCAACAACTATTTCTGTTTTCCTGCATTTTCATACATAGTAAGCATTTCATAGGCAGTATCTTTCCAGTCAAATAATTTGGCTCTTTCTCTTCCATCTTCAACAAACTTTCTTACTAAATTTTTATCCAACCAAATTTTTTTCATCGCCATCGATATATCAAATGTACTTTCCGGATTAACATAAATAACATTATCTCCACCTACTTCGGGCATAGAACATCTATTAGAAGTAATAACAGGTAATCCTAAATACATTGCTTCAAGTATTGGTAACCCGAAACCTTCGTACAAGGATGGATATACCAGGGCTATAGCTTCCCGATAGTAAGCTATTAAATCTTCTTCTGAAACTTGCCCTATGAAAAAAATACCTGACTCCTCTAACCTCTTCATTTCTTTTTTAGACTTTTTCAAATGTGTTATGGTTCCGAGAAAGTAAAGTTTTACTTTACTTTGAATATTTAGCATTAAAAAAGCTTCAATAATTCTCTCAATATTTTTGTTGTTCCTTGAACCACCAACATGCAAAAAAAATGGTTCTTTAAACACTTTCTTATTATCAGTTTGCTTATTTATATCTAAAGTTAACCCTGGATAAATAACTTTAATTTTTTCTTTTTTAATATCTAAAAATTTTAAAATTTCTGATTTAGTAAATCTAGACACCGTTGTTATCATCGTGCTATTTTCTGCAGAAAGTTTATATGAAAGCAAGCGAAATGACCTATGAAAAGATTTATGCCTAAAATTGTTAAACTCAGCCATATCATGAATGGTAACTACATAAGGTACATTATGTGTGTTAAATAATGGGACCGGGTTAGGCAAATGAAAAACATCAATTTTATGCTTTCTAAAAAAACTGTCTATCAACAGGTTCTGCCAATAGAAATAAATTGGTCTCATTAAGATTCTTGGATTATGCGGAATGTCGATCCGAACCTTAACAAAGTTTGGATGGGATATACTAAGAAACTTATCGAATTCCTTATTAACCAATATAAAAAAACTGTGGTTGGTATCAGCTTCCTCAAGAGCTTTTATTAAAAATCGAATATACTGCCCTAAACCATTACTTATAGCAGGATTTACATGGGTAGTAATGGCTATATTCAAGATAGATAGTTTAATTATTTATGTTTCTATTAAAGTATTTTTCTTTAATTATATAAAATATAAACTTAGCATTTCCAATCATGTATCGTCTCCACATTCTTCGTGGTTCTTTTAGTAATCTGTAAAACCACTCTAAACCAAATTTTATCATCAATTTAGGCGCCCGATTAATTGTTCCTGCATAAAAATCAAAAACAGCTCCAATACAACAAATATGCCCAGTCTTTAGTTTATCAAAGTGCTTGTAAGCCCATTTTTCTTGTTTCGGTGCTGTCAAACCTATAAACAAAACATTTGGGTTTATTCTATTTATAGCACTAATCATTTCATAATTATCTGAATTTGAAAACTCCTCTTTGTAAGGAGGGGAATAAGTATAGACTTTTACATTAGGATATTCTTTTGATGCTTTTTCTTTAATAGCTGATAGAGTGGTCTCGGAACTACCTAAGAAGAAACAACTCCCTTTTATGCTTTGTAAGTTCTTCATCTCAAAGTTAAAGAGGTCTTCTCCTGCAATTTTTTTAATCTTTCTACCTGTTAAAAACCTATCTGCCCAAACTATGCTTATTCCATCAGGAATGAGTACATCTGATTTAGCTAAGGCTTCAGAAAAAACTGAGTCGACTCTTGAGACATTATATGAATGAGCATTAATGGTAGTAATTATTTTTTTTTTGTCGTCAATATCAGAAAGGTCACCTGAAAAAATATCGTAGTACTTAAATAGCATTCAAATAGTTTTTCTAATTTTAGACATAATAAAATAATATGCTCGAAAAGGGTTGACTATGGCCGTAAGGAACAAATATATATATGCTCTAAAAAAATCTTTCCTTATCAAGTTGGATATGTAACTTCGATAAAACTTTGTTTGATATTTGCGTTTTAAAATTGAAAAAGATGAGGCTTTTAATGACTCCAAATCCTTAGTATAGTTTTTTTTATATCTATGTATAGCATTTATATATCCAGTCTCTAATTCTTCAATTTTATTTGTATTCAAAGAGTTTTCATGAATTCTATAATCAAGTAGTATTTCGTCTATATTTGCTAATTTCCCATACAAAGACATATTTAGAAAAAAATCTAAATCTTCTCCCGCCCCCTTTGTCTTATAGCCACCTATTAAATCAAATATAGTCTTTTTAAATACAATGCTAGGATGACAAATACTAAATTTAGTATTTAATAAGTCTTTCAGAATACTTTCATTATCAATTGGGAATCTCCTAGCTTTGACTTTCCCATACTCATTAAAAAAATTAATTTGTGTTCCACATAAAACTACATCAGGGTTTTCTCTTAAAAAAATCAGTTGTTTTTCAATTCTTTGAGGATGTGAAATGTCATCAGCATCCATTCTAAAAATTATATCAGACTTTGATTTAGCAACTAGTTCATTTAATGTAGCACCTAATCCTTTATTTCTTCTAGAAAAGAATTTTATTCTTTCATCATTAAATGAATCAACTACACTTCTAATATTCTCCGTAGAACCATCATCAATAATTAACAAATGAAAATCTGCATAAGTCTGACATAAAATACTAGAAATCGAGTCCCTCACGAATTCTAAACCATTGTAGACCGGAATTATGACTGAGACATTCTTATTCATTTTTATTTATAAAATTCAAGAATACCATCAAGGGAATGTAGAACTGCAACGTACTAAATAAATTATCAACCATTGCGTACAAAATTAATCCGAGAATTAATATTGATCTATATTTAGAATAATCAAAGTTTATGTTTCTTAATAAATTCCTGTAAATCATTCCCCAAAAAAGAACAGACCCTATTACACCCATTTCTACAAAGAATTTGATAAACTCGTTATGAGGTACTTTAAAATATGAAAGTGCACCAAATTTATTTACAGTAACTTCTGTAGAACTACCTAAGCCATACCCAACATACTTTCTTTCATATCCTATATCTAGGAAATATGTCCAAGCGAACAATCGTCCTGATGTATTTATTTCTGTGTCAGCATTGCTAAATTGCCTACTTTGATAAACATTTATTAGTGCAGGAATCATCACTAATAATATTAGTAAGGGTGAAAGATATCGTATAAAAATTCTTTTAAGAGCATTTCGATCTGTAGTAAAAAAGAAATATCCCATCGTGAGAAACAGTGTAAATAGTAAAGCTCCTCTTGTTTGTGTCAAGATTAATATTATAGAATTCAAAATTATTGTTACTAAAGAAATTCTTTTGAATGATTTCTTTCTCAAAAAAAGGCTAATAACTATCGAAATCGAGGATAGCATTGCTAAATGAGCCGGAACTAATAAACCTTGCAATCTTAAAGCTCCATTATATTCTAATCGAAAAATATTGAAGCCAAGTAACAACCCTAAAAAAACAGAAAGTATCGGCGCTAGACTTATAATTAGCTTAATCCTATTCACTTCAGAAGTTCGAAACTTCACCATGAAAAGGAAAACTCCAATTGATAAAAACGCAAGATTAGATATAACCCTATTGATCAATAAATCTTTATATATCAAATACTGAGCAATTGAAATGAATAATATTAATAACAAAAATTTTAAATAAAAGACAAATCTTGTATAATAAATTTTATGAGTAATAGATAAAAGAATTACTGATATCAATAACAATAGTTTTTGAAGTTGTTCGCCAGCATCAATAAAATCACTAAAATAGAAAGAAAGAGATACGATTAATGCTATCGCAAAAAAATAAAAACTAATAGTTTGTAATAACAATCTATTCATTGACTAAGACTATTTTTACACCAGCATTTATATAAAACTCTTCATTTACTAAGTCACGATCTGATATAAGGATAACTTCTAATTCTGGAAACAAAATTTTAACGGTATAAAGTGCCGAAGACTTATATCCTATTAGATATTTGAGATTTGGGAGAATGATGGGTAGAAGTTCTGCGGGAATTAATTTGTTTACATACTTCACACCTTCAGGGCTGGGTTTTTTCTTTAATGGATGCTCCTTAATGATATAATTAGTAGTAATATTCGTTCGAACATATCTTTCTATCTTAACCTCTAGATCAGGAAATTTGCTTCCAAGGACCAGAGCCTCGGGATTTCCAACCATTTCTTCCAATGAAACCCCTTGCTTTAATTCATTTAAAATATCTATAAAATTATGTTTAAGTGGAAATAAAAAAATTTCATGTGAAATATCATTTATATCTAAAACATAATTTGGAAAAAAATAAAATCCTTTTTCCAAAAAACTCGATTGACCAATGCGTTTTTGTAGTTTTCTTCCAAAAATTTTATCGAGAAACCTTACTAAGGAAGACGATTTATATTTTAATTCATGTCCATTATAAGCTGCTTCTCCATCCTCAATATAATATTTAGAAATTTTTTTACTTGTAAATTTTAAGATTAAAAATTCCACCATATTGGAGTCATTGAATACATAAAAGCTTAATTCCTCATCTCTAGTCTTAATAATTTTCCATAAAAAGGAGAATAAACCGAAATTCTCATTTCGAAAATTTTCATTAAATAATATCTTAGACCCAGTTAAATTAACTATCTTTATATTTTTTTGATCAAAAATCCTTGCTAAAATATAATGGCGAGGTGTTCTACAAATAAAATAGTTCATTTATAATTTTTGATTACCTTCATTCCTGTTATCGTCAAGAGTACATTGTAAATAGTAAAAGAGAGTAATGTTCCTAAAGCTATCCCCTCTATACCCAACTCAAGCTTTATAAAAATTAGATTGAATCCCAAATTCAATATTAAACCTATTATAATGATTGTTAAATAATAAACTTGCTTATCAAGTATATTAAGGACATTCCCCCAACCGGCCGAAAGAATCATCGAAATTGATCCAAAAACTATTATTCGAGCTGAGGATATTCCTTCTCGATATTCGGGTAGCACCATAGTAATCATGGGTTCTACAAGTATGAACACAACGATTAGAATTGGAGTTATTAAATAAAATGTATATATGGACTGTTTATAGGACAGATATTTTAACTTATTTAATGATTTAGATCTACCCCAAGAACTTGCCATTCTAGGATAAACTTGTTGAGAGATGATTTTTGGAAAAAGAATTAGGCCTGCAAAAATAATTATCGATAAAGAATAAAAACCAAGTGACTCAGTGCCATAATAAATGCCAATCAACCACCTATCTATTGTATTTAAAAATGTATACGTAATACCGACCGCCATGATTGGAAACCCAATTTTTATTAGGGCTATACTTTTACTTACATTCGAAACAATTTTTAATTTTATCCCACTTTCTTTTAATATGAAGAAAGAAGGGATAAGCAGTGCTAAAGAATAACCAATTATAAACCCATCTAAGCCTAGATACTTTGAGAGTATAACTGAAAAAAAGGGAAGTAAAAGACCCGCTAAATATTGTTTTTTACTGACTAGGTTAAACCTAAAATTGGATTTCAATATCAAGCTCAGAAAATGATAAAATTGTGACGCACCAAAGAGCAGTACTAGAGATAGAAAATAATTCTGAATTTCAGAATCAATAAAAAAAGTCGAGAATAATAATATTCCGGATACTACAAGAGTTGAAAATAATAATGTTGAAAAGGTGGTATTTTGTAAATCTTCAGCTTCGTTTTGAAAACCAGCTCCTAAGCGAATCGGGACTTCCCTATTCATTCCATTGTCAATCCCAAAAGTAAAAACCCCCCGATAAGCAATTAATAAATTTAAAAGATACCACATCCCCCATGTAGTAGGCCCTACAATCTTGGCTACTGTAACTTCTACCGCTACTCTTGATATTTGTAGTATTATTGTTGATGAACTAAAAAATGAAAACTCTTTAAGAAAAGATTTTCCTATTAGGTTACCGACTGACAAAACTAAGCCTTAAAATCATTTATTTTTTCAGAAAGAAGGGGAGTTCCTTTTTCCAAACTTTCTATTACAGATTTTCCAATTACCTCAGCTTTATACTTTGGATGTAACCCATGACCTGGCCTTACAGACCTAATATTCTCTTCAGTAATTATTTGGCTCTTCTCAATTTTTTTTGATACAAACAGAGACCTTCGCCTTAATTTATTCTTTTCACTAACATCATATGTAACATTCCCTAGAGCCTGTTCTACATTTCTAATGTTTTCAACCATTATTTTGAATTCTGTTGGATTCATAGAAAAAGCTGAATCGGGTCCACCAAGTGAGCGATCTAATATTATATGCTTCTCTACAACTTCTGCGCCTAAACTTACAGCTGCTATAGGGACCAAACTACCAATAGTATGATCCGATAAACCTACTTTGCAATCAAATCTTGCTTTCATATCTGTTATTGTAGCCAAATTTGCTTGCCCAATAGTAGCTGGATATTCTGAAGTACATTTAAGCAATGTTACATCTCTGTTATTTTCTCGATAACATGCATCTAAAGCTTGTTCTATATCCTCAACTTCAGCTACACCTGTAGAAATAATAATTGGTTTCTTCTTAGAAGCAACATATTCTATTAAGGGTATATCTGTAACTTCAAAAGAAGCAATCTTGTATTTTGGAACATTTAATAACTCCAAAAAATCAACCCCTTCTTTATCAAATGGTGTGCTAAAAAAATCAAGCCCTTCATTCAATGCAACTTCTTGTAACTCTCTATGCCAGTTGTACGGTAAAGAAGCCTCTTTGTATAAGTCATATGGTCTGTATCCCCTCCATAAACCTTCCTCTTTTCGCTTAAAATATTCATTGTCAACATCCAATGATAATGAGTCAGCGGTATAGGTTTGTACCTTAACAGCATCGGCTCCAGTTTCTGCAATTGCTTTAATAGTTTTTTTTGCGAGATTAATATCATTGTTATGATTCGCTGATAACTCTGCTATAATATATACTTTCGATCTAGTATCCATACACTGAATTTAAGTTTTTATCTATATATATATTGATACTTTCTATTGTCTCACTCATCAACTCTGTTTTGTAACCACCAACAGTTCCCTTTCTAATTTTTGCTGCATTTTTGTTCTTAGTTAATTCTTTGTTTAATTGAGTATTAGAGCTCTTGTTCTCCATTTCATATTTCTTCATCTTTTTAAAAGAAGACTTATCAATTGCATCAACTATTATCTCTGGTATGTTATTTAGTCCTAAAAAATTAGCAACCCTAGTTACTTCATTTTCAGAATCGAATTTTAGTCTTTCATATTTAATCAAAAGAAAATCTGAAGGAAAATTTCGATTTTTAAACCAAATATTATAGTATTCTACTATAGAAGGTATAACCAGTTCCACAAAACTATCTATTGAACCATCGAATTGCTTTGATCTATATTTCATGTGATAGTATAAAGAAACAGATAAATCTCTGGGATCTCTTACAAGAAAAATTAACTTTTTACCTTTGTACTCACTTTTATCCCTCTTTAGTTCCCCTGAAGTTTTTAAGTGAGGATTATCATCATGATATGAAGCTATAATTGGAAAATCCTCAGCAAATTTATAACAATCAGTATAAACTAATTTATCTTGAAGATTGAGTTTTCCTATCCCTTCATAGAGTTGAGCAATTATATACCTTAACCAAGTTCTACCACTCTTCATATATGAAATGATAACATAATCAGCTTTTTCGATAACAAAATATTTAGCAGATCTAAAATTCTTATTTTCAATCTGTCCTAACTCAATAAGTTGTTGAGAAATTTCTTCGTAAAACTCACTTGCGATTACAATCTCAAACTTTGAAGTATCCATCTCTAAAATTGATTCCGCAGGAAGAATAGGCTTACCATCAAATAAGGTATAATGTTTATCCTTATTGTTATCAAGAAAGAATAGGATATTTAAATCTGGGAAGCTTCTAAGAAAAGAGTAACAACTCGATCCCGTACCAAATAGAACGAAATTCTTCATTGATAAAAACTTGTTAGGGTATTTAATAATTCATCTGCGGCTAAAATGGCTCCCCTTGCGTTCAATAAATCCCTTGATCTTTTAGAAAAGGTCTTTCTATTATGCTTTATCGAATAAAATTGAAGCGCGGTTGAAAAACTTGAATCGAAACTTGAACATTCATAATCAACGCTCTTGGTTAATTCCAATTCTTGCCAGGCGATTGAGTTTTCTTTTTGGTTTTCTGCAAGAATCAACGATATGCTTGGCACTCCAATCAGCAAACATTCATTAAGTGATTGTCCTCCATTAACAATCATTAAATCACAGGACAAAACTTCATTGTAATATCTACCAGAGCTTAGGAAGCCCAAAAAGTGGACATGCTTTAATGATGATTCTCCTTCTCCAAAAACAATTATTTCAACATTAAGATAAACACTATTTATTAATTGAATAAGCTTAGTAATTAACTTTTCCTGAATATTTTGTCCAAGAGATATCCCAACTTTATTTATTTCCTCAGAGAGTTTTACCTTTTTTCTACCCCATAAGTCCTTGTTAAATAATAGATATTTTTTCCCCGAAATTAATATAAAGTCGGAACTACCTATACTTTTATACCTATTAGAATATACTGATGGAAAAAAGACAACTCCTTTGGGATAGTAGTTTAGGGTAGAATCAACTAAAAAAACTGGTAAATAAAATCTCTCTCCAATAAACTTTAGAATATCATTTGTGGCCCTGTACGAGTCTACGATTACAATGTAGTGATCCTTAATTAATTCATCCAAAAAAGATTTATCGAACCATTCTTTAAACACAAAAGCGATATTAGGCTTTGACGTTTGTTTAGGAATATTTACTCCTCGTAAGATAAACTTGACCTTATTACCCTTTAATAAAAAGCCTTCAGCCAAAGCAAGACATCTCGAAATATGCCCCATCCCTATTTGCTCTCCTCCTTCAGTAAGTATCAAAATATTTTTTTGCTTAGGCATCTATTAAGATATTAAGTGAATCCTTTACTTCAGTTGCATTTCTTTCAGCTTCCAAGCTACTCTTTCCTTTACTCACTACCTTACCAATCCTATCAGTACCCTTTCTTAGCTTCGATACTTCATCACCATGATTTACTGTAATCTCAAATTCCAAAATACTTGAATCCTCTTTAACGGGAGTATAAGATTTGAAAATACCATCCTGAGGTGACTCAATTATAACAGCAGCAACAGGTTGTTTTCGCTTAATTTGCAAATCTGCTTTTTCGCCTATGGCGCATTTTATACTTTCCTTAACCCAATTAATACCAGAGTAGTAGTAGACAAGTTCAGGAAGGCATGTTGCACCTATTCTTGCACCAATTTCAATTATTTTAACTTCTTTGGTATATGTATCCAAAATTATATCAACGTTCGCAGGCCCATCAGTAATACCAATTGCTTCAACCGCTTCTTTTATTTTTTCTATGGCGATTAGAGTTTCAGAAGAATTAAGTGTGCTAAAAGGGAATGAATGCCCAATAGGAATCATATATGGTGGCTCCGATAATGTATCATTATGCATTAAAACCAGCTCACACTTTCCGTTTACTGAAAAGGTTTGTGCACCAAATTCTATTCCTTCTATAAATTCTTCTATTATTATATTAGTCTGTTTAGAATAGCTAAAGGCCTCTTTAATAGCTGTACGAATCTGACTTTCGTCAGTTACTTTTATTACCCCCCTACTTCCAGAACTGTCTGGAGCTTTAAAAACACAAGGATATCCAATCTCTTTAGTAGCTTCTTTTGCCTGTTCCCTATTCTTGATGAAAAAGAATTTTGGTTGAGCACAATTCTTTTTTACAAGCTGAATTCTTGTATTAATTTTATTACTACACCAGTTTGCTACCTGGAAACTCACACCACTCAAGCCCAATTCATCATTGACATAACCAACTGTGGGGACCCCATGATCGCTCTGTAGAGTCAAAATACCATCGATATTGTATTTCTTTGCTATTTTGAGCACTTCACCTTTATCAATTATGTCAACTGTATAATTATGATCAGCAAGAGCCATACCTGGCGCATTGGGATTTCTATCCACGACAATTACCTTAAGGCCTAATTTCTTAGCTTCAAGAATAGCCGGAACCTGACCAGGTCCTGCACCCACTATCAAAATAGTCTTTCCCATCACCGTATATTTTTGTATTTCATCTCAGCTATTCTCCAGTCATCTAAATTATCGATATCTTGAGCCTGACTGCTAGATATAACAAAAGCATATTTATTGGTACCTATCAGTCCAGTTTCAAATTTCATCCAGTAAAATTGACCAGCATCATGATAAGCAGGCTCCAAGTCTTGAGTCCTAGTCTTTAAATAACGTTCGTCAAGCATGCTCATCTTTCCATCAACAAGTCTTACAGCTCTTTGAATCGGGTATTCAAAAGCTACAACTGGTCTCACAGAGTCAGCATTTGTCTTGACCAGTTTATTCAATCCTTTTTTAAGTAAATCAATTGTAGTAAGTGGAGCTGTTGGTAGAATACAGCATATATTATCAAATGATAATCCATTATTGGTATAAAAAGCCTTTACTTCTTCTATCACGTCTGATAGTGTTGCCATGTCATCGGATGATTCAACGGATCGAAAAAATGGTATCTTTGCTCCATAATTTTGTGCGATCAACGCAATTTCTTCATCATCTGTAGAAACTATGACCTCCTCAAATAAACCGCTGTTCAGAGCCACTTCAATTGGGTAAGCGATTATAGGTTTACCATGGAATTCTTTGATGTTTTTACGAGGTATTCTTTTACTTCCCCCTCTAGCAGGTATTACGCATAGGTTATTAGACATCGTAGAACTCATATACCTTATTGATCACAAAGTTTTGTTCTTCCGTACTAAGGGTAGGGTACATGGGTAAAGAAATGCATTTCTTGTAATACTCCTCTGAATGAACCATATCTCCTTCAGTCCATCCAAATTGCCTATAATAGGGCATCAAGTGACAAGGTATATAATGAATCTGGGCGTAAATCTTATTTTCTCGAAGAAAATTGTATAGCCCAATTCGATCATCTACTTCTAATATGTACAAATGATAAGCATGGCCTTCTACAATACCAGATTGCCCCTTAACAAATGATTTGTTCTTAAAAGCGTCAAAATAAAACTCTGCAATTTCTCTTCTCTTCTCAATCCCTTCATTTGCTCGCTTTAGTTGGCTCAATCCAAGAGCGCTCTGAATATCAGTTAGCCTATAATTATAGCCTAATTCTTGCATTTCCATATACCAACCCGGATAATTTCTTCCGATTGAGTCACCAACTGCCCATTCCTTTGAGTTTTGAAAACCTGATACGTTTCTGCTAATGCCATGTGTTCTTAGATCTAATAGTCTTTCGTAAAACCTCTGACTATTCGTCGTGATCATCCCACCTTCACCAGAGGCTATATGCTTTACTGGGTGAAATGAAAAGATTGCCAGATCAGCATATCTACCATTTCCACACTTTTGGGTTTCACCATCTTGATCTGTGAAATATCCTCCTGGGGCATGGCACGCATCTTCAATTATCCAAAGGTCATGCTCGTTAGCTAGATTACGGAATTCTTCTAAATTGATCGCTCTTCCTGCAAAATCTACCGGGATAATCCCTTTATATGTTCCTTTGGGAGAAGCTTCCAATAGCTCTCTAACATTGTTTATATCCAACAGGTATGTCTCTGGATCAATATCTGCAAAAACAACTTCTCCTCCACAATATCTTATACAATTCGCTGATGCAGCAAATGTAATGGGTGTTGTAATTACTTTATCCCCTTCTTGTACATTTAAAGCTAACGTACATAGATGAAGAGCTGCCGTTCCATTAGATATAGCTACCGCATATTTTGCTCCAATATATTCAGCAAAAGCCTCTTCAAATTCTTTTATTCGAGGGCCTTGGGTTAAATATTCAGACTTAAGCGTTTCTACTACTGACTGAATATCCTCATCAGTAATATGTTGTCTGCCATAAGGAATGACTTCCATTTTTAAACCTCAAAAGTTGGATCAACATGTTCTTTTATTAAAGAACGTAGACTCCCTATAGTTTCCCATTCATCATTTTCACCAGAATTGTACTGAAAACCCTGCTCTACTTGCTTAGCATTATTATGGCTAACAAACTCTTCTATACTAAATCTGGGCACCTGCGGAAGTATGGCATAATACTTACCTAAATCAAGAGTATTAAATGAGTCTGAAGCAGTAATCATTTCTTCATGTACCTTTTCCCCAGGACGAATACCTATTATTGGTTTCTCACATTCTGGACCGATAGCTTCAGCGACATCCATAATTCTATAGGAAGGTATTTTTGGAACAAATAGCTCTCCACCCCAAGCATGTTCAAGAGCATGCATTACCATATTTACACCACCTTGAAGTGAAATATTAAAACGGGTCATACTTGGATCTGTAATAGGTAACACTCCTTCCTTTCTTTTTTTCAAAAAGAAAGGGATTACAGATCCATTTGATCCCATTACATTTCCGTACCTCACTACCGAAAATTTTATGGGATTCCAACCCCTGATATTATTCGCAGCAATAAATAATTTATCAGATGTTAACTTTGTGGCTCCATAAAGATTTATAGGAGCTGCGGCTTTATCCGTAGAAAGAGCTACTACGTTTTCTACTTCCGTTTCCAAGCAAGCATTAATAAGATTTTCAGCGCCTAAGACATTAGTTTTTATGCACTCCATTGGATTATATTCTGCGATAGGAACATGCTTCATTGCAGCTGCATGAATGACAAAATCAATTCCCTTTAATGCCCTTTTTACCCTATCAAAATCTCTTATGTCTCCAATAAAAAATCTAATTTGAGGAAATTTTTTCACAAGAAATTCCTGAGCCATTTGGAATTGTTTCTGTTCATCCCTTGAAAATATTACTACCCTTCCTACATCTGGATATTTTTCGAAAATGTGTCTTGTTAAAGCTTTACCTAATGAACCAGTACCGCCTGTAATTAAAATTGATCTATTATTTAACATTCTTATTTATTCTGCTTGCGTTAAAATTTCATGGCCAGCCTCTTTTAAATGCAAATCCTTTTTAAAAAGCTTCAAATCGCTTTTCACCATATCTTTTAGAAGACCTTGAAGATCATATTTTGGTTTCCATCCAAGTTTTTTCTGTGCCTTAGTAGAATCTCCAATCAAAAGTTCCACTTCTGTAGGGCGGAAGTAGCGTGGATCTACTTCTATTATTGTTTTACCCTTTTCTAATTTTATGTTCTGAGTTGTTAACCCCGTTGCTTCTTTGAACTTTTTTTCATTCACAGAATTAACAATACCAACCTCATCTATACCTTTTCCTTCAAAAAGTAACTCAATACCCATTTCATCAAAAGCTAATTTGATAAAATCACGTACACTTGTGGTCACTCCTGTTGCAATTACATAATCCTCGGGATTTTCTTGTTGAAGAATCAACCACATTGCCTCCACATAATCCTTAGCATGCCCCCAGTCTCTCTTCGCATCCATATTTCCAATGAACATTTTCTCCTGCAATCCCAAAGCTATTTTTGAAGCAGCACGAGTAATTTTTCTAGTCACAAAGGTTTCTCCTCTAAGTGGAGACTCGTGATTGAATAAAATCCCATTACAAGCATACATATCATATGCTTCTCTATAATTCACTGTAATCCAATAAGCATATAATTTTGCGACCGCATAAGGAGAACGAGGGTAAAATGGAGTAGTTTCTGACTGAGGGACTTCTTGTACCAATCCGTATAATTCAGATGTTGAAGCCTGATATATCCTTGTTTTCTTCTCCATCCCTAATAGACGTACAGCTTCTAATATTCTTAATGTACCTATACCATCAGCATTAGCGGTATACTCTGGCGTATCGAAACTCACTTTCACATGACTCATCGCCGCAAGATTGTAAATCTCTCCAGGTTGTGTCTCCTGAATGATTCGGGTTAAGTTCATAGAATCAATCATATCCCCAAAATGCAGAATAAGTTGAGGGTTTTCTACATGTGGGTCTTCATAAAGGTGGTCGATTCGATCCGTATTAAAAAGAGAAGCTCTTCGTTTTACACCATGTACTTTATACCCTTTGCTAAGCAACAATTCAGCCAAATAGGCGCCATCTTGTCCGGTGATCCCGGTAATTAGTGCTACTTTTTGATCAGCCATTTATTATGAATTTATTTCTACTTCTTTAAGTACTTCGATATTATTTAAAAACCATTGGTAAGTATGTTTGACCCCCTCTCTTAAATTAATCGAAGAGGTCCAACCGAGATTTTTCATTCTGGATACATCCATAAGTTTTCTTGGTGTACCGTCGGGCTTGGAGGAGTCCCAATTAATTTCTCCCTGATGCCCTGTAACTTCCTGAATAATTTTTGCTAGGTCTTTAATGGTTAAATCACTTCCAGTTCCGGCATTAATTAAATCATATTCGACTTTATTCTCATTTTCCATAACAAATCGAACGGATTCAGCTAGATCATCTACATGGAGAAATTCTCTCATGGGAGTACCACTTCCCCATAAAGTAACTGGAGTGTGTCCATTTTTTTTTGCTTCATGAAATTTACGAATCATTGCTGGCAATACATGAGAAGTCTTAAGATCGAAATTATCTCTTGGGCCGTACAAATTTGTAGGCATCATGGAAACATAATTTCTCCCAAATTGCTTGTTCAAAGCTTGACATAATTTTATACCTATAATCTTAGCAATTGCATACCATTCATTTGTAGGCTCCAAAGGCCCAGTAAGTAAATATTCTTCTCGGAGTGGCTGAGGTGCCATTTTAGGATATATGCAGGAACTACCTAAAAAAATTAAATTTTGAATATCATTTTGATGAGCGGAGTTAATTAGATTAGCTTCAATCATTAAGTTGTCATACAAAAATTGCCAGGGGTATTCATTATTTGCAAGAATCCCCCCTACTCTAGCCGCCGCTATGATTACAGTATCTGGTTTATTTTTCTCTAAAAATGTTTTGACAGCAATTTGATTTCTTAAATCCAAGTCCTCACTTGAAGCAGTTACTATATTTTGATAACCACTTTCGTTCAGATTTTTGACAATAGCAGAGCCAACCATTCCGCGATGTCCGGCTACATATACTTTTTGATCTTTCATACTATTTTTTAATTGCCTGATAAACGATCTATAATAATAATGGTAGTTGCAATGGATGAAATTACAGGAGCAATTACTTGAACGTAATCCCTGAAAGATGGCTTACGCTTAACCCGTACTGTAACCGTTTGATTATTCCTAACTATAAACTCTGTCATCCCTTCAGGAAAAGGCTCCTCGAATCTATATCGAAATTTTTTTATTAGTTCCTGCCCCTGTTGTGCATCGTACTCCTGAATGTTTACTTCTACCCTCATTTTGGACCAGTCTAGATCAGTTTGTCCATCCCTTAGTATGCGAGGTCCATAACTATATGATAATAACTTTGATAGACTTGTACCTTGAGGAACCAGATATCTTCCAGCACTTCCAATGTCCCCCCAAACATTAATCGAGTCAGCAATTTCACCCTGTTCAGCAATTCTAATAACTCTATCCCCTAGCCTAAATTGTTGAGAGGTAAACAATTGTTGTGACTGAGCCTTAATTGCAGAACTAAAAAGAAAAAGTAGGAACAAACCCTTGATTAGAATTCGATATCTCATTGTGTGATTATGAATTTTTAAAGATAAAAGATTATTCGATTAAGCTTTTAGGAATTTAATAACGTAATAATTGATGGGCTTCACCTCTAGAAAAGCCCTTTTTCATTAACGATGATAGATTTTCTTCCTGGTCAAACTCGATCCTATAATTTTGATATTCAAAACTATCAGTATCAACCAGAGAACAAGATGCTCGATAATCGTCATCTCTGGATTGACCAACACTTCCAGGGTTTATAATATACTTATACCCCTTTTGAAATTTTTGAACACCTATTTGGTTTGATATCAAAGCAGGTCTATGTGTATGGCCAAGAAAACATATTGATTGATGTAACTCTTCAATTATATTTCTAGCTCGAAACGCACTTTCTACATACTCCCATCTATCAGGGTGAATAGGGCTAGCGTGAACTGCTAGCCAATCTGAACCATCTATTAAATAAGGCAATCCTTGAAGCCAATTTAACTTGTCATTGGAGAGTTCTTGTTTTATTAGCTCGATTAATTTTCTATTAGGGTTTTTAAAATGCCGAATTGATAACTCGCCGGTTACACCAGCATCATGATTCCCCTTTACCACTTGCATATCCATTTCACGAATAAGGTTGATACATTCTCCAGCGAAAGGTCCATATCCCACGATATCGCCTAAACACAACCAAATATCGGGTTGCTCTTTTTTTAGTACCTGAATCACATTTTTTAATGCTGAAAAATTACCATGCACATCGGAGAGAACCGCTATTCTTGGCATTTAGATGAACAAATTTGAAAATTAATTTTACTTCAACAAGCTGTCCAAGTTAGTAAATTCTTTGCTATCTTATACACTTTTATTAAACCGATATTTGATCATGCACATAAACGGGTCAAACGAACATTACAATAAACACACAATAGCATCAGAGAAGGAAAGCCTTGATAATCAAGAGATTGATTTATTAAAGCTTGTTAATATTCTACTACTGAATAAATGGAAAATCATCACTTTTACTTTTTTATTTGGATTAGTTGCTGCCATAATTTCTCTTTCTATTACTCCTGTCTTTAGTAGTAGTGGTACTATTATAATTAGTGAAAGTCAGAATAGATACTCTTACGCAGGATCGGATTTATCTAGTTTATTAACTACAACTTATGGAATTGGTGTAGGAAGCACAATCGCAAACGAGTTACAGATTCTCCGAAGTGTATCCTTAAGTTTCGAATTAGCAGAACGAATAAATGCTCTTGAATTTGATGAAAATGGAAAGAAGTTTCCTATTCTAATGCGCTCGTATCCAGATAACCCAACTTCTACCAGTATCGATACTATTGCCATGCGATACAGAAAGTTCATTTCATTTTCGCAAGTAGAGCCCGAGGCAGATTTAGTACGAATTAAGTTTGAAAGCCCTTCCCCATTTGAAGCGTCTACAATAGTGAACTTAACTATGGATACATATTCGGCGTTATCCACCGATCAAAATCGTACAATGGCGGTAGAAGCTCTTAATTTTTTGCGAAATGAGCGGACTAAAATTGAGGGAGATCTAGAGGAAGTCGAAGATTCATTAAGAATTTTTATGAATGAAACTCAGTTAGTTGCTGTAAATCCTCAAGCACAAGAGTTAATCACATCATTGTCACAGGTTGAATCAGAGCGTAAAACTGTTGAGGTAAATTTAGTAGCAATAAATGCATCTATAAAAAAATACGGAACTCAACTTAATGACATTAAGCCAGGTCTTGCTGAACAATATTCAGAGGCACTAGGACCTATCATTGAGCGTTATCAATTTGCACTATCCGAATTAGAAACTGAGAAGCTTCTTTACGAAATAAAAAATCCAGGTATTAATGAAGAAAATCCTGAGTTACAAAGAATTAACTCACAGATTATCAGAATTAAGGATCAAATTAAATTATTGACTGATGATCTAGTTAATTCCGGATCAACCTTGTATCTCAGTTTTATAAATAGGGGAGACGGATCGGTTACTAGGAGAATTGCTGAGATTTCGCAGAAATTAATAGAGTTAGAGGTAGAAAAAGCACAACTTGAAACCCAAATGGAAGTTTTATCGGGCTACTTCTTAGAACTTAACGACCAATTTGACAAATTACCTGATGAAATAATTGAATTGGCTAAATTGGAACGAGATGTTGAAATTAATGAGGAATTATATTTACTAGTGACAAGTCAATATGCAGAAATGAGTTTATGGGAGAAAACTCAATTTGGCTTGGGTAGACCTTTAGACCAAGCTCTCCCCCCCCTTGAGCCTATTAAACCTAGAAAAAAAATTATTACCTTAATTGGACTTTTCCTCGGAGGAGTATTTGGGGTGGGATATATTACTATTCGAGATATGATTGATGATAAAATTACATCTACTGATTCGATTAAAAATTTCAAATTACCGCTCCTTGGTACAATTCCAGATTTCTCAATCCTCGACGGTTTAAACTCTGATGAGCGTCAATTTATCGATGATAAATCTGTATCCAATCAATTAATTACTTTTCTTGATCACATCTCTCCTATTTCTGAAGCATATCGTAGACTTCGAATCAATGTAGTATATGCCAATCCTGATAAGGTGCACAGAGTAATAATGGTAACTAGTGCTACCAAAGGAGAAGGTAAGAGTACATTAGCTGCTAATCTTGCTGTAACGTTTTCTGAGGCTGAAAAAAGTGTGCTCTTGATTGATCTTGATTTAAGAAGACCTACACAGCATAAGATTTTTGGAGAAAATAGAGAACCAGGATTAACTGATTCCTTATTTGAAACTATAAAGATAAGTGATATAACCAGAGAGACCATTGCTCCTAATGTAGATTTGATTACTGTTGGTAAGAAAACTCCTGAGCCAGCCACTGTCCTTGATAGTAAGCGCTTGAAGCAATTGATCGATAAACTATCTGAACGATATGATCATATTATCTTGGACACTGCTCCTTATGGAATTATCTCAGATTCGGCTTCTCTTTTACGTCTGGTTGATGGAATTGTAGTTGTATCAAGATTCAACTTAACTACAAAAAGAGAACTGAAATATACTTTGGAAGGTTTAAAGCATTTAAATGCAGACGTACTCGGGGTGGTATTAAACGCCTTTGATCCAAAGAGAAGTACAGATTATTACACCAATTATTCCTACTACAAACGTACTTACAGCGAGTATTATCAAGAAGAGGTCTAGTACTTTTACTTTCTTCAAAATGAAAAAAGCCTGCAAATTATGAGTAATCTGCAGGCTTTTTTTGAAGCAGAGATTGATTTAGATAATCATCCCCGCTCCTACTGTTACGTTTGTAAACTCATCCACAATTATGAGGCTACCAGTAGATCTGTTTTTCTTATAGTTATCAAAAAATAGAGGAACGGTGGTTCTGATTTTAATTCTTCCTATATCATTAAGGCCGATTTCGAAATCATCTTCTTTTCTATGAAGAGTATTTATATCAACCTTATACTTGATCTCTTTTACAATACAACGAGCTTCTTTTGTGGTGTGCTTAATTGTATACTTTCCATTTAATTGCAGTGGCTGTTGATTTAGCCAACATATCATGAGATCAATATCTTGCCCAGTTTGAGGCTGATTATCAGGTTTTGCAATCATATCCCCTCTACTGATATCAATATCGTCTTCCAATGTGATTGAAACCGACATGGGCTGATATGCTTCTCCAATCTCTTCAGTGTGATTATGAATTGTCTTAATCTTTGAAGTAAACCCAGAAGGCAATGCTATCACCTCATCACCAGCTTTGAAAACACCGCCTTCCACTCTTCCCGCATATCCGCGATAATCTACATGATCTTTTGATTGTGGTCTCACTACCCATTGAACAGGAAATCTTGAATCAACATGATTGTAATCACTATTCACTTCTACGTTTTCAAGAGTATAAAGAAGTGTCGCCCCATTATACCAATCCATATTGGTCGATTTCTCAACAACATTATCTCCATAGAGAGCACTTATTGGTATGTAATGAATAGAAGGGACATCTAATTTTGAGGAAAATTCCTTGTATTGGCTAACTACTTTATCAAATGCTCCTTCGCTATAATCAACAAGATCCATTTTGTTAACACATAGTACAATATGCTTTATACCGAGTAAAGAAGCGATAAAAGAGTGCCTACAAGTTTGTTCTATTACTCCATGGCGTGCATCAACCAAAATAATAGCCAAGTTAGCAGTTGAAGCACCGGTAACCATATTCCTGGTATATTGAATATGACCAGGTGTATCAGCAATTATAAACTTTCGCTTTGGAGTTGAAAAATATCTGTAGGCTACATCAATAGTTATACCTTGTTCTCTTTCTGCAGAAAGTCCATCTGTAAGCAGAGCTAAATTTGTATAGTCATCACCTTTGTTTTTACTGGACTCTTCAATTGCTTCTAATTGATCTTCAAAAATCGATTTTGAATCATAAAGCAATCTACCTATAAGCGTACTCTTTCCATCATCCACACTACCCGCGGTAGTGAAACGAAGTAAATCCATATTTAGGTAGGCGTTGCTATCTAACTGTTCTGACATTTTTTATTCTTTAGAAATATCCTTGTTTCTTTCTTTCTTCCATGGCTGCTTCAGAACGCTTATCGTCTGCTCTTCCACCACGTTCTGTAATTCTTGCTGACGCCACTTCCTGGATAATCTCCTCCAAACTAGACGCATTTGATAGTACTGCTCCAGTACAAGTCACATCACCAATAGTTCGAAACCTAACTGTTTTACTTTCAGAGGTCTCATGATCAAAATTTTGAATGTATTCCGATTTCGCTAGGTATACCCCATCACGCTCGAACACTTCCCTTTGATGCGAAAAGTATAGCGATGGTATTTTAACATCCTCAGCAGCTATATACTGCCATACATCCATCTCTGTCCAATTACTAAGTGGGAAAACTCTAAAATGTTCTCCCATATGCTTTTTGCCATTGAACAAATTCCACAGTTCAGGACGTTGATTTTTTGGATCCCATTGCCCAAACTCATCTCTATGAGAAAAGAACCTTTCTTTTGCACGAGCTTTCTCTTCATCTCTTCTCGCACCACCAAAAGCTGCATCAAACTTATGCTTTTCTAGTCCATCCAACAGTGCAGTAATTTGAAGTGTATTTCTACTAGCTCTAGGGCCCGTTTCTTCTCTTACTTTTCCCTGGTCGATTGCTTCCTGTACACTTGCAACAAGCATTTCAACACCTAATTCTTCTGCCAGCCAATCTCTAAACTCGATAGTCTCATCAAAGTTATGCCCTGTATCAACATGCATAAAAGGAAATGGGATTTTACCTGGGTAAAATGCCTTTTTTGCGAGGTGAGCCATCACAATAGAATCTTTTCCACCTGAAAATAAGAGGACTGGCTTTTGGAATTGAGCAGCGACTTCTCTCATAATCAAAATTGCTTCTGATTCGAGCTGCTGAATATGGGTTAATCGATATGATATCATAATTTGGTCGCTTAAGCGATCTGAATTAATGTATAGTTTTATGATTGTTCAGGTAATCTATTACTCTCTGAACAGCTTCATCGAGTGAAATATTCGTAGTATCAATTTCCAACTCAGGATTCTCTGGAGCTTCATAAGGATCATCAAGTCCAGTAAAGTTCTTTATTTCCCCAGCCCGAGCTTTCGCATATAAACCCTTAACGTCTCTCCTTTCACATTCTTCATAAGGAGTAGATATATAAACCTCGGTAAAATCCTCGCATAAATCTCTTACAAAATCTCTGGCTTCTTTATATGGGGAAACAAAAGATCCAATAACAAATACTTTGTGAGCCTGTAGTCGGCTAGCAAGATATCCCACACGTTTTATATGATTGTTTCTTTCATCTCGTGAGAAACCCGTTTTTGGAAAAATGTCCCTTATTACATCACCATCTAGATGCTCGACTTCATACCCTAGGCCCTGGATAATTTCAAAAACTCTTTCTGAAATAGTACTCTTCCCTGAACCAGATAACCCAGTAAACCAAAGAACGGTCGATTTCCATTTTGTATTACTCATTGCTTAAAAACCGAGAATAAATGAAGGGTTTAATAGATTCTCTTTATTGTATACAAGTTCGGAAGGGTGCTGACCTATCCTAGCTGAGTTTCGAAATACGCAATCCCCAGCAGCAACGTCCCATTCCATGGTGGGTGCCATTCGAGGATAAAAATCCGCCTTACCCTCGGCAACTAAACAAATCTTAAGTGAGCTTCCGGATTTAATCCTTTCTACAATATTCAGATTTTCTTTCTCCAAAAACTCTTCTAATTCGGTGGAACCATGCGACCGGCTTTCAATCATGCTCAGTGGCTTTGATTTATCTGCTCGTTCTGAAAAAATCCTGACTGGAATCCCATTTCCATTTTGCTTGTAAGAACCTTTGCCTTTCTCAGCGTAGTATGTTAAATCCATAGCTGGTGTATGTACTACCCCTAGAACCGGCTCACCGTGCTCTATTAGTGCTATATTAACAGTGAATTCACCATTTTTTTTGATGAATTCTTTTGTTCCATCTAATGGATCAACAATCCAAAACCTGCTCCAGTTTTTTCTGTCTTCATAATCTGGAGCTCCTGACTCCTCAGAAATAATAGGTGTCTTTGAGTCGAGCGATCTCAATCCATTAATAATTTCAAGATGTGCAGCCAAATCAGCTTTAGTTAAAGGAGACTCATCGTCTTTATGAGTTACCTCTATCTCATCATTATAATATTCAAGTATCTTTACCCCTGCTTGCTTGGCAATCTTGATGACTTCTTCAATCATTAACTAGTAGTGTCAAAAACTCCAAAATTTAGACACCAAAGATATGGTTATTACCGCTACGATCAAATTCAGTGGAAGCCCTATTTTGATATAATCGGTGTACCGATAGTTCCCAGGACCATAAACCATGAGATTGGTTTGATACCCAACAGGAGTAGAGAAACTTGCGGATGCCCCCATTATTATTACTATGGCAAATGGAATAAAGTCTACCTGTAAGGATTGTGCTATTGAAAGAGCGATTGGAAAAACCAAAACCGCGGCTGCATTATTAGTAATTAGTTCGGTAAGTATCCAGGTAATGAAATAAGTAATTATGAGGGCAATGGTTGGATTTTCTTGTGCAAAAGAAAGCATCCCTACAGCAAAACTTGATGCAGCACCAGTTGCCGAAAGAGCACTCCCAATTCCCAGAGAAGCCCCAATAGCAATTAACACTCTCCAATCGACAGCTTCTATACTCGCTGAATAGCGAATACATCTCGTTACTATCATTAAACCTCCAGCTACAAAAGCAGCCTGGAGCATACTCAAGATACTTAGCCCAGCAAGTGCAACCATTACAGTTAGAATCAAAATAGCCAATCCGGCTTTGTCAAACTGTGTCCTAACTATATTTTCTATGGGACTTATTAGATAAAAATCATTCGAATTCCTGAATCTATGCTGGAAAGATTTTTTAGTCTCCAGAAACAAAGTGTCCCCTGTTTTAAGAGTAATATCTCCCACTTTTCCCTTAAGCCTTTCTCCACTTCTTGAAACAGCTAGTACTACCGCATTATATCTTTCTCTAAACCTTCCTTCTTTTATGGTCCTACCTTTAATTGGGTTTGAGGTAGATACTACAGCTTCCACAAGAATTCGATCACTTTTTGTAGCATCAAGCTTAAAAACCTGATCAGTAGCCGGGATTAATCCTTGAATGTTTTGAAGGTCTACAATGGAGTCTATTATCCCAGCAAAGATTAAACGGTCTTCTTCTTTTAGTTTTTGATTGGGACCTACTGCAGGAATGATTTCCTCACCCCTTATTATTTCTACAAGAAATAATCCCGGTAGTTGTCTCAAACCTGCACCTTGAACTGTCTGCCCTACAAGAGAACTATTCTTAGAAACCATCATTTCAATGGTGTATTCTCTGGGGTTTTTAAATGTCTCGAATGCTTCACCCCTTGAGGGAAGTAATTTATCTCCAAATATGAACAAATATATAAACCCTGCAATAGCGCACGGAATCCCAATTAGAGCTGGTTCAAAGAGCCCCAGGGAACGAGTACTTGTTTCTTCAATTAATAAACCATTTAAAATTAAATTCGTGCTTGTTCCAATTAGCGTACAAGTCCCGCCAAGTATTGCTGCATAACTTAATGGGATTAAAATTTTGGAAACCGGGATTCTTGTTCTCTTGCTCCAATGCTCTAGTGCTGGAATAAATGATGCTACAATAGGAGTATTATTCAAAAACGCACTCATCACCATCACAGGAAACATAATTCTAGCTTGGGAAGAACGAACTGTGTTTGCATTTCCCATTACCTTTTGAGTAATAAATTGAATAGCACCTGTTTCCTTTAATCCAGCTGCGACCACATATAATGCTGCAACGGTTAGCATACCTTCGTTAGAGAAACCAGAAAGCGCAGCTTCAGGTGCAATGATCCCAGAAACTAACAGAATAGCTAATCCTGCAAGCAAAATCAGGTCTACGGAAAGATGTGTAGTTAAAAGTAGGATTAAACAACCAACAATTACTCCTACGACCGACCATCCTTCTATTGTCATAAGCAAGAAGTTTAAAATTCGGACGAATATAGGACTTTAAATACTGACTTTATGAAGAATTAACGGATTTGTACTCTTGCTTGCAGCCCCAGAAATGAACGCTTATTCCCCTGAATCTCTCCGAGTCCACTACTCAATGTTTGAACATCTTCAATAATAGTAACTGAGTATTTAGCCCAAATATCGATCCAATCGGTGGTTTCATACTTTAATACCATATACATACGCTGCCCTCTATCACTTAATGCAGTATTTGAAAGTACATACAGAAGATCATTCTCGAACTGATACAACCTGGTATCAAAACTATCAGTATCAAAAAGGGTAATCCTTGCATCAATTTGTAGCTTTCTGGATGGTAGTAGTCTTAAATCCTGGTAGATAAGAAACCCTGATTCCCAATTCTCTCCTGCTCCTTGAAACCTTACAAATTCACCTCTTGTTCTTAACCTTACCTGCCTGCTTACCTGATATTCTGTTTGAACTCTGATACTTGCTCTTTTTTCTTCCCCAAGAACTCTTTCTTCTCTTCCCTCCGAATCAGTAATTAAAAATTCGTCTTCTTTGATTTCATTCCTTACTAGCACATACGCATTTAGATTTCGAGATAACCGACCTTCAATCAATCCCAGTACATCGTACCCTTGAGTAGATTGTGTATTCCCTGATCTTGGTGCCTCAAAACGATATTGATCGATATACCCACTTATGGTATAGCCATTAGAAAGACTGTGCTCTATCCCAAAATAAACCCCTGTTTCATTGTTTGGATCTCCGGAAGATTCCCCGAATCCATCACCTAAAAAAGATTGGAAGTCCTTTTGATAGTTACGATAAAGAAGGGCGATATTGGTATTAAAGCCAACTGGAGCTTCTAATCCAGAAATCATACCCAAACCTCCATTTTTGCTCCTTGCCGCTTCCGCAAACAAAAAGGAATTTCCAACTAATCCCCGATAGTCCACTCCAAATACCGAATTCGATTCTCCTTCAAAATCAAACAAATCACTCAAAGAACTTCCCGCTTCGATATAAGAATTAAACTTAGTCTGATACCCGGTTACTCCGAAATATCCAAAAGGAGCATCAAATGTGACCCTTCCTCCAAAGGTCTCCTGGTCTACATTATTTCTTCTTTCGAGCTCAGAGATAGTCCTATGAAACCCACTTGAAGATGGGAAATTGGTCGTATCACCACTTATTACAGAGGCCGTTCTTGGGCGGCTGGAATAAAACCCTGTTACCTGTAGCTTTTCTCCATAGGTAGCGGCAATTCCTCTAAAAAAATCTGTCTCCTGTGCTGACCCATAAGCTCTTAAACCTCTTTCATTTTTATTGATAGTCCCTGTTACTTCTCTTCCTTTTCCAAAAGCTCCACCGGTCCATAGTACTAAACCTTGTCCAAAGCTCAGGCTATAATCTCCAATTACGAGGCTTTTTAGTTTTCCATTCTCTTTCAGCTCGATATGCCATGAGTTGAAATCGAAATCAGTAGGACCAGTAAGAGTCTCACCGGCATCTTTCTCCTGGGTAAGATTTAAGGAGAGGTGATCACTTCTTATCCTTAATCTCTGATAATATTTAACGGCGTTACCTGTGTATCCCCCTAATGAATCCTCTCTAAGAAACCCCTCTTGATCCTGCATATTCTGCTGATACCTGGAAATATATTCGAACTGATTTCCAGAAAGCCAGTAACTCGGATTTGTATAAAGGTTGGCAAATCTATCCGAGACCCCACCTACTGTAATATAGGGCCTCATTCGTTGAAAAGTGGCAGCGCCAATACCTGAGACTCTTTGAATTTCAACTATGGTTTCAAATGGATTAGTTCTCCTGTAATCGATTACCGCACGAGCAAGGATTAGGTTGAAACCAGGAATTTGAAGTAATTCATTTACCCCTGCTGAATTTATGTTAACTGGATCGGAAGCTAAGTCTTCCAAAAACTGTGTAAGCTGTTCTCCAGTTAACCCTGTCTCTTCTGTATCAAGCTCCTCAAATGCCTCTTCTAGTTGTTTTTCCACTTCTACCTGGGAACTATCCTGGGCATATGCGTTTGCGAAAAGCAGAACAAAGAAACTGCCCAGTAATATTTTCCTGGCAACACTCATTGTTAGAGATTGATTAATAGATCAAAACCGGGACTTAAGCCAAGCGCATAATGCTGTTGAACAGCAACATTTATTTCCCAGAAGTCTTTTCCATAACCAAAACCAAACGAATAAGTAAGTGGCTCTGTGGTGATTCCAACTCTACCCAAAAAGCCTTCTACAATTACTACTTCTAAACCTCCCCGGTATGAAACTGGAAACCGGACATCCTTTACTACATCTACAATTAGCAAAGCCTGCTCTTCCAAATGGTAACTAAGACCAATGCTTAAATCCGTTGCCAAATCTTCTTCATCTGTAGAAAATTCATAAGAAGAACGACTTAGATTTGTTGCTTTAGCTCCAATCCATAATTGTTCGGTTATTTCAGATGCAAGACCAAGATCTAAGCTTAAAGCTCCACCTGAACCATAAACACCTCCAAATGAGATATGATTATAATTCAGTGTGGCACCAAAATGTAATTGCTCCCACACATTCTTATATCCAAGTTTAAACCTGGTCTCACTAAATAGATTATCACCGTAGCGGTGGAAGCCAAGAGCAGTTACCCCAAACGAAGAAGGCATACTCCCAAAGGCGGCCACATCAGTAATTTCTGCAAAACCATAATTCCTTAAGCCATAAAACCCAGCCTGAGATGAGGAATTACTCAAAAGAGCAGGGTTCGCAAAAACAGCCCACCTACTATCTTTTAACGCTGAAGTAGCTTGCCCAAGGCTTATTTCTCTTGCCCCCATTGTGGTTTGAGCTGATACATATGCAGGAATTGCACAAATAATGAACAGCAAAGAAATTTTATATGACATTCTTCGTATTCGTATCATTGGCTTAAGTTTACTCAATATGATATATCTGAAAGGAATAAAAAAAGTGTTTAGTGCAAGAATTCATGGTTTGATAATACTGCTGTTAATACCAGTTACGTCTATAGCGCAGGAATTCGATTGCAGGGTAAATGTTGATGACACAAATCTGGAAGGAACATCCTTTGAATATGTTAAAGAATCCCTCCAAACAGATCTTGAGAATTACATCAATGAGTTTAGATGGACGGAGATTGAGTTCCAGGAGCAAGAACGCATTTCATGTCAGCTTTCTATTGTACTGATAGATGGTGATCAGGATTTCAATTTCGTAGCAGAAACAGTGATCTCTGCAAGAAGGCCTATTTATAATACTACCGCTGAAACTACTTCGATTATTATTGGTGATCAGTCCTGGCAGTTTTCCTACCCGCAGGGCAGAAGCCTTATTCATGATGAATTGCAGTTCGAATCTCTCACTGGATTTATTGATTACTACATGTATCTAATTCTTGGATATGATTTCGATAGCTTTTCTCCGCTAGGAGGAACAGATTATTTTGAGTTGGCTCAAAATGTGGTTGATTTAGCTCAAAATGAGAATACAATTGGATGGAACAGAAATAGTAACAACCTGCGAAATCGATTTGTCCTGATTGCAGATCTCCTGAATAACAATTACCACCCACTCAGAAACGCTTATTACACCTATCATCGCCTCGGATTAGACACTTTTACAAGAAGTCCCGAGGAAGCACGAAGACAAGTCTTATCCGGTTTGGAAGAGATTCGTGACGCCAAAAGAAGATCAACCAGCAACTTTCTATACGACCTCTTCTTTGATTCCAAATCAAAAGAGATCGCTTCTATTTTCAGGGACGCGGATAGCCGTGTACAACTTGAAGCCTATAATATTCTACAAGAGACGGATCAGGGCCATTTGAGCGAGTATAGCGAATTACAAAACTAGCTTTCTTTTTCTTCCATCTTTATCGGCTTGGAGCAAACTTTTTCTGTTTCAAAGTTGTATATTATTTGGCTTAAAAAAGCGGTTCCACAGGAACAAATATCAAGACGAAAATTACGGAGCGAATGAAATTTTTTGTATGTATTAAAATGGTACCAGATGTTGGTGCTCCCTTTCAAATTAAGGACGGTGAATTAATCATGGATGGTGATCGCATGGTACTCAATGCCTACGACGCATCAGCAGTAGAGGAAGCACTGGTCCTGACTGAAAAGCACGGTGGAGAAGTTGAGGTAGTTTGTATTGGCTCAGCAAAAGCATCGGAAACCATCAGGAAGGCACTGGCAATGGGTGCTCACAAAGGAAATCATATTGTAGTTGAAGGAGAAAACACTTTTGATTCAGGAAGCTACGCTAGCATCCTCTCAGCTTTTTTCAAGGATAAAGAGTATGGTGTACTATCACTTGGAAAGCAGTCTCAAGATACCGATTCCGGGTTAACGGGAAGTATGCTGGCCGAAGCACTTGATTTACCCTATGCAACTAATGCAGTAGGACTTGAAGTAGAAGGCGACAGCTTAGTCGTAAAGCGACAGGGCGATACTGGCCAGGAAATGATTGCCCTTCCTTTTCCTTGCGCCATCACTTGTTCAAATGATATGAACGAGCCACGAATTCCAAATCTAAAGGGCATAATGGCTTCCAAAAGAAAGCCGATTGACACCATTGAGCTTTCCTCTCTTGACCTGTCAGAAGATGAACTACGAGCTTCATCAAAGGTAACTTCCTACGAACATAAGCCAGCGCGTAAAGCAGGTAGGAAATTCGAAGGAGAAGCGGATGAAATTGCTCGAGAAGTAGCTCAACTCCTTGATACCGAAGTCAATGTGATTTAAGGGTGCTCCCTAATCACTAAACAAGAATATAAAATCGATTTAATAGTTTAATGAGTTCAATTTTAACCTATGTCGCCATCTCTGAAGGTAAAGTAAAACGCTCATCCTTAGAAGTTCTCTCAAGAAGTAAGCAAGTAGCAGATGCAAACGGATTAACCTGTACTGCAGCTATTATCGACCCTTCAGCTTCTTCTTTTACCAGTACTGTTCAACAATATGGTGCATCAGAAATTTTTGTAGTTGAAGATGCTTCATTCGATAAACATAGAAATGCTCCGCTTACTTCGGCTCTGGCAAAAGTAATGGAGTCAAGTTCTCCCAGTGTAGTGGCGTTCGCATCTACCGAGGGCACAAAAGATATTCTTGGTGCTCTTGCCGCCAACCAGAAAGCAGGAGTGGTGGCTGATGTTTCTTCTTTTGATTTTGATGGAAGCAAAGTAACCGCAAAACGTCCTGTAATGGCCGCCAAAATGATGGCTAATGTAGAAGTTGAAGGGAGCCCTATTCTTGTGTCAGTTCGGTCAGGCTCTTATGATTTAATTGAAGCTTCAACCGAGGCTAGCGTTACTAATATTTCCGTTTCTGTGGATGTAGATTCACTCAGAGCTACACTACGTGAAATCGTATCTGCTACAGGTGATACCATTGACCTAAATGAGGCAGAAGCTATTGTTGCCGCTGGAAGAGGAGTAAAAGACGAAGAAGCAAAAGCATTGATTAGTGAGCTTGCGGAAGTGCTTCACGCCGGAATCGGGGCTTCTCGTGCCCTTACGGAAGCAGGAATTTATGATCCTAGCTTACAAATCGGGCAAACCGGGAAAGTAGTTTCACCTCAATTATATATTGCTGTTGGGATTTCAGGTGCTATTCAGCACGTGGCTGGAATGGCTAATAGTAAAGTGATCGTAGCCATCAATAAAGATCCGGATGCTCCTATTTTCGAAGTAGCCGATTATGGCATTGTTGGAGACTTATACAAGGTACTTCCGCCATTCATCGAAGAATTGAAAAAAATAAAAAACTAGCTTTGAGCAGTTAGATGTGAGAATTGAGTAATTCCCTCTCACTGCTCAAAACTCAAAGCTATTTTAAATGGAAGATAAATTTGATTGTATTGTAATCGGAGGGGGTGTTGCAGGCTTAGCCGCTGCCATGACACTCGCCCGGAATAACATGAAGTTTCTGCTTATTGAACGCGGAGAATTTGCAGGTGCAAAGAATGTTTCCGGTGGAGTATTGTGGGGAAGTGATCTGGCAAAGCTAGTTCCCAATTACTGGGAAGAAGAGGACGGAGGTTGGGAACGCTACATCAACCACCGCCGGCTTACCTTCATGGACGATCAATCAACTTTTTCCCTGGATTTTAAATCCAGGCACTTTGAGGAGACTCCCTATTCGGGAGTAGTGGTACTTCGTTCAAAATTTGACAACTGGCTTTCCGGGAAAGTTCAGGAAGCCATTGACGCCAGCGATTTCGCCATGGATTCCTTCATTGCTACCAACATTAAGGTAGATGAAGTGATGATGGAGGATGGAAAAGCAGTGGGCATTAAAACCGGGGAAGATGAATTCCATGCTGATTCGGTAATTATCGCGGAAGGAGTAAATAACCTGCTTACCCGTCAGGTTGGACTTCAGGATAACTATGTTCCAGCCGATCATATGCTAACTGGTATCAAAGAAATTATTCGCTTTGATCAAAAAGTATTGGAAGACCGATTCCAATTAAATGGCCTCAGCGGAATGAGTAATGAGTTTGTGGGCTGGGCTACGGATGGTGTAGAAGGCGGAGGATTTCTTTATACCAACCGAGATACCATCTCACTTGGCCTTGTGGTAGGCATCAAAGATATGCGAGAGAAGAAAAGAAGCCCCCATGATCTTCTTAACCATTTCAAAACTCATCCTACTATTGCTGATACCATTAAAGGTGGAGAAATTGTTGAGTATTCAGCACATGTGGTTTCTTCTGGAGATTCCAGGGCGATGCCTAAAGAATTGTACAAAGATGGAGTACTGATTGCCGGAGAAGCAGCCAACCTGCTAATGAATGCCGGAAAGGCAATCCAGGGGATGGATTATGCGATGAGATCAGGGATACTAGCCGCAGAAACTATAGTTAAGGCTAAGGAGAAGGGCGATTACTCTTCAGCTACATTAAAAGACTATCGAACTGCGTTAAATGAAAGTTATGTGATGAAAGACATCAACAACTTCCAAGAAGCGGTTCACTTACTTCACACAGAAACTATGCAGCAAAAGGTTCCGAACCTGGTCTGTGATTTTGGCCGTCAGTTCTTCACTATCAAGAACGAGCCTACTCCAAAATCTGAAAAGATGCTGCTTGGAGCTGTTAAACGACATTCATCACTCTGGGAACTACTTAAACTCGGATTTAAAGCACGGAAGTCATTATGAAAAATCTAAAGTTATCTGAGCGACTGGGACTTGTTAGCTATCGCAACCAGGCTAAATCAGAAATTAAGCCTCACATCATTGTTGATACCGACATCTGTAATTCAGGGTGCCCACATAAGTGTACCACCTGGGTTTGCCCTGCTAATTGCTATACTATGGATGACAACCAACAAGTTCATTTCCAGGTCGAAGATTGCATTGAATGTGGAACGTGTATGTATGCGTGCGACCAGGGAGCTGTAGACTGGAATTTCCCAGATCCGGAAATTGGCCGTGGTGTGAACTGGAATTTTGGGTAATTAGCCTTCCAATCTTTTAACAAAAACTAATCCTATCGCGAACGCTTTATTGCATTAATTGCGTTATCTTGGAAGCGGTTCCAAATAATAAAATTAATGAATAAAGAAGGATAGTTGATGGACACATTATTAGAACAAAGCCTTTCATTTGATCTCACTGAAGATCAAAAAATGATTCGTGATAGTATTAAAGAATTTGTAGAGAGAACGGTAGCTCCTACTGTAATGGAGCGAGACAACAGCAAGGAGTTCCCAATGGAGATAGTGAAGGAATTGGGAGAGATGGGAATGCTAGGCATCTATCACCCTGAACAATATGGAGGCGCCGGTTTTGATACCCTAAGTTTCTGCCTGGTGTTAGAAGAAATTGCTCGTTGGGATGCTTCTCTTGCTCTAACTGTAGCTTCTCATACTTCTTTAGGAACCGGACATATAGCTATTGCTGGAAATCATGAGCAGAAACTGAAGTATATGCCGGATTTATGCTCCGGTGAACACTTAGGAGCCTGGTGTTTAACTGAGCCAGGATCAGGTAGTGATTCCTCTGGAATGAAAACTACCGCTGTACGAGATGGTGATCACTACATTATAAATGGTTCAAAGATTTTTATTACCCAGGGTTCAGTTGGTGATATTTATATTGTGCTTGCCAAAACAAACCCAGAAATGGACACAAAAGGAATCAGTGGTTTTGTGGTAGAAGGCGATCGTGAGGGAGTTACTCCGGGGCCAGGCATGCATAAATTAGGTATGAACTCTTCGGATACCACTGAAGTGGTTTTTGAAAATGTAAAAGTACCTGCTGAAAATCTTCTTGGAGAGGAAGGCAAAGGATTCTATGATACCATGAAAGTACTGGATGGCGGCCGCGTAGGAATCGCCGCACTTTCAGTTGGGATTGCAAGAGGAGCTCTGGAAGAGTCTTTGAGATATTCCCAGGAAAGAAAGCAATTTGGCAAGCCCATTGGTGACAACCAGTACATTGAAGGTAAACTGGTAGATATGGCTACTGAAATTGATGCAGCCAGATTGCTTGTATGGAGAGCAGCAACGCTTAAAGACCAGGGAAAACCATATACCACAGAAGCATCAATGGCTAAGCTGTTCTCTTCTGAACTATCTGTAAAAGCTTCCCTTGAAGCAGTTCAAATTCATGGAGGGTATGGATACACCAAAGAATATCATGTGGAGCGTTTCTTGCGAGATTCAAAGCTCATGACTATCGGCGAAGGAACATCGGAAGTGCAGCGCCTGATTATTGCCAGAGAGCTTAAAAAGTCGCTTTCTTAATTCAGCATTTTTACCTCCATTATTCTTAACATCCCGAAATTAAATTTTGGACCAGTATTTACGTGTAGCTAATGGCTAAAAACCTCTTCAATATCGACGATGCTCTTCTCTTCGAATCCGAATTAAATGAAGAAGACAAACTTATCATGGAAACCGCCCGGGATTATGCCCAGGCTAATCTTGAGCCCAGGGCACTCAAAGGAAATACCGAAGAGTTTTTCGATAGAGAAATAGCCAGAGAAATGGGTGAAATGGGATTACTCGGGGTAACCATCCCGGAAGAATATGGAGGTGGTGGAGCCAGCTATACAGCCTATGGTTTGGTAGCTCGTGAGGTAGAACGGGTTGATTCCGGCTACCGATCCTTTATGAGTGTGCAGTCTTCTTTAGTGATGTATCCGATTTCTGTTTTTGGTACCGAAGAACAAAAGCAACGCTTTATTCCAGAACTGGCATCCGGAGAAATCATTGGTTGTTTTGGGTTAACAGAACCTGATCACGGTTCTGATCCGGGGTCCATGGTAACTACCGCTGTAAAAGTAGACGGCGGCTGGAAGATGAATGGCGCCAAAATGTGGATCACCAACTCCCCTATCGCTGATGTAGCCGTAGTATGGGCCAAAGCCAAAGAATCAAAAGATGAGGAAGGAGTGATTCGAGGCTTCCTTCTTGAAAAAGGAATGAAAGGTTTTTCTGCTCCTCATACCAAATACAAAATGAGTCTCCGTGCTTCTGAAACCGGAGAACTGGTCTTTGATGATGTATTTGTTCCTGATGAAAATGTATTCCCTGAAATTAAGGGACTTAAAGGCCCATTTATGTGCCTGAATAGTGCCCGGTATGGCATTTCCTGGGGAACCATTGGTGCTGCTGAATTCTGCTACCAGAAAGCTCGCCAATATGTATTAGACCGTAAGCAATTTGGAAAACCCTTAGCAGCTAACCAGCTTATCCAAACCAAACTAGCTAATATGCTTACCGATATTACCGCTATGCAGATGCTGGCCCTTCGACTAGGAAAACTAAAGGATGAGGGCAGAGATCACCCATCTATGACTTCCCTGGCCAAGCGTAATAATTGTGGTAAGGCATTGGAAATTGCCCGAATAGCCCGTGATATGCATGGTGGCAATGGTATTACCGGTGATTACCGAATTATCCATCATATGATGAACCTGGAATCGGTAAACACCTACGAAGGTACCTACGATATCCATGGGCTAATTTTGGGAAGAGAGATAACCGGAATTCAATCGTTTACTCCGAAAGGCTAAGTTTCTTTAAGGGTTTCAGAAGTTTATATTCGTAGAAATTATTCTCTGATAAAGAATTACATCTACTATGCTTCAAAAAATCCTTCTTGGCCTTCTTGGCGTTTTCCTTATTCTCCAAATCTTTCAAATCGATAGGACTAACCCGGAATCTGATCCGGCTTTGGATTTGATGAATATCCATAACCCGCCAGCTGAAGTAGCAACTATGCTTAAAACCGCCTGCTACGATTGCCATTCAAATAAGACCGTGTATCCATGGTATACCTATGTACAACCTGTGGGATGGTGGGTTAAAGACCACGTTCGGCATGGGAAATCACATTTGAACTTCTCCACTTTTGGGGAATATCCTCCAAGAAGAGCTGATCATAAACTGGAGGAAGGGATGGAGTATACGCTTAATGAAGAAATGCCTCTTCCCTCCTATACCTGGGGGCATGCTGATGCCCGACTTACGGATGAACAAAGAGAAACCCTGGCTGACTGGTTTGAATCTCTTCGACCCATCGTTTATCCCGATAGCTTAAAAGGACGAGACTCTTAATCTACCCTTTGGAAAAACTTCTAAAAGATATAGCACAATGCAGGGTTTGTGAAGAATTTCTTCCTTTAGGTCCCCGACCGGTTGTTCAGGCTTCTCTAGCCAGCAAGATTTTGATTATTGGCCAGGCACCGGGAACCAAAGTCCATGAATCCGGAATTCCATGGGATGATCCCAGTGGAGATCGGTTACGTTCCTGGATGAATATCTCAAAGGAAGTATTTTATGACCCATCGATAGTAGCTTTAGTACCTATGGGTTTTTGTTATCCGGGAAAAGGGAAATCGGGTGACCTTCCTCCCCGACCCGAATGTGCTCCCTTATGGCATCAGTTGTTACTGGACTCAATGCCTGAAATTAGACTTACCTTGCTTTTTGGAAGCTATGCCCAATCCCATTATCTCAAAGAGAGAGCAAAAAAAACGCTATCAGAGACGGTAAAAAACTTTAGGGAATACCTACCTGAATATTTACCCATGCCCCATCCATCCCCAAGGAATAATATCTGGCTAAAGAAAAATCCCTGGTTTGAGGAAGAAGTACTTCCACGGTTGAGAAGCATCGTTAGTAACGCCCTTTAAAAAAAATCTGGTTTTCTATTAGGGGTAACCCTTAAGTACGGTGTATTAGGGTCAAAAGAACTCATATTGAGGATGTTATGAGACCCAATAAATATTTAGCTATAACCCTACTATTTCTAATAGTTACATGTGAAGAAGCTTCAAACAACTCAGTTACAGAAGAAGAGATTGTAGATAATGAAGAGGCTGCAGTTCTGGATCAATACCTAACTCTACCCGACCAAGCATACAACTATGCCGATCCGGATCTGCCAGCTTTCTTCAATTTGAATGACAATGAAGAACAGGATAATACTCCTAATAACAATCCAATCACTGATTGGGGAGCAACCTTAGGCAGAGTACTTTTCTATGATGTAAATCTCTCCGCAAATAATACAATCTCATGTGCTTCCTGCCATGTTCAGGAAGATGGATTTTCTGACCCTAATCAATTCAGTGAAGGCTTCGAAGGCAGGTTGACAGGGAGAAATTCAATGGGTTTATCAAGTGCAGCTTTTTATGAAAACGGAAACTTCTTTTGGGATGAACGCGCCGGCACGTTAGAAGAGCAGGTTCTATTGCCTATTCAGGATGCCATAGAAATGGGGCTTACGCTTGAAGAGATGGTGGTAAAAGTATCCACCCAAGAGTACTACCCCGTTTTATTTACCCGTGCCTTTGGAGATGATGAAGTAACTTCAAACCGGGTTTCTTTGGCTCTTTCTCAGTTTGTTCGCTCCATGGTTTCTTATCGATCTAAGTATGATGTAGGACGAGCCCAGGTGAATGATTCTGAAGATGATTTTCCAAACTTCAGCGATCTTGAAAACCTTGGAAAACGCGTTTTCTTTTCGAATGACACCGATTGTTCAAACTGCCACACTTCTGATCATTTTGTAGGTGATGAAGCCAGGAATAATGGACTGGATGCTATGTTAACGGATCTGGGGCTTGGAGAAACTACTGGGAGAACCCAGGATAACGGTAAGTTCAAAACCAGCTCCCTAAAGAATATTGAACTCACCGCACCTTATATGCATGATGGCAGGTTCGCTACCCTTGAAGAAGTAGTTGAGCACTACGATTCCGGCATACGAAACAGTGCGACTCTTGATAATAGGCTTACGAATAGAAATGGAGCGCCAGTTAGAATGAATCTTTCAGACCAGGAAAAAGCGGCGCTTGTAGCTTTTATGAAAACGCTGACAGATACAGAATTAATTGAAGACGAAAAATTCTCAAATCCTTTTAGAGACGATTAACTCCGCACAGGCACAAGCGACAGGGGCGCAGGCGTAGTAGCTTGCGCCCTTTTTATTTAATAAGTTTTTTCTCCACATGGAACTTATATTTCCTAAGTTTGAATAATTTACTTTACTAACTAATAACATCTTTTGGGGCTAGCCGTAATTAACAGGCGATTACTTGAGACCAGCTATATGAGCATACCCAAGAATTTTCTTCTTCTTGTATTCTTACTCTCTTTTGGAGCTTTTCTTGAAACAGCTTCAGCCCAGGATGTCACCCGTACAAATGTGACGTTTAATAATGGACGATTTACCTTGCACGGAGAACTTGTACTTCCTGATACTGCCAATAATGCTCCCGCTTTAGTTTTTTTAGTCGGTTCTGGGCCAAATTCCTCTCATCGCACCATTTACGAGGACTTTGTTAAAGAGAATCTTGAGAATCTTTTCCTGTCAGAAGGGGTAGCACTCCTCTATTTTGATAAAAGAGGGGTAGGTAAATCTGAAGGCAAATGGCAACGAACCAATTTATATGAACGTGCTTCTGATGCCAAAGCTGCAGTAGATTTCCTGAAAACCCAGGGAAGAATAGATTCCTCCAGAGTTGGAATCATCGGGCATAGCCAGGGAGGCTGGGTAGCTCAAATAATGGGAGACCGTTATCGGGATGAGATTAAACTTATAGCTTCTTTAGCTGCTCCTACCTACGATATAAGGCTCAAGCTCACTAATGAATACTACAGCAAGTACCTTTGCGAAGGAAAACCAGATAACGAAGCTTTTGATAAGGCCAGTAAGAAAGCCATTTCTGATATTAATTGGGTAACCTGGTTTCCGGTAAGAAAAGCGTGGAGACAACTCCGGGAGCTCAGCAATTTTAATCCTGAGCCCCATTTGCTGGAATTGGATATCCCTTCCTTCTTTGCCTTCGCAGAAAATGATTTTTACGTATATCCGGGCTGGGCTATTGGAGCTATCAACGATAGTTTTAACCAGGACATCCCTGATAATATCAGCCTTCAAATCATACCTGCAGCCAATCACGATTTCAGAATAGCTACCATGTGTGTTCCGGATAATGAAGCCTCAGCCGAACCCTATTCTGATTATTTCCAACAGGTTTTTAGAACCTGGGTGTTGGAAAACCTCTAAAGCTCCCTTACCCAAATATTTCTAAAACGCATTGGGTCTCCATGATCCTGCAATGCAAGTGGAAGTTTAGCTTCATGTGCTATGTAATAAGGCGTACCTATATAGCAGGTAGGGCCTAAAAGCTCCACGTTATTCTGCACTAACACCCCGTTATGAAATACCGTTACTCGAGCGGGAGAAACCAGTGTACCTTTATCTGAGAACTTTGGAGCCATAAAAATGATGTCATATTCCTGCCACTCATCTACCGGCTTTGATGCATTTACCAAAGGAATATGTTGCTTATACACTGAGCTTGCCTGACCGTTATTGTAAGTAGGGTTTTCATAGGAATTCAACACCTGAACCTCATACATCCCCATGAAAAAAACTCCACTGTTGCTATATAGTTGCCCGCTTTTCCCTTCATCTTTTGGAGCTAACCACTCGATGTGAAGCTGTACATCGCCAAAGCCCTGACGAGTTTCTATATTCCCCGTCCCAGGTTTCACAACCATTTCTCCATTCTCAACTAACCAGGGAGCAGTCTCGCCATCTCCATCTGCTGTCAGTGTTGGGATGATGTCTTTCATCCCCTCCATACTGGCCCCAAGCCCTTGTTTTAAACTTTGCCATTTAGATAAGTCGCTTCCATCAAATAATACAATAGCATCAGAAGGAGCAGCGGTTCCCTCCCCAGGAGTAACTTTCTTTAAATCAACGTACAGTTCTGTGGCTTCGGGTACTTGTGCCTGGGCAAAAGCCAGGATTGCTATAAGACTTAGACTTAAGGAAAGAATGGTTTTTTTCATGGTGAGCTTAGATTTTGGTTGTGAGAATATCAAAATTTATCAAAACAAAGAAACCTGCCAATATGCTTTTTCTATATAGTCGCCCCGTACAATGCGATCTACTACATCCATGCCTTCCAGTACTTCTCCAATAATGGTATACCTACCGGTAAGGTGAGGCATCCAGTCATGCATAATGAAAAACTGGCTACCCTCTGTATCGGTACCTGCACTGGCTATGCCTACTTTGCCCCGATAATAGTGGACAACACTAGACTCTGTTGGCACAACATAATCCGGGCCACCAAAACCATCTTGTGTCTCAATATCTCCACCTTGTATCACAAAGTTTGGGATTACTCTATGAAATGGAATCCTGTTATAAGCCCTGGCAGTAATCAGGCTATCCATTCCCGAAATTGTTGCGGGAGCAGCAAACACATCCATCTGAATAGAAATATCCCCTTTGTTGGTTTCCAACACCAAGGTAGGATATGCACCCAGCCTGGTTAGCCTTTCCCAATCTGGTTGCCGGAACGTTGTAGAAGGGGCACTTCCTTCACCAATATCCCAACCCTGATTCCTCAGAGTTTGGTTTAATGCTCCATTACCAAGAGCTGCAAGTGAATCAATTAAAGGCTTTGCTTCCTCTTCAAATCGTTCTTTTAAAACGGATGATATCGCCTGATAAACTTCAACATCTTCCGGGAGCTTAAACCTGCCAAGAAATTCTTCAATAACGGAATACTCAGAATCTTCGATAATCATCGAATCCCGTAATAGGGAAGCCATCACAAAAGTCATTGAGCGGTCTACCGAACCCAAAACCTCTCTCACTTCTCGTTTTACCTCATCCTGAAATACTACTTTTTGATCATCTTCAAGGTTCCCCCACCAGCCGGCTAGTTCCTGCAGCCCAAAGAATTTGATTAACCGTTGTTCTGAAGCAATATCTGTTTTGAGTTGCTCCAAAAATTCTGATTCCGAAATCATCTTCTTCTGGATGCTGTACAACTTAGGTCGGAGATATGGGTCTTCTCCTGCTAACTCATAGACAATGTCTTCGTACTGTTTCGGATTTTCAATGGTATTCAGAGCTTCCAGCCTTAACGAAGGTTCAATACCCCTGATTAACCCAATCTTATTTAGAATAGCCCGATCCAATTCTCCCAACAGTTCTGGCTTACTTTGGATTGCAAGTAATGATTCCATTTTTACATTAGGATTTACATGATCCAGCATTGCATTTAGAATCACAACCGCATGCTTTGTATGGGTATACCTGGCAATCCCCCTGGAAATCTCGATAGCTAGCTGAACATCCATAGTTTGAAATTCATCCAGTTCGAAACGAAAAAGTGCCACATCCATGTGATTCTTCATTAAAATGCGGGTGAGGTATTGCTCTGCAGCTGGGGTATCCGGATAGAAGTTCTCCAACATTTCAAGCATTGCATTCTCATTGTCTTCATCCAGGTCCTTCCGGATTCGGTAGATTCCATATAGATAGGCTTGCACCAAGCTCCCGTTAGTATTCGAAAAGGCTTTTTTTATGATAGCCATTTCATGTTCTTTACTAAGATCTTCATTCATCGAAAGTCGGCCAACGGCAAGTGCCAGCTCAAATTGGGTATCAAAGTCGCTCACATTTTCAGCTTCGAGCAGCATGGAAAGTGTTTCAAAATCACCGTGTAATCCAAGCACCGAAGCTAAACCTGCATTAGGCACTCCTTCTTCCCATAATTGATGAAGCCTTGCAAGTTGCTGCTCATTTATTTCCTTAAACCAAAGAGAAGCCCAGGCTTCTTTGGTGTTCGCCTGTTTAGCCTTTTCTAGAAGTATGTCCACATCCTCTGTGGGAGTACTAATCATTGCCTTCCATGCCTGAGTACTTAACAAACTGTCTTCGGAATCCACATATTCCAGGATCGCCTGTGCATCCCTTTCAAAAACAGAGGCATAAAGTTCGGGGTATTCTACGGTTAGAAGTTCAGTCTGCTCAGGAGTAGTTCTGGTACAATTACCAAGCATACCAAGAACAAGTATAGCACAGCCAAGCATATACATATTTTGCACACATTTTTTATTGAACTTCATCTTAAAACTCCGTTTATTACACATGTTTTGTACAGTAAATAAATATCACTATGGATAATGCGCATTTAACCCGAAAACAACAGGAATTTTTTTCCTTCATTGTCGACTATAAGAAAGAATATGATGTTTGGCCCACTTACCGGGAAATTGCTGAGCATTTTGGCTATCGCTCACCAAATAGTGTAACTCAAAACATTCAGGCTCTTCTAAAAAAAGGATTCCTTGTAAAGAAGAACGATGAAGAGTATGACCTTCCACGTGATAAAAAAGACCTTTTAGCTGAGAATGGTTCATATGAAGGTATTCCGATTCGGGGATTGATTGCAGCAGGTTATTTACAGGAAGCGGTTGAAGCAGATTTAGGAAGTATTACTATGAATACCCTATTCCCTAACCTCGATAAACTTTTTGCACTACGCGTTTCCGGCTTTAGCATGAAAGATGTAGATATCTATGATGGAGACTTCGTACTGCTCATGGATACGAAGCTTAATAGTGGAGAAATTGGTGCTGTACTCTACAACGGAGAAACTTCACTGAAACGAATCTTCTGGGATGAAAATGGGCTTCGACTGGAAGCTGCCAATGAGGCTTATGATGATATTTATATTGATCCCGATGTATTTGAAGAGGTAAAAATTATCGGGAAATATATCGGGCATGTAAATAGACAGGGCTTTCACAGAGCCCCATCTAAAGTAGCTTAACTTTCTTTTTTCCGATAGTGACCATCAAAAATTGTTGTCCATGTTTCGCCTTCGTCGGCTGATTGCTCCCAAACCTGGCGAATGTGATCATCTGCTAAGTGGTAAAACGTGAGCTTATAATCCAGCTTCACTCCACCTTGTCCAACCCCCGTACCAGTATATTTGAGAGCCTTGGCATCTGCATCATACGAACCCGAGAACTCGATCGGGATTCCTCCGCTACCAATCCATTTTTGATGCCATTTTCCATCTAGTATGTTGTAATAGTTCAGGCTTTTACCTGTATAGCCCGAACCTCCCGTCCAGTTTTCCAAAATCACACAATCACCAATCGTAAGTTCAATCCTGCTATTTCCAACTACTACATCCTGGGGGTTTTTTACTTCCCACTCACCAATCCAGAAATCAAATTGGCGGTATTCCGGCATCGTTTTACATCGTGATTGCTGTGCCTGCTGAGCGAATATACTTGAGGATACAAAGAGTAATGAGAATAAAAATAGAAGCTTCTTCATGTGGTAATTTTTTTGGGTTTCCTCAAACTAAGTTTGAAAGCTTCCAAATGAGAAACTGAAGCTGTAACGATTAATCGGGATTTACACCATTTACCACATACTGCTTTCTAAATTCAGAAGGCGTACATCCCTCAAAACGGCGAAAAGCTTTATTAAAAGAGGTCTTATTACTGAAGCCTGCTTCTAATGCTATTCCGTGAATGGTGAGCACCTCATGCTTCTCGATAAGAAGTTTTTTCGCCTCCTCTACCCTGTAGCGATTAACGAAATCAGAGAACTTTTCACCCAGCTCATCATTGAGCACTTCTGATAGGTGATGCTTCTGAGTCTCTATCGAAAGCGCTAAGCGTTGAAGAGTTAGATCTTTTTCAAGAAATAGCTTTTGTGACTCCATCACTTTCTTCAACTTCTCAGATATCTTTACTTTTTCACCGGCATCAAGTGAAGAGTTTTGATACTTAGGAGTTGCAGGTTGTTTAACCTTAGCCTCCGTGGTATATCCCAAATATCCTATCACGTAAATAAATAGACTCATAGAGAAGGAGATGGCATAATCATATCCCAGTAGGTACCCATAAAAATAGGTCATGATATAGTAGGAGATAAACCCAAGAACAAAACCCAGGAAAAGAAATATGGACGCCTTAAATAGGCGCTGCTCTCTTAGTTCCTCTTTTTGATGTTTGTACACTCTATATGCAAGAGCCCAGTAAATAAGCATCGATAGAACTTGGATCCATGGAATGATCTGACCTAACACAACTACCCATTCTGGATTTGTAGAGAAAGTAGTTATAGAACGTATTTTCTCTTCTGTGCTTAGCAAATAATACGGCACGTTCACCAAAAGGAAGACCAGCCCGGGAATGAGGTGGGGAACTAGTTTTTTGATGGAATAAGAAGCTTCATCAATTACTGATTTGATGAAAAAATAAAAGAGTGGTCCGTATACGAAATAGTATGGAGCACTTACTCTGTTCAGATGTGGAAAGAGAAACCGGTACCCTGTCCAGTAGAAAACGTACTCAACCAATGTAATCGAAAAAAGTAAGCAAATAGCTGCAAGCAGATAGTAGCTTATTCTTTTTTTCCTAATCAGCAGGGCAGATAGAAATATCCCCTGAGCTGACGCAAACAGAAAGATGGAAGTCCAGGTATCGAAAGAGTATTCCACGAGATTCTGAATTAAGAATATTATCAAAGAGAATAGTATAAAGTTTTTGATTGAATTTCTTTTTTTTGAACACGTATTGCCTTATCTTTTAAAGCTCTGACAAAAATCAAAAAAGTAGAAAAAAAGACTATGTACGCGGTTGTAGAAATTGGCGGGCATCAATACAAAGTAGCCGAAAAAGATATTTTATTTGTCGACAAGCAAAATGTGGAAGGCAAGAGTGTTTCATTTGATAAAGTGTTGCTTGTTAAAGACGATGCCGGTGTAAAAGTTGGAACCCCTGTTGTTGAAGGTGCACAGGTTTCAGCTACCATTCTTGATACAGTAAAAGCTGATAAAGTGCTTGTTTTCAAAAAGAAGAGACGCAAGGGATATCAGAAAATGAATGGGCACCGACAAGTATTGTCCCAGATTCAAATTGATGGAATTACCCTAAACGGAGCTAAGAAAAAAGCCGCAGCGCCTAAAGCTGCCGCTCCAAAAAAGGAAGAAGCAAAAGCTGAAACTTCTGATCTAAGTTCAAACACAGTAGCTGAGTTAAAGAAGCTGGCTAAAGAACGAGGAATCGAAGGTTATTCAAGCATGAAAAAAGCTGAACTAATCGAAGCGTTAAGCTAAACAAGAAATTAATTAACAGTCTAATATCATGGCACATAAGAAAGGACAAGGTTCTACCAGAAACGGACGTGATTCAGAAAGTAAACGTCTTGGCGTAAAAAGATTCGGAGGCGAGTTTGTTCGCGCCGGAGGTATTATTGTTCGCCAGCGTGGTACTAAGTTCCACCCAGGAAATAATGTAAAAAGAGGCGGAGATGACACTCTTTTTTCAGTAGCTGACGGGCATGTATCTTTCACAACTTCTACAGGTGGAAGAAAATTTGTAAATGTCGAGCCTGTTAACTAAACTAAATCGTCGATCATCTATGTTGAAAGCCATCCGTCGAAAGACCGATGGCTTTTTTTATATCTTTGAACCATGAAAGGATTACGCATACCAGGCCTTGGCCTGCCCGTTAACACTATTTTTTGTATCGGCAGAAACTATGCTGATCATGCCAAAGAAATGGGACATCTTCCCCCAAAGGAACCCATGATTTTCCTCAAATCCCGTAATGCCATTTGTTTCGACGGATCTGTGATCTCGATACCGGAACAAAGTAACCAGGTGCATCATGAGGTAGAGCTTGTAATTGCTATTGGAAGAGCAGGAAAGAATATACCCCGCGAAAAAGCTCTAGAATATGTCGCTGGTTATGGTATTGGAATAGACTTTACTGCACGAGACCTTCAAAAAGAGGCAAAAGAAAAAGGACATCCCTGGAGCGTGTGTAAGGGGTTTGATGGATTTGGCCCAATCAGCACCTTTATCTCTTTCAATGATGAATCTTTCCCCACTCTTGAGCTATCACTTAAAATAAACGATGAAGTACGCCAGCACGATCTGACTTCTTCTATGCTATTTGATGTGGAGGAATTGATAAGTCACCTTTCAACTATATTCACCCTGGAAGAAGGGGATTTAATTTTTACGGGAACACCAGAAGGGGTTGGTGCAGTAAAAGCAGGAGATCAACTCTTGGCTACCATTAACGAGAATTTAGCTAAGCTAACCGTTGGCATAGAACAGTGAGCACAAAATATATACTCACCCTTTTATTTACTCTTCTTGTTCCGCTTAGTGTAAATGCTCAGTCACAGGAATACCTTTGGCCCACCGATGCCAGTCCTTACCTGACTTCCACTTTTGGTGAAACCCGGTCTGCTCATTTCCATGCAGGATTGGACATAAAAACATGGGGAAGAGAAGGCTATAAAGTTTTTGCTTCAAAAGATGGCTACGTATCCCGTTTAGGGATAGCTGTAGATGGATATGGAAAAGTAATTTACTTGCAACATGAGGACGGCTCATCCACCGTTTATGCCCATTTACAGCGATTCAACAATGAGCTCCAATCATATATTGATTCTCTCAGACTAAAGGACTTTTCATTTGAGATTGATGTACAGACAGAGAATGAAGAATTTTATGTAAAGCAAGGGGAAGTGATAGGCTATACTGGCTCAACAGGGGTTGGACCTCCGCATCTGCATTTTGAAATCCGAGACCAGGATGGAATTCCCATCAATGCACTAAGCACAAACCTAGCCGTCGAAGACAGCATTGCTCCCACCCTGTCGGCTTTGATAGCTGTACCCTTAAGTGAGGAAACAATAATCCGAGGTTCAAGATACCCTCAAACTTATTACCCAACCAGACAGGAAAATGGAGACATCGATTTTGGTACCATTGAAGCTTCTGGCCCAGTTGGCCTAATGATCTCCACCTTTGATGAAGCAGATGGGGTAACGAATAAGTACGCTGTATACAGGCTGAAACTTTCCGATGGAATTGATACGCTTTTCTACCAGCAGATTGACCGATTTTCTTTTGATGAAACAGATTTAATGTTTAATGACCGATTCCCAGCTTTCGGTGCAAGTAGAAGATCATACCAGGTACTTTTTGAAAAAGAAGGCCCATCTAACCCATTTTATAAGATTGTAGATCCTCGTTCAGCCATTAACCTGATTGATTCGGTTGCAAGCTTTACCATTTCTGCGGTAGATTTTTATGGCAATACTACAAAAGCCTCAGTTACCATTAATGGCTCGTCTAACAATTCTTCAATGCGGATAGAACCGCGTAACGAGCCCATTCAAAACTGGTATTGGAGCAATGATTGGGCATTTACTGGTTCAGAAGTAATTTCACTTACTAATCAGACTATTTGTACTCCCTGGAATCCGGAGCTTAATCAGCACCTGGTAAATTATAATGGAATCCCCTTATTGTGGACGCGAGTATTTCCAGACCAGAATATTACTTTTTCTGACCCAACAGGTGACTTAACTCTGAAATTTCTTGAGGACACCTTTTTTGATACGCTAACAGTTTCAGCCTATACCGGCAAACTGGATGGATACCACTATCTCAATATCCAGCCTGAAATGATCCCTTCAAGATCGGAGATAAAGATAGAATATTATTTGAGGGACGATTTTGATTCTGAATCACGGTACCAGCTTTTTAGGATTGATCGAGCCAGAGATGAGATTAGGTATGTCGACTCCAAACAAATAGGAAGAACTATTCATGGCTATCCATCCGCACTTGGAGAATTTCTTATCATGCCAGACAATGAACCACCAAAAATGGACTTCCCAAAAATTATTGATACATCGTATGGCAAATGGTTACTTCATATCTCTGCGGAAGATCCAGTATCCGGAATTGATTTTGAATCAACTACCATTTTTGTAAATGGAGTTCAGGGAATAGTCGAATATGATAATGAAGAAGACCTGCTGATCTACTACAATCCCTCATTTATTCCCAAAAAAGAAAACCTTGTGACAGTAAATATAAGTGACCGGGCCGGAAACACGGTCACCGAAAACTTTCGGGTGCTATTAGATGTAGGCAATACAACTGATTTCAACTAGCACTTCTTTAGGAAGAGTTTGTACTGCAACAGTTTCACGAGCTGGCGGATCCGTTTCAAAATATCCTCCATATACTGTATTTACATCTCCAAAGTCTCCCATGTCATCAAGAAAAATTGAGCACTTAATTACTTTTGAAAAGTCGCTACCAGCTTCAGCTAATACTGCTGAAAGATTTTTCATTACCTGCTCGGCCTGGGCTGCTGCTGTATCTCCTACAATCTGCATCGTTTCAGGGTCTAGAGGTATTTGGCCAGAACAGTACACTAAGTCATTGTGAATAATAGCCTGACTATAGGGTCCGATAGCTGCGGGTGCGTTTTCCGTTGAGACAGTTTTTTTCATCTTATTTAAGCATTATTTGATTCTTTGACTCCAACTGCTTGTATTGCAGAAAGTTCATTATATGGTTACTTTGTAAAACTTAATAAAAGAATTTTAACTCATCCATTTTCAAATCAGGTAAAAAATGAAAAAGTATTCTTTAAGTCTCTTTGCTCTTGTTGTAGCTTTTCTTGTCGCAAGTTGTGGAGGAGATCCACTTATTGATCCCATTAAAGCTGGATTAAACGCTCAAAATTATGACGAAGCTCTCGCAATGGCTGATACGGCCATTTTGAAAGACCCGACAAATGGGGCACCTCACTACTATAAAGCAGTAGCATATAACAATCTTGCACAACTAGAAGCCAATCCTAATGACAGAACCCCTCTTTATGAAAATATGAGGGCATCACTAATGGAAGCCAGGTCTAAGTATGAAATGATGGAAAGCCCGGGAGGTGAAGCTTCCGAAATTGAGGATTTAATTCTGAATGCTTGGGAATTAGAGCATAATGAAGGAATTAAATACGCTACTGTTGATAGTGTAATGGAATCAGTAGACACACCATTAAGCTGGTCAATCGCTCATTTAACCAATGCCACAACTATCAACCCGGATAGTGTCCTCTCTTTTGATGTAATTGCCCAGATCTATTACATGAATGAGGAGCCAGCAAAAGCTGCAGCCTCTATTACTACAGCCATCGAACTTCAGGATAAAGCCAGTGCCACTGAGTATGACCGATTAGGCTCATATTATTTCCTAAGCGACCAACCAGAAAAAGCGGTGGCTGCTATGGAAGAAGGGTTAGAGCTATACCCCGATAGTGTATACCTCATCGAAAAATTAGCCGATGGCCTTTTCCAGATTGATCAAACTGAAAAAGCTCTTTCAATAATGGATGAGTTAACAAAAAACGATCCAGACAATTCAAGGTACCACTTAGTAATTGGAACAAGAGTTTATCAAAGAGTTCTTAATCTTAGTGATGAAGTTGCTACTCTTAGAGACGAAATTTTCGATCTTGAGCGCTCAAACGGGTCTCAGGAAGAGATTGATGCTAAAAATAATAGAATTGCTGAGCTTGAAGCAGAAATTGATCCGCTAACTGATCGCGCTGAAAAAGAGCTTTTAGAAGCAGCAAGACTTGACGATACTATAGCCGGCACTTTCAATACGCTGGGAATTCTTTATCAAAATAAGGCTTCGACTCTATATGATCTTAGAAACGCAACTAACGATCTGGAAGAATCCAATCAATACGATACACTTGCACGAGCTGAAGTTGAAAAAGCCATGAAGTATTATGAAAGGGCTGCTGAGATCAATCCAGATAATACCTCTTATTGGAACTCGCTTTTCCGCATATACACATTATTAGATATGCCTGAAAAAGCAGAGGAAGCAATGCAAAAAGCAGGTATGTAATTTTCAGTAATTGAGACTATGAAGTATTTCTTCCCAACCCGATTGATAGGCGTTTTGCTTGTCGTCGGGTTTTTTTTCGCATGTTCATCTTCTAAACCAAGTATTGATTCGTTAATGGAAAGCAATCAATATGATCTTGCCTTGGCAAGTATTGAAGAAAACCTACAAGAAAACCCGGAGCAACCCGATTTATTAATCAAGAAGGGTGAAATCAATATTGCTCTTGCCAAGCAGCAAGACCCTCAAAATCGAGAAGCGTATTACTCTACAGCAATTTCCTCATTTACCGAGGCTGCTAACTTTGGAGCAGATTCTCTTGAGGAAGTTCATATAGAGGAGATATTGAACAGAGAATGGTCTCAGGAACACAATTCCGGAACCGCCTCCTTTAATAACGAAATTTCTGACGCCGATCATTCTTTAACCGTTGCTCATTTTAAGAATGCGATTATTCTAAAACCCCTGGAAAGTAGCAGCTACCAATCCCTTGCTACTACTTTTTATACTTCTGGGGAAGTAGATGAAGCCATCTCGATTCTTAATGAAGCAAAAAACAGGCTCGAGGAAGTCCCGGATAACTTATATGAAAACCTGGGATTCCTGTACTTGCAAGACGGGAATGCCAGTCAATCTGTATTCTATTATGAGCTAGCCAATAAGAATATTATCAGTAATAAGAACATCGCTTTTGGACTGGTCAACGCTTATATCTCTGCCGGAGATCGCGAAGAAGCAGTTTCACTACTTAGAGAGCTTTCTTCTGCTTATGCGGGAGATGGCGTAATTCGCAATGTATATGGCACACAATTATACCTGGTTACCCAGGAAATCATGAATGACCTTTTGACTGCATACCAGGATTCTGATACTTCATTGGTTGCTCAAATAAGATTTGAAGCCGAAGGAGTTGGTGAACAGGCTGAACAAGAACTAATTGAGGCATTCAGAACAGATACTTCCAACACTGATTTTATTGAAAGCATGGCTGTATTCTACAATAATATGACTGGAAAATATCTTGAAGTACATGCAACCGCTTTCGAAAGTGATAAAGATGCATTAGAAGATAAAGCAGCCGTTCTTCTCGATTTCGCGATTGAGTATTATGGGAAACTTTTAGAAGCCTCTCCGGGTTTGCAATCTGCGGAAAGTGCAATCAATAGCTTAAACTCTCTTAAAGAAAACCGATTCGGTTCTTAACAGTAATGAAATTTAATACCAAAGCAATCCATGCAGGGCAACACTCCGAGGAAACCTCAGGAGCTGTAATGCCACCCATCTTTCAAACCTCTACCTACGAGCAATCGGCTCCAAATGTGCATAAAGGATATGATTATGCTCGTGTTGGTAACCCTACCCGGACAGCACTTGAGAAGCTTATTGCCGGCTTAGAAGGTGCTGAAGAAGCAGCCTGCTTTGCAAGTGGAGTTGCAGCGATGGATGCTTTGTTAAAGATGTTCCGTCCGGGAGATCACATTATTTCTTCCGATGACCTCTATGGTGGTTCTTACCGATTATTTACTTCTGTTTTTGAACCCTATGGGATTTCCTTTTCATTCATAGATATGACGGATTTGGAGTTGGTTAAGCAAACAATCACCCCATCAACCAAGATGATGTGGATTGAAACACCAACAAACCCTTTACTTCGGGTGGTCGATCTTAATGCGTTAATTAGTATCGCGAAGGAAAATAATATCCTCACTGTTGTTGATAATACCTTCGCATCCCCCTACCTCCAGCGACCATTGGAATTTGGAGCTGATGCTGTACTACACTCTGCTACTAAATATTTAGCCGGCCATTCTGATGTTATTCATGGTGCTGTTGCAAGTTCCAATAAAGCCATTATGGAAAATCTACGGTTCCAGGTAAAATCTACCGGAGCAGTGCCCGGGCCTATGGATTGTTACTTAACACTAAGGGGGATTAAAACACTGGCCGTTCGTGTTGAACGCTCCGTCCAAAATGCAAAAAAGATCGTAGAGTTCCTGAGCACTCATCCAAAAGTAGGCACATTATTATATCCCGGATTACCTAACCATCCGCAGCACGACCTTGCCAAAGAACAAATGGACGACTTTGGTGCCATGCTCTCTTTTACCTTAAAAAATGACTCTATTGAGTCAGCAGTAAAATTCATGAGCAGCACAAAAGTGTTTACATTAGCCGAAAGTTTAGGGGGAGTCGAATCGTTGATTAGCAATCCAGCTTCAATGACTCATGGCTCCATTCCGAAAGAACTGAGAGAGAAAGCCGGGCTTAGTGATTCGCTTATCCGAATCTCGGTAGGAATTGAGGATGCTGATGATCTGATTGAAGATTTAGATCAGGCATTTTAACAGTTCCTTTCAATTTTCATTTCTATCTTTACAGCGCAGAAAAGCGCTTACAAACCTTAAATTAGTTTATCAATGAGAAACGTAGTAATTGTGGATGCGAAAAGAACTCCTATTGGAGCTTTTGGCGGAAATCTTTCATCCTTTACCGCTCCAGAACTTGGAGCCATGGCTATTTTAGAAGTCATAAAGTCTTCTGGTATTTCACCTGATGCTGTGCAAGAAGTGGTTATGGGGAATGTATTATCAGCTGGAGTTGGACAAGCGCCTGCACGACAAGCTGCATTAAAAGCCGGGCTGTCAAAACTAACACCTTCTACTACGGTGAATAAAGTTTGTGCATCAGGGATGAAAGCTATTATGATTGCTGCCGATCAAATTCGGTTAGGAGATGCTGATGTAATTGTAGCAGGTGGCATGGAGAGCATGAGTAATGTCCCCTACTATCTCCCAAAACAACGTTTTGGTTCAAAATATGGCCATGTACAAACTGAGGATGGAATCCTTAAAGATGGGCTATGGGATGTATATAACAACTATGCGATGGGGAATGCAGCCGAACTTTGTGCTAAAGAATGTTTCATAAGTAGAGAACAGCAAGATGAATATGCTGTCGAGTCATATAAAAGAGCGATTAATGCTACCGAGCAAGGCTACTTTGCTGATGAGTTGATCAAGGTTAATGTTAAAGATAGGAAAGGGAATGTAACTGAGATCACAAAAGATGAAGAGCTAGGCCGGGTCAACTTCGATAAAATCCCTTCTCTGCGCCCGGTATTTGAAAAAGAAGGTACCGTAACGGCTGCCAATGCTTCCAGCATTAACGATGGTGCTGCTGCTGTTCTATTAATGAGCGAAGAAAAAGCTAATGAATTAGGAGTCACTCCATTAGCCAGAATCATAAGCCATGCAAGTGCAGCCAAAGCTCCTGAATGGTTTACAACTGCTCCTTCTGATGCCATTCCTATTGCGCTTAAAAAAGCTGGCATTGATAAAAACGATATCGATCTTTTTGAAATTAATGAGGCTTTTTCTGTTGTAGCCCTGGCAAATAACCAAATACTGGAACTCGATCCAGAAAAGGTAAATATTCATGGCGGCGCAGTAAGCGTTGGTCACCCTATTGGTTGCTCAGGAGCCCGAATAATTGTCAGCTTAATTCATGCATTAAAAAGAACGAAAGGTAGCATTGGCTGCGCCGGGATTTGCAACGGCGGTGGCGGTGCTTCTGCGGTAGTATTAGAAATGCTTTAACGCACTTTTAAAAGTTGACATTATAGGCTTTCAAGGCTATTATTGACGAAAGTTTAACGAACCAAAGTACCATTATACACAGCTACAGTATTTCTTTTTAACCCGTAAAAAGCATTTGTACTGTATGGTTTCTGAGCCGATCTCTTCGTTAAAGCTCCTTTTAGCATTAGAGGATTTTATCGCTTTAGATAATTGTATCTGGCAATAAGGAAATCGTCCGGAAGTTTATTCTCAATGGTCTTGAAGAAAGCTGTCATATTAACTTTTATCCTGTTTTTAAGTGTAGCATCGATACATGCTCAACAGTTAAAGACGTTGCAAGCTACCGCTGAGTTTACCGACTATGAGATTGTTGTAGAGGAATCCGGAATTTACCCTCCACGAGAATTTATTGTTCCAATCATAAATGGAGTACCACAATATCAGATACTCAGCTCCTCTATCGAAAACAGTAATGAGATACTTACTGATGCTCAGAAAATAGCGCTTAATCTTTCATCCGCCGAAAGCCCGGTAGCTGAATTGATGGAACGCGGATGGTATCGTGGTAATGAGGTTACATCCCTGAAAATTCATTTAGCACGGGAAGGAACAGCTTCTACACTCATTACCCGAAATATTACTTTTAGAATTTATCATATACCTGAATACGTTCCTGCTTCTTCAATAAAGAGTAAATCACAAATAGCCGCGGATCATCCTCTCAGCTCAGGGACTTGGTACAAAATACCCGTGCATAAAACAGGTATTTACCAATTAAACTCAACCTACCTCACCAATCTTGGATTAGACCTTTCTTCAATTGACCCAAGAAATATTCAGCTTTGGGGTACTAATGGAGCTCCACTCCCTGAAAGTAACAGTGATGACCGACCTGAATTTGCTGAAATACCCATTCTTATTGAAGGGCAATCTGATGGGAGTTTTGATTCAGATGATCGAATAGTCTTTTATGGAAACGGTGCTCATCAAGAATCCAGAGTCCCTGCCTCGGCTTCTTTCGTTCATTCCATACACCCATATAGTGATGAAACTTATGTTTTCCTTACAGTAGGTAATTCGCGGGGTCAACGAATTGCAACTGCTAACAATGGCCTCACCCCTTCTCGAACTATTACTGACTTTGACGACTTTGTTTGGCTGGAAGAAGAGCTTACAAAAACGGAAACCAAGCAAAAATCCGGGCGCTATTGGTTAGGCCAAACCATTCCATCAAGTGCACAAAATCAACTGGTCAGTGTTTTCAAAGACACCCTTCCTGATATCGACACCAATGTGCCTATTAGAGTATCAGGCCAAATTTACCTCCGATCTACTTCCACTACTTCCTTCCAGCTTTACTTTAATGATGAGCTCTTCCGAAGTTTTTCAATTGCGCGCCTTACCGGAGATTATACTTCCTATGAAAACAGCTCTGCCAGAAGATATGCTTTCACTAATATTCCTTTCTCGCCCGAAATTACGAATGGCATTCTGGAACTAGACTTGCGAATGGGTAATACGGACACTGGCGCAAATGCATTCATTGATTTTTTCCGATTTGTAGTTCGAAGAAAATTGACTGCCATTGATAACAAACTATTCTTCTTTGGGCCCGAAGATGGAAATACCTCCGAAACAGGCCAGTTTATACTAAACGGTTTTGCCGCCACTCCTTATGCTTTTGACATTACCGACCCTGTTAATCCTGCCAGGCTGAGCCTTTCGCAATCAGGGTCCTCTTTTGATCTTGTTTATAACACCGATCCAGGTAATAAAATCCTGGTGCAGTCTACATTATACACTCCTGCACAAGGAACCCAGGTACCAAATCAGAATCTGAATAACCCAGGTGTATACCCTGATTATATCATCGTTACTTCTGAGCTGTTTGAGGATTTCGCCACGGAACTAGCTGAGATGCGCCGTGAGGATGGACTTACTCCACTTGTAGTAACCCAAACTCAAATATTAAACGAGTTTTCTTCCGGGATAAAAGACCCTACTGCAATCCGTGACTTCTTAAAACATCTTTGGGACCGGGCTGCTCTTGATGGTCAAATTGCGCCGAAATACTTACTCCTTTTTGGAGATACTACCTATGACACTAAGGATATAGTGGCTAATTCATTTACCAATTATGTACTCACGTATCAAACCAGTGAATCCATACACAGAGTAAATTCATTTGGAAGTGACGACTTTTTTGGACTAATGGATGACTCAGAAGGCCTATTAAATTCCTCTGCAAGAGTTGACCTGGGAATTGGAAGAATTTCTGCTCAAACCAGAAGCGAAGCGGCTATTGCCATCGACAAGATTAGGCGTTATGAAGACCCCGCTAACGATGGAGACTGGCAGAATTTATTCACGTTTGCTGCTGATGACGATTTTCCGCAGCCAACACTAAACAGGGACTTACATGTAGAAAATGCGGATGGAACACTTAGATCCATGGATTTAAATAGCTCCGGAGCACGTTCGAAAAAGATTTACCTCTTTGATTATGCAGAAGAAATTACCGGTGCGGGCCGACAAATTCCTGGTGCGACTGCTGACTTCATCAATACCATTAACCGGGGCACTCTGGTAACAAACTATTCAGGGCATGGAAATGACAAAACCCTTTCTGATGAAGAATTATATACTTCTGATTTAGTAACCAGTTTTACCAACAGGGATAAACTGACTGTTTTTGTGACTGCCACCTGTCAGTTCGGTCGATACGATGACATTAACTCTCAATCGGGAGCAGAAATATTATTCTTTGCTGACAACGGAGGAGCAATAGCTGCTTTTACAACTACCCGGGTTGTTTATACCAGTTCAAGCCCCAATTCATTGAACTATGGCCTTAATATTGAGCTTTCTCAAAACATGTTGGAACGGAATGCCGATGGGGAACCTCTTACCCTTGGAGAAATTTACCTGCGGACAAAAAATACTTCAGTAGGTTCTGAACAAAATAACCGGAAGTTCATTCTTATTGGTGATCCTGCATTACAACTTGCACTACCAAATAAAACAGCTGAACTAAGTGTAATAAATGATACTGATGTTTCAGCTGGCGATACTACGGTAACCGTTAAAGCCCTTGACAGAGTCACTTTAGCAGGTAGTATTAAAAACTCGATTGGTGATGTTGAGACTTCCTTTAATGGCGAAGTTACTATAACCATCTTCGACGCCCCCCGAACAGTGAGTATTCCTTCGGATAGAGTATGGCTAGAAGAACCTGATGATTGCTACCTCAACCAGAATACAGCTCGTGAATGTACGTATGAAGCTGAAAATGACATTCTCTTTAAAGGAAAGACATTAGCTGAAAATGGAGAATACTCCATCACCCTGGTTATCCCTAAGGATATAAGTTTCTCATCCGATAATGGACGAATCCTTATTTATGCCAAAGACGGAGTGACAACAGCAGGCGGCGCCTTCACTGAGGTAGTTTTCAATGGTGTGAATGCATTAGCTGTAAATGATGGAAGGGGCCCATCCCTGGACATCTATTTGAATGATCAAAGTTTTATAAATGGGAGTCTCACAAGCAGTACACCCAATCTAATCGTGGAACTGAGCGACAGTTCCGGAATCAATACTACAGGAACAGGAGTAGGACATGAAATAATTGCTACAATCGATACCAAACCACAACAAACCTATGTGCTTAACGAATTTTTCGAGGGCACATTAAACGATTACAGAAGTGGGCGTATCGAGTACCCGCTGGAAGAACTTCCAGAAGGTAACTATGCGCTAAAAGTTCGAGCATGGGATGTGCACAATAACCCTTCGGAGAGTGACATATTCTTTGAAGTGGCTAACGATGAGGATCTGGTAATTGATCAAGTATACAATTACCCAAATCCTATGAATAACGTTACATCCTTCACTTTCGAACATAACCAACAGGGGAACCCTCTTGATGTGGATATCAGAATTTTCACACTAAGCGGTAAACCTGTACAACGTATTCAAGAATACATACCTCCAAGTAATACACTTAGTTCTTATGCCAGTATTCCATGGAATGGCCGTGACAGGGATAATGATCGCCTGGGTAACGGTACTTATATTTATGTGCTTCGGGTTGCAACAGATACCCCCGAAGGAAGAAAAACAACCGAAAAAATCGAAAAGCTCGTAATTATACGGTAAGATTAATCCAACATATATTTATCTTTAACCGTTATATTCGGGATTAAACTATTTGTCATCTATGAATAAACTATATTCGTTAGCAATAGCCCTCATGCTATTCTTATACCCAACAGTATCAAACGCACAGGTGGGTATAACAGCAGTTCCTTTTCTCCAAATCGAACCTGATTCTCGTGGAGCAGCCATGGGTAATACCGGTGTTGCTATTGCAGATAATGCAGCCGCAATGTTCTGGAACCCTGCTGGACTCGCTTTTCAAACCGGGAACCAGGTAAGTATTACCCACTCCAACTGGTTAGCAAACTTCAACGTGAGTGATCTCTTCTATGATTATTTGGTTGGAAAGTACTACGTAGAAGGTATAGGTACCATTGGTGCACACATTACTTTCCTGAATCTAGGTGAACAGGTAGTTACTAATGAAACCAGTCCGGATCCCATTTCCCGCTTTAATAGTTATGAGTTAGCCTTTGGGCTTTCTTATGGATATAAGGTTAATCAAAACCTGGCACTAGGTACCAGTGTTCGGTTAATCTATTCCAGCCTTGCAAATGGTACTTCTGTAGGTGCTCAGAAAGTAAATCCTGGAAGTAGCGTAGGCGTTGATCTTGCCCTGCTGTATCGCACTAATCCATTTTTCATAGGCGGTAATGAAGCTCGATTCAGCACCGGATTTAACCTTTCTAATTTAGGCCCTGGTATTCAATACACCGATAATGCCCAGAAAGACCCCCTTCCTACTGTACTTAGATTTGGCCTAGCCTTTGATTATAACCTCGACCCGGAAGGCTTCAACCGCATTACGGTAGCCGCCGACGTATCTAAAATCATGGCCAGGAAAGAAGAAGTCATTTCTACGCAAGGTGGAGTAACAGACACTACCTTTGTAGCATCAGGCCCGATCGAAGCTTTATTTCAATCATGGGATACCTATACACGATTTGATGGACAACAAAATGTTGAGCTTAGTCTGCTTGAACAATTTATGATTGGAGCCGGAGCTGAATATTGGTATAACAACTTGTTTGCTCTGCGTGGAGGCTATTATTACGAAGATCCAAATAACGGAGATCGAAAATATATTACATTTGGAGCAGGTCTGCGCTACAATTCATTCGGAATAGATTTCAGTTATATCAAAACATTAGAGTCGGATCACCCGTTAGCAAATACACTTAGATTTAGCGTCCTACTCGATTTTTAGCCGGAATGAATCCTAACCCAATTTTTAAAAAGAGCATGTTGGCACTGGTAAGCATGCTCTTTTTGTTTAACATCGATTCTGCTACTGCCCAAAGTTTTGAAATTAAGCGAAACCACGCTATTTCATCACTTTCTCAGGCTCCTATGCTTCCAGCTGTTGGCACATTGGATGTAGTAGCTATCATGGTTGAGTTCCAGCCAGATACCAATCGATTAACCTCCGGGACAGGGATTTTTGGATCAGATGGAATGGATGGGCTCCCATATCTGACCCGGCAAAGCCAAACTTATATCGATCCCTTGCCGCATGATACTTCTTACTTCAAAGCGAAATTAGAGTTTGCAAGAAATTACTTCTCTAAGTCATCAGACGGTCAACTAACCATCAATTACCGGGTTCTTCCGACTATCTATCAACTAGATAAAAAAATGGAGGAATACTCCCCTATTGGAGAAACCTTCAGCACGGAGAAACTTGCGGATTTTTTAAGTGACGTCTGGACCGAAGTTGAAGCGCAAGGCGGATTCAACACAACCGGTTTAGACCCAGAAACAACAGCCTTTGTCGTGTTTCATGCAGGAGTAGGAAGAGATGTAGAGCTTACGGGCACAACCCTGGATATTACACCATTTGATATTCCTTCTATCAATATGAGAGAACAAGAATTGGAAAGATGGTTGGGTAATGATTTTGATGGATTTCCAATAAATGGGGGATCATTTTTGGTTAAAAGCTCAATCATTATGCCAAGAACAGAATCCAGGCGAGGGGAAGACATACAGGAAAATGAGATTGTATTTCCATTATCTACGAATGGATTGCTTACTGCTTCGATAGGTAGTCACCTTGGACTCCCCGATCTTTTTAATACAGAGACCGGAGAACCAGCTATTGGACGGTTTGGACTAATGGATGGTGCCGGATTCTTTTCTTACAATGGCCTTATTCCTCCGGAGCCCTCTGCTTGGGAGAAAATATTTTTAGGATGGGAAACCCCTTTTACTATTACCACTAGCAATGCTGACAGCATACCTTTGCCTGCCGCTGCCCTTGATCAACCAAACAGCATCGCTAAGTATGACCTTTCCTCTACCGAATATTTCCTCATCGAAAACAGGCATAGAGATATTGATGGTACCGGAGTAACGATCACCACTCAGAGGCCGGATGGAAGCATTACTCAAAAAACGTTTACCAACCAGGATGAGGCATTTTTATTCCAGGAAAGTGGGTTTGATTCTCTATTGGATGTTGGCACCATCATCAATGTGAGTAATTTCGATTGGAGTTTACCCGGAGGTATTGATATTGGACCTGATGAACGAGAAGGTACCGGGGACGACCGTCAACTTAATGGTGGAATGCTCATTTGGCACATTGATGAAGCCATTATAGATCAACAGCTAAGTACCAGTCGAGTTAACGCCGATCCATTGCTAAGAGGAGTGGATTTAGAAGAAGGTGACGGAGCCCAGGATATTGGACGGGAATCTATCTTACTTGATAACAGTCCTAATTTTGGTTTTGCCTTTGATTTCTGGTGGAGTGGAAATAATTATAGAGTGATCACTCAAACCGGAAGCATTGATTTGAATCCGGATAACATCTTTGGGTCAGAGACCTTCCCCGATAACAGTTCAAACTCAGGAGCCTTATCCGGATTTGAATTCTATGACTTTTCTGATAATGTACCCATGGCTTCGTTTAGAGTAAGAGCGGTTGAAACTTCTGAATTTGGGTTTCAAAATCTTTTCGAATACCAAACAGGTACAAATGCTTTTTATACAGCTGAAGATGCTTATTGGGATTACTTTCCTCTACAGCTAGATATCGTTGAAATCAACACTGATACCTTAGTTCTTGCTCCTGCTTTCTCAAGTTATAACACTTATGATTATGAAAACCCTGTAACTGAGACCAGATTGATTTTTCCAGGAACCAGAACCCAACAACCATTAGTACTTGGATCCAGGGTTACAAAAGCTGAAAACCCTATTCCTGGTACAGGAGCTCCACTTACATCAGATGATCTGGACACCTCAAGTGGCTGGGCGGTAAGTGCAATGAATGAATCCGCTTTTCTAAGTTCTCAAGATGGCACTTCTATTGATCTCGATTTTACCACCACCAGGTTTTTAGGAGCTGATGGAAGTAACCTCCCTATCACCGACTCTTTTGAATTTCGTTCTGAAATCATAAGTGGAAATTTTGTAGGCATTTCCGATAACACGGTCAGTTTTGAGGGAGAAAGCCTTTCTGATTATATCGCATCTGCTACCAATCGGCTATTTGCAGGAACCGTTTCTTCAAACCTTGGCAATTTTTATTACTTATTTGAGGATGGGGCGTTCACAATCATCGATCCTTCAGCCAGTGAAGCTTTTGTACCTATTTTTGAAGAAGAAAGCGCGGAATGGCCGGCAATTATAGATGAAGGCTATATTTATCGTATCAATCGTACAGAAAACACTATTGAGGGATATAATTTTAGTGGTGCGCTACTTCCGGATACTCCTATTTCGGCTCCGGAAGGATTTCAACTTATTGGTACTCCTTTGGTAGCGGATATCACCGGAGATAATATCCAGGACTTAATTGTGGTTGGACAAACTGATTTTTCTGTCAATATCTTTGCCTTCGAAACCAACGGAAATCCTATTGAAGGTTTTCCACTTAATGTAGGTGGCTCCATTGGAAAAGATATCCAGCCCGTGCATCCGATGTTTTATCAGGACCGGTTATATGCCATCAGTCATACCGGCGACTTAAAGGCATGGAAGTTCGACAATTTTACTTCTTCTCAATGGCCTCGGCGATATGGCCCAAACCCATACAACAAGGTCTCTGCTTATATCACTTTTAGCGATACACAATCCGGCTCTTTCTCAGTACTAAATAAGGATGAGACTTATAACTGGCCAAATCCTGCTGACCAGGAGACGAACTTACGCTTCGAAGTAAAATCACCAGGCGGAACCGTCGATATAACCGTAATTGATTATACCGGGCGAGTCGTATTCGAACGTACGGTTGACGCAAGAGGTGGTGTGCCTGAAGAAATCACCATTTCCACCGGTAGTTGGGGAAGTGGTGCCTATTTTGCACGTGTCAAAGCAACAGTAGAAGGACGATCAGAATCGAAAGTGATAAAAATTGGAGTGGCCCATTAATGAATAATCGTCCTATACTAATATTGCTTTTGGTCTTCATTGGGATTTCTGTTCCGGGATTCTCCCAAACTGACCCACGATTTTATGAATACCCACAAAATCATCTGAAGTGGTATTCTATTGAAAGTGAACATTTTATCGTCCACTTCCAGGAAGGGAACAGTCGAACGGCACAGGTAACCTCAAGAATTGCGGAGGAAATTTACGAGCCTATCACCTCGCTCTATAAATACGAGCCCGATAGCAAAGTGAGTATTATACTCAAAGACCGTGAAGACTATTCTAACGGTGCTGCCTACTTCTTTGACAATAAAATTGATATCTGGGTCCCTTCTCTCGATACTCCCCTTAGAGGCACCCATAACTGGCTTAGAAATGTGATTACGCATGAATTTGTGCACATCGTTCAAATTCAGACAGCTCTTAAAAGAAAACGAAAGTACCCCGCTTTATACCTCCAATGGCTTTCGTATGAAAAAGTGCGCAGGCCGGACGTGCTTTATGGTTTCCCAAACGGGATAGCTTCCCTCCCTTTTGCTTCTATCAACATCCCTGCATGGTTTGCTGAAGGTACCGCTCAATACCAAATAGAGGGATTATTATATGATACCTGGGATAGCCATAGAGATATGATCCTAAGAACCAGGATTTTAAGTGATACCTATTTCAACCTGGCCGAAATGGGTACTTTTTCCTCAAAAACAAGCCTGGAAAGGGAAACAGTCTATAACCAGGGTTATGCCTTTGTTATCTATTTAGTCGAACGCTTTGGAGAAGATGTACTCAGAAGAATCTCTGAAGCTCTAGGTGAAAAGGGAGTTTATAAGGTAGAAGAAGCTATGGAAATGGCCACTGGTTTTAGTGGAGAGGAAATATTTGACGATTGGATAACTGAACGAAAGGAATTCTACAATTCAGGAATAGCCGGTATTTCCTTTACAGAATCTGAATACATCGAAAAAGAAGGCTTCTTTAATTTCTTTCCTAAGCGTTCCCCTACGGGTGATGCGGTTGCTTATCTCTCAAATCGCGGTAGAGACTTCTCGCTCCTTACTCTCTATATCAAACAGGATGGCGAAGAAATTGAAATTGCCCAAGTAGATCAGAGGGATCATCATGTTGAGCATAACCATGCTGATGCTTTGAAGCCTTTGGTAATGGCGTTAAATACTACCTATTCCTTTTCCCCGGATGGCCAGCGGATTGCCTATACCATTAACAAAAAGAATCATTTTGGCGAGTTCTACAGTGATCTATTTATCTATGAATTAGAATCTGGTAAATCTACTCGTTTAACTAAAAGTGCTCGGATTCAGTCGCCAGCCTGGAGCCCGGACGGTTCTCAAATCGCAGCCCTCAAATACGATAAAGGAACACAGAATTTAATTCTTATTGATGCTGATGATCCTGATAGCTCAACATCACTCACGAGTTTTCAAGATGGGGAAACCCTATTTACCCCTAACTGGCACCCCTCAGGAAACCGCCTGTATTTTTCTTTTGCTGACTTTTGGGGAAGAAGTATCCGATCGATAGAAGTAAGTAGTAAAGCAACCCAAACCATTCTTGAGGGTGATTTTGTCGATTATAGAGACCCGTTTATTACAGAAGATGGAGAATACATGTATTACGCTTCTGATCCGGATGGAATCTTTAATATCTATCGTCAACATCTGGAAAATGGAGAAACTCAGCAAGTAACCAGCGTTCTGGGCGGAGCTTTCATGCCATTTATAGAAGAGGGTCAGCTTTACTTTTCAGAATATGAGAAAGACGGATATAAGATTAAAACAGCCAATCTTTTACCTTCATCATCTCCAATAAGTTATGGCAGCTACATGCCTGTGAGTTCTGAAGTGCCATTTGAATCTGAATCCACCATCGATGTGGAATATCTGAATGATTTTAATGACAAGGACATCAATGCTTTCGGAGAGGACATTCCCGTTCCATTGAAAACCGAGCCTCATAAATTTGAAATTGAGACTCAGGGCGAATCTAATGAACGGGTATACAGACCGTACGAAGATACCTTCACCAGCTTCTCATATTTCCCAGTCCTTCGTTTTGATAACTATACCAAAGAAAATGGCCAGAACGGTACGCTGTTGAAAAATGGACAAGTTGCCAGGCTGGGAGAAAATCTACTTCGTGATGTAAAACCCGGGATATACTTCGCTTCGAGAGATGTACTCGACAAGCTTAGTATTTTTGGAGGAATTATGCTTGGTGTAGCGTCCAGGGATGCGAGTAGTATTGGTGACTTTTTCAAACCCAACCGCCTCTTGAAGCTAGATAGGGACGCCTTTTTCACCGCTGAATATCGTGGACTCCCTTTCATTAAGAAAAGCTGGTCGCCTACGGTAGCTGTTGAAGTCTTCAATCTTCACAGGAATGTAAAGGATGGTCTGTCTATTGAGGAATTTCCCTGTACCTCTTGCCTGCCTGATACCACTACTGTTGATATCGGTTATGAAGTTTGGGAAGCGAATTTATTCTTTAGAAGTAAGCTGAGCCGACGCAGCTTACTTGAGCTTGGTATTGGCTATTCTCCGTACCAGGTTCAAACTGACAACTTCTTCTCACGTGAGCTGAACGCACTAATTAGTGGTTCCTCTTCTCAATATTACAAAGCCACTACTTTGTCCGCCTCCTACACCTTCGATTATTATAGTTTTTCTACCGATGGCGATATAGCTCCCATTGGACTCAAGGGATATTTACGATATCAATACCAGCCAGCCCAACTGCTTGAGGAGTACGAGATCAAAGACGGAGCTCTCGTTCCAATATTCAACAGCATAAAAAATCACTCTACTGAGTTGCACCTGCGTTATGGGTTCAGGACATTTGGTGATCAGGCTTTCCAGGCAAGAATCAGGGGATTTAGCTATTTCAACAAACCCGACGATGCTTTTTATACCGACTATATTGGTGGCTTCCTTGGGATGAGGAGTTACCCGTTCTTTGCGATTGGTGGAAATACCACTGCATTTACAAGCATAAGCTGGTTCACTCCCATCTTTAAAAACATCAACAAACAGGTTGGCCCTTATACCTTCGACAAAATGTATGCCCGTTTCTTTTTTGAGGCTGGAAATGGCTGGTACCCTGGGGGCATAGCAGATAATAACCCCAATTTGTTAGACTCCGGAAAAAACATCAAGAAAGGCATAGGTGCAGAGTTGAGGCTGGCGAGTAGCGGCTATTACTTATTCCCTCTTCGATTCTTTGTAAGTGCCTCTTATGGCTTTGATAAATTCACGCTTACCTTACCTGAAGATTTTGTAACAGGTTCTCAAAGCAATCGCGTTACTTATGGACGTGAACTTCTATTCCATTTCGGACTAACTTTTGATTTCGAATTGCTATGAAAATTTTCCAGTGCCTATTACTCGCTTTCATAGTGTTTACGATTAGTACTCAGGCTCAACCTGTTAAGCATTCCCTAACCGGGAAAATCGTCTTGGAAGATTCCTCTACTACTGAAGTTTCCCTCCCTGTTTCCATTGAGGATTTCAGATATGCTCCTTCGGTTCACCTCTCCGAGGAAGCTTCAACGTTTGCAGATGCCCCAAGAACCAAGCCCGGAATAGCATTTCTTGCATCAGCAATTATCCCCGGAAGCGGGCAGGCATTAAATGGGAAATGGGGAAGAGCAGCTGCATACTTCCTAGTAGATGCAGTAGGAATAGCCTTCTATATCGATCAAAATAACAAGGCAGAACGCAGAGAGCGTGCCTATGAAAATTATGGAGATCAAAACTGGAGTGTACTGGCTTATGCTCAGTGGCTTGTAGAATATTCAAGGGCTAATGGCATTTCGAATGGTTTCGATAACCCCGACGGCCTGGAAGACTTAGTATTTGGTAAAACCCCTACCTGGGGAAATACACAAGCCGATTGGGATAGTGAACTGCTTCCCATTCTTAGACAGGTAGAAGTCCAAACACCTTTTTACTACAATAATGGCTTTGTGGCGAGTAATTTTTCCCATGTTGTACAGGACTATGGCTCGCAACAATACTATGAGTTAATGAGCAAATATTACCAGTTTCAGCCAGGCTGGAGAGATTTTCATCAAGCAAGGCTTTCTGACGGAGCCGGGCATGTATATCAATACCCCTGGGATGCCACAATGGCCACAGCCAATTTTATTGAAGGAAGAGACAGAGCTCAGCAGTTCAACGATAACTACCGAACTGCGGGGAACATTCTCACCTTAATGATGGTAAATCACATCGTATCAGCGTTTGATGCCTACTTCACGGTTCAGCTTAAAAACAGCAGACTAGAAGCCGAGGCGAATATGCTTTCGAATGAAACAGTTTCTTTGCGCTGGAACTTTTAACATCCTCCATCTTCCCTTATTTTTGAGCCATGATTAAGCAGATTCTCACCAGTAAGTATCTTTACTTTTCCGTTTTGGGATTGATTCTCATCGGCTCTGTTAGCTTACTCCTTCTCGATAAGCTCATTATGCCCATTTATACCAATTATAATGAAGGCGTAACGGTTCCAGATGTTACACGAATCTCATTAACTGAAGCCGAGGAACTATTAACTTCCTATGGATTAAGAGTGGAGGTATCTGACCGAAGAGCAAATTCTGCATTCCCTGCTGACTATGTTATTGACCAGGCACCCGCTCCTTCCGTTTTGGTAAAACCCAATCGAAAAGTATACCTCACAGTTAATACTGCAGTTAGACCTCAGGTAATTGTGCCTAATGTAGTAAACCTGTCGTTGAGAAACGCCCAGATCCAGCTCCAAAACTATGGATTAGAAGTGGGGTCAATCAGCTACGAGTCTTCCCGGTTCAAGAATGCAGTACTAAGGCAGTCCATTCCTCAAGGTATTACTGTCGAAAAAGGGCGAGCTATAGACCTTGTTGTTAGCGATGGACTCGGAGACAAGATTGTAGATATTCCTGAAATTAGAGGGCTCCGTTTACCGGATGCACAGCTAAAACTTCGCGAGGTTGGGCTCAGAGTTGGGGAAATTCGCTTCCAACCAATCAAAGATGTGGTACCAAACACGGTGCTTGATTATACCCCCAATGTGACGCAAATGGTAGAAGGCGGAACATTATCATTGGTTATTTCTGAGCGATTTGAAGCTGTTGAAGTACTTGAAGGTGGTGCAGTAATTATCGATTCTACGGGGAATCAAATTCCAGTGCCCAACCAACAAAAAAACAATTAATGAACTTCAGCTTACCCGTTCTCGCTCCTTCTATTCTCTCTGCCAATTTCACTAACCTCGAAGCCGACATTAACGCAATCTCAGAAGGTGGAGCCACCTGGATACACTGTGATGTAATGGATGGTCACTTTGTTCCTAACATCACATTTGGACCAGGAATTATTAAACAAGTAAGTAAAATTGCCCCGGATTCTTTTATCGATACTCATTTAATGATTGAAAACCCGGATCAGTATATCGACAATTTTGTAGATGCTGGTTCTGAGCTGATTTCTGTTCATTTTGAAGCCTGTACTCACCTGCACCGCAGCATTCAAAAAATTAAGAGTCATGGAGTGATGGCGGGAGTAGCTATCAATCCTGCTACTTCGATCTATAATATTGAGCCCATCCTCGAATATGTAGACATGGTGGTGGTAATGAGTGTAAACCCCGGCTTTGGAGGGCAGAGTTTTATTGAAAGCAGCTATGACCGCCTACAGGAATTGGCTGATATCCGTGAGTCTGAAGGGCATGGGTTCCTCATCCAGGTTGATGGAGGGGTAAATTTGAAGAACATCAAAAAAATTGCAGAAGCGGGTGCTGATGTACTTGTATCCGGTAACAGCGTATTCAGTGCCAAGGATATACCCTCCAGAGTTACTGAACTCAAATCCCTGATAGAATGAGCGAAAAAAAGCACTTTAAAAAAGTATTAGCTGCAGGATTAATTGGAAACATCCTGGAGTGGTACGACTTTGCTGTGTATGGCTTTTTCGCGGCTACCATTGCTGATCAGTTCTTTCCATCCGGGAACCCCACTACCTCATTAATTGCTGCATTCGGAGCATTTGCTGCAGGCTTCCTGATGCGGCCAATTGGAGCCATTTTCTTTGGGAGAATTGGTGATGTAGTCGGGCGAAAGAAAATGCTTTTCTTATCGGTCATGCTCATGGCTATTCCCACGTTCATCATTGGAGTATTGCCAACGCATAGTCAGATTGGCTTTAGCGCAGCCATATTGATGGTGCTAATGAGGATGTTCCAGGGTTTATCTGTTGGTGGTGAATACACCGGTTCTATCGTATTTCTTATCGAGCATGCACCTGATCATAGACGAGGATTTTTCAGCTCTTTTAGCATGATGGGAGCAACGTTAGGAATCTTACTTGGTTCTGGTTTTGGTGCATTACTTACAAGCTTGCTCACCGAAGCTGAGTTAGCCAGTTGGGGCTGGAGAATTCCTTTCCTTGTAGGCATATCCATCGGTATTATTGGTTTTCTTATCCGAAGAGGCCTACCAGAAACTCCTGTTTCTGAAGAAAAGATTAAAGCTCCATTAACCGAGGTGTTTAAAAATCACAGAAAGCCTATGTTTCAGTCCATTGGCTTAAACATGATGGGAGCTGTAAGCTTTTATATCATTTTCATTTACCTGGCTACCTGGCTGGTTCAGGAAGTACATGAAACAAAAGCCGAAGCCTTAGACATCAATACCATTAGTTTGTTTGTATTACTAATTGCTACCCCGGTATTCGCCATGCTTTCTGATAAAGTCGGTCGTAAACCTATGTTGATTGCTGGGGCTATTTCAATGGCAGTTTTGGCATACCCATTAATTTGGCTGATGCATCATCATGTGTTTTGGATGATCCTGTTGGGCCAATCCGTATTCGCCATCGTCCTTTCTATTTTCATGAGCACCATTCCAGCATTTATGACGGAGTTATTTCCTGCTAATGTACGTGCTAGTGCTACCAGTGTAAGCTATAATATCCCTTATGCAATTTTTGGGGGAACAGCTCCAATGGTTGCAGTATGGCTGATCTCTGTGACAGGAAATCCGGATGCTATCGCAGGATATATTATTGTTGTTTCTTTGCTAGCTTTCTTTATCGCATTGACGGTGAAAGAGACGAAAGGAACAGCCATTCACTAATTATTTCACAGCAATTATTAGCTAACAAAAAAGCCCCTCAAGCTTTAGCATGAGGGGCTTTTAAATTTGATACGCTTCGAATATTACATCGAGCCTAAGTCTTTTAATGTATTCGCAAGCATCTGAACTTTATCAGAATCGCCAGCACCAGCTGCCATTCCGCTAACCTTATCAGCTAGTTCAGAGAACATCTTAGACTTACCAGAAGCTTCCGCATTTGCTAATCCCTGGCGGATAGCAGTAATGCTAGCAGCATCTAAGCCATTATCACGATCTAGTTGATCTACATAAGCTTTTGCTAATACAGGAGTAGATGGCCACTCGAACATTGGATGCCCTTGAGCATTCAGGTAATCCAATACAACTGTTTTAGAAGCTTCGATTTCGTTGATAGTCATATACGGACTCGGAGTAAGATCGAAGATGTCAAGACCACGAGAGATCTCAGAACTTACAATCAAACCGTTATACCAGTATACTGACCAGCTTCCACCAGACTGCATTCTTTCAGCAGATACAGGCCCACGATCGTGGAACGCGATTTCAACCGGGTTCGCAGGATCTGTCCAGTCAAATACTGAAATACCACCCTGATACCAAGCCTGAACCATGATATCACGTCCAGGAACCGGAATCATAGAGCCGTTGTGAGCAACACAGTTTTCCTGAGAAGTTTGTGGAGCAGGAAGCTTGTAGTAGCTTTGGAAGTCAAGCTCTTTGTCTTCAGTAATAGTGAAGATTGCATTTGCTCCCCACTCATAAGGATCAGACTCACGGCACTTAGGCTGGCCACCGCCACCCCACTCATCCGTGAATAGAACTGCACTACCATCGTTAGTAAAAGTAGCAGAGTGCCAGTATGAGAAGTTAGAGTCAGCAACAGCATCAATTCTAACAGGGTTTACTGGGTCAGAAATGTCAAGTAATAGTCCATATCCTTCACAAGCACCACCAGCTAAACCTATTTCAGGATAAAGCGTGATATCATGGCACTGGTTTGGACCCCGGTCACTTTCACCAGTTCCAAACATTTGGTTGATCATGTCGGTTGCGTTTTCACGAACATAAGCTGTGTCTTCAGTCGTAGGAGTTGTTCCTTCTCCACCTCTTTCATTTGCGTAGTTCTGAATCAATCTACCAGCAAAATTCCAGTTTAATACTCGTTCAGTTCCCAAACGGAAGAAAGTGATTGCTCCGTTTTCTTTTGCAACTTTTAGTGCTTCTATTTCTGCAGGAGCTAATCCATGTGTTGGAGGAGCTGTTAAGTCATCAAAGATTCTTGGAGAACTAACGATAGCTGCATCTTCCGGGCTTGCAAGAGGAACTTTGATTACTTCAATTCTAAATAGTGCAGAATTTGGATCGTCTTCAGGAAGGGCATTTGAACAACCTTCTAATTCTTCTGCAGGACGAATACCCGCTGAACCAGATACATACACATATACATTATCATCATCATCTGGATCTTTTAGTACAGAGTGTGTGTGTGAGCCACGGCATGTTTGCACATTAGCAATGTATTCTGGGTTTTGGATATCAGTGATATCAAAAATTCTGATACCACGCAGCCTGTCTTGAGAAACTGCTTCCTGGACACCTTGAGTACCACAATCTAAACGCCCACCAAATCCTTCACCTGAAACAAACATCAAGTTTTCATAAACGGAAACATCACTCTGAGATGCAGGACAAAGATAATCCTTGATTAATTCTGGAGCTGATGGGTCAGTAAGATCCCAAATCATTACACCATTATAGTTTCCCTGAAAGGCATATGGTCCCTGGAAAGCCAAATCAGAATTGGTAACCCCGAGAAAGTCTTCGGCAGGTGGAGTAGTAGAAAGCATCTCCATATTCCAGATAGCTTCTTCTGCATCAAAAAGTCCGGCACCTAATCCTACCCTTGGATCAGGGCTTGGAGCACTTACCTCATCTAATGTCGCTACCTGAGGAGCAGTAAATGGTGCCTGGATTGTAGGCGATGATGGTGCACAAGCGTATGCTACTACCACCATAGCCAACAAAGAAGGAACCATCATTTTTTTGAATGAAAATTTATTCATGCTGTTATGTATTGGTTATTGAGTTATTGATAAATGTAATTAGTCAAGTTCGTCGGTAGGCGTGATACCGAGGAGCATTAATTTCATGCGCTCGATTTCGGTAATCTGATCCACATTGATATCAGTGGCTAATCGAAAAGCAGCTTCGTCCTGCACCGCGCCATCCGTGCTGATTAGCGTTTCTACCATAGTAACGGCGCCCAGGTGATGTTGGATCATATACTCCAAAAATAGACGATCAAAATCGATGCCCTTTGCTTCTGATAATTCAACCAATTGCTCCTGGGTCAACATACCTGCCATATTCATGTGATCGTGACCTCCATGACCACCGTGGCCTCCATGTCCACCGTGATCTCCACCTTCTGTATGAATCATGAGCATTAATCCTTCAATTTGAACCTTTGGTACGGGTTGACCACGATCTTTGAGCCATGTCTGCATGGTCGCTATCTCGTCTTTCTGGGCATTGATAATTCTTGCGGCTAGTCTCTGAACTTCAGGGCTTGCTCCATTTTTTGGAGCTAAATCTGACATGATTAAGGCCTGGGCGTGATGAGCAATCATGCCCGTCATGAAGTCTACATCAGCTTGTACAAAATTCATTTTAGACTCTTGAATCCGTTGCCAGTATAAATCCTCCAACTCTTCTGAAGAAGCTGTTTGAGTAGTAGTGGTACCTGACGATTCAGTGGAAGATGAATTATCCGCTAATTCTTGTGAGCTCTTGCAGGCAAAGCTAGCTCCGATCAAAATGATAAAACAGAATGTTAAGTATTTGTTTGTATTCACAGTACTAAATGTTTGAAATTAGATCGCTAACCTTTGATAATAAGCTCAAAAAAAGAGAAAAACCATTTTTTGAACCCTGAGAGCCAAATCTTTTTGCGAGATGCCCTGCAAAGATTACAAAAGCTTAAAAGAGTAACGAATCAAACACTCTAATTAAACTCTATAAATTTCTATATTCGCAACTCACAAATTTGAACCAAAACCAACATTTATAATGGGCGCTTTAGAACCAGCTGTACAAGAGAAAATTAATCAATGGCTAGCAGGGGGATATGACGAGACTACTAAATCTGCTATTCAACAAATGTTGGATAAAGAGCAGTTCACAGAGCTTACAGATGCCTTTTACAAAGACCTGGAATTTGGAACAGGAGGCCTGAGAGGAATTATGGGAATTGGTTCAAACAGGGTAAACAAGTACACCTTTGGGATGGCAACCCAGGGACTCAGCAATTTCCTAAAAAAGACCTATCCAAATGAGCAGGTAAAAGTTGCCATTGCTTATGATTGCCGAAATAATTCAGATACGCTTGCTAAAGTAGTCTCTGATGTATTCTCAGCCAATGGTATTTATGTTTACTTCTTTGAAGCTCTGCGTCCTACTCCTGAACTCTCTTATGCAATCAGAGAACTGGGATGCCAAAGTGGAGTGGTGCTTACTGCTTCACACAATCCCAAAGAGTATAATGGCTATAAAGCCTATGGTGCAGATGGAGGTCAATTTGTAGCTCCCTATGATAAAATGGTAATGGAAGAGGTCCAGAAGATTTCCGGGGTTGAAGATGTGAAATTTGATGGAAACCCTGATCACATTGAAAACATAGGAGAAGAGATTGATCAAAAATACCTGGATGAATTAGTTAAGCTTTCTGTTTCCAGAGATGCCATTCAACGGCAAAAGGATATTAGCATCGTCTTCTCACCTATCCATGGAACCGGAGGAGTATCTGTCCCTCCCGCTTTAAAAGCGTATGGATTTGAGAATGTAACGCTTGTGGAAGAACAAATGGTGGTAGATGGCAACTTCCCAACTGTTATTTATCCAAATCCTGAGGAACAGGAAGCACTAAGCATGGCTATGGCTAAAGCAAAAGAGATTGATGCGGAGCTTGTAATGGCCACTGACCCGGACGCTGACCGTGTTGGTATTGCTGTAAAAAACGACAAGGGTGAATGGATTCTGTTTAATGGAAATATGACCGGCACTTTAATTATCAACTACATGCTTACGGCATGGAAAGAGGCTGGTAAACTCACCGGAAATGAGTATATCGTTAAAACGATCGTTACTTCTTATCTCATCGATCGAATTGCTGAGTCTTATGGAGTAGAGTGCTTCAATACACTAACCGGGTTCAAATACATTGGAGAGCTTATCACCGAGCTGGAAGGCAAAAAACAATTTATTGCCGGAGGTGAAGAAAGCTATGGGTACTTAATCGGTGAACATGTACGGGATAAAGATGCAGTAGTCTCCGCGGTAATTATTGCTGAAATGGCCGCTTATTATAAAGACAAAGGCAGTAGCTTATTTGAGGCTCTTCTCGAAATGTATGTGGAGCATGGTTTCTTTAAGGAAAAGCTGGTTTCCGTCACTAAAAAGGGAAAAGCAGGAGCCGAAGAAATTCAACAAATGATGGCTAATTTCAGAAGTAACCCTCCTCAAAGCTTAGGCGGCTCAAAACTGACCATCTTAAAGGATTACCAAACTCAAGAAGAAAAGAACCTTGAAACCGGAGAAGTCACTCCAATTGATCTTCCAAAGGCCAATGTTCTTCAATTTATCACAGAAGATGGAGGCACTGTTTCTGCCCGGCCTTCCGGAACAGAGCCAAAAATCAAATTCTATTGCAGCGTAAATACCTCTCTTGAAAGCGCTGAGAAGTATTACGAAACGGATGCATCTTTAGGTTTTGTGATAGATTCGATGTTGAAAGATTTGGGCGCATAAACGTATATTCGCGAAACTAACTACTAATTAAGGGTACAATAAAATGATTAAAAGAATTTCTTTGGGCATTGCTATGCTCGCGATAATGAGCATTCCTTCTCAGGCACAATCTTATACCGATGTCGTATGGACTCAGATCCAGGAAGCTTACGATAACATCTCCGATATGGGGTATTCTGTTAAGAATTATATCGTAGGCACCATAAATGAAGGCTCGGATAATGACTGGACGTTTTACCTCGATTCTTCCAAAGAATATGTTTTCCAGGGATTTTGTGATGAGGATTGCGAGGATTTAGATCTTTATCTGTATGATTCGAATGGCAATGAGCTGGATACTGATATCGAAGAAGATGATTACCCGGTGCTATACCTGGAAACAAAATCATCTGGCCAATACAAAGTATCTGTTACTATGTATTCCTGCTCGGTAGAACCTTGCTATTTTGGATTAGCTGTTTTTCAGAAGTAACGATTTATATATTTGCTTTAAGGGTCATCCCGGACCTGACCCGGGATCTGTAAAGGTATGCTTGTCTTGCCTTCACATATTCCGGCTTTCGCCGCGGAATGACGAAATACCTTAACCCGGAATTAAATCACAGAACCAGAACCCCATCTTTTTGGGGTTCTTTTCATGATCAAAATCCTCGTGTTCTGTGCCATCCTTCGGGGCGTTATACGATCGATGGATTTTCTCTCCCATAGAAAAAGGAATTGGTTCTCTAAAAATAGGGCCATCAAAAGTAAACGTATGGAATTCCCCATTCTCACCACAAGGATCAACTCCTTCGGGTAATTCTTCCAGAAAATCATAATCGATTACCCTTCCAACAAAAGAATCGTCCATCAATTCTGATTTCACAGCCACAGTTATAGTTTTGAAACCAAGATCAATGAACTCATGGACCAATTCCGTTGTGTCTCTTTTCCAAAGTGGATATATGCATTTAAACCCTGCTCTATCTAACAGCTCATCTCTGTATTGGCGCAAATCCTCCAGAAATATATCTCCAAAAATGGCTCTATTAATTCCCTTTTTCGCAAATGCCTGGTAGGTTTGAAGGGTAAGTTCATCAAACTCATCCATAGTAGGCTGTTCTGCCAGAGAAAGCATTTGTAATGGCAACCCAAGGTGTTTTGCCTGAAGCTCAAGCAACTCCACTCGAACGCCATGCATAGAAACCCGTTGATGATGCCCATTCACATTGGTCAGCAGTGTTTCGATATCAAAGCTTCCCTCTTTCAGGATTTGATAAAGCGTCAAAGCGCTATCCTTACCACCACTCCAATTGAAAACTGCAGATTCTTTTTTCATGCGATATACTATCAGTTAATGTAATTCCGAGATACGAAGTAAGAGGTATCAAGCTCAAGTTTTTTTTGTCATTTAGAATGATCCCAGCATACCTGTCAGGCTTTAAAAACCTGACAGGTATGCCCAAAAAAACTAAACTTATCTCAAACTCACGTTGGTTATAATCCATTTGTTAGCTCAAAATGGATAACATCCCCATAGTCAACTTTTAACGAGAAAATATCTTCCAAAGCCACATCATTGATTAGATGGTGAAGCACACGAATTACACCTGAATGTGTAAATATCACAATTCGTTCTGTATCTGTTTCAGTGACAGCCTCCAGAAAATTTCGAACCCTGTCAATCATTGACTTCATCGTTTCTCCATTAGGAGGTGCAAGCTCCAGGTAGTTTTCCATCCATATCGTTAATGCTTCATGTGGGATTTCACTCCACTTCAGTCCTTCCCAATCTCCAAAGTCAAACTCCAGGATTCGAGAATCCAGTTTATATTGACCCGGATATACATATTCAGCTAGCTTTTGGCATCTATTAAGTGTACTTGTATAAACCACATCAACAGTTTCCGGTAATTGGAGTTTAATCTGTTCTGCTTCTTCGGAAAAAGTTTCAGCCACATCCAGATCTAATTGCCCGTAGCAAATTCGGGATTCGACGTCAGGAGTAGTATGTCGGACTACATAAAGTTCCATAACCCGATTATTGAGCCAAGAACCACTACTTCAAAAACCTGCTGTGCGGCACCAAGACAATCGCCCGTGTATCCACCTAATCTTTTCCTAAATATTCGAATCAAATAGGCTCTTCCTATCAGCAACGATACAAACACAAGCAATAACATCCATTGCTGTTGAAGTGCAATTAATCCCGCAAAAGGAAGAATTCCCCAAAAACCGGCTATTATGACTTCTTTGATTGGAAGTACCTTTGCAACAGGTTTCACCTTACTCTTGTCAATATCCTGAACATAAGGAAGGCTTAGCATAACACTGGAGGCAGTAAAACGACTCAGTGAATGTGAGGAGACGAGGATAAAAGCTATAACTAGCCAATCAATTCCAACCGTTTCAACCACCTGAAGAGTCAGGAAGAATTTGAGAATAAGCATCAGGAACAAACCAATAGCACCATAGGTGCCCAACCGGCTGTCTTTCATAATGGTAAGTACTTGCTCGGTAGTCCAGCCTCCACCAAAGCCATCGCACATATCGGCGAAGCCATCTTCATGAAATGCCCCTGTAGTAAGCACGGAGGCAGCCATTGAAAGAATAATAGCTATTTCCACTCCTAACACAGGATATAACAGAACCAGTACTCCCGCAGCAATTACTCCTACAATCCAGCCAACGAGAGGAAAGTAACGCGTAGCTTTGTTTAGGTATTCCTCACTGTGATCTACCCAAGACGGGCAGGGAATGCGAGAATAAAACATTACCGCTGTTAGAAATATCTGGAGCTCCTTCTTCACGAATCTTTGGTACTTACATTAGCAGATTCGAAACTAGCCATTTCGTTAAGGAAACGCACAGAACTTTCAATAATCGGGTAAGCGAGCGCGCATCCGGTACCCTCTCCTAATCTTAAATCCAGGTTCAAAATGTGTGATTGAGCTAATCTTTTTAGCATAAGATGGTGACCCTCCTCCTTTGAACAATGAGTGAAAAGAGCGTAATCCAAAATGGCCGGTGCAATTTGCTGTGCACATAAAAAAGTAGCTGAAGCAATGAATCCATCCACAAGGATAGCCATCCCCAATTCACCGGCTCGCAAAAAAGCGCCCAGCATCATAGCCAGTTCAAAGCCTCCAAATGTTTGCATAACCTGCAAAGGATTTGATGAATCCACTTTATTAGCATCCAGGGCGTATTGAAGAATCTCTTTTTTTTGCTGAACCCCTGCCACATCAAGTCCGGTACCTGAACCTACGCATGACTTCAAAGGAAGGCTAAGTAAGATGCTCATCATCAACGAAGCTGAAGAAGTATTCCCGATTCCCATTTCCCCAAAACCGATGATATTACATCCTTTTTGATGGATTGAACCGGTAATGTTGGCACCCATAACGATTGCTTTAGCCAATTCTTCTTCAGTCATAGCCAGTCCTTTAAGGTAGTTACGAGTTCCCATTCCTACTTTTCTGGAAAGGAAGCGTGGATCTGTGATATCTCCAAAATCATGATTCACACCGGCATCAACTACCAAAAGTTCGATATCATGCTGCCGGGTAAACACATTAATCGCAGCTCCGTTGTTCAGGAAATTAAGTACCATTTGATGGGTTACTTCTTGCGGGTATGCGCTTACTCCGGACTGGGCAATCCCATGATCACCTGCAAAAACCACAATGTGCGGATGATTCAAATTGGGAGTTTCGGTTTGCTGAATTCTTCCAATTTTAAATGCAATGGATTCCAGAGCTCCAAGTGCTCCTATTGGCTTTGTCTTTTGATCAATATGGCCTTTTAGGTTTTGATCAAGGTTATCGCTTGGAGGTTGGATGTTAAATCTCGGAATCATTGCTGGTGTCATAAAAACCTAGGTAGATTTCAAAGTCATTGGCAATCCCGAAACCATGAAGATCACTTCGTTAGCAACTGAAGCCGCATGTTGATTTGCCCATCCCTGTAAGTCAGTGAACTTTCGCCCGGATTCACTATGGGTATGAACACCCATACCAATCTCATTGGAAATAAGTAAGAAGTGAGCGTCAATAGCCAATAACCCACTTAACTCCTCTTTAAACGATTCCAGGCATTGATCCACATCCATCTTAAAATCACTGAAGTAATTGGTGAGCCAAAGAGTAAGGCAATCGATTACTACCACCTTATTCTGAAGAGGAAGGGTATTTAGCTCCTGATAGGCTTCATAGGTAACCCACTCCTTACCTCGTTCCTCTACATGACGATCTACCCGTTCCTGGAATTCGGAATCCCAGATTTTTGCCGTCGCAATGTACACAGGATTAGCACTCAGTGATAAAGCACGTTCCTGTGCGTATCGACTTTTCCCACTACGAGCACCACCCGTGATAAATGTGAGCATACTAGTAAATAGGTTGAAGATTATTCCACTTCCGAACTTTTTGATTTAAGCCTTCCGGTACTTCAAAAACTTCAGGATGGAAAAGAGCAGCCAGCAGTTCAATACCATTGACTAGTGTACTTGCTGAAGATTGTGTAAACAAATCAAAATCTACCAGATATACTTCTTCATTCTTAACTGCGGTAAGTTGATTCCAACCTTCTTTACTGGTTAAAATATCCATTTCTTCAGCTGCCCTGTCGATATTGAAGCCACAAGGAGCAAGAATAAGCACTTCGGGATCATACTTTGCAATTCGCTCCCATTCCATCCTGATACTGTCTCCTGATGGATTGGAAAGCATATCTACTCCTCCAGCGTAGCCAACTTGATGAGGAATCCAATGACCGCAGTTATAAATCGGGTCAATCCATTCGAGCAGCGATACCCTTCTTAATGGTGCCTGGTGCTTTCGTAGTGTATCAATAACTCGATTGATGCGGTTTTGGAGGTTACTCAAATACTCATAGGCAACTTCCTCTTTCCCAAGAGCTTTGGCGATAGTAATGGCATTTTCAAATACATCAAAAAGGGACTGTGGAGTCAATGAAACTAACTCTGGTTGTTTGGAAAGTTTAGCCACTGCGCGGGAGGTGCACTCTGTATCGATCTGGCATACATCACAAATATCCTGGGTAAAAATAACATCAGGAGCGATATCATGAAGTAGGTCCTCATCTACATAATAAAGGCTTTTGCCACTCGCTTTACTTGCCGAGAATATTTTATCGATCTCTTTACTAGAGTAGTTTTTCCCTTCCAGTACACATCGTACAACCGGAGGTTTTGCTTTTAATGCCTGTTCAGGACACTCAAAAGTTACCCCTTCCAGCATACTATCTAATCCCATATCGTATATCATCTGCGTTGCCGCAGGCAAAAAAGAACATGCTTTCATATCAAGAAATAGTTTGTTGAACGGGTTGAAGAGCGGGCACTTTTCGCTTTAGCCATTCGAATGCACCAAACATGATGCCTCCATAGAACAATGTTCCGGCCAGGAGATTGATCTCAAAAGGAATAGCCGCTACTAAACATGCCCAAAATCCGGTCAGGGTTTGAGGGTAGATCGTACTACCCAGCCAAACCCCGATATCCGTTACAATCCAGTGGATGAAAACAATGATTATTGATGAACCCAAAAACCGGGCTATACTTTCGTTGGTTTTCATCCACCTTCCTACCAGGGCCATGAGAGCAAAAGCTCCATATACCCAGGCAAAACCATCGTAAAACAACACCCATTCACCATAAAACACCAATTTGTTTAGAACAATATCACTCAACCAAAGTGCAAGAACTGGAAATGCCATTCCTTTCCACCGAACAAAGTATGCCCCGCCGAAAAGTGCCATCGCACCCAAGGGGCTAAAGTTGCTCATCGGCGAAATGTGTGGAATAGTGGAAATCGACACTCTCCAAATTGCTGTCGCTATTATGAACAATAAGATAGCTGCGTCTTTGAAATCGAGTTTAAAGTGCTTCATGAGTGCTTAGTTTAGATTGAATCGAAGGCCAATTTTTGCATTTCTACCCCAGGTTGCAAAACCATAGGTTTCATTGTAGTCAGTATCCAAAATGTTATTTACATCACCGACTACCGTTAACTGATTGGGAAGTATTACATAGGATACCTGTAGATTTGCCAACACATAGGCATCAAGAGTTACTTCGTTACTAGTTGAGAAATCGGTATCAGGCCGTTCTCCTACCACGTCAACCAAGGCATTGATCGTGAGATCATCAATAGGTTGAATGGAAGCCTGTACATTAAATCTATGCTCAGGTCTACGAATAAGAGAGTTCGTTTTTGAAGTGTTTCCGTTTCCATCATCATTGATGGTTTCACCCTTCAGGTACTGATATCCGGCTGACAAAGAAATTCCATCTGATACAATTGCTTCGGCATCTATTTCGATACCCCAGAAATTTTGCTCATTCAGATTGAAATAGCTCCCGGATAAGAAATCAGGAGCAAACCGAAACACAATAACATCCTCTATACTTCGGCGGAAGCCCTGCACTTTTACAAGTACCGTATTATCCAAAGCCCGGGTTTCTATCCCCCCTTCTAAAGAAAAACTCTTTTGAGGGTCCAAATCCGCATTTCCGCCAAAATTACCTGGACTGAATAACTCCGTTAGAGTAGGTGCTTTGAATCCGGAACTTACAGAAGCCAGTAGTTTTATTTCGTCGGTAGCCTGAAAAGAAGGCGAAAAACTGAACGTGGAATTATTTCCATATTCAGTATGGCTATTTAAGCGGTAACCTATTTCTGCGCTAAAGCCACTTATGTTATTTGCATAAAAGGTAAGGTAAGGGCTGATAATATCAGCAGATTCTTCGGTACCATTGGTACTGGCTGGTAACTGGTTATTCTGGTAGTTGAAACCACCCAGAACACTGAACTGATCGGTGATATTACCTGATGTATAAACATCTACATCATGGAAACGGCCTTCAGCATTAAAAGGGCCAAAGCCACTTATAAACTCACGTTGTGTTCTTGTGTATTGATAAGAACCATTCACACGAATTCTATCTACTGAATATCCGAATTGTACCCCAGGCACAAAACTCTTCAATTCAAAAGTATTATCTGCGGCATCAGTAAAAGCTGCAGCATCATATTCACCGTCATAAAAACTGTAGTTTAGAAAAGGCTGGATAGAAAGGCCTTCTAGCGGGTTAACTATTAGTCTGGCAGATAAAGCATCCTGTGAAAACCCATCGTCATCAAATCCTGTTGCACCCTCAGGTTCTTCTGCTTCAGAAGTACCATCAGAAGAAGCACGGGTATAGCTTACTGAATACCCAAACATTTCATCAAGACTGCCACGTAAAGCAACGTCGCCATTAAAGCTATTGTAGGCTCCATAAGAAAGACCCGCACTAAGGTTTACCGTTTCCAGGCTTTCTTTTTTAGTAATAATGTTGATGACACCGGCAATAGCATCGGTACCGTAAAGAGTAGATTGACTCCCTTTTACAATTTCAATCTGTTCGATATTCCCAAGTGGAAAAAGTCGTGGATCATATGCTCCCCCACTCCCTGAAGGATCATTAACAGGAACTCCATCAATAAGTATTAGAGTGTATTGGCCGGTAGCTCCCTGCAGGTACACTCCTTTTGTAGCTGTAGGGTTACTTCCTGCACCGTTTACAACAATTCCGCTCTGTTGATGCAAGAGTTGGGCTAAATCAGCGCCTTGAAAGCGTTCGATTTCGGCTCTGGTTATTACAGTAACTGATTTAGTTGTTTCCCTGGTTAATTGAGGGATTTTGGAAGCCGTAACAACTATTCTGTTCAAATCTAGTGTGTCTGCTACTTGCTCTTGAGCTTTTAGAGGGGCGCTCAAAAAAACCCCGATTAGAAGTAATGGTATGATTTTGCTCATGGTTTTAAATTATGTGTTAACCGATGAGCTTTCGATAAAAAAGTGTGGAAACGATGGGGCTGCCGGTTCCTAGAGCCAGCAATCGAACCATTCCCGGCCCTTCCTCCGAAAGCCTGAATTCTGAAATGCAAATAGGCAGGTCTTCTGGCTTACTCTTCATCAACAGCCTTCCCATCCCTATAATTCAGGACAGTGGCAATGTTAGGTTGATGACTTTCTGAGTTTACAGCTACGGGGATAGCTCCGGATTTACACCGGATTCCCTATTATTTTTTCTGTAAAGAAAAAACCTATTGCACGGCAATGATATAGGAATTTGCCCGGGATGTCAATTAGGAAATAAGAGAAGGATTGAACATTGAACATTGATAATACAACTCTCATCTCAATCTCATACTAATCAATTTTCCTGCTCAGTTACTTTAGTCTTGATTTTCAGGCAACTTCACAACCTTGATCATATTTTCTGTTGTGAGATATTTTTTTGTAAGGTCCATAATGGCCTCTTTTGTGACAGCTTCTGTGCGTTCATTCCGCTTCAGAATGTCATCAAAATCCCAGCCATATTTCACATAACTAGTGATTGAGGATAGCCAAAAATTGTTCTGTTTAACTTGCTCATCAAAGTTATTAATACGGGCTGTAGTTACTTGTTGGAGGTCTTCATCTGTAAAATCTCCATTCTTCAATTTTTCAAGTTCCATCATAGCTGCTTCTACAAGAGCATCTACATTTTCTGGCTTGCACGGAAAACCAATGGTGAATCTAAAATTTTCCCAGGGCTCTTTAGTCAATGTTGCATTAGCACCGACTCCATAAACCCCTCCCATATCTTCCCGGAGTGTTTCTATCATCTTATTAGTCAGAATACTGGCCGATGTGGTAAATATAGAATTGTTTTGTAGGGAGTAATCATAATCACCGGAAAGTGTGATGTTCACCTGACTTTTTTCATCAACCCCGAAATATAGATTCTTATCAATCTGACCTTTTGGAGGGCGAATCATAAGATCTATTGATTTTTCACCTCGATTAAGTGCTGGCAAACTTGCAATGTAATTCTCCAACAAGGGCTTAAAGGTGTCGAGATCAATATTTCCAACAAACACAAAGGTGAAGTCGCTGGCATCGGCAAAGCGTTCTTTAAATATCTCCAAAGAACGATCAAGGTCAAGATTGTCTATATCTTCCTCGCTGGGGAAACCTCCTCCCCTTGGATGATCATTGGATAGTATTTTTTGAAGCTCAATTTGATACATAATATCAGGGCTGTTGAGAAAATTGGATAGCTGTGACTTCACTATTGCTCTCCAACCCTCGAATGCATCGGGGTCCTTTCGTTGGTTAGTAAAAGTTTTATGAACTAATTGGAAGAAGGTCTCTACATCTTTTACACTTGAAAAGCCTGTCATTCCTTCCTCGTATGATCCGACATAAGAATTCAGGCTAGCTGTTTTTCCTGCCATGAACTTCCCCATATCTACAGCAGACATTTCTCCCAAACCACTCAAACCTACAATTTGAGCTGAATACGCTGAATTAAAGAAATCCTCATCCCCATATAAAGAATGTCCTCCTTCGCTAAATGCGGACATTTGAATTTCATCGTTTTTGAAATCTGTGGATTTTACATACACATTAGCTCCATTCGACAGAGTTAAGTGTGTAATTCCAGTATTCTCAAAATATTCTTCTGAAGCAATGGTGCCTTTCTCAGGTATTTCAGAGAGAAGTGACTCAGCTATTTCTTCTTCTAAATAAGGTTCGATACTCTCATCTGTTTTAATTTCTTCCAACATAGTAATGAGCGTTTCTTCAGAAGGAATATCGGCTCTATTAGCCTCCTTTCCATTGATTGTGATGTATTTACCATACTCATCATTCATCCAATCTTTTATCAATTCATTGACCTCCTCAACATTAATCGCAGGGATCATTTGGCTGGAGAGATCAAATAATTGCTGTGGACTCATTATTGTAGAACCTCTCAGGTAGTGACTGACATAGGAATTCACGATAAACCGGGATTCGCGTTTGTCCGCTTCTCTTGCATTACGCTCATAAGCATTAAGAAGGTCAGTTTTAGCTCTTTCAATCTCTGCTTCAGTAAAACCGTAACGTCTTACTCGTTCATTCTCTTCTAAAGCGGCTTTAAAGCCTTCTTCGAACATCCCCTCCTTCACACTTACATAAATGGTGTATTCATTTTTAAACCTTGGAAGGGATTCTCCATACCCACTGAAACTGAAAAGATAAGGTGGGTTAGCTTCTTGAAGCCTTTCACTCAGTCTCTGGTTAATCATGCTTGAGAACAGGTTTCTGACAAAAAATTCTCTTAAAAACTCCTGAGTATTTTCAGGTTGTTGGATTCCGGGTGTTACAAAATTCAATGAGATGGTATTACCTGTAGCTTCTTCGTCAGTCGCTACAGCTACCCGAGCGCCAGTAAAGTCCGACCATTCGGTATACACACGCTCTCTTGGATTATCCGGCATTTCCCAATCGCTAAAATACTCCTTGATCTTGCTTTCCATTTCATCAACATCAAAGTCGCCAACTGCAACTAATGCCATCAAATCTGGTCGATACCAGTCTTTATAAAAACGTTTAAGAGCATCATAGGTGAAATTGTTAATGCTATTCTCTGTTCCGATGGGCAAACGTTCAGCATATCTTGATCCCTGAAATACTATTGGCCATGTAATATTTCGCATACGATCAGCAGCACCTCTTCGTATTCTCCATTCTTCCAGTACCACACCACGCTCTTTGTCAATCTCCTCATGATCCATTGTTGCTTTATTTGACCAGTCGCTTAATACGCGCAGTGCCTTGTCAAGATTTTCTTCTTTATCAGTAGGGATTGGCAAGATGTATACGGTTTCATCGAAGCTTGTATAGGCATTGAGATCTCCACCAAACTCCAACCCCATATTCTGCAGGAAATCAATAATCTCATTTTTCTCAAAATTCTCTGTGCCATTAAACAACATGTGTTCAGTAAAATGAGCCAGACCCAGCTGGTCTTCATCTTCGAGAATAGAACCGGCATTAACTGCAAGTCGAAACTCGATTCTATCTTCTGGTTTGGAGTTAGCGTGTAAATAATAGGTGAAACCATTATCCAGTTCTCCGATCTTCACATTTGGAGTAACAGGAAGCTCTTGCGCTAGCGCAGTTGGAATAGTGGCGAATAGCAGTAAAAGTGCGGTTAATGATAGTTTAAAAGATTTCATTTTTGACTGATGTTTGTTCATTGAATTAGCTTTGAATAGTGCTTGCACATCGTATACAAAGAATGTTTCTCCAAAAGAAGTTAAAACAACAACTCAACAGCGAGGAAAAAACTCTCTCTTTTTAGCAAATTTGTTTAAAAGCACAGTACAAATAACAAACTATAATTATCTATTTCAATTCAAAAACTTTACCTGCCTTTTGAACAACTATACCCTTCATTTCTAGCTGGAGAAGGTTCACCAATAACTGACTTACATTTTCGGATAAGGTATCCGCCAGGATATCGATTTGAAGGGACCCTGTTTCCAGGGTTTCACAGATTTTCTTATCCAGCTCATTCAAATCCTCCTTTCTCCAGGCTGGTGCTGGTTTAGCAACCGGCTTCACTTCACTTTTTTTATTCTGGGTATGAGGAAGCTCATCAAGAATATCATCTAACGACTGGACCAGTTTCGCTGCCCCGGTTTTAATCAGGTAGTTACAACCTGTTCCTGAAGCATTGTCTAACGTATGTGGAATAGTAAATACTTCTCTGTTTTGATCAAGCGCCAAATCGGCGGTTATCATACTACCTCCCTGAATGCCGGACTCAACAACCAAAACACCTAAACTCAGCCCGCTTACAACCCTGTTTCGGATTGGAAAATTACCTGCATCCGGCTTTGTTCCCGGAGGAAACTCTGTGATAACAGCTCCATCATTTTTAATGATTTGGTTTGCTAAATCTGCATTGTTCCGAGGATATAAGTTATCTATACCTGAACCAAGAACAGCAACCGTGGGAGCATGAACTTCAAGAGCAGCTTCATGTGCTATACTATCTATCCCCTCTGCTAAACCGCTATAAATACAAAGCCCTTCTTTGCCCAATTCTTTTGAAAGCTTATTAGCCATTTTTCTTCCGTATGAAGTAGTGTTGCGGGTTCCAATTACTCCTATACCCGGTTTTGAAAGAGCATTGACTTCCCCTTTTATCCAGAATAAAACAGGCGGATCATAAATCTGCTTAAGCAACTCTGGGTATTCCGGATCGATTAAGGTGATAATCCTAGAGCGTATTCTTTCTGTATTCCGGATGATACAATCCACTTCATCCCATCTATTGAAAGTAAGGATAGATAAAGCTGAAGCTTCTCCAATTCCCTCCACCTGGCAAAGTTCTTGCTTGGTTAATGAAAAGATGGAACCTGGATCTTTTACGGTTTGAACGAGTTGTTTCACCCGCCTCGGACCTAGTCCGCTAATAAGACTTAGAGCAAGTAATGTTCTAAGATTCTGAGTTAAGTTCTTTTGCATGTTGTATGAGTCCCCAAAGGGTTTCCCTTAGTTCATCCATACCATGACCAGTTGCAGACGAAATATAAATTACGGGAATTTTCTCATCAATTTGCAACTCTTCTTCTAACTTAAATCCCTGTTTTAAATCCATCTTTGTGATAGCCAGCACAGAGGGTTTGTCAAGTAAATCCGGTCGATAAGATTTTAGCTCGTTTCGAAGTGCTTCGTATTCATATTCGATATCCGTGTCAGCACTTACCATAAAGAGTAATACATTATTTCGCTCGATATGACGGAGAAATTGAATCCCCAGTCCTTTCCCCTGGTGTGCCTCTTCAATAATTCCTGGAATATCTGCCATAACAAAACTTCTGTAATCGGAGAAAGTAACTACTCCTAAATTTGGCTCAAGCGTAGTAAAAGGATAATCTGCGATTTTGGGTTTTGCTTCTGATAGCGCTGAAAGTAACGTACTTTTTCCTGCATTGGGGAAGCCTACCAAGCCCACATCGGCAATTAGCTTAAGTTCTAGTTCCACTACTCGTTCTTCACCGGGCTTTCCTTCCTGAGCAAATTGAGGGGTCTGGTTAGTCGCACTTCGAAAGTGCCAATTACCCAAGCCTCCTTTTCCTCCTTCTGCAATAACCAACCTTTGCTCGTCTTCCGTAATTTCTCCTAATCGTTCCCGGGAATCAGAGTCAAAAGCTACGGTACCCAGAGGAACTTCCAGAATTATGTCTTCCCCATCTGCGCCGGTCTTCCGGCTTTTAGCTCCATTCACTCCAGCTTTTGCCTTGATATATTTTTTATACCTCAAATCCAGGATGGTATTAAGCTGGGCGTTTCCTTTCAGAACAATGTTTCCACCTCTACCTCCATCACCTCCATCGGGCCCTCCTTTTGGGACAAACTTCTCTCTTCTAAAATGGGCAGACCCATCTCCGCCTCGTCCGGCAGTAACATAAATCTTGGCGTAGTCTGCGAATCTCATCGTTTTGGATATTGTTTTATTAGTTATTGGTTAATGGGATACTAGTAACCAATAACTAATAACAGCTTTAAACTTCAGTGGGGTTGAAGAGTTACTTCTTATTCAGAACCAGCTTAAGCAGCTTCGTTAACTTTGATTTCATTTGCGTTCTGGGAACAATAAAATCCAGGAATCCGTGCTCGAGCAGGTATTCTGCAGTCTGGAACCCTTCAGGAAGGTCACGCCCAATAGTCTGGCGTACAACTCTTGGCCCTGCAAAAGCGATAAGTGCACCTGGCTCAGCAATGTTGAAGTCTCCTAGCATTGCATAACTTGCCGTTACCCCACCTGTAGTTGGGTTGGTTAAATATGATATGAAAGGAATCCCTTCTTCATCCAATTGAGCAAGTTTAGCAGACGTCTTAGCCATTTGCATTAAACTGAGTACGCTTTCCATCATTCGGGCGCCACCCGTTTGAGAGATTATAATAAGAGGGATTTTCTTCTCACGGGCATGATCAATGGCAATCCCAAGGCGCTCTCCCACTACGGAACCCATACTTCCACCAATAAATCCAAAATCCATACACCCTACTACCAGTTCAACCCCATTCATCTTGCCTACAGCAACTCGTGCTGCATCACTTAGCCCTGTTTTCTTTTGAGAATCTTCTAAGCGATCGGCGTATTTCTTGCGATCGGTAAAGGTTAGCGGGTCTGTTGGAAGTACATCGTTACCAATTTCTTTGAACTTTCCACCATCAAAAATGATATCAAAATACTCTTTACTTCCGATTCTAAAGTGATGACCGCTAAGCGGATCCACAAATAAATTGTCTTCTAATTCCCTCCGGTGAATGGTTTCCCCTGTCGTAGGCACTTTCACCCAAACACCTTCCGGCATTTCTTTCTTCTCTGAGGTTTGAATATTGTCGTCTTTTCTTTTAAACCAGGACATAGGCTCCATTTTGAAAATTTCGTCAAAAATAAAGATTCTTCGAATCAATTAGGAATGAGATTAATCCTTTTGCTTAAGCTTTCTATAGCTTAACATTCAGCATGGCAAAACAAGTTTTGAATATGAAGATGAATTGGAAGAATGTATTTCGGGAATTGATTCTAATTGTCGCAGGTATTCTAATTGCCTTATACATCAATAACCTCAATGAAAATAGAAAAGACAGGATCTTTGAGCGTAAGATTGTTGCCGAAATTGAGAGCTCACTTGAGCGGGATCTAGTTTCCCAAATAGAAACAAGGATTGCCCGTTCCGAACAAATTATAGAGGCAGGTACAATAGTATTAAGCTTCCTGAAGGAAGAAATCCCTTATCACGACTCACTACAGGTTCATTTCTGGAGATTAAACTGGGTGATTACTTTTGAACCTCAATCCACTTCCTTCGAGCGATTAAAATCAAAAGGAATTGAAGTTCTTAGGAATGAAGAACTCAGAACGAAACTCCTCACACTGTATGATTATACCTACCCAAGGCTGGAATTTTTTGTAGATGGATATAATGAATGGACTATAGATCGAATTGAACCTTTTGTACTCATCCACTTTGAAATTACTTGGGAAGGAGGAAGAAAAGGATATAAGCCTATTGACCCCGAACTCATTCAAAACAGTATTGAATATCAAAATTTGGTACTTGAGAAAACTACAAAGACGAATCGCATGATCGGTTGGTTTAATCTTACTAAATCAGAAATTGAAGAAGCTTTAGAAGCAATTCAGAAATGATGAATACAGAACAACTGGTAAGCGATTGGTTTGAGAAATGGAAGACCGGAGATTATATGAATCTCCCAATTACACCAGACTTTCAGCACACCAGCCCATTTGGCACCATAGAGGGAAGAGAGACTTACTTAGAGCTGGTTAAACAAAACGAAGATAAATTCCTGGGCTATCAATTTCATATTCATGATCACATCTTCGAAGAGCACTCAGGTTGTGTGCGATATACTGCTACACAAGGTGAAGATTTCAGGTTAGATGTTAGTGAGTGGTATTATATTGAGGATGGACTCATCAAAGAGATTGTCGCCTATTACCATATTGGGGAAATAAGGGGAGAGCGGCAGTTGGATTGAAACCATAAACATGAGTCCGAAACAAGGAAATCAAACATCATTAATTTTACAGCTCTTACAAAGAAAGAGTTTTGATAAGTGAAAGGAGATAGGTGAGACATTCTCACTCATCACCTTTCACCTAATCATAAGTATTTACTGATCGCTGTTATTCACCTGACTAGAAGTAACGTAATTAGGATCTAAAGCTTCCGGGGTTACTTTCTTACAGTAGTTTTTGAAATTCGGAAGTTGATACAGTTTAAGAAGGGAGTTAGCCGAAATTGAGCGCTCATCATAGATTTGGCTTTCATCAATCAGGTCTTCAGTTAATCGTAGCGTGCCAGTTCCGACAATTACATCGTCTGATGAAATACTCTCTTCCAGCTCGGAAATCTCGATCACTTTTGCCTCTCCCCTGGAAATCAATCGGCCCTTTTCAATGTCAAAAGCCTGGTGATAGACGTGGGTTCGGCGAGCATCAATAATACCATGTATGGTATGCCCTTCCGTGCCTTCCGGGCTGATTGCAAAAGAGGCCAGGGTGTCGCATGCGAAAAGTGGCACATCCAACCCGAACAAAAGTCCTTTAATTGCACTGGCTCCTATGCGTAATCCTGTATAAGATCCTGGGCCATTGCTCACCAAAACAACGTCTATATCTTTCATGGTGAAGTTGTGCTCTTCCATGAATCCTTGTGTGAACAAGAATACATTGTCGGAGTGAACTCCCCTCCCCTGGGTTCTGCGTTCATAGATTCTGCCCGTTCTATCCTGGAAAGAGACGGAGCAAACATTGGTAGATGTTTCGTAAGCAAGGATCATTGATTTTTTCTGTACTAGCGTCATCCGAGCATACTTCCGAAGGATCCGCTGATTCTTCGCTTAAGCTCAGAATGACTTTTTGGTCATTTTAATGTATTGATAACCAACACACCCTTATTAAAAATTCCAACTGCCCGGCCTACGAGTTTATTATCCAAATAAGGTGAATTTTTTGACTTGGAACGCACATTTTCTTTAGTGAAAGTCCATTCTTCATCAGTATTGAAGAAAGTAAGATTAGCAGTAGCTCCTTCTTCAATGTTAAGCTCAGGAAGATTGAGAATTTTTCGTGGATTATCGCTCAGTTTCTCGACCATTTGCTGAAGGCTCAGCTTTTTGGTTTGAAGCAGCCTCATATTGGAAATCGCCCAGGCCGTCTCAAGACCAATAATTCCATTAGGTGCGTAAATGAATTCCACTTCCTTTTCTTCTATAGCATGGGGGGCATGATCGGTGCAAATCACATCAATAGTACCGTCAACCAGCCCTTCAATCATAGCATCTACGTCCTCTTGGGTTCTGAGCGGTGGATGCATTTTAAAATTCGTATTGAATTTTTGCCGGTCTATTTCCTCATCCGTTAAATCAAAATGATGTGGGCAAACTTCTGTGGTCACGTTGATGCCTTTGGCCTTTCCTTTCCGGACCAAATCAACGCCTTCTTTGGTACTGATATGCGCTACGTGAACATGTCCACCGGCATATTCTGCTAATAAGATGTCTCGGGCAATCATCACCTCTTCCGCAATTCCGGGAGTTCCGTCTAAACCTAATCTTGTTGAAACTCTACCTTCGTTCATATGTCCGGGACGAGAAAGCGCTAGGTCTTCCTCGTGATTGATAATAGGCACTCCTAACATGGAGGAATATTCCAAAGCTACGCGCATTACCTGGGAATCATATACCGGATCGCCATCATCACTAAAAGCAACGGCTCCTCCTTCTTTCATATCTCCCATTTCGGCAATGGATTTTCCAGCCCTGTCTTTAGTTACACAACCAATCGGATGAACATCCACCGCAGTGTCTTCTGCCTTTTTGATAATGAATTCTACAACATCCCTTGTGTGCGTAGCAGGACTGGTATTGGGCATGCAGGCTACTGCGGTAAATCCGCCAAACGCAGCAGCATCAGTACCTTTTTTTATAGTCTCTTTGTGCTCATAGCCTGGCTCCCTTAGATGAACATGCATGTCCATCCACCCCGGACTTACATAGGCACCTTTAAAATCGTGTGTCTCCTCCCCTTTTCCTACTTTCAGTCCTGCTCCTATTTCTTTAATTATCCCTTCTTCAATTCTAAGGTCAACAGTTTCTTCCCCGGTTTGAGTGGCAGTTACAGGGCGTAGGTTTTTAAGGAGCATAGTTAGTGTACTTAAGGATTTTCAAACAAACCAAATATAGGGGTTTCGCAGAATTGAAATTGGAGCTTTTATAATCAATGTTTCTCCTAAAACGATGTCTTTTAATTCAATGCGAAGGATTAAAACCCTTCGCTGGTGGACTTGAATGCTTCTTCACCAATTTCTTTATTTCTGAAGGGTAGCTTTCAGTTTTATGATGTTTTTCCTGATTGTAAATATATACTCTTACCCTATTTATTTCGTTTTGACTTACTGAAAAAACCCCATACCCTTGTTGCCAGGCAAAGCCTTCTTTCCAGTTATATTTTTCGTTCAGCCACTTCGAAGACCCTCCTTTTATAAAACTCATCACCTCTGCTACATTTTGAGTTGTTTTCAGTTTTATTAAAAGATGGAGGTGATCTTTTACACCATTTACTACATCTACATAAATGCCATGTTTTATGCTTTGTTTTTTGATCCATTGGCATAGTTCTCCACGGATTTCCCAGCTAAGAAAAGAAACTCGGTCTTTTGTGCTAAATACTGTATGTATCCAAATTGAATTATACGTTTTTGGCATTGGTAACAGATTAATTAAACAAGCGAAGGGTTTTAATCCTTCGCGATATAGATTAGACCATTCCCTACAAAACTCCTTACAATCTTTCAAAAAAATAATCTCATTTCCATATCCCCTTTTTAACTCTTGATTTGTTATATCTAAAAAAACCTACCTATTGCAAAATGATCTCCCAAGACTTCATCACCTTTTTTACTGAATTAGAAAAGAATAATAACAAAGCCTGGTTTGATGCTCATCGAAACGAATATGAGCAACATGTAAGAGCCCCTTTTATTGAACTAGTGGAATCGGTTATTCCAGGATTGTTGGAAATAGAAGCTGATATTCTGCCAGATGCCAAAAAATCACTATTCCGGATCAATCGGGATATCCGCTTCTCCAAAGACAAAACTCCTTATAACCTGATGATGAAATCCGGACTTTCCCCGGGAGGGAAAAAATCAGAGCGTCCGGGCTTTTACCTCGGTATCGGAGCTGATATGGTTCATATGGGAGGTGGTGTATACCAATTGGATAAAACAGCCCTGAGAAATGTTCGGAGGTTGATAGCGTCAAACACAGACCAGTTTCTCTCCATACTCGAAGAAAAAGAATTCAAGTCCCGGTTTGGTGAAATAAAGGGAGAACAAAACAAACGTATTGACCCAGAGTTCAATCCAGTAATTGAGCAAACTCCCCTCATCCTCAACAAACAATTCTACGCTATGGCAACTTTGCCAACTTCTGAGTTTATTAAAGCACCTAACCAGGCTGAAGTACTTCTCGGCTACTATAAAGCCGTTCAGCCCTTACATACATTTTTAACGAATGCTTTTACATGAAAAAATACATGCTCATTTTCCGGGGCCAGGAAGGGGTAGATACCTCGGATGAAGCACTAAGAGATCGGATACAGAAACACGTTAGTTGGATTGAAAAATTGGGTAATCAGCACATTGACTCTCAACGATTAGAGGATGAAGGTGCTCATATTATTGACCATGAAACGGTTAATACTGATGGTGCATTTATCGAAGCAAAGGAGATCATCCTGGGCTATACCATCATTGCTGCCAAAGACCTGGATGAAGCCATTTTTATGGCAAAAACCTGTCCGCTTCTCAATTATTTTGAGATTATGGTTCGCCCGGTTGTTTAGATCTTTTTGGAGATTTTACCAGTACATAATCACCGGTAAAAACAGCGAAGGTTTTACCATCATCCTCGATTACTGCATCCAGTGAAATTCGGGCCGTTCCATCTTTTTCGTAAGCTTTAAGGAACTTTCTTACCTCTTTTTTAGAAGGGATTACAATTTTTGCCGAAAAATCTCTGGTGATCGGCCTTTGGTAGGTGGTTTGGGCTTTACTTCCTACAATTAGTGGAAGTGGTTTAAAATGATCAGTTAATAAGCGGATATAAGTCCAACCTGCGGTTAAAAACAAACTATCTACACTTCCCCCAAAAGCTGATCTCATGTGATTTACATTTAAATCGATCGGGGCCTTTAACTTTACTTCGTTTGAAGACAGGGTTTGCACCTCGATTCCCATATTGCGTGTCATAGGGATATTATCGTGCAGGTAATCCTGGACTTCTTGTTTACTTAAACTCAATGAATTGGTGGTAAAATCAGGTTCGTTCGGATCTTTGAATTCGTCGCTATCCATTTCAGTGTTGAAAACATAAGAAGAATAATTCAGGATTAAATTTAAATGTTCACTGGTAACCAGAACTTCCCTGGGAACCTGAATTCCTTCCACTTCCTTGTATTGCTTGATGTAGTAATTCACTACCCCATTTCTTCCGCGCCAAAAGTAATAGCTCTGCTTTATGAATGGGCGGTAGTCATCTTGAGAGATGTAATAGAGTTCCTCTTTGTTTGGGAAACCTTCTACTCGTACCAACCACACTTCTTCATCAGCAATTACAACAGAACCCTCAAACTTTAGCTCCAATCCCTTTTTTTCATAATCGACAAGGTTATTCTCGTAAAGGAAGGCATTAGTAGCCACCATTTTTTCTATGGCATCAAAATTGGAATAGCCTTTTATCACTTCCGTTGGATCATCAATCCAACCCTTTCTTCCGTACCGTGATACTGTGTGCATGGTTGTATCTACCATAAAGGTGATTTTAGCCATATCAGGGTTACTAAGTTTGCATACAAAACTATGATTTACATCGTGGGGAAAGCTCCAATATCCCTCTACAAACATAGTGCTAACCGACTCCCATCTCTCTTTCCCTCCAAGCGCTTCTGAGGTTTTCTCATAAATCATTTCCAGTTCCTGGGAAAAGCCAGAGATGGAGAAAAAAATGAGTCCGATTATGCAAACCAGTTTTCGTATCATTGCCAGATAGTTCAACTAAAAACCAATACTAAAATAACTGTCTTAAGTAGCAAAAAAGCAATAATGGCCGACCAACTTCCTTTTCTTTTTGACATTCCTACAGTTACTGAACTTACCGGGAAAATTAAATCGCTGCTGGAGCAGAATTTTAATGACATTTTGGTTGAGGGAGAAGCCAGCAATGTTAAACAGAGTGCAAATGGACATATTTACTTTACCCTGAAGGATTCAGGAGCCCAGTTACCCTGTGTAATTTGGAGAAACACCGTTCAAAGATCAGGGATTCAGCTGGCTGATGGGCAACAGGTTGTAGTTGGTGGTGATTTGCAGGTGTACGCGCCTCACGGTCGTTACCAGCTAATTGTTAGCCTGGTACAGCAAGCGGGCATTGGTAAACTTCAACAAGCTTTTGAAGAACTTAAAGCAAAACTCAAAGCAGAAGGCTTATTTGAGGAGTCACACAAAAAAGCATTACCCAAATTTCCAGCTACCATTGGAGTGGTCACTTCAAAAACTACTGCTGCTTTCCAGGATATTCGCTCTACACTCGAAAAGCGATGGCCTTTGGCAACAGTGAAGCTCTATCATGCCAGTGTACAAGGAGTAAATGCCGCGCCGGAAATTGTGAAAGGAATCAATTATTTCTCCGAACAGAAAAACGTGGATTTGATCATTATTGGTCGAGGAGGAGGTTCCTTAGAAGATTTATGGCCTTTCAATGAAGAAGCCGTAGCCAGGGCGGTATTTAATTGCGAAATACCAATTATTAGCGGAGTAGGCCATGAAGTCGATTTTTCTATTAGTGATTTTGTAGCCGATGTTAGAGCTGCAACTCCTACACAGGCTGCGGTATTAGCTGTGCCGGATATCAATGAAATTCGATTTTATGTAGAAGATTTATATAGAAAACTGGAGTTGAATACTAAAGGTGCTGTGGAATATTATAAAGATAGGGTACTAAATCTGGCCAGGTCTCATGCACTTCTCGCTGTACAACAAAAAATGACTACAGCACAGAACTCTATCTCCAATTTTAGAGAAAGATTACACCTTCTATCTGTTTCCAACCTTCAGAAAAAGAAGAGTACCTGGTCTGAATTAGCTCATCGATTAGATAAAAAAGACCCCAATGAACCACTAAAAAGGGGCTATTCTCGTATTTGGCAGGATGGTAAATGGATTAAAACAAAAAAAAATTTCGAAGAGGGAACGGAGTACGAAATTCAGTGGTTAGACGGTTCGAATAAGTCAAAGTAAAGTTGTAAATGGTTTTAAAAATCATTGCGACCCATTGGCTTGTTCTTTTTCTAAATCATAATTTAGAATCAATCTAAATAACCAAACCAACAATGCCTCTAAGAGCTTTTGCATATTTATTTTGCGCTAAAAGTCATGTATTTGGCCTCCGGTCAAATTGCTACGACTTTCAATGCTCTACCCTGTCTTTCTACAGAGGCGAAGATTTTAGCTACTTCCTCAAAAGCCTTTTTGAACGTAGCTGACATATAATCTTGATATCCAGGTTTTTTTAACCTGATTTCAAATATCTGGAAAATTTTTCCGCCCGAGGTGAAGCGTATATGCGCATCCTTCGAAGAGGAGTAATCCGAAAATCCTCAAAAGAGTAGGAATACACTTAAAAATCAAAAAAATGAAACTCACTAATTTAAAACTAATACTAAGCTCAAGGTTTCCTATTGCAGTAATGATTGCAATATTTTCTATAGGAATGTTCTCTACTGTAGAGGCATCTGGAGATATCCTTACGGATCCAACACCCGTAACTGAAAAGGTATCAAGCATTAGCGAGAACGAGGTACGACAAGCGCAAATCGCTTGGGGTGAAGGAATTGTTAAAATCGGAAAAGTATTCACCGACAAAGGTGACTATGTACAGGCAGCAACAGACCACATCAACAAGTTCTACAATTACCAGGAAGGAAATGTACTGTTCAAGCCTACTCTTGCTAAGGAAAAGCAATTCCGATTAGATTTTGAAGGAGCTTTATCTTACTTCGTTGGAGGAAATGACAAGTACTCTGAGGATGGAGGATTTGCTATCAAGCCATGGACTAACGTTCGATGGGAAAATGTTGGAACCAAAATTATTGGTAACATGGCTGTTGCAATGGGTAACTACTACTTCACTCCTGCAGATGGTAGTGCTGATGTGAAAGTTGAATATTCTTTTGCTTACACTAAAAATGTAAATGGTGAAATAAAGATTATTCTTCATGATTCACATGTGCCTTTCCCAGGCTAATTAATTTTAAAGGCGCTTGAGAGATCAAGCGCCTTTTTTCCTTAAACAACGGAGGAATCTATGTTTGTTCGAGTAATTGCCCTTTTAACTTTCGTCTTGTTTCCACTGACTACTTATGCCCAGGATAATTCGGGTTTTGAAGTTTATGGAAATGTTCGTTTCGCGCATATCGGGTCGGACACAAATGCAGATGGACTTGGAGGGGATAATTATACAATGAGATTACGTCCGGGTATTCGCTACCATTTTTCAGAAAATCATACATTCTCAGCCAGGGCTGCCTATTTATTGTCAAAAGAATTTGAAGCAGTAAACCCTACTTTAGTTGCAGATGGGAGCGGTAGGTTAGCCTTTGGTTCCCTCACATTTGACGAGTTTTTCTATCGCTACAAAGATGACAAAAACGAAATACGAATTGGCCGATTCCAAAAATCTCTAAATACCTTAACCAATGCTAAACGATCTCACTCGAGATACCATAGTAATAGTAATAATGTGCATTGGACGGATGGAATCTATTACAAAAGAAATTTAAACAATGGCTGGTATGGAGAAGGTATTGCTGAGTATCAACCTAAAGATCACCCATCCTTTCAATACAGCCAGCCCCTGGATTTTACCAGGAACGACCACAACTTTACATTTTATGCAGGAGCTGAAAACCGGGAAAGAGTAAACAATGTGATTCAAAAAGGATTCGGTTTGATGTATATCCCAAGCATATATGGAACGTCAAATGGTTTTACCGATTACCTCGCCTTCACCTCTCGCATTACCCTTGACTTTCCACAAGGAGAAAGCCTAAGAGGCGGATCTATTAGAGTTGCCGGAGAATTTGGACAGAACCTGAATACCAGTATTGAAGACGGCACCAGCATTACTACCTCAGTGGGTATCAACAACTTTGCTGATAAGCATGAAATCATGATTGAGTTCGTGAAAACCGATAGCGAATGGTTAATCGCCAGAAATATATACCGCCCAGATGCTGATGAAATGGAAATACGCTACCGGTTTTTCTTCTCTGAAAAATGGGCCTTCGATGCACGTTATAGAATTAGAGACTTCAGAACAGACGGAGTGGTGAACTCCTATTCGACCTTTCTCCGTGCAACCTATTCTTTCGAGTAACCTGCCCCGATCAGTTATTAAGTTGCTTGGCGTAACTGCCAAGCACTTTTAGTTCTTCTGCTTCTTGCTCAAGTTCATTTATAGCTTGCTCGGTATTGGGGTCAGCAAGATTTGCCTCAATATCTACATAGAACGAATATCGGAAGGGTTCGTTAATACGAGGCCGGGATTCGAGCTTACAAATATTGATCCCTCGTTTATGAAGCACATTCAGGCATTCTACCAAAGACCCTTCTTTGTGAGAAGTAACCATGATAAGTGATGTCTTAGCAGGAATCTGGGGATCAACCACTACTTTTTCTTTCGCAGCGATAATGAACCGTGTGTAGTTCTCTTTCTGGTTGGTGATATCATGGGCAATTACCTGTAATCCATAATGATCGGCAGCGTGAGCTCCAGCTATTGCTGCCTGAGAAATATCTCCATCTTCAAGCACTTTCTTAGCGGAAATCGCTGTATCCAAATACGATTCTACAGTACAACGTGGAAGTTTTGTAAGGAAATTGGTGCATTGCTCAATGGCTTTGGGATGGGAAAGAATCCTCCGAATTTTTGACACTTCCACCTGCTCCACAGCTAACAGGCAGTGCACAACTTTAATAATCTCTTCCCCAATTATGTGCACATTTGGATCTGCGATTATGTCGTAGGTGTCATTAATCGACCCAGCTGTTGTGTTCTCTATGGGCAGCACCGCAAAGTCTACATGTCCCTCTCTTACTGCTTTAGCTGCTTCCTGGAAGGTATCATAGCCATAGCAATCAACATGATCAAAACGCTCGCTGAAATGCCTAATTGCAGCCAGGTGGCTGTATGCACCATCTGTACCCTGGTAGCTTACTCTGATGTGATTTCCATTACTCTCGTTTTGATGGTCCACTAAAGAATGAGTCTGAAACCGAACGGAATTAGTAATGATTTCCCGGAAAAGATGTTCAGCGTAGTATCTATCCAAGCCTACTTCAGTAGCTAGATCACGGATTTTATTGAGAAGTTTCTCTTCCCTTTCCAAATCTCTAATACCGGTATTGTTCTCCAATTTGTAAGAGGAAACTTCCTTTACCAGTCCCTGCCGCTCAGCTAAAGCTTTTAAAATGGACCGATCAATGTCGTCAAGCCGCTTACGTATGGACTCTAAATCTTCTTTCATAGTCAAAAAAAGTCGTGAATGAGTTTGAAGCCGAAGGTAGTAAGAATACAAAGAAGTTTAGGAATAAATTTATCTCAGTGAGCACCAAAGCTTTGCAAAAGGAATTCCTGTAGATGGTACTAGTAGCCACAAAAACACGGAAACTCTAAATTTTGTGTCTTTGTGGCAAACCAACACATTACAACAGATTTCTTTGCTTATTCATTGGGTATATTTCTCTGGAATTCACATTATCTTCATATTGAACGAAGAAATTTGGGCGATAAAAAAACAACGAAATATCACTGTTACTATGAATATTCTTTTATCTGTGTTGATGCTTCTTTTAGTAAGTAATTCAACCGTTTTAAATAATGAGGTACCTGCTCCTTCAACCGATAAGGTTGAAATTGTAATCGAAGGAACAGATCAAATGAGGTTCAATCTTTCCGAAATTAAAGTGAAAGAAGGAGAAACCGTAGTTCTTACTCTAAAGCATGTTGGAAAACTTCCAAAAGCAGCTATGGGCCATAACTGGGTTCTTTTAGCTGCAGGAACTGATGTGGCTGCTTATGCAACTAAAGCGATTAGAGCAAAAGATACAGAGTATATCCCTGAAGGAGATGAGGCATTAGCCTATACATCTTTGATTGGTGGAGGTGAAGAAACTACTGTTGAGTTTGTTGCTCCAGCTGCAGGCGAGTATACCTTTATTTGCAGCTTTCCGGGACATTATGCACTTATGCAAGGGAAGCTGATTGTTGAATAAATAAGACTATCCTTATTTCTCTAAAAGGGAATGGGTTATACCTGTTCCCTTTTTTATTTTCCGGAAAAACTATTCATGAAAACGCACATCTTCGTTTACGGCCTTCTCAAATCTATGTATGATAATGAACCCGCCAGGTTCATCCGAAAGAACTGTTCTTTGGTAGGTGAAGGTTATTTCCCCGGTAGATTGATTGATATTGGAAGCTATCCTGGTGCTCTTTATGAAGAACATTCAGAAATGAACGTTCATGGGGAGATTTATAAAATTGAGAGAAATGAAGCTGAATTGGTGAAATACCTTGATCATTTCGAAGGAGTTGGCAAACAGTTTGATCAACCCAATGAGTATATCCGGGAAGTGATTCCCATTCAAATGGGTGGTAAAGAGCTACAAGCTTCCTGCTATTTGTACAACTGGCCGGTAGAAGGGAAAAGGGTAATTGATAATGGGCGATATGAGAATAAAGACGGCATGAGATAGGCTGATCGCTGACGGCTGACAGCTATCAGTTTCAACTCAAAACCTTAGTCAAAACTGTTTTTCATAATATAGTTAGTCACTCATCCTTTATCATTCCTTTTCCAGTAGCAGCCCAGTATATGCCACCATATATATGTTCAAGGAATAGCCAGTCGTCGTAGGTTTTTTCCATATGCCCCATTGCTGTATAGAAAGACCGGCCGCCATCAAATTCGTGGTACCAGGAAATAGGATGGAAATCGCCCATTCCATCACTTTTCTTATCTCCCCAATCCGCACTTGGGTCGTAGGAATCTTCATCAATAGTAAGTAGGTAGTTTAAGCCTTCTACCTTTTCATCGGTAAAGGTGTACCATTCATCGGTGAATAAAAACGAGTCAGGCATACGCTCCATACCCGGGAAATTTCGATCTACTACATGAAGTCTTGCCGTTTGATTTGCCGGATGAATCACAAACATCCTGCCAACGAGCTGAGTGAACCATTCCCATTCATACTCAGTATCTGACGCCGCATGTATGCCTACAAAACCTTTCCCCGATTGAATAAACCGTTTCATGGCTGCTTGCTGCTCATCATTCAATACATCCCCGGTAGTACTCAAAAAAATGATTACATCGTACTGCTCCAGGTTTTCATCCGTAAACCTCCAGGCCATTTCCTCCCAGTCTACCTGGAACTGATGTCGTTCTCCCAGATAGCGTATTGCATCTACCCCCTCATTAATAGACTTATGGTGCCATCCAGCTGTTTTCGTAAACAACAAGGCTTTGAACTGAGGTTGAGCCTGAATAGACATTGAAAGAACGAAGGCTACGAATAGAGCGGACAGAATAGTTTTCTTCATGAGTGGAATATTGGATAGTTGAACAGATGATAATCGTAATTCAAGGTTGAATATTCCACTCAAATCTCGTGATAAAAATTCTTACAAAAGGAATTCATGTATGTTTATTAGTCATCCCGGACCTGTCTGCCGACAGGCAGGCTTGATCCAGGATCTGTGGAGGTATACTTCTTTGAACCCTAACAGATTCCGGCTTACGCCGCGGAATGACCACAAAAACAGAAGGAGTTTTCTTATTCCAAACTCACCTTAAAACTCAATCTTCCAGCTAAGTATGGGTAGAACCAACCCTTCTTCAATCAAGTCCACCCGATTGGTAAGATGGTTATAGTCGAACGAACGGTCCTTACTGGCTAGCAGATTTTTAATCTGAAGTAGCCAAATGCTGGAATACCCACTTCTATTCGTTCGGTAAGAAAGGGTTAAATCCACTACCAGCTGAGCATCAAATTGATTGTTATAAGGATTGGTTTCGTCAAAAATTACTTCTTCCCCGATAGCAGATTCCGTTTGTAATACCCTGCTATATCGCTCACCTCCGGTTATGCTGGCACGTGTATTTATCCCAAATATATTTCTCCCTTCGTTAAGGAAGTATTCTTTTCCAAAAAGGACATTGGCTGCAATTCGCTGATCGAAACGACTCTTCCTCCAGGTTCCATCTCCACCTTTATATCTGGATGAATACAAGGTTCCGGTGACCAGGTAGTAATATCCGCGATGTAAAAACCGCTCCAGGGTAAACTCAATGCCGTAGTTTTCACCCTCCCCTTCGTTCACTAATTCTTCAGCAAAGCTTAAATCCTGTACAAAATTCAGCATGGAAAAACTGCTATCAGCAATTACTGGTACATCAAATAATCGTTGAGCAAACAACTCCGCTTTTACGAAATGGTGTTCTCCTAAATTATGACTTAATCCAGCCACAAAGTGATGTGCTTTAGCGAGTTTTAGATCTTCGTTTACCAGTTGGTTTTGTGAACGTACATGATAAATTCCTAGCTCTTCGATTTGGCTATGTAAACCATAACCTAGATTGAAGCCTGTTTTGCTATTCATTTGCCAATTCAAAGCAGCACGTGGCTCAATCAAAAATTCTTCATTTGAGGAAAACCATTGTGTATGAATCCCGGCCGTACCAGATAGTTTTGGAGTGAATTCCACTTTGAACTGAGAATAAGCCTGAGCTAACTGTGCATTTCCATCTTCCAGGATTAATTGCTGGAAAGGGCTCTGATTATCAGTCTTTCCTCTCAGGTCCAGGTCATAAAATAAATGCTGCACCTCAAAACCAGTTCGAGAAGTCACCCTATCACCGATCAGTTGATTAAGATAAGATTTAAGTGCCAGCCTGCCTGTTTTATTCCTGATACGAAGCTCAGGATTTGCAATGAAGTTCTCATCAAGCTGATTCAGCTCATAATCTGTTGAATTCCCTGAAACAGCTACGGTTGTCTTTAGATATCCTTTAGAGTTAACCAACAAGCTATGAGATAGGCCTGCGGCTCCTACACCAAGGTTGATATCATTATCGCTGAAATCCCAAAAAGCATATTCCCAGTCCGATGGGTCTTCTTTGGCATCCAATCCTTGCATGTCTAAACCTCCAATTCCCCAGAATTCAAATCTTCCGGCTTTTCTTGTTGGGAAATCCATTTTAAAAGATAAATCCTGGTATTGAATGGTTCCTTCAGTTGGGAGAAGGGGCAATAAAAGTGTCAGAGTAGAAAACCGGTAATTGAATAGATAGGTAGATGGACTGCCCTTCTTGAACGGCCCTCCCGAACTGGCTTCTATCCCATTTATTCCTAACTGAAATGCATATTCTCTTCGATTCTTATTCCCTGATCGAAAGTTAATGTCGAATACTCCTGATAGTGCATTGCCATATTCCGCTGGAAATGCTCCAGTCATAAAATCTGAATCGGCAAGTAACTGCGAACTAAACAAGGTCAAGCCTCCTCCTCCTGCTACCGATAATCCCGCAAAATGACTTGGGTTTGGTATTTCGATTCCTTCTAACCTCCATTGCACACTTTTAGGGGCATTCCCTCTGATAGATATAGCATTAGTCTGAGTACCTCCTGAAGAAGTTACCCCAGCAAAAGCAGTAACCAACCGCGCCGGGTCATCCAATCCACCTGCGTAACGCTGAGTTTCTTCAATGGTGAACGCTTTTGAGCTCACATAACTCATATCATTGATGGCCTTATCTTTTTGGATGGTCGCCACTACTTCTACCCCAACACCCTCAAATACCTCTGCGGTGAGCTCTACGGTCAATACAACTTCCCGGCCGCTCGTTATGAGTATCTCGGAGATTACTCTTGTTTGATATCCCAAATAGGATACCTGGAAATCATGGCGTCCAAGTGGAACATTGTTTAAGGTAAATTGACCATCGAAATTGGTTGAAGTACCAATTAGAGGGTCATGATTCAACAGAACTATGTTGGCTCCAGGTAATGTCTCTTTTGTGGTTTTATCTATTACTACCCCTGATACCGTTTGTGTTTGAAATGCTTGCACTGCCTGACCAAACAGAGCAATAGCAAATAGCGTGAAAAGTGTTTTGAAGTTCATCTCCGAATACGTTGGTTTTAATTCGGTGGCAAACTTATGCTTCAGGAGAGGTCCAATCGTCCAAACCACTGGGTTTGGACTTCTTTTTATTCAAAAGATTTATTGTTTTTAACCCACCCCTGTCCCCTCCCAACCTGCCTGCGGCAAGCAGGGAGGGGAACTTCTTTATCTGGATTTACACTTGAACAACGAGCTTCCCCTCCACCGGAGGGGATTGAGGGGTGGGTCTTTAATAAATAGTCTTGAAATCAAAGTATTTAGTTAATTCAAAGACCGCTTAAATTCAGATGGTGTCATCCCGGTATGCTTCTTAAACACCGAATTGAAGGAGGATTTGGAATTAAAGCCGGCTTCCAGGCCAAGAGCTAGTATCGTCAGGTTATCGGAACTTGGTTCCATGATTTTCTTTTTTACTTCTTCTACTCTATAAGCATTAACAAAGTCATAGAAATTCTTACCCGCATAACTATTTATAATCTCGGTAAGATTGTGAGTAGAAATACCCGCCGTTTCAGAAAGGTCTTTCAGGCTCAACTCGTTGTTCATATAGGGCTTTTCATCTTCCATCATTTCAGTAAGCCTGGCCATCAACTCTTTCCCGGACTGCTCATCTAAGCCCGATCTCGAGTAACTCGGAGTGGATTTCGAATCAGGAATAGATTCGGTTTCAGAAAGGATGGAAAAATCTGCAAAAAACTCAGGTTGTCTTAATCCCATATATCCGATGCTGTACACATAAATAGTAATCCCCAGCAAGTTGATATTCGTGTACATAACGTTTTCACCATATACCGAACTCATATAATGCAAAACAGTAGCCATGAGGGCCAACACTACTATCCCAAAAATGAACCATTGTAACCAATCCAGGTTGCGTTTGTCCAGGGAAGAATAGTTGTCTTTTAACTGGTTTCGATAGTGGTGCATCAACCTCAAGATGAATGCAATGTAGATTAAATTGAATCCAAGCTTGATATGTGTGATGAAAGCAGGGCCATACATCAATCCACCTTCGGCACTTATTAAGTCAATTTTCTCCTGGCCTGTCATTAGATAAAAAGGGATAGTGTATACAAGGAGCAATCCAAAAGCGGATAGATGCAACCAGTCTTTAGGAGCCATTTTTGTCTGGGCATTTATCAGTGTTTTGGAATAGAGATAAAGAAGCGGGCCATAAAGCAATGTAACAGGGAAATCCAGGCCTATGGCGTGAGGGAAATCGTGATAAGCCCCATAGCCCAAATAACTGGCCATGGCTAAATCAATCGAAAAAACCAGCATCAATGCTCCCATAATGCGGTTTGAAAGCTGGTTCACCTTTTTGCTTGCCAATAAAATGGAAAGTACCAGTCCATGAATGGCTCCCAGCAAAAAAATGGTGTTAAAAAGCATACCTCACTTTAGTTTCGAAGGGTATAATTTAGAGATAAAATCAGGATTTTTTACTTTCGCTCTTACTCAACTTCTAAGCTACTTATTCACGATGAGCACAAAAACTATAAAGATCATCTATTGGATTTCAACTGGCCTGTTGACTTTGCTAATGCTTTTCTCAGCTGGAAACTACTTCTTCAACCATGAAGCAATCGTCAATGCTTTTGAAGCTCTTGGTTATCCTACTTACCTAATATATCCGCTGGGTATAGCAAAATTATTAGGCTTAATTGCAATATTGACTCGTAAGTATTCTACTTTGAAAGAGTGGGCATACGCGGGATTTTTCTTCGATTTCATCCTGGCCTTTTTTGCCCACATTATGGTTGGTGATGGCGAATTTGCAGGTGCTTTAGTGGCTATGATCCTCCTTTTTGCTTCCTATTTCTCAGAGAAGAAGGCTTTTCAGGATAAAGAAAGTTAACCCGAATACTTATATATAATGAGCCTACCCACATTAAATACTTTCTCTGAATCTGAACTTCAATTCTACAAGAAACAGGGCTACCTGTTACCTTATCGAAATTTGTTTTCTGAAAGCAAACAAGCTCTGCTTACAGAGATATTTGAAGAACACTTGAGAAACAAAGGGGAAAAGCTTTCCGATGAACTGGATACTCCCCATTTCAGAGACCCAAGATTAATAGACTTTCTTTTATCCCCGGAAGTATTAGATGTGGTGGAAGATATTATTGGGCCAAATATTGGACTTTTTAGCAGTCATTTTATCTCCAAAGAACCTGGGAAAGGACGAAGAACGCCCTGGCATGAAGACAGTGCTTATTGGGAAGGGAAGTTTGACGAGCTTAACAAGATTGTAACCATTTGGTTGGCGATCGACGATTCAACTATAGAGAACGGATGCATGGGAGTTGTACCTGGCACCCAAAATAACGGCTTTTCTGAATATGAAGAAGTAGAGGATACCGAGAACAGTACCTTTACTACTGAAATTAAAAAAGGAACATTCAACGAATCTGATGTGGTCTGGTTTGAGTTAAAAAAAGGACATTACTCTTTACATGATGCCCGGATAATTCATGGAGCCAATGCCAATACTTCTGACAAACGTAGATGCGGATACACCATGCGTTATTTTTCTTTGGATATGAAATTCAATCCAGAATCTGCACCAGACCACAAACTATATCATGCGCGCGGTGAGAACCTAGCTAACAATCCTTTGGTTTATAGAAACTAGATATAGAGTTTAATTGAAAGAAGTTTTTTACCCAATTCTAAACTTCAGTTCTTCAATCTTAATCAGGATTTCATTTCGGTCCATCTCCCTGTACCGCTCTGGAAGCAGTTCTTTAGAAGTACATTCTATTACCGCATTCAGGGTTTGAAGCTCAACTTCCTCGGGATAAGTAGGAGGAATAAAGTCTGCCAGGGCCTCATCCAGAATCTGAGGGGTTACTTTCTTCCTTCCTTCAGCCGCTGCACGGAACTTGGCACGAGTTAACGCTGCTTCCATATCAGCTCCGGAGAATGTTTTAAAGCCTTCCTCAATGATAGCCGGAATATATTCTTCGGTCATCTTCAAACCCGTCTTCTTTTTCATTGCATTGAAAAGCTCAATGCGTTCCTCATTGGTATGAGGAGGGAATAGTGCAAGGTGCTCTTCTGCCCTTCCCTGTCGCTTCAAATCGATCGGCATTAAATCCGGACGAGCAGTCATCAGGAACCAGATAATTCTACCACGGTTGCTGGTATCACTCATAAATGTAGCGATCTGCGAGAATACCCGGCTGGAAACACCGCTATCTCCACTGGCATTACGGTCACCCAAATAGGCGTCTGCCTCATCAATCATAACCGCAACCGGAGCCATTGCCTTTAGAATGGAGAGAATCTTCTCAAGATTACCCTCGGTTACTCCCTGCCACTGGCTTCTAAAGTTCTTGAGCTTAACCATTGGAACACCAACTTCGGTTGCAAAACAAGTGACCAGGAAGGTTTTACCAGTCCCAACAGGCCCACATACCAAATAACCCATCGGCATTACATCCTGACGCCCTTCCTTCAATGCTTTTACTGCTTTTCGAAGATGGGATTTTACATGAGTGTGCCCTGCCACATTATCTAATGAATATGGAGTTTCTACAAATTCCAGGAGGCCATAAGCCTCCGCTTCAATCAGTTCTTTTTTGTTTTCCGAAAGCCCTTCAAAAGTGATCTTCTCTTTATTCTCCCGGGCGTTGGAAAGCACGCTTCTGATATTCACATAATTCAACCCTGCTGTTTGCTGTGCTATGATCTCAGGGGAAACCGCAGAGATTTTTTTGAAGTCGTCGTCCCTGGTTTCAAACTTTACAAATTCCAGGCGGTCCTGTTCTCCGGGAATATTAATCTTGATCTCAGTGGTGTATGGATTTTGGATCAGGGTTTTGTTGAGATCTGCAAGGTTTTCCGTGATTAAAACGGTGGTGAAATCCGAAGCTAAAAACATGGGATCATGTGCCCAGCGTGATAGATATACCAATGATGTCCGGTCTTCATTACCGGTTGAGCTGGCATCGCTCATTGGGATGATGGTCTCCGCGTAATCAACAATTAGCGCAACGCTCTTCTTTTGATCTAAGCGGAGCCTAAAATACTGCTCTAATAAAGAGAATACACGAACCGGGTCTTTAGGCATTTTATTAGCGTAATCTGTACCTACTAAACTATCACGGCCAGCTATCGCCTGGTTGAAATCTGCCTGGGATTCTTTATCTCTGAAGTAAATACCTGAAGCACGGTCATAGAAAATCACATAATCGCGAGCCCCAAAAAACTCATCCGAAAGAAAGGTTTTTAATCGATTGAATTCGGTACCATCTTCTGTTTTAAGTGGAACCAAATCATGAACGTTTCCATGTAAAAGGAACGTATTAATGGTTCGGCTTAGATACTTTCTTGCAAAATCCTGTGACCAGTTAGGGTAGTTATCAAACATCTTTATTTTTTTAAGTGTCAGAGTAGTCGAGTGACAAAGTAGCAAAGTGAGTACTTATGTACACTTTGCTACTTTGTCACTTAGATACCTAGCTACTCTATTAAAATAAGCTTTACAGTTTCAATTCTGCTTTGGGTAGCTTTACTGATAATGAACTTTTTGTCCCCAATAAGCACCTCTTCATTCACCGTCGGTATGCGCCCCAAAGTATTTATAATGTAGCCCGCTACGGTATCATATTCAGAAGGTTCCACCGGTAATTCAATTTCCGAAAATCTACTTGAAAGCTCCTCAATTTCCACATTGCCGCTTATAACATAGGTATTTGGAGACAATTTTTTGATGATATCATCATCTGTATCATGCTCATCCTGAATATCTCCAACTACTTCTTCTATCAAATCCTCAATCGTTACCATACCTGCTGTTCCTCCATACTCATCCAGAACAATAGCCACTGAAAGCTTTGTTTGCCTGAATTCGGTAAGCAAGTCCTTCGATTTTTTACTGGAAGGAACCAATTTCACGGGCCGTATGAGCTCACTAAGCGATTTAGGATTATTAAACAGGTCATAGGCAAAAACAACCCCAATTACATCATCAATAGAATCCTGATACACAGGCAACTTGGAATGACCCGATTTGATAAATAAATCGAGTACTTCATCCAACAATGTTTTTTTCTCTACAGCTTCAATCTCAATTCGGGGAATCATGGAATCTTTTACCCGTTTGGAAGACAACTCAAGCACATTGTGAAGAATTTCAGAATCATCCTGATCGAGATCTTCACTTCCTCCACTTTCACGAAGCTCTTTGAAGATTAACTCTACATCCTGGCGGCGGTACAAAGAAGAAGCCTGTTCAGCGTTTGGTACCAGCCATTTGATAAGGATATTGGACGAGCCATTGGCAAGGGAAATAAGTGGGCAGAGCAGGAAATAGAAAATGCGTAATGGGATAGCAATCAATCCGAGCATGAAATCTGCCTGTGCTCTAAAAATGGCTTTCGGAAGAATTTCACCAAACAGCATAATTAAAACTGATGCTATAATGGTTTGGACAAGCAGGATTTCAAAGTCAGTAGGAGTATGACTAAACCAGGCCTCTGAATAATAATCAATTGGCGAAATGAGAAAAATGGCCATGAATGTGGCGTACAATACGTTGATGATATTATTCCCCACCAAAGTAGTAGTTAGAAAAGTCTCGGGGTTTTCTTTAAAAAAGCCAAGTGAACTGGCTACCACGTTTCTTTTTCGGGAAGCGACCTCAAGTTTGAGCTTATTAGCCGAAACAAAGGCTATTTCTGATCCTGAAAAGAATCCACTGAGGAGAATAGTTGCGATGATAAGGAGCCACTCCATACTTATTGGACTCCTATATGTTGAGATGAATATGTACTACCCGATGGAGGCTCGTCGCTCATTCAGATTCAATTCGTTCCTATTTACCGGAGAAATTCGGTTTTCTTTTTTCCATAAAAGCCAAAGTTCCTTCCTTAAAATCAGCAGTGGAAAACAATTCTCCAAAAAGATTTGCCTCCGATCCATATCCCGAATCTTTACCTGCTTCTTTCGTCGCTAATATAGCATTTTTTATAGCCAGGGGAGCCTGTTTGATAATCCCTTGTAGCATTTTTTTTGCGGCCCCTACTACATCCTCTTCTGTAACCTGATTCACTATCCCTAATTGAAGAGCTTCTTCAACCTTGACAAACCTCCCTGACATAATTAGTTCGAGTGCCTTAGCCTTTCCAATTAATAATGGTAGCCGTTGAGTTCCCCCATAACCGGGGATTAAGCCTAAACTAACTTCCGGTAACCCTACCACAGTGGTTTGAGAAGCTACCCGAAGATGACAGGCTAAGGCCAATTCAAATCCTCCGCCTAATGCATACCCATTAATCGCTGCAACGATGGGTTTGGTAGTACCTTCCAACTTTTGGAACACCCTGTGCCCCCTACTTGAAAGAGTTACAGCTTGTTCAGAATCAAAATCTGCAAATTCTTTGATATCAGCACCAGCAACAAAAGCTTTATCTCCTGAACCTGCGATAATGACCGCTCTAATGTCATCATTGGCCCGGATGTGGTCAATGGCAGCATCCAGATCTTCAAAAACCTGGTTATTTAATGCATTTAGTTGCTTAGGTCGATTGATGCTGACTGTTGCTATCCCTGATTCATCTACCTCTAGGATTAGCGTATCAAAAGAAGGGGTCATTTATTTTGAACTCTTTTTTTCGGATTAGTTGCGTTATCTACTTCGTCAGAAAGTTCGTCCAAAATAGAATCAAAGTCGAGTTCTGTTTCCCATTCTGTAGTGTATTCAGGAAGGATATCCTGGTCCAGGTCGTCAATAAGTTGAGAAGTCTCATCTACCTCTGTAAGCAGGTTATCAAGCTGGAATCCAATTTCCTCTGGATTGCTCATTGTCATGGATTGCTCATAAATGTAACGAACCGCATCCTCGATAGTCTCCAGGTGAGTTTCACATACTAAATACTTCTCTTTGGCAATCTTAAACTTTTGAAGCCGCTTTTGCATGATGGCAACCCTGCGTGACTTCGTTCGTTTCAATTTCTCGGAGTCAAGACTTTTAATCTGTTCAATTTCTCGAATTACTTCTTCCTTCAAATTTGTCTCAAGAGATGTATTCAGATAAACTTCATATCGTTTAATTAAATCAAGCAGGGTTAAATAGTTGCCCAAGAGTTCATCAATCTTCTTTTTGATGTTGTCTAACAATCCCTGTGAACTGTATGGCAGTTTTTCGAAGTTCTCCTGTACTAACTGAGCAAGGTGCTTCAATACTAAAAACCTTTTCTGGCTGGCTGAATCCAGTGCCTGGAACAAATCCTTTTCGTTATTTGCAGCGTGACGCTCTTTGATTTTCTTGAGCTCAACCCTTTTTCTAAAGCGAGGAAGCTTGGGCACTACGCCTAAATACATCAACTCAACACCAAATACCGTTGAAAGCAGAATATTAGATACATCAACACTTAGATTGCTAAAAAACAAAGCTCCTAAGGTTGATACTAGCAAAACCCCCAAATTGATAGGATTTAAAAAAGCTTCTCGGGTATAATTTATATTTAGTTCGTCAGCCGACATGTTTGCTATTCTGGAGTGTCCCCTTCTGATGATGTATCATCATCTGGTGTTTCATTTTTTTTGGTACCGATCGTTTTTTCGGCCTGAATTTCGTCAGCATGCTTTTCTATTTCTGAGTAAAGCATGCCCATTTCGGCTTTAACCTGCTGCAGGGTTTGTTTTGCTTTTTGCTTCTTCATTTCAGCATCAAGCTCTTCCTGCTTTAATTTACCTGCTGCAGTTTTGGGATCATCTTCATCCAGACTATCCATGGCCACATCAAGCCGTGCTTCTGCGCTTACTACCCTTTCTTTTACCTTGCCAAGGAATTCATCCACTGACTCCAGAAGGTTATCAGCATTCATATTATTTAATGCCTGGGCAATTTTCCCCTTCTGCTGAGTCTGACGCAGCTGCTCTTTCGCCTCTTTGATCCTTCGATAATGATCTTTGTATTCCTCTTTGAGGCGTTCACGTTCTTGTTCGCTCCGGGTACTCATCTCAGAAAATGTTTAGCTCTTCTCTTTATTACCAACCGATTTAGAAGGAGCTTGCTCCTTAACAGGCTCTTCTTCGATAGAAATAGAACCGGAGGTCTCACCCATTTCCAACTTGAATTGTTCAACCAATTCATGTGCCCGGATTTTTTCGGCATTAGCTTCAATCTCCATAGTCTGGGTATCAATACTATCTAATGCAATTTCCATGCGAGCTTCGTTTTTAGCCGTCTCTTCATTAAGTCGGTTAATCATTTCATCATGGGTCTGGTCAAGTCCACCCACCTCAAATTGCTCTAAGGTATCCGCAATCTTAGATTGCCATTCGGCTCTTTCACTGGCACGTAAAGCTTCTTTGGCTTCCTGAATCTTACGATCCTTTTCACGCATGAATACTTTCTTCACTTTCAATGCTTTCTCATAAGCACGCTCTGCAAAAGCTAGTTGTTCTTTAGAATGAACAATAGTTTCTTTCGCCTTTTCCAATTGAAGTGCATACCCCTCAGCAATATCATCTCTGTTCGCCTTGATGGCTGATTTAATTTTGGAAGTAAGCTCAATGATTTGATTTTCGTTACGTTTTACTTCTTTCTGAAGCATAATGAGATTCGCTTTAACGGTAGCGATATTCTCATTCATTTGAGGAATCTGGTCGTTTAATTCTCTTATGTTTTGCTCAAGGATTAATTTTGGATTTTCCATTGAGCTGATAACTCCACCGAATAAGGATCTGATAGCGCGAATAAATCGTTTAAACATGGTTCTGTGTATTTTTTTTATGCCCTTTGTATGCAGGAACTAAGTTAACTGATTATTATAGTAATTCAACATGCTAAAGCTCAAATGCCCTTGTGCCTTGGCTGTCGCAAACATGAGTGACCAAAGGTTCCGGCTCTGGACGCTCATTTCCGATTTCCACTGCTTGGAATAACTCTTCTGTAACAATTTCAATCATGGCGGGCTTGTTCGTATACCCTGTCAAAATTGTTTCACCCTCTTCAATTTTGTCTCCTACTTTCTTTTTCAGAATAATACCGGCAGTTGGATCGATTATATCTTCTTTTTCTCTGCGGCCAGCTCCAAGCTCTAAAGAAGCCATTCCTATCTGATAGGATTCCATGGCTTTTATGTAGCCACTTTCCTTGCTTTTTAACTCAAATTCATAGCTGGCCTTAGGATAATTCCTTGTATCAATGATCAACGAGCTATCACCGCCCTGCTCCTCAACAATATCAATCCACTTTTGAAAAGCCTGGCCGTTTTCAATTTGCCGCTCACTTATTTCAATTCCTTCTTCAATACTTTTCGCCTTTTCGCCCAGATAAATCATAGTGCCCGAAAGCAAGTTTGAGAGCTTCATTATATCATCCGGGCCTTTTCCCTGAAGTGCTTCTACACATTCTTCAACCTCGAACCAATTCCCGATTTTATAACCGAGAGGCTGATTCATATTCGTAAGAAATGCGATCGTTTTTTTGTCGAATCGTTCTCCGATTCCTACCAGTTCTTCAGCAAGTTCAATAGCTAAGTCCACATTCTTCATAAAAGCGCCGGAACCATATTTCACATCCAGTACTAGTGCGTCAATACCCTCTGCCAGCTTCTTGCTCATAATACTTCCGGCAATTAAAGGAATGGATTCAACGGTAGCAGTAACGTCTCTCAGTGCGTAAAGCTTTTTGTCGGCCGGCGCTATTTCTTTGGTTTGCCCTGCTAATACCAGGTTGTGCTTTGAAATGATGTCGTGATATCGTTTCAAATCCATATCGGTGTAAAACCCTGGAATAGACTCAAGTTTATCAAGCGTCCCACCTGTATGGCCAAGACCTCTGCCCGAAATCATAGGTACAGGCACCCCGGCACTAGCTACTACAGGAGCAAGGATTAGCGATAACTTATCTCCTACTCCTCCGGTCGAGTGCTTGTCTACTTTAACACCCGGGATATCCGATAAATCAACTATAATCCCAGATTCAAGCATAGAATCGGTAAGTGCTGCCGATTCTTCCATATTCAACCCGTTCAGGTAAGCAGCCATAAGAAAGGCACTCATTTGGTAATCCTGAATAGTATGATCGGTATATGCATGAACGAGATAGTGAATCTCATCACTTGTTAAAGACTGGCCATCCCTCTTTTTGCGAATTAGGGAAACTATGTTATACTTGGAGCTCATGGCCAAAAATAGGTCAAATTCGTGTTATTTTCTCATTTTAAGCCCAATTTCTTTGATCAAAGTACTTGCCGATCAAAACCTCTATAAACTGAGCCTGCTCACTCCTCAGGAGGTCGAGCTAACTTTTTATGATCCCCAGGCAAAATTTCAAGACTTAAACGGCTTCGATGCTCTTCTAATTAGAACCGTAACAAAGATAAATAAGCCTAATTTTCCAGTACTTCCTTCTTCTTTAAAATTTGTAGGTACTGGGTCATCCGGGAGCGATCATGTAGATATTGATTATCTCGAATCTCAAGAAATCTCCTTTTTTGATGCTAAAGGATGCAATGCAAGGGCGGTAGCAGAATATGTACTTACTTCCCTCCTTTTATGGAGTATGGAAAAGGAAGTCAACCTGGAGAAGCTAACGTTTGGGATTGTAGGAATGGGTAAAACAGGAACAGCTGTCTCCAACCTGTTCAAGAAGTTTGGGCTCTACCATCACTCTTATGATCCTCCCAGGGAAGAAATTGATGCGGATTTTACTTCATGTTCATTGGAGGAACTCCTAGGATGTGACATACTTACTTTTCACGTTCCCCTGACTAAATCAGGTAGATACCCCACCTTTCACTGGCTCCATGAGGAAATCCTTGAGAGCAACCAATTCAAACTTATCATCAACGCTTCACGTGGAGGAGTAGTTAAAGAATCAGCACTTATGAAAGCTCTTGACGCTGGTATAGTAGGTGATTGTATCATCGATGTATGGGAAGGTGAACCGAATTTTAGTCCCGGACTTGCAAATCGTGCTTTTTTAGCTACTCCACATATTGCAGGGTATTCTGAACAAGCTAAATTGAATGCGAGTAAAATAATCATCGAGCAGTTTTGCCAGTTTTTTGGTCTTGAGTCACCGGCTATTGATCATTTGTATGAACGGAAGAATATTGAACTAGCGCATCTTAGCTATTCGCTTTCTCAATTGTTAAGTCGTTTACATCCTATTAAAGAATATGATGCTGTTCTGAGAGATTTAACGAACCGAGAGGATAAAGCTGCTCTTTTCTCAAAATTAAGAACCGATCGCCCTTATCGATTTGAGTATCCATATTTAAACCTGGATAATAAATACCTGGAGAAGTATGGGGAGCTAGGGCTACTTGGAATTAAACCCCATCTGCGAACGTAGTGAAGCAGTCTCAGTTTCGATGCAGTAAAACCGAGATCACTTCGCTCTGCTCGTGAAAGATGCTTTAAAATTTGTAACCCTTCCTGAAAAAAACAGCCTACTGTCCTACATTCTTTAAAAACTTGTACTAACTATGAAATACTCCAGAATCTTCCTGCTCTTCGTTTTTCTATGCTCTTCAAATGTGTTGCTTGCCCAGGTTCATTTACCAGAATTTGCTGACAAAGCAATCTTTACTGAACATGAAGTAACTATAAACGGGCAAAAAATCCCTTATTCAACCACTACTGGATTTCAACCTGTTTTTGGTGATGATGAACGTACTCCGGTTGCCACTCTTCACTATACATACTACAAAAGAACTGACATAAGAGACGACTCTCAACGACCTCTTATGATCTCCTTCAATGGAGGCCCAGGTTCGGCTTCAGTATGGATGCATTTGGCGTACACTGGCCCAAAAGTTCTGGTTATTGATGATGAAGGATTTCCTATTCAACCCTATGGAGTGAAAGACAATCCTCATTCGGTGTTAGATGTGGCTGATATTGTATTCGTTAACCCGGTAAATACCGGGTACTCGAGAATACTTGATGAAGAAGTAGATCGGGATATGTTTTTTGGCGTGAATCAGGATATCGAATACCTGGCAAACTGGATTAACCTGTTTGTTACCAGAGTTAATCGTTGGAGATCACCCAAATATCTGATTGGAGAAAGCTATGGAACTACCCGGGTAGCCGGCCTGGCCCTGGAACTCCAAAATAGTGAGTGGATGTACCTGAATGGAGTGATCCTGGTTTCTCCTACTGAACTTGGAGTCCACACTAGCGAGAGAAGACGAGACGGGCCGCTTGGTGCTTCATTACGTCTTCCTTACTTCACTGCCGCCGCATGGTATCACAATAAATTGCCCGCCGATTTACAGGCTATGGATTTGGAAGAAGTACTTCCCCTTGCTGAGGACTACGCGGTGAATGAACTCATGCCTATTCTTGTGAAAGGGGGCTTTGTAGATGAAGTAGTTCGACAAGAAGCTGCCCGAGAAATGGCGCGATTTTCTGGGATTTCAACAGAAGCCATTTTGCAATATAATCTGGATATCCCTACTGCTTTCTACTGGAAGGAACTGCTTAGAGATGAAGGAAATACTGTTGGTCGTTTAGATTCACGCTACAAAGGCCTCGACAGAACAGCTGGAGGTGACAGCCCTGATTTCAATTCTGAACTTACTTCCTGGTTGCATTCCTTTACCCCGGCAGTGAACTATTACTTTTTAAACCATCTGGATTTCCAGACTGACCTCAAGTACAATATGTTCGGACCAGTCCGACCATGGGATAGAACCGGAAATAATAGCGGTGAGAATCTCCGTCAGGCGATGGCTCAGAATCCTTACTTACATACCTTAGTCCAAAGCGGCTATTACGATGGAGCTACAAAATACTTCGATGCTATGTATACCATGTGGCAACTTGATCCTAGTGGAAAGATGAAAGACCGCTTTTCATTTAAAGGATACAGAAGTGGTCATATGATGTATTTACGAGCTGAAGACCTCAAGAATGCCAATGATGATATCCGGGAATTCATTGAGAATAGTATTCCGCCAGAGGGTACTCCTGCTAAATACTAAATAGCAGCTTGAAACTTCTAAGTTGACAGTACGTGTTTGTTGACTTGAAAATTCCAAGCCAGTATGTACATGATTTCTTTACTCCTTTTGACCGCTTTGCTTCAAGTCAATGCGGGGACAAGCTCTGTCAATGTAGAGATACCTACTGTTGAACAAGAGACGGAGTATGTTTGGAGAACCATTATTGCTATCCCTTTCTTTGAACAAAACGGATATGATATCAGCTTGCCGGAGGGAGAACTGATTGAATCGTTAAAGGAAAAAGCCAGGACTCGCTCTCTTTCTGATCAAGACTATGAGCAGCTCGGCAATTTTATAAGGAATGAAGTTTATGACCGATCAGATTACCAAAAAGGATATGAAGAGGTTTCTTCAAGAATTCCTTTATTGAATGAGTTTATTATGGAGATTGAGAACTCTTCCCTGAATTGGGATTTTAAACTCTTTGAGTCCTATACCGTTACCCTAACCCTTTATGGACCAGGAGGTAGCTATAATCCTGATAACGGAACTATTCTTCTCTATACAACCACTGAAGGAGATTTTAAACAATATGACAATCCGGCCAACACCATCATTCACGAGGTTGTGCACATTGGAATAGAGGCATCTATTGTTCAACGATACCAGGTTCCTCATGGCTTAAAAGAAAGAATTGTTGACACCTTCGTATACCACAATTTTAAGGATCGACTACCTTCTTATCGAATTCAGAATATGGGAGACCCTAACATCGATCCTCTCATCTCCAAAAAAAGTGATATGGAGAATCTTGGGGATATTGTTAGGGATTTTATGGATAAATGATTTGCCCACAACACAATCGTTGTTTGTCATTGCGAGGAGGCTATAGCTGATTAGCCTTCATCCATTTTACTTCGACGAAGCAGTCTCACTGAAGCAGCCTCTTTTCCGCAGATTGCTTCGTCGATCAATTCATCTGCTCAAATCAAAAAGCAATACTCCTCGCAATGACGATAAAACAATCACTCTAAAGTGCTATCGTCACCTTGGTGAACACGTACCTTCCGTTAGAACCGAACTGAGAAATCCTCCTGGAATAGATGAACTGGTTACCGGAAGTAAGATTTTCTGGTCTTTCATCAGGGTAAATATCCAACAGGTTATTTGCTCCAAGAGTAACAGAAAGCTGTGGAGAGTACCTGTAAATGGCCGACAAATCAGTGATTACTTTTCCGCTATAAACAGGATGTTCGCCAGTTATCTGATCAGTTTCTGCTTCGGTTACCTCTCCGAAATAGGCGTTCCTGATTAAAAAGGTCCAATTCCTGTTAGAAAAAGCGGTAGAGAGATTCATTTTGGTTTGAGGAATGGCTCCTTCGAGCAAAATTCCGCTAAAGCCATCGAAATAAATCTCCTCGTAATCAGCCAATAAATCACTGGTATTAATGTCTCCTACTCGTTGTGTCTGAGAATAGGAGAAGGCAAAATCATTCGTCAGTCTCCAGCTGCCTAAGAAATTAGTTTGATGAGAAGCTACTGCTTCAATTCCCATGGTCTCTGTATCAATCGCATTAGTGAAGAACTGAATTTTGTTAGCCCTCGCTCCTTCTAAAATACTGGCGATATTATCATCTCCATTAGCAATGAAATCATCCTGCGAGAATTGGTTGGTTAATACAATTCGATCTTCTATCCCGGTATAATAGCCATCAACTGAGAGTGTAATTCCCAAATCTATCAGAAGCAGAGTGAATCCTCCGCTCACACTTAGTGAAGTTTCCTCCTTAAGTTGAGGTACTCCCAGGTTTTGAACTACTGTACTTGTATTTCGTGCGGTAAGTACCTGCTGCCCAATCCCTTCAGAATCAAATTGAGTGCTGATACTGCTAAAATTCAGCTGATGTAAAGATGGAGCCCGGAAACCTGTACTGGTGGAGGCCCTGACACTTAGCGTTTCATTAAAGCTCAACCTACTTGCCAGTTTAAAATTTAAGGTAGAACCAAAGTCACTGTAATTCTCATATCGTACTGCCGTTCCAACCAGGAAATCATCAGTAAAATCGAATTCAAAATCGACATAGCCCGCAAAACTCTGTCGATAATCATCTACCGCATTTAATGGGCTAAAGCCTGGAAAAGCTTGCGCCCCTCCTACTCTTGGCCTTCCAAAAAAGTCGACTACTTTTAGAGAATCTGCAAGCTGATTGAAGTCAGCAACTACGTTCCCATTTACATCATAGGTTGCCCAGGAGGCCTCTTCGCCTTCCAGGATGCGATAGTTTTCTATCCGGTATTCTGCTCCAAAGGCTACGTTTAATCCTGAAAAAATATCTGACCAGTTCCTGGTTACATCGAAATTGGAAGTTGTTTGCTGGAAAAAGTTGTTCCAGGAGTCGAATAGCTTTGGAGAAGCTCCCTGCAAGGTAGCATTAAGTGAATTTGCTGCCCAAAACTTGAAGGTATTTGCTCCTATTGAGGTGCTTAGGTCTGTATCCCAACCTGCTATATTCTGCCTTATTCCAACTGCAAAAGAACGGTCTTTCACGAAGGTATGCCCTTCAGGACGAAAGCCATTTATCTCAAGAGGAGTATATGCCCTTTCCTGAGTAGGCCGCCGATAAAAGGCAAAACCAACACTTCGACGGTTACTTATACCTGCAAATGAATAAAGGGTAGATTCACCAATTGGAAGTTCAAAATTGGCGAATAGTTTGCCTTCACGATATTCAGGCTGACCAATATTCATTCGAAAATCTCCCCGGTCAAGGCCACGGGCTGTTAACTCAGCATCAGAATAATCGACAGGATTCCCATCACCATCACTTAACAATGCCTGTATAGTAGCGATATCGGGAGCAGCTGCTATCGAACTCTTCAAGCCAGTACTAAAATGAGTTACATCGGCAGCATATCTTTGAATGGATGCGAGATCTGTTTGTAGAGTCTGGAGATTTGCTCCATCCTGGTATGCCACCCACTCGATGGCATTGTACCCATTGAATATTTCGCCAGTAAACTCCCCGGACCGACTTGTACGGTTCCTGGTATTGAGAGAGCCAGTGATATTTACGAACCCCCCTTGATCCCCAATGGCTAATCCGCGATTCACATTTAGCTGGAAATCCTCCCCATCGATTCCACCATCAAAATTATTGCCGTTCGAACTTGTCTGCATCCCCGTTTGAACAGAGATATCAAGATTATCGGTGTCTTTTTTTAGTACGATATTGATCACACCTGCGATGGCATCGGAACCATATTGCGCGGCTGCACCATCTCTCAATACTTCAATCCGCTCGATCGCAGCGGCCGGAATGGCGTTTAAATCTGTACCTACACTTCCTCTTCCAGGAGTACCATTCACATTTAACAAAGCAGAAGTATGGCGCCTTTTCCCATTTATGAGAATAAGCATTTGATCAGGCCCTAACCCCCTCAGCGAAGCAGGATCAATATGATCCGTACCATCTGCAACTATTTGAGGGCTTGAACTAAAGGAAGGGAGTACATAATTCATCAGCTGGTTTAAGTTGACTTGAGGGCTTTCCGCCAACAACTCTGAAACGTCCAATACATCGATAGGGACTGCAGTTTCTAATACCGTTCTGCTTTTGTTTCGAGAACCTATTACCAATACCTCCCCTAGATTGAGCTGCTCATCCAGCGTAACATTAATGGTGGGGTTATCTTCGACCAATACTTCTTTGGCTTTGAATCCCACGAATGAAAATACCAGAATATCCCCTTCACTAGCATTTAGGCTATAATATCCCTCAGCGTCGGTAAGTGTACCTTTCAATGTTCCTTTGATAGTTACACTGGCACTTGACAAAGGTACTCCTTCACCATCAATTACCCGGCCCGAAACCATTATGCTTTGAGCGTATGAGGTGTGAGAGATAAAAAATAAAAAAGAAAAAATTAGCAGAGCTTTTCTCATAGTAATCCTTGAATTATAATGATCTTTAGCCCTGACCGAGACGCGCCAAAATTCAAGAATTATTGAAGATATTCCAAGGAAAGAAACTAAATTTTGAAGAGCTTTTTTACCGTCCTATCTGTTTTATACACTATTTCCTCAAAACTGATCTCAAAAATCTCAGCTAACTTCTCGGCTGTGTACTTCATAAAAGAAGGCTCATTCCGCTTTCCCCTTTTTGGAGTTGGTGAGAGATAAGGTGCATCTGTTTCCAGGATCATCTTTTCCAGCGGGAGTTGAGCTACGGTTTTATCTACCCCTCCATTTTTGAAGGTTACCACACCTCCGATCCCCAAATGTAACCCAAGATCAATAGCCCGTTTGCCCTCGTCCACAGTTCCGTTAAAACAGTGCCAGATCCCGGAAAGACTTCCATCCTGCTGTTCTTCAACAATGTCGAGCAAATCGGAAGTACTCTCCCGGTTATGCAGAATGATTGGTTTAGCCACTTCTTTGGCTACTTTGCAATGGATTCGAAGACTCTCTTTTTGTTCTTCTACAAAATCGGTACTCCAATAGTAATCAAGCCCTGTTTCTCCCACCCCGTAAAAATCTTTACGTGAACAATATTCCAAAAGCTTCTCTTCAAAATCGCTTCCCGGTTCTTTCACATCAACCGGGTGGAGGCCTGCCATTTTATAGAACTCGATAGAAGGATGACTTAGTTTTTCCATCTGGGCTATAGAACTAAAATCGATAGCAGGCATAAAGATCGCTTTCACCCCTATTTCTTCTGCTCGCTGCATTACTTCGTCCCGGTCTTCATCAAACTGCTCCAAATAAATATGGGAATGTGTATCAATCATTACTATGGTACCTAATTAGCTCGTCGATGGGATCCAATTGCACGGTTTTAATTGAAATGCCAGCCTCATAGAAAACATTATCAAATATATTGGAGAAGTTATAAGCCGTCCTTCCGTTCAATTTTATGGGGAAAATCTTTAAATCTTCTGAGAAATGTTCATCAAGTTCATCCAGGAACATTTGTATCGATCGCTTTGCTATTTCCTGAATAAATGAGCCATGAACATAACCACCAGTCACAATCATTGTTCTAGCTGCTACTTCTTTAGCAGTGTCCGGATTAAGCAACTTCTGGAATAGCTCGTCTTTACTAAATCTACTTTTACTGTCAATAAGCTCTGTAATATTTGTTGGCACTTTACCAGATAAGTAGGCTTCCAGTATCATTCCGCCAATATGACTTCCACTTCCAAAATCCCCTTTAGGATATGCGAAGGATGGCATCTGATTTACCAATTCTCCATCCCTCATCAAACCTGCACTTGAACCAGTTCCAGATATAATTACAATCCCATCTTCCCGGTCAAATAAAGCTAAACCCGCTCCTTCTATATCCGTTTTTACATGAATATCCGTTCTGGGAAAAATGGCTCTCAAGATCTTTTGAATTCGATCAGCGCGGTCAGCCCGCCCGCACCCTGCACCGTAAAAGTAAATAGAATCATATTTTTCTGATTTGATGCCCGGAATCAGGTTCTTCTTTATACTCTCCTCTATCTCTTCATCGGTCCAAAGCCCGGGATTTAAGCCCTGCATATAGATTTTCTTTACTTCTCCATCTATAATCGAAGCCCAAATCGTCTTTGTAGATCCTGAATCAGCGATGAGTATCTTCACAAGTTTTTTGTTCCAAGATAACCATAATTCTGGCTATCATTCAGGCAAGGAGTCACCATGAAAATTACTTATACAAGCTATCTCAAAATCGATGAACTAACTGAGCTTCAGGAGCTTAAATCTCAGCCTGAGGAACATGATGAAATGTTGTTCATCATAATTCATCAAACCTATGAATTATGGTTCAAGCAAGTCCTGCATGAGTTTGGCAAGCTAAGAAGCGAGCTAAAAGACGGACATACCTGGAATTCGGTAAAAACACTGCGCCGCATTCTAACTATCATGAAAACCCTTGTATCTCAGGTGGATATTCTTGAGACCATGACCCCACTTGAGTTCAATAGCTTCCGAACTTTTCTGGGTCAATCAAGTGGATTTCAATCGCTGCAATTTAGAGAAGTGGAAATCCTTTGCGGCTTAAGATTACCTCTTATGTTGGAGGCCCATAAAGACAATGATAGGCATGTTCAGATTTTAACTGAAAGAATGAAGGAAGATACCCTTTGGGAGAGTTTTGGAATGTATCTCACAAAAAAAGGATTCCCTATACAGCCCGAACGGGAAAATGAAGTGGGACTGATGTACAACCCTTCTGAAGAAATCCAGGATGTGCTGGTATCGGTAATGCAAACTGAGCCAGAACTTGCGTTGCTTTGCGAGCTTTTTGTGGATTTTGATGAAGGACTCCAGGAATGGAGGTACCGTCATGTAAAAATGGTGGAGCGAACTATTGGTCGCAAGAAGGGAACGGGTGGTTCAGAAGGAGTCGCCTACCTTCAAAAAACCATCAACCATGCTATTTTTCCTGATCTTTGGGCTATTAGATCGAAGTTTTAAATAATAACCTTCTTAATTGTCATTCTGAGCGGTAGCGAAGAATCAACATAAAATCCGGATTACTCAAAGTTGTGTTGATCCTTCGGCAGCAACCTCAGGATGACTAGAATACGAATATGTCAGAAATAGATCAGTTAGCAAATCGATTAGCTCCTCACTACTCAGCATTCAATGTATCAGAACGCTTGCTATTCACCGGGCACTCCCATCAGGCCTGGCCGGATGTAGCTCGTGAAGGACAAACCGAATATTTCGATGTTTGTGCCAGGGAAGTAGATAAGAAATGGGATAAATCGTTTGAAAAAACGGAGATTCTAAGAAATTATCTGAGGGAGTATTATGACGACCCTGATGGTTTGTATTGCCGGGAGGAAAGCACTCATTTTTTGATGGTCAGTTTGCTCAGCAGTTTCGATCTGAAATCAAAGCCGAAAATCATAACAACTGATGGCGAATTCCATTCTATGTTTCGTCAGCTTCGACGCTTAGAAGAGGAAGGTCTTCAGGTTGTTTCTGTACCAACTACTCCTGATGATGATTTTGCACAGAGGATCATTGAAGAGATCGATGTGAATACTTCTGCCATTATGCTTTCACGAGTATATTTCGAAACGAGCCTTATCAATAGCCATCTCTCTGAAATTGCAGCAGCGGCCCGGGTACAGGGAATTCCTGTAATTATCGATGACTATCATGGCACCAACGTAGTTCCCTTATCCATTCGGGAGGAAGGCCTGGAGGATTGCTTTATCATGATTGGAGGGTATAAATATTTGCAATGGGGAGAGGCTAATTGCTTTCTCCGATTCCCAAAGGATTGCGAGCTTAGACCTGTAATCACAGGATGGTTTGCTTCATTTAGCACATTAGATCATCCCCGAAATAATGACCCGGTACAATACGACTCTTCAGATCAGCGCTTTGCCAGTGCTACTTACGATCCATCATCCCAATTCCGTGCGGCTAAGGTGGTTGAGTTTTTCGAGGAGCAGGGACTAACCCCTGAAGTACTCCGAAATCAATATGAGAGACAAGTAGGTATGCTTCGCTCTTTATTCCTGGAAAAAGACTTCAATCCTGAACACATCAAATTCACTCACAATGAGCCTCTTTCATCCAATGGAGGTTTTCTTTCTTTAACCTCACCTTTTGCCCGGGATTTAAGGGCAGATTTACTTTCGCGAGGTATTTTTACTGATGCCAGGAATCAAATTTTACGCTTTGGACCAGCTCCTTATACCACAGAAGCTCAAATCAAAGCAGCAATCGAGGAATTAAATATTTCGCTGAAAAATATTTTGTAAGGAGTTGATGCTGGAATAGTCTTACATATAACACACATGTAGTAAATTCCAAAATTCAAATTCAAATTCCAATTTTTGATGGATAGCTCGAAAACTTATGACTTAGCAAAAAGAACATTCGACTTTGCAAGAAACACCCGGAATTTCCTGCGAAAGATTCCTTCTGATATCATTCACAATCAAGACAAAATACAACTAACTCGTTCCTCTGGTTCAGTTGGTGCCAATTATATTGAAGCGAACGAAAGCCTGAGCAGAAAGGATTTTTCTACAGAATAAAAATCTGCAAAAAAGAAGCAAAGGAAAGCACCTACTGGCTCAAGCTTTTGGACATTAGTCCTTCTACAAAATTACATGAAGAAAGAATGGTTCTTTGCAATGAGGCTTCGGAGTTGGTGAAAATATTTTCAAAAATTGTTCAAAAGAGTAAATAGTAGTTGTGCAAAGCTCTGAATTTGACACTTGAGCATTGGAATTTGAAAATTGGAATCTGGATTTTGGAATTTAGAATTCTGCATTTGTTATTTAATAAAACATACATATTTTACACATATAATTTTTATATGGAAAACCGGTGACACACTTTGACACCCTTAACTGGTATGTTTGCTAAAAATGAACTTAACCTATTTAAATCATGGCTGACGAAAATAAATTAAAAGCACTAGACATCGCTGTTGGACAAATTGAAAAACAGCATGGAAAAGGAACCATAATGAAATTGGGGGATGATGCTGCACAAGATGTAGAGGTTATTTCGACAGGATCTATTATGGTTGATTACGCTTTGGGTGTACAGGGAGTTCCAAGAGGCAGAATCACTGAGATTTATGGCCCTGAAGCTAGTGGTAAAACCACCCTTGCCCTTCAGGTAATTGCACAAGCTCAAAAGAAAGGTGGTTATGCTGCTTTTATTGACGCAGAGCACGCCTTCGATCCAAGATATGCACGTGCACTTGGGATTAATACAGAGGAACTATTGGTTTCGCAACCAGATAGTGGTGAGCAAGCTCTTGAGATTACTGAAACACTCATCCGTTCCGGCGCCCTTGATGTAATTGTTGTGGACTCGGTAGCTGCATTGGTTCCCCGGGCAGAGCTTGAGGGTGAAATGGGAGATTCTCACATGGGGCTTCAGGCTCGCTTAATGTCCCAGGCTCTCAGAAAGATCACCGGGATTGTTAACAAAACTTCAACTGCTTGTATTTTCATTAACCAGGTGCGTGAGAAAATAGGGGTCATGTTTGGAAACCCAGAAACAACAACCGGTGGTAGAGCTTTAAAATTCTATTCTTCTGTACGACTTGATATCAGAAGAATTGGAGCGCTTAAAAAAGCGGACGAAGTAATCGGAAACCGTACTAAAGTTAAAGTGGCTAAAAACAAAGTAGCCCCTCCTTTCAAAGTAGTTGAATTCAATATCATGTATGGAAAAGGCGTTTCCCGAATCGCTGAAATACTTGACCTGGCTGTTGACTACGATATCATTCAGAAAAGGGGAAGCTGGTTTAGGTATGAAGGCGAACCTATCGGTCAGGGAGCTGATTCAGCGATGCAATTCCTTGAAGAAGATTCCGAACTTTGTGATAAGATCGAAAAACTTGTACGTGACCGGCTCCGTGGAATTGAACCAGAGGAAGAGCCAGCACCGGCACTAGAATCTGAACAAAAAACTGCTTCTGTTGAAGCATAGTCAAGAGAGAGCATCGATAGAAGTTGTGGCGGCGCTATTGCCCGCCGCAATTTCGTCGATTCATGTTCAGAAAAAGAATAAGAACAGGTTTTCAGTCTTTGTGGAGGAAGAATTCCTGGTAGGAGTTTCTGATTCTACACTCGTCTCATTAAACCTAAAAAAGGGAGACGTTTTAACAAGCTCAAAGCTTGAGCGAATAATCAATCTCGAAGATCAATGGGCGCTTAAGACCTACTTTCTTCGGTTACTTTCCCGTAGGGATCATTCCAAAAAGGAACTCAAGGATAAAGCACTTCAAAAGGGGTTTCTTTCTACCCAGATAGAAGGCATACTGAATGAGCTTAGTGAAAAAGGATATATCAACAATCTTGAGTTTGCTGCAAGTTTTACCAGGGACAAGTTTAGATTTAATAAATGGGGAGTGAATAAAATTCGGGCTGAGCTTCGAAAAAAAGGAATCCAGGAGAAGGAAATTTCTTCTGCCCTTTCTCAAATCGATACATCCATTCAATCTGAATGCATTCAGGAACTCATCGTTAAACATAAAGCACGGTTTCTGCGCGTTATTCCTGAGAAACGAAGAAAGAAAGTCTTCGATTTCTTATTGAGAAAGGGGTACGATTCAAGTATAATCTCTTCGAATCTGACTTCATTATTAGCTAGCATAGAAAATGAGAAACATCACACTTGAACGAGTAGTACGCTTCGGCATCTGGGCCATTGCCCTAAGTGTGATCGGTCTGATTTTATATAACTATGCAAACCTTGTAGGGTATCTCGCTCTTGCGATGATTTTGAGCTACATCCTGGACCCGGTTGTAAACCGATTACAGCGAATGGGGTTGAATCGCACGTTAGGTATTACGCTAACTCTTTCTGCAGTTATTCTGCTGATGGTTTACATTTCCACTAATGTAATTCCCTTATTTGTCGCCGAAATGATTGAGCTAACAAATAACCTCAACCTGGAAAATATCCAGGCAGTGGCTGTTAGTATCGAGACCCAGCTTGCCACTCAATACGAATTTATCCCGGATGGATTTCTTGAAGAGAACGTTTCTGCTGTTCTCGCAGAACTTTTTGATTTAGGCAAGCTTTCAACCGTTTTAAGTGATGCTGTAGGAGTTTTCACCAATATCTTTTCTGCCGTTTTGGTAGTACCTTTTGCCGCTTTCTTCTTCCTTAAAGACGGTACCAAAATCAGAAGAGACTTACTTACCCTGGTACCCAACAAGTATTTCGAGACTATTCTCACATTGATCGATAAAATTGAAAAGCGACTTGGGCTTTATTTCAGAAGCGTACTTACCCAAAGTGTGTTGGTAGCTTTTTCATCCTGGTCAACACTTACTATTGCGGGTTTGGAGAATTCACTATCGGTTGGTATTTCGGTAGGAATAGCTAATACCATCCCTTATTTCGGACCTATCATCGGATACATCCTCTCCATCATCGTTTCAATTATAGAAACAGGAGATTTATCGCTTGTTCTGGTTTGTGTAATCGCCATTTTTGTAGTTCAAATGTTGGATAACCTGGTTTTTCAACCATTTTTATTCTCTCGATCAGCCGATATCCACCCAGTAGCTATATTATTTATCATTTTAGTAGGGGCAGAAACAGCCGGAGTGCTTGGCATGCTCATAGCTATTCCTATAGCTACTGCTGTGAAAATCACCTTCAATCAGATAAGCTGGAGTTTTAATAACTATCAGGTATTCCGGATTGAAGCACCACCTCCCTCCCCCACCATAAAAAAGTTTTCCTGACGTAGAACTCTGGTTCTAAAAGCAGGCTAAGTTTTTTATCTTTAAGATGTGTTTGCAATCTTAAACTAACTGCCCTTTTGTCTAATATTGTTGTTTTTGCCTCTGGTTCGGGCTCAAACTTTCTATCTATTATTAATTCGATAAACTCGGGTTATCTAAAGGCACATGTGGCTGGGCTTATCTCTAATAAACCGGATATTGGAGCTATTGATCATGCCATTGGGCATTCTGTACCCTACTCTGTGATTTCTCGCACTGAGTTCGATTCTTATGGGGATTATTCCGAACAGCTTCTCTCCATTCTTGAAAAATGGGATACAGATTTAATCGTTTTAGCTGGTTATTTACGGAAAATTCCAGAACAACTAATACGGGAATACCCTAATCGAATCCTGAATATTCACCCTTCTTTACTGCCTAAATTTGGTGGGAAAGGCTTTTATGGCCTGAAAGTGCATAAGGCAGCTATTGATTCTGGGGATACCGTTTCTGGCTGCACCATTCATCTTGTATCGGAAGAATATGACGAAGGGCCCATTCTTGAACAAAAAGAAGTTCAAATATTTCCGGATGACACCCCGGAAAGCCTGGCTAAACGCGTTCTTGAACAAGAACACCTTCTCTATCCAAAAGTAATTTCTAACTACCTAAATCAACTCTCCCATTAATGGCTCTTAAACCACTCTCCTCACTTCCTGAGACCCCTTTGAAAATTAAAAGAGCCCTTTTATCGGTTTCTGATAAATCAGGGCTCATTGAACTTGCTATGGCATTAAATAATGCCGGAGTCGAAATTATATCAACAGGTGGAACCGCTAAAGCTATATCTGATGCAGGAATAGCGGTTAAAGACGCTTCTGAGGTCACCGGATTCCCGGAATGCCTTGATGGTAGAGTCAAGACACTACATCCAAATATTCATGGAGGAATATTAGCCCGTACCAGCTACACTCCTGACAATGAGGAACTTGAGAAACTAGACATTAAACCGATTGAGCTGGTAGTGGTAAACCTGTACCCTTTTAAAGAAACTGTATCTGGAGAAAATATTACGGTAGCAAAAGCCACAGAATTCATTGATATAGGTGGGCCAACTATGATTCGGGCATCAGCAAAGAACTTTGCCCATGTGTGCATTCTTTCATCTCCAAAACAATATGAAGCGTTTATTTCTGAACTGAATGAAGGAACAGGGATTGGCTTTGAATCCAGGAAGAAATTAGCAAAGGATGCTTTCGCACATACCGCTGATTATGATTCTGCAATATCGAATTATTTTGACCAGATTGTTGGAGATGAACCTGCTCACCAGTTCAATATCTCTGTGCCATTGTCTCAAGAACTTAGATATGGCGAAAACCCTCACCAGAAAGCTGCTGTTTATGGTAACCAGGATGATGTTATTGATTGTTTTCATGGTAAGCAGTTAAGCTATAATAATTACCTGGATGTAGACGCAGCACTGAACATTATCTCTGATTTTAAGTCTGGCAAACCAGCATGTGCAATTATAAAGCACACGATCCCTTGTGGGGTTGGAGTAGCGGATACATTAAATGAAGCCTATAAGAAAGCATTCAGTACAGATACCGTTTCTCCATTTGGAGGCATTGTAGTTGTAAACCAGGAACTTGACCTGGATACCGCACAATCAATCGATAGTATTTTCACCGAAATAATTATTGCTCCATCTTTTTCTAAGGAGGCATTAGGTTTACTTACTCAAAAGAAAAATCGTCGATTAATAGCTATAAAAGGTGATTTAATACTAAGCGAAGCAACTACATTCCGAAGCATTTTCGGTGGCCTGCTAAAGCAAGACTCAGATTTGGAACCTTTTGACGAATCTGAATTTAAAGTAGTGACTGATCGTAAACCTAGTGAAGACGAAATGAAAGACCTTCTTTTTTCCTGGAAAGTAGTTCGTCATATAAAATCGAATGCTATTGTGTATGCAAAAAACGGGAAAACCCTTGGTATAGGGTCCGGACAAACCAGCAGAGTTGATTCTTCAGAAATAGCAGTTGCCAAGGCTAAAAAGGAAGGGCTTAATCTCCAGGGCTCGGCAATTGCTTCTGATGCCTTCTTTCCTTTTTCTGACGGAGTTGAAGCTGCAGCACAAGCAGGAGCAACAGCTGTAATACAGCCTGGGGGAAGTATTCGTGATGAAGAAGTGATAGCGCGAGCGAATGAACTAGGCATGACCATGATTTTCACCGGAAAGAGACACTTTAAGCACTAAAAATCCTTTTTTTAGGATTCGCAAATAGGATTGCAATATTGTATTTTCCAGCCAAATTTTTTCAGCACTAACTTCAACGCTTTAACTACTAACAATGTCGGATCGATTTGGGATTCCATCCCCAAAATCAGCAAAAAAGCCACCAAAAAAAGGACTTCTCGATTTTCTCTATACGGACATTGCCATTGATTTAGGCACTGCCAACACTCTCATTTATTCTCGAGGAGAAGGAATTGTTCTAAATGAACCTTCTATTGTTGCTTTAAACCAACAGGATATTCCTGTAGCAACTGGTCATCAAGCTCGCTTAATGCATGAGAAAACACACAGGAAAATCAGGACTGTGCGTCCATTGAGAGATGGCGTAATTGCAGATTTTGAAGTAGCTGAGCAGATGATCAGAGGAATGATCAAAAAAGTAAAAATGAAGTGGTATGCTCAGACCCGCCAAATGGTGATTTGTGTACCAAGCGGAATCACCGAAGTAGAGAGAAGGGCGGTAAGGGATAGTGCTGAGCACGCAGGAGCCAAAGAAGTTCATCTTGTGGATGAACCCATGGCTGCAGCTATTGGAATTGGTTTAGACGTTCATGAACCTGTTGGTAATATGATTGTCGATATTGGTGGTGGAACTACGGAAATTGCTGTCATTGCCCTTTCTGGAATCGTTTATGCACAATCTGTTCGGTTGGGTGGTGATGAACTGAATGAGGATATCATCAACTACTTCCGTCGAAACCATAACCTGCTAATTGGTGAGCGAACCGCTGAAAAAATAAAATGTGAGATAGGATCTGCGGCTCCCCTGGACGAAGAATTGGAAATGATTACTAAAGGTAGAGACCTGGTAAATGGTGTTCCAAGAACTCGACATATCACATCAAAGGATGCCAGGGAGGCCATGGCCGAATCTGTGAATACCATTGTTGAATCTATCACTAAATCACTAGAGCAAACCCCTCCAGAACTTTCAGCAGATATTCTTGACCGGGGTATTATGCTTACCGGAGGTGGAGCATTGCTTAAGAATTTAGACAAACTGATTATGGAAACCACTGATCTTCCGGTTCATATCGCAGAAGATCCTCTAACAGCTGTTGTTCGAGGAACCGGGGCCATTTTAGAAAACTTGGAGTACTTTCGACCGGTAATCGATTAATGGAAAACGCTGAATGCGGTTTAGAATATTTAAAGTTGAACATGCTTCTGACTATATAATCACTGCCCTTCTTTTAGTATGTGCACTTTCTATAGCGATAAACCGACACCAGGGAGGAATTAATACCCTCAGGCAGGCAACCGTAACTTTTATAAGCCTGCTCGAAGAACCACTATCCAACATACGGATATACCGTCAGGCACTTAATACCAACACCTATCTTCAACGCCAAAACATCCTTTTGCAGGATGAACTAAGCCGACTCAGATCTATTGAACAAGAGAATAAGGAACTTAGGGACCTTCTAAGTTTTAAAGAACAAAGTGCTTATGAGATGCTCCCGGTTACCTTAGTAAGTAAAGAGTTAACCGGGTTGAACAACACCTTTACCATAGATGCTGGTTCAACCCAAGGAATTGAAGAAGGAATGCCAATAGTAACTTCGGATGGGTTAATTGGCAAAGTGATCTTAACTGGTAGGTTTTACTCTCAGGCTATGCCTTACTTCAATAATTTGTTTAGAGTAAGTGCCAGAATCTCGGAGACCCGATCATCCGGGATTGTAAGCTGGACAGGGGATAATATTTCTGAGCTTGTGATGGATTTTGTACCAAAAACGATCCCAGTCGATTCGGGGTTTGTAGTAGAGACTTCTGGTTTCGGAAATGAGTTCCCTGCCGGGATTCCTATTGGATATGTAGTTCGAACAGAAAATGAACCCGGAAAAGATACGCAGAGAATTTTCTTGAGACCTTATACTTCTCTATTCAATGTAGCCGAGGGATTTGTAATTCTATCTGAACCTGATTCTGCCATTCAAAATCTCAATGACGAATACAACGAGTTATTTCGATGAGTAGTGACTTACTTAAAGACTTAGGTATTGGCTTTATTCTTGTGATTACTCAAGTGTTGTTTTTTCAACATCTGGATATTCTTGGTACAACTGTAGACCCTATCGTCTTTTATTTACTCTGGCTGGTACCCAAGTATCAACGCTCAAGGCTGGTCATTATCGCGGCTTTATTTGGCTTGCTCCAGGATGCTTTTTTTGACTTCTGGGGGATGTATATGTTTTCGAAAACCCTGCTCGTTTTCCTCTTCTACAATGCTGTTAAAAAGAGAGCTGAAGTTCAGCTATTACTCTGGCAGATATTCCTTTTTATTTGGTTAGCAGCTATTGTTCATAACACGATCTTCTATGGGTTGAATAGTTTTTTTGAGGCTTATGCAGTGAATTTCTATCCCTTCCTACAAATAGTTGGAGGGGCAATTTATACTGCATTGGTTGGTTGCTTACTATATGTTTTCAGAGTTAAATAACTATGCATAGCGGACAACCAAATAGAACCAGAACATCTATTCGAGCCCTCCAGATTATCATGGGTGGCTTATGCTTGGTTGTTCTAGGCAGAGTTTTCTATCTGCAGGTTATTCAATATGAAACCTACGCTGTATTGGGTCAGGAAAATTCGATCCGGCAAGAATATGTGAGCCCTGCGCGAGGATTGATCTATGATCGGAATCAAGTGCTTCTGGTAGACAATGAGCCCATATTTTCAATAACCGTTACCCCGGCTAATTTTGAAAGAGAGAAAATCCCATTACTGGCAGAATTACTTGAAATTGAAGATAGTGTAGTTACCTCCAGAATTGATGAAGCCCAGCGCTATTCGTGGTATCGAACTTCTCCACTTCTCACAGATGTAGATTTTGAAACTTTTTCCAGGATTCAGGAAAATATATGGCAGCTTCCTGGAATAGGTCACCAGATAGAAAGTAAGCGTAATTACCCATCTGATATCGTAGCTTCGCATGTATTTGGGTACTTAAGAGAAGCCGATAGAAGTGACTACGAAAGTTCATCAGATCTACGCCTTGGAGATAAGATTGGAAAAAGCGGGCTTGAACTCATTTACCAAGATACCTTACGTGGAGAACTTGGAATTGAGTTCCTTAAAGTGAATGCATTTGGGCAATCGCTTGGTAAGTATGAAGGAGAAAGAGCTGATAAAAATCCAGAACAAGGGTATAACCTATACACAACCATTGACTCCGAACTGCAGGTTTTTGCTGAAGAACTTATGCAAGACAAAATAGGTGCTATTGTTGCCATGAGGCCCAATACCGGAGAGATTCTCGCTTTAGTTAGTTCTCCAAGTTATGATGTTACGCGATTAGCAGGACGTTTAGACAAAGAGTACTGGGCAGATATCAATTCTGATACTACACGGCCTCTCTTTAACCGGGCAATTTCAAGTCGCCAGCCTCCCGGATCCACATTTAAACCTCTTATGGGAATGATTGGAATGCACCTGGGCTATGTAAATGAGGAAACTGTAATCAAAAATACAGGCGGCTATGTTCGAGGAAGGTTATATCGGGATATAGCCCCTCTGGGGGACTATGATCTTGAAAGTGCAATTGCTTATTCCAGTAATACCTACTTTTATGCCTTGATGGACAGGATTAGTACTCAGGGTGATCTCAATAATTGGAGTAAGCTGGTCAAAGATTTTGGATTAGGAGCTCCTACTTCCGTTGACCTGCCAAGTGCCACTACCGGTATTGTTCCAGATAGTGCCTATTTAGATCGCAGATTCGGAAGAAGACAGTGGGGACTCGGAGATCTGATTAATTTAGGGATAGGACAGGGAGTATTGTCCGTCTCTCCACTTCAGGTGGCTCAGATGACAAGTTCCATTGCAAACGGCGGCTATAAAGTTCAACCTCACTTAGTACGCTATATTCAACAGGGCTCCGAGTTAGAGAAGGTAAGCCCTGAGGTGTACGATAAAATCGAATGGGTACGCCCAGAGTATCTTGAGATAGTAAAAAAAGGAATGAGACGAGTTGTTGAAGAAGGTAGTGGTCGATTTTATGCGAAGAATAATGATATCCCTACAGCAGGAAAAACAGGAACCGCACAAAATCCTCATGGTTATAGCCATGGTTGGTTTACCTCGTTCGCTCCTTACGATAACCCTGAAATTGTGGTAACTGTTTTTCTTGAAAATGCCGGCTTTGCATCCATATCTGCAGCCCCTATTGCTTCTTTAGTTATCGAAAAATACCTGCATAGGGATATCCAGAGAAACAGTGTATACAATTATGTAATGACCTGGGAACCGAAAGAAGACAATTCACAGGGAGTGGTAGAGCAATGAGTAACGCCAGAGATTTTAACTGGTCAATGGTATTCGCGTGGTTAGTGTTAACTATAATAGGTCTTATTGCAATTTTCAGTGCTACCCAGGGCCCTGTTTCAGAGTTTTTACCTTCTTATATACAATCCAATTTTTATAAACAGCTGGGATTTGTCATTCTCTCGATGATAATGATGGTAGGTATTCAGTTTGTATCGCCCCGATCGTTTCTCCAGCTCTCTTACGTTTTTTATCTATTTGGGATCTTACTAATGATTCTAACGCTTTTCTTCGGTTCAGAGATCAATGGAGCAAAAAGCTGGTTCAGGATCGGGCCTTTTGGATTTCAAAGTAGTGAGTTTATGAAAATAGCTACCATACTTGCGGTAGCAAATTATCTAACCAGCAAAAGAAATATCTCTGCAGAAAACATCCGGTTTGCCCTTGTTGCTGTAATAATCATTTTGCTCCCAACAGCACTGGTGATTGCTCAGAATGACTTTGGGACTGCGATAGTTTTTCTTGCCCTGATACCTGTAATGCTGTTCTGGTCGGGCTTACCATATGGAGTGTCTATCTTTATTATATCTCCTGCAATAATCCTTTATCTAACCGTATTAAACTGGCAGCTTGGGTTAGTTTCCGCGATTCTTTTAACAGGACTTATCTTTTTTATTCAGCGAAGAACCTGGTTAACTATCACTTCTTTCATTACCGGAATACTTACCGTAGTAGGAGTCCAACTGGCGTTAACAAGCGTGTTACAACCTCATCAAATAGCACGAATTACAGCCTTTACGAACCCCTCCTTCGATCCAACCGGAGCAGGCTGGAATGTGATTCAAGCAAAAACAGCTATTGGTTCCGGAGGGTTAATGGGGAAGGGATTCCTTGAGGGCACTCAAACTCAACTCCGGTTTCTCCCTGAGCAATGGACCGACTTTGTATTCTGTGTAATTGGCGAAGAATTTGGCCTGCTTGGTGCCGGACTGGTAGTACTAACCTTCCTATTTCTATTTGTTCGATTATTGGGATTGGCCGGAAATCATAAACATCCCTTTGCACAGCTAGTGACCGTCAGTGTGACTGCTGTATTTTTTATTCATTTCTTTATCAATGTGGGTAGTGCAACTGCATTACTACCGGTAATCGGAATCCCACTTCCTTTTGTTAGCTATGGTGGTTCCGCGTTTTTAACCAATACACTTATGCTTGCCATTTGTCTGAATATGGACTTCCATAAACGCGAATTTAGTATTTACAGATAGCTCCTTACCCGTATTTCTTTTTTGTACCCAGGTTAAAGCTTTGACGATGATGGTTGGTATAGCCATATTTTTTTACTGCGTCACGATGCTGCTTAGTTGGATATCCTACATTGTTTTCCCATCCAAACTCGGGATAAGAAATACTCAACGTTTCCATCAGTTTATCCCGATATACCTTTGCCAGAATGGACGCTGCTCCAATACTTATTGACTTATCATCCCCTTTTATGATACAGGTATAAGGGATTAACGAGGGAGCATACCTATTTCCATCCACTAATAAGTAATCAGGAGTAGCGGCTTCTTTTTTTACGCATTTCTCCATCGTAGCTATGGATGCCCATAATATATTCAGGTCATCGATCTCGGAAATACTACCCTCTTCTATTGTCCAAAATAACGCTCGCTCCTTTATTTCATGAGCAAGTTGTTCCCTCGATTTTTTATCGATCTTTTTACTATCCCTGATTTCAGGAAACCGAATCCCCTTTTCAAAAATTACACCTGCTGCAACAACCGGACCTGCCAAACAACCTCTCCCTACTTCGTCCAGCCCCATTATTCTGGTAAAACCTTCGCTCCAAAGCTGCTCTTCGTACTTAGTTCGATTCATACTAAAAATATAGCCCTTTCCCGTTTTTATATGGAACTGTTTTGATCAAAGTTCAATTCTGTATACAAATAGTAGTGTATGAATTTTAGGTATTTTAACTGGGACGAACGCCTTCAAAAGCAATCAGGCAAAAGTCCTTTTGACACACTTTGGGATTTATTCCAACAGCTGCTCACTATATCAAGTGGCGATGTGTCTCAAGCTCTTCGCTGGCTTACCGAGCTCGACCAGGAGTACAACATCACCGATCAGTTTGAAGATGGATATTCCATTGGGGATTTTATTGAAGAAATGAAGGAACGGGGGTATCTGGATGAAGGAGATCAGTCAGGCTCCCTAAACATGACGAAAAAAGCGGAGCGCAGTCTAAGGCAGAAATCTCTGGAAGAAGTTTTTAAAAACCTTGAAAAAGGCAGTTTTGGAAATCATAAAACTCAATTCTCAGGTAAAGGATTAGAACGACAACCTGAAACAAGACAGTGGAATCTTGGGGATGATGTAGGACAAATTGATAGTTCTTCTACAATGTTAAATATGCTTCGGCATAGTTCTTTGGATCATTTTGATTTACATGAGGAAGATCTTGAGGTACATGAGACTGATCATTACACATCGGTAGCTACCGTCTTACTCATCGATTTAAGCCATTCTATGATCCTGTATGGTGAAGACAGGATTACTCCTGCGAAGAAGGTGGCGATGGCACTATCTGAGCTGATTATGACAAGCTATGCTAAAGATTCATTGGATATTGTAGCCTTTGGAAATGAAGCCTGGCAAATCTCGGTAGAAGATTTGCCATATCTGAAAGTTGGCCCTTATCACACTAATACAAAACAGGGGCTAGAAGTAGCCCGGCATATCCTTCAGCGCAGAAAATATGCAAATAAACAGATTTTCATGATTACCGATGGAAAACCCTCGTGTATGTTTGAAAATGGAAGGCTCTATAAAAACAGCTTTGGGCTGGACAGAAAAATTGTAAATAAAGTATTGGATGAAGCTGTGAAGTGCCGAAGAGATAAGATTTCGATCACTACATTTATGATTGCGCGAGATCCATATCTCCAGAGTTTTGTTCGTGAAATGACGGATGCTAATAAAGGAAAAGCTTATTTCGCCTCACTCAATGACCTGGGCGGCTACATTTTTGAGGATTACATACAAAACCGGAAAAAGAACGTGAAATAAAAAACCCGCCTCAAAAAAATGAAGCGGGTTTAATTTTTCTCGCTAGGGTATTTTAGAACATCCCCAGTTGTTCCATCACCTTTTCTGTAATATCGTATTTCGCCTGATATTCTTCCGAGGCATATAAAATTACAAGGTCTCCTGTACTTGTTGTTGTGTTCAGTACATAAATCAAGTCCATGCTTGTTGCTACAGCATCAATAGCCGATCCAATTTGCTCAAGCAGAGGACCTACCAGTTCATTTCTTTTATCCTGAAGCTCCTGCTCTGCTGACTGTTGTGCAAGCAACAGGTCGTTTTGCATTTGACCTAAACGCTCTTCTTCTTGAGCTTGAGCTTCTGCCGAAATTACTCCAATTTTTTGTTGGTAAGCAGCTACTTCTGCCTGGAAAGCCTGATCTTGTTGTAGCAATTCCTGCTGCTTTCGAGCTGTGAAATTTTGCAGTCTTTGTTGAACTGCTTTCATTTCCGGCATGTTGGCTAGTATCGCCTGAGGATTTACATATCCAATTTTGAGATCTTCCTGGGCATTTGCATTGAATGCAAAGCCAAGTACCAGTAATAGTGTTGCTAGTGAAGTACTAATTTGTCGTAGTATCATTTTTTTCATGCGTTATTCTAACGTTAATTATTCTGCCTGAAGTCTGGCTAAAACTTGTGAAGTGATATTCAGTCGTTCTTCTTTGGAGAAGAATACGATTGCATCTCCATAAGAAGTTGTCTGATTAAGAACTAAATCCAACCCCATTTCATCTGCGATGTTTTTAATAGCCACATCCATCCTTTCGATAATAGGAGCCATCATTTGCGCTCTTTTCTGTCTAATTTCGTTGAGGTAGGTTTCCCTATCTTGCTCAAGCGCTGTATTCCTGTCTAAGAATTCTTGCTCTTTTTGAGCTCTTGCCTCAGCCGACAACACTGTTTTGCCTTCTTCGTAAGTTGCAAAATCCTGTTGAAGCTGAGTCGATTTAGCAAGTAAATCAGCATCCCGGGTTTCAACCAGTTTTTGAATTTCCTGATCTACGATCTGCACTTCCTCCATTTGCGCTAATACTTGTGCAGGGTTCATAAATCCAATTTTAATCTGCGCCTGACTGCTTACACTAACCAGTAAAGCAATCAACACAGCTAGTACATGTTTTCCCATAGCTCTTAAAAATTTTCAGAAATTATTGTTTCTCTAAATAAGATGTTTACTCTATTTCTATTCCTAGCTCTAAAAGAATGGCCTCGTTCAGATTCCATTCTCCTCGAGCATATACCATATAAAGGTCGCCTGAACGATCAAATACAAAATCAAATCCCTGTTTTTGGGCTACTGTTCTTAACGCCGTAAAAATTTGACGTTGTATAGGTTCCAATAAATCCCGTTGATTCTGAAAATATTCTCCTTCCGGACCAAATTTCTGATTCAAGAACGTATCCCGAGCCAGTTTCTTTTGTTGTATTTCATTTCTTTTTTGCTGCCTTATTTCTTCTGTATAAAGAATTTCCTTCGCTTTATAATCTTCTTCAAGGGCGAGAATTTCAGCATCAAGTTCGTTCAGCTCCTGCTCCCACCCATCGCTAAGAAGCTGTAGGCGCTGTTCTATTCCCTGATATTCGGGGATTTGAGCAAGAATCACTTCTGATTCGAAGTATCCAATCTTTTGATTTTGTGCCTCAGCTTGGGCCGCACAAAATAAAATCACAAGAGTAAGTGATATAAATAGCTTCGCTTTCATTAGAATGGTGATCCAATATTGAATAAGAATTCCCAGTTACCCGGTGCTATAGATGTACCTTCTACACCATCTAGCCTGTACCCATAACTCAGATCTACTAACCCAAGTACAGGTAGAAATAGCCTTGTACCAAATCCTACAGAGCGTTTCAGCTTAAAAGGATCGAAGTCAGCAAATTCGAGATAAGAGTTTCCAGCATCATAAAACACATACGGAATTAGCTGGAGCTGCTCTGTACTAACTGCCGGATATCTCATCTCAAAAGAGTATTTAGCATATAACCTTCCACCTACCTGTTGCCCATCTATTACAGGAGCAATACTTTCTCCAATACCACCTGGATAACCTCTCAGGTCGATATTGTCATACAAGAAACTTTGCCGCTGCTGTAATTGGGTACCACCAACAAGGAACTTTTGAAAATCACTACGATTGCCATTCGTTAAGTATCCTATGAAACCATAATCGGCTTGGCTTGTGAGTACAAGCTTCCCAGCTACAGGAACGTGGTGCTGGAAATTAGTTGTGATTTTATAGAATTCAGAAAAGCCTGGCAGTGGAGGAGCTACTTCTCCAGTTAGTGTAAACTTGGAGCCTGAATTAGGAGAAACAAAATTATCCAGAGAGTTACGCTCCAATACTTGTTTCACGGAAATAATGCTTGAAGTACCTTCGGCTAGAAAGGATAGCGAATTTGTCACATCATAAAGCTGGTAACTAAGAACAGTACGGGTAGAGAAATAATCATCTGGCCATTTCAGTCTTTTACCCAAAGATAAACTCGCAGAGAATAAACGATCACGAGCATCAATTCCGCTATAGCGAATGAAATTATAGGATAGGTTTATTCCTAACGATGTTGGTTTCCCATTCAACCAGGGTTCAACAAAACCGAAACTATAGCTCTGATATCCTGTTCCTGTAACCTGCACACCTAATGATAAAGTTTGACCATCACCTGCAGGGAACGGAGTAAAGTCGCCCGCTAAAGCACGCTGCAAAGAGAAATTGTTGAAATTCAAGCGAGCAGAAATAATAGCTCCAATTGATTGTCCCCCATATCCACCCGAAAACTCGAAGTTACTCGTACTTTGAGATTCATCCAGGCTGAAGGAAATATCTACTTCTTTGTTTTGTGGCATTGGGAGAACATCGGGGGTGATATTCTGAGGATCAAAATAACCCAGTGTGCTCAACTCACGGATGGACCTTACAATGGCATCCCTACTATATTTATTTCCAGGAATGGTTCGGAGTGTTCTTCTCACAACATCATCATGAGTATTGGTATTCCCGGAAAAAGAGACTTTACGGATTGTTGCTATCTCATCCTCATACAAGTCAAAATGTAGATCCAGAGAATCTTCCCCTACTTTTGTGATGTTAGGGATTAACTGGAAGAAGAGATATCCAATATTTTGATAAAGACTGTTTATATCGGTAGAACTTCTATTGAAGGTGGTATTCTCTTCGTATTTAGATTCATTAAAGACATCCCCTTTTTCAAATCCAAGAGCAAGGGTTAATTGATCATCGGTATACACTGTATTTCCATCCCAGCTAACGTTTCGGATTTTGTACTGGGGGCCCTCCTGTAAATTGAAACGCACTTTGATTCCCCGTTTATCTCCCGCATAATCGTACACCCATACCGAATCCCTAACAATACGAACATCTGAATAACCATTATTTCTGTAGTGAGTCAGCAATTTCTCTTTTGCTTCTTCAAAGTCCTCTTGCTTGAAGGTTTTCTTAGATAGGAACCTCCACCATTTATCTTCCTTTAATGGCTTTACCGTTTTTGTGAGTTTTCTTTCTGAAAAAGCCTCTGCATCCGGGAATTGAATATCTTTTATTTCAAGCTTTTTTCCTCTCTTCACGTCAAAAATTAGGATAGATCGATTTTCTACTTTTTCAGCAGGTTCAACCCGGGTCTCAATTTCTGTAAACCATAATCCCTTACCCCGGTAAAACTTATCAATAGTTCGTTTTGCCTGCTCAATATTCGCCTCAGTTATTGCAATACCCGGAACTAACCGGATTTGCTTTTTAAGGTCTCTCCTTTCCGAACGTTTCACACCTTCTATTTTATACTCAAGTATTCTCGGCTGCTCTGTTACCTCAATTATTATCCGTAAACCTGTAGTGGTCCTTTCAGAAATAAATATCTTTACATCAGAAAAAAGGCCTACTCTAAAGAGGCGTTTGATTGCATTGGGGATATCCTCACCTGGAAAAGTAATGGAGGAACCTGGTTGAATTAAGCTAGCATTGATTATGAATTGCTCGCGGGTCGACTCATTGCCTCTAACTTCTACTCCCAGAACAGTATACTCCTGAGGAATTTCTAAAGTAGGATCAGTGATTTGAAAATCTTGGGCCTGTACGTTTTGAACTGTAACTACTGAAAAAGAGACAAATAAGCAGGTGAAAAGTAATCGTTTTAAAAAAGTATGCACGTGGGAATTAGCCAATAAAGTTCATCAATTTTTGAGTAAACGCGATGAGTTACCCTTTTCGTCTTTTGCGATATCTAATTTTCCAAATCGCCGATCGCGTTTTTGGTATGAAGCAATTGCTTCATAGAGCTCGTTACGTCTGAAGTCAGGCCAATATTGTTGTGTGATATATAATTCTGAGTATGCAAGTTGCCATAATAGAAAGTTGCTTATCCTGTATTCTCCGCTTGTTCTGATAATTAAATCAGGATCTGGAATACTTGCCGTTGAGAGATGATCACTAATCATTTGATCATTGATCAATGCGGGATCTAACCTTCCTTCTTTTACATGTGCTGCAATTTTCTGAACTGCCTGTGTGATATCCCACCTTCCAGAATAGCTGAGTGCCAAACACAATTGAAGTCTGGTGTTATCTTTAGTTAGTTCTATCGCCTCATGTAATTCCTGTTGACAATCTTTTGGAAATCTATCCATCTGGCCTATAGTCACGAGCTGAATATCATTCTCGTGTAAATTATCAGCTTCTTTTCTTAGGGAAGAAACCAATAAACGCATCAATCCTCTTACCTCAACAGATGGCCTACCCCAATTTTCTGTAGAAAAAGCATAAAGTGTAAGATACCTTACTCCAAGTTGAGCACAAGCTTCTGTGATATCTCTTACTGAATCTACCCCGACTTTATGGCCATGTAGCCTGACACTTCCTTTATTTTTAGCCCATCGTCCATTGCCATCCATGATGATGGCAATATGTTCTGGAATTTCTCCATTTTCCTTTAAAAGGAGTTGGCTAGCCTTATCTTCTTTAGACTGTTCCGTTTTTGTAAGGGTGAGCTCTTTCAACTAGATATTGCCTGAATTTTAAGCCTCTTAAATTAGAGCTTTACGCATCTTTAAGCAAGGAAAACTGTCCTTAGTCAGTAATAAGCTTTTGGTGTAAATCGATCATTTCAAGTAATGCTAGTGCTGCTTCCCCCCCTTTGTTCCCTTTTTCTCCAGCACGCTCTATCGCCTGTTTAACATCATCTGTTGTAAGTACCCCGAATGCTACCGGTTTATTGTACTTTAAGTTGAGTTCCAGCACTCCTTGAGTGACAGCATCACATACATATTCAAAGTGAGGGGTACCGCCTCTTATTACTACACCTAAAGCTATAACACCATCTACGTCGTTGTTTTCCAGAACAAATTGCGCAGCTAATGGAATTTCAAATGATCCGGGACAACGAGCTACCGTAATATTTTCCTCTTTAATACCATTTCCTTTTAGTGCTTTTAATGCTCCTTCCAGCATTTTATCAGTAATACTTGAGTTCCATCTGGAAACTACTATTCCTATTCTAGCCTCTTTGGGTTGGGTTGTTCCTTCAATAACCTTCATTAATGTCAGTTTTTTAGTTCTACAATTTGTTTTCTCTGTTCACTCATCCTGCTCATTTTCTCTACGTGCTTCAGAGCAACAGAAACTACACCTAAATGCCTTTTTGCCATTTCCTTTCCACCATGATAATCACTGCCTCCTGTAATAAGCAACGAGTTCTTTTCGCATATAGCGGTATATTTTTTCTGGAGACTAAAGTTATGGCTAGGGTGAATACATTCTATTCCATCAATTCCTAACTCTATAAATTCTGAGACTTCATTTTCAGAATAAAATTTAGCTGGATGAGCTAATACTGCGGCTCCCCCAATGCTTCTTATAATTTCGATGACTTCCTCAACCTGTGGATAGTTTTGATTGATACTTCCAAGTTTTTCAGTACTCAAATATCTCCCGAAAGCATCATTATGATTTCTTGCATACCCTTTACTCACTAAAACTTTTGCCAAATGAGGCCGCCCTATATTGGCTCCATTGGCCTCAGCCCTTACTTCATCATAATCTACAACAACACCTATGGAATTAAGTGACTGTATAATGCCCTTAATTCGTTCTCTCCTGGCTATGCGCTGGGAGGTAAAAAAATCAGAAAAAAACTGTGTCTCAGTATTAAAAAAATAAGCCAGGATATGTGATTCCCGTTCTTTAAATGAACTGGTTATTTCAACCCCTGGTATAAGCTGAATCCCCAATTCATCAGCCCTTTCCTTTGCTAAGAAATAGCCTTCATAGGTATCATGGTCTGTGATAGAAAGAGCAGCGAGTTTTTTTTCGTGGGCTATTTCCACAGCCTCAGCAGGACTAAGTTTGCCATCTGAGCAAGTGGTATGAATGTGGAGGTCAGCCTTTGGAAGCATTACCCTTCACCGTTCAAAATGCTCGAAATATTTTTAGGGCTTGAAAGTACATTAAATGCCTCCTCAATCTGATCATCCAATCGAAGGGCGGCGTTCTTTTTTGCGTTTTGACCATTAAATCTTGAAATAATCTCCAGGTAGACAGCCTTCTTTATTCGTTGTTCTGCCTGATCAAATGCTGCTAATTTTTCCTGTGCAATTACTTCTTTAATTGCATCCAGATGGGTTTGTATTTCTTCATTCTGATGCTTAGATCTTAATTCCGAGAGCAATAATTCTGAATCAGTGCTGTAATCAAATCCCTGTTCAGTAAGAAATGCCTTGAACTCACTAAAAACTGTTTCTGAAAGCTCTGGTTCATCATACGATGGATTCTCAGCTTCAAACTTTGTAGCGAAATCAAAATAAACCCCTTGTTGAAGTAGTGATACTTCTAGCAATCCTGGAATTTCACTACCGGAGGCAACATCAGGTTCTATTCCCCTGCCCTCTTTAACTTCTCTACCATTTCTGGTTTTGAAAATGCGGTTGGCAGTTTCTGCTCTTGAAATAGAAGAGTTTCTGGATTGATGGGTGTAGTCGACGGACTGTATGCTTCTACCACTCGGCGTAAAATAACGGGATATCGTTATTTTCATGGAAGTGTTGTACGGCATGGGCTTAACAATCTGTACTAAGCCTTTGCCAAAGCTTGTTTCTCCCAGGATAACCGCCCTGTCTAAGTCTTGTAACGCTCCAGATACTACTTCCGAAGCACTTGCACTTCCTCCATTCATCAGAATTACAATGGGTTTATCGAAGAGCACCGGTTCGCTTGTTTTATAGGCCTGATTATATTCTGCGATCCTACCTCTGGTCTCGACCACAGTAAGCCCTGGCTCAACAAATTTATCTACAATGGCTACCGCTTCCTGCAAAATTCCACCAGGATTATCTCTAAGGTCCAGTACTAATCCTTCTAATTCATAAGAGGAGGACAGTTCTTCGAGGGCTTGCCGAATTTCGCTTGCCGAATTCATCCCAAATTGAGCAAGTCGTATATATCCAATTTCGTCATTGCTGCCTAAGTGAGTGGAATGGGTAACATTAGGTACTTCGATGCTTGCCCTCGTTATTTCAAACTCCAGAGGCTGGTCAACACCAAATCGGTTAATTAACAGAGCCACACTCGACCCTATTTCTCCCATAGTCAAGTTTTGAACTTCCTCGGGAAGCAGTCCTTCCGTTGAAATTCCGTCAATGGCAAGAATTACATCACCAGCTCTCACTCCACGTAAATCAGCGGGCCCTCCTTCTGTAGGAGCTACAACTACAACTTCTCCATCTCTAAAACCTGCCTCAATCCCGATACCAGCATAATTACTTCGTGAAAATATTTCGGCTTGCTCATTTTGTGACTCATTATAAAACACCGTGTAAGGGTCCAGTGTTTCCAGCATAGCCTGCATCCCATTTCGCATTAACAACTCAGGATTTACCTCATCTACATACTCCAGTGCGATATTTTCATATGCTTCACTAAAAATGGAGAAGTTTTTTTTGATGAGGAAATATACATCCTGTTCCTGGAAACTATAAGAGTTAACAGGAATCAGGAGAGCTAACAAGAGCCATCCTGTTCTTCTTACATAAGATTTCATAGCTATTATTTTATACGAAGAGATTGACCTACAAAAATCCGTGAACCGGATATGTTATTCAGTCTTCGAATTTGTGAAGTACTAACTCCAAACGACTCAGCAATTTCGCTAAGAGTATCATTTCTCTTAACGGTGTATGTAACCGATCCATTGTCACTTGTTGTTGTAGTGGTGGAAGAAGAAGCTAAAAAGATATTTTCTCCTCTTTTCTGCTTGCTCTCAAGGTCTTGCTTCTCTCTAAAAGAAAGATTGTCAATTTGTTCGTAGTGCCCTTTCCTGGAGTTTGGCACATATATGGATAAACTCTGACCTACCCGAATAGTATTGCTAATATTATTCCAGGTACGAATATTCCATGCACGAACATCATACCATTCTGCGATATGCCCTACCGTATCTCCTGTTTTAACTTTATAAGTAAGCTTAGTCGAATTAGCCGGAACACTGGCACTGGAGCTGGAACTTGTTGACCGGGTGGTGGTAGTACCATTTCGTTGATTTGTAGGTCGATTTACCGAAAGCTTTGATACACTGCCTTCGGGTAGAGGGACAGCCAATACCTGTCCTGGATAAATAATGTTGGAAAGGTTTTCATTGGTAGCATAAATGCCGCTTACCGTGGTACCATATTTCCGGGCAATTAGTCCGATCGACTCACCACTTCTAACGGTGTGCATGGTGATGCTTTGATTCACATTTTCCTTAGGAATATCATCATATGACGCCAGGAACTCTGCTTTTTTCCCACTTGGGATTTTCAATGCATATTTATTTCCGGGAGGTGTTGCCCACCGCAATAATTCAGGGTTGTACTCTTTTAACTCATCCGTAGTAATTCCAATAATATTGGCCATTTCTGCTAAAGGCATGAGAGGATCCACTTCCACTATGTCATAAGAATATCGCTCTCTGCCGTAATTCTTCTTGAAGCCAAATTCTTCCGGGCTCATATTAATCATCGTGGTGGCTATAAAGCCTGGAACATACCCTCTAGTTTCTCTCGGTAAGTATGGATATGCAGCCCAATAATCTTTTTCGCCTCCAGCACGCCGGATAGCTCTATTTAGGCCACGAGGGCTAATGTTATAGTTGGCCATTGCCAGGTGCCAATCTCCCCAAATGTTGTGTAAGTCTTTTAGATGTCGGGCAGCCGCACGGGTAGCTTTTTCAGGATCTCTTCGTTCATCAACCCACCAGTTTATTTCTAACCCATAAACACGTCCTGTAGCCGCAATAAACTGCCACATACCAACTGCTGAAGCCCAGCTTCGGGCTGTAGGATTAATTCCACTTTCGATAAATGATAGGTATACAAGTTCAGGAGGAAGCCCCTCTTCGGCAAAAATCTCATCCATCATGGGTTTGTATACTTCAGCCCTTTCCCTCCAGGTTTCCATAACCTCAGGCCTTCTTAGTGTGTAATAAACCAAATGACGATTTACCTGAGCATTTTGAATAAGGGGTACATCTGTTTTTTGAATGGAGAAATCATTTGGAAACTCGAAATCATCGGAAAGTTGAGTCTCATCCTCTAAAAAATCCTCCTGGATAGCAAAAATCTCACCTTGAGGCTCACCTTCGGAATCAGTAATTCCATAGAATTGGCGGTATTCAGCTACAACAATCCTTGATAATTCACCGAACCTGCGGTCTGACCTAATTTCAGGATAATCATCCAGTAAATCCTGAGAGGCTTCTACAGCATCATTAATATATTTTTCAGTAAGTATTGCATCTTCAGCTACCTGTGCGTCCAGCGCCATGATATACATCTTGTAGATATCCGAAACCCTTGTAATTACATCTTTCTGAAAACTATCCAGCGGATTAAGGGTGGGCGTTTCAGTTAATCCACCCTGGATTGGGGCATTTTCCATTGGATTTGCATAAGGCAAGAGCCTTTCGGGCATTTCCTTGCTTTTAACTGAAGCTGTTGAGTCTTGAGCCCAACTTAACGTTGTACTCAGAATGAGGATTGAAAAACTAATGCCTACTAACTGTTTGTTCATAAACACACTGTAGATTAATAAGGGTTCAAGTTAATGATTATCAGCTTTAATGTGAATGAGCGTCGTTTTTTAAGAAAGAACGAGAATATTAAGCAAAAAACACTCTTTAGACGTTTTTATCTACAGATAGTTTTCCATGATTTTGTAAAATCTTCTCCTGACCTGTCCATTGTTGTACAATAGGCCAGCGCCTTCCTGATCCAAAGGCTTTCGCCGAAATTTTTAACCCGGGAGCTGCCTGAAACCGCTTATGCTCATTTCGGTCAACAAGATGCAGAACCTGGTCCACTATCTCTTCATCAATTCCTCTGGAAATGATTTGCTCTCTTGATAGCTGATCTTCAAGGTAATATTTCAAAACAGTGTCTAAGGTTCCGTAATCGGGTAAAGAATCTGAATCTTTTTGATCCAGGCGCAATTCTGCACTAGGTTCTTTTTCGATGATAGAAACTGGTATCACTTCTCGTTTGAAATACTCTTCATTCAGCCACTTACACATCGCATACACTTCCATTTTGTAGAGATCGGATATTACGGCTAATCCTCCGGCCATATCACCATACAGTGTACAATAGCCCACTGCCGTTTCCGACTTATTGCCTGTATTTAACAGCATATACCCAAACTTGTTGGATATAGCCATGAGCAGGTCTCCTCTTGTACGGCTCTGAAGGTTTTCCTCAGCCACATTAAAATCCGTTCCATCGAACAAGGGTTGAAGTTGAGCACTGTAAGACTCATAAATTGGGTGTATGGATATCTTTTCTAGTTCTACCCCCAGGTTTTGAGCTAGCCTTTCTGAATCCGAAACACTTCCTTCACTTGAAAATTTTGAGGGCATTGTAACGGCAAGCACATTTTCAGCTCCAACTGCTTCCGCTGCTATAGTACATACTAACGCAGAGTCAATTCCTCCACTCAACCCCAAAAGCACCTTATTCCCAAGTTTCGACTTTCTCAAATAGTCTCTAACTCCTAAAACCAAACCATGAAACATGGTTTCAATAGGATTGGGGATGGTACGCTCACATTCAGCATACTTACCTGCATCTAACGTTTGCTGCTCCGGATTGTATTCAACATCCACAAAGGTTGACTTAAAACGCTCATCTCGAGTAACAATAAACCCGGTTTCGTCCAGAGCCAGTGAATCTCCGTCAAAAATTAGTTCTGTGTTCCCGCCAACCTGGTTCACATAGAATAAAGGAAGCCCAAATTCTCTGGCATGTTTTTGGAGCATTCCAACTCGTGTTTCAGGTTTTCTCTTGGTAAAAGGAGAAGCCGAAATATTAATAATAGCCCTGGCACCTTTTTTAGCTAACACTTCGGCAGGATTAACAGCGTAGGTATGATATTGAATTTCATTATCGTTAAACCAGATATCTTCGCACACCGTGATACCAAACGGAACTCCACTCAGCATAATGGGCTCAAACTCTATTCCTGGCTCGAAATATCTCAGATCATCAAATACATCATAGGTTGGCAAAAGTGCCTTATGAGTACGAGCAAGTTCCTGGCCATGCTGGGCTACGATTGCAGAGTTAAAGCAAGGTCTGCCTACGCCAGTAAGATTCTTGGTAATTGAACCAAAAACCAAGATACAGCTCTTCGTTTCTGATATTATTTCCTCCGTAACCTGATAGCACTGCTCTCTAAAAACGTTGCGCTCTAGTAAATCTAATGGAGGATATCCACAGGTAACCAATTCAGGAACGAGCAAGATATCAACCTGATCTTCTTCGGCCTTTTTTATGGCTTCCAATAACAGGGCCTTGTTGCCTATCAGGTCGCCAATAGTGGGGTTTATTTGTTCCAGACGAATTCTCATGCTCAAAGATAAAACAAAAAAAAGGATTGAACCCTAGTTCAATCCTTAATCATGGCGAATTATTTAATTCGCCTTATCCCCTCATCTCTAAACCCTGTTTCCCCAAGCCTATCCAGTAAGAGCGATTTAAAAAGAACTTCTTACAAAGAACTGAACTTTTGCCATTCTTCTCTCCAGATAAGACTTCTTCCGCATGTTTATGTGGTGTTTAGTTGACTGTGATTATTGATCCTCTTACTGAATCAAAGCCGATTTCTAACTAAAAACTGAGATAAGCAACATGGATAAAACAAAGCAAGTATTTGGTGCTCTTATAGTTTATGTACTTCTGATATTATATGTCATCGTACTTACAGTAATCGTTTTGAGTACTATTGAAGAACCTACTTCAATAGTAATTCCTCCCCTTCAACTTACTGTTGTAACTACTATAGGGGGCTTAATTTCTTCTCTTATAATTGCTAAGCTTTCAGTAACGGTAAGAGATGAAAATTTAACACAGTCTGCATTAAGAATGCTGGATTTCAAAAAAGAAGAAATTGAAGATTACAAGACAAGTAACAATGTATTAGTCACTATTCTTGTATACACATATATAATAGTCTGGATTCTAGCCGGTATTACTACGCTATCAGTTGCATTATTTGACGGAGACCTTCCGGAAGGAGAAATACTCACCGAAATAGGACTTGCGTGGCTAGGCCTGGCTGTAGGTGCAGGCTACTCCTTTTTTGGAATAAACCCTGAGTCATAATCCCTAGCTTACTTCAATAACACCATCTTCCTGGTTAACGAGAAACCACCAGCGGTGAGCCGGTAAATATATACTCCACTCGAAAGTGATGCTGCATCAAAAGAAATAGCTTGTTCACCGGCATTTTGTCTTCCATTAACCAATGTGGCTACTTTTCTCCCCATCATATCAAAAACTTCCAGGTTAACCTGAGAAGTTTTTTCAAGATTATATGAGATAGTAGTAGTCGGATTAAACGGATTAGGGTAATTCTGGTCTAATCGTAGCGTATATGCTTTTTCAGACGGCTCATCCTCACTGGATGTAATCACTCCCCATTTAAATCGCATCCAAACTGGAAAATGATCCGAGGTCTCACTTAAAAAACTACCAATATAAAATGGGTTTTCGACACGCTCCGTACCTTCAAAATATTCATCAGATAATTCGGAGCTGAACAGAATATGATCGATCATTGAGAACCTGGAAAAAGAAGTATATCCAGCTTCCTCAAGTGATTTGGTAACAATAGTATATTCAGGGTCATCATCGAAATTCTTGTATGGTGAATCTTCTCCCTCAGCAGTCGACTCCAGGATCTCATCATTGAAATCTCCAATTACTATCACATTTTCATCCTCTCTAAAAGTATCTATATAGGTTTTAAGCTGACCTGAAGCGTTTACCCGTTGACTGTAATCAGAAGGCTCCCCGAATGCTTTTGCATGAATATTGTACGCGTATATCTCACGAGATTCTCCATTTATGGTAGCTGTAAATTGTAACTGGAATGGATACCGTCCATTTGCCCAATCTGATTGTACCATACCTATGGTGATTAAATCCGAATCTATTACATCGATAGTCTCGGTTTTATATAGGTAGGCTGTTTTCTGGGTTTGGCTGAAATCAGCAATCACTCCTCCATAATCTTCTAAATCAGATACCAGAGAATTAAAAAGGGTTACATCCGAAATCTCTTGAAGAGCATAGATATCAGCATCAACAGTAGTCACCAGTGTTTTCACATTTTCGAACTGAGTATTAACATCAGCAGGCCCATTCCCCTCATCACCAAACCATTCGATGTTCCAGGTTACTACATCCAGTGTAAAGTCCTTAGAAATACTATCGCCTGGAAAAGTAACCGCTTCTACTCCAAGGTCAGCTGTAAACCTGGGAAGTAGCTGATAAACACCAGCAAATTTACCTACCGCAGCTACAATATTCGTTGCCTCTTCAGGAGCCTGGGCCCCAACCAGATCTGTATTGTTATCAATTCGAAGCTCAGCTTCAGCAAAACCATCAGATATCACATAATTCTGATTTCCCTGGAAAGCACCAGAGTAATCAATTGTTGTATTTTGGATGACAACAAGCTGTCCTTCATAATTTCCTGAATTAACCTGTTCAAGGTTAACGGGCCTTGGAGATATCTCTTTTTTCTCGGTATCTATGATCTCATAGAGTACATTGTTATCATCTTCGGTATCAGAAATTTGGAGTAAGAAATCCGAATCACTACCCGCTATAGGTTTAAAAACAGTAAGTGGACCGGTAACAGTAACCGAATCCCCAATTTCAGCTAAACTATGAAGAGGCTCCCAGAACACTGCGATTCCGGCGGTTCCATCCTGCATATAAAGTGGCCCTCCGAATTCATTCCCAACGGTTACCCTTCCTGTTACGGTTACCCTAGTTTCTAGAGGAAATTCCCTTGCAATAGAAATAGGAATTATTTCTCCGTCTTCAATTCCTTCCCCATCCATAGTAGCACTAAATGAGGATATGTTGCCCGCATTACTCTCGATGCTGAGGGAACCGTCAAAATCCCCGGCCTCTATGGGTTCGAATGTGATTGTTAAATCTGTGGATTCGTTAAATGCTAGCAAGCTATCAGCCAAATTCGAAATCGTAAATCCTATGCCTGAAACGCTTACTTCAGAAATATTAAGCGGTGTATCTCCTGTGTTCCTTATGGATAACGTTTTGTCTCTTGAAGTACCAACCAAAGTGGCAGGGAAAGTGGTATTACCCATATCATCAAGGGCAATTTCATCTATAGTAACTGCAATAGTTGCGGTATCGCTTGCCGGTACGTAGTCTGTAATGCGGACATCATCAATGTTCAACCTGTTTCCGGCTGTCCTGTTAAATCGAAAACGAATATTACCATCTATTGCAACAGCTACAGAACCTTGTTGAAGTTCATCGGTGCATACAAATTCATCTCCTATATTCTCCCAGCTTGCACCTCCATCTATTGAATACTGCACCTGTAATTTCCCTCCATCATCACCGCTAAATCCAGCGTTTGAAAAATAGAAAGAGATTTCATCTGCCCCTCCTTCTTTATCAAACAACATTCGAAGATCACCATCTCTTAAACGAACGGATTGAGCTCCGTTTTTTTGGTCTCCGCTAGCTGAGCCCAGCAATGCATCATTTAATTCCCACGAACCTGATGATAATGATACAGAACCAGAAGCATACCCATTTTTTACACCATCTTCGAAATCTTCGAATAATTGTGCATGTGTTTGGGTTGCTGAAAAAAGAAATAGAATTCCGAAAACGGAAAGAAACTGCAAATACTTCATCTACCTTAAAAGAATTGAAAATTAAGCCTAAAGGTACGCAGTTGATGTTAACAGATCATAATCGGATTTCTATTATTCTAATTTTGGAAGCTCAAACACTTTGCTACCCCATTTATCCATCCTGGTTCAAGCGTCTACCTGGCCCTTTTCGCGTTCGCTTGTTCCGTAGCTCTGCTCCAATCCTAACCATACCCGTCGGGTTTTAAAACCTGAGGGGTATGGTTAGGATTGGTAGAGGGTGGACCTGATACCTACAAGAATCACTGTAAACAATGAGAAGAGCACCCCTCGAAAGGATACCTGTTACAATTCAATAACCAAAAAATAACGTAGTATTAATCTGAGAACAGAAAATTTACACTCTGGTAAACTAGCAGGGATTCTGTTAATCAAAACGTAAATCCTAAGTAAAGGTGAAGTAAAGTTAGGTTCGGATTCTGGGATGTTACTAACCCTTAATTAACAAACCTAACTAATGAAGAAACAAGCTAACATTTTGCTGCTTTTAGCAGTCTTTATTTTTTCTTCCGCGGGGGTTTTTGCTCAAGATGTAACGCTTAACTTAATTGGGCAATACCATACCGGAATCTTTGATGCGGGAGCAGCTGAAATCTCAGCCTATGACCCTGCTTCGAAGCAACTTTTTTTCACAAACGCTGAGGATAATTCAATTGTGGTATTAGACCTCAGCGACCCAAGCTACCCTACCGAAGTTACTACCATAGACATGAGTGTTTATGGTGATGGAGTTAACAGTGTAGCCGTTTACAATGGCCTTGTTGCCGTTGCTGTTCAGGCTGATCCTGTAACTGACCCTGGTAGCGTAGTCTTTTTTAAAGCTTCTGATGCAAGCCATATCAGTACTGCAACTGTTGGAGCTCTTCCAGACATGGTTGCTTTCACTAATGATGGCCAAACAGTTGTAGTAGCCAACGAAGGTGAGCCTAATGATGATTATGATGTTGACCCTGAAGGTTCTATTTCAATCCTTGATGTTTCAGGAATTGATGCCAGTGCGGGAACCGGGTCAGCCGTAGTATCAACCGCTGGCTTTAATGCTTTTGATGCCCAGGAAGCTACTCTTCTAGCTGAAGGGGTTAGAATTTTTGGCCCTGGAGCAACAGTATCGCAGGATTTAGAGCCTGAGTATGTTACCATTTCAAGTGATGATGCCACTGCTTATGTGGTACTCCAGGAAAACAATGCCCTCGCTGTAGTTGATATCGCTTCTGCAACGGTTACTGACATCTGGGCACTTGGATTTAAAGATCATTCTCAATTTGGAAATGAGATTGATGCGAGTAATGATGATGGTGCCATCAACCTTGCTAAATGGCCTGTTTGGGGTATGTACCAACCGGATGCCATCTCTACCATTACAATGGGTGGAAATGACTATTTAATTACTGTAAATGAAGGTGATGCTCGCGATTATGACGGGTTCTCTGAAGAATTCAGAATTGGTGATTTCCGGTTAAACCCTTCTGTATTTACCGATTCAGATTTACAGGAAGATGAAAACCTCGGCCGTTTAAGAACTACCAACACCCTTGGTATGAATTCGGATTCTTTGTTCTTCGTTATGGAAGCTGATTCCGCCCAGGAAACATTAGGTGGTGACAACAGGGGGTCGGGTGAAGGCGAATTCAAATATGATGTTGCTGCTCAAACTATGACCTTCACTATGACTTTTGAAGGCCTTGATTTCAACGCATTCAATGGCATGGACACCCTTACTACTGACGATACTTCTGATGATGTAACGGGATTACAATTCTCGAATGCAGCAAGCGGTGCTGATGGAAGTGCTCTTTTTGATGTACTTGGAGACGCCGACACTCAAGTCTCTACTGATGATGCTGGTGTCACTACAGTTACCGGTGAGTGGTCAGAGGGCGATGCTACTTTTGTAGCTATCCTTTCTGAAATGGAAGACGCTCTCTTCGAGGAAGAAATCCCTGTATATGTGAATGTTCTCACTGTAGGGCAGGCTGGTGGTGCCATTCGCGGTCAGTTAATCGCTGATCCTATGTTCGACGAGCTTTACTCTTATGGAGCACGTTCATTTACTATCTGGAGTGCTACTGATGGTTCTTTGATCTACGACAGTGGAAGCGACATGGAACTAAGACTTTCTCTACTAGAGCCAGATAACTTCAACTCTACAAACTCAGAAAACGATTCTTTCGACAATCGTTCTGATGACAAAGGCCCCGAGCCTGAAGCGGTAACGGTAGTTTACCTTGCCGGTAAGACATATGCACTTATCGGATTGGAAAGAATTGGCGGTGTGATGGTATATGATGTAAGCGATCCTACCGACCCAACCTACATTTCGTATGCTAATCCAAGAAACTTTAATGAGCTGGACTTCAACGAAGATGTAATCGAAGAACTTGATGATGCTGATGATACTGAAGCAATAGCTGCAATTATGAGATCAACGGTTGCCTCTGGCCCTGAGAGCATTACGTTCTTAAAGCAAGGTGCAAGCCCGGCTGGCCATCCTTTAGCTCTTGTGAGCAACGAGGTAACTGGTTCTATCACTGTTCATGAAGTTGAATTCGCTTCTGAAGCCGCTCCACTTTTCATTTCTGAGTATGCTGATGGAGATGGTGGAAGTAATAAATACCTCGAACTTTATAACCCTACTGATGAAGATGTGCTTCTTCAGGATTATGCTATTGCACGTGTATCGAACGATCCGAGCCTTCCTGGTGATTTTGAAAGTTGGGAGGACTTTTCTGCTACAGATACCATCAAAGCCAATAGTACTTTCCTATGGGTAAATCCAAGTGCTGTTGATTCGCTGCTTGATCTTGCTGATGCAACTGGCAATGCCTTCTTCAACGGAGACGATGCCGTCGCTTTAGTATTTGGTACTGAAGATAATTACGAAGTTCTTGACATGTTTGGTGACTTCTTAGGCGATCCTGGTACTGCCTGGGATGTAGCCGGAATAGCTAATGCCACTGCAGATCGTGTACTTATCAGAAAACCTTTCATCAAAGAAGGAAACCCAGCTCCGCAAGGTTCCTTTGGCACCTCTACTCTCACTTCTGAGTGGATTGTAGGAGAGGATGCTGAGAATGACTTTAGCAATGCTGGCGAGCATATGATTGACAACTCAATCACACTTACTATCCTTCACAACAATGATGGTGAGTCTCAGCTGATCGACCTTGGCCCTGATACTCTTGAAAATTTCGGTGGAGCTGCTCGTTTCAGAACCTTAGTTGAAGACTTAAGAGACGAAGCTGATTATCCTGGAAGTACTTCTATCCTCCTTTCTTCCGGAGATAACTTCCTGGCTGGCCCTGAGTTTAACGCAGGAACCAATGACGGCATCTTCTACGATGCGGTAACAATGGACCTTCTTGGCTACGACGCTATTGCTCTTGGAAACCATGATTTCGACTTTGGACCTGAAGTTACTGCAGATTTCATTTCTGCATTTGCTAACACTGCCCCTACCTTCTTAAGTGCGAATCTTGATTTCAACGGTGAACCATCGCTAAAAGCACTTGAAGGTGCCGGAAGAATCGCAAGCAGCACCATTGTGGAAGCTGGTGGGCAAATGATTGGTATTATTGGAGCAACTACTCCAAACCTTCCATTTATCTCAAGCCCTGGCAATGTTGTAGTAGATACTGACGTTGCTGGACTTGTTCAGGACGAGATTGACGCGCTTGAAGCAGCAGGTGTAAATAAAATCGTCCTTATCTCTCATTTACAGGGAATTGAGGAAGATTCAACGCTTGCTACTCAGCTTTCTGGTATAGACATCTTGATTGCTGGTGGTGGAGATGAACTTCTTGCTAACGATGGTGACCTTCTGGTTCCTGGAGATGAGGAAATCGTTTATGGGTCATACCCTATTACCGTACAAAATTTGGATGGTAATAATGTACCAATCGTTACTACCCGAGGTTCTTACTCTTATGTAGGGCGACTAATCGTTGAATTTGATGAGAATGGAGACATTGTTGATGTAAGCGATGATTCTGGTCCGGTTAGAGTTTCAGGTATTGGAACTGACGCTGTAGATGAAGATCTAGCTATGCTTGAAACAGTAGTAGAACCGGTTGCTGACTTCCTTGATCAGCTCGACCAAACGGTAGTAGCAGTTAGTGATGTTGAACTTGATGGGGTTAGAAATAGCGTTCGAGGTAAAGAAACGAACCTTGGTAATCTAATTTCTCAGGCTTACCTAAGAGTTGCGCAGGACAGAGCCCCTGATTTTGGAGTGAATGTTCCAGAAGTAGCTCTTCAAAATGGTGGTGGTATACGAAATGACAATGTGATCCCAGCTGGAAATATCACTGAGTTGCTAACCTTCGATATCCTTCCATTCGGTAACTTCCTAAGCGTGGTTGAAGACATCCCTGCTGAGCAGTTCAAGGAAATCATGGAAAACGCTGTTTCAAAAATTAACAGCGAAACCGGCGAGCCAAGTGGTAGTGGAACAGGTCGATTTGCCCAGGCTGCAGGTTTCTACTTTGTTTATGATCTGGAAGGCGAGCCTCGCCAATTCGACGAAGAAGGCGATGTTACTTTCTCCGGAGATCGAATTGTTGACCTTGTACTTGATGACGGAACCGTAATCGTTCGCAACGGAGAAGTTGTTGAAGGTGCGCCAAAAGTTAATATGGCTATCGGTGACTTCAATGCCGGCGGTGGCGATCAGTACCCATTTGGGGATCTTGGATTTACCAGATTGGGTATCACTGACCAACAAGCGTTCTCACAATACCTTTCCGATAGCGAATATCTTGATGGAGAAGTTTCTGAAGACGATTTCCCTGAAGGTGGAATTGGAAATATTACTCGCACAGATACTTACATCGAGGATATTCTTGAAACTCCGGAAGGTGTTCGTGTAACTGTTCACGGTATTGTTACAAGAGCTGCTGGAGCTATTGCAAGAATCCAGGATCCTACCGCAGGTGTAGCTGTATTTAGTTTCAGTGGCGAGTTCCGTGATTCTGTGGAAACTGGGTATATCCGTCAGGGCGACCTCATAAGAGTTACAGGTGAAATTGATCCATTCAACGGATTACATGAAGTAGCCGGAGACCTCTTATTTACCGTGCTTTCTCGTAACAACACTTTACCTGAGCCTCAGTTAGTAACTCTCGCAGAGATTGCTGCTAATGGCGAAGAATATGAAAATGAGTTAGTGGTGGTAAAAGACATCACCATTACTACTGACGACACTGAGTTTGAAGTAGGAACCAGCTATGACATCACCGATGAATCAGGTGAAACGGAAGTAAGCTTACGAGTACAGACCAGTTCAACCGGGGAATCTGCTAATTTTGTTGGAACTGCAGTTCCAGCTGGCGAATTCACTTACACAGGTATAATAGGTCAATTTGATGGTTCGGGAAATAATAACTCAGGATACCAGTTGGTACCTAGTTTACCTTCTGACATCAGAACTGTATTCCAACTTGCAATACTCCATAACAATGATGGCGAGTCTCAGCTTGTAAATGCAGGTGAAGGATTAGAAGACTTCGGTGGAGTAGCTCGATTCAAAACTATGGTTGATCTAAAGAGATCATCAAACCAAGCTATGAGCCGTGGCGTATTGATGCTTTCTTCCGGAGATAACTTCCTGGCAGGCCCCGAATATACTGTTGGTGAAAACGACACTGTATTCTATGATGCTCTTGCTGTGGATGAAATCGGATACGATGCACTTTCACTCGGTAACCACGACTTCGACTTTGGTCCTGAAGTAACTGCAGATTTCGTGAGTCAAATCAGCAGCATTTTCTTAAGTGCTAACCTTGATTTCACTGAAAATGCCTCTCTTTCTGCACTGGAAGACGATGACCAAATCGCCGCTGCTGCAGTATTCGAAGTAAATGGTGAAGAGATAGGTATTGTTGGCGCAATTACTCCTAATCTTCCATTTATCTCAAGTCCTGGTGATGTTGAAGTACTTGACGATGTAGCTACTATTGTTCAGGCTGCTATTGATGAGCTTGAAGCAGAAGGTGTAGACAAAATCATCCTTATTTCTCATTTACAGGGTATCCAAGAGGATTCCGTTCTGGCTACTCAGCTTTCAGGAATTGATATCATGATTGCTGGTGGCGGTGATGAGCTTCTTGCTAACGAAGGCGACGCTCTTATCCCAGGTGATGAAGGTGAAGTCTTTGCATCATATCCAATGTATGCCGAAAACCTTGACGGAAATGATGTGCCAATCGTTACTACCACCGGCAGCTACAAATATCTTGGTCAACTTGTTGTTGAATTTGATGCAAATGGAGATGCAACTGTTATCATTGACGATTCTGGTATAATTAGAATTGCCGGTGGTGAAAACGAAGATGCTGTTGAAAGTGATCCATACTTACAGGAATTCGTAGTTGACCCGGTTGTTGAAGGATTAGCTGAACTTGCGTCTAATGTAATCGCCACTTCTGAAGTAGCGTTAGATGGTGTTAGATCCAACATCAGAGCTAGGGAAACCAACCAGGGGAACCTGATCGCAGATGCGTTCTTATGGCAAGCTAATGAACTAGCTGATGATTTCGGAGCACCTCAGGTTCAAGTCGCTATTGCAAACGGCGGTGGTATCAGAAATGATAATGTTATCTCAGCTGGTAATATTTCTGAGCTCACTACCTTCGATATGCTACCTTTCCTAAACTTCATCACTATCGTGGAAGGTGTTACGCCTGAACGATTCAAGTTAATGATGGAGAATGCGGTTTCCAGAATCATTCTTGATGGTGGAGAGCCAGTTGGATCGGGTGAAGGAACGGGTAGATATGCTCAATTTGCCGGATTTACCATGGAGTACAATCCAACACTAACTGCTGTAGAACTGGATGACAACTTAGAACCTACTGTTGAAGGAATTCGAGTAATCGACATTACCCTTGACGATGGAACTAAAATCATCGAAAACGGACTAGTTGTAGCTGGTGCTCCTGATGTAAATTTAGCAACCGCTAACTTTACCGCAGGTGGTGGTGACCAATACCCGCTTGATGACCTTGATCAAACGCTAGTTGGGGTTACTTATCAGCAGGCTCTATCAAATTATATAATTGATGGACTGGGAGGTTCAATTACTTCTGCACAATACCCTGAGGGTGGTGAAGGAAGAGCGGTAGTGACCGACAGATTGCCTGTTGCTAACGAACCATTTTCTGACTTACCAGCAGAGTTTGGCCTGGATCAAAACTATCCGAACCCATTCAACCCAACTACCAACATCCAGTTCGCTTTACCACAAGCTGCTGATGTTCAGTTGTCGGTCTACAACATGCTCGGTCAAAAAGTGGCTACTCTTGTTAACAACAAGATGGACGCTGGCTATCATAGCGTAGCTTTTGATGCCAGAAGCCTTGCAAGTGGTATGTATATCTACCGAATTGAGGCGGGTAAATTCACAAGTGTGAAAAAGATGATGCTTATCAAATAAGCATAAGATTCTGCTGAAGCGAGTAAGCAGAAATGTAGCTCTGTTTCATGTTTATCCCGCACATCGCAAGGTGTGCGGGATTTTTTTTGTTATGATTTATTAGATTATGGCGAACAAACCCTTCACATTATGCGCTTATTCCTTCTTCTTATCGCTTTTGTTTTAATGTCTGTTCCTGGTCAAGCTCAAAGTAACCCGGAAGTGTACCTGGGCACTATCTCATTTGATAATGAGACGTTTACGATTACGGAATTGCAGAATATTTCGAACTCCCCTGGATATGATAACCAGCCATCTTTTCACCCAAATGGACGTCATCTTTTTTATGTGAGTACAAGAGGTGATGCAAACCAGGATATCCTGAGCTTTGACATTAAAACGGGTGCAAAGGCGTGGATTACTGACCTGGAGGGAGGCGAATACTCTCCTACGGTTACCCCTGATCCTCTTTATCTTTCCTCCATATGGCTAAAACCTGATGGTGAACAGTTACTTTGGAAATTTCCTATTGATGGAGGAAAACCAAAAGTTGTAGTGCCGGATGAGGTTATAGGTTACCATACCTGGTTTGATAAAAAGACCCTGTATACCTTTGTACTTGGCGATCCTCAAACCTTTGTTGAGTTTAAAATTGGCCGAAAAGGATCCAGAAAAGTAATCGCAAACAATCCAGGCCGATCTATCCATAAAATTCCAGGGAAAGAATTAATCAGCTTTATTGATAAATCAAACCCGGATTCCTGGTTAGTTAAATACTATGACCCTACTGAAGAATTGATAGCATCAATCACTGAAACTCCGGAAGGCTCAGAAGATATGTTTTGGGTTGATGGAGAACATTTTCTGATAGGAACTGGTAATGCCCTTCGCCTTTGGAAAGAAGGACATGGATATACTCCTGAAGTTAAGGTATTTGATAGAGAAGGCACTATCTCCAGAATAGCCCTCAATCCCGACCGAACTAAAATTGCTATCGTTTTCGCCGAGACGGATTAAAAATACTTGTCATTTCGAAGGAGTGAAGCGACTGAGAAATCTACCATACCCGTCAGGTTTTAAAAACCTGACGGGTATGTTTAGAATGACATATAAAAGAGATTATCTCAACCCGTTAGGAAGCCCTTTACAGATTCTGCTCACTGCATCATGGCTATGGAGGCTCTCAAAATGGGCGCATCTTACCACAAAGTCTCTAATGCTATTGTAAGTATCTAATTCTTCATAAAGGAGACGAGCGGCATCCTCAACAAATTTCTGATAGGCACCGTTAAGCTCGGCAAAAGCCTGTTCGTCCTCTCTCTTTACCATCACTTGTGTTTCAGTTTTCAGAGCTGTTTGACAAATCTGAACCAAATCTTCTACAAAAAACTCATCTCTAAGTGCTACGGTAACTTCGGCTTCACTTCGCTGGCTATGAGGAATTGCAGCAACACCTCGTTCCTCCCGAGCATGCTCAGCTAGTTCATAGGAGCAAGGGCAGGCACTACTGTACACAAACTTTAAATGCATATGCTTATGGAATCGATCATAGCTGTCCATATGACCTTCCAGTGAGACTTCGTAGTACTGATACCCTTCCATTCCAGATCTTAAACTCTCCTGAATCATTGGGTATGCAAAAGACAATCTTAAGAATGATTCTTGTGATTCTAGATCAAGCTTATATGCTTTTAAGACTTCCTCCAACATATCAAGAGAAAACACACGGTCTTTGAACTCATAGAAGGTCCTCATAATGCGACTCATATTGATGCCCTTTTTATTTGCATCCAGGCTCACATATCCATCAACCGAAACCTCCAGGGTTATCGGCTTTCCGTCTCTCTTTTTTAGCTGGAGCGGGAGACGAAAATTCGAAATCCCAACTTGCTGAATGGGAACATTAGCACCTTCAATTAGAGATGCTGGGCCATTTTGCAAATCTGGTAGTGTTTCTTTGTATTCGGGTGTAATAGTAAATGTAGGATCGTAGAACCTACGAACTTGATTAGAAATCATATTGGAGAAATTCAGTATTAAATAATTAACTAGTCCGTCGATATGGACAATATTCGGCTATGTTTCGTTCGGTCTCGAACAGTTTCACCGAATACAGAACGCTTCCATCGGAAGCGGATTGCTCAACGTCAGCTTTTAGCTGCTCGAAGAAAGCTTTTACTAAATTCTCTGAGGTTGGGATAACTCCTTGCAGGAATGGAACATCCAGATTAAGATTTCTATGATCACACGGATCTGTAATTCTCTTCTTGATAATAGATTTAAGCGTACCTAGATCGATCACATACCCTGTTTTTGGATCGGGTTCACCAGCCACAGTAACTTCCAGGACGTAATTATGTCCATGCCAGTTAGGGAAATTGCACTTTCCATAAGTCTCTCGGTTCCATTCTTCCGACTCGTTTGGATTATTGAGTCGATGTGCTGCGTTAAAATGGGTTTTGCGGGTTACGAATATCACAATAATGCTTTTTATTTAGGCACTCATTAACCTAAACAATTCTACAACGGTTCCAAATAGTCATCAGCTTATTAAACCCTATTCTATAACCCGTCATTGCGAGGAGGCAATGCACCTACAAATGGCAACCAAAGAATTCGACGAAGTAATCTGATAGAACCAGCTCTTTTTGGAGATTGCTTCGTCGACCGTTGTCAGCCGAGACAATTTTGTAACTTCTCCTCGCAATGACTGCCTTTATTTTGGATAATAAAAAAAGGAGCCCAAAAGATGGGACTCCTTTTCCAGTATTGATTGATTTTTTTAATCGTTCAAATCAAATACTACTCTTATTGAATCTACTTCACTCCCTGAACCTCCTCCAGTAGGAATAGCTTGGTACACTTTGAATCTAAACCTATCATCTCCATCCATCCCATTAAATGCGTTACCATATGCATCAGATTCATAGACATAAATAGATTCTCCTGACCAAAACCAACTTGAAGTCCAATAATTGATTTCCCAACTACCTGCTGTATCATCCCATTTATCTACGCCAAATTGGTAACCACTTGCTGCATCAATAGCTATTCCTTGTGAACTCACACTCAAATAACCATCGCCACCACTGCTAGGTGGGCAAACTACTTCGCTAGTATATCCTCCTAAAGGATCATTACTAGTCCCAACCAGCCATGTTGACAACTTTCTAGTTGAGCATGTAGGTAACGTGGGTTCAGCTTCTGGTTGTAATGTAAGTGGTGCTATCTCCTGTTGATTGGAATCCTCAATTGTCGGACTTGTACAACTTATAAAGATACTGACAGTTAGAAGTGCTACGATTGTTGTTAATGTTCTCTTTGAGTTTTTCATATCTCTTGGTTTTTTGTTTTGACCATTATTGGTATTAACAAGACTTCCAACCGAGAACATGTTACGTTAAGTCTTTTTTATCAATATGTTAACTAAATAAAAAAAGGAGTTCCAATTCCTTGGAACTCCCTTTGTGATCAGCACACCTCACAATGAAGTGAGACGTTTCGTGAGTAGAAAATCCTTATTTGATTAAGGTCATTTTCTTCGTCAATACTGTATTCGCACCTACTAATCGGTAGATGTACACCCCACTTGAAAGCGAAGACGCATCAAAGGCAATGGTTTGACTTCCAGCCTGGAAGGTTTCATTGTTGATGAGTGTTGCCACTTCCTGACCCAACATGTTGTACACTTTCAAGGTCACGTTCTGAGTAGAAGGCAACGCGAACTGGATGTTGGTAGTTGGGTTGAATGGGTTTGGATAGTTTTGGCTTAACTGCATTTCAGAAGGAATGTCAGTGCCTACTTCCTCATTTGGATTAATAACTGCATCATTTAGATAGCCATAGTCATCTAAACCTGTCCAATCTTTGATCCATACTTGGTTATAATCGAATGCTCCGATATGACCTCTGTTATCAAACCAGGTACTAACTGAGGAGTTAAGATCAGTTGTAGTCGATGTTTTAGCTGCACCATCTTCTGCTACTTCTGGGTTTAATCCGCCATCGGTACTTCTGCTAATTCCTGCAATACCTGGATCAACAATCTGATTAGTACCAGCTACCATAGCAGTTTCGACGAAGTCTTGTGGCCAGATGTCCGCAGCAGTTGCTCCAGCTCCAAAGTTAAACCAAATGTTGTTTTCAAACACAAGGTTTCCAGCTTCAAGCTGAGCACGGCTATCTTCAGTTGATCCATCAAGATCTTCAATGTTTGCTCCAACTCCTGCGAAGTCGGTGAAGATAGAGTTGTAGTACTTACCACCCGCATTATCACGGATTGCAAACGCTCTGTCGTTACCATCACCACCAATACCAGATGCTCCGGAACCAGAACCGATGTATGTTACGTGTGAGATAACTGGAATAGAGAATGGCGTGCCGGTTTCGTTCGTGTCTCCACCGTCATGCTCTCCTGCACGTCCAGCTTCATCAGTTGCCTGGATAGAGAACCAGTACTGTCCGTATCCTCTAAAGCCCTGGTCGTAATCAAAGGTATCATCACCACAGAAGGCACCTACTAGGTATTTGGTATTTACTGTACCTCCAAACCACTCAAAGCAGTCATCAAGGTTTGCAAACACTTCTACGTACTCGATAACAGTACCTGATCCAACAGCACCCATAGTAAGACCATTGATCTCATCACCAGGAACACCTGAGATTGAGAATCCACCATGACGAATAGATACATATCTAAGCGTACCTGAGTTATCAGCATCGTCGTTACCACCGTACTGAGCGGGTTGCTCAGAAGGAATACCTTCAACCTGGATGTTAGTACTTGTTTCGTTCGTTGTTGCACGTCCCAGGATGATTAAACCACCCCATAGACCACGATCAGTAGCTTCTACTTCATCCACTTCAGTAGTGAAGATAATTGGATTTGAAGCATCACCCTGAGCGTTAATAGTAGCTCCTCTTTGAACGATAAGCGCAGAAGCACCCTCACCAGTAGTGATATTTGTATTCAATCGCCCTTTAACTACAGTACCTGGCTGAATAGTTAATTCTCCACTTTGAACAAATACTAGTCCATCAAGAATGTAAATATTGTCATTCGTCCAGGTAGTGTTTGCAGTAACATCATCAGTTACTACCACTTCGTTAGTCGCTGTACCTAATGGGATATCACCTAGAGTCCCGGCGTTGTCGATTGCAGTCCAACCAGCTAACCAGTTAGATCCTCCAAATGCACCTTGATAGATAACTGGAGTGAAGAAATCATCGTCCAGAACATCAAAGCTGAAATCGGCACCAGTTGAAGCAGGGCTTCCTAATCCTAGACGTGGATCAAGGCCTGCATCTGTTCCGCGGCTAATACCTCTAAGATTTGGATCAACAACCTGATTGTTTGCAGCTACGAAGTTTGTTCTTACGAAGTCTTGCGGAAGAATAGCTTCGGCCGTGTTTCCTGCTCCAAAGCCATACCATAGGTTGTTATTGAATACAAGATTACCAGCTTCAAGTTGTCCACGGCTATCATCAGATGTTCCGTCTAAATCCTCGATGTTTGTACCAACACCAGCAAAGTCAGTGAAGATAGAGTTGTAATACTTTCCACCTGCATTATCACGGATAGCAAATGTTCTGTCGTTTCCATCACCACCAATACCTGAAGCTCCTTCACCAGAACCAATGTAAGTAACGTTAGTGATTACAGGGATAGAGAACGGCTCGCCAGTTTCGTTCGTGTCACCACCATCATGCTCACCTGCACGCCCGGTCTCATCTGTTCCCTGGATAGAGAACCAGAACTGACCTTTTCCGCGGAAGCCCTGGTCGTAGTCATAAGTATCATCACCACAGAAAGCACCTACAAGGTTCTTAGTGTTTACTGTACCACCAAACCACTCGAAGCAGTCATCAAGGTTAGCATACACTTCTACGTATTCAATTACAGTTCCGGAACCAACGCCACCCATAGTAAGACCATTGATTTCATCGCCAGGAACACCTGAGATGGAGAAACCACCATGACGGATGGAAACATAGCTTAACGTTCCTGAATCATCTCCATCATCAGTACCACCGTAAAGAGCTGGTTGCTCAGCTGGGATACCTTCAATCTGGATGTTAGTACTTGTTTCGTTCGTTGTAGCAGAACCCAACATGATCAAACCGCCCCATAAACCACGATCACTTGAAGTAAGGTCTGTTCCATCAGTAACGTCATCTACTTCAGAAGTCATGATGATCGGTTGATCAGCAGAACCTTGAGCATTGATGGTAGCACCTCTTCTAACGATAAGAGCAGAAGCTCCTTCGCCCGTAGAAATATTTGTATTCAATCGTCCTTTAATTACAGTACCAGCCTGGATAGTAAGCTCAGCACCGTCTACAAATACAAGACCATCTAATACGTAAATATTGTCTGCTGTCCAGGTTGTGTTTGCAGTAATATTATTAGTAACAATTACTTCACCAGTTGGAACTTCTAATGGAATGTCACCATTAAAACCCATTGCATCTAAAGCAGTCCAGCCAGCTAGCCAGTTAGAACCACCAAAAGCACCCTGGTAAAGTACTGGAGAGAAGAAATCGTCGTCTAAGGAATCTGCACTAAAGTCAGCACCAGTAGCAGCAATACTTCCTAATTGTAGACGCGGATCAAGGCCGGCATCGTTAGATCGGCTAATTCCTCTTAATTCAGCATCGGCAACATCGTTTCCTGTAGCTGTAAATGCAGTTTCGACGAAATCTTGTGGGAAAATGTCAGCCGCTGTATTACCTGCACCAAAACCAAACCATAGGTTGTTTGTGAATGATAAATTTCCAGCATCTAATTGGCCTCTACTGTCATTAGTAGTACCGTCAAGATCTTCGATGTTCATACCAACACCAGCAAAATCAGTGAAGATAGAGTTGTAGTAGTGACCACCAGCGTTATCACGGATAGCGAATGTTCTGTCGTTTCCGTCACCACCTATTCCAGTAGCGCTTTCGCCGGAACCGATGAATGTTACGTTAGAAATTACAGGAAGCGAGAAAGGCTCACCAGTTTCGTTCGTGTCGCCACCATCATGCTCACCCGCACGACCCGTTTCATCTGCTCCTTGAAGAGAGAACCAGAACTGACCTTTACCTCGGAATCCCTGATCGTAGTCATAAGAATCGTCACCACAGAAGGCACCAACGAGATATTTAGAGTTTACTGTACCACCAAACCACTCATAGCAGTCATCTAGGTTTGCAAAAACTTCGATGTTCTCGATAGTAGTACCAGAGCCAACAGCACCCATAGTAAGACCGTTAATTTCATCACCAGGAACACCAGAGATAGAGTAACCACCATGACGGATAGAAATATAGCGCAGAGTACCAGAGTTGTCGCCATCGTCAGAACCACCATAAAGGGCTGGTTGCTCAGAAGGGATACCTTCAATCTGGATGTTTGTACTTGTTTCATTAGTAGTAGCTTTACCTAAAAGAATGATACCACCCCATAAACCACGATCCGTTTCGGTTAAATCGGAAGGATCATTTGTGTCATCGAACTGAGAAGTAAAAATAATTGGATTTGTTGCAGAACCCTGAGCATCAATAGTACCACCTCTTCTAACGATAAGGGCAGATGCTCCTTCGCCAGTAGAAATGTTGGAAGTGAATCTTGCTTTAACAATTGTACCTGGCTCGATAGTCAATGAAGCAAGAGAGTCAACAAATACAAGACCATTTAGGATGTAAAGGTTGTCTGAAGTCCAGGTTTCATTTCCGGTAATATCGTCAGTTACAACTACTGCATCACCAGGCTCCTGACCAGCAGTACCAGTGAATCCCATATCAGAAAGAGCCGTCCAGCCGTCTAACCAGTTTACAGCTCCACTGAAAGCACCTACGTAACTAGTATTTGTGAAGAATGCATCTGATAGAGAATCAGCAGAGAAGTCTCCTGCAGTTAACGCAGGGCTGGCTGCATCAAGAGTTGGATCAAGTCCTCCATCTACCGTACGGCTGATTCCATTAAGCTGAGGATCAGCAATGGTATTACCAGCTGTAAATGCAGTTTCTACGAAATCCTGTGGCCAGATGTCTGCTGCAGTAGCACCAGCGGCAAAGTCGAACCAGTAGTTGTTATCGAATGTAAGATTTCCAGCATCTAATTGGCCCCTACTGTCATCAGTAGTGCCGTCAAGATCTTCAATATTCATACCAACGCCAGCAAAATCTGTGAAGATAGAGTTAAAGTAGTGACCACCCGCGTTGTCACGGATAGCAAAAGCTCTATCATTTCCGTCACCACCAATTCCTGAAGCACCTGAACCAGAACCAATGAATGTTACGTTAGAGATCACAGGAAGAGAAAATGGAGTGCCTGTTTCATTTGTATCACCACCGTCATGCTCACCTGCACGTCCAGCTTCATCGGTACCTTGTAAGGAGAACCAGAACTGTCCCATACCACGGAATCCCTGATCATAATCGAAAGAATCATCACCACAGAAAGCAGCAACGAGGTATTTAGTATTTACGGTACCACCAAACCACTCATATCCGTCATCAAGGTTTGCAAATACTTCGACAAATTCGATCGTAGTTCCTGAACCAACAGCACCCATGGTAAGACCGTTGATTTCATCACCAGGAACACCTGAGATAGAGAAACCACCATGTCGGATAGAAACATATCTTAATGTACCAGAGTTGTCACCATCATTAGAACCACCATAAAGGGCTGGTTGCTCAGAAGGGATACCTTCAATCTGGATATTTGTGCTTGTTTCGTTAGTAGTTGCTCGTCCAAGAATAATAATACCACCCCAAAGTCCTCGGTCGAACTGAGTTAAGTCCGTTCCATCGTTAAGATCATCGAACTCTGAAGTAAAAATAATTGGATTGTTTGCAGCTCCCTGAGCATCAATTTGCGCACCCCTTTTTACGATAAGTGCAGAAGCACCTTCGCCAGTGGTGATGTTAGTTACTGATCTAGCCTTTATAATAGTACCAGGCTCAATCGTAAGTGTGAACGTAGAATCTACAAATACAAGTCCATTAAGGATGTACTCTGTATCCGCAGTCCAGGTAGTATTGGATGTAATATTATCAGTTACTACAACTTGCTGGGCAAAAACATTAGCAGTTGCCATCACCAATAACAAACATATAGTATATAAGTGCTTCATACTTGTTGGTTTTGTTAGTTAGGTTAATAGTTAAAGTTTGTACTTAACGCCGAGTGAAAAAGAAATTCCGGTTCTATAGCTTTGATAAGCCTCATTATTGTCTCTGAAATCGTATTCAAAACTGGTCTCAGAGTTCAGGATATTCTTGATGTCAAAGCTCACCTCAATATTTCCAAAATCCTTTGAGCTGATAAAATCTAGCTGAGGGCGTGGCTGCTCAAATACATCCGGATTGGTACCAAAACCTACGTTTGATAAACGCTGACCGAAAACATTGAAATACATACCAATACTCAGGCCCTTATCAACGTCGTCATATCCGAAATTTACATTTACGATATAAGGCGACTGCCCCTGAAGCTCACGAGTTGTTTGTGTTGAATCAGCTCTTTGCGCCAACTCTTCAGGTGGTAAATCGATGCTTGAATTAATGAGGGATAAGTTTGCCCCTACACTAAAATTTTCTGTGAAATCAGAAATGAAATCCAGGTTTTTTCTTACTTCAAATTCAAGCCCCAGAATTTCTGCTTCATCAACATTTTGCCACTGTAAAATTGCATTAGTGGCAATCGCTCCAGGCCTAAAACCAAGTTCGATTGGGTTTTCAAGGTTTTTGTAGAATGCACTAATTGCTAACACTTCGCCTGGGCGGGGAAAAATCTCATACCTGAAATCATAATTGGTAATCAATGTCCTTTTAAGGTCAGGATTTCCTTGCTTCGCCTCATCACCAATGAAGTCGAAGCTAGAGAAAGGAGCAATTTCTCGTGCAGTAGGCCTTGCGATTGTGCGAGTCCATGCTACTCGTAAGTTAGAGTTATCTCCTAATGCATAGATAAGACTGAAAGAGGGGAGTAAATCTGTATTATCGATTTCTCCCTGACCAGGTCTCGTTTCAACATCATCAATAATAACTACAGATGTATCGAAGCTTGCTACTTCAAGAACCGCACGCTCATATCGTGCACCACCAACAAATCTTAATCTATTAGTAATAGGCAGTTCCACCATTCCATAAATTGCCTGTATTTCAGTAGTAGCATCGTAGTTATTCCTGTCCTGAGTATTATCACTTACATAGTTCCCAAAGGTTGGTCTATTTGTAACCGGATTACGCTCGGTAATACCGCGATAAGGCAGGGTGAAGAATTCTACTACATCCCCATCAAGAGCAGTAAAAATTGTTTGGCTGGGATTAATGAAGAAATAATTCTCTCTAAACTGTCTATCCACATCTCTATAAGAAGCTCCCATTTTAAACTTGGAACTATGATTTGTAAGCAACTGGAAAGGAATCTCTACATTAACCGCATAGTTGGTATTCGTTTCTTCCAGGTCTCTGAAAAGTCGAGAAGGAAAAGCAAAACCTGCTGTTCTAATTACATTGTTTGTATCTGCCCCTACAAAGTTTTGGTTTTGATAATGAGATACGAAACGTAAATCTGGCTGCTCTTGAGTAGTAGTTGCAAATGAAGCTGACCAATCTACTTTGGCTTGAAGAAAGTTCTCGAAATAATGCTCACCTAATAGTTGGGTATACTTTAGATTTCTTTCGGTATAGCTAACAACATTATTTGTTCTTTGCTGGAACTGTCCTTCTTCCGGAAAGCCTAACTCATCCGGCCAAATACCTTGCTGAATCCGCCCTGAGTTCGCGCCGCTTTGAGTTCTGAAATAGTTTACTCCCACTCTATGGGCATTACTCAGCTTATACTGCAAACTGAGTAATCCACCTATATTTACTTCATCAGTCCCTACCCGGTCGGTATATTGTTGAAGGGGGGTTAACTGTTCAGCCTCTAAGTTGATAAGATTATAACGACCGGTTTCACCATCATCATAGTATTGATAAGAACGACTATAGGTGAGACTTCCTACATATCCTAGCTCTTTACCAAATAATGTAGTTTGATTACCTAATGAAATGGAATACCCGTAATCGAGTGGAATACTTCTTTCCACAGGAACCATCGTTTCATTGAACGCCTTACTTGTATTATCAAGAATTGTAGCTAATGAGTCATTAAATCTAGCCTGTACCTCGGCTGGGATTACGAGATCAGGATCATTAAAAATATCCGGTATCGCTCTCATCCCATCATCAGAGCCTAACCAATCTGTATCAGAAGTATTATCGCTGATAAAATCATCTCTGAATGACGATTGGGTGTTATATCTGAAAGAGGTTGAAAGAGAGAATTGTAAGTCTTCAGGGAAAGTCTTTGTATTGATATCAACAATTCCCCCACTAAAACTACCAGGCTTATCCGGAGTAAAGGTTTTTACAGTGTTGATATTTTCTAGTAGTGAGGAAGGGATTAAATCTAATTGGAAAGTTTTTCTATCGGGATTAGTACTTGGTAATTCCACTCCATTCATTTGGATTGACGAGTATCGATCACCCAAACCACGTACGTAAACATATTTCCCTCCAACAACGCTGGCGCCTGTTACTTTTGTAAGAGCAGCTGCAGCATCTCCAGAGCCACTCTTGGAAATACTTTCCGCAGAAATTGCATCGCTAAAAGAAATAGATTTTTGACGGTCTCGTAATAAGCCCGCTTCACTATTTAATACTGCTTCAGCAGTAACTACTATTTCCTCAAGAAATTCCGTCTCTGGCTGAAGAGCAATGTCCAGCTTTACTGTTTCACCATTTGCTACTTCTACCCCGGTAACTGTTTGAGCAGCGTATGAAAGGTAGGTTATAATAATGTTATACGTACCTGCTGCAACTCTTCTGATGGTATAATTCCCATCAATATCGGTCGCTGTACCTTGAATTGTACCTTCGATAACCACGTTAACACCAATTAGGGTTTCCCCCGTCTCGGCGTCCACTACGGTACCTGTTATTTTTCCATCTTGCGCAAAGAGATTAGATGAAATTAAAAGCGCAAGAAAAAGAAAACATGCGTGTTTTATTTTATTCACGAGTGTGCTGATTTTTTAGTTTTGTTCGCATTTTTCATTGCGTTGCAAAACTAGCCCACACTCGTTGCGGTACTGTTATGTTGAGTTTATGCTTTTGTTACCAGTGTATTACTGTAATGTTAACTGGTAGCCACTACTCCTCTGTACTTTTCTCAGTCTCTTCTTTAGCTACTTTTTCATCATCGGCTTCTGTTTCAGCAGCTTTGGGAACTCCATTTTTTGTGGCTTTTTTCTTGGGTTTCTCAGCCTGTTCTTCCTCTTTTTTGCTATTGGTAAAAGCCTCATAAGTAGTTTCTTTATCAAAAGGTCTTTTCCCAATAAGCTTTTCAAGATCTGTCTGGAACAGAATTTCTTTTTCCAGTAATTCTTTTGCTAGTATCTCAAGCTCATCTTTTTTGTCTTTCAGAAGCTTAAGAGTTCGTTGATAAGCAGTATCTATGATTTTCTTTACTTCTTCATCAATGATCTTTGCGGTTGCATCAGAATATGGCTTGTTAAATGAATATTCATTTTGCTTGGAATCATAGAATGAGATGTTTCCGATCTTGTCATTCATACCGTACACAGTAACGATACTGTATGCCATTTTTGTAATCCGCTCCAGGTCACTCAAAGCTCCTGTAGAAATCTTGCCAAATACAATTTGTTCGGCAGCACGTCCACCTAAGGTCATGCACATTTGATCCATCAACTGTTCTGTTTGGTGGAGGAATTGTTCCTTCGGCAGGTACTGAGCATATCCCAATGCCGCTAGTCCGCGAGGCACGATGGAAACTTTCACTAAAGGATCCGCATGCTCTAGAAACCAGCCAGCAACGGCATGACCTGCTTCGTGGTAGGCTACAATTTTCTTTTCTTCAGGGGATATGATTTTATTCTTCTTCTCAAGTCCGCCTATTACCCTGTCAATCGCATTCTGGAAGTCTTCCATGTCTACCGACTTCTTGTTACCTCGCGCAGCAATTAACGCAGCCTCATTGCATACATTGGCGATTTCAGCACCAGCAAAGCCAGGGGTTTGTGCTGATAGCCTTTTTGGATCAACTTCTTTATGGAGCTTAAGAGGTTTTAAGTGAACTCTAAAGATTTCTTCCCGCCCATTAATATCTGGCTTGTCAATACTAATTTGTCTGTCAAATCGTCCAGGGCGCAATAACGCACTATCCAATACATCCGGCCGGTTAGTTGCTGCAAGTATAATCACTCCTGAATCTGTTGCGAAACCGTCCATTTCAACTAGTAGAGAGTTTAGAGTGTTCTCACGCTCATCGTTGGAACCAGGCATCTGCCCTTTTCCTCTCGACCGCCCAATCGCATCGATCTCATCAATGAATACAATACAGGGAGCTTTTTCCTTCGCAGTCTTGAATAGATCCCTAACTCTTGCAGCTCCAACACCCACAAACATCTCGACAAAGTCTGATCCGGATAGCGAAAAGAAGGGTACAGCAGCTTCACCAGCAACTGCTTTTGCAAGAAGGGTTTTTCCTGTTCCTGGAGAGCCTACTAATAATGCTCCTTTAGGAATTTTACCGCCGAGTTTGGTGAATTTACCTGGATTCTTTAAAAACTCAACGATTTCTCTTACTTCCTCTTTTGCCTCTTCTAAACCAGCAACATCTTTAAATGTGATTTTAGTATCAGTTTGCTGATCGTATAGTGCAGCTTTATTCTTTCCAATATTGAGTACCTGCTGCCCAGGATTCATTCTCCTAAAAATGAAGACCCAAAAACCAACGGCAAGTGCAATCATGATAAGCCACATGAACATTCCACTAAACCATTCTTCTTCAATACGAACTTCATATTCCACTTCATTAGCGTCCAAGATTGGGCGAATCTCATCACCCGGGAGCATGGTGGTAATAAATGATTTGAACTCTTCTGTATTTGAAGAAGAAAGATTTAAAGGGCTTTCATCTCTTGCAGGAGGCTGGATGATCCCATCCTGTATAGCCTTGTCGTTATACTCGCCATAAATATTTACCCCGTTTTTTATAACAATCTCTTCAACATAGCCATTCTCTACATGATCGAGAAAAGTACTGTATTTGATCTGTGTTCCCGCTTCAGGATTGAGGAACATAAATTGAATAACAATCAGGAACAGGATGATAGCCAGAAAGCCCCACGTTGGGAATTTAGGGGTATTTCCTTTCTTCTCTCCAATAGGAGGTTTAACTGGTTTTTTAGGAAGGGGCTTATCGGCCATTTACTTAACTAATTATATTTTTGAATATAGCGAATAACTAATAGTAATCTAGAATTCAAACTAACACTTGTTTCGCAAAAAACGTGCCAGTAGAAATTTTATGACAAATCATCAAAACTAATGATTTCTCCCTCTGCGCTTTGAATGTTTAAACCCTCTTCTTTGGGTATCATTCTCCCGATAACAGCAAAGTCTTTAAAATATTCTGCAAATGCTTCTACTTGTTGTTCACTGAGCGTAAACATGAGCTCTAAATCTTCACCGCCAAATAACGCATACCGATCCACATCTTCTTCCATTTCATCAGCAACTTTTCGCGTCTCGATAGCAATGGGTAGTGCAGCTTGATATATGTGTGCGCCAAGATCTGAAGCCATACAAAGTTCTGTCACTTCGCTAATCACTCCTTTTGTGATATCAATCATAGAAGTAGGTACTACTTCTTGGGCAGCTAGTTCTTGTATCAAATCTTTTCTGGCTCCGGGCATGAGTTGACGCTGAACAACAAATCGGTAATCTCCCAAATCAGGTTGAATAGCTTCATTTTCTTGCTGCTCCCAAAACTGCTTTTCCCTCATAAGTATCCTGAGGCCTGCTAAAGCGGCTCCTACATCTCCGGTTACACAAATAGCATCACCTGCTTTAGCCCCGCTCCTGGAAACAACCTTATTTTCTTCAGCCTTACCATATATAGTCACAGAGATTACTGCATTTTGATGATTTCCCGTTAAATCACCTCCAACTACTTCAATCCCGTAATTCTTACAGGCATTATCTATTCCCGTATATAAATCCTCTACCATTTGGACTGACATTCGATTCGGTAATGCCAGGTTGATCAGTGCTGAAGAAGGGGTCCCGTTCATTGAATAGATGTCGCTAACACTCGCACTTATAATCTTATACCCAAAGAGGGTAAATGGAGTATAAACCGGATCAAAGTCTACTCCTTCTACAAAAGTATCTGTGCTAAGTAACGTTAGAGACCCATCTTTTTCTCTAATTACGGAAGCGTCATCTCCCAACCCTATTAATGTGCTATCCTGAACTTCTCCTTTATATGCAGATATCTTTTCTAATAGCTTTTGGCGGCCCAGTGCCTGTATTGATGTAAAATCGTTAGTCATAGGTTCAGATATAAAAAAACCAGCACATGAAAATGCGCTGGTCTCAAAAATGAATTGAATCGAGAGTTATTCTTCTCGTTTTGTAGAGTAATTAATTCGGAATGTCCCTGCTTGCTGAAGTTCTTTCTGAACATCAGTGAGAAGCCCGAACTCAGAATTTTCATCTACACGAAGAGAGACAATTAATCGAGGTTCTTCGATCAACTTGTCGTACATGATATTTCGGATCGCTCCGATATCTTCCTGGATCGAGTCATCTATCTGTACTTTATCTTCTCCTAACTGGTTTCCTGGTAATCTTTCAGGACCAATATAGATATAAGATACCAACCGCTTCTCCTCGATCTTTTCAATATTACTAGCTTGGGTTAAATCCAATTTAACCTTCAGCGTTACTTCACGAAGAACCGTGGTAACCATAAAGAAGAACAACAGCATGAATACCACATCAGGCATTGCTGATGTTGGGATTTCCTGCTTGCTCCCAGCTTGTTTCTTTTTGAATTGACCCATATCAGTTATCCGGTTCTGCTATTGAAATTTTCTTAGGATACATATCCTTAATCTGCTCCTGCTGAGGACTATTCTCTGCTAACCTGGCATATTCAACACCATAATTGGCACGAGAAGCGGCATCCCTTAAATCCTTGTACGCTGACATTACTTCATCCAACATGTCTATATAGATGTTGTATGGAGTTTCACGCTGGGTTTTAAGAGAAACAATAGCTGCTTCAGGAGAAATTGATAACTCCTCATTGCCTGTTGGGTTATCAATAAACTCGATGAGCTTATCCTTTACCTCATTAATTGCTACGGGCTGTTCATCCATCAGAATTAAACCCTGGGCATTTACCAGAATATTCATCAGGTTTCTTTCCCGGATCGGTGGTGGTTCAACTTCCGGATCTAATGGAGGAGGAAGAACCATCCCAATACCTGTATCCACATTTATAGTAGTGGTTACAAGGAAGAAAATGAGAAGAAGGAATGCGATATCGGCCATAGAAGACCCATTTATTTCCGCACTATCTCTTTCACGTTTCTTTAGTAGCATATGCTATGCTCCATTAAAATTTAAAAGTACCGCGGAGGCCGGTAATAAGTACCGACACAACCATAATACCCATCATAGTTAGGGTAGTAAACACGCCAGCTCGGGCAAAAGCAAGGTCAGTTCCTTGCATTACAAAATAAGAAATCGCAAAAATCACGAATGGCACAGCCATGATAGCGATTCGCTTAACATCCTGCTTGCCCTGGGTAAGGCTCTTGATACCGGAAATAATCATCGTGAGAATTCCAAGGCCCATCAAAGCAAACGTTCCAATAACGGCTATTTGAACAATCATAGTATCTCCTTTTAGAGGTTAATGATTATTCTTCGTCGGAACTTGAAGTATCTTCTACCGCAGGTACTAGTGCTTTACCTTCCTGAAGCAGGATAATCGAATCAATAAGTGTAATGGAACTTTCTTCCATTTCAGCAATTAATCGATCGATTTTAGATACACAATAGTTATATCCGATTTGAAGTATAATACCTGCAATAAGACCACCAGCTGTGGTTAAAAGTGCAGTTTTAATACCACCCGCCACAATACTAGGAGAGATATCGGAAGCAGCCTGGATATCATCGAAGGCCTCGATCATACCAACTACCGTTCCGAGGAATCCAAATAGTGGGGCAATGGCGATAAAGAGTGAAAGCCATACAAGACCTCTTTCGAGAAAACTCATTTCAATAGAGCCATAAGCAGCGATTGCTTTTTCAGCAGCATCAATACCTTCATGAGAACGCATCAATCCAGCCTGGAATACGGAAGCAACAGGACCGCGAGTTTGAGCACAAAGTTGCTCGGCTGCTTCAACACCACCTTCTTGAAGCGCTTCTTGAACGCTTACAATAAATTTTCGTGTGTTAATATCAGCAAGGTTAAGTGTAATAATTCTTTCAAGGAAAATGGCAAGACCCAGAATAAGGGTAATCAATACAGGCCACATCCAACCCCCATCATTACCTTCATTAAATTTCTGAACAATTAGATTGAAAAAGCCGTCATCAGAAGCTGGGGCTTGTAAAAGAAATAGAGCAATCGACGATGTCATGTTCACTCCGATTATTTTTGATTAAATGTTAGTGTCTAAGATTAGTGAAGCGAAAGGATAGGTCATTTTGAACTAAATGTCAAAGCTCTGAACAATCGAAAAATTAACTTTTAGTTAACAGAAATGAGGTTTTACCAAGTTTTTTTAGTACGCGGTAATAATGATCATTTTTATCAAAATACGGCGCTTACTACCAGTTTAATTGTATGAATATCAGGTCGGTTACGCACTGTTCTTCCATCATAATTAAGACTTAATCTTATCAAATCGCTTACCCTGTAATTACCATTCATCGACCAGATAAGATTGCTTCCTTCACCGGTTCCTTCTGTTAGCTCAAAAGCCCCAAAGGATGAGGTAGTTCCATCAACCTCAGTATTCCTAAACTCTACCCTTCCATTAGCTTGAACCTTACGGAATAGAAAAGCCCTATGTGAGTTCGCTACTTTTAGTAATCTGGCTTTAACTGGGTTTACTGGAAATTGATCCTCTTTTACAGAATATGAAACTGAAAATCCTGTTTGCCATGAACGGTTAATGGTGGACTCAATTCCAGGGGTAACAGAAAAGGATTCTATTGAAAAGTTTCTGCTTTGTAATTGATTACTGACCGTTTCATTCCTGCTTTTCACAAGCCCCAGCGTCAACCTGGTTCTCTCACTGCTTCGGTACGATGCATTTAAGTAAAACTGTGATGAAAATAGCTTCTGAGATTCGTTGCTTAATCGATTTAAGCTGCGATTTTCGATAAGTCCGACAGAAAGATCACCGAAATCATACTCAGGCAATATATCCAACTCCTTCTCCCATGTTACCCTTCCCTGCAGTGTAGTGGAGTCGTTCCGAAACGTATTCCATCTTAATAAATAGATATCCTCAAGATTTGAAGTGGTAGAATTTTCCAGAAGATCTATCCTGGAATAGATATTTATTTTTGAAAAAAACTCTTCAACGCCTGAACCTCCATTCAAAAAAGAGAATAAGCGAAACTCATTTCTCAACCTTGCTCTTAAATCAGCTACCGGAAACAACTCATCTGAAGGCAGTAGCTGACGTATATATATACCCTCATTGGGGCTAAGCTCCGGAAAGAATTCGTCAATTTGCTGAACCCCGTCTTCATTTGTATCTACCCAAACATACTGTCCCAGTTCCGGGCCTACTTCAATATAGGCTTCCTGAAAAAGAGCTCTCCTCTCCGTATTTACCTCATAGAAAATCTGTCCATTCCAGTTTTGATTGTTAGTTTCGTAATCAGTGACTGACCGAATTAATAACCCTGTCCGGTTTGAATTCCCTTGTTGCTGGAAATCAGAAGTAAATTCTTTGGACCGAACCACCAACTCATTATTCGTTCTGATAGCCCTACCCGGTTGATAGCTAAATTTCAGCCTTTGTTCCAGGGATGTAGCTTGTGGCTTTAGCTTATTCTCCAGTACCCGGTTTTCCTGGCGGGTAATAACGCTCACATCTACATTTAGTTTAGCACCGGAGTAACGAAGCCCCGGGCCAACCTCAGCAAATGAAAATGAAGTGTTCAACAGGGAATCGTTTGCAGAGGAAGTTTCTTCTTTTCGTTCCTGTTCAAAACTGACATAGGGAGTCCATTTCTCGCGAATCTCTTTTCCAAGAGATCCTATTTGACGAAACCAATTACCCTCTCTGCCTAAAATACTATCATCCGAACGTATCCAATCCTGAGTATAATTTAAGGTGAGCAACTTGCTCTCATCACTGGAAAGGACAGCTCCTTGTCTATACCCTCTAAAATCAGATCTATTAATAATTCCATACTCCGCTTGCAAACTAGATCGATCAGAAAACCGGGCCTTTACCTCTAGTTCATTTATATCCTCTTCTGTTTCAATATCGCGGGATATATTCCATTTTCTATCAAACTCGACTTCCCTGGTTCGTTCGAAGAATTGGAAATTTCCTCCTGAGTATCTTCTTGAAAAAGAGGCATCAATCATACCAACAGGTGAATCTAATTCCTTCAGCTTAAATCCTGATAAGTAGGAAATATCGTTATTGTCATTGTCGCCAATGGATGAAAATCGATTTTGATCAAAACTGCTTGCTGCCCATTCACCAAAAAGTTCGACATGTTTTGAAAACTGATAGGAACTAACCAGGGAAACTATTTGATGTTTCTCAGGAGCAGGCAACCTACGAAAGGGTTCATATTCTCCCAGGCCCGGACCTACCCATTCATATAGCAGGCCATTTACAGAATTACTCACCCTACGATAACTCCCTCCTTCTACCCTGCTAAAGGAGACTATATATATAGACTCATCAGACCCAGGGATATTTTTAAAGATCGAAAAAACTTCGCCATTTAAACTGGTATCTATTCTTGCATATCGAACATTAAACTCATCATCGTCTTCTGTAGCAAGCCTTTCTCCTGACACAATCGCATTGCTTAGATCATCTCCTACTCCCCGAAGTAGATTTACATCACTTTCTGTTAGTGTCTGCTGAGATAAAAGTTCATCCCCATCAGCTTGACGAATAATAGAAGCCCCTATTTTTAATCTACCGTCAAAAAAATCTTCCTGGCCTTCCGCGGCAATAAGAGTTCGATTGAAGTTTTGATCTATATATTCATATTCGATGACAATCCTGGTTTCATCCTTTATCAGAAGGTTATTAGTGAAAAACACCTCCCCTAAGCCATAATCAATGATATAATCGTTCTCTTCCCCTCGATCAACTCTTTGCCCATTTATATAAACTCTTTCCGTGCCGGCTAATACAATCACAAACTCTTCATTGTCCCTTCCTGTCAATCGATAAGGGCCTTGTACTCCATCGGAGCCCTCAAAAGAGACCGATTTGAAGGTGCCACGAACTACAGATAGTGCTCCTTTATAATCCCCGTACTTAGAATCTGAGTATCCGGCTGCCCCCTGAAGACGCCGATTCAGCCTTGCGAATGTGCTTTGTTCAAGGCTTATATCAACATCTCCCATTTCTAACCTGGTCTGTTCTGATTGGAGCTGGATGAATACCCGATCAAATTCTCTGATGTTTTGCGTAGTCCCATCGGGTTGGAATGGGATATTTCTATCGGTTAGTGATGCATTAATGCTAATGTCATCGGTAAGCTGACCATTCAATTCAAATTGAAGTCCACTTTCGAGAGCAAAATCCTGGTTTGACCCTACAATTATTCCTCTGCTTAAGCTTCCCCTTTGCTGAACTTCCGAATCATCAAAAGAGAAGGAAGAAGAACTCCTCAGAAGCTGCTCACTAATTGAATCCTCTTTTTGTATAAATAATGTTGAATCGAACTTCCTAACGGTTCTGTTTTGGTAAACACGACGAATCGCAAATGGATAGGCTTCGTAGGTTATTCTGATTTGGCTTACAGTCTCGTACTTGCTTCTATATTCCTCTCTAATCGCCCAAATCCCCAAAGTGGAATCCAGAGTCCATTCAGCTGAAGGCATTAGCTGTTCTTCATCACCCTCATTAATAATAAACACCTGAATTGAATTCGAAAGGACCCATGGATTAATGGCATAGCTTGAATCTGATGAGAAGGGATTAATGGTTATTTCAGAAGAAAGCGTAACCTGTGCTTCCACCCTTCCCATCAGGAAAAGAGGTAGGAGCACCCAAAAATGCCTTAGCAAGAGCTTTGAGAAATTAATCACGCTTACCGTTACTGTTTGAGTCGATGACCCAAGAATATAACTCAGTTTCTTAAATCATCATGATTCCAATCGAGGTAGATTGGTTGGTTAATATGCCTAAACAGTAACGGTAGGTATAAGCTATCTTGAATTGTAGTTTGAAATTCCTTCATCAAGGAAGGAAATAAATTTCTCGGATGCTACGTATCCAAGCTCCTGTGCAATCACCAGCTCCCCATTAGGATCAAGAATTACATAGGTAGGTAATGCTACGTTTCCGGTGAGCCTAAATTGTAGCTGCTGATTTTTCTGTGCGTCCTGGCCGCCATCAGTGTAGAGTTTGACAAGCCTCATCTGGTCGAATCGCTCCCTTACCTCAGCCAATGGAAATACATTGGATTCCATCGCACGACAGTTCGTACACGTATATCCTGTGAAATCTATAAAAACAGGAATGCCTTCTTCAGCAGCTTCTTCAATGGCTCCTTCATAATCCTCGGTCCAGCCTTCATCAATGCTTGTACCAGAGCCTCCCCCACCCATTGCTGCAATAGTTCCAACAACACTCACATCTGTCTGCATTTTAGGAGGCAACCAGGAATCCCATATTCCTAATGAAGCTCCCATCAAACCAGGGAACAGGTAAAAACTAAATAACAAGAGAGGCAGGGCGAGAAGTAGTCTTCCCGTAGTAATTCTTTCTGGTTTGGTTTCATGACTAAGCGCGAATACACCCAGGACATATAAACCAGCTACCAGGAAAATGGCAATCCATGCTGCTATTGCGAATGGACGGCTTATCAAACCCCAGCCAAGAACAAGGTCAACGTTGGATAAGAATTTGATAGCTGCTGCCAGTTCAATAAAACCAAGTAACACTTTAACCACATTCATCCATGAACCACTTTTGGGTAGTGACTCTAACCATTGTGGAAACATTGCGAAAAGAACAAAAGGGCTCGCAAAAGCAGCAGAGAAACCTACCATACCAATGATAGGGTAAAACCATTCGCCTCCGGCTGTAGCTGCAAAAACAGCACCTACAAATGGAGCTGTACATGAAAATGACACCGCACTTATGGTCATAGCCATGAATAAAATACCCACAATTCCGGAGCTCTCGTTACTCTTCTTATTCAGAAAATTCGTGAATTGATGAGGAAGCTGAAGCTCAAACATTCCAAATAAGCTCAATGCAAATGCGATCAGGACAATAGCAATCATTGCATTTACAAAGGGATTGGATGCGAAATTTTGAGCCCCGGATACCCCTACCAAAGCAGCAAGCACTACACCAATCAATGTGAAAGTTACAATGATAGCCACTCCAAAAAATAATGCCTGGCCAACTCCTTTTTTGCTTCCATCCTGCTTAGAAAAATAGGATACCGTAAGCGGAATCATAGGGAATACACAGGGGGTAAGTAGTGCAGCAAAACCCGCTAATAGTGCGATCCAGATAAAAGAGAATACTCCATCCCGAGCCAGGTCAATAGCAGATGCTTCAGTAAGCTCCTCAGAAGAAGCTTCCTCTTCTAGCCCTCCAATAGCAGCTTCAAAAGGAGTATCGGAAACCCCGATAACTTCTACAGCAGCTATAATGGATTTACTTTTTGGGGGTAAACAAACCCGATCATCACAAACCTGGTAGAAAACTTCGATATCAAGTGTTTGTTCTCCGGATAATTCTGTCTTTATCGCTACCGGAACATTGAATTGAGCAAACGAGCTATGCCAGCCAAGTTCAGCTTCGAAATTTGGGTCAAATTCTATATCCGCTTCTGTTTCTGTTACATCTCCGGCAACCACGAAATTAGGAGAATTGGCAGAGAACTCGGTTGGAAATGGTCCAGCGTCGGGATCGTTTAATACTGAATATAAATGCCAGTCGCCTTCGATAGAGGCGTCAATGGTAATAATAAAAACTTCTCCGGCCTGTACAGTAGCTGGTACTTCTGTTACCTGATATTTAACCGGATCAGGTATTTGAGCCTGTAAAAAAAATGGGAACAGCATCAGAATGATGGTTCCCATAATTATTTTTTGAAATAATTTCATTTGAGCAGTCAGTTCTGAATTAATACTAATTCACCATAATAAGATGGTATACTGGAACATCAAACATTCAAGAATAACAATTCTATAACATTTAGCTGTTCTAGTTAGTACTAACTCGAAGCTACGAATAATTATTCGGCTTTAACTACCCAGAACTTCACAACAGGCTTTAAATCGCCTAATAGGTTAACAGTAGCCGTGTATTCACCGAGAACTTTTACATCTTCGTTGATAGTAATATTTCGGCGATCTACCTCAATATTCTTCTCCTGAAGTGCTTCTGCGATTTGAACATTTGTTACGGTACCAAAGATTTTATCCTCTTCACCAGTAGTAACTGGAATAGTAACTGAAGTAGACTCCAATAATTGAGCCAGCTCTTTAGCTTCCTGAACGGTAAGCTCAGCTTTCAAATCAGCTCTTTGCTTCATTAATTCAACTTCAGCAATTGCTCCTTTAGTTGCTAACACAGCTTTTGCCTGAGGGATCAGGAAGTTGCGGCCATAACCGTCTTTTACTTCCACCAGATCGCCTGCCTGGCCTAATTTTTCTACGTCTTCTTTTAGAATAACTTTCATCGTTTAAATCTCCTTCTTATCGCAGGTTTTCGGCTACATATGGGATCAACGCTAGAAAACGAGCACGCTTAATAGCTGTGGTCAGTTGTCGTTGATGCTTGGCGCTGGTTCCGGTTACCCTTCTTGGAAGGATTTTTCCCTGATCATTAGTAAATCGCTTTAGGGTTTCTACATCTTTATAGTCGATATATTCCACACCGGCTTGAGTGAACTTGCACTGCTTAACCTTGCGAACGCTTTTTTTAGGATGTGATGGATTCTTAATCATGATAAATTTCTTTTGAGTGGTTTATTTTTCGGCTTCCGCTGCAGCAGCTTCTTCTTCAACCTTGAAAATACTTGGAACAGCATTTTTCTTAACCAACTCGCGATGGCGAAGCATTTTGGCGTCGTACTTCAGGGTTAGGTATCTCATGTAGTCATCTTCAATTCTCATGAAACGCTCAATAGTAGAAACAACTTCACCTGGTGCATTGAAATAGGCATTCACATAATAGCCGTTGCCTTTTTTGTCGATCTCGTAAGCAAACTTACTTAGACCCCACTCATCTACTTCTTCAATTTCGCCGCCATTATCTGTGATAAGCTTGTTGATTTTCTCGATTGCGGCTTTGAATTGATCCTCTTCCAGAACTGGATTAAGGATATACGTCAACTCGTAATAGTTTTTACTCATAGTAATATTTGGTTTCTATGGATGTTTTCGTTCTGAAAACAGTCATTCAAGCACTTTGCCTAAATAACAGAAAGCACCAAATATACAGCTTTTAAAAAGTCTTTGCTACCTCTTTTAAACCCAAAAAAGATGGGATCAAACAATCCCTTCAATTCGGGTAGCCAGCTCAAAGTCTTTGGCAGTCACCTTGTTTCCGACGTCATGAGTTTGGAGAGCGATAGTGACCCGATTATATACATTGGAAAGGTTGGGATGATGCCCTAACAACTCCGCCTCCACTCCCACTCTGACTATAAAACCCAGTGCCTCTTTAAAATCTTTGAACTCAAATTTTTTGTAAATCATATCATCCTTAAAGCTCCAGCCTGATAGTGATACTAACTCTTCTTTGATTTGTGATTCGGTTAATGCTTCCATAGTAGTTGCTATTTTAAAAGTAGTTAGAAAATGCTCTGCTCGAATGTATCGTTCACTCCGCTATGTTTTTTGGTCGTTTGCTTTACAATATTTTAACACCCATTTTGGTAAAGTAACATTTCCGTTTTTTGAAAGGAGTTTACTTCTTTTATTTTCAGCGAAATTAAGTTGAACCAATAATACGTTTTTGTGAATCATCATTCTTTTTTGAAAAAGATCAGGGTATTTGGAGCGCCATTATTGGTTTTATTATTTACCGGAATTGCTACCGCTGCTGAAGCAGGTAGCGGACATGGGATAGACGGAAGCGGACTCAGCATAGTCTGGGCCATCCCTTTTGCTGGAATACTTCTTTCTATAGCAATTTTTCCTCTTGTAGCAGAACACTGGTGGCACCACAACTTTGGGAAAGTTTCAGCATTCTGGGGATTGGCTTTAGTGATTCCTCTAATTGTTACTTTTGGCTTCGAGGCAGCTCTGTACGAAGTACTTCATGCTTATTTGTTAGAGTACATCCCATTCATTGTTCTTCTTTTTGCGCTATTCACGGTTTCTGGTGGAATTCGCATAAAAGGATATTTAAAAGGTACTCCAGAAGTAAATACAGGTATACTTCTCTTAGGTACCATTTTAGCCAGCTGGATGGGAACTACAGGTGCAGCAATGCTCTTAATCCGCCCTATTTTGCGTGCGAATGAGTGGAGAAGCACCAAGAAACATATCGTGATTTTCTTCATTTTCCTTGTGGCTAATGTGGGAGGTTCATTAACTCCACTGGGCGACCCTCCATTATTTTTAGGATTCCTTCAAGGTGTTGACTTCTTTTGGACCACTACCAATTTATTCTTTGAAATGACTTTTGTAGCTACGCTGCTTTTGATCATTTACTACTTCTGGGATAGATATTTATACAACAAAGAAACCAATACCCCTCCATTAGATGATAGCTCTGAACCACTTGGCATTGAGGGAAGTATTAACCTGGTTCTCATCCTTGGAATAGTTGGCGCTGTACTCTTTTCAGGCCTTGTTCATATTGGAGAACTAACTATATACCACGTTCATGTAAATATTGAAAACCTGGTTCGGGATGCATCTTTACTAATTATTGCATGGATTAGTTGGGTAGTAACGTCCAAAGCCAGCCGTGCAGCAAATGGGTTTAACTGGTTCCCAATTCAGGAAGTCGCCAAATTATTTGCGGGTATATTCATCACTATTATTGCCCCTATCGCCATGCTGAAAGCAGCAAATGATGGCGAAGGAGCACTCTTATTCGTAAATGAAGCAGTTTTTGATGACGCCGGAGAACCCATTAATTATATGTTCTTCTGGATCACCGGTATGCTTTCCGCCTTCCTGGATAATGCACCTACTTATCTCGTATTCTTCAATGCCGCAGGTGGCGATGCACAGGTATTGATGAATGAAATGAATCAAACCCTTCTTGCGATCTCATCAGGAGCCGTATTCTTCGGGGCACTTAGCTATATAGGTAATGCTCCTAATTTCATGGTTAAATCCATCGCGGAACAGAATGGAGTTAAAATGCCGAGCTTTGGTGCCTATTTAATTTGGTCCGTTTGTATACTAGTACCTATCTATTTATTGGTTACTTTTATCTTCATCTAGCGCCCCGTTTTGTTTAAAAAAGCTTTTCTAACTCTATTTTTGATAGTTGGTTTTATTCCGAGTTCGTATGCTCAATACGAAAATGTTCCGGATTCCCTGGAACTCGCTTTTTTACCAGCTCTTGCATATAACAGTGATTTAGGAATAATTGCTGGCGGCCTTATTAACTGGTACCATTACAAAGGCGATTTAAAACCCTATTATTCCTATACCAACATTGCTGGTGTGTTTTCAACTCGCGGCCTTGCTTCCTTTGAAATTACCAGGAGTAAACCAAATGTCTTTGGTTCAAAATTCAGAGTCTACACTTCTCTATATGCATCAAGGTTTTTTGAAGATGCTTACCTGGGAATAGGTAATTATGGTAAACTAGCCAGTGCTCCTGCAAACACACCTGACTATTATGAATTCCGGTCTTTTTCCATGGGCTTCACAGGTAGAGTGCGCTACCCCCTTATCATCAACTCAAAGGCCCAGCAACTAGATATACTTGGGATTATAAACTTCGATTACGAGACACCCTGGGATAATGGTACCACCCGTTTGATCACCCTTGAAAGGCCCTTAGGCTTTAATGGAGGACGGACGTTCATGCTGGGCGCTGGACTGGTTTGGGAAGGGAGAAATAGCGAGTTCAATCCTACAAAAGGAACATATGTAAACACATCCCTAGAACAAGGAGCCAAAGTTTGGGGAAGTAGTTTCAATACTTTTGTTTTCAAGCATGAAATGAATCACTATTTCACTTTTCATCTCATTCGAGATGTAACCGTTGCCAACCGTTTCTATTTAAAACATACCTCTGGTGATGTCCCTTACTGGAAGCTGGCATACCTGGGAGATGAACAGACATTAAGGGGATTCCAGTCAAGACGTTTTTTGGATGAAAACTCCGTAGTAATGAATAATGAACTTAGAACCTGGCTATTCGAAATCCCCTCTTTAAAAATGCGGCTTGGTGGAACCCTGTTTTTTGATATTGGACGTACCTTTGCAAATGGCACATCCCTTGACATAATTACTGATGATTTGAAATATACCTTTGGATTTGGGGGAACCAGCTCCTTCTTTACCCCCGACTTTATCCTGCGGGCAGACGTTGGGTTCTCAGAGGAAGATTTTGGGATTTATATTACCTCAGGGTACATGTTCTAATAACCCGCTTTTGCCCTTTCTCTCTCTACCCTGGAATAGAGGGTAATATTCTTATCTGTAAAAAAACGAATCAAGAGCTTAGTCCAGGAAGTGTGGTAATAAAGCGTATCATAAAACTCAGGAGCCGTTTTCCTAAGCTTGGCCAGATTGTTCCATGGGATTCCGGGAAAATCATGGTGCTCGTTATGATGCCCAATGTTGAAAGTGATCTTATTGAGCCACCCATAGTAGGAGTACGTTTCCTGGTTTTCATGTACTACATAATGCTCTTGTATCCATCTGGCTCCAACTGGGTGCAATCCCAAACCAAAAACAAACGAAAGAAACAGATACATAAATGCATATGGGCCCATGAAATAGATAATGGCTAAATCAAACAAAAGAACAGCCGCAATATTTATATAAGTCCATTTATTAACATACTGGATGCTATGCCTTCTCAACGGACGTAACGCAAGGGCTAAAGGTTGAAGGAACATCCACAAAATTTTTCCAAATGGAGTGTGTTCAATCAATTTTGCTTCCCACCGTAAGGGTAAATCAAAATCCATTTCATACTCACCCTGGTGCGAGTGATGCTTCAAATGAGCCACTGAAAAAATAACATAACTTGGTGTGCAGGAAGTAAGATTTCCTAAAATGCCCGTAAGTATGTTTGCTGTTTTATTTTTGAACACTAAATGATGAGAGCACTCATGCTTTAAACAAAAAAGATTATGAGCAAAAAAAGCGCCCACGAACCAGGCCACAGCAATAACCCACCAAATCGAAACATCCTTTAAAAAATAGGCGATAACTAACTGGCTGGTCATTAGAAATAGAATCCACCAAAAAGTAGCCGGATTTCTACCAAAAAGCTTTTTTACCTCGGGATGAGCTTCAAGGATAGCCCTCCTTCGTTCAACATGTGGATCGCCCGTTTCAAGAATAATATTTTTCGTCTCTGCCATTTCTTCTTCTCTTTGTGAATACAAAAGAAATATAATACAAATAGGAGAGGATACCATCTAAAAACTGGCTCCTTCTCCCATTAATCCCCCATATTCTACAGTCCTTTCTTACAAAAGGAATTAGTCCGATTTAGCTACCTGTAGAACTTAAAAATCCCTTATTTCGATAGATGATATCCTTAGACTTTTCCTTCAAAAGATCGGCAGCATCCAAAAGCATTAACTCAGTAGGAGGGAAATCAACCATGCCTACTCCTATCATCTCTTCCGATTCGTCAGAAAGGGCTCTTTCATCTCCCGAAAATGAACCGGAGAAATGCTCAAAAAGAGTCGTAACTGAAATATTCTCTGTTTTCACTAATTGGTCAGTCCGCAAATCGATATAGTCGATAGAACCTGCAACCACCCCTTCTTTCCATTGCCTGGTTTCTGTTACTTCAGCTGTAACCGTGATCATATTGGGTTCTCGAATATCGTTTCCAAGAGAGTCTTTTTTTACGTTACCTCTTTCATCAAGTACATATTTCATCCCATCCTGGATTTCTTTTGATTCTGTTTTAGTCTCTCGGTCGACACGCTCTGGTGATACTGCAATCTCTTTTATATCAAGCACGATAAAGTAATCGTACTCAATGTTTTCATCTTCATACACGCTGTATCGAATCCACTGCCCATTCAGATCAGACAGAGCTATTTTCCTTAACTCTTCATCAAATCGTTCCGGCAGTAGTACTTCAGAATTATTTTCGATCACATAAAGCACCTGGTTTGTTCCCTGGAATCGAGCTTCTTCAATCTTGGTATCCACATCTTTATAGTCATTGTATAAAGATCTCACCCGGTCAAATTCATAGTATGCCATTCGCGCACTTTCCCGGTCACCCCTGGCCAAATACTCCAATCCATTTTGATAGGAAACCTCAGCTGCCTGCTCTTTTGAAGCGATTAGCTCATCATCATAATCCACAATCTCAAATTGATTGAGCAGCTGGGAAGGAAGCGTTTTGAGACGGTCCTGTCTATTATCTAGTCGTTGATACAGGGAATAAATCTCAACATAATTTTCAGCCCTTCCTTCTTTTTCAAGGAAAGATATCTGATCCAGGTCAAAGCCATTAGCCTTGGAGTAAGCCTCTTTTAATACATTGAGCTCTTTTTCCTTACCCGGTTTTTTCTTCAGCTTTTTTATAGATTTATTTATCGCTTTATCATATTGCCCACGCTGCAATAACTTTTCAGAAGACGCACATCCTAAAACAAGAGTAGCGGATAGCATCAGAATACCAGTAAATCGTAACATCAAGAAGAGTTAGTTAGTAACAAATTTTACCCAAAGTAATAATCAGATTACAAAAATTGTATCCCTTTACTTCAGAACAGTAAAATATGTAACCATATCTATCTAATTGGTACAATTATTATGCTTCTGCCACATCTCTGGATCATGGCCTTCCGGAATATCTTTGCATGGGTCACTTATCGCGTCATAACCACGAAGTTTATTATATGTGTCGATTTGCTCCTCAGATAAAACTTCTCCAGCTTCCACATGAGCTCTCAAGTGTACAAAAGTTAGCTCACCCCGAATAGCACCTAATTCAGTTGTTAAATTCTTCAGCTCGGAAATCGTGATTTCTCCCTTTGCGAATGCCGAATTTAGCTCACGTTCTTTTTCAATCAATTGCTCTCCTATTTCAATAGCCTTTTTGCGCATCTCATTAAAAATGGATTGTATGCGTGCGTTTTGAGTCTCGGAAAGGGCAATCTCAAATTTCATATCAAGAATATGAGCTGGTCCAGGAACACCGTTCAATTCCGCTGCTTTTGCCAAACCCCAACCCTCGCCATTTCTTAATGCTTCTATATCTTCATTTGAAAGGCTTTTAATATCTCTATTCTGCTCTCCTACATACTCCGATTGATGCCTATTTTGCTGATTTGCTTGGTTATTCTGCCTGGCATAAGACTCGCTGTAAGTTGCCAAAGCTGCAAAAGTAGAAAGCAATACAAGCACTATAGTTTTCATCTGGTTTAGATTTGTTGTGGTAGCTAATTGCAATCTAAACGAGAGGACTTACTACTTGCGATGATTTAAATCATACACGCAAAACTTTAATCTCCTTCTCTCCTTTTACAATCCATCCCTCCTCTTCTAATGCGCTTAGTTGACGATATAATGTTTCGTGTGCTAACCCTACCTGGCTTGCTAAGTTTTTTAAAGGACCTGGAATTTCTAATACCCCATTCTCAGCATTGGTTGTTATGTAAAGCCAGACCTTTTCCTTCGCTGACAGCGTGTTTACTATCTCAAGCTGGCGCCGTAGCGATTGAATATTCTTTGACAATACACGGATAAAACTTAGCGCTGCTTCTTTGTTTGAAGAGATGAAGGAAAGGACCTCATCTTTTGGGTATTTCCGTATTATAGAATTTTCCAGTGCAATAGCATCGCAATGATACCTTTCCTCAAATAATGCCGCCTCAGAAAAAAACTCTCCCTTCCTTGCAATATGAGTAATGACCTCTCTTCCTTCCTGATTAATCCTAATCAGTTTAACACTTCCCTCCTCTACATAATTAAGGAAACCGGCAAATTCTCTTCTCCTGAAGATGTAAGAGTTAGATTTAAAAACTACCCCATTTACCGGTATTTCAATCTCGAGGAATTTTAGCACATGATTATATAAAGAAATAAACGAGTCCTACTCCACCAACTAGCCAACAATAATAAGCGAAATAGTGAAATCCTTTTTTCTTGAGGATAATGATCAGGTATTTCAACGCGAAATAGCCAGAAATGAATGAAGTAAGGAACCCAACTAAAAGACTCATTATCTGGGCATCCGAAATTCCAACCTCGGCTACTTCTCTTAGCTGAAGTATCATAGCTCCCGCAATTACAGGTATAACCATCAGGAAAGAAAAATTTGCTGCTTCCTCTCTTTTAATTCCCAAATACAGGGCTGTAGAAATAGTCGAGCCAGAGCGGCTGATGCCTGGCAGCATAGCAAAAGCCTGAGCCAGCCCTATCAGGATACTCTTCTTCAGAGTAACCTCACCTTGAGGGTCTTTGGCAAATTTGGTCAGGAATAAAATCACACCCGTTACAACCAGCATTAAGCAAACCAACAATGGGTTCATAAAAATATCTTCGATATAGTCTTTTAAAGTGAAGCCGACGATTAAAGCAGGGATCATACTTGCCAGGATGAATAAGAGAATTTTTACCTGGGGATCATTTTTCTTTTCAGCAGGAGCCCCCAAAAATCCTATTCCGGCTTTTGTTAAATCAAAAAGTTCTTTCTTGTAATAAATCAGAATACTGCAAAGGGTTCCAAAGTGAACCACAACTTCAAAAGTAATCCCCACTTCGGTATCTGCTCCCAAAAAAAATCTCCCTAAAGCTAAGTGTCCGGAGCTACTAATTGGCAAAAACTCTGTAAGTCCCTGAATAAGCCCCATTAAAAAAGATTGTAAAATGTCCATGTGAAAAATTAGTCAAACCTTATATTTGGCGGATATTTTTTAAAGAATTAGAAATTACGTATCTCACAACCAAATAAAACTTTTGATTTTAAATAAATGAGTGAAGCAACACTGGACATGAATGCGTTGACGGAGAAAATTGAAACGCATAGTGCTTTTATCGAGGACATAAAAAGAGAATTAGATAAAGTAATTATCGGGCAAAGTTATATGATTGACCGGCTTTTAGTCGGTTTATTAACAAATGGTCATGTGCTCTTAGAAGGGGTTCCGGGACTTGCAAAAACACTAACGGTGTCTTCACTTGCTACGGTAATCCATACTGACTTCCAGCGTATTCAGTTCACTCCTGATTTACTACCTGCAGATTTAATCGGTACGCTCATTTACAATCAGAAAGAAGGTGATTTCTTTGTGAAAAAAGGGCCCATTTTTGCGAATATCATTCTGGCCGATGAGATCAACCGCTCTCCTGCTAAAGTTCAAAGTGCATTACTGGAAGCCATGCAGGAAAAACAGGTTACTATCGGAGAATCTACTTTTAAGCTAGACGAACCCTTCCTTGTTCTGGCTACTCAAAACCCAGTTGAGCAGGAAGGAACCTATCCTCTTCCTGAGGCTCAGGTTGATCGGTTTATGCTAAAGCTTAAAATAGATTACCCCACTGAGCATGAAGAATTAGAGATCATGCGAAGAATGGCTAAAACAGGTCCTAAAACCGCTCTCACACCGGTAGTAGAACCAAAGACGATTTTAGAAGCCCGGTCCACTGTAAATGAAATTTACATGGATGAAAAAGTTGAGAAATATATTGTTGATTTAGTGTTTGCTACCAGAAAACCTAAAAACTTTGGCTTAGACGATTTAGTTGACTTAATTGGATTTGGAGCATCGCCTAGAGCTACTATAAACTTAAACTTAGCCGCTCGTGCTCAGGCATTTATGGAGCACAGGGCATACGTTACTCCCGAAGATGTACGCATTATCGCTATGGATGTATTGCGACATAGAATAATTCCTACTTTTGAAGCTGAAGCAGAGGATATTTCTCCAGAAGATATTGTAGAAAAAATTATGCAAAACGTTCAAGTACCGTAAACATTTACTCTTGCTTTTCATAGTAAGAAATACCTTTATTTATTTCGTACTCTCAACTAAGTTTCGAATACTATGAAAATAAAAATGGTTTCTCGAAATGATATTTCGAGTTCCAGAAAACGTAACTCTAAATTCGCTCCTCTCCTGGATGCGCTGGGTAGGTTAAAGCCTGGGGGAGATGCAATTATGGTTAAGTATACAAATGAGAAGGAATTGAGTTCTGCTAGAAATATTATATATGCTTTCAATAGAGAGCACAATGTAAAAGTAAAGAGTAAAAAGGATTCAGTTAATAAAACGGTGTACTTCTTTTTGAAATAAGATTACTCATTTAAACAAAAAACCCCGGATTCAATAAATACCGGGGTTTATTTTTATAAATAAGATTATTTACCAATCTGGATTAAGCCCAAATCAGCAGTATAATTTACTCTTCAGAAGAGTCAGACTTTGAGCTCTTAGCGGCTGCCGCTTTTTCTTCAGCTTCCATCTTTTCCTTAAGTGCTGCTAATCCTGACATCTCGCCAAGAGTAGGTGCGCCGGTTTCGATGTTAGCAGCTTCATCTGCTTTCTTCTTTGCATTCTTTGCTTTTTTCTGATCTGAATCAAGCTGGCTTAAGTCAATAGACTTGTTAGCCTCATCAAATTTGAAGATATAAGCTTCTACTTTTTGACCTTCCTTGAATTCTGGCTCAACAGCCTTGGTCATGTTCAAGAATGCTTCAACACCCAGAGAAAGTTTAACGAAAGCACCACGGTCAGTAACTTTTACTACCTCTCCTTCTACTTCAGTACCAGGAGTATACTCTTTCGCATATGTTTCCCATGGATTTTCAAGTACTTGCTTATGTCCTAGTGTAATCCTTCTGTTATCGAAGTCTACACCAAGAATAACAACATCAATTTCCTGGTCTTTGCTTACCACTTCATTTGGATGCTCAACCTTATCTTCCCAGCTAAGGTCAGAAACGTGGATTAGGCCATCAATACCCGGCTCTAGTTCTACGAATACACCAAAGTTGGTAAGGTTTCTAACGAACCCTTTATGCTTAGAACCGATTGGGAATCTGTCAAGGATGTCAGCCCATGGATCTTTAGTAAGCTGCTTAACACCTAGAGAAATCTTTTTCTCCTCTTCACTGATGTTTAATACGATACACTCAACTACATCATCCTTCTCAACAAGCTGAGATGGGTGCTTGATGTTTTGAGTCCAGGACATTTCAGAGATGTGGATCAATCCTTCAACACCTTTTTCAAGTTCGATGAACGCACCGTAATCAGCGATAGATACTACACGTCCCTGAACTTTCATGCCTTCAGGATATTTATCATGAATTTCTTCCCATGGGTGTGGCTGAAGTTGCTTAAGACCGAGAGATACTCGCTTACTTCTCTCATCAAAATCGATAACAGCAACGTTCATTCGCTGATCAAGCTGTACGATTTCACTTGGGTTGTCAACACGTCCCCAGGATAGGTCAGTAATGTGAAGAAGACCATCAACACCACCAAGATCGATGAATACACCGAAGTCAGTAATGTTCTTAACAGCACCTTCAAGTACCTGACCTGATTCAATAGTATCAAGAATCTGCTCTCTTTGCTCTTCAAGATCGCTTTCGATAAGAGCCCTGTGAGAAACAACCACGTTTTCTGCCGCCATGTTCAGCTTAACAACAGCAAACTCCATGGTTTTGCTTACATAGGCATCAAAGTCGCGCACTGGGCGAACATCAATTTGAGATCCAGGTAAGAAGGCATCAATACCGAATAGGTCAACAACCATTCCACCTTTAATTCTTCTCTTGATGAGACCCTCAACCACTTCTTGTGATTCATGAGCTGCTTCAATTTTTTCCCATGCTTGTAGGATATCCGCTTTTCTTCGAGAAAGGATTAATTGTCCTTCTTTGTCTTCAACACGATCAAGGAATACATCTACTTCATCACCAGCTCCCATATTCTCCAAAATGGAAGATGGGAATTCGTTTACTGCAATAATACCTTCAGATTTGAATCCGATATCTATTACAACATATTTTTCATCGATAGAAACTACACGCCCTGTTACAATTTCTTTTTCTTCAATTTCATTAAGCGTGTTTTCATACATACCCATCAACTGATTGTATTCATCAGCTGTGTATTCATCAGATGGGCTGTCCAATTGATCGAAAGTATATGTTTCACCTTCTACTTCTCCGGTAAACACATGGGTTAGTGTTTCTTCGGTATCGGTTGCTTCTTCTTCGGCAGTTTCTTCTGCTTCTGCGGAAACTTCTTCTTCAGCTTCTTCTACTTCAGCAACTTCTTCTACAATTTCTTCGGTGGACTCTTCTGTAGTTTCAACTTCGGCTGTTTCTTCAACAGTTTCTGTTTCAACAGTCTCAGTAGTTGTTTCTTCGGCAACTTCAGGAGTTGCTACTTCTTCTTGTTCGGTTTGTTCGTTCTTTACGTCTTCTGACATAATATCTATTTGTTAATGTTATACCGCTCATCCGGCTTTCGAATAAGGGCTAGAGTTAATGTTTCAGTTATGAAGCGATCAGGTGTTTAATCTTATCGCTGATTATTGATACCTGCTCCTCAAAAGAGAGAGCCGAGGTGTCAATTTCAATGGCATCATCCGCTTTCTTTAACGGATCAGCACTTCTGGAGGAATCAATCTCATCTCGTTCCATAATGTTTTGCTTAACTGCATCCAAAGTCGTTTTTGTTCCCTTTTTTTGAAGTTCAGCTAATCTACGCTTAGCTCGTGTATCCAGGTCAGCTACCATAAAAAATTTTAAAGCAGCATCCGGAAATACAGCAGTACCCAAGTCACGACCATCGGCAATGAAAACATCTTCCTGAATAGCCTTTCTCATTAAGGCATTCGTGAAGGTTCTTACTTCGGGAATTGCAGCTACTTCACTCACGTGAGCAGTTACTTCCAAGGAACGTATCTCTTCAGACACATCTTTTTGATCAATAAAACAATAGAACTTTCTTTCTTTGTAAAAGAATGAGATTTTATTTTCTTTCAGGAGTTCAAAGAACAAGGATATATTCTTTTCTGCCTTGAGGTATAGAAGAGTTGCAGCGCGGTACAAAGCTCCGGAGTCCAGAAATTGAATTTGGAGTAGCTCGGCAACTGCACGAGCAGTAGAACTTTTACCTGACCCTGCGGGCCCATCTATTACCACTATCATAACAGAACAGCTAAATTAAGTTTATTCCCTTAATTATTCAATCATTTCTTGTATAAGATTTGAGGAAGCCTTAATTTTGAAGTCTTCGAAAAAATCGAACGAATTAACCTGTGAAAAGAATTCATGTCACGAAATAAATCTGCAATAAAGCGTACTCGACAGAACATTAAGCGGAATGAGCATAACAGAACCCGCCGTTCAAAAATGAGAACGTTGATCAAAAAAGTTTTCGATACTTCTGATAAGGCACAGGCTGAAGCAGCACTTAAAGAAGCTACCTCTTTTATCGATCGAATGAGTGTTAAGGGAGTGGTTCATAAAAATAATGCTGCTCGCAAGAAAGCCCAGCTTACCAAGTACGTAAACAACCTTTAAGTTTTTTCAACAATGACCGAGCCCAATTCTAAAGCCTTATTAGTAATTTTAGATGGGTTCGGGATTGCTGTCGACCCATCTGTAAGCGCTATTGATAAAGCGCACAAACCATTTTACAACTCCCTTCTAGAAAAAAATCCGAATTCACATCTTTCAGCTAGTGGTGAAGATGTCGGTCTGCCAGGTGGTCAATTTGGTAATTCAGAAGTTGGGCACTTAAATATTGGTGCTGGCAGAATTGTATGGCAGGCCTTATCCAGAATTAATAAGGATATTCGTGAAGGCGGTTTCTTTCAAAATCCAGAGCTTTTATACGGAATTGAGCAAGCCAAAAAGAAGGGTAAGATTCACATTATGGGTCTTTTTTCTGATGGGGGAGTCCACAGCCATAACAATCATCTTTTCGCCTTACTAAAACTTTGTAAGCAGCATGGTCTCGAAAACGTATTTGTTCATGCGTTTACAGATGGACGAGATACTGCACCAGATTCAGGGAAGGGATATGCAGAAGAGTTCAGCAAACAGGCGGAACAAATAGGAATTGGAGAGCTGGCCTCGATAGTGGGCCGATATTATGCCATGGACCGGGATAATCGCTGGGAGCGGGTTAAATTAGCCTATGACCTTCTTGTATATGGAAAAGGGGCTCCATTCAACTCAGCTTCTGAAGCATTCGATGCTTCCTATAAAGACGAGATTACCGATGAATTTATTAAACCTGTTCTTCTAAATGATTCCCAGGAGTCAAGGATTGAACCCGGAGATACTGTAATCTTTTACAATATCAGAGGGGATCGTGCCCGCGAAATTTCAAGAGCTCTTAATGAAGATGGATTTAAGGAATTTGATGTTGAAGACCTTAAGCTGACTTATATCAACTTCACTTCTTACGATGCTACGTTCGATTTTGCCCGGGTTGCTTATCCGCCCCAGGAATTGACGAACACTTTAGGTGAATGGGTCAGCAAGCATAACCTACATCAATTCAGAATTGCTGAGACTGAAAAGTATCCTCACGTTACTTATTTCTTTAATGGTGGAGAAGAGACTCCAAATGAAGGAGAAGATCGCCTGGTTATCCCAAGCCCCAAAGTAGCTACCTACGATCTAAAACCAGAAATGAGCGCTCCCGAAGTTGGAGATGCTTTGGTTGAACGGCTTGAATCAGAAAAATATGATCTCGTGATCCTGAATTTTGCAAATCCAGATATGGTTGGGCATACCGGAGATATGGATGCCGCAATAAAAGCAGTAGAAGCAGTGGACATCCAATTAAAAAGAGTAATTGAAACTGCATCTTCGCGGGGTTACCGATCATTAATTATAGCTGATCATGGAAATTCTGACCAAATGATCAAAGCGGATGGCTCACCCCATACGGCACATACAACTGCTCTTGTTCCCGCTATTATTGTGAATTATGATGAGCCTATCACGATGAATCCCGGAATACTAGCTGATGTTGCTCCTACCCTTCTAAAACTGATGGGGATTACTCAGCCTGAAGAAATGACAGGCAGCCCTCTTTTCTAATCGAATCAGCACCCATTTTGTTTGCTTTTACTTGGTTGCTCTGCTACATTCGCGATGAAACGAACTAAATATCGTTTTGGCTCGTTTTTTGCCCTGTAGCATTGAAATTTTAGACTAGACAGAGGACTTAGTTACATGGAGGGAAATTTTTCCAGCAAAGTACGTGACGTAATACAATTCAGCCGAGAGGAAGCATTACGGTTAGGTCACGATTATATCGGCACAGAGCATTTGATTTTAGGCATCGTCCGTTTAGGAGATGGCGTTGCCGTTCGCATTTTGAAAAATTTGGATTGCGATCTTTTTAAACTAAAAAAGACCATTGAAGATACCGTTCGTGGCACTGGTGGTTCAGTAACAGTTGGGAATATCCCGCTTACCAAACAAGCAGAAAAGGTATTGCGAATCACATACCTGGAAGCTAAGCTTTACAAAAGCGACACCATTGGTACCGAGCACTTACTACTATCGCTTCTACGTGATGACGAAAATATCGCAGCCCAAATACTTCAACAGTTCAGTGTTTCATACGACTCAGTTCGCGAAGAGCTCGATTTAATTATTTCAGGAAAATCCAGAGAGGAGTTTGACGATACTGCCACGGTATCACAAAGTTCGTCGTCTTCCTCATCTAAAGGAAGCTCAGGATCAGGAAGCGCAAGGGAAAAACGCATGGACAAGTCAAAAACTCCTGTACTCGATAACTTTGGCCGAGACCTTACCCAAATGGCTGAAGAAGGGAAACTAGATCCTATTATTGGCCGTGATAAAGAGATCGAAAGGGTTGCTCAGGTATTAAGTCGAAGAAAAAAGAACAACCCTGTTCTTATTGGGGAGCCTGGCGTAGGTAAGACGGCTATTGCTGAAGGCCTTGCTGCAAGAATTGTACAACGAAAAGTATCAAGGGTTCTTTATGATAAAAGAGTAATTGCTTTAGATCTTGCAGCGCTTGTAGCTGGTACCAAATACCGGGGCCAGTTTGAAGAGCGTATGAAGGCTGTTATGACCGAGCTAGAAAAAACTGATAACGTCATCCTGTTCATTGATGAACTCCATACGATTGTCGGTGCAGGTGGAGCAAGTGGGTCACTAGATGCTTCCAATATGTTGAAGCCGGCTCTTGCGAGAGGTGATATCCAGGCAATTGGAGCTACTACACTCAATGAATATCGCCAGTTTATTGAAAAGGATGGTGCCCTGGAACGCCGATTCCAAAAAATCATGGTTGATCCAACTACTGCAGAAGAAACCGTTGAGATTCTAAACCAGATAAAAGGTAAATATGAAAAGCACCACAGCGTACGCTATACTAAGGAAGCAATAGACGGCTGCGTAAAGCTAACCGATCGTTATGTAACCGATCACTTTTTACCAGATAAGGCGATTGATGCACTTGATGAAGCAGGAGCAAGAGTTCACCTGGCTAACATCACTGTCCCTAAACACATTATTGAACTGGAAGAAGAGATTGAGGCTACAAGCATCGATAAAAATTCCATGGTCAAAAAGCAGCGCTTTGAAGAAGCAGCACGTTTAAGAGACAAGGAAAAACGTCTCATTGAGGATCTTGAAGTAGCGCAACGTGAATGGGAAAAGGAATCTGAGAGCATCGTTTTTGATGTATTAGAAGATGATGTAGCATCGGTAATAGCCATGATGAGTGGAGTTCCGGTCAACAAGATCAGCCAAAACGAAGGCCAGAAACTTCTGAAGATGAAGGAGAGTCTTTCCGGAAAAGTAGTTGGCCAGGAAGAAGCCATCATTAAGCTCACAAAAGCAATTCAAAGAACACGTGCAGGGTTGAAAGACCCTTCTCGTCCAATTGGATCCTTTATTTTCTTAGGCCCAACTGGTGTTGGTAAAACGGAAATGGCTAAAGTTCTTGCTAAATATTTATTCGATAAGGATGATTCTCTTATCCGAATTGATATGAGTGAATACATGGAGAAATTCTCCGTTTCCAGATTAATTGGAGCACCTCCCGGATATGTTGGTTATGAAGAAGGTGGAGTTCTGACCGAGAAAGTTCGTCGTAAGCCTTATAGTGTAGTTTTACTTGATGAAATCGAGAAGGCTCACCCTGATGTATTCAACATCCTGCTTCAGGTATTAGATGATGGTATTTTAACAGATAGTCTTGGCCGCCGTGTGGACTTTAGAAATACAATCATCATCATGACTTCCAATATTGGAGCAAGAGACATTCGAAACATGGGCAAAGGCATTGGCTTTGGCGGCCCTGATGAGACTGCTTTCGACTATGCAAAAATGAAGACAACTATTCAGGATGCATTAAAGAAAGTATTCAACCCTGAGTTTTTGAATCGAATTGATGATGTAATCACCTTCAAGCCTCTTGAGAAAGATGACATCTTCCAGATCATCGATATCTTAAGCGAAGAACTCTTCGTTAGAATCCGTGAAGTTGGGTTTAATATTGAAATCACCAAAGGTGCCAAAGATTTCATCTCTGATCGAGGATTTGACCAGAAATACGGAGCCCGACCTCTTAAGCGAGCTATTCAAAAGTATATTGAAGATCCTCTTGCTGAAGAGCTTCTTGAGAATAAGCAGGAAATCGGTTCTACCATCAAGATTAAGATGAATAAATCGCGTGATGATTTAGAATTCTTATGGGAGAAACCAGATATCAAAGCACTTGAGGAAGCCGCTTCTGCTCCTTCTCCAAAAAAAGCGAAGAAGGAAGAACCTAAAGAAGAAGACGAATCAGAGGAAGCTAAAGAAGCTTAGCTAAGGAAGAACATTCAATACTAAATATAGAAGTAAGAAAGCCCTGCTCATGTAATATGTGCAGGGCTTTTTGTTTCTATCTTAAAAATTACCTTCGTCTTTGCGAGGAGCCTGGTAAACATTCTCAATTGAGAAATTCAACGACGAAGCAATCTCGTTGATCCAGACTGGAATGTTGGGATTGCTTCGTCGACCTATAAATCAGTCTAAATATAGCTTTAGTGCTCCTCGCAATGACGTTATCCTATTTAATTAAGAGCATTCTTTTGGTTTGCACAAAACCTCCTGCCTTTAGCCGATAGATATAGATTCCCGAAGCAAGATTTGATGCATCGAAATTCACTGCGTAAGTCCCTGCTGATTTCATTCCCTTTTCTAGTTCGGCTACTTCCCTTCCCATCATGTCATAAACAGTCAACTCAACTAAAGAGGCTTCCGGTAAAGTATATTGAATATTTGTAGACGGGTTGAATGGGTTGGGATAGTTTTGAGATAAAGAAAAATTAGCAGGAATTTCTTCAGAATTAACTCCTTCGGCAAAAACAGCATTACTATCTAATAGAACTATGAATGGCTCACTTTGAACTTTCAGATTTAGCAAATCTGAATTAGTTACTTCAACAACATATTCACCCAAATCAGATTCATCTATTTCAAGAATGGTTAATGAAACTCCTTTTTCTCCCTCAAGCTCTATTCCATCTTTTACCCACTGATACTCGTTACCTTCAAAATCAATTGACTGAACTCCAAAAGAAATACTGTCATCTAAGCTAACTCCAATTATTGTAGTATCTCCAAAAGGATATTGAAAATCATAATTCATCACTCTTGAAGGTATTTTTAGATTAGGGATTATATCTCTAAAAGTAAGATTTAGGCTGTCCACGTAAAGCTCTGATAAATTTTCTAAACCAGAAAGATCAGGTAAGGAATAGAAGTCATTATTTCCTAGATCTAAATACCAGATATGATTAAGGTTATTTAAAGTATCGGGAATAGCACCATACATTTGGTTTTTAGATAGATCTAAATATTGCAAGTTCGAAAGTATTCCTATTTCAATTGGTATGCTTCCAGTAAACTGATTTTCTGAAAGATTCAACCAAAATAAATTGCTCAGATTCTCAATACCTTCATCAATAAAATCAGAAAAAGAGTTTGAAGACAGGTCTAATGCTTCAAGTTTGGATAAATCATATAATTCAGGAGGTAACTCACCACTTAACTTATTTGATGAAAGATGTAGAAATTGTAAGTTAGTTAGATTGCCAATCCCGTTCGGTATTTCTCCACTAAATTGGTTGTTAGATAGGTTTAGTCTTCTTAAGTAAAAACTGTCCAATATTCCTATCGGAATTTCTCCTGCAAATTGATTACCGCATAAATCCAGATACTCTAAATAGGGTAAATTTCCCAATTCAATAGGTATCTCTCCAGATAGCATGTTGTTACATAAGTCTAAATAGTATAAGTCGATAAAGTCTCCAAACTCGGGAGGAATTTCCCCACTTAGCTTATTAGATCCCAAACTTAGTACTTGTAAATAAACCATATTTGAGAGTTCAGGGGGAATATTTCCAGTTAACTCATTATAACCTAAATGCAGTATTTCAAGTCTAGGAATACTTCCAAGTGTTCCAGGAATTGATCCTGTAAACTTGTTGAAATTCAGTCTCAGCCATACAAGGTTGCTTAATTTTGCAACTTCATCTAGTATATCCCCACTCAACTCATTCCACGCTAAGTTCAGTACATCCAGCCCTTTTAAATTTCCAATTCCAGTCGGGACAGGTCCGTAAAGATTGTTTGATGATAAATCTAATCCTCTAAGTGCTGTTAAATCACCAATTTCATCAGGAATCGTGCCAGACAAGTTATTATTGCTTAAACCTATTCCTGTTACTCTACCACTTCCGGTAACTGAAAGACTGATTCCAAACCATGACGATAATGGCCCACTAAGCCACTCCTCATTATTTGTCCAATTAACACCATTTGTACTGTTATACAATGCAACTAATGCTAAAGAATCCTGCTCATTAACAGCTCTTTGATCCTGTTGTGCGTAAGATGTGCTAACTAAGGCAGAATTCAGTAAAACAAATAGAAGTAATTTTTTTGACATAATAAATCTTATAACAAAAAGGAATAATTGAATAGGCACTAAACCTCTCCAATCCAGCTTAAAAAACTGTAAGTAAACAGTAAACTTTAAAAACTTGCCCGTAAACTAAGCTCTTTATCCAATCCTTTGATCTTATATCTTCCTGACCCTGTTCTCTCCATTGAGATTTGCCCCTTGATAGAAAAAGACTCACTCGAATTTTCTCGAGCAATTTTTCGAGCGGAAACGTTAACGGCATGTAACTGCACATCACTTAAGGTTGATGACCCACTACCTGTCAACCCAATGATCATTTTATCAATAGGGTCATAGCTGGCATACACTACCGAGGTGTTCCTAAAGCTCGTACTCCCCACTCGCTCTCCCGATCGCACCTGGTAAGCTGCTGCTCTTCCGCCTGAATAAATGGTTGCATATAGTCCATTTTCAGAAAAACTCACTCCTTTCACAGGCTGATCAAAAGAGATTGTCGCCAAATTATTTCCAAACCTGTCCATAAGCTGAACCTCATCCTCCCCGCCTTCTTTCATGGAAGCAAAAGCAACAAATTCTCCATTTGCTGATACCTCTACTGTTGATAGCGTACGGTGGCGGGAATAAAAGACATCGATATCAGGACCACCTGCTGAAATGATCTTTCCCCGAGAGCCCTCCGCTCCGTTTACTCTCACTTTTGGGTTATACACTACAATCGTTTTTCCTGCACCATCCATTGCTAATTTTGAAATTGCTTCTCCCCCTTCGCTTTGAGTACTGTTAGATATAGATCTAAGGACCTTTCCAAAGGAATCATACATAAGAAAATTCGCAATATTCTCTCTAACAATAAACGATCCGTCCTGGAGTGGGTATACTGCTACTGATGGATCATTGGCAGCAATAGTATAGTCTGCACCAAAGAGCGTGTTTCCGTTCGCTTCCGATACCTCAATACCATCCCCGGATACTTCCACTTCTAAAGCAGAATGAGAACTTTGAGAGGTTGTAATACTCAACTCCTGAGCATTTAAAATAACAGGGACAAGAAAAACCGAGAGTGAGATAAGTCTTTTGAGCATGTGAATTCGTTTTATTCTAAGAGGCAAAGAAATGAATTTTTGCAGAAAAGTGCTTCTTTTGGAAAGGCTTTTTTAAAGAATTGGCTATCTTCGTGCCCAAGCAAAAAGAATGAATAGAATAATGAATTATCATCTGATTACCGGTGGCTGCGGGTTTGTAGGCCGCAATTTTGTTAAACGGATTTATAATACTACGAACGATGCCATACTTTTTATCGACGACCTTTCCGTTGGAACTCACCCAACCACATGGCTCCCGGTAGGCACTCCAAGTAGGGAAGCAAATGGACTTACTTACTTTGGCTCTGATGAGCGAATGATTTTCCTAAAAGGTGATATTCGAGTGATTTTCGAAGGGCTTATCGAAGACCCGGAATATTTTAAAACAAAGCATGGATTAGATATCCCTTCTTTTAAAGATGTATTTCATTTTGCAGCTATTGTTGGCGGTAGGGCTACCATTGACGGCGATCCAATGAAAGTAGCTTTAGACCTCGCCATAGACGCCCTTTTCTTTCGATGGATATGCCTGAATAAACCCGAACGAGCATTATACCCAAGTTCAAGTGCTGCCTACCCGGTTGACCTTCAGACGGAATCGGATGCAATCGCTCTGAGCGAAAGCGATATTGACTTTACCAGAATGGGACAACCTGATATGACTTATGGGTGGTCGAAATTAACGGGCGAATATCTGGCTTCTATAGCAGCTAAATACTATGATGTTTCCGTAGCATGTATTCGACCATTTTCGGGGTTTGGAGAAGACCAGGATTTATCTTACCCGGTCCCAGCTATTGCACGCCGAGCTGCATTGAAAGAAAATCCATTTGAAGTATGGGGAAGCGGGAAGCAAGGCCGTGACTTTGTTCATATCGAAGATGTTATGGATTGCACTTTTTTAGCTATGGATAACATCACGGATGGAAGTGCTATTAATATTGGGAGTGGAAAACTCACAAGCTTCCTGGATCTCATCCAGGTATTTACTTCTTTTGCTGGTTATACCCCGGATATAAAACCCCTACTAGATAAGCCCGTTGGTGTCCATTCCAGGTATGCCAATATGGATTACGTAAACAACAAGCTAGGCTGGAAGCCAAAACTTAGCCTGGAAGATGGAATGCGCCGGGTCTACGATGTGGCAGTAAAAAATTATACTTGATATGGCGAGAATTGTATGTTTTGGCCCTGGCCCAAAATTTAAAGGTGGTATATCCAATTATAACACATCACTTGCCAAAACATTAGATAAAAACCCGGATAACGAAGTCCATATCGTTTCATGGACAAATCAATATCCATCTATTATTCCGAGAGAGTTTGTTGACAAATCCAGTCAATCAGGTTTTTTGGAAGACACCCGCATTCAGGTCAAGTATATTACCAACTATAACAATCCATTTAGCTGGAAAGAAACGGCGAAATACATTGCATCCCTAAATCCGGATAAAGTGATTTTCCAATGGGCTATTTCAATCCAGGGTTTGCCCATGGGTTCGATAGCTAAATGGTTGAGAAAGCATTCAGAAGCCGAAGTTATCTTTGATCTCCACTTTGTAGTTCAAAAGGAAGGGAGTACTATTGACGAACGGTTTACAAAGATGGGGATCAAACATGCTGATACTTACATCGCTCATGCTTACAAAACAGTGGATGAATTAAAAGCACTTTTTCCTGGGAAAAAGTTATCAGTAAATGGAGATGGAACTCGCTCTAGCGATGATTCCACAACTGTGATCAAGCTTTTCCACCCCGTATATGACTTATACCAACCTGATCCTGATTTTGATGTGGAAGCCTTCAAGAAAGAACTTGGCCTTAAGGAGAACGTTTTTCTTTTCTTTGGATTTATTAGAAAATATAAGGGGCTGCATAATGCGATCAGGGCTTTTAAAAAAGTAAGCGAGCAAAGAGATGATGTTTCTTTCCTTATCTGCGGAGAGGAATTCTGGGCTACCTTAGATACCTCAAAGTTTTCAACCAAACTGAAACGCGGTTTATTTGCTATTGCTCAAAAGCTCCTGTTAAAGAATAAAGAGAGTGAACAAGATTATCGCCCTCTGGAATTAGTTGAGGAATTAAACCTAACTAATTCGGTGGTCGTCAAAAATGAGTTTGTTCCAAATGAAGACGTGCATAAGTACTTCCAGGTGGCTAACTGTAGCGTTCTTTTTTACCTAACAGCAACACCCTCAGGAGTAGAATCATTAACCTATAACTTTGAGTTACCTATCCTTGCTACCCGAGTAGGCCACTTCCCGGAAACCATAAAAGATGGATTTAATGGGTATCTAGCTGAACCCGAAAATATTGATTCGATGGCTGAACAAATGCTTCGTTTTCTTGATACTCCCTTGCCCGGCGAACATGTCCGGGAATCTGCTTCGGATATGAGCTGGGATAATTATGTAGCTGCCATTTTAAAAGGTTAAATCTCTGCGAATTTTATAAACTTTTTTTGGATTAGTATTGGTAACCAATTTTCGAAACCCTTATCTTAGTCGTCTTTCGAAATCGGGGAGTGGCGCAGCCCGGTAGCGCATTCGCTTTGGGAGCGAAGGGTCGCAGGTTCAAATCCTGTCTCCCCGACATTTGAAATATTGAAACTTACATAAGTTGAGCGCCCATAGCTCAACTGGATAGAGCAATTGCCTTCTAAGCAATAGGTTTCAGGTTCGAGTCCTGATGGGCGTACTACTTAGTAAGGCGACATGGCCGAGTGGCTAGGCAGAGGTCTGCAAAACCTCGTACGGCGGTTCGAATCCGCCTGTCGCCTCCACAGAGGTTGTTTGATTTATTGAATTCTAGCCGCGTTCGTCTAGAGGCCTAGGACGCCGCCCTTTCACGGCGGTAGCACGGGTTCGAATCCCGTACGCGGTACTTATTATTATTTAGTTAGAGCATCAATGCCGTCTTCTATTATTTATTTTGTAATTGCGAGCGTTATAATCTGCACTATTGGTTATTGGATCTTAATTACTAAAACCAATGCTCATTATGATGATGACTCTAAATAATTTTTGAAATACTGATTTTCAGATGGAGCCTGTAGCTCAGTTGGTTAGAGCGCTAGTTTGTGGCACTAGAGGCCGTGGGTTCGATTCCCATCAGGCTCCCATATCAATTTCTAGCCGCGTTCGTCTAGAGGCCTAGGACGCCGCCCTTTCACGGCGGTAGCACGGGTTCGAATCCCGTACGCGGTACAATAAAAGCTGCATCATTTTTTGATGTGGCTTTTTTTATGCCCTTTTAAATGAGTTCGCAAAAACGTATGCGAAACTGATTACAAGAATGATATGGAAATGAAGAAACCCAAACGTTCCAGTCACTATATCTAAATAAACCCCCCAGCTATAATACAGCACAAATAAGCCCTCTAAATAAGTAATTGGAGATATTTTTCGAGGTGCATATATCTTGCCCTTTGCGGAGCCTTCTTTCCCAACAATGTTGTATTTCGATGTCCGATGGAACACCTTGTTATTGGTAAAATATGCATCAAAAATAGAAACAAGCTGTGTCAGCGTTATTCCTAATAACAGGAAGGCTAATGGAAAAATCGATTTTATGACATCAAGAAATGTCTTCCATTTTGTGGTATTGTATCTCCTTAGCACTAACCATGCAAACCAGGGTGGTATGATTATGTTCAGTAGCCCGATGGTTCCCCAGGCCAGGTATTTATTGTAAACATCGGTTTCAATAATCAAGAATGTGATCGGGATGCTTAATAGCGCAATTAATACAAGAGCAGGTATTACGAAAATGTTATAGAGATCGAAGAAAACATGGAGCTTATTCAAAAAAGGCATCTTCTTCTTTAACAGTTTGCCACTCAGTTTTTTAATTACCTGCGCTTTTCCTTTCGACCAACGATATTGTTGAGCTTTAAAGTCTAAAAGGTTTATGGGAACCTCGGCGGGTACTTCTAACGAGTCGTCGTAAATAACTTTCCAATCCTTCAACTGAGCTCTGAATACCAAATCCAGGTCCTCTGAAATGGTATCATCCGACCAACCTCCGGCATCTTCGATACATGATTTTCTCCAAATTCCTCCAGAACCATTAAAACGGAGATAGTATCCGGCTAATGATCGTGCCTGTTGCTCGATCATAAAAAACATATCCAAGAAAAGACTTTGCGCTTTTGTAAGCGTTGAATAGTCTCGATTGAGATGCCCCCATCTTCCTTGTACAATACCAACTTTCTCATCCTGGAAATATGGAATGGATTTAAGTAGAAAATCTTGGTTTGGGCGAAAATCTGCATCAAACACTGCCAGGAATTCCCCTGATGCAAAAGGTATTGCATCTTTAAGTGCTCCCGCTTTATACCCTTTCCTTTCTTTTCTACGAAAAACTTCAATGTTGATCCCCTGCTCTTTCCAGTATTCAACTCGTTTATCTACAATTTCTACTGTCTCATCATTGGAATCGTCTACAACCTGAATCTCAAATTTTTCCCTTGGGTAATCTAAATTCGCACATGAGTCGATTACAGCCTCAGCCACATACCGCTCATTGTACATAGGAAGCTGAACCGTTACTTTTGGCAGGTCCTCTCTTTTATAGTCAGGTAAAACAGGGTGAAATCTCTTTTTCTTCTTTTTTGTAACTACAAAGTAAACCAGGTGAAATTCACCGAAAGTGTAAATGGTAATCAGTAGAACTGCAATCCCAAAGAGGACTAGAGTTAACTCAGGAATAGGGCTTTGTAACATTAAAATTGACTGACCTTTTCTGGTATCACTTTCTTTTGAATAGTTAAGCTGAGCTTGCTAAAAAGAGTATCCGGTTCCTAAATAAATTCCCGTTCCATCTTCTGAAAAACCAATTTCAGCTTTCAAGATAAAATCGGGTGTGAAGATAGACATTACTCCTCCTAAACCCAATGCATACTTATGATCTGTGAATATTGAATCCCAATTATTATTTGAGAAAACCCTTCCCCCATCCATAAAAACATGGCCCCCTAAATCAATACTTTTAAAAGGCAGGCTTACCAGCCATGTTCTAAGTTCCACAGAGTATGACAATGCATTGTCGCTGGTGAAGCGTCGGTAAATAAATCCCCTTAAGTTTTCACTGCCCCCAAGCGCAGGGGTAAACCAGTAGGGTTTTTCACCAACAGAATTTAGCATCGAAAATCTTGTTGCTAATGTAATCTCAGGAAAACGTTTTGTGAGAGGTACAAAACCAAGTGCTGTCAAATAATTTTGCAGCCCATGATGCGTACTCAACCCAATTGGAGAATACCTGGCTCCCACATCAATCAGATATCCATCGCCTGCCCGAAATTCTGAGTTCCTTTGATCAATAATCAGCCCTAATTCAAAAAGACTTAAAAAAGCTCCATCCCTTCCTTCCACTCTGGCGGTATTTATAAAATCTGATGGCTGAGTATCAAATGGGCGCTCATAAATAAGGCTCAATCCAGTTTTAAGTTCTATTCTCCTGATCGAACCCCAGGACTCTATTGGGGTACGCACTACTCCGCCAACATCTACTCTAACCATATCAAAATTGTAGAAACTGGTGGAGTCGAATAGTTCTTCATCGTAATCCTGCTTATCAGTATCCCCAAAAAAGTAGTTTGAAAGTCCCCGGTTAGCGAATGCATAGTAGAATATTCTTTTTCCTGAACCGAAAGCATCTACATCATCTCTTGAAGCCAATATCGAAAATGCACCTATGGTTTCATAGGAGAGCCTGTACCTGGAAAAACTTTCGAAAGGAAATACAGATTCGAACCCATAATCATACACGAGTAGATCTGCAGCAATTTTTACCCCATTATCTGTACTGAATGAAAGCTCCGGTATTGGAGCATATTTAGTACCAACGCGAGAGGAATCCTGAGCCCATAAGGTAGTAACGGGTACAGAAATAAGAAGAACCAGTAAGAAAGTCCTCATAGATTGAATGGTAGCAAATTAGCTGTGTTTTTCAATAAGCTTTTTTGCTTCTTCCTTTAAATAATCGTCATTGTGTTGAACATATGGTAATGTCTGGATAATCCTAAACTGTTCCAGGGCTTCCTCTTTTTTACCTTGTTCAAGGTAGGCCATACCCAACCAAAATCTATGCGTTGAAATATTATCCAGTTCGATAGCAATGTTGAAATGTTCTTCTGCCTTTTCAAAAGAGCCATCCTGGGGCTCTCTAAAAACAACTCGAGAAAGGAATTTGGTAAGCCAGCCAAGCTTTGAAACTTCATAGTGCCATCTTCCCAGTATATGATGCGCTCTATCATTTTCGGGATGAAGCCGAACTGCATTTTCAGCATATACCCTTACACTATCTGCCAGCCTGGCTTTCGTTCTCAGTTTTGAAACGGTGATGAGTGCTGCAAAGGCCATTGAAGTCATTTCATGGTTTTCGTGATCTACCCTATCCTGACTAATTGCTCTTTTGGCCCAGGTCAAGCCTTCTTTGAAAAGATCCTTTTTATCCCTGGTTTTGCTACCTACATCATCATAAGTGGTATCTCCCCACTCAAGATAACGGAGTGCTATTCTCCTGGAAACAGGCCCTATCTCCTCGCATTTAGAGCTATTTTCGAGTAAAAAGTCAATCTCTGCACCTTCTCCCAGGCGCGCTTTTGTACTATCTGATTCTATGAAAAGGTCCCGAACACATTCGGTATGGTCCCAATACTTGGGTAATTCTTCCGTGTTAAGAGTGTCTGCTTCTTGACTAAATGTTGTACTACTAACTGATAGTAGAATTATACATATACTTAATAGCCGCAATATTTTTACTTTCTTTTTTACCAACTTCGAGTTTGTAGATGAACAAACACTCTGTTAAGAGCTTTATTATTCCTAAACTAAAATACGGGGCTAACTCCGCGATTGCCACCTCAATCAATTATTTAGTTTTTTTCTCACTGATTGAGTTTGTGGGCTCTTTGCCGGTTCCGGTTGTGCAGGTTATCGCTTATTCTACAGCGGTAGTAGCCAATTTCTTCCTTCAAAAAACTTTTGTTTTTGAGCTAAAACGAAAAGCACTTACTGCTTTTCATTTATCCATCGCGTTTTCAGTTATTGGTCTTGGCTTAAGTACCCTAATCATATACCTGCTAATTCAGATACCCTTTTTAGCCGAATACCTTATTGTTGCAAAAGTGCTAACTACAGGATCGGTATTTCTCTATAATTTTTATACAAAACGCTATGCTTTTGAACGAAAGAGCCTCTTCAATGTCGATGAAGAGAAAGATAAGCTCTCCTGATTTAAACAGTATCCTTAATGCCCGGCTTCTTTTTTTCAACATGATGAATGTTGATCAGTTCTCCGATTAGCCCAGTGGAAAAAAACTGAACTCCTAACACCATTAATAGGATACCCAGGAATAGAAGTGGGCGATTTCCAATACCCATATCAAAAACCAATCTTAAAAAAGCCATGTAGAGATTAATTGCTCCGCCTACTATTAGCAGTAGTACCCCTATACTTCCAAAAAAATGCATGGGCCGTTGTAAGTACCTTTGCACAAAAAGAATGGTTACTAAATCCAGAAAGCCATTTATAAATCTGGAAAGGCCGAATTTGGTATTTCCATATTTACGGGGATGATGCGTTACTACTTTCTCACTAATCGCCATAAAACCAGCTTTTTTAGCAAGCATGGGCACATAACGGTGGAGTTCTCCATATAGATAAATATTCTTCACAACCTCTGATTTATAGGCTTTGAGCCCGCAGTTAAAATCATGAAGCCTAATTCCTGTAGCCCTTCTGGTCACAAAATTGAAGAATTTTGAAGGGATTGTTTTGGAGATAGGATCGAAGCGTTCCTTTTTCCACCCACTCACAAGATCAGCACCCTCTTCGAGCATTTGAATCATCTCCGGAACTTCATTTGGATCGTCCTGAAGATCAGCATCCATCGTAACAACGTACTTGCCTGACGCTGCTTCGAATCCTGTTTGAAGTGCAACACTCTTTCCCTGGTTATTACGGAAGGAAATTCCTTTTACATACTCTCTTTCTTCGCCAAGCTTCCTTATTACTTTCCAGGAGTCATCAGTAGACCCATCATCAACAAATATTATCTCGTACGAGTATTTCTCTTTCAAAGAAGATTCAATAGCTTGTTCAAGTTCTGGCAATGATTCTTCCTCGTTGAAGAGTGGCACAACCACGCTAATATCAAATAGAAAATTATTTTCTTTTTCCGGCAAAATGGAGTCTTTTAAAAAAGGTTAGAAATGATTTTCTTGTTGTTCAGAAAACTGTGCTAAAATACACTTTCTTAATACTATGAAAAAATTGTATTACTCGATGGGTGAAGTCACCAAGCTAACTGGTTTAGCTCCACACGTTCTTCGGAATTGGGAGAAAACCTATGCTCAGCTAAGCCCAAAAAAAAATAGCGCAGGAAATAGGACTTACCGGGAAGAAGACGTAAACCTGATTTTTAGAATTAAAGAGCTTTTGGAAGATAAAAAGTATACCAGTGAGGGAGTAAAAAAAGTATTAAATGGTCATAGCCAGGAGCCTGAGAAAACCAAATCCATCTCTCCTGACTTGAAGAAAGATCTTACCGAGATGAAGGTTTTCCTTAACCAGCTGCTTGAGAAATTATAGCGTTCTTTTTCTTAGCCAGAATAAGAATCATCAAAAACTGAGCACAAATCATTAAAGCTACACCGACAAGGTGAATTACCTGCAGAGGTGCTGCCATATCTAAGTACTCCAACCCTATTCCAACGAGAATCTGTACTGCTACCATTGCCAGGTTCGTGATTCCCAGCTTATACACTATACCTTTAACCTGATTCTTTCTCAGAACGCCCAGTATCCAGGCTGCCGAAAGTAATACAAGCCATGAGAATGACCTGTGGATAACAAAAATAAGTCCCGACTCTTCAAGCCAGTTTGATCGGGATGTATCCGTTGTCAATTTTACCGCATCAACTGCTTCACGTACCTGAGTTCCGAGTACTAATTGAGAAATCGTTAATACAAATAATACGATAGAAGACAAGTACAAAGTAGCCCGAACCTTTTCATCTAGCTCAATAGTAATTAGCTCAGAACTCGCCTGGAAAGCTCCATAAAGCAATACGGACACGATGATCATTGCGAAAACCATATGAATGGTAATGGTACCCGGTAATAAATTTGTACTTACAACGATTGAACCCAACCAGGCTTGAAAAAGGGTAAGAAATAAGGCTAATCCTGATGCTATTGGAATAGACTTTTTAGTTTTCCAGTATCTAAATGAGGTAACAAAAGTTGCTAAAACCAATAGCCCGATCACAGCGCCTACTAACCGGTTTATATATTCGGTCCATGTTTTAATAGCGTTAAACTCTTCTTCCTTTCTTACGTTTGGATCGTTTTCGATAGTTGATGCCAATTCGGTAAATCCAAGAGAGTTAAGGTAGCCAACAATCTTCTTGTTCTTCTCAATGCGCTGCTCTACAAATATTTCTTTGTAGTTCTCCGGAAGCTGAGATACATCGGTTGGGGGAATTAGTTGTCCAAAACATTTAGGCCAGTCGGGACAGCCCATTCCTGCTCCTGTAGCTCTAACCAGCCCTCCGACCAGGATTAGAAATAAAGTGGCAATTACAGTAGCATACGCTGTCTTCTGATAGACATTTAATTTCATGAACGAAGATGTATCAAAATTGGGTTGAATTAGCTATCTTTGATGCCTTTAAAATTACGGTTCTAGACAACTAAATACATGCACTCAAACGAAGAAAAAGTCGCCGTTCAGCGTTCCTTTTCTGAGATCATTTCCGATTATTATCAGCTTACCAAGCCAGGTATCACCTTTGCTGTTCTAATAAGCATGCTGGTGGGTTTTGTGGTAGGCAGTGCAGGCTCCATTGATTTTATGACAATGATCCACGCACTAATTGGTACCTATTTGATTGCTGCTGGAACCGGAGCCCATAACCAGTTTATGGAACGGAATTTAGATGGGTTGATGAAGCGTACTGAATCCCGGCCCCTTCCAGCTCAAAGAGTTCCTGCTCAAAAAGGAGCGGTTTTCTCTCTTACCCTTTTATTTACAGGCCTCACCTATTTAGTATTGATGGTTAATACTGTAGCTGGGTTGGTTTCATTTGCCACCGCGTTCATTTACCTGGCTGCTTATACTCCATTAAAGCGAGTTTCAGCTTTTAATATTATGGTTGGAGCTATTCCCGGAGCATTACCACCTGTTGGGGGCTGGGCAGCAGCTACAGGCACTATTACTGATCCTGGGATGTGGTTATTTTTTGGGATTCTATTCCTGTGGCAAATTCCGCACGTAATGGCTATCGCCTGGATGTATAAAGATGATTATTCAGGCGCCGGTTTTAAGATGCTTCCAAAGAACGATACAGAAGGAAATAAGACAGCATTTTATGCTATTCTTTGCACACTTCTTCTATTTCCACTAAGCTTTTTGGTGTACCAGCTAGATGTTTCAGGAATTGTTTTCCTTATCCTAAGTGCGCTATTGGCAATAATGTTCTTAGTCTTTAGTATCCGTTTTGCCAAAGACCGAAGCCGTCTTAATGCACGGAAACTCATGTTTGCCTCTATTATTTATTTGCCAATGGTCTGGGTAGCTGTTTTTATCGATGCATTGGTTCTATGATTGATGGAGTTGATTGTAATCTTCAATCACTCTTTCTAGAAAATCATCGGCATTAACTTCCAGTTTCTGTATCCCTACTTTATTCTGAATAATATTTGCTGTACGCTGAATCATTACAAACCAGGTGGTACGATCATACCCTTTCTCCGCAGCCAGCACTTCTTTTATTGTCCTTATATCTGCATCACTCAGGTCAATTACTTCCGGATACCTGACTTTATATTCTTTTTCTAGTTCAGCGTAAATAGTATCACTAAGCTTAACTTTCTTAGTCGTCTTAATTACACAGGTTTTTGCTGCGATATCACCCAGACGTTGCCCTTTTCCGTTTACCAATACTGTAATGAACGCTACCATACCACTGGTAAGGGTGATCTCAAGAAGGCGGAACATCCATCTTATTACATAATTACCCAGTGTAGGGTTAGTACCGTCTACACGTACTACGCGTAAGCCCATTAGCCATTTACCAAATGATTTCCCATTCCAAACAACTTCAAAAATCAAATGATAGAAAAAAGAAGGGATAACATAGATCACAAAAAAAATCCACTCGTTTTGTTCGGAAAAGGAATTAAAAGCCTCGCTTATATTGGCAATAACCCCTAAGGCTGCAACTGTTATTAAATAAAAACCAATTAGGGTAAAGCCATCCAGAAAAAAGGCAATTAATCTATCTCCAATAGGAGCGGGATTGTAGTTTAGTTTAACATGTTGAGTAGTCTCTACCCCAATATGATTCGTAGCCAATCTGGTTTCTATTTATTATTAAAAACACTTACTATGAGCCAAAAGATACACCATTTATCCTCAGTGAAAAAAAGAACATCAAGAAAAGAAACGTATGCGTGAGGTTACCTTTCTTAGAAAAAATGCCGATAAGTGGAAAAATTTTGAAGCAAGATTAAAGAACTATAAAAAAGAAACCGGTGATGAGCTAGCTGAGCTTTATATAGAACTAAATAATGACCTCGCCTACGCTCAAAGTTGCTTCGAAGGGTCCAAAACCACTCAGTACCTAAATGACCTGTCTATACAGGCTCACAATACCATTTACAAAAACCGAAAAGAAAGTGGATCAAGGTTTGTAAGCTTCTGGAGAGATGAAATTCCTCAAATCTTTTCTTATCGATTAAAAGAGCTCTTTGCTGCGGTATTTATCTTTGTTCTTTTTTGCATGATGGGAGCTGTCTCACAACAAAATGACAGTTCGTTTGCTCGCCTTATTTTAGGGGATGCTTATGTGAATATGACACTCACTAACATTGAAATGGAGGACCCTTTAGCAGTGTATAAAAAGCATACTCAGATGAATATGTTCTTTGCAATAACCTTCAATAATGTGAGGGTATCTTTCATCAATTTTATTCTCGGGGTATTCACCGTTTTTGGTACTGGGTGGGTGATGTTGAAAAATGGAATCATGGTTGGAGTTTTCCTCACCTTTTTTCAAAACTACGACCTGTTCTCAGAAGCGATGCTGGTAGTCTTCATTCATGGAGCGCTTGAATTGAGCGCTATCACTATTTCCGGAGCAGCGGGTTTTGTATTAGGAAATAGCTTCTTATTCCCGGGAACTTATAAGCGAGGGCAGGCATTCGTTAAAGGAGTTAAAGATGGAATTAAAATGCTGGTTAGCCTTATTCCGGTATTTATCGTTGCCGGCTTTCTGGAATCTTTCGTAACTCGCTATACAGAAATGCCCATTTTTTTAAGCCTGTTTATAATTCTGGGCTCTTTCACCTTCATCATTGGGTACTATTTTGTATTGCCCATTAACATCTATCGAAAAAGAATTGCACGTGCTCATGCAAACATTTGAACATAAAAGAATTCGGGATTTAGGAGATATTTTAACTGATACCTTTCAGTATGTAAGAGTTTACTACAAATCTCTGCTAAAAGGGTTGTTCTTTTTTGTAGCCCCCCTCTATCTGATACAGGCTTTTTTGATGGAAGGCTATGCTTCTGAACTCTTCGCAAGTATTCTTAATCCGTCAAATACTCAGGATTTAGGCGAACTATTTGGATGGAGGTACTTCACAAGCATGGGGATTACCTTGCTCTCTTATGCCGTTCTATCTCTTGTCACTTTTAACCATTTATACTTTACTGAAGAAGGAGAAGAACCAATTACAACGGATTTATTAGAAGATTCCGGAATCCTGATTTTGAGATTTCTGGGCCTCTATGTAGTTATGATGTTTATCCTGTTTTTTTCCGCACTCTTCTTCATCATACCTGCTATTTTTTTAGGGATAAGATTAAGCCTGGCTTCTTCGGTAATTGTACTCGAAAAACGAGGGGTGTTTGAATCTCTTGGTCGGTCCTGGGAGCTGACCCAGAATTATTGGTGGGCTACTTTTACGTTGTTCTTTATTATGTACATCATCATACTGTTTTCCAGTTATGTACTTATTCTTCCAACGACACTCGTGTCTATTTTTTTAACCGATTCAGGTACAATTAATGACCCACAAGGGTACTTATCTTTGTTTACTATTTTTAGTGCTATTTCAACTGCTGTAAGTTCTTTATTTGTCTCGCTGTTTCATATCTCTTTTGCCCTGCAATATTATAATCTGGTTGAACGAAAAGAAGGGGGAAGCTTAAGAGCTAAAATTGAGGGGTTAGTCGATTAATAATGAATCGAAGCATACCTGGTTCTTTATTTATTGTATTCCTGCTTTTTATCGGAGGCAACTTCTATGCTTTTGGCCAGGATTCTCTGGCTATTAAAGAGGATTTAAATTCAGAAATTGAAATTCGGATACCCGATCCTGAGGTTATCCAGGGCTTTGCTGAGGATTCTGACTTTCAATATGAAGGGCTTCCCGAAAACCCTGATTCATTGAGAGACCGGTTAGTAGCTCTCCTTTTCAGGTGGATTAATTTCCTCTTCGGTAATCCTGTTGGCAATTTCCTTCTTCGTGTAGTGCTTTATGGTTTTGTGATAGCTCTGGTGCTGGCAATTATAAACCAGGCTATTGGTGGTAACCTGATTAATATTTTCAATAAGAAAAAAACAGGAGAGGCTTTTGACCTCAACATTCAGGAACAAAATATAAATGATATCGACTTACAGGGGCTGCTCAATGAAGCTATCGCTAACTCTAACTATTCGATAGCTACGAGATATATATATCTGATTGTACTAAAGCTGCTAAATGAAAAAGAACTGATAACTTGGAGCATTGAAAAAACAAATTTCGATTATGAACGAGAACTATCCGGACATAGATTATCCAGCTCTTTCAATTCCCTCACTTATTATTATGAATATGTTGAGTACGGAGATTTTAACATAGACAAGACGAAGTTTGCTAAAGTAACGGCATTGTACCAAAACCTTGAAAGTGAGTTATCGAGTTGAGAAGGGATCATAAATATATCGCTGGCCTCTTATTAATTACGGTAGTACTAACCATTGTGAAGTTAGCGCAACCTACACCCATCGATTGGTCTGAGAATTACTCTTCATCATCTAAAATCCCATTTGGAACCTATATCCTGAGTGACCAGTTGAGCACATCCTTTCCCGGGAAGGAACTCGTGGTAAACAGCCGGCCTATTTTTGAGTCGGAGCTGGATATCTCCCGCAGTAATTGGATCTTCATCAATGCTGGATTTACTATAGATCAATTCGAAACAGAAATCCTTCATGAAAAGGTAGAAGCAGGAGATAATGTCTTCATTTCAGCTCGCGAAATAGCAGGGCCGATCGCTGATTCGTTAAATCTTAGAATTACTGAATCATTTCCTTTTATTAACCCCTCTGCCACTTCTCTCGATTCTCTTCTTTCCAATTCGATCAACTTCACAAATCCCGCTATCAAAAAAGAATCGAACTGGGCATTTCCAAGAACGTTGACAGAATCTTATTTCACCAGCTTTGACACAACACGAACTACGGTTCTGGGATACTCTAATGGAGACCAGGTCAATTTCATCCGGGTTGAAGCAGGCGAAGGAAGTTATTTTATACATTCCAACCCATTTCTATTTACCAACTACTTCACCCGCGATGTAGAAGAGTACGATTACGCATTTAAAGCCCTTTCCTACCTGCCCCAAAGAACTACTTACTGGGATGAGTATTATAAAGTGGGACGCCTGAGTTTTGCATCCCCTCTTTCTTATATCACTTCTCAAAGAAATCTAAAGTGGGCCTGGTTTATTGCGTTATTTGGAATGGTCGCGTACCTGATTATTAATTCGAAACGAGCACAACGCATTATTCCTGTAATTAGATCACCCAAAAACACCAGTATCGAATTTGCGACAACCATTGCGAATCTATATCTCAACAACGGAACTCATAAAGATATCTTCGAGAAAAAAGTGCTCTTTCTTTACGAATATATCCGATCAAGCCTTAGAGTTTCTACCTCCGATATTGGGCCGGATACGCTGAGTGATATTGCTAACCGATCAGGTATCGATCTTGAAGAAATCACCGAATTATTTGAAGAAATAGAGTTGCTCCAAAATAAAGAGCAGCTTACGGACAAAGAATTAAAACAAATCACAGAAAGAATCGACCGATTCTATAAATACTCTCAACGATGAACGAAGACGTATCGCAACCATCACCCGAACAAGGCTCTGGTTCAGAGGCCACATTCAAAAATAGACTTGACCTTTCCGGACTTCAGGAAGTAGTCTCCAAAATCAGAGGAGAGATCAGAAAAGTTATTGTTGGTCAGGATGAGATGATTGACCTCCTTATTTGTGGTCTTATGGCTAACGGACATTTATTGATAGAAGGGGTTCCTGGTGTAGCAAAAACACTTTCTGTGCGGCTGCTAGCCAAAACAATCAATACCGGGTTTTCCCGTATTCAATTCACTCCGGATTTAATGCCTGCTGATATCATCGGTACAAGCGTATTTAATGCAAAAACCACTGATTTCGAATTCAGGCAGGGCCCTGTTTTTTCCAACATTGTGCTAATTGACGAGATCAACCGCGCCCCAGCTAAAACTCAGTCTGCCTTGTTTGAGGTTATGCAGGAACGCCAAATAACGGTAGATGGAACTACCTATCCAATGGAAGCTCCTTTTACGGTGATCGCTACCCAAAACCCTATTGAACATGAGGGCACCTATCGGTTACCTGAAGCACAACTGGACCGTTTTCTATTCAAAATTGAAGTAGGCTATCCTTCCCTTGAAGATGAAGTGGCCATCTTGAATGGTAGCTACGAACGCAAAACGGAATCAGATTTAGCCCGGGTCAACTCAGTGGTTGATTCCAAAGAATTAATAAAACAGCGAGAGCTTGTTACTGAGGTTCACGTTGAGCCGCAACTCATGGAGTACATTGCTAAAATTGTACAGGAAACAAGGAATTCCAGTTCTATTTCGATAGGCGCTTCTCCTCGTGCATCGGTATACCTGATGCGTGCTGCTCAGGCCTGGGCGACTATGCAAAACAGGGATTTTATTACTCCTGAAGATGTGAAGTTTGTGGTTGCTCCTGCTTTGAAACATCGAATCACGCTTACTCCTGAAAAAGAGATGGAGGGAGTAGAACCTGAAGCGGTATTAAAACAACTCGCTGATAAAATAGAAGTGCCCAGATAGTGAAATTTTTCAAGAGCTTTTTTGCGACTTCCCGCTTCTTTTTAGCATTAGCTATCACCAGCGCGAGCTATGCTCTTGGATATTTCTATGCAACCTTCGAAGTACTTGGGGATCTTCTGCTCCTCATTGTAGGATTATCGCTATTTACCGACCTGATTCTCCTTTATTCCAGGTCTGGTTTTGAAGCCGAAAGAATTTCACCTCAACGATTATCCAATGGCGATGAAAATACCATTCGGATTAAGGCTTCCTCTTCCTACCCGTTTTTTATTCATTGCTCTCTTGTGGATGAGATACCCCACCAGTTCCAAATCCGGAATTTTGAGATTAAAACCACTTTTGAAAAGAACTCAGGAAAGGAGTTCACTTACACACTCAGACCAACGGTTCGAGGGGAATTCGATTTCGGAAACATCAATGCATTCATTACTTCCAAAATCGGTTTTATCAGAAGGAAATTTGTATTTCCTCAACCGGAAAAATTGCCCGTTTACCCTTCCTTCATTCAGATGAGGAAATTTGAGTTGTATGCCATCTCAAACCGGCTTTCTAATATTGGGATTAAAAAGATTCGAAGACTAGGGCACACCATGGAATTCGACCAAATCAAGGAATATGTAAGAGGTGACGATGTCCGGTCTATCAACTGGAAAGCTACAGCTCGCTCCCAACATCTCATGGTCAATCAGTACCAGGATGAGCGTTCTCAGCAGGTAGTGAATGTCATTGATATGGGAAGGGTAATGAAGCTCCCCTTTGACGAAATGACCCTGTTCGAATATGCTATCAACACCAGCCTGGTTATTTCGAACATCTCCCTTATTAAAGACGATAAAGCTGGGCTAATTACTTTCTCTAATAAAGACTCCGTGGTAGTTCGACCGGAAAAGAAACGAACTCACATCAGAAAAATACAGGAAGCCCTATATAAGCTGGATACCAATTTCCTGGAATCCGATTATGAACGGTTAGTGGTTACTCTCCGCTCTCATTTAAATCAGCGAAGCCTGGTCTTGCTCTATACTAACTTCGAGACCTTTTCTTCCATGGAGCGTCAGCTCCCTTATTTACAGCGAATTGCTAGAGACCACCTGCTCGTGACCATCTTCTTTGAGAACACGGAGCTCACATCCCTGCTGGAAAGAGATTCTGAGAATATTGGGGACATCTACACCAAAACGGTGGCCGAAAAATTCAGTTTTGAAAAGAAGCAGATCGTGAAGTCCCTCACTCAGCACGGAATTCATTCTATTCTTACCCCACCTAAAGAACTATCCGTGAATGCGATCAATAAATACCTGGAGCTGAAGGCGAGAGGCTTGATTTAAGAGTTATAAATCAGCCCACCCGATATTTTTCATATGGTCATCCTGAGCATACTTGCGAAGGATCTGAACGAATATCCAATTAGATCCTTCGGCAGTAGCCTCAGGATGACGTCTTTAAAGGGAGTTTGAAGAGAGAGCCTAATAAATCTCAGGAAACTTCTCAGGCTCGCACTCTCTCATCATATCATACACCTCATCAAAGATGTCTTCCGCATTGGGCTTACTGAAGTAATCGCCATCTGAAGCATAAGCAGGTCGGTGTTCCTTACCCGTTAAGCAACGAGGTTCAGAATCTAAGTGGAAATACCCTCTTTGCTCCTGGAGGATATGATGTAGAATAAATGCCGAAGCTCCACCCGGAACATCCTCGTCAACAATAAGCAGACGATTCGTTTTCTTTACCGACTCAACAATAGAATGATTGATATCGAAAGGCATGAGTGTTCTTACATCAATCAGTTCAGCAGAAATGCCCACTTCTTCTAATTGAGGAAGTACTGATGATACAATATTCAATGTGGAGCCATAAGAAACGATGGTAATATCGGTTCCTTCACTCAGCACTTCAGGAATACCTAATGGAGTAGTAAACTCTACCACATTGGTTGGTTGTGGCTCTTTGAGTCGATAACCATTTAAAGGCTCAATAACGATCGCAGGATCATCTCCTTTTAATAAGGTATTGTAGAAACCAGCCGCTTCGGTAAGATTTCTCGGGACACATAAGTGAATACCTCGAGCACCACCTAAGATTACTCCCATTGGAGAACCAGAGTGCCAGATTCCTTCCAGCCTATGACCACGAGTCCTGATAATAACCGGAGCTGTTTGCCCTCCTTTGGTTCGATATCTCAAGGAAGCCAGGTCATCACTCAACACATAAAAACAGTATAATAGATAGTCCAGGTACTGAATCTCAGCAATTGGACGAAGGCCGCGAAGTGCCATACCAATTCCTTGCCCCAGAATGGTTGCTTCACGAATTCCGGTATCAGAAACCCGAAGCTGGCCAAATTTTTCCTGAAGACCTTCCAGACCTTTGTTTACATCACCAAGGGCACCAACATCCTCTCCAAAAGTCAGAACTTGCGGATATTCCTCGAAGAGCTTCTCAAAATTATCCCGAACGATAATTCTTCCATCTACCATGTCTGGCTTTTCGGGATATGCTGGGGCAACATGCTCAACATTTAGTGGAGATTTTGAAGTCTCACTTAACAGATGAGAGTTGTATCGGTCTTCATTGATCGGCTTAATCTCATTCAACCAATCCAGTAATTCTTTTCGCGAAGCACTTTCAGATCCAACGGTAAACCTTACCGCCTTTTTAGCTACCGGGATAATATCTTTCCTAATGGCATTGGGAATGATTTTGATCTTCTTGATCAGGTCTTCAAGTCGTGTATCACCTGTTTCTTCCAAGAGCTTGGCTACTCGTTCCAATACGAATGCTTTCTCTTCTTTCATTGGAGTGATATACGCTTCCCAGGCTTCTGCCCTGGCCTTGACTACCTCCTGAAGCGCTTCTGTTTCGATTTGGTCGAGATCTGCTTCGGATGCGATTTTCTTAGCAAGAATCCATTTTCTTAACTGCTGAAGACAGCAGTATTCAACTTCCCACTCAAGTCGGTCTTTAGATTTGTATCGCTCGTGAGAACCAGAGGTTGAGTGCCCCTGAGGCTGGGTTACTTCTTCAACATGTACGAGAACCGGAACATGCTCATTCCGGGCTATTTCAGCTGCTTTTTCATAGGTCTTGATGAGGTCCTGGTAATCCCAGGCTTTTACCTTTAGGATTTCATAACCTGGTTCATCTTCCGTTCTCTGGAAGCCAGCCAAAATTTTTGAGATACTTCCTTTCGTGGTTTGGAATTCTTTTGGTACTGAGATTCCATAGCCATCATCCCAAACCGACATCACAAAAGGAAGCTGCATTACACCAATTGCATTAATAGCTTCCCAGAACACGCCCTCTGAAGTACTTGCATCGCCAATAGTACCGAATGCTACTTCATTACCACCTTTTGAAAATTTCTTCCACTCCCCTTTCTGGAGTGCTTTATTCTCCCTGTACACTTTTGATGCCTGGGCAAGCCCTACTAATCGTGCCATTTGCCCTGCGGTAGGAGAGATATCTGATGAGGTGTTTTTCGATTTGGTCTGATCTATCCAGTTACCCTCTTCATCAATCAGCCTGGTGGCAAAATGAGAATTCATTTGTCGGCCTGCTGAATATGGGTCGGCCTTTTCATCGGGATGAGCATATAGCTGAGCAAAAAACTGATTGATGCTCATCTCACCAATCGCCATCATAAATGTCTGATCTCTATAGTATCCGGACCTGAAATCGCCATTTCTAAACACTTTGGCCAGTGCGATTTGAGGGATTTCTTTTCCATCCCCAAAAATTCCAAATTTAGCCTTACCAGAGAGTACTTCCTTTCGACCTGCCAATGACATATACCGGCTAACCCAACCTAAACGAAAATCATCGAGCACTTCTTTTTTTTGTGCTTTAGTGAAGGTTTTTCGGGTATTAGGTGCCTTAACCTCAGTCATAATTTAGTGTTTAGAATTTGGATTATTGCCTCTCAGAAAGGGCTTCCAATATAATAGAATCAATAGTTTTTATAAAGTGATTAAACCGTTAAATCTGGTAATATTGCCACTTAAAAAACTTTATAAATATTGCACTTACCGATTACTCTTTATTCGGTAAATCCTCCCTTTGTCATCTTCATCGGGTCTAACGCCTGATCCAGTTCTTCATCCGACAGGTCCGTCATTTCTTTAGCCACTTCTTTAAGTGGACGACTTTGCGCAAATGCAGTTTTTGCAATTTTTGCAGCAAGATCATAACCGATAATAGGATTTAGAGCTGTCACTAAAATGGGGTTTCTTCCAACCATATCAGCGATTACCTCTTCTTTCACCTTCAGTTGTGAAACCGAACGATCAGCCAGGTTTCTTGCTGTATTAGCCAGTATCCTGATAGACTCTAACAAAGCATGAGCAACTACAGGTAACATCACATTTAACTCGAAGTTTCCGGATTGCCCGGCTATGGTAATAGTGGAATCATTTCCGATTACCTGGGCACAAACCATCGCCGTTGATTCTTCAATTACAGGGTTTACTTTTCCTGGCATAATGGAAGAACCTGGTTGTAATGCAGCTAATTGAACCTCTCCTATCCCACTGTTTGGGCCTGAGTTCATCCAACGTAAATCATTGGCAATTTTCAGCAGGCTAACAGCAATGGTCTTAAGTTGAGCGCTTAACTCTACCGGAGCGTCTACTGTTGATTGTGCTTCAAAATGGTTTATAGCCTCAACAAATTCTTCTCCGGTTAACTCTGATACTTTCTGTGCGAACTGGTTTCCGAATTCAGGATGAGTATTAATCCCTGTCCCAACTGCTGTACCTCCCTGAGGTAATTCCTTTAACCGGTCAAGAGCTGCTTCGACCCTTGCAATACCTAATTCCACCTGTCGGGCATAACCTCCAAATTCCTGCTCAATAGTCACAGGCATAGCATCCATGAGATGAGTCCTTCCCGTCTTAACTACGTGCGCATGTTCCTTCCCTTTATTTAGGAAAGTGTCTTTAAGATGAGCTAAGGAAGGAATAAGGTTCTCCTTCGCCGATAAAAGAGCTGAAATACGAATTGCTGTTGGAATCACATCGTTCGAGCTCTGCCCAAAATTGACATGGTCATTGGGGTGAATATGTACCTGAGTATCTCCCTTTTTTTCATTTGCGAGATGACTGATTACCTCATTGGCATTCATGTTGCTTGAAGTGCCTGATCCTGTCTGGAAAATATCGATCACAAACTCCTGGTCGTGTTTTCCATCAATCACTTCCTGTGCTGCTTTGTCAATAGCACTAACTACCTGCTCTTCTACGAGTCCCAGCTTTCCATTCACAAGTGCCGCTGACTTCTTGATTAAGCCTAAAGCCTGGATAAACTCTCTGCTAAATTTAATTCCACTTACCGGAAAATTATCATATGCTCGTTGGGTTTGAGCTCCATATAATGCATTTGTTGGGACTTTAATCTCGCCCATAGAATCTTTCTCGATTCGGAAATCACTCATAGTATTATCTCTTATTCGTAGTTCAACTAAAGGTAAGGAAGTGTACCCTTAATTAGGCTAATTTCTTTGAATACATTCGATAGGTTTTGTCTAGCCTGGCACCGATTTTTTCTGCCGTCCGAATCATCTCTTGATTGTTACCTAGTACCCAGCTCAGCTCTGATTCTGTATATCCTTTACCTAAGCCCTTTTCTATCGCCGCTTGATGGAGCATTGCATCAATACCCCGGCCCTGTACTTCAGGAAGCACCCCCATCAGTGCCGTTCTGAATCTCTTGATTTTACGTTTGCCAAATAGCATTCTAAAGATTCCAAATGGAAACAGGTTTCCATTCATCTTTTTGAAGAGAATGTTTAAATCTGGTATACCCACTGAAAATGCTACCGGTTTTCCATCTACTTCAGCAATATGTGCAAAGTCAGGATCCAGGATCATTTTGAAATCCTTTGCAGTAGCTGCGAGCTCTTCTTTAGTGAGCGGTAGAAACCCCCAATTATGCTTCCATGTCTCATTATAGATCGCACGGATAATTTCCACTTCTTCTTCCATTTTTTTGAGAACAACGGGGCGGATTACCAAACCTGGGTTCCTTCTCAGTACGATTTGTTTGGCCCGTTCAACTCTATCAAGAGCGACACTATCCTTATCCACAATATAGGCCAATAAATCCATCTCCTGCTCATACCCAGCAGCCGTCACCAACTTCTCATAGTATGGTTTAGAGTATGGCATAAGTACATATGGATTCTTTTCATATCCATCTACAAGAAACCCAAGCATATCCATCATTCCCGGACTTGCTGGCCCCAAAACATCTTCAACTCCTTTTCCCTTTAGCCAGTCTTCGGCTACTCTTAGGAGCAGGTTAGCAGTTGGTTGATGGTCGATGCACTCAAAAAAACCAAAGTGCCCCGTTTTACGACCATGATACTCATTAAAACGATGATCGATCACAGCAGATATCCTTCCAGCAATTTCGCCATTATGCTCTGCTATAAATAAGGCAATCTCTGCGTTTTTGAAGAATGGATTTTTATCGGGGTTGATGAGCTTTTTTTGATCCATTCTTAAAGGAGGAACAAAATACTTATCATCTTTATAGTGATTGTACTGGAATTCGAGGAATTTCTTCCGTTCCTCATCGGTATTTACGAAGGTAACTCCGCTGGTACTCATGCCAGGGTTCAGTTATTTGAATGGCCGTTATTGTCGATGATGCCGTGCATCAAGCCAACTTTCCTGAAAGCTTCCAGGATACGATCCAGGTGATCGTTTGTGTGACTAGCCATATAACTGGTTCTGAGCAAAGACTGTCCCTGAGGAACTGCCGGAGGAATTACTGCATTGGCGTATACCCCCTCCTCGAATAAGTCCTTCCAGAATTTGAAGCAATCCCACATATCACCAATAACAACCGGGATAATTGGCGACTGGCTTGTCCACACATTAAAGCCAAGGTTTTCAAGCTCGGTTCTCATGTAGAGAGAAATTTCTTCTAGTCGCTTAATTCTCCATGGTTCTTCCTGAAGAATTTCAAGCGCGGTTAATACCGTCGCAACATTTGCAGGAGGCATAGATGCACTAAAAATATGCGCTGGAGAATGATGCCTGATAAATTCGATGATTGGACGATCTCCAACCAAAAAACCACCTAATGAAGCAAATGATTTGGAAAAAGTACCACTGATTAAATCCACCTCATCGGTCAAACCAAATACAGAAGCAGATCCTCGGCCTCCATCTCCAATCACACCTACGGCATGGGCGTCATCTAAATACAATCGCGCCCCAAATTCTTTTGCCAAAGAAACAAGCTCAGGAATTTTTGCCAGGGTACCAGACATAGAGAACACTCCATCTGATATGATAATCTTTCCCGCATCAGGATCTGCTTTTTCTAAAAATTTGCGGAGCTGATCAGTGTCATTGTGCTGATAGCGTACTGTTTTGGCATTGGAGCAAAGCGTACCTACTACAATACAAGCGTGGTTATCACGATCGGAAAAAATGATATCATTCCTTCCTGCAATAGTTTGAATAGAACCTTCATTAGTTTGATATCCGGTACTAAAAAGTACACAGGATTCTTTTCCCATAAACTCGGCTAGCTTTTCTTCCAGCTCGAGATGGATATCAAGAGTTCCGTTGAGGTACCTGGAACCAGTACACCCTGTACCATATTTGGTTAGGGCAGCCTGAGCAGCTTGAATAGTTCGTTGATCGTTTGTAAGCCCTAAATAATTATTAGAACCGGCCATGATCACTTCATGACCTTCAATTTCAACAATGGTTCCGTCAGTGGCTTCTAGAGGTTTGAAATACGGATAAAGGCCTGCTTCCTTTACTTCATCCGCTTTTGTAAACCCATATGCCTTTGCAAAAATATCTTGTGTAGCTGTCTTATTACTATCACCCATAAGGTTGATCTTTACCAAATTATCCTAAATAAACGACGCAATATAGCTAGTAATGAACTCCTTTCAAATTGATAAGAAGGGAAGATGTGCTAATGATGGCGTGCGTATTTTTTGATCACTTCGCGAAGATAAGAAATATATCGATCAGCAACGTGATCCCACGCAAAGTTTTCCTCAACAAAATTTCTGCTTTTCTGTCCTAGCTCTGCACTCCCGTCTTTAATGATTTCATCTATTTTTTCTGCAAAAAGCTCTTTATTTCTCACAGGTATTTTAAACCCGTTTTGCCCATTTTCAATTACATCTTTTATGCCTTCAAGGTCGGCTGCAACTGCAGGAGTTGAAGCAAGATTTGCTTCAAGTAATACAATCCCAAAGCCTTCCATATCACCTGGTACCGGGATATTGGGCATTACAAAAATATCCGCAGCAGAATAGGCATGCCTCAATATTGAGTCAGGCTGTTTACCTACGAATAATATATTCTCTTTGTATGGAAGCTCTGCCCAAATACTCTTTAAGTGCTCGTGTTCAGGGCCTTCACCAATGGCCAGATATATTACTTCAGAACTAATCTTTGGGAATACTTCCTCGATAAACCATGCATGGCCTTTTCGTTTTACCTGTCTACCAACAGTAAGAAGTAACTGCTTGTCGGTCAGGTCTATCGAAAAAGCCTTGGCAATTGCTTTTCTTGACTCTTCCTTATTAGGTACTTCTTTGAAATCAGTTAAATCAAAGCCATTGGGCAGGGCTATTCCTTTTTCCGGGGCCATACCTCGCTTTATGCATTCCTCCCGGGTTGCCTTAGATACCGATATCACACCATTCAGTGCATCAAATACTTTTGGGACAAATTTTTGATAAATACCGATTGGCATTTTTACATCCTGCCCATGATTTATTGTAACCATAGGTACATTTACCCTTGCCCTGGTAATCTTTGCCAAACTTGCAGTTACCATAGAGGAGAAGAGAATTACATCTGGGTTAAAATCATCTACAATCCCTGGGAGTTTCCTGGCCAAATTAGCCAGGAAAAAAGAAGTCCTGACCTCAATCCCCTTCCATGGGGCATGTTGAATAATCGTTTTTATGGTTACATCTTCCCTTTTACTGAGCTCTTCAACAAGCTGCATGCTTACTCTTTGCATGCCTCCAATACTCTTTAAAGGTGCGTCTTTTGGAGGATGAAGATGTGAAATGTACAGGATTCGCAAGTGTTACTCCTTGTCCCAGTTTTCGAGCACTTCGCGATAGTTTTCTACTAATCCAGCATTGATTGACTCCCACTGATAGCCCATTGCCAACTCCCGGGAGGCTTTCCCCATTTCAATTCTTTTCTCGGGATCAGAAACAATTCTTTCTAATTGCTTGGTAAAATCTTCCACATTCTCTTTTTGAGCCAAATACCCATTAACTCCATCGTTTACCAGCGATTTACTTCCTATCGCATCAGCAACAATACATGGCAGTCCACTTGCCATTGCTTCCAGGGTTACATTCCCAAAAGTCTCTGTGTGTGATGGGAACATGAAAATATCGCCGCTCGCATATGCTCTGGCTAAATCCTCTCCTTTTGCAAAACCCGTAAAATGCGCATTAGGCAATAGCTGCTCTGCTTCTTCCTGCGCCGGACCGTTTCCAACAACAAGAGCTCTAACCTTTGGATTAATTTTCTGAAGTCTATTCACACTATCGATATAAGTGCGGAGTTCCTTCTCCCAAACCAACCTGGACACGAAAGAAACGACAATCTCATCATCCTTGAACCCGACACTTCTTCTCCACTCCATGTCTCTTTTCGAAGGATTAAACCGTTCTAAATCGATTCCCCTGGCCCAGATTTTCATGTTTCCGGGAATACCTTCATTATGTAGCTCTTCAATCATAGACTCGCTTGGCACATAGGTATGCTCAAATTGTCTGTAAAACCATTTCATTAGGTTTTTAAATGGTTTCTTAACCGGATTTAAGTGAGAAGGGTAATAATCAGTATAGCTTAGAAAATGTGTATGGTAAGAAGTAACCCTTGGTAGGTTTTTTCTTCTGGCCCATTTCAACGCCCCCACACCAAGGCCATCCGGAGTGGCAATATGTATCAAAGTTGGGTTAAACTCTTCTACTTTTTTCTTAGCCCATCTGGGGAAGTGAGTTGCAATCCTGTATTCCTTTCTTCCCGGAACAAGCATGGGAATAGACGGAGTTACGATTAGGTCGCCGCAATGATCTATAGCAGGTTCTTTATTACTCGGGGCAATAACTAAGACCGGGATATCATTACTTTCCAGGTAACTCACTAATCGATTCAAAGTAAGAGATACTCCGTCTCTTATATGATTATAATTACCCGTGAAAAGAGCTACTCTCAGTTCTTTCATAAAAGTTTAAAAGCAAAAACCAGATTAGTATCTTCCAACACCTTATTTTAGGTTTGCTGATTTAGTTCAAAAAATAATCGCCGAATATACACATTTATGATAGCCTTTGTTACTGGTGGAACCGGATTTGTGGGAAGCCATTTAGTAGAACATTTAATTGCTTCTCCAAACATTACTGAAGTCCGTTGCCTGGTTCGAAGTTCAGACAGATGGCTAACCGGATTAGATTTTGTAAGAATTAAGGGAGATTTATTTGACTTGCAGGCCATCACAAAGGCTTTAGAAGGCGTGGATATTATCTATCATAACGCTGCTGTTCTTAGGGCTCCAAATAAAAGAGAATTTACCAGGGCAAATGTTGAGGCTACTGAAAACCTGATTAGGATTGCCCAAAAAAAAGGAATCCATAACATTGTAATTACTTCTTCCCTTACCGCCGTAGGGCCCAGTTCTGGCACGCCAGTCCCTGAAGATGTCCCCCTGAACCCATTGACCATGTATGGAACTTCAAAGAAAGAGATGGAGCATGTGGTAGAAAGAATAGCCGGAGAGAAAGATTCTATTAAAATGATCCGCCCATCGGCGGTGTACGGACCCCGGGAAGCTGATATTTATACCTTTTTCAAGACCTTTAAAATGGGTATATGCCCTATTGTAGGCGATGGGAACAATCCCAAGATTTCCATGGTATATGTGACTGATCTAGTAAAAGGAATGATACAGTCGGCAAGCATAAAAACTCCCGGAGTACACATTTATAATATGGGTGGAGAAAAAGACGCCTATTCGTGGAATCAAATTCGGTCTATCACCTCAAAAGTGATGGGAATGAGGCCTATTCCTATTAAGATCAATCCAAAGTGGGCAAAAAAAATTGCCGGCACCATTGAAAGTGGAGCATCATTATTTGGGAAGTATCCCGTTGTAAATCGTGAAAAGGTAAACGAGCTCATTGAAGAATGGGTTTGTTCATCTGACAAAGCACGAAAGGAGTTGGGATATAACCCGGAGGTTAGCCTTGAGGAAGGTATTTCCAGAACCATTCGATGGTATAAAAAGCATAACTGGTTATAGCTTATGTCAAAAAAGACAGGTTTAATTTTATTCTTGGTAGGATTTCTATTTCTAAATAGTGGGATTGCATTTTCTCAAGCACAGCTCTTTCAGGACTATACCAAAATTCTATCCATACCTGATATCAAAGCAATGGGCTCCTCTAATGCACATTTGTATGTGCTTTCTGAGACAGAAGGAATGGCCGTATTTAGGGCTTATGAAGATTCTTTACAATGGCTCTATACGTCTGCAGGTATGCAACGCCGGGGTAATATCATAGATGCGGATATACGTTTTGCTTATTTATATGGTAATTCTAAACGCCTGACTGTACTGGAGCCCACCTCTGTGTTAGGGGTCTATTCCTCTACTCTGCTTCCCGAACAACCTCAAGGCGTTGCCCGCTTAGATAATAACCTGTATGTAGCTCTTGGGAGTAGTGGTCTCGGAAGACTATCATTGGAAACTCCTGAAACGGTTGACAGTGAAGCAGAAATAGTCGGTAACGGCATTATAGGCAGGGCAAATGTACTGGATGTCGAGTCATCTATTGTCAGTAACCAGCTTTTTGTACTTACTGATGATTCGAAAATCCATTCCTTTTCTATTGAAGAGGAAGTACTTACCCATCGATCTACCGTAAGTTTAAGAGTTCAGCTACAGCAACTATACTTGGATAGCGGCTTGATTTGGGGTGCAACGCGAAGTGGCGATATTTTTGAAGTCAACTCAAATGGTATTGGCAGAAACTGTGGAAATGTGGAAGGACAAGTTTCAACATTTCTTTCCTGGAATGATCTGCTGATAGTTAAAAATCAATATGGTGAACTCTGGAGCTCTTCCTGTGGTGACAAGTTGCAATCATGGAAAGACCAAAGGGATGCAAATCATCATATTTCAAAAAGCGCTGAGACAATATGGATTAGTGCCTTCGATAGATTGAGCCCCCTAAAGCAGGGTACAAATCATGATGGAACTCCAGCTCCCAGAGTAGTCAACAATGATGGATTAACCCTTAAATCCATAAACAATATCATACTTACTTATCCTAAACCATTGCTTGTAGCCATAGAACTGGAAGAAGGAAATGCTCAGGATGTTGAATTTACATTTCGCTCAAGTGTGGCTAATGGTACAATTAAAAATCAGGGATTCTACTGGCAGCCTATGCCAAACCAAATTGGATTAAGCTGGTTTACTATCATTGCTTCGGATTCGGAAGGAAGAGTCGATAGTACCAGATTCACCGTTGATGTAAGGACTTTTAATTCTCCTCCCCGCTTTAGCCCGGTGCGGGGGACATCTATTGCAGTAAATGATGAATACATTACTGTGTACAAAGCTATTGATCCTGAAAACCCTTCAAGTTCACTCATTAGATACCTGGGAGTAGACTTACCAGAAGGTGCTAGTTTAGATGAACAAAGTGGTGAATTTACATGGACTCCTACCGATCGTCAGATTGGTAAACACGAGTTTCGAATTATTGCTACTGACGAGCAGGGAGCAGCATCTTCTCAGGATATTTCGCTAACCGTTCTGAACATTTCAAGACAGGGAAGATAAGCTCAGTGTCTACTATCGACTTCGCTCAGAATATCCTGGATTGGTATTCCCTGAACAAACGTGACATGCCCTGGCGTGAAACCAAAGATCCATACAAGATTTGGATTTCCGAGATCATGCTTCAGCAAACAAGAGTTGATCAGGCCTGGCCTTATTTTGAGCGTTTTATGAATGAATTCCCTACAGTATTCGACCTAGCAAAAGCAGATCAACAGCAGGTACTAAAAGCCTGGGAAGGGCTAGGGTATTATTCGCGTGCCAGAAATTTACATGCCGCTTCTAAAGAAATCGTAGAAAAATATGATGGCAATGTCCCCTCCGAATATGATGAAATTATCAAACTCAAAGGAATAGGCCCCTATACTGCTGCTGCAATCACCAGCATCGCCTTTGGAAAACCCAATGCGGTAGTGGACGGAAATGTGATCCGGGTAATCACTCGCTATTTTGGAATCGAAGAAGATGTGAGGAGTTCCAGGACTACCAAACAAGTTCAGGCTCATGTTGATGAATTAATCAGTAGAGAACATACTGCGGCATTCAATCAAGGGTTGATGGAAATAGGTTCCATCGTCTGTAAACCGACCAATCCTAATTGCATGGATTGCCCAATCCAGGCTGGATGTGTAGCAACTAAGATGGCAAAAACGGACACTATTCCATATAAATCGCCTGCCAAGAAGAAGCCTCACAAGCATATCGGTGTTGGTATAATCCAAAGGAAAGATGGTAAGGTGCTCATTGCCCTTCGCCCTGAAGATGTAATGCTGGGAGGACTTTGGGAATTTCCGGGAGGTAAACAGGAGGAAGGTGAAAGCATTCAGCAAACCATAGAGCGAGAATTAAATGAAGAGCTGGGAGTTGAGGTACATGCTTATAAAGAGTTTATGCAACTAAAGCATGTTTATTCGCATTTCTCCATAACGCTGTATGCTTATTTATGTCATTTGATATCAGGAAATCCTGAACCTAAATCGAGCCAGGAAGTACGGTGGGTGGATATTACAGAACTTGAGCAATATCCCTTTCCAAAAGCAAATAAGAAGTTGACGGAAAAGCTACTAGAGTCATCCTGATCCCGAAAGCCTTCGGGAGAAGGCATTCGTACTCTGGGTAATGTTGATTCTTCGCTTTCGCCTGTCCGCCGTACGAGTACTTCGGAAGGCGGGCTCAGAATGACAATAAAAAGTGTTTGATGTACAGTGACTAGACCCCAAGCTTTTTTAGCAGCTCGCTAAAATCATCAAACCAGAAAGTAGGAGTAGCAGCCTCTTCTTCAGTTGGGTTTTCTTTAAACCAAGCAATCTTCCAGCCCGCATTTAATGCACCTTGTACATCGGAAGTAAAAGAGTCGCCAACATAGAGGATGCTTTCTCGGGAAACTCCTGCTAATTCGGTGGCATAATCAAATATCTTTGGATGAGGTTTCATCACTCCTACTTCCTCAGAAATGACAATCTGACGTGTTGAGTCTTCAAAACCAAATTGTTTGATCTTCATCCACTGTGTTTCAGCAAATCCATTAGTGATGATTCCAGTAGGAAATCTGGCAGCTACTTTTTTATAGGCGTCTTTTGCTCCCTCTACCCATTCCCAGTGGTTGCGGTAGTAATTCATATATACCTTTCCAGCTTCCTCATAAAGTGAGGGGGTTATGTCTAATGCAATAAAGGTTTCCTCAAACCTTCTTCGATGCAGAATATACCTATCAATCTCCCCTCTTCCGTACTCTTCCCACAATCCTTTATTTATGTGATGATAGGTATCTACGAGTTTAGATAATGGTATTCTGTTTATTTCTTCAAAATGCTGGTGAACATCGGCTAATCCGTTTCGTTCTGCCTTTTTGTGATCGAGAAGGGTATCGTCTAAGTCAAAATAAATGAATTCGGGGCTAAGCTCTGACAATGGAATAGTTTTTGATTATTGTTTAGCGAAGTTGAACTAAAACGAATTTAGTCCGTATTAAGCGGGCGGAAATTAAATAACTAAACACACAATCATGAAGGGAAAATTTTTAATCGGAATCGTAATAGTTGTTATCATCGCAATTTATGGGATTGGCGTTAATAACGGCCTTGTAGACCGGGAGGAAAGTGTCGAAGGCGCATGGGCACAGGTAGAGAATCAATACCAACGCAGGGCAGATCTTATTCCTAATCTGGTAAATACGGTTAGAGGAGCAGCAGACTTTGAACAAGAGACACTTACCGCAGTTACCAATGCAAGAAGCAATGCATCATCTATCAATATTTCTGCGGATGACTTAAATGATCCTGCTAAGCTTCAACAATTCCAGCAGGCACAAGCTCAGTTAAGTGGAGCATTGTCTCGGTTACTTGTTACCGTTGAGCGCTATCCTGAACTACGAGCTAATTCGAATTTCAGAGATCTTCAGGCTCAATTAGAAGGAACGGAAAATAGAATCTCTACGGAGAGGAAAAGATTCAATGATGCTGCTCAATCCTATAATTCAGCAATTCGAAAATTCCCAACCAGTATTTTTGCTTCGATAGGTGGATTTGAAAGAAAAGCTTATTTCGAAGCCGATCAGGGAGCTGAACAAGCACCAACCGTAGATTTTTCAAACTAATTTTAACGACTAAAGGCAGATGACCAATGACCAACGTTGGTTATCTGTCAAACGTCAATTGTCATACTTATGGCTAGATTTTTAACAAAAGAAGAAGAGAAAACCATTGTAGCTGCCATCAAGGAAGCTGAAAATAATACTTCAGGTGAAGTTAGGGTTCATATTGAAGATCGCTGTAAAGCAGATGATCCGATCACTCGTGCCAAGGAAGTGTTTACCGAATTAAAGATGCATGAAACTGAACTAAAAAATGGAGTCATTATTTATATCGCTGCTAAGGATCATAAAATGGCTATTTGGGGCGACGAAGGTATTCACAAAAAAGTAGGACAACAATTCTGGAATAGTGAATTAAGGCTCATGAAGAAATACTTCCAGGCCGATGATTATGAAAGTGGATTAAAAGATGCCATCCTTTTAGTAGGACAAAAACTCAAGGAGTTCTTCCCTTATCAATCGGATGATGTAAATGAATTGGACGATGAAATTAGTTATGGAGAGAATGGAGATGCGTAGTCAAATAAACAATACAACAATCATTGCGATCCCGATTCATCGGGAGAAGCAATCTCAGGATTCTGACTTAAATTATGGAGATTGCTTCGTCGAAAAAAGAACAGACCTAAGATTTAGTACGAAACTCCTCGCAAAGACATTAGCTATTGCACTTTTAGCACTTTCTTCCTTCTCAACGGCTTTTGCTCAAAATTTTGATTTCCTACCTGACCGTCCTTCTGGAATGGTTAATGACTATGCCAATATGCTTACAAGTGCTGAAGAACAAGCTCTTGAACAAAAGATGATAAACTACCGGGATACTACTACTAATGTGATTGCAATAGCCACTCTGGAGTCTCTTCAGGGAAACTCTATTGAAGAAATCAGCACTGAGCTTTTTAACAGATGGAGAATGTGGGAGGGAGAGCGCTATAATGGGGTGCTGATTCTAATTTCAGAGGGAGATCGTCAAATACGAATTGAAGTTGGCTATGGATTAGAGGGGGCTATTCCTGATGTAATGGCGAATCGGGTTATTAATGATATTATCACTCCAGGTTTTCAAAATCAGGATGTTTATGGGGGTTTAGATCGAGCTACCAGCGCTCTTATTCAACTTGCTTCGGGAGAATTTGAGGGAACTCCGGAAGGGTTGAGATACTCTGATGGTGATGGCGGTGGATTTCCCATTGATGTAATTATTATCATCATAGTGATTATCATCTTCTTGATTTCAAAAGGAGGTCGTGGAGGCAGAGGTCGAAGAAGAACTTTTGGACCAGATGATGTAGTTGAAGCCTTGTTTTGGAGCACTCTTTTCAATGGAGGCGGAAACCGTGGTGGTGGTTCCTCATTTGGTGGAGGTGGTAGCTTCGGCGGCGGCGGTTTTGGAGGATTCGGCGGTGGCGGCGGATTCGGTTCTGGCGGTGGCGGGGCCAGCGGGGGTTGGTAGATAGCTAGAAATAAAAAACCCGGGGAGTATCACCTCGCCCGGGTATCGGTTAAGATTCTTGAACTACCAATAAATATTCGCTCTAAATAGCCGAAATTACCTCTGATGAAGTCAGCCCTTTACCATCTGTTGATCTCGGAGTTTCGTTCATGTATTCCTCCAATGTAAATTCATCAACCTGGATGGCATCGTTTCTGGCCTCTTCTGCTTTTCGGGCCAATTTTGCTTCTTCCTGAGTAATAATCTCTTTCTTATAAGCAATATCGATTAACTCTGTAACCGGAGCCTTGGGAAGCTCTTTCTTCTTCATGGCTACATATAACTTCTTATATACTGGCTCAGTCTCGGTAATTAAGTTAAGCGCATTCTCATACCTACCCATAGCCTGCTCGGGGTCTTTTGGAACATAGATACCGTCTGTAATGCGATCCCTTTGATCACCCACCACCTGGATAGCAGAGGCAACCTTGTGGCCTAACTCATCAGATGGATAGGTTCCGATAGGATTTACCCTGGACCATACACCTGCAAGTCGGAATGCCCAGCTTAATCCTGGAACCTTAATCTCTTTTAAAATTCCTTCGAAGGCTACCTGGATACGATAGAAAATATATTCCATCGCCCACTTGAAGAATACCTCGTCTTCTTTTCTTCTGCCTTCTGCTTCGAATCGCTTAAGTGTTGCAGCAGCTAAGTACATATGACTGAGAATATCTGCGTACCTGCCAGCAATTTTTTCCTTCATTTTGAGTGCTCCACCATAGGAACCCAGGGCGATATCAGCAAAGAAGGCGAACGATGCCGAAGCCCATGCCAACCTTCTGAAGTACTTAGAAGCTGGCCCACTTACCGGTGAACTTGCCAAAGCCCCTCTCGTGATACTCAATACAAACGCACGTGCTTTGTTTCGTCCAACATGACCAATATGTCTCCAGAAGTTATCATCAAAGCCTTTTACATCACCTTCAGTTAGTGCTTTGATTTCGTTAAGTGCATAAGGATGGCATCGTATCGCCCCTTGACCGAATATCATTAGGGTTCGGGTAAGGATATTTGCTCCTTCCACGGTAATGGCAATAGGTAGTGAGATATACCCATTGGCAAATATATTGCGTGGGCCTCTGGAAATTCCTGCCCCGCCTACTATATCCATTCCGTCATTTACAATCTCACGCATGAGCTCTGTAAAGTTGTACTTCATGATGGCTGTAACAACCGCAGGTTTTGCTCCCTGATCAAGTCCACCTGTAGTATATCTTCTTGCCGCTTCCATAAAATAAGTGTATCCACCAATGCGAGCCATTGGTTCTTCAATACCCTCGAATTTTCCAATGTTGAGTCCAAATTGCTTTCTAATCATGGCATAGGCACCCACTACCCGGGTCGCCATTTTAGCTCCGCCCAGGCTTTGCGCAGGAAGTGAAATACCCCGCCCAACTGCCAGGGATTCCATCAGCATTCGCCATCCATTTCCTGCCCCTTCTTTACCACCAATAATGGCATCAGTAGGAACAATTACATCATGACCATGAGTTGGACAATTATAAAATGGTACTCCTAAAGGATCGTGGCGCTTACCTAAAACCACCCCTTTTGTATTAGATGGAACCAAGGCACAAGTGATTCCTAAATCCTCACCTTTGCCCAATAAATTCTCTGGGTCCTTAAGTTTGAATGCCAGGCCTAATACCGTAGATATTGCTGCCAGAGTTATATAACGCTTATTCCAGTTGAGCTTTAGATAAAGCTCTCCATCTTCCCCTTTAAATACTTCTCCTTCTGAAGTCATGCCCCCTGCATCGGAACCAGCGTTAGGTTCAGTGAGGGCAAAACAGGGCATTTCCACCCCTGCTGCCAGACGAGGTAAGTAATATTCTTTCTGTTTATCGGTTCCGTAATGCATCAATAATTCAGCAGGCCCCAGGGAATTGGGTACCATCACTGTGGTAGCTAAAGGTCCAGATCTTGAACCCAACTTGGCTACAATGGCACTGTGAGCGGTTGCTGAAAATTCATGTCCTCCAAATTTCTTGGGGATTATCAGGCCAAAGAAGCCTTCCTTTCTCATATATTCCCAGGCTTCATCCGTGAAATCCTTCTTCACAAATACATCCCAGTCATTTACCATTTCGCAAAGTGCTTCCACCTGGTTATCCAAAAATTCCTGTTCATCTTTTGTGAGCTCAGGGTAGGGTTCTTCCAATACTTTCTTGAAGTTCGGTTTCCCGGAGAAAAGCTCCCCCTCCACCCACACAGTGCCCGCGTCTATGGCAGTCTGTTCGGTTTCGGAGATGGTAGGCAAAAAGTTGAGTACATCCAGCAACTTCATAATTGGGCCGCTCAACAATGCTCTTCTAATCGACTTAACATTGAATACTATTACCAGAACCGAATAGGTGATGTAAAGCCAGTTTGGAGCATCTAAACCAGCCAGGCCCGCATATCCAGCTATAGCCCAAAGCCAAAGTGGTGCGCCGGTATAGGAAAAAATAATTGCTAATAAAATAGCAGAAGTGATAGAAGCCCAGAGAGGCACTTCGTACAAAAATCCAAGAAATTCAGTTATTGCTTCCATGACAACTTGGTTAAGTAGTTTTGGTTCGAATCAGGAACCCCTGTACAATATGTTCGATGGATTCCTCTAAGAATTTTTTGCGATCAATACGGCTATCCAATCTTTGATTTAGAATAACTGCAATTATACCGTGCATTTGCGCCCAGATAGAATATGCAGCAATAAGAGGCTCATCCAATTCCATGATACCTTCATTAATTCCCTTAAGGATTACAGACTCAAGAAGTGCATACACCTTTCTTATTTTTCTAAACTTCTCTTTGGGGTACCTGGCTATGCTATTAGGCTGAACCGTAAAAATAATCTGATACTTTTCTGGATTAGAGAGCGCAAAATCAGCATAGGATCTGATAATAGCTTCAAACTTATCAATAGTTGAGGCATGCTGATCAGCACTTTCCATAATAGCCTGAATCAATTCATCCGCAGATTCCTCAATAAGAGTATGAATTAGATCATCTTTATTCTCGAAGTGGAGATAAATGCTGGTGGCAGTAACTCCTACTTCCTTTGCAATTTTTCGCATAGAAAGTGAAGCATGCCCTTCTGTATACACATAGTGCCTGCTTATATCTAATATTCGTTCTCTTAAGGGGGCTTTTTTGTCGCTCATATCTTAGGTTAACAGTGTTAACTTGACCAAGTTAATCAGTTTCGGGAGAAAATCAATATCCAGCAATAAAGAATTTACGGAAGAGAAAAGGAAATAAAACGCATTGTTTTTTCTTCTTTTCCTTCAATTTCATTCTCCTGGTTTTTACTTCTTTTTGAAGTATTAGATGTGAGGGCTTATCAACTTATGTACGCAACCTAAGACAAATGCGAATATTCAATCTTTTTCAAGCTTTCTTACTGCTTTTAGTAGTAATGACTTTTTCTCAGAAAGCCCATTCTCATCCCTGGGGCGGCCTGGTGATTGATGCTAAAGGCAATTTATATTTTACCTTTATCTGCCCTTTTGTTGATGATGATCACTATGCCTGCGTTTGGAAAATCGATTCGAACCAGGAACTTTCTGAAGTGTTGAAATCTCGTCGTTCGCCGAGCGACATTGTGTTAAGCAGAAACCCTGATAGAGTTATTTTTGCTGCTGAAAGAAATGGCTTCCATCCAAATTTCAGGAATACTTTATGGGTAATTGAAGATTCTGACACATCAGTGCTAATACCTTCAAATACTAACCAGGAAGCATTCTTTATCCAGGCTTATACCGTTTCAAATGATGGAACAATTTTCTTTGCTAAGGAGAACAGTATTTACAGAAGAGATTCTACAAACACGATTGTTGAAATAGAACTGGGAAAAGATTTGGGTCGGATTAACTTATTGGAGATCACTCCTGATGGTTCATTATATATCATGACCAATAGTGACCTTTATATCAAAAAAGGAGATGAGCTTGCCATTCTTGCTACCAACCTCAAAGATGACAACCCTGATAATCTCCCATTTAGAGGTGCCAATATCTTCTTTGATATGGCTGTAGATGAATCCAAAAATGTGTATCTGGCTTATTATGGAAACAGGGAGATCATACGGGTTTCTCCATCTGGTGAAATTGAAACATTTTTGGAATCTCAGGCACCATGGTCTCCACATGGAGTAGATGTTTTAGATGGAGATGTGTATTTGCTTGAGTCTACTATCGGTAATGGAAAATGGTGGAAGTTTTGGGAGAGGAATGATGATGTGATTATTCCGAGAGTGAGAAAGGTAGACAACAATGGAAATGTGTCTGTAGTTTTTAGCTATGAAGGAGGTTAACTCATGGCGCAATTTATTTACGGTCATCCCGCACTTGATACTGAATCAAGTTCAGCACATGTTGCGGGATCTGTAGTGGGATGCCCTGTTCTAATATCTCACTAAATCAACGATTCAATCTTTACAGATCCCGGATCAAGTCCGGGATGACTATTAAAAAACTGGGTTCGTCAATCCATACTAAATGATAGAAAATGGATCGTTCGTCCTCTTTTTAGATGCATCCCTTCATAATAGGTTTTGATACTCAACTCGGGGTCGTCGGGACACTCTTTATAAACATCAGCCACATCCCGGTGAAGAATAAGATTCTCTTCTTTTATTACCTTTTTTGTAAACTCGTAGAGCTCAGGGCTATCCGTTTTTAAATTGATGGTAGCACCTTCTTTGAGTAAAGGTCTATATAGGTCAAGGAACTTTGGTGAGGTTAATTTTTTGCGATCTTTTTTGAGTTGGGGATCCGGAAAAATAATCCAGATTTCAGATACCTCCTTCTCCACAAAAAACTGATCCAGATGATCAATAAAAGCTCTAAAAAAACGAATATTCGGTAACTCAAGATCAATCGCTTCTTGAGCCCCAACCCACATCCTGTTCCCTTTTATATCAAAACCTACATAATTTTTCTGGGGATGGAGCTGCCCCAGTCCAATAGAGTATTCCCCTTTTCCGCATGCCAATTCTAAAACGATAGGGTTGTCGTTTTTAAAAATCTCAGAATTCCAGCTCCCTTTGGGAAAAGGGTTCGTGCTGTTATAGTCATGCCAGTCGAACGTGTTATCGAACGTCCGGATTTCTTCCATCCTTTGTTCTTTGATCTTTGGCATAACAAAAGGTTAAGGAGATAATCTCTTGATTATCCAGTTTCCTTTTTCCTTGGTATAGCTAATTCGGTCGTGTAACCTGCTTTGTCTCCCCTGCCAGAATTCAAAGTAGCATGGTGAGATAACATAGCCCCCCCAATAGTCAGGCATTGGGATTTCCTTATCCGCATACTCCTTTTGGAGTTCTTCGAACTTTTCCTCCAGGGCATTTCGGTCCGGTAATTCCATACTTTGGTGTGAAGCCAAAGCTCCTAACTGGCTCATTTTTGGCCTGGATTTGAAATAGGCTTCGCTCTCTTCTTTAGAGATTTTGGAAACCTCTCCCTCGATACGCACCTGGCGTTCCAGCTCTTTCCAGAAGAAACAGCAGGAAGCATAGGGGTTACTAGCCAACTCCCCTCCTTTGCTGCTTTCATAGTTGGTGAAGAAGGTAAAACCATTCTCATCAAATCCTTTCAGGAGCACAATCCGGTTATGCGGTCTGGTTAGGAAATCCAATGTAGCTAAGGACATTGCATTGGGTTCCAGGATATCTGCTTTTATAGCCTGGTCGAACCAAATCTGAAATTGATTGATGGGGTTGGAGTCTACTTCTTTTTCATCCAATTCAGATTGAGAATACTCTCTTCGTAAATCCTGGATATTTGCCATGTTTATATTCCGAAGTAATCAGGCGCGTTGCCTGCTTTCCATTTAATATTACATCCAATGCTTGGAGTTTGAGGTTCAACTGGAGACGCTCCATTCATCAAAGCAACAATAGCTTTTTCGAGATCTTCTCCTGTTACTTCTTGCCCATTCCCTGGTCGGCTTGAATCAAATTGTCCACGATATACCAGCTTTTGATCCCCATCAAACAAATAGAAATCAGGAGTACAAGCTGCTTCATAGAGTTTTGCTACTTCCTGGCTTTCGTCATAGAGATAAGGAAATGGGTATCCTTCTTCCCGAACTACTTCCACCATTTTATCAGGAGCATCTGCCGGGTAGTTGTCTACATCATTGGAGCTAATAGCCACAAAACTAATTCCCTGCTGAATATATGTATTCGCTATTGCTACCAATTGCTTGTTTATATGTTTTACAAAAGGACAGTGATTGCAAATAAAACAAACCACGGTTCCCTTTGCCTTTTGAGCATACTTGTTAAAGTTTAACGTCCCACCTGTCACAATGGGAAGAGTAAAATCCGGAGCCTGGGTATTAAGCTCCAACATAGTTGATTCAATTGCTGCCATGCCTTCTTGTTTATTTTTTATTTAATCATATCCCATGATCACACAGGATACATGTCCTTGATGAATTATTTATGAAATGAAAATACGGCGAATGTTGAATAGGGGAAAGGCTGGAATTATAAACTGCTCTATTTCACAAAAAGCATTTTTTTGATACTTGAGAAGCCATCCGTTTTCAACCTGTAAAAGTATACTCCGCTTGAAAATGAGGTAGCATCAAATTCAACATTATGAACTCCAGAAATGAGTTCTCCATTAACCAATTCTGTTACTTTTTGCCCCAGTACATTGAACACATCCAGTTCAACGTATGCTGTTTTGGGAAGGTTAAAACTGATGTTCGTAGTAGGGTTGAAAGGATTTGGGTAGTTTTGACTTAATGAAAATTGTGAAGGGTATTCGCCATATTTATCCTCAAAATTGGATACAGGAATTGCAGACAAATTATACATATAAAGTGGATCATCCCGATAAATCTCATCCCTTTGAAAGGCTACAAAATTTACGGACCCATCTCCAGTAAAATCTCCTATTACCGTACGGTATTGTATATTTACAAAATTGCCAGCACTATGAAGACCTACATTTGGGTTTTCAGGCTCGAGTATCGCGAGTACTTCTTCATTTGGAGATGAACCAACCTCATATATCACTGCTCTTTGACCTAGATTTGATGGAACATAAAGTAATTCATCCGCTCCATCCCCATTTAAATCAGGTATAGAAGAAAGCAACTCTCTTCCTCCATATCGACTATATACTTCTTCTACTTCAAATCCCGATATGTATTCCATTCGAATCGGAATGGTAGTATCAGGTTGGCTTTCAAGACCACTGTCCCTACCAAAATAATAATGTATAGCTCCTACCCCTTCATCAAATCCTTCATCTGAATGATGAAAGGCTTTTGAAGAGATATCTTTGTACCCGTCTCCATTAAAATCGCCTACTGCTACCTCGTTTATACCGAATATCCATTGCCGATTATCTAAATTTGAGGTATCAGGTCTTAAAATAGCATCAGGACTAAGGTATTCAGGTGAGGCTATATCCTGACCAAAATGAACAAATAATGTACCCCCTATATGGTTTGCGTCAACAAAAGCCCTCCACGGATCTCCAACAATAAAGTCATCTATTTCATCGCCATTTATATCTCCAAGCCCTTGTATTAACGATACATTTTGCCCTGGATACTCTCCAAAGCTATCTAGTGTATAAACTATTGCTAAATCCGGTTCACGTGATAAAACAGTGTTTCCCAAAAATATTGCAACTTCTTTAAATGGGTAATTTGTCAACCCTATATCATCGTATCCATCATTATTTATATCTCCAAGATTTGAAATCATATCAATTTCGGTATATAGAGGTGAAATCTCTTTTGCTAAAATTGAATCTACAAGATTAGCAGAGGTACTTATTGCATAAAAGTTTACCCTTGACTCTGTTTCTCCATCCTCTTGCTGATTCGTCTCTCTTAGTAAAACCATCAAGCTTCTTGAGTCAACATCTAAAAAATTCCCTCCATATGCCTCTTCGACAATAAAACCCTCAGGAGTTTTTATTTGCATAGTATCCTGCTCGTTAAACCCATTGTATATAACGAGCTTTGGCTGGGTAGTTCGCACCCCAAAATTATCAATCCCATCCCCTTCTAAATCGCCCAGAAAGAATAACTCCGTTATGTCTGAATCTATCCCATCTTTTTCATGGGAAATGACCTGAACAATTCTTTCTTCTATATTTTCTAGTGTAGAATCACCTGAAACAATTATGTGAAAATATCGCTCTGCGTCTTCAACGGTAAATATCGTTGCTTTTTCTATATCATAACTGAATGGATAAATAGATGACTTAAATAAATCGCCACCAAGAATAAATTCACCCTCAGAACCAAAATCTGCTACTTTAAAATTTTCATCTTCATTGAAATAATATTGATCTCCATCATGCTGAATTGAGAAATAGGTGAGAAAGCCCTCAAAGACTAGCATTAATCTAGAGACACCATCGCCATCATCATCTCCAATTGGTAGTAGCTCTCTACCTACTAATGAAAGATCGCTCGTATCAAAAATCTTATCAGTTTCTTCATTTCCGGTAAGAGGCTCAAAAAAATTGGACAAAATAGTATCTCCACGAGAAAAGTAATGCTTGCCAAAATGGCGGTGACCAAAAACTAAATCCTTCACTCCATCACCCGTATAGTCACTTATATCTATATAGGTTGGAACAAAATCAATTCCAGTTAAATCAAATGAGGTATCTACTACTAAAGAATCTCCTCGTTTAAATAGAAACTCTACGCTGTATGATGAATAATCTACAACGGCAAAAAAAGTAGTGTCATTCCTTTTTATGGTATTTACGAAATTGAACATCGATTCAAATTGATCAAAATCATACGTGCTCAATTCAATATTGACAATCTCTGGATTACCATGAAGTTCGTAGTATACATACTCTCCATTTAGGAATTCTACCCCATTGATATCTTCATATTCATCTCCATTAATGTCTCTTCCCGTTCTGAAATTAATGTTTCTTAAATTTTGAGAAGCTCCAAAGCTGTTCAACATTTCTGCAAGTTCGACCTCTGAACTACTTTCTAAAACTTGATACCCTTCATCAGATCCCACAAGTAATACAAAATTTCCCTCCAGGTCTTCACCAACAGCATCTGCGTATCCATCCCCATTTAAATCTCCTACAGGCTTAACCTCATAATAAACAATATCATCATGCGTATTGATTTCTCCTTTTTTTCCATAATAAATGAGTGTTTTTAACGTGTAGTCATAAAGCTCATCGGTTCTTTCATCCAAGCTCTCAAATGTTTTTATAAAATCAGTAACTCCATCTCCGTTTATATCTCCAGCTGGAATAATAAGTTTAGAAGGAAAAAAGTTTTGCTCGGGATTTGGCCATTCAACCTTTTTCCAAATCTCATCACTAGGACCTAAACCATTCACTTGTTGTTTTCTACGAATTCTATCGAGATCTGAATAAGGTGTGATTAATGAAGAATCGTCTTCAAAACTAATAAGTGAGGAGATATCAATATTGCCCTCATCCTTTTCCTGTGCTAATGAATAACTGGTAATAAAAAACAGACCAAATGCTGTAAATAGAGTTTTTTTTAGCATCGTATTTTATTTTAAATGAAAACAAGACAAGCAAAACAAAATTAAAGATTTCCAAACAAAAAAAAAGGTCACAACTATCGTTAAAGACCCTTTAATTTGCGAAAAACGAGATTACCCAAGCTCAGGATGACAAATCAATCCTCATCCTCCTCAGGAAAGAAATGCTCATCATACCAATCGAGCACCGTTTCCCAGTGATGATAATAATCTTCAACGCGCCCGGCGCGGCCTGCACCATGACCGCCATAACGATAATGTACCCACTTTACCTTCTTATCAAGGCGACGAAGAGCATAGTACATTTCGCGCTGATTGGTTTCGGGCACATTCCAATCACCTTCGCCGGTCAGCATAAGCAATGGTGTCTTAATTCGATCCGCATACATCACCGCTGAATGTGCAATGTACTTGTCCTCAGCTTCCCAAAGAGATTGTCCAATACGATCTTGCCCAACTTCTGCTGCATCGTAATTTCGAGTCGTGATTTTAGGAGAATCACCAAGGAAGGAAATAATATTCACCTTACCAGAAGTATTTACCGCTGCGGCAAATCTATCTGTTTGGGTAATCAACAGGTTGGCTGCATATCCACCATAAGAAATACCCTGAACGCCTAGCTTGTTTGGATCCACCAATCCCCGATCCACCAATTTATTAATCACAGGCATTACCCCCTTCATCCAGGCTTCGCCGGGATAACCCCGTTCCAAATCTACCGATGGACGAATGACAAAATAATTCTGAGCAGTCAGGATATTTATAAATGCATTGAATCCATTATTGAAGAAGGTTTCATACACATAAGCCACAAGCGGATATCGCTTGCCTTCCTCATAATCCACAGGGTAATAAAGCACACCATATAGCGTATCTCCATCAATGTCTGTGTATTGGACTAGTTCAGAAGTTGCCAATTGTTTATTGGCCGACCAGTCGTTCACCTGGGTAAGCTGACGAATATTTTGCATTTCAGCATTAGCAACAAATAACTCATTAGGCTGAACTCCATCGCTCTGTTCGAATAAAATCACATCCGATTCTTCAGGGAAAACCCAGCCTGAATATAAATCTCCATCGATGCGAAGATCCTCCATACTTTGAGTTTCGAGATTATACCGGGTAATTCCGCGCTCCCATTTATCCCGTGCTGAATAACTCATGTAGAGGTAGGTTCCATCTTGCGACCAATGGGCTATCGATCTTCTTGGTGCTTGATCAGGATTTTTAGGGAAAGTGTAAACCATCTCTACTGAACCGCTGTCTAAACCAGAAAGATGATATCCCTTTTCAGATCGAAGTAAGATGCTTTCATCCTGGGGATGCCATCTTATTACAGAGAACTGGAGTTCCGTAGTGTCTTCGTCAGCAATGTACTCATAGGCCCCTTTTGTGATTTCAACAGCCTCAGAAGTATCCGCTTTCTGAAGAAATACCTTTCCTTTTTCGGTATAAGCATAGGTATTACCTGCATTATTCCAGTTCCAGTTTGGTCGATCTTCTGAGCGCTCATACAGGGTATCCTGGGTCATATCAGATAAATATAATTTGATCACCTCAAATTCTGAATCACCAGTTCGTCCATAATCCGTACGTACACGGTGACTCTTACCATAGGTCAGATATTCAGCATTTTCTTCCAGAATCAGCTGCTGGAAGTTCCCCTCATCCGTTAAAACGGTTACATCTCGATTTGAAACATTTACTGAGGCTAACTGAGTTTTTGATCCCTGAGACCATACTCTATCCCATGCCAACGTACTATTGTCTGATGTCTGAATCGTGATCGGCCCTTCTGTTAATTCTTTATACATGGAATCCGCTTTGGCTCTCCAGTTCTCAGCGCGTAGTCCGACAATAATTGCTGAATCATCCGGGTGCCAATACAAGAAAAAGTCAGAGAGTTCGAGATCTGTCTTTAGTCTTATTTGACGATGTCGGTTACGATCTACATCATAAACAAACAACTGGTAGCGCTGATCAACTAATTTGAGATAGGCAATTTTAGAATCGTCATTGGAAAAGAATAAACCACTTACTTGAGAACCCGAAGGAAGTAATTCCTTTTGCTCTCCACTTTCGGTATCAATGAGAAGGAAGCGTGCAGTGTTTTTCTGAACATAAGTTGGATCCGCAAAACGGTCGTGATTAACCCCCAATCGATCAGCACGTCCAGCTACTCTGACTACTGCATGTTTTCCATCTTTAGAAGTAGTCGGAACGCTTATTCCAAGCGCTTTAAGCCCGTCTTCAATTTCAAATTTCGTTTTTTCCTGAGCCTGAACAGCCGATGAAGAAATAAATAGAATGGCTGCCGTTATCAGTGCGAGTGACTTCCCCATTTCGTGAATCCCATTTAGTTAGAATGAGTCACTAATGAACAGGGATTTCCTGTTTGATGCAAGGGTTGTTTTTGTGATCCCAAAAAGCCGATCGTGGTATCGTCTGTGGCAAAAAACCGTTGTACTTCTAGCTTCATTTTTACACTTTAAGTCATTGTTAATCTGAATATAAATTGAACTAACTAGTAATCAATGTCAGATAAAGAAAAGAACGACTTAGAACTACTTAAAAAAAGAGCTAAAGCAGTAAATGTATTAACTTTTCTAGCGTTTGTGTATCTCTTCGCTGGAGGTGACATTGGAAAAGAATTTAATCTTTTAGGAGGTGGGATTAGTTTTTCTGAACCCGACATACTACCCTATTTTGCATGCTTATTCTATTGGATAATCTTCTATCGATATTACGTGCTTTTATACGGCAATCTTAAAAATAATCTTAAGGAACAATATAGAGAGGCATTTACTAGAACTTCATTGCCTTATTATATGGTAAAACGGTTATCAAAAAGAAGAAAGAGCAACGAAGAATTGCTTATAGAAGAGCATCCTGAACTGAGCAATTTAACAACTGAAAAAAAGGTATTTACAGTTAACAGGGCTTACCCAATGAGTGAAGGGTTGTTTTACTATACCAATGTTAATGTTGTCATTTCGGGAAAAAGATCTTTAAGTGCTAAAAGAAAATTTGGTTTATTTGAGTCAATAAGGATCTATCTGACAACCAGAATTAGGTTTTGGATAGGAATGGATGAATCTTCATACTTATTCCATCCTATATTCTTTTTCACGATAGCGAATCTAATTTTGATAGGCGATTTTATTACTAAAAATTTATTCTAACTATGTGCGGTAGATACACTCTTACTTTTGAAGAAGTAAAAGAAATTGAAGACATCTTAGTTGATATACTTCAACCCTTTCCAAATGATGTCATGCAGGCGCATGTGGTTTCCAAGGCTGTGGGAAACGTGAGGAATAATTTCAAAGAGCTGATGGAACCCTCAACCTTATTCTAATAATGGAAGATTTAGTACCCATTCTTTTTTCTGTTTTAATTGGTGGAATTGCTACTCTTTTGGGATTTATGGGTAGATATTACCTCGACAAAAAAAGAAGGGTTCATAATTTTGAAAAAGAGGCTATTGAGGAGTATATCCGAGTACAGTTGGAATACGAATTAATATTTGAAGAGTATCGACACAAGCTAATTCTCGAGGAATATCACAATGCGGCTGATCCTAAAGTATATGTTGAGAATTTACTTATGAAAAAAAACCAATTGGATTATAAAACCTCAATTTTGATCACTAAATCAACAACAGTTTTAGATATCGTTAATAGGTTAACAGATATTCAACATCCTTCCAAAATTCTTCACGAATTTATTACTCAAGCAAAAAGGTTAAACAAAGATGAACGGGAAGAGTTACGATTAAAATGTAATGAAAAGTTCATTAGTTATAAGGTTGAGTTTGCAATCATATCTCAACAATTCTTAGAAAAATTTATTTAGCTGTTTCTTACAAACAACAACTCCTCATCCACTTCATTTATCAACCTCCAGTCGGAGGCGTCCAGGATATAGACCAGGTTGAAAATCGGCGCTCTTAGGTTTTGGTATACTCTACTTTTTTAAAAACCACTTAATCCTGTCCTTAGAGTACAAAAAAAGCCTCTAAAACTTTCGTCTAGAGGCTTTTTTCAGAGCGAGAAACGAGACTTCCCGAGTACTCGGGACGACCCCAACCTTAACAGGGTTTTGATTTATAAATGGAGCTCATTTTCTATAGAATCAATAAGCATCTCAATAAAACTTCTATTTCTGATTTCTTGGTCAATGCATGAATCCTTGATTTCTGAAATACTTACTCATCGATATTATATTCCATCAAGTTTATATAGAGATGTTGAATGCCGAATACTATTTAGTTAATATTTCATATGCGCTCAATTCTTTTAACATTCTTTATTTCGATATCAATAATAACCTTCAGCAAAAGTCAGGATGTACTAACTGTCAAACTTTCTGAGCTTGGCTACCTGGACCATGTTTCAATGGCGATAAGTACATTTTTCGAGGAGCAGGCTCTGTCTGAAATAACCGCTGAGTATTTTGAGATAGAACCCTCAATTTTTCCCGTTAAAGTTGGTCCTAGCAAGTATAACTATTTCACTGTTTATACCCCTTTAGGAGATGGTTTTATTGATATTTTAGTAAAACCTGGATTAGACGGAGACTCTTTATATTTTGATAAAAACAACGATAATGATCTTACAAATGATGGAGGCCCTTTCTTTTTTCCTTCTTCCGAACAAGAGTTCAAATTTAGTATTACACAACCTGTAGCTGGGCTTGAATCAAGTTCGTACCGTTCTCTTCTCCGTTATCCAAGTTACTTCCTAAAAGATACTACTGGCTTATCAAATTATTTTGAAGAGTACAATAATACTGATGGGAGCATGAATCAAGAAAGAACTATTTATTGGCAACGTCATAATTCCAAGTTTACTGGTGAATTAGGAACCTTTTATTACACAGAACGCCGCAATCTTACACGAGGAACTCTTCAATACAAAGATAAAAATATACACATTGGCCTGCATGATAGAAATGCTAACGGCCTTTTTGCTGATGATGACGATCTATTAATTATTGATTTAGATATGGATAACCATCTTACCACTAGAAACAGAATTGAAGTATTCAATTTTACCGATACTCTAGTTGTTTTTGATTCTGCATTCATTGTTGACAAAGTAGACCCATTTGGTGAATCCATCACTCTGCTAGAAGTAGAAAAACCCAAGGTATTCAAATTCATAACCAGCGCTGTCTTATCTGATGAAACCTCGCCCAGCATAAATTTCGGAAAAATAAATCCGGAGTTTTGGAGCAAAACATATGCTAATATCAATGGTGATTCCGTTGATTTCTCGGCTTTATCAAACAAAACCATATTGCTTAATTTTTGGGGAGACTGGTGTCAACCGTGTTATAAAGAAATGCCTTTATTGGCTAATCTAAACCAAAAAAGCTCATCAGAGATAACTATAGTGAGCTTTTTGCTTACGGGTGATCTCGAGAAAGCTCGAGAAGTTATATCAGAACAAAACCTTGATTGGCCGCACATTTTGCTTACTGAAGAAATGTCAAGCTGGTTCAATGTTTCAGGGTACCCCTCAAATTTCATTATTCAATCCTCAGACAAACCAGTAATTCTCACAAATGGAATTGATGAGGAATTTATAGAAAGATACCTATTCGATTAACTTGCTTTCTAATATTTAGTTCTAGATTCATTAGCTCCAAGTCAAAGCTGAGCCATATACTTTAAAACAATACAATTTGCACTTCAGATTCAACATAAAAGAGAAAGCAAAGCTTCCTCTTCGAAGTACTAAGTTCCATTTAATGCAAACTCCTCGGGAGTCTTATAACCAGGACGGTAGATAACCCGCTGGTAATTACTAAAAGACTTCACGGCATTTTTTGCCATTTAGCTGCTAGATTTTGTGCTGAAATCTCAGCAGTAAACATTAACAATCAGTAGTATTGAAATAAAAAAGGCTCCTAAGTACACTTAGAAGCCTATAAAATGAGCGAGAAACGAGACTTCCCGAGTACTCGGGACAGCCTCAACCTTGCCAAGGTTGTTACTTATAAACTGCATTCATTTTCTTCAGAATTAATTAGCATCTCAATAAAAGCTCTGCCTTTCTGATTTTTGATGAAACGCTCTCGCGATAAGGCCTCAGATTTTGTTGAATAGGAACAAACAAACTTCAACTCCCAGGGTGTTCCACTTCTTGTTGACCTGGTCCAGCCTTCATTATGCCTTTTCAACCGAGTCTTTATACCTACACTTGTTGAGCCAATGTAGTATCGATCTTTTGAGGCACTAAAGATGATATATACCTGATGCATATCCTCCCTTTAAATAAAAAAGGGTTTTAGAATATCATCTAAAACCCTTCAATTATGAGCGAGAAACGAGACTCGAACTCGCGACCCCAACCTTGGCAAGGTTGTGCTCTACCAACTGAGCTATTCTCGCTTGGAGGAGAATTGCTTAAGTAAATCCGGCTGGTGCCTGCCAACCTTGGTCCCGAGCTATCGGGATGCTCTACTCCCGACTTGTCGGGTAGCTATTCTCGCATTTCAATAAATATGCCCTGTTTCCAAAGCGGCATCAAATATAAGACCTTATGGCGATTTATATCAATAGTTATTTTTGGAATTAGGAATATTTGAATTACGAATTAGGAATAAATTTTTGATCAAAAATTATTCCTAATTCGCCTATTCCTAATTTCTAATTCTTACAGCGAGATCTCTTTGACGGAGTTAAGCAGCTTACCCAAAAACTTCTTGCCGTATACTCTGTCCACATGATTCATATCGGCAATAACTATCAATAACTCCTTGCTCCTGGAGAAGGCGACATTTAGCAAACGGGGTACACTCAATCCGTTTTTGGTTTCATCAAAAGGCCGTACTGAATAGTGCCGTAGCTGACCATATTGTGCTTCCCCACTCATCACAGTATCAAAGATAATGACTTTCTTTTCCCTTCCCTGGAAAGTGTGAATGGTTCCTACTTCAATTCCCCGAAAGCCCTTTTCCCTGAGATGACTTCTCACCTGGTAGGTACTGCTTCGGAATGGAACAATGATACCAATCTCTTCCGGAGAATATTTTGCCTTCAGTTTTTTAAGGCTTTCTTCAATTAAACGTTCATGCACCTGGTTTTTTGGCTTAAATCCTCGTTCTGATTTCTCCTGCTCAATAGAAGGGCCGTATTTGGAGGAATCTACCAGGGCTACCGAAGCACCATCTATAATCTCTTTTTCCTGGTTATTCCCTGACTCCAATCTTCCTTCATAAAATACTTCGCTAATTACTTTAGCTAAATCTGACTTCAATCTATACTGAGTGTCAAAGAAACAAGTAAAATCAGGGTATTCATCATGCCATTGGAACAGTTGCTCAGTAGTTTCTGCGCCGGAGATAAAGGAGAATATATCCTGTTCTAAAAACTCCCTGGCTTCTGCATCAGAAGTAATGGCTATTGGAGGAAGCTGCATAGGATCTCCGGCTACCACCAAATGCTGTTTACTTTTGGCAGCCATAAGGAGTAAATACGGAATCCCTGCCATTGATGCTTCATCTACCACCACCGCATCATAACTGATATTATAAAACAACTCAGAAGTACACACCTTAGCCATTGTGGTGGCGACAAGCTTCCTCTTTTTGAGTTCATAGCGTTCACTCAAATTTAGAAGTCTGTCAATTTCATCTTCTACATGGTCCACTCCACCCAACCTATCAATCTTTTCCCCCTGTAACTGGCATTGCAAATCCAACGCCTGGGGAACTTCCTCCCCATTAACCATCAATTCGTCTACTTGTTCTTGAAGCGTTTTGTATTGATCCAATAGTTGAGATAGCTGAATAGCTTCTTCCTTTCTGGAGTCTAGTTTCGCCTTCACCTGGTTATCAAAAAGTACTTCCTCTAATCGTGCATCGTCCAGCCAGGCTTCTCCAAATCGACATGATTCGCTTTCATTAAATTCCGGGTAAGTCTCAAGCAGTGCATCCAGGATACTCAATAATCCAACATCTACTGCCCGATTGGTGTTGGATACGAACAGAACTCGTTTTCCCTGTTTTAAGAGGTTTGCTACTGAGAAACCAAGCGTTGCTGTTTTACCTGTGCCTGGAGGCCCCCACACATACACTATGTTATTTTGAAGAGATTTTTCAATGGCATCGCGCTGAGAACTATTTCTTAGTTCATCATAGTTCACCTCCCCATCAAAAGTCACCGATTTGTAATACTCGTTAGGTTCCAATAGTGCTTTTAGCTGGGGAATTTGATCTACTTTGTCATCGAGGGTATGTAAATGGCCTTCCATTTTCCTGAGTACAAAATCGTTTTCCCATTCCAGGTACACTTCATCGATAAAAGCCCCTTCATCTTTCTCAAATTCCAACCACACTTTCCCATCCTTAAAATCGATGACTTCCACATTCTTCTTAGAATCTATCCCGATTTGAGCCGTAACCTCTTCCGCAAATTTTAAACCCTGGGTATTGGTTTCAAAGACATACACATGATGTCCGGATTTTTTCTCTTTTTCACCCTTGGTGAGTACCTCGGATGATGGGGTCTCCCGTACTGCTTCAATCTCTCTTCCTATAGCATATAAAGCTTTTTGAATGATCTCGTTGATAGACAAATGAACCGCTGTATTTTTTTGATTTATTTCGGGAAAGGTACTTAGATTTTCTATTCGTTATTGGATAATGGTTATTTGTTAATAGTTATTGATTAATAGTCTTCCCAGTAACTATTAACTAATAACAAAAAGCTTAATACTTACATCCTATGTCTCTTTTACTCATTTCTAAAGGTCGTGACATGAATCCCTGGAAAGAAGCCTTGTTGGAAGTAGATTCGAACCTGGACATTGATGTATGGCCTCGTGTTGAAAACAAACAGCGGGTTACTTTTGCGTTAAGCTGGAGACATCCCTGGAAGGTATTGGATGGATACCCCAATCTTAAGGTTATTTCCTCACTCGGTGCCGGAGCAGATCATATTCTACAGGATGAGAGTATCCCTGAGACTGTAAGTATCGCCCGAATGGTCATTCCATCCCTGAAAGAACAAATGGCTGAATATGTATTGAATGCTGTTCAAAATTACCGACTTCATACCTCAAGGTATGTGGATCAAAAAAGAGAAGGCTTTTGGAGCGCACATGAGCTGATTCCCAAAGATCGATGTAGAATTGGGATTATGGGCTTAGGTGAGATTGGGTCAGAAACTGCAAGATTGTTAATAGAGCATGGTTTTTTGGTTAATGGATGGTCATTATCCAAAAAGGACTTGGATGGAGTAACTTGTTTTTCAGGCGATGATCTGGATGCATTTCTTGCTGTTACAAATATCCTGGTTTGCTTGCTCCCTCTTACCGAAGAGACAAAAGGAATTCTGGATCTCGAGGTCTTCAAAAAATTAGCTTCTCCTTCTTTCATTATTAATGTAGCCAGGGGAGCTCATTTGATTGAAGAAGATTTGATCTATGCACTTGATATGGGAGTTCTGGAAGGTGCTTGCCTTGATGTGTTTGAAGAAGAACCCCTTGCTGAAAACCACATTTTCTGGAATCGGCCCAATATTATGATTACCCCTCATGTGGCATCATTGACTTATCCCAAAGAAGCTGCCGAATTGATTGTTGAGAATTATAAGAGGTCGTTATCGGGAATGCCTCTTTTACATGCAGTGGATAGGAAAAAGGGATATTAGGAAAATATCTTCACAAGCAAATATCCCAACCATACAAACAGTAAGCCAATCAGAACCTGCCCGGCTATATTAAGGAGTGCGAATGAAAAAGCCCCTTCTTTCCCAAGTAGAAAAGAATCGTTTATAAAGGTTGAAAAGGTGGTGAAACCGCCCAGTAATCCGGTAAAAACAAATAACCTGAGCTCGGTGTTTATCCATGCCTTCGTTTCAAAAATTCCGGCTAACAAGCCGATGAGCAAACAGCCTAAGATATTGGTGAGGAAGATTCCGAACGGAAACGAGGAATTCTCAAAGTACTCATCTACAGTGACAGAGAGTAGGAACCGTGATACAGCACCGATAAACCCTCCTGCCCCTATCGCCAAAAAAGTCCAGAGAGTAAATTGCAATGGGCTAGACTTTTACTGGATGAACCCAACCGTATCGGTCTGCGATATCCCCATATTGGATTCCGGTTATTTCATCAAAGAGCTTTTTGGCAACGTCTCCGATTTCCCCATTTCCAATATTGATGGTTGTTCCATCGTGATGAATCAGACCTACCGGTGAAATAACCGCTGCGGTTCCCGAACCAAATACTTCTTTTAAGCTTCCATTTTGAGACGCTTCAAATACTTCATCGATAGAAATCCTGCGCTCTTCAACCGAGTAACCCCACTCTTTGGCAAGCTCAGTTACAGAATGACGGGTAACACCGGCTAATACTGAACCAGTGAGTTCTGGAGTAACCAGGGTATCGTTGATGAGGAAATGAATGTTCATTGTACCTACTTCTTCGATGTACTTATTCTCGATGGCATCCAACCAAAGTACCTGGGTATATCCTTCTTCCTGGGCTTTTTTAGCAGGAAGGAAACTAGCCGCATAATTACCGGCCGTTTTTGCCTCTCCAGTACCACCTTTTACCGCACGCACATAACCATCAGGAGTGGTTAGTGATACAGGGTTGAACCCCTCTGGATAATAAGCCCCAACTGGGGAGGTGACGATGTAGTAGTTGTACACGTCAGAAACTCTTGCCGCCAGGTAGTTATCACTCGCAAAAATTACTGGACGAAGATATAAAGCAGTACCATGATCTTTTGGAACCCATGTTTTATCTAATCTCATCAATTCTTCAAGAGCAGCGATAAAGGTCTCATAGTCGGTTTCGGGAATGCACATTCTTCTACATGAATTATTGAAGCGTGCGAAATGAACATCCGGACGAAAAATATTGATGGTTTCCTCATCCACATAAAAGGCTTTCATACCTTCAAATACAGCCTGGCCATAATGAAGGGCATTTAATGCCGGGGTAGTTTCTATAGTTTGAAAAGGTTTTATGGAAGGCTCTCCCCATTGCCCGTTTTCAAAGACCACTTCAAACATATGGTCGCTGAATAACCTTCCAAATTGAAGGTTGTTAAAATCTACTTCTCCTATTCTGCTAGAGATAGCTCGTTCTACTTTCAATGCCGTTGATGTCATTAAATCTTCCATGGTTCTCTTTCTGTAATGTTTACTAGATGGGCGCCGAAAGGTACTAAATTTTATGCTGCCTTTCACTACCCGGTACTCTGCATAGCCGCGGCTATGCCGTTTATGTTGAGGAATATCAACTCTGTTAATTCCTCTTTTTCCTCTTCTGTAGAAACCTTATCCCATCTCTTCAGTAATTCACTCTGAATGATGTTTAATGGGTATGTAAATGGGTTTCTGAATAAAATGGATCGCTGTATTACCGGATTATGCTCTAATACCTCTTTTGTTCCGGCAATGGTGGTTATCCCTTTTATCGCCTTATCTAAATCAGCAGTGATTTTCTCGTGAAAATTCAAGTTTCCCGGATCATTATAGATCGTAGATGTGGCAATATGCGTCCGTGCTATTTCACGTTGAGAGTTGTTCATTATTGTGAAGAAGAATCGCCATTCTTTCTGCCAACGAGAAATAATTTCCTGGGCATCATCATATTTCTCGAAGATGGTAGTAAGTGCTTTCCCAATTCCATACCAGCCTGGAACATTATATCGAACCTGTGTCCAGGCAAATACCCATGGAATAGCTCTTAATCCATCAAAAGTGAGTTTACCTCCCTTTCCCCTGGAAACAGGCCGTGAGGCGATTGGAAGTTTCCCAATATGCTCGATCGGAGTGATTCCATAATACCAATCCCAAAAATCTTCGTCGTCGATTAATCCACGATAGGCCTTCATCGAAGTTTGAGCCAGTTCCTGCATCATATCCCATTCATAATCAGAATCACTGAGATACCCAGGTTTGTCTTTTTGGGTCATGGTTACTCTCACCATTGCATTTACAAGCTGCTCAAGGTGCCGGTGAGCAATAGTGTGAAGTGAATATCTAAATGAGATCACTTCTCCTTGTTCTGTGAAACGGATGCGTCCATTATTACTTACCGGAGGCATAGCCACAATCGCTTTATTGGATTGCCCTCCTCCACGTCCAACGGTCCCTCCAGTACCATGGAATAACCTGAAATCAATCCCATACTTACGGCAAGTCATTCCAAGGTCATACTGAGCTTTATTTAATGCCCAGTTGGCAGTGAGGTAACCCCCATCTTTATTACTATCGGAGTATCCCAGCATGATTTCCTGGAAATTACCACGAGCTTCAATTTGTTTACTGAATAATGGATGCTCAAACATTTGAGTCATTTGTTGGGTACATGCGCCCAAATCCTCAACAGTCTCAAAGAGGGGTACCACATCCAGGTAAGTATCTACCTTCCCATCGATATAACTCCATAATCCAAGTTCTTTGGCAATTATCAGTACCTCCAGCATGTCACTCACACCATGAGTCATACTAATGATATAACTACCAAAACTATTCTGATCCAGAGCCAGCATATCCCGGATTTCTTCAAAAACTGTCATAACTCTGTTTGCTACTTCAGAGCGCTGACTTTTAAATGGGCTAAGGGGCCTTGGGTTTTGAAGTTCTTTTTCTAGTACTTCAATTTTCTGTTCTTCTGTGAGTGAAGAGTACTCTTCCACTACTTGCCCTTTTCTGAGTAACTCTTCTACCGTTTCTTCATGCAATCGGCTATGTTGACGAATATCTAAGGAGGTTAAGTGAAACCCGAAGGTTTTTGCACAAATCACCAGGTCCTGCAACCTGCCCTGCTCGCTAAGTGCTGCCAAATCGTTTTCGATTAAACTGTCCCGGATCAAATCCAGGTCATTGATGAAATCTTCAGAAGTATATTTAGCAGCTATTTTCAGTACTTCTTCCTTTTCCAACTTGATGGCATCCCTTTGCTCCTGGATGTATTGCATCATATGAGTAATTTTTCGGCGGTACGGCTCTCTTTGGTACCTTCGCTCATACAATTCACTCAACGGATTTGCTGTTTCTTCATCTCTAAGCGAAGCTCTCAATGCATCAGAGATATCCGTTTCTTTATAAGAAATACTTAAATACCTGCGGAGGTGATCCAATTTCTTAAGATATACTTCCAGAACCGTTTTTCGCTGCTCCATCACAGTTTTCCAGGTCACCGATGAAGTCACATTTGGATTACCATCTCTATCACTACCTATCCAGGATCGATACTTCAATACGATTGGGATTTCTCCTGCTTTACCGTAATAGGTCTCCAATGCATGACGAATATCCCTGTACAAGCTTGGGACTACATCCCAAATGGTATGGGTAAAGAAAAACAGGCCATTTTCCACCTCATCTTCTACCGACATACGTTCTGCCCGTACTTCATCTGTCATAAGCAGAAGTTTCATCTGGTTGAGGATTTCCTTCTTCAGGTATTTCTTTTCATCCTCAGTATGAGACTTGCTACCGACCTCAGCAATCATTTTACTAATCTCATGCTGCTTAGAGAGCACACTTCGTCGACGAGCCTCTGTTGGATGAGCAGTAATGGTAGGCTGGATATCCATGGTTTCGAATACATGAATAGCTTCTTCCAAAGAGTAACCAGCCTCTTTCATATTGTAGACCGCCTCTAAGATACTCTCATTTCTTGGCCTTTCGGGAGTTTCTTCATGCTCTCTTTTCCTGTTAATTCTGCTGATTTCGTGCTGTTCAAGAGAATTTACCAGATGGAAAAAGGTAGTATAAATGCGCAGGAATTCTTTGATCGTGTCGGCTGGCATGCCAGCAATCTGAGTTTGAAGTTCTGCTAATACTTCATCCTTATTCCCATCCAAAGCATCCCGGCTTTTTAAAGGGAATTCAGCCAGTATTTCTACAAACGATTCTCCTAAGCGTTCTTTACTGAGTACTTCCAGGATTTCTGTTAACGTACAGATTTGATCTGCTAAGTGTTCGCTGATCTTGCTTTCCTGAGCGAGCTGATGTATGGTAGATTTCCAGGGCATGGGCTACTTCGAGGTCTAAATAGGTCTTTTTTGTTGAGTGAGTGTAGGGAATGTAATTAATAATTCTCCCTTTTTTATTACCAGAATAAGAAGTTTCATCAGAATGTCATTCCTGCTTGTCCGACGTATCCCGAAGGCGATCGGGAGAAGGCGATCGGGAGAAGGCGGGCGAAAGCAGGAATCTAGATTACTTAAAAATATAGCTTTTTCTTTTCAATGTAGATTCCCACCTTCGTGGGAATGACTTAGAACAAAGTTTATAGCAATGGATGATTTAGTTAGATGCGAATGGGCTCAAGGACAATTTGAAGAATATGTGCGCTACCATGATGAGGAATGGGGCGTACCGGTTCATGATGACCGGGTCCATTTTGAGTTTTTGATTCTTGAAGGCGCTCAGGCTGGTTTAAGCTGGGCTACAGTCCTCAAAAAAAGAAACGGATACCGGGAGGCTTTTTCTGATTTCGATCCTGAAGTAGTAGCCACTTATGATGAAGATAAAATCCAGGAATTGCTCCAGTTCGAGGGTATTATCAGAAATAAATTAAAAGTGAGAGGAGCTGTTACTAATGCCCAGAAATTCCTGGAAGTTCAAAAAGAATTCGGAAGCTTTGATACTTATATCTGGAGGTTTGTTGGGGGTAAACCTATCAAAAATGCCTGGAAAACTATGAGTGAGGTACCAGCTACTTCTCCCGAATCGGATGCCCTAAGTAAAGACTTGAAGAAACGAGGTTTTAAATTTGTTGGGAGCACCATTATGTATGCTCATATGCAGGCTTGTGGGTTGGTGAATGATCATACCATTGATTGTTTTAGGTATGATGAGGTTTAATAACTTCTTATCAACCTATATGCTGTACTTTTCTCTTGATAGAAAAGTACCAAAAGATCAAGGCTGAGAAATTTGAAAGGCGTCCATGAAGCACCTGTTGAATAAATCCGAAGGTCTTCGATCTCACTCAAAAGTTTTTGCGCTAATGACCCGAACGGATTTATTCGCACTTCGTGCACACAGGCTCTTCTATTCACTTTCTCCTTTCAAATTTCTTAGGCCGCTTTTTCTATCCGGCCTTAGATTGGTGGAAGGATAGCATATAATCCAGTTCGTTCTACATAAAACCTGCTCGCTTGCGAGCGTTTGGTTTTATGTAGAACGAACTGGATTATATGCCCGGAAGCAATCTTAGCCGGCGGTTTTTGGTTCTTTTGTCCGTACAAAAGAACAGAAAGCCTAATAACTAAAACCTATGCGTATAGCTTAGTTTAACAATACCAGCTTGGGTAGCTGTTTCTAACTGACCTAGTAAATTCTCTTCCCAGTTATGATTATAGACCAGGAATAAATTCGATCCTGGAGTAATGATCCAGCGTAGCCTGTTATTCAACCCAACTCCCCTGCTCACATTATCATATTGAAGATTGGTCGTGAAAAATAGCTCGGTGGTTAAATCCCAAACTCCTTCAAATAATAGGATATCAGCATTAAAATCACCCTCTGGTAACCGAATCATTCTTCGGGTATAACTTGGGGATAGCTCTATTCCGGGAATAGGTCGAAAGTTTAACTCGGCTTCCACTTCTGTTTCTGTACCTGTCCAAAATCCATTGTATTCAACTTCAAAACCCGCGGATATTTTTCTGAATTGTGCGGTATTGATCCCAATTTCTGTATTCCAGTTTGTGTACTCACCAACCGGGATAATAATGCTTCCATCACGGCGAATATCAAAGTCAAAATCAAGTAACTCATAATTTCTACCTACTCTCCAAACAATTCGATCCCCTGTCGAAAACCTTACATCACCAAGTGTGAAAATTAAGTTCTGGGTTAAGAGCGTAAAATCCAGATCGGTGAGATGTTCAAACCTGATTCCCCACCTAACCTGATCTATAGTTTTGCTGTTTGAGAATTGCGGGGTAAAATCAATAGAGGGCTGTAATCGCCGGAATGCGACTCTTCGTGCAAACCCAACAGCCGGGTTGAAGGCATCTCCAAACTCTCGGTATGAAACATGCCCGGACCACGGACGGTTTGGGAAATTAAGTCGAATTCCCCGTGACGAGCGGTCCAAAAACTCCGAAGTATTATCATCCACTTCAGCAGGATTATGGAAAACAAAAAACGCCTGGAACTGAAGGTTTTTATTTCCCAAAAACGATGACGTAGCTAATTCTAAATCTGCTCCAAGAGTGTGTCGATCTTGTAAAGAATCGACATCAGCTGTAGAGCGGCGTGTATAGATAAGTCCGATGGTACTCTCGCTCCCAATATTGCGTTTTAACCTGGCTACCGAAAAATTCTCCGGATCTAAATCACCACTTTCGCCGGTTCGAACATGTAGTATTGCGAGATTGTTTTCCCCTACGTTTCCTAATAACCGGGCTCCGTAAGTGATGGGTATCGGGTTACCGGCATTTAATCCAATTCTTCGGCTGAAATAAGGGTCGATCCCACTGCTTGGTGCAAATGAATAAATATTGGCGCCCTCCAAAAAGAAATCCCGTTGTTCAGGAAAAGCGATTGGAAAACGGGTAAGGTTCACCTGCCGTTGGTCCACTTCTGCTTCAGCGAAATCGGTGTTGAAGGTAACAGAAGCTTTCAAACTGGGTGTAATATTGTAGTTGATATCAACACCAGCATCAGGACTTATGTCATTTTCTGTTTCATCCCCGGTTTGATCACTGGAAACAGTGCTGATTCCAAATGGAACGATTTCGAGCCCTAATCCCTGTGAAATATCCCTTAAACCTGTTAATTGACCGGCGTCTTGTGGACGAGCAATCCCTTGATTTCTTCTATGTCCAGCCCAAAGAGCCGTTTCATTTTTCCGTCGGATCACCCGCATAAAATTCACCCCCCAGTGATCGCTATTTTCATCAAAGTTAAGGGTCCCAAATGGGATCTTAATTTCTGCGGACCAGCCAAATTCACCGATATAGGTCCTTGCATCCCAAATGCCATCCCAGTTCAGGTTAATTCCTCCTCCCTGACCAGAACTCACCAAGCCATCGGTTCTCATTCCATTTGGGTTTATTTCCATGAAATAGGCATTCCGCTGATCGTTAAAGGTGTCAAAAATCCAGACAAAGCGTTCATCGGATACAATACGCTGATCTCTTCGTTTCTGAAAAGCCTTGATTTGGGAAGGATCACTATCATACAAAATAACACCGATGTACATATACTTATCGTCATATGCTATTTTTACTTCGGTTTTCTCAGTAGCCGGATCACCTTCTATGGGAGATTGTTGGGTAAATCCAGACGCAGATGGGATAGCCTGCCAAAATGATTCCTTCAAATTCCCGTCAAACCTAAATGTTGCTCGTTCCTCTGAATTCAATCGAACAGGCTGGATAGCTTTTTGTCCTTCATCGTCAACAGCCTGAAATGCAGCCAGGTTTTGACTCAACAGTAATGCCCCACAGATTAGTAGTAGTGTTGATCGAGTTCTTTTCAAAATTGGTAGTTAGTGTATGTAAACAAAGCGCTAACAAAAATAGGAGACCTGATAAATCCATGAGGTAAAATTATGTCATCATGCCTCCTCTTCTTTTTTAATGATCAAAATGGTTCTTACTGTACTTTTGCCTTGATACCCCGTTCTCCAACGGGGCAGGCGCCAGTACCAAAAGATCAAGACCGCTTTTGAAATCCGGCCTTAGATTGGTGGAGGGATAGCATATAATCCATACCGTGAGTTCAAACCATAAAACCTGCTCGCTTGCGAGCGTTTGGTTTTATGTAGAACGAGCTGGATTATATGCCCGGAAACAATCTTAGCCGGGAGTTTTTGCTACTTTTGTCGGTACAAAAGTAGAAAGAACTGTTTTGAAGCCCATATCCTTTCGACGGCTCAAAAGAACAATAAATCATTTCTAGTTTTATGAGTGTAATCGATTAACTTCTATCCATGAATTCATCAATCAAAGAAAAACTACCCCGGAAACTTGGAACCTGGGGAATTTGGCTTCTTGTAGTTAATGGATTAATCGGTGCAGGGATTTTTGGGCTCCCGAGTGGTGCTAATGCTCTGGCTGGGTCTTATAGTGTCTGGATTTACGCCTTCTGTGCTATTCTAATTTTACCCGTAATCCTCAGCTTCGCTGAGTTGGGAAGCTATTTCAGAGGTACAGGTGGCCCGGTTAGATACGGTACTGAGGCTTTTGGCCCTTTCATTGGATTCCAAAGTGGGTGGCTGTACTATATGGCCCGGATGATTTCCTTTGCCGCTAATTCGGTTCTCCTGGTTGAAAGTATTGGATACTTTTATGCTCCTGCCGGTGAAGGTATTGGACGTATTATTTCTCTGGCTATTATTTGTGGAGCTCTTACTCTTATAAACGTCCTTGGATCTGTAGAATCTATTCGGTCTCTAGCCGCCTTTACCGTATTAAAATTTTCAGTGCTCATCATGCTGGTATTTGGAGGGTTAGTGATGCTCGGTGGGGAAATCCTCCCCTCTTTTGAATCACAACAACCCATTACAGAAAACCTTGGCGCTGCTACTCTTCTGCTTATTTATGCTTTCGTAGGTTTTGAAGGAGGTGTTGTACCTGCCGGTGAAACGAAGAATCCTGAACGGGATATGCCGCGGGCTCTGATTCTTGGCCTGGGTTCTATTGTAATTCTTTATATGCTTATTCAGCTAGTGGCAGAAGCAGCTGTTCCTGATTTAGCTTCTTCGACTTCTCCTCTACTCGATGCTTCTTCTGCATTATTTGGAGAAATAGGTGCCGTGATTCTTATGATCGGCGTGGCTACCTCAGTTACAGGAAACCTGGTAAGCAATATGTTTTCAACGCCGCGACTTACTTACGCTCTTTCGCTGGATAAATCACTTCCCTCATGGTTTGGAAAAGTCCATTCTAAGTTTTTGACGCCCTCAAATTCGGTAATCTTTTTTGGAGTCTTTTCCTTTATAGGTGCTGCTTTGGGATCTTTCACAGCGTTGGCGGCAATGACAGTTCTTTCGCGGGTATTCTTTTATATCATCACATGTGCGGCTGTACCAAAACTCCGTCCAAAATTTAAAAGCGAAAATACCTTCACTCTTAAAGGAGGTTATACCATACCTGTTCTTGGGATATTGGCTTGTATCTGGCTCATGTTCCAGGTAAGCCTCAGGAACATTTGGATGACTGGTCTTTTTATCGTTGTGGGTTCAATACTATACTGGATAGCGAGAAAGCAGGTAAAGGATTGATGATTTTCTATTTACAGGTCATCCCGGATCAAGGTAGATTTAACAATAAAGCATCCCTTTACAGATGCTGATCCCGAAAGCATTCGGGACAGCATGACTTAAAAAACCGGGATGACCTATAAAAAAGTTAAACCATAAAGGTCTTAGACAGGTTACTCCAGAGGATGAATGCACCCATACCAATTAGGAATACCCCAAATCCTTTCTTTAGTGATTTCTGAGGTACTTTCTTACTTAATCTCCCACCAACCATGCTACCAATAATCCCTATTGCAGTAAAGATAGCCAGCAACTCCCAATCTATATTCAGCTTTTCAGCCCGGAGAACATCCAGATATTTATAGAAACCGATAAAACTCTTTGCAGCGATAATAGTGAGGCTGGTTCCTACTGCAATGCGCATCTTTAAGCCTCCAAAAAGTACCAGCGCCGGAATAATTAAGAATCCGCCACCAACTCCTACCAACCCGGTAACTATCCCAACAATAGCGCCTTCAAGGATGAGTATATATCGCGGTGCGGAGTACCCTTTCTCTTTTTTCAGGCGTGGATTATCCTTAACCATCAAGAAAGCTGCTAAAAGCATCACTATTGCAAAGATGATTAACTGAGAATTCCCGGAAAGATATTGGGAAAGTGTTGCTCCGTAGTACGTTCCTGCCATTCCCGGAACTCCAAACCATAGTACGCTCTTCCAATCAATTTCCTTACGCCATGCATAAGGAATAGCCCCAAATAAACTAATGGAAGCAACTATTCCAAGCGACTCGGCTATGGCAACCTTTTCAGGTTGGTCAACCAGGTAAATAAGTACCGGTACTGTTAGAATTGAGCCTCCCGAACCTAGCAGTCCCAGGGAAAGCCCAATTACTAATGCTCCAAGCCAGGCCCAAAACATACTAAGCCCCGATCATCAGGTTATTCTTTTCCAGCCACGGCTCCACCTTGTCATCCACAAATTTTACCTCATACCCTTTTGACTCCAGTAAGGCAGATGCAAATGAAGCTCTATTCCCTGACTTACAGTGAATAAGTACCGGTTTATCTGCCGGAATCTCTTCAAATCGATCAAGTAGCCTTGTATGAGAAATATTAATAGCGTCAGGATGATGCCCCAGGTCGAACTCAGATTTCTTTCGGGCATCCAATAATGTTACTCCTCCTTGATTCATCAGGCTATCAACATCTTTAAAGTCGATTGTGTCTGTAGAAACTAATTCTACCCCTGATTCAAGCAAGTCTTCTGGAATTACATATCCTTTGATGTTATCTAGCCCAACACGGATTAAATCTACTACAGCTTCCTCAACTCGTGAGTCATCCGCAATTAAGTATATATCCTGGTGCTCAGTTATATACGAACCTGCGATCGTATTAAAATCTTTTTTTAGAGTGGCTAGCAAAGAATTTTTTAGATGTCCAGCCATGAACTCAGTACGATTTCTGGTATCAACTACTACTGCAGAATCTGAATCGGTACTGGTAATGATTTCTTCCACAGTTAGTTTCTTTGGACTTGGAAGCCCTCCTAAGACTTTTGGCCCCTTCTTATTATCTCTTTTCATTCTCGCAAAATAAAGAGGAGGTTCGGGCTGCCCATCCAGGATGTAGTCCACAAAATCTTTTTCAGTGATAGCAGATTTTATCGAAGTGTTAAAACGCTGCTCATATCCAATGGTAGACTTTGGAACAGCGCCTAAAGCTTTCCCACAAGCACTTCCGGCTCCATGACCTGGCCAAAGCTGCAAATAGTCAGGCATGGTTTTAAACTTTTCGATGGATTTGTATAAGGTCTTTGCCGAGATTTCCATCGATCCTTCAAGACCTGCTGCCGTTTCTAATAAATCCGGACGACCAACATCTCCCACAAAAACGAAATCACCTGAAAGAATGCCCATTGGTTCATTCGTTGCTGCTCCATCTGTAACTAAAAAACTTATGTGCTCAGGGGTATGCCCAGGCGTATAAAGCACATCAAATCGGATATTGCCAATACTGAACTGATCACCATCATTAAGTAGCTGGTACTCATATTCGCTTCCAATCAGCCATTCATATTTCCAGTCCTGATCTCCCTCATCCGAAGCATAAACCTTCACTCCTTTTTCAGCAAATTCTCTCAGCCCTGAAAGGTAATCGGCATGGATATGAGTCTCAGCCGCAGCAACAATTTTAAGATTATGCTTTGAAGCGAGTACATCATATCTCCCGATATCTCGCATGGGATCAATGACAATGGCTTCACCTGTTTTCTGGCATCCAATTACATATGCATATTGCGCCAGTTTCTCTTCAAATACTTGTTCAAAAAACATATTTCTGTTCTTATATCATTCTTAATGTGGAAGTTTAGTATGTAATATTCCGTATACCCCTGCACCTATGATTGCGGCAACCAAAGGTATGATGAATATTGTATATCCGAATCCTATTAAAGAGTATAAAGGACCCGGACAAGCACCAACTATTGCCCAACCCAATCCGAAAATTGAACCGCCAATAATATACCGAGTTGTCAGAGAATTATCTTTAGTTTTGATCTGGATATCGTTACCAGAGAGATCTTTTATCTTAAACCGCTTAATCAGTCTTGTTGAGATAAATCCTACTAATACAGCGCTACCAATCACGCCATACATATGGATAGAATCAAAAAGGAACATCTCCTGAATTCTAAACCAGGATGCCACTTCAGACTTAATAAGTATAAAACCAAAGAGTATTCCTGCTATGATAAATCTCATGTTAGTTCAGTTTAAAATGATTGGTAGTAAGAAATAGGTTGAAATTAGCCCTCCAATGAAAAACCCAATAACTGCAATTAATGAGGCCTTTTGAAGGGTAGCCAAACCTGTAATAGCATGGCCTGAAGTACACCCTGATGCATACCTTGTTCCGAACCCAATTAAAAACCCTCCGAAAATCAACATGATAACTCCTTCAGGAGAAGCCAAATTCTTCCAGTTAAATAGTTCCTCTGGTACAAAACCGCTAAAACTGGTAATTCCCAATTCTTGTAGCCTGGAAATTGTATTCGGGGATAAATCAATAACATAGTTTTCAGGAGATAAAAAAGAAGCCAGATAACCGCCTATCAGAACCCCAAGAACCAGTTGGAGGTGCCATTTCCCGGTAGTTTTCCAATCGTAGTTGAAGTATGGAAAACGGTTTGGCAGAACAGCTGCACAAACATGTTGGAAGCTGGAAGATATCCCAAATGTTTTATTACCTATTATCAGAATTAAAGGAATCATCAATCCTATAAGAGGACCTGCAATAAACCACGGCATCGGTTGTGTTATCAATTCTAACATATCTCACTTTTAACTTGGTTGACCAAGAATATGAAGATGCCTATACTTGTACCAACATGTCATAACAAGTAAATGAGTTTGAATTACCAGACGGCCCCAAGATACCTTCAAATTGCTGATCATTTGAGAGAAGAGATTCTCAAGGAGGAATTCTTACCCGGAGACAAACTACCTTCTGAGAAAAGATTATGTGACTATTTCAAAGTGAGCAGAATAACAGTACGACAAGCTCTCGACTCATTACAAAAAGAAGGGCTGATATTTAAAAAACAGGGGCTGGGAGCTTTTGTAAGAGACGAACTGCCTTCGCCAAACCTTGTACAGCTCACCGATTTTTCTGAAGACATGCGAAAGGCCGGGCTTGAAAGTTCATCAAAGCTTATCTCCTTTTCCAAAGTACCAGGAAATGAACATGTAAACCCAATCCTTGAAATCCCTACTGAAAAACCTCTCATGAAATTGGAGCGTATCCGATATGCAAATGAAATTCCCGTAGCTTTTGATATCACCTGGATGTCAACCAGTTATGGCCACCTTTTACTAGATCAGGATTTACAAACCAGGACGATATACGAAATACTTGAAGATGTTTATGATATCCCAATTAAAGCTGGAAGGTATTCAATAAGTGCAATTGGAGCGGATAATGGAATCGCAAAACATCTTGATTTAAAAACTGGAGCACCGCTTTTAGAGATAAAAAGGTGTTCCCGAACACTGGGAGGTAAAAAGGTATATTTCCAAAAGCGCTACAATAACCCGGAGTACATTTCTTATGAAATTGAACTATTTAGAGAGGACAATGAAAATGGAAATTCCAGAGATGGGTTACCATTAAAAGAGTTTTGCCCAAAGTTTCAGTTTTGAAACTAGTTGCTGAGTTCTATTTTATCCCCTGTAATTGAATTAATTTTTGATCCATGGAAATTTGGGAAGATGAATATCCTGATTCCTCTGAATACGCACATTTTTACTCCACCTATGTAAGCCTGGTCAGGAAGGGAAATATCATTCATACCTTGAGTGAGCAAATGCATAATGTATTTACGCTGGCCAATTCCATCCCTGGAGATAAAGCCTATTTCAAATATGCTCCAGACAAATGGACTATTAAAGAAGTTTTTGGGCATATGATTGAGGCAGAACGTTTATTCAGCTACCGGGCTTTTGCCATAAGCAGAGGCGATGAACAATCCTTACCGGGAATGGATCAAGAAGTATATATGACTGGGAATAATTATAACAGCAGGGCACTAAGTAATCTAGCTAATGAATTCCTGGCTGTAAGGGTTTCTACCATCCATCTTTTCGATAGTATGACTAAAGAAATGATCTCCAGTAAAGGCAATGCTAGTGGAATGGACGTAACAGTCAGGGCGCTAGCTTTCATTATCGCCGGACATGTAGCTCATCATGTTTCAATTATGAACGAACGGTACCTCTAAGAAGTAAGAATATTCAACAAGGAACAAAGAAGGAAGAAGGTAATTACTTTACTTCGTAACTCTTTATTCTTTACTCTTACTTCAAGAAAACAAGACCTCTTCTCCTATTCCGGCAGTAAGGATTTTGTGAACCAACACATCTTCGTCAGAAATTTCCGGCAACTCCAGTGCTTCTCCATGCTGAATCCATTCACTTATTCTGTTTTTGAAGCTTCCATCAATGTTATACACTACCGTACCCCCAAGCCTTTCAAGAGCAGCAGCATTGCATAGTTGTTCATATTGATTTCTAATAGGAATGGTTAATAGCCTTTTGCCAAGGAACATTGATTCTGACGTAGTCTCAAATCCCGTGGATGAAACTACTCCCAAACAACTTTCAAAGCTTTTTAAAAAGGTATCTTTCCCGATAGGTTGTATTCGCACATTTCCTTTTTCATAAGCTTGTTCACATGTCGGTGAAAAAATATGCCATTGAACTTCTTTCACATGGTTAAACACAGAGCATAGCGTTTCATGATCAAAAGCAGGAAGATACACCGTAATATGATCGCTCTGATACGGATTTAATTCTTTGATTTGCTTCCTGATAATGGGGGGCTCGATGAAATCATCATACCGTAAATAGTGAGATCCTACAGGAACTGAAAATGGTGCAAAGTGTTTCATCACCCCTTCTGCCATCAATGACCTTTTTTTAGGGCGAGGAACATTCGGTGACATAAACGCAGCCTGGTGACTTATACCTACACAATTAACTCCTGCTGTTTGAGCAGCCCAGGCTGTAACCGGCTCAAAATCATTCACTACAAAATCATACTCTTCAAGGGGAACAGACTGGATATCCTGTATGAATTTAACGGGCTTTAGATTAAGTGCTGTTTCCAAAAAATCGACACTTCCCTTACTGTCATAGGTGAGGCTTATCCCTCTAGCTTTGTAAGCTATTTCTCCATCCAAATCCATATGGAAGTTATATCCGCTAATAAGCACATCCACCTCTGCAAACTCACGCAGTTTGGGAAGCACTACTCTTGCCCTGCTTATATGGCCATGTCCGGTTCCTTGTACTCCGTAAAGTATTTTCATCCGATCATTACTTTTGCATCATTGGTATGACGTTGAATAAGCTGCGTTACCCGCGGACTTTCCTGTAGCACAGTATCTTCCTCATATCGATAAAGGCTCCATTCATCACCATCATATTCGAGGCAGGTTAGGTTTTCGATCCAGTCACCTGAATTCAAATAGATTACTGAACCCTTCTCATTCTCATACCCACGGATTTTGGGTTGATGTATGTGGCCGCAAACCACGTAATCATATCCCTCATCAATGGCTAGCTCCATTGCAGTCACTTCAAAATCATCAATGAAATTAACTGCTGTTTTAACGCTGTCTTTTATCTTTTTTGAGAGAGAGAGCTTACCATAGCCTAATTTTTGAGAGATTTTATTGACCCATCGATTCAGAAGAATTAGGAGCTCGTATCCTTTCCCCCCTAGTTTGGCCAGCCATTTTGAATACTTCATAGTTACATCAAAGATATCACCATGAAAGAACCACACTTTTTCACCGTTTAGCTCAAGGACCAGTTTATCGAGAATAAACAGGGGTCCTAACTGAAGGCTGGAGACTTTGCGAAGGGTCTCATCATGATTCCCAGTTAAATAGTAAATATCTACTCCATTTGTCATCATGGTTATAAGAGTGCGAATTACATGCATATGAGCTTCCGGCCAGTAATACTTTTTGAACTGCCACATATCAATAAAATCCCCGTTGAGGATTACACGTTTTGGTTCAATTGAATTAAGATAATGGACGAGTTCAATGGCGTGACAACCAACAGTGCCCAGATGAACATCCGAGATCACTACTGTATCAAGGGATCTTTTCATAGCCTGTAAAAGATGATTTATTTACAAACTTCTCGTTTTCTTGTTACCATAGAATGGCTTACATGTTACTTTTAGGTAACGATAAGGTTATGGAATCGTAACCTTATCCCTCAATTCATTTCTTTCTCTTTACAGATTTTGGAGTACTTTGAAGCTGTTAATCAATTTAGGAATCATGGAAGAGCAAGCTCCTCAGAAAATCGTTCATGTTCATTTGCCAGAAAATGAACCTTTCAAAACAACCCTTACAGCCGGTGAGCACGAACTCATTTCGGACGAACCTATCGAAGTAGAAGGAGGGAAAAATCTTGGACCCGATCCTTATGATTTATTGTTGATGTCGCTTGGAACATGTACTGTTATGACAGTAAAAATGTATGCTCAGCGAAAAAGCTGGGAAGTAGGCGATATGTTTGTGGAACTGCGCCATAATAAGAGCCACGTAGAGGATTGCAAAAGCTGTGAAGACCCTTCCTCAAAGATAGATGTGATTGAAAAGGAAATCATTATCAAAGGTGAGCTTAGCAAGGAACAATTAGACAAGTTGCTCGAGATTTCGAAAAAGTGCCCTGTTCATCGTACACTTTTAAATGACGTCAGGATAGAAAGTACAATAGACTACAAATAATATGTATGCGCTCTCGTTAGCTGCAAAACACTTTGATCTATGAAGCGCTTTGTTTTCACATTATCACTTTTTTTACTCGCCATAGGATGCGACGGTTTTCTGAATGAACAGGAACTGGAGGAACCTGTTTGGGTAGGAATTGCGAATGCAGAACGTCAATGTATTACCCCTGATTTTGCATCCCTAGAAGATGCAGAATTTCAATTGAAGCAGAATCAAATCCCTGTACTCAACTCAAGAGAAATTCTTCATGGAACTTGTTCGGCTTGCTCATGCCCAACCGGGGTAAGCTACCAGGCATTGATAAACAAACAGTTCCTGGAAAAAGCTGAGGACCTTGGATGGCAAAGGGTTGACTAAGGAGACAATGCCACTGAATAGACTGCTATTTGATAAGCGTCATACTCTTGGTTTGTATCTCTTTCCCGGCATATAGACGATATAAATAGGTTCCGCTTGACAAATTCGATGCATTGAAACTGACCCTATGTTCACCAGCTGAAACTGTTCCTTCTACCAGAGTTTGAACTACCCGGCCCTGAATATCATATACCTCCAGCTTAACAGGCTGTGCATTTTGAAGGGTAAAAGAAATGATCGTTTCAGGATTAAAGGGATTGGGATAGTTTTGCTGCAACTGAAACCGGAAAGGGCTTGAGCCATTTTCGTTTGAAACTGTACCACCTGTTTTTATAAAAGGAACCCTTTCGAAATTTCCTCCCATGGTTTCTTCGGTTTGGGATTCGTCAAGCTGGAACCAGTCGTTGAGCAGCGTAGCATAGATTTGCCTGAAGTCATATTCATGAACCATATTGCCAAACTCATCCAAGTCAGATTGATTTAGTTTTGGGTCAGATCCAATGATTCCGCCTTCAACACCATCCCCAAAAACCATAAGTGGAGCAGCGGTACCATGATCGGTTCCTGCAGCACCATTTTTTTGAACCCGCCTTCCAAATTCTGAAAATGTAGCTATTAAAACTTCTTCTGATCGCCCTTCGGCATTCAGGTCATCATAAAAATCTCGCACAGCATTGCTTAACTCAGATAAAAGTGCAGTATGATCGTCTAACTGATTTGCATGAGTATCAAAACCACCAAGGCTAACCAGGAATATCTTGCTACCTAAATTTCCTTTTATTAATCGAGATACAATAGAAAGACTTCTCCCTAGCTCCTCATCATTAAATTCTACCTGGTTGGCACTGGCGTCATAGGAAGTTTTAATAGAATCAGCATACCGAAACGAGTTATTTGCTAAAATACGCATGTATCTCATCTCATCACCATAAATGGTATCCGGAAGTCCTTCCGTAGGGTATATTTCCCCGTTTTCTAATAGGTATTCCAGTACACCAACATCATTGAGGGTCATACCCATATCGAGCAGGAAACCTTTGAATAGCAAAGAAGAAGCTCCACCAATCTGTACTGCTAAAGGATGATCAGTAGGGTTTTCCTGAAAATCCGGAAATTGCTGATCAAGATGCCTTCCCATCCAGCCTGTTTGCAGGTACTCGTCATGATCACTTGCTGTAAGCCAAATGTCGGTAGACCTGAAATGGGATAAATCTCCGTTGGGATACCCAACGTTTTGTATTACCCCCATCTTTCCATCATTCCATAAGGTTTCAAGAGGTGACATAGAAGGATGCATTCCAGCGGTATCGGTGAGCTTTACCGTGCTATTTTTTGAAATAGAAAGATCTTCCCTAGCATTGTAATAAATATCATTCTCTATGGGCACAATGGTATTTAACCCATCATTTCCTCCATCTAACTGGATTAAAACAAGCACTCTGTTCGTCTCCAGTTCAGCTAACTTTCTAAATAGGGAGGAACTTTGGAGGGCTTGTACAGGAGTACTGCCCAAAACAAATGAGCTACCTGCAGTAACTAAGCCTAGTTTTCTGATAAAGTCGCGCCGGCTATACAGGTCATGATGGTGGTGGTGATGAATGCCGTCAGATAGTTTGCTTCCTTTAACTCGTTTCATTTCACATCTCCCTTTTACTTAAGCTGGTATGCTGGCAGTTGACGAATATGTGACATTAAATTCAGGATACGCCAATGGGCTCCTCCTGCATCAACATTCCATTCATAATCAGGAATCCCTCCCAGAAGCACTCCCGGTAACGCATCCTTATCAGCCTGAGGTAAGTCGACGGCAAGCATATACTCAGCCATGTCTTCGACTAATTGATAGGGGTCATTAGGAGCACTCATAGCTTTTGCAATAGAAACCACATCCAGATTCAATGCATATGCATGGATTGCCGAATACTGCCATCTAAAAGGAAGAGTGGTAGTTGAAATCCATGCTCTATGACCCGGCCAGCCGGCTACATTTATAGGACTGAACAGGAATTGTCCCAAATTCATCAATTGCCATGGCTGCCAGCTTAATAAATCCTCATTCAGGCCTTCCCCAACTTCAATTTGTAGCCCTAACATAAGTTCAATCGGGCTTTTTATCATTGCCCCTAAAATCTCATCGTCAAAAAAATGCTCGCTTTTTAGCAAGGTTCGGACTACCGGCTCGATTTCAAAATTCTCGTCAATAAATAACTGGGCAAGCTCTGAGATGATGGTTTCACTCGGAGTTTCATAAACGAAAAACTTATATAGCTTTGTGCAAATGTATTCAGCAATCTCCTGTTCTCTCTCCTCAAAAATGATATCGATAACGTCGTCATAACCGTAGTTCCCTGACCTTCCAAAAAAGGTCTTTTCTCCATCATCATGAATACTGGGAACAAAACTCACAGAAAAATCAAAGTAGTTAACCCAGTAACCAGTGAGAGCTCTCGCTATTTCTTCAATATCGGTTTGTGAATAGTTTCCAATACCCATTGTGAAGAGTTCCAGTAACTCACGAGCGTAATTTTCATTTGGGCTTTCGGCTCTGTTTTCTACCCCATCCAGGTAAATGAGCATTGCCTGATCCAGGCCTATTTCCCTTACAAAATCTTTAAAGTTCCCAAGGGTATTATTTCTGAGAATCGAAAAATGCCGGTAGGCATAGGGAGCTAATTCATACTTCCCAATTTCTGTTACAAAATGGTTGTGCCAAAAAAGAACCATCTTTTCCCGAAAGGGATGCTCTTTCATAAGCTGTGTCCATTCCGTTTGATACTCAATGTACAGATCAAAATTCTCCGAAAAGTATTGTATTACTTCTTCGTCAGAGGCACCCCAACCGGGAGGATATTTATTCTCCCATTCCGGAGCAGCTGGCATTTCTGCATTAATCGCTCCATCAATGAATGAATCAATGAATTGAGATGGAGTCATAGATAAAGCACTATCCAGGTCATTATAATGGAGTCCAAAAGACAGCCTTCTGATTACATGTGCCGCTCTTTTCTTATCCCAGGGTCTTTCTACAGTTGGGATAAATTCATTTAGTGTAGAAGAAAGGCCTTTAGCCTTGGAATTATGGTATTTTTCCAGGGCTTTTTCTCTGGGCTGATGAATAGTTTTGACCTTCTCATGGTCAAGTTTTTCTTTAAACATACTTCTACTCCATTAGAGTAATTCAGAAATATTCACTAAATAACCGAAGAGCGGCTTAGAAATGCTACTATTTCTCAATAATTTTAATGTTTAAGAATCTAGTTTGGAACGCAATTCATGACTAACGAGGAAATCATCCAGTTTATTAACGATCAGCCCCATCACCTCAACATTAAGTTTGCCGTTGTGGATATTGATGGCGTCCTCAGAGGCAAATTGATCAGCAAAGAGAAATTTATAAAAGCATTGGAGCACGGTATTGGGTTTTGTAATGTAATTTTTGGCTGGGACATCAACGACGCCGTCTATAACAACTCCCAGGTTAGTGGATGGCATACCGGATACCCAGACTCTATTGCTCATTTTGATTCCGATACCTTACGTACTATTCCCTGGGAACATGGAAAACCATTTTTGTTAGCAGATTTTTCCAAATCTGAAGAATTACAAAATGTTTGCCCCAGGTCGCTGCTTAAATCCATCCGAAATGACGCTCAAAGTCTTGGCTATCATCCAAGATTTTCTGCTGAATTTGAATGGTTCAATTTTCTTGAAACGCCTCATTCATTGAAAGAGAAAGAGTATGTCAACCCAACCCCACTTACACCAGGAATGTTTGGGTATTCCATACTCCGGGCCTCTCAAAATTCAGAATATGTAAATGATCTTTTTGAATTGTTGACTGGTTTTTCTGTCCCAGTAGAAGGCCTTCATACAGAAACCGGAGATGGGGTATATGAAGCAGCTATCGCTTATGCAGAAGTATTGGAAGCAGCCGACCGGGCAGTACTTTTCAAAACCGCTGTTAAGGAAATTGCTTCCCAATATGGGTTAACAGCATCTTTTATGGCTAAATGGACGGATGAACTCCCAGGTTGTAGTGCTCACATTCATCAAAGCCTTTGGGATAAAGACGGCAATAATCTTTTTTATAACCAATCTTCTGATTTTCATTTAAGCAAGCTGATACAGTCTTATATTGCCGGGGTATTGCATTGTATGCCACACATCATGCCCATGTATGCGCCCACCACAAATAGCTATAAGCGTTTCGTAGAAGGTTCGTGGGCACCTACATCATTGGGCTGGGGAGTGGAAAACCGCACTACTGCCCTTCGGGTGATTCCGCATGGCAAAGGGTCTATGCGTTTGGAGAATAGAATTCCTGGTGCTGATATAAACCCTTATTTAGCTATGGCTGCAAGTTTAGCTTCTGGCTTATATGGAATAAAACATGACCTGAAGCTTGATATCCCGGCTACCAAAGGGAATCAGTACGAACAGGAAAACCCGCAAATACTCCCGAGCGATCTTAAAACGGCTACAGAAGCAATGAAAGCTTCTGACCTCCCCGGAATTCTTTTTGGAGATGAATTTGCAGATCATTTTATCAGAACGAGAGAATGGGAATGGAATCAATTTGATCCCAATCAATCTAATTGGGAGATGAAGAGATACTTTGAAATTGTTTAATATCCAGTATGTCATTTATAGATTTTAACGACATCGTCCGGGAAGCCTGGCAAGCCTATGACGATTCTCGGGAAATTGCGAGAATTCAGGATATAAGTGCTCGTGTATCTACCAATCATGTGTATCAGATAACCCTGAAAGATCACAACCTTATTGTGGCCAAACTCTCCTATTTCGGTGAGTTTGATCATTTTGTAGAAGATCATAGCATTATCAACTCCCTCTCCAACAACCTGCCTCACCCTTTTGAGAACTTCCTTGCCAGGTCTCTCATGAAAGGTAATGAGCTGTTTGTGTATCGATATCATGCAGAAATCGTCGATGTATGGGTTGTTTTCTATCGCCCGATAAGAATTCAAAAGAAGCTTCCTAAACGGTTGAATGAAGATCAAATCCGTGGCTTGGCTCGAGAAACCGCAAAATTTCACAAGGCGTGCAATAGTGTCAAAAGTACTCTACCACCTTCTTCCAAAACCATGACCGTTGATGTTGATGGACTTTTAGATGTGCTAAAAACCGACGATGGACATCTTCAGCACCATATGCATCTGGATTTAATTGAATCTCAATGTCACAGGTTTAAGAACGAATACCGAAGGCTAGATGCTAATTCTCTTGATGCCATCCCGGTGTTTGTGGACTGGAATATTGGAAACTTCTCAGTTACTCCAGATTTCAAGTTTTTTTCCAGGTGGGATTATGACTGGTTTCGAATGAGCACGCGAATGATGGATTTCTATTTCTTTAGCCGTGTGGTTTCGGACATTGGCGACCGTACGGTATTTACTTACAATATTGATGTGTTAATGGAAGAACGGTTTCTTCTATTTCTAACTGAGTACCACAACGTTTTTCCTTTAACGGAACAAGAAATACTATTTCTAAAAGAATGTTATCGGTTTTTCCTCCTTAACTATGTAGTCAAATACGGTCGATATTTTTACCACGAAGTTTTTGCTACCAAATTGCAAAAGGAAGCATTCGATATTCACCTTCCTTCCACTGATGAAAAATTTAATCCAAAACCTTTATTAGAGGCTTTAAATCTATAACTATGAGTTATCCTTCTTTTTTCGACATTGCTAAAGACTTCAAAGTGATCATGCTCGACTCCTATGGAGTAATAAAGAATCACCAGGGGCAAATCGAAGGGGCAAATAGCACCATTAACTGGATTAAGGATCAGGGAAAAACATTTCGGATTTTAACTAATGATGCATCCCGGAGCCGGCAACAACAAAAGGAAAGTCTGGCGAAAATTGGTTTAGATAATATCGAACTACATGAAATTGTGACTTCAGGGATGATGGCAAAACACTTCCTTAAGCAAAAGATAAAAGACGGAAAGATTGCTTACTTGGGAACTGAGAATTCAGCCGAATACATCCTTCAATCGGGTCTTGAGCATGTAGCAGTTTCTGATATTGATCTGAACGACCTGGATGGTATCTCTGCATTTGTCTTCCTTGATGATGAGGGATTTGATTGGAATACAGACATCAATAAAACCGTGAATATACTTCGCAAAAAAACCATGCCTGTAGTTCTTGCCAATTCCGACAAATTTTATCCTGTTGCCAAGCATGATGTTGCTGTTGCAACTGGAGGAATTGCAAAGTTGGTAGAGTCCATGCTACACCGGAAGTTCATCCATTTTGGAAAACCAGACTCCCAAATGTTCATGTATGCTTATGAACGACTCACCGAAAAATTAGGAGAAATTGATAAGAGCGATATCCTAATGGTAGGCGATACCCTGGAAACGGATATACTAGGGGGAAATAAATTTGGGGTAAAAACTATGCTCGTCCTTTCTGGAAATACACGCAAAGAAAGAGCTCAATTGAATATTCAGTCAACCGGGATTATCCCTGATTTCATTTGCCATTCTATTATGGAATAAAAAAAGCCTTCCGAAGAAGGCTTTTAATTTTAATCAACCTCTGGGTTAACCCTTTCTAGCTCTCTGGGTTCTGCGTCTCGTACATAAGTGTTCATCCACTCTGTTTGCTCATATAGCATATGCAGAAGTGATTCACGAGCAACATAGCCATGACTTTCATGGGGAAGCATTACCAGTTTTACGGTTCCTCCCAATCCACTCACTGCTCCGTACATCCGCTGACTTTGAATTGGGAATGTTCCCGAGTTGTTATCAACTTCACCATGGATCAGAAGAAGTGGCTCATTGATTTTCTCCGCATTCATGAATGGAGACATCTCGAAGTAAATTTCTGGTGCCTCCCAGAATGTCCTGGGTTCTGCCTGGAAACCAAATGGAGTTAACGATCGGTTATAGGCTCCACTTCTTGCAATTCCGGCTCTAAAAATATCTGAGTGAGCCAGTAGATTTGCTGTCATAAAAGCACCATAACTGTGACCTCCTACTCCAACTCGCTGTGGATCACCTACTCCCATTCGATCAATTTCATCCACAATAGCCTGACCATTTGCCACTAATTGTTCAACAAATGTGTCGTTGGGTTGGTCATCTCCTTCTCCAATGATTGGCATAGCCGCTCCCTGAACCACTGCATAGCCTTCGGTTAACATAAAATGAGGGCCCCAATAACCAATACTGGTAAATCTATATGGTGATGTTGTTACCTGGCTTGCAGCATTTGCACTTTTGAACTCCCGTGGATATGCCCAAACCAGAGTCGGGAGTTTACCATCGCGCTCCTTGTCATATCCTGGAGGAAGAAATACAGTAGCTGAAAGGCTCACACCATCATTCCGCTCGTAGGTGATAAACTCTTTTGTTACTCCTTTAAGTTCAGGGGTAGGATGTTCAAAGAAGGTGATTTGTTTCATCTCATCTTTTTTGACATTCCTCATGTAATAATTTGGTTGCTCTGTAACGGATTCCCTGCGGGTGATGATTTCAGAACCATCTTTGTCTAGCACAGTAACCAAATATTCATAATAAGGAGCTTCGGAGCGCCATAGTTCTTCTGTTTCTCCGGACTTTATATCAAAAGAAGTAAGAAATGGCTGATTTCCTTCTGGTGAATACCCTTGTCCACTCATTAAAACCTTTGAGCCTCGATCTGTTGTATGAAGAACATAAGTACCATATTTAGATCGTTTGAACTGAGGAGAACCGGGATCGGTATACCGGTCTTCTGTATTTCTATCAAAAACTAATTCTAGCTCGTTTTTGGAAGGATCGACCATCCAGGTTCTGCCCTGCCTTGATGCTCTCCAATATTCATTTGCTAGTGCGAAGCCTTCTTCACTCCAGGAGATTCCAGCGTATCGGAATTCCAGGTCAACAAGTTTTGTGGCTTCGCCTTTAAACGGCACTTCCTGCATTAATACTCTGTCTCTTTTTTCTACTTCCCGCCGTTGATCTCCACCATCCAGGGCTTCTACCCAAACCAAAGTAGCAGGCTGGTCATCTCTCCAGTTGATAGAACGTGGCCCCTCATACGTGGACGAAAAACCAATCGGAATCTGATCCCGAAGCGGAAGATCAGACACCATAGTCACCAAATCACCATCCCGATCTAACACTTTTGTCTCGTTTGGAAAACGGAATGCGGGAACCCTGTACGAATATGGTCTTTTGACTTCCGTCATTAGGATATAATCGTTATCAGGACTTAAACGAATGGTTGTATAGATGCCTGGTTCCGTTAGCTCAGTAACTTTACCATCCAACGTTACTTCGGCAACAATGGAAGTGAAGTAGTAGTCAAAAAGATCTTCATCGTATTTGTTTTGAAGCAAATCCTGGTAGGTTCTGGCTGGAGTAGCACTTCCGGTACTTTGCTCAATAGTTGGACCGGTTGGTACAAGGCTTTTTTCAGGTACTGAACCGCGATCTTTTGATACCATTTGAACTATAACGGATTTGGAATCCCGACTCCACGTCATAGGAGTGCCATAGGTATCATTGACTTCAATATCAGGAACTCTGGAGGCTCTACCATTTTTTACCTCTGCCCTCCATAACTCAATTCTGTTACTTTGGATCACTAAAAAAGCAATATGTTTGCTATCCGGAGACCATGAGACATCGGTTATCTTTGGAGATTCAGGAAGGCCGGTAATTTCGACATCCTTGCCTGATTCTATATCTCTTATGGTTATTCCGTTTAATGTATTCGTACGTGATGGGCCTGATACTCTTGGATTGATTCTTATTCCGGCTAACCTGAGTTCAGGTTGAGAGACTTCTTCAATAGATGGTCTTCCTGGTCTGTGGAGCAAGGCCATTGTCTCTCCATTTGGAGCTATTGAGAAAAAAGGTGTGGCGTCATTATCCACCAAATCGGTCATAGCCTGAGAAGGCTCCATATATCCGTATTGCGCTAATCCATCCAGGGTAAAGAGAAGAGCAATCGAAAAAGTTAGTAGCAAAACTTTATTCTTCATGGTAGTGAATTGTAGTTAGAATTGGATGTCTAATTAATTCACTAAAAACCGAATGAGCAAGAAGTATTTAGTAAAAGCTTGTTTCTATAACAGTATATAGCTCAATAAGAGTACGTTTACCTACTGCTACACAACCTGTATTGTAAAACTTACCCTTCCACCTCTTCCATTGCATAAGCATCAATAGGAATACATGAACAGATGAGGTTCCGGTCGCCGTAAGCATCGTCTACACGAGATACACTTGGCCAGAATTTATTATAGCGCAGCTCTTCAATAGGAAAGGCTCCTTTTTCGCGGGAATAACTTCGTTCCCACTTCTCAGCCGTAACTGTTCTCATTGTATGAGGAGCATGCTTTAATACATTGCTTTCTTGATCTGCCAGACCATCTTCAATTTCGCGTATTTCATGCCTGATATTGATCATAGCATCGCAAAAGCGATCCAGCTCTTCTTTACTTTCACTTTCGGTAGGCTCAATCATTAATGTACCAGCTACCGGGAAACTCATTGTAGGAGCATGAAAACCATAATCCATAAGTCGCTTGGCTAGATCAACTGCTTCAATTCCTGCTGTCTGCTTGAATGGACGAAGGTCCACGATAAATTCGTGCGCAGAGCGATCTGATTTACCAGTATATAGAATCGGGTAATGATCTTTTAGTCGGTCTTTGATGTAGTTAGCATTAAGAATCGCGTATTTGGTAGCATCCGTGAGCCCTTCTACCCCCATCATCCTGATGTATGCATAGGAAATAGTAAGGATACTGGCACTACCAAACGGTGCTGCTGAAATAGCAGTAATCCCTTCTTTTCCACCTGTTTCAACCACGGAATGTCCTGATAGAAAAGGGGTAAGATGTTTTGCTACCCCAATCGGACCCATTCCGGGACCACCTCCTCCATGAGGGATACAAAATGTTTTATGCAGATTTAGATGACATACATCGGCTCCTATTTCGCCTGGGCTTGTTAACCCTACCTGTGCATTCATATTCGCCCCATCCATATAAACCTGCCCACCGTGTTGATGAATGATTTCACAAAATTGTTTCACTTTATGCTCAAAAACACCATGAGTAGATGGATACGTGATCATCAAAGCAGCTAATCGATCGCTATATTTTTCTGCTTTCTCGATAAGGTCATCAATGGAGATGTTCCCGTGTTTATCGGTTGCAACCACAACAACATCCATTCCTGCCATTACCGCACTGGCTGGATTGGTTCCATGGGCTGAGGAAGGGATCAACGCTATATTTCTATGTCCTTCTCCCCTACTTTTATGATAGGCTCTGATAGTCATAAGTCCAGCATACTCTCCCTGGGCGCCGGAATTTGGTTGTAATGATACAGAATCAAAACCCGTGATTTCACTCAACCACTCTACCAATTCATCAAATAGCTGGTAATAACCTCCAGCCTGATCTTTTGGTGCAAATGGATGTAGCTGACCAAATTCGGGCCAGGTAACAGGAATCATTTCCGCGGTAGCATTCAGTTTCATAGTGCATGACCCTAATGAAATCATGGAATGCACCAATGATAAATCTTTATTCTCAAGGCGCTTCATATATCTGAGCATTTCATGCTCAGTTTTATAAAGGCTGAATACCGGATGAGTCATAAAGTCCGAAGTCCGGCTCAAGGAAGTGGGCAGGGAAATTGAAACGGCTTCCGAGTGAGCTCTAACGTCAAAGTTTTGGTTTCTTCCCTCTGCTTCAGCAAATATGGCCAGTACCAATTCAACATCTTCAATCTCTTTGGCTTCATCGAAAGAAATACCGATTCGGCCATCTCCGAAATAACGGAAATTTACTTCTTTTGCTTCCGCTACTTTGCGAATGCGTTTCTCAGTAGCTCTGACAGTTATCGTATCAAAAAAGGCTTGTGTTTCCACTTCCAGACCAAGTGCCTGTAAGCCCGATTTTGTAAGCTTTGTAAGCCCATGAATTTTGGACGCTATCTTCTTTAGCCCTTCTGCACCATGATACACTCCATACATTCCTGCCATTACGGCTAGGAGCACCTGGGCAGTACAAATATTCGATGTGGCCTTTTCCCTGCGGATGTGCTGCTCCCTGGTTTGAAGTGCCATTCGATAGGCAGGCTTACCTTCTGCATCCTGTGTTACCCCGATAATGCGTCCCGGAATTTGTCGCTTGAACTCTTCCTTAGTAGCAAAATAGGCTGCATGTGGCCCACCAAAACCCATCGGAACTCCAAAACGTTGCGTAGTGCCAACTACGACATCTGCACCCATTTCGCCCGGAGGGGTAAGTAATGTTAAACTTAATAAATCAGCTGCTACCACAACCCGAACCTGGTTTTCATGAGCAGCAGTAATCAAGTCAGAATAATCTTCTACACTTCCATCCGAAGCCGGGTATTGAAGTAATACACCATAAAGAGCTGGATTGGTAACGTCTAACTCTCTGTGATTACCCACGATAATATTTACCCCTATAGGTTCTGCACGGGTCTGAAGTACTTCAATAGTTTGTGGATGACACAACTCGCTAACAAAGAAATCAAACGATTCTTTACGTTTTGGCCCTTTCCTCACCCCAAGTAACATGCTCATTGCTTCAGCAGCAGCCGTTCCTTCATCAAGTAGCGAAGAATTAGCTAGCTCCATACCGCTTAGGTCACTTACCATAGTCTGGAAATTGATTAACGCCTCTAGCCTTCCCTGTGCTATCTCGGCCTGATAAGGGGTATAAGCTGTATACCATGCGGGGTTTTCGAGAACATTTCTTTTAATCACGTTTGGCACATAGGTATCATAGTATCCCATGCCAATAAAGGATTTATATACCTTATTCTTCGAAGCTAATTCCTTGAACTCGGCAAGAAATTCAACCTCACTAAGGGCATCCGGAAGTTGTAAACCCTGACTAAGGCGGATTTCTGCTGGAATGGTTTCGTCAATAAGCTGGTCAAGATTTTCTGCTTGTACAGTTTCAAGCATTTCTTTGGTAGCAACAGCGTTTGATCCATTGTGTCGGGAAGCAAACGGCTCTTTCTCGAAGTGTATACTCATTAAAATTTTCCTGAAAATTTGATGACTAAAACAATAAGATTGGAATTAGTGTACTGAACAAAACTTGTCTAATCACGTTCCTGAAAAGTCACAGAAATTACATAAAATTCAGATTTAAATAAGCGTAAAAAAGTATTCATTTGGATGTGATTTCTCCCAATTTTTTGATTTATTTAATATCGCTTTTTCAACCAGGCGCTCTTTTACAACCAAAAAGAAATTCTTATACATTTCAGGCCTGAACTGAAGTTTTTTACTCGGGTAAATTTCAATTAATACTTAAGATAATCATGAAAAATCTCAATCCCATTATTCCCATAATAGCACTCTCTTTGGGAATTGTTGTTGCCAATGTCTCGGTACTTGCTGCACAAGAAGAAAAGAATATTGTAGTAAGCGTTGAGTCGCTTATGCTTAGCTTAGATGAAGAAACCTCTATTTCTGCTCATGTGGAAGATTCTGAAGGCAATGTCCTTCCTGATACAGTAATATTTTTCTCCCGCAGCCGAAGATCGCTTCAGGTAACCCGAGAGGGAGAAATAAAGGCTTTGAGACCTGGCTCTTTTTCAATCCTGGCTTTAGTTTTAGGCCAAAATAGCCTTAGAAAAAATATTCCTGTTACCGTTGCATACCCTCCAGTAACCTCTGTGGAGTTCATGGAAATGCCAGGTAATGTATATGAAGGCACTTCTTTAGCCCTCAACTATACGGTAATGGACGCTTCCGGAACTGAGCGAGATAATGTTGATGTCGAGCTTACAAGCTCTAATGAAGAAATCGCGCGGATTGATTCCTTTGATAATTTAAAGCTATTGAAAAAAGGTCGGATAACTATTACTGCAAAAGCAGAAGACAAGACTACAAGTTGGGAGATTAGAGTAAAAGAAAATCCAACTACATCAGTTAGTATGACCCACAATTACACTGATAAGGAAGTTCGTACTGGTGATGTAATTCGGTTTGTTGCCTCCCCCCTCGATCGAAGAGGAAATGATGTTGAAGATGCCCCAGTATCCTATTCATTCATTGCTATGCCTGACGATAATCTGGGACAAGGATCTTCGGCTTTAATTGAACAAGATGGCAGGTTTGTAGCTAACCATCCCGGTCAATACACTGTAATGGCTCGTTCGGGAAATCATTTTGCTGAAACTACTTTCCGTGTTTTTCAGAGAAATGTTAAACGATCTATCGAAGTAGTGGGTAAAGGAATTGTACCAGACGTTAAAACTTCTGACCTATGGGTTTGGGAAGGTGTTGATGGCCGCGATTACGCCGTAACCGGAACGTGGGGTGCCCGTGGAGAAGCATTCTTCTGGGATGTTACTGATCCTACCAATATTCATATTATTGATACTGTTCAGGTGGATGCAAGAACAGTTAATGATGTAAAAGTATCTGAAGATGGAACCGTGGCTGTAATTACCCGGGAGGGCGCATCAAATCGTAGAAATGGCATCATTATTCTCGATGTAACTAACCCAAGAGACGTTAAGATACTTTCTGAATACAATGAAGATTTAACGGGCGGTGTACACAACGCTTTTATATATGAGGATCATGTATATGCAGTAAACAACGGTCGTAAGTATGATATCATTAACATCGAGGACCCAAGAAATCCTTACACAGTTACTCAATTTGAGTTAGATACCCCAGGTCATGCTATTCATGATGTCTGGATTCAGGATGGAATTGCTTATTCATCAAACTGGTCTGACGGTGTTGTTGCGGTAGATATCGGAAGTAACCAAAGCGCTGATTTACCAGGTGCTGGTGGATCGCCTGAAAACCCTGTTCCACTTGGAAGCTACACTTATCCAAGTGGCTGGAACCACGCCGCATTTCCATTTAAGAGTCAGTCAACCGGAGATTTCTACATTGTAGCCGGTGATGAAGCTTTTCCTTATGGCCTTGATGTTCAGGGACCAAATAGAGCAGCAGGATGGATTCACTTTATAAAATTGGATGGATGGGAAAACTCTGAAGAAGTTGCACGATACCAGGTACCAGAAGCAGGTTCTCACAATTACTGGATCGAAGGAGACATTCTTTATGCGGCATTCTACAATGGCGGATTGAGAGTGGTTGATATTTCTGGAGAACTTATGGGAGATTTGTACCAGCAAGGCCGCGAAATAGGCATGTTCTTACCTAGAGATAAAAATGCAGCTATTCCTAATGCTCCATTTACCTGGGGGCCTCAGCCATACAAAGGACTTGTTTTCCTTTCGGATTGGAATTCAGGGCTATGGGCTATTAGAGTAGGTGAAGACCCAACCGCTTCAACAAATTAATGCCGGTTTAATGAAAGTAATATTAAGGTCGTTTTCTTTACCATTCCTGATAGTCTTATTGCTATCAGGAATTACATTTTCACAGGATTACTACCTCTATGTAGCAGCAGAATCGGAAGATGAAGTTCATCTCGTGCATTTTGATGGTGAGACCGAAGAGGCTTCTATTGCTAAAACTATTGTAGTAGGTCGCTACCCGACAGAGATTGATGGGCCTCATGGCCTTTCTGTTTCGCCTGATGGAGAATACTGGTTTGTCTCCATCGCCCATGGGAACCCTTATGGCTGGCTTGCCAAATACAAAACCGGAACGGATGAATTGGTTGGAACTACTGAACTGGGAATGTTTCCTGCTACTATGGAAATCTCTCCCGAAACTGGATTGCTATACATTGTGAATTTCAATCTGCATGGCGAAATGAAGCCAAGTACAGTTTCTGTGGTTGAACCAGATATGATGGTCCGCTTAACCGATATCGATACTGGCATAATGCCTCATGGCTCGAGGATAAGCCCTTCTGGTAGGCACATGTACCATGTTTCAATGATGACTGATGAGTTAATCGAAGTGAGTACCAGCTCAATGGAAGTAACCAGAAGACTCAAGCTTTCCGAGAAGAAAGAAATGGGTAACATGGATCATTCCAGCATGGACCATTCTTCCATGGGTCATGGAGATATGAAACATAAGCCAGTAGAAAAACCAACATGGGCTGATCCTCACCCCACAAATCCAATGGTTTACGTAGCCGGAAATGGCTCTGATGAAGTGCTCGAGATAGACACAGAGAACTGGAAAATAACCCGACGATTCAAAACCGGAAAAGCGCCTTATAATCTTGAAGTAAGTCCTGATGGAGAACTCTTGGTGGTAAGTTATAAAGGAGAAGGTTCCACTGGAATCTGGGATATCGAATCAGGCAAGGAACTGGCAAAAATAGCTAATACGCGACGTGTTAGTCATGGAGTTACTATATCACCTGACAATAAATACGCTTTTGTATCAGTAGAAGGGATTGGCGGTGAACCAGGATCCGTAGATGTGATTAACCTGGAAACCAATGAACTGGTTGATTATGTCGAAACCGGCAAACAAGCTGGTGGCATTTATTTCTGGAAACAGGAAAGCTAATCTAGACTTTTCCTTTTATAAAAATCGAGTGGCTAACTCGTTCGCCGCTCGATTCCATATCCAGAATTACATTTTTCTCGAGAGGTTCGACATCATATCCCAGCTTCTCAGCAATTCCGATGATCAGGGGTTCCAGCTTGCCTTTGTCAGTATTGAATTTGACATAAGCACCGCCGGTTCTTAGATCTATTTTACGAATAGATCGATTGAGCATATCTGCACATTTGAGGACTTCTGTAGCCGAAAAAGATTCTTTACCTGAAAACTTAGGAATCTTATACCGCTTCTTGGTGACGCTCATTGTTTTAATTTCACCGGTTTTAATATCCGGCTGTAACCATTCGAACTGATGATCAAGTTCTTTGATATAATAGGCCAGGTACCTTGGGTTTTGGCTTTCAACAGAAAAATTTAAATCAGCTACCCATACATCTTTAACCTCTTCAATATTGATATCAAACCAAATATACTCCTGGGCAAGGCTAAAGATTATTTCCTGATCGTTGGGTTTTACCTTCGCAAGAGTAAGATCAAAACTATGAGTTAGCGTAGCGCTTGAAACTCTTGCGTCTTCAGGAAAATCAACCTTAAGAACTACATGATCCTTTTCAGCACTTATAAAATCCGGGGCATTATTTTCGATCTCGCACTTAATGTGCTGCAATCTTACCAGAATTCGAGCACGGCCTTCCCCGATGGGTTGCCCGAAAGCGTTACCTTTGTCTACCATAACCACCTAAAACTTTTATATGAAAATATATATTTCTCACTTACCTGCCCATGAGAAATCATTAATGAAAACTTTCTTAGATTTAGCCAAGACTAAATTTTATTTTTGCTTAATCAAATCTTATCTTCTCGGAAAAAATTTCTGATATGATTATCCCTGATTGGTTTCTTTCGCTCAATCCCATCGTTCAGGCTCTTTTGGGAGGTCTTTTTACCTGGGGATTAACTGCACTTGGAGCAGGGCTCGTTTTCTTCACAAAAAAGGTAAACTACACTCTTCTTGATAGTATGTTAGGGTTTGCAGCCGGAGTTATGATTGCTGCAAGTGTCTGGTCGCTTATTATCCCTGCCATCGATATGGCAGAAGCTCAAGGCAAGATTTCATGGCTTCCGGCAGTAATTGGTTTTCTTAGTGGGGGCATATTTTTAAGAATTTGCGATCAATACCTCCCTCATCTTCATTTGGGTTTACCAAAATCAGAAGCAGAAGGTGTACCTACCAGCTGGAGACGTTCCACCCTTTTAGTGCTTGCTATTACCCTCCACAACATTCCTGAGGGCCTTGCGGTAGGAGTATTATTTGGTGCAGCAGCTTCCGGAGTCGACCCTACTGGAACAGCTACTATAGCAGCGGCAATCGCACTTGCATTAGGTATTGGAATACAAAACTTTCCGGAAGGGATGGCCGTTTCCATGCCTTTAAGAAGAGATGGGGTCGGAGTTGGAAAAAGTTTCTGGTATGGTCAACTTTCTGGTGTGGTTGAACCCGTTTCCGCTGTAATTGGGGCAGCTGCAGTTATCCTAATTCAACCTATTTTACCCTACGCCCTTGCTTTTGCTGCAGGTGCAATGATCTATGTGGTAGTTGAAGAACTTATACCGGAAAGCCAGCAACATGGAAATACAGACATAGCCACTTTAGGAACCATGGTAGGCTTTTCTGTGATGATGGTGTTAGATGTTGCGCTGGGTTAAGAACTAAATTCGATCGCTAAGTTCTCAGCATAATCACGAATTTGATCTCTTACTAATCTGAACTCTGTCAAAATCTCTTCTTCTGTTCCTTTTGCTTTTGCCGGGTCAGGGAAGTTATAATGCCTTTGCTCAGATTTAGAAGGAAAAACCGGACAACGTTCTTTTGCGCTATCACATACGGTAATGATCAGATCAAACTCCTTGCCCATGTATTCATCTACATGATTCGAAGTATGAGCAGAAATATCTACCTCTGACTCTCCCATTACTTGTATAGCTCTGGGGTTTACTCCATGTGTTTCAACCCCAGCGCTTTTTACTTCAATGCTTGTTCCCCCAAAATGACGAATCCATCCCTCCATCATTTGGCTGCGGCAACTATTCCCAGTACATAGAACCAGTATTCTTTTCATGATGTAACCTTAAATTTTGAATATGAAAATACGTGACTAGTGTTACCCAAATATGAAGACGCAAGATTAACAACAGGCTAGTTCTTTATTCAATCGGGGTTTACAGGCTGTCGCCTCTACAAACAAATCGAATACAACCCTATTAGGCTCTTCTGTTATGGTAAATGAATGCTTTGAAACCGTAGTAATAGAATCTCCAAATTCGAAATAGGCTTCAGAGTCATTACTCCCATTATCTGTTCGTATCGTTTTATTTAAGATTCCGAGCGCTTTTGATGCATTCCATTTGGCATTGATATCCGAATCTTCATTGATCCAAAGCTGGATTACTGTTTCTCTGAACTGGTGAGCATTGGAACCGCAATCCACAGACTCGATGATCGCATTTTTTACTTCGGTAATATGTAAATCTCCTCCAAGCTCCCTTCCATCTTCAAGACGAAAGACGATTTCCTGATTGAGATTATTTTCTAGTGTTGATAAAAGGTTCGTTAATTGCATGATCGTAATTTTACGATTAATTGATTAAAAAAAAGATTAACAGCAGTTTTTACTATTTGGCCTTTGCATAAATGTGCTTAGCTGTTCGGTGAACTCCTTCCAGCCGTCTTCATCAATGCAATAACAAATACTTGTTCCTTCCACATCTCCCTTAATGAGCCCCGCTGTTTTTAGCTCTTTTAAATGTTGAGATACTGTGGACTGAGAAAGAGGTAATTCATCAACTATATCCCCGCATATACAGCTTTTCTGCTGAGCAAGGTAATCCAGAATGGCTATTCGTGCAGGATGCCCTAAAGCCTTGGCCGTAGTGGCCAACCTGTTTTGAGCTACAGTAAATTCTGATGATTTTGTTTTTCCCATATCGCAATATTACGATTAATATTACTCCTATGAAAGCACTAAATTTTTTTTCTCATAAATACAGCGCTATCTGGACAAAGTTCTGAGAATTCAGAACTGCTCTTTATTGCATCGGGTGCCTCTTTTTTCAAAATCATACTAAAGCCTTTCCGCTCAAAGTAATCAACAGCAGTAGTTGTAAGTAAATAAACGGCTTCAATCTTGTTCTTTGCCGCCTCATCTAAAAGAGCTTCGGTAAGTTGAGATCCAAGTCCTTGCTTTTTAAAACCATCTTTTACTGCTACAGATCTAAGTAAGGCCACTTTGTCAAACACTTCTAAACCGCCACAGGCAATAATAGCTCCACCCTTTTTTATTACAGAGAACCGGATATTGGAACTACCGATATCCTCAAAAGGAAGCTCGTTTTCCTTCAGTAAGTTTATAATCTCTTCTAACTCTTTGTGGGAGTTTACTTCTGTCATAAGCTATGTCCTCTGGGTTAAAATAGTTCTTGAGTGGTATACTTAAAATCTACAAAAGATTCTTTCTCTCTTTTTTTCTATACCATTGAGCGACTAACAAAATAGATACGTGGTTTTTAGAAAAACAGCTTTTTTTATGATCCTGGCTGTTCCTTTGATTTTGTGTTCTTGTGCAAGTGAAGAATCTTCTTTGGAAGGAACCTGGGAGGTGACCGAATACACCTATTCTAAGTACGGGCTTGATGAGTCTTTTTTCGAAATAGGAATAGGCTCGAACTTTGACATTGTCCTGGTTTTTGATGGCAACATTCTTACCAGTACGGGAAGCTTTGATTTATATATGGAAAAAGCCATTGAGGGAGAAATGGAATCGATTGTATACAGAAGTCAAACACTGTATCAGGGACAATCAACATGGCATACCGAAGGCGATTATATTTATATCGGTACCAATACAAGAGGAATATTGATGGATTATAGAGGCCGAGATATGATCCTTAAAGATGAATACACATCGGACTCTGCGAGAGTAACAATAGAGATTGGATTACAAAAAAGTGAAGATTAGTATACCCATTCCTTAGGGGTACTTAGTGTCGACTAAAGAAAATCACTAACCCACTTTATCTACTATATGAAGGTGTAAAAGACTAAATCAATTCCGTTTAAGTATGCAAAAAAATACATTACTATTCGCCATTCTTTTCTCCTTTACTTTTCTCTCTTGTAAAGATGATGATCCAGGTCTGGAGGGAACCTGGGAGTTAATTGAATTTAGCTTCACTATTGAAAATAGGGATGGAATAGTACAATCTTCCGGTTCAGGATTTAATTATACGTTAGCGCTTATTTTTGAGGGAAACTCCATAACTAGAATCGGAAATTTTGACCTCATTTATGAATCCGAGACAGAATTTGATATATATCGAGACATTGCCATTCTTGATGAAGAGAATACCTGGAGAAGAGACGATCAATTCTTATACGTTGATGACACGGAATACGAACTTGAATATACTGGTTCTACAATGACCCTGATAGATGAACAAATTGGCGATGACATGACTCAAAGAACAACTATAGTCCTGAAAAGATCGAGGGATAAAGTTTAAATTTTTCCCAAAACGATATTTTCGGATTCTTGCTGATCCAGGTCGGAGATATTGAATTCTCTTCCACCAGCCCCGGAAGCCACGGTTATATTAATGGTGGATAATTTTTTTCGCCTTTGAAAAGGGTTTATAGAATATTCGCTTACCTGTACCCTTTTTTTCTTTATGTAAGCTGTTCGCTTGGCCAACACCCTGTATTGAAGTTTTAATTCTTCATCGTTAAAAAGTAGTTTCGCGTCTTTATAGCGTAACCAACCCAAAAAGATTGCCGGGACTAAAAACCAAAAAAATACCCATCCAAAATCCCAAAACCACCATATCACCGGTGTAAGTAAGACAATCAGGTATGCTGGCCTTCTTAAATAGCGAAAAAACGCTCTTTCGGGAGGGCTAATTGTTTGTTCGTGTTGCTGAACCGGCTCAACGAATTCAGTCAAAAAAGACTCTAGCCTTTCCTTTTTAAAGAAGGGCAACAGCACTATAGACTTCTCGTTTCCTTTTTGTTCAAAACCGGCACTTTCAACATAAAGCATACCATAGCCAAAGGGTTCTCTGAATATTCCCTCCATAAAACGTAGCGCCTGTATTCGGTTAAATGGAACCGTAGTTTGTTTACGTTCAAGCAACCCGCTGCTGATAACCAACTCGGTATCTCTTTTTTCTACCTCAAATCCGAAGTATTGAAAAATTACCCCCAAAAAGGAAAACAGGTAGGACACCACAAGTATTAGAATTGCTACTCCCAGAAAGAAAGAGACATTTCCTAGCCCTGGGACCAGTCCAAATACATATTGAAGGTTTTCCTCATTGATAAATTGATCTAGCTGGCCTGAAGTAGCACCTAAAATTGAGGCTATCAATCCAAAATTACCCGAAGTAAGTGCTGCTAGAAATAAATCCCTGTTAGATAACTTCCATTTGAGTTTTTCTACTTCAACCTGAATTTCTTCTACTTCTTCCGCTTCAGCATGAACAACTCCGCTTTCTCTTAATAACCTTCTCAGCTCCTCTGCTTCCTGGCGTGTAATCGCACTAATAGTTGCCCCTTCAGTTCCACTCCCAGCGGATTTAACTTCCACTTTTACAAGTCCAAATAAACGTTGAAGCAACCCCTCAGTAATATCTATTACCTGGATTCGGTCTTTGGTTAGGAATAACTCCTTGCGTACAAAAATTCCTTTTTTGATTTGTAATTCCCCTCCTTCTACCCTAAAAGAAAATCGGAGCCAGCCTACAATTCCAAGTACTAAGGTGGATAGGATAGCCAGGGCAAAGAAATAGAAGAAGAATTCGTCCGTATTTCTTGTACCAACTACTACGAAAATGATAATAGGGACAAGGTTTTGACGAAGAACTGCCAAAAACTGTGTAACAGCAGCTATAGGATGTTGCCTTCTAAATTCAGACATCTTCCTTTACTTTTCGGACTAACTCTGAAATCAATGTTCGTACACGGGCTGCTGTCTCATCATCAAGTGCAGGAATTTCATGCGTTGTTGCCGCTGTAGAAATACTGATCGAAGAGAGGCCAAACCTTCTATATATTGGACCCTGTTTAGTATCCACATGTTGAATCCGGTTAATCGGTACTACCGTCCTCGTTCTCATAACAATTCCCCGAAACAGGTCCACTGCATCTTCTGACACATCATAACGCCACCTATTCCACCGCACCTGGGGCAATACAAAAATGAGGATCAGGTGAACTACCAAGGCAATAAGCAACGCTGTAAGTGTAATCCATATTGGAGCCCCTTCTTTGAAGTAGAAAATCGAAGTAAAAGCAGGCATTAGATATGTTAAAAGCCCACTTAAGAAGCCAGTTATTTTCCAGGCTTTAATAGCACTTTTGTCAATCCGGGTTTGTGGTAATACTAATTCTTCCAACTATTGCTCCTGTGCTTTTATAGCTTCTTCTTCATTTACACTCAGCATTATCAGAAACCCAACTAAAAGCAGCACAAGCACTACTACCATACCTGCCTGCTGAGTCCCAAAAATAAGTGTGAATGTTCCGAATAAAATGGTTCCGGCCCATGCCGTTGCTTTACCTGATAACGCCAATAGCCCAAACATTTGGTTCGATAAATCTGGCGGTGCAATTCGTGCCATAAAAGACCTGGACGAAGACTGGTTTGGCCCAAAGAATAATCCAAGAAATAAGCCCCAGATGATGAACCACATTGAGCTCTTCGTGAAAAGAACTGCTATTACAGGAATAGCAACACCTACTAGTGAAATAAGTATGGTGAACTTACTTCCTGCTTTGTCATCTAACCATGCAAAAAGAGCCGCACCTAATCCTGCTGTAATATTTAAACCTACACCAAAGATTAGAATTTCTGATTGCTCCATTCCAAATGTTCCTGCTGCGTAGATACCACCCATGGCGTAAATAGTAACTATCGCATCGTTATAGAACATCCTGGCTATCAGGAAGCGAACAATGTATTTGTACTTCTTAACTTCCTTCAAAGTAGCTTTTAATTGCTTAAAACCATCCGTTACCGCTACCGATATCTCTTTATTCTTTGAAGGAGCATCAGGAGTTCTAAAGAAGAGTGGAAGGCTAAATAATGCATACCAAACCGCAGTTAGGATGAATGTAGCTCTTACCGGTTCTGACTGAGCCGGATCCAACCCTAGCCAAAAACCATCTGTTTCAATAAATGCGTAAAGAGCTACTAACAAGCAGGCTAGGCCTCCTGCGTATCCCATACCCCAGCCCCAGCCGCTCCATCTACCGATTTTGGAAGGATGAACAAGATCAGGAAGCATCGCATTATAGAATATGTATACCAATTCAGCAGCTATAGTGGATATAAAACCGAGGGAAAGTGCGAGCCAGAGTGAACTAGGGTCAGGTTCAGCAAACCAGAGTAAAGCACTACCGATTACGCATACTATAGTAAAAAATGCAATCCAGGGTTTACGCTTTCCCGCCTGATCCGCAATAGCCCCAAAAATCGGAGCGGTAATGGCAATCACAATACCTGCAAACCCAATCATATTACCCCATTGGGCCGTACCTATTTCTATATTCTCGGCTATTGTCTCGCTAAAATAGGCTGCAAAAACAAAAGTCTGTATGATTACGAAATAAGAACTGTTTGCCCAGTCGTATAGGGCCCACGAAAAAAGACCCTTAGAAGAAGCTTCAGGTTTTGTCATTAAATTGGTTAGTGAAAAAGACCTGTGAATATCGGATAGCGGGAGGAGAGATCAAAGAAATTATAGGCTAAGGTGGGTTTAATTATCAATGTTCAAATTCCGATGTTCAATCACCTACTAAGTCTCTTCTTCTATTATTACTTCTTTACTCTTCAATCAATATCCTTCTCTTTAAAGACTCTGCGTTAGTAATTTGGAATTTGAAAACTAAAAATTGAACTGATTTAGCTCACAAATTTGTATCCAAAACCATGTACCGTTAGTATATGCTTTGGATAACGACTATCGGCTTCCAGTTTTTGGCGCAACCAGGCTATATGGACATCTACGGTACGAGTGGAAGGCACCGAATCGTAACCCCAAACTTCATTGAGTAACTGATCTCTTGAAAGGATGCTTTCTTCATTTTCTACTAAAAATCGAAGTAACTGGAATTCTTTTGCTGATAAGGTAATCTCCTGCCCGGCTTTTTCAATCACCATCTTCCTGAAATTGACTTCTACATCCGCGAATGAGTATTGATCCTTACTCTCATTTCCTGCCGACCTTTTCCTCTTCCTGAGTTGTACCTCTACCCTGGCCAGTAATTCCATCATATCAAATGGCTTCTGCATATAATCATCAGCACCGAGCTTTAATCCCAACACTTTATCAATTACCTGACCCTTTGCGGTTAGCATGAGTATGGGCGTTTCAACTCCTTTTCGTCTTAGATCACGACAAACGTCCAGCCCTCCTTTTTTTGGAAGCATCAAGTCTAAAATGATTAATGAATGGGCATTTGATAATGCTTTTTTGTACCCATCTTCTCCATCATTTGCTACTTCTACGAGGTACCCTTCTTCTTCTAGCCTGTCCCTAATGGTCATTACAAGACCTTGTTCATCTTCTACCAACAGAATTTTGGCTTTATCAGACACTTTCTCCTCCTGTAGGTAGTATCAAATGAAGGGTAGTTCCCTCGTTTTCCTTAGTCTTAAGGGTAATTTCTCCTTTGTGAGCCTGAACTACTTTTTGGACAAGACTAAGCCCTATCCCATTTCCCTTAATCTGATTATCGACTGGAGTTGTTCCCCTGAAAAATGGTTGAAAAATGCTGTCTTGCTCATGAACAGGAATACCTATCCCAAAATCCTGAACAGATATTTGTAGCGCAGATTTACCTTTTGAATAGGCATCATCAACTCTGAGAATGACTTTTTTACTTTTTCCACTAAACTTGATGGCATTGCTTATCAAATTCATTACCGCAAGAAACACTGCTTCTTTATCTGCCCGAATTACCTCATGCGCAGTATTTATTGAATACTGTAGTTGTACCTCTTTTTCCTCAAGCAGATGCCGGCTTTCCTCCTGTATAGACAAAAACAAAGAGTCTACATCTACTTCGGAGAAATGGTATATCCTTTTCCCTCCCTGAATTCCTGAGAATTCCATGATTTGATCTACCATATCGCTTAAGCGACGGCTCTCATTGATCATAAGCTCCGCATACTCCTTTTTCCGCTCTTCATTCTGAACAACTCCCTCACTCAGGTTTTCTGCCGCTGATCGAATAACAGATATTGGTGTTCTCAATTCATGGGATACCCCGGCAACAAAAAGCATTTGCTGGTTGGCTAAATCTCTTGAGCGTTGAGAGAAAACTACAATCAAGGCCACGCTAATTCCAAGAATCCCAAGGATGCCAAAACTAATTCCTAGGTTTCTAAACCTGGTTTTGTTCACAAATGCATCCAGAGAACCTTCTCGAAAACTCAGCCAAAGTTCCCAGCCACTTAATCCAAGACTGCCTGCAAGAGAAGAAGAAAGAACCGTATCTCTTCGAATAGTATCAACAGAATCGTAAGAAGAATTAATGGTTACAGATGAATAGCTTTCTGAGAAAAAACTACCCCGAACGGCTATTTCTTTGGAAGGGTCTTTTTCAACCGTGTCATCAGGATTAACTCTTAATCCAAACCTTTCTAAATCAGAAAACTGTTCTAATCTCTTTATCTGGTTATGGGATGATGGAAGACCAGCTGACTGAAAAACAAGAATATTTGAAATATCAAACTCATGAAGTGAAGTCTTAAAATCCGGAGTATCAACCGTACTGGCTTCATCAGAAGTATAATAGAGTTCGGGTTCAGGACTATCCTTAATAATCTTCAAGAGGTACTGATCATCAAAAGAACTCGAAAAATACCTCCGCGCAATATTTGGAATTATTTCTTCTTTTATCAGGCCATTGTCTAGCTGCAAAAGCAAAATATCATCTAGTTGATCAATGCTAAGACTTAACGCTATATCCTGATTGAACCCTTTATTTCGAATTTGGATCATATCCAAAAATTGAATCGGTACCGGTATAAAGGTTTTTGAACCGAACTCGGGCCTTCCTGTAACCGAAATCTTTTTTGCAGATCCTGGTCTATTGTAATTTTTGTCCAGCCATTCGGAAAGATATTCGTCAGGCTCAATCGGATCTAGTGATGCAGGATCTGAAGTAAATAGAAACACTCCTGTTCCCCCTACCTCTACTGGCCTTACTATAAATATTGAATCTACTAATCCCGGATAATTCGAGTTTGATATCCAGTCGAGGTACAGGTTATTAAGTAGCGCTTCAAGATCAGGAGAAGAATTCGTTACCTGTATCCTAAAATTCTGGGCAGTTTGGGAAAACACCTGGTTAAAATCGGCCACGAAATTCTCGGACGCAGCGGACAGGTTTTCCTCCAGCCGCTCTTTTTCTGCGTCACTAACACTACCTAGCCAATGGTACTGCAGAACCGCTAGTGTTACTAATGCAATCAGCATTATTCCTAAAAAACTATATGTGACCCAAGCTTTTTTCACAGGGCAAAATTAGCCGGTTTTTGAGCTATTAAAAAAGTTTTAGCCTCGATTTAACATCCTTAACAAAGTTTTTGCGAGCTGTTAACAACCCTTACAACCTGCTTTTAAATATTTGGCGCGAATCAATTAATCACAATATAACCATGATGAAACTTCAAAAACTTTCTATTCTTTTTGTCCCTGTTTTGATGCTCATACCACACCTACTGGAAGCACGGCAAACGCAAACTATGACATTTGACGCTAGCTCCAGTCTAATTCTACAGGAGTTCACCGCCCTTCTTGCCATCGAGGAGGATGAGATAAGAGTACGAATTCAGATGACCGATCACGGTGATAATAGTACTGAGGATCATCTTGAAACCGGTGATGTTATCCTTATGATGAATGGTAAGCGCGCTACAGATATTGCTGCCCTTCGAGAGCTTTATGAATCGATAAAAGATGGAGAAGAAGTAAAGATTGGTGTTCGAAGAGGTGAGGAGCGATTCATTCTTAGGGCTACTAAAGGGGATATGCCTGAAAACACAAGTGGAGGTCGAAGGGTAATGACGAACTTTAATACTTCTACTTCCAGCGCCCCCTCCAACAATGCTGGAGCTAGATCAGTTGTAAACTTTAATACCGATGTAGAAGGTGCTATTCCAGTCCTGTCTGCTGAGTTGGGGAGTATTCTATTAGACAGGGATGACAAAGTAGTAGTAGAAAGAGTTGTCTCTATGATCATGCCTGAAGCTCTAAAATCAGAGGATATCTTGGGATATACCATCCTTTCGGTTAATGGTAAGAAGTATAAGACGGCACAAGAAGTAGCTGATGCTTTGAAAGAGATCGAAGTTGGAGAAGAAATAGAACTGGAACTAGAAAAAGACGATGACCAGAAAAGCATTTCCTTCAATAAACAGGAATCAAGAGGAAATGTTTCCTTCTCAACCGGTAATTGATATGAACTTTAACACAAAAGCTTTTCTAGGCACACTACTACTGTCATTACTGATTTTCGGTTCGGGTTTAGCACAAAGCCCCTTCCCCAATGCTCGTGATGACAGTTATCCTCTTTTAGGTTTGAAAAGAGCCAAGAGCTCGTACGACCGCGCTAAAAATGAACTTAATCGAAAACGGGAGTTATATAACAAAGAACTTATTTCGTCCGAGGAGTTCGAAAGTGCAATAAATACGTATGAAGATGCAGAGGTAAACTACCAGCAATCTCTTTTGGTACTTCTATTCGAGCAGCAGTTTGTGAGCATAAAAAGAGCAGTTAAGTCTCAGGATGAGGATTCTAAAAAAAGAGTACATGTTACTCTTGAGAATACGTCCAGTGCTACTGCTGAATTTGCTCAAATCGTAAATATGGAGGATGAACTCTTCCGCTCCCTCCAACCAGACATCATCAACAATATTTATGTCTCTTTAAGTAATGATGATGGAGCCATTATTAGTTCTCCTTACGAAATTAAACTAGACCAACTTAGGAGTGGAAATCCTGAAACTGTTGAGTTTGAACTCCTTCAAGACCTTGATGAGGTTACGGTTAATATCATCTATGGAAATGGAGCTTCGCGAAGCCCTAAAGTATTTCTTGAAAAAGATGCTTCTGCTAACCGGGTTCTAATCCAGTCAGAGCGATTTTCACAGGAAATAGAATTGGGCAACAATACTACATATGGCTTAGGGCTAGAATTATTTAGCGGGGTAGATGATACCTATAAGCTTGAAGTTCTTAACCTGCCAGCTTCGGTTACCAGGTCTTTTTCGGAGCAAGGAGCTTCTGGAAGAATAAGCCAAATTAAGTTCACGGAAAGCAAAAACAATATCCTGGCGAATCTTGCTATTTCCTTACCTGACCGTCCAACAGATGATTTACCAATGGACACCCCCATTTCTTTTTATGCCCTGGCAGTTCCTATAAATCGATTAAATGAGGTGAATCCTCGATTAAATGAGGAATGGACCGAGGAAGAAATAGAGGCATTGAATGTAGGCTATGTCCGGCTGGAGATGATCCCCAAAGGAGTTGGGCAATTGGTTATCAAAGCCCCACAGCTATATAGTGAAGGAGATGGTGAAAATCCCGTTGAATTCACTTTCCAGGTAGTTAATGAAGGTTCTCGAAGGCTTGACAATATTGAGTTTGAACTAGATACCCCATTTGAATGGGAAAAGCGTGTTGAACCGGCCATTATTTCCTCCCTGGATATAAGGGAAGAGCAGACCGTTAAAATGTATCTCACCCCTCCTTCCGATATCAGTGTTGGCAGGTATGAAACCCGGATGAGATCAACTGCTTTAAGCGACAGCCAACCAGTTAATGCAGATGACAAGACCTTTACAGTACAAATAGCAGCTCAGGCCAATGTGTTTGGAACAGCCATTATCCTACTGCTAATCATTGGGCTGGTAGGCGGACTTGTATTCTTCGGAATAAAACTTTCCAAAAAGTGACCGGATACCCCAATCAAATTACCCCTCGAGTCATTCTGAGCGAGAGCGAAGAATCAGCTGATTCTTCGGCAGTAGCCTCAGAATGACTTTCTAAAAAGATTTCAAACCAAATAATAGAACCATGCAAAACGAAACTATATCACAAGCTCCATTATTGGAAGCTCAAAATCTAACGAAAGTGTACGAAGACGGAGTAAAAGCTCTGGATAATCTTCAGCTAAAAGTTCTACCTAGTGAAATTTATGCTATGCTAGGTGGAAACGGAGCGGGCAAGACTACTACCATTAACATCTTTCTTGACTTTATTCAGCCTACCAGCGGGCATGCATTCATCAATGGAATTGATGCAAATGAAGATCCCCTGGAAGCAAAGAAGAATGTGGCTTTTGTTTCTGAAAATGTTCAGTTGTATCCTAATTTTACAGCTATTCAAAACGTAGATTTTTTTGTTCGTCTTGGAGGAAAAAGCCATTACAAACGAACAGATTATGAAGCCGCGCTTATCCGTGTAGGACTCCAAAAAAATGCTTTTGACAAAAAGTTAAGAGACTTTTCGAAAGGAATGCGCCAAAAGTGTGGTATTGCTATTGCCATTCTTAAAGACGCGCCGGCTATTCTGCTGGATGAGCCTACCTCAGGTTTAGACCCTAAAGCGGGAAAGGAATTCACCCGGTTACTTGGAGAGCTCCGTGATGAAGGTAAGGCTATCCTGATGAGTACCCATGACATCTTTCGGGCTAAAGAGATTTCAGATCATGTTGGTATTCTGAATAATGGACTATTGGTGACGCAAAGAACCAATGCGGAGCTTCGTGGAGTGAACCTCGAAGAAATGTATGTAGAGTACATGGCTGGATATATGGATGAAATAGAATCTGCTAGTACACTTGTCAATGATCTCAACTGAAATCGAAAACCATAGATATCATGTTCAAACTCATATTTATAAAAGAACTTAAGGAGATCATCCAAAGCAGCCGGTTTACGGTTAGTTTTGCGGTGTGTTCGGTGCTCATCATCCTGGCCTTTTTCATGGGAGCACAAAATTACCTGGCCAGCCAGGCTCAGTATGAAGCTGCTATTCAGGAGAACAACAATCAGATTGCAGCTAATAATAACTGGATGATGGTTGAACATTCGATCATGCTTCCGCCCCAACCTTTGATGGCACTGGTCAACGGAATATCCAATGACATTGGACGAAATATTTCGATGCGCGGCTCCGGTGAATTAAGGGCACAAAATACCAGATATAATGACGAACCCATTTTTGCCATTTTTAGATTCATGGACCTGGAGTTCATCTTTGGGATTGTGCTTTCACTGTTTGCTATCATCTTTGCTTATGATGCAATCAATGGCGAGAAAGTAAGTGGCACTTTAAAACTTTGCTTTGCCAATTCGATTTCCAGGGCCTCTTTTATTGGGGGCAAACTTGCTGGTTCATTTGTTGGGCTGAGCCTTGCACTAATGATTCCATTATTAATTGGCTGCGCGGTACTCCCTTTACTGGGAATTCAATTAACGGGAGACGAATGGATGAGGTTGGGACTTATTTTGGTTTCTGGCCTGGCTTACTTCGGATTATTCCTGGCTCTCGCTGTCGGAATTTCCGCTATTACTTCTAAGCCATCTAACTCGTTTTTAATTGGATTAGTTGTTTGGATTTTTGCGGTACTCATCGTTCCTCGAGCTTCAGTTCTGATATCAGGCCGGATGGTAGAGATTCCAAATGTAGATGATATTACTTCACAAAAAAATAATTACCGGACCCAGCTCTTTGAGGAAGACCGTCCCAAAATGGCCAACTTCTCCTTACCAGAAGGCACGGAAACTCAAAATGTAATGACGGAATTCATGGCCTACATGGGGGAACTTTCTGAAGAGCGTCAAAAAAAGATTGATGCTTTTAATGAACGTCTAAATGAAGATTTTTCGAATAAGCGAAAAGAACAGGAAAGGCTGGCTTTGAATCTCTCGAGAACCTCGCCAACCTCCGTATTCACACTTGCTGCAACAGAACTTGCAGGAACTTCAATGGGGCTCCAAAATCGATTCATGGATTCTGCGAATGAATACCAAAACATATTCGGGGAATTCATGAGTGAAAAAACAGGCCAAAATCAAAGTGGGTTTAGGATGGTTATAGTTACTTCTGATGATGAGCAACAACAACCGTCCTCACTTGATCCCAGTGAAATGCCTCAGTTTGAATTTAGTAAGGCCACTGTAGCTGAATCTGCCGGTAATAGTATTCTCGATTTTGGGCTACTGTTGCTCTTTAACCTTCTCTTTTTTGGAGGTGCTTTCGCGGCTTTTCTAAAATACGATCTGAGATAAAACTCCACTTGTCATTCTGAGCTAAAGCGAAGAATCAGCAACACTTGAACTGCTCACAGTTCTGTAGATACTTCGGAGGTACCCTCAGAATGACATTAAAATCAATCACATTTTTAATTAAAGAACAATGCTTTCACTATTAATACAAAAAGAGCTTAAGCACATTCTATTAAGCCCAAAGTTCTTTGCCACTTTTTTGGTTTGTTCTATCCTGATTTTAATCAGCATTTTCATCGGGATTAACGAGTATAAAAACTCTGTCAGGCAGTATGAAACCAATCAACAAATTGCACAACAAGATTTAGCCCAGGCAAGTAACTGGATGTCTTTGAGAAACATTGCTCATCGTGCACCTACCCCGATGCAAATCTTCGTTTCGGGTCTGCATTTTGATATTGGGCGACTTTCAAGCATTTCCACTCGTAATGATGTAAAACTTACACGAAGCCCTTATTCAGATGAGACCTTATACGCCGTTTTCCGGTTTATCGATTTTGCCTTTATCGTGCAGGTAATCCTTTCTCTGTTCGCCATCCTTTTCACTTATGATGCAATAAATGGAGAAAGAGAAAACGGAACCTTGAAGCTGGCTTTTGCTAATTCGGTATCAAGAGTTCAATACTTGATCGCCAAATTTGCAGGAACATGGATGGGGTTAATTATTCCACTGCTCATCCCCATTCTTTTGGGGCTATTACTCATTTTAGCACTTGGAGTCCCCGTTTCAGGCTCCGAATGGCAAAGCATTATTGGGCTCATCGGGCTATCAATATTGTACATTACCTTCTTCATCGGGATAGGATTATTGGTTTCGTCCATTACAAAGAAATCGTCCCTTTCTTTCCTTCTGCTTCTTGTTATATGGATTGGAGGAGTGTTAATCCTACCAAGAATTGGAGTAATGACGGCAGGTCAAATAGCTCCTATCGAATCTGTAGCTCAACTTGAAGCCAAGCAGGATGCGTTTGAAAGAGCTCGCTGGGAGGATTATTCTAGTCAGCTTTCAGAGATTTGGAGAGACAGGTCTCAACAAATGGAGGGAATGGATGAAGATGAACGGAGGGCTTTCCGTGACGAAAAAGAGTGGGAATGGCTGGAAGAGGATGACGCTGCAAGAAAGCAAGTCCAAACCGACATCCTGGCTAATAACCGAAAACTCTTAGAAGAAGTGCAGAATAGAAAGGAAGCTCAGCAAGTACTGGCTTTTAACCTGGCCAGGGCTTCCCCGGTTTCTTCTTTTAGGCTGGCTGCTATGAATTTAGCCACTACTGATATCACTCTAAAAAATCGATATGAGGAAAGTATGAGGCTTTATAAGGACGATTTCACAGAATTTGTTGAGCGTAAACAAGCCGAAGACGAGAACCCGGGTGGAATGCGTATTGAATTCAATACCGATGGGGGACTTAAGGTTGATTTCGGAAGAAATGACCAATCATTGGATACCAGTGAGATGCCTCGTTATACCCCGCCTACTGCTATAGCAGGGGTTGGCTTCCAGAACAGCATCCTTGACTTCGGACTTTTAATCCTGTTTATCATGATTACTTTTGGAGGAAGCTTCTTTGCTTTCCTTAGGTATGATATGAGATAACGATTAATTCTCAATCCCGACAGCTGTCGGGATAGTGGATAGAGTTGAACAAAAAGCACATTCTGATCCGATGTGCTTTTTTTATATAAAAAAAGACCGTCCATTCCTGAACGGCCTCCTCTACAACCTTTTAGGTCTGGTTAGTAATTAATTTGATAAAGCTACTTCCCAAACTTTATCGTAGCCAAACTCCTTCTGCTTTGAGGTCAATTCTTCAATAGATTGTTTAATTAAGCCAATAATTACATCCTTTTGCCCAATTCGATTAAGTGCGTCCAGATCATTGAATTCACTTCTACTAAATGGGACTCCCGGTCCTTGAATACTTCCTTGCAACCATATATTTGAATTCCCATCAAAAGCTTGAGTCTGCCCCGTTATTTGAAAACTTACTAATGGCAGTAATACTATTTTTTCGTTTGCGTCACTAGCCACTCTATAGTCAATGGATATATTCATTAGAGCATCTAGATTCATATCTCGTAACAAGCTAGGCATTGGGTCCGCATCAGCTATTAATGCCGTTTTTCTATCACCAAGTATTTCCCCTATAGAAGCGGGGACTAAACGTTTAGTGTCCCGAAGGTTTTTGCTAATGTATTTCTCTGTGTTTTCATCGTTTGGCTCATAGAAATCATCATAAATCGAATTAGAAGTGATTTCATCTACACTTACAACTTGAGCGCTATATTCACTTTCTAGTATCTCAACAATATCTGAATACATATTCTCCAGGAATTGATTCCAATACACATCATCCAGCTGTGGAAATTGCCATGTGGTCGTAGAAGTAGTAGTTGTAATCACACTGTAAGAACCATGATCTGTTTCAGTTGAGCTTTCTTCTGTTTCTTGTTTGTAAAGAACTCCTTCAACCGATATAGAGGCAATTCCAATGCGTTCGATATTTGTATTTAACGGTCGTGCAAACCACGCATTAGAAGATGAAATGGAATAGGTAAAATCCCCATAGCTAGTATTCATCTTACCATTTGTTCTCACAAAAGCTCTGCCATCACTCCTTCCGGTTAGAACTACTGGCTTCGTATCATAATACGTAGCTGTTTTTTTGAAGTATGGAAAGGGCATATCACTCATATCCCGGCTATCCTCTACAATACTTACCTGCAGATAATTTTCGCCTGTTGCCCAGTTGGTTGTTTCCTTCCCTGTTGGCCCACCACCAGTAATATGCTTATGTCTAAAAGCATCAGCAGTAACCGTTATTTTTTCGCTAAGTTCAAAAGACTGAAAATAAGCAAAGCCTTTTACTCCTACCGCTTTTGTAATGAGTGCAACCCGAACTCTTTTTCCCCTAGCCGCTTCGTTAAATTCCAGTTCTAAATCAAAAGATTCTCCCAAATCCAACGTAGCATTTTCTGCCTCTCCATTAATTGTCTTGATGGATACAGCAGGGGCTGAGGCAATCTCAAACTCACTAACTTCTCCATCTACGTTTTCAAGCTTTACTACTTTCGGGCTAGTATCTCCTTCATCAAATAAAGCCATGTATACCCCTCCTCCATAGCTCGTTGCTTCATTGCCATCTACTGTTATTGTGCCTTCAAAATTGATGAACCCTACACTTCCATCTGGCTTGATTAATTGAATGCCTACTGCAGTTTGTCCTTCCTGCCAATCGGCCTTGCTGCCCAACGTTATTCCCGTTTCTGTTGAATATAGGTTAGATTGGTACATTCCAATCGCAGCCATATTTCCAAAGTCTTTCTCCTTTTTCGTCATGAACTTAAGTGCAACTTCTCCAATCTTAGTTTGGATTGTCGCGCATGACCCTAGAAAAAATGATACTCCTAGTATTAAAAAAATGATCTTTTTCATCGTACCCATTTTTAGTTAGAATGTGAGGCAAACTTCCTAATAATGGGCAGTGTATTCTATCCCCCGAAATAGGTATTTATTCTAAGGTCATTCCGAACTTGTTTCGGAATGACCTTAGAATAAATACCTAAAATCCTGAAACGGGTTGAGGATTACTTGATCAAAAAAAAAGTATGTTGTAAAACTTTTAGGTAGGTTTTATAGCTTCTCTGTATCAGGTTAATCTTAACCATATAAACCTATGCATAAAAAATCATTCTTTATTTTAGCTCTTTCACTTTTTAGTATTTCAGCATTTGGGCAATTTTCCACTGGAGATAAGTTACTTGAGGGAACATTTTCTGTATCTCAAATCAATAGTTCTATACCTACATCAAGCACAAGTGAAGTAACTGACAAAAGAAGGATTTCTTTAATAAATCCAAGAATTGCTTTTTTTACTTCTGATGATTTCGCCATTTTAGTAGGAATAGGCTTTGAGGAAACTTCTATAGAATCTTATCAATTCTTATCTAGCTTGAATGATTTTATAAGAATAGAGTCGTCAGAGATAACCCTTTTGTTTACTCCTGGAATTAGAAGTTTTAAAAGGCTAACAGATGATTTTTTGTTTTATAATGAGTTCAATATTTCAATGGGCTATGGATGGAATCGTTCTGATTTCCTTACAGACTCGGACCTATTAGTCTTTGAAAGTAATTTAAGACACGGGGTTTCTTTCAAATTAAATAACTCCTTCATAGTCAGCGCATCCACAAGATCTCTTTTCTTTAGACTTGAACGCGAAAAAATTGAGGATACCGATATAAATATAGATACATATCAGTTTGGCTTTTCAAACTTTACAGCTTTTGGATTGTCCATAGCATATAAGTTTTAAGAGTTCTTAATCCCTCATCAACTTCTTATAGGCAATGCGCTTAGGTTGATCATCAGTGATGCCAAGTCGTTCCTTTCTGTTCTCTTCATACTCCTGGTAATTACCTTCAAACCAGTATACCTGGCTATCTCCTTCAAAAGCGAGAATGTGCGTAGCTACTCGATCCAGGAACCAGCGGTCGTGAGAAATAACTACCGCACAACCGGCAAACGTTAGTAATGCCTCTTCTAATGCACGAAGAGTATTCACATCCAGGTCATTAGTAGGCTCATCCAACAGAAGCACATTTGCACCTTCTTTAAGCATCTTGGCTAGATGTACCCTGTTCCGCTCCCCTCCGGATAGCTGATCGGTCTTCTTTTGCTGATCACTACCTGCAAAGTTGAACTTACCCACATAGGCCCTGGAATTTATTTCCCGGTTCCCAAGCTGGATAATATCATGACCACCTGAAATTTCCTCCCAAATGGTTTTAGATGGATCAAGTGGCCTCTTTTGATCGATGTAACCGAGCTTCACGGTGTCTCCGAGCTCCAGTTGACCCTTATCCGGAGTTTCTTCCCCAATAATCATTCTGAAGAGCGTAGTTTTACCTGCACCATTAGCACCGATTGCCCCAACAATTCCACCAGGAGGAAGCTGAAACTCCATATTCTCATAGAGTAATTTGTCGTCATAACCTTTAGATACTCCATGTGCCTCAATCACCTTGTTACCTAATCGGGGACCAGCCGGGATGGATATCTGCATATCATCGTTTCGCTTTTCTGTTTCCTGGGCTAGCAACTCTTCATAAGCGCTAATTCTCGCTTTACTCTTTGCACGACGCCCCTTAGGATTTTGTCTAATCCATTCCAGCTCCTGCTGTAAGGTCTTCTGGCGATTGGATTCCTGCTTTTCTTCCTGCTTTAGTCTCTCAGATTTCTGTTCAAGCCAGGAGGTATAGTTCCCTTTGAAAGGAATCCCCTCTCCTCGATCCAATTCCAATATCCAACCAGCTACATTATCGAGGAAATAACGGTCGTGGGTAACTGCAATAACAGTACCTTCATATCGAGCAAGGTGCTGCTCTAACCAACCTACTGATTCAGCATCTAAATGGTTGGTAGGCTCATCTAGAAGCAATACATCTGGTTTTTTCAGAAGCAATCGGCAGAGCGCAACGCGCCGGGCTTCACCACCTGAAAGAACGGTAACAGGAGTATCCCCAGGAGGACATCGAAGAGCATCCATAGCCTGATTGAGTTTCGAATCTAAATCCCATGCATCCAGGTGATCAATCTTCTCTTGAAGCTTTGCTTGCTTTTCGATCAATGCATCAAAGTCAGCATCCGGATCAGCAAAAGCAGCGTTGATATCTTCATATTCCTTGAGCAAATCAACCGTTTCCTGAACTCCTTCTTCCACGATCTCTTTTACCGTTTTCTCGGGATCGAGGTGCGGCTCCTGGGGCAAATACCCAAAAGTAATCCCTTTTTGAACACTGATATCTCCAAGATAGTCCTTGTCTTCTCCTGCAATAATTCGAAGAAGGGTGGATTTTCCTGCTCCATTAAGCCCCAGGACACCAATTTTGGCTCCATAAAAGAAGGAAAGGTAAATATTCTTTAGTACGGTTTTGTTGGGTTTGTGCACTTTGCTTACCCCAACCATGGAGAAAATTATTTTTTGATCGCTCAAGGCTTTTGAATTTAGTAGTTAGTTTTAATGGTCATTCTGAGGCTTGCAGAAGAATCAGCAAATCCTGTTGATCCTTCGCTGTGCTCAGGATGACATCGAAGGAAGAAACTGAAAAGTACGGAGAGTTTTATGCATTTCAAGGGACTAAGTGACTTGAAGTACTTTTAGTGAATGGAGTTTTACCGGCACCTCTTTCCCTTTGAAGATTACCTCCCCGATAAACGATTGTGTGTACTCCGTAAGTGCCAAATCTGACACCAACTCTTCTGAAATCAGTAATTGCTCACCATAGGTATTGCACTCAGCCTGAATCCTTGCCGTTGTATTAATTACATCTCCGTGATATGCTATCTCCTTTTTTACTACTCCTACCTCTGTTACAACTAATTCTCCGCCATGTAAACCTGCCTTAAATTCCGGTAATAACCCAAATTCTGATTCATAAAACTCTTTATGATCAAATAGCTTCCTCTGGAAAGCAAAGTAACAATCGATACATCTGTTCTCTTTTATACCTTGGTCATAATCCCAGGCAATAACTGCTTCATCACCTACATACTGGTAAATCTGACCTTCAAATTGTTGGATCACTTCATTTAGATCATAGAAGCATTGCTGTATGAGGGTACTATACTTTAGATATCCCATTTTCTCTGCTAATGCAGTGGAAGACTTTAAATCCAGGAACATGAATATCTTTTTCTCTACTCTTGGGCTTAGATACTTACCCCGCATCATATCCCACAAAATACCTGGTCCAAACTTTTCATTCACCAGTCTAAAAAAAGAATAAAGAAAGCTAAATAGGATAAAAAAGGTAGCTATTGAAAAAATTGCACCACTTTCTATGATTTGTTGTCTTGAAATAGTTTCTGAAATACCGACAATATTATTGACATAGTTAACGGCTATCGCTAAAACCAGGCCTACAAGAATGGTATAGGATACTGTTTTGATCAGGATTCTGATGCCGAGTGATCGTCTTTTCATCCATGAATTCTCAAAAATCAACTCCAAAAAACCGTAGAGAATACCCGTCACAATACCCATAAAGAAGGCTATTCTGAATCCTTCCAATTTAGAAATGGGGTTGGATAACTCTATCCCTACCTCAGCCCCAATACCAATCCTTCTAAGGATATGATAAATCACTGATGCGACAGTCCAATAAACAACTGTTATAGCTAATAGCTTTAATTTATCTCTCAGCTTGGAATTCATACACCTATAATAAATGCAATAATGTACTTACTCTAAAGCACCAATAACTAGCTTTCTAAGTTACCTTAACTGAATGTAATTTGACAGGTAACTCTTTCCCTTTCAGGATTACCTCCCCAATAAATGACGGTGCGTAATTTGTAAGTGCTAAATCTGACACTAACTCTTCTGAAATCAGTAATTGCTCACCATAGGTATTGCACTCAGCCTGAATCCTTGCGGTAGTATTAATTACATCTCCGTGATAGGCAATTTCTTTCTTTACTACCCCCACTTCTGTAACAACCAAATCTCCACCATGCAACCCTGCTTTGAATTCGGGCAACAGTCCAAACTCTGATTCATAGAACTCTTTTCTTTTATACAGTTTTCTCTGAAAAGCGAAGTAGCAATCGATGCACCTGTTCTCATTTATTCCTTTTTCATAATCCCAGGCTATTACTGCTTCATCGCCTACATACTGGTAAATCTGGCCATCGAATTGTTGAACTACTTCATTTAGATCATAAAAACATTGCTGAATTAGGGTACTGTATTTGAGATAACCCATCTTTTCGGCCAGAGCTGTAGAAGACTTCAAATCCAGGAACATGAAGATCTTCTTCTCTACTCTTGGATTGAGATACTTCCCTCTCATCATATCCCATAATACTCCCGGTCCAAATTTCTCATTTACCATTCGGAGAAAGCTGTATAGCACACTACATACGAAAAAGTAAATGGTCAAAGACCAGACGGCCCCATTAGTAACAAGCTCGTGGTAGGTGAAGTTAAGAGGTGTATCTAAAAACCGGTTCAGATTGAATAAGCCCACAGCCAAAATGATATGCATGAGCAGTAGATATACCCCACTCTTTATAAGTAGTCGCACTCCTAACGATCTGCGTTTTAGAAACGGTCTCTCAAAAGAAAATTCAATAAGACTGAAAAACAACCCTGTGAGAAAACCTAGTTTACCGTTCAGTTCGAGGTTTTCGAGACGTGTTAAAGGCTCTTCGAGTAATTCTACCCCCGGCTGATCCGATAGGCCCATTCTGCGAAACACATCATAGAACATAAATGCGAGGAACCAGAACACAATGGTGTTCAGAACAAAGAAAATTCTATCTCTCAACTTGGTATTCATAAGCTGAAGATAAACGTAATAATGAACTTACTCCAAAATATCCGCTAAAGCCTCTTCTAAATCTTCGAAACGAAACTCGAAACCATTCACCTGAAGTGCTTTGGGCTGCATCCGGATGCTATCCATGATTGGCTTGGCTCCTTCGCCATAAACCAACTCCAGCGCAAATTTTGGGACCCGAAACAGGTTGGGGCGATTAAGCACGGAGGCTAACACAGATGCAAACTCATTCATAGTCGCAGGGTCTGGGGCACATACATTATATGGCCCTGATAGTTCTTTATTGGTTAAAGGAAATAAGAGTGCGCTGCATAGATCTGTGCGATGAATCCAGCTCATATACTGTTTGCCATCTCCTACAGGACCACCAACTCCCATTTTAAAAGGAGGAAGCATTTTTTCGAGAGCACCTCCATTCTTCTCCAGGACTATTCCTATTCGTGGGTTCACTACCCGGACTCCATACTCTGATGCTTTTTGAGATTCTTGTTCCCAGTCTTTACAAACCTGGGCTAAGAAGTCTTGGGAAACTCCAAAGCTTTCGTCCAAAATGATGTCCCCCTGGTTCCCATAAAAACCCGAAGCGGAAGCGGAAATAAATACTTCCGGTTTCGATTCAGCTTTCCCAATAGCTTCTACTAAGGCCCGGGTAGAATCTATACGGCTGTCGTAGATTCTCTTTTTTACCTCTTCATTCCAACGCTGGTTAAAAATACCTTCGCCTGCCAAATGGATAATGGCATCTGTGTTGCTCACGGCATCTGCTAGATCATCCTCCCAGCTTATGAATTGCTGGTTCTTAGCGGACTCATCTGCATACTTCTTTGGATTCCTGGTAATTACAGTTACGTAATACCCCTCCATTAGAAGTAAGGTTCTAAGCTCTTGCCCGATAAATCCGGTTCCTCCGGTAAGTAGAATTTGTTTCATGGGTTCTCCTTTTCGCTTTAGAAGAATAGCTTTTTAAAAGGAAACGTTTCCAACCTCAACCAATACCTTTAAGTAAATCAACACGACCGGGGCTGCAAGTATCAGTGCATCAAAGCGGTCGAAGAAACCTCCATGCCCAGGTAATAATGTTGATGAGTCTTTTACTCCTGCCTTTCGCTTTAGCTTGCTCTCTAATAAATCACCGATAGGACCAAATGTAGCAACCAATACAGCCATCGGAAGTAGATATATTAGGGTTAAGCCCGAATCGTAAGGGAATAAATACCACACTAATAAGCCTCCAATCATGCTACCTAAATACCCAAAAAAGAAACCTTCCCAGGTTTTATTAGGACTTATTGAAGGTGCCAGTGCATGCTTTCCTAAAGCTTTTCCACCAAAATAAGCGAATACATCACTTCCCCATACCATAAATACGAGTAACATTACTAACGTAAATCCTACTTCTGAGGCGCCCAACGAAGAGATCATAATGAGAGAAAGAATTCCTACAGGGGCATATAATCCTGTAAATACAGTTGAAGTAAGTTCTGTGATACTGAATTCACTTTGGTTAAATGTTTGAACGGCTACAAAGAGAATGAAAATCCCCACCCCGATTTCAAAACTGTAGGGGACTTCCTGGGATAGCATTACCCATAACCCAATAGTGTATGGGAAAAGAGTATCTACGGGGTTTTTTGCTCCATCCAGAATCCTGATTACTTCGCTCTGGATGAAGAAGCCGATTACAATCATCATGGTTTTGAAATACCAACCACCTAACCATGTTATCCAGATGAAAAGAGCTGCTGCCGGAACTGCAAAGGCAATCCGTTTTGCCAGTTCACTCACTATTCTTCCCCATCTTCGGGATTAACATCAAAGTCGGCTGTTCCTTCCTCGAGTTCTTTTAACACTTTTCTTGCCTTCTTTTCGAATTCAACCGGAACGTAGAGATAGATAAGTGCCATTTCACCTACTACAAGGCTATATGCCGAATCTCTCTTTGATAGGATATTGGAGGGTATCTTGAGATTTGAGAGATAATTACGAGCTAGTTCAATTTCGTAATCGGTACTTCCCTCTAATACGCATACCCAATTATCAATTTCATTGGGTTTGGGATGTTCAAATAAACTCATGATTGAGGTTTCGGGTTCATTTTATACATCAATAAAAACAAAGCTGGCGTAACAATCACGCTAATAATTATCATAGCCCATGGCATACCAATTTCTGAGGAAGATGCCTGCGCCAAAAATTCGGGGTTCATTGATCCATATACTACCTGGCTACCATTATTTAAGAAATGAAGAATCATAGCTGGTATTAAACTGTCAGAAATGTAGGTAACATAAGCCAATACAAAGCCAATGAACGCTAATGGCAATAAATTTGAAGGCTGAAGATGATATGCCCCAAACATTATGCTGGAAACTATGATTGCAGCCCAAATACCCCAGCTTTTTTCAAGTGCCCTTTGGATATACCCTCTAAACATTATCTCTTCAAAAATGGCTGGTACTAGTGCTATATAAATCAATCCATAAACAAGTGCATTCTCAGATTTGATGAAACCAGTTATTAACTCAGCCATCTGGCTTTGCAAATCCAGGAAGAAACTTAATCCAGGGAAAATGCCGACTAACCATTCAAAGAAGTTTATGTTCAGCCAGCCCAAAAGAGCAACTATTCCCCAAGATGAAACCAGTAGCAATACCGAAAGCCCAGTATTAATGGTAAGATTGGGGGCGGTTTTGAGCCGTAAAAACTCATGATGCTGACCTTTTACCGCATGTGCTTTTGAAAGCAGATAAGATGCCAGTCCAATAATTAGTAATTGACCAATGGAATTAGCTACAAAGGTAGAATTTAGATTCTCCTGTATAGCAATCATAAATGCATCTGGATTGGTAGGGTCTGAAACGTGTGGCAGTACTAAGATTAAGGCAAGTATATTTGCGACGAGCTGGAAGGCAATAAGACCTACCAGCATCCATCCAAAGGCTACTGCCCAATGAGAAAAACCGTTTCTCTCAGTCCAGGAAAGAAGAGGAAGTTCTTCCACTCGTTCGTATGAAATATCGTTATGTTGGTGAGTGGAGTACTTTTCCTCTTCCATATACTACTTACAGATTATTCTTCTTCGCTGGCAAATACTTTCGCACCGATTAACCCGGAAATAGCATTAAAGATTCCAAGAACAACGATACCAATACCGGCTTGAGTAAATAATGCTGTTGTGGAGTTAGGATCTGGAATGAACCCTTTTGCGGCTTCAAACTGGTCGTCGGTTAAACCTTGTGCCTCCAAATTAGCGATTGACCAGTCATATACGGCCTGGTTTATATCCGGATCAATAATTGAAGTCCATATAAATGCAATTACTGTGCTAATAACGACACCAATTGCGCCAACAAGGAAACCAATCAATGCCCCTTTTCCGATAGGAAAAGTGATTTCATTTTCTTTTGCATAATGGCGGACACCAAAAAACCCTCCAATTGCGCCAACCAAACAAGCCAGTGTTCCTATAAGCTGCCCGGTTCCAAATTGTGCACCTGATGGCTCACTACTTATCGTAATGTATTGAGCTGCTATGCCTAATACTGCCATAATTAAAGCTACAATTAGAGCACCGATAAATACCGATGACCAATAACTTGGATATTCATTTTCCATAATCTTCCTCCATGTTGTGATTTTTTTTAAAAAATTCGTTGGTTAATAAAAGTGCTGTGGCAACTCCAAACCATGCCCCAAGCAAAAATCGTGAATGTAATGTATTCGTCCAAATCCCAAAGTGATTTCCGAGCACATCCAAAAAGTTCACCACGATTGACACTACGATTAGTTTCAAAAAGAAGGAGTTTATTACAGTAAGATGGCGACTAATTACGGGCATCAATAAAACGGCTAACATAAAACCGCCAAAAATACCTAAGGTCCGTGAACAAACGGCCAATGAAGCCCCATTTAAAGAATAAGATCGGTCAGGCATCTGATGACATATCATGTCAAAAACCTGATGCTGCCAGCTATGCCCGTGTAGATCAGGCTGGTTGAACAAACCGGGGCCAAGAGCAATAATGAATAAGCCAACACTTACTCCAGCTAGCAATAGATAAAGCGGTTGTTGTTGGCGTTGGATATTCATGCTATTTCAAAAAGTTGGGGATCGATTCAAGGAAGAAAGAGGGGGCTCGTCGTGGCTTTCGAGTTTGCTCATCCATAAAGCAAAGCACCATTTTGCCAGTAGCGCATACCTTATCTCTTTCTTTAGCTATTACTTTATAATACGTGTTTAATCTTGCAACGGGAATATCATATAGTAATACTTTTATGATAACCTCTTCGTCATAGAACATAGGAGATTTATACTCCAATTCAGCATTTATTACTGGAAGCATAATCCCTTCATCTTCCATCTTCCGGTATGAGAGGCCATAAGACCTAATCATTTCCGTTCGGGCTATTTCAAAATACTCGAGATACCTGGCATTGTATACATACCCCATTTTGTCGGTTTCGCTATAGCGTGGCCGTAGTAAATGATCGTATTCAATAATTGGTTCCTGGCTGGGAAATTTCAACGATTATCCCTTTTGATAAGCTCCCATTGCAGCATATTTCTCAATACGCTGTTCAATTAATTTCTCAGGCTTCATTTTCTTAAGCCGGGTAAGACTTTCTACGATCTGTTTTTTTACAGCTTCAGCAGAAGTTTTGTGATCCCGGTGGGCTCCTCCCATAGGTTCAGGAATTACACCATCAATCACATTCAACTCCTGAAGATCCGTAGCAGTTAGTTTGAGAACTTCAGCAGCCTGCTCTTTATAATCCCAGGTTTTCCAAAGTATGGATGAGCAGGATTCAGGAGAGATCACCGAATACCAGGTATTCTCCATCATATAAACTTCATTACCCATACCTATTCCGATCGCGCCGCCACTGGCTCCTTCACCAATTACAACGGTCACAAACGGAACTTTAAGCATAGCCATCATTTTCAGGTTTTTGGCAATAGCCTCAGCCTGACCTCTTTCCTCAGCCTCAAGCCCAGGAAAAGCTCCCGGAGTGTCGAGAAGAGTTATAATTGGAACCCCAAATTTCTCGGCAAGCTTCATCAAACGGTACGCTTTTCGATACCCTTCAGGATTTGCCATACCAAAGTTCCGGTAGGTTCTTTTGGCTGTATCTCTTCCTTTTTGATGGCCAATTACCATCACCGTTGCTCCGTTCAGCTTTGCAAAACCACCTACAATTGCTTTATCGTCAGAATGGTAACGATCGCCATGAAGCTCTATGAAATCCTCAGTAATTAATTCGATATAGTCTAAAGTGTATGGGCGGTCTGGATGCCGTGCAAGCTGAACTCGTTGCCATCGGGTAAGGTTCTTGAAAATACTTTCCCTGAGACGGTCGACTTTTTTTCTAAGACTTGTAATTTCTTTGCTTAAAACTCCATCACCAACTGATGATAATCCTTCTAACTCTTCAATTTTCTTCTCTAAATCAGCAATGGGTTGTTCAAAATCGAGGTATTGCATAGATGCGATTTTTTTAATTTAAGCGAAGGAATATAAGGAACTAATTTGCTAAAGTGCTCCAAATATGCTGCGTACTTTTATTGCCCAGACTCTCCACATTGCCTCTCTAACTATTCTCTTAGACATTTTGGAAACACCTTCTTCCCTTTCTCTGAAGATGATAGATACTTCCTTTAGGTTGAAGCCAGCTTTCCATGCCCTAAAGTGGAGTTCTATCTGGAATGCATAACCGTTCGATCTTATCCTATCTAATGGAATGTTTTCTATAACTCTTCGATGAATACATTTAAACCCTGCTGTTGTATCGAAAACTGGAAGTCCGGTTATAGTTCTGGCATAAATATTGGCTCCATAGGAGAGAATTAACCTACTCAATGGCCAGTTTACAATGCTGATTCCATTCGCATACCTCGACCCAATCGCCAGATCAGCGTTTCCATCTCGTACTTCTTTGATAAGGCGCGGTACATCTTCAGGAGGATGTGAAAAATCGGCATCCATCTCACATACATATTCGTACCCTTTTTCCAGGGCGTAGTTAAACCCTGTGACGTAGGCAGTCCCTAATCCTAATTTCCCTTGCCGCTCTATAAGATGTATTCGTTCAGGGTATGCATTTTGCATTTCCTTCACGATTCCTGCAGTACCATCAGGAGAGCCATCATCTACAATGAGTACATCAACCTCTTCTTTGAGACTCAATAACTTTTCGAGCATCCGGCTTATATTGCCGGACTCGTTGTAGGTAGGGATTATTACAAGGGCTTTATCTTCCATCAATACCCTTTCCCTTTGATCATTGTAAGTATGGTGATAATGAGAATTTTCATATCCATTTTTAATGAAATATTCTCTACATAAAAGAGATCGTATTTCGTTTTCTCTTTTACGTCATCAAGAGAAGAATCATATTTCCATTTTACCTGAGCCCAACCGGTAATGCCTGGCCTTACTCTTAACCTTCTTGTATAAAGTGGTATCTGATGCTGGAATTGTTCAACAAAATGAGGGCGTTCCGGTCTTGGCCCCACTAAACTCATTGTTCCTCTCAGCACATTCCAAAGTTGAGGGATTTCATCAAGCCTTAGCTTCCTCAGCCAGTAACCAACGCGGGTAACCCTTGGGTCATTCTCTTTTGCCCAGGTAGGTCCAGTTTTTGATTCCGCGTCCTGATGCATAGTTCTGAACTTAAAAATGGTAAATGGGCGCCCTCTTCTACCAACTCTTTTTTGATGATAAATAACCGGACCAGGTGAATCCATTTTTATCATAAGTGCTATAATCCCCCAAAAAGGAATTGCAAGCGTCAACACTACAATCGAGACTGTTACATCTAGCAATCGCTTAATCACTTTCTCCCATAATGGCATTGGCTCTGGGGAAATCTCGATTAATGGCATTCCAAATATCTGGTTGGTTTTATTGAGGCCACTAACCAGTTGGTAGAAGTCGGGAAGGAGCTTGAGTGTAACATCGGGGTGATCAACTTTAGAAATCACCTGTACTAAATCTCTTTTTCGGTCTGGTTCTACTGCTACCAGGATATCCTGAATCTGCCTGGACTCTATAATTTCTGAAATGTTTTCGAGATGCCCGATTACCTCTTCACTTTGTATTCCTGATTCCGGATCTACTGACTTGCCATTAACCTGGATATACCCTAACACCTCCATCCCCAGCGTCTTGTTTCTCATTAGGTCATCGTAGGCTACCTTTGCGTGCCGGCCTGTACCTATTATTATGGTTCTATGAAGCCCTTTACCACGTTGGGCATATACCCTTTGAACTGTGCGAATTATGAACCTATTGACCGCTGTAAATCCAAAAACGAATACCCAATAAAAAAAGACCAGGTTTCTATCTACAGAAAAAGAAGCTGTATCGCCGAAATCCCAAATAAAATATAGTATTAAGGCACCTACTGAGCTGGACTTGAAGACTTTGAAAAATTCATCCAGTCTTGAAACAAGATATAATTTCTTATAAAGCCCGGATACAACAAAAACTAAAATCCAGTATAAGCAAACAAATATCCCAGCAGTTACAAGATCTATATTGAAATGTCTCAAGTACATATCAATACTCTCTGTAAAAAAGAGATGGAAAATAAACCAACTAGCCAGCACAATGAGAAAATCCATTAAGCTGGTGAATATGACTTCCCGGTATCTTTTTAGTTTACTCAAAAGAATTTATTTCCAAGGTTTCCTTACTTTACAAGTCGCCGAAAATAAGCATTTTTATACACGCGGCATAACTTTGTAATCACTTATAATCTTCTCTTGTATACGCATTTAGCTTCTTGCTCTTCTACAAAAGCCCGTCTTGGAAAGCTGCAAACTGATCATGGAGAAATCGAAACTCCCATATTCATGCCCGTTGGCACACTTGGAACTGTTAAAGCGGTATCTCAGCAGCAACTAATACAGCAAATAAAAGCGCAAATTATACTTGGTAACACCTACCATCTTTATTTGAGGCCAGGCACCGATATTATTAGTGAAGCCGGAGGACTACATAAGTTCATCAACTGGGACCGCCCAATTCTTACTGATTCGGGAGGTTATCAGATATTTTCTTTATCTGAAAATAGGAAACTAGAAGAAGAAGGAGCCTTTTTTAAAAGTCACCTGGATGGCTCAAGACACCTTTTTACTCCTGAAAATGTGGTTGATATTCAGCGGATCTTAGGATCAGATATTATGATGTTGCTGGATGAGTGCCCTCCTTATCCAAGCAGCTATGAATACGCCAAGAATTCTATGGAACTTACTCATAGATGGGCAAAGAGAGGAAGGAAACAGTTTCTAAATACAGAACCTCACTATGGGCATAATCAATTCCAATTTGGCATCATTCAAGGCAGTACCTATGAAGACCTTCGCATTGAGTCTTCAAAGTTTATGGTGGATCAGGATTTTGAGGGGATAGCTATAGGTGGCTTAAGTGTTGGAGAACCTATTCCACTTATGTATGAAATGACCGACCTGAATACGGACTATCTTCCAAAAGAAAAACCACGCTATTTGATGGGGGTTGGGACTCCGGCAAACTTGATCGAGTCTGTTGCTCGCGGTATCGATATGTTTGATTGTGTTATGCCTACACGAAACGCACGAAATGGGATGGTTTTTACCCAATTTGGCAAGGTTAACCTGAGGAATTCAAAATGGAAAAACCATCACCAGGTATTAGACCCTGACTTCCCATCCGATCTGTGTAATACTTACACTATGGCTTATATACATCATTTGCTCAGAGCCAATGAAATATTTGGATTGGTATTGGCTTCGGTACACAATCTTACTTTTTACCTGTGGCTTATGGAACAAATTAGAGCTCATATCGCAAATGATACCTTTGGAGAATGGTATCCAAAAATGGCTAAACAGGTTGACGAAAAACTTTAATCCTGCTTGTTCAGCGCCTGCTCTAAATCATCTACAAAAGAATACCTGGAAAAAAACATTTTCATGAGAATATCTATATCCATCCAGATGGAATAGTTCTGGAGATAATAGAGCTCATAGTTTTCCTCATCCTCAGGGTTCTGAATTCTTGGTTTATTCATTTGCACATTCCCGGTATATCCTGGTTTCATTCTAGACTCTTTTTTAGAATAAAGGGGACTACCCACAAAACTCATTTTGCCAATGAATATGTACCAGTACAGAAGAAGAAGGTTCTTCCATCGATTTTTTTGAGGTGCTTCAAAAAAGCTGATTCCGTTTATATCCTGTCTTTCTGTTTTGCCAAATAAAAGTGAGGGAAACGTAATTAAGAGTAGAATAACTAGCATCGGAGCTGAAAACGCCATATCAAATATACGTTTTAGCACCTGATTGATCGTTTTTGAATATCCAAAATCAACCTGAACAAGGGGAATGGATTCCAGGTATTCTACATTTGATTTACCCAATATGAAATCCATAGAGTCAGGAACCAGTTTGAAAACTACGCGCTCTTTTTGCAGATCAGAAATACGAATCAGCATCTCTTTATACGAAATAGACTTCAAAGCAAAAAACACCTGATCAATTTGATACGCACGAATCAAATCTTTTAACTGGGAAATTGAGCCTAGAGCATTAGGCTCTTCATCTTCGGTGGTGATGGTTCCTACCACCTGGTAATTCCAGTCTGGCCGGGAATGTATCTTTTTCCTTATTTCTGAAGTTTCGGAGCTATTCCCAACAAGTAATACCTTCAGACGTTTTAGCTTTCCGGTTACTTTGGTATCAGACTTGGATTTATTGATTTGGATCACTTTAAAAATCAACATAAGCACAAGGGCAGTACCAAGACCATAGATTAAGGCTAGCCTTGAAAAAGCATATTCTCTCACAAAAAATGTTACTAACGCTACCCCTGCATATGAAGCACCAATGGCTTTTATCTGATTGGATATGGAATCTTTATTTGACCTAAACAAGTCCAAAAAGGCACCTATAATTACGTAGATAAGTGAAGCCAGAACATTTATCCATAAAAATTGGAGGTTCTGAAGGTTTGAAACGACTTCATAGCTAAACTCAAATCGAATCAGAAAACCCAGTATTACTGAGATATTGAGTAGGATAAGATCTGAGGTTATATACCCTATGCTTCTCAGGTTTGAGCTAATCAACGAAAAAATACCTCTTAACCAAATCGAAGAATAAATGAATACTTTGAAGAAACGGCTATAATTAGAGCTATGATGCTTATCAAAAAATTGATAGAGCGCTTTATTGAAAATCCAGGTGTACTTCAAATCCCCTTTCCTTGTGCTCTCTCCTTTATAATGAATGATAGAAGTCGCTGGTACGTAATCAATATGAAAGCCGGTGTCCTGTATGCGGTAACACAAATCGATGTCTTCCCCATACATGAAAAAGCGCTCATCGAAACCTTCCAATTTCTTCAGTAATTCTGCTCTCCAAAACATGAAAGAGCCAGACAAAACAGGAACACTAGCTTTTTCATCTTCATCCAACCAGTCCAGATAATACTCGCTAAAAAAACTACTCTTAGGAAACAGAGTACTCAATCCTGCTACCTTCGTAAATGACGACCAGATTGTGGGCACCGATCGCTTTGATTCTGGTGCAAAGCTACCATCAGGATTTAGAATTTTACATCCAGCTGCCCCGCAATGCTGGTTTTCTTCCATATGCTGTACCAAAACTGTGAAGGTATCTTCACTCACCAGTGTATCTGGGTTAATGATTAGGATATACTTTCCTTCCGCTATAGAAATAGCCTGATTGTTTGCCTTTCCAAAACCAAGATTCTCATCATTGGTTATATAGACCACTTCGGGATGACGTGCAGATAAGAATTCGACTGAACCATCTTGAGAATTGTTATCCACGACGATGATTTGCAGCTTAAATTCTCCCTTAGCTTTAGTGATAGAACTAAGAAGGTTGGAGATATACTCTTTTACCTTATAGTTAACTATGATGATGGTGATATCGGGAAAAGCTTTATCCATCGTCATAGCCCCAGCTTATTGAGTATGTAGTCTACTTTTCCTCTCCAGCCTAATCCATAGCCAAATCTATCTGCGGTGCCTCTCCATCTATGCTCAATATATTTTGAAATGGGGAAGCTGATTAGCTTATATCCCAATTTCTCTGCGTCTGTAAAATTAAAAAGCGTTGGCTGGCCGTGATGTTCGAATGGGGAAAGCCTATCATATATACTTTTTCGAAGTAGCATATATGGAGTTTGAAGAATCAATGTTCCTCTTTTGGCTGTGAACCCTCTCTTGTTGACCCAACTAAATTCTCCTGCTCCATAGCTCTGTTCTCCATTTCCTAAGAGCAGTATCATCTTTTCAAGAAAGCCAGGACGAATGGTCTCTGTATCACTATCCAGGAAAAAAACGAATTCAGTATCTATGTGCATTTTCATCACAAAATCCATCGCAGGACCATGGTAAATATTCTTCTCCAGGAAAATAGCGCTTGTATTCGAATGGCTTTCAATTAGCTCATTTATTAGCTGTAATGACTGATCTTTTGACCCATTGTCTACTAATAGTAAATTCACATCTGGATAATGCTTTTTAAAAGACTCGACAGCTATTCTAAGCAAATCAGGTGTTTGAAAATTGACTATAACGACTGTTATATCCATTTCATCGAATGATTACTACTTTACCAATCCCTTTTTCTCTTCCATCATTATCTGTAGATACTACAAAATAAACTCCTGTTCCCAATCTGTTCCCGGCATAGTCCAATCCGTCCCAACTCACTCTGCCTCCAGACGTAGCAAATGAAGTAACAACGGTTCCATCAACACCTAGTACGCGCAATAAGGTATCATCTACTAATCCATCGATAATAATCTGACTATGTCTATCATATGAGAAGGGATTTGGAAAAACTTTTAGGTCCTTCATTTTACTGGAAGCACCTTTCGACACATCCTGGTAACTCACTAACCCAAGATCAGTAGCGATAAAAACTTCTCCGGTAATATCACTCACTGCTATTGATATGATGTTGTTCGAAATCAGAGGACTATTTTCTGTAGTAAATCTTTTTTCAATCCTGCTTCCTTCCTCATTTACCACCCAAATCCCTTGATTCACACTTCCGATCCACTTCTCATTTGCCCCATTTACTGCCATGGTCGATACATTAACATCTCTAAGAAGAAAACGCGATACCGCTGAAGTATCTTCATTAATCAGCCATTGTGCACTTCTTTCTGACGGGTTAGTTGTTTGGGTTATAAACTGAGGAAAGATAAATCTCGCAATACCTCTTCCTGTTCCAATCCAAACCTCTCCATTCCTGTCTTCAATAATCGCATTTACTTGTTCATCAGGAAGGTTTCCATTGGTCTGCGAAGAGTTGAGTTTGACACCTATATCATCAGCGGCATCCTCAGGGGTTCCTGTATCTAACACTAATAAGCCTGTCCCATCAACCGTATTACTCTGGAGAGTAATCCATTTTTGGTCAAACGAATCAATAAATAACCCCAAATACTCATCCTGGCTACTGGTGCTTGAATTTTTGGAAAAGGCGATCCAGTCATCATCTCCAGGGGTTTGATAGTACAGAGGTGTTGCTCCATAACGGCTCACCAACCAAACATCATCGTTACTATCTGTGGCTAACCCGGAAACAACAGGAAATAACGGATCGTCATCATCCCACCCTCTTATTACTGAGTTAGTCTCATCAAAAACTCTCACTTCACCGGTAGCTTTTTCATGTCGAGCTACTCCTCGACCCCAGGCTCCGAAGTAATAGAAGTCGTTTGCGATAGTAGATGTAAATGCCTGTTTAAATCCCAGGCTTCCTAATGTATTATTATTCTGAGCATTTACATTTAGCCACGTATTATTTTCAAATATGTAATACCCTTTCCCATTATCAATGGCTGAATTCCCGGCAGCTTCATTAGTAGATGCTGCTATTAGTATTTCTCCATCAAAACTTAGTGCAGAGAAAAAATTCTGGTATGGACCTTCTGGTGTTATGAATTGGGTATCATTTCTCTGAACATTATAAATACCTGAACCTCTATCAAACGTCCCGAAATAAATATTCCCGCTAACGGGTTCGTATGATATAGAGTTTATAGTAGTACCAGTATCCTCTTCATTTAAAGAACTTAAATTTCCACCGTAAATAAGTCTCCGACCGGATGAAGCTATAAAGAAATCATCAAGAAAGAGATAATTGGATATGATTCGATTTCCAAATTGAGTGTTAATATCCCATGAACCAGATTCAAAAATATAATTTGTTGTCCCTGTTGATGCATAAATACTTGATCCCGCAACTCCAACAGCGTTTACAATCTCTGATACAAAGCCATTACTTTCATCATAGCTCACCCAATTTGTTGATACGGTTAACTCATCATCCAGAGCTCCTATAGCAAGGCCTTCTACCGTAGCACAATAGAGAGTATCATTCTGAATCTCTATGTCTATTATCGAAATACCTCTGGGCAAATCCCCTAAAGAGTTGAAGCTCTTGGTGACAAACTCGCCCTCTATATCAAAAACTACTATCCCAAATCCAGTAGCTATGTAGAGCTCATTTTCATACAGAACGAAATCATTAATTCCTTTTTCGGTAAAATTTGGAAACCTCTCTATATCCCCAATATTGGTAACTTCATAGGAATCGGTGTTTATGATATCGATCCTGCCGTCTACGTAGCCAACAAAATATTTAGATGAATTGATATCATAGATTGCAGTTTGTGCATCTAACCTTGAAAGCCCGTCTAGGGGTGTCAGTGTTCTGAGGCTTTGACCTTCTGAGTTATAGTGTTCTACCCCACCTGTTGAGGATACCCAAATATTACCTAAATCATCTGCTGAGGCATCGATTACGGTTCGTGTGGAGGTATAAATATTCCAGCTCCCTATATCCTGGGCGTAGATAACTGTGGGAAAGAAAAAGGAGAATAAAATCAGCTTTTTAATAAAATACATAAGTGTTCAACTACACTCTTTTATTGAACGATTGTAGCACTTATACCATATAATCTTTTCTTGTTAGTAGCTGTTGCTGATTTTAAAACGATTTATAATAAAAAGATTGTGAGAATAATGGGAATAAAAAAACCCCTTCTGGAGTTGAAGGGGTTTTTAAGGGGGGAGAGGCGGCGACCTACTCTACCGCGTAGCAGTACCATCGGCGCTGCAGGGCTTAACGGCCGTGTTCGGGATGGGAACGGGTGGGGCCCCTGCGCAATAGCCACCTCAATCAAGTTCTTGTGTTGGCTGATCAATATGTCAGTAAATAAAGTTTTTTGACATGGTCCCGACCTGGGGCCGGGATAAAGAAGAAGCAAGTATGTTTTTTGTGTGTTGTAGTATGCCAGGCTTGCCCCGCAGTGTGCTGCAGTGCAAGCCATATAAACAAAGCCAATGGCCTGATTAGTACGGCTCGGCTAAACATGTTGCCATGCGTACACCTGCCGCCTATCTACCCGGTCGTCTTCCGGGAGGCTCATGGGGAACATTTATCTTGGAGCGTGCTTCGCGCTTAGATGCGTTCAGCGGCTTATCACTTCCGCACATAGCTACCCTGCGATGCATGCGACCACACAACAGGTGCACTAGCGGTGCGTCCACTCCGGTCCTCTCGTACTAGGAGCAGCCCTCCTCAATGTTCCTACGCCCACAGCAGATAGAGACCGAACTGTCTCACGACGTTCTGAACCCAGCTCGCGTACCGCTTTAATTGGCGAACAGCCAAACCCTTGGGACCTTCTCCAGCCCCAGGATGCGATGAGCCGACATCGAGGTGCCAAACCTCCCCGTCGATATGAACTCTTGGGGGAGATAAGCCTGTTATCCCCGGAGTACCTTTTATCCTTTGAGCGATGGCCCTTCCATGCGGTGCCACCGGATCACTAAACCCCACTTTCGTGCCTGCTCGGCCTGTATGCCTCGCAGTCAAGCACCCTTATGCTTTTACACTCTACGCACGATTGCCGACCGTGCTGAGGGTACCTTTGGGAGCCTCCGTTACTCTTTAGGAGGCGACCGCCCCAGTCAAACTACCCACCATACACTGTTCCCCCGGAAGGGTTAGACTTCACCTGTAGCAAGGGCGGTATTTCAAGGGTGGCTCCAAAACGCCTGGCGACGCCCCTTCACAGCCTCCCGCCTATCCTACACATGCTACAGCTAAAGCCAATGTAAAGTTGTAGTAAAGGTTCACGGGGTCTTTTCGTCCCGCTGCGGGTAATCGGCGTCATCACCGATACCACAATTTCACCGAGCTCATGGCCGAGACAGTGCCCAAGTCGTTACACCATTCGTGCAGGTCGGAACTTACCCGACAAGGAATTTCGCTACCTTAGGACCGTTATAGTTACGGCCGCCGTTTACTGGGGCTTCAGTTAAGAGCTTCGACCTAAGTCTAACCCCCTTCCTTAACCTTCCAGCACCGGGCAGGTGTCAGTCCCTATACATCGCCTTGCGGCTTAGCAGAGACATGTGTTTTTGGTAAACAGTCGCTTGGGCCTTTTCACTGCGCCCCTCACGCGGAGGGGGATCCTTCTCCCGAAGTTACGGATCCAATTTGCCTAGTTCCTTAGCCATGAATTACTCGAGCACCTGAGGATACTCTCCTCACCCACCTGTGTCGGTTTGGGGTACGAGCTCGTCTTACAAACCACGACGCTTTTCTTGGCAGCATGATTACCTCCACTATCCCTTCACCGTGAGGATCCGGGTACTGTCGGGGTTCAGCCTTCACTCGGAGCGGATTTGCCTACTCCGAAGCCTACGCCCTTTAACGTGCATTCGTCCGCACGCGGGAGTGTCACTTCTGCGTCACGCCTTGGCCTAACGTAAGACCAGGTAGCGGAATATTTAACCGCTTTGCCATCGGCTTCCCCCGCCTCACGGGGTACACCTTAGGTCTCGACTAACCCTGATCCGATTAGCGTTGATCAGGAACCCTTGGGTTTACGGTGGACGGGTTTTTCACCCGTCTTATCGTTACTCATGCCTACAGTTTCGCTTCCAGCCGCTCCAACACCCCTCACAGGACGCCTTCAGCGCAGACTGGAATGCTCCCCTACCGATTTTTCAATCCCACAGCTTCGGCACCGGACTTATGCCCGCTTATTATCGACGCCGAGTCGCTTGACTAGTGAGCTATTACGCACTCTTTAAAGGAATGGCTGCTTCTAAGCCAACCTCCTAGTTGTCTGAGCAACTCAACTTTCTTTGATCAACTTAGCCCGGATTTGGGGGCCTTAGCTGGTGGTCTGGGTTGTTCCCCTCTCGCCCCAGGACGTTATCACCCTGGGACTGACTGCCTGGTGGCTCTGGCCCGGCATTCGGAGTTTGTCTAGGGTTGGTAGGCGGTGAAGCCCCCTAGCCTAATCAGTGCTCTACCTCCGGGCAGACAAAACCAGACGCTATACCTAAATATATTTCGGGGAGTACGAGCTATCTCCAAGTTTGATTGGCCTTTCACCCCTATCCACAGCTCATCCCAAGACTTTTCAACGTCAACGGGTTCGGGCCTCCATGGCGTTTTACCGCCACTTCACCCTGGCCATGGATAGATCACTTGGTTTCGCGTCTGCCCCGCCGTACTGCGCGCCCTGTTCAGACTCGCTTTCGCTGCGGCTGCACCCCTAAAGGGCTTAACCTCGCACGACAGGAGCAACTCGTAGGCTCATTATACAAAAGGCACGCCGTCACCCCAATAAATTGAGGCTCCGACCGCTTGTAAGCACACGGTTTCAGGTACTATTTCACTCGCCGTCTCGGCGTTCTTTTCACCTTTCCCTCACGGTACTAGTTCACTATCGGTCATGCAGATGTATTTAGCCTTACCGGATGGTGCCGGCAGATTCACACAAGGTTTCACCGGCCTCGTGCTACTCAGGATACCCGCCTTGTCAACATGCGTACGCCTACAGGCCTATCACCTGCTATGGGGCGCCTTTCCAGACGACTTCGACTTAACATGTTGCCAATTACGCAGGTCCTACTACCCCGGAGCCCGTAGGCCCCGGTTTGGGCTGTTCCGCGTTCGCTCGCCACTACTTACGGAATCACTGTTGTTTTCTCTTCCTCCCCCTACTTAGATGTTTCAGTTCGGGGGGTATGCCTCCCACTCAAGGTGGGCTCTATCGGGTTGCCCCATTCGGAAATCCACGGATCACAGCTCTTTTGCAGCTCCCCGTAGCTTATCGCAGCTTTACACGTCCTTCATCGCCTCTGCATGCCTAGGCATCCACCGTGTGCCCTTACTCGCTTTTTTCATATGGCTTGCACCACCCACCCTCGCGGGTTTGTGTGCTTGCCTAGCTTGTTTGGTTCTATTGTGGTCCCGACAATTGCCATTGCCGGGATACCTTAGGCGCATCCCAACCGAAGTCGGGATACATTTTTTTGGTTTAATACTTTACAGTATCAAGCCTTTACATTGTTACTTCTTCACCATGTCAAAGAACTTCGCTGGGCGAAGCGCCAGACTTGCTCTGGCGCCGCTCGGCGAGACCGGGTTGCTCCGGAATATCTGTATTGTAAGGAGCGGGCGAACTACTCACCTCTCAATCCTCACACCTCATCACTAATTCAATAAATTTCTTGTGGAGCTACGGGGATTCGAACCCCGGACCCCCTGCTTGCAAAGCAGGTGCTCTAGCCAGCTGAGCTATAGCCCCATTGCAGTACCTTAAGTGGGCTTGGGAGGACTTGAACCTCCGACCTCACGCTTATCAGGCGTGCGCTCTAACCACCTGAGCTACAAGCCCCCATTAGGGCTCATCCCAACACTCGTTGGGAAGCCACCTTGCTGGCAGGCCAGCTCCGGCCTTGCGCAAAAGCAAAAAACAGATTGTTTGCCACGAGCTCGCGTAAGTTCGTAGTCCTAAGTTATTAGAACAGCTCTCCGTGAAAGGAGGTGATCCAGCCGCACCTTCCGGTACGGCTACCTTGTTACGACTTAGCGCCAGTTACCAGGCTTACCCTAGGCAGCTGCCTCCCGAAGGTTGGCCCACCGACATTAGGTACTCCTGACTTCCATCGCTTGACGGGCGGTGTGTACAAGGCCCGGGAACGTATTCACCGCGTCGTTGCTGATACGCGATTACTAGCGATTCCAACTTCATGGAGTCGAGTTGCAGACTCCAATCCGAACTGAGATTGGTTTTATAGATTTGCGCCCCATCGCTGGGTGGCGACCCATTGTACCAACCATTGTAGCACGTGTGCAGCCCTGGACGTAAGGGCCATGATGACTTGACGTCGTCCCCACCTTCCTCACTACTTGCGTAGGCAGTCTGGCCAGAGTCCCCACCATTACGTGCTGGTAACTGACCACAGGGGTTGCGCTCGTTGCGGGACTTAACCCAACACCTCACGGCACGAGCTGACGACAGCCATGCAGCACCTTCCATAGCGTCCCGAAGGAACCCTCTGTTTCCAGAGGTAGCGCTGTGGATTTAGCCCAGGTAAGGTTCCTCGCGTTGCATCGAATTAAGCCACATGCTCCACCGCTTGTGCGGGCCCCCGTCAATTCCTTTGAGTTTCATCGTTGCCGACGTACTCCCCAGGTGGCATACTTAATGCGTTAACTGCAGCACTGGCCCCGAAAGGCCAACACCTAGTATGCATCGTTTACGGCGTGGACTACCAGGGTATCTAATCCTGTTCGCTCCCCACGCTTTCGTGCCTCAGCGTCAGTTGCAGACCAGCAGGCCGCCTTCGCCACTGATGTTCTTCGTAATATCTATGCATTTCACCGCTACACTACGAATTCCACCTGCCTCTTCTGCACTCAAGACTGCCAGTATCCAAGGCCATTTTACCGTTAAGCGGCAAGATTTCACCCCAGACTTAGCAGTCCGCCTACGCACCCTTTACACCCAATGATTCCGGACAACGCTTGCACCCTCCGTATTACCGCGGCTGCTGGCACGGAGTTAGCCGGTGCTTATTCACCAGGTACCGTCAATCCAGGGCAAACCCCGGGCTTTCTTCCCTGGCAAAAGCCGTTTACAACCCATAGGGCCGTCTTCCGGCACGCGGCGTGGCTGCGTCAGGCTTTCGCCCATTGCGCAAGATTCCTCACTGCTGCCTCCCGTAGGAGTCTGGGCCGTGTCTCAGTCCCAGTGTGGGGGATCATCCTCTCAGACCCCCTAGCTATCATCGCCTTGGTAAGCCGTTACCTTACCAACTAGCTAATAGCACGCAGACCCATCTTTAGCCGGCCTAAACCTTTAACAACTGTGGCCATGCGGCCCCGCTGCATTATGCGGTATTAGCACCGGTTTCCCGGTGTTATCCCCCAGCTAAAGGCAGGTTATCTACGCGTTACTCACCCGTCCGCCAGTCTCCAGCAAAAGCAAGCTTTCGCCTTCTCCTTCGACTTGCATGTGTTAAGCCCGCCGCCAGCGTTCGTCCTGAGCCAGGATCAAACTCTCCATTGTAATAAAATATATATACTCTGTGAGCCGACCCTACGCTCTCCTCATTCAAAAGAATTTCAGAGCTAATTAAAGCTCGCACAAACAATCTGTTTTTTGCTTCCACTATTTCAGAGAACAATGCCTTAGTCATCAAATAATTTCCAAGACAGATTCCAAAGATACGGGATAAATCAGTCAGATGTCAATAACTATCTAAACTTTTTTTCTACTTTTTTACCCTAAACTTTGGAGCATAAAAAAAGAAGTGAAACTCTACCGTCACACTTCTTTTTTAAAAGGTTTAGAGAGGATTACTTTTCTTCTTCTTCCTCTTCTGTATCAGCTTCTGAAGTTTCTTCCTCAGCTGATTCAGTTTCCGCAGTTACTTCTTCAGAACTTTCTTCGCTGACAACTTCTTCTTCTGTTGCAACAGCTTCTGCTTCTTCAGTTTCTGCTACCGCTTCTTCTTCCGCCTCAGCGGTTGCTGCTGCTTCAGTAGCTGCAGCCATAGCTGTGTTAGACTTCTTAGTTCTTCGAGTTCGCTTCTTTTTGGTAGTTTTACCTTCTGGCTGAATATCGTTGTAATCAACCAGTTCAATCACAGCCATTTCAGCTCCATCACCTTGCCTGAAGCCAATTTTTATTACACGAGTATATCCACCAGGACGATCCTTGCATTTAGGACCTACCTCAGCAAAAAGAGCCTTTACGGTTTCCTTATCCTGAAGACTGGAAAACACTTCCTTTCTGTTTAGGTGATTATCTTCTTTAGCGCGTGTAATTAATGGCTCAATGAATCGGCGAAGTTCTTTCGCTTTGGCTACGGTAGTAATAATTCGGTGCTCTCTTACTAGAGCTGTAGCTAATGCTCTCATCGTTGCTCTTCTGTGAGCAGCAGTACGGCTTAGTTTTCTACCTTTTACTTTATGGCGCATGATTTAATTTCCTTTCTTAGTCTAAATACTTGGATACATCCATACCGAATTGAAGATTTTTTTCTTCAATTACTTCAATCAGCTCGGTAAGAGATTTCTTTCCAAAGTTTCTGAATTTCAATAGATCTTGCTCATCTCTTGCAACTAGCTCACCAATTGAATTGATGTTTGCAGATTTCAAGCAGTTGTATGCACGAACACTCAAGTTCAAGTCTTCAATACTTGTTCGAAGCAGGTTAGCAATTCTTTGCTTCTCAGCATCTACTTCTTCCTCTTCCTGAGTGAATGGCTCTTCAATCTTCTCAGTGATAAACTTCTCGATATGCTCTTTAAGGATTTTACCAGCCAGTGTTAATGCTTCTTTTGCATTCACTGAGCCATCGGTTTCAACATCCATTACAAGCTTTTCATAGTCAGTTCTTTGCCCAACACGAACATTATCTACATTGAACTTTACCGACTTGATAGGAGTATAGATTGCATCGATAGCAATAAGGTTTACATCTTCTTCATCAAAAGAAATTTCTTCTGCAGGAACATATCCTCTTCCACGACCTACACGAAGTTCGATCTCAAGCTCAGCATCATCTGCAAGATTAGCAATTACGTGATCAGTGTTTAGCACTTCGTACTCAGCAGTAGCATTATCAATATCACCAGCAGTAAGAGTACCACTTCCTTTCTTACTGATGTGAATTACTCCGCCGCTCTGCTCAACCTGCTTGAAACGTACTTGCTTGAAGTTCAGGATAATTTCATAAACATCTTCCTTTACTCCTTTAATGCTGGAATACTCGTGATCAACGCCATTAATTTTTACAGCATTGATAGCAATACCTGGAAGTGAAGAGAGAAGTACTCTTCGAAATGAATTTCCGATCGTAACGCCAAACCCTCTTTCTAGTGGTTGAAGAACAAAGGTACCGAAGTTGTCATCATCTTTAACAACATCGAGGCTTTCTGGCATTTGAATACTATAGTTACTCATAGTGATACGGTAAACTTTTAAAATTACTTAGAATAAAGCTCAACAATAAGCTGAACATTGATGTTTTCTGGAATCTCTTCCATAGTGGGCTCATAAAGGAATTTCCCGGTAGTAGATTTAGCATCTACTTCAACCCACTTGTATTTATTGCGAGGAGCACTGCTCAATGAATCCTGCACCAACTCAAGGTTTCTTGATTTTGGCCGCAGTGAAATAATATCACCTGGCTTTACAGCATAGGATGGAATATTCACTGTACTTCCGTTTACTACAATATGCTTATGAGAAACAAGTTGACGTGCCTGACGGCGGGTTTTAGTGAATCCCATCCTGAACACAGTATTGTCTAGTCTGGATTCCAGAGATTGAAGCAATACTTCACCGGTTACGCCATCCTTAGCACTAGCTGCTTCGTACAGATTACGAAATTGCTTTTCAAGCAATCCGTAAGTGTATTTTGCCTTCTGCTTTTCCTCAAGCTGGATAGCGTATTCTGATTTTCTTTGGAATCTTGATCGGCCGTGCTGACCTGGACCATAAGGCTTTCTTTCAAGAGCTTTACTTGCTCCAAAAATTGGTTCTTTAAACCTTCTCGCCTTTTTCTGTTTTGGACCTCTGTATCTTGCCATTTGCTATTACAATAAACTGATTAAACTCTTCTTCTTTTAGGTGGGCGACATCCATTATGAGGGATTGGAGTCTTATCAACGATAGATGAGATCTCTAATCCAACATTTGCCATTGCCCGAACTGCTGCTTCCCGGCCAGAACCAGGACCTTTAACAAATACTTCTACTCTTCTTAGTCCCATTTCGTGAGCAGCTCTTGCAGCAGTTTCTGCACTCAATTGAGCAGCATAAGGAGTATTTTTTCTGGATCCTCTGAATCCTTCTTTTCCAGCTGATGACCAGGAGAGAACGTTTCCATTAGCATCAGTAATAGTCACGATCACATTATTAAAGGTAGCTTTTACAAAAGCCATCCCATTAGGATCGCTTACCTGCTTTTTCTTTTTTCTCTTAGCTCCAGCGGCTGAACTTGATTGCTTCTTAGCCATAATTACTTTTCAATTAAAATTACTTAGTAGCTTTTTTCTTGTTGGCGACGGTTCGCTTTTTACCCTTTCGAGTTCGAGCATTGGTCTGAGTTCTTTGACCTCTAACCGGAAGCCCTTTACGGTGCCTAACCCCTCTGTAACTTCCGATCTCGATAAGACGACGGATGTTACCGTTCACTTCACTACGTAGAGCACCTTCTACTTTATATTCTTCATCAATCATAGTACGAATTGCACTAACCTGCTCGTCAGTCCAGTCCTGTACTTTAATGTTCTCATCAATTTCTAATGATGAAAGAATATTTTGAGATTGAGAACGTCCAACCCCATGAATATAGGTAAGGCCTATCAGCCCTCTTTTTTGTTTTGGTAAATCAATTCCTGCGATTCGTGCCATATATACTTATGCAATTATCCCTGACGCTGCTTGTGGCGTGGGTTTTTCTTATTGATTACATACAAACGACCTTTGCGTCTTACAATCTTGTCGTCTGAGCTTCTTTTTTTAACCGAAGATCTTGTTTTCATGTCTACAGTAGTTATTTGTATCGATAGGTAATTCGTCCTTTACTCAAATCGTATGGAGACATCTCAACCGCTACTTTATCTCCCGGAAGAATCTTGATGTAGTACATCCTCATCTTACCAGAAACATGAGCAAGTATTTCATGCCCATTTTCCAATTGCACTCTAAACTGTGCATTTGGTAGTGCTTCTAAGATTTCACCATCCTGCTTGATAGGCTCTTGTTTAGCCATATTGAATTACATTATCTTGATTTTTCGACAGCTCGGCAATATAGTCAAAAGTACTGAGAATTTCAGCACTTCCTTCCCTCACTACGATATCATGTTCGAAGTGAGCGGAAACTTTTCCATCGGCCGTAACTACCGTCCAACCATCTTTCAACGTTTTTACTTTCCACGAACCCATATTAATCATGGGCTCAATTGCCAGGGTCATGCCAGAACGTAGGCGTTCCCCCTTTCCTTTTCTTCCATAATTAGGTACAGATGGATCCTCGTGTAACGATTTTCCTAATCCATGCCCAACTAAATCTCTTACAACTCCATACCCTTCACTTTCACAATGAACCTGAATAGCACTTCCAATATCTCCCATCCTGTTTCCATGGATGGCATTTTCAATCCCGAGATAAAGCGATTCCAGAGTAGTGCGTAACAAGTTCAACACCTCTTCTTCACAATCTCCAACTGCAAAGGTGAATGCATGATCACCGAAGTAACCATCCTTTTCTACTCCACAGTCGACGGAGACTATATCTCCCTCGTTAAGTACCCGGTCTCCCGGAATTCCATGTACCACTTCTTCATTTACTGAAATACAAAGTGTACCTGGAAATGGATTACTTCTAGGACCGTAGCCTTTGAAAGCTGGCCTGGCATTATTTGCCTTTATGTAATCCTCCGCAATCCGATCAAGTTTTCCAGTGGTAACTCCTGGCTCAATGTACTTACCAACCTGGCCAAGTGTTCTGGAAACAAGCTGCGCGCTTTCACGCATCTTATCGATTTCGGATTCACTTTTAAGGTAGATCATCTGTTAAGCCCTACGGCTTCGCCCTTTGATCTTTCCTGTTTTCATGAAACCATCATAATGACGCATCATCAAATGGCTCTCGATCTGCTGCAGCGTATCTAATGCAACCCCTACAATAATCAACAGACTTGTTCCTCCGTAGAAGAGGGCAAATCCTGGAGTAACTCCAAAGTTGATTACAATAGCAGGAAGAATTGCTACAAAAGAAAGAAATAGTGAACCCGGAAGGGTAATTTTTGTCAAAATATTATCAATGAACTCTACAGTAGATTTACCTGGGCGAACTCCCGGGATAAAACCACCTTGTCTTTTCATAGTATCGGCCATCTCTTTTGGATTGATGGCGATAGCTGTATAGAAAAATGTGAAAAACACACAGATAAAGAAGAATACTACGGAGTATAAAAATCCGGAGTAGTCAACCGACCAAGCTGTTAACATTTGAATGGTTTCATTCTCCGGAAAGAAGGAACCAATCGTGCTTGGAATAAACATAATTGACTGTGCGAAAATAATTGGCATTACACCAGCTGCATTTACACGTAGTGGCAGGTACTGAGTAGTTCCCCCATACACCTTTCTACCAACAACGCGTTTTGCATATTGTACAGGGATTTTTCTCGTCCCTTGAGTAAGCAATACAACTGCGGCAATAATAAGTATCAGTACTGCAATTTCAATTAATACGATGATCGCATTGCTCTTCGTGGTAACCTCGTTAATCAAGTTAGCCGGTAGTACTGCAATAATCCCAATCATAATGATCAGGGAAATACCATTTCCAATACCACGGTCGGTAATTCGTTCACCTAACCACATCACAAATGCGGTACCTGCGGTAAGTACAATAACAGAAGTAATGGTAAAGGCTACAGGGCTTACTACAATTGCTCCCGGAGCAGTTGCTATTAGGTTTATCGAAAATGCAATAGCCTGAAGCGCGGTAATACCTACTGTACCATATCGGGTAAGGCGAGTGATCTTCCTTCTTCCTTCTTCACCTTCTCGCTGAAGTTTTTGGAAATAAGGAACAACCGCACCCATTAACTGAATAATGATAGACGCTGTAATGTACGGCATGATTCCCAATGCAAACACCCCAGCCCTGGAGAATGCCCCACCTACAAACATGTCAAACAATCCAAGCAGACTGTTTGCTCCAGCAGTGGAATCTAGTAGTGCGTTAGCATCAACCCCTGGTAAGGTGATATAACTTCCAACTCGATAAACCATTAAGATTCCTACTGTGTAGAGAATCCTGTTTTTCAGGTCTTCGATTTTAAAGATGTTGCGGAAATTTTCTATCAGACTCATTCGTCGTTAATTCCGGTTATTTGATGATGGTTACAGTTCCGCCTGCTTTTTCTACTTTTTCGATAGCAGATTTGCTGGCAGCGTGTACTTCAATTTCAATTTTGTCCTTGAACTCACCTGTTCCAAGAACTTTAACTAAATCTTTGTTGTGAGCTAGTCCGGCTCCAACCAAATCAGCTAGTGTAATAGTCGCCTCAAGCTTACCAGCTTCGATATACTCGCTGATTGTTCTAAGGTTGATTGGGCGATACTCCACACGGTTCGGGTTTTTGAATCCGAATTTTGGAATACGTCTCTGAAGAGGCATTTGACCACCTTCGAACCAGGCTCTTCTTGAATAACCTGATCTGGACTTTTGCCCATTCATACCACGACCTGATTCCTGTCCTTTTCCAGAACCCTCTCCACGACCAACGCGCTTTGAGTTTTTCTTATTTGGAGCGGGAGCTTTTAAATTGCTTAAATCCATAGTTCAAATAGTTATCGGTATTAACCTTCAAATACTTTGTTCAGAGAAACGCCTCTTCGCTGAGCCACTTCTACCGGATCTGTTAATTCTTTCAATGCCTGGAATGCAGCCTTCACCATGTTGTGTGGGTTAGAAGATCCCTGAGATTTAGAAAGAATATTGTGAACACCTGCCACATCAAGTAGGTTCTTAACAGCACCACCGGCAATTACACCGGTACCTTCAGATGCAGGGCGCAATAATACTTTACCTGCTCCCGCTTTACCAACTACCGGATGGTAGATACTTTTACTGGCAGTAAGTGGAATTCTAATTAGATTCTTCTTTGCGTTGTCAAAACCTTTCTGGATAGCATCAGATACTTCATTTGCTTTTCCTAGACCATGACCAACTACTCCATTACCATCACCAACTACCACGATGGCATTGAAGCTAAATCGGCGTCCACCTTTTACTACTTTAGCTACACGATTAACGTGAACCAGCTTTTCCTCAAGATTGAGGTTTGCTGCTGGGATAGATTGTTTTCTTCTTACTTTAGGCATTACTTAGTCCGATTCTTTTAAAAGTCTAATCCACCTTCACGGGCACCTTCGGCAGCCGCTTTGATAATTCCATGATACTGGTATCCACTTCTGTCGAATACCACTGTATTAATTCCTTTGTCCTGAGCAGCTTTTGCCAGCTCAGTTCCAGCTTGTTTTGCTTTTTCAACACCAGCTTCAGCTTTGTTTGATGCAAGCGTAACTCCAGCTGCGTCATCAATTAATTGCAGGTAAGTAAACTTGTTACTCTTATACACGCTTAATCGCGGCCTTTCAGCAGTACCTTTTACAGTAGCACGAATTCGGGTTCTGATTTTATTCCTGCGCTCAGTTTTTTTCTGATTCTTATTCATTTCTTATTCCTTATTTAGCCGCTGATTTACCTGCTTTACGTCTAATCTGCTCACCAACATACCGGATACCTTTTCCTTTATATGGTTCTGGCTTACGGAATGAGCGAATCTTTGCAGACACCTGGCCAACCAACTCTTTATCGATACCAGAGATAATAAGAATTGGGTTTTTGCTGGATTTAGTATCTACTTCAATTTTGATTCCTTGAGGCGGCACAAAAAAGATTGGGTGAGAGTATCCAAGGTTTAATTCCAGTACATCACCGCTCATTGCAGCTCTGAAACCCACACCAATGATTTCTAGTTTTTTAGTGTACCCTTCGGTAACTCCAACTACCATATTGTTGATAAGAGATCTGTAGAGACCGTGAAGTGCACGATCTGCTTTTTGCTCAGAACTTCTCTTTACAAGAATAGTGTTCTCACTTTTTTCAACAATGATGTTTGGATGAACCTGAAGGCTGTTTTCGCCTTTGTCCCCTTTTACAGTGATAATGTTATCAGCACTAATGCTGAGTTCAACTTTATCAGGAAGGGCAACGGGTAATTTTCCTATACGAGACATAGTTTAAATACTCTTTTTAGTAAACAGTACACAGTACTTCGCCGCCAACATTCAGTTTGCGAGCTTCTTTATCAGTCATTACACCTTTGGAGGTAGATAAAATAACTACTCCAAGGCCGTTTTGAGAGCGTGGCACATCTGCCGCTCCGCTATACTTTCTTAATCCTGGCTTTGAAAATCTTGTAAGGTCACGGATTACAGGCAATCCATAAGAATCATACTTAAGGAACATTCGGATTACGCCTTGCTTACCATCTTCAATGTCAATGAACTTTGAGATGTATCCTTTATCAACAAGGATTTTCGCCATAGCGCGCTTTAATTTAGAAGCAGGAACATCCACTTTCCTGTGGCCTGCAGTTTGCGCGTTTCTAATTCGAGTTAAAAAATCTGCTATCGGATCGTTCATATCAGTTTACCAACTTGCTTTTCTTACGCCAGGAATTTTTCCTTCCGAAGCTAATTCACGGAACTTGATTCGAGAAATACCATATCTGCCTACGTACCCTCTGCTTCTTCCAGTGATGCTGCACCGGTTTCTTACTCGGGTAGGGCTTGCATTTCTAGGGAGCTTTTGAAGTGCTTCGTAATCACCAGCCTCTTTCAACGCAGCTCGCTTTTCAGCAAATTTCTCTACTGTTCTTTTTCGTTTCTCGTTTCTTGCTATCCAGGATTTCTTAGCCATAATGGAATTTCGTATTAATTTCTTCTTTTAAATGGCATTCCGAAGTGTCTCAGCAAAGCAAGAGACTCTTCATCAGTTTCTGCACTGGTCACAAACGTAATGTCCATACCATGCAGTTTTGTAACTTTATCAGTATCAATTTCAGGGAAAATGGTATGCTCTTTTACACCCATCGTGTAGTTACCACGCCCATCAAAGCTCTTATCAGGAATTCCCTGAAAGTCACGAGTTCTTGGTAATGCCAGGTTGATAAATCTATCAAGGAATTCGTACATGATACGTCCTCTAAGTGTAACCTTACATCCAATCGGCATTCCTTCTCTAAGTTTGAAGTTAGAGATTGATTTTTTTGCCTTAGTAGTTACTGGTTGCTGACCGGTAATAAGAGCCATGTTTGCAACAATAGTATCAAGAGACTTCTTGTCTTGTATTGCCTCACCAGATCCAACATTAAGAACAATTTTCTGAAGCTTAGGAATAGCCATCACGTTCTCATAGGCAAATTCCTCCTTAAGCTTGGGAGCAATCTCTTCTTTATAAAATGTATGTAGTCTTGCTTCTGCCATTGTTATCTACAATTATTTGTCTATGATTTCACCACTGGTCTTCGCGTAGCGTACCCAACGGCCTTTACCGTTTTCTTCGAGTCGCTTTCGACCAATTCTTGATGGCTCTCCGGTTGAAGGGTCCACAACCATCACGTTAGAAACGTGAATAGGAGCTTCCTTTCGGATTCTTCCACCTTGTTGATTTTCTTGAGAAGGCTTCTCATGGTGCGTTCTGATGTTGATTCCCTCAACAAGTACTCTGTCCTTGTCTGGAAATACCATTAGTACGCGGCCTTGTGTGCCTTTATCATTACCGGCTAGTACAACTACGTTGTCGCCTTTTTTAACGTGTAATTTTCGTTGTGTATTGAACCTGCGTGGCATTACTCTAATCCTTTTAAAGTACTTCCGGAGCTAGGGACACAATTTTCATATAGCTCTTCTCACGAAGTTCGCGAGCTACAGGGCCAAAAATACGTGTACCTACCGGTTCCTGATCTTTGTTAATAACTACTGCGGCGTTTTCGTCAAAACGGATATAACTTCCGTCTTTTCGCCTGAATTCTTTTTTCGTTCTCACGATAACAGCTTTCACTACATCTCCCTTTTTCACATTACCACCTGGGAGAGCAGTTTTAACTGAAGCAGAGATGATATCACCTACTCGAGCATATCTTCTTCTTGAATCACCAAGAACCTTGATACACATGATCTTTTTCGCTCCGCTGTTATCTGCTGTGTTTAATACTGTTTGAGTCTGAACCATCGCTTCTTCCTAAACCTCTTATTTAGCTTTTTCAACGATTTCAACCAGTCTCCATGTCTTTCTTTTGGAAAGCGGACGAGTTGACATGATTCGAACGGTATCGCCGATACCAGCTTCGTTGTTTTCATCATGAGCCATGTACTTGGTAGTCTTAGTGATGAATTTCCCATAAATAGGGTGCTTCACCTGGCGATCTACAGCGATGGTGATACTCTTCTCCATCTTGTCGCTAACTACCCGGCCGGTTCTTTCGCGGCGTTGTGCTCTTTCAATATTCTGTGCGTTTTCTGCCATAGTCAAAATCCTGCTGATTATTCAGCACTTCTTTTTTCGTTCAAAATGGTTTTCAAACGTGCAATCTCACGTCTGTGACTTTTAATACGAGCAGGATTTTCTAGCTGCCCGGTTACAGATTTAGAGAAACGAAGGTTTTGAAGAGCAGCTTGCTCGTCTTTAACTCTGGTTTCCAATTCTGTAGTAGATAAATCTCTTAATTCATGTGCTTTCATTTCTTCCTCCTTATCCGTTCAGATCTCGACGAACGACGAATTTAGTTTTGATTGGAAGTTTGTGAGCAGCTCTTCTCATCGCTTCACGAGCTCTGTCCTCAGATACTCCAGCGATTTCAAACATGATGCGGCCTGGTTTTACCACAGCCACCCAGTGATCCAAAGCACCTTTACCTTTACCCATACGAGTTTCAGCAGGTTTGCTGGTCATTGGTCGGTCAGGGAAAATTCGAATGAAGGTCTGACCATCACGTTGAAGAGAACGTGCGATTGCGATACGACATGCTTCAATTTGTCGAGAAGTGATGAACTTAGGTTCCAATGCTTTCAATGCGAAATCACCGAAGTTAATCAGGTGACCCCTGTTAGCATTACCCTTTAGCTTATCGCGATGTACTCGACGTCGTTTTACTCTTTTTGGTTCTAACATCGTTACTTACCTATCCGTTGTTATTGTTCGCACGGTTTCTGTTTCTTCGGCGTCTGTTATTTCTGCGATCGCCTTTGTCGCCGCCTCTTCTACCTCTGGAAGAATCAGCTTCTTGTTTACTTTGAGCTCCAGGAGTCAAGTCAACATCTCCAATAATCTCTCCTTTGTAGATCCAAACACTTACTCCAATAGCTCCATAAATGGTATTAGAAGTAGCAACTGAATAATCAATATCTGCTCTAAGTGTATGAAGGGGAATCTGGCCTTCTTTGTATTGTTCTGTTCTCGCCATCTCAGCACCGCCAAGACGACCAGCGCATGAAACTTTAATTCCTTTTGCTCCCATTCTCATGGCAGAAGCAATAGCAGTTTTCATCGCTCTTCTAAAAGAAACACGAGCCTGAAGCTGCTGAGCAATATTCTGAGCTACCAAACTAGCATCAAGTTCAGGGCGCTTGATCTCACTTACGTTAATCTGAACTTCTTTGCTTGTGATCTTCTTTAGCTCTTCACGAAGTAATTCGATCTGCTCACCACCTTTCCCGATAATCACACCAGGACGGCTGGTTCTAAGAGTAAGAAGGATTCTTTTTGGGGTACGCTCGATTACTACATTCGAAAGCCCACCGTTTCTTAAACGGGTTTTTAGATATTCGCGAAGCTTAGTGTCTTCAAGCACTAGTGCAGGCTGGTTGTCTTCTGAGTACCAGTTAGAATCCCAACCGCGAATAATTCCTAGTCTAAAACCAATTGGATTTGTTTTTTGTCCCAAGGTATTGCTCGTTTAATCGTTTGCCATTTCTACTTCACGTTTTGCAACCACAACAGTGATATGGCAAGAACGCTTGTTTATGCGGTGAGCCCTTCCCTGCGGTGCAGGTTGAATTCTCTTAAGGGTTACGCCTTCATTTACATAGATGGTTTTGATGTATAAATCTTCATTATCAAAACGCTCTTCCTGAAATTTATCTCTCAGGTTTGCTGCAGCCGACTTAATCACTTTTGCTACTTCAGCTGCTGAACCTTTTTTGGTGAATTCAAGCCTTTTCAAAGCTTTGTCCACCTGAGCACCGCGCACTGCATCAGCAACTAGCCTCACTTTACGAGGAGCTCTTCTTAAATGTCTTTGTATGGCTCTTGCCTCAAATACTGGAGTATCCATTTACTCTACCTTATTTAGCTTTTTTCATTGGATGCCCACGGAAAGTTCTTGTTGGTGCAAATTCACCAAGCTTGTGACCTACCATGTTTTCCGTTACAAATACCGGGATGAACTGCTTGCCGTTGTGTACAGCCAATGTTAGTCCGATGAAATCCGGAGTTATCAGAGAACTTCTAGACCAGGTTTTGATCACTTTTTTGCTTCCGCTTTCATTAGCTTCATCAATTTTTCGTTGAAGCTTGTAATGAACAAAAGGCCCTTTTTTTAATGAGCGTGGCATACTTTCTATTCTTATTTCTTAGCGTTTCTTCTTCTGATGATGTACTTATTCGACAGCTTCTTACGGTCTCTGGTCTTTTTACCTTTAGCCATTTGACCCCATGGAGAACGTGGATGTCCACCAGAAGCTTTACCTTCACCACCACCCATCGGGTGATCTACCGGGTTCATCGCAACACCACGAGTTTGTGGGCGACGACCTAACCAGCGGCTTCTTCCTGCCTTACCAATGGTAGTATTCATATGATCCGGATTGCTGGTAGTACCAACCGTTGCAAGGCAACGTCCAAGGATCAATCTCACTTCACCAGATGGAAGCTTCACACTTACATATTTTTCTTGCTTACCCAACAGCTGAGCTACAGTCCCTGCACTTCGGCAAAGGATTGCACCACGTCCTGGCTCAAGCTCAATATTGTGGATGAATGTACCAGGAGGCATATGTCTTAATTCAAGAGCATTTCCTAAATCCGGAGCTACTTTTGAACCAGAAATCACGGTATCACCAACCTTTAATCCATTGGGAGCGATGATGTATCTTTTTTCACCATCTGCATAAGCTAAAAGCGCAATTCTTGCTGTACGGTTTGGATCGTACTCAATCGTTTGAACTTTAGCCGGGATATCAAATTTGTTTCTTTTGAAATCGATTACCCTGTAACGACGCTTATGTCCTCCTCCTCTATGACGAGAAGTTTTACGTCCATGATGGTTACGACCACCTGATTTACCGATACCAACGGTAAGAGATTTTACCGGTTTGTCAGCAGTAACATCGTCAAACACAGGAGCGATTCTGTGGCGGGTACCGGGAGTAATAGGTTTTAATTTCCTTGTTGCCATGTATCTCTAATCTTAGATTTCGCTAAAGAAATCGATTTCACCTTCTTTAATTGTCACAATTGCCTTCTTCCAGGTTGCAGTTCTACCTGCCTGGAAACCACTTCGTGTATATCTACCTTTAGGCTTGGAAGGCATGATCAATGTGTTCACCTTAGCTACTTTTACGCCAGGGTAGTGAGACTCAATCGCCTCTTTGATTTCTGGTTTAGTTGCTTTTTTAGCTACTTCAAAAGTGAACTTATTCTCAGTCTCAGAAAGACGACTCAATTTTTCAGTAATAACAGGTCTGATTAAAATACTCATGCTGCTACCTCTTCAGTCTTATTTTCGATCGAGCTCTCAAGAACCGCAATCGCACTTTCCTGGATCATAATTATATCAGCGTTTAGAATCTGGTATGTATTAGGCATGTTTGCTTCTAGTACTGTTACACCAGGAAGATTTCTAGCTGATAAGTATATATTCTTGTCATTCTCAGCGGTAAGAAGGAGCACCTTTTTACCTTCAGCCTGAAAAGCTGCAAGCATTGTATTTACTTGCTTGGTTTTTGGAGCTTCAAAAGTGAAGTCTTTCACAACAGTAATCGCTTCATTAGCAGCTTTCACTGAAAGCGCAGATTTTCTTGCTAAGCGAATAACCTTCTTGTTTAATTTGAAGCTGTAGTCACGTGGTTTTGGACCAAAAACGGTACCCCCTTTTCTAAGAAGAGGAGACTTGATGCTTCCACGGCGAGCGTTACCAGTACCTTTTTGGCGGTATAATTTTTTTGTACTACCGACTACTTCTGAACGCCCTTTAGTGCTATGAGTACCCTGACGTTTGTTGGCCATATGGCGACGCACGTCTTCGTACATAACAACTTCATTAGGCTCAATAGCAAAGATTGCATCATTAAGATCTGCTTTCTTGCCTGCCTTGGTTCCGTCTATTTTATATATATCTAATTTCATTCTTACGCCTCAGCTGATTTGTTGAGGATTTCAACGTAGCTGCCTTTAGGACCAGGAATGCTTCCGGTAACCAGTATTAGACTTGATTCTGGAAGAATCTTAGCAACACTCAGGTTCTTAACTTTCACACGAGTATTACCATGCTGACCTGCCATTCGCATTCCTTTGAATACACGAGCAGGATCAGAAGCACCACCAATAGAACCAGGAGCTCTTAATCGGTTATGCTGACCGTGAGTCTCATCGCCAACACCGCTAAAGTTATGACGCTTAATTACCCCAGAAAATCCACGACCTTTTGAAGTACCAGCTACATCAACGATATCTCCTACAGAAAATACGTCTTCAACCTTAAGCTCATCACCTTCTACAAGACCTTCTGGTAAGTAATCACGGAATTCTTTTACTACCGCTTTTCCTGAAGTCCCTGCTTTAGCAAGATGGCCTTTTACAGCCTTTGAAATATTTTTTTCTTTTCGTTCAAAACTAGAAACCTGAACAGCGTTGTAGCCATCCTTTTCTTCTGTTTTGATTTGGGTAATAACAGCGGCTGGAACTTCAACTACAGTTACAGGAATACTGCGACCGATTTCGTCGAAGACACTTGTCATCCCAACTTTTTTTCCAATCAAACCACGCATTGTGTTCTTGATCCTTTCGTTAAACTTTAATTTCTACGTCAACGCCGGAAGGTAATTCCAGCTTCATTAGAGCGTCTACGGTTTGAGAACCAGTAGACAGGATATCAATAAGTCTTTTGTGAGCTCTGTATTCGAACTGCTCACGAGACTTCTTATCAACAAACACTGATTTATTTACAGTGATAATGCTTTTTCTTGTTGGTAATGGAATTGGACCAGAAACCACAGCACCAGTTGATTTTACAGTCTGAATAATTTTTTCAGCTGATTTATCGATCAAATTATGATCGTATGACTTTAGCTTGATTCTGATTTTTTGTTGTGTTGCCACGGATCAGAACTCCTTAATCTAAGATTTTAGTTACCACTCCGGCCCCTACGGTTCGCCCACCCTCTCGGATCGCAAAACGCAGCCCTTCTTCCATCGCCACCGGCTGAATCAACTCTACCGACAACTTCACATTGTCGCCAGGCATTACCATCTCCACCCCAGAAGGTAGCTCACACGCTCCCGTTACATCCGTAGTTCGGAAATAGAACTGCGGACGGTAGCCCTTAAAGAACGGCGTGTGACGGCCTCCTTCATCTTTGCTCAACACGTACACCTCACACTCAAACTTCTTGTGTGGGGTGATCGAGCCTGGCTTACACAGCACCATCCCGCGCTGGATGTCTTCCTTGGCAATCCCTCGAAGCAGGATCCCCGCGTTGTCGCCCGCCTGACCCTGGTCAAGCAGCCTACGGAACATCTCGATGCCCGTCACTACACTCTTCAACGGCTCTTCTACGATCCCTACGATCTCGATCTCGTCGTTAAGCTTCAAGATGCCACGCTCGATACGGCCTGTTGCTACCGTGCCACGACCCGTAATAGAGAACACATCTTCCACCGGCATCAAGAACGGCTTGTCTACATCACGCTCTGGAGTAGGAATCGTGGTATCCACTGCCTGGATAAGCTCCACAATCTTCTCTTCCCACTGCGCTTCGCCGTTTAGAGCACCAAGGGCTGATCCCTGGATCACAGGAATGTCATCGCCATCAAACTCATAGCTAGAAAGCAGCTCACGCACTTCCAGCTCTACCAGCTCAAGAAGCTCCTCATCGTCCACCAAGTCTACCTTGTTCATGAACACTACGATTTGAGGCACCCCCACCTGACGAGCTAGCAAGATGTGCTCGCGGGTTTGTGGCATCGGGCCATCGGTAGCCGCTACTACTAAAATAGCACCGTCCATCTGAGCCGCACCTGTTACCATGTTCTTCACATAGTCGGCGTGGCCTGGGCAGTCTACGTGCGCGTAGTGACGTGCCTCAGACTCATACTCCACGTGCGCCGTGGCGATGGTAATCCCACGCTCTCTTTCTTCCGGAGCGTTGTCAATCTGATCGAAGGCCTGGGCTTCTCCCCCATAGGTCTTCGCCATTACCGTCGTGATCGCCGCCGTCAAGGTCGTCTTGCCGTGATCTACGTGACCAATGGTGCCCACATTCACGTGGGGCTTGGTGCGTTGAAAGGTCTCTTTTGCCATGTCTAATTTAGTTTATCGTTTAAAAATTCTTATGCCTGGCTTTCAATGATTTCCTGAGCAATCTTGTCAGGTACCTGAGTGTACTCCTCGAATTCCATAGAGTATACTGCACGACCCTGAGTCAAAGATCGAAGGTCAGTTGAGTATCCGAACATCTCAGAAAGAGGAACATTAGCGTTTACTACTGAACCGTTAGGATCAGAGTTCATGCTCTGGATGATTCCACGACGACTGTTCAAGTCACCAATAACATCACCCATGTACTCTTCCGGAGTAGTTACTTCTACCTTCATTACAGGCTCAAGCATTACCGGCTTGGCTTTTTTCGCTGACTCACGGAAACCAGACTTTGCAGCTAGCTCAAAACTTAACTGGTCAGAGTCAACATCGTGGTAAGAACCATCAAATAGTCTTACTCCAATATTTTGAACTCCATAGTTGGCCTGGATACCATTTTCCATAGCCGCAATGAATCCTTTTTCAACAGATGGAATGAATTCACGAGGAATATTACCACCTACAACTTCATTAATGAATACGAAGCCTTCGTGCTGATTTACACGATCTTTCTTTCCTTCATAGTTATCGAAATATTCCATAGGAGCTATCTCAAACTGGATATCAGCGAATTTACCACGACCACCCGTCTGCTTCTTGTAAGTCTCACGATGAGTAACATTAGCAGAGATAGTTTCACGGTAAGATACCTGAGGAGCACCTACGTTAGCTTCTACTTTAAATTCTCTTTTTAATCGATCAACAATGATCTCAAGGTGAAGCTCACCCATACCAGCAATAGTAGTCTGACCGGTTTCTTCATCAGTAGAAACTTTAAATGTCGGATCTTCTTCCGCTAGTTTTTGAAGGCCAGTTGAAAGCTTATCGCTGTCCGCTTTTGTTTTAGGCTCAACAGCAAGCTTAATTACCGGCTCTGGGAAAGTGATCTGCTCAAGGATAACCGGGCTATCTAAATCACAGAAAGTATCACCAGTGTACACTTCTTTAACACCTACAACAGCTACGATATCACCTGCCTGAGCAACTTCTACATCCTTCTTATCATTGGCATGCATCTCTAAGAGACGACCAACACGCTCTTTCTTTCCAGTAGAAGAGTTTAAGATGTATGATCCTTTTTCAAGTTTGCCAGAGTAAACACGAGCAAAAGTCAACTTACCTACATAAGGATCAGTCATGATTTTGAAAGCAAGTGCAGAGAAAGGACCATTTGGATCAGCTTCTCTTGTAACTTCTTCTTCAGTCTTAGGATCAATTCCTTTTACAGCTTCTACATCAAGTGGAGAAGGCATGAAATCAAGAACACGGTCAAGCATCGCCTGAACACCTTTGTTCTTAAGAGCAGTACCACACATTACTGGAGTAATGTCTTTTGCGATTGTTGCTTTTCTAATCGCTTCAATAATTTCCTCTTCAGAAATCTCCTCTTCCATGAGGTATTTCTCCATCAAGGTCTCGTCATGGTCAGCGATAGCTTCAAGCATTTGAACACGGTAGTCGTTCACACTGTCAACCATGTCTTCAGGGATGTCAATTACATCATACTTAGCTCCAAGAGAAGCTTCATCCCAAACAATACCTTGCATGGTGATCAAATCAACTACTCCTTTAAAGTTCTCCTCTCTTCCGATTGGAATTTGGATAGGAATAGGGTTTGCATTCAATTTTTCGTCAAGCTGAGATACTACATTATAAAAGTCAGCACCAGTACGGTCCATTTTGTTCACAAATGCCATACATGGAACCATATACTTGGTAGCCTGTCTCCATACCGTTTCAGACTGAGGCTGAACGGCACCTACAGAACACAGCACAAATACTGCTCCGTCTAGTACACGAAGAGAACGCTCTACCTCTACGGTAAAGTCCACGTGACCAGGAGTATCAATAATATTGATACGGTGATCTTTCCAAATACAGTGTGTAGCTGCAGAGGTGATAGTAATACCACGCTCCTGCTCCTGCTCCATCCAGTCCATTGTAGCAGCACCATCGTGCACCTCACCAATTCTATGACTTCTACCAGTGTAGAAAAGAATACGCTCGGTAACCGTTGTTTTACCGGCATCAATGTGCGCCATAATCCCGATGTTACGCGTTTTGCGCATCGTATCGAGAACTTTAGGATCCATTGCAGTTTTAACTTCAGACATGTTTGTGATGAATAGTGTTTTTAAAATCTAAAATGTGCGAATGCTTTGTTTGCCTCAGCCATACGGTGAGTCTCATCTTTCTTACGAACAGCTCCACCTTCATTCTTAGAAGCATCGATAAGCTCTCTGGAAAGACGCAGCGACATTGACTTATCATTTCTTGATCTTGCCGCTTTAATTAACCACCTCATTCCCAAGGCAGTACCACGCTCTTGCCTCACTTCAACAGGCACCTGGTAAGTAGCCCCACCAACTCGGCGAGACTTCACTTCAACTACAGGAGTAGAATTTTGAAGTGCAGAACGGAAAACATCAATACCTGTTTCTCCTGTTCTTTCTTCAATCAGTTCGAATGCCTGGTAAACAATTTTACGAGCAACATTTTTCTTCCCGTCCTTCATCAGGTTGTTCACAAAACGGGTAATCATTTTGTCCGAAAATATCGGATCTGGTTGCACGTCTCTTTTTTCTGCTTTTCTTCTACGCATGCTCGACTAGTTTAAATTCTTAATGGTTACCCTTTAGGTCGTTTAGTACCGTATAAACTTCGGCTTTGTGTTCTACCCTCAACACCAGCAGTATCAAGTGTACCACGAATGATGTGGTATCGAACACCCGGTAAATCCTTTACCCTTCCTCCACGAATAAGAACAATACTGTGTTCTTGTAGGTTGTGGCCCTCACCAGGGATATAGGCGGTAACTTCAATTCCATTGGTTAAACGAACACGAGCAACTTTTCGAAGTGCTGAGTTCGGTTTCTTCGGAGTGGTAGTGTAAACACGGGTACAAACTCCACGCTTTTGCGGACAGTTCTGCATAGCAGGAGCAGTTGTTTTCCGAACCTTACTTTTTCTACCTTTTCTAATAAGTTGTTGTATAGTTGGCACTGTTCAAAAATTTGGTTATTGCCATCAAATCGAGAGCTTGCAAATATCGGGATGTTTGAAATTTTGTGCAAAAAATTTATCACTAATAATTCCACATATTCCCTAATGTTGTCTACTCTCGTAAAAACTAGTGCCAAAAGCAGCTTAATTGACTTAATAATTTTTTTATAGATATATATCATTATATCAATTGAATCTCTCTACTTTACCCGGTTTATCAACAAAAAGACTCGAAGCTTTGTCAAAGTCAGGGATAAGAACTGCCGCTGACCTGCTATATCTTTTCCCTTATCGCTATTTAGATCGGACAAATGTTCAGCCTATTAAACAGCTACGTGGAGCTAACGAGGAGGTAACGGTTACCGGGAAAATTACTTCCATTAAAGAAGTAGGCTTTGGGAAAAAGAAAAGGCTTGAGATTTCGATTTACGACCGGACAGGTGTTATTAAAGGAGTTTGGTTTCGAGGAGCTTCTTATTTCAAAAAAGCATTTAAGGAAGGAGAGGTTGTTGCTTTTTTTGGACAGGCAAAAAGGTATGGAAAAAGCATCACCATTGCCCATCCAGAAGTTGATAAACTAGCCGAAGAAGGAGACCTGGAGGCTTTCTCCAGAATTGTTCCCATTTACCCTGGTAATAAAGAATTCAGCAAGGCGAGGATTACAAGCTCCTTAATCAGAAAGTGGGTTCAGTCTATTTTAAGCAGAACGAACCTGGAGGAGTTTTTGCCAAAAACTATGATAGGTTCTTTGAACTTCCCAAATCGGCAAGACGCCTTTCACATGATTCATTTCCCAAATAGCCATGTCGATCACAAAAAAGCGCTGGATCGGTTCAAGTTTGAGGAGCTCTTTCTTTTTGAATTAAGCATGGAGAAGATTCATCATACTATTAAAGAGAGAGAACGAGGACATGTATTTGGCAATCTTGGAAACTATACCTCTACCTATTTCAATGAACTGCTCCCTTTCGTTTTAACCGATGGCCAGAAGTCTGCCCTGGCTGATATCAAAAAAGATGTTAGGTCAGGCAGGCAAATGAACAGGCTTATTCAGGGAGATGTAGGCGCCGGTAAAACTATTGTAGCAATTGGGGCTTTATTAATGGCCTTGGATAATGGATTCCAGGCAACGTTCTTAGCCCCTACCGAAATTCTAGCCGAACAACATTTCCGGACTCTTTCAAACCAGTTGGAAGGCCTGGATATTAATATTCGATTGTTGGTAGGAGGCCAAAAGACGGCACTGCGGAGAGATGTGTTAACTGATATTGAAGGTGGAAGCTGCCAAATTGTAGTGGGTACGCATGCAGTCATTCAGAAAGAAGTTAAGTTTCACAAGTTAGGCCTGTCCGTGATTGATGAACAGCACCGATTTGGAGTAAAGCAACGTGCCGAACTTTTAAATAAAGGAGAGCATCCTCATATATTAGTGATGAGTGCTACTCCTATTCCGAGATCATTGGCTATGACCGTATATGCTGATCTAGACATCTCTATTATAAAAGGACTCCCTTCCGGAAGAAAACCAGTTAAGACCGCTATTCGTGGGGAGAAGAAAAGAGAGGACGTCTATTCCTTTGTGAAATCTGAGGTTGATACCGGTGGACAGGCATATGTTATCTATCCATTGATTGAAGAATCAGAAGCACTGGATTTAAAAGATGCGACCGCGGGGTATGAAAAGCTAAAAGCCCGATTTCCTGAATTTAATGTTGGCCTGTTGCACGGGCGTATGAGTTCCGACGAAAAAGATGAAGTCATGAAAGCCTTCATGGCTAATGAACTTCACATTTTGGTCTCAACCACAGTTATAGAAGTTGGTGTTGATGTACCAAATGCTTCTGTAATGATCATAGAGCATGCTGAGCGTTTTGGGCTATCTCAACTTCACCAGCTACGAGGTAGAATAGGCAGGGGCGAACGACAGAGTTATTGTATACTAATGCCTGATGTGAAAGTGAGCAAAGCAGGTGCCTTCCGACTTAAAACCATGGAAGAAACGAATGACGGGTTCAAGATTGCTGAAGCTGACTTAAAGCTTCGGGGCCCAGGAGATTTTCTTGGAACCAAACAAAGTGGATTGCCTGATTTTAAGGTCGCTGATATTGTAGAGGATCAATTCATTCTGGCACAGGCTAAAGAGAGGGCCAGAGACCTTATTGAACAAGATTCTGGGCTTAATCACCCTGACCATCAACCTCTCAAAAAAATATTCGAACCTTACTTCGCAGAAAAAGCTTCTTTTTATGGAATGGGGTAAAACAATTTGGTTTTACGAATGCTTTCTAACAACTTCCACAATGCATATAAATACTAACTGAAATTGACTGCTATGTTTAGTTTCAGCAAATCTTTTTTGCTCTTCCTGATCTTCATAATCGCAAACGACATTGCCTATGCTCAAAGCAATGTACTCCGAGGAACTATAGTCGACTCGGATACAGGAGAAACTTTACCAGGTGCGCATATTTTTATCAATAAGACTACAATAGGTACGATATCGGATAAGGATGGCAAGTATGCGCTATCAGGAATTCCAAATGGAGAACAAGTAATTGTCTTCTCTTTTATTGGATTCAAGGAACATGCAGTTAAAATCCAATTTCCCGTAAATGAAAAACACACCTTCAATGTGAGCCTTGAACCAAAAGATTTTGAACTTGGTCAAATTCAGGTACAGGCAAGTAATAAAGAGTGGAAAAAAAATCTTGAGCTTTTCAAAAAGCACTTCTTTGGGTATACAAAAAACGCTACGGAGATGGAGATGCTTAATCCCGAAGTATTAGATTTTGAAAACTCAGATTCTAAGTTAATAGCTACCAGCCAGGCACCGTTAAGGATACTTAACAAAGCTCTTGGATATGAAATCACGTACTACCTGGATGAGAGTATTTCTTCTAATGATAGTTTTAATGCCAGTTTTTATGTGAAATTTGAGGAAATGAAGGCCGACTCAGAACAAGAACATCAAAAATGGTTAAGAGAAAGGAAACGAAGTTATGAGGGTTCTTTTGTTCATTTTTTAAGTTCGTTAGATAGTAATTCGTTTGAAGAGGAAGGGTTCCAAATTTTTGCAGCCAAGAAGGAAAGCCTGAATAATTTTGAGGGGCATCATGATTACACTGATAAAGCCTTCACTAAAGAACTCGTAAGACAGGAATTCAGCACTCTCCCAAAGGATAGTAAATGGATAGAGCTTTTTATACCCAAAGAATATGATTTCATAAAAGTGGTCTATATAAACGAGGAGATAGGGTATTTACTAAAAAGAAAGATTCGAATGAGTGGGAACTACAACCAGATCTCATGGATTGAAATCCCCAATCAAACCGCGGTAGTTAATAAGTTCGTTGGCAGCTATTCTGAACCCTGGAAATATACCTTACATGGTTTCTGGGGCTGGACACATCGGATTCCAGAACTTCTCCCCGATAATTATACTATCCAATAAAAAAGCACCTGCTTTCACACAGGTGCTTTTAATCTTTTGTTGGGTTAGAAATCACAAGCTTATACTTATGCCTGTCTCTATGTAAGAGCTGAAATATCCTCTAAATGAGCTGCTCCTCATGGTAGACCTGTTCGATAATCTCCTTATTAAGGACGCCTTTGCGATGTAGTTAAATTTATTCATGATAGGTACAGTTACCGTAGTGGAACTGCGAATGAATTTGTAATTCAGAAGTTCATCTTCAGACACTGAAATCGTGGAGAAATCTCTGAGAGTCCCAGAGAAATTTTGAATTACCCTGGCGTTTCCCAGATCAAATGAGAGTTTAGTTCCTGCTACGATTTGAGAATAATCGAGTCGATTACTGGGTGAATCATTGAATACTTTATAAGAAACCGGGAATTCGATTTTGAAAGAATTGCTCTTTGTCCGAAAACTCAGATTACTTCCAAATGTGTAGGACTCGAATGATCTCTTTTTTATTTCTTCCGGGCTGCTTTGAGTGGCAAATTCTAATTCTGTTTGGTTTCTCAAATTCCATTCGGCGAACAACTCAATCTCACTTGTAATCTTTCCTTTCCATCTTTTGGAATACAAAGCCTGAGCTTCAAATCCATGGTAGTGAGTCTTGTCATTGGAAGTAGCATCGTACGATTTATATCGGTAGCTGGTCTCAAATCGTAGCCACCTTTGCTTTTTGAGATAGAAGTCGAAATGCAACGGAGCTAATACCTGTGAATAGGAAAATCGGCTTCTGAAAATAAGATCGCTTTGGTCTATCGGAGCCTGTGTTTTTCTTGAGAAGCTTGGAGAAATTTCAAAGAACTTCCTTGTTGCATATTTGGTTCTATAGGAAGCATATAAGCGGTAGAACTCTTTTTGAGCGCTATTCTGTTGGTGGTACACATTGGCTCTTACATCGCCGCTGAGCTTTAACCGTTTGCTTCCCCATCTCTTGAAAAAGTCGGTATTAACGAATAACTCATTATAGTTTGAATTACTCCATAAATCGCTTCTCCCCAACGTATCTTCTGACTGGATGAGCGTTTCTGGGTTCCTGAAGATGTTCCACTCATACCCTTGATAAGCTCCCGTTTTAACCCGGAATTGAGCAGAGGCAAATTCCTGGAATAATAGTAGTACAAGTATGCAGGTGATTGTTCTTTTCATTGTTGTATGTTGATGCTGTTTATCTATAGAACAGTTCACTGATTAAATACCCTACCCCCAATTCATAAAAAAAGAGGAGCACAACCAGCACTCCTCTTTCCTGCATACTACTTCTTATCAATAGTTAAGAAGTATGGTCCACCTAGCTAATTAATATGAGTTCAAGACAAGAGACTTTCTACAGAGCACCTAAATAAGCTTAGAGTACAAAACGAGGCAAAAAAGCTCTTGATAAATGAGAGGTGAAAGGTGAGATACTCTCACTCATCACCTCTCTCTCATTTACATCTATCAATTATTTTGAGGCAGGTACGCATACAATGTTTCTGGAATATTGGATTGCCACTTCCCAAAATCCTTGACCTGTGGACGTTGATACGTACCCTGCCAATCCAGCAACAGTACTCCTATTATATTACGATGCTCTCCCAGTGCAAAGTCGGTCTTTCCTGATGGAGATGGAATCATCCGTTTATCACGGTTAATTTTATCACTTATATGCTGCCGAATTACCTCGATTTCCTGATAATCATTACCTGTAAGTAGTAGAGATATACCTACTTCAATGACTACATCTTCTTTTGCCCTTTCTAATATGGATAAGGTATTCCTCCTGAAATAAGAGATAATTTCCGGGAAATCTTCTTCCGCTATATCAAATTGATAATAACCTGAGGCAGCTATCACTATATGAGTAAGTGTATAGAGCTTGTTTTCGAACTGTTGTTTGCTAAGCCTGCTATCTCTTTCCTCAGGATAGACCCTGTTTACTGCCTCTTGAAAGGCCTGGGTATAATCTGCAATACCTAACTGCTTTAACCAGTACACTTGATTCGCGAGCTGGGCTCCCCATGCTTTGATCATCTTATCGTTGGTAAAAACCCTTTCAAAATCATAGGACTTCAATGCAGCTATAAATTCATCGTGGTGTTGATGTCTCAGCCCTACTTCATCTAATCGAGCCACGTGGCGTAATAGCTTGGTCGCATAAAATCGATATTCAGGGAAATCGCTTAATGTCTTACTTCGAAGCCTTTTCCTCGTTGTGGATGTGCTGTAGTACTTTCGGTTGCTTTCCTCACTATACTCTTTGATTGTTTCGGCGTCCAGTCCTCGATCATAAATGGTATTAAGACTTTGTTCTGCAAGTTCTATCCCCTCCAGAAAAAGTGGGATATACTTTTCGTCTCCATAGTGCCGATAGAACCTGAGCCCCATGTGCCCCTTTTTAAAACGCGATAATTTATCGACATTCTCTTCATAGTTACCCCTTATTAGAGCTGCATCTTCTGCAAAATTGTATTCAACCGACACCGCTTCATGTTGAAAAGCGAGGCCTTGCTGAACAAATAGCATTGGAGCGAAGATGAGAACCAATGCAAGGTGTTTCGTTTTATTCATGGTAGTCAATTAAAGGTGTTCATATGCTAAAACACCTTTGCTACCATTTACCCTACCCCATACATTTTATTCCTGTTCTGATAGAATCTACTGTCTTATACTATGCACAGGATTTAGCCGAGCAATCTTTAGGATTTTGAAACTGATGGTCCCTAAAGCAAAAAGAGATACCAGTAATGCAGGCAGCATAAATATTACCCAGTTTAATTCGATGTGATAGGCGAAGCTATTTAGCCACTCATTCATAATGTACCAGCCGGCAGGTATCGCAAATAAAAATGCTATTCCAATCATGATGGCAAATGTTCTTGAGAGCAAGAGTAGAACATTCAAAGTATTTGCTCCAAGTACCTTACGAATTCCAATTTCCTTTTTGCGCTGTTCAGTACTAAAAGAAGCCAATCCAAAGAGGCCTATCACGGAAATAAGAATCGCAATGATTGCAAAAAGGCTGAGAAGTGTACCCGATTTCTCTTCGCTTTTGTATACCTGATCAATCTCCAGATCAACAAAAGAAAACTCAAAAGGTTCATTTGGTACAAATCTGTTCCATACAGATTCTACATGCGCAAGTGCTCCGGGAATATCCTGGCCGCCAATGCGTATATAGGCAAAATTATATGGTTGATCGCCGTCATTCAGAATATAAAACATGGGTTCAATAGCACTATTTAAAGGTTGGAAATGAAAATCATCTACCACACCTATTACATCCATTTGAACCTGGATAAAGGGGCTCATTGCCCATTTACCTATGGCGTTATCCTGCCATTCAAAACGTTTTGAAGCTTCCTTATTTATGATTAACCGGGTACTGTCAGCAAATTCAGGTAAAAATTCGCGTCCCTGGATTACCTCTACCTCAAGTGTTTCCAGTAAATCATAGTCAGCGAATAATGTCTGTACAACCGTGGTATTTTCCAGAGGTCTATCAGCCAGGCTGAACGAGTATGAACCAAGATTACCGGCACTAAATACATGTGAAATTCCGGATACTGCCCTAATCTCTGAGTCACTTTTTAACTCTTGTTTGAAAGCGCTAAAAGCACCAGGCTCCATCACATCTAAACCCTTTAAGGAGATTAATTGATCTTCATTAAAGCCCAGATCCTTTTTCTTCATAAAATCAATCTGGTAGTAGAAGGTAAAGGTGCTAATGAGCAATACCGTGGATACTATAAACTGGAAAGTTACCAGTGTGTCTCTAAATCTGGATTTACCGCTTCTACTTGCAATCATCCCTTTTAATACCAATGCAGGCTTAAACGATGAAACAATGATAGCCGGAAAAATACCTGCTCCAATGCTCAATAATACGAGCAATGAAAAGCTTACTAATGCGCCCATACCCGTTATTAATTCCAACAGGGTCAGGTTCTTGCCCAGGAAGTCATTCAAATAAGGCATACCCAATGCCAACATCCCAACCGCCAAAACCATAGCGAGCAAACATAGTAAAGAAGTCTCCAGAAGAAATTGTTTAATGAGATCGTATCGACTTGCTCCCAAGGATTTTCTCACTCCCACATCTTTAGCCCTCGGTAAAGCACTTGCAATAGACAGGTTTATGAAATTAATTCCAGATACTAAGAGAATACATACTGCAATTATTCCCAGTACAAACAGTGTGGTTGCATTTCCCACGGGCTTTAATAGCCCCCCGGTAAAAGGGCCCATATGAATATCCTGAATATTCGTGAGTTTGAACTCGACCAAATTCCCTTTGGCTACATATTCCTCGTACGTTTCTCCGGTTAGTTGCTGTCTTGAAGGAGATGCTTTGCCCGGCACTACTGCTTCAAACTTTTGCTCCAGAGAAGTTATATCGGTACCGGGTTGAATTCTTGTATAGGTATGGTAGACAAATGCAGCCGTCCATATGGTCAGTTGATAAGGGGCTCTTTCTTCAGTAAGTGGGACCAGGAAATTATATCGCATCTGCGATCTATCAGGAACTGTTTCAATTACCCCGGTTACCGTAAGATTCCAATCGCCTACTTCCAGGAATTCTCCCATCGGATCGTCTTCTCCAAAATACTTTGAAGCCATCTCCTCAGTAATAACTACTGAATTAGGATTCACCAAAGCAGTTTCCGGGTTACCCCTAAGCAATGATTCTTTGAACACGTCGAAAAAGGTGGAGTCGGCTAAAAAGATATCTGTCTCTTTAATGAACACCCCCCCTCTTCGTACCGTTAATTCGCCCAGGTCATGCATACGGGTAGAAGCAATAACTTCCGGGTAATCTGGCAGTAGTTCTGAGTATAAAGGTGCCGGAGATGAGGCAAAATGATTTTCTGAACCATTTGGGTAAACCCGATAGGTAGATACCTTATAAATCTCGTTTGCCTGCTCATGATGGGTATCGTACAACAATTCATCTTGTATATACTGGAAAGCAAACAGGCCTATCGCAAATGCCAATGATAAGCCTAATAGATTGATGAGAGTTTGAGAACTATTTTTTTTAAGTGTTCTAATGGCAAGCTTTAGTTTATTAACTAACATAGCATCGATATTATATTAATGTTACTAGGAGCCCACCCTAATTGCTGTTAATTAGTCAACTCTATTTAGTTTTCAAACTCTGGAATTAAATCATTACATAAATTTTCAAAGTTGTACTTCTTCAAGTTGCAACTATTAATTTTAGATGGCACAATTAGAAAAGTCATGTAACTTGATAGTTAGTTATGTTTACGACTTTTGTCATAGTATTATCTTTGCTTCAGCTCGCCGTACCTCCTCAATTCAAGAGGTACGATTCTTCCTCAGGCCTTTCCAATAATATCATCCATGATGTGTACCAGGATTCTGAAGGCTTTCTCTGGGTAGCTACTGAAAATGGGCTAAACCGTTTTGATGGGCATACGTTCGAGACATTCTCCTCATCGCTTTCTGATAGTACTACTATCTCTGACAATGTGGTTTTGGATGTGTTTGAAGATCATGATCAAAACCTATGGGTAGGCACATGGAATGGATTAAATCGGTTCGACAGAAATACAGAGACATTTACCCATTACACTTCCATTCCGGTACTTGGGGGATATAGGATCGGTTATAATGACATTGTAATTGATAAAGAAGGAAAATTTTGGTTCCCTACTTCAGCAGGCGTTTGCTCGTTCAATCCGATCGATAACAGCTATACAATTTTTGATTCTGATGCTAATGGTTCATCACTTTTTATGGATGAAGGGGAATACACCATCTTTAAAGATTCAGAAGAAACAGTCTGGGTTTACAATCAAAGCACCAACTACTTGAGCCATTTTGACTCCACCAAAAAGCAGCTTGCTCAGTCACCCATTGACCAACGGCAAGCAATCTACCCGAGTTACAGCACGGGAAATATCTGGACTAACAGACTTACAAAATTGGCCCTCCCATTTCCTTCCGTAAAGGTTCTAAATAGTTTTGCAGAGAACCCAGATATCGAAAAAGTTCTGGAGGACAGGGATGGAAATCTTTGGATAGGCACCCAAAATGGTGTTTACCTCCAGCAAATCACTTCTAGTGAGATTTTAAATGTATCTGGTACCACTTTTGGAACAGGGTCACTTAGCTACTTTGTGGAACAAATCTATGAAGACAAATGGGGTGGAATATGGGTAGGAACAAGAAATGGACTCTTCTATTATGATCCACTTAAAAAGCCATTCCATCATCTTTCATTATCTAAAGCTGACGATAAAGAACCGACAAGTAATATTGTAATGTCGGTTGAAACAGATGATTCGGGTTTATGGATAGGTACACTGGGGAGCGGGCTCTACCGTTATGATCTTGAAAGTAAATCTATGGCTTATCATAGGATTTCTGAAAAGACTGAAGCTAACCAGATATGGGATGTATACATCCACCCGTCCAAAGATAATGAGCTTTGGTTGGGAACAACTGATGGATTGTATGTATATCAACCTGAGCAAAGAAAAGCGACACGAATCCCATTTCTCATTACATCCCCGGAACTCCCCATCACTTTTTCAATTATTTCGGGAGGGATTAATTCCATTTTGGTAGCCGGTGATCACCATATATATAAGGTGAATACCACTACTCAGGAGATTATTGAGACCATTAGTTTTCTTCCTGACATGAGCGTTTCTACGGTTCAAGATCTGCTTTTGAAGGATGATATCCTCCATATAAGCACACAAGGAGGAGGTTTATTGACCTATAATCTCGAAAGGAACCAATTTGAAGCTCCTTTAAAAAATAACTCTTCTTTGTCTCTACTATCCGAGTTTCCAATTTGGGATATACATGCTGATTCAAAAGAAGCTATTTGGCTGGCCAGTGGGTCAGGTTTGTTCTCATTAAACTCAGAAAGGGATTTATTAACTCAAATAGAATCTCCTGGTTTCACTTCGAATGTTGTTTTTTTTAGTATTTCAGAAGATGGTGAAGGCAATTTATGGCTGGGTTCCGATAATGGATTATTCCAATTCAGTCCCGAAGATTCTTCTTTTAACAGGTATGACCAAACTGATGGTTTAATCAATACCGAATTCAACCGCCGTGCGAGCACTATTTCCAATGATGGGGTTTTCTGGTTTGGAGGTACCGATGGGGTAAGCTCTTTTATCCCTTCTGAGATTACAGCAAACCCTTTTTCTCCTATTGCTCATATTACATCACTCAATCTATTCGATAGTGATGGTTCTCAAGCTGTCGATTATAAATCAGATAAACCGCTCAGCTTTACCTGGCATGACAATACCTTCGAAATAGGGTTTACAGGAATCACTTTTACTAATCCAGATCGGGTTGAGTATAAGTATATGCTGGCAAACCACGATCCTGACTGGGTCTCTACAAGAGGAGATAAACTGGCCCGGTATTCTAAATTGCCTCCCGGGGAATATACCTTTAGGGTAACGGCTTCGAACAGCGATGGCGTGTGGAGTTCGGTTCCTTTTGAACTTCCCCTTGTCATTCACCCCCCTTTTTGGAAAACCTGGTGGGCATACCTCAGCTATCTATTCACAGCACTATTGGGAGTTGCGTTATTCATCAGATGGAGAACCGGCTCACTGGAAAAGGATCGAAGAAAGCTGGAAATCAAGGTCTCAGAGAGAACAAAGGAACTGGAAGAACAAAAGGAATTGGCGGTTGAAGCCCGTCGCAAAATCGAAGTGCAGGCGGGGCAGTTAAAGGAGCTGGATGAAATGAAGTCCAGGTTCTTTGCTAATATATCTCACGAACTTCGAACACCACTCACCCTCATTGATGCTCCTTTACAACAGGTTTTAGCTGAAAACCTGGCTCAATACCCCATTGAGAAACTTGAAAAAAAGCTGCAGGGCATTCAAAGAAACAGCCATCGCCTGTCTAAATTGATTGACGAGTTACTCGATCTTTCGCGCTTGAAAGAAAACTCCATCGAGATTGATTTGAAGCAGGTTAACCTAAGGACTTGGTTCACACTATTCGTTGATTCGTACCAATCCCTGGCTCAGTCCAAAGGAATTAGTTTTAGGACCCGGCAGGATATTGGTAGCACTAAATACGTCCTTCTTGATGTCGAGAAATTTGATAAGGTCACTTCTAACCTGATCAATAATGCATTAAAATTTACTGAAACCGGAGATTATATAGAGATAGCCCTGGCTTATAAAGAGGAGAAGCTGGCCTTCTCTGTTTCTGATTCCGGCATGGGTATCTCCGGGGAAGAACTCCCCAAAGTCTTTGACCGTTTTTATAAGGGAGCTTCTGGAGAAGGCAGTTTCACTAATGGGTTGGGGCTTGGACTTTCTCTTTCCAAAGAGCTCACCGAGTTAATGAATGGAAGTATTTCCGTTGAGAGCTCTTTAAGTAAGGGGAGCGTCTTTACCTTAAGTATCCCTGTTCAGGTTATTGAAACGTTCGAAGAAGAGACGGGTGCGAGTGTTGGGATCAAAAAACAAACAAGGTCTGGTACAAAAATGGCCTTGATCGTTGAAGATAATACCGAGATGAGGGAATTCCTGGTTCAACTATTAGAACCTGAGTTTGATGTCTTTGAAGCGGGAAATGGAGAAGAAGCCCTGCAAGTACTTAAAAATATCTCCCCCAACCTCATCATAAGTGACCTCATGATGCCCAAAATGGATGGACTTGAACTCACTCAAACGCTACGAAGCTTTCCAAATTCTGCTCATATACCCATCTTGATGCTTACTGCTCGTGCAACCGATGAAGATCGCCTTCATAGCTTGAGAATCGGTGTTGATGACTATTTAAGTAAGCCTTTCATACCTGAAGAAGTAAAAGTACGCGCAGTAAATCTTGCTGAAAATCATTTGAAAAGAATCGCACTAAACGCAGAAGTAGATAGCTCAGAACCTACTCCTGAGGAAAAAGAATTGTTCAACATTCAACAGATTATCGAGGAGCAATTGGATAAAAATAGCCTGAACGTAATCAGCCTGGCTAATGATCTGCATACCAGTGAACGTCAACTATATAGAACCATTCAGCGCCTTACCGGTATGACCCCCAACGAATACATCACTTCCATTCGACTCAATCAAGCGCGCAAAATCCTATTAAAGGACAAATCAATCACCGTAGATCTTGTTGCTCAGCAAATAGGTTTTAAGAGCAGAAGTCATTTCTCCCGCCTATTTAAAAAAGCTTATGGCCTGAGTCCCGGTAAATTCCAGTCAGAAAAGTAACTGCCGATTTAGGCAGAATCGGGCACAATTCCGGCAGGATTCCCCTCACCTGCTTCTATAACATAGCGGGAGCCATTAATTATGTTAAGGAGTGGGTATGAAATTTTTTCGCTTTGGTACAGGCAGTACATCGCTATTAACCATTTTATTGATTTGTTCTTTTTCACTCGTCCTGCCGGGTTGTGGCAGCACAGATGGAGACGATGGAGGGAGCGATCCGGTCGGCCCTGTTGATCCGGTAGGTGAAAAACCTGAAAGTTTGCCTTCCTTTGCAAGCCTTTCCATTTATAACTCATCAAGCCCGCTTAATACAAAAATACCTGCCAGTATGCAGGTTGATGCGAATTCTGATGACTATATCCAGAAGCTTATTTCAGGAGTAGGTTCCAGCGAAAGCCTTCTCATTCAATTAGGCCAGTATTCAGCGACCGTTTTTGTGGTAGATAACAATACTCCAACCACGGATGTAACCCTCCATTGTGGAGACTGGTGGGAGATGGGAGTAAATACGCTAAAGGATGTTCCCATCCCTGATTATGCAGAACCAGCTTATGATTCAGATGGAGAAGATGAACCGATTAGAACGGGAATTTGTGCAGAAGAATCTGCACAAGACAATCACATGATTATTATTAACCGGGATACAGGCTGCGAATTTGATTTCTGGCAGGCACGACAAGAAGATGGGAATTGGGTTGCAAGTTGGGGAAACGCGATCGAACTATCGGATGATGGGATTTATGACAAAGGCCTTTCTACCCGAGGTTCGGGTTTCGCATTCCTTGGCGGGATGATTTGGCCCGATGAACTGGTGAATGGAGAAATCACTCATGCCCTTGTATTTAGTTATCCTTTCACAAAATCTGGTGGCCCCGTAGCCCCTGCTACCGACAGCGATGGTACTATTACCGATGCTTTCTCCCTTCCAGAAGGAGCTTTGGTTCGATTAAACCCGAACCTGGACTTAACCACACTCGGGTTAACCGCAGCAGAAATGACTATTGCCAAAGCTCTCCAGGAATATGGCATGTACCTGGTAGATAGTGGTGGAGAAACCGGAATTGCTCTGTATGCCATCGACCCTGAAAGCGTAGCCACCAATCCATACGATGGCGTCCTTCCTGACGAGGATTATCCGACACTAGAGAATATTCCGCTTAATGAACTCCAAGTAATAGAACTTCCCACGCAAGATCCAGACTACCAATCTAGACTTGACCTGGTACCTAACAGTTGTGCTGAATTTGAATAACGAATAATCGGGGTATATAATGAAGTCTTTCAATCGTTTTTCTGCTCTTTCAATTGTAATCGCCTTTTTTCTAAGCCCGGATAATCCCCAGGCTCAGACACCTGACTCGGCTTTGTGGGAAAGTTCGTCCAAGTATGTATTTAGTTCCGCTGAGTTTCCTCAAAAAACTGCGGAATTCACAATTACTGTATTCGAGGATGGTAACCCTGTTCCCGAAAACACTCCTGTAGCCCTTTCCATTAATTATGGAAGTGTAGAAGGGTCGACACTCTTTAAAGTAGAAGAAAGTGGAAATAATACCGGAGGTGGGGTTTTCTATTTCAAAACAAATGCTGAAGGGAGAATTACAGTAGACTACATTCCTGATTATACCCCCAGGGGGTTCCGCTCTTTCCAGGATCAGTACATCGATAGCTCATTGGCCTTCATTTGGGAGAAACACGATGAACAAAATGAATTGAAATATTACAGCTGGAGTTCGCTGGTTGTAGCAGTGAACATTCCTAATCCTGAAAATGAACAATCTGCCCAGCTGGTAGCCAATATCCCACTAAAAAAAGAGAGCGTTACTCCAGTACTTCTGGGGCCTAGCTATGGTATAGTTACCACAAAGAGCAAAAACAACGACGAGTATATCTTCACGGCAAGTGGAGTAAGTCCTGAAAAAGCAGAACTCAAGTTTGTTATCTACGACGGAATGGATAATCCCGTGCCTGCGGGTACCCCGTTTGGTATTCGATTAAACCATCCTGGCACAATCCCTTCCGATCAAGTAATTAAGGAACCTCAGGAAGGTGGCTTTAGCGACTATATTCTGATTGCAGGTGAAAACGGGGAACTGGTGATCGACTATTTCGCTCCTTTAATGGTCCCTCCCCCATTCACTGATTGGTATAATCGCATATTCAAAGACCTGAATTATTCTGAGGATGCTGCATGGGAGTACTATAAAATGCCATGGTGGGAAGCGGAAGAAGGATTCGGGGATATCGGGTATGCAGCGATAAAAGAAATTTCGGGCGTAAGCCAGGACTTTTTCGACCCTAATAATTTGCTCTTGTCTATCAATACACTGGACATTGATGTTGCCCAGAGCGTCCCTCCGGTACTAGTAGGTTCTAACAAAGTATCCTTTGGCACCATCAGCAAGGAAAATGACAAATATGTTTTCACCTCTGCATTACACGCCGAAAGCGCTGAGGTTTTCATTTCAGTAGAGGACAGCCGCGGAAGATCAGTACCCGAAGGCACTCCGATCGCTATTAACCTTCAATCCATTGGACTGGTTGGCATAACAGGAAAAGTAACAGGGAAAGGCGTGTTTCTGGTAGAAGGATTTGGAGGAGATAAAACAGCTTTCTTAAGAATGGATAACCGTGGTGAAGCACAGCTAACCTATCATGCCCCATATGCAAATGTGGCCCCAAAAAGCTTATTCAATAACCAGACATTTACTTATGAAGAGATTTATAGTGGAATAGAGATGAAAGCATGGGCTGCAGCCTTCGATTGCGGGAATCCATGTCAATTCCCAGGCCAGGTGTTTTGGAATATTCCTTTCGAAAGCGAATTGACGCCGGAGGACTTAAGTAATGTACCTATCGTTATCGGCCCTGATTATGCAGAGGTGACTATGAAACCTAAAACCATTAAAGCCGGAAGCATTGTTACCAACATCGAAGCCAAGATATTTGATTCAAGAGGTATTCCAGTACCGTCAAATACGAATGTCGTAATCATTCCATCTAAGGGAAATGTACCTGATGCGCCATTGGCACTTCGATTAACCTCAGGAGAAAATGGGGAAGCGTTCGGGACTTATAAATCAAACACCCGCCCCATCGGACAATCCATGACTCAAGAAAAAATCTCCATCTATACCCCTAACAATGTGGGAGATCCTGATGGATGGTTATTAGGAGAAGGTATCTTCTTTACTGAGGGAGGAGCCGTGAACAACGCCACCCATAAATATGGGCAATACTTACTTGGGCTTTCCATCACAGAAACTATTAAAGGCCTTAATCCACTGAAGGCGTACAGTAGTATGAAGAGATTCAAGGAACGAGTCGATAATGTGGGGCAAAAGTACCGAAAGCTATTGGACAATATTGGAACCGGAAATCTCAGCCAGTCTGATTATGACGATTACCAGAATGCCTGGATAGATGTGCAAAGCTCGTTTCATAAACTGGTACAGGATGTTCCCGGAACGTCTATTACCGGAACTGGAGGTAGTATAAACGTTGGGGGATTACTCAAAGAACTTTCCGCTAATGGTGTGAGAAGAGCTCTATTAAATACAGCCAGAACTGATATTCTTGGTAAATCTCTCAAAAAATCGATGGCTTATTCGGTTGATGTATTTGTACAACAACAATTCTTTTCCAATCCAAAAATAATGGGAGCACCTTTTATTACTGATAACCCTAAGCCCTTTTTCTTCAATATTGATCTGGACTTAACTTCCGACTTTTATAGCCTGCCTGCTGCTTCAGGCGTGTTCGAGCTTTATGGAACTGAATTCAAACTTCAGGCAAGCGATTCCTTAATAGACCTTGGAGTACTACAAGTGGGAGATCAGGCTCCTTTAATTGAAAATATGCTCCCTCCTGACATCAGTGAGTTTGGTTTGGGAGCACAAGGAAGTATCTCGCATGGCCTGATTGAAATCACCGAGATAGATGAATCCAGCAATACCATTAAAGGAGGTGTTCTTCTCTTTGTATCCTCCGCAATTTCTGATGACTTTGAACTAATCGTGGATCAGGAATTCGGAATTGAAAGAGACACCCTGGAATGGTTCAAAGATACCCGGCTTATTTTCCAGGATTCAACGGTACTGGAAACCGATAATTTCTTCTTCGGGTCAGCATTAACTCCAAGTCCTTTTATTGAAGAATCCGAAATCAATATCGATCAATCCTATGTGTTTGGCTCTTTTGACACCGATAGTTCGATACAAAATATCACATTCAATAAAGCGGCTTTTGTTGAGATTGTAGATTCCGCATTGGCTGTGAATCATTCCGCCTTTCAGTATGACGAAGACCTCTCAGTATGGAATGCAATCCCGGGGTTCTCAAAACAAGGCGACACATTAACTATTCCTGTTGATAAAACATCCATTATTGGACTTGGACAAGCTTCTATGGCGATCAATGAGCCTCCTTTCTTAGCGTCCATTAATGATACAACTTTAGAAAAAGGGGCTACTTTTATCACCGCGGTAATGGCTTCTGATAATGAAGATGATATGCTAACCATCTCTGTTTCTTCAGATACAAATGCGGTTCAGGCTTCTCTTGAGGGTTCTATTTTAACTTTAGTTCTGAACGATGATTTTTCAGGAGTAGCTACGATTACAATTAATGTGTTTGATGGATTCAATACTTCATCAACAAGCTTTAGAGTCTTCGTTAATAGTATCAATCAGCCTCCTTTTATTGCTGCGCTTTCTGATACTTCTGCAGCTGCTGGTGAAACCTTCATGAGAATTATCATTGCATCTGACCCGGATGGGGACGGTATTAGCCTAACCGCAGAAACTGATACCTCAGCTCTGGTCGCTACTTTTTCAAACATGATCCTTACTATAACTCCAGACCCAGCATTCATCGGCGAAAGTACGATCGAAGTGACTGTATCTGATGGTGAGCTCTCTGCTTCAACAAGCTTTGTACTTTCTGTACAACAGCTTACGGGAACAGAAGAGATAGACGGAATGCCTACTGAAATAGAATTACTCCAAAACTATCCGAATCCCTTTAACCCAACCACCAATATTTCTTTTGGGATACCTGAAGCAGGAGAGATAAGCCTTGAGGTGTTTGACATTTTGGGTCGAAAAGTTGCTACCCTGATCGATCGTGAATTAACCCAAGCAGGTCGATACACTGCTGTTTTCGATGCTTCTTCACTTTCTAGTGGAATGTATATCTACCGACTTTCATCTTCGAAAAAAGTACTCACAAAAAAGCTTCTGCTAATCAAATGATTGCAAATACTAGTTTTAAGAAATGATTAAGTAGCCTGATTTCTTCTTTTCTTTAAAGAAAAAAAAGTCTACAAAAACTCTACAGGTACTGGAATTCTTCTTTTAATAACCTATTATCGCCATGGGTATAATTGGAAGAAGACTAGTGGCTAAAGAAAAGAAGGACAGTACAGATATTAAAGAGTTTGACTCCAACAGGAGTTGTGACTTTTGCAATTCGCAGGAAGGGAAAATGCGAAAAGTGGGGAATTATATTGTGGAATTGTCAGAGATTGATCATGAGGGAGAACAAAAATTGGCTTGCCAGGGATGTAAAAGGAAACTCCGAAATATTAATGCTCACCATAAACATCACTCCAAAAAAAGGCTTTCCTTTTTAAAAGACTTCTTCTCATTATTCGCTTGAAGCTCATTTTTAAAATACTCATCTGACTGAATCACCGTTGTTTTAGAGATTATAGTAATACTAGGTTGTAATAACACCGGTATTTATCTTCTTGAAGTATTATTAAAACATCTGCTTTGTCAATTCTTCTACGAATATTCGTTCTCTTTTCATTTCTTCTTTTTCCATGGCAAAACTCCTTTTCTCAGATTCAACTTGGAGGACATCCCCCCTCAGTTACATGGAGTCAAATTAATACTCCTGTTGTAAGAGTTATTTATCCTAGTGGGGAATATGATCAGGCGAATCGAATCGCGAACCTGATCAATTATATGCATGCCAATCAACTTTATACGGTTGGCACTAATACCAAAAAGATCGATATCGTACTCCAAACCAACCAGGTCATTTCTAATGGCTATGTAGGCCTCTCCCCTTATCGAAGCGAGTTTTTTGCCACTCCTTTTCAAAACAATCAAATTCTTGGATCAGTGGATTGGCTGGATGGGTTGGCTATTCATGAATACCGGCATGCTCTTCAGTTTTCTAATGCTAACAGGTGGGTAACCAAATTCTTTCATGTTACTCAAGGGCAGGGAGGTTGGGCCGGCTCTATGTTTCTTGCCATCCCTAACTGGTATTTTGAAGGAGATGCCATTAGTTCTGAAACAGTGTTGACAAGTGGGGGAAGAGGCCGGAATGCTTCTTTTTTCAAAGAACAAAGAGCACTTTTGCTAAACGATATTGATTATTCTTACATGAAAGCCAGAAATGGCTCATACAAAGACTTAGTACCAAATCATTATCGGCTTGGCCATGCCATGGTCAATTATGGAAGAAATAAATATGGCCCGGAGATTTGGAAAAAAGTGTTAGCTGATGCGGGTTCTTACCGGACCATTATTTATCCCTTTTCAGGAGCAATGAATATTCATACAGGAATGAGGGCTCCGGCAATGTATAAAGCCTCTTATACCGAGCTAAAAAAGCAGTGGGAGGACGAGCTTGCAAGCCTTGAGTTAACTAAACATCAACCTCTTACACAAAAACAGAAGACCTTTACCAACCATAGTTACCCTCAGTATCTAAATAATGGAAGCCTTGTTTACTTAAGTGCCAGCTTCCAAAAAACCAGGGCCATCTATCATTTGGATAAAGGATACTCAAGGAAAGTTACATCAACAGGTTCTTCCATTTCATCTTACCTCTCTACTTCAAACAATATGCTGGCATGGACTGAATATGAACGAGATGCCAGGTGGGCCAATAGAAATTACACGAAAGTAGTTACCTATGATTTTGAAACTGGAGAAAAAAAAGTAGTAGCTAATAAAACCAAGCTTTTCTCCCCGGAAGTTTCACCCGATGGTTCGAAGATAGCAGCTGCACGGTATACAGAGGAGCTGGAATCGAATATCATACTATTAGATTCAAAGAATGGGTATACAATCCGTCTTCTACAAAACCCCGAAAGCCATGTCATCTCATATCCCTCCTGGTCTACAGGTGGTGACGCTATTATTTACCTGGGAAAGAGAAATAGCCGTTTAGCCATTTTTAAATACGATCTGGAAAGCGATCAAATTTCACAATTATCCCCCTGGACTCAGCATACCATCGGGAGAATATCTGTAGGTAATGAAAGAGTGGTTTATTCAGCTTCATATTCGGGAATTGATAACATTTATTCAGTCGATATAAACGGATCTCAGACAATTACCCAGCTTACTTCTGCAAAAATCGGGGCCTACCAACCAGATATTTCCCCTGACGGAAAGCGAATAGTATTTACAGAGTTCACTGAGATGGGATCAGTACTAAGTTCGCTATCAATTAGTGAGTCCCTCCAACATACTATTACTCCTGAGGAGCCTATAGATATGGACAGGTATAATGTTAGGCTTGCAGAGTACGAAGAGGATATTCTTGATAAAATCCCAGACACAAGGCTTGAATCAAAACCATATAGAGGATTTTTAAAAGGAACAAAGTTGCATGACTGGGGAGTATCAGGAGGTACCAGCGAAGCTTATGCAAGGCTTGGCTTCACAAATATTCTCAGTGATTTTAACGCGAACCTAATTGGCGGATATAATCAAAATGAAGACGCATTTCGATATGGTATATCTGCTCAGTATGCCAGGTATTTCCCAGTTATAAATGTCTCAGGATTCAACTCTGATCGTAATCCTATTGTTTATTCAGAAACCGACACCGATTCAGTACTATTTGTTGATAGCTTTTCTCAAAATAAAATAAGCGCCGGGGTCTCAATTCCCCTTATCTGGCAAAGAGGAAATTACACAACGGGGTTAACACTTTCCGGTAACCTGGCTGCCTACCAATTAGGCAATCGTTTTTCAATAGCAAATGCTTCTGATAACCTTACTTCTTTAGAACTTACTGCAGTATCCTACAATATCAGAAGACAAGCGCTCCAAAATGTACAACCTCGTTTTGGGCAATACCTTCTAATGTATTTCTCAAAATCGCTTTCTGAAATTGAGGGAGAACGATTTAACGCTCAGGCCGGGCTGTATTTACCAGGCGTAGGCTGGAATCATGGCATTTTGATTGAGGGAGAATACCAAAGAGAGCTTCTTCGAAATACCTATCAATATTCTGATGTATTCAATTACGCTCGTGGCTATGCTTATCCTTTTAATGATGAGATTTACCGCCTTTCCTTTAACTATCAATTACCTATCGCATATCCCGATTGGGGGTTTTTTAACTTCGCTTATTTCAAAAGGATTAGGCTAAATCTTTTCTATGATATAGCCGAACGCAATGTGTTTTTTGCTGATTTTAAAGAACAGCAAAAATCTTATGGTGGCGAACTGATTTTTGATAATGTGATGCTAAATGTACTTCCGATTAGCTTTGTATTGAGGCAGAGCTTTTTACCGGATGCTTTTGAAGATGACCCCAATTCAAATTTCGACTTTTTTATCAGAATAGCCCTTTAACCTAGGCCAGTTCTTTTAGATAGGCAACCAAGTCCTCTTCAGCATTGAGATTAAGTTTCTTCTTAAGACGATATCTAGCCTGGACCACACTCCGGGTATTAATACCAATAATATTTCCTATCTCTTTGTTAGAAAGTTCCATTTGAACCAATGATGCAAGCCGCTTGTCTCCCTTTGTTAAGGAACCACCCTTAATATCCAGCCTTCTAAAAAAACCACTATTTACCTGGTCTATCCTGTTAAGTAACTGCTCTTCTTCGCCAGTAATTTTTGTAGTCCTTCGCAACGAATCTACTACTGAGTTAATCTCTTTTTTGGATTCAAAGTTTTTCAGGTCTCTGGCAACTTCTGTGAGCTTATTCATGACACTGGTTATAAAGCTGTCTTTTTCATTAATAAGCATTCCGTAATTTTCCAGTTCTCTTTGGATGCTTTGTACTTCTAGCTGTCTTTCCCTCTCTTTTCGCTTTGAAGATTGCCTGTAGCTAATAGATATTCCGACCAAAAGTACTAAGCCTATTATAATAGAGAACAGCATCTTTAATCTTGCTTCTCTGTTTTCCGATTCAAGAAGTAATATTTCCTGTTCCTTTTTTTCAGTTTCATACCTGGCTTGAGCTTCAACCAATTCTTCCCGGGTATCTATGTTCGTGATGCTGTCACTATAGACTTTGAATTGTTCATGATTTTCAAGGGCAAGAGAAAGTTTTCCTGCCTCTTTAAAAACAACATACTGCAGGTAGTAAGCATCTCGCACAAGTGTTAATGACCCTACATTCTTTGCACTCTCAAGCGACTCAAGAGCAAACTGTTCAGCTTCCTGGTAGTTCCCCATTTTCAGATTAATAGAAGAAAGGTGCCTTAGGGTTTCTGTTAAACCTATTAGGTTATTGTTCTTTTTATCGATTTCCCTGGACCTGGAAGCATATACTAACGCAGAATCCAGTTCCCCTTCCATTTCATATAGCATAGCCAGATTTATGATATCCGTACTCATTAAAAGAGTGTCCTTTAATTCCTCCTTAATCTGTAATGCTTCTTTAAATTTTTGTTTTGCCTTATCGAACTCCCTGGCCTGGAAATAAATACTACCTAAAGTACTGGTAGAAATTGCAATTGGCCGGCGGGCGTTTGCTCTTTCGAAATAGGTGAGGGCTTCTTCATAATAATCAGCTGCTGTTTCAAACTGACCATCGGCATAATACACATAGCCTAGCATTCCAATGATTTGCCCAACATGCCCCAACCTGCTTGATTCTGATTTCAGATCATAAGCCGCCATTAAGTTTTTAATGGCTTCATCGTAAACACCTTTTACAGCGTAGTGTCTTCCGAGTTGATAGTAGGCGCTAAGCTTGATTTCTAAATCCTCACTTTCATTTGCAAACTCAAGAAACTCCTCGGCATAAGCATACATTGAGTCAATATCACTACGCATATATCGGGAGATGAGCACTTCGTATACCCCCCGAAGATCCTCGTCTTCACTTTTCTCCTCGAGAATCTCTCTTAACTCATAATTAGACATGCTTCTATATTGCGCGGCTACATTGCTTGCGATTAACATAAAAACTAAACCCAGAAATAATTTTCTAATACCCATAACAAATTTGTAGATCAAAAATATACCAGAATATATGATTTCGACTCCAAAAGCCCTCTATCAATGAATATAATGGAGTCTACAAATGATCTACATACCCGCCTAGGCTTAATCTTTTGAGTTATAATTGGGGAGCAAATTTGTCTACCCTTAACATAATTCTAATACCCGTGAATAATTGGTTGATAGCCAGTTATTCTCTTTCCTAAAGGAACTAATCCGCAATTCGGTTATACCGGGTTGTATTAGTAAAACAATAATCTACCTGACCAAGACAAGCCAAAGCCCCCACGTTATAGCGAGGGGGCTTTTTTTATATAGCAAGTAATACTTCTACTAAATCCTCTTTAGGATTCAATTCTAATTTCTTCCTCAATCTATAGCGACTTTGCTCGACACTCTTAGGTTCAATGTTTAGTATTCCAGCTATTTCTTTCGCACTGAGCTTTAGCCGAATTAGTGCCGCTAACCTTTTATCCTTTTCAGTTAGCTCCGGGAATTGAGTTTTTAGATTTTCAAAAAAACCTGAACACACCTGGTCAACTTTGGACTGGAGTTCCATACGTTGTTCATTAATAGAAACATTTTGAAGAATTTTCATTTCCATCCTGGTCAGTTCTCTTCTCATCTCGTCTCGATCAGACCCAAACCGGATTCCGTAAATTTGTTCTTTGAGCTGTTCCAAAAAGTCATTCTTCTCTACAATATGAAGAGCATAATCTGTAAGCTCTTTTTGCACTTGCTCGAATCTCAGCTTTTCGTTCTCAAGTTCTTCTTGCGCTAATCGTTTTTGAGAATCTGCAAGTAGTCGGTCTTTCTCCTTCAATTCTACTTCTTTCTTCCTCACATGCTGAGTTCTTAAAGCAAACAGAACCGCAAACAGAAGCCCACCTCCAAGAAGAAGAGAGATTAGAATAATCCTGGTTCTTTGTAATTCAGTTTTCGAAGCCAACAACTCAATTTCCCTCTCTCTCTTTTCTGCTTCATATTTTTCCTGTGCTTCTATAAGTGCTGTTCTACTTTCTTCATTGATTACACTGTCTCTATAGTCGTGAAACCTAATATAGCTTTCTAAAGCTTCGCCTTTATTACCCAGAAAATTGTGCGCCTCGTAGAGAACTTCATAGGCCCGTTCAAGATTCTGAAAGGAATTATACTCCTCAGCAAGTATTACTGCATTTTTAGCATAGTCTAATGCAGTTTCTCCATTACCAAGATCAATATTCATCCTGGCAAGATCTCTATATGTCCCGATGAGCTTTCTCCTAGCACCGATCTTCTCATCTATCTCAAGGGCTCTTTCCAGGAAAATTCTTGCTGAATCAAGCTGTCCCCATTCCTGATAAATCATCGCAATATTTTTTATATCCGAAGTCATCAACAAAGAGTCTTTCAGCTCTTCCTTTACTTTAAGAGATTGCTCATAATATTTTTTGGCAGACTCCAAATCTTCCCTTTGGTAATAAATACTACCAATGGTACTAATGGTTATGGCAAGCGGTCGCTGAGCACCTAATGGTTCAAAATAGGCTTGCGCCTGTTTGTAGTAATCGAGAGCGATATCAAACTGGTCATCTGTGTAGTAAACATACCCTATCATTCCAACAATTCTTCCTTGAAGGGCTAATTCGGATTCGGAAGTGCCAAACGTTGCATCTGCCAACTCTTGAGCAATTTTAAATTCATTGATGGCATTAATTGTCTCCCCTTTGTAGCCGAAGTATCGGCCCATATTATAGCGTGCTCCAACAATTAACGTGGTATCTCCATATTCCTCTGCAAATTCAATAAAGCCCTCTGCAAATATATAAGCTGAATCCAAATCATTGTCTAGATATCTATTCATCAATGTGATATAGATGATTTCTAGTTGATCCGGATCTTCTTCAACTTCAAGCCTATTGATCAGTTCATTTGTTGATTGTGCCTTTACCTCTTGAACAAAAAAACAAAGCACTGCCATGCCTATTAACGCAAACCTAGTTGTCCTCATATCTCTAATATTGAATTTTTAGACCCTACAGAGTCCCTACAAAAATCCTAACCCAGACCAATGTACTATTTATTTTTAAAACTGTTAACAAAAAAAACGCCTCATTAACGGCGTTAAGGCACCTTTTTTCCCCTACACACTCTCTACAATTTCAAAACCACCCTGGTGGGCCTATTAAATTAGCTTTCGCCAATAAAGGTTCAATAAACAAATTGGGTATTAAGAATGAGTATGCAAACATGTGAGCTAGATGTAGAAGTTAGAAGCTGCTCCTGTTGTGGAGCGGAAGAAGGGAAGCCCAGATTGGTGGGTGATTTCCTGGTAAAACTGCAAACTGTTGTAATAGACAATGAAGAACAACTGGTTTGCCAGAGCTGCTTAAGAAAAGATAGAATAGTGAGAGAGGCACTTGGGTTAGTCTCCTTTTGCAAGGGAGAAGCTAAGCCTAAGCCAAAATTCCGATTAAGCTTTTTGAACAGATAAGCATCATAAAGAAACTAATTGCAGTACCCCGATTTCCGGTATTGCTTAGTAAACGGTAACATACCTGACCCAGACAAGAAGAAGCCCCGATTTATCGGGGCTTTTTTTATAAAGCCGCTTTTTTCTTCTCTTCACGCTTACGCTCGTTATGATCTAAAAACTTCTTTCTCACTCTGAGACTTTTTGGAGTTACCTCAAGAAGTTCATCATTAGCAATAAATTCTATGCATTCCTCGAGGCTCATTTTTTTAGCCTGTGAAATCTTAATAGAATCTGCTGTTTGAGTAGCCCGATGATTGGTTAGATTCTTCTTTTTGGCAACATTCACTACCATGTCATCGGTTCGGTTATTTAATCCAACTACCATTCCCATATAGGTAGGATCACCCGGTTCTACAAAAAACTGACCCCTGTCCTGAATTCCCTCAAGAGCGTACCCGGTTACATCCCCTTTTTCCAAAGCAATAAGAGCTCCCCTGGTTCGTCCCGGTATCTCACCTGCAAAAGGCTCGTATGCATCAAATTGCTGGTGCATAATTCCGGTTCCTCGGGTTTCGGTTAGCATCTCACCTCGGAAACCAATTAACCCTCTTGAAGGAACCCGAAATTCAATACGATTATTCTCTCCTTCCTGGCTCATGCCTTGCATGATCCCTTTTCTCTTTTGAAGGTTATCAATCACTCGATTGCTGAAATCTGTATGGACATCGATTACAACTTCTTCAACAGGTTCATGAACTACCCCATCCATTTCCTGCATTAAAACTTCAGGTCTGGATACCGCAAATTCAAAACCTTCACGTCGCATTGTTTCGATGAGAATTGCCATCTGCAATTCCCCACGCCCTGAAACCTTAAATACATCGGGGCTATCGGTTGCTTCCAACCTCATTGCTACATTGGTACGAACTTCTCGTTCCAGGCGATCCTTTATCTGATTCGACGTTACATAGTCTCCTTCTAATCCGGCAAAAGGCGAGTTGTTAACCCGGAAATACATGGCGATGGTTGGCTTATCCAGATCGATATATTCCAGGGGCGTTGTATCAGATATTGCAGTTAATGTGTCTCCAATATTTACAGAATCGTACCCGGCAAGAGCAACAATATCACCTGCCCGGGCTTCTTCAACTGGTTCCCTCTGTAGCCCATTAAATGTAAATAGTTTGGTGGCACGGCCCTTCATCTTTTGATCTCCCTTACCATTTACCAATACAACTTCCTGGTTGAGCTTAACGGTGCCTTGTTCTATTCTTCCAATCGCAATTCTACCTACATAGTCATTCCAGTCGATGCTACTCACCAACATCTTGAACTCTTTTTCTACAGGTTGGGAAGGCGCCGGAACATGATTTACAATGGTATCCATCAATGGAGAAAGGCTTTCTCCTTCATCTTCAAGCTCAAGCTTTGCAATACCATCTCTGGCCACCGCATATAGTACCGGGAAGTCAAGCTGATCATTGGTAGCATCCAGCATTACGAATAGATCAAAGATTTCATCAAGTACTGCATCTGGACGAGCGTCTTTCCTGTCAATTTTATTTATAACTACAATGGGCTTATATCCAAGGCTTAGAGACTTACGAAGTACAAACTTTGTTTGGGGTAATGGGCCCTCAGCAGCATCTACCAAAAGAATTACCCCATTTACCATTTTAAGAATTCGCTCTACTTCTCCACCAAAATCAGCGTGACCAGGAGTGTCTACAATATTAATCTTAGTATCTCCCCAGTGAACTGCTGTATTCTTTGCGCTGATAGTTATCCCGCGTTCCTTCTCCAGGTCCCCGGAATCCATTACTCTCTCCTCTACTTCCTGGTTTTCCCTGAAGGTCCCGCTCTGCTTTAGGATTTGATCAACTAACGTAGTTTTCCCATGATCTACGTGAGCAATGATGGCAATATTTCTTAAGTCTTGATGCATGTTTAATTGTGAATGAAAAATTCCAAGCCTTGAAGATACGGCTATTTCAATGAAATTATGATTATGAATTGCTTATTTCTTCCGCAGCAGTTTTGGGAACATAACTGAAAAAACTTGGTGTCAATTCAGAATTGATAACCAATCTCTCAGTTTTGAAAACTCAATACACTCTCTTAATCATTCTTGTAACTTCATTCCTAGTTTTTGGATGCTCCACTTCCCAATACTTATCTGCTTTATCAAGTGTACAGGCTGATTCCTTAAAACAAATAAACGATAATGAAATTAGGAAAGCATTTGAAGCAATACCCCAGATTACTATTCCTACTACTATTGCCATCTATAATGCCAGTCAGGATAAATTTCCGTTTCAAGATTCTATAGTTACGATTGAGCTCATAGACCGGGCAGTTGAAATTTCTCCTTCCTTGCTTAATCCAAGCTCCTACTATCAAAGTCAGCGAAATCCATATTGGAATACATATAATATTGCCCCACAACCCATCGACCTTAAACAGCTTCGGTTATATGCTGCCCAGGCTAAAGCAGATTTGGTTCTTTTTGTAAGTTCCTCGTCCACTTTCAAACAAGACGTGAACGTCTTGTCTCCCTTGTATGCCGGACTTATTACAATCCCATTTGTACCGGGACAGCATGTTCGTTTAACCACTTATCTTGAAGCTTACCTTTTTGATGTGCGCAATGGAATGCTTTATTCATCTTATCGGGATAAACGAGTGCTCAAGAAAAAATTTGCTCGCCTAAGTTTTCAAGAAAAAATAAATGTATACAAGAGTGATCAGGTTACAGATATGATGCCCGACTTTCTAAGCTATATAAATAAAACGCTTTCTAATCCAAGCCTTCAGTTACAATTGGTCTCAGAAAATTAATTTCAAAAGTCAGTTTAATTAATTACTCTAATACGGCTTTTTCGCTTTAACCGTAACAAAATCAAAGGAATAATGAAGCATATTAAAATTATATCGGCACTGGTATTAGTAACTCTTATTTCAGGGTGTTATAACGCTGTAGTTATGACTGATAAAACTCCTTCAAATGTAGTAATTGATCAACCATGGGCCATGGGATTTGTATATGGATTGGTTCCTCCTACTCCTATCGATGCCAGTGAAACCTGTACTGATGGAATAGCAAAGGTGGAAACTAAACTAAGCTTCCTAAACCAATTAGTTTCGGCGTTAACATTTGGAATCGTAACACCAATGCATATTACTGTTACTTGTGCTGAACCCGGTAGTACTGCTGATGCAGGAGGTATTGATGATAATCAAACTATTACTGTACCCGATGATGCGACAGATGAAGAACTACAAGAAATCTATAAGTACGCTTCCGATCTGGCAGTAAAGCACGATAAACCTATTTATGTTTCACATAAGTAAACATTCAAAAGGCCTCTTACATAGAGGCCTTTTTAGTTAGAGTCACAGTGTAATTCTATCCTTCAATTCATATTTATCGAGAAGCTCTCTCATCTTCGCTGAAAAAGCTGATTGGTAATAAGCAGGCATACGATCTGAGTGGTCAAAAAAGCGATGGTACTTGTCTTCCAAATGAGGATAGTGTCTTTTTATAGCCCGCATCACAAGTTGTTTGCTATCAGCAGACCCGGAACCGAACAAAGAAATAGTTGCTGGAAAAATATAGTCCACACCAATGCCTTTAAAGGTTGAAAAGGCTAGTTCAAGTTGTTCAGTGGTATCTGATATATAGGGAATCAAAGGCATCAGGCTAATGCCTGTTGTTAAGCCTGAATTTTTAATTTCTTCTACTGCTTTTAACCTATCTGAAGGCAATGTCGCTCCCGGCTCAAAAATCCTGGCAACCTCATCCTGAAGGGTAGAAAATGAAAAGGAGACCATAGCACTTCCATTAAGCTTACCCTGCAAATCATCAGGTAGAATAGAAACTCGATCAATTTCCTGGAGCAGGTCAATATCCCGAACTATCAAATTAGACTTTGTAATCATATGAACCGGGAAGCGATGTTCTAAAATCACTTTCAAAAGTTGCCTTGTTAACCCAATCTCTTCTTCAATCTTTAGATATGGGTCGGTAGCCGATGAAAGCACAATAATGCCATACTGTTCCTTTTTGGCTCGTCTTGCTAATTCTTTTTTTAGGAGGTCCACCGCATTCACTTTAACTGCCAGTTTTTTCTCCATGTGTTCGCCATATTTGCTGCCTCTTATATAGCAGTACAAGCAGTTGAAAGAGCATGCGCTAAATGGATTGAGTGTGTAGTCATCCAAAAACCATGGGTCTCTTCTCTTGGTTTTGTTGAGTATGGTTTTGCTTTCAATTTCGGAGACCATAACTATGCCTGTTTAATCCAATCTTTATCTTGGTTCTGAACCAGGAACCCACCTCTTTCTGGTGAATCTCTTCCTCAAATTTCTGAATAATATCAGGATGAAATTTGGCGGTAGTCTTGGCCGCCCAGCCAATTCCTCTTCTAATATGATGGTCCTTTGCTCCTGAAAGGCTAAGTAACACTTTAAATGCTTCTTCAACTTCTGGTTTTGGAAGCCCCCATTTAATGGCATTATGGCAACCAGAGCCAATCGCACGCACTACCCACTTGCTCTCATGACCTTTTAGCTTTTCGAAGGTATCAATCATTCTACCTGGATAGTTCAGAAATGCATGACCAAATACTCTTTCTCCTATAATGTCTGATACATACCAGTCCCAGGATTCAGAGATGTATTTAATTGATTCGTTGATAGCCTCATTAAAATCATGTTCCAGTCTAAGCTTAAGAATGGTCCCTATTAATACATTTTCTCCAATAGTCTGTGAGCCGGTGAGTTTTTCACAAATTGACAGATGTTGTTCAGGCCTTACTCTATTGACTATTTTTTCTCCGCAATATTCAAGAAGAGGAAATTTCACTTTGGCATTGAGAATCCTTTGATGTATTGCCAAAACAAAGGAATCAATATCTCCCTTTTCAAATAAAGAAAAACACTGTTCTAGTTCTTCCTTGATCTCAGATTTCCTGGAAATTTCTTTCACAACGAGTGTTTATTAAACCTGTTAATGCCGGAGGATTATATACTGCTCATTTTTAGAATTACCAAACCTATCTATACTCAATGAAATCACTATAAATAGCTTTCAAAATGTTTTACATGACTTCACTTTTAAAAAAGAATATCTTCGGCTCATTGTGGAAAAACTGCATAAATACATATCAATACTCCTGATTGCGGGTTTTTTGCTCCCATTCCTGACGCAACTTTGTGTGGTTTCGCATTTTAAGATGCATCAACATGAAATAGTCGAAACGCTTTGTGAAAACAGACATGACCCAGATTCGGATTGTAATGGTTTCTGTTATTTGAATAAGAAAGTAACTAAAGGTCATTCCCACCCAATGCCTGAAAATTCCCCAGGAGTTGCTTTCACCCATACTTTTCTAGGCCTTTTTTGGGAAAGTAGCGAGACTGAATCGCATTTCCCTAAAGTCTATCAAGCTACCTTATTAGCTAAACATGACCTCCCTTCTGATGGAGTTCCAGGTGGAGTATTCCGGCCGCCACAACCTATTGGATGAACATATAGCCCCAAAATGTGCCCTAAGCACATAAACTTCATCTAATACTTAATAAAGCAATGATTAAGAAACTTTTTTATGCAGGCATATTATGCCTGTTGGGTATGAATGTGCATGCCCAGGAACTAACTGGAACTGTTGAATCCTCGACAGGAGAAGGAATTCCATTTGCAAATATCTTAGTACTTAACTCCACCCAGGGAACGACTACTGATGCGAACGGAAATTTTTCAATATCGTTAACGAACGGATCATACGATCTGTCATTTTCCTCACTTGGTTATGCAAGCAGAACCATTTCAATTACCATCACCAATTCTGATCAGGAATTAACTATAACTCTTGCTCCCAGTACTGAAGCACTTAGTGAACTAGTGGTTACAGCTAATAAAAGAGAAGAAGATATCCTTGAAGCTAAAACTTCTGTGACTTCCATTTCTGCAAGCCAGATTGAAAATACCCGAACTAATGATTTAAGTAATCTGACTGCACTGGTGCCCAATTATAATTACCAGGGATTAGGAGTTGGTTTCCAGCAGATTCAATCAATTCGCGGGGTACAGGTATTCAGCGAGAATCCTGCAGTTGCCACATACATAGATGGTGTAAACAACCTGGATATCCTGGCTAATGGTTTTGCACTTACTGACGTTGAACGTATCGAAGTTCTTCGAGGACCTCAGGGCACGTTATTTGGCCGAAATGCCATGGGGGGAGTGGTAAATATCATCACTAAAGAACCTACAAACCGAACAAGCGGTTTTGCAGAGGTTGAGGCAGGCAATTTAAACTATCAGAAATATGCAGCCGGTGTAAAAGCTCCGATCATCAACAATCAACTATTTCTGGGAGTAAATGCATTATATCAAACCCGCGATGGTTTCTGGGAAAATGATACTACCGGAACAGGGACCAGCTTTACAAATATTGATGGGGAAACCGTAGGTGGAGAAAGCAACCTATACGGAAATATTTCTTTGAAATGGATTCCTAACCCTTCTTTCTCTGCTTCATTAAATGTAAAGGCTCAGCAGGACTTGTCTGATAATACCGGATTCTTTGTCTCTCAGGCTAGTGAAACCATCGCATTTGATACTCCAGATCGGATTAATCTAAGTCGCATTGGAGAGCATGAACGAAATATTATAAACACCTCTCTATCGCTTACTCATTACTCTGAAGCATTTTCTATTTCTTCAATATCAACCTATCAATCAATTAGCCTGGCTTTTCAAGACATCGATTTCCCAGGGATTTACCATTCTTTCTATGACGATGAAATTGGTGAACGACTTCCTCCACAAAAAGTATATAGCCAGGAATTTCGTATTCAATCTTTGGAAAATGATGCTCCGTTCAAGTACACAGCCGGTATTTATGGCTTCTCACAAGTAGGTTATGAGCCTTCCACTAACCTGGCATTTGAAGTAGGCACCGACACTTATGCTATTTTTCGAAATGAATCTGAAAACTTTGGATATGCTATTTTTGGTGAAGCAGGCTTCGCTCTTAGTGACCAGATAGAACTTACAACAGGCTTACGGTATGATTTTGAAGATCGAGAAAGCACCTTTAATGGGTTTGGTGATGCTATCTTCAGCGGCGACATACTAACCATAAATAGAGCAGACACAACGGTAGGAGGTACATTCTCTGCTTTATCTCCTAAGCTTGCCTTAAGTTATTCAATCGATGATCGTACTAAGGCCTATGTTAGTTATACCCGTGGCTTCCGGGCTGGTGGAGTTAATGCACAGCGTTTTGCGCCAGGCTCTGGGGTTTCTCAAACCTTTGATCCTGAATATTCCAATAACTTTGAAGTTGGATATAAACTTGTCTCTCCATCAAATACCTTCAGCTTAAATACTGCTGCATTTCTCATCTACTGGAATGACTTGCAATTCTTCAACCTGGTAGCACCATTTACCTATGCCCGAGAAAATGTAGGTGATGCGACCTCGGCAGGAATAGAAATTGAGTCTATGGCTATTCCTTTAAAAGGGCTGCAAATTGAAGCGGGTATTGGAATCAATATCACCCAGTATGAAGATTTTGAACTCCGCCGAGTAGACTTCTTCTCAGGGATTGAATCGACTGAAGTTGTTAGCGGGAATAGCTTATCAAATGCTCCTAAACATACACTATTTCTAGGTACTCAGTACACTACAACGGTTTCGAACTCTCTTGATTTTACCATTAGAGGGGAAATTAGAAACGTGGGCTCTTACTACACCGATATTCAAAACGCCCTGGAACAACCCACTTATACATTAGTCAACCTACGAGCGGGTATCGACTACGATAGGTTTGGCATTTATGTGTGGGGAGAAAACATCACTGATGAGCGCTTCTTGTCTTATGGAGCACCAGATACCAGTTTTGGCCGAAGTGCCCGATCATCTGCTCCGGCGACTTTCGGAGTGACTGTAAAAGCAAAACTTTAATTCAACCGGGATAGGTGTTTTACTATCCCTAATCAAATATTTACTACTATGAAACATTTAACCTTATTAGTCATTTTTATTTCGATGGTGGCTTGTTCTCAGCAAACAGAGCAAAGCAATGTAACGCCCGATGTAATGGATCATCTGGAAAATATGACCCCAGAAACCCATGACGCCGTCATGGATATGATGCTCGAGCAACCTAAGTACGAAGTTAATACCATTGGTATCCTGGTTTATGATGGAGTAAACGACTTGGATGTAATGGGACCACGATATGTACTTGGGCAAACAATGGGAGCCAAAACAAAACTGATTTCTATTGAGCCAGGAAATATTAAAACCGTGATGGGTGTGGAAATGGTACCTGATGAAGAGATTGCCAACATCGATCAACTGGATATCCTGATCATTCCGGGAGGTTTTGACGGAACAGTAAAGGCTGTATATGATGAAGACCTCCATACATGGATCAGGCAAATTGATGAGAATACATTATTCACAGGAGCTGTTTGTTCAGGAGGTTGGATTCTTGGCGCAACAGGATTGCTTGAAGGGAAAAGAGCTTCAACCAATTGGTACCGTGAAGAAGAATTTCTAACGAAATATGGAGCTATACCTGCTGATGAGCGCTTTACCCGTGATGGAAAATACTGGACATCGGCCGGAGTAACAGCAGGCATGGACATGTCGCTGGCAATGCTACAGGAAATCTTCGGAGACAATTATACCCAGGCGGTTATGTTGGACATGGAATATGATCCTGCACCACCTCTAATTGGCGGAAGTCCCGAGACTACCGCACCTGAAGTAAATATGATGATGCAAGCCATGTACGATATGGGGATTCAACCCCTTATAGATAGCCTGGAAGCTGTTAACTAATTAATGTTTAAAAAGGCGCTATTTAGCGCCTTTTCTTTTTACAACCCGAAAGGCTATCCCTCTCCCCTCTTTTTGAATGATAGCTAAATTAATCCATGCCATAGCAAACTCCTCTATAAGTCCAAATTTGTCATCTCCTCCAAAATTATAGGTTTTCCCAAAACCGATATCAGTTGCTAGTTTTTCGACAACCTGCTTCCCCTTCGCGCTATCGCCAGCGGTAAACATATCTATCCCCTCACCATCATATAAGGGATCTCTCATATTTTCAAATCCGGTGGTATTAAAGCCTTTTACAACATGTTCAGCTCCGGTAATAGCCTTGAGTGCATGGGCTCCCGTTGGGTATTCCTTGTCTCTCATGAAAACGGAGTTGGTAGCATCAATGAATACTTTGCCTGAGACATCATTTGAAAAGGAATGTGCCAAAGCTGGTACAGCACCTGCAGGAATACTCACTAACACCACCTCAGATCGGTCAACAGCTTCCGCTATTGGTAGTACTTCCAAACCTAGTTTGCCTGTCGACTGGTACTTTGCATCTTCAGGGTTTCTTGCTCCAATGGTGACTGTATGACCCGCTTTCACCCAGCCTTCAGCAAGTGCTTTTCCTACATTTCCATATCCAATAATTGCGATCTTCATAATTGATTTTCTTTTAAAATAGATAGCCTTTTTCCGGCTTAGTAATTTCTGGTAATTCTACCTCTCCGAGCATTTCCCTTAAATCCCGTTCAATGGAATTACAAATAGAGTTAAGAGGAACATCCGTGATTTCGTTTTCAAAAGGATTCTCATTTACTGCCCCGGTCCGTTCCATAATAAAAAATACTCCTGATATGAGAACACCAACTGGAATAATCAACCAGGTTAGTGTTTCATCAAAAAAACCGATCAGCCCAAAAGGAAGAAGCAAAGCAAAAAGATATACGAATAAACGGGTAAAAAAGTCATATTGCCTTGGCAAGGGAGTTTCTTTAATACGCTCACATGATGCCTGGAAATTTGATAAAGCAAGCAACTGACCTTCCATTTGAAAACTGTCGAACCCACTAAGTGTGCCATTTGCCATCGCGATATAGATATTCTTCCCCATCATGCATTGTAAATACGTTGGCTTATTATGGGTGGATTGAAGCTCATCAGCTTCCTCAACTGAAAATAGGTCCCAGATAGGAACTTCTACCTCCTGTTTTCTGAGCTTTACTCTCAACAAGTGTACCCACCCAATTAACTGGTACACCAACTGCTTTTTAAATAGCTCGCTTCGTTCCTTAATGTAGTTTTCCTGGTGGGAATGACTATCAGTAAAAGTAATGATTAACCGGGCCAGCACTCGACAAGAACTTTGGATATTTCCCCATAGTTGCCGGGCTTCCCACCATCGTGCATAAGAAGAATTGTTTCGAAAAGCCACGAAAATAGCCAGCGCTGATCCCAATACTCCAATTGGAGTAAAGTTTATGGCCAGAAAAGTAAGTTCAAAAAAATTGATACATGCCCATACGCCTGCTGACCAGGTCAAGATTACTAACATCGGCTTTTGAATGTATTTCCAGACTTTAAACGGGTTGAAGTTTCGTTTTACAATCATGGTATCGAGCCTTCTGTCATGGAATTCATGAAAAAAGAGGAGCTGAATTTCTCCAGCTCCTTTCTGGTTTTACCCTTCAAGCATATCTACTACCATCAATGCAGCGGCCCGACCCGAGTTTTGCTGCTGGCCAGTGATAAGGTTGCCATCTGCAATTGCATAAGATGAAAACGGGGCTGCCACTTTAAATGTAGTTCCTTCTAGTTTCCTGGCCTCGGTTTCTATTCGATAAGGCTGGATTTGCATTCCTACTGCCTGATCTGCATACTCTTCTTCGGCGTCTGCAAATCCTGTCCACGTTTTTCCTTCTACCAACAACTCTCCATTTGAAGTTCTGGCTTCCAAAAGAAGCGTGGTTGAATGACAAACAGCAGAGCTGGGCTTTCCCTCTTCATAAAATGCAGTAAATAATTTCTCAAGATCACTATTACCGCGAAAGGTATACATTGGGCCTTGCCCACCTACTAAAAAGATGGCATCGTAATTGTTGGGATCTACATCAGTAAGTTTAGATGTGTTTTCCAACATCTGGTTAAACCAATCCTGCTGCATATAGCCCAAGGAGATTACATCATGGGCAGAATACTGACTTTCATCTGTTGGATCAGAAAAAGAATCCATCTCAATTTTGCCTCCCTCCGTTGAAACAAGTTCAACTTCATATCCCGCTTCCTGGAACACATGAAGCGGATGGGTAAGTTCAGCTGCCCAAAACCCGATGGGCCATCCGGTTTGTTTCGAAATAGCCGGGCTACTGGCTACCATCAAAATTTTACCCTTAACAGGCATTCCATGAGCATGTACGTAATGTTGTTCTTCTCTTAGTTGGTTGTTCATAATAGTATAAATCAAAATTTCTGGTTGACTGGGAGTAAATTTTGCACTTACATTACTTTTTGACAAGTACCTACTATTTAGTTACGTACATACTTATAGGTAATAATTGAGTTTAAGAGTGCTTGAACATCAAAAAAGAAATATTAGAATTTATGCCTGAGTTCGAATACAAAGGAAAAACATTCAATAATCCGGTAGAATTTGCGCTTCATAAGATTGGCGGCAAATGGAAAATGCCCATACTTTGGAGACTGGACAAAAAGACCTTTCGTACCGGAGAACTGATGCGGGATATTCCAAACATCACACAGAAAATGCTTACTCAACAACTCCGGGAATTGGAAGAAGATGGCTTTATACTTCGCAAGGTATATCCCGAAGTGCCTCCCAGGGTAGAGTATTCGATTACAGAAGAAGGGAAGTCAGTGCTTCCTCTTATTCGTACATTAAGGAATTGGGGACTGGAAATGATGGAAAAAGAGGGAGTAGAGCATCCATGAAATCAGTTCAAAGAGAATTTAGGTTAACAGCAAAATCCAGGGGCTTCCATTTAATCACTCAGGAAGTATTGAACCAGCTGCCCGAACTCAAAGAGATCAATACTGGAATAGCCCATATCTTTATCCAGCATACCAGTGCAAGTTTGACAATTAATGAAAATGCAGACCCGACGGTGAGAGAAGATTTTGAAACGCACTTTAGGCGAGCAGTACCAGAAGACATGAGTCTTTATCAACATATTTATGAAGGAGCTGATGATATGACATCACACATAAAAAGCTCTATCCTTGGTTCGTCAGTTTCCATTCCAATTACTAATGGGCGTTTCAACCTGGGAACCTGGCAGGGAATTTATTTATGCGAACATCGTATTCATGGGGGAAGCAGAAAGCTGGTCGCAACATTAATGGGAACTTAGACGAGGTTGTTAGATGGCGTATAAACAATTAAAACTATGGTTTGATGGAGAATTGGCGACACTCCTGGGAAATAAAATTACCGAAGCCGGTTACTCTTTTGATACCATTGCTTTTTCGAAATCGGTAGATAAACAAGTACAGCCTTTAGAATTGAAAGACCGGGTGGAAGTGATTGCTGATGAACTGAATAATTTTTTGGGTAAAGACTACCTGGATAACCTGGAGGTTCTGCTTTCTATTCTTGGCCCGGAAAATGAAGATGAAACCGGGATGTTCGCTAATTTTTACTGGGTGATGCCCATTGCCAAATTCATTGAGAAGTATGGGCTGGATCACTTTGAAGAGTCCATGAATGGTATTAAAGAGATCACCAAAAGGAATACCGGTGAATACACGATTCGGCCATATATAGAGAAGTATCCAGAAAAAACCATGGAGGTGATGGTCGAGTGGTCTAAAAATTCCAACTTTCATGTCCGCCGACTTGCCAGCGAAGGTGGAAGGCCCCGACTCCCATGGGCACCAAAACTGGATCAATTTATAGAAGACCCATCTCCATTATTACCTGTTCTGGAAAACCTGAAAGATGACAAGAAGAAATATATCCAGAAATCTGTAGCCAACTGCCTGAACGATATTTTGAAGGACAATCCTGAGATCGCAAAAGCTGTAATTGAACGCTGGAAAAAGGATGCGACTAAAGAACGAGCATGGATCATCAAACATGCCCTGCGCAATCTCCTCAAGAAAGAAGATACATGGGCGTTATCGATAGTGAATACGTGACTTCGAGATAAGAAATACTCTTTGAATGCTAAATAATGAGGACTGGAAGCTGAGAGCTGTTAGCCGACAGCCCTCAGCTTTCACCTGGTTCCGTAGCTTCGATGCCCTCTTTCGTGATAGTTTTTACTTCGAACTCACATTAAAATAAAAAGTAGGCTTCCCAGTCAGGGAACACCTACATAGCTATAGGAAAGTTAACCCTAAAAAAATCACCCCTTAACTACTCTGAAAATGAGTGTATCACTACTGAAAGAAGTAAAAATCCCCAATCCGTTCTCTATGTTTGAAGGAGGCTCAGACAGATTCCTGGAGTCCTGATCTCCTGATTCATAGAGGTCTACATATTCCTGGTTTACATGATACAGAACTACCTGGTATCTACCGTAATGTGTTAATGTGAAAGGGATCACATTAAATACATCCAGGTTGGTGGGCTCTATTTCAAAACTCAAATTACGTTCGTTATCTCCAAAATCGATAGTGATTATCTCCTCCGGATCGTTTTCAATATTCTCTACCCTTGCAAAAAAATAGTCCCCATCCGGATTATCCCAAAAAATCTCTATGTTTGGAATCTCTGTTCGCTCGAATAAATCCTGGAATTCATTGATTTGTTCAATCTCTACTCGTGGATCAGATACAGATAAACCCTGCGGTTTTTCTGGTACCGTTGTACTCGATACTATTCGTTCACCAAAATATTCGAATGAAAGTACATAGGTATTCCCATCTATGATTTGAAGATCATTTCCTTCATAAAGATAGGTCCCTGATTCATTCCCATCTGGGGTAAGCAGATAACTCGCATCATTCCATTCAATAAGCACATTGGCATCGTTGATAGAAAAATCCTCTTTCTCTTCTGAAATAAATGGAATGAGCCTGCTTATTTGGATTGAGTTAACCGGGTTTCCGGAGTAGATAAAACCTTCTACCACTACTTCTTCGGTAACTGATAGATTTACCGTCCCCTCAGAACACGATAGCAGGGTAAGGATAGCAGTAATTAAAAGAGCTCTTGATTTCATTGCGCTTAAAACTTGATGTTGAAAAATATATTTGGGGTAAAACCAATGGTGTTTACATCAGTTGTGATGAGGTCACCTTCGATGATTTCAAATTTCTTGTACCAGGTATTGGTATTATTGTAGGCATTGAAGATTGAAAGACCAACCTCCCCCCAAACTCCGGCACCCCAATCCCATCCGTAGGTTCCAGAAAGGTCTAGTCGGTGATAATCTGCTAATCGATATTCATTTTTGTCCCCTACCGCTACATAGGTATTAGTCACTCCATCAAGGAGTGTGATTTCATAGCCCCCGGTTGGACTTGTATAAGGCTTCCCAGTGGCATATACCCATGTTCCTGAAAGGTTGAAATCTCCCAAACGAAGACTGTTTACAAACTTGAATTCATGCGTTTGATCGTGTAGCGCCGGATAAGGGTCTTCAGATAAATCAGGAAATTCATGAATAGTCTCACTCAAGGTATATCCTAACCAGCCCGTGTATTTCCCAAACTTTTTCTGAGCGAGAAACTCAATACCCCTTGAATAGCCGGTTCCTTCATAAAAGAATTCATCCAATTGAGTAGTTCTTGAATTGAAGAAGCCAGAGTTGCTAAACCTCAATGTGTACTCAGAAAGGCCTGTCATATCTTTGTGATAGCCTTCGATATCAAATAAGAAACCGGCTGTTTCATAGGAAATGCCAGCGATATAATGGGTAGCCGAGCTTACCGGATTAAGTTCGTCATTGGCCAACAACCAAAAATCCCTGCTCCCTTGTGATACATCCTCACGTACTACCCTGGTAACAAACTGATTGAAGTAGCCCCACGCCCCTTTAAGTGTTAAGGAAGGGGAGACCTTAAAGGAAAAGGAAGCGCGAGGCTCAACATAAGTGTCATTCGTTTCGCTGTACTGGTTAATTCTAACCCCATAATTAAGGGTCAATCGGTCGAAGAGTTTCCAGCTGTCCTGGATATACCCGGCCAGTACCGATCCTTTGTCATTCCTGTCAAGTACTACCGTTGTATCATTCCTGATTTGGGTGTAATCCACATTGTTATAAGTGTACTGAAGCCCAAAGGATATGGTATGATTTTGATTGAGTTGAAAATCATTGTCGTTTTTGAAAGTGAAGTCAATCACGTTGTTGTCTTCAAGAGTACCATCCCTAACTTCGAAAGTAGAATCGGCCCGGGTTATTTCGTTAGTGGTAAACAAATCCCGGTTTGTGAAATATTTTGAGTAAGAAAGCACAGAATTTGAATAGAGTCTATTATTCCATTGCCGACCCCACCGAAGGCTAGAACCTACATTCCCCCAGTCATTGACATCTTTGGTATCGTTCGAAAAGCCAAAGTTTGATCCACCACCCCCTCCTCCAAATCCTCCACCAAACTGGCTACTGTTAAAATCACTAGAGTTGTCCAGTTTATCCTGCCCATTATAAAATGAGAAGGAGAGAATATCACTATTGCTAGGTCTGTATGTGGCTTTTGCATTTAGGTCGTAAAAGTAAAAGGCAGGCTCAGTTTCAGTGGCTCCGAATCGAGCTTGTGGGCCAACATTATCCTCATCACTTTCCGATTCCTCTTCAAATAACCCAAAAATATTATTGTAAATCCCACTTTGTACAATGTCGGTATAGGACCTGCGAGCCGATAAAAACATAGAGCCCCTTCCATCTGCAAAAGGTAATTCGAGCGAACCATTAGCGCTTAGCGCGCTAATTCCAAAATTGCCCGATGCATTATTTGTATTCCCATTCTTTCCTGTTAATACAGCAACACTTGATAATCTCCCTCCATATTTGGGTTCGAACCCTCCTTTATAGAATTGTATATCCTTTACTGCATTGGCATTAAATGCACTGAAGAACCCATAAAAATGGTCCACATGATATACTGTAAAGCCATCAAACAAAATGAGGTTTTGATCCGGAGTACCGCCTCTTACAAAAAGCCCTGAAGATGTTTCGTTGGTAGCGCTTATGCCAGGTAACATTTGGAGGGATCGAAAGATATCCTTTTCCCCAAGGCTTGGAAGAGAAGAAAGCTGAGCAGGTGATATCGATACGGAACTCACACCATTTGAAGCTTTGATCATATGCTCTTTCTGATCCGTAACTACGATTTCCTCCAGTTCTTCTGAGAATTGTTCGAGCTCAATGGTTATGAAATTTCCATCAATACTTTCTGGCAGCAATTGAAGCGTGAGCGTTTTGTATCCTATGTATTGCACCACAATAATGGATGTATCACTCGGAGTGTTGAAGAGCGTGAAAAAACCATCAACATTTGAGGTGGTACCTTTTTCAATATCTGGTAAATACACCGCTGCATAGGGAAGTGTTTCTCCGGAATTTTGATCTATTATTTTGCCTTCAAGAGTAAAATTAACCCTGGTTGGGTCGGGGGTTTCCTTAAGCCTGACACCCTTTTTCCGAATTTTAACGGTTGTCCCTTCCACCAGAAAATCTACTTCGAATTCTTTTAAAAGAGTTTCAAATACTCTTTCCAACGGGCGATTTGAGAATGAGATTCCAAGGACTTTAACATTTGGAACCACCTCTGATTCGTAATCAATAGTAATACCATAGCGCTCTTCGAGAGCTTGAAAGATAGAATACAAATCCTGGTTAAGAAATGTACCATTAACTAAAATTTCGGAATTGTCCTGAGCAATTAATGCTGTGTTTGAAACGATATAAATGAATAGTGAGAAAAGTATCTTTTTGGGCATGACCTATTTTTAATTACCCAAAACTCACGATAATCACTTTGTGTAGAAAAATTATTCAACCAATGAGAGGAAAAAATCTATGAGTACTTTTGATCACCCTCATGATCTCATTAGTTGAACTTTTTGCACCATTGATTGAAAAAATAATCTCCTTTAAAAAACCCGGCGTATTTTTGAACTGAATTGAAGATGGGAATATGGATTTTATAAGAAAAAACCTGCTGCATTTTTTGTTGTGGACTATTTACTTCACATTATTCTTTTTTGTGGCCAATGAGCGAATTAACCTAATCAATGCAGTACTGGTTGCAAGCATTATTACTTTCGTTCACGCTTCCATCTTTTATATAAACTATGCTTACCTAATTCCCACTTTTTATTTCAGGAATAAGAAGCTGCTCTATTTTTCTTCGGTAGCTATTACTCTTTTTATTTTCGCTTTTATCGGAGTTGTAGCTCTTGGAGAGCTTATTCAACCACGTCCTGTGCCTCCGGCGTTTATGATGCCTGGACCAAATGGTCCGGTCTCAGTACAACCTCCCATTTTTCTTCGGCTCATTCCCATCTCAGTCCCGGCAATTATGCTATTGATGGCATCCTTCATCCTGAAAAAAACGGAGCAGTCTCAATTAATTGAACAGGAGTTGGAACAACTTAAAGCTCAGAATTTTGAGACCGAACTCAAATTCTTGCGTTCACAGATCAACCCGCATTTTCTTTTTAATTCCCTGAATAATATTTATTCACTATCGGTTACAAAATCTGAGAGGACCCCGGATATGTTGGTGAAACTAAGCAGCATGCTTAGATATCTCATTTATGAATGCAATGTTGATAAAGTCTCCCTGGGGAAAGAGATTGAGTACATCAGTAATTATATAGAACTCCAGAAATTGAAAGACGACCAGATATCAAATATTCATTTTAGTTATCAGGGAGATCATGCTGAAATCAGCCCCATGTTACTTATGCCATTTGTCGAAAACGCATTTAAGCATAGTAAAATTGAAGACACTGAAAAGAGCTGGATTGATATTTCTCTTGAAGTTAAAGAGCATGGAAAGCTTCATTTTAAAGTGGAGAATAGTATTCCCCCTATCCCAACTACAAAGGACGAAACCGGAGGAGTAGGAATTGTTAACGTGAAGAAGCGCCTTGAGCTCCTGTACCCCGAACGTCATTGCATCAATTTTTTTGAAGATATTTATCAATACAAAATCGAACTTAGCATTGAGTTGAATGGAAGCCATTAGATGTGCCATAGTTGATGATGAGCAACCAGCAAGGGAGCTCTTACAAAACTTCTCTGAAAAAGTGGAAGGATTATCTGTGATCGGTACATACAAGAGCCCGCTTGCGGTATTTCCTTTAATAAACAGAAACGAAATAGACCTGCTGTTTCTTGATATCCAAATGCCGGATATAAAAGGAACCGACTTTCTGAAGTCAATCAAAAACGGCCCCAAGGTCATCTTTACTACTGCTTATCCTGATTACGCGTTGGAAGGTTTTGATTTAAACGTAACCGATTACCTGTTAAAGCCTTTTAGCTTCGAGCGTTTCCTGCAGGCGATTGAAAAGGTACATCAACTTATACCTCCTAATAACGACTCCACTTCAGAGCCTAAAAATTATCTCTCCATTTCTTCCAACCACAGAACGTACCGGCTCAAATACTCTGATATACTTTTGATTGAAGGCTTAAAGGAATACGTTTCATTCTACACCAAACAAGGACAACGCATTATTTCACTGCAAAGCTTAAAGGGATTGGAAGAGGAATTACCTTCTGATGCATTTCTTCGCACTCATCGGTCTTATATCGTTCAGGTTGATGCCATCCGATTTATAGAGGGAAATGTAATTCACTTAGAGGATAGAGAAATTCCCATAGGGGTAAGCTATAAGCAACAAGTACTGGAGGCTTTGAAATAAGGAAACAAGCCTCCAGTTTTATCTCATTAACTATTTAACTACTTAATGAGCGTCATTTTTCTTGTTTGGGTAAATCCTCCTGCTTCCAGTCGGTATAAATAAACCCCGGAAGCTAAACTGGATGCATCAAATTGTACCCGCTGTAACCCAGAAGTGTATTGCTCCTGGTCGATAAGAACAGCTACTTCACGTCCAAGTAAATCATAAACGGTAAGGCTTATATTTGTTGCTTTAGCAAGATTAAACTCAATCGTTGTACTTGGGTTAAATGGATTTGGATAGTTCTGTGAGAGACGGTATTCCAAAGGGTTTTCCAACTCTTCTTCAGTAGAAATAGAAATACCGGAGTTTGGACTGTAAATCAGTAACCTACTCGATACTACTCCATCTCTGCCATCAAATTGCTTTTCAACTACGATGTCATAAAAGCCATCTCCATTCACATCACCGGCTGCAGGTTTCTTTCTAAGATATACACCCGATCCGGTTGCCGTTGGCCCAATTTCGGCCAAAGTAAATGCCGGAGTAGTAGCTGGTGAGTTGATCCCCTTTTGTTTTAGTTCTTGATCAATCCCACCTTTGAAGATCACAGCATCTGGGTACCCCGAAAAAGCCCCTGGGCTATAGTATAGATCCTGATGATCAGCTCCTACTTCTTCCGGCATAAAAGAAATAACTGCATCGAACGAAGAATTAAGTGTGTCGCCATCAAAACCACCTACTTCTTCTTCGGTTACATATAAAAAGTAATCAGGAATAGCATCCATATTCTCACCACCTCTATACACCCGAACGGTTGGGGATGTAGGTGAATTTGAGCCATTATCAGCCAGGACGGCAATATCGTTATATCCGTCACCATCAAAATCACCACCTGTGACCTGTGCGCCAAATGATTGCAGTATGTAGTCTGGCTCTGCGATTGGGCGTAATATTAACATTGGTTCCTGAAAACTGGTAGTATCAGTCACCTTTGCCGGACTGGATAAATCCTGACCAGCAAATACATAAACAGCTCCGAATGAAACACCATCAAAACGTTGGTCATAGAATGGAAGGCCAACAGCGAAATCATTGATTCCATCGCCGTTTACATCTCCAAGTCGCTCGGCTATCCCCCCCACTGATAAGAAGCTTCCATCAGTGATGGTGCTATCGTTTATAAAATCAATCTCGAAATCAGGTGCATCGTGCGTTGTGTTTTCGCCGCGGTAAATCCACGCTTTATTTACGTTAGAGAAGCCAATCCTTTTTGTATTACTCCCTATTAAAAACTCATCGCCAGGTACTCCATCTACATTACCAATGTTTTGAAAGGCAAATCTCCCGAATCCCTGATCAAATTCGCCAAGTGAAGCCAAATTAATTTGAGAAACTGGGAATACTGAGTCTCCTACTGAGGATGTAAAAACTTTTTCTTCAAAATCATCCTCGTCGTCCTCTAAATCCTCGTCATATTCTTCATATAAGTCTTCATCATATGGATATACATGGGCATAGTCTCCATTTTCATCTGTTGTGTAATAGACGTTGTAATAGTCGTTATCGTAATAGTAAGAGTAATAATCTTCATACCGCTGGCCATCAGGGTAATTATCCCAGTAGTAAGTATAGTCTTCGTATTGAGAACAGCTATAATCCGATTCCTGAGAACAAGAATAACGGTTTTGAGATCCCGTAAACCCCGTTCTATAATTCAACTCAATTACACTTGCCCCTTGATTTACGCTTAAAATAGAGAGCATTTGAGTACAAACGATTTCTGCGATTCGTGTCAGCTCAGCAATTAAACTAATTTGACCTAGCGCAAAACCTAACGGATTACTATAGTTGAATTGTGTTAACCCTCTTGTACTGGTTTCAGGGTTCGCATACCCGTTGTAGTAATCATCAGTATCATAATAATAGTAATCTCTACATGAATTGTACTCACACGGATAAATGGTTTGGTTATCTACAACCTGCGTAGAGTTAGAACATCCTTCATACAGATCAGAAGCAGAGCATGATGAATAATTTCCTTCCTGCCAAACCCCAATCGTTTGATCCCCATTAGATGATTGTACCGTTTTTTCAGTCACTTCTGGTTCAACCACCCGGTCAATTAAACAGTTATTACTGATAATCTCCGGTGTTTGTATAACCGGCGTTTCCCCGGAAAAATCTATATCTCTTACATCACAAATCGGCGTATTGAAATAAATGCGAGTAAATCCGGCCAGAGCGAAAGTTCGATCATCAGAGGAAAGTATTTCCAGCTCTCCATCCCCATCAAAATCGCTGAAGAAGTACCTGCGATCATACAAACCTTCACCTGAGCTAGCAACCCATTCGTACTCAAAAACAACTTCTACTTCATTGCTTTCATTGAGGTGCAATTCATACATCATCCCTTGAAATGTACTGCTAAGATCACCGAATAAGTAAATGGATTTACCATCGCCCACAATAGATTCTTCTATTATAATTCGAGGCGCGTTCCAGAAATCAATTTCCAAATCGGATAAGCTAAATTCCACAAATTCAAAAGCTGTATCGTCTTCTGATGATTTTCCAAAAATGATTACGCAATTTTCGAAGGATTGAAATTCTCCTTCACATAACAATAAATCAGGAAACTCATCATCATCAATAAAAGCTGGGATAGCATCCGAAAAACCCGGATAGCTGTTTTCAGTATCTATTTCAGTAGTATTCTCCTGCAGTACAAAAGGATCATTTTCTGACTCGGCCACGGGTACGATTTCAAAATTTCCCGAGCTATTTTTAAAGACCAAATCTGTGATTCCATCCCCATCTAAATCGCCTGCTGGAAAGTACACCCCTTCTAAAAAGGATGATTTGATCACCTCACCGTTTTCATTATAGGTTAGGAAAGTAGTTACGACTTGTAATTGGCCAACAGGGTCCCGAAGATCCTCCCAGGTACTGGTGTGCTGGATGAAATCATACATTCCGTCATTATTAAGATCTCCTGCCGGTAACCCTTGAGATGAAGGATTAGCGAAACGATCATTTTCTTCTGAATTAATCGTTTTTATGGTGGCAATTGGATTTACTACTTGAGCTTGTCTTGCATTAACAAAGCCCGCACATAAAAAAAGTACCAAGACTACATTTAGAACTACTTTACCCATGGATACATTGATTTTTTTGAGGTTTTTGGACAATACCTTCTATCAATCAAAATTTGTATCCCGAGTTTACGGGAGTTTCTATGTAAAACCGGGTTCTTTGCCCCTATAACGAGCGTTATACCAATCGATCTTTAATGGCTTTGGATACAACTCCTGCCCTGTTATGAACATGAAGTTTTTTGTAGATATGCTTTATATGTGAATCGACGGTACCAGACGAAATACCGAGTTTTGAAGATATCATATCCATCGTTAAGCCATCAACAAGGAGTTTCAGAATTTCCGTCTCTCGAGGTGTTAAATTCGTCTCTTTTTTTGGCCCTCCTTTAGCCAGCATATGCAGTACTTTTTTTGCAATACCAGGAGACATAGACGCTCCACCTTCTAACACTTCTTTAATCCCTTCGACCAATTTAGCCCCAGGGGTTCTCTTTACCAGGTACCCATCTGCGCCAGCTTTAATTGCCTGGAAAACTCGTTCATCGTCTTCAAAAATAGTAAGCATAATAATACCCACATCAGAAAATGCCTCCTTGTAGTAAGGGATAGCTTCAATCCCGGTTTTTCCTGGCAAACCAATATCGTGTAGAATTACATCAGGAGGTGGGAAGGTTTTGAAAGAGCTAATTGCATCCTCTACTGAAGTGACAGAAAGCCCAAGTTCTAACTCACTTTGAGATTTCACAAGCTCTTCCAACGACTCCCTGTAAAGGAAATCGTCCTCTACAATCCATACGATATGTTTAGTTCCTCCCATATTTTTAGATAGCTAAAGCTTTTCGAAATCGCCATACCGAAATCACGGTAGACTTTTCTCAAGCTTAATTACTGTTCCTTCTCCTTCTTCTGAATGTATATGAAGTAAGGCATCTATTTCAGATGCTCGTTTAAGCATGCTGTCCAAACCTTTTCCTTTAAGAACTTTCTGCTCATCAAATCCTTTTCCATCATCCTTAATCAGAAAATCAAGTTTACCATCCTTTACTGAGAGAAATACTTCTACCTTATCAGCTTCTGCATGCTTATAAATATTGTGTAATACTTCCTTGAAAACCATGTAGAAGCTTCTCCTGTACTCCGAAGGAAGTTCTACCGGATGGAAACGAGCAGGAATATCATCTTTTATGCTAAGTTGATGACCTGCTAACAATTCATTTGCTGTTCGTTTGCACTTAATGGTAAGATCAAGGAGCGTTTCTTTTTGGGGGTCAATCAACCAAACGATAGAATCCAATGAAGAGGCTAGCGTTCGGGCACTATTGGTGATCCGGTCTATCATTTCGGGTCTTGGAGTTCCCAGTTTAGACTGACTTTGGAGTAAATCACCTGTTAAGGCTATGCCGCTTAACCCACTACCGATTTCGTCATGAAGATCGCTGGCGATCCCAAGCCTTACACGTTCTACTTCCAGTAATTGCCGTATCCTGAATCTATACAAGAGCCAACCAACCAAAACGATGACTACAATTACCAGAAGTCGAAATAATATCGTTTTCCAGAAAGGTGGATGAACTTTAATCCTGATGGAGTCCCCAACTTCATTCCAAATACCATCATTGTTTGAAGCTATAACAGCGAATGTATATTCACCAGGCGGAACCTGGACATATCGAGCCTGCCTAATCACTCCCGGATCTACCCAATCAGGGTCAAAACCCTGTAGCTGGTACTTGTACTGATTTTGTGATGGGTTTGTATAGTTCAGGGATGTGAAATCAATCTCAAATGTGTTTTGCTCCCAATTGAAAGCCAGCTCTTCGGAACCAAACGGATGATATGCTAGCGTTGTATCCGGGGTGGTAACTCTAAATCCTGTAATCCAAACATTTGGCTCATTTATATTCAAAGTGATCTGTTCCGGATTCAGATATACAACACCTCCCATGCTTCCTGCTACAATGCTCCCTGAGTTGGATTCGAGTATCGACCTCCTGTTGAACTCATTATTTTCAAGGCCATATTCTTCGTCCTGAAGTCTCACTTCGTTGGTAAGCGGATTGTACTGCAAAAGTCCCTGATCGGTACCTAGCCATAGTATTCCGGCAGCATCTTCGGCAATGCTAAAAACGATCCTATTCTCTCCTATATCGAGCCTTGTTGGCCGTAAATCGTCACTGGATAATTTCAGTCGGTACAAACCATTATTCCCTCCAACCCAAATGGTTCCATCTGTTGATACATAGAGATCCCAGATTGATACCTGGTTGAATGATTCACTTAGATCAGTTCCTTGCCAGGTTCTGCTCATTCCTAATTCTTCGGAGTAGGAGAATAATCCAAATGACTCTGTGGCGAAAAGTAAGCCATCCTCTAAAACGAGAATATCCTGTACTAAAGCACCACTATAAGGACCTGAAAACCTGATCGTTTGAACTATTTCGTTCGATCTCGAATCCACCCTAAACAAGATTCCATAACCTCCTACCCAATAATCATACTCTCCGGCTTCTTTTATAATGAACAGAACCTCGTTTTGGTCGATTGGCTCATGCTCCACAATTTTATTATAAGAAAAGGTCGAAGGATTGAGCTCAATTAATCCCTGCTCGGTCGCTAGCCATAATCTGTCTTTCGCAATATGCTTTATATCCCATATTTGACTCACCCCATTGGGCAGCCGCACACTTTCCAACAATTCTGGATCACCCTGAGCATTTAATCGGTACTTAGATAATTCCTGTGCAAAGTAATTCACCCACCAGGTATCTCCAACCTCTTCAATAGCCATCACCATTTTATTTGGTAAATCGGTTTCTAAAAGCTCGATAGGTTTCTTAGTAGCATCTAAATGATACAACCCATTCACTGAGCCAATCCATATCCCACCTACATTGTCCTCGAGAATGGATTTTATATTAGAATGAATATCATCTGAGCTGCCATTCAGGTTGTATTTTTCAGGGTTCTCATCAAACTCTTCTTGTAAAAAAAGCCCTGTTCCGGTCCCGAACCATCTTCTTCTTTTTGAGTCTTCAAAAAATCGATAGATCAGTTGATTATCTGCTAATTCAGGTAAGTTTTCCCATTCTCTGATATCTGTTTTAGATTCATTTCCATCAAATAGTAGGATTGAGCGATCCCTGGAAAGAAAAAATGAAAAGCGTTCATCTTCTTTAGGGTTCCTTACTATTTCCAGTTCACCTGTTTCAATGGAATAGCTATATATCCCGCCTTCGTATCCCGATATCCAAAAGGTATCATCCTTATCAATAACAAAAGCATACACTAAAAAGGGGAGCGATATTTCTTCAAATTCTTTGGTGTTCATATCAAAACCGACTAACCTCGATCTTGCTATGTACCATATACGCCCTCTTGAATCAGGCCTAAGTATATGAACATCATTATTATCTATTCCAAAACTTTCAGGTAAAGGGAAATGAGTAAACTTTTCATTGGTTTTATTAAAGTGATTTATACCACGCCTGGTGCCAATCCAAAGCTCGCCTTTTTCATCCTCATAAATAGTGCGGACTACATTATTGGAAATACTCGAGGAATCACCTGGAATATGGTAAAAGGTTCTAAACTCGTAAGCATCGAATTTATTAAGTCCATTTTCTGTGGCTACCCAGATAAATCCTTCCTGGTCTTGATGTACATCATAAACGATGTTGTTAGACAGACCATCATTAACCGTGTAACGAGTAATATTGAACTCTTGAACCTGGAGAAAGGCGAGAACTCCTAGTAGTAAACCAACCATCTACCCAATACCCACTTAATTTCCATGGAAGAATGTAAGGAATATTCTGACTTTTGGAATTTGAAAAAGAGTGGCTCTATAAAGGAAGAATTTAATCGTAACCCAAGCCTGCTCCATAAAAAAAGCCCGACACAATTCGTATCGGGCTTTGCTTTACATTGGCTTGGCGGAGAGGGAGGGATTCGAACCCTCGTTAAGTGTTTCCACCTAAACTCCCTTAGCAGGGGAGCGCTTTCAGCCACTCAGCCACCTCTCCTTTAAAAAGGGAGGTGAATATAAGCCTGTTTCAACTTTTGAACAACCTGTATAAAGCGATTTTGTCATAAAGAACATCCAGGTCCTCCAGCAGACTCACCGTAAACTGATGCGGCGTTTGACGGATTAGACTCTGTAGTTCCACCTACTGCGGTCACTCTATACCAGAAGACGTCTTCATCACCAGGCCCATGACCATCAGTAATGTCAGAGCAGAGATCTGTAAAGCTTTCCGTGGTCACAGTTGCGATATGTACATATCCAAGATCGAAACCGACTCTCTTTCTGTAAACTTTAAACTCAGTAGCGCCGGGACTTGCCGTCCAGGTCATTTCTGGGTTTTGGCCTACAGATGTTGCGTTTGTGATTTGGAAATTAGTAGGTGGGTTAATTGTTGTTACTTTATTATCTGTTTCAGTTATAAAAAGAACTGATATAATAGATAATGAGATTAGTTTGATTAACATAATTCTCTCCTTTTGATTTATAATGACATAATTGTCATCTACAGGATAAAATTAAGCTAATACTGTTACAGTTTAATTTTCTTCCCTTATAGCATAAATCTGAGCCAGGTTTCGGCCTTCCTGGGCATAATCAAGACCGTACCCTAATACAAATTTCGTTGGGATTTCGAAGCCTACATAATCAATGCTTACATCATGGACCGTTGCATCTTTTTTGTGCAACAAAGTGATAACTGAAACTGAAGCAGGGTCATTTTCCTTCATCTTTTGAATCATATATTTCATAGAAAGCCCTGTATCAATGATGTCTTCTACTAAAATGATATGACGCCCTTTAATCTTAGCGTCTATTTCTTTCAACTCCGTTACTTCCCCGGACGAAACCTTAGCATCGCCATAACTGCTCAATTTCATAAAATCGACTTCGCACTCGATAGTTACATTGCGCATGATATCTGCTAAAAAGATAAACGCCCCATTGAGTACCCCTATAAAAATCGGCCTCTTCCCTTCAAAATCTTTATCAAGCTGTTCCCCCATTAGCGAAATCCTGGCATCGATTTGCTCTTTAGAAATAAACACATCAAAGGTTTCACCATTACATTCGACCGATTCCGGCAAATAAAAACTCATATCTAGTCTACCTGTTGAATAATTAAATAGCTGCAAGTATGCGAATTATATTTCACTTTTTCCGAAATAGTACCAATCTCTCCTCTCTGAGAAGTTTCAGGGAAAATAACTGCATAAATATATTTATCGGAACCTTGCACAATTAGTGATCTCTTTTTTTGGAAAGACGGTACCTTCCTATTCGTTAAATGATCAGAAATTTTTTGAGACCCTTTCATACCTAATGGAGTTATAGTATCCCCGTCTTTCCATTTCCTTATCATTACAGGCCAACTTAGACAATCAGCATCAAGAGCCAGGCCATTGGGAGTAGGCTTTGAGGAAAGATGAAAATATAGTCCATTGCTTTCATACCCCTCGCTTACATCGCTTTTTTCTAAAGAAAAATTTGCAACCTCATCTAAATGAGTGGATTGAAAAATAAGTTGTCCTCTTTCCCGGTATAAGTGCCCAAAGTTTCCAACTTTAAAGGAGGCGCCAGTTTGGGCTTCTCCAATCTTTGTTAATTCAATTAACTGCCCTTTGGATAATGAAATGTCCTTGTTTATTGAGAGAAGATATTCTCTTATGACCTCAGTTTTAAGAGTATCTGGAAGTTCAGTATAGGATTCTATATCAAGCCCTGAGCCATTAAAAACCCTTTCAAAAATTAGTTTAATAGCGTCCTGGTATGATTTACTTCGCTCTTCAAGTTCAAGAATATTTTGTTTCCACCCTGGAAAGAGCTCTTCAAATTCCTTGAATACTTCATTTCGGAGACGATTTCGTGCATACTTGTTTTCTTGGTTACTTACATCTTCTCGAAAAGGAACTGCCTCCTGATCGCAGTACTCATAAATTTCTTTTTTGCTGACACTAAGCAAAGGCCGGAAAACATCTTGCTCCAAAACCTGCATTCCATCCCAAGCTCCAATTCCACTTCCCCTCAATAATTTTTGGAAGATGGTTTCAAGTTGATCATCCCAGTGGTGAGCGGTGGCTATATAATCAGCCTGTTGTTCTTCTTTGATATCCCTAAAGATTCGATATCGCTCTTCTCGAGCCCATTGCTGAAAATTAACCCCTGCTTCTTTTTGCGATTCAAGTCTTATGGAACAGCACTCTATGCCCCACTCGGCACACATTCCTTCAACCAACTCCTGATCCAGTTCTGAGTCTTCACCTCTTAGCCCATAATTGATGTGTACTGTAAAAATATTGGCTTTAGCTCTTGAAAGAAGGTACAATAAAGCCATAGAATCTGGGCCTGCACTTACGCCAACAATCAATTTGACGTGCTCTTTACCTAGCAAGGAATAGCTGAGTTTTATCTGCTGCTCAATCGATTTGGACTCGAATCTGTTCATATGAAAAAGTATCCACTTCAAGATCCTTATTCAATACAACCAGGGCTCCGTTTTCATTAACACCTAAAAATTTATACGTCCCGTCTCTCAAGTCATTATTCACAAATATTTTCGCCCACTGACCATATCCAATCATTCTCTTATTGATGGTCCTAACCAGTTCAATTTCCCTACTCTCCCACAATCGGTAATAGTATTCGATCTTTGTAAGGATTCGGGCTAAAATTTGTTCTCTTGATAATTCTTTTTCAGTGATTTGAGCCAGGGAAACAGCCGATTTGCTTAACTCTCCGGCAAATTCACATTGGTTGATATTTATACCAATTCCTACAATCACCCGGTCCAATATATTTCCGTTAAATACCGCCTCAGTAAGTAAGCCGGATAACTTTTTACCTTCTATTAAAACATCATTTGGCCACTTTAAATCGAAGGCTGTTTTCGTGTACTCACTACAAACATCGGCAACAGCAAGTGCACAGGAAAGAGTAAGAATAGTTAATCGTTGCTGGTTGTTCGGCTCAAAAACCAGGCTAAAAGTAAGATTAAGATCAGAATCTGATTCCCAGTTTCTCTCGTATTGTCCTCTCCCACAAGTTTGAGCATCGGTAATAACCAAGGTCCCATGAAGGGTATCCACTCTACTCATTCTTTTTGCATAAGAATTTGTAGAATCCAGCTCAGGGAAATAAAAAATGCTACGTCCTAACCAGGACGTAGCTAATTGTTCTTCAAATTGTTCGGTTATAAACAATGGGAATTATTTTCCAATTGAAACCAGAGAATCTTCGGTACCATAGTCATTGGCAACATAGGCGTCTGCTTTGTAATCATTTTCCCATGTTTCGCCATCAATTAAGTACTTGAACCGATACTCTGATTCTGGTTTTAGGCGAAGCTCAGTTTCATAATATTCGTTCTTCTTTTCAAGCTTAATTCCAGAAGCATCCCAGTCGTTAAAATCTCCGGCTAGCGTTACTTCTTTCTCTACTATTTCAGAAGGCACTGTGAACTTAACCTTGCACACTGTTCTCTTTGGGGTAAATTTCTTTTCTAACATTTCAACAATCAGTTTGTTTTCGTTTAATAAGGAATGGTCGCAAATTTACTTTTATTATTTAATCAAAACAATAAAAATACCGTAAACAAATTATTTATTTATTTTATTTGATTAATAATTTTAAGTATTAATTCTAAAAAACCTAACTGAATTAATATGGAACCGTTTCCTCGCAAAACCTGATTAAGTCTATGTTAGAAACTGCTTAAAACTTAGCTATATCAAGAATTAATCCCAGGTACGGTATAATTCCCTAACCTCTTCACTTGTTGCACAGTTAAGAACAGCATTTGAAAATTTCTCTAGCTCTTCTTGAGAGCGCTGAATGAGTATTTCCTTGACCTTAGGTATGGATGATGGCGACATGCTTAAATCATTAATACCCATTCCTACCAAACATGCTGCACCTATTTCATCTCCTGCCAACTCTCCGCAGACGCTTATTTCGATATCGTTATCATTTGCTGCTTCTTGAGATATTTGGACGAGCTTCCAAATAGCAGGGTGATAATGCTGGTACATGGTGCATATTCGTTCATTCCCCCTATCAACAGCTAAGGTATATTGGGTAAGATCATTTGTTCCAATACTTAAAAAATCTACATGTCCAGCAATGTGATCAGCCATAAGCGCGGCGCTGGGCACCTCAATCATTACCCCAAGTTTTACACCATTATCAACAGGTAGCCCCATTCCTTTTATTTCATCCTGTACTTCTTCTATTGCCGACTTTATCTGAACAACCTCTTCTACAAGGCTAACCATCGGAACCAAAATCTTGACCCTACCTGGATAATTCCCCGCTGTTTTCAGAATGGATCTTAGCTGCCCTTTGAGCATTTCAGTTTCATCCAGCAGCATTCTGACTCCTCTCCATCCCAAGAATGGATTATCCTCATCCTGAGTTTGAGTAATCAGTTTATCTCCACCTACATCAAATAACCGTATGGTTACTTCCCCTACACTTTTTGCAAGCACCTTATTATAAAACTTATCCTGTTCAGCCTCACTTTTGTTGGCTAGTCCACCAAACAATAATGCTTCCGTTCTCACTAACCCGATGCCATCGGCATTAAATTTTGTTGCTAGTTTTAGCTCTTGTACAAACTCGATGTTTGCTCGAATTATAAACTCTTTCCCGTCTTTTGTTTGAGAGGGTTTTTCAGTTATTGCTACTGCATTTCTAATTCTCCTTTCCTTCTTTTGGGCTGCCTTATATTCGGAAGAAGTATGGGAGGACGGGTTAAGTATTAGTTTTCCGTTGCCTGCATCCAGTACTGCTTTCTTCGAAAGGCCAGCCGATATAACTGCGGTCTTTGCACTTACAATACATGGAATTCCCAGAGATTGAGCAATGATTGCGGCATGGGAAGTTATTCCTCCTTTATCCATCACTAATCCGCCAATACCCTGCTCATGGTAATGTATAAGATCAGTAGGGCTGATATCTTTGACAATTAAAATAACTCCTTTTTCAACCATAAGTTCACCACTGCCCTCACATGATAAGCCAATCAACCGGTCTCTGATGTTTTCTATATCAACTATTCTTTGTTGAAATAATTCGGAACCACTTTCACGTAGGCGCTCTATGAATTCATTAAATACCCAATAAATTGAATAATCCACCGAATACTGTTCAATTTCTATGGATGCATTAATTCTTTTCTCTATTTCTATATCAGAAACGATATGCTTCTGAGTCTCTAAAATACCTGCTGTTTTTTTATCCAGGTTAGAGGAAAGCACATCTAGTTCTTCAAGAAATAATTGCCTTGCTTTCGCAAAGCTTTTGAGGTGGTTGAGAATAGAAGTGGATCTGATTTTTTTAGGCTGTACCTGCCTTTTTTTGTTATCGATTACAAGTACTCCACCAATGGCAATACCCTCGCTCCCCGGAAGGCCCTTAATCGATATTTCTTGAGTAGAAGATTTTTCCATTGCGGTCATTCATCGTGCATGCCAAACTTGTTTTCAACAAGCTCTATGATACTTTGCATTGCTTCATCTTCATCCGGCCCATCTACTTCAAATTCCAATTCTGCACCTTGCTCAGCAGCTAAGGTCATAACACCCAATATACTTTTACCATTAATTCGGTAACCATACATATGAATATAGAAGTCGGATTTAAATTTACTCGCCAGTTTCACAAGTGCAGCGGATGGCCGGGCATGAAGTCCTGAACTATTTAAAATGGTCACTTTCTTCTTTGTCATGGTGCCAATATAGTATTCTTCGCAGAGGAAAAATCCAAGGATTCACAAAATTATGCTGTTAAACTTAGCTGGCAATTTTATTACATACATGCATTACCCTTTAGGGCTTTCTTTCTTACCTTAGGCAATCAAAAAAAGAGAATTTATGTCTGTTTCAGAAAAAGATGTCCGATATGTAGCCAACCTGGCTCAACTCCAACTATCAGAGGAAGAGGTAACAAGCCTTGCTGGGGATATGAATAAAATCCTCGGCTATATGGAGCTTCTAAATGAAATTGATACCTCAGGAGTAGAACCACTTGAGCATGTAATTGAATTAGAAAGCCGGCTAAGAAAAGACGAAGCCAAAGCTCCACTTTCACATGATGATGCACTAAAAAATGCCCCTGATGCCGATTCTGATTATTTCCGTGTTCCAAAAGTAATTGAATAATTTATGACCTCCTCCTCGACCAGCTCTTCTTCCGACTTTTTTTATAAACTTCCAGAATCAAGACAGCATCTCATCGCGTTGCTGATTTTGTTCGTTATTCCTTTGGTCTTTTTCTTCGACACTACTTTAGGTGGGAAGGAGCTGCAAAGACATGATATAACTCAGTTCAGAGCAGCGGTTGAATCGGTACAGGACTACCGGATAACATACGGCGAAGAACCTCTTTGGGCCTCCAATATTTATGGGGGAATGCCATCATTTGTTATTTCTGTAATTAAGGAGGTCCCTCACCTGGATAATATTGCTGCTTTTTTTGTGAAAATTTATCCGGCCTTTCAATTTTGGGTGCTCTTTTTCGGGATGTATTTCCTACTCACATTAATGGATTTCCGTTCGCTCACTTCGCTAATCGGAAGTTTGATGTACGGATTAACAACATATATACCTGTTATAATAATAGCTGGGCACACCTCAAAGTTCTTTGCCTTGGCTCTGGTTCCGTGGATGATTGCAGGGTATTGGATGCTCTCAAGGCACCCTAAGAAGATTTATGGATTATTACTTTTTTCCGTAGCGCTCGCTCTTGAAATCAGAGCAGGACATCCACAAATCACCTATTACTTTTACTACCTCATTGGCCTCTTCTGGCTCTATGACACATGGAATGCTTATAAAGCCAAAGAACTAAAAACCTGGTCGGTAGTTACCGCATTTCTAGTACTAGGAACTTTTATTGGGGCTATGGGCCATGCAGAACGCATCCTTGCTTTACAAGAATATGCTGGTTACAGCATGAGAGGTGGTTCTGCGTTAAAAGGTACCGACACTTTAGATCCCAGCTATGCGTTTGGGTGGTCTCAGGGAATTAGTGAAACATTAACCCTATTACTTCCAAACATGTTCGGAGGTTCTTCACCTGATTATTGGGGGCCAAAAACATTTACCAGCGGTCCACATTATCTTGGAGTTCTGGCATTACCATTTCTACTCATCTCACTTTTCAAAGTGAGGAAAAAGGAGATGTATGTATTCCTGATTGCCGGCATTATAGGAATTTTGTTCTCCTGGGGAAGTCATTTTGGACTGGTAAACAACTTTGCCTTCAAGTACATCCCATTCTTCAGCAAATTTCGTGCTCCCGAAACCTGGTTAGTTCTCACTGCCTTCAGTTTTACTATTGTTAGTATGTATGGGCTTAAATGGTTATTTGATTATTTAGATGAAAAATCGCCTAGCATAAAATCTTTATATCAACCTCTTGGTGTAGCCGCAGTGGTCATTATTGCACTTTTTCTTTTTGTGCGGTCTTCTGATTACACAAAGGATGGTGAGGTTGACAGAATCGCATTTCAAATCGCTCAGCAAAATCAGGTAAGCCCACAAAACCCACAGGTTATCGCCCAGGCAAGAAATTATGTGAATACCCGTCTTGTGCCCTCCAGAGAAGACAAAGCGAATGCGGAGATGTTGAGGCTTTTTCTATTCACCATCGCAGGTACCGGCTTGATTTATGTAATTGTAACCAGGAAGACTTCTCTAGCTATTGGTTCCTTCGGCCTGGTGCTAATAGTAGCTATTGATTTAATTGGAGTAGGACAGCGCTACATGCCTGAAACTAGTTTTGTCGCTTCAAATGTTGACCCAAAGGATTACATAGAATCCCGAAAAAGGAACCTTGATACCTATATAGAAGAAAATATTTATTCAAGCGACAACACTTATCCATACCGGGTTTTCCCGTTGCTTGATGGACCTTTTAGTACTGCTACCCCTGCCTATTTTTATCCAAGTATAGGCGGCTATACTGCAGCAAAGCTTGGCATTATTCAGGAAGCTTTTATAGCAGAATCTAACCCGCTTTATTCAGGGCCTTATGGAATAAACCTTGGGCTGTTGGAGATGTTAAACACAAAGTATCTCACCTATACCCAGGGACTTTCAATTCCGGGACTAGCTCCTGTATTTAACGGGCAGTCCGGAGTGGTTTACGAACTGGTAAATGTACTACCTAAAGCCTTTTTTGTGGATTCTACTATCACTGCTGAAACTGCTTCTGAAGCCTTTTCTTATTTAAGTCCTGGTCAGGCAGATTTTTCAAAGGTAGCCGTAGTAGAAAATTATGACGCTGTTACATCGGCAGACTCTTCCTCATCTGTTGAAATCACAAATTACACCGGAGCCGAGATCTCAATGAGCATATCCCGGTCAACTCCGGGCTTTCTTGTGTTAAGTGAAATCTATTACCCTGCTGGCTGGGTAGCCCTTCTTAATGGAGAGGAAATCCCTATCCACAAAACAAACTATCTAGTTAGGGGATTTCAGATTCCAGCTGGAGAGCATACACTGGAGTTGGATTTCAAGCCCCAATCTTATGCACTGGGCGTGAGACTTTCCTGGTTCTCACTAATTGGTCAAATATTAATAGCATTAATAGCAGGTCTAACTTTCTACAGAGATAGAACAACGAGTGAAAGCTAGTACAAAAAAAACTGTTTTAATCTTTGCCTATTACTGGCCTCCGGCTAGCGGGCCAGGTGTACAACGCTGGCTTAAGTTTGTTAAATATCTGCCCGAAAAAAACTGGAATGCTATTGTTGTAACCCCTGAGAATGGCAGCTATCCCAATACTGACCCGTCTTTACTGGAGGATATCCCAGGTGACACACGTGTAGAACGGACGGATACCCTTGAACCTTTTCGAATGTTTAACCTCCTTACGGGTCAGGCCAAAAGAGGTAATACTACAAGCGTTGGTATGGGTGATATAAAGGGTTCGTCATCTCTAGTAAAAAAAATCTCAGCGTTTGTCAGGGCTAATTTTTTTATCCCTGATGCAAGAAAAGGATGGGGCAGGTACGCCATTCAAAGAGGGCGGGAAATCATAAGAAATCAAACTATCGATTTGATTGTTACCACAGGCCCGCCTCATAGTGCTCATTTAATTGGCTTAGCGCTCAAAAAGGAATTTAAAATGCCATGGGTAGCTGATTTCAGAGATCCCTGGACAAATATCTACTACAATAAGTTTCTTCCCCGAACCAAAAACACGATCAGAAGAGATCAATCTCTTGAGGATGCTGTGCTTACTACAGCCGACGCTGCAGTAGTTGTTGGAAAAGGACAACGTGATGAATTCCAGGATAGGGCTCCAAGAATACAGGTTATAGAAAACGGCTACGATGAGGAAGATTTTTTAGGCCTGGAAAGAACCCATGATAAGGAGTTATTTCGTCTGGCTTACATAGGAAACCTAAAAGTAAACCAAAACTGTAAAACACTTTGGGAAGTAATCCATGATCTTACCGAAAAAGTAGAAGGCTTTAAGGACCATTTCAAGCTTTCTTTTACTGGAAATATCCATCCTGAGATATCCCAAACTCTAACAGAGTATAACCTGGATACTTTCGTAGAAATACTTCCTTTTGTGCCTCATAAGGAAGCCATTCAACGAATGATTAATGCTCAGGCTTTATTGTTTCTTATCCCCGATTCTGTTTCGAATAAGCAAATAATTACTGGTAAAATCTTTGAATACCTTGCTTCTCAAACTCCACTTTATTCCATAGGACCAACCGATGGTGATGCAGCTGAAATTCTTCGCATTTGCAATCGCTCAGAGATGATTGATTATGCCGATAAGGATGCATTAAAGGCTGAGCTCCTTAAACTATATCAATCCTGGATTAGTAGTGAAAGTGTCATAAAAATATCCGGAACAGGTCACGAAATCTATTCCAGGAGAAACCTAAGCTATCAACTGGCAGATCTTTTTGAAGAGGTGGTAGCGTGAATATTAAAAAAATAAACCTGGCCGACTTCAAGCGAGATTCCTCGTTTTATGCTCCTTTAGACTTCATGGTTACCATTAAGAGTTTCGATTTGCAAGCCATCCGTAAGAGATATATTGCTTCAAGGGGCAATAAAAGTGGGAAAGCAGGAAGCGTGGAACGTCGCAAACCAAGCAAGGGAGGGATAGCTATAATCAGGCTGGGCTCAGGCAAAGTTGAACATAAAGAAATAGTAGCAAGGCTATTTGAACCTCGAGGTATCCATATTGATAATCAGGCTCTTGCAATAGCTGCAGAGAATACTATTCATATTTATGAAGCAGACGGAGCTTATTTTCGGCTTACTAACCCATGGTTCTCATACATTCATACAGTTGAATTCAGCCCATATTCTTCGGACACCGTTTTAATATCTTCCTCGGGCTTCGATCTTATTCAAGAATACAATTATAAAACGGGCGAGCTTCTATTCGAGTGGTTAGCCTGGGAGCATGGATTTAATAGTGCCAATGATCCTGAAACAAATAGGGAGGTCATCCTCACCCGCAGTGAAAAAGAAGCGGCTTCCCTTGCTGCTCAACAAAAGAAGTTCACACTCATTTCAAACCCGCTGACCGACCATTTACCTACTGCGAAACGCGCTGCATTTATAAATTCTGTGAGTTACCACCCAACAAATCCTGATCTATTACTTACTACTTTTTTTCATGAAGGAAGGGTGTATGAGATTGATAAAAGTGATAACTCAGCCAGCCTGGCCTTAGAAAACCTTAAAAACCCACATGGCGGAAGAAAAGTAGAAGCTGGTTATATGGCTACCAGTACAGGTTCGGGAGAAGTGGTCATTCAAAAACCAGAAGAGCAACTGAGGATTTCTTTTGTTGATTTACCAGGAAAACCCGACGAGTTAGAAAAGCATGAGTGGATTCAAAATTCTACAAGCCATAATAACCTCATTATTTCGATTGACTCGAACAGAACCTCGTTTGTGATTATTGACCCTGCTCAAAAGTATTATGACCTAATCCCATATAATCCAGATTGGGCAGTACAGGATTTAGTAATGGGTCATGTAACTGAGGTTCAAAAGGAAAAACTAGCCTCTCTTTAAATATTCCACCTTATCAACTCGAATGCTTCGGCGTATTCGACGTTAGCCTGCACCCCTCTCACTTTAGCAAGCCCGAAGAAAAAATCCTCATCTTTATATAAGCGGAAAGACTGGCTCTTATACTCACTTATTGCAGCATTTTTAGCTTCGATATGATGTTTATCCAGCTTCACATGAAAATCAGTTTTGAACTGACGGCTATTCCAGGGAAGCTCGTAGCCAAGAATTTTTGCATGTTTAAAAGCGCGCAGGCCTTCAGCATATATGGTATGATGATCCTGATGGACATCATCTGAATTAGGTAACAGTACCAAGTCAGGATTATGGCTTTTCCGTAGGCTAACCAATTTCTCCAGTATTTCCTGTCGGTATTTTGGAAACTCTCTTACCTCGAAATCAAACATAATTACATTCTCCTTAGGAATACCTAGGTGAGTTACAGCAACATCCAGCTCGTGGTATAACTGATCCTCAACTGAACCTTCAGGCATGGATTTATTACAAGGCGAAAAGGCGATGTAGTAGACATCTTTTCCTTCTTCTGTAAATCTTTTCAGGGTGCCGCCGCAACCAAATTCACCATCATCAGCATGTGGTGCTAGTACTAAAACCGTCTTCATTATTGTGTATTAAATGGGATAAGAAGGTGATATAAGTACCTTCCAATAGTTGTTTCGTTGTTTGCAGTTCTACTATACTTCATTTATCAAGCAAAATCTCTGTATACTAAGCAATCATCTAAAATATAAAAACTATTGGGGCACTCAGCTTTAATTAATTTCTCATGTTCCAACAATGAGCACGATTTCGGTAATACTTACTACTTACAATAGCCAAAAATCCATCGCGCGCACCGTTGAATCTATACTTAATCAGGAGGGAACGGGGAAAGATTTTGAAATTGAATTGATTGTAGTTGATGATTGCTCAACTGATGGTACCGAAGAAATCCTTAAGAACTATGATGTTGTTTTTCTGAGTACAGGCAAAAACTCTGGGGGTCCTAACAGGGGACGAAATATTGGCTTTTCTCACTGCTCTGGTGATTATATAACTATTTCGGACCATGATGATGTTTGGGAGCCAAATAAGATATTGACCATGCTCCCTTTTTTGAAAGAAGCCCCAATTGTTTCTTCGGGATATACAGTAATCAATACTTCCTCGAATAGTGAAAGAACCTATTCCAATTCCAGTGATTCCGGTTTCATTAAGTATGGCGTAAATGAGACGTTCCTAAAAAAATTCACCCGATCAAAAAAAGGACAAACCAGTTATTTGGGATCCCTTGTTTTTTCCAATTCACTTAGGAACATCTTATTCGAAGAAACTTATGGCGTTGTAGATTATGATTGGCTATTACGTTTGTTCCACAATCAAAGCTCGATTGAAGTTTGCAAAAGCCTCTATAACCGATATGTAGAAGGAGCTAATCTTTCGCTAGATCATGAATACAGAAAGAAAGACTTCTACTATTCTTTGATGACTATTGAGGGCTATCGCGAAACCTATCCCAAAGAATTTCTAAAAGCTTATAAAAGAATCCATGGTACCAGGGCCCGGTATTTTTATTTGACGGATAACATGAAAATGGCCCGCTTCTATTTTAGAAGGGCGCCCTTTTCCATCAAAACATGTCTTTACTACCTCTCGACATATGCGGGCTCTGGCTTTGTTAAGAAAAAATTTGAAGTATTCTGACGCTGGTACATCCAAAAAGCTTTAACAATAGATACCGATTCAAAAAATAGTACCCCTCTTATCTCCGTATGTATTCCAACATACAATGGAGCTCCATTTCTAAATGAAGCCATAGGCTCTTTAGAAGAACAGAGTTTCAAAGATTTTGAGGTTATTATTTCGGACGATCAGTCTACGGATGACACTGTCTCGCTGATCAGGGAATACATTTCGAAAACGTCATTAAAAGTTACGCTAATTTCTCATGACCCTAATGGGATTGGGGCGAATTGGAATAACTCTATCAAGAACGCTAAAGGAACGTGGATTAAACTGCTTTTTCAGGACGATGTGCTTTTTTCGGATTGCCTGGCTTCTATGGCTGAGTCTGTGGAAAAAGCGTCCAAAGAGGTCGGCCTAATTTTCTGTAAAAAACAGCTTATTGGTGAAGTTAATCCTGATAAGCAAATTGAAGCAGATCAGTTATTTGATACTTATAAGAACAAGAGCAGTATCGATATACTCAAAGACCCCGACCTGCTCAAACACCCAAGAAATAAGCTTGGTGAACCTCCTTGCACCTTGATACGGAAAGATATTTTTGAGGAAGTTGGACTGTTTAACGAAGAGCTTGAACAGTCGCTTGATTATGAATTCTGGAGGCGTGCATTAACAAAAACAGAAATCGCCTTTATTGATAAAACCCTTGTTGGTTTTCGAATTCATCAGCTTCAAGCTTCAAAGAAAAATGCCTTAAAAATCACAAAAGACAGCTATCTATTTCCATACCTACTACTAAAGCAGCAATCCCAGTACCTGTCTATTAAAAATAGGCTGCTAAGCCTTTACAAATTGTTATCAGGATCTATCAGGTATCTATTTGGCAGGTGACTCTTTTCTCAGAATCCAGTTTTTAACCGGCCTAAGTGTATGCCGAAAGACAGATTTATAATCGTTTATTCTGAACTTTCGAATCTCTTTTTTGATCAGGCTATGATGTTCGAAATTTGTGTATTCATCAAATGTTTGAAATAAGGAAATTAAACTCTTCACGGTTTTCCTCCTTTTTTCATAATTCATATTAGATGTCCACGAACCCGCGACCCCACGACGATATACACAAGTAATTTCATCCAGGTAAAGGTATTCCCCTTTGGCACCCAGATAGAGAGTTAAAGGGATATCACCCATTGGCGAAGTATTTAGCCATTCTGGATAATTTCTAAGGTATTCCGCTATAAAAAACATAGAAGGTGTAGGCATTAGGGCACCTTTATGTAGAATACCATCCTCTAATGAATACTTTCTTTTATGAGCAGGATTATGTGGCCTATATATCTCTGAACCCAGTATTCTTCCATCGAGAACATTCAAAATTTCAGAAGATGTAAAACAAACAGAACAGTCCGGATTCTCTTCCATCGCTTCATATTGTTTCTGAAGTTTTTTTGGGTCTTTCCAATAGTCATCTCCTTCACACAATGCTATATATTTACCTCTTGTAGATAAAATGTTATACAGGAAGTTGAATCGGCCCGTTGGGTTACCATTTATGGTCATATTGTTCTCCCTACTATGGAGAAACAACCTTATCAAGTTCGGATACTTTGAAGCGTATTCCTTACAAATATTCCTTGTGTCATCAGAAGAGTCATCTTCCCCAAGTAGAATTTCAAAACGGAAACTGGTTTCCTGCGAAAGTACGCCTTCAATACAATCTCTAACGAGCTCTTCCTGCTGATAAGTTTGTATACATACACTTACTTCAGGGATACTCCCTTCAAACTCATTAATACTCTCAACAGGTACCTTCTCGTATTCTTTTCTAAACGCTGCAAAATCCATTTTCAACAAACCATAAATTAAGATTTAGTGCGCCTATTACTATCACTTCCTTAACTCGTCTTTTATAACCCGGACTATTTCCCCCTGATCTTTTTGCTCCAATTCATGGTACAAAGGCAGGCACAAAATTCGCGATGAAATAGACTCAGAGATTTCAGCCTCACCAGAAAGGTAATCCAGTGTATTTAAGGATGGGTAAAAATACCTTCTCGGGAAAATATTATTGGATTTAAGTGCCTCATAAATCCGAATAGCAATTTCTTCGTTTTCGAGAATAATGGGAAAATATGAGTGATTTATTTCTGCTCCATCTAACACCTTTTGGAACAGAATCGAACTCCCCGCAAGCTGTTCTTTATAAAGATCACATTGCCTTTTTCGATTTTCCAGAATCTGGTCAATATATTTCAGATTAAGAAGTCCCATTGCAGAGTGGAGCTCAGAGTTCTTTCCATTTATTCCTACTCCACTAAATTTATATGGTCCATTATGTCCAAAATTTCTCAAATAAGTCATTCTTTTTATCAACTCCTCATTCGATGAAATTACAGCTCCACCCTCCGTTGTATGATAGACTTTAGTTGCATGGAAACTTGCCGTAGATATATCTCCCCAATTAAAAATTGACCTATCTTGATATTTTGTACCAAAACAGTGCGCCGCATCATATATCACTTTCAGGTTGTGTTTGCTCGTGAGCTCCCCGATTTTTTCTACGTCACAAGGATTCCCAAATACATGAGTAGCCAGAATTGCTGAAGTTTTTTCTGTAATAGCTTCTTCAATTTTGGAAGGATCAATATTTAACGTATCACTTTCAATATCTACAAAAACAGGTGTACACCCTTCCCAGAAAATAGAGGAAGCCGTTGCTACATAAGAAAATGGAGTGGTAATTACCTCTCCTTTTAGCTCCAATGCCTTTATTGCTATTTGAAGTGCTATCGTACCATTTCCTAAGAAAAGAAGATTATCTACCCCTAAATATTTGCAGAGTTCTACTTCTAGTTGTTTTAGAAGAGGTCCATTATTAGTAATCCATTCTCTATTCCATATTCCTTTTAATAATTCCTCGTACTCCTCCAATGGAGGCATAAATGGTTTAGTAACCTGAATCATACTTTAATTTTATTAAGGAATTTTACGGTTGGACGGAGAATTAAAATTACATCTCTAAATGTGGGTGGCTTAAATATTAAACTCATTCCCAGGTAAACAAAAATACCAACTAAAGTGAGTACAACAAGCCGCACCCACTGTAGCTCAAAACTCAAGAAATCTGTTGCAAAAACAATAATTAGCATAGGTAAGGAATAGAAGAATGTACCGATAACATCTTTTAGTTGGTTAAATGTTGAATATCCTAAAAGTCTTGAGGTATAAATCATATTTATTATTAGGGCATAGTACGCACTTAATACCTGGGCGAAAATAAGACCCCATAAACCGAAATTAAAGCCTATCACCAACGCAACGGTCGCGCCTGCTTTTTTTATTATTTCCAATCGAAGAAGTAAGTCAGACCTTCCCAGAATTTTTAAAACATCGAGATTCAGGATTCCAAGATGGTAAATCATCCCAGATAGAGCCAACACCTGGAGTATAGGAACCGATGCCAACCACTTCGAACTTATTGCTGTTACTACAAAAGGTTCTGCAACCAGTATCAGCCCGGTCATGGCTGGAAAAACAAAGAAGGAAGTAGCCTTTACTGTTTTTATATATGCTTCTTTTAACCGTTCATTGTCATCTTTCAGCTTAGATAAAGTTGCGTAGTTTACCCTTGTCAATGTTCCAATCAAATTCTCCGATATTGACTTTTTAATGTTCTCCGCCTGTGCGTAAAAACCGAGAATACTGTTTTGATATAATTTTCCAATTATGACTTTATAGAGATTTTGGTAAGTAATGTTAATCAGACTTGCGACCATCAACTTGTATCCGAAGCCGAATAACCGATCAAAAGAATCCTTGGAGATAAAGCTTCTGGGTATCCACGGATTTGCAATCCAATAGAACAGCACATTGAACAGAGATAAACTCACATACTGAGTGGCTAAGGCCCAAACTCCAAGCCCCTTTACTGCCGCGTAAATGGAAAGTGCTGAACTTCCAAAAGACGATAATAAATGTATATAGGCCTGCGTTCGAAAATTAATTCTATGAGTAAAGTAAGCCCTTTGTACAATCGTCAGAGAGGTAAGTAATGGCGTAATCGCCATAAACCTGGTTAAATCGACAAGAACCGGGTTGTTATAAAAATTGCTTATTGGTCCAGATAAAAGCCAAATAATGGCAGCCAATAGTAAGGCGACAAACAGATTGATAAAAAAGGTCGTTGATTTATCCTTCTCTGTTATTTTTTCCTCTCTTATCAAGGCTTGACTAAAGCCACTATCAATCAAAATATTTGCAACTGCAAAGAAAATAATGATAGAAGCGATGGCACCATAGTCTTCTGGTAAGAGAATCCTGGCCAATACTATTGTTGAAAGAAATTGTATCGTTTTACCGCCAAACCTTTCAACACCAGTCCAAAGAACTCCGCCTACTGCCTTATCTGATAAAGATGACATTTAGATTATCTGTAGTTAGAGCGCTAAGTTATAATTTTTTTGTGGTAAAAAACTTTTTAAACCCTTTGTGAGCCTGTTCTCTTGTGGAGGGGGAAAGTAATTTTCTAAAGCTCCCTTAGAAAAACTGTTCTAACCTGGTACCCCTGATATCGGCCTCTACTTCCGCTCGAATATATTCATGAAGTTCTTCCTTCCATTTATCTTTTACAGAGCGCGATTTATATACTGAGTAATAGCTATTATTTTCAGTAGAAGTGCTAGCGCTAATAAAGCTCTTCGTCTGCTCATCCAAACTCAGGTGTAAAAACTCGAACATCTCGATCGTCTTTTGTAAAGGCTCGATCACCAGGTCTTCATACTTAAGTACAAACACTCTGTCAGGATATTTATCCTTTAGATCAAGATATAAATGGGCTACTTCCTTCCATTTGTAATACCCAAAATAATCTTCATTTCCATTATTCTTACAGTTTCCGAATCGCCATTCTTCAAGAGGTTCGCTCCCTTTGGGAAACTCTTTTTCATTTTTCATCCAGGAATTGAGTACTGCACATGGGTTTCGAATTATACCCACGAGATAAAGATCTGGATTTTTTCTGAGCATAGGCTCAATAATAGATTGATATCTATTCTCCTTGAATACCAAATATTCAGGGCTCTCATTTTTTTTAAATGTGGGGTACTCTCCGGATTCTCTTTTATCCTTTTGAGTTAGGAAATCCGTTTCAGCTTCATAAAGCCGCTCAAAAAAATCAGCAAATTCCGATTCGCTGGAATCTTCATTCACAACGTTTTTAAATTCATACGAGAATAAAGGTTGAAACCTAAACCTCACATTAGGGGAGCTATCAAAAATTTGACCGAGCCAACTTGTACCACTTCGGGCTACTCCCGCCAGGTATATTATACGCTCCATAAGACTCTATTTTTTCATTACCATATCATACCTGAAATATGAGTATGGAAATTCTTGATCCTGTTGAATTATCGACACTTCCTTAAAACCAGTATACATAGCTAGTTTTTCCATCCAAGTGTCATCAAACCAGGTCCCGATAATCGGTTCTTCTTTGATAATATTTTCGAAGTAAACACCTTGGCGTTCAGGTGTATTAAAAAAGTTCCACTTTTTATTTTCATCCGGTATATCACCAATATAACATATGCCCCCAGGCTTTAAGGAATCATAGATTGAACTAAATAGGTCTACCGTCTCTTTTTTAGTCAAGTATTGTATTCCGGCATAAGCTAAAACCTTAGAGTAGTTATTCAGAGGCTGTTCAAAAGCTCGAACATCTGAATGAACCTTAATGATTTTTCCCTTCTCTCTAGCTTCAATACCATTAAGCAAATCCTCTGATATATCAACTATTGTTACACTATTTGCAACTTTAGCGATCTCCTTTGTGAACAATCCATTCCCACCAAAAAGATCAAGAACATCATCGTCTTTGGTTGGCTTCAGATGTGAAAGAACAAATTGAAGTATTCGGCCCCACATTTCTTCAGCGATAGGGATTCGGTTTATCGTTCTGAGTACCTGAGATTGAGGGTCTTTATCTACCGTTTTCTTCCCGCTTTCCTCCCAAAATTTTATCCAATAATCATTCATACTTTTAGCTAATTGAATTGATTTCTGTGGCAATAAACTCCATATCATTCAAATTAAAATCCTGTGAAACGGGAATGGAAATAATATGACTTTCCAGAAAAGGTACATCAGGGAATTTATCTTCTTCCTTCCTAACAAGTTCGTGAGTAGGCCAATGAATTGAGGTAAATATTCCTTTTTCAGCGAGCTTTTTCCGAATGAAGTCTCTTTGCTCAGTACTTTTTATAATTCTGTTATGAACTAACGGGGCTTCCCCTTCCCGAAAATCTAACAGAGGTTCTCCTACTTGAATGTTATGGTATAGAAATTTTTCATTTTTGAATCGTTGGTTTCTTACCAGGTCCATATTCGTAGTAAGTAAACATTCAAGAGATTGACTTGAGATATCCCTGATATGCCAGCTTCGATCGAGCATATTCTCGGCTTCCCGCATATCCTTCCAGTCTACTGCCTCATACCTTAACCATGAATCAAGATTGTTACTCTTTTCATAAATGGGGTTAAGAAACCTATTCAGGATTATTCCACCATCAGATATTTTCATACACTTTCTCAGGCTTCCGAAAACATAATCCCCCCTGAAGTTTATCCTGGTTGCAAGAGCATGGGAGATATCCTCTAAAATCGTACCCCCGTTATTTTCAGGAAGTGGTTGCTTATTTTCATGCCCAAAGAAATGAATAAACACTAAAACCTCACCTTCGGAAAGCTTTTCTGGATATTCGCAATTGAGCTCTCTGTCAACGTTATAAAAGATCAATTCTAGGTCAGGAAACCTGGTTTGCATTGTCGAAACAAGAGACCAGCAGGTAAATGCCGGAAGGTAGACTACCTTAGGCTTAATAACTTCTCCTATTAAAAAAGCGAATGCTGATCTTCCTAAATTGAAATACGTTTTATCTGAATGAACGGGAGGTAATTTACTTCCTATTATCATCTATACCTTTGTTAGTCTGTTTAGAATCTCGTTTGCTTTAGAAACCAATTCTCCAGGTTTTACTTCTTTAAAATTCCCCTTTATCTCATCGATTAGTTTTCCATCTAAAAAGATTTGATAGTTATACATCCATTCGGAGTAATAGCTGGTTGAGGGCTCAGCAATAACCTGGTATTGCTTGGGCAATCTTGCTTTTAAGAAGCAATAAAATTCAAAGTCATTTTCTATTTCAAAGCTCATATATCGTTGTCTAGCTTATTTCAACATTGTTTAGCATAGCATTAATTTCATCTGGCGAATTAAACATCATTACATCAATAATCGACAATCCATTCTCAAAACTGCTTCTACGCTGACTGTACTCAACAAGTGCGATTTCTAAAAATGATAGTTTAATATTACTCCTTTTGTATTTATCAGGATCGAAAAATTCTCTACCTCCGGGAGGATTTATATACTCATCTGCTCCCAGATTCCCTGAAATCCTCAATGCCCATTCATCAGGTGCATTTATTTCACCTAATTCTAAATTCATTTCGGAAAAAATTTCATAGTTAAAAGGGATCTCAAGATAGCTGCATATAGCTACAAGCACCTGTGTATTTAGCTCAACAATAGAATCAAATTCCGAATCAAAAATATTATTAATTAGATCATTAACCTGGCTAAAATAGGGAGACCTTTTTTTATAGTGATAAATTTGTGCACTAATCTTTGTTTTCCAATCAGTACTATTGTTTATTCGAATATCTTTGATAGAAGTGCTTCTACTGTGTTTCTGCAAAGGGACTTTAATATACTGCCAACCCTCATTGGGCTTCAATATCCTGTTTCTTTCAATCCATCCATGTCTTATGAACTGTGGAGTATCAAAAACGATCCATTTATCTGTATGCTTAATTAATGCGAGATACCCTAAATAAGGAAAAAAATAGGGCTGCATTATTCCTAATCTCATAAGTTCGACTCCAAAATCATACAAATATATTGTTTATAAGCCTGTTTCATCAGAGTTGATAATTGAGCTAAAATACATCAAGAAGTAAACAATAAATACCCTCTTTTCATTTAGTATTTAAAAGTAGTAAGGCTAAGGTATTTCACCTGTACATCACTTATTTTCCCTCCTAATTTTTTGACTTAACAGCTAATGCCAAAAGCACACTACTCTACCCATCATGGTATGTTCGATATCCTTCCGGATGAGACTCCGTCCTGGAGAGCTTTGGAAGAAATCATCCATGAAGAAGCCGCTACGTTCAATTTTGAAGAAATCAGAACTCCTATTCTGGAACAAACGGAACTGATTAAGCGAGGAGTAGGTCAGCTTACTGACATCGTTACCAAAGAGATCTTTGCCTTTACTAAAGGAGATAGTAATTACGTGCTCCGGCCTGAGCTTACTGCCCCAGTAGTACGTTCTTTCGTACAGCATCACTTAGCTCAACGCGGAGGGACTCAGAAGCTCTACTACATTGGCCCTATGTTCAGGGCTGAGCGACCTCAAAAAGGCCGCCAGCGACAATTCCACCAATTTGGTGTTGAGATAATCGGGACTGATAACCCGTTGGCTGATGTAGAATGTATGGCATTTATGATGCGCATTTATCAGCGTATTGGAATCAAGAATTTCAGCTTGAAGATTAATTCTGTGGGAGATCCGGAAAGTAGAGACACTTACAAAGTGGTACTTCGGGATTACCTAAAACCGCACTACAATACACTTAGTGAGTTATCTCAGCAGCGATTTGAGAAGAATCCAATGCGCATTTTGGATTCAAAAGAGCCGGAAGACCAGAAGTTTATAAAAAACGCACCGGTTATCAGCGACCACCTTAATGAAGAATCAAAACTTCACTTTGAACAGGTTTGTGATTATTTGACTGCCCTGGACATTAAGTATACTATAGATCCTCTATTGGTTCGCGGAATGGATTATTATACCCGTACCGCCTTTGAGCTTACCAGCCCAGACCTTGGTTCACAGGATGCTTTGGCTGGTGGAGGGCGCTATGATCTTTTGGTTGAAGAAATAGGAGGCCAACCTACTCCAGCTGTTGGTTTTGCAGCCGGAATGGAGCGGTTATTAATTGCTTGCGAAGAACTTGGAATCAACCTAGCAGCTGAGAAGTCGGTAGATGTATATATCATTAGCCTTGGTGATGCCGCTAGAAACTGGGCGGTTAAAACTCTTTCTATGTTCAGAAAAGCAGGGATTTCGGCAACCATGGATTATCAGGGCCGGTCGATGCGGGCACAAATGAAAGATGCGAATCGCGAAAATGCTGCTCATGCATTAATTGTGGGAGACAATGAGCTCGAGCAAGAGAGGTTTACGCTTAGAAATATGAAGGAAAGTGATGAGGATTCGCTTTCTCTTGAAAAAATCCTTTCGGTACTATCCAGCTAAGGTTTAGCTTACCATTTTCTGGAGTGACTTAATATCCTCCTTATTTCCAATAATAGAAAGCTCATCCCCTTCCTGTAGTACTGTTATACCATGAGGTATTTCGATATTACCCTTCCGGTGAATAATGGTAATCAAACTCTGTCCAGGAAGTCTTATATCTTTGATCATCTGCCCAATAAACTGATTAGTCTCGTTTTCAGGGCTTAGAGTAATACGGATAAAGCGCTCATCTCTAAGCAGAATCTCCCTCAACTCGACTTCACCTTCAGCATGAACCCATCGTTTTATGAAGTTGTTAACTCCTACTTTTTGAGCAATTTGAGCAAGCATTCGCAGATGCTGACCAGTATTATTCTCCGGACTTATCAAAAACAGGATCGCATGTAAGGTTTCTGAACCAGATTGATCCGAAGCCAGGTGCTTCATGTCTTCTGTTTTAAGCCCTTTCTTAATCCTAACCAAAACCATCTCTGGCTGAATATCGCCTTCCATCTTGGCGTGGTTTAAAGCCACTCCTTCTGCAATCGGTATGATGTGTTCCTGGTCAAAATCTTTAAACAGGGTTTCCAGTTCTTCTAAAGGAGTACTTAATTTTTGAGCAAAACGCTCCGAGACTTTATCTACAATTGTAGAATACTTTGCACTATTCGTTATATCCAGTACTTCAGATCTGGAAATCATCTCTTCATACTGATCTTCCTGCCGTAACCCTTTTTCCTTTAGAATACCCCTCATCTCTCGCTCAAGACCAGAATCTTTATTCTCCCCTAACCGGGCATGCACATGAAAAATCGCTCCTTGCCGATCTACTTTCTCAGCAGCGTAATACTTATACCATAACACTCCAAAAACGCATACAATGATTGTGAATAGAATGGATAATCCACCCATCTCAAAGATGAGTACAATGGAAAGTATCATACCCGCTACCTGAAGCCATGGATAAAAGGGAGAATGAAACCCCGGATCATATTCTTCAATCCTGCTCTCTCTCATTACAATAACTGCCAGGTTTAGAAGCAGGAATAACAATAACTGAAATGCACTGGCGAGCTTAGCCACTTCTGCTACGTTAAAGGCTAATAGGATAATCAGCATCATAACCACTGTACCGAGTACGGACCAGTGTGGAGTGCCTAATCTTCCAATATTTGCAAATCGTTCGTTAATCAGTTTGTCTCGTGCCATTGCCATTGGGTATCTGGAAGCTGACATAATCCCTGCATTTCCGGTAGATGCAAAAGCAGCGACTGCAGCGACCACAACCAGGATGAGGCCTGTGGGCTCAGGCAGCCAGTTAAGGAATACTTCCCCGGCAGTAGCTACGGGGGTAAGATCTTCTCGAAACTCATTAGGATCTAACACTGAAACCATTATAAACACCCCAACCACATATACAAACACAGCGGTGATGATTGCGAGAAACATCCCCAAAGGAATGTTTCTATCAGGGTTTTTCACTTCTTCTGCAATGCTGGCAACTTTAGTAAGGCCTGCATATGAAACAAATACCATCCCAACAGTAGCGAAAAATCCATAATAGCCGTCAATAAAAAGGGGGGTAAATCTACTTTTGGTTTCCTCCATCAAACCAGGAGAAAAGACGGATAGTAATCCCTGGAGCACATAAAAAATCATAATAGTGACAAGTGCAGCAACCAGTACTTTCTGTAAAAAAGTAGTCTCCTTAGCTCCCACCACATTCAAAATTCCAAAGATAATGGTGAGAACCACTGCTACGGGAATAATAGACACATCATAGAAAATGGCGATATAGGCCCCCATACCTATCAATGCGAAAGCACTTTTAAGAACCAGTGCAATCCATGACCCAAAACCTCCTATAGTTCCAATCATTGGGCCTAGGCTTCGGTCAATGATATAATAAGTCCCTCCTGCTCTAGGCATCGCTGTCGCTAGTTCTGCAACGCTAAACATAGTAGGAAGCACTATGATACCAGAAACGAGATAAGCTAAAAAGACTGATGGTCCTGTCTCGGCTGCCGCTAAGCCCGGAAGGAGAAAGAAGCCTGAACTGAACATTGCCCCCGTAGCAATAGCGTATACATCTGATAGTCCAAGTTCTTTAGATAATTTGTCGTGGGCCATACAATAAGTTAAGTCCGATGATATTGCTTAATTATTCGACAGTATAAAGAAGTATTCGTAAACAACCTTATTTACTATCCCTTTGCCAGATAGTGCGAATTTGATAAGTATCAATCAAATTTAACTTTCAAAAAAACAGAACAGATTAGATAAGTACTTATTCCTCCAGGTTTTCCTTAAGTACTTTTATATCATTTGGGTATCCGAGAATTGATAATACATCCCCTGATTGTAGTTGAGTCTTTCCTTTTGGAATTACTATTTCTCCATCCCTTTCAATAATAGCAATCAGGCATTCGCCAGGTAAGGCAACGTTCATAATCTCTTTTCCAATCCAATCTTCTGATTTAGTATGCTCCTGGAGACGGATATGAATGAAACGCTCATCCGTTAGAAGTACATTTTTAAGCTCCTTCTCATCCTCGGCTTGCTTCCACCGCTCTAAAAATTCTTCTGCTTCGATTAACTCAGCGAGATGGCCAATAATTCGCATATGCAGAAGAGGACGATCAGCAGGGGTAACCAGAAAGATCATCGCATGGGCCTTATGTTCCTCCTTTCCGATATTCATTACCATTCCTTCTTTTGATTGGATAGCAATCATTTCAGGAATCTTTACTTCTTCGACCTGGACATACTTGAAGAATACGCCTTCCCTAAGCTGAGTAAAGTTCTGCTCAAAATTGGAGAGGCTGTCTTTCAATACCGTTCTCTCCACACTTACCTTTCGATCTAAGTTGATGGTGGCTTTCATCAATAATCGTTCAAAATTCGTTTGCTGATCTGTGGCCCTTATGATGGTCGATCTTGCTATTACTTCCTCATAAGTCAGTGCGGTATTAACATTTTTCTCATTGATGATGGTCATTAGCTCATGTTCCAGCGCCTCATATCTTAACTGACCTAACCGGGCATGAATGTGGTAAATAGCTCCCTGTCGCTTCACCTTGCCATGAGAATAATAGAAATACCAGCCAATACAGACTATGATTAAGGTACCGGTAAGCCCCACAGCCAATAACCCCATTTCAGCAACCAACCATAATGAAATAATCATACCTGCAATTTGCACCCAAGGGTAAAGCGGCGATTTATAGCCCGGTTTATATGCTTCAATTTTGCTTTCCCGCATCACAATTACCGACAGATTGATCAAAAAGAAGAGCAATAATTGAAATGCACTGGCGAGTTTAGCTACAGCCTCCACATCAAATAGAATAAGTACCAAAAGCATCACTCCAGTGGTTATCAATACCGAAATGTGAGGCGTTTTGAATTTTCCAATCTTGCCAAATTTGGAACTAATGAGTTTATCCCTGCTCATTGCAAGGGGATACCTGGATGCAGACATGATTCCGGCGTTCCCTGTTGATGCAAATGCAGCTATGGCTGCGATTACTACCAGGAGAAGCCCTGAATTTCCAGGCAGGAAGTCCAAAATTACTCTTCCGGCATCAGCAACCGGGGTAAGGCTTGAAAACAGCTCATCGGCAGGTAACACATTTACCATGATATAAACCCCTACCACATAAACGATACTGGCTGTTAACAGAGATAGTATCATCCCTAATGGGATAACCTTGTCCGGATTTTGCACTTCCTCTGCTATACTTGTCGCCTTAGTTAAACCGGCATAAGAAACGAATACTAAGCCAATGGTTGAGATAAAACCATTTATTCCATTGGTAAAGAAATCCTGTTGGCGCATTTCAGGCAAAGGATTTTGCGCTATATACATATAATTCAAGCCCTGGATTACGAAAAAAGCCATGATTACCACTAAAGAGGCAACCAAAATTCGTTGAAGCAGCGCTGTTTCCTTAGCCCCGAAAATATTCAGCAACCCAAATGCTACTGTTAGCACCAGGGCAAGTGGTAGAATGGGAAGATCAACGAATAACGTGAGATAAGCTCCCATCCCAATTAAGGCAAAAGCACTTTTGAATACTAATGCCACCCAGGAACCAAGACCACCAATTGTTCCAATAAGAGGACCTAAACTACGATCCAGGAAATAATAGGTTCCTCCTGCTTTAGGCATGGCCGTAGAAAGTTCCGCAACACTGAACATGGAAGGTAAGATCAAAAAGGCCGCGGCCAGGTATGCCAAATACACGGCACTACCGGTTTCCATAGCGGCAATACCTGGTAAAAGGAAGAAACCAGAACTAAACATAGCTCCGGTGCTAACAGCGTATAGATCAAAAAGCGTAAGCTTTTTAGATAGTTTTTTTTTCGGTTCGGCCATTTTCGGTATTAAAGAAACTTTGGTTTTGCTAAAAAGCTTATCTCTTTTGAGAACAAATCAACTTTGACATGTTCTTAGTTCCATAGAAAGAATGCAATAGCTAAAAACGGAAAAAAAATACACTCTTTCCCTTTTGGATTGCTAAATTTGCGCCCTATTTAATTACTTAAAACTCACTCGAACTATCGAAGAAGGCGGCTCAGCCGAATATGTAATGTTTCCAAACGAAATTGTCGACTCTTTTAGGGGGCTAAAAACCCCTTTCTACTATTATGATCTTGATGTACTAAACGCCACATTATCTCAAGTGGAGAAATATGGGGTTAGCAGAGGCTATCATATCCATTATGCCCTGAAAGCTAATCATCAGGTAAAAGTACTGGAACATATAAAAGCGGCTGGATTAGGTGCTGATTGCGTAAGCGGCGGAGAAATTGAGCGAGCTTTGGAAGCTGGGTTTTCACCCTCTGAGATTGCTTTTGCAGGAGTAGGGAAAAGTGATGATGAAATTCTTCTGGCGCTAGAGCATAACATTTTTTGCTTTAATTGTGAATCTCCCCAAGAAATTGAAGTGATAGATTCGCTGGCGAGAAAGCTCGGAAAGAAAGCGCGTATAGCGCTTCGCCTGAATCCCAATGTGAATGCAGATACTCATCATTACATTACCACTGGATTGAATGAAAATAAATTCGGGATTAATGAAGAGGATTTAGATGCGGTGTTAGACCGGCTTCCTCAACTTGAGAATCTTGAGCTTATAGGAATTCACTTTCATATCGGTTCCCAAATCGAAAATCTGGGCCCTTTTGAGGAGCTTTGTGCTAAAGCCAACCAGCTAAATCACTATATCGAAGACAAAGGGTTCAAGCTTACAGTGATTAATGTTGGCGGAGGATTTGGTATCAACTATTCTCATCCAAACGAATATGCTACTCCCGACTTTAAAGGCTTTTTTGATTTGTTTGAGAAGCATATACAGTTAAAAAGTCATCAGAGTTTACACTTCGAACTAGGCAGATCCATCATTGGGCAGTCTGGAAGCCTTATTACAAAAGTGTTATTCACCAAAGAAGGACGGACCAAAAACTTTGCGGTTGTTGACGCAGGCATGACTGAGCTTATTCGTCCTGCATTATACCAGGCCAAGCACAGAATTGACGTTTTAACCAGCTCTGAGCCTACCAAAAAATATGATGTAGTAGGTCCTATTTGCGAAAGTTCGGATACCTTTCGAAAGGATATCGATATCCCGGAAGTAAAGCGGGGCGATATCATTGCAATACGAAGTTGCGGGGCTTATGGTGAAGTAATGAAAAGTCAATACAACCTCCGCCCTCACATTGCTTCCGTATTCTCAGAAGATTTGGGGTAGAATTATTACCTGGATTTCTTGCTGCCCTTAGGATTATTGGTGAATTACGTGATAAGTGATTGAGCGTATCCGAAGGATGAATAAATCCACACCGGCTGATTCTCTGATACCTTTTAATTAGAAGAAAGACCTTTGGATTTATTCAGTGAAATCACTTTGAGCGCGCCAAGAATTCGCAGGCTTGACCTTTTGTTACTTTTGGGTCAAGCCAAAAGTAAGTTGTACTCGATTAGATCCTTCGGAAGTATCCTTAGGATGACTTTTAAAATAAATCAGTCTTGGAACAAAACTTCTATTTGTCCATGAAATAAGATTTGAAACCCTTTATTTTCTGCTCTTTTTAAGGACTAGATGAAAATACACGTACTCAAGTTTGGCGGCACCTCAATGAATGATCATCGCACCTGGAAACAGGTGCTCGATATCATTCACAGATATGAATACCCGGTGGTAATAGTCTCAGCAACAGCACGAACTACCCGTCAGCTTATTGAAGCCGGACAGCTTGCGGCAAGTGGAGATTTGGAAAAAGCCTTAGTCACTGGAGAGTCTATAAAACTTAGGCACCTGGGTATCCTTCATAATTTTCTTAAAGAAAACCCGCATCCAAAGAACCCGCTCATTGAAGAAAGCTGTGAACACAAACTTGATCAGAAAATTGGGCTCCTTTTTAAGTTGTTAACCTACACTCATAAAGCGGGAGAACTAACTCCGGCGATGAGAGACTCCATTGCAAGTATTGGAGAACAAATTTCGTCATTTCTATTAGCTCAATGCGGCTTAGCTGTTGATCTACTCTCTCAGTTCATTGACGCAAAGAAAATCATCAAAACAGATAGCGAATACGGAAGAGCTAACCCGAACCTGGGGCTAATTAATCAAAAGTCAGGGGCTCTTGAAACTGTTTTGGATGGTGGTTTCACTCCTATTATTGGCGGCTTTTATGGAGAAGCTCCCGATGGTACCACTACTACTTTGGGTTTTGAGGGCTCCGATTATACTGCCAGTTTAATTGGTGGAGCTTTACATGCGCAGGCTATTGAAATCTGGACAGATGTGAGTGGGATATACACCAGCGACCCTCGTTTTATTACCGACGCGAAACCCATACCCGAGCTCAGTTATTTTGACGCCACTGAAATGGCTTATTACGGAGCAAAAGTATTACATCCTTCCACTCTTAAACCTGCGCAAGAAAGGAATATTCCTGTTTTTGTGAAGAATATGTTCCAACCTGATGATGAAGGAACAAAGATCATTAGAGACTCAGATCATAAGCGGGATGTATTGGCCATGTCTTTCAAAAAGAACATGGTCTTGCTGACTGTAAGTGCCTATGAAACGGTAATGGGGTTCTCTTTTCTTACTAAAGTATTCCAGGCCTTAGAACAGCTTCGCCTCCCTGTGGATGCAGTGAATACCACTGAAGCTTCCGTAACCATCTGTCTTTCTGATTCCACTAACCTCGAGGCTCTATCGAACGAATTAATCGAAGTGGGAACAGTCACAATAGAAAAACATAAAGGACTGGTCAGCTTAATCGGTTGTACTATTTCTAGCATAGAGGAACTAAACAGTAAGGTATTTGCGGCGATCGAAAGTGAAGAAGTGGACATGATCACCTTCACCAAAGAAAAACGGATATTCAGTTTTGTAGTAGCTGAAGAAAGGATGGTAGAATCAGCACAAAAAGTACACTCTGGGTTGTTCTAGTCCCCGCTCTTTTCTACATCCTCGATGGGTGGATCGGGCATTACAATACCTAATCGTTTTGCACGATTTCTCCATTTCTCCCTGGCCAATTTTTGCATGTCTTCAATAGCATCAATCTCATCTACAATCTCTATCCCTAATAGCGTCTCTACTACATCTTCCATGGTTACAACTCCGGCTAAACCGCCGTATTCGTCAACAACCACAGCAATATGCTCTTTATTCTCCAGAAGCCGTTCAAGGAGCATTTTTACCGTTGTTCGCTCGGGTACAATAAGCACATCACGTTTTATCTCTTTGAGCGTTTTGGATTCATTTCCATTCGCCAAATTAGAATACAAATCGATCTTTAGGATGTAGCCTGTAATATCTTCTTCCGTTTCCCCAAATACAGGAATCCTGGATACCTGTATTTCTTCACCCCTTGATAAAACATCTGCTATGGTGGTATTCTGTTGAAACCTCACCACAACGATACGGGGAGTCATGATATCCTCTACACGTAGTGAGCTAAACCTAATCAGGTTTTTAAAGATATTTGATTCCCCTTCTTCAAAAATACCTTCCTGAACTCCCTGGTCTGCCATCGCTGAAAACTCTTCCCTGCTAAGGGATGGCTCTTTTTCCCCTCGGCTAAGCAATACTGTAATCCCTTTCGAGAGCTTAACAAATGGATAGGTTAGCCATATCAAAACCCGGATGACCCGCGCAGCAAATAAAGCCATTGACTTCCAATAAATCGCCCCCAATGTTTTTGGGATGATTTCAGAGAACACTAAAATCACAAGAGTAAGGATGGCCGAAGTGATACTCACATAAGCATTCCCGAATACAACCTGCGCCTGCGCGCCTACTCCAGCAGCTCCAACCGTATGTGCGATAGTATTTAGCGTTAGAATAGCAGACAGTGGCCGGTCGATATCTTCTTTTTGAGAACGAAGCAATGCGCCTTTCTTTGGTTCCTCCTGCTCTTTTAAGGCAATAAAAGACGGGGTAACAGAAAGAATGACTGCTTCCAGGATCGAACAGAGAAAAGAAACCGCGATAGCTAGTACTAAATAAAAGACGAGTAATCCCATATCCCTAAAACTAGCACTAAAATTGATATCTATTTATAAAATTTTTGCTGAGTATCATTTTCTCTTGGTTTGATTTTATAGGTATTTTCTGCGCTTACTTTTTTGAATGCTACAACTAACTAACATAACACTTTCTTTAGGCGATCGTGACTTGCTCGATGGGATTAGCACAATCGTGAATCCAGGAGAACGAATTGGACTCGTAGGACCTAATGGTGCAGGTAAGTCAACACTCTTGAAAGTGATTATGGGGCTCCAGGAAGTAGACAAGGGCCAGGTTTCGATGGCTGGTGAAGAAAGCCTCGGGTACCTGCCTCAGGATGGAGTGGAACCTGATTTTTCTCTTACCATTATTGAAGAAGTTGAAACAGCCTTCAAGGAGTTATTCGACCTTGAAATGAAAGTAAAATCGGTACAGCAAAAGCTTTCTGTTACCGATTCTCAATCTCCTGAGTATGAGAAGTTGATGGAGCGTTATGGCTCTCTTCAAACACAGCTGGAAACTTCAGGACTGTACAGCCTCCGTTCAAAAATTGAAAAAGTATTGATGGGCTTGGGCTTTTCTGAGTCAGATTTTGATCGTCCAACGACGGAATTTAGTGGTGGATGGTTAATGCGTATTGCCCTGGCAAAACTCCTGCTTCGAAATCCTACTTACCTCCTGCTGGATGAGCCTACCAACCACCTCGATATAGAATCGCTTCAATGGATGGAGAATTTTCTGAAGACCTATGATGGTGCAGTCATTGTTGTTTCGCACGACCGGGCTTTCCTGGATATGCTCACCAATCGAACACTAGCCATCCGGCAAGGTACGATGAACGATTATGCAGGAAATTATTCCTTTTATGAGCGAAAGTGGGAAGAAGAGCGGGAGTTGTTGATCAATGCCCAAAAGAACCAGGAAAAACAGATTAAAGAGACCGAACGGTTCGTAGAGCGGTTCCGATATAAAGCCACCAAAGCGCGCCAGGTTCAAAGCCGGGTTAAACAGCTTGAGAAAATTGATCGCATCGAAGTGGAAGATGAACTCGCCAGCGTTTCTTTCCGCTTCCCCCCTCCCCAGCGAAGCGGACAAGTAGTGATGAACCTGAACAATATCACTAAGCGGTATGGAGATTACACCGTTTTTGAAGGCCTGGATTTTGAGATTGAACGCGGTGATAAAATCGCAGTTGTGGGACCGAATGGTGCTGGTAAATCTACACTTATCAGAATTCTTTCAGGAAATGAACCCATTCAGGCCGGGGAAAGAAAAGAAGGTCATAAAGTTACCACCTCCTATTTTGCACAGCACCAGGCGGACGAACTCGATCTTACTAAAGACCCTCTCGAAATCATGCTGGAAGAAGGAGCAGGTCAAAAAGAAAGTCATCTACGCTCCATTCTTGGGAGTTTCCTTTTTATCGGGGACGATGTATTCAAGAAAGTGAAAGTGCTATCTGGTGGAGAGAAAAGCCGGTTAGCCCTCGCGAAGATGCTGCTCTCACCAGCAAACTTCCTCATTTTTGATGAGCCTACCAACCACCTGGATATGAGCAGTAAGAATATCTTGCAGCAGGCTATTCAGCAGTATGAGGGTACTTGTATGATTGTTTCTCACGACCGGGCATTCCTGGATACCATTGTAAATAAAGTACTGGAAGTACAGCTTGGGCGAATCCGAACCTATTTGGGAAATGTCTCTTACTTCCTGGATAAGAAGAAGGAAGAAGAAGAATCTTTAATTAGTCATCCCGGCGAAAGCCGGGATCTGAAACGATCCGGAAGCCATGCTAATACGATTCCTGAACCAAATCGGGATGACAATAGAAATGAACTCTCCCGAAAGGAGCAGCGTCGTCTGGAAGCCGAGCGCCGAAATGAGTTGAATCGTCGGGTTAAGCCCATTAAGAAGAAGCTGCAAAAGGTGGAACAGGAAATTGAGGTTTCCGAGCTTCGCAAAGCTGAAATTGAGGAGTTGATGGCTCAGACCGATTTCTACGAGGACAATGACAAGGTGAAGGAAATCACCATGGAATACGAAGAGCTAAAAAAAGCTCTGGTCGAGCTCATGTACAAATGGGAGGAATATTCCATGCGCATTGAGGCCGTAGAAGAAGAGCTAAAAAGCGAAGCCCCATAAAATCCTCCCTGGAGGGAGGTGTCAAACCCCGATCGGGAGTTATGACACCCCACGCGATAAATCAAGAACACTTGATTTATCAATCTCCCCTCTAGGGGAGATTTTTACGGGGCTTTAATTCGTCTTTTCTGAGCTCTTCGATTCGTGCTTCTACCTGGTGTTGGAGAAAGCTGAGTACGGAGTCCATATGCATTTTCACATCCCGGTCATCAATCCGTATGACTTTAACTCCCAGTTTCTTAAGGATAAAATCCCTGATCGCATCTTTTTCTTGCCTTACGGGATGATCGTGGGAGCTACTGTCTAGTTCGATAGCAAGCAGGAGTTCGTGGCAATAGAAATCGGCAATGTACTGATGGATGGGCACCTGACGGTGAAATTGTACCCCAAGCCTTCTTCTCCTGATTTGTTGCCAAAGCAGTACTTCCCCAAATGTGGATCTCTTGCGTAGTGCCCGTGCGTATTCTTTTAATTTCGGGTTGTAAGGGATGATTATGTTTCTTGCCATACCAGTTAGACCGGTGAGAGAAGGAGCCCTTACAAAATTTATTTAGCAAAAATCTGGCTTCTATCTCCGAAGGCTTTGAATTCTAGAGCGTTTCCGCTGGGATCGAGGAAGAACATGGTGGCTTGCTCGCCAGGCTCACCTTTGAAGCGGACGTAGGGCTCAATGATGAATCCAATTCCGGCCGCAGTTACTTTTTCAGCTAAGGCTTCCCATTCTTCCATTTCCAGGATAACCCCAAAGTGGCGGACCGGTACTCCTTTCCCGTCCACAGCATTTTTTGCAGCTTCTCCTGCTTCTTCCGGACTTAAATGCGCCACTACCTGGTGCCCCCACATATTGAAATCGATCCAATGATCGGATGAGCGACCGGTTGAACAGCCTAAAATTTCGGTATAAAAGGTGTAGGTTTCCTCAAGATTTTTTACCGGAAAAGCGAGGTGAAAGGGGTTCATATGATTTCAGGTTTGTTTGCCACGGAATCACTAAAACATAAAATTCTAGACCGTGTTTTAAATTACCCAGGAATTTCTGGTGCTAGAAATTAGTTTATTTTTCGAACCAATCACACTCACTTTTGTGCTTTCGCGCTTTAGTGGTAAAGCTTGAATCATGCCATCAAAAAAAGTTGAATTTACCGGAGCCTTAGGAGATAGCTTAGCCGCAAAAATGGATCTCCCTGAGGATGAGAATATCAAAGCCTATGCGCTTTTTGCGCACTGCTTCACTTGTTCGAAAGATCTCAGAGCGGTTGGCAATATCACCCGCCAGCTAGTAGAGGTAGGAATCGCTACCCTCCGCTTCGATTTCACCGGGTTAGGTGAAAGTGCCGGCGATTTTGCTGATACTAATTTCTCTTCTAATATCGATGACCTGATCGCAGCTTGCCGTTTTATGGAACAGGAATACCAGGCTCCAAGCATTCTCATTGGGCATTCTTTAGGAGGTGCTGCAGTCCTTCAGGCCGCCAATCATATGGATTCAGTGAAAGCAGTAGCTACCATTGGCGCTCCTGCAGAACCTGAACATGTGAAACATAATTTTGCAGTGAACCTGGAGGAGATTGAGGAAAAAGGTCAAGCTCAGGTTACTTTAGCAGGCAGACCTTTCACCATAAAAAAGCAGTTCCTGGATGACCTTGAGGAAACAAAGATGAGAAACTATATCAAGAGCTTAAATAGAGCACTCATCATCTTTCACTCCCCTATTGATAATACCGTTGGCATTGAAAATGCGACTAAGATCTTTGTGAATGCCAAACATCCAAAGAGCTTCATCTCCCTGGATAAAGCCGATCATCTGCTTCGTGAACAAGAAGACAGCGAGTTTGTAGGAAAGGTATTAGGCACCTGGGCTGAGAAGTATATTTAGGTCCCACCTTTGTCATCCTGAGGGTACTCCCGAAGGATCAACATGACTAAAGAATTGAAATAGGTTTGGGACTCCGTTGATTCTTCGTCCCGAATGCCTTCGGGATCAGAATGACTGTTAGGTTTCTCACTTCGTTCGAAATGACAACAACAAACACAAATCCAGTCGTGTAACCATTCAAAGATTTTGCCGTGTTGATATACATTGAACTTCTATGTATAATAGAATACATAGAACCTCAAGGTATAAACTATGCTTTCAAAAGAACTCATGGCAGCGTCAACGCGCCCCCTCATTTTATCTATTCTTAAACGTGGCGAAAGCTACGGCTATCAAATTATCCAGGATGCCAAACAACTATCCGGAGGTACCCTGGAATGGTCGGATGGAATGTTGTACCCGGTCTTGCATAAGCTTCAAAAAGAAGGATGCATTCAATCGAGATGGGTGGTATCCGAAGAGGGAAGGAAAAGGAAGTACTACTCCATCACAGAAATTGGAATAGCAGAACTTCAAACCGCAAAAAATCAGTGGTCAAGCATTCATAGTGTTTTGGAACAGATATGGGGGCCCGCTCCAAAATGGTCAACCAGTTAGAACGAGGATACTATGTTTGAATTAGAGAAGGCCATTAAAGAATGGAAACTTAGTCTTCGGAAAAATCAAGGATTTGAAGACGGGGATATTGAAGAGCTGGAATCACATCTCAGAGATTTGATGGAAGACTTACAAAAAGAGGGCCATTATCCTGAAAATTCATTTAGGCTAGCTGTTGAAGAAATCGGGGACATGAATGCCATAGAGGATGAGTTCTATAAAACCCGATCTAAAGGCAGTAACCCAACCCCTCCCTGGAAACAAAAGAGTTGGGTACCGATGATGGCTCCCAACTACTTAAAAGTAGCCTTCAGAAACTTCAAGAGAAGCCTCATTTTTTCGAGTATCAATGTATTTGGGCTTTCAATCGGAATTGCGTGCTGTATTTTGATCACCCTATTCATCCGGTACGAATACTCTTATGATACCTTCCATTCTAAATCCGATCGAATATTTCGCGTTAACAAAGTTGTAACGGAAAAAACTCATAGTTCAGAAGAACTCCACGCGCTCACCTCAGGGCCTATGGGGATTCAGATGAAGGAAGACTATCCGGATATAGAAGAAGTAGTCAGAATTAGAAACTGGTTTAATGAGGTACTGATTACTGTTGATGACACACATATAAAAATCCCGGACCTGGTTTTTGTGGATTCAACCTTTTTTGATGTCTTTGATTTTGAACTCATTTCGGGAAAACCGAACACCGTTCTCACTCAACCTTTAACTGCTGTATTATCAGAAAGCACCGCTTCCCTATTCTTTAGAGATGAAAATCCAATTGGCAAAACCATAACAGCAATAAATGGTTATGAATTTACTGTGACCGGAATTGTTGAGAATGCTCCTGAAAACTCCCACATACAGTACGACATCCTGGTTTCCTGGTCATCGGTAGGTCCTTCTGCTCTTAATTTTAGCTGGATGGATAGCCGCTGGTTCCCCCAGTCTATTTATACCTACTTACTCTTAAACCCAAACGCAGAAGCTGATAATCTTGAATCGCAGTTTTCTGAATTTATGCTGCAATATTTCCCACAAAGGGCAGACTCGTATGAACTTTATCTTCAGCCTTTTAGCGAGATTTATCTCAACTCATCAGACATTTTATGGATTGAACCATTTAAAGTAGGCTCTTCCACCAGTCTAAGAATTTTCATTATAGTAGCTGGGCTGATCTTATTGATAGCCTGTATCAACTTTATGAATCTATCAACTGCTCAAGCGACTAAGCGTGCTGAAGAAGTTGGGATAAGAAAAGTGTATGGCGCATTTCGGCACCAGCTGGCTAGCCAATTCTTGGGCGAAAGCATTCTCTATAGCCTGTCCGCATTTCTACTTTCTATTCTCTTGGTCGCCTTTTCAAAGCCACTGCTCGGTTATGCCCAGATAGATAGCTCCTTCCTTTCATTGAGTGAGAATACTTCACTAGTTGTCTTAATGTTCTTTGGTAGTATCGGGGTAGGAGTATTAGCTGGATTATACCCATCAGCAATTTTGTCTGCATTCAAACCTGTTTCTGTTCTTTACAATAGAAAGTCCAATTCGATTAGAGGTACAGGTTTCCGAAAGGTACTGGTTGTTTTGCAGTTCTCTCTTTCAATTGGATTGATAATAGGCACCCTCGTCATTTATAAGCAGCTTGATTATGCCCTGAACTCCGATTTAGGCTTTGAAAAGGACCAGGTAATAATGCTTCCAATTGGAAATACAGAAATCTCCAATTCCGGAGAAGCATTTAAAAATGAACTCCTTAGCTATTCGAACATCTTATCTGCCTCGGGGAGTAATAGCTTTCCCGGATCAACCTTTTCGAGTTACGGAATTGAACCTGATGGGGTGGATGGTTCTGATACAGAATGGATATCCAACGTGCTCATGATTAGCGATCACGACCTTATGGACACCTATGGATTTGAACTTACATCAGGAAGATATTTTGAGCCCGGACTTTCTTCGGATTCGATTCAATCTGTAGTTATAAACCAAACACTTGCTAATGCATTAGGGTGGGAAAATCCCGTAGGAAAGCGCTTGGATGTTCCTGGAAATATCCCTGAAGGATATGTAATTGGAGTGATGAAGGATTTTCATACCCGCTCTTTTCGCCAGGATATTGAACCTTTGGTCATCTTTATGACTCCCAGGTGGGACAATATTTCTGTCAAAATCTCTTCACAGAATGTGAATGAGACGCTGGCTTTTATAGAAAGCACCTGGCAGGAATTCGACCCGATTCACCCTTTTGAATATGAATTCATCGATCAGGTTTTCGCAAATCTATATGAAGCTGAAGAAAGAATGCGGAGCTTACTCACTTTGTTTTCGGGCCTTGCAATTCTGGTAGCATGTCTTGGATTGTTTGGCCTCTCCATTTTCTCTACAAATAATCGAATTAAAGAAATCGGAATTCGAAAGGTACTTGGCTCATCAGTTTTCAATATTGTGGTTTTATTATCGAAAGACTTCGTGTTTCTGGTAATAATCGGCTTTTTGATTTCTGCACCGGCTTCTTATTACATCATAAATCAGTGGCTTAATGATTTTACCTACAGAACCTCGGTAGGAATATTCCCTTTCATAATAGCAGGGTCAATAGTGCTCATCCTGGCATTGCTAACTATTTCATCTCAGGCTATTCGGGCTGCTTATATGAATCCAGTTAAAAGCTTAAAAAATGAATGACGGAGATACTATGTTTGATTTAGAAAAGGAAATTGAGAACTGGAAACGAAAGCTCAGAAAAAGTCCTGGCTATGAGGATGGGGATATTGAGGAACTGGAATCTCATTTGAGAGATAGAGTGGACTATTTGATGGAGCGTGGGAAGACAGCGCAAGCTGCTTTTAAAGAAGCCATAACAGAAATCGGAGACGTTGATAGCCTTGGCGATGAATTATTTAAGGCCCAATCGACCAGGAATGCTACACCGTACTGGGAGCAATCATCAGGAATATCAGCTTTGCTCCCAAATTACATCAAAATAGCCTGGCGGAACCTTATTCAACGAAAAGGATATTCCATCATAAATGTATTGGGCTTATCCATTGGGTTGGCTTCTTGTCTTTTAATCGCGTTGTATGTGCAGTATGAGTGGTCTTATGACACTTTTCATGATGATGCTGATCGAAGTTACCTAGTACTCCGAGAGTTTGATATTCCCGACCTACAAACTACTATTTCTACAACACCCGCATCCCTTGCACCAACTGCAATGGAGAACCTGGCTTCTGTTGAAAGAGCAGTAAGAACACAAATGAGCAGCCCTGTGGTTTCTTATGGTGAGAACGAGTTTATCGAATCTGCTTTCTTACTTTCGGAAGAAGGTTTTTTCGACATTTTCTCTTTTCATTTTCTTGAAGGAAGCCCTCAACTAGATCGGCCTAATACGGTGTTGATAACAGAGAGTAGCAGGTTAAAATATTTCGGAGAGATAGATCCGATTGGCCAGAGTTTACGGGTTGGTAACCAGGAGTTGGAAGTCACAGGAATACTTTCCGATCCTCCCCCTAATTCTCATCTTCAATTTGATTTCATTGGTTCATTGAACAACCCTCAACCAAACTGGGGACGGAACAATTTTCGAACATATCTTTTATTACGGCCTGAGCACTCAACAAATATCGTTTTAAACGGGCTTAGCGAATTAATCCAATCTCAAACCAACCCTGATGGGCAAATTTCTGGCAACGATTTTATTCCGCACCTTCAGCCTGTAGCAGGGATACACTTAGGTCAGGGAGTGTCTGTTGATATCGGCTCAGCAGGAAATATTAGATATCTCTACCTGTTTATTGCCCTGGCGATCTTCATCCTTATTCTGGCATGCATCAATTTCATGAATCTAGCCACTGCGCGTTCACTGGAACGCGCACGTGAAGTAGGCATGAGAAAAACGTTGGGGGGAAACCGCACTCAAATTGCGTTTCAATTTCTTGGGGAATCCGTTTTAATGGCTATAGTAGCGGCCTTCTTAGCCGTACTAATAACATATCTCACCTTACCATTTCTTAATGATGTAGCCGGAACTTCAATTTCAATAGCTCACTTCTTTACTCTTGAAAACCTGGTTCTGCTCATCATAATCACGTTACTAACCGGTCTAATCGCGGGTGGTTATCCTTCGTTTATCCTTAGCCAATTCCAGCCTTCGCACGTCTTGAAAGGGGCGTTCAAACCACAGAAGAATAGTTCAATGCGTAAGGGCCTTGTCATCTTTCAGTTCACTATATCTATTGCATTGCTTGCGGGCACAGCGATTATTTACAAGCAGATTCAATTCATGAAAAGTACGGGGCTGGGATTTGAACCTGAAAATGTGCTACTCATTAATCGAGCGAACTTTCTCGGCCAAGATCGAACGGTGTTCATGAACGAATTATCAGAAATTTCAGGTGTTGAATATGCAAGCTCAGGGTTCTCAGTACCCGGGTCCTTTTTTATTAATTCAATGTGGCAGCCCGATTCTCCAGATGCTGATGCACATAATCTTGATTACTCATTTGTCAACTTCGACTATGTAGAAACACTAGGACTGGAAGTTATTGCTGGCCGGAGTTTTTCGACAAGCTTTGAAAGTGATACGTTTGCGGTTATGCTGAATGAAACAGCGGCAAGAGAGTTTGGATGGACGCCTGAAGAGGCCATTCAACATAAATTAGTGAGAGGTACAACTGAATATAATATTGTCGGTGTACTGAAGGATTTTAACTATGAGTCCCTTCATTCTGAAGTGTACCCTGTTGCCCTTTTTGGTCCGCTTCGAACTCACCGATACATCGCTGTAAAGGTTAATCCTAATGCAAATCTCCCTCAGATTGTACAGGAAGTCGAAACACGATGGAAACAATTCTCATCTCTGGCAATCGATTACTCCTTCCTTGCTGATGAATTAAAAGCTCAATACGAAGCTGAGGATAAGCTAATTAGAGTATTCGTTGTATTTGCCGGATTAGCCATTTTCATCGGTTGCCTTGGTCTTTTTGGACTTACTGCTTTTATGGTAGCGCAACGCACAAAAGAAATTGGTATTCGCAAAATATTGGGCGCTTCCATCACTCAGGTTGTCAGGCTGATTAGCATCGATCTTTTGAAACTGGTTAGTATAGGCTTTTTGGTAGCTATCCCTTTTTCATGGTTTATGATGGATCAATGGCTGAAAGATTTCGCTCATAAAACAGAAATCAGCTGGTGGATATTCCCAATAATCGGACTTATTGCACTCATCATTGCGCTGGTAACCGTAAGCGGACAAGCTATGCGGGCAGCACATATGGATCCGGTAAAGAGTTTAAAAAATGAATGACAGGAGACACTATGTTTGATTTAGAAAAAGAGATTGAAAACTGGAAACGAACACTCAGAAAAAATCCTGGCTATGAGGATGGAGATATTGAGGAACTGGAATCTCATCTGAGAGACTTTATGGAAGACTTACAGAAAGAAGGTCATTACCCTGAAAATGCATTCAAATTAGCCATTGAGGAAATTGGGGATGTAGATCGAATCGGAAGGGAGCTTTATAAAACAACCACTACTAAGCCTTACCTGGATGATTCATCAGAAATGAACTGGGGAGTTTTGAATAATTTTGTCAAGATTGCCTTCCGCACGATCTCAAGAAATAAACTCTATGCCTCCCTGAATATCTTCGGATTGATTATAGGCATTACGAGCGCTCTCTTCATTTACCTGTTTATCCAAAATGAAATGAATTATGATTCTTCGCATGAAAACGGAGATCGAATTTATAAAGTGAATCGAGAGATCGAGCGTAACCTGGGTAACGATATTGCAGGAGTTACTTCTGCCCCATTTAAGAACGGACTGGAATTAGAATTCCCGGACATGATTGAAATGGCAACTCACCTGGGGCCTGGGGATGGAGTAGTTACGATTGAACACAAAAACTTTATGGAATCTCGATTTTATATGGCAGACGAGAATTTCTTCCAGGTTTTTTCTTTCCCGTTTTTGTTTGGCGATCCAGTCACAGCACTCAAGGACCCAAATTCCCTGGTATTATCAAGCAAAACTGCCGAGAAGTATTTTGGTTCTGAGAATCCAATGGGCAAATCAGTGATTGTAGATGGAGGAGATTCATTTGAAATCACAGGGGTCTTTGAAGTACCTGAAGGAACAAGCAATCACTTCAGTTTTGATCTTGTTACCAGCATAAATACGTTCAAAGATTCCAGGTTTTATAGTGAATGGGGCTGGAACCAGGTGCATACTTATATCATGCTATCGGAGCAGGTAAATGTAGGAGATCTAAACGCACAGCTACCTGCCTTTATGGACAAGTATTTTGGCGATAATATGATTGAAATGGACCGAAGGGTGGATATAGCCCTGGTACCACTAAAAGAGGTCTATTTTGCAAATTATGTAGCATTCGACTGGCAAATCGATCATGGTTCAAAATCAACACTATATGTATTTGGGATCATTGCCATCTTAATAATCCTCGTAGCTGGTGTGAATTTTATCAACCTGGCAACCGCTCGTTCAGTGAGCAGGTCGAAAGAAGTCGGAATAAGAAAAACGTTGGGTGCTCGTCAGCTGGTATTATTCTCTCAATTTATGGCCGAAGCCATTATCATGGCCTGTATAGCAGGAGTGATCTCCTTTGCTATTGTGTTTTTTACCAAGCCGTTCTTTGAGCAGTTGATCGGAACAGATATAGCGATTTCCATCCTATCCCCTGATATAATAGGTTTCACTTTTATAGTTCTATTAATCACTGGTTTTTTGGCTGGGATTTATCCTGCGTTCTTCCTTTCCTCTTTCCGCCCAATAAAAGCACTAAAGGAAAAAATCAGTTTTGGAACCTCGCAAACTTTAACCCGGAAAGGACTCATTGTCTTTCAGTTCGTTATTTCAAGTTTACTCATCATTGGAGTTCTCATTATCAACCAGCAGATGAAGTATATCACTAATAAATCCCTTGGATTTCAGCCTGATCAACTTCTGGATATATCTGTGAATAACCGGACTGCGAGAAGTAACCTTCCACAAATGCTTGAACAGTTCAAAACCATTCCGGGCATTGAAGAAGCGAGTGTTATGTCGGGTTCACCAGGTGGCTTTTTCGACAATTTCTCATTCGGAGTTGAAAATCATGACCAGGTATTAACCATGAACACTTTGTTTATAGATGATATGTTCACAGAAGTGTTTGATTTGGAAATGATAACTGGCCGCGACTTTGATAAGGCATATTCAACCGATTCAGCCTCAGCTATAATCATTAACCAGAGTGCTGTTGAATACCTTGGTTGGACGGAAGAAGAAGCTATTGGCAAGCAAATTCAAAATATGTATGTGGATGAAGTGCCAAGAACTGTAATTGGTGTAGTAGAAGATTTTCATTTCGCTTCTCTCCATACTCAAATTGACCCTTTAGTAGTATCGATGACCAGAGATTATAGAAATGTGGTCTTGAAGGTGAGTACTGAGAATCTTTCTGTCTTGCTTCCACAAATAACGGAAGTCTGGAATACCTTCTCCCCGCTCTATGAGATCGAATATCAATTCGTGGATGAACAATTTGCCCAGTTATATGCAAGCGAATCACGACAAAGCAAAGTACTATTTGCCTTCTCAATTATCGCAGTAGGAATTGCCTGCCTTGGGTTATTTGGCCTTGCCACCTTCAACGCCGAAAAGAGAAGCAAAGAGATGGGTATCCGAAAGGTATTAGGTGCTTCCACAAGTGATTTACTTTTTGTATTCAATAGGGAAGTATTGAGCATAATTGGTATCTCATTCTTACTTGCTATTCCTGTCACCTATTTCCTGGCGGAACAATGGCTCCAGAACTATGCTTACAGAACTGCTTCCGGAATCGGGAGTTACCTCATAGCAGGTGGAATAGTGATGTTGTTAACCATTATTACGGTGAGTTATCAAACGCTTAAAGTAGCCTGGGCAAACCCTATCGAAAGCTTGAAAGATGAGTAATCCTATTGTTCAAAAATGAACAGAAGTGTATCAAACCGAACAATTTTAAGATCGAAACCAGTGATTTTAGTACTTATCTGTACTATTTCGAAGCTTGGTACAGTTCTTGATAATTGTAAATAGGTTACTAACTAATCGCACACCATGCATAATGTAAGAGTACAATTTACCATCCCAAATGTAGATAAAGTCGCTAATCTTGATGTTTATGTGAACGGAGAGAAACGAAATCTCCGTTTTCGCGTTGAAACCTTCGAGTGGGACGATGAAAGCGGAAGTTCCGAAGATTTGGTCTCATTACTTAGATATCGGATATTGAATTATGACTCAGATTGGGAATTGTATCACATCGGAGCACCACAAGATGGTAGCATTCCGGTTACTTTTAGGTTTAAAGGAGATAAAGAAGATTCGGAAGACTAGTTCCTTAATTGTTCTACTTCTACCGCTTTTTCAACTTCAGAATGCATTAGCACAGCAAACAGTTTCTGAAAACGCTCAGCTTGAAAGTATCTATGAAGAAGCAAATTCCATCTCTTCGGTAAGAAGCCTGATCATCCAACAGCACGGGGAGTTAGTAGGTCAAACGTATTTCAATGGGCGTTCTGCTTCCAGAGACTACAACATCAAATCGGCATCAAAGAGTATTATTGGTCTTTTAGTTGGCATCGCCGTCGAAGAAGGTTTTATCCCATCGGTTGAAGAGCCTATCAAAACTTATTTCCCGAATTATTTCGAAGAACATCCCGATTCCAGAAAGGAAGCCATCACCGTAAAAAACTTATTAAGTATGCAGGCTGGTTTAGCGTCCACAAGCTCAGGAAACTATGGTGCCTGGGTTTTGAGCAACGATTGGGTTAGCTATGCCCTTGATCAAAATTTTGTGTCCCGAATAGGTGGAAGAATGGTGTATAGCACGGGCACTTCTCACCTGCTTTCTGTCATTATTACTAAAGCTACTGGAATGAGCACTAAGTCTTTTGCCGAACGATATCTTTTTGGGCCATTAGGCATTACAGTAGGTGGCTGGGACAGGGACCCTCAGGGCTATTATATGGGAGGAAATAATATGTCGCTTTCTCCTTCGGATATGCTCAAACTGGGTCAGATGATTCTCAATGAAGGCCAATTTGATGGAGAACAAATCATTTCAAAAGAATGGATAACTGATTCATTCAAAACCTATACCTATAGTAATTACAATCCTTATGGATATGGCTATCAATGGTGGAATACCAGAACGGGAGCTTATACTACCTTTTTTGCATGGGGGCATGGCGGGCAGTATATCATGATGATTCCTGAGCTGGATGCCGTAGTCGTGATTACTTCATCAGTAACCAATGAAAGCAGAAGGAGAACCTATAAACGCCCTATATTCCTCTTAGTTGAGGACCATATCATCCCCTTCCTGGAGAGCAGAAATATTTCGAATTGATCGAGGCTTAACATCTTTCCACAGGCTTTCCCTTTCCTTACCTTTCAACAGAACTTCACTCAGACTATACAATTATGCGTCGGTTTTTTTCACTTGGGATAATACTAGGCATTATACTTTCTTCACCTGTATTCGCTTTCCAGGAGGCGACTAATCCTGATTACCTGGATAATCCTCGAAGAGCTGTTCACACCTTTATGCATTGGCAGCAGCAGGGTCACGAAAACCTGGACCGCATTGTCCTTCCTTTTGAACTTTCTGATGGGGATAAGGAGGAAAAAACTGAACTGGCTATCGAACTGCGTAGGGTGCTTGACGCTCGTGGCTTACTCGTTGTATATGAGAATATTCCCAACAATCCCAACTATGCTGACAGCCTTTCCGGGTTGAATCAATATATCCTGTTCAATTCCCTCCCAGAAGTATACCTGGTTAAACAAAATGGGAAATGGGTATTTTCGGAAGCCACAATTGAACAAATACCGGATTTATATCAGGCTACCTTCTCGGGATTAGTTGAGGCATTGATTGACGAACTTCCGGAGTGGGCGAAGAATGAGTGGTTTGGAATCGAGATTTGGCAATACCTGGCAGTATTTCTGTGGTTGCTGATCGGATTTATTCTCCGCCGGATTTTTGAATTTGTACTCGATAATTACATCCGGCGGGTTACGCAAAAAACAAAGTTCACCTGGGATGATGATCTCTTGGACGGAATCGAACGGCCAACTGGGTTCATATTCTTAATTGCTTTCTTTTATCTGACTTACACGAATCTTCAGCTTTCGGTACAGGTAAACTTATACTTGTCCAAAATACTTGAGGTAGCTGTTTCTATCGGTTTTGTATGGCTGTTCTATAACCTTGCAGATGTATTTGCCAAGTACCTGACAGTCGTTACTTCCAAAACTGGGAATAAGCTAGATGATCAACTTGTACCGCTCGTCAGAAAAACGCTGCGCTTCTTTATTGTAACTATGGGTGTGATTTTGATCCTCCAGAACAATGGATACAATGTCGCTTCTTTGATCGCAGGTCTTGGAATTGGTGGTCTGGCAGTAGCTTTAGCTGCAAAAGATACCCTGGCAAATTTCTTTGGCTCCATCACTATTTTCGCAGACAGGCCCTTCAGAATTGGAGACTGGATTAAGGTTGGAAATGTAGAAGGCGTGGTTGAGGAAGTAGGATTCAGAACAACAAGAGTTCGGACTTTTTATAACTCGTTGGTTTCAGTGCCCAATTCCAACATAGCCACCACAGATATTGATAACTATGGATTACGCCAGTATCGCCGGTTAAAGACGGTACTTAACTTAACCTACTCCACTACTCCTGAACAAATGGAAGCATTTGTAGAAGGGCTCAAAGCGACTGTAAAAGCCAATAAACACTTCCGACAGGATTTTTACGAGATTCATTTCAATTCTTTTGGCGCTCATTCTCTTGATGTTCTGGTGTACGTCTTCTTTGATGTTCCTGATTGGAGTACAGAGCTACAGCAGCGTCATAATTTCCTGTTAGAAATCTTACGGCTTGCCCAGGAACTGGGGGTAGAGTTTGCCTTCCCAACTCAAACCCTACATGTGGACTCTTTCTATAAAGAGGCTACCAGAGAAATAGGAGCCTCCAGAACAGAAGAAGAACTAGCTACTGGTGTTTTTGAATTTGGCCCGGGAGGAAGCAAGGGAAAACCTGATGGTCTTAAAATTTTCAAAGATGGCAAAGAAGTAGATTTTGGAGCTAAAAAGTAAGACTGGTTAATGGTTATTGGTGAATCACCTTCCTAATAACCATTAACAAATAACCAATCAGGTACTAAACCTGTACCATTTCATTTACTGCATCACTTAACTTCTTTTCGGAAATAGGCTTGATCAGAAATTTAGAATTGGAAACTTTGGAAGCCCGTTCCACGTGTTCTTTTCCAGAATTTCCTGTAATGAAAAGAATTGGGGCATTAGAGAATTCTCGAATGTGATGTGCCGCAGTAATTCCATCCATTTCCCCTTCCAACATGATATCCATGATAACTACATCAGGAGAGTATTTTCTTACAAGATTTACTGCTGTTTCCCCATCTCGAATCTCACCAATGGTTTTAAAAACCATTTCCTTCATCAGGTTTTCGTAGAGTATCGAGAGAATAAGATTGTCTTCAACAATAATGGCCTTTTTTGATATCTGCTCCATAGTACTTCTTTTGTATTCATAAGCCACCTAATCCTGTATCCCAATAAAAAAACCCGACACGTGAATGTATCGGGTTTTTAATACTCTCGCCAACAAATTTTTATTTTTCTTCTTCCTTATCCGTAAAGGCTTCAAAAACCATCTTTAAATCTGCAGCTACATCCTGGCTGGTTCGCCCTTCAATTCGATGACGTGGGATCATCGCTTTAATCTCTCCATCAACAAAATAGGCGAAAGAAGGAGATGAAGGAGGGAACTCGCTGAAGTAAGCTCTTGCCTGTGCCGTTGCATCTTTATCCTGGCCGGCAAATACGGTTACCATATGATCTGGCTTTGCTTCAGAATGCTCGAGAGCAATTCCCAAACCTGGCCTTGCATTTCCTGCAGCGCATCCGCAAACAGAATTAATAACCATAAGCATGGTGCCTTTATACTCTTTCATTGCACGATCTACATCTTCTACCGTAGTGAGTTCTTCCACACCAAATTGGGTGAGCTCTTCTCTCATCCACGAAGTATCAGGTCCAACACCAAATCCAAATTGCATAATATTAATAGTTTAGTTTCTCGTTAGCACCCAAAAGCCCCCTCCAGGGAGGGGATTTAGGGGTGGATAAAAAATTACTTAGCTCTGTTGTAGAACTCAGACACTTTATCCCAGTTTACTACATTCCAGAAAGCAGATACATAATCAGGTCTTCTGTTTTGGTAGTGCAGGTAATATGCATGCTCCCAAACGTCTAACCCTAGGATTGGCTTCATGCCATTCATAATTGGGCTGTCCTGATTCGCAGTAGAAATCACCTTAAGTGCACCGCCATCTACAACAAGCCATGCCCACCCTGAACCAAAACGGGTTGCTGCTGCTGCACTAAATTGCTCTTTAAAAGCATCCAAGCTTCCAAATGTTGAATTAATTGCATCTCCAAGATCACCAGTCGGAGCACCCCCTCCATTTGGAGAAAGGATCTCCCAGAATAGAGAATGATTAGCAAAGCCACCGCCATTGTTGATTACGGCTTGTTTCTTATCAGCAGGCAATGCATCAATGTTAGAAAGTACTTCTCCAATATGTTTCCCTTCAAACTCGGTTCCTTCCAAAGCTGCATTAACCTTGGTTGTATATCCCTGGTGATGTTTAGTATGATGAATCTCCATAGTTCGGGCATCAAAATGTGGTTCTAGCGCATCATAAGCGTATGGGAGATCAGGTAATGTATAAGCCATAATAATCCTCTTTTTAAAATTTCTGTTTTGAAGTTGCAGGCAACAACTACTTGGTTGGTCTTCAACTATTTAAGGCTTGAAAGGTAAGCATAACCGCCTCTAAAATCGTTCCTGAAGCGATACAAAGAATCTATCTTAGTGATTTGTTAACACTATCGAACGTTGAACATTGAACATCCAACTTTGAACTTCGAAGTTTTGAGTTCGACGTTCAATGTTCGACCGTTCTACACGTAATGAATGGCTTTGGGTAGGCCTTTGGAATCGTGCTCTACTTCTTTTGGGATAGTCTTGATACCCTTTTCAATAGATCTTTTAGCAAACAGAGCGAGTGCCATTGCGTCAACAATATCATCTTCTCCGACATCGCTTCGCCTCCACTCTTCTTTTATTTCCCTAAAGAAATCATCTGCTACTGGTACTTCTTCCCTTATCAATTCCAGCCTGTGACGAATCCCTTTTTTTAGGTTTTTCTTCTGAAAGATCATCCCTCCATTAAGCTTTTGAAATAGTAACTCCGGATGACTTTCCATTACCTTATCGCTCCAGCCTTCCTGGGAAGTTAATAAGTCATCCACCAGCTTTATTTTTGGAGTGATATTCCAGGCCTGAAGTGAAAGTTTTTTCTCTGTGTAATCGAAACTGATCATGTTAGCTTCAACATAACTGGGAGCTTCCAGAGCAGGACGAATAGGAGGGCTAAACACACTGGAAGCATAATCACTACCCAATTCTTTTCTAAGTAAAGCATCGCATTGCCGGGTGTATTCTTCATCCTCCAGACCAATAGGCATATCAATGAAAATGCGATCGTATTCTTCAAAAGCCTGTTTCAAATCATCATTATTTTCGATGATCTGGTACTTTTCATCTCCTTTATCAAAGGTGACTAAAACCCACCCAATTTTACAACCATCAATGCCTGCTGTTTTCATGCCTATAGCTAATTAATTTTCACCACCAAAACACAAAATCACTAGTCATCCTACTTGGAGTTTTTGTGCTTCTGTGGCTAAGTCAATAATCTTACTTCAATGTTCTTTTCAAGGTAATATGAAGCTCATTCAACTGCTCAGGCTCTACTTCTGATGGAGAATTATCCATCATGCTCTGTGCTCGTTGATTTTTTGGGAATGCAATCACATCTCTCAAGCTCCTCGAGCCTGTTAGGATCATTAACAACCGATCTACTCCAAAAGCAATTCCGCCATGTGGAGGCGCTCCATATTTAAAGGCGTCAAGCAGGAAACCAAACTTGTCTTCCGCTTCTTCTTTACCTATCCCAAGAGCATTAAACATCGTTTCCTGTACCTGACGGTTATGAATCCTTATCGAACCACCACCTAATTCAAAGCCATTTAAGACCAGGTCATAAGCACGGGCTTTAACCGATGCCGGGTCCGTTCCTAGTTTCTCCAAATCTTCTTGCTTAGGAGAGGTAAACGGATGGTGCATGGCATGGAATCGCCTGCTTTCTTCATCCCATTCTAATAGTGGAAAATCAGTAACCCAAAGGAGGTTGAATGCATCTTCGTTAATCAGGCCAAATTCTTCTCCTACCATTAAGCGTAATTGTCCTAACTGCTGTAATACCGATGGCTTTGGTCCCGCTAAAATAAATACAAGATCACCAGTATTTGCTCCTGAAGCTTCCACCATTTGTGCTACAATTTCATCCGTCAGGAATTTAGCCACACTACAAAGAGGCCCCTCTTCCAGCATTTTGATGTAAATCAATCCACCAGCGCCGGCTTCCTTTTTTACTCGTTCCGTCCAGCGGTCAATGGCTCCACGCCCCATCTCTCCCTGCCCAGGAATTGTAATACCAACTACAGCGCCTCCATTAGCTACGGTACCCGAGAACACTTTGAATTCCGCATCTTTTACGATATCAGAGAAATCAACAAACTCGAGTCCAAAGCGAGTATCTGGTTTGTCTGAGCCATAGGTATTCATTGCCTGCTTATAACTCATTCTAGGAAATGGAGTCTCCAAGTGAACGCCAACCGTTTCCTTGAATACCTGCTTCATCAATCCTTCGTGAAGAGAAAACACCGCTTCCTCGTCCACAAAACTCATCTCCACATCAATCTGAGTAAACTCTGGCTGGCGGTCGGCTCTTAAATCCTCATCTCTAAAACACTTGGTAATTTGGAAGTATCGATCGTAGCCGGATACCATGAGTAACTGCTTATAAGTCTGAGGACTTTGAGGTAAAGCAAAAAACTTCCCGGGATTAACACGGCTGGGAACTAAATAGTCACGAGCCCCTTCGGGAGTACTTTTCATCAGCACAGGAGTTTCCACTTCTGCAAAATTGTGCTCATGGTAGTAAGACCGAATCGCCTGGTATGCCTTAGATCTCATCATCAATTTTTGTTGCATCTCGGATCGGCGCAAATCCAGGTATCGATATCGAAGCCGGGTCTCTTCATTGGTCGGAATTCCATCCTTGATTTCAAAAGGCGGAGTCTCAGCTTCTGAGTAAATGATCATATCCGTAACCTCAATCTCTACTTCCCCGGTTACCAGGTTGGGATTAATATTCTCTTCTCCCCGCTCAATTACTTTTCCTTTAACCCCAATTACGTATTCTGCGCGTAATCCTTCGGCTCGCTCATGCAATGCGGCGTCTGTTTCAGTAAATACAATCTGAGTGATTCCATACCGATCTCTCAGGTCAATAAAGATTAATCCACCCAGGTCGCGACGGGGGCCTACCCAGCCATTCAAAATTACTTCCTGACCAATATCCTTAGCGGTTAATTCTCCACAGGTATGTGTTCTTTGTAAAGTCATGCTTCGTTCGATGAATCGTAGAGTGATTTTTTTATGTTAGAAAGGCGCTGAAAATACGCATAATGAAAACGAATCGCTTGCCAGTATGAGCGGAAACCTCATATTTGTACTTAACCTTGGTACTACCTTGTTTTTAACCGGGCTCATCTGGACGGTACAACTTGTCCATTACCCTTCTTTTCGTTTTGTGGATGAGCGTATATTCAAAGACTTTCATCTTTTTCATGGCACAAGAATCAGTATACTGGTTATTCCTTTGATGATTATTGAATTAATCACTTCGGGAATACTTTGGTGGAATTCCGATCCTTTCAGCTTACATAGTATTGGGTTTTACCTGGTGATTGCTATTTGGATATCTACCGCTGCTTTATCGGTTCCGGCTCACAATAAACTAACATCAGGTATGGATCAAAAAGCCATACGGATTCTCGTAAATACGAATTGGGTGAGAACTATTTTATGGACTTCTAAGGCAGTAATAGGCTTGTATTTTCTTGACCTTAGCTTATAAGCTCAATATTGAAATAAAAAACATTTTTGCTAAAACACTTTTTTCAGGTACTTTAGCAATCCTTTTAAAAGTATTAGCGAACACTCATTAAGCCTGGGGAGGTCTTAAATGGGGGCAATCAAGACGGTTGTTGCAGACGGTAACGAAATATTTAGGCATGGACTAAGTTCCATCCTCTCATCTGCAGATTTTGAAATTTGTAGTGAAGTGGATAATGGTGCTTTAGTACTTTCTGCTTTTGAAAATGTGATGCCAGATCTTTGTGTCATATCATTCGCTATGCCCGAAATAAGCGGTATTCAGCTTGCCAATAAAATCATCCAGAAATACCCTAAGGCAAATATCCTTGTGATGGCTGATACTGATTCTGACGCTATTCTTAATGAGTTCCTGGATTCCGGAGCTACCGGGTTACTGCTGAAATCCTCTCATCGAATTGAATTGATTGATGCTGCACAAAAAGTTGCCAATGGAGAAAACTTCCTCGGAAAGCGTTTCTCGAAAATGATGACCCGGGAATATTTACGGCTTGCAAGGATCAAAAAGTCTAAAAAGCATCTCACCAAAAGAGAGAAAGAAGTTTTAAACCTATTGGTAGATGGACTGACAAGCATTGAAATTGCCCATCAACTATTTATCAGCCCAAGAACGGTCGACAAACACCGTACTAACCTCTTGAAAAAGCTGGGGCAAAAGAATACTGCCGGGCTGGTTCGTTATGCTTTACAGAACCGGCACATGCTGCACTAAGAACTACGTAATTTTACGTACACAAATTACATAAAAGCCATTATTGAGCAAGCGCTTTCTTTAAAGTAGTTTGTCAATGCAAATGGGGTAATAGCCGTCTGTAGATGATATTAGCCGTCGACCATTGATTTGGGGACGGCTTTTTTATTTGAGATAAATCAGGAAACAATTATTAGTCCTTTTCCCTGCCTTCGGATAGCTCTTTCAACTTAACTTCCCGCAGCTGATTCATATAATTCTGATCATCAACCATTCCTGAAAGGGCGAACAGGTCGTACAAGGCCCCAAAACCAAGTAGCCCCCAAGAAAAAAGCCAGCCTAACCCTGTTCCTATTCTTCCTAAATAAAACCGGTGTAAACCTAGTACTCCAAAACCTCCAAAGAACCAAAGCAGGTAAGCAATTAATTTGGACTTTTGTTCCGAGCTGTATTGGTTTGTAAGACTTTGTCTTATTCTCTTCTTTTTGCCTCCAGTTTTGTTTATGAATTCATCAATACTTTGAAGTAAGCGCTTTGCAAATCTTTTTAGCTGTACGTGACTGTTCGTTTGAATTTCTAACTCACCGGTTAGCATTTCTTTCTCAAAAATGAATTCATCCAGAAGCTTATTCAAATCGATATTCCCAAACTCAAAAGCACTTATTTTTCTGTTTAGATTCTTTAGCGAGTCTGAGATCGTTATAGCCATACTTGATTCTCTAACCGGTTCTCCCTTATCCAATTCTGTCAGGAGCCCCTCGTATCTTTTTGATGCCTCCTGAAATACACGATGTACCTGGTTTATTAATTCGTACTGATCTGATGTCCTCATTAACTTTTGGATTTGATAAAGCTTTTCGTCTCGAAAGCTCTTATCGAGATTTTGACTACTAAGTTTCTCATCAATATCGAAAGAAGTTGCTCAAAACAAAAAAGCCTGATTTTTTTCTGAATCGAGCTTTATCGTCTTCTATTTCACCAATATCATCTGGCGGGAAAGAACCTGGTCAGCAGTAACTAGCTGGTACACATATATTCCTGAAGACAAGCCACTGGCATCAAACGATTCATTGTAAGTACCGGCACTTCTAAATTCATCGACCAGTACAGCCACCTGCTGACCTAACATGTTGTACACTGCCAAGATTATTTTGGAAGCCTCCGGAAGATCGAACTGAATAGTTGTAGATGGGTTAAATGGATTGGGGTAGTTTTGTTGAAGGGCTAAAATCTCAGGGACTTCTAAATCAACTTCATTGTTGGTAGTAATACATGTGCCCCAGATTGGTTTATTTTCTTCTTCCAATGCACTATTGATTGCAAAATTAATAGGTTCATTTGGGAAATTGGTTACGCACCATGCTGTTAAATCTCGATTAAAAGAAGACGCATCTCTAAAGACACCCTCCATTTCATATTTATCAACTAAACTAACATCCCAGCCTCCTATATCTTGGTTGAAAGATGTAGCGCCTTCGAACATAAATCTTATACTGTTAGCCGAACTAGTATTCCAATTTCCTATGTCCTTATCAAAAGCAGCAGCCCCTTGAAACATACCCCAAAAAAATTCAACTGAGCTTACGTCCCAATTCCCAATATCTTGATTAAAAGAAGAAGCTCCTGCAAAAACTGATCCCATATCTTCTACTGAACTGACATCCCACTCTCCTATATCCTGATTAAACAATTCTGCACCCAAAAACATAGAACCCATATTTCTAAGCCCAGATACGTTCCAACTGCCAATATCGCCATTAAAGGAAATTGCATTTGCAAACATATTTCTCATAGTTATGACAGAACTAACATTCCAATCATCCAAATCCTGATTGAAAGACTCTGCTCCCCAAAACATACTCAACATGCTAGTGACATTGCCAACGTCCCAGCTCCCGATATCCTGATTAAAGCTTTCCGCATTTAAGAACATGCTATAGATATTCTTTACAGAACTCACATCCCAGCCTCCAATATCTTGGTCAAATGAAGTCGCTTCAGAAAACATTCCTACCATCTCTTCTACAGAACTTACATTCCATTCTCCGATATCCTGATTAAATAGATATGCATTAGCAAACATACTGGTCATATTTACAACATTACTAACATCCCAGGCTCCTATGTCCTGATTGAATACTTCTGCAACATAGAACATAGAGTTCATATTTGATACAGAACTTACATCCCACCCTCCAATATCCTGATTGAATTCCTCGGTAAATGCGAACATTCTTTCCATTTCAGTTACAGAACTTACATCCCAATTGCCTAAATCCTGATTAAAGATCTCAGCTTTTTCGAACATGTTTTTCATATTTATTACTGAGCCAACATCCCAGTTACCTATATCTATATCGAAAGAAAACGCGTCGGAAAACATGCTCTCCATATTCTCCACATTACTTACATCCCAGTTACTTATATCTCCATTAAAACTGACCGCGTTTTCAAACATGAAATACATGTTAGTTACTGAACTTACATCCCATGTATTAAGATTCTGATCAAAAGAAAAAGCATTTTTGAACATTCGATCCATGCTTGTAACCGAACTTACGTCCCAGTTTCCTATATCCTGGTTAAATGAATGTGCATTAGCAAACATGCGAAACATGTTTACCACAGAACTTACATCCCAACTGCTTATATCCTGATTAAAAGAGCTTTTATCATAAAGCATTAAAGACATATCTGTAACCAAAGAAGTACAAACTTTTGATAGGTCATTATCGAATTCACGCTTTTCAATCAATAAGTCTCTATTAACTGCTGTATACAAAATACCATTGACAGTTGAAGTATCTCCTGGGGTTGCATCTTTACAAGTAATAGTAACCCCATTATCAGCAAGCTTAAAGGTACCCTGGGCTTTTAGATTTATTACTGAAAACAGCACCAGGAGAAATGAAAAAATTGAAATAGTGATTTTTCTCATGATTCTTTTTGCATTTTTATTTCACCAATATCATCTGACGGGAAAGAACCTGGTCGCCAGTAACTAACTGGTAAACATATACCCCCGAGGACAAACCGTATGCCTCAAATGATTCGGTATAAGTACCAGCGCTTCTGAACTCATCGACCAATACGACTACCCGCTGACCTAGCATATTATACACTGCTAAAGTAATCTTTGAAGCTTCCGGAAGATCGAACTGAATAGTCGTGGATGGGTTAAATGGGTTGGGATAGTTCTGTTGAAGGGCTAAAATCTCAGGGACTTCTTTATCCACTTCATTATTGGTGGTAACACATGTACCCCAGATTGGTTTATTTTCTTCTTCCAAGGCGCTATTAGTAGCAAAATCGATAGGTTCATCTGGAAAGCTTGTCACACACCAAGCTGTTAAGTCTTGGTTAAAATTCGTGGCGTTTTCAAACATCTCCTGCATGATTTCTACAGAGCTTACGTCCCAGTTGCCAATATCCTGATTGAAACTCGTAGCCCCTTGAAATACTCCATGCATATTCCTAACTGAGCCAACGTCCCACCCACCTATATCTTGATCAAAAGATGATGCATCCCCAAACATAAAAACAACATCTGTAACAGAACTTACATCCCATGAGCCAATATTCTGATTAAAGCTTATAGCCCTATAAAACATTGCAGCCATGTACTGAACAGAGCTAACATCCCAGCTACCAATATCTTGGTTAAAACTTATAGCCCTATTAAACATTGCTTGCATGTACTGAGCAGAACTAACATCCCAGCTACCAATATCCTGATCAAAAGCCTCTGCTCCCCTAAACATTCCGCTCATGTCAGTAACCAAACTCACATCCCAGGCTCCAATGTCCTGATTAAATTTTTTAGCTCCTTGGAATATGCTGTACATATTTGTTACTGAACTAACGTCCCACTCCCCTATATCTTGGTTGAAAGAAGAGAGGCTTAAATTTATTTCTGACTCAAATAGTTCACTCATATCAGTAACCGAACTCACATCCCAATTACCTATATCCTGGTTAAATGCCCATGCATTCTTAAACATGCCAGACATATTTGTTACTGCGCTTACATTCCAGTTCTCAATATTCTGGTTAAAAATTTCTGCCTCAAGGAACATGCCAGACATATTCGTCACTGAACTCACATTCCAAGCTCCTATATCCTGATTGAATTTACGTGCATTATTAAACATAGATCTCATATCCGTTACTGCGCTTACATTCCACCCCCCTATATCATGGTCAAATTCTTGAGCCAACTCAAACATTCCAGACATATTAACTACAGAGCCAACCTCCCATGAGCCTATATTTTGATTGAAGTTTGTAGCAAAATAGAACATCCTGCTCATGTCAGTAACCAAACTCACATCCCATAAGCCTATATCATTATCAAATTCTTGAGCCAGCTCAAACATTCCTAACATATTAACTACAGAACTCACATCCCATAAACCTATATCCTGATTGAATGAAGCTGCAAAATAGAACATTCCGCTCATGTCAGTAACCGAACTCACATCCCAGGTGCTTATATCATCGTTAAATAGGCTCCAATCTCGGAATATATCTTTCATATCGGTCACAAGAGATGTACAAACCCTTGACAGATCTTCTTGATCGTTTCTTTTCTGAATCAATAAATCTCGATCTACGGCGGTATAAAGAATACCATCAACAGAAGCTGTATCCCCAGGGCTTGCCCCTTCACAAGTAATAGTTACCTCATTTTCAGCAAGCTCAAAGGTACCCTGGGCTTGTAGTTTGTTGTGAGGGGTTATGAACAACGAAAAGAGAAGTAAGGGAGCAAGAGATATTTTTTTCATTTCCACAAAAGATAGAAGGTGAGACCGAAACTTTAAAAATCTACCAGAAGGCTCAGAGAAATCAAAGTATTGTAAACAAAAAAGCCCGGCTCATTTCTGAATCGGGCTTTAGTATTTGTAGCGTGGGGCGGAATTGAACCGCCGACCTCACGATTATGAGTCGTGCGCTCTAACCATCTGAGCTACCACGCCTTCGGAGAGCGCCAAATATACAGCTTTCCCAGCTTAAGAGTAACAGTTTTTTAGACATTTGTTCCCAATCTCAACCGGAAGTTTGTTACCTTCACTTCCCGCAAAACATAGATTATAAAGGTTACATGGCGCAACGTATTACAAAAAGGGAACAAGACTATTCACAATGGTATCTGGATGTGGTGAAGGAGGCAAAACTGGCTGAACACTCACCTGTTCGTGGTTGTATGGTAATACGCCCTAATGGAATGGCACTATGGGAAAATATGCGCCAGGGACTGGATACCATGTTCAAGGATACTGGCCATGAAAATGCTTATTTCCCTCTTTTCATCCCAAAATCTTTCCTCTCTAAAGAAGCTCAGCACGTTGAGGGTTTTGCCAAGGAATGTGCAGTTATTACACATAGCAGGCTTAAGAGTGTAGATGGAGGGGTAGAAGTTGACCCTGAATCCAGGCTGGAAGAAGAACTGATTGTACGCCCTACTTCTGAGACCATCATTTGGGATACCTACCGAAACTGGATTCAATCTTATCGAGACCTTCCGATTCTCATCAATCAGTGGGCTAATGTAGTTCGGTGGGAAATGCGTACCCGACTCTTTTTAAGAACCATGGAATTCTTATGGCAGGAAGGTCATACTGCTCATGCTTCTAAAGAAGAAGCCGAAGCTGAGACCCTTCAAATGTTGGAAGTTTATAGAAGCTTTGCTGAGGACTTTATGGCCATGCCTGTAATTACCGGTGTGAAGACTGAAAGTGAGCGTTTTGCTGGTGCTGAAGACACGTATTGTATTGAGGCGTTAATGCAGGATGGCAAGGCTCTCCAGGCTGGCACTTCTCATTTCCTTGGGCAAAATTTCGCTAAAGCTTTTGATGTGAAATTCCAGGACAAGGATGGAGACCATAAACTTGTTTGGGCCACCAGCTGGGGAGTTTCTACTCGTTTGATTGGGGGATTGATCATGACTCATTCTGATGACAACGGATTAGTCATTCCTCCAAAGCTGGCTCCTACCCAGGTCATGATTGTACCCATCTACCGGGATGAAGAGCAGCGTGCATCGGTCGTTGAATATGGAAATGGTATTTATGATGAATTGAAAGCCCTTGGGATCAGAGTTAAACTGGATGATCGTGATAACTACAAACCAGGCTTCAAATTTGCAGAGCATGAAGCGGCTGGCATTCCCTTGAGAATTGCAGTAGGCCCTCGCGATGTAGAAAAAGGAAATGTTGAATTAGCACGCAGAGATACCCTTGAAAAAAGTTTTGAATCCAGGGATGGAATTGGAAACCTTGTTTCAGAGCTTCTGGATACTATTCAAAATGATTTATTTGAAACCGCTAAAAAGCGACGTGATGAAATGACTTCAGAAGTTGAGACCTATGAAGAATTCAAATCGGTATTAGAAGAAAAGGGTGGATTTGTTTATGCCCATTGGGATGGTACTCCCGAAACTGAAGAAAAGATCAAAGAAGAAACTAAAGCTACTATCCGCTGCATTCCTTTAACAGAAGGAGAAGCCGGAACTTGCATGGTTACCGGAAAGCCCTCAATCAAAAAAGTTCTTTTCGCTAAGGCTTACTAAATAGTCTGATGAATATTCCTCATTCATACCAATTATTTACGGCACAAAGCAGCCGCGAATTGGATGAACGAACTATATCTGAGTTCGGAATTGATGGCTTCACCTTGATGGAGATTGCAGGAACAAGAGCTGCCGATTTTATACTCAATGCTATTGATGCTGGAAATTCTGGCCTTTTTCTTTGTGGGAAGGGAAATAATGCTGGAGACGCCTTAGTTGTAGCCCGTATTCTTAGTGAACGAGGGATTACTTGTACCATCTTTTTTGTACTTGGATCGGAGAACCTTTCCGCAGATTGTTCCAAAAATCTCGATTTGCTAAAAAAACTGGGGCACTCGATTACTTTTGTTGATTCCCTTAAAGAACTCACCGATTCCTCTTTCGATTTTATAGTAGATGGGATATTCGGCACCGGACTAAGCTCGGAAATTGCATCGCCGCTTGATGAGATTATCGATTGGGCGAATAAGCAACATTCCACCACATTCTCCATGGACATACCCTCCGGGTTAAGCGCTGATACAGGGCAAGTATTAGGCATTTCGATTTCAGCTGACTACACCCTGGCTTTTGGAACCTTAAAACAAGGATATTACCTGAATCAAGGCTACGATGTATGTGGAGATATTATATTGTGCGATCTTACTTTTCCCTCCAAATACAAATCATCCCATACTTTTCTTATCGATTCTTCCTGGGTGTACGAGAATGAGGAAGATGTTAAAAGGAGACATAAATATGACGGAGGTGTCGTCTACATTATAGCTGGTTCTGAAGGCTTAACAGGAGCAGCAGCATTGGCAAGTCAAAGTGCATGGGCCACCGGAGTAGGGGGAGTGATATTAATCACCCCGAAAGGTTTACTGGATGTGTATGAAAAAAGCCTCCTTCAAATTATCAAGAGACCTGTTGGAATTGATAGCGATGTATTCTTCAAGTCTTCTCACCTTGATACGGTATTAGAAATTCTATCTGAAAAACCGGGCGTTCTTTTAATAGGACCGGGACTTGGTCGCGCTCCTGAAACGGTATTATTCGTTCAGTCTCTGCTTTCTGCTTTTGAAGAGGATGTAGTAATTGACGCGGATGCCTTATTCGCAATTTCCGAAGACAACAATCTTCAAAAACCGGAACAGGCAAACTGGATTTTGACGCCTCACCCAGGAGAATTGAAAAAACTGGCTAAAGGCTTTGGCACAGATGCAGAAAACAGACTAGAAATTTCTGCGGGGCTTTCAAAGGCGTTGAGCTCTACTGTTCTCTCAAAAGGGCTTCCTTCAGAAGTAGTAACTGATCAACAGATTTTCATGACCGGGTATGATACCCGAATTTTCTCCCGGGCTGGCTTTGGAGATATATTGGCTGGCAAAGTAGCCGGGTACTGGCTTTCAAAGAAAAACGGGGAACTTGCCTGCTGTTTTGCACTTTTAGACGGTAAGGATAAAGCAGACTATCATTCGAATACCTCCACTGCACCTTTAGAACCTATTCATCTTATTTAATTTCTCAATTATTAAAGTATTCATCCTCAAATACAGAAAACTCCCACTAATTCTTCTAGTACTGGCTACCGGAGTAATATGTATAGGCACCTTATATCCAGCGGATCAGCTTTCCAAAATTAATATTTGGGATTATGATAAGGTCGGGCACTTTCTTGCTTTTGCTATCTGGACCTTCCTATTTGGAATAGTCTGGGCACTAAAGAAAAAGGGGCGTCCCAATCTTTTTTGGGTATTTATATTTGGGCTATTCTTTGGGCTTCTAATTGAAACCCTTCAATTTGTACTTCCCACAAACCGAAGTCCGGAGCTGTATGATTTCATTGCGGATGGGTTAGGATCAACCTTTGCTATTTTATTGTTGCCCTTCTTTTTTCGAAAACTTTTTAAAGAATAGTTATTCCGGCATGATCATGTGATATCTCCATGAGTTGAATACAGTTTTATTAATACTGTACTAACTAATCTTACAATCATGATCAAAAAAAGCCCTAAGGCCAACTTACGTGCTTACTATACCATATTCACACAAATAGGAATTATATCTGCACTTCTTTTCCTAATTGTAGCAACTAATGTTCGTTTCGAAGCCAAAGAATCAGATAACAAGTACGAAGTCTTCACTCCTGATCTTGAACCCATCGTTGACATACCGATCACCCAAGATCCTAAAAAACCCACTCCTCATAAACCATCTGTTCTTATAGAAGTTCCAAATGATGACCCAATTGAACCAGACCCAATTACTTTTATTGACTTCGAACCCGATGAAGCCATCCCTCTTCCCCCACCGAGAACACCTCCAATTGAAGAAAAAATACCATTAATTGTAGAAGTAATGCCAACGATGAAAGGGGGGCTCGAAAAACTCTATGGTGAGATTAAATATCCAAAAATGGCTCGAGAAGCCGGAATTGAGGGTAGAGTCACTGTTCAATTTATTATAAATGAACTGGGAGAAGTGGAAAACCCTGTCATCTTAAGAGGAATCGGCGGTGGATGCGATGAAGAAGTACTCAGGGTTATCAAAAAAATGACATTTACTCCTGGCATTCAAAATGGGAAATTCGTCAAGGTAAAGATGAGTCAGTCCGTAAAGTTTGAACTACAAAATTAAGCCCATAAAAGATATCCGTATTAATTTCGTTACAGTACAGTAATATTTAAATAAATGACTTGCGGTCTTAGCAAAAAAACACGTTCTTTTTTAGTCCCTAAAAAAATCATTGAGAATTAAGGATAGGTTATGATTACAGAAAGAAAACAGGCAGGAGTAGACCTACGTAGATCGTACAATATTACGCTCCAGGTGGGTTTGATTGTCGCATTATTATTTATCATTGGCTTAGTCAAGATCAATTTGTACAGTGAACCTCCAACTCCACCACCCATTGAAGAACAAGAGGAAGTGGTGATGGAAGAGGTTATTCAAACCAAGCAAATAGAAACTCCTCCACCTCCACCTCGTCCACCGGTACCTGTTGAAGTACCTAATGATGAGATTATTGAGGATGAGATTCTAGACCTTGATGCCGAATTAGATTTGGATGGTCCTCTTGACCTTCCACCCCCACCACCTCCATCTGAAGAGGAAGAAGAAGATTTCTTCGTAGTTGTTGAAACTATGCCCCAGTTGAAAGGTGGTCTTGCTGACCTTCAAAGAAAAGTAAAATACCCTGAGATGGCTCGAAGAGCTGGAATTGAGGGGCGTGTTACTGTTCAGTTCATTGTTAATGAGCAAGGGAAAGTAGAAAATCCAAGAGTTATTCGTGGTATTGGTGGTGGTTGTGATGAGGCAGCACTTGAAGCAGTAAAACAAGCTCAATTTACTCCCGGAATGCAACGAGGACGTGCAGTTCGTGTTCAGTACAGTCTGCCAATTGTATTCAGGCTTCAGAACTGATTTAGTTATCAGTTAACACTTTCAAGGCGTGGTAATTTTATCACGCCTTTTTTGTTTGCATTAGGTTTACAAATCTGAATAGTACTTCCTTCAAGTTTTGAAAACCTACTTTCTCTAAAGCCTTACCCAAAGGCACCCATTCAATTAGCTCTATTCCTTCTTCTATTTGAGGGGTTAAAGATTGATATCTTGGAAATACCATGCTATACCAGTATGTAGTCTTTCCTATCTCTTTCCCCTTCTCTGTATACTCATGATAAGTAGTGCCCAGGTCGTCAACCACCATTGGTAATTGAGTACCCGTTTCTTCAGCTACCTCTCTTACTGCGCACATTTGTATAGTCTCCCCTTTCTCGAGCTTTCCCTTTGGTAAATCCCAGGTTTGATTTCTATAGATGAGAAGTATCTCAAGCTCTGCCTTTTCCTCGGATAATCTAAAGACCACCCCACCGGCAGCTTTTATTTGTTTAGGCATCCGATTTATTCTCTGAATCTGCCTGATCTTCCTTTTTAGCTTCATCAGCATAATTCAGCCGTAAGTTGGTAAGCGTTTGATCAAGATATCCTTCCAGTTCTTTGGGAAGGTTTCCAGCCGTATACTTCTTTAATGCATTTAAAGTATCAATGGCGTATTTAGCTGAAGCAAGTTCTCTTTCAATTTGATCAGTAGCTGGGTTTTTGATTTTCCCTAACCCCATCATTCCGATCTGCTGATGTTGCTGTATTAACATCATTAGCAATAGCTGATCTTGTTGGTCTGCACTGATGTTATCTGCTGTCATAATATTTCCTGTTTATTCTTAAAATTTATGCTGATTTAAACTTAACAAAGTTCTTTTTTCTTTACCTTTAATGCTTCCGAAAATATTGAATAATTGACCTTATGGCTATAGTAAACCCCTTTAAAGCCTGGCGACCCAAACCTGAGTTCACTTCTAAAATTGCTTCTGTTCCTTATGATGTGATAAATACCGAAGAAGCTAGCTCAATGGCCGAGGATAACCCTTTAAGTTTCTTGCATGTAATTCGCCCTGAAATTGATCTCCCCCCGGAAACAGATATATATTCAGAAGAAGTGTATCAAAAAGGGAAAGAGAACTTAGACGCTTTGCTCGCTTCTCATGAAATGGTACAGGATTCAGATGAAGCACTTTATATCTACAAACTAACCTGGAAAGGAAAATCACAAACAGGGATTTTTGGGTGTGTAAGTGTAGATGAATATGATAATAACATCATCTTAAAGCACGAACTTACCCGACCTGATAAAGAAGATGATCGAACTAAACATCTTCTTACGCTTCAAGCCCATCCTGAGCCAGTAATGTTTACTTTTAATGATGAGGCAGGTATTTCTTCACTTATAGAAAAAGCATCAACAGATGCACCTCTTTACGATTTTACAGCGGTTGACGGAGTTCAGCACACTATATGGAAGGTTCAGGATTCAGAAAGCCTTAGTAATGCATTCAAAAAGATTCCCGTTTTATATGTAGCTGACGGGCATCATCGATGTGCAAGCGCTTCAAGAGCTGCTCATGCTTTGAGAGCTAAGGCATCTGGTTCAAATGAACCTCAGAACTATGATTTCTTTCCGTCTGTTCTTTTTCCGAGGCATGAAATGGATATCCTGGCATATAACCGCATTGTTTACAGTATCCCGGATGACTTTAAAAGTCGCCTCAAAGAGACTTTTGAACTAAGAGAAAACGCAAATCCTGTTCCGAATCAAAAAGGTGATTTAGCGTTATACATGGATGGAAGCTGGGTTGGAGTATCTCTTCCAGAAACTCAAAGAAGTACCGTTGCAGATCATCTGGATGTTGCTCGATTACAGGAATTCATCCTGGAGCCATATTTAAATATTACTGATCCCAGAAAGGATAAAAACATCCATTTTGTCGGCGGAATCAGAGGAACTCAAGAACTTGAACGACTAGTAGATTCTGGGAAAGTAGACCTTGGTATAAGTATGTATCCGACAAGTATTGAGGAATTGATGGCCGTTTCAGATGCAGGATTGCTCATGCCTCCTAAATCAACCTGGTTTGAACCTAAGCTACGTTCTGGTCTCTTAATTCATACATTTTAATCATCACTCACACTTACACAATACATGAAAAGAGTACACAACTTTAGCGCCGGGCCTGCGATTTTGCCTTTAGAGGTGTTGCAGAAAGCGCAAGAAGAACTCGTAGACTACAAAGGAACAGGAACCTCCATTATGGAGAAGAGCCACCGTGGACCTGAATACACTGAAATAGATGCGCAAGCAAGGCAACGACTTTCATCCATTTTGGGACTAGGAGATGACTTTGAAATCATGTTTCTACAGGGAGGTGCAAGTACTCAGTTCTTCAGTGTCCCATTTAACTTTTTAGGTAAAGGAGAAACAGCCGATTACATCAATACCGGTGCATGGAGCAAGAAAGCCATAAAAGAAGCCCAGCTCTTTGGAACTATAAACGAAGCGTTTACTAGTGCCGACTCTAATTTTAATAGAGTGCCGAGCGATGATGAGATCACGCTATCTAACGGATCCAAATACGTTCACTTTACTTCCAATAACACCATTTTTGGAACGCAGTTTAGTTCAGAACCTGAAACCAATGGCATTCCTCTTGTATGTGATACTTCCTCCGATTTTTTGTCTCGCCCTATCGATGTACAGAAATATGGAATCATTTATTCCGGAGCTCAAAAAAACCTTGGACCAGCAGGTGTAACAGTAGCTATTGTAAAGAAGGATTTTCTCAAGCTCGCTACCAAAACCGATATTCCGACTATGGTAAACTATCATACTCATGCAAACGGAGCGATGTTTAATACTCCTCCAACTTTTGCAATCTATATGGTGAACCTTGTTCTTGAATGGATAGAAAACAAAGGCGGGCTTGAATACTTTAGAAGCTTTAATGAGGAAAAAGCAGCTCTCATTTATAATGAAATTGACTCCGATGACTTCTACACCGGTACCGCTGAACAAAACTCTCGCTCGAATATGAATGTTTGCTTTAGATTAGGTTCTGAAGAGCTTGAAGCAAAGTTCCTTAAAGAAGCTACTTCTCACGATTTAGTAGCCTTAAAAGGCCACCGCAGTGTTGGGGGCATACGGGCAAGTATCTACAACGCATGCCCCAGAGAAAGCATAGAGGCGCTTGTGAGCTTCATGAAAAATTTCCGATCTAACAACGGATAATCAATTTTGATTTAATTGAATCTCTAACACCCTTTTATCCACCCTAACCCCTCCTGAGAGGGGAAAGTCTTTGATTGAGTAAGAGATTAACAGCGAGCGTCCCCTCCTTTGGAGGGGATTGAGCCCGTCTTCCGAAGTATTCATACGAAGGACAGGGGATGGGTCAACTTACAACGTAGTGACAAAGTTTTTTAATAAGCGCCGATCATTGTAAGGAAGTGGTCTATCGTGTTGGGTACAAAGGCAAACATGTAAATAATCCCCCATGCTGCCCCGGCAATATGAGCTTCATGATTAATCTTCCCCTCCTTTTTGCTTGCCCAAATACTATAGCCAATAAAAAGAAAGCCAAATATAATAGCTGGTATTCCAATAGGAATAAGGAATAGGTAAATCGATTCAAAAGGGTAAATAATGATAAAAGCGAAAAGTACACTCTCCACTGCTCCCGATGCTCCAATAGTTGCATATTCGGGATTATCCTTATGCTTGATAAGAGAAGGTATTGAAGATGCCAATAGCCCAGTAAAATAGAGTATCACGAAGTGCTCCTGACCAATGGTTTGTTCTATTACCGGGCCGAAGAATAGAAGGGTGATCATATTAAATAGTAAGTGAGTCAGTCCTCCGTGCAAAAAACCAGAAGTAATCAGTTCGTACCAGGTATTATTTCTAACCGTCCGGTAAGGCATAAACATCCCCATTTCCATGATTTTGGGTACCTGGTACACAGCCATATAAACCAAAACGTTAATACCGATAAGAATAAATGTGATTGGCATCATTTTAAAATTTAGGCGCTAAGGTAGAAATATCTTCGTTCAGTTTTAAGTACTTAAAGTGATGGAGTACTTTTTTACCAACACATAGTTTCCATTCTCTTTTTTTGAAAATATATTTACAGAACGGCAAATCTATCATCTACATCAATGACTTCTTATAAACAGGTACTCAGTATTGCTACCCTTTTACTGATCTTTTCCGCTTGTGGCGTCAGTAATAGAACGGCAATTAATAATCCTTCTAACAATTCATCTTCAACTGCTCCTTCTGGCGACGTTAAGGCTATTGAAACCGGGGAGGCAAGTTGGTATGGCCCGGATTTTCATGGAAGAAGTACCGCAAATGGTGAAAAATATGACATGAATGGACTTACTGCCGCCCATCGAACCCTGCCTTTTAATACCGAGGTTTTGGTTGAGAATCTGGATAACGGAAAAACCGTTCAGGTACGAATTAATGATAGAGGTCCTTATGCTAAAGACCGAATCATTGATCTTTCAAAAGGAGCGGCCGAAAAAGTAGATATGATTGGCCCCGGTACTGCAAGGGTGAGGATTTACCTTATGAACAGTGATGATCCGGTCCCTCAAAATCTAAAAACGGCAAAATATACCGTTCAGCTTGGATCTTATAATGATCGTGCCTCCGCCGAAAAAAAAGCTGCAGAGATCAGAAGTAGCCGTGTGGAAGAAGTAGTTGTGGATGGAAAAACCTATTACCGGGTTTACTTTGGAGACTTCTACAATCCTTCTATTGCCCTGGAAGCAAAAGAAAGACTGGAAGGGTTGGGACACAAAGGCTTTGTAAAGCAGGTAGACAATATTTAGGTTTCGGGATTGATAAGACCTGAATTTGGGTTAACTGCCTGAATCAAGATTATCATCCATGAAAAAAAACATCATTATTATTGGGAGCGGCTTTGGCGGCTTAGGTGCTGCTTCCCGTCTCCTTTCATCAGGCCATAACGTCACTATCCTGGAAAAGAGAGATAAATTAGGAGGGCGTGCTTATGTATATGAGCAGAATGGGTTCAAATTTGATGGAGGCCCCACAGTAATTACCGCCCCGTTTATGTTTGATGATATCTGGGAAGCGGCAGGAAAGAAGAGAAGCGATTATGTAGAATTTGTTCCTTGCAATCCTTTTTATCGAATCTTCGACCATACCGGAAAGAGTTTTGATTATAACAACGATCACGAGTTTACTCTCAAAGAGATAGAAAAAAGGAATCCTTCGGATAAAGAGGGATATGAGAAATTTCTTGGGACTACAAAGGCGATCTTTGACAAAGGATTTACAGAACTAGCCGATCAGCCATTCCTGAAGTTTACTGACATGTTGAAGGTTGCACCTGATTTGATCAAGCTACAGAGTTACAAGAATGTATACTCTTATGTGAGCCAGTTTATAAAAGATGAGTTTCTTAGACAGTGTTTTTCTTTTCATCCACTATTAGTAGGAGGAAACCCTTTTGACACTACTTCTATCTATGCAATGATCCACTACCTTGAAAGAGAATGGGGAGTACATTATGCAATGGGAGGAACCGGAGCCATTGTAAATGCTTTTGAAAGGCTTATCAAAGAACAGGGCGGGAAGTTCCACCTTGAGACGGAAGTAGAGGAAATTCTTGTAAAGAACGGCAAGGCGGTAGGCGTACGTCTTAAAAATGGAGAAAAGCTGGACGCTGATGTAGTTGTATCCAACGCAGATGTAGCTTTCACCTATAAGAATTTGATCAATCCTTCGCATCGGAGAAAATATACCGATGGAAAGATTGAACGAACTAAATATAGCATGTCTTTATTTGTGATCTATTTTGGAACAAAGAAGAGGTATTTAGATTCCGGTTTAGCGCATCACAATATTATACTCGGTAAACGATATAAAGGGCTTTTGGACGACATCTTTCACAAAAAGAATGTAGCTGATGACTTCTCTTTATATCTGCACATGCCTACCATTACTGATTCAAGTATTGCACCAGAAGGCCATGAAGGCTTTTATGTACTTTCCCCGGTACCTCATTTAGATAGCGGAACAGACTGGACAGAGTTTGCACCTAAATACCGGGATGCGATCATGAACTTTCTTGAAGAAAATTACCTGCCCGGACTTCAGGAAAATCTGGTTGCCGAGCACTACATAGATCCGCTTCATTTCCAGAATGTTCTAAATTCTTACAAAGGATCTGCTTTCTCCGTTGAACCAATTTTGACACAGTCTGCCTGGTTTAGACCTCATAATAAATCAGAGGATGTTGACGGACTTTACTTTGTAGGTGCAGGTACTCATCCAGGAGCTGGGCTTCCTGGAGTTCTGTCCAGCAGTATTATTGCTCAGAACCTTATTGGTAAAGCTTGAACCTGATTTTAATCACTGGTTTTTTGCATTATGAAAACAGTAAAATTACTTCTGATCCTCCCAATTTTGCTTATCCAATGCAAGGACTCGTCTACAGATTCCGGAGCAGACGAAACCCGTGATCCCTGGTTATGGCCCTTCACTTCCTCTTCTATCTGGAATATGCCTATTGGAGATGGAGCGGAATATAAACCCACAAATTTTGAAGACGCAGGCAATGTTGGTGTTGATATTCAACATATCCTGGTTACAAGTGAAGAAGACCCCACAAGACAGGTATTGAACAGTCCCACCTGGGGCCCGGGACGCTGTAGTGGAACTACTTCGCTAGATTTTACCATACAGGTACCCGATAACTGGATAGTACCTGATGCAGGAAATAGCCCTTATGGACTTACCCCAAATAGCAATTTCGCCATTCTTTTACCGGATGGAGATACGGTTTTTCAAAGCACTCAAATTTCCAGATGTGAAGAAGCAGGCCCCGTTTACCTACCCGAGTGGATGAAATACGAAGACAATCGATCGTATGTGAGTATAACCTCAGATGGTTTAGAAGGTAGCGGCCAGGGAGCAAGTGGTATGAGTGCACTGGGAGGAACCATCCGGCTTGGAGAATTTACCAGTGATGACCCCATTCGGCATGTGATTAAGATCAATCCCTGGGCTGAAAAATATGTGCACTATTCCGAAGAATTTCCTGGATGGAAATGGCCGGCTAAAAGTGCCGACAATTATGCTCCGGATGGATATAATCGAAATGCTGATGCTGACATTCTGATGGGTTCCTTGTTCGCAATCCCTCCTGAAGTAACCGCCGAATCAATTGGGATAACCACTACGCCAGGTCAAAAGCTCTTCTTCACTCTCCAGAATTACGGTATGTATTTTACCGAGGATGCAGCCTGGGATGTCTGGGACATCATTGTTGAGCGAAATGTAGAGATTGAATTTGAGCAGGCATTTGGTTTTTCCATGGATAGCGAGACCTGGCGAATTGAGGTAAATAAGCTCATGAAGGCTCTTCATATAGTTACCAACAACAACCCAAATTCTATCGGAGGAGGAGGAACCCCGCTTCAACCGCTTGCTCCATCTTTAAACTAAATCCGAAGGTATTCTCAACTTCGTATCTCTCATAAAAAGATCCATGATTTCAGCGCTAATCATATTCATTCAACTTTTAAATCTTCCAAGTTATGACTTCGGCAATACTAAGGATGGATATAATTGGGTCGTAATCAATGATGGGGTAATGGGAGGTTTATCAAGAGGAATAGCCACCTTAGATGAAAACTCTATTCAGTTCCGAGGCACTATTTCTTTCGCAAATAATGGAGGTTTTGCTTCGCTAAGAAGTAACAGAGTTCGACTTGATGTGTCAGAAGTTGAATATATAGAAATCAAGTACCGCTTAAAGGGACTCTCTTTTTCTTTGATGCTGGAACAGAGCAACCGTTTTTGGCTCCCTTACTACTCCTACCCTCTTGAAACTACCAATGAAGAATGGGTAACCATGAAAATACCCATAGAGGAATTCTATGAAACACGGCTTGGAGATTATACCGGAAGAAACCTGAATAAGAACCGCACCAATGATATAATCCGTATTGGGTTTATTTCAAGAGACAAAAAGGCCGAGGCTTTTGAGCTTGAGATAGATTATATAATTCTGAACTGATCTTTCAATTCCAGGGGTTTATATAGAAAGAATAGATTGTTTATCTGGTCATGTGCCAGGTTATAAAAACCAAAAAAGCTCCTCACGCTAATCGTCAAGAGCTTTTTAACATACTTTGGAATCACTTGAGCAAAAGCATTTTATTGGATAACACTTCTGCCCCTACGGTAAGCTGATAAAAGTAGGTACCGCTCGAAGCCTCAGAATCCCAACGAACCGAATAGTTTCCAGAAGAAAGGTTAGAATCTAGAAGAGTTTGTATTCGTTGTCCCTGGATATTGAATATTTCAAGCTTAACAGGGGCACTAGTATATCTAGCTGGAATACGAAAATTAATCAATGTTCCGGCATTAAACGGATTAGGGTAATTTTGGCTCAACTCTATAGTTTGAGGAATTGAGGGCACGGAGGGTTCTTCGGTAGAAACCGGGATAAAATATCTATAGTCGTAATAATAATCTTCTGAATTAACCAGATAGCTATCTGTAAACTCAGGGCGAGACATAGTTGCATCCCCTTCAAAGGTTTGCACCCACTCTTCATCGGTAAGCCTCTTAAAGTTTACACTCACCTGCTCATAAAAACTCATTACAGGCCCAACAAATACATAATCCTTTCCATCTGGTAATTGAGTAACAATGGTAGCTAAATTTAGAGGTCCAGTACCCACATGTAATACCCATCCAACAATATCGCCCCATTCGTTGAAAGGAGAAGTATGAACATCGGCAACAATAAAATCTTCTTTCAACAATCCAGTTTCACCAGTGAAGTATAGGTCCTTATACCAACCTGTGATGGTTGTTAAACATCCGGAAAAGCTCTCGTGCATCATCTCCTGAAGAAAAACAATTTGATCATCGGTATTCTCTATTCCATCAATCTGATTTTGAGCAATGTCCTTTAATGTTTCAGAGATTTCTTGAACATCATCAAAATAAACATTCATAAACGACTTCAGATAATCCGGAATAGCTTCAAGACTAGTCGTTGCTGTTTTGGAAAATGAAGCTAACGTGGCTACCGCCTCAAAAAACTCTGGATTAGGTTCTACATAGCTGTACGGAAATTCACAAACAGGACCTCCTGTGTACGATTGTTTAGCATATAAAAGGTTGTCGTGCCTAATCTGAGCCCAGGCAGCTAATTGAGTATTGATCGTTTTATTCGACCATGCTTCTGTTTGGGTAAATTTTGGTAATGTAGTGAGATCACCTGGCAGGTTTAGCTGCCTCACAACATTCAACCATAAATTAAAAAATGACTGCTGCCAATATTCCGGCTCAAAGCTATCAACGAGATAACGCAGAGCAGCCAAATCTAACGAATACCCATAGTTTTGAAGATCTTCTTCCAGAATCTTTAGCGCATGGTCATTACCTAATGCAAACATAGCATCTGCACTTTTAGGCAACATCCTCCTAGCTCCACTAGAAATTTTATCAAATACAACATTTCCCAGGATATAGGAATCGATGATAAACCTTTGTCCCAAGAGCATAAATGCAGATGCCGGTTTGATACCATCAGTATTAACAGGGTCTTGAACAAGCACTTGCGATAATATATTCTGATCTGCAAAAGGTTCTTCGATTAGTGCATCTCTAAAAGATTTGTATACATCCATATCTGTTAGAGAAGAAGCGTCTTCAATGCCTACTAAATCCTTTAAATATCTCAAGTGATCAACAATTACGTTATCAGACTCTCCTACCAAAAAACTGATTAGCTCATCAATATCGTTTAAATGGGAGGTTGATGATTCATCTTTTAGCGCCTCTTCTATTAGATAGGAAGTAATCGTTTGACGTTGAGCAATACTGTCTCTTTTTTCCTCGCTCAGGGATGAATACGGAACTGCATCCGGTGTAATTAGATAAAGTTCCGTTCTTCCCAGCCACATCATTGCTTTGAAATATTTGCCAAGCTTTTCTGACTGGGTATAGTGCCCTCTCACTGTGAACTGACTGAAATCAAGGTTTCTCTCTACATCAGAAAATAGAGGATATGCTGTAAATTGCTCTGCATTAATAAATTCAAGCACATCATCTATTCTTTCCTGGTTAGATTCGTAAAAAGGAGCCACATCATTGCCAAGTAAAATCCTTGGAATAGTGAGGTATACATCATAATCCTTCAAGCTATTTTCCATATCAGGATTATCACCATACTTAGTTTCAAACGAACTTAACTCTCCGTGCAAATTGTTTAATAAGGAGTCTATGGAATGGAAAAGTACCCCTTCTTCAATAGTGCTAAGAATATTTGAATATGAGATATGAATAGCATGCAAAATTGCATCACTAGATACATAAACAGGTAAATCCCGCTTATATATCGTCATAAACGCCTCACCGAAACTCTTATATCGAATACGATCGGAAACCATAAATCCATTGGTTTCTACCGCATTAATTTCATCGTCGGTAAATTGATAATATCGAAATACCGAATCTGCGAATAAGGCATTGCTAAAGCTGGCTGGTGAGTTTTCCAAAAAGACTGGAACGGGATACATCTCTCTTAAGTCTTCGAACGTCAACCCTTGATTAGCCAGAAGAAATTGATGGTAGGCTTCCAGGCTAAATCGATCCCCATCTTGAGCAAAAACATTTGCATTCAAGATGCTTAGGAAGAATAAAAAAACGATAGCACATTTTTTCATGATGCCTCTCTTTTTATTACAACCTAAGAGTAACGAATTCAGGCTTTGGCTACAAATTAAATAAGGTTCAGATGCTTAAATCTTATTTAAAGCTAGCCTGTAAATCTTCCCAATCTTTTAAGAAACGAGCCAATCCGTTATCTGTTAATGGGTGCTTAAGCAAACTAAGAATTACGCTAAGTGGCATAGTAGCAACATCGGCGCCTACTTTAGCACATTCAACTACGTGCATTGGGTGACGAATACTTGCCGCTAATACTTCTGTTGGGTACCCATAGTTAAGGTAAATTTGAACGATATCTTTTATCAACTGCATACCATCAGTAGAAATATCATCAAGGCGGCCGAGGAATGGGGAAATATACGTTGCACCAGCTTTAGCAGCGATCAATGCTTGTGTAGAAGAAAAACACAGTGTGCAGTTAGTTTTAATCCCGAGATCCGAAAATGTCTTAATCGCTTTAATCCCATCTTTAATCAAGGGAACCTTTACGACTACGTTATCAGCAATTTTTGCAATCTTTTTTCCTTCTTCCACCATTTCGTTGTAGGTGGTAGATACTACCTCTGCTGAAACATCACCTTCTACTATATCGCATATCTTTTTGATATGTCCCTCAAAATCTCTGACTCCTATTTTAGCACATAGACTTGGATTAGTAGTTACACCGTCTAATACCCCCAGATCATTAGCTTCTTGAATTTCCTCAAGGTTTGCTGTATCGATAAAAAATTTCATCCTTAGTGTTGTTGAAGTTGTAGTTGTTTAAGATTCACGCAATAATACAAAAACCCCTTCTCCTATTCATTTAGAAATGTAAACTTTACGTTTCGTTTTTTTACATCCTGGCCACATCTCCGGCAAACTATTTCACGAAATTTGTTGTCTAACCCGGTGTATTAACAAATTATCTGAACAACGTGAAAAAAATATTCTTTTCGGTATCTATTATATCGCTTTTTCTATTAGGGTGTGGAGGCTCTGATGAATCTCAATCAAATAACTCAAGAGGAGGCTGGTCATCAGGTGGATGGGCTTCTGGAGGCTTTGGAGGCCGGGTTACCAGTGTAGAAACCCAAACCGTAGCCTTTAGCTCTATTGCAGATCAGGTACGTTCTTTCGGAACTGTAAAAGCCGAGGATGTAATCACTGTAGCACCACAGGTCAGCAACCGTATTACCCGCTTTTATGTAGATCTTGGAGACACTGTAAGACAAGGGCAGCTTCTAGCCAAAATCAATGATGTTACTTTTAGAGACCAGTTGAATCAGGCGCAGGCACAATTAGAGCAGAGCAGAATAGCTATGCAAAGAGACAGTGCTCAGTTTGAGCGGCAAAAACAGCTTGTTGAAAAAGACCTGATCAGTGATTCAGAATATGACATAGCTTTCGCTACTTATAGAAACTCAATGGCTCAATACCAGTCAGCAAGAGCTTCCTTAACACAAGCACAGGAAAACTTCGATTTCACAGAAGTTAGATCTCCTGTAAGAGGAGTGATTGTTTCCAGAACCGGTGAAGAGGGAGATTTAGCATCCAATAACCAGGCACTTTTCGAAGTAGCTAACCTTGTTGGATATGAAACCAGAATTTTTCTGCCTGTTCAGGATTGGAGATTTATCAAAATTGGACAACCAGTAGCACTTCGTGTTTCTAACGAGGCACAATCAACCGCTACAGGGGTAGTTTCCCGGAAAAGCCCTCAACTAGATGCAACAACCGGACTTGGAGAAGTAGTTATCTCGCTCACTTCTGTTGGAGAGTCTATTTATCCAGGCGTGCTTACTGAAAATGTTATTGACATTGAGAATAAGCCCAGAGCAGTTGTGGTTCCAAGAAGCGCCCTGGTTGAAAAAGTAGAAACGGTAATTGAGCCTGAATCTAATACCATCCAACTAGATAGAAAGTATTCAGTATTTGTTGCTATTGGTGATAGTGTTGCCGAATTAAGAGAGCTCGAACTGGGCATTGAACAAGGTGATCGTATAGAAATTGTAGCTGGGTTACGACCTGGTGAAAAATACATTGTTACAGGTCAGCAAACGCTCCAGGATGGTGGAAGAATCCGGGTAGCATCTGGTTCCAATTTTTCAAACCCACAACAAACGGTAGCTAGCGCAACTCCGGGAGGATCCGGAGGCTGGGAACAAAGAGGTGAGCAACCTCAAGGCCAGGCTGGAGCAAGACCAGGAGGGAATAGACAAGGTGGTCCGGGAGGAGCTGCTTTTGCGAATATGAGTGATGAAGACCGGCAAAAGTTGCGACAGCGCATGCAAAACATGAACCGTGAGGAGCGCCAGGCTTTGATGGATAGTCTGCGAACTGCAAACGCTGGAAATAATTAATAGTCATGGGTGGATTATCTAAACTGGCTGTAGACCGGCCGATCACTTTTTTAATGGTTAGCTTAATCCTGATTGGATTTGGCATATTTGGTGTAACCCAACTTAGGTTAAACCTTTATCCGGATGTTTCTTTCCCAACTATTACTGTATATACCAGTTATGAAGGAGTAGCTCCGGAAGATATTGAAGCACTGGTTACCCGACCGATTGAAGAACAAATCGGAAGTATCAGCGGGATTCGAAGAGTAAGATCTCTTTCAAGTCAAGGTGCTTCTGTGGTTAAGCTCAATTTCAACTGGGGCACCGATCTATATGAAGCAGAAAATGACGTTCGTAAACAGCTTGGATTTGTACAGCGATCGATTCCTCGTGATGCGGAAACTCCATTAGTATTTAGCTACGACCCTAACCAGGAGCCTATTGTTGTTCTGACGGTAACATCAGGTGCCAGAAGTTCAAGAGAGCTTAGAACCTATTCAAAGCAGGTGCTGGAACAGCGCATTGAAAGGGTAAACGGGATAGCTTCTGCTGAGACTTCCGGAGGATTGGAACGCCAAATAAATGTGACTATCGATAATGAGCAAATGCGATTCTACAACATAGATATCGCTACTATTGCTAACCGGTTAAACGCAGAAAATATCCAGGTACCAGCGGGACAACTTATTGAAGGCAACACGGTTTATTCTTTAAGAACCATAGGTGATTTCAAAAATGTAGACCAAATCGCTAATACGGTAGTTGCCGTGCGCGACGGACAAACGCTTTTCCTTAAAGACGTCGCTACAGTTGAAGATGGGATAGCCCAACCTATCGGTAATGTGCATGTAAATGGTGAGGATGGAGTAATCCTGAATATTTACCGGCAAAGTGATGCCAATGTTGTTACTGCGGCCGAGTCAGTGATTGAAAGTCTTGAAGAAATAAAGAGAAGTCTGCCCGCTGATGTTGAGATCAACGTTCTCACAAACAAAGCAGATTTCATCCGTCTGTCGATTAACAACCTGCTTTTAACCGGTTTGCAGGCGGTAGTCCTTGTTGTTCTAATCCTTCTTGTATTTCTAAGAAGTGGACGTTCTGCGTTAATCATTGCTATCTCCATTCCTGTATCCATCGTAACCACCTTTGCAGTAATGGATTTTGCTAATCTGAGCCTTAACATCATTTCGCTTTCCGGGCTTACCCTTGCAGTAGGTTTGGTAGTTGATGATGCGGTGGTTGTACTAGAAAACATTTTCCGGTTCCGAGAACAGGGCTCTGATAGGAAAGAAGCAGCCGTTTTTGGAGCAAAGGAAGTTGCTGTTCCGGTAGTAATATCAACACTTACCACGCTTGTTGTATTTCTGCCTATTCTTTTTGTACCTGGGATTGCCGGATTCCTATTCAGAGACCTGGCATTAACTATTTCATTCTCCCTTACTGTTTCTTCATTGGTTGCCTTAACACTGATACCAATGATGACTTCACAGTTCTTTAAGGAAGGAACCGTTTCTTTCGAAGCTGATAATTCAGTATTCCGTTTCTTCAAAACCAGATTGGAAATGCTTGAAAACTGGTATTCAGGTAAACTTAACCAGGTGCTTGATAGAAGCTGGGGAGTGATACTTGCGGCAGTATTTCTTTTTGTAGCTACACTACCACTTTTCAATCAATTAGGTGGAGAATTTTTTCCAAGAGTTGATGAAAGTGCCTTCAACTTGCAGGTAGCCCGTGAACCAGGAGTTAGCTTGCTAGAGCTTGAACGTTCCATAAAACAAGTTGAAAGTGTAATTCAGCAAACGGTACCTGAAGCCCGGCTTATTGTATCCGATTATGGAGATAAAGAAGGGATAGAAGGAGCAGATAGCCCTGGAGGCTACCAGGGTATTGTTCGTGTTGAACTGGTTTCTCAGGCTGAACGAGAACGTACTCAATTTGAGATTGTAAGCCAGTTACTACAGGATGTTATGATCGTACCTGGGGTAGATATACAGGAAACTATTCAAGACCCACTTAGCCCTGACGGAGAGAATGGTCTTATCGTTCAACTTTATGGTTATGAAGGGGAGGATAGGAAAACTCTTTCAGATGGCATTAAGGAACAACTGATTCAGATTGATGGAGTTGTGAGCGCCTACAGTACTGCAGATGAGGGCAGACCGGAACTTCGCCTTATTATGGACAGAGAGAGAATTTCCCTGGTAGGGCTAACAACAAACCAGGTTGCAAATGCATTGAGCAATGCCGTTAAAGGAAATGTGGCAACCAGCTTTGTTGATCAGGGTGTAGAATTTGAGGTACTTGTTGAACTTGATCCCAGAGATAAAGCTCAGTCTAATGATTTAGAAAACATTCAAATCCAGGCTTCATCCGGAGACTGGATGCCTCTAAAAAATCTGGCAAGAATTGAACGATATAGTGGCCCAACTAATGTAACCCGTATTAACCAGGAAAGAGTCACTGAAATTCGTACTGAACTAGATGGTATTGATTTAAAAACAGCCTCAGTACAGGCAAGAGAAGTACTCGATGCCATTGAGTGGCCGGATGGATATAGATATGAATTAGCAGGTTCGGCTGAGGAACAAGCCGAGTCATTCAATTTCCTCATGCTTGCTTTCCTGATTGCCGGAATACTTACCTATATGGTAATGGCCTCTCAGTTCGAAAGTTTACTTGAGCCTTTCATCATTTTCTTCACCATTCCTTTAGCTCTTTCAGGAGTTCTCCTTGTCTTATGGGCTACAGGAACCAGTATCAGTGTAACCTCCATGGTTGGTTTGATACTCCTCTCAGGTATAGTTGTAAACAACGGAATTGTGATGATAGACTACATCAAAATTCTACAGGCAAGAGGAAAGGATCGTAAAGAAGCTATTGTAACTGGTGCTACTCGTAGGTTGCGCCCAATTTTAATGACGGCTTTTACCACCATTTTATCTATGGTGCCATTAGCTCTTGAGTTAGGTGAAGGTTCAGAAACCTGGAGCCCAATGGCAAGAACTGTAATTGGCGGACTAACCATGTCTACCATACTAATGCTATTTGTAGTGCCTTGTATCTACAATGTGATAAACAAAGGAGTATCAAGCTTAGGCTTTGATGCTGTACATAAAGTTGATCCCCTAGCTGAAACGGAGCCAGCATGAAAAAATTCACCTTAACCGGAAGTATCCTTAAACGACCAATAACTGTGATAATGATTACAATTATCACGGTCGGCTTTGGAATTTTCTCACTCACTAACCTAAGAGTAACCCTCAACCCGGAATTCAATATTCCTATTCTTGCAGTTTCTACTGGATATACAAATGTAGCTCCGGAGGATATAAACCGGATTTTAGTAGAACCCATTGAGGGTGCACTTTCCGGAATTGAAGGTATTGAATCTCTAGAAGCGCGTATTAGCCGGGGCAGCGCCTTTATTATTATGAGGCTTTATGAAGGTACTAACATCCGAAAAACTGAACTTAAAGTTCAAAAAGCGATAGACCAGATAAGGGATCAAATTCCTGAACAGGCACGAGAACCCGTGGTTTTCCAATTCGATCCCGATAACCGGCCTATCATGCAGTTGAGCATTAACTCAGATATCAAGGGACTTGATGAGCTAAGAAACCTGGCTGTTGAAGTGGTTGAGCCAAGACTAGAGCGAATCGTTGGGCTGGCATCTGCAGAAACTCAAGGAGGTTTACAGAGAAGTATCTACGTTGATGTTACTCCCATGCAATTAGCCCAGCATAAGCTGGTTCCTGACGATATAGAAAATGCAATTCGGAATAATAATGCCCAGCTACCAGTAGGCAATGTAGTTGCGCAAAATATTAGCTATAGCGTTCGAGCACAGTCTATGTACAATAGTGTTGAAGAGATCGCTAATACTATTGTAAAGGTAACAGAAGATGGCATCCCGGTTCGAGTTAAGGATGTAGCTACAGTATCAGATGGATTTACCGAGGTGACCAACTTCGTTCGGGTTAATGGAAGAAATAGTGTTTCTGTAGAGGTACAAAAAAACTCTGATGCAAATACACTGGATGTTGTTAATGCAGTAAAAGAAATTGTTCCAGAAATTAACGAAATACTACCTCCCGGTGTAGAACTGCGTGTTCTTTCTGACCAGGGTAGAGTAATTGATGAATCTATCAATAACCTATCGCAATCAGCTTTGATAGCACTATTAGTGGTTGTGGTGGTAATCATAATCTTTATGGGTGGATGGCGAATTTCTGCAATAGTAGCGGTAACCATTCCAGTATCTATTGCAGCGAGTTTTGCAGCCATGTTTGCTACTGATCTTACCCTCAATACCCTCACTATTTCCGCTCTTGCACTGGCAATCGGACTGTTAGTGGATAATGCGATTGTAGTAACAGAAAGTATCGCACGAAAACTCGAAGAAGGATTTACTCGCTACCAGGCTGCACTTACTGGTACCAACGAGGTAATTGGAGCATTGTTAGGTTCTACCTTAACTACACTAGGGGTTTTTATACCAATCATAATGATGACTGGCTTCCAGGCTCAAATGCTTAAAGACTTCGCACTCACTATCTGTTTCGCTATTGGAATGTCTTTTATTTCCTCTATAGTCATTGTTCCGGTACTCTCGGTTCTCCTTTTGGATGGAAAGCAATTCAACCAGAGGAACTTCATGTTCAAAGCCATTTCCAAAATGGAAAAAGGATATTCCGTTGTATTGAACTGGTTTCTGCATCACAAATGGATACCAACCGCATTACTCGTAGGTATTGTATTTGGTACGGTTTACCTTTTTAACTCTATTGAAAAAGAGGGCTTTCCTGAAACTGATTCAGGAGAAATTGATATCAGCGTTAGGCTCCCGGAAGGAAGCAAGCTTCAAAACACCTATCAAGTTATGAATGCCTTCTACGATTCCGTGAAGGCTGATCCTGAAATCGAGACCATTGTTTCTTCAATTGGTCGTAGCCGATGGGTTGCTCAAAGTAATACAGGCCGCTTTAGCCTTTCTTTGGTATCAGTAGATGATCGCGAGATTTCTACTATAGATTATGCTGCTAAGCTAAGGCAACAGCTTACTTCTCCAGGAGTAAGGGTGAATGTTTCTGTTGAAGGAGGAAATAATTTTGGAGGACGCGGCTTCCGAGGAGGTAATAACTCCATCCGTTTAACTCTTGTTGGACCAGATATTGCTGTATTAACGGATATCTCTTCAAAAATCGAAAACAGGCTGCTTGAAGATCCAACAGTAGTTTCGGTAGATAATGGTAGAACTGACCCTACCCCCGAACTTCAGTTTATGTTAGATCGAGAGCGTATTAATAGGTTGAATACCACTACCCTTCAAATAGCGAATGCGCTGCGAACACAAACTCTTGGTAATCAAGCCGGTTTCTTTAGAACGGGTGGACGAGAAGTACCTATTGAGGTAAGAACCTCCAAAGATGCACTTACTTCAAGGGAAGACCTTTTTGATCTTGAGCTGGCTCAATTCGAAGATCAACGAATACCCGTTATGGCAGTAGGTAATTTTGAGCAGGTTCAGGGAGTAGATGGGTTCAACAAACGAAACCGTGAAATCCTTCTTGATGTAAATATTCAGGTCACTGGCAATGCGACTGACTATCGCCCTGCAATCATCGACTTTTTGGAAAATGAAGTAGTTCTCCCTGATGGTTATCGATATGACTTCACAGGAGCTACCAGCTTTTTCCAGCAAGACGCGTCGGATTTTTTATTTGCTGGATTAGCAGCTGTTGTGCTCATGTTTATGATTATGGCCTCTTTATTTGAGAATTTTAGAGATCCATTCGTTATCTGGTTATGCATCTTTATGGCTGTTTTTGGAGCTCTGGCTTTCCTTTCTATAATTGGTGAGAGTTTGAGTCAAACAGGGCAAATTGGGCTCTTCATGCTGGTAGGGATTATAGTAAATAATGGGATTGTACTGGTCGATTATATGCACCTTTATTCCAAAGGAAGAACTTTTGACTTAACTCCAGGTTCAGATTTCATGGAATCCATCCTTGAGGCATGTACCCGACGAATGCGGCCGATTCTTCTTACGGCAATTACCACCATTTGCTCAATGATTCCCCTTTCTTTGGAATTAGGTGCTGGTGCAGAGATTTGGTCGCCACTTGCTAAAACAGTGATTGGTGGGCTTTCCTTTGGTGTAATCTTCACATTATTCATTACCCCTGCAATTTCGGTGGGCTTCAAACAGTTAATGATTTGGTTTGGAAAGCTGTTTAGCAGGAAACAAAAAACCGTGCAAGTAGCTACTACATAATAATTTCTAACCTTCAATAATGGTAATTGAGAAAGGTTTTAACTATTGTTGGTTGACTAATTAAAGGAAACACGTCATGAGTAAATCAGGAAATTTTTTAGCAGGATTATTAACTGGAGCATTGGCAGGTACTGTACTAGCATTATTATATGCTCCTGATACAGGAAAAAATACCCGAGATCGACTTTCTTACCGGTTAAGCAATTACAGAGATGAGTTGGTTGATTTGATTTCTGAATTGAGAAAAGAAAAGCAAAAGCTCATCTCAGAAGCGAAAGAAAAGGGAGAAAAAGTAGTTTCTGATGCCAAGGAAAAAGCAGAAGGGCTAATCAAGGAAGCTGAAGATTTGTTGGCTTCCATTGATTCTCAGGAAGGTTAGAACAACTATTTACAATCAGCTTAAAAATTGGATTAAGCTAATTACAATTTCTAAAGGCTTTCGTTTTTATTTCTATTCCACACTTCATAAATACTATCAAATAGAAGTGAATCTACTTTTATAGTGGCTTCTTCTCTTAGCTGTTCTATCTCTCCATTTATTTTGCTGTACACTTTAAACCTGGTTTCGATATCAGCAACTGCAGTTGAGTTACTTACTTCTGTTATTTCCCGTTCTGTAACATTAAGAACCATCCAGCCATCTGTTCCAGAATAAGCAAGAATTGGTTGTTTAAGTAAACTCTTTTGTACCAGATCATAATCCTTGTTGGAGGGTTCAATGATTTGATATTCTACCTCTTCATAGGTGTCAAAACTAATAGGGAGGTCCCCGTCTTGAAGCGAAGCCTTTATTTCTTCGGCTACTGGAAGATTTTCTGCATATATCTTCCAGTAGCCCGCCTTAAGAAGGAGATGCCTGTTGTTTATCAGCCGATCCTTAAAGGTGTTTGGGACATCGATAGAAGAAGTGTCGGACAGAGCTTCCAATGTTAATTCGTACTGGTATAAATCAGAAAGAATCTCATAACCCCGCTCTTTTACCCTGTCTATTACCCTAACATCATTTTCGTAACCTTCTTTTTCGGCTATTTCGTATAGCACTTCATTTCTCATTCCCCTTCCAACAGATGCCCCGGTTCGATTTTTGGATTCGTTAAACGGCAGATATGGAAGCCAGTTCAAATAATCTGCAAACGTAAAGTCTACTCTTTCTCCTGCAAAAACATAGGTCGCTAATACTGTTTCATTATCAAAGGACGCTTCGAGCTCTTCCAACCTTCTATCTGTCCAACGTTCTGGCTGGTTCTCATTGGTATTTGAAGAAGTATTTGCAATCTCGTTTCCGTCTAATTGTAGAATCGCCTCACGCAATGCCGTCAGGTTTTCAGCATCTGGCTCTACTGAAAGACTTCCCATTAAGTCTCTTATATAATCATTGGAAACGAGCTGTTGTTTCCTCAACTTTACCTGGCTGGAAACCCCTTGTTTCCGGTATTGATAATCATCTTCAGTGAGCATAGCCGGAAACTCTATATACTCCACAAAGATGATATGGAAACCAAACCGAGATCGAATGGGCGCAGTAAATTCCCCCTGATTGGTTGAAAATGCTGCTTCTGCAAAGGCATCATCTACCCCAAAATAACTGACCGGGCCCAGGTACCCTGCATTTTCCTCGTACTCCTCTGTCTCAAAAAAATCATTGGCTACATCAACAAAGTCCTCACCATTTTTGAGCCTTTCATAAGGCTCGATAAGCTCCTCCTCCTGGAGAGAAAAGAGTTGACGAACAAACACTTTGCGTTGCTTTTTTGCATAGGCTAATCGTGTTTCATCGTCGGTAGGAGGATCAATTAGTCTCCCCATTTCATCTACGAAATAAAAATCCATCATTGATTTCCTTTCCTGGAAATAAAGTGCTCCTAAATAAGTGGGATGATCCAGTAGGCCTCGTTCATTGGCAGCGTCTCCCAATACAAGGTTATCGATCATCTGATTCAGAAAATCATATCGCTCAGTCCTTGTATCATTTCTTCCTGTTTTGATCAGGTGCTCTACGTAATTGCTTTCGAAATCAAAGACGGTTCTTTCAATTCCATTTACTTCAAAAAGAACCTCATAATCTCTGTGAACAGGTTCTTCCTTACAGCCAATAAGTAGCACAAGAGTTAGAGTAAATAACAAAGGCTGCCTCAATCTGAAGCAGCCTTTATAAGACTTAAATAAGTCAATCATTTAGTAATAGATTTTAAGGTCCACTATTGTTGTTTGACCTAAATATTCGAAAGGTACCTGAGCAAAGTCAACCCCAATTCCCAATCCACTTGAAGTTTTAAGCGTAAATCCTGCTCCATAGGTAAAATGAGAATCTACATCATCTCCAAGAAGAAGATCTCTATAGCCTCCTCTAACATGAAACTTAACTGTGTTCGACAAGTAGCTTAACTCTGTTCCGGAATCAAGATTCAGGAAATTATCGTTAGTCTGCTGAACTTCACTCATTAATTTAAGCTCGAGGTTTTCCTTTTTAATTGCAGGAACCATTACCCCGAATTTAAATGATAATGGAAGTTCCCATTCATCGAGCTTAATGTTACCGACGATTGCATCGTTATTCCCTTCGCTATTAGGATCCTGATCCACAAATTCTTCGGTATTAATACCACTCATCTGCATATTGTTACCAAAATTATTGATCGAAGCTCCAATCGTAATTCCATTTAGATATTGAGTTTCTAATTGGAATCCAAGATCAAGAGCTAACGCTTCGGCGCTCATATCATAAATTCGCTGCTGAATGAATTTAACAGAGCCTCCAAACCGGAATGACTCCGTAAGATTTTGTGCATAGGTAATGCCAAGGCTTAAATCATAGGCTCCAAAAGTTGCTCCAATACCATCCTGGTCTTCAACTGTACGAACGAGCATGCGCCCATAGTCAACATAGTTTAAACCAAGGCCAACGTTTTTTCCTGGTTCCTTGCCAACTGGTATTACAAATCCAGCTCCGTAAATGTTTACATCAACGAAGTATTCATTTACACTAAAGAATCCTGAATTATATGTATCGCCATCATTAGGAGCCGCAATACCTGCTGGATTCCAGAACAAAGCTTCCGCTCCGGATACATACACAGAATTTGCATTTCCCAGAGCCGCTCCTTTGGCTCCAACACCGAGTGTCAGGAATTGAGCTGCTGTTGTACCAACCCTGCTACCATTTACTGATTGAGCACTCACTTGTGAAAAAGCAAGCACTAAAACTAGTTGAGTAAGAAAAAGTTTATTATTCATTTTTTTCATTGTTTGGCTTGCTCTTATTTCACGATTGCAAATTTGTCGGTGAATTCACCTACTCCTGGCGCTTCCACATGGTAGAAGTAAACACCATAAGCAACATCTTCATTATCATTCGATTTTAGATCCCAGGAAGCGGAACCATCATTCAATGAGCCGCTATGCTCAATTGTCTTGATAAGCTCTCCCCGGATGTTAAAAATCCTGATCGTACACAATCTTGGAAGGTTGAAGAATTCAATTTTCCTCTCGCCCCTACCAATTGAAGTACTTGCTCTTTCCCAGGATGCGGCTCCCAAATATGGATTAGGTGCTACAAATATATCGTCCAATTCCTGGCTTGCAAGCTCATTATCAACCGTACCTCGTGTTACACCAAATTGAAAGGTATCATCTGGCCCGAACTGGCGGGTAGTTGAAATCCTGATTTTATCACCAGGTGAAGGAGGTGTACCTACTCCATCAGCAAAAATACTTACGGTAAACCGGTAAATCTGACGGTTCAAAGAGTCTCGCTCAGAAACAAATAATACATCTCCTCCTGATATTTCACCTGAACCATCAGTGTCTCTAAAAAATAGATCCGCTTGTTCACCAGTTACGAGATTCCTGGCGAATACTGGTAAATTGGCCCTGGTGAAACCCTGCCCAAATAAAATTGGCGGGCGATAGGTACTATCTGCGGGATCAACAAATAAAAGCTCGTAATCGTGATCGGTACGAATAAAGTTAACCGTTGACGCGTTATCATCTGGAACAATAGATAGCTCCCAATCTGTATTCAATCCATCGAGTTCAGAAGGATCAAGACCAAATAGCTCATTTTCCTGACCTTCATTTGAAACCCATCCTGTTTTTGATTCTATGATATTTCCTGGTACATCGTTTGAGAAATTGATGATAAATCCATCCACAATACTTGACGCAGTAGAGAAGTCACTAGCTTGTATAACATCAACTCCCGCAGTTAATTCTCTTACACTGTAGGTAGTGGTTTCCCTGTAAACCCCTTCGTCTGAATCTTGGGCACCAAAAGTAACTTCATAAGCATTATCGTTTTCTATTTCCGAGTCAATAACGATATCAATGGAAGCAAACCCGGTTGCAGTACCCGTCGTAACACTGCTAAGATCAACGGTAGCACCTCCTTCCACATATCCAGCGGGAAGAGTTGTAGGAATTACAACAGCCGCATTCTGAGATGTCCCGGTTACAGAGCCGGCTGCATTTACTGCTATTCTAAATGTATTTTCCTGTGGATCAATTCCCGGATCATCGCCACCGGCAGAAGGTACTCCCCGATCATATGCTACTATTGCATAGTAGTATATCTTACCATTTGTCACTTCATTATCTACATAGAAAAATTGGAGGCCTGTATTATCACCAAGATCATACACCGCTTCACCTTCCAGTACAGTGAGCTTTCCTGAAAATTCATTATCCAAATCCCATTGAGCTAAAGGCTCATAGAAGGTAGGGGTGCCATTTACATCGGAAATGGTTCTGGCATCCGTGAGCAGGTTGTTTGTTCCTTTGTACAACCTGTATCCTTCAAAATCGAATTCTTGTAAGAACCTATCAAAACTTCGTATTGAAAGTGTATCCCAGGATAGAAGAACCTGGTTATCACCTGCTACTGCTGATAATGTTGGAGCAATTGGAGGCTGTGCAAAATTATAATCTGAGTTATAAATATTCTGAACAGTTCTACGGTTCTTAAAGAAGTCATCTTCATCACTTCCAAAAATCCATGCTGTAGAGAAGAAATCTGTTGATTTTGCTGTCGGGTCATTTTCTGAAAACAGTTCTACTTCTCCTGATGTAAATAGAATAAACGGCTCATCAGCCACTACTGTCGAAGGTTCAACATAATCAGGGTTTGAAAATAGTGTTAGTGCTATTCTTGTGAATAACCAGGTATCATCTCTAAGATTATCCCCGCTTTCGTAGAATGGACGCGTGTTCAAATCAAATCCTGTTAAACCAATCTGGTCGGACTCATCAACATCAAGCTCATTATAGTTTGGCTCACCATTCGTTGGTATTCCATCTCCTTCGCCTTCATCAGGTCCAGGATATGTCAACTCAAAAGGCCCTAAACCATCACGCCCAACGTCATTATTTAAGGATTCACCTTCGTCCCAAATTCCGTTCTCATTTGCATCATCATAACCAATCCAATCAAGATTCTCATCGGTAGTAAACCAACGCTCGATCGCAGCGGCAGGACGCTCTTCTACAGGTACTCCGTGGAATACTTCAAATTGAGCAACGTCATATTGACCGCTTGCATAGTTTGTGATTTCGTTTAAGCTTGTGAATAGTAAATAGTTTTCATCAAATCTAGACTCGTCAGTTATTCCGTCTAAATCATCATCCACTGCATTTACATCATTTGCTGGAGATTCCAGGAAGGCAAAACCGGTATACCCTGTTTCATAAGGCGAATCCCCTGCCTGAGTAGGTTCTCCAATTCCATCGGAATCCCATCCAAAAACTAAATCCAGGAAGGGGTCATAATTAGCATTATCATCATCCTCTTCATTCCCTAGCCCATAGTCAACAATTTGCGAGAAAAATAACCGTGTTTGATCACCCTCGCCCTTATTTGTAACACGATAGATAATGAACATGGTGTCCTCTGCAAGGATGTTGGCCCATTGAAATAATCGTATTTGTGTTTGAAGGCCCAGACCACCTATAGTAGGGTCTTCATTAGGACTTGGGAAATACACACCTAGAGCACTATGGGGACCGGCAGTCTCAACACCGGCGGCGTACTCAAGATCTGAAAAGTCATCCATCACGTAATAGGATTCCAAATCAGCACTGGCAAATCTACCATCACGTCCATTCCACGTTCCAGGCCAGCCCCGATCTTCCTCATCCAATCTATCTGGCCAGAAGGAAGGCCAAGAGGTTTGGTCATTTGACAATGCAGGTACTGGAGCTGCCCCAAGGGTTACCGGATCTATTCTCAACGGGTTGTTGAATCCTGGTAAGGGTAACCAGCCCCACAGCCCATCATCATAGGGACTTGTTCGAGCACCGGCCTGCCTATAATTAATGCTAACCGGATTTAGCGTAGTATCCGGACCAAAGCCTTCTCCTAGATAATCTAGATATTCCTGAACGTTAACTACCCTTGAGGAATAGATTGCGTCAACATAGGCTGATACAACAACTCCAACTCCATCAATATGACGTCCTCCAACTCCGCGAGGCCATACTCCCCAGGGGAGATCATTCCAGCGGGATAATTCACCGTGATTTCTGAAGTTTGTTTCAATAAGGTTACCATCAATAACGCCACGGGCCACATTACCGAAAGCTCCTCTGTAAACAACTCCATCCGCTGAATCAGGAATTGTTTGTTGTGCCTCGGCTTTTGACCAAGACAAAAGTACGATGAGTACAAAAACTGACCTTCTTACAATTCTATATAACATTCTTAGATAATTTTAGAAATTATAACTTAAACCAATCTTAATGGATCTTGGAGCGCCTCTCCTTGACTGATCCAAATACCATTCCTCATAGGAGTTCAATCCACCAGGCTGCCCTCCGCTTGCAAGCCGTCTTGAGAGCTCTGTAGATTCATCAGCAAGACCGGTATCTGTATAGATCCCAAATTGTGGAGTATTGTCAAATACATTATCCACTTGTAGAAATAGCTCAATGTTATGAGTTATAACAGGAGGCTTGTAGTAAACTCTCATATCAGAATTGAACCATGTGGGAGCATTTTCGTTATTAGGAACATTTGACTGTAAGAAATCCCGAATAGAAGTGTATGGATTCCCGGATTGAAGACTGTTTATTGAAGAAACAGTAAGGCCAAACTTGCTTACCCAAGTAATGGAATTGTTTAGTACATGTCTTTTATCCCAGTTTAGTCGGTTAATGCTGATAATATCGTCAGCTCCGTTAACAAACCTGTTAAATCGTTCATTTGGATCCGAGGCTGAACCACTGGCAAATTGAAGAGTATAGTCAATCGTCCAGGTTACCGGCATTCTACCTCTTTGATAGAGAGAAAGTGTAACCCCTTTGACCGTACCATAATCAATATTTTCTAACCGGCTAACCGGAATACCTACAGCACCTCGTACTACTTCGTTACCAGCAAGCTCACGAATATCTTTCGAGAACACGGTCAAATCGAGACCTAGTGTTTCGGTTAACCCTTGCTGTAGACCTACTTCAAATTGTAGCGTACGTTCTGGTTCCAGGTTTGAATTTCCGAATGAAACACTTTCTGCTCCTTCTGCAAATTCAAACTCATTGTTAGAATACAATAAGTTAAGTTGTGGGGTCTGGAAGAATAAACCTGCCGAGAATCTCATTACTCCAGTTTCAGAGATGGGAAAAGCAACTCCCAACCTTGGGCTCAGCTGAAAGGTAGGATCAGCCGGTTTTCTGTTCGAGATTAATACATTAGGATTATCCGGATCAGGTATTTCAAGAAAATCAGCTCTTGCAGGATCAACAGGTACTACATAATCCGGTTCAAAATAGTCGAACCTCAAACCGGCGTTTACAATCAAATTGTCAAATTCGAGTTTTACCTGTGAGTATCCTGCTGCCTCCCAAGGATTGACGTCTAAGAAATTATTACCAATCGCATTTGTTGCCCGGACAGCAGTTTCATCGGGCAGAACCAATATGCCATATGACTCGTTATCTAAACTGTGAAATCTTCCGGAAATCCCTGATTTCCAAAGCACGATGTTGTTCAACTGCGAAGTATAGTCAGCAACAATGGTATGTGTTTTAGTTATTCCCCGGCTTGAAAAGAGATCATTTCCTCCCATATTAAAGGCATCCTGTCCTTGCTGGCTAGATAATTCTGGGGCAACATACCGGGCGTCCAGGGTTCCTGTAGCATCTACATCATCATACAGGTAGTTATCATCTTTGTCGTTCAGGAAGCTATAAGAGATATTGGCAAAAGAATTGTCTCCTATTGTATACCTCAACCCCACGATGTGAGTTTGATTCTCGAAATAGTATTTATTAGTACCAAATGGGTTGTACTTGTATGCCTGGTTATAATTTCTGCCGTCACCATTTTGATAGAATAAATTGTAGTCCAGCTTTAATCTACTATTAAACTCATAGACCATCGATGCATTCACCGAGATTCTATCCTGGTTATTCATCTCATAAAAGTCTCCGCTACCAGATGCATTGATTAGCCAGGTACTTGGGTCCCCACTACCGGAAACTCCTGATTGAAGGTCATCAGGGCGATATAAGTCTCTACCAATCAAATGACCAGGCGAATTCACGTATCGAATGGTACCCTGGATGCCGAGCTTGTCCTTAATTATTGGACCGCCTAAAGAAACCTGAACATCACGTTCCTCAAATGTTGAGGAGGCTTCCGTGTAAGAGAAAGTTTCTCTCGAAAAATCACTTACTCCAAGAAAACTCCTTTGGTCAGTGTTCCTGGTAACAAATTCCAATTCTCTATTACTTACAATGGTACCAGCATATCCCAGGAAATTTCCTGTCCATTCCGAACCTACTCCTTTGGTAACTATATTAACTACCCCACTAAGAGCCTGGCCATATTCTGCATTAAATACCCCGCTAATTACTTCCAGACTGGATACCATATTCTGCTCAACATCAAAGGAAGCTCCATTGCTAAATGCGTTATTTATTGGCACTCCATTAACTAGATAAGAAACCTCACCAATTCTTCCCCCTCTAAAGTGTCCATCAACTACCCCAGCCTGTTGGTTAATTGCTTCGCTCAAATTTACAATAGGAAGTGCTTCAAGCTGTTCTGAACTTATATAAGCTGTTGTCGTGGTCCTATCTTTTTCAACTATCGGACGTTCTGCTGTTACAACAATTTCTTGTCCCTCAATCACTTCTTCACGTAGTGTAACATCAACGTCAGTGGTCAAGCCCAAGATTACTTCCACCTCTTGTACTCTTGTTGTTGCAAAACCAATGTAGCTAAAAACTACTGTGTATTTGCCAGGATCAAGGTTTACAATGGTATATTTACCATCTATATCAGTTAATACCCCTCTCGTAGTATTTTCGATGAATACCTGAACACCAATAAGTGGTTCTCCTGATTCATCTACCACCTTCCCAGCAATCTTACCTTTAGTTTGTGCCAGAAGAGTATCACTTATCATTAATAACGCGAATAGAAGCAGAGCGAAGCGTTTCATAGACGTAATAGTCTTAGTTATTGTTTAGAAAAAGAGCGGGCACATCACTGTGCCCGCATAAAATTAGGATATCGCCTATTATTTAATAAGCATCATTTTTCTGGATTGTGTGAAATCTGCTGTAGTAATTCTGTACAGGTACATTCCAGAAGCAAGATTTGAAGCATTGAATAGCTGACGATGATTACCAGCATTCAATCTTTCTCCATCAAGCAGTGTAGCTACTTTCTGCCCAAGCATATTGTATATATCTAGCGTTACATTAGAAGCTGTACCTAGCGTAAATTCAATATTTGTAGTAGGGTTGAAAGGATTCGGGTAATTTTGCTCTAAAGAGAACTTGTATGGGTTTTCAGCAGTCGGATCTTCTTCATTAGATACAACTACATAAGAAGCATCAATACCAGCCATAGCTACAGTAACCCAACGAGCTGGAGTATTCCACCAGTCATCTTGTCCTGCAAAGGGAGACCAAGAAATTTGGGTATCCCGAACAGTAGCATCAGCATCATTTAATGCAAACTGAAACGGTACAGTTGTTACTCCGGTACCAGTTGGGAAATCAAAATTCTTATTTGTTGTTTCTACTTTACTGAATTCGATTGTACTAAGAATGGTAAATAATCGATACCCTCCTTCAAAAGTACTATCAACAAGTGTTACAGAGTTATCTACTGCTTGATCGTAGTTATTACCAGACCCAGTGTAACCATTAATAAAAGTACTTCCATCAGTAAAATACCCAGCTCTTAATTGATAATCAGGTTCATCACCTATTTCAAAATCCTGATGATCAGAGCCTGTAATGAATGACTCAGGAGCATACGCACCTATTCCAGCTTCCCAACTGTCATAATTCCATGCCGCCCCACCTGGGTTTAAGCCGGAATTTGGTGCACGTACAATTATATCATCCTTAATTTCAGCATACATGATTAAGAAATCTGCTCCAGATAAGTTTTCAAAACCAACCCACATCTTACCTGAAATATCATCATCTCCATCACCACCAGTACCATTTTCGATAGATCTGTTTTCAGAATTTATAGTAAATGGCTGGTATCCATCTGGAAAGTACCCTGCTATTGTTGCAGCATCGGGAAAGTTTCCTTCTTCAACAGCTGTGAAAATAGCATCCGCATCTTCGTTGCTTATTTCAGAAATATAATTAGGCTGAACACCCATACCAGTTTCAATAGAATTAACTACTAAATCACTTGCTGTACCCGAGCCAGTTACTGCAACAACGCCATAGTATGCTGTGAAATTAGATACAAGTGATGGATGTGGCGCCAATGTAGTGTGATCTATTGTTAAACCATTACTAGGGTCAATTATACCCACAGATGTTGCATCATCAGTACTAGTAAACTCTGCATCACTAAAGAATACTTCAAAAGTAGCTGCATCAGGTTGGGTGGAAGCAGTAACAGTTACTACACCATCATTAGTAGCCAAACCAAACATAGGAGCTGCTGGTTTTATCTCACGTACTCTTCGTACAATTACGTTATCGAACCAAACACTGGAGGTGTCACCAGAAACCTCAAATCCAATTTTCATTTGCTCCCAGTTTTGGGAAGCATTAATGTTTAATGAGTAGGTTTTCATGGTATCGTCAAGAACTAGTGTAGGCGCAAAATTCGTCCAGTCTCCCCCAGTACCGTTGTTACCAAAGAATACCTGAATTTGCTTAGACTCTGCTGAGGTTCTTGCATCAAAAAACATTTCATAAGGACCTGAGTAAATAGAGTCTATTTGTACCGAATCAAGTTCCTGAATAAACTGAACGTCAAAGCTATTTACGAGATCCCTAAGCTCTGAAATTTTTACCGCGCCATTATCTACTGAATAGGTAGCTTGAGAACCATTTCCAACCGGATTCCAGGCTGCACTCAATGAGTCCTCACCAATAACTAACTCACCATCATAGAGTAAGTTATCATCAACTTTGCGTAATACAATATTATCGATATATAGACTTGAGGTATCAGTCGCTACTTCGAATGCAAACTTCATATTATCCCAGGTCGCATCAACATCAGCCGTAAGAGTATAAGTTTCCATACTGTTAGTAACGGTAACATCACCATCACCACCGTCTGACTCCCAGTAGCGAGCCCAACTTCCTCCGTTTTCTCCTAAGAAAACGTGAAATGTTTTTGAATCTGCAGTTGTGCGCGCATCAAAGGTAAGCTCGAAGGTTCCGCCTTTAGCAAGCATACTAATTTGATCGGCGGTTAGAAATTGAAGAGCTTGTACATTCCACCGATCTCCAGGGGCTACAATATTTGTTATAGCTAGCTGCCCGTTTGTTATTCCAATAGTAGCATCTCCACCACCATTTAGATCAGTCCCCCAATTACTCGTAAGAGTATCAGTAGAAAAATCTCCATCTAGGATGACGTTATCACCATAAAGCGTGTTTTGTGCAAATGTAGATGTTGTAAAACCTACCACCACAAACATCATCAAAGCGAATGATGCCATGCGCTTAATCGTAGCATTAATCATGTTTTATCCTGATTTGTTAAAATTGATATTTCATAGTTTTATAACATTATAGACATGTTTTATTAAACATCTCGAGCAATGAAAAACCACGAGCAATTATTTTATAGAAACCCTTCCAAAGAAACAACAACAAAAAGCGAAAATTTTCGGTTATTATGAGAAATTTTCTCACGGATTTTCATCCAGATCATCAATTTCGAATAGAAAAGCGCTACCAAAAGTTATTTAATAAAATGAATTGATTAATTATTTTTGAAAGCGCTTCTTTTTTTGCGCAAATTTTTTATCATATAGAATATTTTTTCTCACAAGAATAAAGCAATTCTATCCTGAAATTTTAGCACTATGGAAAAGGCAACATTACACGATATCGCGGACCGGACAGGGCTTTCTGTCTCAACGGTTTCCCGGATTTTAAGAGGCGAGTCTAAATCAAGTACTGAGAACGTAGAACTCACAATTAGAACAGCTCAGGAGATTAATTATCCGATTAATTCCAGGGTTCTAAACGGCAAATACAGTTATAAGAGGAGGATTCAAGTTGCGCTAATTACCTCCCTTTATCCCGATGAATTCTACTCTACATTCTTTTATGGATTCAATGAGGCCTCAAGAGATAATAATATCGGCTTGTCTCTTCATGTGTTTAATCCTGATATTTCTACACTCGGAGAGTTTATAACAGAGCTTAGTTATAATTCGATTGATGCGGCTATACTTTTCTTGCCTACCCTTCAGGAACTGGATTACAAAGAGTTGCTTCAATCTATACCTTCTGACTTTGCTATTCTTTCGGTCGCTCCCCTATTTAACCCAGTACTTGATACAGTTACTTTTGACTCATACAGGGGAGGGTTTATTGCAGCAAAACATTTTTATGAAAAAGGATATTTAGATGTAGGGCTTATTACCGGCCCTTTTAATAAGAATGAGTCCTTACTTCGTAAGAGTGGCTTTGTAGATTTTATAAATCAAACCGGAGATATGAACCTTGTGTGGCAATACGAAGGGGATTATAGCTTGGAATCAGGAAAATTGGCTTGTAAGAAGTTTTCGCAGGTCCCAACTAAACCCAGGGCAATTTTTTCAAGCAACGATTATATGTGCCTGGGCTTTTTAGAGCAGGCTACCCTACTGGGAATCAAGATACCTCAAGAGGTTGCTTTGGCAGGATATGATGATTTACCAATTTGCAATTATGTACATCCTCCAATTACATCTGTACATACCGACTATGAAATGCTAGCAAAAAAAGCCTTCAATATTCTTTATGAAAAAATGGAGAGCTCAACAGAACACAGCGGAATACTTAGCATGATACCTGTTTCCCTTACCAAACGAAAAACTACTTAATCTCTAATTAATTAAATGATATCAAAAGCACTCACACCCATCTTTATTCTTCTTTTTGTACTAAGTCAAGTTTCCTTTTCCCAGCAAGCATCAATCGACGAAAGAGTAGAAAACCTTATTGACCAAATGACTTTAGAGGAAAAAGCCGGGCAAATGACCCAGCTTAATATTTCTGTAATCAATACAACAGGTCAACAAAGAGATGTTATCCTGGACCCTGAAAAGGTAATTCCTTTAATAAGGGATCATCATGTTGGCTCTTTTCTAAATGGAGAGGCTGTTCCCGGGCAACAATGGTTTGAATACATGGATGAATTAATGCGTTTGTCTATGGAGCACTCACGGCTAGAAATTCCCATTATATATGGAATAGATCATATGCATGGGGCAAGTTATGTATCAAATAGTACCATCTTTCCTCATAATCTCAATCTTGCTGCTACTTTTAATATCGAACATGCAGCGAATAATGCCACTGTAACCGGTTTGGAATCCGCAGATTTAGGTCACCATTGGGTATTTGCCCCGGTTTTAGATCTTGGTAAGAACCCTATTTGGCCTCGCATTTATGAAACCTATGGAGAATCCCCATATGTAGCCGAAATACTTGGAACTGAATACGTAAGAGCCTTAGAAAACAACCCAGGAACAACACCCTATAAACAAGCTTCTACTGGAAAGCACTTTCTTGGATATTCTGATCCTATCGAGGGATGGGATCGAACCCCTGCTCATATCCCAGAACAACAAATCTACGAGTTCTTTGGTCCTGGCTTTAAAGCAGCTATTGATGCTGGAATGAGCACAATTATGGTTAATAGTGCAGAAATAAATGGAGTTCCTGTACACGCATCTAAGGAATTACTCACTGACTTACTGAGGGATTATTACGGATTTGAAGGTGTAGTAGTCACTGATTGGGCTGATGTGGATCAACTTGTGACCAAACATAGAATCGCTGAAAATATAAAAGAGGCAACTTACCTGGCCGTTATGGCAGGTATTGATATGAGTATGACTCCCTATGATCTTACTTTTACTCAATCATTAATTGAGCTCGTAGAAGAAGGCCGAATCCCAGAAGAGCGACTGGATCTTTCAGTACGAAGAATCCTTAAGTTGAAGTTTGAACTCGGCCTTTTTGAAAATCCGTATCCCAGTAATGACCGGTTAAACAGGATAGGGCACCCAGATCACAAAGAACTTGCTTATAATGCCGCAGTAGAATCAATTGTTCTACTTAAAAATGAGAATGAAGTGCTACCTGTTCAGCCAGGAGCTCAAAATATTTTGATCGTAGGACCTTCTGCTAATTCAAAGAGAAACTTAAACGGTGGCTGGACACTCGCCTGGCAAGGTGGTGCAGAAGAAGACTACCCTGAAGACGTGGAGACAATATTTACCGCGTTTGAGAATGCCTTTCCAAACGCAACTATCGATTATATCACTCAAATTGGTTCCGAAAATTTGCCTGAGATTATTGAGAAGGCACGGTTAAGCGACATCATTGTGTATGCATTAGGTGAGACTCCATATACCGAAGGGGTTGGAAATATCAATACCCTTTTACTCCCTGACGAGCAACATGAGCTAGTAGAGACTACAAGTGCATTCGATGCTACAAAAATTCTAGTTTACGTTGGGGGGCGACCTCGGATCATTACCCAAATGGTTGATCACATGGATGCCATTTTATTTGCGGGCCTTCCTGGCAATGAAGGTGGTTCAGCAGTTGCCAATATAATAGCTGGTGTTGAGGTCCCTAGCGGTAAACTTCCTATTACCTATCCAAGATATCCCGGCACTTTTTATCCTCATGATCATAAAGTGGCAGTTTTCACTCCTAGTAATCAGGCAAACGAGGAGTTTGTATCTACCACATTATATGAATTTGGAGCGGGATTGAGTTTTACCAACTTCGAGTACTCCAATCTTGTGTTATCTGAGTCAGAAGTTTCTAAAGATGGTACTTTAACTGGAAGAGTCACTATTACAAATACTGGAGATGTTTCCGGGATGGAAACAGCGCTTTGGTTTTTATCCGATCATTTCGGATCTATTACCAGACCAGTAAAAGAACTTCGTCATTTTGAAAAAACCTCTCTATCACCTGGCGAATCTAAAACCATAGAGTTTGAAATTATCCCCATGGAAGATCTTTCCTTCCCTGATAAGAATGGAAATGTTTTGCTAGAGGAAGGTGAATTCACTCTTTCTATAGGCGGCCTTTCAACCGTATTTTCTCTCAATTAGCCTGTGAAGCCTGGATAAATCTATTATAGTATTGACTAGCCTGAAGAGTATCCCCTGTCAGAATATGATACCGGGCAAAATTATAAAATAGCATAGGGGCGTTTGAACCTCGCCTCTCGCTTTTTTCAAGCCAGTACCTGGCTTTTTCTAAATCCTGGTTCAAAATGTACACTGCTGAAAGCACATCCATGTACCTGGGATCTTGTAACCCGTCATTTAGTATTTGATTTACCATGTACACCGTGTAGCTATCATCAATCCTGCTTTTGACAGCTAGATCAATTCCCCTTTCGATAAGATTCACTGAATTGAGTTGCCATTTCAAAAGTTCATAGTAATGAGTAATAACTGCTAATGTATCGCTCCTTTGTTGAGCTTCATTAATGATCTCTGTAAGAGCTTCAGGAACCAGTCCTTGATTTCTGGCAGTATGAGCAGCAATTGAGTCTATATAGGATGCCTGTAAATATCCCCGGTATATTTTCTGGAATTCTGCTAATTCCTCGTCTTGAGTGAGCCCCTTTTGAAATGGGTACCCCACCAATAATCTGGATATGGCCGTACTTGAATATATCTCCTCGAACCTGCTTACGGTATTCGGAAGATCAAAACTGTTGGGGCTATATGCTCTTTTGAGTACCTCCAACTCAACAAGGTGCTCAAAAAACAGAGAGGCTATTAATCTATGGCCTTCATAATCAGGATGTAAGTGATCTATGAATAGTGATTCGTCCTCAATTCCACTCGATGATTGCTCTCTAAGTAATGCTTCAACATTCACTAGCTCGGCATTATGTGCCTCAGCCAGCTCTCGAATTACTTCGTTAATCCCTTCGGGAGCTCGAAACCGAATTCCGTCTAACTCTTTTGCCTCTATGTATTTGCTCAATGCAGAAGCCGTATCTGCTTTTTCGAAGAATGATTCAGCCGTACTAAAAGCATTCGCCGCATCTTCTTGATCTGTAAAAGGAGATTGGCTTTTTAAATTGGATGCAACTGTTCCTATAAATACTGGAATATCCTTTCTTTCATAAAGCTTTAGTACATCACCGATATTTTTTTCGAATTGTTCGATACCCTTATCAAACAGGGGACTCCCTAATTCAATATTTGACTCATTAACAACTTTGGCCATCAATGTTCTATTATCCCCTGCATTAGGATTATCAGGCCTCAACGCATTTTCGAATAATTGATAGAGTCTCAAATTCTTAAGCTTTAGCACCAACCTCTTTAGACCTATACTATTAACCAATCCGAATTGTGTAGTACCTATCCCGAATGAACCATAGTACTCGTTATGTCCGGCGTAAATAATTACAGCATCAGGATCATATGGAAGTATTCGTTTTGAAAGGTCTCGAATTACATAGCTATTAACTGCCGTCATTCCGAGGTTAACAACTTCGATGTTAAGTCCATCCGTCTCTAATAGTAGTTTTTGCTCTAATTGTTCTGAAAAGCTGTAATAAAAATTGTAAGGAAAGCCTTGTGTTGAAGAACCTCCAAAAACAAACACCCTGAATGTATTTGGGCGTTTCTCTTTTCTAAAAGCATTAGGAGCAATTTGTGGAACAAAGGAAGGAAAATACCTGCCAATAAATGAAGAGTTTGAAATCAAAAAATTGGAATCATTTGGTGCTTCCTCAAATAAGGGTTGTGCATCCTTATTGTAACCTCCGACTCTAAGACCTATTTCCACCAGGGAAAGAAGTAGAAAAGGAAACAGAATGGTGATGAACCAGAATACAATTCTTTTTGTCGAAGCTTTAGCCATAAAGTTTTTGCCAATTATTATCCGCTGCAAATGATTTACTAAAATACAAGCGTACCTACCGAACCTGCAAATAGAGAAACAGAGTAAGTGTTATCATCCACTGAAATGCTTACTTCCTGGCTTGTGGAGGTATCGTTTAATACAATCAGTACTATTTCTCCCTCAGGATTCTTAAAGGCAACATTGGGGAAGCCAGTTACTTCGCTGGATTCTATCCTCACTGATCCTGGCCGCACAAATTTAGAGGCATGCGCTATTATGTAATACGCGACATTTCTACTGACATCATTTCCGGATATTGTCAGTGCACCAAGGCAATCATCACACCCCCCTTCTGTATGAGGATTTTGATTTGGATCTGAAGCAAGGTTCCATTCCAATATCGTCCTGCTCCAATTCCTGGTTGCTCCAACTATTAGATTGCGAGTATGCCAGGCCAAATCTCCGGAGAAACTCGCCCCTGCCTGCACCCATTGCTCTGTGAAATAGATATTTTTCTCAGGATGTGCATCCCTCACGGTAGAAAGTGCAGAAATATTTCCAGCGTATAAATGAAATGCTGTACCATCTACATACTGTCGAGCAGAAGCATCAGAAAGAACTTCAAGTGGGTAATCAATTCTATCGGGGTTATGATCGTAAATAATAATCTTAGTAGTTATTCCGGCTTCACTAAATGCCGGACCAAGGTGATTCTTGATAAAATCAGCTTGCTGAGCCGCACTCATACTTAAACTTGGGTTATTGAAAGGATTAAGCGGTTCATTTTGAATGGTAATAGCATCGATGGTTATTCCTTCAATCGCCATTTGTTGAACATATTTTACGAAGTAAATGGCGTAAGCAGAGTAGTATTGCTGAAGCAAGGTTCCCCCTATCGTAGCGCCATTACTTTTCATCCAAACAGGAGGTGACCAGGGAGAACCCATAATTTTTAAATCCGGATAAATTTCCAGTATCTCTTTTAGTACCGGGACGAGGTGTGTGCGGTCATTCCCCAAATCAAACTTACTCATATCGGTATCGGTCTGCCCCTGGGGAAGATCGTTATATGAAAAAGGAGAAGCATCAAGATCAGAAGAACCAATACTAACTCTCAAATAGCTCACACCTATTTCACCATCTCCCTGACCAAATAATTCCTGGAGTATCTGCTGTCTGCTGTTAGCATCCATGCTATTCAAAAGGAAAGCACTCCCTCCTGTTAAAGTGTATCCAAAACCATCCATCTCCTGGAAGGTTTGGGAGCTATTTATAACTATTGTTGGGTTTTCAGAATTGCTGCTCGCAGGTGTGATCCTACCTTCCAGCATTTGAAATAAAGCCTCCTGATTACCTAGCGTCAGCCAAAGCTGAGGGTCAGTTCCACCGTCTGATTCAGAATCTTTACAATTAATAAAAAAAGTAAGTAAGAGAATGATGAATAGTCTTGACATAGCAATTGATTAATTTCCTTAAAATAAAAAACCCCACACAAATAAATGCGTGGGGTTTAATTTGTCTAGAGAATAATGGGATTACTCTCCATTTAAGGCTTCGGTATCTTCACCACCAAGGGCTTCAAATACCTTTGCGATTTCCTCATCACCTTCTTCGAAGTCTTTCTTAGTACCAACGATAATCTCGTTGTACTCTCTGAGACCTGTACCTGCTGGCACTTTATGACCAACAACCACATTCTCTTTAAGACCTCTCAGGAAGTCTTTCTTCGCTTCAATAGAAGCCTGAGTAAGTACTTTTGTAGTTTCCTGGAAAGAGGCTGCTGACAACCAGCTTTCGGTAGAAAGTGCCGCACGTGTAATTCCAAGAAGAATTGGTTTAGAGATCGCAGGTTCTGCTTCTCTAATCTGTAACTCATCTTTTCCTTCTTTAATCAAACCATTGTTGATATCACGTACTTCTCGACGATCAAGGATAGTCCCTTTCTTGATGTCGCTTCCTCCCTCATCGGTAATAATGAACTTACCGATTAACTCGTCGTTTCTCAGGTTAACTTCAAATCGGTCAACTTTATCTCCTTCAAGGAACATTGTGTCGCCCGGATCAGTGATTTCAACTTTCTGCATCATGGTGCTTACAATCACCTCGATATGCTTATCGTTGATCTTCACCCCTTGCAATCGGTAAACCTCCTGGATCTCATTCACCAGGTAAGACTGTACCGCATAAGGCCCAAGAATATTCAGGATATCCTGTGCTGGAATTGTTCCATCAGAAAGAGGTTGCCCTGCTTTCACAAAGTCATTGGATTGTACCAGGATGTGCTTGCTCAAAGAGATCAAATACTTCTTCTCATCCGTACCATCTTTCGATTTGATGATTACTTCCTGAGAACCTCTTTTTCTTCCTCCCATCTCAACAATACCGTCAATCTCAGATACCGTTGCAGGATCACTTGGAGAACGAGCTTCGAACAACTCAGTCACACGAGGTAGACCCGCGGTAATATCTTTAGATTTAGAGGTAGCACGAGGAATTTTCGCAATTACCTGACCTGAGAATACTTTCTCGCCATCATCAACAACGATGTGAGTATCAACAGGTAATGTACTTTCCCGAATGATATCACCTTTTCCTTTAACAGCTAGTGTAGGAACAAGGCTTCTATCCTTAGAATCGATAATTACTTTTTCGCGGTGACCTGTTTGTGCATCAGTATCATCCGTGAAGGTTACACCTTCAAGAATATCCTTATAGTGAAGGGTTCCATCGATTTCAGAGAAGATAAGTGCGTTATATGGATCCCACTTACAGAGCTGAGCTCCTTTTGGAACCATGTCACCTTCTTCAACAATCATTTCACAACCGTATGGCACATTGTAGCTGATTAGGACCTTACCTTCATCGTCTACAATTTTCAATTCACCGGCACGGCTAAGAACGATGTTATGCTCTTCTTCACCATCGTCATATACCACAACACGAACGTTCTCAAATTCAACTTTACCGTCGAATTTAGCTTTGTGCTGAGAATCCGCTTCAAGACGAGATGCCGTACCACCAACGTGGAAGGTACGAAGTGTAAGCTGCGTACCTGGCTCACCAATAGATTGTGCAGCGATAACACCTACTGCTTCACCTTTTTCAACTACGGTTCCTCTGGCCAGGTCACGACCGTAACACTTGGCACATACACCTCTACCCGTTTCACAGGTAAGTACCGATCGAATATCTACTTCTTCAATAGAAGTTTCTGCGATTCTCTTTGCTACATCTTCATCAATCATCTGATTTGCCTCACAAATAAGCTCATCAGTAATAGGATCAACAATGTCATATAGAGAGAATCGACCAATAATACGGTCTTCTAAGCGCTCGATAATGTCCTCATTATCTTTCAAAGCAGACATTTTAATACCACGAAGGGTACCACAGTCTTCTTCAGTAATGATCACATCCTGAGATACATCAACCAGACGACGAGTTAAGTAACCGGCATCGGCAGTTTTAAGAGCCGTATCTGCAAGACCTTTACGAGCACCGTGTGTAGAGATAAAGTATTCAAGTACTGTCAATCCTTCTTTGAATGAAGAAAGAATTGGATTCTCAATTACCTCATTCCCTTGCTGCATAGAGCTCTTCTGAGGCTTGGCCATCAGACCACGCATTCCACCAAGCTGGCGAATCTGTTCCTTAGAGCCCCTTGCACCAGAGTCAGCCATCATAAACACAGGATTGAACCCTTCTCTGTCATCAGCTAAGGCCTGAAATAGGGTTTCAGATACACGGTTTGTGGTACTTGTCCACTTATCGATAACCTGGTTGTATCGCTCATTATCAGTAATGAATCCCATTTCATAACGTCCCTGGATATCAGTCACTTCATCTTTAGCGCCGTTAATCAGGTTAGCTTTCATATCTGGAATGATGATGTCTTCAAGAGAGAATGAAAGACCACCCAGGGTAGCATTTTCATATCCGATCTTTTTCATGTCATCAAGGAAAGCTGACGTCTTAGCTGTACCGCATTTTGCATGAATATCACCAATAAGCACCCGAAGCTCTTTCTTGCCCAGAGTTTTATTGATGAAGCCCATTTCATCAGGAACGATCTCGTTGAATAACACTCGTCCTGTGGAGGTTTTAACTACTTCATGCTCAACTTCGCCTTCTGCATTTACTGTTGCGATACGAACATTAATTTTGGCATGGATATGCAGCCTGTTCTGATCGAATGCAACTATTACCTCGTCTGGAGATGAGAATGTTTTTCCCTCACCAGGCTGGCCGCTTCTTGGCTTTGTCAAATAGTACAGCCCCAAAATCATATCCTGAGATGGAACCGCAATAGGGCCACCACTTGCAGGGCTTAAAATATTGTGTGAACCCAGCATTAATACAGATGCTTCGAGCACTGCATCATGACTCAACGGTAAGTGAACCGCCATCTGGTCACCATCAAAGTCAGCGTTGAAAGCCGTACATGCTAGTGGGTGCAGACGAATTGCCTTTTCCTCAATAAGTACAGGCTGAAATGCCTGGATACCCAATCGGTGAAGGGTAGGAGCACGGTTAAGAAGTACTGGATGTCCATCAATTACGTTCTCAAGAACTTCCCATACTACCGCATCTCGTCGATCTACAACTTTCTTAGCGCTTTTTACCGTCTTCACATATCCACGCTCAATAAGTCGGCGGATAATGAATGGTTTGTAAAGCTCAACCGCCATTTCCTTTGGAAGACCACACTCATGCATTTTAAGCTCTGGGCCTACTACAATTACAGAACGGCCAGAGTAATCAACACGCTTACCAAGAAGGTTTTGACGGAAACGGCCACTCTTACCTTTAAGCATGTCGCTCAAAGATTTTAGTGGACGGTTATTATTCCGAACTGCGTTTGATTTACGTGAGTTGTCATAAAGAGAATCAACAGCTTCCTGGAGCATGCGCTTCTCATTTCGAAGAATCACATCTGGAGCCTTGATATCGATCAATCTCTTTAGTCGATTGTTTCGAATGATTACTCTTCGGTATAAATCATTAAGGTCAGAAGTAGCAAAACGGCCGCCTTCAAGAGGTACAAGTGGTCTTAATTCTGGTGGAATTACCGGAATTACACTTTGACACATCCACTCAGGACGGTTTTCGGTGTGCATTGCTGCCGCACGGAAAGACTCGATAACCTGAAGTCTTTTAAGCTTCTTCTTCTTACGCATTTGTGAAGTCTCATTTTTAACCTCATAGCGTAACTGGTAAGCAAGTTCATCCAGATCAAGATCAGCAAGCATAGCAGCAAGTGCATCTGCTCCTTCTTTTACTATGAACTTATCTTCCTCATCATCATCCAATTCAAAATTATCTTCTGGTAGCTGATCGAGGATATCATATTTCTCTTCTTCAGAGATGAGATCACCTTTCGCGTAACCTAAGTCACGAGCTAATCCTGGATTGATGATTACAAATGTTTCGTAATAAACAATTCGATCAAGGTTCTTGGAAGAAAGACCTAATAGATAGGCAATCTTGTTTGGTAGAGATTTGAAATACCAGATATGAACTACAGGAACGGTAAGGGTAATATGCCCCATTCGCTCTCTTCGAACTGCTTTTCGGGTTACTTCAACACCACAACGGTCACAAATAATCCCTTTATATCTGATCCGCTTGTATTTACCGCAATGGCATTCATAGTCCTTTACAGGGCCAAAGATCTTTTCACAGAAAAGACCGTCCATTTCCGGTTTAAAGGTTCTATAGTTGATCGTCTCAGGAGTAAGTACTTCTCCATGAGAACGTGATAGAATAGTTTCAGCAGAAGCAAGGGATATTCCGATGCTGTTAAAATCGTTCGTTACTGCTAATGTTTTTGTTATTGGCAAGGGTTTTCCTCCGATACTTTATTAACAGTGATTAGTCTAAATGGATTTCAAGTCCGAGACCCATAAGCTCTCGTAATAATACCTTGAATGATTCCGGAACGTCTCCATCAGGAAGGTTTTCACCTTTTACAATGGCTTCATAAACTTTGGATCGTCCTTTAACGTCGTCACTTTTTACAGTGAGCATTTCTTTTAGGATGCTTGATGCACCATATGCATATAGTGCCCATACTTCCATCTCACCAAGTCGCTGACCACCAAACTGAGCTTTACCACCAAGTGGCTGCTGAGTAATAAGCGAGTATGGTCCAATAGATCGAGAGTGCATCTTATCCTGAACCAGGTGATTCAATTTGATCATATAGATATATCCAACAGTAGTTTTTTGAGAGAATGCCTCTCCGGTTCTACCATCGTATAGATTTACACGTCCATCTTCCGGAAGGCCAGCTTCGCTAAGTTTTCCTTTCACATCATCCATATTTGCACCATCAAAAATTGGTGAAGCGAATGTAGTTCCAAGTTTTTTAGCAGCCCATCCTAAAATGGTCTCATAAATCTGACCAAGGTTCATACGAGAAGGTACACCTAGCGGGTTAAGACAGATGTCAACCGGGGTACCATCTTCCATGAATGGCATGTCTTCGACAGGTACAATCTTAGCAACAACACCTTTGTTACCATGACGGCCCGCCATCTTATCACCTACCTGAAGCTTACGCTTTTTAGCGATGTAAACTTTTGCTTTTTGGATAATCCCAGGAGGTAGTTCATCTCCTACCTGTATAGCAAAGGTTCTACGCTTAGCTTCACTATCAATATGACGACGAAGCTCACGGTAGTTATGGAACAGAAGCTTAACATGCTTCACAAGTTCCTGGTCAGTTGCCCAGTCAATGTTCTCATTGATGTTAACCGGGTCAATTTCTTCGAATACAGACTTCTTGTACTTTTCGCCTTTTGGAATAAGCTCAACATTGCTGTAGTTGAATACTCCTGGAGAAGTCTTATCGCGAAGCAGAGAGTACATTTTGTCTGCCCACTGCTGGTTTAGTTCAGTAAGCTTTTCCGTATGGCGCTCTTGTTCCTGCTCAACACGCTTTTTCTCTTCTTTTCTAGAAACTAACTCGTCACGCTTACGGCTAAATAGCTTGGTGTTGATTACTGTTCCTGATACACCTGGAGGTGTTTTTAGAGAAGCATCTTTTACATCACCAGCTTTATCACCAAAAATTGCACGAAGAAGTTTTTCTTCTGGAGTAGGATCAGTTTCACCTTTTGGAGTAATTTTACCAACTAGAATGTCTCCTGGATTGATTTTTGCTCCAACACGGATGATTCCACGCTCGTTTAGGTTTCGAGTTGCTTCTTCACTCACGTTAGGAATCTCACGAGTAAGCTCTTCTTCACCACGCTTGGTGTCTCGAACTTGCTGCTCGAATTCAGTTACGTGAATAGATGTGTAAATATCTTCCTGAACGATACGCTCTGAAATTACAATCGCATCCTCGAAGTTGTATCCTCTCCATGGCATGAAAGCAACCAGCAGGTTTCTACCAAGAGCAAGTTCTCCACCATCTGTAGAACATCCGTCTACTATAGCCTGGTTTTTCTTCACCTTGTCTCCAACCTTAACGATCGGGCGTTGGTTAGTAGCTGTATCCTGGTTAGTTCGTGTAAACTTCTCAAGATCGTACACTTTTACTCCACCATCGAAGTAGCAATTCTGCTCAAGCTCAGATCGGTCATACTTAACATGAACTTCAGTAGCACTTACATATACTACTTCACCATTAGCTTCCGCAGTAATGATGGCTCTTGAATCACGAGCTGCTCTGTGCTCAAGTCCGGTACCAACTACTGGTGCTTCCGGACGAAGCAGTGGTACTGCCTGACGTTGCATGTTAGAACCCATCAAGGCACGGTTTGCATCATCGTGTTCGATAAATGGAATCAACGCTGCTGCCAGAGAAGTAATCTGGTTGGTAGCTACGTCCATGTATTCGATCTCATCCTTACGGGCATTTGAGTAGTTACCCTCTCTCATTCTGGAGAAAACGAGATCGTTTTTAAACATTCCTTTTTCATCCAGCTCAGCGTTAGCCTGAGCGATTACGGTCTCATCTTCCTGCTCAGCAGCAAGATATTCAACCGACTTTCCTACTTTACCATCCTTCACTTTTCGGTAAGGAGTTTCAATGAAACCGAAGTCATTCACTTTTGCATGAATACACAAAGAAGAAATCAAACCAATGTTTGGACCTTCCGGAGTTTCAATCGGGCAAAGTCGGCCGTAGTGTGTATAGTGAACATCACGAACCTCGAAACCAGCACGCTCACGAGTAAGACCACCAGGTCCAAGAGCAGACATACGGCGCTTGTGCGTCAATTCGGCTAAGGGGTTGGTTTGATCCATAAACTGAGAAAGCTGATTGGTCCCAAAGAAGGTATTAATCACACTTGAAATGGTACGTGCATTCACAAGGTCTTGTGGAGTTAGCTGCTCCGCATCACGAGAGTTCATTCGCTCACGAATGGTTCTGGCCATACGAGCCAAACCGATTGCAAATTGCTGGCCTAACTGCTCACCAACGGTACGGATACGTCGGTTACTCAAGTGATCAATATCATCAACCTGAGATTTTAGATTCTTAAGACGGATTACCTCTCTGATGATGGCAACAATGTCTTCTTTTGTAAGAAATTGTACATCCGTAAGATCTAATCTAAGTCGTTTGTTAAGTCGGTATCGACCAACTTCACCAAGATCATATTTCTTGTCGCTAAAGAATAGTCTCTCAAGGATAGCACGTGAAGTTTCCGGATCTGGCATTTCACCAGAACGGATTTGCTGATACACTTCACCAAGTGCGGAATGCTCGTCCCAGGTTGGATCCTTTCGGAGCGTATTCATCATTACAGAACGCTCAGACTCTTCAGCTGTAATCTTTTGAACAAGAACGGTTTTAACATCGGCATCTTTAAGCATACCATAATCATCTTCTGTTAATTGATGATCACGTTCGAAAATGATTTTTCTATTTAAAGCTTCAGATACTTCTCCGGTTTCATCGTCAACAACCTCTTCCATCTCTTCAACAATAATGTTTTGAGCGAGGCGCTGACCTACCAACTTCTTATTGTAGTCGGCTTTTGTTCCGAACTTGATATCGTCAGATAGTTCAAACAGACTTAATAATTCCAAATCAGTGGAATAGCCAAGTGCACGTAATAGAGTAGTAGCAGGAATCTTCTTCTTTCTATCGATATATGCCCAGAGTACGTCTCTGATATCGGTAGTGAATTCGATCCATGATCCTTTAAAAGGAATTACCCGTGCTGAATAAAGTTGTGTACCATTTGGGTGAACAGACTGTCCGAAGAAAACTCCCGGAGATCGGTGTAACTGACTTACAATTACTCTTTCTGCACCATTAATGATAAAGGTACCACGGTTAGTCATCCAGGGAAGGTCTCCTAAGAAAACTTCCTGTTCGATGGTTTCGCTCGCTTCGTCGCTATCATCCACAGATGATAATCTAAGCTTGGCTTTTAGTGGTACTGAATATGTAAGGCCACGATCCTGGCATTCTTTGATCGTGTATCGGGGCACATCCACATTGTAGTATAAAAACTCAAGAATGTGAGTCTCACGAGTATCCTGGATAGGAAAGTTCTCGTTAAATATTCGCTGTAAGCCTTGATTCTCTCGCTCGTTTGGAGCAATATCAAGTTGTACGAATTTTTCAAAAGACTCTAATTGGATATCCAGAAAATCCGGATAATCTAAAACATGTTTAGTGCGCCCAAAAGATTGGCGATCCGTATTTGGAATTGTTTGCATCTTATTGCTCAAAAGAACCTCTCCATTTTGTTGAAGGGTGATTGTACAGGAAAACCCCAGTACTAACCGAGGTTAATTATATATAGACGCCAATAGCCAATACCGCTTTCACGATATTGGCTACCAACGAAATGTTTACTAAGTGCTTACTTGAGCTCTACAGTAGCTCCAGCTTCTTCAAGCTTGCCTTTGATCTCTTCTGCTTCGTCTTTAGCAACGCCTTCCTTAATAGTATTAGGAGCGCCGTCTACTAATTCTTTAGCTTCTTTAAGACCTAAGCCAGTGATACCGCGTACTTCTTTAATTACAGCGATTTTCTTAGCACCAGCAGATTCAAGAACTACATCAAATTCAGTTTTTTCTTCTGCACCACCAGCACCGCCGTCACCGCCAGCAGCTGGTCCTGCAACAGCAACAGCAGCCGCAGCAGGTTTGATGTTGTATTCTTCTTCTAGAACTTTAGCTAGTTCGTTTGCTTCTTTGATAGTTAGGTTGACAAGCTCTTCAGCTAGTTTGTTAACGTCAGCCATTGTTATCTCCAGTTGATTTAATAAAAATTCTTAGTTGTAAATAAGGGTTAGTTTTCGCCTTTCTCGGCGATGGTTTTCACAGCTCCAACAAGGTTCGACCCAGACGCGTTGAGCGCTCCAAGTACATTTGCCATAGGGGCGGATAGTAAACCAAGGATATCTCCAATGATCTCATTTTTAGATTTCATTGACGCTAGAGCTTCTAGCTTGTCCTCACCAAAAAACTCACCATCCACGATGGCTGCTTTAAAGTGCGGCTTGTTATTATCCTTGATAAAATCTTTTAAAACCTTAGCTGGGGCAGATAATTCTTCTTCAACAAAAGCGAATGCATTTTGCTCATTTAGAGAAGGAATGATGGAGTCATAACCACCAACCTCTTCCATAGCAAGTTTCATTAGCTTGTTCTTGTATACTTTGAAGAAGACATTTCCCTTACGAAATGCACCTCGCAGTTGATTAGCTTCATCTACAGACATACCAGAATAATTGGTGATATACACCGCATTGGCATTTTTTAAATTCTCTGAGATTTCGTCTAATACTGCTCTTTTTTCTGCTGTAGGCATAATTTAATTCCTCCTAATTAAGAGCTGTAACTGCGGTTCTGCTTATCGGGATGCTCGGCCCCATGGTGGAACTCATATACACGCTTTTAACATACGTGCCTTTTGCTGAGGCAGGCTTCAGTTTCATCACTGTTTGAAGAAACGCTTCTGCATTCTCCTTCAAATCAGTAGTTCCGAAGCTTACTTTACCTACAGATGTGTGCAAAATTCCGGTTTTATCAACACGGAAATCAATTTGACCAGCTTTAACCTGCTTAACAGCAGCAGCTACATCCATAGTTACTGTTCCACTTTTTGGGTTTGGCATCAATCCGCGAGGACCTAAAAAGCGTCCAAGCTTACCGAGTTTGCCCATTACATCCGGCGTGGCGATAATAACATCTATTTCCGCCCAGCCTCCTTCAATTTGTGCGATATAATCATCCAAGCCCACATGGTCGGCTCCAGCTTCAGTAGCTTCGGCTTGTTTTGCTTCGTTAACAAGGGCTAATACCCTTACTTCTTTACCAGTACCATGAGGCAAGCTCACTGTACCCCGTACCATCTGATCAGCATGCCGTGGGTCAACACCCAAACGGATGTCGATATCTACGGAAGCATCAAAGCTGGTAGTAGAAGTTTTCTTAACGAGATCACAAGCTTCTTCCAAAGAGTATTCTAACTCTGGATTAACCAATTCGGCGACTTGTTGATATTTTTTTCCTCTTTTTGCCATGAGTATATTTTACCTGTCGCGGTTTACTCTAAGACCCATACTCCGAGCCGTACCTGCAATCATTTCGGCAGCTGCTTCAACATCGAACGCATTTAAGTCCTCCATTTTCTGCTCCGCAATTTCCTTGCATTGGCTCCAGGTTACCGTTCCCACTTTCGTGCGGTTAGGCTCACCTGAGCCGGACTTGATTTTTGCTGCTTGCTTAAGAAGTACTGGTGCTGGCGGAGTTTTAGTCTTAAAGGTAAAAGACTTGTCCGCGAACACGGTAATCTCAACAGGAATAACCGTACCGGCTTTGTCCTGAGTCTTTGCGTTAAAGGCTTTGCAAAACTCCATGATATTGATCCCTGCCTGACCGAGAGCCGGTCCTACAGGAGGGGCGGGGTTAGCCTGCCCACCAACAATTTGGAGCTTCAGGATTCTTTCAACTTTTTTAGCCATGGATTCTCAGGATCCTTTCTAATTATATAACTTCAGTTTATCGCGTAATAGCTAGTGTGCATCAACTAGGTTCTTTTTAGGTAGTGGACTCGACCTGGTTCACATCTACTTCAACAGGAGTTCTTCTTCCGAAGATACTTACCAATACCCTGAGCTTGAGTTTCTCAGGATTCACCTCCTGTACAGTTCCATCGAAATCTTTAAATGGTCCTGATATCACTTTTACCAAGTCGCCTTCACTGTACGGAATCTCAACATTCCGCAATTCATCTCCAGCTTCCTGCACTCGTCCAATGATGCGTTGAACTTCGTGCTTTTTCAGAGGAGAGGGCACCAAATCAGCTTTTCCTTTTAAAAAGCCAAGGCATGATGGTGCACTTTGTATGAGGTTATTTACCTCTTCATCATAATGAGTATTCAACAAAATATACCCAGGGAAAAAGTTCTTCTCCCGGGTGCGCTTCTTCCCTCCGCGAATCTCCACTACTGTCTCAGTAGGTACCAGGATATCGATAATCTTATCTCCCAGATCCTGGTCTTCGATCTCACGCTCAAGAAACTCTTTTACTTTTTTCTCATGGCTGGAAAAGCAGCGAACCACATACCATCCATGCTCCAATTCATTACTCATTATCTGTTATAAATAGCTTCTAGTACTGTACTATATACCTGATCAATCCCAAAGATGAATGCTGATACTATGATTGAGAATACAACTACTATGATTGTGTTATCTACTAACTCTTTTTGAGTAGGCCAGGAAACCTTTTTGAACTCGTTTCCGACACTCTCAAAAAAATTTATAAGTTTTTCCATGTTACAGTACTATATAATGTTGCACGGGTGGAGAGACTCGAACTCCCGACACCTGGTTTTGGAGACCAGTGCTCTACCAACTGAGCTACACCCGTAGATACACACAAGAGTAGACAGTAAAACTGCCTACTCTACGTGCGCTACGCGAATATGTTCTTAGAATTAATCTAAGATTTTAGTTACCACTCCGGCCCCTACGGTTCGCCCACCCTCTCGGATCGCAAAACGCAGCCCTTCTTCCATCGCCACCGGCTGAATCAACTCTACCGACAACTTCACATTGTCGCCAGGCATTACCATCTCCACCCCAGAAGGTAGCTCACACGCTCCCGTTACATCCGTAGTTCGGAAATAGAACTGCGGACGGTAGCCCTTGAAGAACGGCGTGTGACGGCCTCCTTCATCTTTGCTCAACACGTACACCTCACACTCAAACTTCTTGTGTGGGGTGATCGAGCCTGGCTTACACAGCACCATCCCGCGCTGGATGTCTTCCTTGGCAATCCCTCGAAGCAGGATCCCCGCGTTGTCGCCCGCCTGACCCTGGTCAAGCAGCCTACGGAACATCTCGATGCCCGTCACTACACTCTTCAACGGCTCTTCTACGATCCCTACGATCTCGATCTCGTCGTTAAGCTTCAAGATGCCACGCTCGATACGGCCTGTTGCTACCGTGCCACGACCCGTAATAGAGAACACATCTTCCACCGGCATCAAGAACGGCTTGTCTACATCACGCTCTGGAGTAGGAATCGTGGTATCCACTGCCTGGATAAGCTCCACAATCTTCTCTTCCCACTGCGCTTCGCCGTTTAGAGCACCAAGGGCTGATCCCTGGATCACAGGAATGTCATCGCCATCAAACTCATAGCTAGAAAGCAGCTCACGCACTTCCAGCTCTACCAGCTCAAGAAGCTCCTCATCGTCCACCAAGTCTACCTTGTTCATGAACACTACGATTTGAGGCACCCCCACCTGACGAGCTAGCAAGATGTGCTCGCGGGTTTGTGGCATCGGGCCATCGGTAGCCGCTACTACTAAAATAGCACCGTCCATCTGAGCCGCACCTGTTACCATGTTCTTCACATAGTCGGCGTGGCCTGGGCAGTCTACGTGCGCGTAGTGACGTGCCTCAGACTCATACTCCACGTGCGCCGTGGCGATGGTAATCCCACGCTCTCTTTCTTCCGGAGCGTTGTCAATCTGATCGAAGGCCTGGGCTTCTCCCCCATAGGTCTTCGCCATTACCGTCGTGATCGCCGCCGTCAAGGTCGTCTTGCCGTGATCTACGTGACCAATGGTGCCCACATTCACGTGGGGCTTGGTGCGTTGAAAGGTCTCTTTTGCCATGTCTAATTTAGTTTATGTGTTTTGTTAAAAAATTTCTTCCGAAACATATCAACTTGAGAGCCGATAGTCGGACTTGAACCGACGACCCCTTCCTTACCATGGAAGTGCTCTACCACTGAGCTATATCGGCTTAGTTGCTTGAGCGAGCGACCGGGATCGAACCGGCAACATTCAGCTTGGAAGGCTGACACTCTACCAATTGAGTTACGCTCGCTGATCAATATGTCAAGTGGGGAGAGCAGGATTCGAACCTACGAAGTCGTAAGACAACAGATTTACAGTCTGCCCCAGTTGGCCGCTTTGGTATCTCCCCATTTCACAAGTCGAGCCAGTGACCGGATTCGAACCGATGACCGACGGTTTACAAAACCGTTGCTCTACCAACTGAGCTACACTGGCTTTTTGCGAAAGACTTAAAAAATACCCATGTATTCAAAAATTGTCAACATTTGAATAGCAAAAAATTTCACTCTTCAACTTCATTTTCAGAAGGGATTTTTCTACCGAATTTAACCCACAGAAAACGAGCTAAAATTGTTATACCGATACAAAACAGTATGACTTTCCCATAGGTGGATAGATACCCTCCAATTACCTGCCAGTTATCCCTGACAAACCAGCCTGCTAATAGCAATAAGGCATTCCAAAGAGCCGAACTTATAAAAGAATTTAGGATGGTAAACCGCAGGTTTAAGTGAGACATCCCCGCAGTAAGAGAGATTACCGAACGAGTGCCTGCCAAAAAACGATTGCCAAAAATCACCCATTGTCCATACTTCCCCATCCATTTTTTTCCTTTCTCGAAGTATTTATAGTTGATAAACCTGAGCAAGAAATGCGTCTCCTTATTTTCTTCAACATGCCCGCCCAGCTTATGGCCTATCCAGTACATATTCATAAATCCTACCACTGAAGCAAGCACTGTAATTATCCACAGAACCGGAAGAGATAAACTTCCATCAGCAGCAAGATACCCTCCAAATGCAAGAAGCACATCTCCTGGCAGGGGTGGAAGCACATTTTCAACATAGGCGATGGCTATAAAAATGAGGTAAATGCCCAATGGGGGAATGAGATAAATCCAGTCAACTATTGATTGAACAATTTGTTCAGCCATTTTAGGTTTTTTCAATTAATACGACTGCAGTGGCAGATATCCCTTCCTCTCTCCCTACAAAACCCATCTTTTCCGAAGTAGTTGCTTTTATAGAGACCTGATCTATTTCAGCACTTAGATCAGTAGCAATAGTTTCTCTTATTTTTGGAAGATACTGCATAAGCTTTGGCCGCTCCGCTACAATAGTGGCATCCAGATTAACAAGTTTATACCCTTGCTCCAGAATTAACCCATAGCAGTACTTCAAAAGAACCCTACTGTCTGCGCCTTTATATTTAGGATCATTATCTGGAAAATGTTGACCAATATCTCCAAGAGCTAGTGCACCTAATAAAGCGTCCGTAATAGCATGAAGAAGTACATCAGCATCAGAATGTCCAATAAGCCCCTTCTCAAAAGGTATTTCTACACCTCCGAGAATCAACTTCCTTCCCGGAACGAGTTTATGGATGTCAAAACCGTATCCTATTCTCATGATCAAATTTCCTCTTTAAGGATCAGTTCAGCTATTTTCAAATCTATTGGGTAAGTAATCTTTAAATTCCTTCGGTCACCTTCCACAATCCCAATGCTATACCCAAGTTGTTCTACTAAAGATGCATCATCAGTTCCCACAAAACCAGATGATACAGCAGCCTCATAGGCTTCCACTATTTTTTCTTTCTTAAAAATCTGTGGTGTTTGAGCCTGCCAAAGAAATTCTCTATCGGGCGTCCCCTCTATTAGCTTATCCTGATCCACTTTTTTGATCGTATCTTTTGCGGGAACGGCAATTATTGCAGCTCCTAAGCTCAACGCTTTCTCGCAACAAGCCTCGATTAGTATTGGAGAAATGAATGGACGAACGGCATCATGTACAGCTACGAGATCAATTTCACTACCTAGATGTTTTAATGCGTTGTGGATTGAAAACTGTCGCTCGGCACCACCTTCAATCACTTTTACCCGGATCCCGTCTTTTTTGAACGAAGCCAGTATTATTTCAACTTTTTCCAACCACTCTTCAGAAGTGGCTACAATAATCTCTGCAAGACTAGGGAGCTTGGAAAAATTGCGAAGTGCATGCTCCAGGATAGTAGCGCCCTCTAACTCTATAAATGGCTTTGGAATCCGGGTACCCATTCGAGTACCGGAACCGGCAGCCGGTATTATGACTGCCAGCTTAGACATTTTAGATAATCAGCATTGCATCGCCAAAGGAAAACAGGCGATAATTCTTTTCCTTAGCTTCTTCGTAAGCCTTCATTAAAAAGTCATACTCAGCAAATGCTGCGCCAAGCATTAATAATGTAGACTCCGGACGATGAAAATTGGTAACTAAGGCCTCAGTAATCTTGAACTGATATGGAGGGTAAATGAATTTATCGGTCCATCCTGTTCCCATTTTCGACATCCCACTTGCCATCACACTAGTTTCAATTGCACGGACCACGCTTGTACCAATAGCTACTACTTTATTCTTCTTTTTCTTTAGAGCGATATTAATTTTATCCGAAGTGTCCTGAGAAATGAAATAGTTTTCAGAATCCATCCGGTGCTTGGTCAGATCTTCTACCTCTACATTTCGGAAGGTTCCCCAGCCGATGTGAAGGGTAATGGGTAGAAACTCCACCCCTTTAGCTTTAATCTTCTCAATCAATTCTTCAGTCAGGTGCATACCAGCTGTAGGTGCTGCCACAGCTCCACGCTCCGTTGCATAAACTGTTTGGTACTGTTCTTTGTCTTCGTCTACCGGCTCTCTTTCTATGTAAGGAGGAAGAGGCATTTTGCCTAGCTCATCAAGGCGCTCATACAATTCCGTATTTGGCCCGTCAAAAAGAAATCGAATAGTTCGACCTCTTGAGGTGGTATTGTCAACAACCTCGGCCATCAATTCATTTTCCCCTTCTCCAAAATAGAGCTTATTTCCAATACGGATTTTTCGAGCAGGCTCAACTAATACATCCCAGAGCATATTCTCGGGCTGAAGTTCTCTTAATAAAAAGACTTCAATATCCGCTTCCGTCTTTTCCTTCTTTCCATTCAGCCGCGCCGGGAAAACTTTTGTGTTATTATAAACAACCACATCACCTTCATTGAGATACTCATGGATGTCAGAGAATTTGCGATGTTCAATAGTTTGCTCGGCCCGGTTAAGAACCATGAGCTTTGCGTCATCTCGTTTTTTTAATGGCTTATCAGGAATGTTAAGTCCTTCAATTTCGTATCTAAAGTCGGTGAGTTTCATCTCTCCTCAGCTATTTGTACAATTTGGTTAAACATTTTGAAAAGAGCGCAAAAATAGTGTTTTTTAAGGTCTATTTCAAAGAAGAATCATTATTCATACTGTTTCTTATTAGCAGCCAAATATGTATAATTAAAGCGGTCTTCAAGCGTTGCACCAGCAAAGCCAAAAGCTCATGAAAAAATTATTTATCCCTGTTTTATTTATCGCCCTGTTCTCTTCAACAGCATTTGCTCAGCTTCGATCTGATTTAGCATCGCCTTATGATTACTCTGGGCCTATCATAAACAGCTCGGTTCCAACCGTTGAGAGTGGGTTAAATAGATTTTTTAACAGCCTTGAAATGAGTCACTCATACAGTATGAACTTTTCCTCGTTTGGTGGCGGCTATCAAAACGTAAACGCATATACGAATACTGTTCGGTTTGACATCAGCCCTAGAATGAACGGACGTGTGGATGTCTCTTTCCTTCATTCTCCTTTCGGTGGTAGTTCAGCTTACGGACAAGATAATTTTCAGAACAGGGTAGTAATTGAGAACGCAGAACTGAATTATAAAATAAGTGATAAAGCGTTTATACAGTTTCAATATCGACAATTACCTGCAGGATTTTATGGATACAACCCTTATGGGTTTAATCGCTTTGATCGACGATTTAATGACTTTTGGTATTAAAAGTATTTGAATGACTGAAAACCAACCGGATAAATCCGGTACTAATACAGAGGGCCTGTTATTAAATGCTGCAATTGGCTTCCTCAGCATTCTCCTAATCGTTCTTCTTGTAGCTCTCACAACCCGTATTATCTATCCCAGGATATTCAATGAGCGCTCGGAGGATAATTCTCAACTAATCAGCGAGATCATACAAATAGAAGTATTGAACGGGTGTGGAATTGCTGGCATTGCCAACTCGTATACAGGACTGTTACGATCGAATGGCTTCGATGTAGTTGAAACCGGGAACTTTGATCATTTTGATCTTGAGGAGACCATCGTAATTTCCAGAAGTGGAGTAATGGATAACGCTAAACGAGTAGCAGCTGCACTGGGAATAAATGAAGCCAATGTATTAAGAGAAGAGTCACCTGACTTTTTTCTGGACGTAACTGTGGTAATAGGCCACGATTATGAAACACTTAACACGGAGTAAATGACAGATATTAAACAACCGGGAAATGACCAATTCATCGATGCTAATCCGGATTCGAAAAACCTGGTAGAAATAATTATAGAGGGACTTCAAAAAAGGAAGGCACAGGATATTGTTGTATTAGATGTTTCTGAACTAACAACACTAACCGACTATTTTGTGATTTGTAGCGGAAACTCTGATACACAAATTAAAGCCATTGCAGACTCAGTAGAAGAAGAACTACTTGAAACGACAAAAGAAAAAGCCTGGAAAAAAGAAGGGTTGCAGGCCCGGTCCTGGATTATACTGGACTATATCAATACGGTAGTTCACATTATGAGTAAGGAAAAGCGTGAATTCTATAACATCGAGAGAATGTGGAACGACGCGAAGATTACGTACATCCCAAATGAAGATTAATAGGTAATATGCCTGATTATCAAATCCTGGTCACCGAACCTATTCCTGATAAAAACATTCAATTTTTAGAAAAGGTAGGCAAGGTTACTATTGGGAATAAGGGAGAGTTTTCAAACACCGGGAGACTTATCCAGGAGCTTCACAAGTATGATGGCCTACTGTGCATGTTATCTACTCCGGTTACTAAAGAAGTACTTGAATCAGCACCCAATCTTAAAGTGGTAGCTAATTTTGCTGTAGGCTATAATAATATCGATGTTGAGGCTGCATCCAGGCTCGGGATAAAAGTAGCTAATACCCCGGATGTACTCACAGAAGCTTGCGGCGATTTTGCCATGGGCCTGTTAATGGCCACCACCCGAAGGTTTAATCAGGCAGAAGCCTATTTGAGAAATGACGAGTTTAAAGGATGGGAGCCCTTAGGCTTTTTAGGTATGGAACTCCGCGGGAAAACACTCGGGGTTATTGGCATGGGTAGAATTGGCCAATCATTTGCAAAAAGAGCGAAAGCCTTTGGTATGAATATTCTCTACCACAATAGATCAAAAATTCCTGACCAAATTGAAAAAGAGTTGGAGTGCAAACGAATTAGCTCTGTTAAGGAACTTGCAAGCCTAAGTGACGTTTTAAGTGTGAATTGTCCTTTAACAGATGACACATATCACTTAGTAAATGAAGATATCCTAGAATCTATGCCTGCTCATTCTGTGTTAATTAATACTTCCCGGGGTCCTGTTGTTGATGAAGAAGCGTTGACAAATGCTCTTCATAATCGAACAATTTGGGGAGCAGGCCTGGATGTTTTTGAAAAAGAGCCAGAAGTACACCCTCAGCTTTTAACAGCTCCTAATTGCACTCTCCTCCCTCATATCGCAAGTGCTACCTTTGAAACACGAGAAGCCATTGGCATGCTGGCAGCAGAAGCAATTTCGAATGTATTAAATGGCGTTTCGGATCGTAATATTACTAATCTGATAAATCCCGTTTAGGTTTAAGCTCTATGTAATGAGTTCCTCCTCCTTTAATACCACTACCTGGCTATTTGCCTTACTTAGCATAATTGCTATTGGGTATGGTTTTTTTGAGTGGATGAATGTTCATGATGACCTTGTTGACGATAAAGAGGTCCAGGAACTGGCTGAAAAAGCAGTTGATCGGGCAGCCAATAACTTCCAGCAGTATATCTTTAACTATACTTCTGAGGCTACCTCTTTTGCAGAACAGGTTCAGGTTCAGATAGAATCTGGAGCAACAAAAGAGTCGCTAATTGAGAATGTCATTCCAGAATATTCTTTCTGGGGAGTACTAATCACCAGGGATAGCACAAAATGGCTGTGGAATGATTTTGCGCCCATCAATCCGGACACAAATTCTCTTCAAAGCTCTAATGCCATTTATGTCTCTATTGGAAGAGAAAATAATGTGAGCTTTCTCTACAGTATTATTCCTTTTTTTGTTGAAGACTCACTGGAGGTAACCAGGTATGATGTTCATACAAGAGTAAAACTTTCCCAGGAAAACGTACTTAATCTGGGAAACAACCTGGAGCTGGCACCTGCCTCATTATTTAGTCAGCGCAATGGATTCCCCGTTTCTTTTAATCTGAATGTAGTTACTAATAAGGAAGTATTAGCCCGGTCTGTTTTATCAACTGCAAGCGCTGACTCCTTAGGTGAAATTATAGCCGAAGCTGATGGCATCGAAGAATATATACTCCAGGAAAAGGATACAATCAGTAATTGGAGAACTACCTTTCTTGTCCTGATTTTTTTGGTGATGGGAGTGCTGCTTTTCAATCTCTCTAACAATATTTCTCCGAAATGGTCAATACTCTTTGAGCTTATTTCCACGATTATTCTTTGGCTCCTGGTACAGGCTTTAAGTTCAATGGCTGAGATTGAACATTCCTCTTTTTCCATCCTTAGCAATACGGCCCTCTTAAACTATTTCATCAATGCTGCATTTAGCTTACTGGTCTGCTTTTCCTTATCCAGGTATTTGCTCACATCGATGAAAAGGAAAAACTCATTCAGCAAAGCTCTCGTTATTGCTCTTTCCTTTTTTTCTACTTTTGTATTAGCCTTGTACTTCTCTTTTTTCATGGAGAGTACTTCTTCAGTTTTGGCAGGATCTATAATAAATGTGATGGATTTAGCCTTATTTCCGTCAGGTTTTACTCTTCTCTTTTATATCTCTTCCTGTCTTTTCTTTATTTCTATTGCGGCTTTATCATTAATCACTTTCAGGTTTTTCCTATTTCACTATGAAAAGCGGGCATTAACTCCCACTATTTCTTTTTTAGCCGGGCTTACTTCGTTTCTCATTATTGCTAATGCCATTGTTTACTCATCCCCTGATGAAACCTGGATAGTTATTATAACCGCACTCTTTTTTGCTCTTATATTTACTCTTTCTTTTTTCTGGAATAGAAAGAGGCTTGTTCTTCAGACAACTTCGAAATTACGCCTGACTTTTTTCATCTCTTATCTCATTACTTGCTTTGTATACATTGCCTTCACAAGTGGCAGTACCTTTCGCCAAAATGAGAGGATGAAACAAGCGGCTCAACCTTTTTTACAGGAAGAAGCTAACGAAGTAGAGTCTATTACTATTCAACTCCTGGGGAATCTAAATGAATCGCTAACAGCAAGTTCGTTAACTCAAAACGATGCTTCCCTTGAGCAACTTGTAGAAGATTATATCCGACCAGCCTGGTTGAGATACACCATTTCCGTTCAGTTGATTGATAGTATAGGAACGCTTATCTCTGACTATACAACCAGTCTTTCCCCTCCGCAATGGAGTACTGATTTTAGAATCCAGGATTTACAAATCCCTTTCGAGGATGAGCAAATACGAAGGGCAAACCTTCGACCCGTACTGCGATATCGTCCAATTAATACGATTAATGCCAATTATTCTGATTTCATACGTGGCTGGATACCAATTTTTGAAAATGCTGAATCGGAAGTAATAACTGGCTGGATTCTGTGCTCGGTGTATGAAGAAATTCCACAGCTGGAAAAACCCCTTCGGGCAGTAATCTCTTCCAAACAAGACGACTCCTGGCAAGAAACCTTTTCAGTTACGGAATATGAAAACGGGAGTTTGCTTCGAAAATCTATCACGGGAATTCCTCTAGATATCTCCGGTCCAACCTCCCTTTCGGATGGAATTCTTGCTCGGATGGAAGTTGATTCTATATATACAAGCTCATTTATCTCCGGGTCAGATGAGATTAAAGAGCTATATATAAAAAAAGGTTCTGATAACATAGTTCGAGTTGCCACAACAAGGATGGATATCAACAGGCATATATTCTCATTCCTGCGGCTTTTCATGATTGTAGTTTTAAGCGCCGTACTGCTGCTCTTCATGTTCTCGTTGATAAACAACTGGCAAATACTTGGAAACCTAAGACGGTTTAAAGACCGGCTCATTGACCGGTTAATAGTTGCCAGCCTTGTCTGTCTAATTGCACTGGTAGGAGCTTCCTACTATGTACTTACTATTCAAAACGAACAGGAAGTTCGAACTCAGTTATTCGATCGTTTAGAGAATCTAAGCTCCAGCCTTGAACAAGATTTTTCAGACGTAGAAATTAGCCCTGAAGAACTACAGAGAATTGCGTCAGTACTCGACGTTGATGCTTCTTTATTTGTTGATGGTACACTGGCTAATTCTACAAGCCCACAAATCTTTAGCCAGCATTTACTTTCAAAATCGATACCATGGGAAGTATATAATAAGATTACAAGCGAGAGAAGTAATCAAGAGCTTCAGGTAGTTTCATTTGATGATCAACAAATGATGATTGGCTATATGCCCTGGCTGGATGAAGCCGATGCCGTTGTTGGAATTGCTGCTGTACCCACCTTCTTGAAAGCTCCCCGCTTCTATGACCGTTTGCTTTCAACAGTAAGTTATCTCATTGGATTTTATGTTCTCATTTTTGGTTTACTGATGATTGTAGTAGGGTACATCACTGCTCAGCTTACTTCCCCTCTTGAAGAAATCAGAGAGGCGCTTAAAGATTTATCAGAAGGTGATTTTGATGCCCGCTTACCCGTAAAAAGTAAAGATGAAATCGGCACACTTACCCGGGCGTATAATGAAATGACTCATCGCTTAAAGAAGGCACTTGATGAATTAGCCCAAACCGAGCGGGAAGCAGCATGGAAAGAAATGGCGCAACAAATAGCACATGAGATAAAGAATCCTCTTACCCCAATGAAGCTCAATCTTCAGCACCTCGAACGCCAGATCGAACTGGCAAAAAAAGATGGACCTGATCAGGATCAGCGAGTATCAAAGATTGCTTCAAGTATGATTGAGCAGATTGACGCATTAAATAAAATTGCTTCCGATTTCTCTACCTTTGCTAAGCCTATTCAACAAGGGTTTAAGAAACTGGACATCAATGCATTGATTCAATCTGTGGGTGAGATGTATGAGCTAGACAAACACTTCTCACTTGAAATAAACCTGGCTAAGCAACCGCTTTTTGTGCATGGAGCGAAAGAAGAATTAAGAAGGGTATTTGTCAACCTTATAAAAAATGCTTCAGAAGCCGTTTCTAGTAACGGAAGGGTTAGTATTAGAACCGAATTAAATGCCAGGAAAAGAAAGGTTCAGATTTCAGTATCTGATAATGGAGAGGGCATTTCAACCGAAGATCAAAAGAATATATTCATGCCGAATTTCTCCACAAAAACCAGCGGAACAGGCTTAGGGCTTGCCATCACAAAAAAGATAATTGAGGAGCATGAGGGAGAAATTGATTTTAAATCAGAAGCGGACAAAGGAACTATGTTTGTTATTACGCTGCCTTTAGTCAAACCATAGTCCTGAACCTCCCTTTCTTTACACGGATAACTATTGAAGTAAGAATAAAGAACAGGGAGTGAAGAAGTAAGAACATTGAACATTGAACATTGAACATTGAACATTGAATAATTGATAATTGTACAATGACTAACAATTCTTACTTCTCTATTCTTCAATGAATATTCTTACTTACTTAGCCTGGGTTAGTTTAACTAACTAATGTTTTGTACCATTGGCGCTCAGTAATTTTGTATGAGTACCATTCCGGAAATAAAAAAAGAGACTTCCCAACTGTTTAAAATTGGACTTCCTATTGTAGGAACCCAACTCCTTGGGATGGGATTAAATGTAACCGACACTATCATGGCCGGGCGACTAAGTGCCGCCGATTTAGCTGGGGTTGCTGTTGGAAATGCGCTCTATCTACCGGTATCTCTATTCTGTATGGCTACGCTGGTTGCCATAAACCCTATCGTCTCTCAATTTTTGGGAGCACGTAAATTCTATGAAATTGGCAAGAGCGCTAGGCAAATGCTTTGGTTGGTTGGATTTTTATCCATTCCGGCTTTTTTCATTATTAGGGATTTGGATATCCTAATGCACTGGGTTGGAGTAGACCCTGAAATTATACCTCTTTCCGATGGCTATCTTAAAGCTGTGTCATGGGGAATACCGGGATTATTAATCTTCATGGGGCTTAGATATTTCAGCGAAGGGTTAGCAATCACCAAGCCAGCAATGTACATGGCTTTGGGAATGTTGCTGCTCAATATTCCTGCAGATTACATTCTCATGTACGGCAAATTTGGATTTCCCAAAATGGGAGCCATTGGAACAGGATACGCCACAACGATTGTACAGCTGGTTTTTGGGATAATCATGATCGGCTTCATCGCTTCTTTCAAACCTTTTCGGCGATTCAACATCTTTGCAAAAACCAGGGGGCCAGAGTGGAAATACATCAAGGAGCTATTGCACGTTGGAATCCCTAATGGGATTAGTTCAACCATGGAGGTACTCCTTTTTGCCAGCGTAAGTGTATTGATGGGAACACTAAGTGTAACTGCATCTGCAGCCCACCAAATTGCCATTAATATAGCAGCTACTGTTTTCATGATACCCTTTGGCCTATCCATGGCAATCTCTCAACGCGTTGGTATGGCGGTAGGTCAGGGATCGATAGAAAAAGCCCGGTTCCGAGGCTTCCTGGGTACAGGTGCCTGTACCGGGATCATGGTTTTTACTGCTATCCTAATCTTCACAATCCCGGAGCTAATCGTCGGAATTTATACCGACGCCCCGGAAGTAAAAGCAATGGCCGTTTCCCTGGTATTTATGGCTGGATTGTTTCAGATATCGGATGGACTCCAGGTAGGTGGATTCGGTGCCTTACGTGGCCTCAAAGATACCAAGGTACCAATGATATTCAATTTTATAAGCTACTGGTTAATCGGGTTTTCAGCAGGCTATTACCTGGGTATTCACGGAGGCTTTGGCCCCAAAGGACTTTGGATAGGATTAATATCGGGCCTTACCGTGGCAGCCATATTGCACAACACAAGATTTCACTTACTTACAAAGAAAACCTGAACCAGATACCTCAGCTTACCTTTTCCTGGTTTGCGAGTAAAGCTTCATCAAAATCGATCCCAGAAATAGGGACTAACTCTTCTTTCTCGTTATCCCAGTCGATTCTTCGACCTAGTTTATAAGACAACCCTGCCATATGGGAAGTAATTGCTTCTTCAAAACCGGCTTTGATATCACAGCTTGGAGTACCTCCATTGCGTATGCAGCTCAACCATTCTCTTAAATGTAAGTGAGTAGAGTCTACACGCCTACCATCTCTATAGGTCCATAGCAAGCCTTTGTCAGCGAAATACTGAGTAGTTGCAGAACTTATGCCATCTACTTCATTTGCTGTAGGATCATAGGTATATACAGGCACTCCTGGTTGCATGGTTCCATTTTGAATTTCATCTCTGAACCTTGTGGATCCTCTATCTACAAAGATGGAAAGGCTGTTACCCAACTCCATCGTAGCATCATGCCCCATTAGCAAAGTTTGGCGTCCAAAACTGTTGCCTAAAGAAGCACTATATACCATCGTCATCCCTTTTTCTTTTCCGGATTGTTGACTGCCTCCGGTTGAGAACTCTGGAAACTCCATATTAGTTTGAAATACGTCAGGTACATTCCGACCGTCCCTATGGGTATAAATACCTCCTGATGATACCACCGAGTTGGGGATACCCATGTTCAGTACGCAATTAATTCTGTCGTAGTCATGGGATAGTAAATCCCCGGAAAGTCCCGAACCGTATGCCCACCATTTTCTCCAGCGGAAGAAATGCTCCAAATTAAACTCAGTCATAGGAGCATTCCCTATAAATTGCTCCCAATCAATAGTGGAAGGACTTGCAGCTTCATGGATATGATACTGCCATGCGCCGTTATCATCATTACGATTGGTATTCGCCTGAATCAAAGAAACATGACCGAGTATTCTTTTTTTGACTACATCCTGAGCTGTTAAAAAGCTTTGGGTCTGGCGATGTTGATGACCTACTGCAAATACCTTATCAGAGTTTTCTGCTGCTGCTCTGAGTTCATAGGTTTCTTTTATGTTGTGAGTCATCGGCTTTTCAACATATACATGCTTGCCTGCCTGTAGCGCAGCTATCGCCATAGGGGCATGCCAGTGATCTGGGGTAGCTATAATGACTGCATCCACATCCGCGCTTTCAAGCAATTCTTTATATGTTCGGTACCTCTTCACCTTTACCTGATCTGTACTAAATGAATCCACTGCATCCTGGGCATGAGCATCAAATACATCACATACCGCTGTTATTTGCACATTCAAATCCTCTTGTTCAAGGAAACTGGATAATCGTGTATTGTCAGGGTCCCTCCTGGCATCTTCTCCAGCCTGTGTTAACCAACTTTTTTGAGCAAAGCCTATGGCTCTACAAAGCTGAGGACCGCGAATTCCAAACCCGATTATACCTATCCGTATCGGTTCACCTGCCATTGACCCTGAGGGTGGTGGTGGAGACGCCGAGATATTCAACGTTTTAAGTATAATGTCGCGAGATTGTGATTTTTGCCCCGCCTTTTTCGCTGCTCCCCACCAAATAGCTCCAATAACCGGTACTCCGATAAAACCTTTTAAGATTTCTCTTCGGGACCATAGTTTTTTGTTTTCCTGTGCCATAACTATGAGGTTTTAAAAGTAGCGGATGATTTAAAAAAGACTTCCAAACCGTAATAAGAACCAGTTGGAACACTGTATAAAACCCAGAGAGCAGCTGCTTCAATAAGGTTTTTATTTACCAACAAATAATTTCCTTCCGCACCCAACTGAGCTGAGTTAAAAAAGGCCGGATGGGCGAAGTAGTAAAGAACTAATATCAAAATTCCTGTGACTGCCCCGGCTCTTTCTCTAAAGCCCAACAACAAGCTGAGACCTACTACAAGCAATATGGCTACATTGAGAGTATCCACAATTCCAATCATACTGTCACTGGCGAGCCATTGATAAAATCCTGTCATAGTCTCAGCGCTTATCAAATAGGGTTTTGCCGACCATGCAGGATTGTACAATTTTAATATGCCTTCATATAAGAAATGCCATCCTATCAATAGACGCATGGCGGTAAGTGGCAAAATCAAATTCTTAGGAAGAGTATTGGTGCTATTCATGTTATTCACCCTTCAACAGAGGTTATTGTTTCACTGATTCCAGCTCGTAGACTTCATCTCTTTATACTTAATTTTTCTTTATGAATATCGTGTGAAATTAAACCTCCCAAGTAGAATCTTTTCTTTAAAAAAGTAATTCTAAATCTTGATACACTTCTCTACTCTAATCCTTGATATCGTTTTAGCTAACCCGAAATATCAGTCGGAAAGAAATGAACCGAGAATGTTTAAAAAGCCTAATTACAATAGGATTAGAGAATAAGTCGCTTACTTAATCAGCAACATTCGTTGTACCTGAACAAAGTCTCCAGCTTCCATCCTATAGATATACATACCACTAGCAAGATCAGCAGCTCTAAAAGTAGCCGTATGCTTGCCGGCTGGTTTTACCTCATTCACTAGTGTTTGCACTAACTGTCCATTTATTGTGAAAACCTGAATCTTTACCGCACTATGCTCTGGTAAATCATACCTAATTTGTGTACTGGGATTGAACGGATTTGGATAGTTATTGAAGAGCTTAAATACTTCCGGAAGTTCACCAGGCGGTTCCGTGCTTACAGGGTTTCCTATGGTAGCAAAAACACTTTCTGAAAAAAGGCTTTCCAGATCGTCTTTATTAACAGCTGTTACTCTGAACTCAAATTTGGCACTACCAAAGATTGTTTCCGTGAAAAGAGTATCTGAAGTGGAGCCAATGTTTACAAAATCTCCAGATTCTTCTCCTTCGTCAAGCCTACGATAAATGTTGTACTGCTTGAGCTCATCCCTGCCCATTGAAGGGGACCAGGTTAGTTCATAACTAAACCCATTAGCCTCAACTTGTACATTTGATGGAATTGTCAATCTGGGTAAATAACTGGGAGAATTTACCGTACTGATAAGATCCACAAATAAAGTCGCCTCTGGATTTATCCCTTCCTCTCTTCCCAATACTGTAAATCCAAAGCTATGAATCTCCTCAATCATATCTGGAATGGTAAACAGGAAGGTAGTCCACTCATCGGGATGAATGGATTTAATACTACTATCCACAAAAACCTTATTTAGATCCTGGTCTTTTACCCAGAATTTGAATGTCTCTATTTTTGCCGCCTCTTCGCTTGATACCCATAACCGATAATGAAGAATATGGCCCGGAAGTACTTTTCCTGTCTCTAACACGGACCACACCGAATCTGAACTAATGAATTCTAAATACGATTCAGGATCTTGAGTAGTGAACTCTATAGAATGGCTCCCGCTAATCGAGTTTGAAGTTGTTAAACTCAAAGCTCCTTCTGTTCCGCTCCACCCTTCAAATCCTGTTTCAAAGTCGAAGGTTGCATGAGAATCAAATGGAATCAGCTCTACAGGTATAGAAATGGTTTCGGTTTCCCTATCAAACTGGTCTTTTGCAAATAATTCAATCTGCCAATACCTGTTTGTCAAATCTTTGAAACTCAATCTATTTTCAAAAATTTCAGAAACTCTAGCAATTATTGGTATAAACGGGTTACTGAATGTTCGATAGACTGTAGATACATACCTCCTGGATCCATTCCCCAATGATGGGTTCCAGGAATAGGAGAAATATGTATGTCCAACAGTATCTGCTTGTAAGCCTGTAGGAGGTTGAATGGTTGGTACCCCGGTTTCCTGGGGATTTGTACTTACCAAATCGACATAAACAGCTGGAGCTCCGTTAGTTTCTGATTGTACCTGAAAACCAAAGCTTTCGAAACTCTCATAGTCAGGAATTTTTAGCGTGGTGGTCATCCATTCACCGGGTATCAACCCATCATCTTCTAAAGCATTGACCATAAATACCGACCCGGAATCGTATGCAGCAAACGGGCCTACCACATCGAGATCAGAAATATCTTCAGGTACCTTGAAGCGGAAAAATATGGTTTGCTCGGATTCAGGAATAAACTCTTCTTCATAAAAAGAAATTTTATTTGTATCCGAATCCATAATTAGCCCCGCTGAATAGAAACCACTATATGAAATGCTATCTATGTGTGTAGTTTCTCCTCCAATAGTGCTCCATCCTCCAAGTCCAGATTCAAAATCCCATGTCATATCTTCGGGAAACGAGGGTATTACTGCCCGAACAAACCGGTAACTTTCAGGAATTCTTCCCATTTGATCTACAGAGTATACATAATAGTCGTAACTGGTATTACTCAACACATCGTGGTCGATGTAAAAAGTATTAGTAGTACTATCAATAAAAACTTCTGAGTAATCCGACTGATTTCTTCTCCAGATCAGATAATGTTTAAGATCAGTGCCTGTAGCAGCTAACCAGCTTATTCCCGCAAAAGTGGTACCAACCGAGTCTAAATCAATATCTATTACAGGATCAACAGTGGCATCATCATCAAAAAACCTATCGATGTCACTGTCATAGGAAATATAGTCGATGAAAAAATCAGGAGAACCAATGGAGGTCTTTCCTATTATCCGCAAACCTATTTCAAGTAGGCTATCATTCTCTGGTATTTCTAAGTGATAATCTATTCCCGGAAATTGCCCCACTTCATATCTTTCAAGTGCAGTAAAAGTTGAATCACTACCCAATGTATCTTTGTAAAAAGCATAGAGCTCAATGGCTTCTATATTCGAAAGGTTATTCGGAGTTTTAATCCTAAATATCAGCCCTTCTGATCCTTCTATTTGAATTGGTGCGGTATTTACAAACTCAACAGAATCCCCAAACTCGTTCATGCTTAACCTAACTCCCTGGCTAGGTACATCAAAAACTGATATGAAATCACTTAGCTCAGCTACCCCATTGTCGTTTACAATTTGCCAGGGCTCCATGGTGTTATCGAAGGGCCAGGTCTGTGCATCAAGGTTTCCTGGCGACAACATTAGCAAGAGAAAAAATAGAGAAATGGATGTGATTTTAGTATTCATGGTGGCTCTCAAGATTATGTTTTAGATACGCCTTTTCATTTTACAAAACAACCCTTTGTCAGCTAATAAGTTAAGAAGCTTTTTCACCTGGATTTAAACCAGACTCTAAAATCGAACCTTCCCGTCAAAACAGCGGTTCTAATTTTCATTACAAACCTTTATCCTCATCCATGCCAGTGTTTATCCATGATATAGTTTCTGCAAATCCCGAGATGTCTTTTGAGCAGAACCTGGCTCGTGATATCCTAAAAGAAAAACTTGGTCAGGACCGCAAAGTAAGAGCCATCCTTCATGCCATCTATGGTCATTCGGGAATAGAGAAAAGGCATACTGTATTAGATGACGCGCTGGATGAATCACCTGACTCTTTCTTCAACCGGGTTTTTAGTGATGAAGCAGAAGGGCCTACTACAGAAGAACGGAACACCATTTATACCGAAGCATCCAAACAGCTCTTCCTGAAAATTGGGCAAAACCTGTTGCAAAGAAACCCCTCTGTTTCTGCTTCAGATATCAGTCATGTTATCACTGTTTCCTGTACCGGGTTTTACGCGCCGGGTCCGGATTTTGAACTGGTAAAGGGATTGGGATTAGACCCTTCCACTCAACGTTACCACCTTGGTTTTATGGGATGCTATGCTGCTTTTCCTGCTTTAAAAATGGCCAAAGCTTTTTGTGAGGCGGACCCCAATGCAACAGTAATGGTTATTTGCACTGAGCTATGTACGCTCCATTTTCAAAATAAAACCGACCTCGATAACCTGGTTGCAGCTTCAGTTTTTGCGGATGGTTCCGCCGGAGTACTGGTTTCATCCAAAGAACCTGCAAATAAAGGATATCGAATGGATGGCTTTGCCGCTTCCCTGGCTTATGAAGGTGAGAAAGACATGGCCTGGACCATCGGCGATACCGGTTTTGATATGATCTTATCTTCTTATGTACCGGACATTATCGAATCAAACCTGGGCAATATCATCACGCCACTTTTAGATGAGTTCTCTATAACCAAAGAAGAGGTAGAAACCTGGGCTATCCACCCCGGGGGCAGAGCTATTATTGACAAAGTGGTTGAAGCAATGGAACTTGATGAAAAGCAGGTGCAATCTTCAAGAGAAGTGCTGGCCAATTATGGGAATATGAGCAGTGCTACGGTGCTGTTTGTCCTGGAAAATATTTTAGGAAAATCGCCTCAAAACGGTACTAAAGTGCTCCCTATCGCTTTTGGCCCAGGGCTAACCATCGAGTCCGGTTTATTTACTTCAGTATCCTGATCATGCCCGTTTACCTCCGTCATCGTCAGCCTGAGCTCATTGAAGAAATGGACAAGCCGGATTGTAACCCGGATAAGCTTTTCCGGACATATCGCCATTTTGCATCCATCAATTCGTTCCTGGCTGGCTGGAGGCGTATATACACTGCCTACTTAAAACCCCAAATGGGAAATCGTCAGGATACTTATTCCTTGTTGGATATAGGATTTGGAGGAGGAGATATTCCCTTCGCACTTTCGGAATGGGCTCAGGCAGATGGAATAAACCTCGAGATTACCGCGATAGAAACTGATCAACGTGCCCTCGAATATGTTCAACATCTTCCCGAAAATGAGCATGTAAGTTTTTTAAACTGCAGTTCCTCTGACCTGGTAAAGAAGCATGAACAATTTGATTTCGTGATATCCAATAATCTCCTCCATCATCTATCGGAATCGGAAACCTCAGAGCTAATATCAGATTCCTCTTTTCTTGCAAAAAAACTGGTCGTCTTTAATGACATTAAGCGGAGTGACCTGGGCTTCATGCTTTACCATGCATATTCAAGATTGTTTTTCAGAAACTCTTTCGTAACCGTTGACGGACTCGCTTCTATAAAACGTAGTTATACACATACGGAGTTGGCACAACTAACAACAACGGGATGGAGGGTAGAATCTCTGTATCCATTTCGCTTATTATTAATCCATGATAAAACAGATGAAGGTTGAAGATGTAGTCATAGTAGGTGGGGGACCTGTGGGCCTTTTCATGGGCTTGTGCCTGCATCACCTAGGTATTCCCTGCACCATTTTCGAGAAGAGAAAGGAAGAGATTACTGATACACGATCTCTAGGTATCCATCCTGTTTCAATGGAGCTTTTTGAAAAGCTCGGAATAGCCGGTGATTTTATCAGCAGTGGCTTGCAGGTAAAACGAGGTATTGCTCATGATGGAAATAAAGAGATGGGAGCAATCAGCTTTGAACATTGCCCTCCACCCTTCAATTATGTGCTCATAAACCCTCAGTTTGAAACCGAGCGAATACTGAGAGAGCACTTTCTGGAAAGGTGCCCCGGAGCTTTGATACAAGGGGCAGAGGTTGTAGCCTTAAACCAGGAATTTGATCATGTTTCTCTAGGGGTTGAAATAGAAGGGCAAGTCCACAGCTTTGAAGTAGGTTATGTAATTGGCTGTGATGGAAAGGATAGTTTTGTCCGAGAAGCTTCGGAGATTCCATTCCATGGAAAAAGATATCCGGACACCTACATCATGGGTGATTTTGATGATACTACCTCTTTCGGAAATGATGGGGTTATCTACCTGACCAAACATGGATTGGTAGAGTCTTTTCCCATTCCGAATAAAAAAAGAAGGTGGGTAGTAAAGACCGATGAATATATCTCAGAACCTACACCGGAATTAATTTCTCAACTTATTGAGCAAAGAACCGGATCCAGGGTAAATCATCAAACCAACACTATGATGAGTGCTTTTGGTGTGCAGCATTATCTTGCTGAGCGTTTTGTTAAAGACCGGGTGCTCCTGGTGGGTGATGCAGCTCATATTGTAAGCCCGATTGGAGGGCAAGGGATGAATCTTGGCTGGCTGGATGCCTGGCACCTCGCCAATGTCATGTCTTTTTGCAGGGGGATTTCTAAAGACCTTCCCATCGCTGATCTATTTGTGTATGAGAGCAAACAAAAACCTATTGCAAAAAAAGTCGCCCGACGTGCAGAATTGAATATGAGAATGGGCAGAAAAAGCCGAATCCCCGGATTCAAGAAGGCTATAGCAAAGGTAATGTCTGGTTCTGCCTTCCAAAATAAAACAGCTCAGCTTTTTACTATGCGTGGCCTGGAGAGTTGGTGGATTTGATTGATAGCTGCTAACTGTCCGCTTACAGCTATCAGAAAAAATACCCCTCAAAAAAGTAGCTGTACAAAGCAATAATCAGGATACAAAGAGTATTGAGGATGATACCAACCCGTGCCATTTCTCCCATTTTAATATGACCGCTTGAAAATACGATTGCATTAGGCGGGGTTGAGATAGGAAACATAAAAGCACAACTTGCCCCAATGGTAAGTGGAATAGCTAGCTGCAAGTCACTCAGCCCAAAGCTTTCTGCTATCACAAAAGAAACAGGAATAAACACCGCTACCAAAGCTACATTACTCATTATTTCCGTTAGAAATACAGCGAAAGCACAAACAACAAGAATGATTAATAGTGGATTCGGAGCTATGCTCGAACTGATCCACTCACCTAACAAACCAACAATATTGGTGACCTCCATCCCTTTTGCCAAAGAAATTCCTCCTCCGAAAAGAAGAAGAATATCCCAGGGAAGCTTTTTGGTATCTTCCCAAACCAATAAGGGTTCTGTCCTTTTCCCCGACGGCCAGATGAACAACATCACCGAAGCAAAGATAGCAATGATGGTATCATTCAAAGCTTCCAGGCCAGGTAATTTCGTTATCTGTGAACGAGCAATCCATAAGAGTGCTGTTGCAACGGTAACAATTAGCACATTGCGCTCACTTTTAGACATTGAGCCTATCTGCTTAAGCTCATCCTTAATTAAGCTTCTAATGCCTTTGAGCTCTTTGATCTTCACAGGATAGACTACTTTTGTATTTACTAAATACACAGAACCGAATAGAACGATCACTAACGGTGCCGCAAAGAAAAACCAGCTGGCAAAATCCAGGGGAGGCAAACCTGCTTCGTCAACCAAACTGGCCAGAACAAGGTTAGGCGGGGTACCTATCAGCGTGGTAATACCTCCTATATTAGCCGCAAAGGCTATTCCAAGCATAAGAGTGAGCGCAAAATTATGTGCCTCTTTATCCTCGTTCAATTTATCCTTCAACAATGCCACAACAGAAAGTCCAATTGGAAGCATCATAACCGTAGTAGCTGTATTGCTAATCCACATTGAAAGGAGAGCGGTAGCCAGCATGCAACCCAAAATTACCCTGGAGGGCTTTTCCCCCGCGGCATTCATGATATTTAGGGCAATCCTTTTATGAAGATTCCACTTCTCTATGGCAAGCCCAATCACAAAGCCCCCAAAAAATAGATAGATTACAGGGTTCGCATAGTTGATGGTGGTTTCTCTCAACACCATAATCCCGGTCAAAGGAAATAAAATAATAGGAAGGAGAGCAGTCACACCGATCGGAACCACATTGGTAATCCACCAGCTTAGCATCCAAACTACAATCCCGAGCATAACCACCTGCTCATTATGGAAACCAGCTAAACTGCTAATAACTAAGAATAGAATAGGGCCGGACAGAAGTTTAGCAATTCTGTTTCCTTCCATGGAAAAAAGGACTAGATATAAAATATAATGCTGAAGGTCGTTCCACCTTCGTCGTTTCTTCTTTGGGTAAGGTTAGCATCCAGCTTGCTTGCCAACGTTTTGATGATAACCGATGCTAGTGAATCTTCTTCGCTTCCGTCCAAAATGGAATCGAGGCCGGTGCCGTCATCAGAAATACTGATGGCTACACAATTTTGCTCATCCTTTTTTACCGCGAGGGCTATTTTGCCATAGTTGCTATCTTTAAATGCATCATTATACATATGAATGAGCACCTCATTTACAATAAGACCAACCGTAAGGGCTACACTCGCCTTTAAAGCAATCTTATCCATATCCAGCAATAGGCTTATCTCCTTCTCTTCATTCTCAAAAATCTCGGTGGTCATGGAGGTCAGCCTTCCCAAATACAAGCCCAGATCGATGTATTCAAATTCTTCCTGGTTGTAAAGTATGTGATGTGCATTAGCAATCGCCTCAATCCTTGTGCCCGTAGCCTTCATCACAAATTGAGCATGCTCATTCTCAACATTTGGAATCTCCAGCTGAACCAGCGCATTTATAGCACCTAAATTACTTTTTAGTCCCTGGTGAACTTCTTTTAGACGGTCTTCTTTATCCTTTATTTTCTTTTTCAGATCATCTACTTCTTTCACCTTTTCAATAGAAAGGGCAATATGGCCTGCTAAGGTTTCGAATAGAGGGATTTGCTCTTCCTTGAAGTCTTTTCCTCCTTCTCTGTTTAAAACCTGGATTACCCCGATAGCCTCTTCTTGCGAGTTCATTAGTGGGAGACAAACTATATTCCGCGTGTTGAATTCACTACTAAGATCTTTCCAAAAGATGTCAGAATCGCCTAGAGAATTTGAGATATATGGCTTTTTATTTTGAAGCACCCAGCCCGCAACACCTTTGTTTTTTGGGATGGTCATACCCGTAATTTTATCCTTAATTGGCCCGGTGGGAATACTTACCTGGAGATCTCCGGTTACCTCGTCAATGAGAATAAGCGAGCTCGCTTCTGCTTCCATCAACTGGCAGGCTGAATTCATACACTTTAACAAAAGAGCCTTTAGCTCCATCGTACGATTTATGCCTTCAATGGCATGAAGTAATAACTGCATGTGCTTAAAATTTTCTGCCATGTACCAAGCCTGACTTTTTCTGATCAAAAGTTTTGGAAGATGCTTTTTCCAATTCAGAAAAACAAAAAATCCCCGGCTCTTATTTAACCAGGGATTAGCCTTAACTCTTTATTTAAGACTTATTCTTTTTTAAATAATCGAGAAGAACAGTATGAAGAATCCCACCATTGCGATAATAATCAACCTCGACCGGGGTATCTATTCTACTTCTGGTTGTGAAGTTGAAGCTTTCCCCATTCTCTTTCACAGCAGTTACTTCTACTTCACCTCTCGCTTTAATATCATCAGATAGATGGATGGTAAATGTTTCTGAACCATCAAGCCCTAAGGTGCCCGGATTATCTCCTTCTTTAAATTGAAGAGGAAGCACACCCATTTGAACCAGGTTCGAGCGGTGAATACGCTCATAAGACTCCGCAATTACAGCTTTTACACCAAGTAGATTGGTACCTTTTGCTGCCCAGTCGCGAGATGAACCCGTTCCATACTGATTACCTGCAATAGCAATCAATGGAGTATTCGTTTCTTTGTACTTCAATGAAGCTTCAAAAATCGTGGTTACCTCACCAGTTGGATGATACTTTGTGAACCCTCCTTCAGTACCTGGTGCCAGTTGGTTCTTGAAGCGCACGTTAGCAAAAGTTCCGCGGGTCATGATCCGGTCATTTCCTCTCCTGGAGCCATAAGAATTGAAGTCTTCCCTTTCTACGCCATTCTCCTTCAGGAAAATTCCTGCTGGTGCATCTTCCTTAATATTACCTGCTGGCGAGATATGATCAGTAGTGATTGAATCCCCTACCTTCACTAATACTCTAGCTCCTTCGATAGAAGAAATTGGCTTGGCTTCTTCACTCATATTCATGAAGAATGGTGGCTCCTGGATATAAGTAGATTTTTCATCCCAGTTGAACAGATCTCCACCTGCTACCGGAATTTCTTCCCAAGCCGGAGACTCAAAAATGTCTGAATACAATTCTTCGAACAAGTCAGGTCGGATTGCATTGTCTAAGTGCTCTGCAATTTCTTCAGTTGTTGGCCAGACGTCTTTCAGATATACATCATTGCCATCTTTATCCTGACCAAGAGGATCGTTATTCAGGTCAATATGAACTGTACCGGCTAGTGCATAAGCAACCACCAACGGAGGAGAAGCAAGGAAGTTTGCTTTCACCCATGGATGAATTCGTCCTTCGAAGTTTCTATTTCCTGAAAGGACGCCTGCTGCAATTAAGTCTCCTTCACGAATTGCCGTTTCAACAGGAACAGGAAGCGGCCCGGAGTTTCCAATACAGGTAGTACATCCGTAGCCTACCAGGTTGAAACCAAGTTTGTCCATATACTCAGTAAGCCCGGCTTCCTTCAAATATTCGGTTACAACCCGAGAACCAGGAGCGAGAGAAGTTTTCACATAAGCTGGAACTGTTAATCCTTTTTCAACAGCTTTTTTAGCAACAATTCCTGCACCTAACATCACACTTGGGTTAGATGTGTTGGTGCAGCTGGTAATGGCCGCAATAACAACATCACCGTGAGTCATTTCGATCTCCTGGCCATTCTTGTAAAGACCCTTATTTGTTAACCTATCTTCAGAAAGATTGAATCCCATTGTTGGATTATCACTCACCAACGCATTTTCGAAAGCCGGCTTCATATTATGAAGGGCAATTCGGTCGTGTGGAAGTTTAGGTCCTGCTAATGAAGTCTCTACAGTACTCAAATCCAGCTCCAAAGTAGAAGTGAATTCCGGATCCGGAGTATCATCCGTTCTGAATAGCCCTTGTGCTTTGGTATAGTTTTCTACCAGTTGTACTAATTCTTCTGAACGGCCGGTTCTTCTCATGTAGCGTAGTGACTCTTCGTCGATCGGGAAGAATCCCATCGTAGCCCCATATTCCGGCGCCATATTAGCAATGGTTGCACGATCAGGAAGGCTCATGTTACTGATACCATCACCATAGAACTCTACAAACTTACCAACTACTTTGTGCTTCCGAAGCATTTGAGTCACGGTAAGTGTTAAATCAGTTGCTGTAACTCCTTCTCTGAGCTTCCCGGTCAATTTCATTCCAACAACTTCCGGAACCAACATCGAAATAGGCTGGCCAAGCATTGCTGCCTCTGCTTCAATACCGCCAACGCCCCATCCTAAAATTCCTAAACCGTTGATCATGGTAGTGTGAGAATCGGTTCCTACCAGGGTATCCGGATATGCTGTTCTTGTACCGTCAGTTTCATCTCTTAAGAATACACCACGTCCCAAATATTCCAGGTTCACCTGGTGAACAATACCACGTCCCGGAGGAACAACGCGAAAGTTATCAAAGGCTTCTTTTCCCCATTTCAAAAACTCATAGCGCTCCTTATTGCGCTCCATTTCCTTTTCCACATTGAACATAAACGCATATTCCTGGCCAAAGGCATCCACCTGAACAGAGTGATCAATAACAAGATCAACGGGAACCTGAGGATTAATAGCATTGGGATTTCCACCCATTCTTTCCATTGCTGAGCGAAGAGCTGCTAAATCTACTACTGCTGGTACCCCGGTAAAATCCTGAAGAACTACCCTGGAGGGTTTGAAAGGAATTTCACCTTCCGGCTTTGCCGCATTATAAGTAGCAAGGGTTTCGATGTCTTCATCAGTAATAGCATATCCATCATTCTCACGCAATACTGCTTCTAACAAAATCTTGATTGAAAAAGGCAGTGCATCAATGTTCGAATACCCTAAATTCTTTAATTCCGGTATGCTGTAAAAACCAGCTTCTCCATTCCCTGTATCAAATGTCTTTTTAGTACTCTTAAATTTATCGCTCATCTCAGTGGTTTAAAGATTTCAAAAAAGGGTCGGAAGATACGAATCTTTTCTTCCTTTATCTTTTGAAGCAACTATTTTATGAGTGATATGATTCAGGATTATTTAATGAGACAGCTAAAACAATTCCTCCAAGTATTAGAGATGGTGCTAATGAAAAAAAGGGAGGGAAAAGAGCAAGATGCTTTGACTCTCATTGATAAGTCATTGAACAATCTCGAAATAGATGACAAAAGGGACTTCAATGATTTCAACCTAAAAGATTTGTACACCTTTTTTGCAAAAAAACATCCTGGTAATCCTGAGTTCATTTTTTTAATTGCGGACTTGATGTTTGAAAGAGCAAGCATAACGAATGATAGTGATGCGGATATCTATTTTAAGAAATCACTGCTGCTATATGAACTCGGATCAAGGATTGGAGCGCCTATCATTCCTTTAGAATCTTTTCAAAAGATAGACCTTATTAAAAAGCGATTGAGCAACGAAGATTTAAATGAGATCTATAAGATTGTGACTTCATAATTCGCTTATGATTATTTCATGCCTTCAACTATCTTAAAGCAGTAATTCAAGACAAGAAACTTGATTTAAACTTCTGAACGTCATGAGAATCTCTTCCTTTATTTTACTAGGTTGCGCCCTTTTCTTTTTTGCCTGCAATGGAAATAGCAGTTCACCAACCGATCCTTCAGATGAATTAGACGATGAAGGAACATGGAAAGTGGTTGCGTTCCAGGACACCCTTTTATTGCGGTATTTTGAAGATGAAAACGATAATCGATTTGCGTTTTCAGGTCTGGAGCTTTTTAGAGATGAGGGTAACGGGTCTTTCGAAATTATCCCCGAAACTATAAACCGGACCGGACTTAGTTTTGAACCCGAATCAAATACGTTGATTTCTGTTCAGGATTCATCCATTCTTTTTTCAGTAGATGCGGGTAACAGTTTTTCAACCGTTCCGGTTGACAACTTCAGAATTGCATCCTTCGCTTATAGTGATAACCGGTTCATCTTTTCGGATCTACAAAAAGGAATATACCTGATTGAAAATGTTACCTCTACGGTAGGTGAGGTAAGTGTTCAGCTATTATCTGAAGAAACCGATTCACGAGTAATTTCAATTGTTGGAGATCAACTTTTTGTAAAAGTTGGGTTTTCCATACAGATCGCTGACCTGAATCAAGAAACACCTTCTTTTTCGGCTACAGGGTTACCAACAACGACAATCAATGATATTCATGCGAATGAATCAGGTAAGCTTTTTGCAGCAACCAAACGCCAAAGACTACTAATCTCAGATGATGGTGGTGAAAGCTGGATCGGAAGCTATCCCGAACCACTAATCGTTAATGAGATTACGGATGTGCTGTTCGATTCAAACGATCGGATTTATATTTCTATCCTTGGCGGAGGTGTTTTCTATTCTGATACTGAGGGTGGATCCTGGACTTCATTATCTGCTACTAATTTTGATTGGCAGGTGTATGATCTGGAGCTAATTGATAACAGGCTTTATGCCAGTACTTCAACAGGTTTATATGAATACGATTTTTAGGTTTTTTGGAAGAAAACTAACCCGAATTCGCCCATCAATTACCAGTTACTCTTCACCGCTTGGATTGAATTCTTTTTTTATTCTGGATGTTGATAACCTCGATTATTTACCGTAATTTATGTGTCTTTCCCAAAAAGCAAATAAACGAATTTAATCGTGGATACTTTAAGTTTTAAAACATACTCAGCAAAGCCGAGCGATATCCAGAAGAACTGGGTGTTGGTTGACGCAGAAGATATACCTCTCGGTCGTTTGAGTACTGTTGTAGCATCTATCTTGAGAGGCAAAAATAAGCCCACTTTCACTCCACACATGGATACCGGTGATAATGTAATTGTTATTAATGCGGAGAAAGTAAAATTGACTGGAAAAAAGATGACGGACAAAATGTATTTCCGTCACACCTTTTATCCAGGTGGCGAGCGCTTCACCAGCGCAGAAGATATGTTGGCAAAAGACCCAACATCATTAGTTACTAAAGCTGTTAAAGGAATGCTTCCTAAAAATCGTCTTGGACGCAAACTTCTTACTAACCTAAGAGTGTATGCTGGTCCAGTTCATGATCAAACAGCTCAGAACCCTGTAACCATCGAGATTTAATCGATTTTATATAATGGCACAAGCTAATTACGTCGGAAGAAGAAAGACCTCAACAGCTCGCTTGTACATCAAGCCTGGTAAAGGTGAGTTCCTTGTAAACAAAACTCCTATTGAAGAATATCTTCCTGTTAAATCCATCCGAAACATCGCATTGTTACCAATGCATGTAACTGAAACCGAAGGTACTTACGACATCAAAGTAACCGTACGTGGTGGTGGAAAAGCAGGACAGGCCGGAGCAATTTCTCACGCTCTTGCTCGCGCTTTGGATGGAGAGAACAACGAACTTCATTCTATTTTGAAAGAGCATGGTCTTCTTACTCGTGATTCCAGAATGGTAGAACGTAAAAAATACGGTCAGCCTAAGGCACGAAAGAGATTCCAGTTCTCTAAGCGTTAATTTTACATACGCGCAACGATTTTTTAACACACATGTGTGGCGACTCATAACCAGGTGTCCCGATATTTATCGGGATTGGTTTTTGAGGTTGACCTGCACAGAGGATTAACCTAACATAAATACTACAATGCCTAAAGCAGCATCTATTGAAGACCTGTTAAAATCAGGTGCACATTTCGGTCACTTAACCCGTCGATGGAATCCAAAAATGAAAGATTTCATCTTCATGCAACGCAACGGGATTCACATCATTGACCTGAAGAAAACCCAAAACTATTTACAAGAAGCGCTCGACGAAGTTCAAAAACTTTCCAGAGCTGGTAAAACCATCCTTTTTGTTGGTACGAAAAAGCAGTCTACCGACATCATCAAGACAGAAGCTATCAGAGCGGGTATGCCTTACGTTACTCACCGATGGTTAGGTGGTATGCTTACCAACTTTTCTACCGTTCGTAAGAGTATCTCTCGTATGGAAGAGATTGAGCGCATGAAAACAGATGGTACTATCAACGAGCTTACCAAGAAAGAAGGCTTGATGCTTTCTCGTGAGCAGCAAAAACTGGAAGATACCCTTGGTGGTATTGCAAATATGAGTCGACTTCCTGGCGCCATCTTTGTAGTGGATATCATCAAAGAGCACCTTGCAGTAAGTGAAGCGATTAAACTTCATATCCCAATTATTGCTATGGTTGATACCAACAGTGATCCTGATGTGCCAGATTTCATCATCCCTTGTAATGATGACTCTGCCCGAACTATCCAATTGATTAGTTCTCAGGTTGCTGACGCTATTATTGAAGGAGCTGCAGAACGCGAAGCTCACAACGAAGAAGAATTACTTGAGCAGGCAGCTATGGAAGCCAAAGAAGCTCAGGAAGAAGAAGTGGAAGTTAAAACCAAGCTTCGTTCAAGAAGAAAAAGAAAAACAGCTGAACCTACCCTCGAGGCACAAGATGAAGTAGCCGCTGAAAAGGAAGAAGTTGCTGCCGATGAAGAAGAATAACAATTAATCCCAAATACTTTTAAGACAATGAGCATTTCTGCTGCTGACGTAAAAAAATTAAGAGACATGACCGGCGCCGGTATGATGGACTGTAAAAAAGCCCTTGCCGAAGCTGATGGCGATTTCGATAAAGCTGTTGAAATCCTTAGAAAAAAGGGACAGAAAGTTGCTGACAAGCGCGCTGATAGAGAAGCAAAAGAAGGGTTGATCATCACCCGTATCAGTGAAGATGCCAAGAAAGCTGCTGCTATAGAAATTAATTGCGAAACTGACTTCGTAGCTCGAAACGAAGATTTCCAGGCTCAGGCTGATACTTTCTTAAATGCAGCTTATGACAACGACATCGACAATATTGATGACTTGTATGCATTTGAAGTAAATGGTTCTACTATTGGAGACCACCTCCAGGATATGACCGGAAAAATTGGTGAAAAAATTCAGATCAGTACGGTTGTACTCGTTAAAACTGACGGTTCTCTTGTTTCTTACATCCACCCGGGCAACCAGCTTGGTGTACTTGTAGAGTTTGATGGCGAAATGAGCAATGACGAGATTGGTAAAGATGTAGCTATGCAAGTTGCGGCTATGAAGCCAATCGCTGTTACTCAGGACCAGGTTGACGCTTCTGTAGTAGAAAAAGAGCTTGAGATTGCTAAAGAGCAATTAATCAACGAAGGCAAGCCTGCTGAAATCGCTGAAAAAGCGGCTCAGGGCAAGCTTAGAAGATTCTACGAAGAGCGTGTTCTGTTGAACCAAAAATTCGTTAAGGATAACGGAGTTTCTGTTAAGCAATATTTAGAGCAAAACGGTGCTCCTTTGGCAAAAGCCTTCCACCGAATCCAATTAGGGGAAGACGCTTAACCCAAATTTTTATACCTTTGGCTGTTTCGATTTTCGGGACAGCCTTTTTTTTGGTCTTTACTTTTTGAATCCTAACTAAATAGACACTTACATCCAGTGGCAAACAAGTACAAACGCATCCTTCTAAAACTAAGTGGAGAAGCGCTCCTTGGAGAACAGGGACACGGAATTGATGGTAATATCCTCACCCAATACGCTTCCGAAATCAAAGCAGTTCAGGAAGAAGGGGTGGAAGTATCCATTGTGATTGGAGGAGGAAATATCTTCCGTGGTGTAAAAGGTGCAACAGAAGGCATGGACCGTGTGCAGGGAGATTATATGGGCATGCTGGCCACTATGATAAACAGCATGGCTCTTCAGGATGCACTCGAAAGACAGGAAGTAAAAACCCGGTTGCTTAGTGCCATTCGCATGGAGGCTATTGCTGAGCCATTTATTCGACGAAGAGCAGTACGCCACCTGGAAAAAGGCCGCGTAGTTATCTTTGGAGCCGGAACCGGGAACCCTTATTTCACTACCGATACAGCCGGTGCACTTCGTGCTATTGAAGTAGAAGCGGATGTAATTCTAAAAGGAACACGTGTAGATGGCATTTTCGATGCTGACCCGGAGACAAATCCTGATGCTCAAAAATTCGATGTCATCACTGGCGATGAAGTCCTGAAAAGACGCCTTTCTGTGATGGACCTAACTGCCTTCACCCTCTGCCGCGAAAATTCTACGCCCATCATTGTGTTCAATATGAACAAGCCCGGCAATTTTAAGAAGATCGTTTGCGATGGCGAGGATTTGGGTACTACTGTGGTCTGGGAGTGAGCTGGTCATCAAAATCAAAATCCTCCAGTTTCCATTTTTGGAAGTAATTAGTCCTCTTCCCTTTATACCCTATAAGAATGAAAATCAACGAATAAAACAAAGTTAATGAAGGTTCAATTAATTCTATCAATTCATTCCCTTCATATTCTTTTTTCCCAGGGTGAGCAACTCTACCCCTGAGTTCTTTCCATTTTTTTATTTCACCTTTATTAACGGAAGAGCTCTCTTCAATCTGATACAAAGCATCAATAACTCTAGGTTTTTTGAACTGCCTAATCGATTCAACTATCCTATTCTTCAGGTCTTCATCAATATTACTTCCTTCTATTTCGTGAATTGCTTTTTCTATTTTCTCCTTCTCAACCACATCTATAAACTCTAAAAAATAGGTCTTTATAATTTCTTCTACGCCGAATGAGATCGTAATTGCATATGTATAAATATTACCAACAGATCCTCTTATACACCTATCTAGTATTTTGGACATTTTGCTTTGAGATTTCTCGACCAAAAAATTCAAATATTTAGTAAATAAAACTGGGAGATCAGAATACCAAGTACCTCCATTATATATATTGATAGGGGCCTTTACTATTGGTTTATAATAGTTATCATGTCTTTCAGAAATAAATACACCCGATTGCCCATTTCCTTTTTCCTTCAATAGAAGCCTTTTATAATTTAATTGCCCAGTAAGAAACCTTAATGTGTCAATAACTTTCTCTGGCAATGAAGTGTCTAGGCCTTTATTTTCTTTCGGGTAGACATAAATGTATGGCGTATCTTTTTTATGGACTATTTCGACATTAAAATCATCGGTTTCAAACTCTGTGACCTCATATTTTGTTCCTAAACTTATACTTTTCTCATTCTTTTTTAATTCCTCAAATACGCGACTATTCTGAGGAATCCTGATTTCCTCGTCAAAATATATCTGAAAAGATTCTAGTAGCTCATTTTCTTCTTTTTCAAAGTATAATTCCTTGAATTTTGCTGTTATAATCGAATCCTTACTTTGATGAAACTTGATATCAACTTTTGGTGAAAACCATTTTTGACCATGAATATCCAATCCCTCAAGTTCGAAGTAAAAACTATCTGGAATCAATCTACCTATTACAGATGAACCTCTTCTTTTTAAATAATCGTCATGTAATTGATAATTCTGTCGTGGAAAGAAGTCTAAATCAAATTGACCCTTTTGAGCTTTTCGTATTACCCCCTTTCCTTTATAGATTATTCGGCCTTCCTCTTCAACTTTCTGCTTTAGTGTAATATTTGGACAATAAATACTCATCCTATTACTAAAAAAGTCTTCAATTATGTCTTCTGAGATCATCCCCATATTTGAAGGTTAAAATTAACTTTAGAAAAATCAATCACTATTAGATTAGCCATTTATACGCGCTATGAATTACTTGAGCAATTAGCTACTCACTTTGTGATTGAACTGTGCATTTTAAATTTTATCAAACCTAAAAAACCCTACCCTCCCGGGTAAGGTTTTCCTCATCCTATAGCATAATGACCAAGCATATGCTATGTCTCATTGCCTGATTAGACACTGATGTGATTAATAATGTTTGTGCAAGGTTTAAATTAATTTTAAACCTCACTTTTATTAACTTCACGAAGTTGAAATCCAGGGTAGAAAAAGACTTAATTTAATTCAGCACATATGATTCCCGAAGAACTACAAGAAATCATTGACGAAGCGGATATTAAAATGGATGACTCCATCCAATATCTTAAAGGTGAGTTTTCACACATCCGAACAGGAAAAGCCAGTCCCGCTCTAATTTCAGGAGTTAAGGTTGAATATTATGGAGCTCAGACACCCCTGCAACAATTAGGGAATATTAGTGTTCCTGAGCCAAGGATGTTGATTGTTACGCCTTACGATAAGTCCACACTTCCGGATATCGAAAAAGCCATCATGGCGGCAGGGCTTGGACTAAACCCAATGAACGATGGCGATTTCATCCGTATCCCACTTCCTATTTTAACGGAAGAACGCCGTAAAGAACTCGTAAAAGTTGCCCGGGATAAAGCTGAACAGGCTCGTATCAGTATCCGGAATTCAAGGCGTGAAGCTAATGATGCCATCAAAAAGAAAGTGGATTCAGACTCCCTCCCGGAAGACTCCAGGTTTGAAGCAGAAGACAACGTACAGAATGTGACCAACAACCACACCAAAACGGTGGATGAATTATTGAGTCATAAAGAATCAGAAATCATGACGGTTTAATTTTGCGATCCCGACTACCGTCGGGAGAAGCAATCTCGATGATCAGGCTGAGATTGCTTTGGCACTAGCTCCGCTTGGTGCCCCGCAAATTTTGATAGTTAATACGTGTATATATCCGAACTAAATTTACAGGGATTTAAAAGCTTTGCTCACAAAACAAAAGTGAGCTTCGATAGCGGGATTACCTCTATTGTTGGCCCAAATGGATGCGGGAAATCAAATATTGTAGATGCACTCCGCTGGGTACTTGGGGAGCAGCGGCCTTCTTTACTCCGCTCCTCCGCTATGAGTAATGTCATTTTTAATGGTACTGCCAAGAAGAAAGCCCTGGGGATGGCCGAAGTGTCCCTCACCTTTGTGAATGATAAAGGCATCCTTCCTATCGAATATAGCGAAGTAACTATCACCCGGCGCTTGTTCCGATCTGGTGACTCTGAGTACCTCATCAACGGCACCTCCTGCCGACTCAAAGATATCATGGAACTCTTTATGGATACCGGAATGGGTTCAGATGCCTACTCGGTAATTGAGCTTAAGATGGTAGAAGAGATTCTGAACGATAAGAACAACGATCGCCGTCGATTGTTCGAGGAAGCAGCTGGAGTAACGCGCTATAAAGACCAGCGAAAGAAAACGCTTAGAAAGCTCGACGAAACCAGGAAGGATTTACAGCGGGTTGATGATTTACTCATCGAACTTCGAAAGAAAGCTCGCTCCCTCGAAATTCAGGCTGAAAAAGCGGAAAAGGCGAAGAAATACAAAGACGAACTGGAAGTGCTGGACAAAGCATTAACCCTGCACGATTTCAATAAAATCCAGGAAGAACTGGTTCCTCTGCAGGAGCGTATTTCGAATGCTGAAAAAGAAAAGAAAGAGATTTCAAAAACGGCAGAGGAATTAGAAAGCTCCGATGAAAAAGCCCGAAGCCAGCTTATCGAAAAAGAACGGCAGCAAGCGGATGCCCAGCGCCAGGTAAGCCAGCTTTATAATGCCATTCGGGATGCTGATACCAACATTCGAATTACCCGGGAAAAGATTGAGAACGAAAAGAAGGTAATTACCGAGTATGGCAAGGATATCGAGCAGGGGGAGGTTGACTTAAAGGAATTGATGGACTTATTGGCGAACAGCCGAACCAAACTCGAGTCTTTTGATGAAGACCTGGATAAATCGGAGAAAGTACTCCAGGAATCAAAAAGCCAGTATTCTTCCATCCAGCAGCAGTACAACCGGGAACGCCATGAGTTGTATGAGCTTGAAGTGCAGCTTAGTGCTACCAATAATGAGCTCAATCAGCTCCAAACCAAGCAGATTAAGATAGAGTCCCGCCTTGAAAACACGGAAGGTGACCTCGAGCGTATTAATGACGAAATCGTTGACCTGAATGACGAGATCGACAACCTGAATACCGAGCAATCCCAAATCGAGTCAAAGCTAGAAAAGCTGGTTGAAGAGCGGGATGAACAGGAAAAAGAGCTGGAAACAGCCCGGGAAAAAAGAGAAAGCTTCGCTACCAAGCAAAACGAAATTAAAGACGAACTTCGCTCTTTGCATAGTGAGCATTCTTCTTTGCTTAATGAAGTGAGACTGCTTAACGACCTGGCCAATTCCAATGATGCCTTCCCAAATAGTGTTCGTTATCTACTGGATAATCATCGCTTCGATTTTAAGGATATGCAAACCGTTGCTGATGTTTTTGATACAGATGAAAAGCATGCAGTAGCATTGGAATCAGTGTTAGGCGGAAGCCTTAATTTTGTCATCCTTCCTACCCTGGAAGAAGCAAAACGAGCTGCTAACATCCTCAAAGAAGCCAAGAAAGGAAAAGCTACCTTCATTCCTCTCGATAAGCTTTCTGCAAAGTATGAAGTTAAAGACGGTTCACTGTTCGACCATGTGAAAGCAAAACCTCAGTACTCAGCACTTAAGCAGTTGCTGTTAGGTAACGTGCTTGTTTTCGATACTGTTGAAGAAGCTTATAAAGGCTTAAAAGGCTCCGGGGCTATTGGGGTGACGTATGACGGAGAAGTAATCACGAAAACCCGCTTCTTCAAAAGCGGTAGCAAGAATAAGAATACCGGCGTTCGGGTTGGGCTAAAGGATAGAATTGAACGCCTTGAAAAGGAGAAAACTACTTCTCTCAAAGAAATTGATAAACTTACCGAATATCTTAACCAGATCGTTGAGAAGTATAATAAACTGGATATTGGTTTGCTTAGCGCCGGATTAAAGGAGAAAGAGCAGGAAGTCCGCAGAATTGAACAGCAACAGCACAGTTTAAGCTCTAAGGTCCAGGTATATCAAAAAAATATTACTGAGCTGGTTAACCGAAAGGATTACCTGAAGAGCAGCGAAGGCACTGCCCAGGAAGAGCTGGACTCCATCCTTCCAAAACAGAAAGAGCTTCAGAAAAAGATGGAAGAACTGGAGGGCATTCAGTCTGAGAAGAAGGAATTACTTTCTTCCCTGGAAGAAAACCGCTCTATAGCTCAAAGCCGTTATAACGATGCCCAACTGAAGCATCAGGACCTCAAGAACAAGGTGGATAACCATGAGCGAGATGTAAAACGTGCTGAAACAGGTATCCAAAGTGTGCAATCCCGGATTGAAAACCGAACCAAGCTTACGGAGCAGTCCAAAAAGAATATTGAAGAGTTCTCCATCTATGTGACGGAGCTGGAAAAGCAGCTTAGCTCAAATAAAGCCTTAAAAGTTGATGCTGATCAAGCCTTGGAAAAAGCGGAGGAATCTGCTGCTACCCAACGAGGAAGCATCAATGAGATTGAAAAAAATCTTCGTGAGGTTAGAAGGCAGAAAGAAGTGAACATGGAATTAGTTCACCACCTCTCTATGGCCAAGGAAAAGATGGAGATGCAGGTGCAGGGGCTTTCTGATCACATCTGGGAGACTTATGGAATCCTGATGAAGCAAATTAAAGGCGCTGAAATGCCTGAGGATAAAACTCCGGATGAGGTGAAACAGCGCATTGGCTGGCTCCGGCAAAAGCTAAACAGCATTGGGGAAGTAAACCCTCTGGCTATCGAAGAATACAAAGAAGAGAAAGAGCGCCTCGATTTCTATGAAGAACAAATCGAGGATCTAGATAAAGCCGAAAAACAGCTTCTTGAAACCATCGAGGAGATTAATACAACCGCTACCGAGCGCTTCAATGAAACTTTTGAAGAGATCAGGACCAACTTCCAGAAAGTATTTAAGACCTTATTTAATGAAGATGATTACTGCGACTTACTGATTGAGGAAGGAGTAGATGATCCGTTAGAGGCCCGCATTGAAATTAAAGCCCAGCCAAAGGGAAAACGGCCTTCAGGAATTTCCCAGCTTTCGGGTGGAGAGAAAACGCTCACGGCTATTGCTCTCCTTTTTGCCATTTACCTGGTAAAACCTTCTCCTTTCTGTGTATTGGATGAGGTGGACGCCCCCCTGGATGACGCCAACATTGAGCGTTTTGCTAAAATGATCAAGAACTTTAGCGAAGAAACCCAGTTCATCATTATTACTCACAACAAAAAGACCATGAGTAAGGCGGAAATGATGTACGGGGTAACCATGCCTGAAACTGGTGTGAGCCGGCTGGTTGGTGTGCGCATGGATGATATTGGAGATGCAGCGTAGGCGCTTTGCTTCAATTAAGAATATTCAGCAAAGAATAAAGAAGTAGGAATTCAACAGGTCGAAGAAAGGTCTTAAAAATATGGCAAGAAGAACCTTCAATTTTCCAGAGATGTAGAAGTCGCATCAATCAAGCTTTTAATCTATCCAAAGAGTCAAAAAAATGCTTTTTAAAGGTAGACCCAATGGGTATGTCATCCTCCTCTATTTTGATCTGATTTTTACCTATTAGAGTAATGTGATCGAGTCCAACTATATATGAGTTATGAACTCTAAAGAACATACCCTCCGGAAGACTTTCCGATAGCTCTTTGAGTGTTTGTAAACTTGTAATTTTCCTTTTAGTAGTAACTATTTGTACATAATCTTTAAGGCCTTTTATGTACATAATATCCTTTAAAGATACCCTTACGAGGTCATACCCATCTTTTACTAGTATGTATTTCAGTTGATGCTTTTCCTCAGAATCATTCTTTCTTCTCTGATATTTCGAGGCTTTCTCTACCGCCTTGAAAAAACGAGGAAAATCAAAAGGCTTTAACAGATAATCGAGTACATCTAACTCATACCCTTCAAGAGCAAATTCAGCATAAGCAGTAGTAAGGATCACCTTTGGTGCTTTCTTAAAGGATTTCAGAAACTCGATTCCATTGATATCAGGCATCTGGATATCGAGAAATAGAAGGTCTACTTTTTCCCTGTTTAGAGTTTCTAGCGCAAGCAATCCACTTGAAAAACTTCCCTTGAGATCTAAATAAGGGACTTTTTCGATATAGTCACTCAGCAGGTTTCTTGCATAGGGCTCATCATCTATTATTACGCAGTTAATCATTCTTCAAATTTATACTAAGTTCAATTATATACTCTTCATCCACCTCATTGGTCAATAAAGTATGTTTATTAGGATAATGAAGGGTAAGTCTTTTTTTAAGATTCCCGAGGCCAAATCCCGACTTCTCCTTTCTATGAGGAAGGTTGAGTTTGGTATTAGCTACTCTATAGTTTAACATGCTTGCCTGATATTTCAACTCGACTGATACGCGGCAGTTATCTTCTCTGTCACTCACTCCATGTTTAAAGGCGTTTTCTAAAAAAGGAATGAGTATTAAAGGAGCGATCTCAACTTTATCATTATCGACTTCTTCATGAAAAGAAAGCTCAAATGGTTTGTTGAGTCGTATTCTTTCCAGATTGATATAATCCTTCATGTACTTCACTTCTTTGTGAATAGAAACAGAATGGTGATTTGCGTCATATATCATATATCTCATAATGTTTGAAAGCCTGATAATGACCTCCGAAGCCTGATCCTTCCCTTTCTGCACCAGATAATTCAGGTTATGTAAGGTGTTGAATAAAAAATGTGGGTTAATCTGAGACTTAAGATAGTTTAACTCCGCGGTCAACTTTTCGTTTTCAAGTTGCTTTTTTTCGTTTTCAACTCTAAACCAGTCTACTGTGAATTTGATCATGCCGGTAAAGACTAAAAAGGTCATGAAGTCCCACCAAACACTTATGACCCTGGAAAAGTGTATAGTGCTATAATACGCCTGGTCCGGAGTTCTCGGCATTAAGAAGTATGTATCTGCTACAAATCTCATTAACGCAACTACAGTCAAAGTGAATAAAAGCCAAATCGTATACTTCAGATACCTTTTTTTTTCAATTAGAAGAGGAAATATTAAAAAGTAGTGCAGGTAACTTATAAGCAGATTGAAGAATAATGGAACCCCTAAAAAATATATCGCTGTTTCGAAAGGGAGATATCTTGTGTAGTCAAAAAGACGGTAGGATATGAACAGAAGCCAAAAAGAGAGATGTAGGATAAGTAGTTTGTGCTTTATCAGAACACTCATGGATATTTATTTTGAAATTAAAGTACAAACAAGAATCTGTATTTATTACTTGTCAGGACTTGTTTTCTACTTATAAACCCCTTTAGTCTATAGATTTGTGATTCTAATCTATAGATGAGGAAAAAGAACCTTTACGAGTTTCTGTAGAGTAGTTACTACATTCGGTATAATGCTTTTTTTTCATCCTGTTACTCTTTCAATATTTGATCAAAAACAGAATATCAGATGAGAAAGAAGCACATACTATCCGCATTATTAATCTTGTTTATAGCTATCCCTACGGACATTCTAGGGCAGGAGATTGATACTATAAGGGTTGGAGACTTATTCAAAAACTTTGACAGGTTATCGATTGGCTCGATGCAATACCTGGTATACTCTGAGAGAGGAGAAGCGCAAAGACTGGGTGTAATTATGAATGCGAAAACAGAGCGTATTAACCACGAAGGAAAAGAATATATAGGCATTTCTCATGTCTGGAATGGAACTGAGAAAAAAAATAATGGCAGCTTCTATTCCTTAGTTAAACCTGGAACTTTTGAACCCGTCATTCACATCAGGAAAAGCGAAGCAAAAGGCACTGAAGCCTACAGGTTTTCTGAGAAAGAATTAGTCGCACTTGACACCGTCGATAACAATGCAGAAGCGGGTTATACTCTTGAACTAGAACAACCTATATTCAATTTTGAGATAGACCTGGAAACCTTTTCGCTCCTTCCATTAAAAAAAGACTATAAAGCAGCATTGCGCTTCTTCCATGCCGGAAGCACTTTTAGTGGGCCTCAATGGTACTTAATTGAAGTAATTGGTTCGGAAGAACTCACTCTACCCGGTGGAGAGAAGGTTGATACATGGATACTTTTTATGGACTATAATGGGAGACAACCAACAAGGTTTTGGTATACAAAGAAAAATCAGGAGTTCATTAAAATGATCGCGGATTATAACGGTACCAAAATTTATAAAACCCGCCTTTTTTAACCCTGAAAATTCGAAAACCTAACTTTCAAAAGGAATTCAAGTTAATCTAAAGTTGTTCTTTTCTTATCCATATATTTGGCAGCTGATTGTTTAGCAAACCATCAGGAATCTCTAAAAGAATCTGAATTTTTGCCACGTAAAGAATTCCAAATACCAGAAATGTACAAGTCGCCGATTATCCGAAAGGTGAAGGAAGCGACTAAGATTACCGATCCCATGAAAAAGGACCTGACCCCAACCATTCTGGATTTTGGGCCTGTTCAGTTTTTCATCCCTCGTTTTTTTGGGTTCTGCTATGGTGTAGAAAATGCCATCGACATTGCCTACCGGACCGTTGAGGATCATCCGGATAAGAATATCTACCTGCTTAGTGAAATGATTCACAATCCCACGGTAAACGAAGACCTTCTTAGAAAAGGAGTGAAGTTTCTCCATAATACCGATGGCTCTGAAATTATCCCTATCTCTTCGCTTTCTTCCGACGATGTTGTGATTGTACCTGCTTTTGGGACTACTCGTGAAATTGAGGAAGAGCTAAAGATTAAAGGCATTAATCCATACGAGTTCAATACCACCTGTCCTTTTGTGGAAAAAGTTTGGAAGCGAGGAAAACAGCTTGGAAAAAAGGAGTACAGCCTGGTGGTGCATGGGAAGCATCAGCATGAAGAAACGCGGGCTACCTTTTCGCATAGTGCAGAGCACTCGGCTGTTGTTGTGGTGCTTAACCCTGAGGAGGCTACCATTCTTGCTGAAATTATGACTGGTAACCGACCAACCTCAGACTTTGAAAAGTACTTCGGCCATAAGTCCACACCTGGTTTTGACCCACATAAAGATCTTCAACGATTTGGGGTGATCAACCAAACCACCATGCTGGCTACAGAGACTCAGGAAGTCATGGATATCCTTAAAGAAGCGGCTATCCTACTCCATGGAGAAACGGACATTCTCAATCACTTTGCAGATACTTCTGACACGCTTTGCTATGCCACAAACGAAAACCAGTCTGCTACGCTGGCACTGGCTGAAATGGATGCAGATATCGCATTGGTTGTTGGGGGTTATAATTCCTCGAACACTATGCACCTGGTTGAAATACTGGAGCACTCTTTTCCAACCTACCATGTGAGAGATGCGAATGAAATCCATTCTGATTCTCAAATCCAGCATTTCGACCAATGGAAAAAAGAAATCCTGAAAACAACGGACTGGTTCCCAAAAGATGCTTCTCCGTTGAAAGTGGCTCTCACTTCTGGGGCTTCCTGTCCGGATATTCTGGTGGATGAAGTCTTATTGAGGGTACTTGAGTTTTTTGACGGAATAAAAGAAGTGGATGAGGTGATTGCTCCTTTTGAAACGCAATTAGATTTAGAATAGACCCAATATTACTGATTTAAGAAAGGCACCTGAATCATCATCCCATCTTCATTAAAACTAATCAGAGCTTTAGAAAAATTAGGTTTTCCCAGTTTTTCCATGTTTGAAAAACCTACTGGCTCTTTAGGTAATGGAGGAAATCTTCGGCGATCGATCTCTCCGTTCCCATTTTTGTCTTGAACTACTACGATGGCATATTCTCCAAATGATACATTTTCAAAGGTATGAGTAATAGAGTCTGAGTACTCATCGAATTTCTGTGTATATAGCGCTTTGTTTTCATCCTCTGGAAAACCATCTTCTGAATTAAAAACAAGAATCATAATAGTTCCTTGTTGCTCTTTAATTTCCGGAATTTCAATGATTAGATTACCTGTCTCCGTTTGTTGAGACGAAAAATTCAAAAGTGATAGAATTGAGATAAGAGTGAATAAAGCTAGCTTCATTTAAGGAATTTTTGATGAATAGATTGTTGCAATAACAGAACCTCTGGATAAATATTTTCCAGCACAACTATGTAGACTTAATAATAACCTATTATTGATCCAGCACACTAAAATAGGCAACTGCCTTTGGCTGGAAACTTCTTAGCCTGATTTGATACTGGGTAGTTATTAGCTCTATATCAGGAGTAACAAAACCTGTTGAGTCTTCCAGGATTTCTGAATAGGGAACATATACTTCATAGGGCCTGATATTCTGCACTTCTGCAAACTGCTCGAGAGGAACATCAAACCGAATCCTAACAGCTGATGGATTGTAATTGATAATTTGCCCCCTTGGCAGGCCTCTGGTACGAATATATACACTTGTTTCCCCTTCGGTAAACTCAGAAACATTAGCCGAGTACATAACCTCTTCAATAGAAGGAATTATTAATGGGTTTTCCGGAAGAATTGGAATAATGGAGGCAATATCATCACGAACATTTCGCAGTACTAGTGTATCAGTAATTACCCACTCAGAAATGTCCGATACCTGCGACACTGCCCCGGTAATAGAAAGTGAATCCGGAATCAATTGGGGCTCTCCTATAAGCCCGTACCTACTCATGAACTCAACATCTGTGTTCAATCGAATAGGTATCTTCTTGGATATTTTAGGTTCCAGAGCAATGTTTACTGCAAATGGCTGAACTTTAATTACAGAAACATCCTGTTCAACGGTAAAGCGCTGCCGTACCTGGTCAAAAAGATTTACTTCGCCTTCAGTAATATCAACAAGGACACTGGGCGGCTTATTAAATAAGTTTACCAGCTTCCACCCATCCCCGCTTACCTCAACCTGCACAAATTCCGGGAGGTCTTCAATCAGCGCCATATCATCAGGTATACTACCGGTTTCAATGGGTACATTGATGTTGATGTTATAATCGCCATTTAAGTTTACAATAAACCAAAGGCTCATCGCCATAATGTAAGCTACTACAAATACCGCTACACGCTCTCTTCGGGCTACTCGCGCATCATCCTCATTCCCTCCTGGGGGTACACCAAACATTAACGCTCGTTTGATCTGGAGTTGGAATTTTTCTAAAAATGAAGCCGCCATAAAACAAATATAGAGTCAGTAAGGGGTTTTAACAACTAAGCCCGAACGATAATATCGCTAATAACCTGACCTTTTACTTTAGCATTCAGCTTTTTGGCTATGCTAAACCGGTTGGCATGAATCTCATGCCTCCAGGCTGGGTTTTTTACTTTACATACCAGTTTATCTCCTTCAAAATGTAAGTCTTCGGTGTGAAGGGCAATCCGGTCGCCTACCACTTCTTCCCAAATGGAAAGCACCATCCCTTGTCTCAACTTTTTCTTTTGAGGGAATTTATCCAGGAAATCCTGGAGTGCAGTTCCTATAGCTTTGGGTTTATCTAATCTCATTCGGTATGTATTGTTCCATCCTTAACTCGATAAAATCGATTTCTTTCCCCGTCAAAATGTACATAATTCTCGAATGGAATTGGGTTAGCCGAAGTAATAAAAGTTTGCCCTTTATGCTGTTGCAATGCTTTTAACAGGACCTCCGTCTTATCCAGGTCCAGATCACCAAATACGTCATCAAGCATAAAAATTGGGAGGTCATCCAATTCATCGGAATAAAAATGAAGCTGAGCAAGTTTCAGGGAAAGTGCGAATAACCGGTGCTGACCTTGCGAGCCAAATCTTCTCAATTCAAAGTCATCCAGGTAAAACACTATCTCATCACGATGAGGGCCAATTAAGGTTTGCTCTCGTTCAAGCTCCCGGTCATGATTCTCATTCAATAAGGAGTAATACTGCTCTTCTATTTCTTTTGGATCTTCTGAGGCAGTACAAAAAGTCTGGTACTCAAGACCTGTACTTAAATTCATTCCGGATATCATCGCATAGTCTTTCGCCAAATAATCTTTGAACCGATTAAGCACTTCTTCTCTTTTTGCAACGATCCTTGAGCCTACCTCCACCAGTTGCTTATTCCATGGCTCAAGGTGCATTGCGATAAGATGGCCAGCTCCGCTAAACTGCTGAAGCAGTGTATTTCTCTGCTTCCTTATCCTTCTGTAGTCTAATAAATCCCTGAGGTATGATGATGAAATCTGGCTGATAAAGGAATCTAAAAAAGCCCTTCGTTCTGCCGGCCCTTCCCGGGTGAGTTTTTTGTCATCGGGTGAAAGAACTACCACAGGAACCATTCCTATTAGGTCGGATAGGCGATCCAGAGGGCCTTCGTTAACAAAAATCCTCTTCCCTTCTCCCCGGGAATAAGAGCAACTTACTTCAAACTGGGACCTGATTTCCCCTTTAAACTCTCCTTTAATCATAAAATAGGATTCATCCTTATGAGCCACATATAAATCCGAATTACTCACAAAACTTCGTGACATACACAGGTAATGGATGGCATCAATGATGCTTGTTTTTCCTGCTCCATTTGGTCCTGTTATCACATTTAGATGAGGAGCCCAGTCCACCTTGGTATCAAGGTGGTTCCTAAAATTTAACAACTCCAGATGGGTACTGATCATGCTACAATAGTAGCAATAAATACATCCGATTTAAATCAATAAAAAAGCCCGTCGGTTAGTAATCCCGCTGTCTCTATTGTCGGGTCTTGACTCACTTACAAGGATAGTTCCCGACGGGTCTTTATCATCATGACCAATGTTTGACCTTAGGCTTTAAGCTGAGTTCAAAAAATGATGAAGTATGCTGATCTTCAGTCAGGCTTTCGAGCAATTTCATATGCTCACTTCTAATATTCTTCTCCAACTCTCTGATCCTGATTACACTTTGTTCATCAATTTTAACCGACTCCCCAAATCGATTATCTACAAAGTGTATCTCCCACTTTGGCAGAATTTTGTCCAGGCCCTTGAACCAAATACTTCCATTCAGAAGAGCGCTGCACTTCTCCAGTTGCAGCGGAATTTTTATCTCGGCCTGCTCATCATGAGACAATGAGTTAATAGAAATCTGGCTTTCCAATAGCGGTGAGGTAATACCTATCAATAAATACTTATCGCTGAGAGAATATCCCATAAAGCCCTGATGAACTCCCAGGTCAGTGAGCTCTATAGTCCATCGCTTAGCTGTGGTAGGAGGCTGCTCTTTAGCCAACATGTCTACGGTTTTCATTTGTCTAACCCTCTAGATTTAACTTGGGAAAAATCTAATTAGCCTGAAGTAGACTTCTAAGGGCCCGTAGTGATTTTGTAGAGAAGAAAAACCTTAAAAAAAGACGCTTTTAGTTCTTTATAGGGGTAAGCTGTAGTTCGAAGTAGGATTTTCCGGTAAAGTGCTGATCTTCCACAAAACCCATCTTCATCAGTTTATTAAGCTCGATAACAGGTTCGACTTCGTGGGTGGAAGTTGTTGAGACTTCGATATCGCTATTTTTTCTGTTGTCTCTTAGAATAACTTTCCAGTGTTTAAAAAAGTCATCGGAAGCGTTCAGTTCAATACTCGACACTCTGGTTTGATCGACTTCTTTAAAGTCCAGGTATACTGTTACTACCTCGTCTCTTTGTTCCGGAACCGTATTGTAAAAAGTAGATCGCTGATTTAATGGAGAGATAATTTCAGTAGAGATATAATCATTGGAAAGAGCGGGCCCCAACTGAAATTTATTGAGGCTGGGATCATTCAGATAAATCTGCCAGCTTCCCTTTTTTGTAGACTGCGCAATACCCGTACGTGCTACTTGTACATCCTGCATTATTACCCTATAACATTATTGATTGCTAACCTAAAAAGACCGTAGAGTATAGTTAATTTAACGATTACAATCTATCTCTTTTAGGTAACTACTTAATTAAAAGCATATTAGATGTGAGCGTTTGGTTAGCAAACTTCAGCTGGTACATGTACACGCCTGAGGATAAATTTCTTGCATCAAACCGGACGGAATGAGTTCCACTGGAAATTGAACCCTCCACTAAATTTGCTACTTCCCTTCCCATTACATCATACACTTTAAGACTTACAAAACCTGCGTTGGCAAGCTCGTAACGTATCACTGTACTGGGGTTAAAAGGGTTTGGGTAATTTTGAAAAAGCTTAATTGTTGAAGGAATTGACGGTTCATTTTCAGCAGGAGTTCCCATACTGAACTCGTACGTACCGACAGGAAAAGGATTAGATGCAGCATTATTATTCGACTCGCCATCCAAAGCTCCAGGCCCTGAAAATGTCCAGTTATTTGGATTAAAGCTTGTGCTATCGGGCCCGGTAAAACTCTTTCGATATGCCCATCCATCCGTGTATTCCCAGGCTTGCCCACTGCCATCCACATCAATATCTCCGAACACATCCACTACCAGCTCATTTCCTGAAAATGCTTTTGTAGTATCATAAAAAAGTTCCACTGCATCATCCCCATTTATCGCAGTTGCCGAACCATCTGTTATATCCGGAGAAAACCCAAACCAAGAATTAAAGTTTGGAGATTCAGTGGCTATATAATAAAAATCTCCTTTTGCCAGGGAACCGCTTAATTGCAGTTCAACTCCATTACTTCCTCCTCCATTATTAGCCGAACCGATAGCAAATACACCCAAATCCGGAATGTCTTCCGTCGCATAAAGCTCCACTGCTTTAGGTGTACCGCCAGAAAGATCAGCATCTATTACTCCTGAAATTACTAACGCTTTGATGGATGCTGTCGGCCCTGTAATAATGGTGTCTTTTACTTCAGGGAAAAACTCCAGTACAAACAACGAATCTGCAATCCGCTCACCTTCAGAGGCTCCATCCGACCAACGAACTCTTGCAGATTTAATGCTGTCAAAATCAGCTAGTGAAAATGGATTTCCAGCTGTATCAGAGGTAACTAATTCATTGTCATAACTGAAGAGTACACCAGCCTGGTTTTCATCTTCAATGAACGTGAGCTGAAATGTGTTCTCCTGTATATTTGTAATTTCTCCAATAACCGGATTAGGAACGTCAACCGGTTCAATGACTCCTCCATCAAAGAAAGCACGACGTACTAAGGTAGTATCATGAACAAATGGGTTTCTGTTCCCCTGGGCCGATTCTGCTCCCAGGCTGCGCTGAACCTCTGCAGCATCCACGGGATCCAAATCGTGCCAATCCAGAAGTACATCTTTCATCCCATCAAAAAAGGAAGCGTCATCACTTACACCTGCTGTGTTTTGATAGATCGCCCAGAAATAGAAAATAGCCCTGGCTACATTCCCTTTATGATCTTCGCGGGGCTCGAAACGTCCTGATATTTCTTCACTATACAAGTCGATATTGGATGTTGGAATGGAGGTTTGTGAGCCTTTATTATCCAGGTACCACCATGAAGTGGTCTCATTATCAGGGATTTCACCAAAGGGGTCACTACTCCTCTCGCTATTTACTTCAACAAGTGTTGGGAATAAATGGTGAATATCTCCTCGCATTGGTTCAGCTTCTCCGAACATCCCCTGTGGCCAGGTATGCTCTGTATTAATGCCTTTGGCAAAAGCATCTCCCCGGGTGTTCGCCTGAATGGTAAAACCGGTATAAACGCAAACAATGTCACCATTCTTATTATCGATACTTCCATACATGGCATCGCGGGCACTATTATACCCTAAGGGATCAGTTACAGAATAATTATCCTGTAGATAATCTATGAGCTCGGCTTTAGTAAGTGTTGGTGCAATTTGATCGGTTTGTGCCTGTACCGAAATGGAGAACAGCAGTATGGAAAAAAGGAGAAAATACTTCTTCATTGAAAATCAGACATTGTGTTTCCCAAAAGATAGCCATTCTATGTTATCAGGGTATTGTGAAATGAGACCGTTCTATACTTAAAACTACTTTATCAGCATCATTCTACGAGTAAATAACTTCCCATCTACTTCTAAGGCGTACATATAGACTCCACTTGCAAAATTTTGAGCTTCCCATGTCTGGGAATACAGTCCTGCCGTTCTTTGCCCATCAACCAGGGTTGATACTTTTCTACCCAACATATCGAACACAACCAGGCGTACATACGAAGTTTGCGGAATCTCAAAGGAGATGGTAGTACTTGGATTAAAGGGGTTAGGATAGTTTTGGTTGAGGAGAATTCTTTCCGGAACAGAAATCCCTACTTCTTCTGAAACCAAAAATACACTGTTCTGTGCTCCGGGAGTCCCTTTATCTACAGATGATGCCTTCCAGCTTTCCGGCAGGGAATTATCTGAATCCGGATTGATTAATTCCAAGGTAAACCCGGTTCCGTCGGCACCTGAATCCCATGGGTCTTCATCTAAATAAGAAAGCGAATCAACGAGTATTCCTTCAGCATCAAAAAGCCGAACTTCGTCAGAACCCCCAGCGAGACCGTATCCCAATTCGCCAAACAAAGGTGAAATACCTGAATATTGAGAATTGAATTCATCCAGGTCAGCGGCAACTACCAGATACGTATCCGAACCCATCGTGGTCCCGTTTGGAAACTCATACACATGTGAATCGTCCTCATCTTTTAGTTGCCATCCACTTATATCAACTTCAAAACCAGCCGTGTTATACAATTCGATCCAGTCTCCCGTTTCTTCATTCTCATCGGCGTTGTACATGAATTCATTGATTACAATATCAGATGAGGCTTCCTGGTCAAGTACAAAATTCGCAGTATAAGTAGTTGTACCTGCCAATACTTCTCTAGTGTTAGTTGTAATTCCAGCGTCATCACTCCAGCCAATAAATGTATATCCTCGTTTTGGAATAGCTGTTATTTCTACCGGCATATTCCTAAAATATTCCCCTGACCATGGGTAAGAATCTGGCAGAATCCTGTTTACTTTTACTTCTCCGTGTGCCTGATTAGAGGAATTCACCGTTAGTGCTGACCTTGCAGCAAGATCAAACCTATTCCTAAAAAAGGATTCCATATTCTCTGGGCGGTCGTTTGCAAATCCTTTCATCTTAGCAATTTCGCTTTGCCAACCTTCCAGGGAATTACCCCACTTTTCGGTTTGGCGAGGAATTTCAGATTCGATAATTCCAGCCAAAGAATCTATTACTGAATGCACATAATCCGGTTGGAAGGAAGTGTTCATCAAGTCTGACATTCTATTCGCAAACTTTTGTACAAAAACTGGGCTTTGAACCATCCTTCTTAACATGTAAGTAGACCACGATGGATTTGGCCAACCGCAATTACAGTTCGGATCGAGGGCGAACTCCAGTGTGTTATCGCCAGCACCGCTTCCTGTCCAATTGTAAAGGTCAAAGCCAAAATCAGTATCGTACATAATCCATCGCCAGGAACCATTGGTACGCTGATCTCTCCAAAAGCGCATGTTATTGCCAGGCCAATCCGTATTTCCGTAATAGATTTGAGCTGAGACATAGTCGATGTAGTTATCGATATCGAGATAAGCTTCCACCTGAGCATATTCTTCGGCATCACTCATATTTGCCGTTCCAAGAAGACTCATGAACTCCTGGAAATTCTCAGAACTTCCATGCACCACCCACTGATTATTTTCCAGCAGGTCGATCTGCTCTGAATCAGCCTGGCTATTCGATTCAATAAAATGCTCATTGATCTTCTCCCTGATGTTATGAATGCCCCAATAATCGCCATTCAAATATACGACCACAGGTCGGAAAGCCTGATAATCAATTTCAGTATCCTCAACCAGTGTTTTCATCATTCCATCGCGGAACATAGTGAACCCTGCACCAATAAAATCATTCCCGGAATTACGAAGTACAAAGCCTTGAAACTTGTCGATATCTTTTTCTTCGAAAAGCTTGTAGTTAAGCTCCGCATTACCATACTCACCTCTAAAAAAAATAGAGAGTGACTTTACGGGATTACTTCGGCTACACCCTCCAAAAATTTTAGCACCTGCCTGAGAGCTAAAACCAAGCTCGCCCGTTTTTTCATACAATTCAATATGGACCGGAATTTCCCAGTCCTGATTCCAATTTGAAGGTCCCACACAGTTTCCGGCAATGCCGTTTGTTCCTTCTACATATATTCCTATTTGGTCATCCCAAAGGTTATCGGGATTGGTATTTACTGTGACTATAGGGAGGTCATGATCCGTGCCTATCACATAGGTTTGTGTGGTAATCGTGCTTGAGAGCTTTCCCTCTTCTATGGTCCTCAACCGAAGTGCAGTATGGGAATCAATTTCCATCACACCATTTCCAAAAACAGGAGATTCTGTGGTGGGTTCGCTACCATTGGTAGTGTAATACACTCTATCCGCAAACTCAGAATTTGTTAGTGAAACAGAAATTGTGTTGGGATGATATCCGCCAGCAACACTTAATTCCGGAGCAGGCAACCTTTCTAAAAAACCATCATTAGGATTTTGTGCTAATGGTGTTGGTGTGGAAAAGATGAATACTTGCTCTAAATCAGCTTGTGTTCTACCAAAAGATTCCCCTTGTCTCAACTCGGGAACTGTAAGCTCATCTACAATCAAAGAGTCTTGCAAATCAAAAAGAAAGAGTGATTCTCCAGCACTGCTTATCTTAAAATTCAGATGAGGATACACTACTTGAGAAGCCTCTAAGTTTGTTTCGGGTGCAATACTTCCAGTCACATCATCTGAACTCGAATATCCAAGGCTTAAAAAAGGAATTAGCGTGATATCGGATGAGCCAGAACTGTTGTTGTGCACCTGAATGGCAAGCACATTTTTTCCTTCGACCAATAAACCTTCCACTTCGGTGATCAACATTCCATCCAATGATTGCCCGTATATCAATCTCGGTTCCAGGTACGTATTCGCTACTGCATTATGCGCAGCTGGGCTCTCCCCACTCATATTAGCCCTTGCGATTTCAACCCCGTTTAAGAAAGCGATGTAGCCATCATCATAATCCACATGGAGCATCAAATTATTGACCAGGGCAGGGTTTTCGACATCAAATTCAGCACGGGTAAAAATAGAGAGTGTACCATTTGGAACCTGGGTAACATCATCATTATCTCCATAGCCGATTCCATACTGTCCTGAACTCCAGTTTGAATCGTCGAAGTCTCGATCAACCCAGGAAGAGGGCGTCTGTGCGTTAGGAATGGTATATCTAATTTGGCTTTCCTCTTCTATCCGCGTTTCCCAAAATGTAGTAAACCCTTCTCTGTTTTTGTCAGAGGCATAAAGAAGAAAGTATGCCCCAGCTTCAATCCCCACATTTGGCAGTGGATATTTTTCGAGATCGAGTGAATCATCTGAAATTGAAAAGCCAGACAGGTTTATTGTGCTATTTGAGGGGTTATACAACTCAATCCAATCGGGGAAGTCACCTTCTTCGTCGGTAACACCACTTCCATTCGTTGAAACCACTTCATTAATTACAATCTGCCCTCTTGTACTTATTGGCATGAGCGCGATAAAGCACAGGAAAAGCGCTATCAAATATTTAGTCATTATGCTGATCTTTTTTTACCAAAAACGCCGATCGGGTATCAGCGCCATGGAAAAATAACTTATTGAGGCTGGAATACCGAATATGGGAATTTTTATCTTCTAACTCTTGAGCCCTAGTTATTTATTCGAATCTATCAGCCTCTAATGACAAAAAGATGAAGCTATACCCTTATTAAAATGGGGTATCGGCCTTTAAAAGATGGCTAAACTCTTTTTTGAACTTCTTGATTTTAGGGGCAATTACGTATGAGCAATAACCCGCGTTCGGATTATTCTCATAGTAGTCCTGATGATAGTTTTCGGCTACATAGTAGTTTTCCAGCTCCTCTATGGTAGTAACGATAGGGTCATCCCAAAGCCCTGAAGCATCGGTAGCCTTTAGTGATTTTTCAGCAATAGCTTTTTGCTCTTCATTATGATAAAAAATCGCCGACCTGTACATCGGTCCCACATCATTTCCCTGACGATTTAGTGTGGTTGGGTCATGAGTATGCCAAAGTACGGTTAAAAGCTGCTCATAAGTGATTACTTCGGGATCAAAATGAATGCGGGCTACTTCAACATGCCCCGTTCTGCCCGTGGTTACTTCCCGGTAAGAAGGATTCTCTACATGTCCTCCTGAATACCCGGACTCAACATGCTCAATCCCTTCAACAAGTTCGTAAATGGCTTCCACGCACCAGAAACAACCTGCTCCGAAGGTCGCCTGCTCTAATTTCTTTTCCATATCCTGTGCATAACTTATAGTGGAGATACTTAAAAAAAGTGCTCCAAAAATTATCTTTTTAAACATAGTATTTCCTTTTTGATCTAATTAACGGAATACCCTGCTGTTGTGTATCACGAAAAGTTAACATCTTTTGGAGAAGATACATTCACCCGAATTGAAGTCATCCCAAGATATCGGGAGAAGGCGGATATGATATCTATAGCCCTAACCCCATCCGCTATACTTGTACTAAGGAAATCAAAGACTTTGAGGGAAATATTCTTCCTTTACTCTATTACTTGTTATTAGATAGCCTACTCTCTATCGGCTTTATTAACGATAGTTGTTCCTTTTTGGATAAGTAAATCTATACTGGAAGGTTTTAAAAAAAAATAATTTACACTGTTATCCCCGGGAATCCTTTCAAGAAGATGACTGCCATCAAAGAAATAAGGAGTAAAACCATAGTTACTCATTATTTCAAATAATTCTTTTGATGAACTTCCTTCTGCATCTGGGTTTCCGGAAACTTCAATAAGCCATGGAGTATTAAACTTTTGAAGAAAGGAACTGGCTCCTCGAATAATAGAAAGCTCATGCTGCTCAACGTCACATTTGATAAATGAGATATTTTGTTGGGTCCCTTCAAAAAAAGAGTCTAGTGTTTGTGTCTGAATAGGAAAAGACTTAACCCGTTCATCATCAGATTCTTCCAGGCTGGCACGGAAATAATTGAATACCCCAGCTTGAATCGGAACCTCAATGTTTGAAACTCCTGTGTTCTCAGAAATGGCTACCGGATGGAGAGAAACATTTTGGAGATTAAAATATTTGACGTTCTTTTTTAAAATTTTAAAAGTAAAAGGAACGGGTTCAAAGCAAATAGTACTACTGGCTAAGGGAGATAAGTACTTTGTATACAAGCCAATATTTGCTCCTATATCAACAAAAACCCCTTTATTCTCCAGTAATTTTTTTGCAATAAAAATATCCAGCTCTGTTCCAATATCGTGATTGGTTAGAATTCTTTGATAGGCTTTAGTTTTATACCATTCAAGTAAGAGTGAGGGGGTTAAATCCTGAATTTTTCTTTTGATCATTTTCCAGTGAGAAATACCTACTCCGTTTTTGGAGAAGGTATTTCATTTATTCGAAAAGTGTCATCACTTTTTATAGAGCTTGATTAATCAGTTCACGATTTTTCCATCACTCAATTCAATAATACGATCGCAATTTGCTGCGAAATCATCATCATGAGTTACGGTAATGATGGTTTGCCCTCTCTCGACGGTTAACTGCTTGAAAATATCGAACACGATATCCGTATTTTTTGAATCGAGGTTTCCGGTAGGTTCATCACCCATGATTATTTTAGGGTCATTAATCAATGCCCGTGCGATGGCAACTCTCTGCTGCTGGCCTCCGGATAATTTATTGGAAGCTTTATTTATCTCGGCCTCAAGACCTAGTAAGGTCAAATTTTCCACTGCTTTTGCCTCGATCTCTTCTTTTGATAGCCTCCCCAGCTTTAGGGCAGGAAGCATCACATTTTCGAGTGCGGTGAACTCCGGAAGTAGGTAATGAAACTGGAAAACAAAGCCGATGTTTTCATTTCGGAAAGCTGCCAATTCATTTTGAGTTTTTCCTCGCAAGTGGAAATCATCAATAGATACATCTCCGGTATAATCACTATCCATCGTTGAAAGCACATATAGGAGAGTAGATTTCCCGGAGCCAGATTTCCCGATTAAAGAAAGAAACTCCCCCTTCTTTACTTCAAAATCGATTCCTTTCAGTACTTGAAAAGTTTGGGGTTCATGGAAGTATTTAGAAATATTTCTAACGGAAAGAATATTGGAACTCATAATTAGCCTCTTATAATTTCTACAGGGTCAACGTTAGACGCTTTTTTAGCGGGTAAATAGCCGGCTAAGGCAGTAGTAATCACTCCAAACAGAAAGGACAGCACATAGTGTTTAGCGTAGTAAGTCATAGGTAGGTTACTCATTCCCGGTATTTCAAATGGAACAATACTTACCCCCACCGAGATTAAAAGACCAAGGACCATTCCAAACAACCCTCCTAACAATCCGATAATGATGGATTGGGTTAGAAAAATCTCTACAATGTCTCTTTCATCGTAACCCACAGCTTTGAGAATGGCGATTTCTCGGATTTTCTCATTCACGGTCATGTTCATGATGTTGTAAATTCCAAAACCTGCTACCAGCAGAATAGTTATTGAAACAGCAAGTGCAATAATGTTGCGAAGCTCATTACCAGCTACTAACTGGCCATTAGATTCGACCCAGGATTCAACCTTAAAAGGGATCGTTCTGCCTAAATAGTCGGCGATGACTTCAGCTTTCGAGTAATCCTTTACATTTATTTGAATATCACTCGCATAGCCGGAATTTTTGGAAGCTAACTGTTGAGCTGCATCAATATTCACATATCCCTTAGTGTTGTCGGTAGAAGTTATGGAGGTCTCGAATAAGGCAGCTATTTTGAAGTTTTTGGTTACTCCATTCGAGTTTTTTACCAATAAATAGTCTCCAACATCCAGACTAAGTTTTTCTGCTACACCTACTCCTAACAGGATCGCATTCGCATCTTCCTCAAAACTCTCCCAGCTCCCTTCAACGATGTATGAGGATACATTAAAAAGTTGATTCTCTTTCTGCGAATCTATTCCTGAAATAGAGCCGTTTCGTTCTGTTGCTCCTTTTTGAAAGAATACACTAAGATTTACCTGAGGAGCCACAGCATCTACTTGTAGGAATTTCTCTACATATTCTACGATTTCCACGGAGTTTTTAATGCCTTCGGTGTATTGAATCACCTGAGGATTCCGCACATGATGCATTGCACCCGGATAGGCAACAGTAAGTAAATTGGTATTGTCTTCAGGGACATCATTATAGATTCTAATATGTGCTAATTGGCTAAAGGCCATATCATCCTGGGTTTCATTTACACCTGTCATAAACCCATTCATGAAGATGTACATCGAAGTCCCAAAGACCACACTAAGCATAGCGATTACCGTTTGCTTTATTCGCGAGCTAAGATGCTTCCTTGAGATCCTAAGATTGGTTGAATTCAACATAGGGTTCACCGCTTAGCAAGAGTTAATTGATCTGAAGCTTCTAATCCGGAAAGAATTTCAACCCACTCCAGGGTTTTAATTCCGGTTTGAACAGACACTTTTTCCCCGGATCTAAGTTGAACCTGGTCATTTTCGGTGAGGTAAGTAGCTGGGATTACCAGGGCATCCTCAACCTCCTGAATGATGATATTTGCCTGAAGCTGAGTTCCCGGATAAACATACTCTACCTGATCTACGAACCGGGCCTCAACAATAAAGGATTGTTCCTCTACCGAGAAAGCAGGAAGAATCTTTGTGATAAAGGCAGCATGAGTTTGATCAGAATCGGTATTTAATGCTACCAACACTCTCTGATCTTTCTGGATGAGTTTAATGTCTTCCTCAGCTACATAGAGCTGAATGATATAACTGTCACCACCTACCTTTGCGATGGGCTGACCCAGATTTACAAAATCACCGATCTCGTTATATACATTTAGTACCTGCCCGGAAGTAGATGCATTAATTACAAAATCACTGCTTGTTTCCTCTTGTAGTTTTAACTGTTGCTTTGTGTTTTCGAGATTCAACTGCAGAATAGCATTTGTCTCGTTGTAAGATTGCTCCTGAATTTTAAGGTTATTCTGAGATAATTCGTATTGAAGCTTCATCTTTTCCAGCTCAGAGGTAGAAACTGCATTTGCCTCATATAAAGAGGAATACCGCTCATAGTTCTTCTTGTCCAACTCAAGCTGTTGCTCGGCCTGCGCTATTTGTAGCTGAAGCTGGCTTAGCTGTGGTGAGTTTGGTTGTGCCTGGCGATAGGCGTCTTCATAATTGGCAATAGCCGTTTGCAATTGTGGGGTTTGTTTGTCATTAGAGATATGGAAGAGAGGGGTTCCTTCGGAAACAACATCGCCTTCATCTACATAGCTTTTGATCAAATAGCCCTGTGCATTTGAGGTTACCAGATATTCATTGTCAGTTGTGATCTGGCCGCTTGCAAAAACGGCATCAACGATATCGGTACGAACAGGCTGAACTACATCTTGCCCGGAGCAATTGCTCACAAAAAAAGCAACACAAATAATGGTTATATGTTTGATGGAGAATTTCATTTTAATTCGGTTCTGGAGATTATGGTTGAGTAGTGGGAGTACAATATGGAGAGGTCGTTCAGATAAGCGTTCTCTGATTGAAGACGGTCTTCAACTGCATTTAAATACTGATCCAATGTTATTAATCCCTCTTCGTATCGTGCAAAAGCGATATCCTGGTTTTCTTTAGCAAGGTCATAGGTAGTTTGAGATTGCTCCAGGGTCTCTATTCCCTGTCTGTAATCGCTTATTAGCAACATGTCGCTCAACTCTGTATTTCTCAGTTCGGTTTCGTAGTCAAGTTTAGCAAGAGATAGTTGTCTGTTTGCAATCTTTACATTGTTGCTTCGACTGAAGCCAGTGAAAAGAGGGAAGGAAATCGTTAATAAGGTATAGTTATAATCAGCCCAGGTTCCCTTTCCGATATCTAATCCAAAATCATCCCTATACAACTGTTTTCCTGTATAATTTGTCGCTGTAATTGACGGAATATATGCTGCTCGTTGAACTCTGAAATTAAGTTTATAGCCTTCAATTTGGCGATTAAGCGTAACCAGTCTTCTATTGCTTGCTACATCGAGAGAGTCGATTGAGAAATTGGAATGTGACCATTCATAGCTAAGAATTTCAGTCAGGTTAAGTTCTGTTAAATAGGATAATCCAAACAGGTTTTTAAGCTGCGTGATACATTCAGCATATAAAGCTTCATTAGAAAGCTTTGTTTTTTTGCTATTACTGGCATTCATTTTCGATTGGTTGACACCGAACTGATCTTCCAGGCCCTCCTGTAAGCGAAGTTCTGTTAGGTCAATGATCTTATTTGAAACAGAAATATTTTCTTCATTTATCTCGATCGCCTTCTTAGCTATTAACGCAGTGTAGTAATACAAGGAAACCTGTTGCACCAATTGCTGCCTGAACTCATCCACTTCCGCTTCGAGAATGGAAATTTCATTCTTTGCCAGCTTGGTTTTTAAATTGTTCTGCCAGTCAAACCTGTTCGATTGAACAGTAATACCCGAGTTAAAAGCATAAGGCTGACCGAACTCTGCCTCTACAGTTTCACCAGGTTGCCCGAACAACTCTCCGGGCACCGGAGTCACTGCTAAGCTGGTTGTGTTTTGGCTGCTAAAGTTATAAGTGATCGTTGGAAAACGAGTGTTCCTCTGAAGCTTATAATTGAGATCCGTTAGCTGTGTTTGAAGTTTATATACTTCAAGTGAAGGGTTGTATTCCATAGCATACGCAATCGCATCATCAATACTTCCTACTTCAAGCATCTGATTTTCCATTTTAGGCGCCTCGCTTTCTTCTTCAGGCACTTGTGCATTTAAGACTGAGGAACAGAGGGCAAATAAAAGGGCTAGTATGAAGCTCTTTATGAATTTCATAGTCGTGTCCAGGTAACAGTTCTTCTGATTAGCCCCTTTTTCACTTTGATATTCAGCTTGTCATCAGAAGTGATTTGTAGAGTTGGAGAAACTTTTCTTCCATTTTGTGGGCTATAAAGCGTCCCGTCTTTCCATTCCCCTTTTTTGTATTCAAAACCTTCCAAAATATCTATGCCTAATAGCTCGCGATCGCGAAGCGCCTTATCAGGATTTTTTCGATCTGTTATTGGGTTTCCATCCTGATCTACAGTGCTAGGTATCCATACTATCTTGCCATAGTACTTTCCATCTTGCTTGTAGATTTCAATATGGGTTGTTTGCTGTTCGTTTACCCAGGTTCCTAAAATTTGGTCGCCATCTTCTGACGCGGGAAAAGCATTAATGCTAAAAAGTATGGCGAATAGGAATAATAATTGAGTCATCGTTTTTACCTCTTTGTGTTTGGTTCGAGGCAAACTTCGGATTAAGCTCAATTACACTGAGTGACTTTTATACTGAAATGAACAATTTGGAAGGTGAATTGAACATTATGGGTTGGGATGCTCCAGCCAATCCATAAAAGCGGAGACTTTTAAGCGGCTAACGATAGCCTTTTTAGGAGTAGGAAACTCAAAGTTCACGATTACTTTTCTATTGAAATAAGGCTCAATGTCTTTAATGGCCTGCCTGTTGACAATCATTTGGCGGTTAATCCTATAGAATTGATGCTGGTCTAATTTGGATGCCATCTCATCCATCGTTTTGAACAACGTAAACTTCTCGCCAACCAAGCTGTACAAATTTAGGGTCTCATTATATAAATGAAGAAAACCAATCTTTGAAATGTCGATGGGTATCATCTTCTCCATTTTCCTTACCAGTATGGTCTGCGGTAACACTTGAGAGGCTTTAGGAACAGGCTCGTTGGATAGAGATTTCTTTAAACTCTCCATTTTCAGCAGGGCATTTTGTACGTCCGTCTCCTTTACTGGCTTAAGTATGTAATCGATACCGTTATTCTTAAAGGCTTTCAGGATATATTCATCAAAGGCAGTACAAAAAACCACCGGGATCTGAAATTCTATCTCCGAAAAAATCTCAAAGCTTTCCCCATCAGCCAGTTGAACATCCATAAAGATCAGGTCAAGATTCGAAGAAAAATTCCTTAGATAATTAACTGAAGATGAAACGCTGTCACAGATATTTACAACCTGGTAATCCGGTTTACTCTCAATAAATTCTTTGAGTAGGCCAGCTGTATGTAGCTCATCTTCAATTATAAGAACGTTCATTCTAGAATAATTTCAGGGTTACGGAGTAGGTATTATCATCATTATGGACCGCAACACCATCTTTCATTCCGATCAGCTCATATCTTTTTTCCAGGTTAGAGAGGCCGGTACCCAGAGATTCGGTAGTAGAACGCTTCGGGTTGAATGTATTAGATACGGTCACTGACTCTTCTGAATCTTGGTATATGCGGATTTGAAGAGGTTCATCAGCCGAAACCACATTATGTTTGATACAATTCTCAACCAAAAGCTGTAAGCCAAAAGCAGGAAGAGAGAAGTGTTTTGAGTTTTCCTTAATATCGATTTCAATAGAAATGGATTCTCCGAAACGAATTTCCAGGAGATAGATATAGGAAGAGAGAAACTCCAGCTCTTCATTCAGAGTAATGCTATCTGATTCTTTAGTTTGTAGTATTTGGCGATATACATCCGACAAGCTCAACACAAATTGTTCTGCTTTTTCTGAACTCTTTTGATCTCTTATGATTGTTCTCAATGTGCTAAGGCTGTTAAAGAGAAAATGGGGATTTACTTGTTTTCGAAGTTGTTCCAGCTCTGCTTTATAATTTTCTGCTTGAAGGGCAAGATTCTCATTCTTCAACCGGGCATTCTCTTTTGAGGCTTGTAGCGTAAATTGAAAAATTAATATTAGACCTGCAGCTATTCCTGGCCTTATGAAGGTTAGCACAGGCGGATCATTAACCGTATTCCCAACATCAACTAGTGTTGAGAAATATTGTGTTGTAATAAACGAGAATCCAAAAATAAGTACCGCATTCATCAAGAGTGCCTTTATATAGAATCGTGACTTTGATGAATTTCTCCTGAGAAACAGGTTTGAAAACCAAATGACCATTAAAAAGGAAGACATCACGACCCAGCGGATGATTTGTTCAATTCCAGAAAGTTGTACCCATTCATCTGCATTACTGACTAAAGCTATCAAAGGAAATAAGCCCGTTAAAATAACGGGGGGGATGATATCTGCTGCTTTCAGTTCTTTGAACAAAGTTTCTTTAAAAAATGAGTTTTCCGAGTATAAAACAAAAAAGCCCATTTCAAAACTGAAATGGGCTTTTAAAAATGTGCTCACGAATGGAGTCGAACCTGCCTGCGGCAGGCAGGCCATCACGACCGTTAGGTCACATTCTTTCATCTATTTCCTTCAAGAACTCTCTACCTATCCCAGATTTCAAGTACTTTTCATGTTTTCGTGCCTCAACCCTGGATTGAAACGCTTTAGTATAAATCAGCTTGAAAGGAGCATACGGTTTTGTTGTCTTATTGTGCCCCTTGTTGTGCCTCGCTAGTCTTTGTTCTAGCTGGGAGCTCATCCCTATATAAGTATACTTCCTCTTCAGACTTGATATCGCATACACTTCAAACATCTTGAAATAAAAAAACCTGACTCCAAAAAATGAAACCAGGTTTTTAAAATAGTGCTCACGAATGGAGTCGAACCATCACGACCGTTAGGTCACACGCCCCTCAAGCGTGCGCGTCTACCAATTCCGCCACGTGAGCATTTCGTTACTCGTGACTACCAACCTGCCTGTCGGCAGACAGGTTCCGCCACATGAGCAGAAAGGGCGACAAAGATAGCCTTTTTTAGTTCCAAAATTCAATCCCGCACAATAAATATGTGCGGGATTAAACGGTATTACCTCTCTTGAAGGTAATTTCAGGTATTGGCGAATACATGCTTAAGACGAACTGCCGCCAACTAAAGTTTTAGCCTAGATATCCTCTAACTGCCTTCTGGCATAATCGTTATCAGGATCAATGGTGAGTGCCTGCTCATAATAGGTTCTGGCTTTATCGGCCTGTCCACCTCTTTTGATCATATCTCCCATCAAAATCCAGTTCTCAGCATCCTGGGGATTCGCCTTAATTCTTCCAATGAGATAAGGAATGGCTTCCTGGCCACGGTCGGTCATCAGCATGACCATTACCTTATTTCTATGTGCTGAGGAAGAATCAGAAAGCTCAATTGCTTTATCAAAATCTGATTCCGCTTTTTTGAGCTCTTCTTTTTGGAGGAAGAGGTTTCCCCTCAAGTTAAAATAGGCAGCATTATCGTCACTCAATTCCATTGCCTTTTCAATAGCAGTAAGGCTTAGCTCGAACTGGTTGAGTTGTTGCATAATTAATGCTTCCAGGTAATAAGCTTCATGTGCATCAGGGTTCTCCTGCTGTAGTTCCCTGGCTATATCTAAACTGTGATCAATGTCTTTGTCTTGTAAAAGCTCGAAACCACGGTTTAGTTTCTCTTCAAAATTCATGGATTATTTCTTTTTATCGGATAGGTCTTCGTATTCGGCTTCTTCAATTTGATCGAAGCGGTTTCCCTTTCTTCTATTGTTTTGTTCGAAAGGATTAAACCTTTGCCTTTGCGCGGAGGAAGGTAAGAACATTCGCCCTATATATCTCAACAGGACAAAAAAAAGCGCCATAAAAAAAAGAAATTTAAAAAGCATAATCAGGGTGCAATATGAATGTGCATGTTTGAACGTATAGGCCGTTCGAAAATTTGCTCCTCGATGTACGCCAAATGCTCCTCATTGTTTACAAAATCTATCTCGGTTGTATTTATAAAGATAACCGGTGTCTTATTGAAATGATAAAAAAAGTGATTGTAAGCATTATTTAAATCTCGCAAATAGTCCGGGGTAATATGCTGTTCGTACTCTCGCCCCCTTTTTTTGATGTTCTCCATCAACCGATCTACCGAGGATTGAATGAATACAATCAGGTTTGGTTGTGCAGCAATCCCGGTCATGATATTGAAGATAGAATCATAGAGTGCAAGCTCATCCTCCTGCAAATTCAGGCGGGCAAAAATTCGATCTTTCTCAAAAATATAGTCCGATATGGTAATCTGGTGAAATAGGTCCTGAGCCATCATGTTCTGCTGCTGCTTAAAGCGGCTTGCTAAAAAAGCTAATTGTGTTTGGAAGGCATACCGTTCTCTATCTTCATAGAACTTTGGAAGGAATGGATTGTCCTCAAATTCTTCCAATACCAATCGCGCCTGCCTGCGCTCAGCTAGAAGTCTTGCTAGTGATGTTTTCCCGGCACCAATAACCCCTTCAACGGTAATAAAATCTAGCGAATTCGACATCTTACCAGCTTAGCTCAGTTTTAGTGATTCTCATTTTTGGGGCATTTTTAATCAAATCTGCGATTGCTTGTTGGGTTATCGGATCAGACCATTCCGGAATTACTTCCTGTAAAGGAAGAAGAACAAATAAACGCTGACCGTACTCCTTGTGTGGGATGATAAGAGTATCTGTTTGAAGCACCAAGTTGTCATACGCAATAATGTCAAGATCTATGGTTCTCGCCGTCCATTTAGGATATCTGGATGGCCTGCCTTGTTCTTTTTCCTGCCCTTTCAAACGTTTAAAAAGTTCTTCCGGAGACAGTTCTGTGTAGATAGTTATTGCCGCATTTAAAAAATCAGTATCGGATGGGCCAATGGGCTCAGATCGATAAATTGAAGAATAACTTATCGGAGAATCAGAAAGCGACACCAAAAATTTTTTAGCTATAACTAGCTGCCGAAGTGGATCATTAAGATTTGAGCCCAGAGCAATAGTTACCTTGGCCATGACATTGTCACTTCAGAATATTCACAAGTACCAGGCATGGGTGGATTCAATTTTCGAATAATTACATCGAATGTATCTGCTTTCCCTACTTCTTCGGTTAATCGTTCTCCGATTTTATAAACCAAATGCTCAATGAGTTTTATTGATTCTCCCTCCATTACTTCGGCAACTACTTTTTGAGCAATAGAATAGTCGATGGTTTTTTCCAGGTCATCCGTCTTACCAGCTTCTTCTAGCGAACAATGAAATATCAGGTCGACCTCGAAATCATTTCCATCAATACGTTCTTGCTCATAAAACCCGTGATAGCCTCGAAATTTGAGGCCTTTTAATACGAGTTTATCCATCGCTAAAGACTGGCTACTTCGATACGCTGATGAAGTTCTTCCAGGATTCTTTTGTGCTTGGGGCTGGTACTCATTCTTTCCTCTACCGTAGAGATAGCATGGATAACCGTTGAATGATCTCTTCCCCCAAAATGAAGACCGATTGTTTTTAAACTGGATTTAGTAAAGCGCTTAGACAAATACATCGCGATTTGACGTGCCTCTACGATCTCCTGCTTTCGTGTTTTTTCCCGCACTTTATTGGTGTCAATACCGAAGTAATCACATACATAGTTTTGGATAGATTCGATAGAAATCTGGGTATGAGATTCTTTCACCATATCCTTTAGCACACGCTTAGCCATAGCCAAGTCGATGTCATCGATATTTTGTAGAGAAGCATGAGCTAATAGCTTAATAATTGCTCCTTCCAGGTCACGCACGTTGGACTTAAAATTATGTGCGATGAATTCTACAATTTCAGGATCTATTTCAATGCCATTGTCATTGGCTTTCCTTTCAAGAATAGCATAACGGGTTTCATATTCAGGCATTTGTAAATCAGCACTTAACCCCCAGCTAAACCTGGATATCAATCGCTCCTGGATATCAGGAACATCTTTAGGTGCCCGATCACTACTTAACACAATTTGTTTTCCATCCTGATGCAGAGCATTGAAGATATGGAAGAATTCTTCCTGGGTTTTTTCTTTACCACTGAAGAACTGGATATCGTCTACGATTAATACATCGATATTGCGATAGAACATAGAAAACTCACTGGCGCGGTTATTCCTGATCGCGTGTACAAACTCATTGGTAAAAGCTTCAGAAGAAATATATAGCACCGACTTGTCATCCGAGTACTTTTGCTTGATGCGGTTGCCAATACTTTGAATCAGGTGAGTCTTTCCCAATCCTGTAGGCCCATATATAAAGAAAGGATTGAAAGAATTATTACCAGGGTTGTCGGCAATAGCCATAGCAGCAGAACGAGCAAGCCTATTGCAATCTCCTTCTATATAACGCTCGAATACATACGAGCTATTCAAATTGGAGTCGATCTTAGTTTTTCTAATACCCGGAATTACAAAAGGGTTTTCAATTCTTTCAGGATAGCTTTCAGGATAGCCCTGAATTTGTTGCGCCTGAACAGGAGGCATCGGACGTTGTGGAAGACGAACAGACCGGTTGTTCTCGAATTGATCGGACTTTTCCATTAGGATGGAATACTCAAGTTTTCCTTCAGGGCCAAGCACCTTAGCAAGAGTAGAGCGTAGCATATTGTAGTAGTGCTCTTCAAGCCATTCATACCAAAACTGACTCGGGACTTGTATAGTCAAAGTATTCTCCACAAGATTCACTGGCTTGATTGGTTCAAACCAGGATTTATACTTTTGATAGCTAATATTGTCCTTAATAATCTCGAGGCATTTACCCCAGGCTGCCTCAGCTACGTTTTCTTGCAACTACTCCTATCCTCCTGTACGGTTGAGGTTCTTACACTTTTCAGTTATCCACACGCCATAAAGCAATCTTTATAGCTACGCTGCAAGGAAAATGAAAAAATTAAGACGTCTTGTCAAACGCGAGTTAGCCTTGACAAAAAAAGTTATCCACAATCAATAAAGACCCATAATCCATTGGAAGCCAAACGATTAAAAAAAAGTTTATGCTATACAAATTTCTAACTTGACTACAGGTAACATTGCCATAACATGTAAACGGGGGAGTATCTATTGCAGGTCAGAGTACATGAAGTTTTTTTCCACAAGTTTTCCACACTTATACCCGTATAATTTTTGACATTTCAAAATTAGAATCTGCTTCTTTTCAATTTTTTTTGGCTATCAAAAACCGAGGTTTATTTCCGTAGTCATTATGGATAGCAGAAGTCCATTTTTCACTAGAAAAAATACTCATAACTTCTTCTGCCCGGTTCTCATTCAATTCTAAATAAAGAGCTCCCCCAATTTTTAGATGCTTCTCAGCAAACTCAAAAATTGCTCTATATATATGTTCCGTTGATTTACAAAAAAGAGCCAGCTCTGGCTCATAGCTTTTTACTTCAATTTCAATATCAGATTCTTCTTCCTTTAGAATGTATGGGGGATTGGAAATGATAATGTCGAACTCAGATTCAGAATCGAATCCTTTACTATTTAAAAGGTCGTCTTCGACAAAAGAAATCTCTGCATGATTTAAGCGGGCATTCTCCTGTGCCACTTCCAAAGCTTCGGGGGAAATATCTGTTGCTGATACAATCCAATTGCTGGCATTGATCTTTATTGAAATAGGAATGCATCCCGAACCGGTACCTATATCTAAAACACGTAACTCTCTTCCCTTGTCATGAGCATTGAGCACTATATCAACCAGCTCTTCGGTTTCAGGGCGAGGAATTAAAACAGCTGGATTGACTTTGATCCTGGCATTTAAGAAATCTGTTTCACCGATAATGTATTGCAGTGGTTCATGGGCAGCCCTTCTTTTTATCATAGGTTTTATAAGCTGCAATTCTTCTTCGCTAACCGGCCGATCGAAGATTAGATAGAGGTTTAATCTCCTGGTTTTTAGTACATCAGCAAGAAGCCATTCAATACTAAGCCGGGAATTCTTGATTCCTTTCTTGTCGAAATAATCCGTTCCCCATTCCAGAAGGGAAAGGACAGTCCACTCGGTAGGAGTGCTTGTCATTCTTTGGGTTTAGTCCTCTTCTTTTTGATCAGAGATTTGCTCTTCCTGAACGGTTAGTCCAAAACGCTTCGCAAAATCAAAAATAAAGTCAATTACATTCGATTCAACGTTTCTTTCCTCACTTAATGAACTCCCTCTAAAACCCATTCTGCCACCAGTTTTTTTGAGTACAATCTTGTTCACTTTTGGGGAATGTTCAAAAATACACGTTAAGGTCACACTAGAATTGATCTGCTTTTCATACTCTTCGTACACGGCTACGTGAAAATCGCTTTGTACCGCCTCAAACCTTCGATCATAAAGGAATTTTGGCTCATACTCTGCGAACATCTTTCCTGCCATTCTTTTAAGTGTTGCAGATGGCCCAAATACCAAATAAGTTGTGTGTGAATTCATCCTATGGAAAAAATTGTTAGACTATTTTTCAAAATCGATGGGAAAATAACAGGATATCGACTTAAGACAATAAGAAAATCAGGTTTTTTTCGTTCATTATCTTGTCAATGAAATTTTATTCCAATAAGCTGATACCATGAAGAAGCTTAAATATCTATCCGCTACACTTTTTTTAGCACTGCTTTTTGCAAGTACAAACCTTTATGCACAGTATGGAGAACCCGAAATTCGCGGCTTAGAATCCCCCAGAAATCTTTTTGATGAGGGATATAAATCCGGATTTGGATTTAGCCTAAACCTCAATGATTTTGGCTTTGGAGCCGGTGCCCAATTTCGGAAGGGCTTAAGCCCTTATACGGAAGGGCTCGTCAATCTTAAAGTTGCAGGATTAAGAGACCCTAGTGAACAGGTTTTTATCGATTACTATTTTGGTAACCGTACAATTCCCAGTAAATACAAGCGAGTAACTACCATCCCTTTAACGGTTGGAATTAAACGACGTGTCTTCGCGGAAAAAATTTCTGACAACTTCCGGGTTCATACATCCATTAATTTTGGGCCTGCCCTTGCTCTTAGCTCTCCTTATTTCGAAGATCGAAACGACAATGGTTTCCGTGAAACCAACATCAATGATTTTGGAGTTTATGAACCAGTAAGGGATATTTTCGCGGGATTGACCGATTTAGAATCAGATTGGGGATGGAATGGAGAGTTATTACTAGGTATAGATTTTGGAAATAATTTTGCCCGGCTTCAATCCTTCCAGTTTGGATATAGCTTCTATTACTTTAGCCAGGGATTACAAATCTTAGAGCCCTTCGGAGCTCAAAGAGACAACGTTGGGAGACCTATATTCATTACAGACCCAGATACTGGATTCCCTGTTCTTCAAACTGAACCGGCTAATTCAACAACCAAATATTTCGGTTCAGCTCAAATTACCTTTGTATTTGGATGGATGTGGTAATCAGGGTTTTCCGTTCTGGAGACTCTGAAACCAATTTTGAGGGCTGGATAGATTATCGAGTATAAGATCGGGTTCATATTTTTCCAGGTCTTCTCTACCGAATTTACCTGTGGTAACAGAAATACATTTCATTCCGGAGTGCTTAGCACATAGTATATCCCTGGGAGTATCTCCAATTATCACAAATTTTGATGGGTCTGGTTGTTCAATTTCGAGATTCTCTTTTACCCATTCTAAGGCAAGTTTTGGGAGCATATTTCTATCCTTATGAAATTCGCCAAAGGCGCCAAACTCAAATGGTTGGTTAATACCAGCAGCCCGTAATTTAACGAGCGCAGCACTTGGGTAATTTCCAGTTAGGAGCCCGCGCACAAAATTAGCGCCGGAAAAGTAATCAATAGCTTCATCAATAAACTCATGCCTTAGGATATGCTCTTTTGTAATCTCAGCTTCTAATCTTGTAAGATAAATACCCTTGAACCGCTGATAGAGTTCTTCATCGAATTCATGATTCACCAGGAATGAAGTAATAATGTCAAAATCTGTTCTTCCTGAGAACGGATCTTTCTCCATATCAGGATAGTCGATCTCGAGATCGTTGATAATGCTTCTGAGTAAGGGCCGGTTGAAATTCCTATCTACGGTAAGCAGAGTGCCATCTATATCAAATAGAATGATCCAGGGGTGATGATTGTGCAAAATAGATTCCTATGATTTTTGAAAGGTCAAGTTTACAAAAACTTAGTACCTATTCTCTTTAAGTAGATGTTAAATCGTAGTACCTTACATGCTCATTCACTTACTGACACAAAACGGAGTTTAAATGAGCTTTATAGAAGATATTAATGCACGTCAAATCATCGATTCACGCGGAAACCCAACCATTGAGGTGGATGTAATTCTTGATTCTGGAGCAATGGGTCGAGCCGCTGTTCCCTCGGGGGCATCTACAGGTGAGCACGAAGCAGTAGAACTAAGAGATGGAAATAAGGAAGTTTTCTTAGGGAAAGGAGTTACTCAGGCTGTTGAGAATGTAAATACTACTATTGCCACTGAGCTTGAAGGCCTTCCAGTATTTAATCAAACGGAACTGGATTCCCTCCTTCTTGAGATTGATGGTACTCCAAATAAAGGCAAGCTGGGTGCAAATGCTATTTTAGGAGTTTCATTAGCCTGCGCCAAAGCAGCATCCAGTGAGCTTGGAATGCCACTTTGGAGATATGTTGGGGGAGTTAATTCAAAGGTAATGCCTTTACCGATGATGAATATCATCAATGGTGGATCTCATGCCGATAATAGCGTAGATCTTCAGGAATTTATGATCATGCCAGCCGGGGCGGAGTCCTTTTCCCATGCCCTTCAGATGGGTGCAGAAATATTCCATACGCTAAAGAAAGTCCTTGGCGAAAAAGGATATAGTACTGCAGTTGGTGATGAAGGAGGATTCGCTCCTAATCTAAAATCTAATGAAGAAGCTCTCGAAGTTATTATGTCGGCTATTGAAAAAGCAGGCTACGCTCCGAAAGATGATGTACTGATCGCACTTGATCCGGCTTCCTCTGAGTTTTACAATAAAGAATCCGGATTATATGAATTCAAGTGGAGCGATGGATCTAAAAAGGATACAGATGCAATGGTTGAATTCTGGGCAAATTGGGCTGAAAAATACCCAATCATCTCTATTGAAGATGGAATGGCCGAGGACGACTGGGATGCATGGAAAAAACTCACCGAAGCTATCGGAGATAAAGTACAATTAGTTGGAGATGATTTATTTGTAACTAATACAAATCGACTGGCTACCGGAATTGAAAAAGGAATTGCTAACTCAATCCTTATAAAGGTAAACCAAATTGGAACCTTGACTGAAACCCTGGATGCTATAGAAATGGCACATAAGAATAGCTATACAGCGGTAATATCACATCGCTCAGGTGAAACAGAAGATGTTACTATAGCTGATCTTTCCGTAGCTACCAATGCAGGCCAAATTAAGACGGGCTCAATGAGCCGTACAGATCGAATTGCAAAATACAACCAGCTTATCCGCATAGAAGAAGAGCTTGGAGATTCAGCGATCTTCCTGGGTCACGATGCTTTTGGGTTGTAATCGAAAACTATAATTATTTCTAAACCCCGGATGAAAATTCGGGGTTTTTTATATCTCAGTCCCTACTGCTATCTTGTTAAAAAGTAAAACAAACTGAGTTTGAAAAAAGCCTTCATTATCAGTGCATTTTTTTTGGGGACATTTCTTCTGACTTCACAAGGATTTAGTCAGGTTTCTTTAGTTCCGGTACATCACCAGATTTATGACTGGTTGCACCTTCAAAGGGTGAAAGGGAATATCAGTAATTATAGTTATGAGAGCCTTCCCCTAAACCGGAGACAGATTTTGTCCTTTCTAAATGAGCTAAGCGAAATTGAGTCCTCATTAAATGATACGGACCGAAAACTTCTAGGATGGTATCGACAGGAGATGTCTCCGGAATACATCCCCACCGATAATCCAAATACCTATCTGCAAGGCTGGCAAAAAGATTTTAAAAGCTCTATAAAAAGTAAAGTCGACTTATTGCTTTCTGATGAGGAGCCTCATCTTTATGCTCTTAGAAAAGAGCATTTATATACAGTTGTCGATTATACCTTCTCAGGTGGTGCCATCGCTGTAGACGATCCTGCTAGCGGTATAGATGAGGTCAGCAAGCTCAATAACTTCACAATTAGGGGCTTTGGTTCCTTTTACAATACATTTGGCTGGCACACTGAGATTTCAAATCCATTAGTAAGTGAAGCGGGTTTACTTAGATACCATCCCGAGTGGGGGCAAACTTTTGATGGAAGGAATCCAGATAAAAGTGCTGCTTTTTTTGCTGAGGCATTCTTTTCCGTTCAGTACAAGCAACTTGGTTTACATATTGGTAATGGAGATTTGAAGTACGGGTTCAGGGGGCACGAAGCCCAAATACTCCGTCAAGATGCAGGTAATTTCGACTGGGTACGACTTAACTTTGATACTAAATATTTGCAGTATACCCTCATCCATGGTGCACTCAGATCAGAAACAAGCGTGATCGAAGTGGATGGATATCCCGGAATAGTGAGCAGGGTATCCCCAGAAAGATGGTTCGCATTGCGAAGGGTTCAATTAACACCGGCTAAATGGATATCCATGGCATTTACAGAATCGCTGATTTACTCGAACCGGCCTGTCGAGCTTTCTTACGTGAACCCACTACTTCCCCTACGATTTGGTGAATACGAAACCCTGGACAAGGATAACCCGCTCTGGTTTTTTGACGGTTCCATGAGGCCCATTAAAAACCTGGAGCTTTATGGAACTCTGGGTATTGATGATGTACTCTCGATTGGGGATATCTTTAGAGGTAGTTCAAAAAGAATTTCGAATAGCGGCACCATTAGTTATCAAGCTGGATTTAACCTGGGGCTACCAACCTCAACGCTATTAAATGCAGAGGTACTTCAACTCGACCCTTATTTCTATTCGCATTGGCAGTTTTTCAATACCTATGATGAACTAGGTTCTCCGCTTGGAGCTTCGATAGGGCCTAATTCCCGTCAATTCCATATTTCTGTTCGTCAATGGTTACCCTGGAGAAGTTTTGTGGATATTTCTTTTCAATCCGTTAAAAAAGGCTTCAATGAAGTAGATGAAAATGACGCACTATTATTGGATGTTGGTGGAGATATGTTTCGAGGCATTACTAGTACAAATGGTGATCAGGTAGCTCTTTTTGCGGGTGAAGTTCATAAGTGGAATAATGTGAACGTGGAGCTGGAATTTGAACCAATACGGGGCATCCGGTTATTTGGCAAATACACCCATAGATTTGTTGATAGGGGGTCCCAAATTGAAGACCTGAGTTTATTTTATGGAGGTATTGAGTTTAATTTTTACCCAGCTATTCCTAATATTTTGGGAGTTATACCCGGACCAAATGCAATCTTCTAATCCAATACAATTATGAAATATATCTTAATACCTATCTTACTTGTCGCTCCTTTTGCAACTGTACTAGGGCAGGAGGAAGAGCTTAAAATGGATTTTGAAGAGTATAATCCAACCTCCACACTCATTGTTCCTGAAAACCCGGTTACTTCCGCTAAATTTCCATTTATAGATGCGCATAGCCATCTCCGAAGAATGGCGACCATGGATTTGGTAAAGATTACCGAAGAAATGGACCGTTTAAATATGCGGGTTATTGTAAATCTAAGTGGGCGATGGGGAGATGCCCTTAAAGAGATGGTTGATGCTGCAGAAGAGCAGGCCCCCGGTAGATTCGTTGTATTTGCCAATATCGATTTCAATGGAATTGATGATCCGGATTGGACGGAGCGTACTGTTGCTCAACTTGAAGAAGATGTAAGAAACGGGGCCAAAGGCCTAAAGATATTCAAAAACCTGGGACTCACAGTTCTGGATTCTAATGGCAATAGAGTAAGAACAGATGATCCTCGAATTGACCCGGTATGGGCTAAGTGTGGTGAGCTAGGCATTCCGGTTTTAATTCATACCGGAGAACCCGCTGTATTTTGGGACCCTATAGATGAAAAAAATGAGCGGTGGCTTGAAATGAAACAATTTCCAAGCAGGCATAGAGGTGATACTACCAGGTATCCAAGTTGGGAAGTAGTAATGCAAGAACAATGGAATATGTTCGAGAAACATCCGAATACTACTTTCATTAATGCTCACTTCGGATGGATGGCAAACGATTTAGAGAGCCTGGGAAAACACCTCGATAAATTCCCTCATGTATATACTGAGATTGCCGCTATTATTGCTGAACTTGGCCGGCAGCCTCGTTTTGCACGCGAATTCTTTATCAAATACCAGGACCGCATACTCTTTGGTAAAGACACTTATCGTCCAGAAGAATTCCATACTTATTTCAGAGTGCTAGAATCGGATGATGAGTACTTTGATTATTTCAGGAAGAGACATGCTTTTTGGAAAATGTATGGGCTTGACTTACCCGATGAAGTACTGGAAAAGCTTTACTACAAAAACGCACTAAAAATTATTCCTGGAATTGACGCCTCCTTATTTACTGATAATTAACTATCTATTTATAGTCTACTCCTATTCCTTCTTATTAATTTTTTGATTCTATTAACTCGCGGTTTCGGGTAGTCAATTAATAAAGGATTAGTATTATGATGCGCGCTTTTTTGGGGTCAGCCATATTATTGGTATGCCAAATTCCTCTCTTCGCACAATCACCGCTATTTATTCCAGATACACTTTCAGGAACTCAGTTTGAGTTAAATCTCGACGAGGCTTCTTATGAGTTTAACAACGGTATCACTGCGAACAACACAATGGGGGTAAATGGGCCAATCTTGGCACCTACCCTAATTTTTCAAAAACATGATTCTGTTTTTATAACCTTAAATAACGACCTGGGGGAAGCAACTACCATGCATTGGCACGGTATGCATGTATCACCAGAAAATGATGGAGGGCCTCACTCTATCATCCCTGCAGGTACAACCTGGCGCCCGGCTTTTGAAGTATTAGATAATGCCACCACTTTTTGGTATCACCCGCATCTTCATGAAGCCACACAGGAGCATGTAACCAGGGGAGTAGCAGGAGCAATTATCATTCGAGACGAAGCGGAAGCTGCTCTTGAATTACCTCGCACTTACGGAGTAGATGATTTCCCTCTCATTGTTCAGGATCGTTCTTTTCGGCCTAATGGGAATATTGATGTTGCTCCTTTTGGGGATGAAGTAATGGTCAATGCCACATTTGATGCTTATGTAGAAGTGCCTGCCCAGGTCATTCGCTTTAGAATTGTCAATGGCTCTTCAGAGCGAGTATACAATTTTGGATTAAGTGATAATCGAATGTTCTACCAAATTGGATCCGACGGAGGGTTATTAGAATCACCAGTAGCGTATAATCGCCTGAGGCTTGCAACAGGAGAAAGAGCTGAAATACTTGTTAACTTTAGTGCTGATGACGGAGAAACTCTTTCTTTAATGAGCTATGCCTCAGAACTACCAAATGACATTCCAGGTTCTGGCGGAGGAGGTGGGGCTGCTACTCCATTACACGGTGTTGATTTTGAGGTGCTAGAATTTAGAGTGCAGCCTACTAATGGCGACCCTGTTACTACTATTCCCAATGACCTGGTAGAAATTACCCCTTATGACGAAGCCGATGCGGATAGAACCAGGATTAAGACATTCGAAGGCGGCGGGCCTGGCAATCCATTTACCATCAATAATGAAATCTTCAATATGTCCTTCATCAACGATACCGTATATCTTGATGATATTGAAATCTGGGAGCTAACTAATAATACCAATGTAGCGCATCCCTTCCATATTCATGATGTACAGTTCTATATCCTGGATAGAAATGGGGTAGCACCTCCAGAGAATGAACGCGGACTAAAAGATGTAGTCTTGGTCCGTGCAGATGAGACCGTACGTTTTATAACCAAGTTCGAAGATTTCCACGACAATGAAATCCCTTACATGTACCATTGTCATATTCTGCCTCACGAAGATGGCGGAATGATGGGGCAGTTTCTTGTATTGGAAAACCCAAATATGGTATCCAATGAACCTGAGACTGAAATCAATGTGCCTACAACAACAAAAATTATCGGCTCATATCCTAACCCCTTTAACCCGGTTACTAATATTCGATATCACATTGAAGAGGCTGCTGAAGTTGAGCTAATTGTATATAACATGAGAGGGCAAGTTATAGAAACACTTTACAGTGGCTCTCAGTCCAGGGGTAATTATGTTGTTTCCTGGGATGCCTCCCGCTTTGCAAGTGGAGTATACTTCGTTAGGCTTAATACCAATACTGTAATGAGTACGATTAGAGTATTACTCGTGAAGTAAGCTCTGCATTAATTTTTACCTGGTTGAACTCCCTTCCAAACCATTTGGAATGGGAGTTTTTTTTTCTTGGTTACAAATGTGCTTAAATCAATGTAGCTTAAGAAGCTATTAGAAATCTAATTCAATTAAACCTAGTATTATGAAATCATTTTTAAAATTTGGGGCACTAGTCGTATTTGCACTTTTGCTAACCAATGAACTAACTATTGCACAAGAACGAGGTAGCGGAGTACGCCCTAGCCCAAATGCAGCTGTTAGCCAAAATATTGGCGCCACTGTAGTAAGTATTACCTATGGGCGGCCTATGTTAAAGAGCAGAACTTATTTTGATGATGGCTCTCAACTTGCACCTCTTGGAAGGGTTTGGAGAACTGGTGCTAATGAATCTACCGTGATTACCTTCAGCACTGATGCTATGGTAGGTGATCAGGACATCGCTGCTGGTACTTATTCTCTCTACACCATTCCCGGAGCAGATGAATGGACTATTATTATCAACGATCATCTATCCTGGGGAACCCGATACGATGAAAGTAAAGATGTAGCCAGAACTACTGCTGCTGTTGGTGAAGGATCCAATATTGAAGCTTTTGAGATCTATTTTGATACGCTTTCAGAAGAAAAAGCTCACTTGAATCTTCACTGGGGAACCACAAAAGTAGCTGTGCCAATTACAGTGAAATAAATTTGTATTAACTACAATAAAAAAGGCGATCAAATGATCGCCTTTTCCTTTTGTGAAATAAGCGTGATACCGAGGGTAAATGCCCCGATATAATATAGTGGTCATCTATGTTGATATAAAAGGGGTTAGGTATCTTGCTTAACAAAAGATAGCCCAGTCCTGTAGTCTGAGAAAAAGAAAGTGATAAACCGCTTTATTATGGTATCAATTACTCTACAACAGTGACTGACGCTCTTCTTTCTATCTTCTTTCCTCTATAAGACAGTGTAAATAGTATTTCATGTTCTCCAGGTGTGTACACTTCTTCATCCAGCTCCAGCTTAAACCAAACCTTTGTAGCAAAAGAATCTGATACAAAACCTACGTTTACCTTATTCGACTCCTCTTTCTTACCATACTCTAGCGAAAAATACTCTCCTTCAGGGATACCGTAAGCCTCAAAATACACGATCAACTCTCCTCCAAAATCAAATACTCCGTCTAAAGAAGGAAAAAAAGGAATTCGATAATCTGGTGATTCATCTTGGTCTTTAGCCAGTACCAAATCACTAAAACTAAATCTCTCGCTCTCTAGCTCTTGTTTCACATAACTTGTGCTCGGAATTTTTAATGGTTTTGAAACCGAAATTATTGATGGGGGATTATTGCTACTTTCGGAATTATCCGCATAGGTAAAAGTTGACTGGAATAATTTTTCGCCATCGGAGATATCAATCAAATAAGAATTGACTGGGGTATAAGTGCCAGAACTTAGCCGGGCCTCATGCCCTTCCTCTTCAGCTCTCATCCAGTTTTGATTGTACACATAGAAGTTGTCTGCTATCGATATCTCCGATAATTCTACGGAAGTATCTGCTGCTAAAAATAGCTGCAACTTCGAGTAATCGGTTGTTTCGGTGATCATCAGTTTAAAAGCAGTACCACTGTCAGAAAGGAAGTCAAAGAAGTGAGTTTCGGTTCTATGGTACTGAGCTTCTGGGAAAGCATCTGATTGATAAGATGGAGTCGCCATCCTTTTTCTCTCGTACCAGTTTTTCTCCATTGAACGATACTTCAAGTTCTGAGTTAAGGCTGTCCTGTTGAAGGTATTGGCACTTCCATTCACTGCATTTTGAATAAGATCACTACTCATTCTATTGTACATGTCCAGGTAGAAAGGATCGAATGTAGCTATATGCTCCAGTACTGAATATTGAAGCAATAAAGAAGCCGCATTTCTTGATAACAAAGTAGAGCCCGGAGATGCCAGGGAAGTATTCTGTGTAGATGTTGCCCCACCCTCAAATACCCGGGACTGGTTTCCGGAAAGCTCTACTAAGCTTGCTGTCGGGTCAAAATAAAACCCGGGCCTGTTCCCGGATTCAGGGATTAAATTCAGAATACCTGACTGTAACCCAAACGGGCCTCCAGTCCCGGGAATACCAAAAATATACTGGACATCATCATAGTACCAGATTTCGAAGCGGAAATAGACATTATTTTCAATAGGGATTTGACTACCTGTCATAGGATCAGAGTAATTCGATAATGAAACGCTTGATTCTTTTACCTGGTGGGGTTTCCCTAACTTCACAAATAATGAGCCCCGGTCGTCGCTTCCAAAGCCAGACTTGTTATTTATCGTGTACTCCCTCTTTGCAACATAGACTCTCCTCCAATGTTCTATAAGGCGTTCATTATAATCATTTGATAACACCGGATCAGCCAGTTCCCAATATTCCCTTATCTCAGAGATTAGCTGTTCGTCCTTTTTTCTGAACAGCTTAGCCCATCGCTTATACTCTTTATTTGCTATGATTGGCTTTAGCCTGTTTAATTCTTCTTTGAATAAGCCGGCCTGATGGACAACTACATCATCGGTAAATATCGAAAAGTACAATTCATTGGCTAATGGATACAGGCTATCCACTTCCAGCCCGGAAATCAGTTCAACCAAATCAAAGGCAGCAGATATATCTATTTGATTGCCGGACTGCACGAGAGGCTTGATTTCATCCTTAAGCCGAAAGAGCTCTTCTTTTTCTTTTTGAAGCCTGCTATTGGCGTCCTGGGCAAGGACAGATACTCCAATAATCAAGCTCAGAAGAAGCGGATAAATAAGCCTGATATATGGTTGAACTCTCATCGTATTGTCCCATGAAGCATCGATATAAAAAGATTAAAAAATAAAAGGAAGGCCCAGGCCTTCCTTTTACAACTTATATAGCTATTAAAGCGCGCTAGTCATTTCCTGTTTCGGGACTACCATCACCTGGAATTGCGTTGAAGTCTGTTTCAGCATCAGGAACATCCCAGTATTCTACAAAATCATAGTAGATCGTAGAATTGTCCTCCAGTATCAGAGTTTGAGTACCCGAATCTAATCGATATACCCATACACCTGAAACTCCTCCTCCTTCCGCTCTGGATTTAAGTTCTCCAAACCTTCGAGCATCATAGAAGGCAGTACCTCTCATAAATAATGCTGCGCGTCGCTCATCTCGCAGATCCTCAACTGTAGCGGCTGCCAAATCTGGTAGTGCAGCTTGCTGCAGTGGCATATTCCTCACGGTATTAATATGTGTTGCGGCAGCAGCTGGATCACCGAGCCCTAGTTCAGCTTCCGCTAGCATAAGTATGTTTTCCTCAGCCGATATGAAATACATCGGTGCATCACCGGGGTTTGTTCCTGCATAGGGTGGTAAAGCAGCCCAAGGTGTGTTCACATTTGGTTGAGTAACCCTATTCTGGAATGTTGCAAAACCATTAGCAGTAAAACGAGCTCCACGGGCATCTCCATTTTTGTTCATGACCTGAACAAGCCTGGCGGACGGAGCAGACCAGAGGTTAGCCATTCTCCAGGGGTAAGTAACTGTATTTACAAATGTTGCGTTATCAGAATCGATAAGGAATGCCCCATCATTGCTTGTAAGCCCATTCTCAGCTAAAGCTTTTACTTCATCAAAATCGGTTGCAGTCAACTCATCCCTGGATTTACCAAGTAAGACATTCCGTGCTTTCAGGGAGTTTATATTCTGCTCCATGGAAGCTGCTGTCAGGTTCGTTGGGAAAATAGCTGGTACTACATCTGAAGCAATTACATCAAAGTTTGAAATTGTTTGCAACGCTAAATCGAACTGCCTTTGAGACTCTACAATGATTGCATCATTACTTACATAATCATTGTTTGTATTACTAACTGTACCATTCACGATCAAGCCCTGACTATGAAGTAACCCAATCCTGGAGTAGGCATAGCCTTTCCAAAAATGCGCCCACGCCCGGTATGCATTTTCTTTCTGGGTAGCCACAGCTTCGCTACCTAAAAAAGCCACTCCTTCATCAAGTGCATCTAACATGATATTGGCTTCGTTTTGGATCTGATAGGCCCAGGCCCATTCTTGTTCAAAGCCACCAGAGCTGTTGTTTCGATCGTTGATGAAGTCCAACCAGGCTTCCTGAGTTCTACCTGTAGTAGATTGGTTAACCGGACTCCATTCAGAACCATCATTATACACAATAAGCTCTACACTACCATGAATTTGGTTAAAGTTAAAGTTGTTCCATGGTGCAACAGAATTATCACCCATGTGCTCGTGGTATTGCCAGAATACCCATTCCAGCCAGCCATCTCCGGCATCATACATCCCTATTGCCTGCCTTTTAATGCCTTCTTCAGAAAGTACAATGTCAGGGGTAGGTTGATTAGGATTGTTCACATCAAGTGCATTATCACATGCGAATGTGGCTAACAGCACTAACAGAATTCCTGTGCTTAATTTTTTTACTAATTTCATTTTTATCCTATTAATCGGTTGATAATTAGAGACCTAAAGACACATTGAATGTGAATGTTCTATAGTTTGGATAGGTGAATAAGTCTACACCTCTAAACCGACTGTCTTCGTTTGCTTGAGACACCTCAGGATCAAATCCCTCATATCCGGTTAGGGTAAGTAAATTTCGACCGGTTACTCCTAATCGAAGGTTTCTTATTCCACTGCTTTCAACCATGCTGGTTAAGTCGTAACTGATGGATACTTCTCTCAGCTTTACAAAAGAGCCGTCTTCAATGAAGTAAGAAGTAAGACCATTTCTTTTTGATGCATGATAGTTTCTCCATGCCTGAGGATCACTTCCATCAACCCGGGCAATTTGTGTAAGAGGATCTCCATTTAGATCGAAGATCGGCTGTCCAACAACCTCATCTCCGTCAATAAGTACTCTTTCTTCAAACTCTTCGTGAGTACCAGCATTGAACATCCACCATTTTGTACCGTTTAGGATATCAAAACCATGTACCCAATCGATTTGAAAGATTACTTCAAGATTTCTTCGTATTGTGAAATCGTTTCTGAAACTGAGTGAGAAGTCAGGGGTTGGATCGCCAATTATTTCTCGCTCACTTCTCATCTGGATTCGTTTTGAAAAACGGTTTACTACAGCTCCATCAACTATTACGAAGTTCCCTTCATCAGCTTCTGCGATATAGCGTTCGTTAGTAGTTGGGTCAATTTCGTCAAAAGACTCTAAAGGATGGAAGCCAAAGAACACTCCATATCTTTCACCTTCACGGAAAATGAAGTCAAAGTTGTTGGATACGGAAAGAATTAAATCTTCACCATTAGAAATACTGGAAACTTTCGACTCACTGGTTCCAAAATTCAGGTTAGCTAACCAGTTAAAGTTTTGGCTGTTGTATACCAATGAGTTCAAACTTAAATCAAAACCGTTAGCCTCCAGATCTATGGTATTATCAAGTATGGCCTGACTCCCTGTTGAAGGAGCCACTGCTAAAGATTGAATTACACCCTGGTTTTCGCGATTCCAATAAGTAGCCGATATACCGATTGCCTGGAACCATGTATCTCCAAGATCAAAGGATAAATCAGCACCGAATTCCAGTTCAGCAGATTCTTCCTCTACAATGGCTGGGTTACTGGAAGTAGCAGGCGTATTGAAGGTTCCGCTTACGCCAATATTTCCCTGATTCAATGTAATGAAACGATCGAATGCTCCAGGCTGAGTACCAGCCTCACCATAGGCTACTCTCAACTTAAACTCAGGAATGAATGAAGACATATTCTCCCAGAAATCGAATCCTGATAATCTCAAATAACCATCAGCTCGAGGGAAATATCTAAGTTCTGCAGCTTCACCAAATGCAGATGATTTATCTGCTCTGAAACCACCTGAGAATCCAGCATAGTCATCGATATCGAATCGCTGGTTAATCAAATAACCGTAGGTAATGAACGTAGACTGGAATTCATCGGAGATATCTGTTGAACCTGCCCGAATAGTTGTCAATGGAAGCCCTGCTGGTAATCCATCCGATTGAGAGGTTGTGCTAGTGAAGTCATTTCTTCTCCAGTCGAACTTAAGTAAGGTAGTACTTTGAACAGGTATACCTAATGAAAAATCTCTGTCCAAGTCTGACTTAAGTAACACATCTACAATAGAATTATAGAAGTAATTGGTCCGCCCGATTCTTTGGCTAAAGCCATCAGGGTTTAACAGTACTACTTCATTATCACCTGTTGTTGGGTCTTCAAACAACGTCACGTTATCCTGGATGCGGTTGAACTCGTTGTAATAGCCATCTAGCCCAAATTTATAATCCACTTCCAAAAATTTATTTGGGGTGTATTTCAGGTTTAGGTTCCCAAGAAATCGTTTTGAACCGGTATCTAGTTGTTGAACCTGCTTAAAGAATAATCCATTTGTACTCACACTTCCTGAAGTAAACTTAGTAGCAAAAAATCCATTTTCATCCTGCCATAAAGGATTGATAAATGCCTGCGTACCAAGCAGAGTATTAAGCCCTGACTCAATATTATCTCCACTCTCTGTAATTCCTTCACGCTCGGAATTAACAATATTAGTCCTAAGCGACATGGTAAGATCATCTCTAAGCCTTGTAGTGGTATTCAACCGAAAAGACATTCTTTCAAAATTGATATCTCGCTCTATCCCTTCCTGTCCTAAGAAAGAACCAGAGACTAAATATGTAGTCACTTCATTACCACCGGAAATTGAAATCTGATGGTTCTGTGAAATACCTGTTTGATAAAATTCATTCAGGTAATCATCGTAGATGGTTAAAGGAACAATAGTTCCGGTTCCATCATCAAATCCGGTGAAGGGCTGATCGGTCGTTGAGTTTGCTTCGGTGGGTGGGACTGTCCAAATACCCGTATCCTCATTGAATGATAAACCAATGATATTTCCATTTGCATCGGTTGGATAGGCATGGAAGTTGGTGGCCTTTGAAACAGTTCTGCCCTCATCAAGCTGATCGAACGACCAACTGGTTGATGCATCAATCCTGGTTTGACCGTTTGTTCCTGACTTGGTGAAAATCTGGATAACACCATTTGCTCCCTGAGCACCATAAAGAGTAGCTGCGGCTGCGCCTTTTACTACTTCTACTCTTTCAACCGTGCTGAAATCGATATCTGATAATCGGCTGTACCTGTCGTTTCCTGAACCAGCTGCCGTTGAACTTGCATCTATTTCTACTCCATCGATGAGAATCATAGGCCTCGAAGTACCCATAGTATTGATTCCTCTCAGGATAATTGCCGCTGGAGCACCCGGGGCACCATTTGGAGTAACTGTACTTCCTGCAATCTTCCCGGATAAAGAAGAACTCAGTGTATAAGCAGGAACTTTTTGCAGGCTTTGCTCATCCACTGAAGAAACATCCATCGCCAACTTCTTTTTACTTACGGCGGAGCCCGTTCCGGTTACTATTACTTCATCAAACCCAACGACGTCGAGTTCAAGGGTGATGTCCAATAAGTTTAAACCGGATGTGACAGTTAACGTTTGTCTGTTCTCTTTAAAACCGAGAAATCTGGTTACTACGGTATAGGTACCAATTGGTACATTGTTTAGTGAATATTGTCCTTCGCTATTTGATGTTGTGCCTCGTTCGAGCTCAACGATAAAAACACTTGCACCAGCCAACGGTTCTTGTTCAGAGTCTTCGATTACACCTGAGATAGAGCCTGTCTGTGCAAATGCAGTACTGCATAGCATTGTAAAGGCCAAAATTGCTATTTTATGTAGCGTTTTCGTCATAATTTCCTCTACTATTGTTAAAAAGTTATCGCCGTTTTAAGGCGTACCATTTTGAATATTAGAGGTGCTTAAAAGCACTTGAAAAGAAATGTGACGAGCAGAGATATGAGGGGATAAGGCGCTACATCATGGGTTCGAATCCGTTAAATATTCTGGATAAGTTCTTTATAATTACGACTCATTTTTAACTCCTCTCCATTTTTCATAACTACTTTGTAATCGCCATACGACCACTCTTCTATATGATCGACAAAATCCAGGTTCACTATCGTTGAACGATGTATCTGGAAGAACCTGGTTCTGTTTAACCTTTTCAGCATTCCGCTCATGGTTGTGCGGTGTAGATGTTTCTTCTTTTCCGTGATTATATGAACGTAATTTCCGGAGGCTTCTACCCAAAGAATATCCTTGGATTGAACAATATATATGCTGCCTCCGCTTTTTAAGACAAACCTGCCCAGGTCCGTTTCTCCCTGGGTTCTTTCTAGAAGAAACTCCTCCAATCTTTGAGTGACCTTTTCTCCGGAATTGTTCCTTATTCGTTCTTCTACTTTGGTTAGCGCAAGAGACAGGCGATCCTTGTCAAAAGGCTTATGAATATAATCCAGTGCATTAATTTCAAAAGCCTTCACTGCGTATTCGCTAAATGCTGTGACAAAAATGACCATAGGGAGCGAAGCTGCGCTAAGGTTATTCAGGACATCAAATCCATTTAGTTCCGGCATCTCGATGTCGAGAAAAAGTAAATCAGGGCGTTCTTTTTCTATCGACTCAATAGCCTCTATTCCATTCTTACAGACCTTAATAACACTCAGGTTTTGCTCTTTGCTGAGCATGTATTTTAATCGGTTGCGTGCATGGTCTTCATCATCTACTATTATTGTTTTTATCATCCTTCGTGAGCTTATTCCTGGGAATTTTAATGAGTGAGACACATCCCCCTTCTTCGGGAAATGTGATTCTAAGAACGCCCGACTCTCCATAATAGATCATGAGACGTTCCTGGATATTCTTCAGCCCTACCCCCCATTTCGATTTTTTTAGTTCGCTCTCTTGTGATTGTTCAATTCCATCATCTCTAACCTTTATGCAAAGGTACTCCCCTTCTGAGTAGGTGGAGATGATGATGGTGCATTTCTTAATTGATTTACCTACCCCATGCTTTATGGAATTTTCTACAAGGGGTTGGATTAGGTAACAAGGTATTTTCGCAGATTTTGTTTCTTCTTTGATATCGAGCCTCAGCGACAGGCGTTCCTGAAACCTGGACTTCTCAATATTCAGGTACTTTTCAAGAAAGTCGATCTCCGCTTCAATGGTGCAGGAGTTAGGCCTATTTTGATCAAAGGTACTCTTGATCAATTCCTCCAACCTGTCCAGGGTACTAATAGCTTTACTCGGATTTGAGTGGATTAGAAAATCCACCATATTCAACGTGTTAAACAAAAAATGAGGCTTTAACTGAGCTTTTAGCGCAGATAGTGTAGCGTTATTTAGCTGAGCCTCCAGTTTATTGGTTCGCTCTGTTGTTTCGGCTAAATCTTCGTAGTAATCCTGCATACCAGAAAGTGTGGCAATCCCCCAATAAAGCAAAAAAGCCATTGACCCTGAGACGATGAACTGCCTCCTTAATACACTTACTACGACCTCTAGCCCTCCCGAGAAAAAATTATAGCCATCAATAGCGGATCTCAAAAACTGAACCATAAACGTAAATACTGCTACATAAATGAGGCTTAGTAAGAAATGAATAGCTATATATTTAAAGCTTTTAAATAGTGAAAACCTGGAGGAGATGAGGACGATTACTGGGAAAAAGAGAACAGGGATAAGTACATACAACATCGTGTACATAATCACTCTTTGAAAAGAAGAGTTTTGAAACTGATCGATAAAATAGAAGTTCACAACGAAGACAAGCAGCAGAAAAATTCCAGCCAGGAGTATTAGCCCCTTTCTTATCTCTTTTATATAAGTCAGTTCCCTTAATAAGATCATTCTTTCTCCTCTCGTTTTGAGCTTATTGCCAGTATAAGAGCCTGACCCTCTATATAAGTATGGAATTTGCTATCCCTGTTTAATTGGCTCAGGTTTGCCTCTATTACTTTGGTGAATGGCTCTTTTTCCAAAAACTCAAGCAAACCCTCAGTGGTAGATATGGGTTCAACCCTTAGTTCAACAGTGAGCCTCTTTTTATCGATTTTGGTAGCCTGGTAAGCAAGGGTATCGAATCCATTTAGGTAGGCGGTATACTTCCCGAAAATCAATTCTTCTATCAACGGTATAAGAAGAATAATTGGTGGTACTTTTTCATCCACTTGTAGTTTACTCACATTCGTTTTGATATTAAGAAGCGCCTCTTTTCTCAACTTCAAAATCTCAGAATAAAGCTCGAATAGCTTCGTCTCCTCCATTAATGGATTATATCCCCTCTCCATATTATCCACTAGTTTTCTTAGCAATCCTGCCATTGAAATCACCATTTGGGAGGCGAGTGCAGGGTTTTCTTTTGTCTTTTCCTTGATATAAAGCAGGTTGGGATAGATGATTTCCGGGTTCAGTTTCAGTTCTAACTCACTCATTTTTGCCCGTTGTAGCTCAAGCCTTAATTCAGACTCTTTCACCGTTTCCTCACTATGTTCTCTTGCCTTTATCAAACCTCCCGCTAACCCGATCATGGTTATATAGCATAAATAGCGCATTTCCAGGAAGGCCATGAAATCTCTTTCAACCCTTATATAACTGAACTCTGTACCAAAAAAAATAGAATTTATAAACACCTGCCAAATAGCATGGATTACAAACAGGAAGCCTGAAAAAAGCATATGCAGCAGAAAGGTCCTCACATTTAAAATGGAGAAAAATTCAGGCCTCCTCCTGCTAAGCCAAAGAATAAGAAGAAGTGATATTCCTAATGGGAGGAACGCAAGTCCCTCAACCAGAAATACCCCTATGTATCCAAAGTCGACATTATCGAAGCTGGTTACTACCAAGCTGGTTAGTACTGCATTGTATATGGTAAATACAGCAGCGGCTAGGGCTACAACTATATAATCTTTTCGGCTCGTTAACATATTAATAAAAAGAAATATGCCGCTTTGCTATTCTTTCAGCGCATTTTTTGTGACGAGTAGCTGTTAAATATTGATAAAGGACTTTCCAAGCCCGATACGCTCCTGATCACAAGCACACCTATCTAAAAGTTTTTATTGCGCTTCTTATATAACCGCAATATCCAACTGTTTAGTATCACTCTTAATGTGACGAGGGATGAGCCGAAAAGACTCGTTAATTTTTGTTAGAAAATGTTTCGCTATTTAAAACCTGAATAGCGACCGCAAAACTGGGATGAGAAATAGCATCAAATAAAAAAGGCGATCAACTGACCGCCTTTTGCCTTAATCAGAATTCCCATTTTATCTGAAACAAGAAATTCCTTCCTGCTTGTGGATAAAAATAATTGAACCGTTGCTCTCCTCCTGCAAAAAAACCAAAGGTATATCCATTTGTTTCATACTCGGTATCGAGAATATTATTTACTAACAAAGTTCCAGTAATCGATTCGGTAAGCTCGAAACGATCAAGCGTATAACTGAGCCTGAGATCATTCACGAAATAGGGATCGATTGATCGATCAGTATCCTGGGTATTATCCAGATACTGACGAGAAACGTATTTGGAAGATAGTTCTGCTACAAATCCTGAATTAGTAAAGCTTAGAACAGAATTTGAAATTACATTTGGGGAAAAAGAAATATCTGTATCGCTAAAAGCTCTCTCTACCTGACCTCCATTATCAAAGTCGTCAATAAATTCGGATATCTCATCGATTTTATTCTGGCTGAAGGTAGCATTTAGTGCCCATTGAAGCTGATCGTTAATCTGAACTGCTCCTTCAAGCTCGACCCCTATTCGATAACTTCGGTCTACATTATCCCTGATATATGCCCCAACATCATTCACCTGTCCGGTAAGCACCAGCTGGTTTTGGTAAAACATACCATAGGTACTTAAACCTAGTACAAGTTTGTCCAGCTCTTTGGTATATCCAGCTTCCACATTATATAGTGTCTCATGTTCAGGTCGACTATTTGGTGTAGAATCTACATACTCATTTCTGGTAGGCTCTTTATTGGCTACACCAAAAGAAACAAATGCCCGGTCGCCTTCATAATTCCGGTATACCAGGCCTGCTTTAGGATTGAAGAAGGTGAGCTTATCACTCTGATCTATTGCTAGTTGACCGGTACCGTCATTTCCGAAGAAGTCATAGTTGATTGTTCGGACCTGGGCATCCAGGTAAGCGTTGAAATTTGTGCCCAGGAGATAATTGAATTTGGCATACAGGTTCATATCCAGTTTATCAGCGTCATTATCATAGTAACGATCTTCCGTTTCACTGTCTCCTGCAAAACGAGCCCATATTACTTCTCCAAAATGGGCACCGTCATATTGATGTATTCCTCCTCCAACAGTTAAATCCCAGTCTGCGCTTCTATATTTCGAAGAAAACACTCCGCCATAAAAATCATTATCCAACCATCTGCGGCGTACTAAATCAGAAGTAGCGGGCCCGGGCCCCGTAATTGTTATTCCATAATCGCCCAGGGTTTCATCAGCTTTATACTCTTCAAAATAGCCCTGCCCCTTGGTGTAGTGTAGTGAGGCATTAGCCACCCAATTACTTGCTAACTCATAAGAGTAATGCAACTGGTAGTAATCCTGCCGATAATTATCTACCTGATTTTCATACGGGTCACCACTTTTCTCGGTACCGGCTTCGTTAAATGTTCGATTACCACTTTCGAGTACGCTTTGCTCAACCCCATACCAGGCTTGATAGGTAATCTCCTTTCCTGAAAATACATCCGCCCTCAAAATACTCTTTTCCCCTCGCTTTGAGCCAGACAGGTAAAAAGAATTCAGATCAGCACTCGCACGATCGATAAATCCATCGGAAAGAATTTTCGATAATCTTCCTTCGAACATCCATCCATTTTCCATTAGCCCAGAACCAAGCTGAATATTAGCTTTTCTGGTGTTAAATGAACCTACTCCCGTGTTCACTTCTGCGAAAGCATCTATTCGGGATGTATTGGTTTGAAGGTTAATAGATCCCCCAAAAGCTGCTGCTCCATTTGTAGAAGTGCCCACTCCACGCTGGATTTGAATATTTTCGATGGAAGAAGCGATATCAGGTAAATCTACCCAAAATACGCCATGCGACTCGGCATCATTAACCGGGATTCCATTGATAGTTACATTAATTCGGGCCGGGTCTACACCGCGGATTCTGATACCGGTATAACCAATTCCTGCTCCCGCATCAGAAGTTGTAACTACAGACGGGGCTAGATTTAAGAGGAAAGGGACATCCTGACCAAGATTACGCTCCTCAAGTTCCTCTTTGCTTATATTCGTAAATGTGAATGGTGTGCTTTCATCCACCCGGGTAGCCTGAACAATTAAACCTGAAAAAGGAGAGGCAACTCCATACTCCATATAGATTTCTAGTGGAGTTTCTTTGTCCGCCAATTCAATCGTTTGCGTTTTAAAGCCTAGAAATGAGATTTGAATCGCATTGGATTGCGAATCAATCAATTCTAATTCAAAATATCCTTCAGTATTTGACGAAGTACCATTTTGGGTATCAATTTGAAGGATATTAGCCCCAGCTAAGGGTTCTCTGGTTTCTATATCGTATACAAAACCTGTAATGGTTTGCGCGGATGTAAACGTGTAAATAAATAATGAAAATATCACCGTAAGAAACGGCTTAGAAATAAATGTTTTTGAAAACATCATTCCTCCAATTAAGTGTTTAGGTTAATGGAGGAGGTAAACAAAGTTGCGAAAAGCACTGGTTTCCCTCCGCCGGTATTATCCGGATCAGGTTGTAGGGTATAATCTCAGCCAATCCTGGTTGGAAAGGCACCCCTAACCGTGGCGATAAAGGTAAGGAAAAATTGGGAATTGAGAATTGGGAAATAGCTTATTCTTTATTCCTAATTCACATATTCCTCCTTACCTTTCCACTCTATTTAAAATTTTATTTGTCAATCCATGAAATTCTCTACTTGTTCTCTTGCTTTCCTGTTCATTTTTCTTGCCTGCGATAATACTCAGAATCAGACCAATCAGAATCTTTCTGTAAATATATCTCCTGAAGATATTGAGGTTCACATCACTTTTTTGGCATCAGATGAATTAGAAGGAAGGGAAGCAGGAACCGCAAGTGAAGCAACGGCAGCTAACTATATTGCGGACTATTTTAGAGATTTTGGACTGGAACCAGCAGGTGATGATCGCACTTTTTTCCAGGAATTCACGATTAATACGGCACTACTTCGGAACCCTCATTCAACCGATACCACAGCTGGAGAAAAGAGACTTTCGAAAAATGTAGCGGGTATTCTTCGTGGAAATGGGGATAGTGATGAAATTATCGTTGTTGGAGCCCATTACGATCATGTTGGTTATGGAGAGTTTGGTTCCCGGTACAGGGGAGAGGAACCTCGAGTTCATAATGGAGCAGATGACAACGCTTCGGGTACTTCAGGTATTCTTGAGTTGGCTCAATACTTTTCTGAGCATCGCCCCCAAAAGGATATTCTCTTCCTAGCTTTTTCCGGGGAGGAAATGGGTTTACTCGGCTCCGCTCACTATGTAGAAGAACCAACGATTGATCTGGAAAATGTAATAGCTATGATCAATTTGGATATGATCGGCCGAATGGAAGAGAACAAGCTCACTATTTTTGGAGTTGGAACAACTGAAAAATGGGAAGCTATTTTAGATTCGGCTAACACAGGCAATCTAAATTTAGATAAAGTAACAGACGGAACAGGGGCAAGTGATCATACCAGTTTCTATTACAAGAATATCCCTGCTCTTCATTACTTCACTGGAACACATTCTGACTACCATCACCCTGCTGATGATACTGAATACATCAACTTTAATGGAACCGCACTAGCGTTGCACCACCTTGTTCGTGTTATGGTTCAACTCGATGAAATGGACAAAGCGGAACTTGAGTTTGTTGAAGCTCCGGGTGAGCAAAGAAGAAGCATGAGGCTGGAAGGCCCAACCCTTGGTGTACTTCCTGATTATGGATATGAAGGTAAGGGGATGAGGATTTCAGGTACTAGTCCAAATGGACCGGCAGCTAACGCCGGTTTACAAGATGGTGATGTTATTGTCGGGTTAGCTGGAGAAGAACTGGAAGATATTTATGGGTACATGGGCGCCTTAAATAAGTTGAAAAAAGGCCAGCTTACCACTATTACTATTTTGAGAGATGGTGAAGAAATGACGATGGATTTGCAACTGTAATTTCTGTCATTGCGAGGAGTATAGTAAGGGTGAAAAGCTAGATTGTATACGACGAAGCAATCTCCGGTTTGAAGTTGTTCAGAAAGATTGCCTCGTCGATACTAGATAGAGACAGGACAAATCACCCGAGCCTTCTCGCAAAGATTGTTAAAGAACTGAATTATCAGACTATGAAACTAGCTTACATCATTGGCTTATTTGGATTCCTAATTTCTTGTCAGCAGCTTCCCGAACCTGATTACCTGTCCATTCCGCAGAGCAGTTCTGTACAGGCTGTTTCTTTATTAGGTGATTCACTAAGAGCGCCTGTATTAGGGGATAGTATCCGGGCTGTATTTATCAAAAATCTTGTTGAAGCGGGTGAAGACTATAAAGCTGATTCAACTGATGTAGAGAACATTATTTGGTACGGCAGAAGGCTTGCTTACCTGTCAGAATACCAACAATCTATTGATGTGTATTCCAAAGGAATTGAGCTGCATCCAGAAGAGCCTCAGCTTCTCCGTCATCGCGGGCACCGGTATATCACATTACGAGCTTTCGTTCATGCCATCCAGGATTTTGAAAAAGCTGGAGAACTCATAAAAGGCACTGAAGATATCGTAGAACCCGATGGATTGCCCAATGCCTTAAATATGCCACGGAGTTCTTTGCATACCAATACCTGGTACCATCTTGGGCTGGCTTATTATTTAACCGGAGACTTTGAAAAAGCTCAAAAAGCATATGAGAAATGCATCATGGCCAGTACCAATGATGATATGTTAGTTGCCGCTGTGTACTGGTATTACATGTCGCTTAAAAGAGGTGGGAAAGATGAACTTGCCGGACAAATCATCGAACCCATTCACTCGGATATGGACATTATTGAGAATGACAGCTATTTGAAACTTCTTCTGGTCTTCAAATCTGAATTCGAACCCGAATTACTTCTTGATGAAGGCTCTGATGCACTAAGTAATGCTACTATCGGCTATGGAATCGGTAATTGGCACTTCATGAATGGAAGAACCGAGCGGGCTTCGGAAATTTGGAATCAGGTGATTGAAGGACAAAGCTGGGCTTCGTTTGGGTTTATAGCGAGCGAAGCAGAATTAGCTGCTGAATAATTTATTCTTACTCTACCCTAATACTTTCAATCACTCTTTTCCAGGATGCTTTAAGGCTTTGTGTTCCTACAGTAACAACGGCTAGCAATACACAAATACCAATACCAGCTAAATAGATGAATGGGTTTGTCCCTATTGAGTTGGCAACTTCACTTAAGATCATTCCATTTAACAAATTCGCCAATGGAGCGCCGATAAGAACCGCTATCCCAACCATCCATATATATTCTTTTGAAAGCAGTATCAGAATATCCCCGCTCTGGGCACCTAATACTTTCCGGATTCCGATTTCTTTTGTTCTGATTTCCGCGTTAAACATTGCCATTCCAAACAACCCCAGGCACGAGATAATCACTGAGAACACGGCAAATAATTGAATGAGCTTTATCATGTCTTTGAACATGAGTAATGAGTATGCTTCTTTTAACTCTTCTGAAAAAATGCTTATATCGGGATTAGCTCCACCTCCAAGTTCTTCCCATTCTTTTTCTATAGTGGCTATGGCTGAGGTAACATCTTTTCCTGCTATTCTAAAAATAGCAACATCTGCTTGTTCGGGTTGAAACTGAATAATTACTGCCTCCGGTTCAATAGTCACATCACTGGATACGAAATCTTCCACAACACCTATAATTGAAAAGGTACTATCCGCATAGGCTACAAATTCTCCTATCGCTTCCTGTGGGGTACCAAGCCCAAGCCGTCTTACTGTTTGTTCTGTGATAAGCATCGGACCATTTAAATCTGAGGTGTACTCTGCACTGAAATTCCTGCCGGCAATTAATTCCAGTTCCATAGTTTCCAGGTAGTCTTCATCCACAGAAAAATGATTACCTCTGGTATCAAAATCGATATAGCTTGATGATATGGTTCGATCGGAACGACTGTTTAATCCCGGGATCACGCTAGTCCCGGAAATAGACTGAAATTGAGGATTTGATGCAAACTGATTTTTTACTCTTTCAAGAGGAATATCTCCCAGCTCCAAATGAATAAGCGATTCCTGATTGTAACCGTAATCTGATTGTATAAGAGTAGAAAATTGCTGATTCAGCGTAAGTGCCGTCACGATGAACATCACCGAAAAAGCAAACTGAAGTACGACCAATCCCTTTCTCAGAAAACTGCGAGAGAACCCTCTCACATTTTCTAATCCTTTTAGAACTTCAGCAGCGCGTAATGTTGAAAGGTGAAGAGCGGGGAAAAGCCCTGCTGCTAGCCCTATAAAAATGGTAAATAGAACAAAGACTCCGAAAACAGGAATGTCACGGCCAAATTCGAGGGTTAAGCTCCTTGTGATCCCGTACCTAATCATTTGAAGGTTGTTGAACTCTGGTAGAAAAAGCTTAAGCAGAGCTATGGCAAAAACCATCGAGAGTAATGCAACGATTACTGCCTCTAGAATAAACTGGGTCCTAACACTGGAGTTGAAAGCCCCTAACGCTTTTCGAACACCTACCTCTTTCCCCCTCGAAAGTCCTCTCGCAATCGTCAAACCCACATAGTTGAAGCAGGCGATGAAAATAATAATAACAGCAAAGCCCAGTAAATAATAAACAGGTTCTCGAGACATTACCGAGCCTAGCTGATTATCCATGGTATCTCCTAACGATATTTTCGTGAGACCCTGTGGAATAAACTCAGCCATATAGCTTTCAGGTGTTGACTCATAGTGAGTTTCTATGATTTGAGGGAGGGTTTCATCTACCGTTGAGATATCCTGCCCTTCTCTTAATTTTATATAGGTGTAGGACCTGTAAAAGCTATTGCGCCAATTATCCAGAAATACTGCTGCATATTCTTGATCAGCTTGTTGAGTGGAAAAAGAGACTAAAATATCAAAGTTGATATGAGATCGAACATCCATATCTACTACCCCGGTAACCGTGTAATCCGTCCTGCCATTTAGATTAAAATTCTGACCTATAGGATTAGAGCTTCCGAAAAATTTTCGGCTCGTTTCCTTGCTTAGAACAATGCTGTATGGGCTTTCTAACGCCGTTTCGGGATTACCATGCGAAAACTCAAATGAAAAAACTTTAGGGAAATGCTCATCAGCATATAAGCCAAAAACCCTAAATTGGTTATCAGCAACCCTACCTTCTCCACCCACGCTCCTCCGAATTAATGTAGCAGCCTCAACCGCCGAAACATCGTTTCTTAGAATCTCAGCCAAGCTCGAAGGTGAAGTTGCATACCGATGGCTGCTTAAATTCCCTGATGATTTGAAATCAGAAGTAATCCTGTAAATACTTTCTGAGTCCTGGTGCCATCGGTCATAGCTTTTTTGATCGTAGATAAAGAGAATGATCAGTAAACAAATGGCAATACTTGATGCCAGGCCTACGACATTAATAAGTGAAAATGTCTTGTATTTCTTGATGTTGCGCAGGGCAACTTTTAGGTAATTCCAGATCATGATGAAGTTCCAGGTGAAAGATTTGAGTATGAAATAGGGGGTTGCTTTAACTAGTCGATATGTAAAAAGTGCACGAGCTTTTGCGGGAGAATGTGTTTCAAGGTCTTCCTGAAATTCCTCTTCTAAATCTCCGATTAAATGGTGTATATCAGCTGGGATGATGGAATCGAAGAAAGCAATAAACCTATTTGAGCTATTGTAGATAGACATTTTTAGCCAGGATTTACCTTGGGGAGTAACTGGGCTAACCCACTCCAGGCCCTTTCGTGTTGTTGCTTAACTCTGCTCAGTGCAGCAATACCTTTCGCACTTAGCTTATAAAACCTCTTTTTGCGACCACCTCTTTTTTCGGTTGGCTCACTCTCCCAGCTTTCAAGTAGTCCTTGTTTTTTTAATCGCTCCAGGGGCACATAAACACTGCCCACCGACATGTCCTTACCCATCAATTCAGAAAAATTCTTGCGAATACTTAGTCCATAGGCCTCATTTTGTAAGCGCCAGACCGATAGAAGAAGGAGTTCTTCTGTTCTTGAGATTATTTCCATTTTCAGATATTTGTTTTATTAGATAGAACAAATACGAAAAGATCTGAAAAAGTTGCAAAAGGGATAAAAATAAAATTTTCCCTGATGATGAAAGTTCAGAGTTGGGCTTCATTCGGGTTTATTGCAAGAGAAGTGGAATTGCCCAATGATATCAATTAAGAATTAACAATGGCTCATTGATCATTGAGCCATTGTTAATTGAAAATTGCTAATTCCCCACAAAGAACACGGCATTCCCAATGAGAAGCTTACCGTTATGCCAGAAGCCTCTAAAGAACGGATCATCTACCATATACACTACAGCACCAGCACCCATATTCTGAACACCATATGAAAGTGACTGGTTGAGGTTTTCCTGTGCTTGCTTTCCTACAAATCCACTTCGTGGAGTTCCACTTTTAGCTACACCTACATTCCAGCCACTCTCCAGGTATTCGTAAGCGGTTGAACCCAGTTTGAGTGACATGTATGTATCATCATAACCGAAAGCAAGAGGGTGCGTGTTATCCATAGCAAGCTCATAAATAGCGCCGGCATTAAAATTAGTAATAAAGGACCGCTCAGAATCTGCGTAGCTTCTCAAGCGAGAGTCCATGTCTTCGTCTTCATCATCTGACGATTTACGAGTTAAACCGAATCCATCCTGTCGAGCCAAAAACCCATTTGCTCCACCCACTGCAATCAATGTTCCACCGCCACGAATCCAATCCTGAAGATCACCAACACCTGATTCTCCTAAAGCACCTCCATAAGAACCTGAAGGCATAATCATCACATCATAGTCGCTCCAGTCAATATAACCCAGGTCGTCCAGGTTGATTAACGTAACCGGATATTCAATCACCTGATCAAAATGGTGCCATATGTGGCCCACCATGTTACTGCTTGTTCCTTCGCCTGCAATCAGCCCAATTCGTGGAGCCTCAACTAAATTGATGGAAGACGAGCCAAAATCCTTCCCAGTGGTTACAAACCCAGTGGAAACCGGTGTCAATTCTCGATTTAATAATGCAGCAGCGTCTTTTACGATATCGTCAAAACCATCAAGTCGCTCGTTTCCATTTCTGGTAATCACTAAAGTTCCTGCAGGATATTGAGTTCCATCCATAGAAAAAGGCACTTCTGAATATCTGGCTTTCACTCCCTTTTTGAGGATATGAGCCAGGAACTTCACATCATCCAGAGAATTCCATTTGGCTAAATAGGCATATGGCTTGTCAATAGATGGCGGCAAATAGGGTTCTGTATCCAGAGAAATACCCGTTTCAGCTACCTGGCTTCTTAAGGCATAACCATCCACACCAAAGGCATAATGTGCTTCCCATGCTGTAATATCATAGGTAAGAGAATCAGCCAATTCAGGCCTTGGTTCAAATAATACACGAACTAAAGTACCTTGAGGCTGGTAGGTGCTAATCACATAATCGCCTTCTTCTATATTAACCCTTTCCGTTCTTCCATTCGCAAAATTATATCCATTTACCCGACTTGCTTGTTCAGCAGCACGTACCGAAATCTTTTGATCAAGCAAATAGCGCATCATTCTTGCCACGTTATCAGGATTGCTGCTTTTCTTAACGATAAAAGTTTTGTATTCCCCCGATCCGTTTTCAAGCGTATTGCTGAAATAGTCTCCAAATTCCTGAACCACTCTCGATGCATTTTGAGCAGTGATTTCTATTGTTGAAAGTCCGGTAGTGCTGTGGTGAGTCAATCGATCTTTTAACGTAAGTGTATCTCCCTGGTTGGTAATAATAGCTAAACCTGCACGGCTATGACCTGCTTGCTCATAAGTCATTCCAATAGCTCCGTTAAAGGTTGGCCAGGTATCTCCATAACTTGGATAGAAAAGGTCAAAAATCTCGCGCGTGAAATACAACCACCCATTCTCATCAAAATATTTGGCATTGTTTTCACCAATCATAGTCTGGTATTCACGCTGCCACTCAGTAATAGCTTTGTGGAAAGGCTCTGCCGCAGGAGCAAAATAGTATGGGCTATTATATCCTTGCTCATGGTAATCTACATGCACGTGAGGCATCCAATCTAAATATGCCTGAATACGTTGCTGACTTTCAATCTGAGTTTGCCATGCCCAATCCCTGTTCAGGTCAAAATAATAATGGTTAATCCTGCCTCCGGGCCAGGGCTCATTGTGTTCCCGAGCTGTTGGATCAGGGTCAGCTTTAGCTCCAGTAATACTTTTATTCCAATTCACGTATTTGTCGCGTCCATCTGGATTTAACATAGGGTCAATAATCACAACTACATCGTCTAGCCATGCTGAGTCATTAGCTATTAACTCATAAATAGTATTCATGGCTGCTTCACTACATGAAGCTTCGTTTCCATGGACGTTATAACTCAACCAAACAATTGCCTTGGTATTTTCAGAAACTTCCCCGGATTCAAATCCAGCCATCTTCAAATTATTACTCCGTATCTCCTCCAGGTTGGCGTGGTTTTGTCTTGACGTAACTACCACATGGGTCAATTCTCTGCCTTCATAAGTCATCCCATAATCCTCTATGGCAACCATATCAGAATTCTGAGCCACATGATGAAAATAGTTGTACACTTTGTAATGGGGAGTCCACTGTTCACCTAATTCATACCCCAAAAACTCGGCAGGTGATTGTAGTTGAGCGAAGGCAGTAGAAGTTGTAATAAGTAACAGTAAAATAGCTCTACAGATTTGAATCATTTTTCTCGAGATTTCTTTGTATAATTTTTTTGGGTAATTGTACAGCATCCGCACACAATGAACAACTGTTTATTTTGCGGCTTAAGGGTATAGGTAATGTTTTGTAAGGGTGGTATTGTTTTTCTTATCTCTGTAGTCGTTTTCTCGATCAACACCTCTCTAGTTAGTCAACCATTCTCTACCTTGGAATTTGGTATTAGTTATAATAATGTTCAATTATTGGATGAAAGCTATAGAGATTTGTGGTCTGTAAATAACAGCACTTATTTCACGGTTAGGATGCCATATTATCTCGGAAGAATTGGTGCTAACATCGATTTTTTTGACTACAGTTCTATTGATGGTTCTGATAGTTTTGAATCAATAAACTATTCAGCAGGCTTTTTTTTTAGGAGTAAACGTTTTTCAACAATCTTTTTGGAAACTGCATTAACAACTGGAATACAAACGCTTACAGTAAAAAAAGGGGCTAATGATTTCTTCAATGAAAGTGAAAGAGAACTATTCTATTCAATAAAGCTTGAACCCAGTATTCCTATTCAAAATGTTGTACTGGTAGCAAACTTTGAATTCAGAAAAATATACAACTATCAAAGGCAGAATCTTTTTATATATGGTTTTGGCTTAAGGTACAAAGTAACTACTCCAACGAGGGTAGCAGAGCTTATTAAATAATGAAGGTATTTCTCAAGCTTTTACTTTTGCTGGCTTCTTTTTCTTTACTCTCTATAAATACCTTCTCCCAACAAGTTATTCTAAAGCCTGACTCTTACGTTAATAAATGGTTCGATCTGGAAGAGTGGATATACAGTAATGCTAACCTGGCCTTTAGTAGCTACGATATTTTCAACAAAAACTCTTTCAACGAGGGCTTCTCTAATGAACTAGAAAATAGAGTCATACTTTATGTAAACGATGTTCTTTTTTCTACAAGCTGGTTAATGCATGAAAATACCGTTTTCCCAAACTTTGCTCTTTCAGAGATAGACTCAATTGTAATTAGTAACAATAGATGGGAAATGGATCTGTTTAATGCTAACCTATCGATCCAAATATTTACAAAAACAAAAAATAACCTGGGATTTGAACTGGGTAGAATTAATCAAATTAATGATCCTGGTCTCAACAGAGGTAACATAGTCTCGGAAAATGTTGAGGCGATCAACTATCACGAAACAATAAGTACAATCTTCTCTTTCAAAAACTTAAGGAGTAGTTTTTATTATAATAACTACCGGTTTTCTCGAACAAACCAGATTATTTACGATAGAGCTTTTAATCGAAATTTATTTTTAAGATCCGCTAATCCTGATATTGAGATACTTCAGAGAAATTCGCTAATAAACTATATTTGGTACAATACTCTTACTCTAAATAACTCAAGGCTTAGTTTTTTATTGGCCGCTTCCAGATCGCCCTCAATAATACAATGGAATAAGCTTTCTGGTATCGATGTTCCTTTTCAGTTAGATAGATTTCAAATATCAAGTTCCTATACTACTCCTAAAAATTCTATCTATAAGGGATCATCGATCAATGTATCAGTTTCAGATAGTGATACATTGAATTATACACCGAAATCGTTTTATGGTTTAAAAGAAATCAATGCATTTCACTCATCTGACTTCAGTTTTATAAGCGGTAAAAAACTCTTCAACGTAACACTAAGTAATCATCACTATTACGTTGAAGACTACGAAACAATGAATTCCTACTCATTTACCGAAAGCAAACTATCAAGCTCTATTCAGTTTACAGGTGATTTCTCGCTATTCGGTTCTATATCCAATACCAGCAATAGTTTTTTGCTTAAAAGAGACTTGGATAATTATTCTTTGGAAATAGGCTTCAAAAGAAATGACATTTCAAAAAACAGGTACAACTTTACATTCTGGAATAGAGGTATTGGGTTTTCCAATCTTGATCCAAATACTCATTCTATAAACTTAGATTCAGATTTTATAAAGTCTTTCTATGAAATCAGGCTTTCAAAATCTTCGGCAATAAATAATCAAGCCATTCAAGGTCTGATTTCATTTAAGCATTACACTAAATTTGTTAATGAAGAAGTACATTACTTCACCATCCCAAATTCTCTGCAACTAGGTACACAGCTCAATTATTTTGATTCTAAAGGGGTAGGTATTATTGGGTTTAATCTCCACCATACTATTGAGGCAACGAAGAAACTACATTTCAAAACTATGCTTGGCGGAAATGTAGATCTTTATGGAAATAAGGCCTTTCGGGCTTATTACAAGAGTGTTCCTTCCTATGTATTCTCAGAGATTATACAGTATAAAGTTCATGAAAACTTTGTTACCGAACTCTTCTTCCGTTATATACCTGTACGAAGAATCGTTGAGTATGAAAACCTGGAAAGAGAAACCGGATTCCCACCTTCCAGAGTCAGACCTATTCCTCTATTAAACTTTTCCTCTTCTATGTGGTTTTTTGATCGAAGACTTGAAGGAAAACTAACACTCCGCAATCTTCTCAATAAAGCGGAAAGCTATGATACCAATGGACAATATTATTACATGAGCATTAATGTTTCAGCCCGAATTAATTTTGACCTTTAATTAGTTATTTTCGTTGTACTCTTTTTAGCAATTTCATTTCAGAATTATGCCTACTAACCAGGATGTAGCCGAACAACTCAGTCTCGTTTTCCAACTCATGCAGCTTGCCGGTGAAAACCGATTCAAAGCCATCGCTTTTGATAAAGCTTCCCAAACCATTAAAGGCTTAAGCGATGACATCAATGAATACATCGAAAACAAGAACCTTACCGATATAAAAGGTATTGGTAAATCCATTGCCGAGGATATCTACATCTATGCAGAAACAGGGAGCATGCCTGTGTTGGAAGCGTTTAAAGAAAAAGTACCTTTGGGACTAATCAAGTGGTTGGACATATCCGGGCTTGGGCCTAAGAACATCCTGAAGATTCACCAGGAATTTGGCATTACAGAAATTGAAGAGCTCAAAGGCTTAATCGAAAGTGGTGAACTTGCAAAACTTCCCGGTTTGGGAGGGAAATCTGCGGAAAAGATTTCGAAATCTATCGAATGGATGGAGAAGTTTGATGAACGTTGCCGATTGGACCAGGCTGTTACTATCGCTGAGTCTATTATGGGAAGTTTGGAGGGCCAGGAAGGTGTTCAACAAATTGAAATCGCTGGATCGCTGCGACGGTCCAAAGAAACTATCGGTGATATTGATATCCTGATTGCAGCCGATGAAGAACATATCTCAAACCTGTTTGAAGTGTTCACGAATCACGAACGGGTAACCGAGGTGCTTGGCAAAGGGGACACAAAAAGCTCTGTTAGAACAAAAGAAGGACGGCAAGTTGACCTGCGGATCGTTAAGCCTGAGAACTTTGCTGCTGCTCTTATGTACTTTACAGGAAGCAAGGAACATAATGTAGTGATGCGATCCCGGGCCAGGGAGCGCAAAATGAGTTTGAACGAGTATGGGTTGTACAATTTATTTGAAAATGGAGAAACTAATTGGGATGCTCCCAACCCTTTTAAAACCGAAGCCGATATCTTCAAAATGCTGGGTTTGAATTGGGTGCCCCCAGAGCTGAGAGAAGACCGGGGCGAGTTCGATATCTTTGAAGAGCAGGAAGAGCTTTCACTTGTTACCGACGCAGACATTCGGGGAGTAATCCATGCGCACAGCACCTGGAGTGATGGTAAATTCTCCATAAGGGAAATGGCAGAAGCCTGTATGGAGAGAGGATACGAATACCTTGGAATGACTGATCACTCCAAAACCGCAGCCTATGCAGGCGGACTTTCGGAAGACGAGGTGAAGCAGCAATGGGAAGAGATTGACCAACTAAACGAGGAGTTTAAAAGCGCCGGAAAAGACTTCATTATCTTTAAAGGTATTGAATCGGATATTCTCGCTGATGGGAGCCTTGACTATTCTGATGACATTTTGGAAGGTTTTGATTTCATTATAGCCAGTGTGCACCAAACCTTGGACATGCCCAGGGAAAAAATGATGGAGCGTTTTCGCAACGCCATCAAAAACCCTTATACAAGAATGATTGGTCACCCTACCGGAAGACTACTTCTTAAACGAAATGGAAGCGATATCGACTTAAATGAACTGGTAGCACTTGCTGCTGAGCATAACACCTCTATTGAAATCAACGCTAATCCATTGCGCCTTGACCTGGACTGGAGCTTTGGAAATAAAGCCCGGGAAGTTGGGTTGATGACCTCTATCAATCCGGATGCTCACAATATCGACAACATCGATTTAATGAAATACGGAGTCCGTGTAGCCCGAAAGGGAAAATACGAAAAAGAACGAGTGCTTAATACTAAGAGCGCTGAGGAAGTGATGGAGTTTTTTAAATCTCGCTAAGTGATTTTAGATGAGTAAATTCGAAGATTTAGGTTGGCCGGAAGCGACTTTATTTGACATGTCATTTCAAGACAATTCATTGTCTTTTAGCATGCATGATCTTATTTCCTATGATGAACCAGTGAAGTTTGAAATTGTGAATGTTAGGGTATCAGATATTGAAGCTATACGAATCGAACTAAGGCCCTTCATTAATGGAAAGTATGGAGCTATGCTTGTAGCCGCCGAAATTGGTACTATTTCAGAAGAAGACGATGTATTTGAAGGGGTTATCTATGAAAATCCATTTAGTGATCTAAAAGCTGAGTACTTCTGGATTTCAGGAGATTTAAGAGCAAAATCTATCAACATAGATCGTACTGGAGAATTTGTATTTGTACAACGTAAGGATTAGCCTTAAAAGTGATGACTCATTTTAGCTCGATAACGTCTTCGATTAGAAAACTACTCCCCTAGTTTCTCCCAGGCTGGCATTTCGAATTTAAGATCATCAAGGCCCATACCATTTAAGGGGTCTTCAAGTAAATCGTGCACATTTTGCAAAGCAATGAGTACCGTGGTGTAAATAATTGGTAGTGAGTACCCCAATACACCCGGATGGAATTCAGCTACATGATTCCCAAAATACGGAGCGTATAGTAGCGGGAATAAAAAAACTACAATTCTGCCATAAATTGTGAGATATACACTACTCCTGTAGCTCTTTATTGTAGCAATTTGTTCAAAGCTTACTAACATATTGCTTAGATACTGATTTGCCCTGCTCATTTCACTGGCAGATATTTGTACCCTCAATTTTTGTAATACTCTTGAGAGTTCACTGAATTCATTATAAATGTTGTCAATTTGAATTTTGGAGGATCCAAAATATAGCTTCATAGAAGAGATTAATCCCTGAAGTTGAGCCATGACTTCTGGTTCTAAATCCTGTACCTGATCCTCACTTTTCCAATCTTTAGCAGCAAATAGGAGTGCTGTTCCGTGGCCCTTTAATTCAGCATATGCTTTGAGAGCATTTTCTTTACGCGTAAAGGCGGCATTGATGCTGAAAACTATAGGAAAAACAATAGCGATACTTATCAACGAAAGTGGATATTCTGCAATTACTCCGTATCGGTGACAGAGATACGCACCAGAAACCGCTATTAATATTCCAATGCCCATCCTTAGATTAAATAGGTCTAAAAACCTAATGAAGGATAATTTATGAGAACTCATTCTAAATTCTAATGCCCAGCTACCATCCGATATACTACGATTTTAATGTTATGTAAACATTAAAATCACGCCCAGGTAAGAGAATAAAATCTCTACTTCACCAACAACATCTTTTGTGTTTGTACAAAATCTCCTGCTCTAAGCTCATACAGGTAAACCCCTGAGGATAATGCGGAAGCATCAAAGCGCACTTCGTGGTTACCTATACTTCTAACCTCATCAACCAGTACGGAGACTTCCCGGCCAAGCAAATCATACACTTTTAAGGAAGTGTATTGAGTACCTGCCAGTGTAAAGCTAATTGTAGTGCTAGGGTTGAAGGGATTTGGGTAGTTCTGTTTGAGCGTAAACTCGATAGGGGTATCACCAGGTTGTTCAATGGAATTAATCACACTGCCGACAATCTGAATATCATCAAACCAGAATTTGGCGTCTCCGTGATTTCCACTTTCGGCAACAATCTGGAATACATCGATAGCTGACCAGTCAAAATCCCCCTGAGGATTGTGCCATTGGCCATCATCCCAGCTTCCCATTTCCGGAAAATTACTCAAATCGATTTCAAGTAATTGCCAGGTACCATCAAAAGTGATTGTGCTATTATCAACCCTAATATTAGCTCTCCAGGGACGATCGCCATCTACATTGGTGTCCGTATCAATAAATCGTAAGTCGAAATCAGAACTCGGTGTATCTCCAGTCACCCACATTCTTAACAAAACTTCACCTGACTCTAATTCGCTCAAATCCTTATTTGGGCTAAAGTCAAAAGTGATCGCGCTGTATTGAGTGGCTCCGGTCCATGATAAACTGAACTCACCATCATACACATTGTCGGTTTCATAGAGGTTAACCACTCCGCCTGATCCCGAACTCGAAACTCCTTTTGCTGAAAAATCTCTATAAATATCAAAACCTACTGAATCAGGTCTGATTACTAACTCGGTTTGCTCCGGTACAATAAAGCCTAACGTATCTACCAGAGGAACATTAATATCATGATCGAATAATTCTCCGGTACCTGCTTCAAAAATTCCAAAGCCTCCCTGGTAATCCCAAATGGTCCATCCAATGTTGTTTTCTGATAAGTATGGCCCCACGGTTCCATACCAGTTCACGCGAGATTCATTATCACTATTCGGGATGTATACTCCGAACTCTCCACAGAATACAGGCACTCCCCTGGTTTCTGCGAAATCAAGAGCAATATCCAAAAGCTCCAGAACATCCTCAGCAGTCCCCTCATTGGCATAGTTATTAAACGCTCCCTGAACCCAGGTTCCTGATAGTGAAGCAGGAAGGCTTGGCATATTTGCTGCATCATATGGAAATGGAACACCTGATAATGGTCCTAAAGAAGGATCTGTCCACGTAGCTCCCTGATGAGTCAGTACAAAAGGATCATAGAAATGAAAAGTGTAAATCAGGTTGGTATCAGCGTATTCGGGTAAAAATTCCAGGCTACGGAAGCTGTTATAATCTGCCGGACCTACAATGATCGTATGCTTGGTATTCACTAGCCGGATTGCATCAATAACATCTCCCTGAATGGCATTCCATGTTGCATTTGCAATACCATGGGGTTCGTTTAATACTTCAAACAGGATGTAGTCTGATCTATCACCGTAGTGGGTGGCCATTTGTGTCCATACCGGAACAAGTACATCACCAATGTTCGGGTCGGTAGCCTCGCTTGGGTCGAACGTATGGTTATCGAGAATCAAATACATTTCCAACTCCTCCGCCCAATCAACAGCCTGATCTAAAAAGAAGTAGAACAGTGAATCAATTTCATAGTTTGGTGCCCCAGCCGTCATTGCATGAAGGTTGATAGGGAGGCGGATCACATCAGCTCCAAGGCTCTTTATATTTTCAAAATCTTCTTTGGAGTACTTCGAGAAATCAATTTCTTGTGGAGAACCCGCCTGAAACCAATTCGTTAAATTTACCCCTTTAGAAAAAGGGGTGGGTACTATTTGGCTTTGAATAGAGGTCGAAAATAGAATTAAAAAGAGAGTGCAGAATAAGGCTGTGAGTGATCTCATGACAAATGGTTAAGTTTAAGGAGGAAATGTAACCGCTTGGGCTGAGATTCAAAAGCTAATACTCAATTCTATTCCCCAATAGATACCCGTAGGGTTTGAGCTCTTCTATTTCTTCAAAAATCACACGAAGTATTCCAATCAGAGGTACAAAGAGTATCATCCCTGAAATCCCCCAAACCTCTCCGCCAATGATTAGGGCCAGCATTGCTACGAATGGGTTGATAGAGACTTTCGAACCTACGATTCGGGGAGATATAAAATTTCCTTCTAAAAATTGTACCACCCCAAAAACAGCGACTACGAGAACCGGTTGGAGTAAGGAATCTCCCAATAGAACAGCAAATAGTAAAGGTGGAAGGGCGCCAATAATGATACCTATATAAGGAATAACTGCCATCAGTGATGCAAATACCCCAAAGAAAATAGCATGCTCCATTCCTATCAGAAATAACCCTCCGGTATTCAGTACCGCCAGGATTCCAATAACAGTTAATAGCCCGACCAGGTAGTTTTGGGTGACGTCCTGAACATCCGTAAGTACCATATCAATTCTTGAATTACCGTCTTTTTGCTCAAACAACTTCTGAAAAAATATTTGATACATTTCGCGGTAATACAGCATGAAAAAAATAAAAATGGGGAGGAGGGCTAGCAGCGTAAATGCACTTGTGGTTGCCCCTACAAAAGAACCAATGTATTGACCACTTCGATCTATAAGATTACTCGCTCCTTGTTGTAGGTAATTGGTACGTTCTTCCTGGGATAACCCTACCGTTTCTTCCAAAAACTGAATCCCATCTGCTGTCACTGTTTTTAACCGTTCCGTTACTTCTGGTACCCGCTCTGAAAACTGAACAAACTGTGCTGAAATAAGTGAGATAATGCCTGCAAATACGATAATGACCAGTAGAAGAGTGAGCACTATGCTGAACGCACGACCTAACTTCCAGCTTTCGAGCTTCCTTGTTACCGGGCTTAGAAGCATGGAAAGAAATGCTGCAAAAGCCAGCGGCATTAGAATAAATTTTCCATAACTAAGAATTACGAATAACAGGCAAAGCCCAAAAAGGGTTACCGAAGCTTTCATCCAAAATGGATATTCGCGTTTGGTTTTAAGAGGGTGGTGGCTCATTATTTTGTTTTGACGTACAAATTTAGATTCAATACTTGCAAGATTTCATTATCACCAGTAATTCCTGAAAGATTGATAAAGACGATTAGAACTTCTATCTCTTCATTTCCTGCGATAATGCTCATGTCTTCAAAAGCGACATTATTTGTTTCTTTTGGGTAAGAATCTAATAATCCCTTCTGAATTTGTTCATAAGAAACTACAAATGTTTCTCCTGTATTTTTCTTTGCAAACGAAAGCTCTTTAGACTCTTCTTTTAATTGAACTGACCAAAGTTCTCCCTCTATCTCAAATTCTTTTTCCTTTTCCTTTAATAAAAGCCCAGAATTTACTGCATAGTCATAATCTTTAATCTCTACAGGATAGAATGGTATAAGAGAATAGTCAAAGTATTCAATAGTAACCTCCTCATCTTCGGTGTCTTCCCATTCCTCAACATATTTCAAGCCTATAAAAGAAATAATTTTTTCTTCAGGCCCCATATAATTGAACTCCTGATCAGCAAAAGTACTATCTATAATCGAAGACAAGTCCGTTTTAAAGTATTGCTGAAGACGCTCCATTCCATGATTTTCAAGTAAGTAACCGATACTGGATCCCAACTGCTTTCGATCATCAAATGAAACTTCCAAGCCTTCCTTTTTTGGAATGACCATACCCTGTTCATCAAGCATGTCATTCATTGAAAGTATCTCTTCAAATCTGCCTGTTTGGCTTCGCTCAGAAACAGCGAAAGCACCTAAAGGACCAAAAGAAGTAAGTAGAGCGATTGCGCATAATGATATTGGAATCACCTTGATACTTTTTGCTTTACTAAGAATGAAATAGAATACCATACCAGTTAACCAAACCCCTAATGTGGCCACATAATATCTATTTATGGTTACGCCGTACTCTGAAATACGCACCCCAATGGAAAGCATTAACAACCCGATTAGCGGAATTAGTGCTATGTAATACCCTTTTGAATACCATCTAATCCACTTGTGTTCACTGCTTTCCCGAATTGGAAATAGAAGTAACAATGAAAGTATCCCAGCTATCGAAAAACTAAGTACAAGGTTAGCCACCCACCCATTAGGAAGCTGCCATTCCACAATAATCTTAATGAGGTACAGGTAAAGAATGAAAATGTAAACACTAACCAGAGGGATTAGAACGAACTGGACAAAAATTCTAAGACCTTTTGGGAATACTAACTGTTCATGAGTAATCGTCTCCTTATCTGGTATTCCCGCTAAGAAAAACCAGGTGTTAAAGATTCCCCCTAAAAAGAAGAAGAGCTGTAAATATCTTTCATCCTTAACATCTAATCCTAACAAATTATCAATAGAGAGAAGTGCAATCGAGAGCCCGGCAAATAGAACTCCCGAATACAATACGGACAGCAATACCCTTAGAAATAGTGCCTTATTGTATTCCCAAAATGAGTCTAGTTTACCTTTTGAGAGAAATGGAGCGAAGGCAACAAATAGATGAGAGGCTAAAAAAAATAGCGCATATCGATACCATACTTCTGCAGGCCCTTCTTCCCATCTGTCACCTAACAAGAAGTAGTAGGCAACCAATAGTATAATCCCAAGAATATTTACGCCAAGCTTCCAGTATGCCTTCCATTCAACCTGTTCCAAAAAAGTTGCCAACGAAAACAAGAGTGAGATACCTAAAATACAAATGAAGATTAGCTTCACTGCATTTGGGTATAGCTCCTGATCCTCATAATCAAGTCCCGCATACCAAACTGCCACAACAGTACCTAGAAAAGAGACTAACGCTACAAAAGGGAACCGTTTAAAAAGGAAAAGTATGCGTTCAGCGACTTGATCTAACGAAGGAAAAGAAAATGCCATAGTTGTAAAGCTTTTTGTAGCATGAATATACAAGCTTTAGAATACTATGTTCCTATCTTCATTCTAAGAAGCCAGCTTCATCGTCACCTTAAATTGAGTACCCGTTTTTTGAGAATTCATCTCTACTTCGCCCTGTAGTTGTCGGGCCAGGGTTTTGATGATCGTCATCCCCAGTGTTTTATTTCTTTCCATGTTTTCGTTGTAATCAAAACCTACTCCATCATCTTTAACTATCAACGCAAGCTTATCTCCATCTTTTTCTAGCTGTACCATAATATTGCCTTCATCACGGTTGGTAAAGGCGTGCTTATAGGAGTTCACCAATAACTCATTCAACAAAAGGCCCAACGGAATTGCTTTATTCATTTCAAGGCTATGACCGCTTGTATCAAGGGTGATACTTATTTTTTTTCCATTCGGGTTGAAGGTCGTATTAATTGATTTACATAGCCGGTCCAGGTATTCCTGTAAATCTACTTTTGAAAAATTCTCTGTTTGATAGAGTGTCTCGTGGATATATGCCATAGACTTAACACGAGATTTAGAATCGCTTAGTACATGTTTTACTTTTTCCTCTTTCGAGTTCATGTATTGCAGGTCTAATAAAGCTGTAACTACTGCAAGGTTATTCTTAACACGATGGTGGATTTCTTTTAACAGAACTTCTTTCTCAGAAAGTGACTGTACGAGTTCTTCCTCCACTTTTTTGAGAGAAAAAGTTTTCTCTTCCACTTTTGTTTTCAGTTCCCTATTCCAGCTCCCTACTAGAAAAACAGCTCCGAATCCTACGCAAAGTATAATCCAGATAGAAATCCAGGTGATAATCTCAAATGATTCGAGAGAACCGACAATCAACTCTACTGACTTTGATTCCATGGCCATTACTTCTTCGGCTACTCGCTGTTGGCCTAAATATTTTCCAGAATAAATGAATACAGCTATTACAATTGTGACAACGGCTATCGTACTGTATATCCAACCTAGCGATACTTCTTTACGGTCCGGAATTTGATACCACTTGTCTTTTAGCTGCTCCACTTTAGGAGAAAAAATGAACAGCACAGGACCAATAATTGCTATCGATTGAAGAAAAGAACCTGTCCACCAGCCATTCCAAAGTGTCTCGGTTTGGGAAACAGAAAGATCGTGTGACATGCTCCAAATAAATGCCCCCAATGAACTTGCTGTAGCCGAAATAAATGAAGTGATAATAAATACAACGATACTCATCATACCGCGTAGGTTGTATTTTATAGACAAGCTGTGATATACAATAGCATATATAGAAAGACCAAATACAAAAGAAAGTGCGAACAAAATCGACCAATAGAAGGGCAAATGACTAAAAATCCCTATGATAAACATAGATAAGAAAATGGGAATAAATGCCCACTCGAAACCCAACCAAAACAACAACAGCAAACAAATTAAAAGTGGTGGGTTAAGAATAAAAAAGGTAAGCAACCGACTTTTATCTGAGCTATAGCTAATCCAGTCGTCTGGAAGATTCAAAAGCGTAATTGCTATAGTTCCTGATATAATAAGAATCCATCCTACTAATGGAACAATTACCTTAATGCTCAGAGGTTCGTACTTGGAAAGTACATAGTCCAGGTTTAATGGCTTCCACATGATATACTCCCATATGGTAGTTGTATTACATAATGAATTATCCTCTTAGCCAAAGAGGCTACTACACAACGTAATTATTACTAATTGTAATCAACCTGACCTAACACATTACCTAACGAGTCATACTCAATCCACGTTCCCGATTCTTCTCCATCCACATATTTGCCAATGGCTTGCAATTGCCCGTTAGGATGCCATCGTTTTACGAGGCCGTTTAACGAACCGTTATTGCTAATTGGAAAAATATACCTCGGCGAACCATCAGCATAATACTGCATAAAGGCGGTATCAGTGCGCGAAGAATAATGCGATAAATTTCCATCGTAATCAAAAAAATAGCTAACCGTGTCATTATGAAGGCTTTTTATCTTTCCGGTGGATGTATTCCTGAATTGTGTTTCGCCTTCTTCCCAGGTTATAGATAACTTTCCTTCTGAAGTCCACACATTTCCATTTCCAGTTAAATAATCCCGATCCATTGCTAGTTGCCGATTTGGATGCCAATATCTAAGGCGTTCTATGCTTCCATTTTTGAAGACGGCCTCAATATTATATACCCCCCAATGATAGGTGCGAATAAACCCTGAATAAGGATCTTTTGTTTTTCGGTACACCAGATTTAGTGTGATATCCTGTATTTCATACACCGACATACCATTTTGATTTTCGTGTCGGACAAAAAACTCAGTAGGGACCGGGTTTCCTCTTATATCAAGAAACTGTAACTCAGGATACCCATCCAGAAAAAAATGCACCTCTTCCCGTTCTTCTGTACACGATATAATTAATGCAGAACAAAATAGGATTAATAAAAGGTGCCTTTTCTTCATACTTAGTTTTCGTAATAATAACCGTACTCGGAAGTAATCTTATCTCTGCTCATTTGTTCAACTCTTACACTCATCACAATATCTTCGAAAGGCCGGTCCGCTGGATTTGTATTTTGTATAGCAATAGAATCAACTACTGAAAGGCCTCTAATAACTTCACCAAATACGGTATAATTTCCATCCAGGAAGGGCGCACCTCCTTCAGAACTGTATACTCCTCGCTGTTCTTCGGTATATATCTTCGGTATGTAGCCAGCAGTGGCTATAGGTTTAATTCGAGCTAATATAGTCTGCACACTATCCAATTGACCCGCCATTTGATATTGCTGTAATGATTGAAGGAGCTCAATGTTTTCCGGTGCCTGCACATACTTAGCTAACATTTCTTGTATGCCCTGGTTGTTCAGGTTTTGCAGTATCTGGTTTAATTCTAGGCTGGAAACAGGCCTTCCCTGAACAATATAGAACTGAGAACCACTCGATCTCTTTTCGGGATTTTGTTGATCGCCTAATCGAGCTGCGGCAAGAGCCCCCTTTTTATGGTAGAATTTGCTATTGAATTCTGCTTCTACGGTATATCCCGGACCTCCCTGACCATCATTGAATGGAATATCATCTTTTGAATTTGGATCTCCCCCCTGGATCATAAATTCACTCATAACCCTATGAAAGGTAGTACTGTCATAGAATCCTTCTTTAGCGAGTTTTAAAAAATTTTCTTTGTGCAATGGGGTCTCATCATAAAGCACAACATGTATATCTCCGAAATCTGTGCTAATTATTGCAATTTCATCTGTTGCATTTGCACTACTTACTCCCTCTTTATCATTGCACGTTAGGCTTAGAATAGAAAAAACTATCAGAATGGAAATTCTTTTCATTTGTTTTTTTTGTTTTGATGTATTTTCATTTTGCGTAGATGGTACGAAATAAGAGGCTTTTATCCCCTAAAAAAAATTTAAAACTATGCATATCGACCACGTTGGAATTGCAGTAGATGATCTTGATGAGGCTATTAAGATTTACGAAAAAATTTTGAACCGGCCTTGTTATAAACGGGAAGTTGTTGAAAGCGAAAAAGTTGAAACTGCCTTTTTTCAAACCGGGGAATCAAAAATTGAATTGCTTGGCGCCACTTCCGAAGAATCAGTAATAGCAAAGTATATTCAAAAAAAAGGACAGGGCTTGCACCATGTAGCTTTTGAAGTACAAGATATTCATTCTGAACTCGATAGGTTGAGAGAAGAAGGGTTCATCGTCTTAAACGAAACACCCAAAGACGGGGCGGATAATAAATTAGTAGCTTTTCTTCACCCAAAAGGAAATAATGGAGTACTTGTAGAGCTTTGCCAATCTAAAGGATGAGTGGAGTAGTAACTCATATCACGAACAAGCTCAAAACCGTAGGTATTGTAGTCCTATTAGTTTGGGTCGGTGTGTATATCTACATGCTTTCCAATCCTCATTATTCTGTATTGTTTACTCTTCTGATCGCATTATGCTTTGGATTGATTTCGGGTGGAGTAGTGCTTTTCTACGAAGTATTACTTTTTGTAATAAAGGAGCGTACTGATCGATCAATTAGGAATTCTATTGTTACCGTTCTTATCGTTTTCACTATCGCCGTGGCAAATTACTTTTTCTATCTAACTTTAAGTAACTCCTACGCTGACTTGCAGGCATTTTTGACCCTGGGACTCTTAACCCTTGTGATCGCCATTTTACCAACATTCGGGGTCTATCTTTTTGAAAAGAACCAGGCACTATCTTCCCGACTAAATGAAGTGACTCCCATCGTTGATCAATTGGATGGAGACCTTCCAAAATCCGTTACTCGCTGGACGATCAAATTAAATAAATCAGATTCTCGAAATATTAATATAGAAGCTTTGCTGTATGTTGAATCGAGAAAGAACTACTTGGTATTTCATTGCGAGAGTGATCGTTCTTTCCAGGTACGATTTACCCTAAAACAACTCGAAGCCAGCTTTTCGAAGTTCGATTACCTCATTCGATGTCATCGAAGCTTTTTAGTGAATGCAAAGAAAATTGAAGCGGTACAGCCTTCTGGTAATGGTTACACGCTTGAACTGGATTCCGGAAATTCAAAGGTTCCTGTCTCAAAAACTTACGTTGAGAACCTCAAGTCCTGGGTGTCCATCTAGCTAGTTCGCTCTCCTCTTTTCGTCCCAGGTTATTACAACTCGTCCCTGATTTACACTTTTCTGTCCCAGGAATGGAGTTTAAATCCCTGACAAGCATCACCTATAATCCGGTAACGTAGTTTGTGCAAATTCAATCAATAGTTATTGCTATGCACGATATTTTACGTTACACCCATGTACTTCTCGGAGCTCTTTGCCTGATCTCTGGTTTGATCCCGATGTTTTCAAAAAAGGGAGGAAAAGTCCACCGGTTAAGCGGGCAACTTTTCTTCTGGAGCATGTTTGGCATATTTGTCACTGCTTTATTGATGATCTTCTTTTACCGCTTCAATTACTTTCTCCTGGTAATTGCCGTATTCAGTTTTTATATGTGCTTTACCGGTTACCGGGTGTTATACCGAAAAAAAACAGGAGAGCAAAACTGGATTGACTGGACAGGTGCAGTTATTACTTTGCTTGCCGGACTTTCGTTTTTATATCTCGCAGTATCCAGATACCTGGATTCCGGAAGCATTAATCCGCTAACCATTCTTCTTGTCGTTTTTGGCTTCCTTACGAGCTGGAGCGCCATTGAAGACATGCTCATTTTTCGAAAGAAAGAAATCGATAATAAGCTTTGGTGGTTTTATCACCACATGTCTGCTTTTTGTGGAGCGTATATAGCCGCTGTAACTGCTTTTGCTGTCCAAATGTCCGGCACTCACCTCGCTCATCTTGAATATGCCTGGCTTTCCTGGATTTTACCTGCTGCTTTAGGGGCCCCTTTAATCTCCATCGCTAAGCGAAGATATATAAAGAAACATACCGGAAAGAAAAGCTCTCAACGAGTTCAGGCTTCAGGAATATGAAAAGTATCGCCAGCACTCTCGTTTTGTTTCTTGTTCTAATTACAGGAAAAAGCACTGCACAGGATTTTGATCCGGAGAAAAGGTATTCCTTTGCCAAATCATACTATGGCCTCGACTTCAGCTACGTTTTTAACCTGTCCGAATCAGCCTTTTTAGATGGATCAAACCAGCTTCAGTCGCTAACAAGGAATAATTTCATCACTCCTTCTCTCAATATTGGAGCTACTCACTTTTGGGGATATGCTGATTTTTTTGTTTCAATTAGTACTCCACCAAGAAAATCTGAAGAAGATGAAATCGATAACTCTATTCGATTTGGTGCTTTGACCGGTATGAGGTTATTTCCTAGTCCGATCGAACCTGGAAAGGTACGGCCATATGTGAGCTATAAATTCGCTCCCATTCGACTGATCCAAAATGCTATTGGAAATGGTAATTACAAAAGAACCCAGGTTAAATCCATTTTTGGAGCAGGTATAGCCTATCAGACGCCAAAGGTTTATGCTTACCTGGGTTATGAAGTGATTCCAGATAATGAGACCTCTATTTATATTTCTAGAGATCAAACTACTTCTTCCTCATTCCCAAAAGGCATTCTCAATTTTAGCATAAACTATTCGCTGGAAACCACACGGGGCTCGTACAATTATCCCATCCCGGTTCTCGACTCATTGCTGAATGAAAAAAATATGTTGGGTTGGTTTTTTGCAGTTGGTCCATCGTCAGCATTTCCAACCCAAAACTCATCGTACATAAATGACCTGTACCCTTTTCTTGATGACAGAGCTATGCCCGGGATATTCCCTGAGTTCACATTAGGCTATCATTTTTCGAAACAGGATTTCATCATTTCAGCAAACTACCGGTCTATCCGCCAGGAAAGAAATGCGTTTTCATTTACTCAAAAGCTGAATAGAAAAAGCCTTGGTGTAGAAGCCTACAAATTTCTGTTCGACTATAATGGCTTCGCTCCCTTTGTAGGCGCCGGTATCCTGCACGAAAGCATAACTTTTAGGGAAGATGAATTTGGTGCTGGTATCACAAACGAAACACACAATATCACAACTCCTTCTATTGTGTTCGGATGGGATATTCGACCCGCCCGAAAAGCCGACATTTGGCTATTGAGAACAAACTTACGGTATTCCCCTACTCTGGAACTGGAAAAGAGAGACAGGTTAATCAGTCTCCAGTACCTCGAGTTCAATTTTATCCAGGTAGTGATATATCCTCAGCGAATTAAAAAATACCGGGAACTGAACCGATAGAAATCAGGGATTGAGATTGCGAGTCCTTTCATAGTATCTTTGAATATTCGAGGCGTGGTCACGCTTTAGCGTGGGTAGCGTCACGCTCCAGCGTGAGAGGCAGAGGGGTCAATACTATGTTTTATGTATACATTTTATATAGTAAAACTAAAGATCGGTTTTATACTGGATATACCGATGATCTTGAAAGAAGGATTTCACAACATAACTTAGGGAAAACACCCTCTACTAAATATGGAATACCTTGGGAAATCTATTGGACTTCACACGCTTTATCTAAACATGACGCTTTGATACTAGAAAAAAGAATCAAGAAGAGGGGAGCGAAGAGATTTCTTCAATCAGAAGCAATCTAGGATTGAGATTGCGAGTCCTTTCATAGTATCTTTGAATATTCGAGGCGTGGCGTAGTCCGGTAGCGCACTCGGCTGGGGGCCGAGGGGTCGCAGGTTCAAATCCTGTCGCCTCGACAACTAATTAAGCTCTGAATTAATAATTCAGGGCTTTTTTTATTCTGAAAAATCACTTTTTAAGAGCAAAAAAAGGGATGTATTGGGGAGTTTACATTTATTAAATATTATCAAGTATATAAATAACAGAATGATAAGGCATATTTGTAATTAATATGAATATTAAGATTTTCTAATATTAGATTTTTTTAATATAATGCTTGCGGTCAGGAAAAATCGCCGTATGAGAGCATTTATCTTAATAATATTTTTCCTTTTTGTCTTATGTCAAGATGGAGTTGGTCAAGTAAAAAGTACCAGCGCGGTTATGCGTGTTTCTGCAACAATTGTCAGTGGAGCTACTCTTGAAACTGTTCAACCAATTACAATCAAACTAGATACTAATACAGAAACCTCTGGAAGATTTGAATTTGTAACGACTAAGCATGCAGTTACTCATGTAGAAACTTCAAGCTATGCTCAGTTAACGAACCAATACGGAGAAAAAATTAACATTACTACTGATAGCTTACATAAATCTAAGAATGGCAGACATTCAGTAGATATTGAAGCAAGAATTGATCAAAACTCAGCTGCTAACCTAAAAGGAACATATACAGGTTCAATTACTACAAGCATAAACTATTTATAACTTTTATTCTGTACCCCAAGCCTCAATCGGATGATACCATTGAGGCTTTTTTGTTTTCTCCCCTTCCTTTTTTATTACCTTTTGGCAAAAATGAACTATGATAAAAGGATTAAGAACGGTTATATATCCAGCTCCAAATCTTAACGCAGCAAAGCAGTGGTATAGAAAAGTAACTGGCCAGGAACCATATTTTGATGAAGATTTCTATGTAGGATTTGATATTGGTGGATATGAGCTTGGGTTGATTCCCGATCGAAAACCTGGAACCCAGGGTAGCATTGTATATTGGGGGGTTAGCAATATACAAGAAGCGTGGGAAGTCCTTATTTCAGAAGGAGCCACAGCTGATGAAGAAATTATGCATGTCGGAGGAGAGGTATATGTAGCAACGGTAATTGATCCATTCGGTAATTTATTCGGAATCATCCAGAATCCTAATTTCAAAGCTACTGACTAACATATTATATTTACACTTTGGAATATTTAAAGAAATCTTTGACCCCAAGAGATAAATGAAAACTCGCTAAATATGGTCCTAAGGTTTTCTTTTGAGCATTGCACAGATAAACAAAATCGACACAACATCAGAGAAGGATTCCAAATCTATCGTTCCCTAAATACGGCATCTTTTAATCATTTTTTGACTTTATGAAACCACTTAAGTTATTCCTGGCATTCTTCTTCATACTATTCGGATCTCAGGTAAATGCCCAGGTCTCTCTGGTACCTGCCAATCACCCGGTTTACGAATGGCTACATCATCAAAGAGTATTAGGTAATGCACCTAACTATAACTATGAAGTTGCTCCCATTTCAAGGAATGATATATCCAACCTCCTATCCGATATAGAGTCAAACGACCTGGGATATTTCGATAGAAAACTCCTGACCGCTTATAAAAAAGAGTTCTCCCTCGAGTATCAAATTAGAAATTCTCACAATGATCTCTTGAGAATAACCGATGGGTCTCTTAGTTCAATAGTAAAAGAGAAGGCTTCCCATTTCCTCAGCGATGAAGAATCCCAATTATTCAGCTATAGCGATTCTATTTCGAATGTTCTATTGGATGCCTGGTGGGGATATGGAAGTATTGTAAACACATCACAAGGAGTTACTACGAATGGTTTACATGATTTCAAAGGATTTCGAACCTACGGAAGCCTCTATAATCTTCTTGGCTTCCATCTTGAATATCAAAACTTTTCTGAATTAGGTAGCGAAAGGGCTATACAATACCATCCTGTATTTGGGCAAACTTTCTTCGTATTAGGACTGAGAAAATCATCAGGATCTTATACTCAAAGTTTTGCGTCGCTAGCATATAGTAAACTACGTTTCGATATAGGTCGAGGTATTATCAAATACGGTCTTGGGGTTGATCAGACCTTAATTCTTTCTAAACAGGCTCCAGACTTTGATTGGATGCGATTGAACTGGCACTCCAGATACTTGAGGTATTCCTATATGCATGGCTCTATTCAAAGCCTTGGAACACAAACAGAGACTCTTTCAGTAAATGGAGAAAGCTTTTTAACTAGAATAACCACACCAAGATGGATCGTTTTGCGCAGATTCGAGTTAATGCCATTTAGCTGGATAAGTATGATTTATACTCAAACTGTTATCTACAGTAACCGAAGTTTGGATTTAGGTCACTTAAACCCAATTTACCCTATAGATGTAGCCGAAGAGAATAATCAAGACCGAGATAATTCTGCCTTAAACTTTGAAGGTATTATTAGGCCTTTTAAAGCCATTGAACTGTATGCAGGATTAGGCATAGACGATATAAACAAGCTCACAGATGTATTCAAAAAAACGGGCAACCGCTCATCCGAAGATGCCGTCCTTTACTACCAGGCAGGAATAAATACCTCTTTTAAAACAGGTACGAGTGTTAATGTCGAGTACTTCAGGTTTGATCCTTATTATTATACCCACTTTCTAAGATTTAATACCTTCGAAAACTTTAACCAATCTCTTGGGCATGACCTGGGCCCAAATAGTGATCAGGCTCTGATAAAAATTCGACAATGGCTACCAAAACGTTCATGGGTAGAATTAACATTAAAGCGTATTCGAAAAGGCATGAATATTGTCGACGAAAACGGAGAATTAATCACAGATGTAGGTGGAGATCTCTTTGAGCCCCAACTTGGTAGTGATGGGGATGTTGTGCGTTTCTTAAGTGGGGATGTACATCATATTAACGAAGTTGAGGTAAAAGCCCAGTTTGAACCTGTTCGGTCATTCACAATAAATATGGCATTCAATAAATCAGAAATTACTAAAGGGTTGCAGTTGAGTGATCGGGATTATTTTTCTGTAGGGATTCAAATTGGCTATTAGTGAGCCTCTCTCTTTTTTAATGGTCTAATTCGGAATTGCACAAACCCAAATTTGAAGCTACTAACTAACACCTATGTATAAAACGATCGGTCTGGCCAGGGAAATTGAATCGCCAGAAAATCCAGGAGCACTTGAGAAAAGAGTAGCGTTAATCCCAAAAGATGTACAGCAGCTTATTGAGTATGGTTGCAGTGTTTTTGTTGAATATGGAGCCGGAGAAGGGGTTGGCTTTTCAGACCAGGAATACGTTGATGCTGGTGCTACCCTACAGAGTAATACAGAATTATACCAGGACAAGGATCTTATCATTAAGTTCAAAGGCCCGGCAATAGAAAGCATTCCATTAATGAAGCCGAAGTGCACTTTGTTTTGCATGGCACATTTCAGCTCATTTCCTGAACGGGCTAAACTCCTTGAAAAGCACCAAATCAATGTAGTAGCTATGGAGTATGTGGTTCAGTCTCCTGAAAAGTTGCCTAAGGAGTTGGTACTTGGTTTGATGGCTGCAGATAATTGCGTAGAAATAGACCTACGCAGAGCTGGTGTTGATATGGATGAATTCCATGTAATCGGATATTCTGAACGAATGAGTGGAGTCATCCGACGATTAATGAATCATTCCCCATCCCGGCTTACACTCTACCCATTAGATGTCTCACTTAGTGAGTTAGGCGATTTAAATCAGCATTCTGTAGTTGTGTTTGATTCGGGAATTTTTGGAGCAGCGGATGCTCTAATAAACAAGCTGGAAGAACTCAATGTACGCTATTATGATGTACATCCTTTTGTTGAGAATTATGGGCTAGAGGCTCTTAAGTATTACCGCAAAGTGAACCCTGCTCCGGAATTTGGAAAACGGAAGATTGAAGCATTACATGAAACAGGCAGGGCTGGAGCTCGATATGGATTGAAATTACTGCATGAGGTAAGTGTGAAGAAAAAGAAAGCCTCTTCCGCTACCGCCGTTGTTCTTGGTTATGGGAATGTAGGTATGGGAACCATCCACGAATGTTATGAAGCAGGGGTACGAACCATCAAAGTACTTGGCAAGGCTCACACTAAATCTGGCGAAATTGAATCCTATATAGAATCTGAGGATTTAATTGTTAATGGAGCAGAACAGCCCGCGCATCTACGAGGAATAAATTACCTGGTGACCAGAGATCACGCTAAGAGTTTGCTTGAAAAAGGGACGGTCGTAATCGACTTGATTGGTGGAAGTGCCACAAATAGAAGTGCGGTAGAAAATGTGATTGAATGCACTTACCTCACTGATCCATACTTTGAGGAAGATGGCATTCTTTTTTCAGCATTATGGGGGTGGCCAATGATGGGCTTTATGAGGGAAACCGCCATCAAATACAGTGGGCAAATAGCAGACATTCTACTCGGCGAGGATCAGTTCATACATGGGCTTGATCATCTTGCGCCGGGAGTAGAACAAGCCCTTGTTTGCGGGAAATTCTGAACATCTATTTCGCCCTGATTTCCAGGGCACTTATAGCACGATGAATTTGTATTACTACAAAGCAAAAGTGTAATAAATTATGCGACTTTGTGACTAATCATGTATTGTTGCACCTGATCATTCAAAACAAGTATCGATTTTATGAAGCTGACTTTATCCAATATTTCGAAAACCTATAAAAATGGGGTTAAAGCCCTAGACAATGTATCCATAGAAATTGAAGCGGGCATGTTTGGATTACTAGGTCCAAATGGAGCAGGAAAATCTACATTGATGAGAACCGTTGCCACCCTGCAGGAACCAGATACCGGATCGGCTTTTTTGGATGATCTGGATATCCTAAATAACCAGATTGAACTTCGTAAAGTATTGGGTTACCTGCCTCAATCATTTGGGGTTTACCCTAAGATGAGTGCCGAGGATTTACTTGACTATTTTGCAAAATTGAAAGGAATATCCAGCAAAGCTGAACGCACTAAGATTGTAAATGCTGCTCTTGAAGTCACCAATCTTTTTGAGGTAAGAAGAAAGAATGTAGCCGGTTATTCCGGGGGGATGAAACAACGTTTTGGCATAGCTCAGCTTTTATTGAATAACCCAAAACTCATCATTGTAGATGAGCCTACTGCAGGTCTGGACCCTGCTGAGCGAAATCGTTTTTTGAATGTTCTCCGAGAAATTGGAACCAATAACATCGTGATTTTTTCTACACACATTGTTGACGATGTGAAAGAACTTTGCACCGATATGGCCATTATGAATGGGGGTAAAATCCTTGCTCATCAGACACCTGAGGAATCTACTAAACAACTGGAAGGCCAAATCTGGACGAAGAATATCCAGCGTGATGAATTGGAAGTACACGAAGCTTCTTTTAATGTAATTTCCTCCAACTTTAACCAGGATAACAGCCTTAATATTCGGGTACACGGTTTAACCCAGCCTGACGAAAGTTTCTCTGTGAAAACTCCCGAGCTGGAAGACGTCTACTTTGTGACTCTTCACCAGGATCAACAAACCGTTGAAGCAGGAGCCTAATCATGTTCTTCAATATTTTTTGGTTCGAAATAAAGGCCTGGTTCAAGAAGCCGCTTTTCTACATTTACTCGGGAGTGATGTTCCTGCTTTCTGTATTTATCATGGCGGCGGCGGCAGGAATCTTTGAGGGCATTACGGCAAGTATAAACTCTGTTACCATTGTCAATTCTCCCATCGCCATAAATGGTATTCTCAACGAGATGACCTTATTCATTTACTTCCTGCTTCCCTCTATAATTGGTGGAACTATCTATAAGGACTTCCAGCATGAGATGCACTCCATCACCTTTTCTTATCCATTCAGAAAATGGGAGTATCTATTCGCAAAGTTTTTGAGCGGAATGGTAATTGCACTCATCGTCGTTGTCATTACTGCTATCGGCATTATGCTTGGCTCAGTAATGCCTGGTACTAACCCCGATCTTCTTGGACCATTCCGCTTGATGAGTTACCTGCAGTCATTCATCATGTTCATCATTCCAAACATCTTCTTTTATGGAGCCATCGTTTTTGCGGTAGTTACTTTTATGAGAAGTGTTAGCGTAGGTTTCCTTGTTATTTTGGGTTTGATCATAGCTCAGAGCTTTGCAAATATTCTGACCTTAGACCTGGATAACAAAGTGATTTCTGCCATGCTTGATCCTTTTGGATTCCAGGCACTAAACTACTACACAGAATACTGGACGATCTATGAGCAAAATGAAAACCCACTTCCATGGGAAAGCATAATCATGTACAACCGATTGCTTTGGTCAGGAATTGGTGTAGTCATTTTTGGGCTGGTTTATTATAGCTTTAGTTTCAGCCAACAGGCATTCAGCTTTAGCTTTTTTAAGAAACAAGGAGAGGCGGTTACAAAGAAAAACTTCGGAAGTATCCTGGCAGTTCAACTTCCCAAAATCTCTTTCGATCATTCATTTGCCCAACATCTCAAGCTTGCTTGGAGTGCTTCCAATACCGATTTAAAGTATATCATAAGAGGCTGGCCTTTTATCATTATTACCATCATAGGGATTTTGATTTCGTTGGTAACTATCACTGTTGGCGGTGAAATCTATGGAACGGATACCCTTCCGGTTACCTGGCAAATGCTTGAGCTGCCCGGTACCTTTTTTGGCCTTTTCATCAACCTGCTCACCTTTTTGTATGCTGGAATATTGCTTCATCGGAGCCGGACCTATAAAGTAGATCAGTTGGTTCATTCCACTCCAATTCCCAATTGGTCGTTATTACTATCCAAGTTTTTTGCCCTGGTGAAAATGCAGGCTTTACTCTTAGGAACGATAATGCTAGTCGGCATTGGTGTGCAGATGTTTAATGGGTACTATAAGTTTGAGATCGGACAATACCTTTTCAATCTATATGGAATTGAACTTATCCATGTAGTCATCTGGGGATTACTGGCTATTTTCGTTCACACCTGGTTCAAGAACTACTACATCGGATTCTTCATTCTTTTGCTGGTATCCATTGGTCTGACTTTTATTGATGGCATTGGTATTGAACAGGACATCTTTAAATATAATAGTGGGCCTAATGCCAACTATTCCGATATGAATGGCTATGGCAGTTCATTAGGGATTTACTTCGTGTATAAAATCTATTGGCTACTGCTTGGCATAAGCATGTATATCTTATCCATTCTTTTCCTTAATAGAGGATTAGCGGATAGATTTAAAGGACGCTGGGCAAAAGCCAAAAAGGAATTCTCTCCGGTATTGTCTTCCCTTCTTGTATTCTCATTTGGAGCCTTCTTATTCATAGGAGGTTATATCTACTATGTGAATAATATCGAGAATGAATACTTCTCCTCTAAAGAATGGGAAGCCAGAAGGGCTCAATGGGAAATTAATTATGGGAAGTATGAGCATGTACCCCAGCCTAGAATTGTTAGTGCGAATATAGACCTGGATATCAATCCTGAAACCAGGGATTTCAAGGCAAAAGGAACGTACATCCTTAAGAACAAAACGCCTTTTGCCATAGACTCCATCCATATTGACCACGGCAGCAGGGAAACCACCTTTGATTTCGAAACAGATTATAAATTGGTTCTGGAAGACGATTCAATGAACTACGACATCTTCCAATTGGCTCAACCTTTGCAGCCTGGCGACTCAGTGGTATTTAATTTCGAAGTATGGAATGCACCAAATACCATTCTCCGAAATAACTCTCCGATTCTGTACAACGGAACCTTCATCAATAATGGGCTCTTTCCAAGAATTGGGTACAACCCTCAAGGTGAGCTGATTGGAGAAGATTCCAGGGAAAAGTTTGGGCTTCCTCCTAAAGAGCGAATGGCTCCACAAAGCGACAGTGCCTCTCTTCAGAATAATTATATCTCGTATGATGCAGATTGGATTGATTTCGAAACCACAATTAGCACTTCTCCTGATCAAATTGCTGTAGCTCCAGGGTATTTGCAAAGAAAATGGGAGGAAGATGGCCGTCGCTATTTCCACTATAAAATGGATAGCAAGATGCTCAATTTCTATTCTTTCATGTCTGCTCGGTTTGAAGTAGCCCGTGATTCCTGGAATGGATTGCCTATTGAAATCTACTACCACAAAGATCACGACTATAACATCGACCGCATGATTAAAGGGGTAAAGCGGGGACTGGATTATTTCACTGAAGAATTCAGCCCTTACCAACATAAACAGGTCCGAATCCTGGAATTCCCGCGAACCAGCGGAGGCTTCGCTCAATCTTTTGCCAACACCATTCCCTATTCAGAAGCCATTGGGTTCATTGCCAAAGTGGATGAAGAAAATGAGGATGGAGTCGATTACCCATTCAGCATCACTGCTCATGAAGTAGCTCACCAATGGTGGGCGCACCAGGTAATAGGCGCCAATGTTCAGGGAGCCACAGTAATGTCGGAAAGTCTTTCCGAGTACAGCTCGTTAAAGGTACTGGAAAAAGAATATGGAGAAGGCCAAATGCGTACCTTCCTCAAAGACGCACTGGACAGATACTTAACGGGTCGTGCTTTGGAAGGGACCAGAGAACGACCGCTTATTTACAATGAGAACCAGCAATACATCCATTACAATAAAGGTTCGTTGGTAATGTACGCATTAAGCGATTATATCGGAGAATCAGTATTGAATGATGCTCTAAGCCGATATATAGACGCCGTTGCATTTCAGGATGCCCCGTATACTACCGCCACCGAGTTCACCAGCTTCATGGAAGAAGCTACTCCAGATTCGTTGCAATACCTGATTCACGATATGTTCAGAACCATCACTTTGTATGATAACCAGGTGAAGGAAACGAGTTTTAGAGAAACCGAAGATGGCAAATACGAAGTAGAGCTTACGGTACAAACGGTGAAGTATGCTAATAGTGAGCGCGGAAAACGTATTTACAAAAATGCAGAGGGAGATAGCCTAAGCCTGGAAGTGGAAGGTCGTTCCCGACCGGTGCTTTCTCTGCCACTACAAGACTGGATTGATGTGGGAGTTTTTGCAACCGATGAGGACGGAAAGGAAAAAGTGCTTTACCTGAAAAAGCACAAGTTCGATTCTATTGAAACGACCTTAACAATCGTTGTAGATGAAGAACCTCTTACTGCTGGTATTGATCCTTATAACAAGCTGATTGATACTGTTTCGGATGATAACCGAAGGCCGGTGAGGAAGAAGGATTAATTCCTAGAGGTCGATTTTAAGGGGAACCATTTTTGTTCCCCAATGAAACCTTAACACCGCCGAATCCTCGGTTACTTCCGGAAAGTAGAAGGCCAGCACTTCCATATGAGCTCCTTCTTCTGGAATAGCGGTAATTCTTAATTCATCTTCTCCTTCAGGGTATCGGCTGTGCCAGGCATCCCACTGATTGCTAAAAATCACCGTCCATTCTGAATCTCCCGGAATAGTCCATACGCTGTACTTTCCTCTCTTCAACTCACTTCCGTTGATGGTCACATCTTCAGACAGTTCAATAGTGGTAGCCTCGTTAGCGCCGGGCATCCAGACTCCATCATATTTCACAATGCCCTCATCGCCAAATAGCACCCGGCCTTTAGCTACCGGGCGGTGGTACTCAATACTTATAGTAGTCTGGGCAACCTGCTGTGAAACCGTCCCTTTCTGGCTTTTCCGTACCGATTGAGCCTGCGTCGACTCAACCAGTACCAGGCTCAAGAAAAGAACTATGGATAGCAGTGATTTCAGCATTAATCGATTCCCAGAATCTTCCTGTTTTTAGCTTCATCCACATCACCACCGGCAAAATCATCGAAAGCCTTTTCAGTCACTTCAATAATATGCGCCTGGATGAATGGAGCTCCTTCTTCTGCTCCCTGTTCCGGAGATTTTATACAGCACTCCCATTCCATCACTGCCCATCCGTCGTATCCATACTGGCTTAGTTTAGAGAAAATAGCTGCAAAATCAATTTGTCCATCTCCCAGAGAACGGAATCGCCCAGGACGATCTGCCCATCCCTGGTAACCACCATATACTCCCGACTTGCCTGTGGGATTGAACTCGGCATCCTTAACATGGAACATGCGGATGTACTCATGATAGAAATCGATATGCTGCAGATAATCCAGTTGCTGTAGTACGTAATGACTCGGATCATACAGCATCTTAACCGAACTATGATTTCCGGTAGCTTCCAGGAACCGTTCGAAGGTTACGCCATCATGCAAATCTTCTCCAGGATGAATTTCATAGCAAACTTCTACACCCTCGTCTTTGCAATGATCTAGAATGGGCATCCATCGCTTAGCTAATTCTTCGAACGCATTTTCAACCAGGCCAGCTGGGCGTTGCGGCCATGGATATACAAAAGGCCAGGCCAGGGCGCCGGAAAAGCTCGCCATTACATTAATTCCGAGATGCTTACTGGCAGTTGCAGCATATTTGACCTGCTGCTTTGCCCATTCTGTACGCTCTTTGGGCTTTCCCTGAAGATCATCAGGAGCAAAGGCATCAAACATGGTATCAAAAGCAGGATGAACAGCTACCAACTGCCCCTGCAAGTGCGTAGATAATTCGGATATCTCCAATCCAGCTTCATTTACAATACCTTTGATTTCATCGCAATAATCTTTGCTTGTACCTGCTTTCTCTAAATCAATCACCCGTCCGTCCCAACTTGGAATTTGAACAGCTTTATAACCTAATCCTGCCGCCCATTCGCATATGCTCTTTAAATTGTTGAAAGGCTCAACATCATCCATGAATTGTGCCAGAAAAATGGCTGGTCCTTTAATGGTCTTCATCTCACTTATCTCCTAAAATTTATTTTCATCCTTTGATTCTACTTCGTCTAATGAAAAATGAAAGATTTAAAATGGGGTCTGATACCTCTATTTTAAATCTTTCATTTTGAATTTTTAATCCCCTAGTGCTCAACGCTTACCCAAACATTACCTTTCTCGGTAGACTCAACGACGGCATCCACCATGCTCATTCCATGTACTCCATCATCAATCTGGGGGTAATCGTACACTTCCATATTATGCTCTTCTCCAGCATAATGAGCTCTTACATGCATCGCAAAGTTTCTATAGATATTAGCAAAAGCTTCTAAATATCCTTCCGGATGACCGGCTGGAGTTCTTGAATTTGCCTGAGCTGCTTCAGACACATAACCAGTACCAGCACGGTACTCTTCAGCGGGTTTGTCTGTCCAGCCAACTAACAGTGAATTTGGATCTCTTTGCGTCCACGTAACTCCGCCTTTCTCACCATACACCCGAACTTTAATAGCGTTTTCCTCTCCAGCCGAAATCTGAGATACAGATAATACTCCCGGAATTCCACCCTCAAATTCTAACAGTGCATTTGCATCATCATCCAACAACCTTCCGGGAACTACTTTTGAAAGCTGCGACAACACTTTTGTGATGTTTAATCCCGAAACATACTCAGCCATATTAGCTGCATGAGTACCGATATCTCCATAAGCTCCACTCTTTCCGGAACGAGAAGGATCCGTTCTCCATGCGGCCTGCTTTTGATCCGAATCTTCCAGCTTTTCAGATAACCAGCCTTGTGGATATTCAACAGAAATCTTTCTCACAGTCCCAAACGTTCCTGACTTCACTAAATGCCGTGCTTCTTTTACCATTGGGTATCCTGTATAAGTATGAGTCAGGGCAAAGGGCAACCCGGTTTCCATCACCTTGTCACGGATAGCAAAAGCCTCTTCCATATTGAAGCAAAGGGGCTTGTCAATAATGACAGGGAAGCCGTAATCGAGGGCCATAATCGCAGGGTCGGCATGTACATGGTTTGGAGTAACAATAGAAACGATATCCATTCTCACATCTTCAGGAAGTGCCGCTTCTTGTTCAATCATTTCTTTATAGGAACCATATACACGTGAAGGGTCAAGAAATAATTCCTCTCCGGTCTTTTTTGATTTCTCAGGGCTGCTGCTGAAGGCTCCGCATACTAACTCAATTTGTCCATCCAGGTTTGCTGCCAGTCGATGAACTGCTCCAATAAAGGCTCCTACACCACCGCCTATCATCCCCATTCTCAACTTACGATTATTCATTCCAGTCTAATTCAGGTTTTGGTTTATTAATTAGGGCGAGCAAGTAATGAAGAAAGACACAATTTTAAAAGCAGAGAATTTTTTTCTTAGCGCGATTTATGCACTAGGATTAATTCCACCGAATAATTAACCCACCCCTTTGAGCTTCTAACTTCCACTAAAATAATTCGATTTTTAAATAGAAGAGAGTACCTTCCGTTTATGTCGAATCCCCTATTCAAAAAATTACAGCTCAAAGACGATTATTCGGTTCTCTTGATGAACTCGAATCCAGGTATCCATCCTCTTTTTGACGGTATTCGGATTGAGTTTTCGTCCACAAAAGACGAGCACTATGATTCAGTGATTCTTTTCACAAAAAATGAGTCTGAAATTAAAGAGTGGGTTCCAAAAGCAACGGATAAGCAAAAGAAGGAAGGGCAGCTTTGGCTCTCCTATCCAAAAAAATCAGGAAGTATCGATACCGACTTAACTCGAGACAATACTTGGGGTGCGGTTCAGGCATTTGGATTAGATCCGGTGCGCCTGATATCATTAAATGAGGATTGGTCAAGTATGAGATTGGTGAAGAAAGCCGACCGAAAAACTCCATCCAAGTTTGGGCAGGATCCTCCAGGGGTGGATCGGAAAACTAAAACAGTCATCCCTCCTAAAGCCCTGGCTAAAGCGCTTGAAGAAAATTCAACGGCCAAGTCCTTTTTTGAATCACTAGCCTTCACCCACAAGCGTGAATATGTCGCCTGGATTTATGAAGCCAAAAAAGAAGAAACCCGACAGCGTAGGGTTATCAAAACTATCGAGCTGCTTATTGAAGGGAAAAAGACCAGGTAACACCAAAACCGACCCAGCTATACCTATGATTTCGAGGTTTTACATACATTTCACATCTTAGAGAAAAAAGCATGGAAAGCATACAGCCAAGTACTTATCAGTTCCTATCCGAATTAAAAGAGAATAACAATCGCGATTGGTTTACCGAGAATAAACCAAGATATCAACAAGCACATGCCAACATTGCTAATTTCCTGGAAGAGCTTATTGATGAGATGAAAAAGGTCGATAACATCGAAAATGAGTCCGGAAAAAAATCGATGTTCCGTATTTACCGGGATGTTCGCTTTTCAAAAGATAAATCTCCATATAAAACTCATCTGGCTGGCTTTTTAAAACGTGCTACCAAATGGCTAAGGGGTGGATACTATATTCATTTTTCACCAGAGGGTACTTTTGTGGGATGTGGATTCTGGCAGCCCAATAAAGATGATTTGAAGCTAATTAGAGATGAACTGGCACATGATGCAAAACCCCTCCGATCAATCATGGAAGAACCAGCCTTCAAACAAACTTTTGGGGAGCTTAGAGGAGATGCTGTAGCCACCGCACCAAGAGGCTATGATAAAGATCACCCAAACATCGACTTAATAAGACATAAATCGTTTTACTTTGAACGCAAGTTCACTAATGAAGAAGTTTTCTCTGACGATTTTGTGTATGAAGTAACGAAGACCTACCTCGCTGCTCGCCCATTTTTTGATTATATGAGTGAAGTATTAACCAGGCATTTTGAGAAGTAATCTATTCGATTACCGATTCACTATACTCCCAAAGCTTCTCGGCATATTCTTTATTCCTGGCTATTTTTGATGGAGTGGTGACTTTACTGTTTTTGAAGTAGGCTCCGTTTACATCTTCCACCTCTTCAGAAGTAGCAAGATAAATGGTGGTCTCTGCTCCCTGCCGGTTTGATTTCATAAATGGCCCGCCAAGTTTCCAAAACAGTCTAAATGCGCCGGAACCATTATTGCCAAAGTTAGAACGAATCACTCCGGGATGCAGGCAATTAACCGTCACATTCGTTTCTTTAAGCCGGTCAGCAAGTTCTACAGTGAACAGGATATTGTACAACTTAGAATTCCCATATGCTGTCCAGTTGCTGTATCCGTCTTTTAGCTGAAGGTTGTTCGGATCGAAACGCCCTCCTTTATGAGCATCTGAAGCTACATTGATAATCCGAGCCTTTTCTGCGGCTTTTAGATGGTCCAGGAGGAGGTTAGTAAACAGGAAATAACCAATGTGATTTACTGCAAAAGTGTACTCTAAACCATCTACGGTTTCCTCGTACTTTGCAGCTACCAGGCCATGGTTATTGATCAGCATATCGATGGTCTGGTAGGTAGATTTGATCTGATCGGCTGCTTTTCGAATCTCGGATTGAATGGAGAAATCACAAAGAACAATTTCAATTCCACCGCTATGCACTTCTTCCTGGATTTTTCTTTTCGCTGCTTCTGCCTTGTCCTCATTCCGGCATACCATCACAACAAAAGCCCCTCTTTTAACCAGTTCTTTCGTGGTCTCGAAACCAATCCCGGAATTTGCTCCGGTTACTACACAGAGTTTATTATTTAAATCCATAACAAAAGGGTTAGATCATTGTTTTGCTTAACTGCCCTGGAACACAAAAGGTTCACAATGTGTATCTTTGACGAAAAATATTAAGAATGATTCAGGAATATCTTAATTCTATCGACAAATTTGTTGTAGTTGGTGACCGGGTGCTTATTAAGCCCAGAGATATGGAGACCCATACCCGAAGCGGCCTGGTGCTTCCCGCTTCAGTAAAGGAGAAAGAGGAAATTCAAAGCGGATATATATTAAAAACAGGCCCTGGATACCCTATCCCAAATCATGATGTGGAAGAAGTATGGAAGGCTACGGAAGACACTCGATACATTGGCATGCAAGCCTCGGAAGGTGACCTGGCTATTTTCCTGAAAAGCAGGTCGTTCGAAATAGAGTTTGAAAACGAGAAATACCTGATAGTCCCTCATTCAGCAATTTTGCTACTTATCAGAGACGAGCTTGACGGTTAATCAGCGAGAGTTCGAGACAAAAGCTTTAAATACTAGATAATAATAAAGCAGAAAGCTGGGGACTATCAGTCTTGATACTACAACCAATAAACTAAGAAGAACCGTTTTTGGATTACTTTATATCCCTAAACTTGTTCATAAACAATCAAAACGTTCTTGCTTTTCTTTTAGTTGTTTGGTTGTTTCGGATACCACTTAACTAATATTATTTATGAAACGACGTGATTTTCTCTTCAATTCTGCCTTAGTCGGGGCTGGTGCTTTTCTACCATTAAATATTTTCTCAAGTACTTTTTCTAGAAATAACTTTTCTCTCATTCGAAGAAATGTGGGAGTATATACTGAGCGGGGAGGCACCATAGGCTGGCTCCTAAATGATGATGCTCTTATCGCTGTAGATTCTCAATTCCCCGATTCCGCCGCAAATTGCATTGCTGGCTTAAAAGAGCGAACCAGTAGAACGATGGACTATCTTATTAATACCCACCACCATGGAGACCATACAGCAGGTAATTCAGCCTTCAAAGATTTTACCACCCATATTGTAGCTCACGAAAATGTGCCTGGTTATCAGATGGCAGCAGCAGAACGCAGGGGGCAGGAAGCTGTAGATGCTCAAGTAACCGCTGATTTAACCTTTTCCGACAAATGGACGACAGAAGCAGGAGATGAAACGGTTCATGCTACTTATTATGGCCGTGCACATACCGGCGGAGATTCGGTCATTTATTTCGAGAATGCTAATGTGGCACATATGGGTGATCTGGTATTTAATCGAGCTTATCCCTTTATCGATCCTGGTGCAGGTGCGCTCATCGAGAATTGGGTAGAAGTACTGCGAACTACAGCCAACGAACTTCCTTCAGATGCCATTTATATTTGCGGGCATGCAATAGCGAAATATGGAATACAAGCTTCAAAGGGAGACATTCTACGCAAAAGTGACTTTCTCGAAGAGCTGTTGATGTTTACCCAGAAAGGAATAGATGAAGGAAAGTCAAAGGAAGAGATTGCAAGCGCTGAAGTTCTACCAGGATTCGATGACTTTGAATCTTTAGGTGGCAGGCTAAACCTAGCGTTCAATATCAATACTGCTTATGATGAACTCACCTCAAGCTGATAATGGTTAATGGTTATTGGTAAGGTGATTTCACCAATAACAAATAATCAATAATCGAACTGATACCTGAGATCGATTCCATTTCGGGTATCAGCACTTTGAGTAACAATCAAATCAAGATACCTCGAAAGAATGTATTCCAACTGGAATAATGTTTTGGGGGTTGATCCCGATAGTTCATTAATGATTGCGAAGAAGGTTCGCTCATTGAGGTACCAGCCCGTTTTTATAGAAGTAGTGCCGGTAGTACTTGTGTTATCGATCTGTACTATATCTACTCCCAATTCCCTCGTGGCGATGGCTTCAACTTCATCCAGAATCACATCTGTTAAAATGTCTCTTGTAGCCGTTCTGCTGTTTTCTGTTAAAACGTAATGCCATGATTCCGTACAGGGAGAAGAAAACATTACATAGCAAACTACTTCCTGATCCGGCATGGGAGGATCACTTTCATAAACAAATGCAGAATTCTTTTCAGTTCCGCTAATCACATAGTATAGCTCTACTGACTCACCCTTTTGGCGTGTGGGAGGGGTATAGCTACCGCGTATGAATAACTCAGGATCATCAATCGGGCCGCTATAAGTAATGGTGGATTCTTCCACTTTAAAGATTTTACCTAAAGGCTTAATGTATCCATCAATTCCTTCCAGAGTTCCGAATAAGGAAAGTTCAGCGTTAGGCTCTTTAAAGGCATTAAGCTCTCCGGTAACTTCAATTTCCATATCCGGATAAAACTTACTTCTTGCATAAAAACCTCTTCTTATATCTATTTCCATATCAATGCTAAGAGAATCATATGGATTGAACGATGATGCTTTTTCACCCTCCAATAATACCTCTTCAACCAGGTTTTCGCCAAAACCCTGAAGTCGATAATAGCCATTTCTCATCGTTAACTTCCCAGTAGCTGTAGGTCTTGTAGCTTTTCCAGTGAGTTTGCTATTAAGATCGATTACCATATTGTAATCGTTCGTATTAGCGAGAGTAAATTGAGTGGCAGAAATACTCAGATCCAGTGTTTCAGGATAGATGCCCTCCAGGGAAATAACCCCATTTGCATTCATATTTCCTTTTCCACTTTTTAACCGAAATTCATTTACGCTCAAACCATCTTCCGTAAAGTCTAAGTTGGAATGTATATCGGTTAAAATGACCCCTGCTTTGGGAACCGTTACTTTCGAATTTGTCAATCTAAGATATCCTGAAGGTGCCAGATTATCCCGGTTCCCTTGTAAAGTAACTTCTGCATCCAGACTACCCGTTAATCCCTGCAGGTATTCTTCATCTACAAAATCATTAAGTACAGCCAGATTGAACGCATCCGTTTTTGCATATACACTGATATTATCATCTTCGCCTGGTAATACTACTTCGAAGTTTCTGAAGTCATAGCCTAAGGGATAGATTACATCAATATCTGCAGCGCGTTGATTGGCCGTCATTACTGCTGCCTCCAGTTGCAATACCCCTTGCTGGTTATCATAATTGAAGCTTGCCAATACTGAATCAACAGCGATACCCGATAAGGTTGGATCATCCAGTTCGAACTCTCCCTGAAAGTTTGGATTGCCAGCTGTGCCACTCATCACTCCATTAAAGCTAAGAATACCATCGGTATCGGTGATCCCAAATTCAGTCATAAAGGCTTTGAAGCGGGATAATTCAGAAGGTGTTACTGTTAATGAACCCTCTACAGGCTGTTGAAAAAAGGATTCGTCCAGTTCTTCCGGCCTTCCAAGAACAAAAGGAACATCCAAATTACCAACCACCCTATCTTCTCCATCCCAATTTATGATTCCGTTAGCTTCTAGTCGTTCTCTTAAAATCTCAAATTGAAGCGTTAACAGGTCGGCTTCTATCTCTCCATATTTTAAGCGCTCCAGGCTTATGGCTCCATTCCCTGTTGTCTCATCAGCTGATTTATTCACAACAAACTCACCCGAGAGAACCCCATCCACAAATCGTTCTCCAAAAATCACTTCCAGCAACAAGCCAAAATTAAAGTTTTCTCCTTCTACCCATCCATATTGTTCAAGGCTATCAGCATAGGGAATGGAAAGAGCAAGAAATGCCCCACCTGGTGAAATCAAATCCAGGGTATCAGTGCTAATGGACTCCTGCTGGATTTGGATATTGAATGGCTTGCTTATCGAAAGCTGGGATTCACTCGTTAAGAAATCGAATCGGTCGAAGCGTGTTTTAATTAACTCAGCAGAAATATCTGCGACCAATTTCCCTTCCTGGATCAACCGCCCACGTTCACTCCCTATTATATCCAGGCTAAATTCTGCATCCAGTGTGTCTTCGCTTACAATTCCTTCCGATATAAGGGCGATATCCTGGAAAGTAATTCCCTTAATGACCGGTTTTTGTATATCAAGGTTTAGATCAAAGTATTCAACATCCTTTATTTGTATTTCAACATCTCCATCTATTTTGGAAGAGGTAAATACACTATCGAGCTGAATCTCCTCAAGATCCAGGCTCATATTCCCTGTTAAAATTCCCGTTGTATCCTGAGTAACTCTTCCCTGGAATACCCCTTGTGCACTCAGGATATCTGCTCCAACCAAAGGGGCCAGCGGTTGAATATTTTTGACCACAAGGTCTGTATTTAACCAGTTTTCAGGATCAGTTTCATCCGCGACATTTTTCCTCCCAATAAAGGAACCATCAGCAATATCACTTTTCAGCAACCCTTCATCAATAGTTAGCACTCCATTTGAGAATTGAAGAGAAGCTGCTACTTCCTCTACTGTTGCACCATTAACGATACTTGAAGTGATATTCACTGCCGCTGATATGGTACATTCTTCCATGCTCAAGCCCTGCCCCTCTCCACTCACATCAATATTAATGTGAGTTGGAAATTCGCTCAACTCATCAATTGAGCTGGCATCAAAGCCTTTAGACGAAATACTGTAGGTAAACCTGGGCTTATCAGTTAGGAAGTTGGTAAAAATAGTGCCGAGCTCAATTTTACTTTCTTCTACTTCAACATAGCCTTCTGCATTAATCTCTTTTTCTGTTATGCTACCTTCCAGTGCATACACTATCTCTTGAGAGTTTATTGTACTACGCTTTGGAGCTGTACTGGGCACAACAACAGTTACTCCTTGTTTTCTTGCCTCTTCGAGGGCCTTATTAATCATTTCAGTACCAGGAAACTCGGGAGGAGTACTAATCCAAAATTTTATAGGATTTTCCGAAAGCCTGTACCCTTTCCCCCCAACCACACCGCGGAAATATAATTCGGAATCTAACTCTTCATTATTTGTCCAGTACCCTGCATTTAATTGCTCTACATTAAAATGCACGCTCCAGGTAGCGGTATCGGTTGTCACATTATAAATGGATGGATTCGCATTTATACGTTCTGCCTGATGTGTATTTACTCCCAGGTGAGCTACCAGATCGTCCTCTTTATAGGTTCCGCTCGCAATAATGCGGTCGAAGTAATAGTCTTCCATCCACACCTGTGTAAAGGTAAAGCCCCAAATCAAATCAGATTGAGCTAAATCTGGAAGCATTGATCCGGAAAAGCTTGCTCTAAAGTCTCCTACCTTCGCTTTGATTGAATCCTGAGTAAGTCGGGCTATATCTATCCCTTCGCCCATTACCCCAAAACTGTTAATCATCAACTCATCTGAGGTATCCAAATTAGCCCTCAACTCAAGATTGGGTGCATATTGATGATCAATCAACATCACCATTTCCAAGCTGTCCAGTGAGCCTGATACCTCAATACTTATTGAAAGATCTTCATCAATCAACGGAGCATCCAGGATATTGCCCAAATCGGTGAGAGAAAGCGGACTGCTTGAGGCACTGCCTGTCATGGTTGAGTCCTGGGTATCAATCCCTGCCCTAGCGTGTAACACCGACCTCCCCGTTTCAATCAACAGGCTTTCGAGAGAGATTTGTTCTTCTTCTGCTGAAGCAGAAGCCTTGACCCTTATCGGTTCAGGAAGCCTTCCCTGGTCTACATAGAAATCTAACGAAGACAATGATGCGCTAAAAGTGTCGGTCTTTTTATAAGAAGCGTTAAGATTTAAATCTCTGATTGTAAGTACAGAATCCGGCAGGTGCGTTGCAGAGTTGATATCAATATCAAAATCCTTCACCTCGATGGAATTAACTTCAAACCGGGCAGCCTCTTTCCCTGGTTTTTGATCTCCACCTTGTGGTATGTTTTCTTCCTTTAGCAAACTCTCAATATTGAATGAAGAATCTGCTTGCTCATCAAGGCGTAGAAAAGAATCCTCACTTTTGATGGTATTGATTTGATACGTATCTCCTAAAAAGCTCAGGATGTTATAGTGTGCATATAAATAGCTGGAACTAAATATGGTATCACCACTCATAATCGTAATACCAGATAGTTCAATTTCTTTCCATAAATCCCCGCCAACGTCCTCAATGATTAACGTGGCTTTGAGCTGCTCATTAGCTATTGAATAGATCTTATTCTTAACAAACTTGTGTGCCAGATTTGTAGTAAGGAGATAGCGTGAGGTTAAGAGCAAAGCAAACAGCACTCCAAATGAGATTAATACCCCTCGTAAGAGCTTTTGCGTTCTATGTTTCTTTTCTACACTCAAAAGGCCTGCCCTATACTAAAATGAAGTGCCCAACGATCCCTCCAGCTCCCTTCATCAATACCACCATCAAACCGTTTTAAATCTGCCCGGCTTGGGTTTATTTTATATCCGACATCCACCCGTATCGGACCAATAGGCGATTGATAGCGGAACCCTCCTCCGACCCCAAACTGAAGCCCAGAAAGATCTATATCACTCAAACCCGTCCATACTTGCCCACCATCAAGAAAAGCAGCCATTCCAAAGCCTTTCAATATCCCATTCAAATCCTGGCGCAGTTCTACATTGAAATTGAACAACGCTTTTCCTCCTTCTGGTACATATAGAAGACTGGTTACAGGAGATGCCCCTGAAGTATCGGTAGTAGAAACAACCCTTTTTGGCCCAAGTTGTTGAGTGCCCCAGCCTCTTACGGAGTTTGTTCCCCCCGCATAAAACCGTACATCGCTTGGCAAAGAGTCTTGCTTTGAATAATAAATAGCCCCTCCTCTGGCACGGGCGGCTAATACTAGGGTAGGGTTCAGTTCGGTATACTTTCTAACATCTATAGATGCCTTTTGGAAACTAAACGTCGACTCTCCAAATAATCCTGATAACTCCAGAAATGGCTGCACCACTACTCCTTCTCTATCTCTTCTCACATGATTTGTATAATACAAGCTTCCCGTGATGGACGAAATATTATAAGAAAGGAGGCTATCAGTTTGTACTTCGAGTGTAGTAAACTCACTTGAACTCCTTACGTTGGATTCGTCATTGATTGCATATTCATAAGAAAATGTACCTGTCAGGTTCTGGCTATACTCATATCCAAAAGTATTAATGATTCCCGCCGATAAAATATCGTAACTCCGTTCGTCTCTGAATTGATAGAATGGACTTACAATCACGCTACTTTTGGTGTTGTAGATATAAGGGAAAACGTATTCACCACTCAGTCTACGATTATAATGAGAGTACCTGCCAGAGATGGTAAATTTCTCGCCTTTTCCGCGCACGTTTCTATATGACCAACTAGCTTGTGTCCTGAATAGTTGATAGAAGTTGTCAAAAGCCAGGGGTTCTTCCAACCTATCAAAGTCTCCGGCTCCAAAGCGAAATTGTAATGAGCGTAACGGAAGCTCTTTTACTCTGAGCAGTAAATTGATGGTAGTGTCCATCGGCTGTTCAGGAATAGATACCAGGGCTAGCCGGAAGAGATGATGTTTAAAAACTTCCCGCTGTGCCTCTCGCATACTCCGCTCACTAAAATAATCACCCGACACTAACCCGCTTTCCCGGATAATATATCTTTCATCCAGTGTCGTTTCTCCTTCTACTTTAATGGTATCAATTCTTGCTCTGGGTCCCGTTTTAGTAGCAACAACTAAATCAGCTACCTTCGCTGTTGTATCGATATAAGCTTGTACTCTTGTTTCGGAATAGGGATATCCGAGCTCACGAAGACGTTGCTCAATACTTGCTATAACTGCCGGTTCTCTGATGGGCTCATAAATCCTTCCTTTCCGGTAGGGAAGCCTTCGAACCTCTCTGGAAAAACTCCCATCTTCAGAAATAAGTACACTGTCCTTTTCGCTTGATACCAGTTGAATCTCTACAGAATCAGTTCGGATAGGTAAATTCTCAACCACGGTAAAAATGAGATGTTTTTTCCAGCTCCGGTTCAGTGTTTCGATCTCATAGTTCACTTCAACATCGTTAAATCCCCTACGTTGGTAGAATCGTTGGATGCGAATGGCGTCTCTTCTGACTTCGGTTTCTGAGAGCTCGAATCCCTGTTGCCTAAAAAAGGTAAGCTTTTTCCATGCAGATGGCTGTTTATTAGCGATATATCTTTTTAGTACGATGTCTTCAAATCTTTTATTTCCATCTATACTCACTCTCCACACACGATCTGGTTTCTCTTCAGATTCCTGGGCTAAAAGATAGGCTCCGGAGAATGACCAAATAATCATCCCCAGAAAAATAATATGTATAGCCTTGTATCTGATAGACCTTCCAATTTTTTGAACGACAAAGTATAACCCGAAGTTTTATTATTTAAAATTGATGAAAAAGTTTATGGCTATTCATTACTATTTATATTTATTTCGACGGGGCACACGAATATGAATAAATTACTATTACTAACTATTGTTCCGATTATTGCTCTTTCCTGCAAATCATCGGAAAATTTTACCGGCTTCTCCTACGATCCTCCTGGAGTAACTAACACAACCGGTGTAACGATAAAACCACAGGCAAAACGAGTAATAGGTGTTGGAACACCTAAGGTTTGGATTAGCAATGAATTTGAAGGTGCCAGGGCTAATGACTTTTCCCAAATAAATGAGGATACCTACCAGGTAACTATTCATCCAGAAAATGCCCCAATCAATAATAGTCCCTGGTTTGCCTTTTCGATATGGAGCGATTCCTCCATGGTTATTAATCTCAAACTCTACTACAAATCAGGAAGGCACAGATACCTTCCAAAAATTTCCGGAAATATAAGTGGTGTTCGGTTTTCACACATCATTGAGCAAGCAACGTTCGACACTACAGATGGAAGTGTAACCTTCGGCCTACATGTTGATGAAAAGCCCAAAATCGTTTCTGCCCAATTTATGGATGGAATTCTTTTCTCTGATCTACAACGCTATCAAGGAAATTTCCCGGATTTTGTACAGGTAGATACTGTTGGGTTTTCAAACCTGAGGTACCCAATCATTGAGTATACTTCTCATGCACAAGAGCCCGGGCCGGGTAAAACCCCCGTTTTGTTATTGCTTAGCCGGCAGCACCCTCCTGAAGTATCCAGTTATAGAACCTATTGGTGGTTTTGGAGCGAGTTAATTTCCGATACTGAACTGGCTCAACATTTCCGGGATCGGTTTACCATAAAATCTTATCCCATAGTAAATCCTGATGGGGTGATACATGGACACTGGCGCCATAACTTTATGGGTGTTGATCTAAATCGTGATTGGAAAAACTTTAATCAACCAGAGACAAAAGCTGTTCGCGATGCCCTTTCACCTCTAAAGAATAACTCTGACTACCAGGTATTTTATGGAGTGGATTTCCATTCAACAAATGAAAATATACTCTACCCAATTTTAGAAGAGATCGTAACTACCCCGGATAATATCACACAACGTTGGGCTTCAATAATCCAGGAAGAAAATCCCAATCTGTATTTTAGAACCGAGGAATTTGATACAAGCTCACCTATTTCCAAAAACTGGATTTACCATACTTTTGGAAGTGATGCCGTCACCTTTGAAGTTGACGATGAATTAGATGAGGCACAGATTCAGCAATTAGGTCAAAAAGCAGCACGATCGTTAATGGAACTACTTTTAGAAGAGTTGGAGAATTACGAGTAATGCATTAAAAGCTGTAAATCCGGCTTCCTGTTTATCTAGTACTAGGAATTTATCGTTCAAGTGAAGTATTTTTGGAGAGTGAAAAGATTCGGTTCCATATTACTTCTTTCACTTTACATGTTCTCAATGGTACATACCCTTGTACCTGTGATGAGTTTTTACATGAACCATGAGTATATAAAGACTCATTTGTGTAGATCTCTCACTCAACCTGAGTTTAGTGATTGTGATGGTTTTTGTTTCTTAAAAAAGCAGATTGATGAGCATCACCATCATCATGATTCGCACGATCATGGCTCCGCGGTTTATGTACCTAAAATGCCTTTCCTCTACCTTCCTGAAATTCATCCTGCCTTTTCAAACAGTTTAATGAATTCGGAAAGAGATATTGGATCACATCATGATGATCGCTTACCCGATCAAATTTATCTTGATATAATCTCACCACCTCCCCAGGGTTAACTACGCCTCAGATTTATTACTAAGTCATCTAGATGTCTGTTGGGCACGCAAGATGTATATCTAACAACTGCTTCAGATGACCAGGGAAAGTCTCTATGTATCAAATAGACTTTTCCACCTTTATCAATCAAAGAAATTTTAATTCAAAGTTAACCCAATGAAAAAATTAACTCTATTGGTGGTACTGGTACTTTCATTTACCACCCTTGTAAGCGCTCAGTGGAGCTCAGGAAGGCCCGATGGCCATGCGCCTATCAATGTGATGGGAGATCACACGCATAAGAAAGGAGAACTTATGTTCTCCTACCGATTCATGTGGATGAACATGGACGGTAATGGCGATGGAACCGACGAGGTTTCTAACTCAAGTCTGCTTCGTCCAAATGGAGGGGCCTATATGGTAGCTCCGGTAACTATGCCCATGCAGATGCATATGCTAGGTGCTATGTATGCCGTTTCAGATGACCTTACCTTAATGCTGATGATTCCATACCAAAGTATGGAAATGGATCACATTACCGCTGCTGGTGGAGAATTCGTAACCGAATCCTCCGGCTTAGGAGATATCAAGCTTAATGGAATGTATAATATCTATGCAGGTGGCAGATCCAAATCACACGTTCAGTTAGGCGTGAGCATTCCAACAGGCCCCATCGATAATAAGGATGTAAACCCAATGAGTGCAGGCGAAGAAGTGACACTTCCTTACCCGATGCAGATTGGATCCGGCACTTTTGATCTTCTTCCAGCAGTTACCTTCCTTGCTCAAACCGATCAGTTATCTTTTGGTTCTCAACTGAAAGGAGTAATCCGACTTGGAGAAAATGACCAGGACTATACCTTTGGAAACAGAGTTGGGTTTGTGAACTGGGTAGGATATAAACTATCTGATATATTTAGCCCACAATTGAGCCTTAACCTGACTAGCTGGGGTGATATTAGCGGTGAAAGTCCAGATTTGGCTATGGCGAATTCAAATGTTACCGTTCATACTGTTGATCCTGACCTTAAGGCGGGAACCCGTTTAGATTTAGGTCTTGGTTTGAACATCCAGGGACCTGGTGATTTGCATGACCTACGCTTTGGAGCCATGTATGAAATCCCTATTTACCAAAATTTGGATGGACCACAAATGTGGAATGCAGGAATTCTTACCTTAGGACTGCAATATGCTCTAGATTAAAAAAAAGAAAGTCATCCTGAACTTGTTTCAGGATCTGTTAGGCGTTGGCCTAGAAAAATGTTTATTCCTTTTTCTATCACTACAGATCCCGGATCAAGTCCGGGATGACCATTTATAATCATGAAACCACTCATTTATTCCACACTCATTTTAGTACTGGTTGCTGCGTGCAACCCCGGACCTGAGGTCATCGATGACCTGGGAGACAAATCATTCCAGCTTCTTAACCAGGACAGTGTTCTAGTTACATTTCCGGATGATTTCCAAGACCGTTACGTAGTAATGGGCTTTGTGTACACCAATTGCCCGGATATATGCCCTTTGATTACTCAGAATCTCATCAAAATTCAGAAAGATTTAGGCTATCCTGATGATGTACATTTTTTAGGAGTAACCTTTGACCCGGAGCGAGACACTCCTTCTGTTTTATCCAGATATAAAGAAGTGTTTAAGCTGGACAAAAACTTCGACTTCCTCACCGGAAGCCCTGAAGTAATTTCAGAATTAATGGATAGCGTTCGGGTTCGTACCCAGGTTTCGATGTCAACCACTACCGAGGACGGGCGCGAATTATACTTTCTGAATCACTCCGACAAAATCATGGTGCTGGATAAAAAATCCAGGCTCATTATTGAGTATGGGGGAAGTATGCCATCCGTTCCAACTCTAATCGTGGAGGATTTTCAAGCGATACGATGAAAAAACTACTGATTTCTTTTACTATCCTTTTTCTTTTTTTCTGCACCGAAAAAGAACCGAATATTCAAACGGAATCAAATAGCATCACCATTGAAAAGGGTTGGGCTCGCCCAACGGCACAAGGTTTGATGAGTGCTGCTTATTTTGACCTGGTCAATCCAACTAGTTCAAATGATACCCTAATCTCAGCTAGCAGCCCGGCTTCTGATAATGTTCAGGTTCATGAAACTTATGAAACAGAAGATGGCCTTATGGGCATGAGAGAACAGCCTAATGTAGGTATACCCAAAGAATCGACTACCTCATTCAAACAAGGCGGATTACATATAATGATTATCCAACCAAAAGTAGATTTGGTAGAAGGAGACAGCCTCTCCCTAACATTGAATTTTTCTTCCGGTTTAGAATTAGAAACTAAGGTTCCTATTAGGAGCCAGTCGAACTAGGATAGATTGTCATCCCGGACTTGATCCGGGATCTGTAAGGATTAAACTATTCGTTTTAAAGCCTTGCTTTATCAGCGAATCATACTTCACAGATCCTGAAACAAGTTCAGGATGACCTTAGAGGAGTACCCGGCGATTAGTGTTCTATCACTAGTGAGTAGCGAAAACGGTTGTTGTACCGTCTTTAGCAATCAACAGCACATCATAATTGTCTGGCTCACGGCCTGGTACTTCCATACCAGGAGAACCAATCGGCATACCTGGAACCGTTAGGCCAATAGCGTCAGGGCGTTCTTTCAACAAACGCTGAACATCTTCTACCGGAACATGGCCTTCAACAATATATCCATCTACAAAAGCGGTATGGCAGGAAGCTAGTTGTCTGGTAATTCCATTCTCTTCTTTGATTTCATTGAGATTTGGAACTGCTTTTTCAGTTACAGCAAACTCTTCCTGGTTCAAACGATCTGCCCATTTTGTACAACACATACAGCCTTCATTTTTGTACATCACTACTTCAAGCTTTTCTGGTTCGATAGAAACCTCTGTAGCTTCATTCTTTGGCATAAAAAGCACTATGGCAAACACAATGGTAAACACAGTGCCTACAAGTAAAATTTTAGAATTGGACATGGAATTAGGATTCTCTTCGGTTTAAGTATTAATAAGATAACAATCAAAACTCATCAAACCTGCCAAATTTTTAATCTTAGTTGATTGTGGATTTAGAAGACTCATTTATTTGTAGTATATACTTCGAAAACTTTGTAACCACTTCGATTCGAAAATCAATCACATAAATCATGAAAAAACACTCTTTATTTCTATTCATCATTCTTTTTAGTGTTTCTGTAGTAGAAGCCCAACAGGTAAGTGGGTATAACCTTGGTGTAGGAGATACTTATACATTAATTACCGATACCGATGTCTCCATCGATCAAATGATGATGGGGCAGGCTTTAAGTACTACACAAAATGCATCTACCTCAGAAAAACTGGAAGTACTGGAAGCCATGAACAACACATTCACAATCCAGGTAACATTGATGAGTTCTAAGCTCAGCATCTCGAGTCCAATGGGCTCTCAATCCATGAGTTCTGAAGGTGAGACTGCAAATGATATACTTATGAAAGTACAGGTTGGTACCAGTTATTCTTTCAGAATGGACAATAAAGGAAAAATTTTGGAAATCAATGGACTAGATGAAGTACGAACGGCAATTAAAGATGGGCTTGCCGGAACAGCTATGGCTATGGCAGCAGACCAGGTGGCTAGTGCGTATGTAGAACAAAACATTAAGTCTCAATGGCAAACCCGATTTTCGATCTATCCTGAAGAAGAAGCTAGTAAGTGGACTTCGACAGGAAATTATATCCTAAATAATATGCCTGTTGACCTTAACTCCAGCTTCACGATGATCGGAGAAACCGAAATTGAAGTTAATAGTGACCTGGTAATTAAAGGACAGGGAAGTTTTAATGGAATGGCTGTGGATAACGATCTTTCTGGTACACAAGGAGGAACCTTTACTTTGGATAAAAACTCTGGGATACCCGTCTCCACTGAATTAACCAGCAAACTTGAAGGAACTGTTTCAGCACAAGGTATGTCTATTCCAATGACACTAGTTTCTGTTAACAAAATTACCATCCAAAAAAATTGATTGAGGTTAGCTATGGAATCGAACATTTATCCTTATGAGAATGAAGAAATCAAAGTAACTTGGGATAAGAAGCGATGCATTCACGCCAAGGAATGTGTGCATGGCTTACCAGAGGTTTTTGATATTGAGCAAAAGCCATGGATACAACCCGGGAACTCTAGTGCCGATTCTGTAGCTGAAGTTATAATGAAGTGCCCTACTGGCGCTCTCCGATTTGAGCGAAACGATGGCGGAAGCCCGGAAGCCCCTCCTTCTAAAAATTCGTTACGAATTGAGGAAGACGGCCCTCTTTATCTGCATGGAAATCTCAACGTTGAGGGGATAGATGGAAACAGTTTTTCAGAAACGAGAGCTGCTTTTTGCCGATGTGGTCACTCTCAAAACAAACCTTTTTGTGACGGTGCACATGCTAAAGCAGAATTTAAAGCCGACACTACATTTAATGATGAACGGTTGAAATTGGAAGAAACGGAAGAGACTGGTGGAGAGCTATCGATCAAAGTACTTCCAAACGCACCATTTGTAATTGAAGGTACTTATTCACTTGAGGGAGAGACTCAGAACATTAATACGCAAAAGAAAATGAGTTTTTGCCGATGTGGAGCTTCGCGAAATAAACCATTTTGTGATGGTGCACATAAAGTAATAGGCTTCGAAGGGTAATGTCCGCATCAAGAACAATAGCAATTGCTGGTTTCTTGATGATGCTGGCTATTGCTTTAGGGGCATTTGGTGCTCATGCATTAGAAGGAAGGTTAACTCCTGAACGATTGAATACCTGGGAAATAGCTGTTCGCTACCAGGTTTGGAATTCCCTGGGCATTATTGCCATGGTATTGGTAGGCAAACAATTCATGGTAGACACCAAAGCCATGGGGCTCTCATTGACCTTAGGGATTATCATCTTCTCCGGGAGCCTGTACGCACTTTGCCTAACTGATATTGGGGTCCTTGGTGCCATTACTCCTATTGGTGGGGTTCTGATGATCATAGCCTGGGGACTTTTTGGATGGAAACTGTTTACTAATAAACTAGAATCATGAAAGCTATTTGGAATGGCCAGGTACTGGCCGAAAGCGACGACACTATTATTATAGAAAACAATCATTACTTCCCTCCAGAATCTATCAACAAAGAATTCTTTACCGATAGCGATACCCATACTACCTGCCCCTGGAAAGGAGTGGCCAGTTATTATACCATCGAGGTAGATGGTAAGACAAATCCTGATGCGGCCTGGTATTATCCTGAAGCCTCAAGCGCTGCTAAAGGGATTGAAGGGCGTATCGCTTTTTGGAGAGGCGTAGAAGTCATTAGATAAAGCTCATAAAGGGCATCTTCACAAAATCTTCACATTTCTCTGGTTTATTTGGATCAATTCTACATAAGTACTGATTCGAATCGTGAATTTTTTGAAAAGCTTCCTCTCCGGAAGCCTTTTTTTTCTGCTTACAATCCCGCTATCCGCTCAAAGTTCCTCCGTTTATGGAGTGGTGCTTTCTGAAGATGATCGCACCCCCATCCCCAATGCAAACATTACCATTTCTACGAATCAGGGTACTGTTTCTGATGAAGAAGGGAAGTTTTCTATCCCTGAATTAGAACCCGGAATTTATACCTACAATGTTTCCAGTATTGGCTATAAAAGCTTCACAAGTAAAATAGAATTAGCCGAGGGTAAATCTGAGCAGCTACAGATTCTGCTGGAGCCCACCGTTTATGGTGGAGATATTGCAGTCATCACTGCAACTCGAACGGAAAAATCTCTCGCAGAAGTAAGCGTACCTGTTACGGTGATTGGCGAAGATGAAATCAGACAGTCAGGAAGCCAACGGCTTGGAGATATCCTTTCGGAGCAAATAGGGATGAATATCGTTTCTAATCATGGCACTGGAATTCAAATACAGGGTTTTGATCCTGACTACACACTTATCCTGATTGATAATCAGCCTGTAATCGGAAGAACCGCTGGTACACTTGATCTTGATCGGCTTTCTGTAGGAAATATCCAGCAGATAGAAATTGTGAAAGGCCCTTCTTCAGCTTTATGGGGAAGTGAAGCCCTTGCTGGTGTAATCAACATTATTACTGACAAAGGGAGCAAGGATTTTACCTTAGATACATCTGGTCAATACGGAAGCAATGATTCTTATAGCGGCTCCACCAATCTAAGCTTCAAGCGTGATAAACTTAAAGGTTCCTTTTTTGCGGACTATCTTTCTTCTGATGGATTTGACCTGGATAATTCCAGTGTTGCTCCCACTATCCCCGCCTATGATAACCTCACTGTTTCGGGAGGTATTGATTATAAACTCACTAATCAGTTAGAAGTAGGTATCCAGGGACGTTATTTTTCTGAGGATCAAAATTATCGGAGTGAAATAGTTACTCAAACTGAATCCTTTTTAGCCAATGGGAATGACTTTCAGAAGGATTATTCAATCGCGCCGGAGTTTTCATTAAACCTGGGCACAAAACAATTAGTAGAAGGCTCGGCTTTCTTTAGCCGGTTTGAAAGCAGCAGCGAATTACTCTATGATGATTCGGGAGATTCCTATTCCCTCACAACCTTCGATCAGACACTCAACAAATACGAATTAAAAACCTCCTCTTTTTGGAGCCAGGAGCATACCACAGTATTTGGAACTGGTATGAATCGGGAGGACCTCACCTCCGAGATCTATGCGGATGTCTCCCCATTTGACAGCTATTTTGTATACGGCCAACATGAGTGGGAACTCACAGATAAACTTTACCTGACAGGTGGGTTCCGGTTTGATGCTCATAGTGAATACAGATCACAGCTTTCTCCAAAACTATCTGGCAGATATAAGGCAAGCGATTCATTTTTTATAAAAGCCTCATTTGGGGGTGGCTATAAAGCTCCGGACTTCAGGCAACTGTTCCTGGACTTCACCAATCCAATAGCAGGTTACTCGGTGTTTGGATCATCAACACTGGAAGCAGGTTTACAAAACCTCCAGGACAATGGAGAAATTGATGAGCTCTTCCTTGATCCAACCTCCGTTTCCGAAATAGAAGCTGAGCAATCCTATTCTTTCAACGCAGGGATAGAGTTATATCCTCAAAAGAACCTTCGTATCTCAGTTAATGGGTTCTACAACAATGTTAATGATCTCATAGAGACAGAGAGGATAGCACTAAAAACCAACGGGCAATCAGTCTTCTCTTACTTCAATCTGAATAAGATTTTTACTAGAGGGTTTGAAACCAGCTTTTCTTACTCACCAACCTTTTTGAAAGGACTGAAGTTATCAGGTGGCTATCAATTTCTGGACGCCCAAAGAGAAATTACCAGAACCTTTGATGATGTAATTGATGGGGAAGTTGTAAGCCTTACTGTTACTGAATTCGTACCCATGTTTAACCGCTCTAAACATACCTGGAATGCTAAAGCCTTCTATTTATATGAGCCGTGGGGACTTGAGGGAAGTGCCCGAATCCAGTACCGAGGCGAATATGGATTTGCTGACTTTAACAGCAATCAATTACTCGATGATAATGAATTCGCCGAAGCGCATTCGATCATAAATACCTCCATCGGTAAAACCTTTTTTGAAAAGTTCACTTTCATGGTTGGAATAAATAATCTCGCCAATTACCAAAGTGAGCTATATCTCCCCTCTAATCCGGGAAGAACATTTTATACACAAATAAACATCAACCTATACTAAGAACTCTATATCAATGAAGAACTATTCACTTAGAGGAATCTCTTTTCTATCAATCGTAAGCTTGGTTATCCTGTCGGCTTGTAGCTCATCTAGCAGCAGTGGCCCGGATGAAGTAACTGCCATTATGGTCTCGGATCTACCTGCAAATGCCATTACTATTTTTTCCCCTTCAGCTCCTCAAACTGATTTAGCAGGGGATACTGCTCAGGCTCAGACTTTTACCTATTACGATCTGGACACCGGTTCAATAATTACGGACGCTGCTTCTATACAATGGGATATTGCTTTCGGGTCTCTCGAGATTATTGCCAACAGTAATAATGGTGGTGGTATCCTTGTAGTAGATACAGATTATGCTTCCACGCAAACCGCACCTGAAACCGGATATGAATCTGGCACTAGGGGTTGGTACGATTATACTGCTGAGAGACCTGGCGTACCCCCTCACGCTGTATTACCATATGAGGATAAAACAATAGTAGTTCGTACTGCTGATAACCGCTACGCTAAGGTTCAAATCCTAAGCTACTATGAAGGTAACCCAGATACGGATTCAGAAGAATTCTTGCTCCCTCAAGCACGCCCAACTAGTCCAATGTTTACCTTCAATTATACCATCCAAAATGATGGTAGCACCCAGCTTTATCATGAAGAAAGTACTACCTACTATGATCTGGACGAAAATGTAATCGTTGAAGACCCTAACTCATCTCAATGGGATGTTGCTTTCAATCAAACTACCATTACTGCTAATGAGCAAAATGGCGGAGGAATCCAGCTCTTAAATATTGCTTTCGCAGATGTAGATGAAGCACCTACTGCTGGTTACACAGGAACAAATACAAACTGGTACACTTACACTGGTGAAGCTCCAACTGGTCCACAGCGGGCTGTTTTACCAAATGATGGGCAAACACTAGTAGTTCTTACCCCGGAAGGTAAATATGCAAAAATACGAATTCTAAGTTATTACGAAGGTAACCCTGATGTTACTTCACAGGAGTTTATCAGCTTTTTCACCCGCCCCGAAGAACGATACTATACCTTTGAGTTTGGGATTCAGGCAGATGGTTCACGTTTTTTTGAATGATTAATTCAGATAACAGCAAAAAGCCGGGCATGAAAACTCGGCTTTTTTTATGCCCAAAAGTTCTTAATTTAGAAACAGTCTAAATTAAAATAATCCTGTCACTCCCTCACATGACTAAAGAAGAATTACGATTAAAAGCTGCTGAGCTAAAAAAAGAACAGCCCAAATTAAGAGCAGTCAATCTAGCAGATCAATTAGGGGTAAGTGAAGCAGAACTTCTCTCTGCTAATGACAAAGCAACCCGATTAACCGAAGACTGGGAAGGCATCTTCAAGGCTGTTGAATCTTTGGGTTATGTGATGGCCCTTACTCGAAATAAATCGGTGGTTCATGAACGAAAAGGGGAATACCACAATATAAGTTTTGAAGGCCATGTTGGATTGGTGCTCGACCCAAATATTGATTTAAGAATTTTCCAAAACCGTTTTGGATTTGTTTTCGCCGTACCTGTTGAAAGTCCAAGAGGAACCTTATATAGCATCCAGTTCTTTGATAAAAAAGGGCTGGCCGCACACAAAATTTACCTCATGAATGAGGAACATATTTCTGATTATGACGCCTTAGTTCAACAGTTTGCTCACTCTGACCAGGACTCTGCATTGGAATTCAACCATTCTTCAAAGCCTGCCCATTCTAATGGGGAAAAGGAGCATGCGTTTGATGAAAAAGCTTTCCTTTCTGATTGGTCTGAGCTAAAGGATACGCATGACTTTTACCCTTTGCTCATGAAGCATAAAGTAGAACGAACGAAAGCTCTCGAAGTAGCGGAAGGCCGATTCACACAAAAAGTGGATAACTCAGCCACCGAATTGATGCTGAACAAAGCTTCGGAAGAACAGGTATCTATCATGGTTTTTGTAAGCAGTGGACCAGTCATTCAAATCCATACTGGTGAAGTAGAAAAGATCAAAAAAATGGATAACTGGTTGAATGTACTCGATTCAGAGTTTAACCTTCACCTGCGCGAAGATCATATTGCTCATTCCTGGGTGGTTGAAAAACCTACAGAGGATGGTATCGTTACCTCGCTGGAGATTTTTGATGAAGACCGAAACAACATCGCTACCTTCTTTGGCGCCCGAAAGCCTGGTAAGCCTGAGCTGGAAACCTGGAGAAGCCTAATTGGTGAAATCAGGGAAGAAGGAGTATTAGCGTGAGAAAGCTAGTTGTAGGATTTTTACTGCTTTTTGGTATCTCGTTCTCGATGCAAGCCCAGGAAAAGTTTACAGGGGCAGATGGGATAACTGTTGAAATTGACAAAACCACACGCATTATCACGGTTGGCGGCTCGATTGCAGAGACCGTATGGGCACTTGGCGGGGGAGACAAGGTTATCGCAACCGACGAATCTACCACCTACCCGCCACAAGTGTTTCGAATGCCTCGTGTACCCTATGTTAGAAATCTTACCTCTGAAGGTATTCTTTCTCTAAACCCAACATTAATTTTGGCAAGTGATGATGCAGGGCCACAACCAGCGTTGGACCAAATAAGAGCTGTTGGAACCAATTTACTCCTTATTGAAGAAAAAGAATCGCTCGAAGGGGTGAATAATAAAATCAAACTAATTGGAGAGATATTAGGCGCAACCGATCTTGCCAAAGAACTGATTGATGAGAACAATAGGCAATTCAACACTGCTGCTGAACAAAGAAATGTACTTTCAACTCAGCCAAAAGTGATGTTCGTTCTTTCGGTAAGAAATGGAAGTTCTTTTATGGTTGCAGGCGCTAGTACCGGGGCCGAAAGAATGATTGAATTAGCAGGTGGTAAAAACGCCATGAATTCATTTCAGGGGTATAAGCCTGTATCTAATGAGGCAATCCTGGCGGCAAACCCCGACTTCGTTCTGGTAATGCAGTCTCGCTTTGATGAAATTTCTACTGCAATAAAAAATACTCAGGGTATCAATTTGATTGCAGCTTCTAAAAAAAATCAAATTGTTGGAATGGATGGAAATAAGCTGTTGGGATTTGGCCCCCGTTTTGGCTCTGCTATTCTTGAACTCATGTCCCTCCTACATCCAGAGGAATTTGACCTGTAATTGTGGCCTTTTCTTTACATCAATGGATTAGTACCTATAAGAAGCAGTTTTTTTCTGTTCTGGCACTTTTTATAGCTCTCATCTTTATTGCACTTCTGTCTATAGGAATTGGCCCGGTATCAATCGGGGTAAAAGATGTGGTTCTTATCCTGTTGAATGGAATAGGTTTGTTGGATATTGATGAATCACAGCTTCAATTCTCAGCTATTATTCTTGGGATACGTGTACCACGGATCATTATGGCCATAGTAATTGGAGCTACCTTAGCTGTCTCAGGGGCAGCTTTGCAAGGCTTGTTTCGAAATCCCTTAGCGGATCCAACTTTGATCGGAGTTTCAAGTGGTTCAGCCTTTGCTGCTGCTGCAGTAATAATTCTTGGAGGTGGCTTGGCCTCAATTCTTCCGCCGATATTTTATTCAGCCCTGCTTCCTATAGCTGCTTTCATTGGGGGTTTAGGCGCAACATGGTTAGTATATCTAATCTCTACCAAAGCAGGAAAGACGAGTGTTGCTACTATGTTACTGGCGGGTATAGCTATTAACGCTTTAGCTGCAGCTGGAATTGGTTTTTTAATTTTTACTGCTGATGATCTACAAATCAGAGACTTAACCTTTTGGACATTGGGCAGCCTTGGAGGTTCGGTTTGGAATAATGTATATAGAGCAGTCCCATTTATGATGATTACAATTATTGGGTTGCCCCTTCTTTCAAAAGCAATGAATATTTTGTTGCTGGGAGAAAGTGAAGCCCGGCATCTTGGAGTGCAAACTGAGAGAATTAAAAAGGTAGTCATCACTCTTGCTGCACTAGGCATAGGTTCAGCCGTGGCAGTTAGCGGGATTATCGGTTTTGTTGGGTTGGTTGTACCTCACCTGCTTCGCCTGATTATTGGACCAGACCACCGCTTTTTAATGCCAGCATCGATTTTGCTTGGAGCACTACTGCTACTCGCTTCCGACCTTTTTGCCCGAATGGTGGTAATTCCAGCGGAACTTCCCATCGGCATCGTCACCTCTGCCATAGGAGCTCCATTCTTCCTTTGGCTGTTAATGCGTAATCGTACACTGAGTTCTTACTTATGATTGTAGCAAAACATATCGATGTTGAAGTTTCGGGAAACAAGAAACTGGTAGAGGAGTTTTCGGTAAGTATTAAGCCTGGTGTTCTTACTGCTGTAATCGGAAAGAATGGTGCAGGTAAATCCACCTCTTTAAAAGCTATTACCGGTGATATTTCTTATCAATCAGGAACCATTTCTTTTGAAGAAAAACCGATTCAAAAAATTCCTATCCAGGAATTGGCATGTAAACGCGCAGTGGTTCACCAAAAATCGACATTGCAGTTTTCGTTCTCGGTTCAGGATGTTGTTGGGCTTGGCAGGTCTCCTTATGGAGGTACTTTCTTATCTTCTAAAGACCATGAAATTGTTCAGCATTGCCTCCAAAAAGTAGACGCAACCCACCTCGTAGAAAGAAACTACACTACTCTTTCCGGGGGAGAACAACAACGGGTTCAGTTTGCCCGGGCATTAGCTCAAATATGGGATGCCATAGAATCGCAATCTCCTTCTTATTTACTTCTAGACGAGCCCCTTGCAAGCCTTGATGTAGCCCACCAGCATGAGATGATGCATATTTTAAAACAACTATGTGCTTCCAATGTTGGCGTCTTTATCATTATCCATGACCTGAACCTGGCTGCGCAGTATGCTGATTATATCATCATTTTGAAGGATGGTAAAATAGTTGCTGAAGGTACAGCAAAGGAAGTATTTCACGAAGAGATTATAGGTGCAGCTTTTGATTTCCCGGTAAGCATTATTCCCCACCCTAAAATTGACTGTCCGCTAATTGTGGCAAGTGGATTAATCGACTAATTCCTATTGAAGTAGAACCTGGATTACCCGTTATTATTTGAGAACGAAATACTAGTATTATGAAACGTTTCTCAGTAATTATTCTCCTCTCCGTTTTTTGTATCCAGCTTGTTCATGCACAGAATGAAATAGCGCGTGAAAGAAGCTCACTCATGGGCATAAAAGAAATGGGTATCGTAGTAAATATAGAAAAGCCGATAGGCCTTACTGACCCCTCATTAGATGTGACATGGGTTCGTGAACAAATTGTTGAAAGCCTGGAAAATTTACCGGTGAGAATCTTGGATGACAAAACTCTCAGACAGTCGGATGAATTTCCGATTCTTCACATGCATGTGAATATCATGAGAGCTTCCAATCTGACACTCCCATTTTCCATTGAATTGAATTTCTATCAACCTGTAAAACTGGTGTTGAACCGCGATTTGAAAACAATGGCTATTACATGGAATAACGGACAGGTAGGTATTGTTTCTGAGAATATGATTCCAATAATTGTTGAACAAACAGTAGCCTTATCATCTCTATTTAGGGAAGCCTTCGAAGAGGTCAATCTATGAACATAGAGCAGTACCGTGAGTTCTGTTTGTCCTTTAAAGGAGTGACAGAGGGGTTTCCATTCGATGAAAAAGTATTAGTCTTTAAAGTGATGGGAAAGATGTTTGCCCTTACTGATATTGAAGAATTTGAGGGTATTAACTTGAAGTGCGACCCTGAACGCGCTGTGGTTCTGAGAGAAGAATTTGAAGAAATCAAACCGGGGTATCATATGAGCAAAGTTCACTGGAATACGGTAAGTGTGACTGGAAGGCTTGATGATGAGTTTATCGAGGAACTGATTACCGATTCCTATAATCTTATCGTAGCTAAACTACCGAAAAAGGAAAAAGAAAAACTAGAAGCTATGAAATAGCTTTCTTCTTACTTCTTGGAACAAGTCGGCCTACTGATTTTTTTAGGAACCACCAGAAAAATTTGCGTTGCCCTAAGAGAGTTCCATAGGTGATTAGCAGGAGATTATAAATGGGTAGAATTGTGACCAACCAAACAAAAGCTCTGAACCAAAAAGGCATTTCGCTCGTAACTCCCAGCACTTCGAAAACAAAGTCTTTAGCATAAACTGCAGTAAAGCCGGTACAGGAAAAAACTATAAGAATTACAATGACTTGCCAATTGCTTTCAATATTCCAACGAAGTTTTAGCCTCTCGAGTAGTTGCATCATATAAATTTAAAACTTTGAAAATAGCAGAATAATAGCTTTAATGAAGTCAAATAGTTATAAAGTTTCTTCTTTAAGTCAGAGACTAACAACCAAAAATTTGTTGCAATTCCTGCTTTGTGGGGGTAGCTTCACTCCAATTTTGGAGGACATTTTAAATATACAACAAGCGGGTTAGGAATGCGCAAGTACTTAGTTGAAGCAGTCGGTACATTCTTTCTGGCCTTGACAATGGGGCTCACTACTAATCCTTTAGCCATAGGTCTGATACTAGCAGCACTTATTTATGGATGCATGCATGTTTCGGGAGCCCACTTCAACCCGGCTGTTTCATTTGCTTATTTAATCCGGAAAAAAATCTCATTCAGCACCTTTACCAGTTACTTTGTAAGCCAGTGCCTTGGGGTTTTTGCAGCAGGCGGACTCGTTCTCTTTTTTTCCAATGAAGTGTTCTATGTAGAACCTCCCGTATCAACCGACTTGTATCAGCAGGCTGGCATGGAGCTTCTTTTAACCTTTATCCTGGTGCTCACCTATTTAAGTGTTGCAACAGACAAAGTGCTGGCTTCTAATAAAGCATATGGATTAGCAATAGGCCTGGTACTATCCGGTTTGATTATGGTTGGAGATTCTATCTCAGGTGCCATATTGAACCCCGCTTTATCACTGGGTCTTTCTGCGATTGATTTTCTTGCTATTCGAGGAGCTTCTTATGAGTTCATTCCTCTCTATATCCTAGGCCCTATAGCCGGAGCTACCTTAGCTGCATTGTTTCACCAATTCATAAACGACTATCCCCCAACTACCTCAAGGTAAAAATAGAAGGTAGATCCTTCTCCTGAAGTACTATCTACGAAGATGTCTTTTTGATGAGCATTTAGAATTCCTTTTACAACTGCCAGCCCTAAGCCAGTTCCTCCCTTATCTCTTGATCGGGCTTTGTCGGTGCGATAGAAGCGATCAAAGAGCCGGTCTAAATGTTTTTGGTCGATACCTATGCCTGTATCTTTTATCGAGATTTTAACCAATCCTTCACCAGAAAGGTTTGAGTTAATGGTGATATCCCCTTCGTTCGTATATTTGACAGCGTTGGAAACCAAATTATCCAGAACTTGTTCAATTTTGTCCCGATCAGCCTGAACTAAAATCTTACCACTCGTTTCCGTAGCAATTAATATTTCTTTCTCCTTAGCAATTGGTGAATATGTTTTTGCTACTTCCTTGATAAGCTGACTCAAATCAAATTCCGTTTTTTGAATATAGCTTTCATCATAATCATATCTCTGTAAGGACTTAATGTCTTCAAACAACCGGACAACACGATCAACCTGTTTTTGAGCAGTCTCGAGGTATTGTTCTTTCTTCGGTGCCTCTAATGACGGTATTTGAAGCATTTCTAATGCCCCTGAAATGGTATGCATTGGGTTCCTGACCTCATGGGTGATGTCAGCAAAAAACTGGTTTTGTTTTTCATTGAGCACCTTGAGCTGTTCATTGTCCGATTTAAGTTTTCCAGCCATCTGATTCAAAGAGTCAGCCAGCATACCAAACTCATCCTCTCGTTCAAGATGCAATTCTCTGTCCAGGTCTCCGGCAGCAATTCCCAGAGCAGCATCGTTGAGTTGCTTAATTGGTTTTGCAAGGTACCTGGCGAAGAAAAAACTTACGATAATTACGACTAGTATCGATCCAATCATCGCTCCGTAAATCAGATGCCTGATACTGGCCTCAGCAGCGTATAGATCATCTTTATTTTGACTAATCCTCAGATATCTTGCTTCAAAACTGTTTTCGCCAAAACGATGAAAAGAGATCAGGTCCTCAAGTTCTTCTTCATTGATGATTACCTGGGCATTCGTCTCGTCCAGTTCTCTTTTAAGGCTATCTGTCAAAAATTCTCTTGAATCCGAAAATTCTGATGGATTTGTTGAAGCACTTACCAGCACGGTACCGGAAGAATCAAAAAGGTCGATCTCATACCCGGTTAAGCCCGACATAAAATTAACCTGTATTACTACTTCATCAATGGTTGGCTTGGTTTCTAAAGACCGGGCTAGTGTATTCGCATCATTCTCAAACTTCTGAATGGTTTCTTCAAGCAGAAAAGAACGAATACTCAAAATAGCGTACGAACTTATTACAACCACGCCAATAGAAAGAAGCGTTATATAAACTGCCGCAAGCTTGGTTTGAATGTTCATAGCGTTAAAAACTCGCGATTGAACCCGTATCCAACCCCTCGATAGGTTTTAATGAGCTTCCCTGCATCCTTCATCTTTAATCTCAAATTCTTGATATGAACATCTACAGTGCGGTCAAAGATATACTTTTCCTCATCGCTGATGTGCTCCAGTATTTCCTGGCGGCTATATACTCTCTTAGGATGCTGAAAAAATAGTTCTGCAATGATATACTCGGTATGGGTAAGGTCAATTTTTTCTTCACTGATGTACATCTCATTCGCTTCTGTATCCAGATACACATGATCGTATTTGATCCAATTACTTTTCTCGGGACTTTGCCTTCTGAGTTGACTTTCGATATGTGCTTTTATCAGTTTTAACCCGGCAGGCTTTTTGATATAGTCGTCAGCCCCAAGCTCAAGCCCTTCAATTTCATCCCTTTCCTCATCTCTGGCTGTTAAAAACAATACGGGTATATCGTTAATAACCGGATGCTTTCTAATATGACTACAAATCTCCTTTCCATCATAGTGTGGCACCATAATATCCAATACAGCTAACTCGATTTCGTTAGCATGATTATCAATAATATTAAGTGCCTCTTTTCCATCTTTTGCCCAAAAAACATGGAAATCATTAAGCTCTAAAAAATTCTGGAGCATCTCACCTGATTCTACCTCGTCCTCTACTAATAATAAGCTATGCTTGTAATTCATGGTTCTTTGAAAATTGGGAATTGCTTAAGTTCGATCCAAAGTTCGCATTATGACCTACAAAAACAAAGTCGTCTGGATCACAGGTGCATCATCGGGAATTGGGGAATCATTTGCCAAAGCATTTTATAACGAAGGGGCCAAATTAATCCTTTCTTCCAGAAGAAAAGAGGCTCTTGAAGAAGTTCGTAATTCACTTGGAGCAGATGAATCTACCTGCAAGATTCTTCCTTTAGACCTTGCAAACTCAGCTTCATTACCAGGCAAAGCCGAAAAAGCACTTTCTCTTTTTGGTGAAATAGATGTGTTATTAAATAATGGGGGAGTTAGTCAACGATCTTTATTTGCTGAGTCAGAGATGAGTACCATTCGCCGCTTGATGGAGGTGAATTTTTTTGGGTCAACTGAATTAACAAGAGCGGTACTTCCATCTATGATGGAACGTAAAAGTGGGCATATCATAGTTATAAGCAGTTTGGCGGGTAAATTCGGTACCAAATTCAGATCCGGATATGCTGCCAGTAAACACGCCCTTCATGGCATGTTTGATAGCATCCGACAGGAAATGTACGAGCATAATATAGCCGTCACCATGGTGTGCCCGGGCCCTATCAAAACCAATATTACCCTTAACTCCCTTACTGCTGATGGCAGCTCTTTTGGAGAAATGGGCAACCTCCATGAAAAGGCTATGGATGCAGACAAAATGGTATCAAGAATTTGGAACAGAGTTAAAAAAAGAAAGGAAGAGATTTATATCTCAGGTCCTTTAGAAATGCTTGCCCTGATTTTAAAGCGGGTTTCACCGCGACTGCTAAATATCATTCTCAAAAATAGTAAGGTGACTTAAATCATGGAAGGTAGCTTCTGCTATACGGTTTAACCCACCCCTGTATCCCCTTCCAAGAGGGGAACCCTTTGCTTTAATAGAATAATCCTAAACAGCGAGCGTCCCCTCCACAGGAGGGGAATGAGGGGTGGGTCAAAAATGATGGAAAGCCAACAACATTTCGAAATTCTACAACACGAACTTAACCCAATCTCCGTCTCTTATTCAGATAAGCCATCAATGCGTTGTCGAATTGGCCTTCGGTATCTATTTCTTCAAAATCTATTTCGAATTCACTGCAAGCTAGCATAAAAGCATGAGTATACTCAGATACCTTTTCCATATAGTCTTTACGAACCTGGTTAGGCAGTACTTCAATTTCAGAACCTGTTTCCAGGTCTTCGAATACAAAGCGGCCATCCGTAAAACCCAGCTGCCGTTCACTTCGGTTTTCCATCACATTGAATAACAGCACCTCGTGCTTTCTGTGGCGTAAGTGCTTAAGTGCAGAAATTAGCGCCTCATGGCCTTCAATATTTTCGAACAGGTCAGTAATAATTACTACCAGGCTCCTTTGATTGAGCCGCTCGGCAATCTCATGAAGCACCGCAGCAGAAGCCGTCGTCTTTTTTACGTCTGATTTTTTTTCCTCAAGCAAAAGCTGTTTTTCTAGCTCCACATAGATTTGCCTTAAATGAGCGTAGGTACTTTTTGCTGGGATAAAGCTCTCTACCTGCGAGTTGAAGGGAATCAATCCACAAGCATCCCTTTGCCTATGCATCAAATACATTAATGATGCGGCAAAGTGGATTCCATACCTCAACTTCGACCACTCTCCAAAATGCTTAAACTGCATAGAGGTGCTGGTATCGAGCACTACATGGCAGCGCAGGTTGGTTTCTTCCTCATACTGCTTCACATAAAAACGTTCCTTCTTTGCATAGGCCTTCCAGTCAACGTGTTTAAAATCATCGCCCGGGTTATAGGGGCGGTGCTCAGCAAATTCAACACTAAAACCATGATAGGGGCTACGATGCAACCCAGAGACAAACCCCTCTACAATTCTTTTGGCTCTCAGCTCAATAGAGGAAAATTTTGATAATATTTCGGGAGTAAGTAACAAAATGGATTCTTTATAATGGCAGGAATTTATATAAACTTCTTATTCATCACTTATTATTGAAGAAAACTTTTATATGATATTACCTAATAAGGAGGTGCTGGGTGTCCTGATCGGATTTGCGGGACTGATAACTTCCTTTTTTCTCCAAATCGAAGGGCTTTCTTATGCCGGTCATATAGCCTTAGGTATTTTCTTTCTCGCTGCTGTTTTTTGGTTATTTGAACCAGTTCCTATTTATGCAACTTCCATTTTTGTGATCCTGTTGCAGGTTCTATTACTAAGTAAAGAGGGATTTATTTTTGCAGAAGCCAATTTAGAATATATCCCGGATAGCTATACAACCTTTATTGGCACCCTGGGCAGCCCCATTATCATCTTATTCCTGGGTGGTTTTGTACTGGCTGATGCTGCTGTTAAATATGATTTAGATCGCAATCTCACCCGGATTTTGCTTGGCCCATTTGGTCAAAAACCAGGCTCTATACTACTTGGGCTGATGGTGATCACGGCTTTACTTTCTGCGTTCATGAGTAATACTGCTACCACAGCTATGATGATGACTGTTATCCTACCTATCATAGCTCGAATCGCCAAAACGGATCCTCTTCGCGTTGGTTTGGCACTAAGCATTCCGTTTGCGGCTAATATTGGGGGAATTGCTACACCGATAGGCACCCCTCCTAATGCCGTGGTAATTGGAGCTCTTTCTCAACAAGGAATCAATATCCCTTTTGGAGAGTGGATGATCCTGGCTACTCCTTTAGTGGTAGTTGCACTGCTATTCACATGGTTTTTATTGCTGAAGACATTTAAGCCGGAAGCATCTGCTATCCAAATCGACATGAGTGGTACCTTCAATACCTCAAAAAAAGCAATACTTCTTTATGCAGCCTTTGCCTGTACAGTGATTTTCTGGGTAACGGAAAGCTTTCATGGAATTAAGAGTGCAATCGTTGCACTGGTCCCGGTAGTATTTCTTTCACTAACCGGAGTAGTTACTAAGGAAGACATCCGCAAGCTGCCCTGGGAAGTACTCTGGCTGGTAGCAGGTGGACTATCACTAGGTATTTCAATGAAATCCACCGGGCTTGCTGAGTGGATTGTGGGAATGATTGAGTGGAGTGCACTCGGAAGTATTACCCTTCTTCTGGTCTTTAGTATCGTGGCCGTGTTGATGTCCAATTTCTTATCAAACACAGTAACCGCAACCCTATTGATTCCCCTGGCAGTAAGCCTTGCCACTTCTGGTATGGCTGGAGAAGGGTTTAACCTGATTATTGTAAGCTTAGTGATTGGAGTAAGCTGCAGTATGGCTATGATGCTCCCAATCTCGACTCCTCCTAATGCTATTGCAATGAGTACTGGAGTCATAGAAACCAAAAGTATGACTAAAGCTGGTATTATAATTGGAGTATTCGGAGTTGTGCTAGTTGTACTTTACTCCTTGTTCTACTGGCCATTAATTCTAAATTGAGAGGAAATCATGAGTCATGACATCTACATATTAGTTATCGAAGACGAACTGGAAGTGTTGGATTCCCTGGTGCTTGACCTGGAGGATTTTGAAGCTGTATTTCCTTTAGAAACTGCAAATACCACCGAAGAAGCCAGAACCGTAATCTCGGAAATCTATGACGCGGGAAATGTAATTGGCTTGATCTTATGTGATCATATACTCCCCGGCGAAAATGGTGTTGATTTATTAGTGGAACTCCAGGCGCATAACATTTATCGTACTTCTAAAAAGGTATTGGTTACCGGTCAGGCAGGATTGCAAGACACCATACAGGCCATCAATAAAGCCAATCTAAATCATTACATAGCAAAACCGTGGACTAAACAAGGGCTAAATTCTACCGTTGTAAAACAGCTTACTGATTTTGTGATTGAGCAGAAATATAACCCGCTTGAATATATGGCTGCCTTAGATGCAGAACGATTATCTGAATTCCTTAGAGGTAATCAACCCACTGACCATTAACCATGCAAAAAGGTTTTTTAAATAATAGAGAGGTTATCCTCAAATTCATCAAAAGGGCAATTATTGATTCTGAGACCCTCAATGAACAGGTCGTTACTTTTGAGAAAGGAGACATCCTCTTCAAACAAGGGGACAAGCTTGAATACCTCTATTTATTACTTGAGGGAACCGTGACGTTGAAAAGAAAAAATGATGCAGGCGTTTCTCATGACCTCATCACGTTAGAACCAGGTCACTTCATTGGAATCATGGCTTTTACTACAGGAAAGCGTTCTCTCACTACGGGGAATAGCGACTCAGCCTGTAAAGCGCTTAAGATTAGCCAATCCGAGTTTGAACAGTATATGAGCGACAACCCTCGTCTCGCTCATCCACTCCAACAACTAATGTTGGGTAACCTGGCTGATAGGTTCACAAAAAACCTTGTTCTTGAATCGGAACTTAGAGCGTTGAATAGGAAACTTGGAGAAGAGGGGGAGCAATTAAAAATCGCCTATCAAAAGCTGATCCATCAGGAAAAGATGGCTACACTTGGTGAGTTGGTAGCTGGTTTTGCTCATGAGGTTAACAACCCTGCCTCTGCCTTGCTACGTTCTTCGGAATATTTAATCGAAACTTTTAGCGACCAATCGAAAGGGGATTCCAATGCTCAAATGTTTTTGCTGGGGCTAAATCACAACCCAATGAGCAGCCCCGAAGTGAGAGAGCATCTAAAGAAAACCGTGAAGCGTTTTCCGGAAATTACTGACCGCTCCATACAAAGAAAGCTTTCTCAAATGCCAGAGGAAGCGTTATCCATCATCGAGTCAGCGGGAGAAAATTCACAAATAAAGGAATTAATACAGCAGTTTGAGGCTGGCAAATTCATCCACAATATTGAAGTGGCAAGCAAGCGAATAGCTAACCTGGTTAAAAGCCTGAAAAGTTATAGCCGCCAGGACGGAAATGAGTTTGAATACTCAGATATACGGGAAGGGATAAATGATACCGTCCTGCTATTAACCAATCGATTGAAATACCTTGAACTTCAATTAGATTTAAAGCCCCTTCCCAATGTGTATGCAAAACCGGGTGCATTAAACCAGGTTTGGACAAACATCATAGTAAATGCATGCGATGTTCTTGAACATGGAGAAAAACTAACTATTAAGGCCCAGAGCTTTGGTGATGATCAGGTTGAAGTCATTATTTCGGATTCAGGCCCTGGAATTCCTGAACAATCCATTAAGAGAATATTTGAACCCAATTTTACCACGAAAAATCAGGGCGCTCATTTTGGATTGGGCTTAGGCTTAGCTATTTCAAAAGAGATTGTACAAGAGCATGGAGGTACCATTGCCGCCAGAAATGGCAGTGATGGTGGAGCTGAGTTTAGGGTGCTTTTGCCAACCACAAGTCATTGACCTTTGGAATCCATACTTTCTGAATATGAAAAGGCTCCTTTTACTACTTTTTCTTCTAATTCCTTCGCAGATATACTCACAAATAACCCCTGGAGTTGAGTTTCAGGCTTATCCAGCAGGAGTTATACCAGGTGTATATATGGATATAGATTTACCTGTAAACCTCACCCTTACTTCCAGAATCGGGTATAACTTTACGGACAGAAGAGACTGGGGTGAGCATGAAAATGAAGAAGGAGGAGGGCCTGGGTTCTCTTTAGGAATAGAAAAAAGATCATTTTTAGCGAGCAATCTTTCTGTCAATCTAAGAGCTGATTTATGGTTTATGGACATTGATTGGAGGGATCCAGCTTCTGGCTCTGCATTATGTGGAGCCTTGCCCTGTCCCTATGAGACAGGCACTACTGAAATCACCGTCTTCCAGCCTACCATAGGATTGGGCTATCAACTTCCAATTCCAGGAAAGCTGGGCATTAAACCTTCCCTTTCCTTTGGCTATGAAATTAATGTCGAAACAAAAGGAGAGGATGTAGGAGAAGGAGCTATATTACTCTTGGGTTTAAAAGTTGGATATAACCGGTAGGATCGCGTTCTTATACCTGTCTGGTAACTAAACTGACCCGTCATGAGAAACTCCCTACCTGTACTTCTGCTCTGTTTCTTCATTTTCAATACCGCAGAAGCCCAACACCGAATTGGATTTGGTTCCAGTCTGCATAATTCGGAATACGTACCTAGCCTTCAATATGAGTTACAATTAAGTAAAAAATGGAGCTTCTCCACAAGAGGAAGCTATTATACTAAGAATGATCAGTGGTATGGTTTTGGTGATCTTACCGACTCATTCAGGTTTGCGTATATGGAAATAAAATCTGTAGAAAGAGGTGAGGGATATGGAATAGGTTTTGGATTCATCAGGTCAGACTTCATCGTAAAAAACCTTTCATTCGAGGCTCATGTAGACCTAAACAATCGACAAACAAGATGGCTAACCTATCAAAGTTTTGGTCTTCTATTTTGTTGTCGTTCCTATGCTACAGACTTCGATCTTTCTGAAGAAGCAAACATCCGTTCTGTTAATCCAAATTTTGGCATTGCTTACTCAATCCAATTCACAGATCAGTTTTTTATTAAGCCTGTTATTAATTTTGGTAAAGAGTATATACTTACTGAGGTCAATGGTATTAACTTAGAGAATCAACAAACCAAAACTTTTGGTGTCCTAATTGGCACATCATTCTGAAACATTAGCTAAATAATGCCACTTTCTAAGCTGCTCATAGCCGGCCGACCTATTTTGTTCTTCATAAAATCTTCATGCAGCTAGCTATATTTAAGATATATGAGTCTTAAATTTTTCCATATAAAACTGGTTTCTGTATTCACACTCATAGTGATGATATGGAATGTAGTAGGGTGGATGGCGCTGAAAGAAGTTCTGGGGCATACGCATCCTCATACTGGAAATAGCTATTGTACTATGACACATTGTACATGTGTGATAGAGGAAGGGGTTTCGATTTGCACTTGCCATCATAAAGAAATAACCCGAGAAACAGCATCAACTCACATGGAAGAAGGTGAGAGCACTACTTTACATTTTTGTTTTTATAGTAGCCCTCATAATGACTCAACCTCATTTTCGATTGGGGTAACCCTTCACGATTATAATGGGTATTTGAAGTTCACGAATAGCCCAGGTCAGGACGCTGACGATAAAGATTATTATCTCTCAAACACTCATTTAAATAAACTCCTCATAGCAGAAACTTTGCTACGCCCACCCATCTCCTAGTTTTCTTTCCTTCACATTTTCCAACTTATAACTCAATTTTTTTAGAAGAATGAAAAAGAAAACTATTCTACAGGTACTCGCTATCTGTATTTCCGCACCCTTACTCTTAATGAACTGTGATAGTAATAACTCTGCAGACCCGGAATTAGAAGCTATCTTGCTCCAGTCCTCAGTAATTGATGGATTTACCGTTGAATTATTGACTGATGCCGCTCTTGAAACCGGGTACAATACTTTGTACTGGAGGGTTTCTCAAGATGGCGAAGCCGTTGAAATATCCACATTTGAAGTAACCCCAATCATGCATATGGCACAAATGGATCATGCTTGCCCTTACAATAACCCTGAAAAAATGGATGAATTTGAGGGAGTGTATGAAAGCATGGCCATTTTCATCATGCCCTCAGGTGAAATGGGAAGCTGGGAGATCATGTTTGATATTACCACTTCTAATGATGAGGTTATCTCAGGAGCTTTCGATGTAGATATTAGCTCATCCTGGAAACTAACCAGTGTTCGACCTGAAGACGGATCTGTTTATTTCATTACCTGGTATGCACCCAATGATCCTGCAGTAGGAAATCAGGACTTAAGCTTTATGGTTCATGAACGTGAAACTATGATGTCTTTCCCAGCCGTTTCTGATATTGGAATTGACGTGTACCCATATATGGATATGGGTGGAGGACAGGGTCATTCTACTCCTTTCGAAAATCCAGTAGCTCAAGGAAGTGGAATGTATACCGGCTCTATCAACTACAGTATGAGCGGGACCTGGACCACTACCGTCGAGCTTATCGTAGGAACGGATACGCTTGATGCAGTAACTTTTGAATACAGCGTAAAAGCTCAATAACAACTTGCCCTGTGCTTCTCAGGAAGTACAGGGCTTTTAATTTGGTGATCTTATGAACCCATTAAGATGTTACCTATTTATAGCTTTTACCATTCTGTGTTCTGGTTTCGGATTTACACAGGAAAAAGTTATACATGTTGCTAATGCCCAAAACCACCAGCCCTTAAGTAATGCTCATGTCATGTACCAACACGAAGTACTTGGCTATACAAATGAGAATGGCTTTTTTAGTGTCCCTGAATATTTAAACACCGTATCAATTCAATTACTCGGATTTGAGACCGAGTCTGCTTTCCTGGAAAAAGATACAACCTTCATATACCTCGTTCCGAAAATCTATCAACTTGATGATGAGATCGTTGTCTATGCACATAATGAACATGGCCTTGATGCCCAGAGTTATCACAATAATGGAAGCCTTTTAACACTCGACCATCTGTTAAGTAACGTGGATGGTGTTTCCATGATTAAACGTGGAGCATTTGCTTGGGAGCCCTCGATTCGAGGTACGGATGATCAAAGAATAAACCTCACTATAGATGGCATGCAGGTTTTCAAAGCTTGTGTAGATAAAATGGATCCCATCACTTCCTATGTCGAAAGCGATAACTTATCGCATCTCGAGATAGACAAAAGCGGAAGTAATGTGGCCGAAAATGGAAATGGTAAATCGTCTATCAATCTTGTTTCAAAAAGGCCTGGATTTAAACCTTTCGAACTTAGTGTTAAGTCTGGAGTCAGAGCCCCTGATTATTACAGGGTTTTTTCTGCGAATGCAGACGCTTCTGTACAAAATCATGCACTCAGATTTTCGGGTAGTATTAAACAATCTGACGACTTAATTGCCGGTAATGGATCAACAGTAGCCAATTCAGGCTTTAACAAAATAAACATGAACCTGGCCTATAGGATTAGAACAAAATCCTATAACACGTTGGATGTCAATTATATCTTTGATGATGCCCGGGATGTTGGATACCCCGCACTCTTGATGGATGCTACACGAGCTTCAGCAAATATGCTCCGGCTGCAATATGACTGGAAAGATGGCCCCTCTCAGCAAACTTCGACGTCTTTAATGGGCTATATAAATGAGGTAAACCATTGGATGGATGACTATGGCAGAGATGTAGCCAATCGTACTGTAATGCAGAATATGTACATGCCTATGTATGGAAGTACCAGGACCATGGGGCTTCGGCTAAATCATAATCTCCAATTAAAAAACCAGACCATACCACTCTTTTTGGATGGATATTACTCCTCGGCGTTTGGCGATATGTTAATGGAAAGTCTCTTTGATATTGAAGATATGTACATCATTAACCTCGGAGATATTAATACCGGAAGCTTGAGATTTGGTATCAAATCGAATGTTTCTCTTTCTCAGAAAGTCCTCATGAAATTTGAGCAGAGCACCGAGTTTAACCGGGTAGAATTAACTGACAGGGGTAGCCGAACCTTCTTTGAAGGCGTCCATGGTAAAGCAGTAAACCCAAGGTCCAGGTTCCTTTTTTCAGGATCAGCGAACCTCTTTTGGCTGTTTTCAGACAAGATGGACTTAACTGTCAAAGCGGTGCTTTCACAACGCCAGGCTAATTATATCGAGTTGTATGGCCATTATATTTATAACTATGTAGATGGGTTTTTCTATGATGGAAATCCGTTTCTTTCACCAGAAACAAGCCTCAACCTTGAAATTGGCTCTAGTTATGAAGCCAATAACCAGTCGATATCACTCTCCTTCTTTAACAAGAGCTTTTACCAATATATTTCCGGAGTTCTGGAGGAAGATATTAGTAACGGGTTTTACCAGTTCAAGGAATATGCAAATGTGGGAAATGCATTCATAGCCGGATTTGATATGCGGTGGTTGTCGTCCTGGTCTCAGTTTATTTCTACTGATTTTAGAGCTTCATTTACACATGGCCAGAATACGTCACTAAATGAGCCACTCCCTTTAATTTCTCCTCTCAGGGGATCTTTTTCTTCGAGCTATAGCAGGAATGATTTCAAAGCTACCAGCTCAATAGAGTGGGCTCTTAAACAACAACGTATTGCCGACCAAACTTCTATTGAAGATATAACCTCAGAGTATGCAATTTTGAATCTGGAATTTTCAAAAATCTGGTTTCAAAATAAGCTCACGTCTTCTTTAGAAATTCAAAACCTGTTTGATACCTATTATAATCAACATACAAGCATTGCAAATATCCCCGAGATAGGAAGAAGTATTATGCTGACCTTTGTTTATGATCTAAAACCTAACCCTTAGCCAGATAATATAACTGCATAATCCTTAGCTGGTCATAGCCAATCTGCTTATTCAGCTCTTCGTAAACAGGGCGAAGCATAAGCGGGCCTTTCTTATCCATCGCATTGATGATTTGGTCTCTTTGCCTGTCGGAAAGGTTGCATGCCTCAAGAAGCCCATCCAGGCGAAGCGTATTTCCTTCATCTAAATACTTCTTCAAATGGGTGAGAATAGTTACCTCTTTAACCCCATGTTCTTCAGCCAGTAGCTTAATAGATTGCCCTTCATTAAAGGCTTCACCAACCTGCTCATGCTTTTGAGTACTCACGGTACTCCTTACCTTTTTGAGTAAGGTTTTCTGCCGTTCCATGATATCATGTTCAGCAGTAAAAGTTTTAATCACCCCAATAAAGGCGTCTCCGAATTTCTCTTTTTTAACCGACCCTACTCCATAAAGTGCCTCTAAGGCATCTTTGTTTTGAGGGAAGTAATAAGACATTTCAATAAGAGTGGTATCCGGGAAAATGGCGTATGGAGGCACATCATCTGCGTCAGCCAGTTCTTTTCTTTTAACGCGAAGTAGCTCAAACAACTCTTCATTGTAGTTATTTTCCACATCACTGGAAGTGCGAATAACCGTTTCTCCATCAATCGCAGTGCTGGTTCGGTCTAATATTCCGAATACATTTTCATCTCCCTTTAATACAGAATGACCCCGCTCCTCAACCTGTAATGTACCAAACTCACCTTTTGCGATATAATTCTGCCTAATGAGCATTCGGGATAACTGTGTCCACTGATCTTTCGACCACTCATTTCCAATTCCATAAGTAGGAAGTTGGTCATGTTCATGCTCCAATACTTTTTGAGCTTTGGAACCTCTTAGAATATCGATCACATGCCCCGCTCCGAATTGCTCACCACTTCGAATCATGCAGGACATAAATTTCTGAGCCTGGATAGTCATGTCTTCCACATCATCATCTACGGAAAGACAATTATCGCACATTCCGCATTCTTCCTTCTCAAACTCTTCCCCGAAATAACTTAGCAAGGGCTGTCGACGGCAGGTGGTAGCTTCCAGGTATTTGATCAAATCGTTGAGGTGGCCTTCTGCTACCTCTTTTTCGTTTCCTTGCTTCTGGTTGATGAAGTATTTGATCTTCTGGGTATCAGCATATCCAAAAAGAAGAATGCAATCTGAACGTAAGCCATCCCGACCCGCACGGCCTATTTGCTGGTAATAGGATTCAATATTCTGAGGCATATCAAAATGAACCACATACCGAACATTCGGTTTGTTAATCCCCATCCCAAAAGCGATTGTAGCAACAATTATGCGTGCATCATCCCGAATAAATGCCCGTTGATTGATGGCACGATCTCTGGCACTAAGTCCTGCGTGATACGGTTTAACATCGTAGCCCTCCTGCTCCAGTAAATAAGCCAGGTCGTCAACCTGCCTCCTGGAAAAACAATAGATAATCCCTGATTGGTTTTTCCGGGTATATAAGAAATCGAGAAGCTGATTCTCGGGATCCTTTTTATCTGCTATTTTGAGGAACAGGTTTTCCCGATCAAAGCTGGAGACAAAGGCCTCTGAATCGGTCAGGTTCAAACTCCTCTTGATATCTTCCTGTACTCTCGGGGTAGCAGTTGCCGTAAGAGCAATACAAACAGCTTCAGGAAAATCCTTTCTGATGCGGGCTAATTGACGGTATTCCGGTCTGAAGTCATGCCCCCATTCCGAAATACAGTGCGCCTCATCAATAGTAAAACAATCGATTCGTAAGCCACTCAACATTTCCCTGGTTTTATCCATCATAAGTGTTTCCGGAGCTAGGTATAAGAGCTTGATGTCTCCGCTCAGCACCCTTTTCACATTGTAGTCATATTCCTCAGGGCGTAATGAACTGTTTAGGTATACTGCTGGAATATCATATTCTCGAAGCTGTTCTACCTGGTCTTTCATTAATGAAATAAGAGGAGATACCACTATAGTCATCCCGTCGAAAATCATGGCTGGGATTTGATAACACAGTGATTTTCCACCACCTGTGGGCATAATGACTAGTGCATCTTTTTTGTTTAGAACCTGTGTGATCGCTGCCTCTTGTTGCAGCCTGAACTCGTCGTACCCAAACGTAGTTTTGAGAATACTCTTTGCCTGATGAATCATGTACTATTTTTTGCGAATTAGCCCTTAAAATACGACTAGATTTAATAAAGTATGGAACATAGTGCAGAATAAATTCTTGATCTAATTTTGAAGTTTTCTTGCTCTTCGATATACTCTGCGTGCTCAAGAGAAGGAAAATTCACCTAAAGATGTGGTGATGACCGTTGGCTCAATGCTTATTTAGTTAAAAAAATAAACGCGGGTATGATGTTTAACATGAGGGTTTAGATGTAATCATCTAATGAATTGCATTTCATAGTTATCCCTCCTACTTCGAACTGTTGCCTGCTAACAATAACTCTAAAACGGAGCCAATAATGAGTGGTCGAAAAACATTTCGATACAAAAACCTTGAATATCAGGTCGCTGATAATGAACAGGTTACCTTCACGGTAGATTTTATCTCGAACGTAAACATGTCTTATACACTGATCGATATCCCGGGAAATAGTGATCCGGATATTGATGACGAAGGATCGGCAGTACTTGGAACAGGGAGTGCTCTTCGTTCGGAGAAAACGATAATAGTTTGTGATGTCGATAACATTGCTCCTCAGGAAGATGAGATCAAGATTAATTTCCTTATTAACGGGGAAGTAATAGTAGAGCATAGCAATCCAAAATCGCTTGAACCAAGACCTATTATCGTTCTTAAAATCAAATTCCCTGCTTCATGAAAAGACTACTAACCTTACTTATCTGTGGTGCATTTTTATCCTCCAATGGGTTTTCCCAGGATTTGAACGAGGAGATTAATGCACTTAAAGCCCCTTCATCTCCCGCCTCAATTATTCTGGGAGTTCAACCAAGTTCGTTTTTATATCCAAAATCCCAAAAAGCCCTAGAAGCTACCTTGCTTTCCAATTTTGTTGATGATAACAACGAGATTGTTGTCCCCGATGATTTTGGGGTAGAGTTCTCTCCTTACTGGTTTAACGATCATGGGTTAACCGTTGAGGAATATCTTTATTCGGATGACTTAAGTGCATACCTGAATCAGCTTTGGAGAAATTCTTCGTTCTCCATTGCCACTACTCAAAACTTTGTACTTGAAGACAGCTCCGTTACAAATGCCATAGGCTTAGGGTATCGAACAACCCTTCACTTCAGTTCTCAAGCCGATAAATCCAGTATTGATACCTACCGAACGCGTATTAAGGCTGCCAAAAAAATAAGTACCCGGATAATCGCTCAGGCTGAGAAAATCGATTTTAATGACATTGCTGGTTTTGTTGACCAGATGTCTGGGTTTATCACCGAAACCTTAAGCAGAGCATATGGAGCGGGAAATGAACAGAAGGCCCAGGAACAGTCTTCCTTAATTATCGCTCAAATGGAAGCTCTTGAGTATAATGGTGACGATGATACTTTGCTTGATAGCTTCAATTCTATGGTAAGCGGTGCCGTTGTTGAGATTGAGAGCGGTTTGACTTCTGAATCGCTGGTAACTCTATTCAAAGACTACATTAAGCAAAGAAATGGTTTATCTGTCGATCTGGGCTATGCGGTGCTGTTGAACTTCCCCGCCAATACATTTGAAGATACCTACGCTCCAAAAAGAACTCTTTGGCTTACACCTGGATTTAGGTTTAAGAATGAAGACTGGAGTTTCCTCAAGATTCTTGGGGTATATAGAAACACCCAATATGATCTTGGTTATTATAAAACCTATTTCCCAGGTCAGGAAGTGTTTCAGTCTAGCGAAGACTTTGGGTTAGCTGCCACCGGTGAATTCGATAAGCTTTCTTTTCGAATCGAATTTTTAAGCCGCACCAGCAAAACAGAAACACCTACTACAACAGGAGGATCCGGAACCGTTTCATATACAGTGGATGAAAAATCCGATTTCCAATCCATAGGCACTATTAGCTATCGCCTTAACAAGGATATAGTACTTACCTATAGCCTTGGCGAAAGCTTTGATGAAGTACTTTCAAACAATAACATCGTTTCCCTGTTAACCCTGAATTTCGGGCTGGGAGGACTCAACAAAGAATCCTTGAAGTAAAACTACTTACTCAAATACAGGCTCTTGAACTCGTACGGTTTCTTGAAGTGTTCATCTTCGAAGCTATCGGCGAAGTAAATGCTTTCACCGGTAGACTTCATTTCTGGTCCTAGCTCTTTCTTTACTCCCGGGAATTTATCGAACGGGAATACCGGCTCTTTGATGGCCCAGTTAGTCAGCTTCGATTCCAAATCGAATTCCTTCAGTTTTGCACCCAGCATTACTTTTACACCAATCGCTGCTTCGGGAACCTGGTTGGCTTTGGCAAGGAATGGTATCGTTCGGGTTGTTCGGGGGTTCGCCTCCAGCACATATACCTTTTCATCCTTTACGGCATATTGGACATTCAGAAAGCCTTGAATTTCCATCGCTTTAGCAATTCGCTCCTGGTATTCACGGATGGTATCCTGAACTTCCTGGCTTAACGAATAGGGAGGAATAACTGCAGTAGAATCTCCAGAATGAACTCCAGCCGGCTCAATGTGCTGCATCATCCCTGAAATATGAAGCTGGTCTCCGTCATATACCGAATCTACATCTACTTCAATGGCATGCTCCAGGTACTTGTCAATCAGGAAGGCGTTTTCAGGGTGCGTTTTTAGAATTCGACCTACATATCTTTCTAGCTCTTCGGCCTTTACAGCAATTCTCATCCCCTGGCCACCCAGCACATAGCTTGGACGAATAAGTACCGGGTACCCGATTCTGTCTGCGATAGTCAACGCATCTTCTACATTCATGGCCGTGCCATATTCAGGAAAAGGAATTTCTAGACGAATAAGTAGATCGGAGAACTCACCACGGTCTTCCGCGAAATCAATACGCTCGAAGTCAGTTCCGAAAATCTTAATATCCTCTTCCACAAATCTCTTGCCAAGCTTAAGAGCAGTTTGTCCACCCACCTGGATGATTACCCCTTCCGCTTTTTCATGCTCATAAATATCCAGTACCCGCTCCCAATACACGGGCTCGAAGTATAATTTATCTGCGATATCGAAATCGGTAGAAACAGTCTCCGGATTACAGTTGATCATGATCGCCTCGTAGCCCATCTCCTTGGTTGCAAGCACGGCGTGAACACAAGAGTAATCAAACTCGATTCCCTGGCCGATTCGGTTGGGGCCACTTCCGAGAATAATCACTTTCTTCCGATCGGTAACCTCACTCTCGTTTTCTCCTTCATAAGAGGAATAGTAGTAAGGAGTTTGCGCGGGAAATTCAGCAGCACAAGTATCTACCAGTTTGAATACAGGTTTCAATCCTAAGCTTATTCGTTGTTCCCGAACCTGGTTTTCTGAAATATCAGCTCCACTTTGGCTCAACAGCCAGGCAATCTGGGCATCTGAGAACCCCGCCTGCTTTAGCTCATAAAATTCATCTTTGGTGATTTCATCCAGGGTCTGGCCTTCCGTCCTGTTTTCCAGGGAAACCATATACCTGATTTGCTGAAGGAACCAGGGATCTACTTTGGTGATATCTGCTATTTCTTCTACAGAGGTACCCAGTTTAAATGCGTTTCTGATCTGCATCGAACGATCCCAATAGGGCTTCATCAGGCGCTCTCGCACTTCCTTTCGATTGATTTCTTCGTAGCCATCCGCTCCCAGTCCATCACGGCCTACTTCCATACTTTGCCATGCTTTATTGAGTGCTTCCGGGAAGTTTCTTCCAATGCTCATTACTTCCCCTACTGCCTTCATCTGGGTAGAAAGCTCTTCATCCACACCTGGGAATTTGTCAAAATTGAAGCGAGGTACTTTACACACTACATAATCGATGGATGGCTCAAAGCATGCTGAAGTTGTCCCGGTAATTTGATTTTTCAGCTCGTCCAGTGTATAACCAACAGCTAGCTTTGTGGCTACTTTCGCAATCGGATAGCCCGTAGCTTTTGAGGCCAGTGCAGATGAACGACTTACCCTTGGGTTGATCTCAATAGCTACAAAGCGGTCACTTCCTGGCTCCATGGCAAACTGTACATTACAACCACCAGCAAAGGTTCCTATCGAACGCATCATTTTGATGGCCGCGTCCCTTAATATTTGAAGTTGCTTATCAGTGAGCGTTTGGGTTGGCGCTACGGTTACCGAATCCCCGGTATGAACACCCATTGGGTCCATATTCTCGATGGAACAGATAATAACCACATTGTCATTGGCATCACGAAGAAGTTCCAACTCATACTCTTTCCAACCAAAAATGCTTTCCTCGATAAGTACTGAGTGAACAGGACTCATTTCTAGTCCACGAAGTACCATTTTGTCGAAATCTTCTTCATGCCAAACAATTCCTCCCCCGGCACCCCCCATAGTGAATGAAGGGCGGATAACGATTGGAAGTCCACCTAGTTCTTCTTTGATCTCTTTTGCATCCAGAAGTGATTCTGCCTGACGACTTCGGCATTGCTCAATTCCGATTTCTTCCATTTTATCCCGGAATAACTGGCGGTCTTCGGTAAGTTCTACAGCATCGATATCAACCCCGATAATCTTAATCCCCTTTTCTTCCCAGAAGCCTTGTTTTTCTAGATCCCGGCAAAGGTTAAGACCGGTTTGGCCACCCATGGTTGGCAGAACTGCATCCGGCTTTTCTTTCTCTACAATCTCCCTGATGGAATCTGTAGTCATGGGCAGCATATAAATCGCATCTGCCATGATTGGATCTGTCATAATGGTAGCAGGGTTCGAGTTAATCAATACGATTTCATAGCCCTCTTCCTGGAGTGACCGGCATGCTTGTGATCCTGAATAATCAAATTCGCAAGCCTGGCCAATTACAATGGGCCCTGATCCAATAATTAGAATTTTGTGAATGTCGTCGCGTCTTGGCATTGAGTCTTATTTTATAATTTGGTTCTTATAAGTCCCCTCCTAGGAGGGGATTTAGCCCGCCTTCCGAAGTATTCGTACGGAGGACAGGGGGTGGGTTTATGCTGTTACCTCTTTTTGTTCTTTCATCAGATCAATGAATTGATCGAAGAGATATGCGGAATCATGTGGGCCGGGTGAGGCTTCGGGATGGTATTGAACCGAGAAGCCAGGGAAATTCTTGAACCTGAGCCCTTCCACAGTGTTGTCATTTAGATTTATATGAGTGATAGAAGCGATCTCTTCCTTCACGCTATCTTCAACTACTGCAAAACCGTGATTTTGAGTGGAAATTTCTACCAGGCCACTTTCCAGGTTTTTAACGGGGTGGTTGGCTCCCCGGTGACCTACAAACATCTTTCCAACTTCGATCCCTTCGCTCATGGCCATCAACTGATGCCCTAAACAAATACCAAATAGAGGCTTTCCTGTTGATTTCGCATAGTTCACAATATCGAGAGCGTACTCACCGGTGGGATTTGGGTCTCCTGGTCCATTCGAAAAGAAGTAACCATCTGCATCCCAGGACTGCACTTCTTCCAGTGTAGCCTGAGCTGGAAAAACTCTGAGTGTACAGCCCCTGGCTACCAGGCTATTTATAATATTTTGCTTAATACCATAATCAAAAGCAGCAACTCTGAACTCTGCTTCCCCTTGAGCCTGATAGGTTTGAGCTTCGGATCGGGTTACTCTTGAGGCTAATTCCAGACCTTCCATATCGTCCCAGTCTTTTGCCATTTGAATGAGCTTTTCTTCATCTAGTTCTGTGGAGGAAATCACTGCATTCATCACTCCCTTTTCCCGGATGTGACGAACCAAGGCCCGGGTATCTACCCCTGAAATCCCTACAATTTCATTGTCATCCAAATATTCGTGCAAGCTACGATCAGCCATAGGATTGCTGAATTCCCACGAAAAGGCTCTTACAATAACACCAGCTACCATCACCTTACGATGCTCATCATCACGAGCCATGGTTCCATAATTCCCAATATGGGGATAGGTCATCATCATTAACTGACCATAGTAGCTTGGATCGGTGAAGATCTCCTGGTAACCCGTCATACTGGTATTGAAGCAGAGTTCTCCTCCGGTAATCCCGTCGTGCCCAATTGCCCAGCCGTGCGCTACCGTTCCATCACTTAGAGCAAGGATGGCTTTTTTTCTAGGTTGAAGTGACATGCTAAAAGAGTGTTTGAGTGAATTTCGAATCAAAAAAAATCCGACAACGGATACCGCGTCGGATTTCTAAAAAATATGTTGAACTGAAAATAGACATCAATCTACGTTGTTTCCCTTTTTTTCGCAGTTGATGTTTCAAAGCTATGGTGTGCTAACAAAAGTATTGATTCGAAAGCTTTGTTAAAGTTTCGCTAAGATAAGGAGTGCTAGCTTTTGATACAATTTAGAATCAATTCTTCTTTTCGAATTTTAGCAACGCTCCTGTCATGGTTGCAAAACCACTCACTAATCCACCTAATACTCCGGTAATCAAAATTACTATATAGGGAGAACCCACTCCCAGCATATTCGCAATTCTTGCGGATAAAGTCCCATCATTCCCGCAATGAATGCAAGCAACCTGCCCTGCCCATAAAACGAATAGTGCCAGAAACCCCCAACCAAACGATACCCATGCTTTTTTCTTGAAGATGTATCCAAATAGAAGTCCCGGAATGGCGATACTCCACCAGGGAAGGAAAAGGTTTAGGATATAAGCTGAAATGATGATTAAAAGTGCTAGTAGCATGAATTCAGAAATTTTGAATTAGGAATTAGGAATAGAAACTGTGCAAGATTCCTAATTCTTAATTCCTAATTAATCGTTAGGATTTATGGTAATGGAGTAGAGGTAGTCGGCCGGTGGTTCCTTCATAAAATCCAGCTCGTAAAGTTCACCTCTTCTCCAGGTTTCTAAAGTGGAATCGTAGTTCGGAGAACCCGGATTTCCTGAGGGCCCACCAGGATATACCCCCCAGCCTTTTACTTCCGGGCCTAGTTCGACCACCATTCTCCAGGAAGGGCCCCAACTAGCTCTAGTTGCATTAATGGATTCTCCACTTCCACTGGAATACACATTCTCTTTTCCGAAGCCAGGAATGAATGCAATATGATCGAAATCGTTGTCGATAAGTATTCCCCATTTCCATCCATCGCCGAATTCGCCATGCCATTCGGTAAGCTCTTCAACTGTTTCCCGGAAAGCTGCAGTCACAATTCCATCCAGTGCTTCTACTTCTTCAGTATTTATGTTGTCAATAAATATGAACTCAGGCTCATTCTTAAGCACTTCGTTTACCCTGTCTCTCGATGGCCACCTGAGTGATGCTTCAGTAGAACCATATTCGTCATTAAAAATGGCTCTATACATATTGCCCCAGAATTGGCGGAAAACCCCTGGGCCAATGCTTTCCGAATTATTATGTAAATCCCAGCTTTTGAGTTCTTCAAATACCTCTAGTTCCTCTTCAGTTAACTCACTTTCATCCAGCCATTCGAGCATTTCCGGAAGTATGGTTGCCGCATGGTAGCTGTAATCATCCATGTGCATGCTTTGAAAATCATCTTTTGTGATATTATCCATCTCGGCAAGTAGATCATTAATTCGTCTTCCACGTTCGAATGGAGCAAATTCATCTTCCAGGTAATACGGGTAATCAGGTGCTGCTGACTCCTGGTTTGCAGAGCTCACAAAACCTCGTTCCGGGTTCAAAACATGTGGGTTATGCTCTGTTGGAATCCACCCTTGCCAATCATAGAGAGGGTCGGAACCATCACTTACTGTTCGCCCCTGGAATTCCCATTTGTTTGGAAACTTACCGCTAATCCAGGTCGCTATATCACCTTCAGTATTAGCAAAGATGAAATTCTGTGCAGGTGCAACGTAATGACTGGCTGCTTCTTTAAACTCCTCAAAGGTTTTCATTCTATTGAAGCCAAAGAAGGTATTTAGATCATTAGATGGCTCATGAGCAATCCATCTTAGAGCATGGTAAGCAGGAGCTCGCTCTTCATCTATATCAGACTCCACTTTTGTTACCGGACCATGGTGAGTATAAATAATTGTGTCAACGACCGTTTCCTGCCCCCGTACTTTAATTTCCTCTATGCGCTTTGTTGTGGCTTTCCACTCTCCATCATGCCAGTATTCATTCATGGTATCATCCTTAAACTTTATTTCATACCAATCCATCACGTCTGACCCTGTATTGGTGGTACCCCATGCAGCATACTCATTAAATCCTATAATCACCCCGGGAGCACCTTGCAGGGAGACCCCATAGACATTTAGTCCGGGTGCATGGAGTTGTACTTCATACCAAATAGATGGGAGTGTTAGCCCTAAATGAGGATCGTTGGAAAGAATGGGGTAACCCGATGCCGTTTTATCTCCGTTAACTGCCCAGTTATTACTCCCTATGCCTTCTGGCCGTTCAAATGACTCGAGTTCAACTGCAGAAGCAGGTTTAAATAGTGTATCTGGTGCCTGAACTGGAATAGGGTCGAAATCCCAAATCCTGGTTTCCGGAATGATCGGATCATTCAGCTCTGGTTTGACGGTGAAAAACTTATCCACGAAATCTTCTCCAAAGTAAGCAATGGTATTACTGGTTCTGTCGTCATTGTTATTTCCAGCTAAGGTCCGGGTCATATTCTTGAGAAGATGTGCCGTTTTAATGGGTTCCCATTCTTCAGGTGCAAAATCCAGGATCTTATATTCTACCGGATATTCATCCGGAGAAAGAGATGAGATATAAGCATTCACACCATCGGAATATGCTTCCAAATGAGCATAAACTTCAGGATCGTTTTCTTTAATAAACTCAACCGCTTTTTCAGCTCCGTAGGGCATCCCCAACCTTCTGGTACTTCTATCCCGGCTTAAAGTACGTGCTCCAAGATGCTCAGAGAGCCGGCCCGCAGCATCATAGGTTTGCACTTCCATCTGGAATAACCGGTCTCGTGCAGTGATATAACCCTGGGCGTAATACAGGTCGTGCTCATTATTAGCAAAAATGTGAGGTACCTGGCGCTCATCAAAGAACACAGATACATTATCTTTAATACCTGGCAATTCAAGTGAAGCAGAAGAGGGCCCTCCTGTCTCAGCATTTGCCCAAAAACCAGCATCGGGGTCAAAAAACTTACCTAAAGGTGGAATCGAACCAAATTTGGTGTTGAGGGAAATGATAAGAGCTACGAGAAGAATGAGGGAGAGTACGGGTTTAAAGAGCTGCATGGATGATGATTTAGTCATTTTCGAAGAAAGTGAGAAATCTTAGCCATGTAATCAAAAGCTATTTTAATGTGAGATATAAGAAATGCTTTTCTCCTTTTCACCAGAGCATCATTTTCATACAAAATACACTACCACCACTTTTCAGGTACTCATTGGTATCGTACTCATGAACAACAAAGCCAGCATCTTCTACGGCTTTATTGGCTTCTTTACAACCTGTTTGGATAAATACATTTTTACCATCAGCACAGGTGGCATTACACGCAAATAACTCCACTGCTTCATACGTATTGGCTTCAATCACATTGGGAACCAGCGATCGAATAAGTGCCCGGCCTTCCTCATTAAATGCTTTGGGATAGATAAGTACGGTTTCTTCGTTTAGTACACAGAGGCAGGTATCTAAGTGATAGAACTTTTCATCAACCAGCTCCAGAGCTACTACTGGCGTTTTAAAAGTCTCTGAAATGTGCTCATAAACATCTTTCGTTGAACGATACCCATAGCCTCCCCAGATCAATCTTTTTTTGAAGTGCCATATAGCATCTCCCATTCCTTCAAAGTCGGTAAACTTTTCCTCATCCAGGTATACAATTTCGTAGCTGCTCTCTTCATATACCTTCTGGATGTGTGGCACTTCTCCTTTTCTTTGAGGAGCATGCATCACACTCATTACCACTTCTTTCTTTCCCTCTTTGGTGATATTCGGCAGGCTTTGATTAGCACAAAAAACCATATCCGGATAGCCTTTTGCTCCACCGATTTCATGAACATATAGACCAAGTTCTTTGTACCCATCTCTTAGTGCTGTCCACTCCTTGAATGCGGCTTCTTTATCGACATCTCCAATATGCCCCTCCATATGAGGGTTAATCACATATTTTACTTCAAACTCTGAAGGATTAACTACTAATACCTTTCCTGGAGCGGGCATTGATTCTAAATCACCAAGGGTGAAATCTAACTCATCTAAGCGGGTAATAACCTTATTCACGAATGTCCTATTCTAATTCTTTTGTGGTGGAAACCAATAATCGAAATTGAATGCCGTATCTGAAACTGAAAATTCCAAACCATCAGTATACGCCCCCAAAATATTTGTACCAAAATAAGGTACTTCTAAATTTCCACCTTCATTTATTAGTGGTTCCCTTCCTTCAATTTCTCTCCCAAAGTGAGTGTACTGAAACCTATAGTCAGTGACTGGGACATCAAAACAACTAAACTCGTCCGTTCCAAAACCAGCTTCTAGAATACGCTGGATATTAAACCTTAATGAAACACCACCACCCGTTTCAAAAACATCTGTAGCCCTCCTTGCTCTAAACAATCGCCCATTCCACTCGAATTCTACAAAAAAATCTATGAATTCTCCTTCAGAAACTGGAGAAATATCTATCTGTACAACAAGATCTGAACAATAAGTAAACGGAATGGGAGAAATCAGTGGTTCTGTGAAAGCAGGAGTAAACACATTCACTGAATCCTGGTAGCCTGATTCATCTTCTAAAAAAACCTGGTACTCGGTGCTAAAATCCAACCCCGAACCTGTTACAAAATTGTGGGTTGTAGCACCCTCAAAAATAAGAATTCTCCGTTCCAGTAATTCAGCAACTCCTGTACTCTTATTGCTAAGAGTTACCGCAACATTCAGATTATCTTCTGTCACTCTTTCTATAGGAATTCTGGTATCATGCACGCGAATAAAGCTTTCAGAATCCGAAATAGATAGCACCCCATACATCGAGTAGTAACTCTCTCTTTCTTCATAAAAGTCTATGGTATTTTCACAGCCAGCTAAAAAGCAGAATAAAATAGCTACCAAAAAAAATGACTTTAGTTGTATTGCTTGTATTTTCATTTGAAGGAAATTTTGGCCGCTGCATAAGGCAGAATCGGTGTCTGATCTACCCGCTCTAGGTTATTCAAATCTACATAAAACACATTGCTTCGGTCATAAGCATTTATACATCCGATTTCTACCTCAAATACCGCGTGTTCTGAAATGTTAAAGCTCCTTTGAACAGATACATCTAATCGATGGTAATAGGGTAGCCTGGAATTATATGGCTGGCTATAAAATGTACGTGGAACCCCGGGATTCTCATCCGTTGTTCCAAACGTAAAATTTGGTATTAAATCAAAGCCAAAAACCTTGGTATAAGGCTTTCCCGAACCAAGATTCCATACAGTACTTAGCTTATACTTTCCAATATTCGCATTTAATATTGCCGTTACCTGGTGCCTTTGATCATGAGGAGGAGAATAACTAAATAATGTTTGGTCTAACCAGGCTCCTAAATCACCTGTACGAGCTTCATAGGTTACCTTACTCCACGCATACCCAAGCTGCATGTATAATCTTTGTGTTTCATATTCGAGTCGTGCATTTGCTCCATAACTTTCTGCATCAGCTAGCGCCGGAGTAACTGAAACCTGAGACAATGTAGTCCATCTTGCAACTGGTAAGCCTTCATACGTCATGTAAAATCCTTCCACATTAGTCTTGAAGTAAGAATTAATCCGTTGCTTCCATCCAATTATCCTGTGTACTGAGCTAAACAGACTGACCAATCTTGAATTAGCACGATAAATGGTAAAAGTAGTACCTGCATCGCGTTGATCACTGAATCCATCAATTACCTGATGATATTTGCCCAGTGCTAAACTCACTTCCGAGGCAGAACTTCCAAATGGCTTTGTAATTATTCTAATACGCGGTTCAAAAGTCAGTTTCGACTCAAATGTGCCCTGGGTACCCAAACTAGGTATAAGCCTTATATTTTCGGTGATATCATGCTCGCTCTTTATATGAAGTTGCGCCATAGGAAGACGTTCCGTGGAGGTCTGTTCAGCGAATAAAAATCTTTCGTCAACTGTAGCCTGAAAGGTGTTCGATAATATTTGTATTCCGAAATCAAATTTTTGCCCAAACCAATAATCCTGGAAATCTAACCTCATATAGGTTTGCCTTACTATCGAACGGTTATTTGTTCCCAGATCACTTACTTCTTCATTCTCAAAAGCAGTGTGCCCTATTGATACTTCAAAGGGCAGCGCAAAGCTATCATCAAACCCAAAACATCTCATTCCTATACCTGTATTACTCCAGCTTAGGTATTTGTCGCTCAGCTCACTTATCCGCCCTACATCATTAGTAACTAGACCCGTAGCATTACACATAAAACCATCGCCATGAATTGAGTAGCGCCCCATTAAATCATAAAACTCCATATCCTGCTCTCTGGTACCCAAATATCCGGAGAATGATTTTATAGTAGAGACTCTTCCACTTGCAAAAAAAGATGACTTCTTCTTATGAATGGGCCCTTCTACAAATATTGAAGAGATATAAGGACTTATACTACCACTGCCGGAATACCTGCTCATATTCCCTGTTTTCAGATTCACATCAATTACTGCTGATGTTGAACTCATATAACGTGTATCGAAGCCACCAGCTAATACATCAATGTTATTCACTACCTGTTCAGGAAAAGCCGAAAACAGATTTGAGATATGAAAGGGTTTCAGGATAGGTAAATCATCAACGAGAACAACATTTTGCGCCGGTGTACCTCCGCGGATATATAAATCGCCTCCTGTATCTCCAATGCTTACTACACCGGGCACTGTACGTATATATGCCATTAAATCTCCATCCAGGCTCATTGAGGGCACCCGGCTTAGGTCTTCAGCTTCAACTCTTGTAATACCTAAACCACCAGTTGTAAATCCGCGCTCCTCCTCAACAATCACTTCTCCTAGCTCACTTATATCTGCTTCTAGCTCAATACGTTCTACCCATATTTCACCCGAACTTAGAGTAATACTCTCCTCATGAGTTTTAAAACCCAAAAAAGAGATACGGATAAGATAAGCTCCAGGACGTAACCGTTTGAACTCACAAAAGCCATCAACAGTCGTTACGCAGTAATTCTCCAGGTCCGTTTCGCCCGATTTAAATAGAAGCATATTAGCTCCTGTTAAAGGATCCCCACCTTCGTCAGTAACAACAACGCGTATGGCTGGGTTGGTCTGGGCGAAAAGATTTAAACCCAAAACGGTGGAAATAAAAAAAAGGGCCAATATTTTTTTCATGAAACTAGAAACTAAATTCTGGTAAATCAGTTCTTAGACGGCTGTTAACCTTCTCCCTTTTTGAACAAAAGGATTGTAAAAAAGAAGAAATTGCTAATGAATACCATGCGTCAAAATTAATTCTATTTGTATAACTAAGGTTTTGAATTCTCACCAGGCTCTTCTATTCAAAGTACCGGATAACCTCCTGATCAGTATAGAAAGCACCAAACTCTCCTATAGAGATATATCCCTCTTGTTGCCAGTCATTGTTATCTATGAAAAAGTTTGAGCCATAGTGAAATACATCGAACTCCATGACACTTGCGCTGAGTTCAAACTCCTGGCATGGATCCGAAAACAGTCTATATCCAAATCTTAATACATTTATTAAAGGGATATGATGAGTAAGTGTATCACCACTTAGGGTATATTCTTCGGAGGTATAGTATCCGACCCTACCTTCAGGAAGAGTTATTCTAAGATCGATCTCATTTGCAGTTAAAATTGGATAAAAAGAAACATCTATGATTGAATAGCATGTCCTTCGATTTGGTTCTGGAAGTATAATTTCCATGTTTGCTCTACTCGGTGTATTCCAGGTACCGGTAATTCTCTCTCCTGTTGATATTCTCTCCACATTCATTTCGTATCGCTTGCCGTATTCAATATCAGAGGAAAAGAAATTGTGAGTATATACTCCTTCAAAAAAAACTACACTATCAGCTAATTCTCTTTCCCAATCGTCGGTAATATTCTTCAGAAATACCCTAGCATCTATCTCTTGAGTATTTTCTTCTAGTAGAGTTTTAGTTAAGTCATCAACTCTGAAAAAGTGCGGTGTAGGTTCACTCATATTTATGATTCCAAAAACAGAAAACGCAGCACCTCTTTTATCCAGCGCATCTACTGAACTGTCGCAGCTGCCTACTGTTAGTAGTATAGACGGAACGACGAGTAGCAATATGATATAAGAATAAATCCTTTTCATTTGAATGAGATTTTAGCTGCCATATATGGGAAAAGTGTGGTTTGATCCACACGCTCTAGCGTGTTTAAATCGATATAAAAAACGTTATTACGATCGTAGGCATTTAAACAACCAATCTCTGCTTCAAAGACAACACCTTTCGAAATGGTAAAACTGCGCTGTATAGAAACATCTAGCCGGTGATAGTATGGAAGCCTGGAACCAAAAGGTTCACTAAACAGGGTTCTTGCCACACCGGGGTTTTCAGTAGGAGAATCAGTGGGTACATTCACATCTAAATCAAAGCCAAAAACCCTGGTATAAGGTTTTCCTGATCCAAGCTCCCACACCAGGTTCAGTGTAAACTTCTCAATATCTGCACTCATCAAGGTACTTAGTTGATGCGTTTGGTCGTGAGGAGGAGAATAGCTAAACACTTCCTGATCAATCCAGGCCCCCAGGGATTCGGTGGTAGATTTATAGGTTACATCAGAATAACCGTAGTTCAGGGATATATAAAAAGGCCTGGCCTGGTATTCCAGGCTGGTATTAATCCCATAACTATCTGAGTTAGCCGTTACTGGCAGTACAAAAACCTGGGCTACTGGGGTCCACCTGGCAACAGGAACACCTGTATGATTCATATAGTAGCCTTCAACATTTACTGTTAAACGTGAACCAAATTTATGCTTCAGACCAGCTATACGATGTGTAGAATGGAACAATTTCCCCACAGAATCACTCGCTCTGTAAATTGTAAATGAAGTGCCTGCATCCCGTTGATCACTAAACCCATCGATAGCTTGATAATATCTCCCAAAAGCCACGCTGAACTCTGAATTCAGTGAAGCAAAAGGCTTGGTCACAATTCTTACTCGTGGCTCAACAGTGGGTAGAAAGTGGACATTTGCCTGCGAACCCAAACTGGTTATGATTTTTACTCTTTCAGACAGGTCAAAATCACTCTTGATATAGAGCTGGTACATGGGATAACGCCGTTCCCTTCCCACTATATCTAACACAGCAAATCGCTGATCTATCTTTGTTTCAACAGTATGGACGAGTATTTGCAGGCCATAATCAAACCTGTGCCCAAACCAGTTATCCTGGAAATCAAGACGCATATAGGTTTGTTTTACACTCGAAAAATTGTTTGTCCCCTGGTTACTAACTTCTCTATTTTCGAATGTGGTATGACCTATAGAAGCTTCAAAAGGAAGGGCAAAGCTTCCGTCAAAACCAAAACATCTTACTCCAATCCCTGTGTTACTCCAGCTTAAATAGGCCTCACTCAACTCACTAATTCTACCTTCATCCTCGGTTAATAGCCCAGTGGCATTACACATAAAACCATCTCCATAAAAGGAATACCTTCCTATTACATCATGAAACTGTATATCTCTCTCCTGAGTACCTAAGTATCCCGAGAAGGATTTTATAGTTGATGCCCTTCCGCTTATCAAAAATGAGGTTTTTTCTGCGTGTCCCGGACCTTCCAGAAAGACTGAAGAAATATACGGACTTATACTTCCACTGCCCGAATACCTACTCATATTGCCTGTTTTCAAGTTCACGTCAATTACTGCCGATGTTGAACTCATATAACGCGCATCGAAGCCTCCAGCCAACACATCGATGTTATTTACTACAGGCTCAGGAAACGCCGAAAACAAATTCGAGATATGGAAAGGCTTTATAATGGGCAGGTCATCAACCAGCACAATGTTTTGCGCCGGCGTGCCACCGCGAATGTACAAGTCTCCGCCTGCATCCCCAATACTTACTACACCAGGCACTGTACGTATGTATGCCATTAAATCTCCATCAAGGCTAGCCGAGGGAACACGCCCCAGGTCTTCCGACTCTACACGGGTGATACCCAACCCACCAGCAGTAAATCCTCGTTCTTCTTCTACCACAATTTCTCCCAGCTGCTCAACATCTATCTCTAACTCGACGAGCTCTACAACAATCTCTCCTCCACCGAGCATAAATAGCTTTTCAAACGACTTAAAACCCAAAAAGGAAATCTGAAGTTTATATGTCTGAGGTCGTAAGCGGTTAAATTCACAGAACCCATTTACTGAAGTAACACAATAATCTTCCAGTTCTGTTTCCCCTTCAACATAGAGGAGTACATTTGCGCCTGTTAATGGATCCCCTCCTTCATCCGTAACCACAACCCTTAATGTGGAGTTAGCTTGCGCAAAAAGATCATGCCCCAGTACGCCTGGAACAAAAAAAAGCACTAAAAGCTTTAAAATTTGTATACCTTTTTGACGAAACATAGATGACCTATTTTAAAACCTGCAAACAAGCAAAAAATTGCAGACCAGTTACAATTAATCTACTCTTTAAAGAATTTAAAATCAGCAAACTAGTTTAATGTCCCAAAAAAATCTTGTAATAGCCTTTGGTGGAGTTTCTCCCGAGCATGAAGTATCCGTGTTAACAGCGCATCAGGTCATTGCTTCATTACAGGACAGCTCCTATTCTCTGATACCACTTTATATCTCTAAATCGGGTAGATGGTTTACCGGAGAATCTCTTCTGGATTTACCTACTTTCAAGGACTTAAAACAGCTGGAGCAAAGCGCGTCTTCTTGTGCTTTTGTGAAAGATGATATTGGCAGGACTTTACTAAGAGAGCAAGATAAATCCGGTTTCTTCTCAAAGCCAAATGAATGGGCTGTCTATGCCGTAGTATGCGCGTTTCATGGGAGTGAAGGTGAAAATGGAGCATTCCAGGGAATCTGTGAGATGTTTAATGTTCCATATACTGGCAGTGGAGTACTGGGGTCATCGGTTGGAATGGACAAACCAAAAGCGAAGCAGCTATGTGAAGCAAATGAGATTCCTGTTACCAATAGCCTCGATTTTTTTGAATCGGACTGGGAAGCTGACCAAAACACCATTTTAAAAGAGGCTGGTCTGCTGGGATATCCGTTGGTTGTAAAACCCGCCTCTTTGGGAAGCAGTATTGGAGTTAAAAAAGTGGATGATGAACAAGAGATGGTTGAGGCCATAGAAACAGCATTCCGTTATGATGCTCATTTGCTGGTGGAAGAAGCTATTCATCCATTGATGGAAATTAACTGCTCGGTGTTAGGCACTGCTGAAAATTGTAGTGCCAGTGTTTGTGAGCGCCCTCTGGGAATAACCGAAACTTTATCTTTCGAAGATAAATATCAAAGTGGGGGAAGTGCCGAAAAAGGAATGGCTTCTGCTGATCGAATTATCCCAGCTGACATTTCTCCGGAACTTACTAATACCATTAGAAGCCTCTCTGTTAAGATCTTTAAGACTTTTGATGCCGCCGGAGTAGCCCGATTAGATTTTCTTGTGAACGCAGAAACTGAGGATGTATACTTCAATGAAATAAATACGATTCCTGGCTCTTTTTCATTTTACCTATGGGAAAAATCTGACCTTTCTTTCACTCAAATGGTGGAAGAGCTTATTAAGATTGCGATCAAAAAGCACCAGGCAAAAAATGGGCGTATCAGAAGTTATGAAACCAACCTTTTGAGTGAAAAAGCAGCTACAGGGATCAAAGGCCTAAAAGGAACTAAAGGTTAAGTTCGATACCTTTCATCATTATGAAACTAGCAGTCGTTGCAAACCCAGGAAAGTATGAAGTGAAAGATGTGATCCATTCCACCATAGAATGGGCTACGGAGGTTAACGCCCATTTACTTCTCTATAAAGAAGTGTGCGAATTGCTGGGAATCGAACCTTCGGATTCTCTTTCCATAACTCATTCAGATAAAGATTCTATCGAACAATGTGATGTGGTACTGGTGATGGGTGGAGACGGAACCATATTATACACAGCAAGGATATCCAAAAATTCCGAGAAGCCGATTCTAGGGATAAATAGTGGCCGGCTGGGCTTTATGACTAATGTGCAAGCAGAAGAACTTATTGAAGCACTAAATCAAATCCTGGATAAGAACTACACACTTGATAAGCGGCATTACCTTAAGGCAACGGATAGCCATGGCAACGTTTATTATGCACTGAATGAGTTTCTATTCAGCAGAAAGAACTCTTCCATGGTGAATATTAGTGCGGAGTATGACGGTAACTTTATCAATACGTATTGGGCAGATGGGCTGATTGTATCTTCCTCGACGGGTTCTACTGCCTACAATCTTTCATCAGGGGGGCCTATCGTGGCCCCTGGTTCCGGTATTGTATTAGTTACCCCTATTAATCCCCATACCCTTACCACCAGGCCTCTCGTTCTACGGTCTGATCGGCCTTTAAAAATTACGGTCGACCCTGAACAAAGCGATATTCTTTTTTCTTATGATGGAATAATTTGCGAAGACCAATCACTCCCTTTAGAAGTAGAGATTATCAAATCAGACCTGTCATTCAATCTTATCCAGCTTCCTGGTCAAAACTACTTTGAGACACTTCGCAAGAAATTAATGTGGGGGCAAGACTCAAGGAGAATTAAGGGGTAACAACCATTCTTATAACGGACAGTTTTTAGCTTTTTGTTAATTATTCAAAAAAGCAGAAAACGGGAGCCTGAACGAATATACATCATCACATAAAATTCATAATTTTAGTGCATCATTAAACGAAACTAACAATCCACAAAAAACTAATTCCATGAAAGTAACTGTAGTCGGAGCCGGAGGTAATGTTGGGTCTACTGTAGCACTTAGTGTAGCTCAAAGAGACTTTGCTAAAGAAGTAATCGCCGTTGATTTGGAGCGTAAAGACGGGGACAAAACTTTTTACCCTTCCAAAGGGCGTGCCTTAGACCAATGGGAAGCTTCCCCAATTCATCTTTTCGATACCCGGATAAAAGGAACAACTAACTATGAAGATACTGCTGGTTCAGATGTTTGCGTAATTACTGCCGGAGTTCCAAGACGCCCTGGAATGAGTCGCGATGATTTACTTGGCATCAATGCGAATATTGTAAAGAGTGTTACCGAGCAACTTGTAAAGTATTCTCCTGATACCATCATTATTGTGGTATCAAATCCATTAGACGTAATGGTTCAGGTTGCAAAAGATGCTTCTGGCCTCCCATATGAAAAGGTAATGGGAATGGCTGGAATCCTTGATACTGCACGATACCGGGCCTTTATCGCTGATGAGCTAAATGTATCTCCGAAAGATATCCAGGCTTTATTGATGGGTGGCCATGGTGATACTATGGTTCCGCTTCCAAGATTTACTACCCTGGCTGGTATGCCAATTACTCATTTCATTTCTGAAGACCGATTGAATGAAATTGTAGAACGAGCAAAGAAAGGCGGTGGAGAAATTGTTGGCCTGATGGGCACGTCAGCCTGGTATGCTCCCGGAGCAGCAGCGGCTCAAATGGTAGAAGCTATTCTTCTTGATCAAAACCGAATATTCCCTGTTTGTGCTCATATTGATGGGCAATATGGAATCGAAGATTTGTATATCGGAGTTCCTGTTAAACTTGGAAAAGGCGGTATCAAAGAAGTAATTGAAGTTGAATTAACTGATTCAGAAAGCGATCTTATGCATGCCTCAGCCAAGGCCGTTCGCGGAACCCTGGATGAGTTTAAAGCACTAATGAATAAGTAAACAAACGAGGACTAAGGTTCTCACTACTTGCATTTAGTCCCTTGTATTATTTTGATACAAGGGATTTTTTTTATCTATCATCTGTTATGGAAACAATCAACTGGGGAATTATAGGATGCGGAGAGGTTTGCGAAGTAAAAAGCGGCCCTGCCTTCTCGAAAATTGAACACTCTCACCTTGAAGCAGTAATGCGGCGCAATGCCGCCAAAGCTGAGGATTATGCAATGCGTCACCAGGTTCAGAACTGGTTTTCGGATGCTGATGAGTTGATCAAAAATGAAAGTGTGAATGCTATCTATATTGCTACACCTCCTGGTTCGCATTTAGAGTATGTGATTAAAGCAGCTGAAGCAGGTAAGCCTGTCTATGTTGAAAAACCAATGGGGCGTACTTACAAAGAATGCGAACAAATGATTAATACATGTAAAGATGCTGGTGTCCCATTATTCGTTGCTTATTATCGAAGGCAACTACCTTATTTTCTAAAAGTACAGGAGTTATTGGCCTCAAAAGCCATAGGAAACCCTACGCTTTTGAACATCAACCTGATCAAATCTCCAAAACAAGATGATGTTAATCCGGAATTAAACTGGAGAATCAACCCGGAAATTTCAGGAGGAGGACACTTTCACGATCTGGCCTCCCATCAATTCGATCTCCTTCACTTTCTTCTTGGAGATATTGTTGAAGCGAAAGGAACCTTCAATAACGAACTCATTCAAAATGCAGGTCAGGACTCGGTTTCAGCAAGCTTTAAATTCGAATCTGGCCTGGTTGGTACAGGCTCGTGGACTTTTACCTCGATCTGGGAACAGTATAAAGATGAAATTGTGATCTATGGAGATAAGGGAAAGATCACATTTGCCTGTTTTAATGGAGACACACCCATTGTCCTTGAAACAAAAGATGAACGGGTTGAATTTGATCTTCCTTACCCACCTCATGTGCAGCAACCTCTTATTACATCCATTGTTGAGGAATTGATGGGAAATGGGAAATGCCCCAGTACCGGAGAAACAGCCAGTCGCTCTAACTGGGTAATGGATCAAATACTATTACCCGCTAACCCTGACGATATTCTCAGCGACTAAGCCCTTATCGTTTTCGACCACATCAAATTCAAAAATTAGGTCTCGGCTGGGAATCTGGTTTGAATCAAGGTCGCCTTCGAATTGGGAAATATGGGCGAATAGAGTTTTATATGGTGACTCACAATCTCTTGAATCTGTTACCCAAAGATTATCGCTAAGTTTTGTGAGAAAGCGCATAAACCCATACCCATCCTGATGAGAAAAATCATAGCAAACTCCACGAACTCTTGATCCTGTTTCCCCCCATTGGTAGGGTGAATCAACAGGAAGCATTTTTGGTAATAAATACCCTGAAACAGAACAATCTACCGCCTTTTTTAATCCTGCCGAAACATTATCAAAACCTATGTGCTCCACCTTGCAGCCTTTATCTTGTATCGCATTCACCACACTTATATAACTCCCATTACTGGTTAGCAATACTATTTTATCAAGGTGTTCGGATTGTACAATCATATCAACAGCCATATCCATATCAATGGTTGATTTGGATACTTTCTCACCAGTCTCCTGGTTTGTATAAACCTGCACTGCTTTTTCGATGACTTTGTACTCAAAGTCTCTGAGCATCTCACAAAACCTTTTGTTCCTGGCTTTATATTCTGGATCGGTTTTCAAACGCTCTTCATCGTAGCATAAATACACGTTCAATCGAGAGGCAATACCTCCATCTCTGCACGCAAATTTTCGAAGGGTATCATATCTGAGGCCATAGCCCCCGTTCATGGTTACGTTAACAGCGTCTACATAAATCCCAATTTTCTGTCTGCTCATTGTCCAATAATTTGAAGCTTAATAATACTAGCCGTCGTTAGTTACTTTTCCCAGGAAGCAGCCGATTTCCAAAGCTTACTACGCTGATCGCTATCGATGTGGTAACAAATAATAGTATTGAAGCGGGAATGTCCGAAAAAAATTGCTCAGTTAAAATGGGTTTCAGGTATATAGCCAGGGCTGCTAACCCAATGACACCAAAGCCCTGCCATAGATTATAAGGTACTTCAAATGATCGTGTTGAATACCAGTAAATAAGTACAGCCATTACCCCGTAACTTACAAGAGTTGCTACTGCCGAACCCATCATTCCAAACTTTGGTACCAGAATCAGGTTAATAAGAATGGTAATACTTGCTCCAATCAATGTGATTTGAGCTAACTTTTTAGTGTTTTCAGCAATAAAGATTCCTGCGGAAAAATTCACATACCAACCCTGAAACCAATACGCCATTAACAACAATGGAACAATGGATAAACCCATCCAGTACTCTCTTCCTATCAATAAAGTATCCAGCAGTGGGATTCTTATTGCGACTATCTCATTCACAAAAAGGGAAACACCTAAAAACAGTACTGCAGCAAATACATTGAAATATTTAAACGCTTGAGCAAATAGCTGAGGTGCCTGTTCATCATCCGATTGCCTCATAAAAAAGGGTTGCCAGGCCATTCGGTACATCTGCACTAATAACAACATGAATACAGAAAGCTTATAACACGCATTATAAACACCCACGATATGTTCCGGACTGTACTCTGCTCCGTAAATATCCAGGATTGAATCTGAAGACATCCCTTTCAGGAAAAAACGGTCCAGCATTTCATTAATCACATGACCAATACCTGCAGGTATAAATGGCAGTCCAAAAGAAAGTGCCTTAGAAATAAACTCCTTGTTGAACGATCCCTTCCATATTTTAAGCGTAACCAACCAAATGGCAGCTGCGGTTACCGCCGAAGCAACTAAGTTGCTTATAAATACCGCCTCTATTCCATAATCAAGTACCAGGATTAAATAGAAATTCAGTCCAAGATTTATGAGCACATTGCCTGTTTTAAGCACGGCAAAAAGCGGGGCTCTTTTCGAAAGCCTTAACTCAGCAAAAGGTACAATGGCAAGTGTATCAAAAATGAGGATACCCAACATCATCAGGTAAATGGAATCGCCACTTGCAAGTCCTAAAAGGGGAGAAACGGCTGGCTGTAATAACCAGAATAACATTCCTATTACGATAGAAGTCCCAACTAAAAAAGTTTGTAGTGTTCGAAAAAAAGAGGTGGCCTTATCCCTGTCTTTGGCATATCGCAAATAGGAAGACTCCATCCCCATCGTAAATAACACATTCAGGAAAGCTATTGCAGCATATACTAAACCTACTATCCCATAGATTTCGGGATCAAACACTCCGGTATAAAAGGGAACTAACAGGTAATTGATGAAGCGAGCAAAGACGCTGCTTATCCCATAGATAAGGGTATCTGAAAAAAGTTCTTTAAGCTTGCTCAATCGCTGGTTGATAGTAGTTCAATAGCTTTAATGCCCAATACATAACTTTGCTTTCCAAATCCTGTGATTATTCCATTCATCACTTCTCCGGTAAGTGACTTTTCCCGAAACTCTTCCCGGGCATGTATATTCGAAATGTGTACTTCTACTTTTGGAAAATCGATTGGTTCCAGCGCATCCCGCAATGCTACGGAGGTGTGAGTATAAGCGCCAAGATTGGTAACTACCCCTTCGGTTCCATCCCGCATTGCTTCCTGTAAGCGATTGATGAGCTCCCCTTCAACATTACTTTGAAAGAAAGAGAGCTGGTGATTTGGAAATTCCTTTTTAAGAAAATCATTCAACTCATCAAGTGTCCCCGTTCCATACACATTGGTATCTCGTGTACCTAGCAGGTTTAGATTTGGACCATTTACAACCAACAGTTTCATAGCACTACTTTTTTACTGATCAATTGGGCTAGTTCTTTCATTCGAGCTTCATTTACTTCAGATTTTCTCCCCAAACTTACCGGCTGACCTTCATAATAAATGGGAATCAAATGAATATGTGCATGAGGCACTTCCATACCTTCTACAATAATGCCTGTTCTAATTGTTCCAAGGGCGTCATCAATTGCCAGCGCCACTTTTTTTGCAAATATATTTAATGCTGAAAGGGTGTCGTCATCCAAATCGAAGATATAGTCTACCTCTTTTTTTGGAATTACCAGGGTATGTCCCTCAGCAATTGGGTTAATGTCCAAAAAAGAAAAAAACTGATCGTTCTCAGCTATTTTATAGCAAGGAATTTCTCCTTTTACAATTTTGGTGAAAATGCTAGGCATTAGGCATCGTTTAATTCTGTTATATTGTGCGAAGATATTATTTCGAACTAAGAATTGCTTACCAACCCTTTATGAAATATTTCCTACTTACTGTATTCTGTTTTGCATCGGCTACGGTTTTCGCCCAAACAAACGATATCGTTGGCCCAACTACTGAGGAAGAAATACGTTCCAAACACCGAATTTTTGATATTTACACGGACAGATACGTCCCAAATCCGGAATCAGTGGCTTTTTTAAGTGATATTCAGGACTCGGTAAAGATCTATGTACTTTTTGGTACCTGGTGCCATGACAGTAAAAAACAAATACCTGCTTTCATGAAAACCCTGGAGGAAGCCGACAATTCTTTGATTGGGGTAGAATATATCGCTGTAACCAGGAAAAAGACCGATCCTGATAATTTCTACCGGCGTTGGGACTTGAAGCTTACGCCAACTTTTGTTATCTACCGGGCAGAAAAAGAATTAGGAAGGATTATAGAAGAACCTACTAAGCGGCTAGAAGAAGATTTAGTAGAAATTTTGGCAGTCGGTTCAACTTCAGATCAGTAAGGAATTCTAATACTCTTTGTTCAATTTTTGATTGAATAAGTTTAGTTAAAAACCTTATCTTTGGAGTCTGTGGCTGATCCGGTAGCTCAGTTGGTAGAGCAACTGCCTTTTAAGCCGTGGGTCGTGGGTTCGAGTCCCACCCGGATCACGAATATATCCCCTAAGAGTTCATATTGACTCTCTCTTGACCAACCCCTTTCGATTGACCTCGGACGGGGTTTTTTATTTTAGATAGTGTAAGTTCTAGATAAGCTCAACTTTGTCATTTCGATCCTAACCATACCCGTCAGGTTTTTAAAAACCTGACGGGTATGGTTAGAGGTGGATATCTAAATCTCCTAAACTCAGGCTAAATAGTAACCACCGGGCGTAGACGTTCTAATCGCTTTTCTCCAATCCCCTTTATTTCTATCAATTCCTCAACCGACTTAAAGCCCCCATTTTGTTCCCTGTACTCAATAATTCGTTTTGCATACGTTTCGCCTATACCTGGCAGTAATTCAAGAGTAGCCTGATCAGCCGTATTTATATTAATAGGGTAAACTACCTCCACAGTATTTCCCTGGGAAACTTCATTTTGCCGGGAAACTCTGGTTCCTATTTTGTTTGGGCTTTTCCAATAACCCTTTTTATTCGCCTCAGCTGAAGCCTGGTAGTTTTTAAATGCTGCAACAGAATCGGGATGTTGGGCTAAATAGTTTGAAAAACTGCCATACCCATTTTCAAGCATTTCTTTGTTAAGCGACAACACTTTACCATTGTAATCAACTTCTACATAGGCTCTGAACGAGCCATAATTAGACTCCGGGGCTTTATCCCCCAGACCTGAAAGCCTGACTCTTCTACCTTCTATCAGGTTCCTTAGATAATCGACTGTTGCTCCTGAAAAATAGTCTGAAGAGTCATTACCTGCATAGATAGAAGGTACGTCAACCCCAAGTAACCTTACCGGATAACCAAATCCCGGGAGTACTTCTATTTCGAACTGGCGGCCATCTCTAATGGAATAGATTGGGTACCACTCTTCGGTATTGATGGAAGGCGCCGGAGCCTGGCTTTTTCCTTTTGCTCTTGAAATGACTCCTGTAAAATCTGCAGCATATTGTGAAGCGATATTATCGGAGTATATAATGAGAAGGTTTTCGTCGTTATTTACTTCAGCGTTATTGGAAAAATTATATGAGCCTGTTACTACAACCGCAACGTCATCTGGATTTGAGTTTTCAGCATCTATTACCAGTGTTTTATGGTGCAGCTTACGGGTTTCCTTAGCAGGTAAAATCATTCTATTGTCTACTCTCGCTTCTGATACAGCCCAGATTTCACCGGCACTTCTATACCTGCTATAAAAACCCGGATCAATAACTCCTTCTAATTTTATATCTCCGCCAGCACTTACCTCCCAAAGTGCCTGACTTAACGGAATAGTTGGAGTAATCGAGAACGCTTGGAATTTTATATCAGATTGAGCCTCCTCATGAATTAATTGTACAAGCCGATCACTGATACTTGGCTTACTCCCATCCCTGTTTATAGGAGCAAAATAAATCTCAACCCTGGTTCCCCCTACATCAAACACATTTTGACTTACGTTCTTTTTGTCTTTGTGGAATACAGCTCGCTTTGGGTTTGGCTCTTCTCCATTGCTCCCCCACATCTGGTTGAATTCTTCGGTATAAACTTTTGCAACTTCAGTGTCTTTTATGACTACTACATTATTGGTGTTGTAAGCACCTGTGTAAGTTAGATTTGTTGATCCTGTCCACACAATATCGTCTTCTATCGAGGAACTTAGATAATCAATTACTGCAAATTTGTTGTGCATATCCGCGCTGGCATTAACCAATCGATTATCCTGGATTCCGCTCTCCAGCCCATAAATATCCCCATCATCATCTATGGATAGAATCTGTCCGGCTTTCAGGATTTGCCACATTTTTTCATCTACTTCCCGACTGTCATCTCGATTATGATCGTCGGTTACTACCCGAATCCGAACCCCTCTTTCCTTAGCCCGAACAAGTGCATGCCCTATCCTTGGGTGCTCAAGATCATAGATGTTTAAATCTACGCTGGCATTAGCAGAATCAATAAGTGCCTCAAGAGTACCTATCAAGTCCCAACTATGATTGCTTACAACTTGGGTATTAGTATTAAACTCACCGGCAGGCATATTGAAGTATACCTTAATCCATTCCTGGTTTTGAGCATATGAGAAATCTCCCAAAAAAAGTGCAGCTAAGGAGATTAATATCTTCATCCGGACTGCCATAAATGCGCCGTGCTTTGAATTATTATTAAACGACAAATTAATGTATTTTTGCCAGCAGCAAAGTTAATTCTATAATAAATCATCTATGAACGCGAGCCTGCTAAATCCATTACGGTGGAATAAGTCATTCCTTCTGCTCTTGCTTGGGGCTTTCATGTTAGTGTGGTTCTCTTTTATTGATACCTATAGTATTAAAACACGCTGGGAGTTAAATGACAGGAAAAAGGAATTACAAAACCGTACAGAGGAACTGGCTCAACGTTCAGAGATTTTGAAAACTCAGTTAGAGTCTCTTGAAAACGATCCCGCTCTCCTTGAGAAAATTGCTCGAGAAGAATATGGTATGCGGAAACCTGGAGAAACCGTCTATAAAATTAAGCCCCAACAATAACGGAAATCCTGGTTAATAAAATTTTTACTTGATGAAGGCAGTGGCAATCGATTTAGGGGGTACGAATATTAAAACTGCGGTAGTTGACGATCAGGAGGGCATTATTGAGCAAACTTCCACTCCAACTCATGCCGACCTGGGGAGAGAACACCTGCTTGACCGAATTGCAGGAACTATCGAAGAACTCACCAAAAAAGATGGAGTAGTGGGTATTGGAATGGGTTTGCCAGGAATGATTAACAACGAGCAAACCACGGTTCTTCAGGCTCCCAATTTACCGGGCTGGGAAAACGTTAATGCAGCTGATGAAATTACGTCCAGAACCGGGCTCCCCTGCAGAATAGAAAATGATGCCAATATTGGCGCATTGGGATCCCTTCATTTTGGAGTAGGCCAAAATTTTGACAGCTTTGTAATGATCACACTTGGAACCGGTGTAGGTGGTGGAATCATTTATAACCGGAAGCTCTTTAAAGGCACCAGAGGGATGGCTGCTGAACTTGGACATGTGATTATAGATTACCATGGCCCACTTTCGAATAGCGTAACGAGGGGTACCATCGAAGCATATATAGGACAACGTTTTTTGAGTCGTTTCGCTTCTGATATGATTATCCAAAACCCAGACAACAACCTTTATAAAAAATTCCATAATAATTTTGATAAGCTTGAGCCTGTAGACCTCACTCAAGAGGCTAATCTGGGAAATGAGCTGGCTATTGAAATCCTGCAGAAAACCGGACAACGGTTAGGATATGCCATCATAAACTATACCCACATATTAGACATTCGAAAATATGTGCTAAGTGGTGGCGTTTCTAAAGCTGGCAAGTGGCTGTTTGAACCCGCTCGCGAGATTGTTCAAAAACATATGATGGTACCATTTCAGGATGGCTTCGAGCTCGTATATGAAGATCTTGGAAACGATAGTTCGTTACTTGGGGCAGCTGGGCTTGCCTTCGATTCCTTTGCTTAAAAACATTGTACATGCAGAAAAACCGGTTCTTACATATCGGTAAATATACGTTCAGTATTTGCCTGATATGGGGATGTTTTTCTGTAAATCTCCTCGCTCAACAAACACAACCACCCCAAGCAGATACAAATAGGGTTCAGGTAAATCTCCCTGATACTGCTCGTACAGAAACGTTCTCCCCACCTCCCTCTCGATCTTCAGGGAACCGTACCGCACCCCCTGACGCTGTTCAATTTCAATCTAATGACTCGCTTATCGTAGACTTTAGATCCGGAAGAATGGCTACTCTTTTTGGAAATTCAAAGGTAGAGCACTCCTCCGGTACACTTACTTCAGGGGAAATTGAGATGAACCTGGAAATGAATACTGTTGAAGCAACGGCAAGCACGCCCGAAGACACTCTTTCAATGCCTGTACTTAAGAGAGAAAGTGATGAAATCAGGAGTAATCGAATCCTGTTTAATTATAAAACTAACAAGGGAAAATTTGAGCAGGCCAGGGTAGAGGTAGGAGAGGGCCATCTTATTGGATCGAAAGTCAAAAATATAAGTGAAACAGAGGTATTCATTGAAGATGGGATTTATTCGACCTGTCCTCCCGATTACCTTTACTATTATATAAAGGCGAAAAAGATGAAAGTGGTAGATCAGGATGAAATCTTTTTTACCAACGCCCGCCTTTATGTTCTGGATATCCCTTACCCCATAGTTTTCCCATTTGGGTATGTACCTTCCGGAATCGATCAAAAGCAATCCGGCCTATTAACCCCAACCTATGTATTTGATGCACAAGCCTCGCGTGGTATCGGGTTAAATAACGTGGGCTGGTTCCAGTATGTGAACGACTACTTCACTACCGAGGTAAACCTTGATGTATTTACATCAGGCACTTTTGCGCTGGAAAACCGAAACCTCTATAAAAAAACCGGCCTCTATAATGGTTCGGTTGGCATTGGGTATTCTGTAGATCAGGGACTTGAGTCTACTGATTCAGACTTCACCAGGGTTGTGAATAAATCGCTTGCTGTGCAGCATAGTCAAACTATTTCGCCCTATGCCTCATTATCGGCTAACATAAACCTAAGAACCGAGGACTATTTCAGGCAAAACTCTTATAGCATTAACGATAATGCTCAAACATCCGCTAACTCCCGGGCTAGCTATAATTACAAACACCCGGAAGGTCTGTTTAGCTTTGGTAGTAATGCTTCCTTAAGTCAAAATTTCTTTAATAACTCTACCTCTCTACGGGGACCTTCTGCTAATTTTAGCTTGAAGACACTTACCCCATTTAAGAGTGCGAGTTCTGGAAACGACCCAAGCTGGTACGAAAATATCACTATCAGGTATAGCAATTCCCTTAGTTCTCAGTTTAATTATAGACCGATTGATGCTGATACTGCTGAAACCACATTCCTGGAGGCTCTTTTATCTCCTTCTGAATACAGAGAGGCAACCGGTAATAATGATTACTATCGTTTTGGGCTTCAGCAAAAAGCCACTATCCAGTTAGGGAAGCTTTTTCCAAGTCAGTTCATTAACTCTTCCGCCAACTTTAACGTTAATGAATACTGGTTCCCTACTTCCATTAGAAAAGAATTTAATGCCGATTCAAACCAAGTTGAAGTCAATAAAATAATCGGTTTCGCTTCCGGAAGGGATTTCTCCTCTTCCTTTAACCTTTCGACAAGGATATATGGTATTTCAAACCGAAAGATCGGAAAGCTTGAAGGCTTCAGGCATACTATACAACCCTCGTTAAGCTTTACGTATCAACCTGATTTTAGCGATGAGAAATGGGGAGTCTACAGAACCTTTATTAGCGATACTCTTGGCACCGAGCAAACCTACAGCATTTTTGAAGATGAAGTATTTTCAGGGCCAGGAGCCGGGGAACGGCGTTCTTTAAGTTTTGGTATTTCAAATGTTTTCGAAACAAAGATCGTAAGCAGGGACACTACCGGGGAGAAGAATGAACGAAACCTCCGAATTATAGATGACCTTTCATTGCGTTCATCCTACAACTTTGCCGCCGATAGCCTAAAACTAAGCCAGTTAAGTACTTCTCTGCGCTCTAATGCTATACCCGGGATTAATATTAGTGCCGGCGCTAGTTTTTCCTTTTATGAACGGAATGAAAACGGCTCTCGAATTAACCGCTTTTTGGTTGAAGACGGCGGAAAACTAGCGCAACTGGAAAGCTTCAATGTTTCTGTAGGTACCTCCTTTAGTGGAGGTTCAGGAAGAATCAGGACATTTACTCCCGTTTATCGTCGGACCTATGATCCATTTAACCAGGCTATTTTCAGTCCAATCGATCCGGGCTATGGTTATGAACCGATAGCACCCCTTAATTCGCCGTGGAGCTTTACTCTTAATTTTAACTATCGATGGAATTATGTATTCGGAGACAGCCCGAGAAGAAGTGCTGCTCTTAATGCCAATAATATTGCCTTCAACTTAACCCCAAAATGGAGGTTTAGAACAACTATTGGTTATGATTTTATAGAAAAAGAATTGACCCCTTCCCAGTTCAGTTTAACAAGAAACCTGGAATGCTGGGATCTATCATTCCAGATCAATCCCTTTGGAGACCGGCAGTATTATTTCTTTAGCTTGAGAGTAAATAGTGCTCAAATTCAGTCCCTATTCCAGAAATTACCTGTTCTTAAAAATCTGGAAAGAGGTTCTTCCGAAACAGGCAGAGGATATTATGACTAAATCACTGCTTATTGATACTTGCCAAATACTTAACCACGTATTTACCAATTATATCAAACTCTAGATTTACCTTATCACCTACTTCTTTGAATTGAAGATTAGTATGATTCCAGGTATAAGGAATAATGGCCACTGTAAATTCATTACCTTGTTCCCGGGCGATGGTAAGACTGATACCCTCCATAGTAATACTTCCTCGTCCTACAATCATGTTTTCGAACTCTGAAGGAAAACGAATGGTGAGTAACCAACCGGTTTCTTCGCTTTCCACATGAATAATCTCTCCAACTGTGTCTACATGACCTTGTACTAAATGCCCCTCAATCCCGGTTTGAAGAGTAAGTGACCGTTCAAGATTAACTGCACTCCCTGAACCTAAGTCTCCCATGGATGTTTTCCTCAGCGTTTCTTCCACACTTTGCACGGTAAAGGTGTCTTTATCAAATGCCGTTACTGTATGGCAGGCCCCATTTATTGAAATACTTTCATCTACATGGCAGGTGTCAGCAAAAGAACAGGCTACTGTAAATTCCATTCCTCCACCATTTAAGCTTTGTGCTTCTGTTACTTTTCCTACTTCTGATACAATTCCTGTAAACATATGTATTATAGATATCCGGTTAATAGCATGTCGTCACCAACCTTTTCCCATCTTACTTCTTTCAGGTTGATGATATCCCGCATTTTATTCACGCCCAAATTGAGAAATGATCTTGTTCCCCCTCCCAACATTTTTGGTGATATAAAGAGTTCAATTTTATCTACCAGCTTTTCCTTGATTAACGCAGAAGAAAGATGCTGCCCCCCTTCTACCAAAACAGAAGTAATTCCCCGTTCACCAAGCTCACTGAACATCTGCTTAAGATTAATGTGTCCATTTTTTTTGGGTACCTGTACTACTTCTCCTCTGAAATAATTGTGCTGCATAAGCTTCAGCATAGGATCGGCATCTGTAGCTGAAGCCTGCTTATTCCAGGTAAACACCATGGTTTTCTCTTCATATTTATCAGAAAACAGGTTTAAGGTCTTTGGTAATTCGTAAGGGCCATCAATTACCACTCGTTTCGGCTGCCGCCCCTGGATATGGCGGACTGTAAGAGAAGGGTCATCCAACATTGCAGTTGTTCGTCCTACCAGCACGGCATCATATTCAGAACGCCATTTATGTACTCTTTTCCTGGATTCTTTACCTGAGATCCATTTTGAGTCCCCATCGGCAGCCGCAATATAACCATCTGCAGTTTGAGCCACTTTTAGTGTAATGAAGGGGCGCTTAAATAGCTGGTGATGGATAAAAAACTCGTTTAATTCCTCCGCTTCCTGCTTCAATACTCCTGTATCCACAGCAATGCCAGCATTTCTGATTTGAGCCATTCCCTTTCCATTCACCTTTGGGTTTGGGTCTTGCATAGCAATCACTACTCGGGAAATAGGAAGCTTACTCAACATAGCTGAACATGGGGGAGTTTTTCCAAAATGGGAACAAGGCTCTAAGGTTACATATACAGTTGCTCCTTCGAATAGCGATTGGTCCTTTACTGATTCAACCGCATTCACTTCAGCATGAGCCTGCCCATAATTTTCGTGGAATCCTTTCCCAATCAGGTCTCCTTCTTTTGATACTATGACACAACCTACCATAGGATTAGGCGATACCTGCCCGGTCCCTTTACGTGCAAGGTCAATAGCCTTCTGCATCCAAAACTCATCAATTTGTAGCTGTTCAGTCTTCTCCATGGCCAGAAGTTAGCGGTTGTAGAACAATCAAAAAATTAAGTACCGTGTGTTTGAGGAAAAAATCACTTTTTATATGAGAATACTTCTAGAAATAAAAAAGGGCGAACACATTGTACTCGCCCTTTTTTGTTTAAAACATCACATTCTTTTTATCGGAATAGGCGAGACCGGTTATCTGTAATGTCTGCCTCATCCTTTAATTCATCCAACCAAATTGATAGGTACTTTTGGCTTTCAACCTGTTCAAGCTCTGCTCTGATTTGCTGAGCTGTAGCACCATCCAGTGTTGATGGAGTAGGCTTGGTTATAGTCCCAATCTGTACCACATATGCGGCATTCAGTCCTTCAAGAACTCCCGATAGCTGACCATCTTCCATTTCAAAAACAGCACCGATAATGCCTGGCTCACGACCCGCTCCAGTAATTACTGTACTGCTGGCAGCAAGATTGTCCATGGTCTGAATCTCTTTAGAAGCTGCTCCTGCTAATGACTCTAATGAAGCATTGCTAGCAATCAAATTAGATACATTGGCAATGGTTGCTTCTTTTCTTTTTTCATTTCTAACCTGGGTCTCGATTAGGGACCTCACTTCATCTAAAGGCCTGAACCCTTCTGAAGTTTTTTCCTCCAACTTGATTACAACAAACTGGGTCCCTAGTTCTATAGGTTCAGAAATATCTCCTTCATCAGCATCCCGAAAAAAGTCGAGCGCTTGTTGGCTTGTACCCAATCCGGAAATGAAGGGATTTCCTTTTGTAGCAAATATTTCCTGTACAGCTGATGAAGATCGTTCGGCTTCCTCTTCAAAACTGGTTTCTTCTGTCGAAAAATACACGAACTCATCCGCATTCTCTGCAGCATCATCTATTGTAGATGGGAGTGCCTCAAATGCTCTGGAGAGAACTACAAAATTAATCTCGTCTCCTTCCTCCGCAACCTTTTTGATAATTGCCGCACTTACTCCAAGATTAAGTACCTCTGTTACTTCCCCAACACCGATCTCAAGAACAGGGGCATATTCTTCTCTGATCTCATCTTCCTTTATAAATACATTGGTGTAAGGAGTAATAGATTGTTGACGAATTAAGAACATTGAATCATCAGCTGCCTCAGCAAAATCCTCGGAAAGCACTCTTATTTCTTCCATGATAGTCAATGTATCTTCACTAGTTGGAAGGGTGCTAAAGGAAACAAGTTTAGCACGGTAGGATTCTTCCTGCTTATATCTTTCCCTGTTTGCATTATAGTACTCACGTACATCGGCATCGGTAGCTTCTATGGAAGCATCGTCTATCTCGTTGAAAGGGAAACGAATAAAAGAAAATTCTGCGAAGCTGTTTCTTTTTTCAAATTCATTCAGAACATCCTGATCGGTTACCTGTAACCCGGCAGTGATAAAGTTTCTAAGTTTGTCCTGACGTCTTTTTTGGCGAAGCTGCAATTCTATCGCAATTGCTTCTTGTGTATACTCACCTGAAGCAAGAACATTTTCTACAGCGAAACGATCAATGGTGCCATCTTCTCTTGCGAAGTATTGGTAAATCAATGGATCTGGATTATCTCCATATGCCATATCCAGCACTTCCCCATCAGTAACGGTAATACCTAATTCATCCATTTTCTGATCGAGCAATCTTGCACTCACAAGATCTTCCCATACCTGAGACTCATAAATTGCGCGTGTTTCCGCTGTCATAGACGCGCCAGTCTGTTGGGTGTAGGCTGTAGAGTAGTACTGAACTCTCTGATTATATTCTTCCAAACTAATTGGCTCTCCGTTTACACTTCCCAAAGAACTTGGTCCTGCTGATAGTGCATTAGGATCATAAACATCCATAATCACCCATAAAAGACCAAACGAGCCTATCAAAATCCACAAGATAATACCTGTATTATCTCTAAATTTAGTCATTACACCCATAATAGGTATCCTCTAAATCGTACTTAAATTTGTTGTTTTGAATTTGCTAAGGCACTTGAATTTTACCTTAGCCGTGAGCCTGGAAATATACACCAATAGCTAAGTAATAAAAAGCTTCAGGTTACTTAAAGGTGTTAAAATATATCGACCAGGCGCATGTGCTTCAGGTAACGCTTGGGGTCTTCCTGAATTGCTTTTACTAACTCATTAAGATTGACGGTAAGGCTGTCAAGATTATTATACAGCGAGGGGTCATTGACCATTTTCCCCAGGGTTCCTTCACCGATGTCAATTTTGGAGAGTATACTCGACATAGATTCCGAACTTTGCTGTAGTTCAGCGGAAAGAATTTCTAACTCTCCACTAAAACTCTCCAGGTTGGCAATAATGCTGGTGAGATCTTCTTTACTGGAATCGCTGAGCTCACTCACATTTTCAAGAGTCTTCTGAGCATCCAAAATAAGGGCATCAATCTCTCCCTGCCTGTTTTTAATAACCTGAGCAAGAGAATTTGTGGCCTCCTGAATGTTATTGATGGTAGAAGATATTTCCCCCTCACCCTGAAGTGAGTTTACAGAACGGAGAAGCTCATTGGTTAGCTCTAAAGTAGTAGATACAGAATCCACAATGTCCGAACCTCTATCCGTAAAAGAACTCACCAACCCTTCTTTGTGGACGCCTTCGATAAAATCTCCCCAGTTTACTAATTCCTGGTTATCAGATTTAATGATCTCAATAGTGGCCGTTCCTAATAAAGCAGGAGTAGCAAGTTGCGCTTTTGAACCTACTGGTATACTAATTGGTTCAGTAATATTAAGTGCCACCAGGGTGCTGTCACCTTCAGGTAAAAACCTCATTTCTCTTACCGATCCTACTTTGAATCCGTTCAAGAAAACATCCCCTCCCTTAATGAGCCCTTCAACATTGGAATACTTAGTATAGATAACATTAGTAGCTGAGAATATTGGCTCATCCTTCATCACTCGAAAACCCATATAAGCCACTAAAATAGCGGCGAGTACGACCAATCCAATTTTTACCTCGTTACTTAGCTTATTCAAAAGTTTCCTCAATAATGTTTTTGTTTAATCTGGTACTCACTCGCTGTAATAAAATCAACCAGTGGAGGATACTCACTTTCCTGCATTTCTTCTACCGAACCATACCAACTTAGTTTCTGCTCGTCTAAGAAAGCCACTTTTTCAGCAACAGTTAATACACTATGCATATCATGGGTGATGACGATAGAAGTGATATCCAGGTTTTTGGACATACTGATTATCAAATCATTGATTTCTTCAGATGTTTTAGGATCAAGCCCGGAGGTTGGCTCATCATATAACAGATATTGTGGCTGTAAAATAATAGCCCGGGCCAACCCTACGCGTTTCCTCATACCCCCCGAAAGTGATGCTGTGCTTTTTTCTCCGGCGCCGGTTAGATTTACCATTTCCAAGGCTTTTTCCACTTTTTCGTGGATGACCTCCTCTGAGTCTTTGGTAAAATACCGAAGGGGAAAAGCCACGTTTTCAAAAGTACTTATGGAATCAAATAAAGCCGCTCCCTGAAAAAGGATTCCAAATCGCTGCCTCATTTTTCTTAGCTCTGAGTACGAAAGGCAGAACAAGTCATTTCCATCTATCAGTACTTTGCCGGAATCCGGGTAAAGAAGTGCATTCAGATGCTTGAGCAATACTGATTTCCCACATCCTGATTTACCTATAATGGCTAATGTCTCTCCATTCTCGATGTTAAATGAAACATCACTCCAAATGAGATTAGAACCGAAGCTTTTAGTAAGGTTTTTGATCTCTATCATACCTTATAACAATATTGCTGCAAGTAAAAAGTCGGCAAGTAAGATATAAATACAACCCAATACCGTGGATTGAGTGGTTGCATTTCCTACTCCTTCGGCTCCCCCAAAAGCATAATATCCTTTAAAACATGCTATTGAAGTAATTACAAATCCAAATACAAAGGACTTTACAATCCCAAAGATTACGTCTTCAGGATAAAAGAACTGGCGAGCCCCCTGCATAAATTCTGCTACAGGTAAAATTCCATCAAGCGATCCTGCTAAAATGCCTCCCGATATTCCTGTTGTAGCTGCAGCCACATAAAGAACCGGAAACATACATATTCCGGCTAATATTCGGGGCACAACCAGGAAAGTAACCGAATTAAAGCCCATTGATTCTAAGGCATCGATTTGCTCACTTACCCGCATAGTACCCAGCTCCGTTGAAATCCTGGCACCAACTTTTCCCGCCAATACCAATCCGCCAATTACAGCGGCTAATTCTATCACGATCGACTGTCCAACAATAGAACCCACAATAGAAACTGGATATAAGTCGGTATCTAATTGATAAGCTGTCTGTAGCGTTAGCACTGCACCGGTAAAGAACCCGGTTAGCATAATGATAGGAATAGACTCATATCCTACTTTAACAAATTCATCAAAAAGATTTTTCCGATACGTGCTAAACTCGGTAACTGAACGTAACGCCTGGTAGATGAGTAAGGAATATTGACCAAACTGCCTGATAGAATCCATGAATTAGGCTTACTCCTCTTGAGTGATAATAATGATGTTATAAACTTTCGCTACCATTATATTGATATTACAAAACAATACTTAAAATTGTCATCTCAAACATGACTTTCTTGCGTCTCAATTTGGTTGTTATCCTTGCGCTGGTACTCGCTTCCTATTCATTAGCTCAAACGAGTAGCTCCAGTATTTTCAGATTCCTGGAAATCTCTCCATCTGCAAGAACTTCTGCGCTGGGAGGTAATCACGTAGCTTTGTTTGAACCCACCGTTTCTGAGTTTTATCTCAATCCTGCTTATTTAAATCCGACCTCTTCCAAAACTGTTTCAGCTACATTCGTGAATTATTTGGCCGACTCCAGAACGGGTTTTGCAAATGGAGCTTATCACATTGATAAAGTAGGTACCCTGGGCCTAGGCATCCGTTATACAGGATATGGCTCTCTGGATGAATATGATGAAAGTGGTACGCGCCTTGGAAGTCTTAATGCCGGAGATATCGCTTTTACCTCGTCATTAAGTACCGACCTTTCTCCCAAATTATACGCCGGAGCCTCCGTCTCATTTATTCACTCCTCTTACCACACCTATAATTCCAGTGCTTTAACTGCCTCCGGAGGGCTCTACTATCTAGACTCGGATAAGGACTTTAGCGCGGGTTTGTCTTTCAGAAACCTGGGAGATCAAATCGACTATTTTGATGGCTTTAGAGAAACTATTCCTTTTGATATATCGGCAGGGATATCTAAAAAGCCTGAAAACTTTCCTTTTCACCTTCACCTAACTTTCAGGCAATTAAATACCTGGGAGTTGGATGTAGTGGGAGAAACTGAAACTCCTAATTTTGCTGAGACGCTTTTCAGGCATGTGATTTTTGGGGGCGAAGCCTCTTTGGGTGAAAATGTGAAGTTACGATTTGGATATGACCGTTTGCTTCATGAGCAAACTAAAACAAATGATTCTTTTGACCTGGCGGGTGTTAGTATAGGTTTGGGGGTTCGAATCAGATCTTTAATTATAGACATGAGTCGAAATTCTTACAGTGATATAGGCGGTGTGGTTCAAATCAGTCTTCGTACTCAACTGAATTAGTATGAATAACCGTCTTTATTCTGCTTTAGTCGAAAACCCTGCTCTTTTTAGAATTGGGATTGCGAGCCTTGTAATGATGGGTATTTTTTTAGTAGGAACACTGGGGTACCATTACATCGAAGACATGGGATTCTTTGATGGCCTTTATATGACGTTTATTACCATCTCTACCATCGGTTTTAGAGAAGTTCATAGTCTTTCTATTGAAGGGCGTATTTTCACGATGGGTATTTTTATATTTGGGATTGGGGTGATCTCTTATATCGCTTCTCAAACTACACAACTGATTTTTGAGAATGAGCTTTTTCTAAAACGGGCTATTCAAAAGCGGCTTAAAGAAATGCAGCAACATCATATAATTTGCGGATATGGACGGATTGGTAATCGGATAGCGAATGTGCTGCGAGATGCCGGGCTGCCTGTAGTAATCGTAGAACTTAGTGAAAATAATATTGACCGAATTCAGGCAGATAAACATGTATATATCCGGGGAGATGCTCAGGATGAAAACATTCTTAAGCAAGCTGGGATCGATCGGGCAAAGGCTCTCATCTGCACCCTTTCCAGTGATAAAGACAATGTATTTACAACGCTACTGGCCCGAGAACTGAATCCTGATATTTTCATCATGGTGCGGGCTAACGAAAACAGTAATCGCTTGCGAATATCAAGAGCGGGTGCCGACAAAGTTATTTCCCCTTATGACATTGGAGCAGATCGTATGGCCAATGTCATTTTAAGGCCGCAAGTGGAACATTTTATCGAAACCATGACCCGTGATGATCGACAGGATCATACCTTTGATGAGGTCTTAATCAATAGAGGTTCTGACCTTTCGGGAAAATCCCTTGCCGAAATTGATGTAAGAAATAAATTTGGGGTATTAATAATCGCAATCATACCAAATGGGGAACGAATAAAATTTAACCCTCAAAGCACGGACATCATTAACGAGGGAGATTCACTTATTTTACTTGGAGACATGCATAAAATTGATGCCTTCCGATCAGAGATGTGTAATGATGATCGCTCTCTGGCTGAACGAGCCGAACAAATTTAATACAGACTAACTAATGATCAGATATTTTACTGCCGGAGAATCACACGGACCAGGACTTACAGGAATTGTTGAAGGAATACCAGCCGGACTCCCGATCACGGAAAACGAGCTAGCTGAACACCTTGCCCGAAGGCAACAGGGTTATGGTCGCGGAGGAAGAATGGCCTTTGAAAAAGATCTTGCTACTATAAGTTCCGGGGTTCGATTTGGGAAAACCATGGGCGGGCCGATCGCGCTTTATATGGAAAACCGAGCCTTCCAAAAAGACAAAGCCAACTGGCCTGTGGTTATGAACAAAGAAACAGAAGCAGAAGGCATAGAGAAAATTACCCTTCCTCGTCCGGGGCATGCCGATTTAGTTGGAGCACAAAAATATAGGTTTGATGATATTCGACCAGTGATTGAGCGCTCAAGTGCTAGAGAAACGGGTATGCGTGTAGCCTGTACCGGAATAGCGCGAAAATTACTTAAGCATTTTGGGATTGAGATCGGTGGACACGTGCTTCGAATTGGAGCTGCAGGATATGATTCATGGGAAGAAATTCGAACAATAGCTGATCCTGTTAGCGAAAAGGGAGCAGAGCAGGTTTACAAGACTGCTGATTTATCAGAAGTACGTTGCCTGGATGATGCTTTATCCGGACAGATGGTGGATGAGATTAAGAAATATCGAAAAGCTGGTTCCTCACTTGGAGGGGTTTATGAGATCATTGTTACAGGAGTTCCCGCTGGCTTAGGAAGCTTTACCCACTGGGATAGAAAACTGGACGGACTAATTGCCCAGGCAATTATGGGAACACAGGCAATGAAAGGTGTTGAAATTGGGATGGGATTCGAATCCGGAGCTAACCCTGGCCATGAAGTACACGACGAAATCTCACATGACGGAAATACCTTTAGAAGGTCTACTAACCGATCCGGGGGAATAGAGGGCGGAATGAGTACAGGAATGCCTATCATCATCCGTGGGGTTATGAAACCCATTCCGACCATGCTAAACCCACTTCAAACAGTAGATATGCACAGCCTTGAAGTGACTGAAACCCGATATGAACGCTCCGATGTATGTGCGCTCCCTCGCGCTGTAGTGGTCGCAGAAAGTGTTATTGCTCCTGTGATAGCCAACGCTTTCCTGGAAAAATTCGGGGGAGATTCAATAAGTGAAATAGAAGAGCGCTTCAACAGTTATACAAGGTAATGAAGAATAATATTCCTACGCTTGCTGCAAGAATTAAGGATAATCCGGATGATTCATTCTCAAAATTTGCGCTCGCACTGGAGTTAATTAAGCTTGGACAAAAGGAAAAGGCACGAATTCTTTTTGAAAGTATTCTCGAAAGTGATCCAAATTATGTAGGCGTTTATTATCATTTAGGAAGCCTGTATGTGGAACTGGAAGAGAACAAAAAGGCATTAACTACCTATAAGAAAGGGATTGAAATATCGAATACGTTAAATGACCAACATGCACGATCTGAATTACAAGCCGCATTAATGTCGTTTGAACTCACTATGGATGATTGATTCATGAAAAACCTACTCTCTCTTATACTCATTACTTGTATTTCTTTGAGCGCAGCGGCTCAGGACAGAAAAACTTATACCGTTAAGCAAGGTGAAACCCTATATGCAATCTCAAAACAACTGAATGTTTCGGTAGCTGAACTTCAGCAATGGAATAACCTAAGTGACAATGCCATTTCTATAGGCGATGAACTGGTTTACTTCACCGTAGCCGCTGATACCACTCAGGTCATTGAGCCAGGTACATCACTCATTGAAATTGCTCCTCCACAACAGAACACGTTCTATGTTGTGCGGAGCGGAGATAACCTTACGAAAATAGCTCGCGAACATAATATGACGGTTAATGAGCTTAGAGAACTAAATAGCTTATCCGGAGACATGCTAAGCATCGGACAACGGCTAAGTGTAAGAAAACTAGTTGATAGTGTTGCTCCCTCAGCATCCGAATTTTCAGAAGAATCATCCCCTCAGGGTTCATTTGTAATCTATACCGTTAAGCAAGGAGAGTATGCCAACCAGTTGCTAGAGCGCTTCAAAATGACCTTAGCTGAAATCCAGGAACTCAATCCTGAGATCAATTTTGAATCGCTTGATGTAAATCAAAAAATTACAGTATTACTTCCACCATCAAGATCTTACTCAAATCCTTATGAGCCCAAAGCTAATCTTCAGGATCTAGGGGTTGTGGGAGCTATTTCCTACAGGGATTCAGAGTTCGGAAATACAACCACTAATGGAGAGCTATACAATCCTGAGGAACTTACTGCTGCACATTCGAATATAGCGTTGGGTAGTATCATTTTTGTAGAAAATTCTAGTACAAAAAATGGAATTTTTGTTAGGATAAATGACCGGGTTACCGGGTCTGGCCTGAAACTTTCTGCCAGAGCATACCGAATATTGGGCCTCGATGAATCCCCAAACCCAACGGTTACCATTTATTCCGAAAGTTGATGTCCAATCCGGTAAAGCAATATTTCACCAATACTCACACGCTGCTTTACAGCTTTTTATTAAGTTTACCCCTTTTCCTGATCTATGAGGGGCTAATCATCATTTCCCAGCCCAATACCGAGCATATTGTGCGCATAAGTGTGGACGTATGGATGAAATCCATATTTACTTATTTGGGAGTAAACGCCGTCTCTTTCTCTTTATTAGCAATGATGCTGATTGGGTTTTTCATTCTTTACAAAGAACGTGAGCGGCTCAAAGAAATACGCTTTTTTTATTTCATCATACTATTTTTTGAATGCCTGATTTATGCCATCGTTTTTGCCTTTATAAGCAATGCGCTTGTATCACTGCTTCTCAATATAGCCGCTACCGATCCAGTCGGATCTCTCACTTATCTACAAAAGCTAGCCCTTTCATTAGGTGCTGGGCTTTACGAAGAGCTCTTCTTTCGGGTAATATTGGTTAGTCTTTTTATTCTGATTTTTAACAAGCTACTGGGGAAAAAGTGGGCCGCGGTCATTGCTGCAGTTACTCTTTCAGCACTGTTATTTAGTGCCGTGCACTATATGGGAGATATGGGGGATTTGTTTACCCTAAACTCATTCCTTTATCGTTTTATCTTTGGGTTGATCCTGAATGGACTCTACGTTTGGAGAGGCTTTGGCGTGGCAGCATGGACGCATGCCATCTATGATGTGCTCGTCATAACTTTCTTTGGAGCTTAGTCTTTTCCAAACACTCTTATCAAAATTTTCTATTTACCTATTGAAACAGAGTTAATTACATTGGATTTTGTGTTAAATTTTCGATTTTAATTTCCTTTATTGGTTTTAATTATCGTTTTTAATTCTTCATGGTCTGAGGAACATTGTGAGCAAAAAACACCGACTTAAACAGCTGCAGTTTAATGATGAGATTATTCCTCACCTGGACTCGCTGTATAATTTTGGCCTGAGGCTCACTGGAGACCCGAGTGATACTGAAGATTTAGTTCAGGATACCATCGTAAAAGCCTTCCGCTTTTTTGATAGTTATGAAAAGGGGACGAATGCAAAAGCCTGGTTATTCCGCATTCTCAAAAATTCATTCATTAATAATTATCGGAAGAACCAGAAAAAGCCTCAGGAAGTAGACTATGACGAGGTATCTTCGTACTACGAAAGCGTACGAGCAGAGCGTACAGATACCACCGATCTAGAGCACCTCATCTTTAGAAATTTAATGGATGATAACTTTACCAAGGCGCTCGCAAAATTACCCGAAGACTTCAGAACCGTTGTGCTGCTTTGCGATGTAGATGGGTTCACCTACGAAGAAATTTCTAATATGCTGGACGTGCCTATAGGCACTATTCGATCCAGGCTACACCGGGGACGTAATCTTCTCAAGACAGAACTCTACGAGTACGCTAAAAAGCGCGGCTTTACTGACGATTAAGCTTCTTCCACTTTTTTCGGAAGTACTATCCTCATTGTGGTCCCAACCCCGATCTCTGATTTGTGCACAAATACTTTTCCAGAGTGGTAGTCCTCAATAATCCTTTTGGTAAGGCTCAATCCCAATCCCCAGCCTCGTTTCTTAGTACTAAACCCAGGACGAAAAACAGTTTTGAACTGATTAATTTCGATACCAGCTCCCGAATCCTCAATATCAATAATTACATCTTTCCCTTTTACCTGGGATGAGATCGCTATGTATGCTTTTTTACCATTTGTATTCAACGCGTCCATCGAATTTTTGACCAGGTTCTCAACCGCCCATTGAAAAAGCTCTGGGTTAATCATCACCTTAGCATCAGCTTTCAGTTCTTTCTTTACCTCTACAGCTTTACCAAGCTTCGGGAGCCTCCGCTCCATATAGCTTACAACCTCTCCCAGATTCGATTTGATATCCATTAATGATAGTTCAGGAGCAGATCCAATTTTACCAAAGCGTTCAGCTACCCCACTTAATCGCTGTACGTCATTCTCAATCTCCTCAATGATTTTAGAAGCCGATTTATCTTCGCCATATTCATCTTTGAACAAATGAATCCAGCCATATAAGCTAGAGATAGGTGTACCAAGCTGATGAGCCGCTTCTTTAGCCATGCCAACCCATAAATTGGATTGCTCTGTTCTTGTAATACTTTTGTAAGTAGTGTATCCAATGCCTAGCAGAAGAGATAATATCAGAATCTGGACATAAGGGAAGAAGCGTAAAATTCGTACTGTTGGACTTTCGCCGTAGTATACAAACTGAACAATTTGAGTCTGCTCATCTACAATAACAATCTTAATCGCCGGGTTTGTAGCTTTAAGTTGATTTACCAATTTTTTTCTCTTTTCAGGAGTATCAATTTGCCTGATAGGAACATTCTTGAACCCATATTCGATGGTCACTTGTTGCGAATCTGGATTCTCCTCGCTTGGCGTAAGGTATATGTATTCGACAGGCACATCATTCGAATCTACGAGTACAGCTGGCACCTGGAAATACCCCGCTTCATCCAGCACAAGCTCGTCGGTAACAAAGTCCTGAGAGCTCCTCAAGCTTTCCACATCAAACAGCTTTTGAATCAAACTGTCAGGTACCTCCGAATTATCCTGTAGCTGGAAAGCAACATCAAGTAGTATAGAGCTTGCTTGTTGGTCTACCGGGAGTGCATTAAACTCGATAGCTTTGGCCCATAATTCCACACTAGCTCTTTCCTGTTCTAAAATCTTACCAACCAGATAGTTGTTATAGACTAGTGAACCTGCGCCCAAAAGAAGAAGGAATACAATAAGCATTAATTTTATCCAGCCTGACTGGGCGAACAAGTTCATTGGAGCTGCTTTACTTTTTGCTTGAATGTTCGTGGATTTTTGGGAAACAAAAAACCCCGACTAAATCGGGGTTAATTTCTTTATGCTGAAGCGGACGCCTTTTGTTTTTCATAGACAGGAGGCGCATTGTTCTCAATAGTATCTTTAGTGATGATACACCGGGAAACATTCTTCATCGAAGGAAGAGTAAACATAATATCTAGCATAGATGCTTCCATGATCGATCTTAGTCCCCGGGCTCCTGTTTTGCGCTCTTTTGCTTTACTTACTATCGCTTTAAGAGCATCATCTTCGAAGCTTAGCTCCACATTTTCCATCTTGAACAGCTTCTCATACTGTTTAACAATGGCATTTTTCGGAGTTTGCAGAATATCCAGCATTGCTTCATCAGAAAGCTCATGCAATCCACAAATCATAGGTAAACGGCCGATCAATTCAGGAATTAATCCAAATCTCTGTAAATCTTCCGGCTCCACATAGGTAAATATCTTTGGGTCCCCTTTGTCGAACTTGACCTGCTCTTCTGACTGAAAGCCCATTGCACTGGTAGATAGCCTTCGGGAAATAATTTCTTCCAATCCGGCAAAAGCTCCTCCACAAATAAACAGGATGTTGGAGGTATCCAGTTGAATAAAGCTTTGTTCAGGATGCTTGCGCCCACCTTTTGGAGGGATATTGGCAATAGTGCCTTCTAAAATCTTTAATAGTGCTTGCTGAACTCCTTCTCCACTTACATCCCTGGTAATGGAAGGGTTATCGCTTTTGCGGGCTACTTTGTCCACCTCATCGATGTAAACAATACCTCTTTTCGCCCGCTCAACATCATAATCGGCAGCCCTTAGCAAGTTGCTTAAAATACTTTCGACATCTTCCCCAACATATCCGGCCTCAGTAAGCACGGTTGCGTCGGCTATAGTGAAGGGTACATCGATTACTTTGGCGAGCGTTCGAGCCAGCAGCGTTTTCCCGCTCCCGGTTGGACCTAATAAAGCGATATTACTTTTCTCAATGTGAGTATCGCTGTGCTCTATGCTTTCTGTGGAAATTCTTTTGTAGTGATTATAAACCGCAACCGAGAGGGTTTTTTTAGCCTGATCTTGGCCAATCACATATTCATCCAGTTTTGCCTTTATCTCAATAGGCTTAAGAAGAGGCTTGTAGGATTTTTCCCTTCTTCGGGCTAAAGAAGCTAAATCGCTTTTGATAATGCTCGAAGCATCTTCCACACAACGGTCACAAACATAAACCCCAGGACCGGCTACCATACTGTTCACTTCCAGGCTCGAGCGCCCGCAAAAAGAACAATTTACGATGTCGTTATTTTTTTCTTTATCGCTCATCCAGCCCTAAAGGTAATAAAATTTATGCTATTTAGCTGGTTTCGGCCTAGCAATCACATTATCAACTAACCCGTACTTTTTGGCTTCTTCTGAAGTCATCCAGTTATTACGATCCGAATCCCGGACAATATCCTCCAGGCTTTTTCCGCAATGATCGGCAATAATTTGGCTAAGCTGGGTTTTTGTTCTGATAATCTCTTTTGCTTCTATTTCGATATCGCTGGCCTGGCCCTGAACACCCCCCAGTGGCTGGTGGATCATCACTTTAGCATTTGGCAGGCAGCTTCTTTTACCAGCGGTTCCAGCAGTTAGCAAAACAGCGCCCATACTGGCTGCCATCCCCATACAGGTAGTTGCAACATCACATTTGATATGCTGCATAGTATCGTAAATAGCCAAACCAGCGGAAACAACTCCACCTGGGCTGTTGATATACAAATTGATATCCTTTTCAGGATCGTCAGACTCTAAGAAAAGCATTTGTGCCACGATTGAACTGGCTACTACATCATTGATCGCGCTTCCGAGAATAATAATGCGATCTTTTAATAAGCGGGAATAGATATCATAAGCGCGTTCTCCACGATTAGTAGTTTCGATAACCATTGGAACCAGGTTATCTTCTATCGGAGAGAAATTCGGCTCAAAAAGGGGTTGTTTCGTCATAATAGTAGTATGAATTATTTCTTCTTTTTTGACTTCTTTTCCTGCTCTTTTTGATAGGCCTCTTTGTTCAGCTCTTTTATGCCTACTTCATCCTGTAACTTGTCGAATACTTTGTTTTCTCTAATACTGCTTCTGAGCGATTCGAGCAAGCTTGGATTTTGAGCATAATAGCCTTTAAGCTGGTCTACCGTTGCCCCATATCGGGCTGCTTCAAGGGAAATGAACTCGTCGATATCTTCGGGTTTTATTTCGATATCTTCAAATGTTTCTTGAAGTTTTTGACTAATGAAATACCACTTGGTTTCCCTCTTAGCCTGCTCGGTCATTTCTTCCCGGTACCCCAGCTCATCAAAAGTGTCCGGGAGTTTATCACCATACTGTTGTTTAAGCTGTTGCACATAAGAGCTTTTTACCTGCTCTACAAAGGCTTCCGGAGTATCAAATTCATTTGCGTTTACTAATGCTTCAACCACTTCGTTCTTGAACAGATCGTCAGAACTTTGATCATAATACTGCTGCATGCGGCTCTTGATGAAGCTCTTGAATTCGTCTTCTGCCTTAGCCTCTCCATTGCTGTTTCTGCTGAAAAACTCTTCGTTCAATTCAGCCGGGTGCAGTTGTTGTACTTTTTTAAGCGTAACACGGAAGTGGTCCTTTTCTCCATCTTCCTCCACTTTCATATCTACTACTTCACCAGCTTTTTTTCCTTTTAGAGATTTTAGGAAGCTTTTAGCTGCGTCTTCTCTTAAATCTATAACCTGGTCAACATCTGATTCGCCTTCAATTGGGTTGCCATCATCATCCAAGGAAACTACATCCACAATAAGCTTTGAATCTTTCGTAGCTGCCTTTTTTACATCTTCCCAGTTGCCTTCCCGCTCCCTGGTTCTTTCTACTTCTTCCTCAACCTCTTTATCAGTAACATCGTGAACCATTTTATTTACTTTGACCTTTTTCAGATCGGAAAGCTCAAATTCTGGTTTTGCACCAATTTTAAAGACTACTTCCAGTTCGTCATTTTCCCACTGGAAATCGATCATTTGTGTTTCGCCGATAGGGTCGTGCTCTTCCACAATATCCTTCTCGAAAATTTCCTGGATGTACTTATTAATCTCTTCAATCTCGATATCGTTGCCAAAACGCTTTTTAACGATGGATAAAGGTACCCGCCCCGGACGAAAGCCCGGAAGGTTGATCTGCCCCTGGTATTTCCTTAAGGCTTTATCAAATTTTGGCTGAAGTTCTTCTCGGTTAGTTTTTAAGGTTACTTCTTTATCTACAGAAGTAATTTCTTTCACAGAAATATTCACGAATAGTACTCTTTAATTATTTGGTCAGTAAGTAAAAAACAGGCTATGCAAAGAAAGGAAAGTACGAGAGGGGGGACTCGAACCCCCACGCCGGTTAAAGCACTAGATCCTAAATCTAGCGTGTCTACCAATTCCACCACTCTCGCGAAATTTCAGAGCTTGCAAAGATACGGGTTGAACAAAATAAAATCCATCTTCTATTTTGCATTTCTTCTATCCCAAATTCAAAGATTCTTCATTATCATTTAGCAGCCTAAAACTCATTTCACTCGCCATGTATTATAACCTTCGATATATCTATATCACTACCTCATCCAAAGAAGAAGCTCGAACTATCGGCCGGGACCTGGTCGAAAAGCGGCTTGCAACGTGTGTTAACATCCTGGATGGAATGGAATCCATATTCTGGTGGGAAGGAGAAATCCAGGAATCCCAGGAATGTGTACTTATTGCCAAAACAGCCTATTCGAAAGTAAGAACACTAACCAAACGGGTAAAAGAATTACACAGCTATGATTGCCCATGCGTGGTGTCACTTACTATTACCGAAGATGAGGGGAATAAAGATTACCTGGATTGGCTAATCAAAGAGTCGACTCTTTCACGTGTGTAAACCACATTCTGTTTTTTCTGATCCGCTCCAACGGCCTTCTCTGCCTTTGCCATTAGCCGTACAATGCGTGCAACCAACTGAAGAGTAACCGAGGGGTTCCAGCGGGTGCCTTGGTAACCCGAAGTATTCATAATAATCGTTTACCTGCTGCTCCGTCCAGTCGATCAGGGGATAGAAGCGATACAGGTTTTTTCTCTGCTGAACAATATTGAGCCCATTCCTAAAACTATTTTGATAGCCTATCAAACCTGAAATCCAGATTTCGTACCTGTTCAAAAGGCTTTCAATGGGAGTGACCTTGTTATAGGAGCAACACAAATCGGGATTAACCTTCCAAAGCATATCCTTACGGCTTCTCTGATTAAGCTCATACGGTGCTTTATGAGTAATAATATTCAGTTGAAGTAAGCGGGTTAATTCTTCTTTATAGACATGAGTTTCCGGAAACAGAAATCCTGTGTCTACAAAATGAATAGGAACCTCAGGCCTTACCCTGGCAATAATGTGAAGCAATAGGGCTGAGCTTGTTCCAAAAGAAGTGGTAACAAGGGCCTTATCTCCGTACTTATTTAGAATATGGGCAACCCGCGCATCTACAATAGATGAAGAAAGGTTTTGATTCAGCCGCTCAAGTGTTAGTGCTTCCATCCCAAAAAGTTGGAGCTTTGAAAGCTAACATCCAATCTTTTCATCACAAAAAAGCTACTTTTTTACGGAAGCGCTTCTAACGAACAAATATTGCAAATAGAAATGGCCCGCATTTCCATGCAGGCCACATATCTGATTGTGAACTAAAATTCTCGTCATTGTGAGGGACTCGGCACTAGCCAGTCCTGAAGCAATCTCGTGATCTTATTTTATTTCAGGAGATTGCTTCGTCGATGCTACTAATCAATTAATCTAAAAACCCGGGCTCCTCGCAAAGACTCATTGACAAAAAATGCTATTTAATCAGGGTCATTCTTCTTACTTCCCTGTAGCTACCAGCAATTATTTCATAGAAATAAATCCCGGAAGAAAGATTTCTTGCATTCAGGCTAACAGAATGAGTTCCTGCCCCTTGTTGAGCATTAACTAATACCTGTATTTCCCTTCCGGTCACATCATACACCGTCAGCTTTACGTCGGAAACCGCAGGAATGGAATATGATATTTGAGTAGTAGGATTAAATGGGTTCGGGTAATTCTGAAATAAAGTATATCCCAGGGGTTGATCTGTAACCTCACCTTCATTCGAAACTACAACTTCTGTTTCCTCTACATAAGTCCGAAGCCAGGTTAATGCAGGGCGTTCTTCTTCATTAGGCCTCATGATGAATGCTTCCTGTTCCGACCTCCAGTGACCGTCTCTCCAGCCCCAAAGGGTAATGCCTTCAACTGAAGTATGCTCCCACATTAAAGGGAAGATTCGTTCATACTCGTTTAGCTGGAATTGATCCGATTGTGCGGCAGAACCTCCGGTTACTCCATCAATATCGAGCTCCGTGATTTGTATTGGCAGACCGGTTCCACCTAACTGGTCTAAACTAAATTCCAACTGGTTCTCACTCGCAAACTTAGTTGAAAACGCATGTGCCTGAACACCAATTCCATCAATTAACCCCCTATCTTTTAGCAGATTAACTATTTCGATATACGCAGCGGTATTTTGCGAATTACCGAGTATGCTATAATCATTCATAATCAGTTTTACCGAATCGGGGAAAATATCGCGCGCCATCTGGAAAGAAGTAATGATCCAGTCCCACCCTGTTTCCCCGTCTCCTCCTAACGCATCGATATAACCTCCGTTATCAGTAGTTCCAGCGTTATCACCGGTACTATTTGGGGGATCGTGAAGAGGCTCATTAACTACTTCAACCCATTCTAAATCTGGATAGCGTTCCGCCACAGCTTCAAACCATTCTTCGATTTCTTCCAGCTGCTCTGTTGGAGATAATGATTTAATCCAGGTTGGTTGCTGGTTCCCCCAAACCAGCACATGAAATTTAAAAGGAAATCCATTTTCCCGGGCCAAGTTTGCAGCTGCATCCATTTGGTTCCAGTTCATCACATCCCTTGTACTTTCTACAGAACCCCACTTTCCCGCATTTTCGGGAGTAACCTGGTTCCAATACTCTGCAAACCTTGGAGCTTGAGCCGGGCTGTATACATTGCCCAGAAATTTTGGTTTATCCCGTGCGATGGGATCAAACATTTCTTCTGGTTCAATAGGTTTTTGGATACGAACACTATCAATCCAAATACTTTTGCCCACATTGCCCGACATACTCAAATGAATGGGAGCTCGTCCAACGGTATCATCGGCACCAACCTGGAATTGAAAAGAAAACTCCTGCCAATCGGTTGTTAGTTCAACCTCGCTTTTATCAATTCTTCCGAATTCACTAAAAGATGGATTCCCAACAGTAAAATTTGCCATTACACCTGAAGCACTGGCTTTAGCCCAGGCCGAAAATGTATAGGTAACTCCAAACTCTACAGGAAATAATTCATTGATTGCCTGGATACTCCAATCATTAGCCCCCTGAGTAGTTACATCCACCCGAAGTGCACGATCTCCGTCTTTAACCTCGTCATCTACAATAGCAAAGGTCGCATCTCCGGTATCCTGAAGCTCAAAGGTCCAGCCATCAATCGAAGCAGTATCTGCTCGTTCGGTGACATCAGCATCCTCGAAGCTTCCATTTGTATTCTGAGAACCTTCAGGATCAGGACCTATTACCTGTAAATTATCCATATAAATAGTACCCCCAACATTGGCAGCAAAATTCATTGGGATTGCAAAACGCATCGTGTTTTGCTCGTCGATAGCAGTGGCGGTATATTCGATCTCATATTTGGTCCAAACCGTGTCTAGCGCGGAATCGAATTGCCCAAAACGTGCCCAATCTCCAGTGGCAGGAAGCCCGATATAAAAGCGGGCTGTTCTACTTGTGGTATCCGCTTTTAACCATACTGTTGCGGTATAGGTATCTCCTGCTTTTACAAGCAAATTTTCATTTACAGCCTCAATATTCCAGTCATCGCCACTATTGAATGCTCCAAATGTTACTTTGAGTGCTTTGCCGTCGCCATCCTGGGCTTCATCTACAATTTCAAATGCTCCAGTAGCACCATTAGCAGTGATATTAAATGTCCAACCCAGGTCTCCTTCGGATAAGACACCTAATGCGAAGTCTTCAAAACTGCCATTAGTTGCAAAATCTTTTATTGGCTGCGCCAGTATTGAGCTGGTGTTAATCATTGCCGTAAATAATACTCCGGCAACTACTTTTTTGAATATTGAGAACTTCATGTTGTTCCTATTTCGATGAGTGTTTATGAGTTATGCAGGTGCAAGTTCTTCGCCGGTTTCACCTCTTCGTGTAATTAGGTCTGCTTCGATTTCTTTCATTTTCTCATTCGTGAGTGGGTAGAAAATGATGACGATAAATGCGAGAATACCAAAAACGGCTGGAATGGCGCTGACTAATAATAATATGGCCTGAAGGGCTTGTTCCGTTTGAACTTGATTTGCAACAAAGCCATTAGCCCCTAAAACCCAACCTGTTATAGAGCCACCCAGAGTAGCACCTGCTTTTAAAGCAAATAAGGATGCCGCCATTATTAAGCCTGTAGCCCTTCTTCCAAATTTCCATTCTCCATAATCAGCAGTGTCAGTGTACATGGCCCATTGAAGTACAGCAACTGGACCCAACAGAAATCCAGCAATAATATTTACTAAATAAACAAGCTCTACCTGATCTGGAGAAAGGAAAAAGAATGAAATACTAATGATCGCGCCCAACAGCATAAACCAGCTATAGGTATTCTTGCGGTCAATAAATCGAGTAATTTTGTTAGTAAGTAACGCACCTACTAATGTTGCCAAAGCGCCAGAAGTAAGAAAAGTAGATAGAGATAAACCTATTGTTTTACCAAAAAGATCAAGAGTATGGTCACCGATATAATAATTTATATAGTATGCGAAACTACTTCCTCGAACTACTAAAAAAGCAAGTTGGAAAAAAGTTGCTAAACCTATGAGTTTCCAAGGAAGGTTTTTAAATAACTCTCCCCCGTCCTTAAAAAAATTTATTTCCTGACCTTTTGGAGGAGAAACTCTTTCTTTTGTTGTAAGGAAAGTGATAAAAAATAACACAGCAGATATTAGGCCATAGAGACCCATCGTCCACATCCAGCCTGCTTGCTCATCTCCCTTGCCAAAAAACTCTACTAATGACTCTGTAAAACCTGTCACTATCAAAAGACCTACATAAGCAGCAGCGAACCTGAAAGAAGAAACAGAGGTTCTCACATTGGAGTCTGGACTCATTACTGCCATCAATGATGAATAAGGGACATTGATAGCTGTATACATAGCCATCATTAATGTATAGGATATATAGGCATATATAAGTTTGCCTGAGTCGTTAAAGTCAGGAGTAAAAAACATGAACATTCCCAATACCCCAAAAGGAATTGCTAACCACAATAAATAAGGGCGAAATTTCCCAAGTTTGGTTTCGGTACGATCTGCAATCGTACCCATGATTGGGTCAGTGCATGCATCTACAAACTTGGTAACCGCAAGCATTGTAGCTGCCGCGGTAGCCGAAATACCAAATACATCTGTATAGAAAAAAAGCAGGTAAACAATGAAGGTTTGAAAGAATAGATTGGAAGCGGTGTCTCCAACGCTGTACCCTACTTTTTCTAGAAACGGAACCTTTTGTGATGGATTACTCATATGCTACCCTGATTTTGTGAAGCGTTATTCTTTCACGGTTAAGGTTAATTTGGTTAGGTCTTCATCCCTTGAAGAAGTCCCAATCATTACTTCAAAATCGCCGGGCTCTACTACGTACTCCATGTGGGCATCATAAAAAGCCAATGATTTTTTAGTGATTGGAATCGTAACTGTTCGGGTTTCCCCCGGCTTTAGCCACACTTTTTTGAAGCCTTTTAATTCTTTTACTGGTCGGGTAACCGAGCTAAAACAGTCTCTGATATACATTTGAATTACTTCTGACCCTTCCACATCTCCGGTATTGGTCACATCTACCGAGACAGAACTCACTTCATCTGCGCTAATCAACGAATCCTGAATGATGGGATTTGAAAGCTCAAAACTGGTATAACTTAACCCATAACCGAAAGGGAATAAGGGCTGCGCGTCATCAAATAAGAACCCGCGCCGGGCTGATGGCCGGTAATTATAATACACTGGCAATTGCCCGACCGATTTAGGAATGGAGATAGGAAGCTTTCCTCCGGGGTTATATTCTCCAAACAGGACCTCAGCCAGGGCATTTCCTCCTTCTTGTCCTAAGTACCAACATTCCAATACAGATGAAGCTTTTTCAGTTACATTATTGATGCTAAGGGGGCGTCCATTAACAACTACAGCAATGACCGGTTTTCCAGTTGCCACCATAGCATCCACTAACTCATCCTGCTCCCCAAAAAGGTTTAAATCCGTACGATCACCCATATGCGTTGAGCTCCATGCTTCACGGGATGTTTGATCATTGCCACCAATGGCCAGAATAATGACCTCTGCATCTTTCACCTCTTCTACTGCCTGGGCGATATAGGCCCTGTTTTCCTCCGATGAAGGTACATTTACTGCATCAGCCTCCCACCTTCCACCAATAGTGATTTTACATCCCTCACTATGAATTACATCAATCCCCAAAGATTCTGCTTTCGACCTGATTCCTTCAAGAATGGTGATATTTGTCTTTGGAGCACCGCTATAGCCACCCAATAAACTGCGATCTGCGTTTGGTCCAACAACCGCGATCCTTTTTAGCTGACCCGATTTTAATGGCAGCGTGTTCTCTTCATTTTTGAGAAGCGTGATTGTTTCCCGGGCAGCTTGCAAGGCTAGTTCCTTGTGAGCCACTGATCCGGAAACCTGCTCGGCTTCTTCCGGATCGAGATAAGGGTCATCAAATAATCCCATTTTGAATTTCCAGTAGACCATCGGTTCTACCAATTCATCCAGCATTTCCTCTTCGATGCGCCCTTCATTTACTAACTCAATGATGTGCAAATAACAATCAGGTTCGGGCAACTCGATGTTCACTCCTGCTTTTATTGCTAATTCAGCTGCATGTTTTTTATCTGTGGCTACCCAATGCCCATGAGTGGCTTCGCGGTCGTAAAGTTCAAGAATGGCATAATAATCGGATACAACAAAGCCTTCAAAGCCCCATTCTTCGCGAAGTACTTTTTTAAGCAACCAGGGATTGGCATGGGACGGAACGGCATCAATTTCATTATAAGAGGCCATTATACTTACTACATTGGCTTCATCAACCGCCTCTTTAAATGGCATAAGGAAGGTTTCTCTTAAAATACGCTCAGAGATATTTACCGGACCGCAATTCATTCCAGATTCGGGCTCTCCATGAGCAGCAAAGTGTTTGAGTGTAGCCATCACCCGATCTTTGTTATCGAACTCTCCATCTCCCTGGAAACCTTTTACTGCGGCTACTCCTAACTGGGAAACCAAATAGGGATCTTCTCCAAAAGTCTCTTCCACTCTTCCCCAGCGTGGATCGCGAGCCACATCTACCACCGGCGTTAAGGCCTGATGTGCTCCTCTTAACCTGGCTTCCTTAGCCGCCATTGCATAGAGCTTTTCTACGAGCTCGATATTGAAGGTACCTCCCAGGCCAATGGGCTGAGGAAAACTGGTGGCCCATTTCGAGGCTAAGCCATGCAAGCACTCCTCATGAAAAACCACCGGGATACCCAGACGGGTATTTTCAATAAAAAACTTCTGGATGGCATTGGTAAGCTCAACGGTTTGGCGTGCATCAAAACCGGCTTCATGGCTTGCTTCTTCATCCTTACCCGCATCGCTGGGACGGCCTACCTGCCCTAATCCATGGCCATGCCCAAAATGCTTCTTTGCTTTTTCGGGATCAAAATATCCCTGCTCATCTACGAGGGTGTCCTTTTTCTCATTCCAAACCCCAACCATTTGGGCAGCCTTTTCTTCCAGGGTCATCCTGGAAATTAGATCTTTGGTACGTTCTTCAGGGCTTTTGGAGGCGTCTTTATAGATGGCCTGATCTAATGTGGTTTCTTCTTTTAAAATCTCTTCCATACTTAGTTATTTGAAGGCAGCTCAATTAATACATTCACTACCTCTTTTTCCTTTCCTTGCCGGTCGAAAAGCAGGGGGTAATTTGTTCGCTCAGATACCGGCCAATAATTTTTCCATGAATCCCCATCGGTAACTCCCCAGGTGGTTACCCGGTTAATTTTATCCGCATGCTTTAGAAACACCTCGAAGTAAGCGGAATATTGATCTATTTGTGCCTGCTTGATGGAATCGGGCATTCCTTCGATGTATGGGTTCAGCTCATCTCGTAAATCGGCTCGCATACTGATATCCGCCCCCATGTATTCAAAAGCAGGAGGGAGCACATCTATATCTAATTCGGTAATGGCCACTATTCCAAGCTCACCAAACTTTATGATACTTGCCTCCACTTCCCCGGCAGTTGGCCCCTGCAAACCATAGTGCCCCTGCATCCCAATTCCGGAGACCTTTATACCCTGCTCCTGGATGTCCTTAACCATGCGAATGGCTCCATCCGCTTTACCAGGATTGAACATATTATAATCGTTGTAATACAGTTCAGCATCAGGGTCAGCAGCTTCAGCATATTCAAAAGCTTTTGCAATAAAGTCCGGGCCAATAATCTGGTACCACTTTGACTCTCTGAATGTGCCATCCTCATTCAACGCCTCATTTACCACATCCCAGCCATTAATCCGGCCTTTATACCGGGTTACAATCGTGGTGATGTGATCCTCCATCCGCTCAAGAAGTGCCTCCCTGGAAAGAGGGTTTCCATTCTCATCTTCAAATACCCAATCCGGCGTTTGGCTATGCCATACTAAAACATGCCCAACGATGAACATTTCATTAGCCTCTCCGAATTCTACAAACCGGTCTGCTTCCTCGAAGTTATACACTCCTGGCTTAGGATGAATCCGTTCCCATTTCAAATCATTCTCGGGAGAGATCGAATTGAAGTGCTTTTCAACAATAGGGATTCCGCGCTGATCTTCTCCAGTATATTGGCTGGTATTAAGAGCTGCACCAATATAGAAATGATCCTTGTAAGCACTCGCTAATGTTGCCTCAGGCTTTTGCCCGGCAGTAGAAATACACGAAGCGAGTAGAAGTACGGTAAGAATAAAAACCGGGAGTTGGGCTGCTCTTTTCATTCTAAACGAATTGATTGATGATGTTTTCGTAAAGCTCCTGCTTACCACTTCGTTGCTCAATATTCGGGTTCGAAACGGCATGGGAATACAGGTCCTCAAGGGAAAGTTTTCCATCTTCAAAATCTTTACCTGATCCGGAATCGAAGGAGCTGTATCGTTCTTTTCTAAGCTCTTTATACGCCGATTTAGTTAGGATGGCATCTGCAGCAATAAGAGAACGTGCAAATACATCCATACCACCGATGTGGGCATGGAACAGGTCTACTAAATCCGTCGAATTTCTCCTGGTCTTTGCATCAAAATTGATCCCTCCTCCCTGCAAACCTCCAGCCTGAAGAATGACCAGCATGGCCTGGGTAATTTCAAATACATCTACCGGAAACTGATCGGTATCCCATCCATTTTGGTAATCCCCCCGATTGGCGTCAATACTTCCAAGCAGATTATTATCTGCTGCTACCTGCAGTTCATGTTCAAAAGTATGTAGCGCAAGCGTAGCATGGTTTACTTCAATATTCAGCTTGAAATCGTCCAGCAATTCATACTTGGTGAGGAAGCCGAGCACCGTGGCAGAATCGAAATCATATTGATGCTTAGAAGGCTCCATAGGCTTCGGCTCGATAAAGAAGGTACCTGTGAAGCCCTGACTACGTGCATAGTCTTTAGCCATGTGAAGGAATTGAGCAAAATGATCCAATTCTCGTCCCATATCGGTATTCAACAGAGACATATATCCCTCTCTCCCTCCCCAAAACACATAATTTTCGCCACCCAATTTGATAGTTGCATCCAGTGCATTCTTGATTTGAGCACCTGCAAATGCAACCACATTAAAATCAGGGTTAGTGGCCGCCCCATTCATATACCGTGGGTGACTAAAGCAATTTGCAGTTCCCCAAAGAAGCTTTACTCCTGATGCGTCCTGCTTTTCTTTGGCATAATCAGTTATGAAATCCAGCCTTTTTTCCGACTCAGCGATCGTATCCCCTTCAGCAATCAGATCAAAATCATGGAAACAATAGTAGGGAACCCCAAGTTTGGTGATAAACTCAAAAGCCGCATCCATTTTATCTTTGGCATTTTGAAAAGGATCAGTACTGGTAGCCCATGGAAACTCTTTAGTCCCGGGCCCAAAAGGATCACCCCCTGTGCCTGTAAGCGTATGCCAGTACGCCACTGCAAATTTGAAATGCTCTTTCATAGTTTTGCCGGCTACTACTTTGTTCTCATCATAGTATTTAAATGCCAACGGATTATCAGATTCTTTGCCTTCGAACTGGATTTTATCAATCCCTTTGAAATATTCTTTGTTTCCAATCAGTGGTTTCATATCAGGTTATTTGTAGGAGTTTTCCTTTGTTGAATATTAAAATGAGTGTTTTTCTATTTCCTGCTTCCAGCCCTCAAAAAGCTGTTTGTAGTTTTGAACTAATTCCGGGTCCGGGTCAATCACCGCTATTCGTTCAAGGGTAGAAAATGCCTCTTCGGGAGTAGCGTAGAAGCCAGAACCTAACGCCGCTCCTCTTGCTGCACCTGCTGCTCCATCGGTGTTGTAAAGCTCCAGGGGAATACCTGTAACGTTCACAAAGATTTCCCTAAATGATTTGCTCAAAAACAGGTTTGCGTGTCCTGCCCGAATTCGGTTTTGTTCGATTCCTAAATTCTCCAGCATCTCAAATCCCAGGTTTAGTGCGTACACAATTCCTTCTACTGAAGCCCGAAGAATATGACTGGTTTGATGACGGTTGAAATCCATGTTGAGCAAATGTGATCCCACAATCCTGTTTTCAAAAATGCGCTCTGCTCCATTACCAAATGGAAGGCAGGCCAGCCCCTCCGAACCAGGCTTCACCGAATCCACCATATCGTTCATGTGGATATAATCAATATTTCCATTGCCAGTGTTGAGAACCCTTCGAAGCCAGTTGTACAGAATCCCGGTTCCATTAATACAGATGAGCACCCCGTTCCTTGGTGCTTCTTTGGTATCATTCACATGTAGAAACGTGTTAATGCGGGATTTTTCGTCGTAGGCATTTTTATCCGTTACCGCATAAATCACTCCCGAAGTACCTGCTGTTGACGCCGTTTCGCCAGGATTCAGCACATTTAGCGAAAATGCATTATTAGGCTGATCCCCTCCGCGATAGGAGATATGCACTCCTTCCGACAAACCTAGCCGATCTGCAACCTCGCTGCTAACGGAAACCTGTTCCCCAATAGCTGGCACTACCTCCGGGATAAGCTCTTCGGAAATCCCGTACTCATTAAGAAGTTCCTTGCTAATAGATCGATGTTGGAAATCCCAGAATATCCCTTCCGATAACCCGGTATTGGTGGTAGTCACTTCTCCGGAAAGCTTCATCGCTATAAAATCACCCGGAAGCATAAACTTATAGGCTTTGGCATAAATTTCCGGTTCGTTTTGCTTTACCCAGGCCAGCTTGGAAGCCGTGAAATTCCCGGGCGAATTCAACAGATGGGGCAAGCAAAATTCTCCTCCCAAAGAGTTAAAAGCCTTGTTTCCTACCTCCACCGCGCGGCTATCGCACCAAATAATGGAAGCTCTGAGCACCTCGAGGTTTTTATCTACTAACACGAGTCCATGCATCTGGTAGGAGATGCCAATGGACTTAATGGCCTTAGGATTTATTCCTGATTCCTTTATCAAAATGGCGTAGCCTTTAAGAAAATTATCCCACCAGCCTTCCGGATCTTGCTCCGCCCATCCAAATTGCGGGGCATCGATTTTCAGTTCTTCTTTTGGATAAGAAAGGGAATAGGTGACCGAACCGGTCCCGGCATCAAATAATGATAATTTTATAGATGAGCTTCCTAAATCTATTCCTAAATACATAAATGTAATATGTGCTTAAAGACTCCTCATTAGATGTACTTTTTTGAATGAACACAGCGCTAACACGCACTCAGCCAAAACAGTACAGCTTCCCGATTGCTAGGCGGAATAGATAATATTTAAATAGGGAGAAAAAAGAAATAGTTTTGAGCAAATTTTTGCTTTTTTCAGAGTAAAAATTTGCTCAACCTCTCAACTGGACTCTCTGATCTTTAAACTGACCGGCACCATACTCACGATTCCCTGGTGCTCATCATCCTTGCCTATTCTGGAAAGCAGGTTTTCGAGGGTATTTTCTCCTAACCGTCTATAGTCGGTATCTACCGAAGTGATCTTTGGATAGTGGTTCTCACAGATTGGAAGGTTGTCATACCCGGCAATAGCTACATCATCAGGAAATTGATACCCGAACTTGCTGGCTGCTTCCATAAAGCCAACAGCCATAGCATCATTGGTAGCGAAAATAGCTTCTGGTTTTATCTTGGCTGCATGAAAGGCATCGAAAGCTTCTTTACCGGATTCGAGGGTATAATCCCCTCTAAAACTCCACACCATTTCCTCTTCAACCACATGCGTGGCATAATCATTAAAACCATTGGACCTGAACCTGGACTCAGGCATTTCAGCGGGGCCTTCAATGATTCCAAGTTTTTTATATCCCCGATTATGGAAATGCTTTGCAACCAGTGTAGCACCCTGATAGGCATCGAAAGTAACCGTATCCAGCACCGAGCTGTCGATATTGGAGCAGGAAATAATGGGGAAATCTCTTGGAGTAGAATATAGGATTTGGCTGTAGTCGTCTTCCTTCATTTCAGGAGCAAAAATCACTGCACCGGAAAAGCCAAATGCCCTGAGATGTTCAATTAAGGATGGCACTCCATAAATATTCTCATCAACCCCGAATACACTTAGGGTTACTTTTTTATTATAAGCGGCCTGCATAAATCCTAAGGCAAACGAGGAATAAAACTCTCCTTCTCTGAACTGGGTAATAAGTGCGATATAAGGCGGCTGATCTTTAGGAATAGCACGGCCATGCGTAGGCAACGGATATCCAAGGTCATGGGCGCTTGCCAGGATTTTTTTTCTATTATCTTCAGAAATCCTTCCCTCTCCCCGGACTGCTCTTGAAATCGTGGAGATCGAAAATCCCGTGGCATCCGAAATATCTTTTAGTGTAACCTTCATTTAGCCTAAAATATTTTTGAGCAAATTTTGCACAAAGATAGGGAATCATTGTTTCATTGGAAAGGAGAGATAAGGGCTACATCCCTGATTTCTAGCTCCGAAGAGTCTGTACACCGCGTCGTCATCCCGGACCTGTCTGCCCAATGATCTCTTAAGTCTGTGACTTAAGAGAAAAAGTTGAGCAAGTCTTAGACTTGCATTGCATCCAAGTAAAAAGCAAGAGCATTACTGGAAATGGAAGTCAGAGACTTCCTGAGCCTATTCATTCAAGTCAAAGACTTAAATGATCAGGGGATCAGAGGACGTATCGGGATGGCCATTGATTAGGTGAAGAGACCACCAAAAAAACTGTTAACAATTTGGTAACATGGATTTGTTTGAAATTCCTTTAGATATTAAACACCTTAATAGCAATCGCTTATGGGTCAAGGAACATTGAATAAAAGAGTCGCTATCAATTTTCGCTGTCAGTTAGTACTGGGATATAACACATGCAGCCTGATGTGTACACTGAAACAACCCCTTAAGGCCGGTTAAGAATCAAGAAAACAAAAACTGTCAAGTTGACTAACACTATGAATGCTCTATTTAACACGCGGTGCATAAGCGCACTTATACTCTCGTCATCCTCAACTACTAACCTGCTAAATGCTCATTCTAACCCGAATATAGTTACCCCGTAACTCATTGTTCTTCATCAACTATTCATAAAGCTTCATGAAGTTGTACACGGCTGTGAACATTGAGAGAGTTGTACTATCGCAGCCTGCTTCTTTGAAGGAACTGTCAATAAAAACGCAACTGGGATAACATGAACAATCATTCTTCTCTAATCAAATCATTGGGTGTTTGCGCACTCGCTATAACTCTATCTTTAGCTACTCAGATCTTAAATGCACAAACGGGGTATGATATTGGAATTCAATCTCCAACTGCAGCTTCATTAGGAAAATATGCAGCAACGCCTGCCAACCTTTATACAGGAAAGGCAAATGCATCCATACCTTTAGTTACCCTTACCCATGGAGATATTGAAGTGCCAATTATACTTCAGAATAATAACTCCGGCTTCAAGGTAGAAGAGATACCAAGTTGGGTTGGGCATGGGTGGAACTTACAAGCTGGAGGAGTAATAACAAGGACTGTTCGGGGGCTTTATGATGAAAAACAGGATTATGGATTCTTTCATACGGGGAAGAGGCTCTATGACAATCAGTTCGTTGACTGGGACAACAAAACCATGCATGCTGATTCAGCCAAAAAGGTTTATGACGGGCATATTGATTTAGAACATGACTTGTTCTTTTTCAATTTCCAGGGGTACAGTGGGCGCTTCATTTTTTATGTAGACCAATCGGATAATATTTCTATTAAGCTGTTAGATGAGGTGCCCCTAAAAATTACTTATAACGTATCGGCTCATGAAATCACCACGTTTACCATAACAGACCCTTCCGGGTTCAGGTATCATTTTGCGGATACTGAAACCACAAAATCGCATGCAGAGTATGAAGACTTGTACGGAAGCAATAATGAGTTTTTACCTGACGACCCCGAGTATAATACATCCTGGTACTTATCAAGCATTACCTCTCCTAATTCAAGTAGAAAAGTCACCTTTCATTATAATAATCATACAGGAAACTATCATGACCGACTACCAACAGAAGAGCGTATTTTTGGAGATACCAGTATAAAAAAGCAAGGTTCTCAGATAAGAACTGAAGATAGACACGATTTTAAGCTGTTGTCTTTTATCCAGACTGAAGACCTGGCAAATATTAAATTTGCACATCAAAAAGTAGAGTTTACTGCTACAGCTGGATTAAACAGTACAAGGAGTGATTTTGACAAGGAAGGGCAGCTTAATGAACTAGTTTATAAAGTAGATGGTGTAACCGTAAAAAAGTTCGTCTTTAGCTATGACTATTTAAAGGTAGGGGCTGTTACTGGAGACGTAACAAGACTAAAATTAAAAGACATTTCTCAATTCGGGAGAAATAATGAAGAAATTCCTGGCTGGAAATTCACCTACACAACTGGAACAGCAGGGTATGTGCCTTTAAACTCTGAAGAAATTGATTACTGGGGCTACCACAACTGTGAAACATCGAACGCCGGGACCACAGTTATTCCTCAAATTGAAGAAGCTGGCATAGTAATATGGAGTGGTGACGATCGAGATCCGGATTGGAATTGTGCTAAAAAAGGGATGCTTGAGACCATTACCTACCCTACGGGAGGCACAACTACCTTTGAGTATGAAGCCAACACAATAAATCAACTGGTGCCTTCTACTGTGACTACTACTCAGGAATCACTTAATGCAGCACTCACCGATACGGATACCGAAACAACCAAGTACTTTAACTTCACAGTCTCCAGTAACCAAACTCCGGTGCTTATAAGTGCAGTTGGTGATGTAGAATCTCCCGCACTCCCGGAAGTATGTGCCGAAGATCCACAGAGTGGCCCCTGTCAAGCGATATGGGATGATTATAATCTTAACTGTGTAGATGCTTCAATTGAACTGGAAACCTCTACAGGCAATTACATCACAACCATTATAAATGGGCCTAATGTGTTTAACCTGGGAAATGGCAGTTACAGGATTGTCATTTCAAGAGGGAACACTCTCTGTGAGTTAGGAGTTGATTTAGATTGGAGTGAAGAAAACTTTATTCCTGCTTCCAACTATGAAAGAACTGTAGGCGGCGGGAGGTTGTTAAAAATTACCGATCACGACGGAATATCTTCAACTAATGACGTAATAACCTCTTTCAAATATCATATAGAAGGAGATGCCACTACTTCGAGCGGTTATTTTGCCAGGCCGATACTCAATCATTATTATGACGGAACTCTTGATTTAACTTTTATTTCATCGGCTTCACTCGCACCCTTGGGCTCCGGGTCAACTGTAGCCTATACCGAAGTTAAAGAGACACGTGAAAGCGCAGAAGGGAATAGTTATAAGTGGTATACATATAGTTCCAGTACCGATGCTCCTCCGGAAGTGTTTCCTCTTGGGCCTTACTCAAACAATGAATTTTACCGGGGAGATTTACTCTCAGAAGAAGATTTTTCTTCTACCAATAAATCGGTAACTAAAGTTCAGAACAATTACAGTTACTCGAATTCATACAATGAATCTGATGCACAGGGGAATCCATTATATAGTTACAGGGGGTTAAAACTTAGAAATCTATCCCAGTTTTTTAAATACGATGATGGCTCACCCGAGTTAGTAAAAGATGAAATCGGATATCAAACCGGAGCCTATTATGCCATACCAAAAACATGGAAAAAGCTGGGTTCAAAAGTCACAAACGTATATGATCAGTCTTCCCAAACAAGTTATGTGGCAAGAGAAAACTACTATTATGAGAACAGTACCCATAAACAGGTAACAAAGAAAGTAGAAAAAAACTCTCTCAGCTCAGAAGAACGAGTTACTAACTATGAGTATGCTCATACCCAGAGTGGGAATAGCTTGATGGCTGATGCTAATATGCTCACTCAAATTTATTCCGAAACGATTGAGGATGGTTCTGGAAATGATGTATCTAAAACCTGGACGATCTGGAGTTCCGGGATTTCCGGAGCAACAGGAAAATGGCTTGTTGATAAGCAATTGGTTTGGGATACTACTGGAACAGGAACTGCACCGAGCATCCCCAATGGTTCAGAATTGGAAGTATTTGATGTGATTAAAGCAGATGTATATGGTAATCCATTACAAATAGATTTCCCGAACAATAGCAGCACAGCATATCAATGGACAGACGATGGTCTTTACCCTGTGGGTATATTTAATAATGCATCAGATGGAGAGGTATATGCTTATAGTTTTGCTTATGAAGATGACTTAGGGGATTGGGTATTTAAAGACAGGGAAGCAACTGGTGGAACGATCATTGATGTCGTAGATGATAAGTTGCGGGTTTCGGATACCGGTGCAATAGCAGGTGAACGTGACCGGATTGTTTACAGTCATCCAACAGAGCTTTCGGGTACAGTTGTGTGGGAGTTGGATATCGAGGTAGCAGATTCAGATAATTGGGGTTTGCTCATCGCCTCAGGGGGCAGTGCCTGGAATGATTGGTCTACAGGAGGTAATGAAGCAGCGGCATGGGCTTCCATAAAAAATGAAGATTTCTTTTACTATGACCGTGATTTATCAGGCTTTGTAGAAGCAAAAAGTAACTTAACGATTGGCCAAACATATTCCCTCAAAATAGTCATGAACTCTACTACTGATGAAGTTGACTATTATATAGATGGAGAATTGATCGCAGAAGGAATTACCTATGCTAAACCAACAGGCTCATCAGGCATCCAGAAATTGATGATCGGCAATTATGGCCATACAACTCTTGGTGATTCGTGGTACGTTGATAATATACGGTTCTACCCATTAGGGACTCTTGCTCAAAACCAGGAGCTTAATTCTGAGTATTTGTCTTCTAATTCCATTAAATCAACAGCAGGTAATACAAGTCGCTTTACTTACGACAATTTGGGGAGGTTACACAAAACCTATAATGCCAATGGGGATTTAGTTTCTACCAATGACTATTACTACTCATTAGATAGCAATACCGATTATACTACAACGGATCCTAACTATGTTGAAACGCTGACTCATTATCCGGGAGGAGATGTAAAATCTGTCAGCTATGCGGATGGGCTTGGACGAGAGATTCAAAGTCAGAGTAGGGGAAGCTCTACCGTGCTTGCTACCGAAACACTCTATAACGATCGCGGGTTACCAAAGGTAGTATCAAGACCTATAGAGCGTACTACTACTCAGCTTCCGGGCTTCTATAGCAATGGCTTATTAAGCGGTGGCCAGGGCTTTACAGCCGGCAACCAAATTGATCCCGCTGCCCCGGTACATGCATACTTTGCACCCATTGTGCTCAATGATGATGAGGATTATGCCTACAGTCAAACCCAATACGAAGACACGCCCTTAGCACGTGTTGAAAAAGCTACATTACCAGGTACCACGTTCAAAATGGGTTCAGGAAATGAAATAGTAACAGACTATGGCCTTAATACTTCAGAGAGCTTCACCATAAATGGAAAAACATGGTCTGCAAATAGCTTACACAAAACCATTTCACGAGACCCGGAAGGAAATGAAACCATTGCCTACACCGACGGTTGGGGACAAACCATAGCAAGTGGGGTGAATATGAATCCGACTTTAGACGATGCCTTAGATGATACCGATGATCTAATCACAAAGTACGAATATGATTTAAGGGGTAATCTAGCCAGGGTAGAAGACCCTCGTGGCCTGGTGACTACCTATACTTATAATACATTGAACCAGCTTACCCAAAAGCAGCTCCCTGACCAAACCCATCCTCATACATATAGATACGATGATAAAGGCAGGCTCCGATTCCATAGGGATCCTAACTTAGATGCAGCTTCTGATTATTATTACTACACCAAATACGATGAACTGGATCGTCCGGTGGAGGTAGGAATTAGTACTTTGACTGCAGATTTTGATGACCGGACTGACATCAACAACCAAAGTTTTCCTTCTACAGGTAACACAGTGTATATCACCTATTATTATGATGGTGAGAATTCATACTCTGGCTATGTTTCCAATAATGCAACAGGCCGGTTAACCAGGGTCACGTACAATGACCTAAACTCTGCGTACAGCGGTGGAACTCAATATTCTTATAACGAACTTGGACTGATCGAATGGATTGTACAAGTGCCGCCAATTCCCACTAGTTCTTATAATAGGAAAATCGAGTATTCTTATGACGAGTTGGGTCGAATGACACGCATGTTCTTCAATCCACCTGGTACCGGTGAGGACCACTACACCTGGTATTACTACGACGAACTGGGCCGCCTGGAAAAAGTGACTTCCTACGGTTCTAATGCGGAGAGCTCGGCGCTTACCGAGGCTGAATACACCTATTTCGCAGACGGGCAGGTGAAACAGCTGAAACTCGGCGGAGGTGCCCAAATCATGGATTATGAATATACCGTGCAGGGGTGGCTGGACGAGATTAATAACGGAGCCGCCTCAGGTACGGATATATTCGGGATGTCTTTATCCTATACCAATAACGGCAACATCGCCCAACAGGATTGGGTGCAGTCGGCATTTAGCACCTCCACGGCCAGCTACTACTATGACTACGACAACGCCAACCGCCTGACCGAAGCCTGCTATGAGACTATCTCCTGTACCTCAAACGGGGATTACGATGTGACCTACGAGTACGATAAAAACGGGAACCTGGATTACATCAACCGGAACGGAGCCGGGGCCGAACCCGACCTGGAATTCACCGCCCATCTAACCAGTGGAACCAACAAAGTAAACTATTATTCGGTAGATGGGATCAGCGGGGCCACCTCGGCGCAAACAAAATATTTCGACTACGATGCCAATGGGAATGTGACCAAGAATGAAGTGCAAGGCATTGCCAGTGATGATGTGGGCATAACCGCTGCAAGCTACGATTGGCGGAACCTGCCCCTCTCGGCCAGTGCAAATGGCAGCACCATCACCTATGCCTATGACGCGGATGGCAACCGGGTCAAAAAGACGGTATCGGGCGGAGCAACCATCTGGTATATACGGGATGCAACCGGGCAAACGGTGGCCGCCTACGATGGATCAAACAACCTGCTCTTTCTGAATATTATTGCAGGTGGGCAAATCATCGGACAAATCGAAAACTAAGAGGGAGCATCATCATGAACACTACTAACACCTATACCAACATCTTCACTCACGCTTCGATGAACCTGCTCACACATAGCTTTAGCCTGCTTTTGATGGCGCTGGTACTCCATGGAGCGGCTTCTGCCCAAACCCTGAACTTTTCCGTAGATATGCAACATGCCTGGCTGGAACCGGGAGACAACGTCGTGGTACGGGGAAGCATACCCGAACTAGGCAGCTGGACCGACAACGGAGAACTCCGGCTCCGAAAAGAACGAGGCAATAGCAGCGTATTTAAAGGGGAACTCACCCTGAACAGCAAGCCAACTCAACCCATCCTGTATAAATTTGTGATCCTTCGCTCCGGGGGACAGGAAGAATGGGAACAGCGGGGCAACCGGGTGGTCAGCCCGGCTTCTACGGAAACCCTGTGGTTTGATGACCGCGAGACGGGGGGCATCCAGCAAACGGTGGTACAGGTTACCTTCCGCTTAGATCTTAGTGAACACACCATGAACGGCGAACCTGCTACCGAGGTAGCCCTAATGGGGGCAAGAGCCCCACTCAGTTTTGACCTGGAAGCAGGGCGCACGGCCATGGCTGAAGTAAGCGAAGGAATTTGGGAAGCTTCGGTAACCTTTCCTTATGGAACCCCTCATGATATTCCCTTTAAGTTTGCCTGGACCCTGGACGGGGAATGGGTTTGGGAATGGCGCTCCGGGCATACCAATCACGTATTCCTGATTGACGATAGTGGAAGCGACCAGTTGGTGAGCCTAAGGTATGATATAGACAAACCGGGCATTGTTCCGGTAGCTGGTGCTACCGGCAGTATAGATGATTATGAAGCCGTAGTAACTTTTTTGGGGACTCGTGGTCAAGGCAGCCGTTACCAGTACGAGCGTGCGATGGAATTGATGGAAGCCGGGAATGTAGAAGCAGCCCAGGCACAGTATAACCGATATAAAGTCACGCACCCCGGTGTGGAAGAAATCGATGACTTCCACTACGAAATGGCCGGGCATATTTCAGAAACCCAGGGACTGGGAGCGGCAAATACCTACATTGATACGCAGCTACAAACTGAAACGGACCCGGTTCGTCGCAGTTACTACGGTTACCTGCGCGGTGAACTGGCCATGAATGCAGGGCAAAAAGCCAAAGCTCGTAAACAGTTTAAGAAACTGGTGAAAGCCAATGGTGAAGATATGGCGGGGCGCTATGCCCGAAAGGCACTGGCTTTTAGTTACCTTGGAGATGAAGCTGACAGCGCAGGCAAAGCCATTCCTCATTTTAGGAAATTAATAGCCAATGCTCCATCTTCTGAACGAAGGCAACTCAGCCGTAACCTGGCCTGGGCGTATAACCGGATGGGCAACGTTGACAAACGAGATTCGGTCATGACCGTGTTAGCCACGACCGGAACCCCCTCGCAACGGGGCCGGGCTGCCCTGGAGCTGGCACGTACCTATCAGAAACAGGGTAAACACACCGAAGCCTTGGGCCTACTAGATGCGGCGGAGTTTACCGCTGCTATTCCTCGTGGGCTTAACGCGGAAGCTGTACAACTGCGGATTCAGGCCTACCACCACCTGGAAATGCACCAGGAGCTGATCACCTTGTATGACCAGTTTGAACAGCAATGGCCGGGCAATGCCCACCTGAAACGGCTGGGCAAGTTTGCCGAAGACTCCCGCAGGAAAGCACCCACCCGGGTGCTCACCCAGCCTGAGCTGCAAACCGCAACGCCTGACAGCACGCAACACCAGGAGGACCAGCCATGAAAACGACGTTAAATTTATTCCTCTTTGTACTTGTAAGCACAAGCATTCAAGCCAGTAATATTCCTCCTGTAGCAGTTATTAACTCCACGCCCGATCAAACCTGGTTTTATAACCTGGAAGAGCTCGTGTTCGACAAAGATAGTAGCTATGACCCGGATGGATATATAAATTATGCCAAATGGTACATCAATGGGGTCTATCAGACCGGTGGGCCTTACTTTGGGTCGATGTCGATCTGTTTTGCCCTGTATGGAAGCCCTGCAAACGGGTGTTACCAACTCGCTAGTGGTGTGACTACGGTAACAGTGGGCCTAGAAGTACGGGATAATGAAGGTAAATGGAGTAACTTAGTTACCGAGACCTACACCATCCAGGAGCACAAAGGCAGAAAGTACTTTGTGAAAGACCATATTGGGAATGTCCGGGCCACCGTAAACCGGGATGGAAACGTACTGGGCTTTGATGATTACTACCCCTATGGGCTACAAATGCCCGGCCGTTCCAACAACACCGCCAACCCGAATGACAACTACAAATTCACGGGCCATGAGCAGGACGATGAAGCCGAGCTAACCATGGTACACATGAATGCCAGGGGCTATGACCCACTTATTGGCCGCTTCAATCAAATGGACCCTCTCATGGAATTTACTTCGCCCTACACCTATGTAGGGAATAACCCATTAGGCTTTACCGATCCAACCGGGATGAGTTCGTGTGGGTCTTCGTATGTGACGCATTGTGGGGAAGATGGTGAGGTTTACACCACTTCGAAAGGTAAAGAGGATGCCGATGCAAGACATGATGAGCGCACCGGGTATGTCTCAAAATATTATACCCATCAGTTTTTAAAGAGTAACGGCTTCGAAAGCAGTGGATCGACAAGTCAAACTCAAACAAGTCGGGGTACTTGTGAAGAAAACCCTGAAGAGTGTGAGGATGAAGGTGATACCCGAAAAATTGACGTTAATAGTGTAGATCCTGTCATAGGCACTCCTCCTCTTCCCGGTGGATTTATAAAGAACCCAAGAAGTTTGTTGAAAGGTTGGACTTGGATTAAGAGCTTATTTAAGCCTAAGAAAAGCTCACAAATTTTGACTATGTCTACTAACCAATTGCAATCTAAATTTAAACATGCTAAGCATTTTGGAGTGACTGGAAATTGGAATAAAGTCACTGCTAATGAATTCAGATCTGCAATCAATCAACATATTAATTCACAAGGTGTTCAAGTGATTCAAGGGACATATAGAGGACAACCTGTAATTCATTACCTTAATCCAAAAACTGGATTGAATGTGATATCAAGCAAATCTGGTGAATTTATAAGTGGTTGGAGACTAAATTCAACACAGCTGCAAAACATAATCAAACATGGAGGTCTATAGCTATGGATTCTAGCCAAAGAGGAGAAAAGGTTTTTCTAGAGTTTAGTAAGGAAGAAGCTATTGTTTTATTCGAGTGGTTGACTTATTCGAATAAAACAATGGATCCGAAATTTTTTCAAGACCAGGCCGAGCAAAGAATTCTTTGGGATATGGAAGCTTGCCTTGAAGAAGTAATCAATGAAACTTTCGATACTGATTATAGCAAAATTGTCTCTTCAGCAAGAAAAGAAGTAAGGGATTAAAGAATCCTGGATTAGGTAGAGGTTTAACAGCTACTGGGACTTTTACCGGAGGAATAGGTGTAGGATATGATCTAGTTCGTTCAGATGAATTGAAGGCTCTAAAAGAACCCCTAGACACCCGACCAGTTAAAACCGATAAATTGGGTAGGAAAAGTCAACGGTATGTTGGCGAAAAAGCTGAAGTGGCAATAAACCCAGATACGGGTAAAATTGTTTCGGTTAATCCAACATCAACAAAAAAGGCTGAACGTTTAAAAAGGAAACTAAAAAATGATCAAAATTAATTCGAAAGATATTGAGTTTCTCATTTCCAATCTTAGACTGCCGAAAGAAGTCGTGAATGAACTGAGAGAGTTGGAAACAGAAAACGAAAAACTCATCTCTGAAGAAACTGCTGATAAGCTGAGGGATTTGTGTACAGATAAATTAGATACACATGGTTTCGATTTAGATTATGAGCCTAATGAATTAGGCAAAAAACTGGAAGAATTAATCGATAAACTTTTTATCGGATAGATGAACTTTCAGACGCGATGGAAATGTATTAGGCTATGATGATTACTACGATGGTGAGGTTTACACCACTTCGAAAGGTAAAGAAGATGCCGATGCCCGACATGATGAGCGTACTGGGTATGTCTCAAAATATTATACCCAAGATCTCTTAAGTCTGTGACTTAAGAGAAGAGGTTGAGCAAGTCTGCGACTTGCATAAAAGCAATACATAAGAACCAACTAAGAGCAACCAATAACACGGAAAGTAGTTGCATTAAGGCATAGAAATACAAAGCTTTAGCTATGCCTTTCAAAATCCATAAACATCATCAAGCTCATTTCATAACCTTTGCAGTAATAGATTGGATTGATGTGTTTACCAGACTGATGATTACTACCCCTATGGCCTCCAGATGCCCGGCCGCTCTAACAACACCGCTAACCCCAATGACAATTATAAATTTACCGGGCATGAGCAGGACGATGAAGCCGAGCTAACCATGGTACACATGAATGCCAGGGGCTATGACCCACTTATTGGCCGCTTCAATCAAATGGACCCTCTCATGGAATTTACTTCGCCCTACACCTATGTGGGGAATAACCCATTAGGCTTTACCGATCCAACCGGGATGAGTTCGTGCGGATCTTCATATGTAACCTATTGTGGGGAAGATGGAGAGATTTATGCAAGTAGTGGAGATAAAGCAGTAGCTGATCTCACAAATACCTTAGATAAGATGGGGTTACCGAATGTAGATGAAATTGTAGATATAATTGTGAATACCCAGTCTAATGCAGGAGGAGAGGGCCCAAGTGAAGTATATGGAATTAGTTCCGGTTCTGTTCAGTTAGGAGAAAATTCCAATGTCTCTTACACCTATAATCATAAAGACAAACAAGGAAAGATCGTTTATTTTCTTGATCAGGCTTCAGCTGTTCTTCAGTTAGGTGAAAGTATGTCAGTAGTTGGTGCAAATATTTATTTAGGAGAGTATCAATTATTTGAAAGAGGCTATTTTGACAAATCTAATTCTGGTACAAAAAAGTTGCTACCAGAATTAGCTACAAAATTGGGTACTTCATTCTTTGCTTTCAAAGATATATATAATCAATATGTTGATGAATCAGCAATGAATATGATAGCCGGCTTTAGTGCTGATAAATTGAAAGGCGTGCTTTTAAGTACAGATATAGATGTATATTCAAAAAGATATAAACGAGCTATCGACAACTTCAGAATTGTACAAAGAATTCACCAGAAAAGAGTATTCGGAGCATCAAATGGCAATCTCTTTGTCTTTGAAAATATTCAAATTAGAGAATATCATAATCAATGATTAATGAAAAAAAAAATTAAGAAAAGTATTCTTTTTGTATCAGTTATTCTGTTAGCTACTTGTAGCAAGAGTGAAAATAAACTGACAATCGTTTTTCCTAATAATTTTTCGAGTATATCTACAAATACTCCTGTAACTCTTGAAGGAAAAATAGTTGGTTTTGTTGAAGATTTTGAGAATAGAGATGATGAATACTTAGTAGTATACATTAAATTAGATACTACTGTTAGTCTATCTAATCAAACTAGATTCACATTGATACAGTTTATAGAATCAAGGAATAGTCAAATAAAAATAGAAACCCCAGAAGTTGTTTTAAGAAAAGGGGAGTTTTTTGGAACAGTTAGTGACTCTTTAATAAACGATTATTCAAAGATCAGTAGAGATAGCTTGAAGAATATTTTTCTAAATGACACTACTTTAATTAATAATTTTCCTGAGGTAATAGAGATTCTAAAAAAGGGAAATTAGTCCCAAGATCGCCGATGCAAGACATGATGAGCGCACGGGATATGTCTCACAGTATTATACCCATCAGTTTTTAAAGAGTAACGGCTTCGAAAGCGGAGGCTCTACGAGCCAACCAAAAGCTGTTGGAAGAGCAGGCTGTGATGATCCAGAAGATCCCGAGTGTGAAGTAGAAGAAGTAATAAAAGGAGCAGGTATTGATCTATTTAATACGTTAATAGTAGATCCAGCTAGTTATGTCGTTTTTGGTTTTTCAGTGCGACCGAAGCAAAACTTTATAGTTGTCAATGGAAAAACATACTCTTTAAAATTCTATGGCAACCAACATGTCTCTAAGAATCTAATTAGAGGAGCAAAGGCTGGCCTGAATTTTAATTCCTCGAGCATGAAAGTTCTTTTGACAAAAAGTGGGCAAAGGCTTAGTTATCTTAGCGCTGGTTTAACAGTATTAGATGGCAGTATAAATGGTTTTGAGAACCACCATTATGCAGATTTAGCAATTGGGGTCGGTCTAACTCTTGCAACAGTAGTTGCCCCACCTGTTGGATTAGCATTGACAGGTTTTTATGTTGGAGCTGATATCACTTCTGTTATAACAACAGGAGAAAGTGTAACCGAAAGATTATTTGACAACTGATGTATAGGTTTATCTACTATTATTTTTACATCATTTCTATTAAAAGGAATCCTGTAGCTAAAGATAGCGCTGCTTTTGCTGCAGCACTTGCAATCTTGTTACATGTAACAATTATGTTTTCGTTATTCAAGAAAATATCAGGAATCCAAGTTCCTCAAGTAGGAAATATACAATTGGCTTTATTAGTAGTGCTCTTGTTCGTTATTACAAGTTTCTATGTCAATAGACTAAAAACTAATTTTGAAAAAATTGAAGCAAAGTACCAAAACACCAACGTAACAAGTTGGGTTAATAGCTTACTTGTCATCTTGAATTTTCCGATTTCAATTCTACTTATTTATTTGATAGAGACTTTTTTATGAATGCTGGAGTAGGTCTTTTGGAAAGATTATTTGACAACTAATGTACAAGTTCATTTACTACTATTTTTATGTTATATCCATTAAAAGAAACCCAATAGCTAAAGATAGTGCTGCTATTGTTACAGTAATGTTCTTTTTTGCGCATATAGCTTCTATTATAATTTTTTTCAAAAGCCTTCTATCCTATGAAGTAAAAAACATAAACAGTACTGCTGTAGTTCTAATATTAATAGCTATAATTTTTTTGTTGAATAAATTTGTTAATTATCTGAAAAATAATTTTGAAAAAATTGAAGATAGATATAAGGATAAAGTGGAAATAAATTTCAAGGTACACTTATTTGTGGTATTGGTATTTATAATACCAGTCGCATTATTTTATGTGGCAAGTATTATTTGACAACTTATGTATAGGTTTATCTACTATTATTTTTACCCATCAGTTTTTAAAGAGTAACGGCTTCGAAAGCAGTGGCTCGACAAGTCAACCAAGAACTGGTGGAAGTGTGGGGTGGGTAGTTGTCCGGATGGATCGGAACCACCGTGTCCAGAAGAGAAACCCAATAGAACTGGCATAGAAGGAATAGGTTTCAGCCTAGGTTCAACTGCCGCAATAGCTTCTTTGGGAGCATTTTCGGATTTTGGAATAATTGTTGTTAATGGGATTCCTTACACATTTATTTCTTCTGGAGGTGCATTTGGAATTGATTATAGTGCTGAAGCAAACATATTAATACTCCAAAATTACGGTAACGTGCCACTAACTGGAGAGAATTTACGAGGTCAAGGGTTGGGATTAAATGGAAGCTATGGACCTTTTAATATGGGAATAAGTACTGATGCAGTAATGGATGCATCCGGTGGAATTGAACCAAATGCTACCTACGGATTATATAAAGTTGGTGTAACTGCTGGCTTGCCAGCTGGAGCTAGTATTACTACTGGAGAAACCGTTATATTTAAATCTTTTACAGGTTTTAGAGGATTACTTTTACCTTTCTAGAAATGAAAATAGAAGGAAAATATATATTCTTATTGATTGGCATTGCCTTAATCTTTCTTTTGATCCGCTCAAAGGATTCAATTACCTGTAGCAAGTATTCTCAGATGATTGCGAGAGATATTACTGGGGAAATTACAAGTAAATATATTGACATAGAAAATCACTCTTATCCAACTATTGTAATAAAAAAAGAAGATGGAACTAGTGAAAAAATTAACTTGATTTTTGATACTAATAATATCTATTCAAGATTAAAAGTGTCTGATTTTATAACAAAAAAGAAGGATCAATCATATTTCATTATAAACGAAAAGGATACTCTCAAAATTGATTATGGGGTTACTTGTGACTAAGAATACTAGCTTTTTTATTGGCTAGCTGATATGTGTTTATATGACAGATAGTTTTTTAAGAAAAAATCTGGAGAAGAAAAATGAGACTCAACTAAAGTATATTCTTGAGAACCCAGATCAGTTTACTCTTCAAGAAGTTAGAGTAGCAAAAGAAATTTTATATCAAAAATATGATTCTACTTTTGGGGCCGAAAATTTTGAAACTAAAGATAGTACAAAAATACCCAGTTCGTTTTATGAGACCCCTATAAAACCTAGATATTCGCTTCGAGCAATCGCTTTATACCAACTCCTAACTTCTATATTTGCTATTCCACAGTTTTTTTCGGTAAGTGCAGAACTCACACTTCTTCAAACAGCGATCCTATTTTTTTTCATTTTACTCTATTCAGCTACATTAATATCTGCGATACTAATTTATACAAAAAAACAAATCGGCTTATTAATTGGTCTAGTAGTAAATATTATTCAAGCAATTCAAATCCATGCTGCTGGTTTAATTTTTTATGCAACAGGTTTCACGTACATATATTTATCAATCGGTGGTTATATAGGCTTCTCGGTTGGTATAACCCCGTCCTCATTAATTGTAGTAGGCGCTGTAACTGTACCTGCCTATATAGGAGTAAATATAATATCAATTATTGCAACTGCTTTGCTATATAAAGCATCAAGGTACTGTGATAAGAAAGAAGAATTTCCTTTACACCTATTCTAAGTTTAATCCTCTAGATATGGGATATCAAAAATTCCAGGAAGTAAGGACAGGCTGGTCCATTCAATTAGGTAATTATGAATCACAAATGAGAAAAGGTTTTCTTCCAGGGGGATTAAGCTACTGATGAGAAAGGTTAGATTTAAAGATCACTATCGACACTTACTTCAACTTATCTATATGATTTGTTTAGCTCCCTTAGTTTCTTGGTTCTTTTTACGAACAGAGGAAAACAATACTATAATTGATCATATCTGGATTTTATCCCCTTTTATCATTTTAGTCATAGTTCCGGCCTTGATTATACATATTAATTATTACCTAAGAAGCAAAGAACTCTCTGTACTATGTACACCAACTTTTATAAAAATAGATGATGGAAAAGCTGAATATGTTGTCGATTTCTCAACTGTTGATAGAATAGAATACCATTTGTCTTACTCGGTATTTGAAAAACGTTTGCAATGGTTGCCATGGGATTATTACAGGCACGTAAAAATCTATCTTAAGGATGGAACTGTTTTAACTCTGACAAGCCTTTTACTGAAGGATGAAGAGTTCGATTTCTTTTATAGAAATGGTTTTGAGCTTGATATACATAAATCTCTTTTCCGATTGGCTTAGAGTGTATAAAGAAATTCGGCTGCGTTGGTCAATTCAATTGGGCAACTATGAATCACAAATGAGAAAGGGTTTCCTTCCGGGAGGGCTAAGTTACTGATGAGAAGAATTAGTTTTAAGGATCATTTTAGGAACCTTTATCAGCTACTAATTATGTTATGTTTAGTACCTGTTGCTCTTTGGTTTTTTAGTGAGCTTGAAAATGATTTGATTCCGTTAGAATATCTATTACTTCTGTTACCATTTGTAGTATTCCTATTACTGCCTACACTGATGATCCACATAAATTACTTTTTAAAAAACAATAAGATGAAGGTCACTATTGGACCAGATTTTATAAAATTGAATAAAAAAGGAGCCAACTATATTATTGATTCTTCAACTGTTAAAAACGTCGAATATCATTTATCCTATGCCGTTTTTGATAGAAGATTCTTATGGTTGCCATGGGATTATTACAGACATGTAAAAATTCATCTTAAAGATGGCACTGCTTTAACATTAACGAGCCTTTTAATGCTTGATGAAGATTTTGATTTCTTTTATAGGAATGATTTTGATGTTGAGGTATATAAAAATCTATTCCGTTTAGCTTGACCACTCAAATCCCGGTTCTGTTCAGTTAGGAGAAAATTCGTACGATGTTGAAGGATATGTAGCTGTTCAAGCCTATGAGAGACAAACAAAGGTTAGAGTTGGCTTAACTATTTCAAATAGTGGTAATCCCCTAGTTAAGACCTCTTATAAAAATGGTGAGCTATATGAAGTTACTGTCAATGTCTCTGGATATAGCGTTACTGTTACTGGAAGAGTAGTTGATGACGCCGTAAGGATCGGAACTGCTTATATTAAGTAAATACAAATAGAAAATTATGAGTTTAACTAATTTTGAGAAAGAAGTAATAGATAAGATACTAATTGGGAATAGTACCACCCTTTCACAGCTAAGAAATCAAGTTATTCACTCGGAAATTATTAATAGAGATAATTCTTCGGTTGGATATTTTATACATTTCAATGTGCCAAATCAATTTAAGCTAAAAAGAGACGATGATTTTACATTAGGAACGAATATTCTTATCAACATGGAAGGTTTAAAAGATGGTGCGGGTTGTATCCTTTTTATAAAAAATGGTTCAATTGATATGTTGGAGTTCTACACTTTTGGTGAAGATTGGCCGAAAAATATTTCGAAGTACGAAATCATAAAACAGGCCAAATGATGCGTAGCCGAGCTACTGAATTAGAGTATAAGAATGTATGCTAAATTTTTCCCCAAGCTCTCTTAAGTCTGTGACTTAAGAGAAGAGGCTGAGCAAGTCTGCGACTTGCATAAAAGCAATACATAAGAACCAACTAAGAGCAACCAATAATACGGAAAGTAGTTGCATTAAGGCATAGAAATACAAAGCTTTAGCTATGCCTTTCAAAATCCATAACCATCAACAAGCCCATTTCATAACCTTTGCAGTAATAGATTGGATTGATGTATTTACCAGACCAGCTTACAAACAAATAATCATCGACAGTTTAACGTATTGCAGAAACAATAAAGACCTTCAAATACATGGGTGGTGTTTAATGACCAATCACTTACATCTGGTAATAAGTGCAAAAGAGGAAGGTAATTTATCCGACATACTAAGAGATTTTAAAAAGCATACCGCCAAAACCATTCTAGAAGACTTGCAAACCAATAGCAAAGAAAGTAGAAGAAAGTGGATGCTTTGGATGTTCAAGCAAGCAGGTTCAAAAAACCCAAACAATATGGCTTATCAATTTTGGAGACAGGATAACCGGCCAATGGAGATAACCTCCAATGAGTTCTTTCATCAGAAAATGGAATACATGCATTTCAACCCGGTCAAAGAAGGCTTTTGCTATCAACCTTATGAATATCCATATAGCAGCGCACTATGGTATAAAGAGAAAAAGGGGTTATTAGAAATGGATGAAATATTGATTTGAAGTATCTAAAGTAATGGAAGTCGGAGACTTCCTGGGCAGTAACTTTCAAGTCTCAGACTTGAAAGAGCTATGAGAATACTTAGATGAACGAACCACTCCCAAAAGCTCTCTTAAGTCTGTGACTTAAGAGAGGAAGCATAGCAAGTCTCATGACTTGTATTAAGGCAGAAAGGATAAAAATCAAAAACTGAGGTAGAATAAACGCTCATTCCTGATTTCATAAAAAGGAAGATGATATAGAGTTATTCGTACTTAAGCGACTTAACCGGATTCGCCTTAGCAGCTTTAATAGTTTGAAAGCTCATCGTAATCCATGCAATTAGTAGCGCAAATACTCCTGACCCTATAAAAAGCCAGATATCAAGTTGAATACGATAGGCAAACGAATCCAGCCAATGCTTCATGATGAAGTAACTGGTTGGTAAAGAGATTAAAAGAGCAATAGCAACCATTTTTGAAAAATCACTTGTGAGTAAAATCACCAGGCTATAGGTACTCGAGCCAAGTACTTTTCTTATTCCGATTTCTTTTTGTCTTTTTTCTGTTGCGAAAGAGACTAGCCCAAATAAACCAAGGCAGGAAATAAGAATAGCAATAGCTCCGAAGGCCCTGGAAAGATTAGCGACTTGCTGTTCAGAGCGATATAAGGCATCATATTCCTGATCAAAAAAGCTAAAAGAGAATGTGAGCCCAGGATTATAAGCTTGATAAATCTCGCTAATACGTTTTATAGTATCCTGTTCTCTACCCGCCTGAATGCGTACAACGATGGATGAAAGATCCGGATAGTACTGAAACAGGTTTGGTTTAATTTCTTCATGCAAAGATTCATAGTGAAAGTTCTTTACGACTCCGATGATTTCCTTGTCCTCTCCCCAAAGGCTTACAATTTTCCCAATCGGATTCTCTATTCCCATAACCTCTATGGCCTTTTCATTGAATATGATTTTTCCTCTTTCATCTCCAAAATCTGGGGAAAAAGTGCGCCCTTCTACCATTTCTAAGCCGAATGTTTCAATCAGATTATATCCGACTTCAAGGTTCCCAAACTCAGTGTAGTCGTCTGGGCTTTTGCCCTCCCAACTTACCCCTGAAGTACTCCCATGTTCACCTAGCAAATCATGACCGAACAAGCCTGCATTTATAATGGCGGATTCTTTTCTTAGCTCATTCACAAAACCAGAGCTGTCTTTGTCCAATTCCCCATCGGCATTGAAATAGATTACATGCTCTTTGTCAAATCCAAGGTTTTTATTTTTGATGAAATTGATCTGAGAAGAAATGATCAATACGGAAGAGATAAGTATTATTGAAATGGAAAACTGAAAAACTACTAAACCTCGCCTGGCCCACAAATCACTACTTGAACCAGAAGTTTTTCCTTTAAAGATGTTAATCGGATCAAACCCTGATAAGTATAGAGCTGGATAGCTTCCGGCTAAAAGTGCAGTTACCAAGGCAATTAGCGCTACCGATCCAAAAAGTTGCCAATCTATATCAATCAATAATGATTTCCCGGTAATGATGTTGAAAGTAGGGAGAGTTACATAGACCACGGCACTTGCTACCACTATTGAAACAAAGGTGATTGATAGAGCTTCTGTTAGATATTGAGAAATGAGTGAATCTCTTTTTGCGCCTAATGCCTTTTTGATACCTATTTCCTTAACCCTTCGGGATGCTCGTGCGGTGGAAAGATTCATAAAATTGATACAGGCAATAAATAGTACCAGTCCTGCTATGATAGAAAACATTCTTACATATTGAATCCGCCCTCCAGCGACGAATCCGTTTTCATAGTTTCCATGAAGGTATCTATTTGAATACTTTTGAAGAAAAAGAGTGTGTGGGTATCCTTCTCTTTTACCAGTGATAAAATCTCTTATTTGTTCAGAAAATTTTTCCGCATCTGCATTTTCTGTCAGCACTACAAAAGTACTTGGATCATTGTTACCCCATTTGGTCAAATAAGGGCGTTCTTCCAGGATCTCTTCAATAGGTAATACGATATCAAACTTCTGACTGGAATTACCCGGAATTTTTTTGAAAACGCCAGAAACTACAAATACCTGGTCACCATCCTTTTCTTTCCAAAAGATAGATTTTCCTATGGGATTACTATTAACACCGAAAAGTGTGTTGGCAATATCTTCAGAAATGACAATGTCCTGTTTAGTGAGTAGTACCTTGCCGGGATCGCCCCTGAGAAGAGGGAAAGAGAAGACTTCAAAAAAACGCTTATCTGCATACTGTTCTCTCACCTTTAAGACTTTATTTTCATATTGAATAATCCCATCGGAACCGAATAACCCAACGGTACCGACAGTAGTCGCCATTTCCACCTCAGACATTTCTTCTTCCAGAGCGCGTGCAAGGGGGACAGGAGTAGATGTGATAGTCTGTATACCATTCGTGCGATTCAGGTTCTGCATTACCTGATATAGCTGTTTCTCATTCTCATGAAATGTGTCTATCGACAATTCGTCATTAACCCACATAAAGATGAGGAAAGCAGCTGCCAATCCACTCGAAAGGCCTATAAGATTAATTGCGAATGAAGCCTTAAACCTTTTGAATCCTCTAAATGTCAACTTAACATTATGCAGTACCATATCTACGGATATGGAGTTTGAACCATCTTCAGATTTAGAGTGATGGGGAGAGAAAAAGCCTCCAGTCAAGTGAATGGCTTCCACCCAGTACATGATATAGGCGATTAGTTTTCCCTTGGAAAGAAGGCGTTTTTCATACATCTCCTCCAGGTCACCTAAAAATTCTTCACATTGTGTTGGCCCAATGCATTTCGAAAGTATCCAATCAGCAAGAAATGGAGTTTTTTTGTGCGACTTCGTCATTATAACCCCGGATTTAATTTTGGGATTAATTGCCACATGCGTAATCGCACTTCCTGAGCCGATTCTAATTGTTGCATACCCGCTTTTGTAACTTTAAATAATCGTTTTCTACGACCTCCGCGAGTATTTGAGCTGCCTCCGAGCTCCGACTCAAGCAATCCCTTATCCTGGAGCCTGTAAAGGGTTATATGAACCGCACCGAGAAGCACAGTTCGTTTGGCATGTTCTTCAATTTGTTGTTTGACCGATACCCCATACGCGGCATCATCTAAAATGCAGACTGCAAGGAGAACGAGTTCCTCAAATTCTCCAAGCCCTTTATTGGATTTATTACTCATGCATTAATTATACAAAATTGTAAGAAATAATCTCAAAATATTTCTTACAATTTTGTATATAAAAAATAAATAACTGTTTTTATGAGATTTAATTTCATTAGTAAGACTTTCTTTGAATAGCTATGACCCTTCAAAATCAACAAGCTCATTTCATAACCTTTGCTGTAGTTGATTGGATTGATGTATTTACCAGACCAGCTTGAGCTAGTTACGGAGCTCTGCTCCGTGACGGAAGTGGAAGTCTGACTCTAGCAAGAAGGCCAATGGGTTCCGCAGTAGAGCTACGGAACCAGGAAAAAGTATCTAAAGTAATGGAAGTCGGAGACTTCCGATGCAGTAACTTTCAAGTCTCAGACTTGAAAGAGCTATGAGATACTTCGGGAGAAGGCGAGCGGAGACCCGGGATCTGTAAAGATTGAATCCTTAGTTAAGCAAGAATTTGATCAACGCCTGGTTCCCCTACAAATCCCGCATCGGAGCGCGGGATGACCGTCTAGATTGGGACGACTAATGAACCCTACCTGCCAGCCACCCTCTTTCGTAGCGTCATTTCGGCTTCGTAGTCCTTGCCATCGCGGTGGAGTTGTATCACCATGGTATCTCCCTCCTCAAATTCACGCATAAGCGCCCAGGCATACATTTCACTGCTTACCCGCTCCTCTCCAATTCGGATGATGATATCGCCAGGCATGATACCGCACTCATAGGCAGGGCCATCTTTATTCACGCTGGTTACTAATAAACCGGGTACTGGTGGCAAGCCGTACTGGTACACCAAAGAGCGGGTCATTGGGGTGAACTCTAAGCCAGGATCAAAATCCAGGGAAACAGAACCCGATTCCTTTAACTGATCAATGATTTTAATCACCCGGTCGCTGGGAATAGCAAAACCGAGGCCCACGAAGCCGTTACTGGTCCCACCAGTAAAGATGAAGGTATTAACCCCAATCACTTCTCCATCGCTATTCACCAATGGCCCACCGGAATTCCCCCTATTAATAGAAGCATCCGTCTGGATCATATCCATGTACACCCGGTGGTCATTTGGATCCGGTTTGAAATCTCTTTTGGTAGCACTCACCACACCCACTGTAACAGAAGGCTGACCATCCGCAAATAATCCGAATGGATTTCCCATCGCAATGGCCCATTCTCCAACAAGCACCTCATCCGATTCAGCAAATTTTACCGTAGGAAAATCTTCCCGGTCGCTAATGATTTTGAGTAACGCTAAGTCGGCTAGCTCATCCGAGCCTAATACTTCAGCATCATATATTTCTCCATCCGCCAGAGATACTTTAATCGTCTTGGCAGATTCGCTGGCCACATGTTGATTGGTTACAATATGCCCATCACTACTGATGATAAATCCAGAACCCATACTTTGTACTTCGCGCTGAACCGGGCGGGAAAAAAAGAAAGAGAAAAAGGGATCCGCACTTCTGTCGTAGCCCGTTTGCAACTCTGTTACGGTGATACTAACAATAGCCGGGCTCGCTTTCTCCACGGCATTGGTAATCGCATTTCTCCGGTTCTCAGAAATGGATTCGATCTGGCGCTCTTTTTCTTCAAAGGTATCAGCGGGCTTATCAACGGCAGTAGCCGAAGGGCTTCCGCTAAGTGAAGTAGCAATGGTATCACTTACCTCAAGGTCGGCCTTGGTGCAAAAAGAAGTGGTTAGTAAGAGAGAAAAAAGAATCGTAGCGGTTTGCTTCATATAGTATTGGTTGGTTTCAGCTGCTCTTTTCCAATGTTCATAACGTCTTCAATCGCTTGTTTTAACGGACCAGGATGCCATCCGGCAGCAGCTTTTTTATGACCACCGCCTCCAAACTGTCTCGCCCATACATTTACATCGATGTTACTTCTTGATCTCAAACTCAATTTTATCCGGTCTCCATCTTCTCTAAACAATGCACAAGCTTTAACGCCGGAAATACTGAGAGGATAGGCAACGAAGCCTTCAGTATCCTCTTTCGTAGTTCCGGTTTCCTCAAACATCTTCTGGGTAACGCAGATGATAGCTATTTGTTGGTCACCAAATAAAGTAATTGTTTCGAGGGCTTTGCTTAGCAAATGGAGCTGCCCAAGGGTTTTGGTAGAATATATTTTTTCGACCACCTGGTTGGGAGTAAAACCACCTCTTCCCAATAAATCGGCGGCGGCTTTTAAGGTATTGGGCGTCACACTATCAAACTGGAAGGAGCCAGTGTCGGTGACAATGCCTGTGTACATCGCTTTGGCAGCATCGATATCAATCTGATCAGCATCATGCTCTGCATATAACTGGTAGATCAACTCACAAGTAGAAGAATAATCAACCCTACTGATTGCCTCTTCATAGATATCATCCGGCTGGGGATGATGATCGATCATATAAATGGGCTTTCCGAGATCGGCTATCTCCTCTGCCACCGGACCAAAACGGTGGAGGGCATTGCCATCTACCACTACAAAAGCATCAAATTCTGACAATACTTCCCGGGAAGGTTTTATCACCGGAAAAATTTCAAGCAACCACCGAAGGTTATCTCCGGGATCATCTTCATTAAAGGCCGTTGCACTTACTCCGTTTTTTTCGAGCCAAAGGCATAATGCGATCTGTGAGCCCAGGCAATCTCCATCCGGGCGGATATGAGAAAACACTGCCACCTTCTTATGGGATAAGATTTTTGATATAAAAGCCGAATACATAATCGGCACAAAAATAGAACTATCCGTCCAGCAATGCTATGGTGCGCTCAATTTGTTGAAAATGTCTTCGTTGATGGGCTTCCATAACGGCAAAGCAACTACTCAGGCTCATTTTGAAAATGGAATAGATAGGATTGCTCACCTTCACTTTGGCCAAATCAATGTTATGGGCTTCAGCAATATCAATAAGCTTGAGAAACCGGTCCTGCAACTCATTGAAGTCAGAGAGCAGTTTTTCTTTATCCAACTCTTCTACACGTACGGGCTCAAATGGAGGGATCGTTTTTACCTTCCTTTGAAATTCAGGGCTTACGGTTTTGATAAATAAACGCAGGTGCCATGGGTGCTTGTAGGGCCCTGTAGCCTTTGGAAAACCATCTAAGCCATTGCTTAGCTTAGCCTCCAGGACTTCAGAATATATACTCCCTGCATTGATTAAATGGCTAACCACTTCTCCCACACACCAGGCAGATGCACTGGGCCGGGTCGAAAATTTTGTGTCATCCAGATTTTCGGCCAGAGATGCGAGTATTGTTTTCGCATTGATGAAGCCTTCCCGGTAAAACTCGTTGGTGTACATAACTCTATAACTTTGGTGGAAAATATCGCCGATATAAATAGCCTGCAATTATGACTTTTGATGAATAGGAATTGTAGGGGAACGGAAATTTTTCTGCGTTTTCATTCGATGTACTTCATTCAAAAACGTATATTCCAGATTCGCAATTTGCAGGAAATCAGTTCATGGCATCCAAAAAAAACGGAACCTCAACATCTTCAGGAGTAGACAAAAACGGACACGCCGCCCGAAGTAATTCTTCTAAGGAACGGCCAATAATCGTCAAGGGGGCTCGAACGCATAACCTCAAGAATATTGATGTTGAGATCCCGCGAAATAAACTCACGGTTGTAACCGGAGTTTCGGGCTCGGGAAAATCCAGCCTCGCTTTTGATACGATTTATGCGGAAGGGCAACGCCGATATGTAGAAAGCCTTTCCAGTTACGCGCGTCAGTTCCTGGAGCGTATGGATAAGCCTGATGTAGATTTTATGCAGGGGATTTCGCCAGCTATGGCGATCCAACAAAAAACGACCAGCAATAATCCAAGGTCAACCGTTGGAACTACCACCGAGATTTATGACTATCTGCGCCTGTTATTTGCGCGGATTGGGGTTACCTATTCCCCTGTTTCGGGCAGGAGGGTTAAAAAGGACTCCCCAAGAACGGCGATCAAGGAGTTGTTTGAGACCCAGGAGGACGGCACCCGGTTTTATGTATGCTTTCCCATCCCAAAAAGAGATAAAAAGAAAGTTTCCGAAGAACTTCGCGTGTTAAAGGAAAAGGGGCTAACCCGCTTACTACGTTTAGAAGATGAGCAGGTATTAGACCTTACGGTAGAAGATCCGGACACGAAAAAATTTAAGCCCGAAGCCTATCGTGTACTCGTGGACCGGCTGGTTGTAAAAGACGATGAAGCTTCCATCACGCGCATGGCCGACTCTCTTGAAACAGCATTTAGGGAAGGCGCCGGGAGATGCAGTATCAAAATAAGAGGGGGTGAAGAGCTGCCTTTCAGTGAGCGATTCGAACTAGATGGTATCGAGTTCACAGAACCAACCCCTCAAATGTTTTCTTTTAATAATCCATTTGGAGCTTGCCCAAAATGTGAAGGCTTCGGAAAAGTTACGGGCATTGATGAGGATTTAGTGATTCCGGATCACGATAAAACCCTTCGAAATAATGCTATCTCTCCTTTCGATTCTCCTAAATTCAGTGTGCACCTTAAGAACCTCGTTCGTGTGGCTGCCAGGGAGAAGTTCTCGATCGATACACCTTATGGTCAGCTTCCTAAAGAAGTAAAGAAGATCGTCTGGAAAGGGAAAGATGAGTATATCGGGATATGGAAGTTCTTTGATGAAGTGAAGTCTCAAAATTACAAAGTGCATATGCGGGTCTTATACTCACGTTATCGAGGGTATAGCCGCTGCCCGGAATGTGAGGGTTATCGTGTTCGCAAAGATGCTCAGTACGTGAAGGTGGGAAATATGCATATCGGAGAAGTGTCGGAGCTCACAATCGGCCATGCCCGGGAATACTTCGAGAAACTGGAGTTAACCGACTTCGAAAAAGAAGTGGCTGGACAGATTTTATTCGAGATCAGAAAGCGCCTTAAATACCTGGATGAAGTAGGGCTTGATTACCTGACCCTCGACCGGTTAGCGAATACTTTAAGTGGTGGTGAGTCTCAACGAATCAGCCTGGCAAACGCCCTCGGAAGCTCCCTGATCGGCAGTATGTATGTATTGGATGAGCCAACGATAGGGCTCCATCCCCGGGATAATGACCGACTGATTCAAATCCTGGAATCGTTGAGAGACATCGGAAATACCGTGTTGGTGGTAGAACACGATCCTGAAATGATGAAAGCTGCGGATAATATCATCGATATTGGCCCATTTGCAGGAGTTCATGGGGGTGAAGTAGTGTACGCCGGCGATTTCCCGAAACTGCTTGAAGCCGATACCTTAACCGGGAAGTTTTTGAGTGGGCGAAAGAATATTGAGCTCCCTAAAAAGCGTCGGAAAGGAAATGGAAAAGTAATCCGCTTAGAAGGAGCCAGCGAACATAATCTCAAAAATATTTCTGTGGAATTTCCACTTGGACTGTTGTTGGTGGTTACCGGGGTATCTGGCTCAGGAAAATCTACTTTGGTACATGACACCCTGTATGGAGGTATCCGCAAACATATTGGCTCCTATAACCAAAAAGTTGGGCGGTTCCGTGATCTCTCCGGGTTAAGTAGTGTCCACAATGTAGAAATGGTCGATCAAAGCCCGATTGGGCGCTCTTCAAGGTCAAACCCTGCTACCTATACCAAAGCTTTTGATGGAATCCGGGATGTTTTTGCTGCTACCCGGCAAGCAAAAATTATGGGCTATACCGCTGGGCATTTCTCTTTCAATGTTCCTGGTGGAAGGTGTGAAGCGTGCCAGGGTGAAGGGGTTCAAAAAATCGAGATGCAGTTTATGGCTGATATCGAGCTTACCTGCGAGGTATGTGGGGGGACCCGTTTCAGAAAGGATATCCTGAACGTGAAGTATCGTGGAAAGAACATCCACGATGTACTTGAAATGCCTATATCAGAAGCCATTGACTTTTTTGTGGATGAAAAGAATATCATTAACAAGCTGAAGCCATTAGAAGATGTTGGCCTGGGCTACCTGAAACTGGGACAAAGTGCAACCACGCTGTCTGGCGGAGAAGCACAGCGAGTAAAACTAGCTCGTTTCCTTACCAAATCCAGCACCGAGCATACTGTGTACTTTTTTGATGAGCCGACCACAGGGCTCCATTTTGAAGACGTTGCCAAATTACTGGACGCCTTTAATGAACTAGTCAATTCTGGGCATTCTGTAATTATCATTGAACATAACCTGGACATCATCAAAAGTGCTGATTGGATTATAGACGTTGGGCCTGAGGGCGGCTTTGGAGGCGGTCAGATTGTAGCCGAAGGTACTCCTGAAGAGATAAGCAAAATCAAGAAAAGCTATACTGGAAAGTACCTGAAGGATTATTTGTAAAAATAGAAGCCAATGATTGGATAGGTTGGGAATAATCGCTAGAATCAACAGTAGAATCAGAACCTTAACCCAATCCAAGATGAAATTAAAAAAACGCATTTCTCTTTCAGTTTCCCTTCTCTTCCTATTTGCCTTTACAACTACTCTGCATGCCCAAATCATACCAACATTTGGACTTAAAGGAGGGGTTAACTTCACCAACTTTGCACAAACAGACTTAGATATTTATGAGATGAAGACTGGTGTTATGATTGGTGCTTTCGCGCAACTTAATGTGCCTTTGAGCCCATTAAGCATTCAACCAGAAATTCTATATGCTCAATATGGAGCCTCTATAAAAGATGCTGACGCAAGCTTTGATGTCAATTATATCCAAATCCCAGTTTTGGTGAAGTTGAGTTTAGATGCCCCAGGAGTTACTCCAAATATCCATTTTGGGCCTTATGCAAATATATTAGCCGGTGCTGAACTGGATGTTGACGGCGGTTCGGTCGATTTAGATGAACTAGTTAATGGAACCTCTTTTGGGGTGATTGTTGGAGCTGGACTAGATACAGACAAGATCGAGCTGGGCCTTCGGGCTTCTATAGGAGCCTCTGAAGTGTTTGAACCTGAAGCAAGCGACGAGGAAACCAACCTTGGTATTGCCATAACCCTGGGCGTAAAGTTTTGAGTCAGGGATACAGTGTTAAAAAGCCGTCCGAATTTCGACGGCTTTTTTTGTAATTATTATCAGATTCTAAGCTCATTGATTACTGAACACTAGTATCTTCTGCCCATGCTTACAAAACTGTTGGTTTTAAACTGGAGGATTTTCCTCGCCAACCTGAACAGGTTTCAGCTGCTCCTCATGATCGGGTATATCATGTTTTTGGGAATCATGATGGTAAACCTGATTGGGACCGCTATTGTAATAGTATGGCTGGATACAGAACCCTGGATGCAGATTCAAACGCCCTGGCTTACTCCCCGGGTGTATTCTTTTATTCTGCTGGTGTTCGCAAATACCTACTGGGTAATGCATTTCTCCTTTACCAATCTGCGCTTACTCAATATCCAGGAAAACAGAAAGCTGCTGGGATTTGGGTTCCCCCTAAAGCGGTTAGCCCGGTATTTAATGATCATTAGCTTTTGCCACCCGGTTAATATCATCTACAATTTTACCTGGATGGTATTCTTGATGATTCAGGTACGCTATTTTTACCAAATTCCGGTCGTATTCGTGGGCATTATCCTTAACTATGTGCTTATTTATTCGATAAAACACCGTTTTCTTCAAATTGTGGAGCGAAGATTTATAGCGGTCGTTGTCGGGTTTTTGATTTTTGTTTTCTCCCTTTTCCAGCTTGTCGCCATTTTTTCTGAGAATAAAGCTCAAATATTTTATTCACTTATCCCAAGAATCGAAACTATAAACGGGGTACTGGAATGGTTACCAGGAGGAATCCTAATCCAGGCTTCCAGGGTCGATTATGGCCTTGGAAATGCCAGCATTTTAGTTGTATTCATTTCCATTTTGATCGGGCTTATCCTTGTTGATCATTTCAATAAAACCTGCCAGGGATTGCTTCGTCCATCCCTAAAAAAAGCAGAAGAAACCAGTACTAAGATCTGGAGCTTTTTGAGAAAAGTGCTGGGCAAGAATGCCGGCAAGTACTATTACTATGTAATGATCCATCCTTATAACCGGCTCCAGGTGTTAACCCTGGCTATTATTCCCATTGTATATGTGCCTCTCTTAATGAATGTGCAGTACGAAATAGCTAAAACTATTGCGATCCCAACCATATTAGCTGGGATACCTGTGGCCCTTTTAGCGATGGGAATGGCAAATATGTATGGCTATGAAAACCGGGAATTGCTACTCCATCTTCAGTTTCCCATAAAACTGGAAAAGCAGCTTAAAGAACGTTTTTTGGGAGTAATTATCCTTCCTCTTTTAGTGTTTTATGCAATTACCATTTTTGAATTACTGGTAATCCCCGAGATTGGCGAAGTTCTGCACATCTTCATCGCAAATACCTTCATGTTCCTTTGCTTTATGCTCATTTTTATCTGGAGCTCCTATTATCAATATCAGAAAGCCATCTATTCTTCGTTTAGCTACAAGCACCCGATCATTCCACAAAAAGTTACCTTTGTGATTTCCTTTAGCATTTTTGCCGTAGGCTACCTGGTTTTTGTCCCGCTTGACGGACTAAACTGGTACCGCAGTACAATAATGGGAGTAGTGATTCTAATCATTGGGGTATACCTATGGGGGCATATGGAGGTGCTCGTAAATCTTTTCAAAAAAAGAATACTGAACCGTATTTGGAGTGAACTTTAATTAGTACCTTTGTGCGCAATTAATAAGACCTGTTTATGCTACCTATTCACCTAAACCTTGGCTTTAACGAAATTTACTTTTACGAAGGCTTGTACTTCCTGATTTCGATTGTAATCGGTGTTTACATAGCCTACCTAAGAGTAAAAAAGTACGGAGGTAAAGTGGAGCTTTTTGATGGCCTCATTACCTGGTCTATTATTGGTTCATTAATCGGAGCAAGACTTTCCCATTATCTCTTTTGGAACCTGGATTTATTCCTGGCCGACCCTACCGTAATGTTCAGCCTTTCAGGAGCTGGAAATAGTATTACCGGTGGCCTGGTAGGTGGTATGGTTGGCGGGTTGTTGTATACCCGTCGCAAGCACATGAATTATTTCGAGTATTTCTCCCTTCTTTCCCCGGCTATATTATTTGCACAGGCTGTAGGCCGGTTGGGCTGTTTCTTGAATGGAGATGCTCACGGTACTGCTACCGACTCCATCTTTGGTGTTCATTTTCCTCGCTATGGAACTACCATCCCAGGCTTTGAAACAGATTACAGCGTTTCAAGTCATGCGTGGCAATGGTCCTATCAAAATGGATTGGTTGACCAGGCTTCGACCGTAAGTGCTGCATTGCATCCAACCCAGCTTTATGAAATGGTTGGCGACCTGGTGTTGATGGGAATCGTGCTTTGGGTATTTAAAAAGATTTGGGATTCGGATAAGAAATCTCCACTTATTTTCTTTATCCATACCGGTGGGTACGCACTCTTGAGGTTTGCTTTGGAGTTCATTCGGGGCGATCGCGAATTTGTAGCTTTTGCAAATATGACCAACCTGCAGTTAGCTCTTTTGGGTTATGGAATATTCTCCATCATTTACTGCATCCGATATTATACTAAGAAGAAGAAAGTTAATGGCTAACGCTGCAATTTCGATAACAGGCCTTCATAAGAGCTACGAGGAAAAAACGGTACTTCAAGACCTAAACCTAGACGTTCCTGAAGGAACCATTTTTGGGCTTATTGGACCTAATGGCGCCGGAAAGAGTACCTTGATTGGAGTGCTAACCGGCTTGTTAAGCTATGAGGCTGGTGAGATTGAAATAAATGGACTCGTGTTAAATGCAGAGAATGAATTAGTTATTAAACGGGATTTATCTTCAGTCCTTCAGCCGCCCTTGTTATTTGAGCAGTTTACCAGTCTTGAGTTCATTGAGTATGTATGCGATATCTATGAGATTGAGAAAAACGGACTGGTAGAAAAAGCCTATTCCCTAATGGATTTCTTTGAAATCAAAGATTTCGCAAAGATTAAAGTGAATAAACTTTCTTCAGGGAGCAGGAAGAAGCTCGCATTTGTGACATCGGTATTGGTAGAGCCCAAAATCCTGTTACTGGATGAGCCCTTTGAAGCCGTAGATGTGATCTCCATAGACCGGATGAAAACGGTACTTCGGAAGCTCAAAGCAAAAGGCGTTACCATAATCATCACCAGCCATATCCTGGAAGTAGTAGAAAACCTTTGTGATGATATCGCCATTCTTCATGAGGGGCTCATCATTGCCTACCTGGATGCCATCAGTCGAAAAGAGCTACAACGAGACTCCACCCTTCACGAACTTTTCCAGGACTATGTGAAGGTAGAGCATAAAGACGACATAGTGGATTGGTTGTAGAATAATTATATGTCTGAAGACTCAAATAAAAGAGTTCTAGATCGTGAATTAAGCTCAACAGAAGTTAAGCTTGATAGACAAATGACTGAACTATTAAAGGCTTCTCAAGACTTAATTAATTATGGAACAGATCTCGTACTTAGGGCATTTGACCAATCAAAAAGAGACATCCTAGCCACGGTAACAATAATGCATCTATTGAAAGGGAGTATTGCTCATTTTGATAGTATTACTGAATTAGCTAAGGAAGGAGCTGACTTCAGTTTACCGATAATTGTAAGAGCCATAATAGAATCAAGCTTTTATCTTGAATATATATTTATTTCCGATTCAGAAAGAAAGGCCAGATGCCTATATGTCAGCTCTCTGATTAATGAGTTCGAATGGAATAGCTACTTAAACAAAAAAAATGAATGGTTTGTCCAATTATTTGAAAACTCAGAAATAGAAGCTCTAGATTTTGATGAAAAATTAACCGAAAACTCAATTGAAAGGAATAAAGAGATAAAAAATCATTTAGAAAAATACTTTAAGGAGGAGTATAAGGAGTTTGAAAACTTCAAAATCAAAAAGGGGTACTATCCAAATAATTGGTATCAGATATTCGATGGACCAAAAAACTTACGAGAGCTTTGCAAAAAGATTAATAGAGAGCCTGAATACTCTATTACATTTTCTAGTTTATCAAATAAAGCTCATGGTAGAGATCTCAAAAAAAGTGTAGAAGTAACTGAACCGGGCTACGGCAGAGTTATTCAGATTCGAACCTCTAGCAAAGTAAAAGAGAATTTACTTCAAGCTTTCACTTTTTTATTACGATACTATAAATTGATCACTGATAAATACTTACCTAGTGAGTTGAATCATCTATCGACTAGATATAAGGAAAAGTGGTTTGCTCATTTCCCAAAAGAGAAAGAATGAATTAAGCTCAAACCTTCCCACTTCTGGTAGTCATGCTGTCCCGAAAGCGTTCGGGATCAGCATCTGTAAAGAGATGCTTTGGTAACACCAAGCCTCTTAATCAGCGACCCAACCTCTACAGATTCCGGCTTTCGCCGCGGAATAACTTTTTAGTGAGAAAAAGGCATACCTAAGCCCAAACCTTTCCGCCGGCCTCCTCAAAACTGATGCATCCATCAAAATAACCCGGCACCATTTCATACTGCAGAACCTGCGTCATTCCGATCTCGCTGGAGAAATACCCAGCTAGCGTCATCTCTTTCATCTGCCAGATGAAAGGGCGTGGAGCATCCCAATCTACCTCTCCACCAAAAACCGCATCATGTTCTTTAGTGATGAAGGCGGTCTGTTCCTCCGAAGTAGCCTCAATGAATGGTTTCCCAAGTTCACGTTCGGCTTTCTTTGTGAAGGAGTCCAGGTTATCTAAAAAATAGGTGCGATCGTCCTCTTCCCAAATCGTGAAAATCATGTCATCCATAAACCTTGGCACCCCGGCATCCCGGGCACCAGGAGTATCGGTCGTTGGAATAATGATTTCGGCTACATCTCCGAGAAATGTCATTTCAGCTTCTGTGAAATGAGTAGCACTGCTTCTGGATGGGGAACATCCACTCATGACACCCAGTACTGTTGGAGCGCTGATTGCTCCGCCTAATAAATAGGCCGCTCTTCTAAGGGCTTCCCTTCGGCTAATGTGGTTTGGAGTTTTCTTATCCATGATTACAGGTTCCCCTTTTTAAGTTCTTCTACTGCATGATTTGCTGCTCTAGCTGTAAGCGCCATATAGGTAAGTGATGGGTTTTGACAAGCTGCTGAGGTCATACAAGCACCATCGGTTACAAATACATTTTGTACTTCATGAACCTGGTTCCATTTGTTCAAAACCGAGGTTTTTGGGTCACGGCCCATGCGCGCTGTTCCCATTTCATGAATACCTAAGCCAGGCGAAGGTTCATTATTCCAGGAATGGATGTCTTTCAACCCTGCTGCTTCCAGCATCTCGGCCGCAGAATCCCTCATATCTTCGCGCATTTTATACTCATTTTCAAAGGCCTGAACATCAAAAACAACCGTTGGCAACCCGTATTTGTCAAGTACATCACTGGTGAGGTACATTTTATTTTCGTGGTAGGGCAGCCATTCCCCGAAACCACCAATGCCAAAGGTCCAGCTTCCGGGATCGTTTACTTCTTCTTTAATAGCTGGGCCAATACTGAGTTCTGCCACATTCTTTTTCCAGCCTCCTCTACCAGAACCACCCTGGTAACCATATCCCCGAATAAAATCGGGATGCGAAGTAGCAATATTCCTAAAGCGTGGAATATAAATTCCATTTGGCCGCTTCCCGTGATAATAAACATCTTCAAATCCTTCAAACCTGCCCGATGCTCCCACTCCAAGGTGATGATCCATCATATTATGGCCAAGCTCACCGGAAGCATTTCCCATTCCATTTGCAAAATGTTCGGTTGAATTCAATAAGATCCAGGTGCTGCCTACCGCCGAAGCACATAGGAAAACAATTTTGGCGTAGTACTCTTTGTATTCCCTTGTTTCGGCATCCAGAATTCGAACACCCGTCGCTTTTTGTGTTTCGGGATCATACAATATCTCCGTAACAATGGAATAAGGACGCAGGGTCATATTGCCCGTTGCCGCTGCTGCCGGAAGCGTAGACGATTGACTGCTAAAATACCCGCTGAAAGGGCATCCCTGCATACACATATTTCGATACTGGCAACCAGCCCGCCCTTTATGCGGAACGGTAATGTTTGCTGTCCTTCCAATCGTCATGATCCGGTCATCAAAATTCGTTTCAATCCGTTTCTTGATTTCCTTTTCAACGCAACTCATTTCCATTGGCGGTAAAAACTCACCATCTGGGAGCTGTGTCAGGCCTTCTTTTTGTCCACTGATGCCTGCATGGCGTTCTACATGATCATACCATGGTGATAAATCTGTATATCGGATAGGCCAGTCAACCCCAAAGCCATCTTTGGCATTTGCTTCAAAATCCATTTCGCTTAATCGGTAGGATTGCCTTCCCCACATAATGGATCTACCGCCTACATGATAGCCTCTCATCCAATCGAATCTTTTTACCTCTGTATAGGGATGCTCCGTGTCTTTTACCCACCAGTGTTTAGTAGCCTGTCGGATGGTATATCCCGTTCGGCGCTGCTTGTCATACTGCTTGAGTTCTTCGGGAGGTACCTGGTTATCAAAAGGAAGGTCCCATGGCGGAGTCGAATGAGTAGGATAATCTTTGATATGCTCAACTTGCCTCCCTCTCTCCAATACCAGTGTTTTTAAACCATTTTCGGTGAGTTCTTTTGCAGCCCAGCCTCCGCTGATTCCGCTTCCTACAACTATGGCATCAAAAGTGCTTTCTTGTTTAGCTTTTAGGTTAAGATTCATGTAATTGACAAATAGATTCTTGTGAACAAAAAAATATCGGGTATTTTAATGCAGAGCGGAGTATAGAAAATCGCTTTCAATTATGATAATTAGCGAACAACTTTTTAATTCATGAAAATTACAAGGAAAGAAGCGTTAAAGGGATTAGCCGGAACAGCACTAATGGGGGGACTTTCCTTATCCGGCTCTGCCATGCCCACTTCGAGGAAAGCAGGCAAGCAAAGCTTTCGGCATTCGGTATGCAGATGGCCATATGGCAGCAAGTCTTTAGAAGAATTGTGTGAATTCGCTGTTGAAATCGGAATTGAATCTATTGAGTTGCTAAACCCGGAAGATTTTGAGACCATAAAGAAATACGGGTTAACCTGTGCTATGGCAAATAGTGTTCCGCTTAGCCTCACCGATGGCTTTAACGACCCATCCATTCATGAAAAGCTTAAAAATGAGTACTTCGATTTATTCCCGGTAGTAGCGGATGCCGGCTTTGATAAAATAATCTGCTTCTCTGGCAACCGAAAAGGAATTGATGACGAAACAGGATTAGAGCATTGTGCAAAAGGACTGGAACCGGTAGTTAAAAAAGCCTCTGAATATGGGCTGACTATCTGTATGGAATTACTTAATTCTAAAGTCGATCACGTTGACTATCAATGTGACCATACTGAGTGGGGGGTGGCACTGTGCGAAAAACTTGGCCTGGATAATTTCAAGCTCCTTTATGACATCTATCATATGCAGATCATGGAAGGAGATATTATTGCTACCATAAGGAAATACCATCCTTACATAGCACACTATCATACTGGCGGGGTACCCGGCAGGAATGAAATTGATGAGACACAGGAATTGTACTACCCGGCCATTATGGAAGCTATTTCGGAAACAGGCTTTGATGGTTTTGTGGCTCAGGAATTTATACCTTCGCGAGAAGATGTATTTGCTTCATTGAAGCAAGGTGTTGAAATTTGTTCCGGGTAAAGAACTGTAGTTATTAAGGGTTTAGACAAAAAGAGATTTTAGCCTGTATGCTAAATACGGGTTATAGGATTGTATTGATTAAACCCAAACGCTAACTAAAACTACGAATGATGAAAAAACTAACAACCTTTCTGCTCATAGTAGCGATAAGTCCTGTTCTATTTGCCCAAGGCACAGAACATCACCATTCTTCTCATGTAGGAAATCTTGAAGTACCAGAATCCTGGGAAGTTCGGCTTGATCGGGAAATGGATAACCTTCACATAAGTTCAGACGAAGATGAAGGGCATATTTATTTTGTTAATATGACACCGGGATGGCATATTACAACCGGGCCTGCCGCAATCTTTTGGCACCCCGATAGTGAGCTTTCGGATACTTATACTGTACAAACTTCCGTCTATACCCTCGATCCTCAAGGGCGACATGCTGAAGGCTTTGGTCTCTTTTTTGGAGGCAAAGACCTTAAAGAAGACGGACACACTTATTTATATTTCCTAATCAGAAACTCCGGTGATTTTATCATCAAAGAGAGAATAGGTGACCGAACAGAAACCATTCAAGCATGGACCCCTAGTGAAGCCATTAACCGACATACCGAGGCTCAGGAAACGGATTCGAGAATTGGTACCCATGCCTTTAACCAATTGTCTGTCGCAGTAACAGGTGATCACATAGATTTTTATATCAATGAAGCTAAAGTGGCTTCAATAGACAGTGAGGGATATGATACTAATGGATTATTCGGATTAAGAATAAATCATGAAGTTGATGTCCATGTTTCTAATCTTGGTGAAGTAAGATAATTACAAACCCCATACCTCATTTGGGTATGGGGTTTTACTACATTTGTTGATTATACTTGGAGCAATTGATTACGATATGAAAAACGTTTTTGTAATTATCATTGCTCTTTTGGTATTCGGTTGTAAATCTTCTCATAAAATGACCGGTACCAATTATGTTGATCTCTCCACGACTGAGCGTGGTACTATAAGCCCTTATTTCCCTCAACAAATTGCGGATTCGCTGGGCTGGGGAGATCTTTCGTCATCAACCTTAGAGAAGGTGAAGGAGGAATTTAGAGTTACTTTAATTTCTGAGATTGAGCCTTTTCAATTATTTCGCATTTCAAAAGGAAGGAGAGTTCAGGGAGAGAGCATTCTGTATTGGGCAAAAGGAATAAACAGCAATGAGCTCAGTCATCATGAAAATATGAAGCTTTACCTGAAGGATAGGTGTACTGAGTTTTATGAGACGATCAGCTTTGGCTACTGCCTACCTCTTTATGAAACTGAACCTGACTGGGGTAACATCTATTCTGTGCTCGACTCTAGAAATATATGGACCCTCCCTGATCAATCAGAAATCCCAGATTTATCTCCCCCGGATAGCAATGAGTGGGTACTTAACACTCAAGTTAGACTTGGCAATTACTACCGAACTTATACTCATACAACTCCTGGAAGGTATTTACCACAAATGGAGCAGGGAAGCGACTTGGGAATCATTATTGTCGAATTCCAGCGACTGGTCCAAAATCAGCAACAACAGGATAATTTTAATACTTATTCAGGTATTACTTCTGGAGAGAATGGCTCGTCATTTACTCTTTGTGATGGAAGTGAAGTATGGAGATTTAATGGTAACCTGGAAGAATTACTTACAAGTTCAGGATACCCGTTACAAATCACTCAACAGGAAGGAATGCAATTCTATATTACTGTCTCAGGTACTGTTAGTGATGAATGGTACAGGAGCCGGGCTTATTCGGGATATAGCAGAGAAATAACACCTACTGAAGTTCATGGATTGGAAATTGTTTCTGGAGATAACTGCCCGAGGCTTTGATTTTTTTCTTTCCAGAAAACCAAGGAATGAAGAATATTCATTAAAGAATAAAGAAGTAAGTTTAGCTAGCCTCTTCTCTATTCTTAAATCTTTATTCTTTAATCTTAATTCACTTTTAACGGCTACAACCCCAACTCTCTTTTTAGCCGATCCACTCTTGCTTGCTGTTCGTCAGAAATACTCCCTTCACATGTGGCAATCGTATCAAGCAGGCTGAATGTCAATCTCTTACCATCATCACTGAAGTTAGACCGGACATATACAATCGCTTCTTCCACTAATTGCTTCACATGCTCGGTACTCATCGCAGCTATCTGGCTAAGCGTTTTACGATAGGTAGTTAAATCATAGTTCATATTATCCAGCACACGCTTAACCGCATCTTCTTCCGTAAAAGAAATGCTTCCATCGGTACTCTCAATCCAAAATATTAGTACATCAATGGCTGTTTCGTCGGTTAAGATGTATGAACCCATGGTTTTTGCATTAAATTAAAATTCGTTCGCTAGCAGAGTACAAATTTCCTCAAGCGTAGCTCTTTGCTCTTCCGTAATTGAGTTCTTAGTGTGAGAGTCAATGTCTAGTTGGGCTACAAAGGCGTCTCCTTTCATAATAGGTACTACAATTTCAGACTGAACATCGATACTGCAGGCCAGGTAGTTATCTTCAGCATGCACATCCTGGGCAACAAAGGTTTCATGAGAAAGAGCAACCTGGCCACAAATTCCCTTTCCGAAAGGAATCCTGGTATGATCAGTGCTTGCACCAACAAAAGGCCCTAAAACTAATTCTTCTTTTCCTTCAGGGTCGGCTATATAGAAACCAACCCAGTTAAAGGTTGGAACTTCATCAGCTAAAAGCTCACAAACTGCAAATAATTTCTCGTTTCTGGTGACAGATCTTTCTAGGATTTCGTGGGTTGCTGATACTAACTGATCTCTAAGGGATAATACTTCTGCTGATGTCATAAATGTGTCTTGAATTTACTTTTGAAAATAAAAGATTACCTGTGCAAATAACATTAAGCTTTGATAAAAAGCCAATATGGAGTTAATAGTTTTACAAAAACTCTTCCTTATCTTTAAGGCATGGAAGAGTTTTTTAAAGATATCATTCCCTGGTCAACGGAAGTGATGGGAACAGGGGTTTTACTCGTAGCTAGTTTTACCTCCTTGTTTTCTGTTGTAAACCCAACAGCGGCCTTACCAGTGTACCTGTCCTTAACCGAAGGGCACAGTACCGATGAGAAAACCCGAACCGCTAAGAAGGCTACTTTCTATATGTTTATTGTACTTAGCACTTTTCTGCTGATTGGTACTTTCATTTTGAGCTTTTTTGGAATCAGTCTTTCGGGAATCCAGATTGCAGGTGGGCTAATTATTATGCGTGCCGGTTTTTCGATGCTGAACCCTGATTCCGCTGGTAGGAAACTATCCGATGAAGATCAGGAAGCAGCCAAAGAAAAAGAAGATATTTCCTTCAGCCCGCTCGCTATGCCACTCCTGTCAGGTCCGGGAAGTATCGCGGTAGTTATCGGTTTTGGTTCTGAAGCTGCCGGTATCATCGATTACATCATAAATGGGGTGGCTATTTTTCTGGTTGCCCTGCTTGCCTGGGGAATCCTTCGTGTTGCTCCCTGGCTTAGTTCATTCATTGGGCGCTCAGGAATGACAGTAATCACCCGTCTCATGGGCTTTATTGCGCTATCCATTGGTGTTCAGTTTATCATTAATGGCATCGCAAAGTTTTATGGATTACAATAAACCCTTCTTAATTGACTGAAAAAATAGTTGAGAAATCTATTCTCTCAACCCGGTAAATAATGTCAATTTGACCCCAACCTGCGCCGTTACCTAATAAGTTTTTGAAATTTGCTGTTGATTCAAAAACCACAGTTCCATCCGGATAAGAAAGCTCTACCTGTTTTGCCTTTGTGAGCCCAGCAGTTTGAATAAAACCAGGTGCAAACAACCTATTTTTGGTATTAGGAAGTACGTCAACGTCACTTATAATACTTGAATACGTTTCCGTTCCTCTTTCTCTTCCATAACTCCATACCATTTTAGCAGTCATATTTTCCTCATCGATCTCATATTCAGTAGCTTGAGAGTAGGAACCTCCGCTGCCAAAATTTCTATTAAATCCATTATCGAATACAAAAATATTCCCGTTAGGCAGAACCATCGGTGTATGCTGCCCCCAGGGCCAGGAAAATTCCTCTGATTCCTCGTCTCCTAGTTGTATTTCTTCCGACAATAGAATTCCGGACTCATCAACAGCATTCAATAAGAATGGGGTCGTATCTGCTCCTTCACCATATCTTCCAGCGATACCCCAGCCTTTTTGAGGAGCTAAAATCCATTTTAAATTATTGTCCCAATCAACTTTTATAAGACCTTGATTTCTACCAGAAACAATTAAAGAGTTATCCTCCTCATTAACCCAAATGGCATTCATATGAAACCAATCCCCATTTCCGTCTTCGAGGTCTATGCGATTTACATCCAGTATAGTAGCTATATCCCATTCAGTTATTATTTCTCCGGAAGTACCATCAACCTCAATTATATAATCTTCGACACTAGTGATTTCTCTCCCACCCTTCATTATAGTTGTTCCATCTTTATTCACTGCTACCAAAAAATTTCCATTAGGACGTTTAATCACCTCATGATGTACAACATAACCTGGGAGGTCGATTTGCCTGATTTGTGCTCCAAATAGATCAAACTCTTGTATATAACTCCCAGTACCACCAAAGAAAGTACCCCCTTGTTGAAATGTAATCCCCCAAAGAATTCCTGATTGACTACTGAAATCCAGATACCACCGGATATCACCGTTATGATCAAATATCATTGGATAGTTCTCAAACACTCCATTGTTACCAATACTTAAGCTATTATAGTGCCAGCCGGGCTCCATTAAATCTCTTTCTGCTGTGTTGATCTCTATATCTGGGAAAAAATCGGGTATGGAGCCGGTTTGAATAGTAATGGTATCCTTAACTTGCTGAGAGTATTGATTACGTATCGTGATTTCCACCTCGTTGAGGGTATTCGCATATAGTCCATGAATGGGTATTGTTTGTTCTCTAGAATATGTACCCGATTGTTGTTCAACCTCCAATTCTCCAAAAATGCGAAATGATACTTGTGCAGGTTTTTTAGTTTTAATACTTGCTAAAGCCGACAAAGGAGCCATTCCTGTTGGGTTTACACTAACTCCAATTTCTCCTTCTAATAAATATCCTGGAGGTATTTCAGAGGTGAGATACACAAAGTATTCATTCAGAGTACTCGCGTCTTCTGATACTATCGTATAGATTAATCCATTTGAAAAATCATTTTGCGTTACGCCAGAAGTTTGGAGTGAATCATTCACAAATACTGACGCACCTTCAGTTGCAATAAAACTTGCTGTCAACCCTTCAATATTCTCCGGGTGGGTACCTGTATTTATAAAAATAATTCCTGCTTCATTATTAATTGAAAAACTGATTTCAGTAAATTCAGAGATAGAAAAAGAAATCAATTCTGCATCACTTTGTTCCGTAGTACTTGTACTATTGCATCCCGAAATAAAAAAAAGATGCACAAAGGAGATTAGAAATAGTATGAGTAGGTTAGAAAAAAATGTCCTTTGATGCATTTTTGTTTTTTTAAAAGCATTGCCGAAACATATTAAGTATAACCAAAAGACTGTTAACTATTAGTTAAATAAGACTTACTTTATTCGTTTATAAACAAACAAGTCTTACTCTGGAAACTTTAGAAAACATTCTCTCGGCATTTTCTTCCTTTATGTGGGGTACCCCTTTAGTTGTACTTCTTTGTGGTGGAGGTATCTTTTTTATGATCTACTCTCGCATGACCCCTTATCGTTATTTTGGTCATGCAGTCAATATCCTCCGGGGAAAATATGACGATCCGAATGATCCCGGAGATATCAACCACTTTGAAGCGCTCTCCAGCGCCCTGGCAGCTACTATTGGCCTTGGGAACATTAGTGGTGTAGCCGTGGCCATAGCAACTGGTGGCCCCGGAGCTGTTTTTTGGATGTGGATGAGTGCGATAGTTGGTATAGCAACCAAGTTTTTTACCTGTACACTTTCCATTATGTATCGTGGTAAGGACTCCAATGGAGATATACAGGGTGGAACCATGTACATGATTACCGAAGGGCTTGGCAAAAAATGGAAGCCTCTTGCCATCATTTTTGCGATTGCGGGTATGTTTGGTGCCTTGCCGGTATTTCAGGCAAACCAACTAAATCAGGCTATCAGAGATGTAATCCTTGTGCCGAATGGATTAACAGATCCAAACAATCATTTTGGCACCGATTTAATTACTGGGATCATCATCTTATTGGTAGTAGGTACTGTGATTTTTGGAGGGATTAAACGCATCGGCAAAGTAGCTAGCCGCATGGTTCCTTCTATGGTAGTTCTTTATGTAATAAGTGTATTAACGATTCTGGTAATCCATTTTGATGTTTTGGGCGAATACCTCTGGCTTATTGTTGAAGATGCTTTTACTGCTGAGGCTGCATTAGGTGGAGCTGTTGGTGCCATTATTATCACAGGTGTACGAAGGGCGGCTTTTTCAAACGAAGCAGGTATTGGTACGGCTACCCTTGCTCATGGCGCTGCTAAAACGAAAGAACCTGTTCGCGAAGGTTTGGTTGCTATGATGGGTCCGTTTATCGATACTATTATTGTTTGTACCATGACCGCCTTAGCCATTTTAGTTACTGATGTATGGCGAACAGGAGATGAGAATGGTATCACACTTACTGCTTCCGCTTTCCAGGAGGCGCTTGGACCGGTTGGCATTTACCTGTTGATGATTTGTGTAACCATTTTCGCAGCGAGTTCCCTGTTCACCTATTCTTATTATGGCACAAAATGTCTTGGCTTCCTGGTTGGGGCAAGTCGTCAGAAGTGGTATAACCTGTTTTACGTAGGGTCTATTTTGCTTGGAGCTACCGCCAGTATTTCTGCCATTATTAATCTAATTGACGGAATGTATGCGGTGATGGCCATCCCTACTATGACAGTAGCATTGTTACTGTCTCCCAAAGTAATGACAGCAGCAAAAGACTATTTCGAAAGAATGCAGAAGAAGGAAATTCTTTAGGTAATTCCTTAGCAGCTAAGCCCGATAAACTTTAACTTTCGGTTTCCCTCAACACAACTTCGAATATGTACAAAGCTAAAGTCAATGTGACTCTCAGGCCTTCCATTCTGGATCCAAAAGGAAAGGCTGCTCATCATGCTCTTCAAAACCTTGGAATTAACCAGGTTGAAAAAGTTCGGATCGGAAAATTTATTGAACTGGATGTAAATGCAGACTCAGAAACTGCAGCTAAAGAAGTAGTGCAAGAAGCATGTGCTAAACTACTTGCTAACGAAGTGATGGAAGATTTTGAAATAGAGATAAGCTAGACATGCAACTGAGCTCCACTCATAGGCTTTTTGATGATATCTTACTGGCCGATGTAAGTGAGCTTACAGAAACTAGTTTAGAAGAGGCCGTTGAGGAGGACGTTAAATCTCCCTGGCGTTTGATTTTATTCGATGATGATATCCATACGTTCGAAGAAGTTATCGAACAATTAATGAAAGCAACCGGGTGCTCCTACTCTCATGCTGAAACGCTCACCTGGCAAGTTCATAACGAAGGAAAAGCGTTGGTTCATGAAGGTGAATTTGAGGAGTGTCTTCGAATTGATAGTGTATTAAAAGAAATTCAACTTGTTACTGAAATAAAAGGATAATAACTGTGGCAACTTTTGGTGTAATTGTATTCCCTGGCTCTAATTGCGATCATGATGCATATCATGCAATGAAGCACATAATGGGCTGTGAAGTCAAATTCCTTTGGCATAAGGATACCGACCTTTCTGGTATAGACTTTCTGATTGTTCCGGGAGGGTTTTCTTATGGTGATTATTTGAGATCAGGTGCGATTGCACGTTTTTCACCGATCATGCAGGAGGTCATTAAATTTGCCCAGTCAGGTGGTCCGGTAATGGGAATCTGTAACGGATTTCAAATCCTGCTGGAAGCCGGGCTAATTCCTGGAGCGATGATGCACAACCACAAACTTCGCTTTGTTTGCAAAAACGTCTTTATCCGGTGTGAAACCACTGACTCCTTATTCACATCCGGTCTTGAAAAAGGGCAGGTATTCGACATTCCTGTTTCCCATGGAGAAGGAAATTATTTCATTAATGAAGAAGGGCTGAAATCACTTCAGGATAATGACCTGGTTTTGTTTAGGTATTCTGATGCCCAGGGCCGGCTCACAGAGGAATCCAATTTCAATGGGTCCATCGATAGTATTGCCGGCATCACCAATACCGGAAGAAATGTGTTGGGCATGATGCCTCACCCTGAACGAGCCATGGAGAAAATACTCGGTTCTGAAGACGGAAAACCGATTTTTGAATCTATCCTTCATTCCTTGTCGGTTGCTTAGGATTTAGTACCTTCTGTGCATGAGCAGCGATATCCCTTTAAAACTGCACAGTAAAAGCCTTGTAAAACGATACCGTAAAAGAACGGTAGTTGATGAAGTTTCTATTCAGGTGCAACAAGGCGAAATCGTAGGACTGTTAGGTCCAAACGGAGCTGGAAAAACAACTACCTTCTACATGATGGTTGGGCTTGTGACCCCCAATGCAGGGAACATCTTTTTAAACGAAGAGAATATCACTCAAACCCCAATGTATAAGCGTGCTCGTAAAGGAATTGGATACCTGGCGCAGGAAGCCAGTGTATTCCGTAACCTTACCGTTCGCCAAAACCTTGAGAGTGTACTCCAGTTTCTATCCTTTTCGAAGAAAGAGATTAAAGAACGGTGCGACCGATTGATCGAGGAGTTTTCACTTCAAAAGGTTGTAAATAGTAAAGGCTATAGTTTATCGGGTGGAGAGCGACGGCGAACAGAAATTGCACGGGCTCTTGTTACCAATCCTAAATTCATCCTGTTGGATGAACCTTTTGCAGGCGTTGACCCTATTGCCGTTGAGGATATACAGGAAATTGTTTCCAAACTTCGTCATCAAAACATTGGAATTTTAATTACGGATCACAATGTTCATGAGACATTGGCCATTACAAATCGGGCTTATCTAATGTTCGAAGGTAAAATCCTGATGGAGGGTGATGCCGAGGCACTTGCTAATGATGAAAAGGCAAGAAAACTTTACCTTGGAGAAACTTTTAAACTAGACAGATATCAAATCGACGAATCATGAATGAAATAACTGTACAGGAGCTGAAAGAGAAAAAGGAAAATGGGGAAGACTTTTTCCTGTTAGACGTAAGGGAAATGACTGAGTACCTGGTCTCGAATCTTGATGGAGAGCACATTCCATTAGGTGAACTGCCATCCAGGCTTTCCGAGTTGGAAGATAAAAGAGACGCAGAATTTGTAGTAATGTGCCGTTCAGGTGGAAGAAGCGGAAAAGCTTGCGAACTGCTAACCAGTGAAGGCTTTTCCAATGTATATAACCTTAAAGGCGGAATTACTGCTTGGTCGAAAGAAATTGACCCATCAATGCCGGTTGCCTAAGCTATTTTGTCATTTCGAAGGAGTAAACGACTGAGAAATTTAAAAGTAAATTCTAGATTTCTCACACTGTCAGCCCATGGCTTAGACAGGTTCGAAATGACAACATTAGCTCCCTTTTTTAGATTACGTTAGGCAATAGCTGCTATCTGGTTTAGCAATTCCTGGTTGCTTTCAGTGTTCTTTAGCACTTTAAGCAGCCCTAGCATCGACTCTCTTGGAGATTTTTTGAGGAGGTAACGCCTCACCATGTTTCTTTCTTCCAGGGAGTCGGTGATAAACTTCTCCTCATTCCGAGTCCCTGAAGCAGTAATATTTATAGCGGGATAAATTCGGTCATTGGCTAGCTCTCTGTCCAGAACTAATTCCATATTCCCTGTTCCTTTAAACTCTTCGAAAATGAGATCATCCATCCTGGAGTTAGTCTCTACCAAACAGGTTGCAATAATAGTTAAGGAACCTCCCCCTTCAATTTTTCTTGCAGAACCAAAAATCTTCTTAGGGATTTCAAGAGCCCTGATATCCAGGCCACCTGATAAGGTTCTACCACTATTTGTTTGAATAGCGTTGTATGCCCTTCCTAACCTCGTTAATGAATCGATAAGAAGAACCGCATCCTGACCCATTTCCGCTTTTCGCTTTGCATAACCAAGCGCCATCTCTGTAATCCTGATATGGCTTTGAGTCTTTTTGTCATTGGATGAAGCAAATACTTCTGCATCAGTAGAACGAATAAAGTCTGTGACCTCCTCCGGACGTTCATCAACGAGTAACACACTTAAGTGTATATTAGGATGATTTGCAGATAATGAGTTAGCAATCTGTTTTAGTAATACCGTTTTACCCGTTCTTGGTGGCGCTACAATTAATGCCCGCTGTCCTTTTCCAATAGGTGCTACAAGGTCAATAACTCTCATTTCTGTATCATCAGCTAGCTCTCCCATACGTATCCATTCAACAGGCATAATCGGTGTCTGACGCTCAAATCTGGAGCTTTTTGTCCATGCTTCTACAGGTCTTCCGTTCACAATCTCAACGGAGAATACATGTTTGTTGCCCTGGTTGTCTTCTTCAAACTCTCCTTCTAATACAAGTCCCTGTCGGAGTTCGAGCGCTTTAACTTCTTCTGGTTTTAAAAATGGATCTTTTGGGTTGTAGCTAAATTCATAATCCAGTTTTCGAATGAATCCCCATCCCTTCGCATTAATTTCTAATACACCAGCATATCTGCCAGCTACCCCAATACTGTTATTCCAGAAAAATTTAGGTATAAAAACATTACCGCCCTGGTTGCGGTTTCTATTTTTGTTGTTATTTCTCTTTTTGTTGTTACGGTTTTTATAATTCTTTTTCCGTGCCATTAATCGTAATTGTTGATTATTCTCCTTTGTGGAAGTACTACTTAATTCTAAATTTTCAAGTGGGTAAAAAAAGGAGAGCTAAAAAAGGTGATGCGGACTTTCTCGTCCGCATCAAATCTTAGAAGATGTGAAAAGATACAAATGTTTTAACCGATAGCAAACTACCTTACGGTTGTGGTTTCACTAATCCAGCTATAGCAGCTCATTAATGAACTATCCACGTTCACTCTTTGGCCATCTTCATACCCAAGTGTGAAGAATTTGTCTTCGGTAGTAGGAGTTACTGCTTCGTACGTTGGCAACTGTGAGTTTACAGTATTAGTTACCGAAGCATCAACCTGCTTTGCTTTATTGAGTAGATCAAGAACTACCCAGTATACTACTTTGTCTTTAGCCTCAAGCTTTCTTCCATCTGAGCAAGAGCTTACTGCCTGTCCATAAAGAGATGCCAATTTTATATACGCAAGACCATAGTTGCTATCAATAGCTAAAGCATCAGTTATGTATCCTTTAGCTGTTTGAAGTTGTCCTAAACTTGCGTATGCATCAGAAAGGTCAATATTGATTTCTTTCTTTGCCTGATCATCCGGAGCACTTGTCAGCGCTTCTTTATAAAGTTCTGCAGCTTCTGCATAAAGAGCATTTCCCTGCTCAATATCAGCTAAAGCCAATGCACTTTCATAAGTAGGATCAAGCTCATGGATTTTTTTAAGCGTTGAAACCAGCTCTTCCTGCATATTCAAATCTTCCTGAGCCTCAGCAATACATCGTAGAGCCTCAATATCATTCGGATCTTCTTCGAGTTTTCCACCACAAAATGTTAGCCTTTCTTCCGGACTGTCAAAAAGCTTTTCGAGTGTTTCATCGAAATAAGTTTGCAATTCAGCATCCGCATATGGAGTAGCCGCTTCAATTTTCGCAATCACTTCGTCTTTACGGTCCCGACGAACCATATTATCAATCGTCACCTTGATAAAGTAACCGCTCGCAAGGGTAGTTGTTTTCTCGGCATCAAGCTTGAACATTTCCTCAAAGTCGGCATATGCCTTTTGAAGACCGTCATCAATCATGTTGTAATTCTCTAAGAAGTAGCGGCCCCTTCTTTGATAAAGATCATATCTGTCTTCTTCGCTCTCTACAAATAGCTCGAAACTCTCGTCAAAAAGATATAATGCTGTATCTACATATGCTTCTCTAACACTTGGGTCATCTTTAGTTTTCGCGATTTCTGTGTAAATCCGAATTAATTTTGGGTATTGCACAGAAAGCTTGAAACGCCCTGCTGGAATCCCTTCAATTTGATCTGGTTTTTTACAAGCTATCCATCGACCATATTGAAGAGCAAAAGGGTAGTCACCACCCGTATAGTTGCCTTGAAAAATTGAATATGCAGCAATTTCCTGCATTTGATTTGGTGGAGTTGGATTACAGTCCTGAGCAGACACAAGCGAAGTGCTCACGAATAAAACCCCTAAAATTGTAGCTATTTTTTTCATTTCTCCATTATTCGTTATTAATCCGATTATATAAACTTATCAGTTCAACAAATTATTACTATAAAATTATCTAAGCTTTGGACGAATGAACATGAGTTCAGCTAGATTAATTGAGAAACCAAGCGTCCAAATCCTTTCTTTTATTAAGTTGCTTTCTGTTGTACCCCTGAACCCATATTGAAAACTGAAGTCGACAGAAGACACGCTTCTTCTGGTAAGGAGCCCTAACCCGGTGCTAATCCATAAAGTATTTATATCATTACCATCAATGGTTAGGTGTCCAGTATCATAAGATAATCCACCAGAGTATTTAAATCTTGAAAAAAAGCTGTCATAATTTTTTTTGTATGGATGATATTGACCACCCAAACCAACTTTTAACCTGTCAGAGAAAAAACCTTCCTCATCAGGGTTGGTACTATTTTCGAAATCACTCCACTTTTGGAAGGTTCCTTCCACCGCAAAATTCAGGTATTGCGAAGGAGCATAGCCAAACCCAAAAGCTGCTTCAAGAGGCATAGAAACATCACCGCGACGATTAGTCAGTGTAGAGCTTAAATCAATTATTTCTACTTCTTCATCTACCACTTTTTCTGCTGTTCGTTCTGCTTTAGCTTCAATAGTGTAGGGTAGAGTTAATGTGGCTCCAAGTGCTATTCTGTCTGTTTCGGAAAAGATATTTGAGAAATTAGCTGCGATACCAAATCGCTGTGCAAAAGCCGCTCCTGTAATGGATGTTGTCTGATCCTGAGCAATATATGATCCTGAACTAAAGGATAGTGCTTCACTATTTTCAAGGGTTAGGAAAGCAACCGATGGAGCGTAGCCAACTGATATGTTTTTGTTAAGCTTTAACCCAAAACCCGCTTCAAACTTATTTACTCCGCCGGCGCTTTGTATATCATTGCTAAACGATACGCTATCAGAAGAAGAATCCATAAAGGTCCCTGATTCTACAATTCTGAAATTCGATTTAGAAACAGGGAATAAGGATAGTGAAACGCCAAGTTTTCCAGGATAAACCGGAAACAGCATTTGAAGATATCCCGCCGAAAAACTTGAGTTACTCTGGTCTGAGGTGCTGTTGCTGGAATTGAAGTTGCTTAACTGAAGGCTGGTTGTTGCCTGAGTGTAAAAACTTCGATTCCATAATGCCGGGTTGTATAAGGAGTTTGTTTCTAATACGATTCCGGAAACACCCAGTACTCCATGAGATCTAAAATTGTCTGAGGTTAAGTCCTGTGGAATTCCAACCCCAATCACTGAGTAGGAAGAGCCACTATTACTTTCTGATGCGGCGCTTTGAGCAAAAACATGCATCGACATGAATGAAAAAAGGAAAAGGAATAAAATTCTTATTGATCTCATAGACTATTTCGCTGAGTAGATAATCAATTTAGGAGCTCTTTCAACTGGTGACGTATCATCCAACAAAGAGGAATAGGTTAATGAACCCTGATTACTGAATAAGTAAACGTATACTTTGTCTAATGAAGTATCGCTGAAGAAGTAATTGTTAATAAGAGAAGTAACATTGAATATGAACTTCCCTTCATCATTAACCGCACTGGAATTAAATCCACCTATCACAAATTCATAGGCTAAATCATCTACAGCATCATTTACAAGAGCAAGGCCTAAATAGGAAGGACGAACCTCTGTATCTGTTAATGAAGTCTGAAGAGCTAATGTATCTTCTTCAAATACAAGTTCTGCTCTAATGAAATCCTGGCTGGAAATCTGATCTGCTAAATCGACAAGGTTAAATGACAGTACATTATCATAAGTAGAAGGCAGGTTCACAGTACCATTAGGAGCCGGAGGAATAGTTTGATCGATATCATATCCCCAATCCAAAAATGACTGCGCAGTAGTGTCGGCGCCTATTATTGTAAGTTGACTCTGGGTATTATTAAAAGCAGCAATTTTATTACTAGGACCATTTTGTACGATGGCTAACCCAAATTCCGTTTCCCTGTATTCTTCATCTCGAATAGAATCCGGGAGATTATAAATTCTTATATAATCGTCCTCCCAGCTTCCTCCTAAGCTGGTTTCTACAAAGCCCAGCGAATCAATCATAGTATCATCGAACGTACCGATAAGCTCTGAATTGGAATAGCTTATAGCCTCGCTTTTCCTGAAAGTAACTCCTCTCCATGGACTTGTAATTCTGTAAATGGAATAAGTATTGGTAGTGGAGGTATCTCCATAGGCTTCATCGGGAAGCATATTGATACGCAGGAAGAAATTGAATGTGCTTCTAAGCGTATCTTCATCAGAGAGTCTTGTAATTGCAGGCTTGAAGAAACTATAGGCTGTAGCCGATCCGAATTTTGAATCATTAAATGACCCCACTGCAGATAGGGTCAGTTGCCCCAGGTAAGGGTCAATCGTTTCTGATGTTATCCCAGTAACAAGAATAGAGTCAACTTGGATTTCAGTAGGTTCAACAAAACCGCCACCGATAGTGCCGGGATCTTCACAGCTGTAGAAAAAAACCAGGAGAGATACAGAAAAAGCAAGCTGCCAGAATCTGGCAGCTTTTGTGTTTGTGCGCATTAAAAATTTCGTCTTGATGTTTCTTTATTCAGCTAACACCCTATAGTAATCGGCAAACTTTGCTGATACGTCTTCTGGCGAACCCTGAATTTGTTTAGGGTCGATACCTAACTCTTTGAATACCTCATCAAATTCGTTCTTCAGGTAATTACCAGTAACAACGTAATCGCTATACATTAAGCCTAGTTTTAATAAATCAACTTTACCATTATCGGTTAGCGCATTTATATCTACGTCTTCAGGCAAGCCGAGTAATTCTAAAATCTTCGCTGTATCAGCTGTACCTTCATTTTCAGGGTGATGAAGATTATAAATCACTTTAGTTCCTTGAAAAATCTTCTCATCCTTGTATTTGGTTTTAACGAGCAGAGGAATTAATCCTGCCGGCCAGTCGTGGCAGTGAATAATGTCTGGCTCCCAACCAAGCTTCATAACTGTTTCAAGCACTCCTTTATTGTAGAAAGCTAACCGCTCTGCATTATCTGGGTAAAAACTTTCATCCTTAGGATCTTTGAACAAGCCTTTTCTTTTGAAATAAGTGTCATTGTCGAGGAAATAAACCTGCAGCTTAGCATTTGGAATACTAGCTACTTTAATTTTCATACTCTCTTTAGTGTCTCCTACCTCAACTTCTATTCCTGAAAGTCTAATCACTTCATGAAGGCGGTTTCTACGGTCGTTTATAGTACCATATTTTGGTAACAGTATTCGAATCTCGAAACCCTTGTCTTGTAAAGATGCGGGCAAAAACCTTAATAGGTCGGCCGTATAAGTCATTCTTGCGAAGGGAGAAATCTCAGCTGCCGCGTATAAAATTTTCATATATAATTATGCTTACTCTTTATTGGAGATTTTATTCTCTTTTATTACCTGGTCTAATTCATTTTCCTCATCTAGCGAATAGAAATCCATCAATGTATCACTTCTAAGCCCAAGCCGAAGAGTTTCAAGAGGGATAACTTCTTCGGGCTGGATATTTCCTAGGTTAACATTGCTGCCGTATTTTTTTATGAACCAAACTTGTTGTTCTTTTTGAGGGGCTTCAAAAATCAAATTCTCTACAGGTATTTGATCGGTAATTTCTTCAATTAATCCGGAACGGATTTCCCCGTTAGGCCTGAAAACACCCACCGTACCACTTTCACGCGCTTCACAGATAACTTTTTTTGCCCCGGCTTCAAGCTCCTGCTTAATCACATTTACCCATTTATACGGTGGAATAATTTCATTTGGGTTTTTACTGCCTACTTCCGAATAGACCGTATAATCTTTGCTTAATTCCTTGATGATAGCTTGCTTTTTCTCGTCTGAAATCCAAATAGTACCGTTTGAAACTTCTAAATGTGTGATCTCATACTTTTCGAGCAACCTGCGATAGGCATCTAACTGATCTCTAAGAAGGTATGCTTCAAATAATGTACCTCCGAAATACACGGTGATACCTGCTGAAGCATAAACTTTCAATTTACTTTCCAGGTTTGGAGTTACATAGGAAGTACCCCAACCCAGCTTAACTACATCAGTATATTCGGCACATACTTCGCAGAAATCCTCAGCTTCGCGCACACTATACCCTTTATCAAGTACAAGAGTGATTCCCTCATTTCGAGGTTTTTGAGATCGTTGAGGAAGGTTTTTAAGAGAAAACGGCATCTATTTATGTTCTGAATCGAAGCTTTAAATATACTAAAATATGAGAATGTATTAAAGCTAGGCTTTTTCCTGCTTAGGTTTACGATTGCCTAGCTCTACTAAAAACGAGATTTGACCTTCATCAACTTCATCAAACATTGCGCTCGTATACCTCCACAACCAGTTTCCTGAAGAAGTACCCGGGAAATTCATCCGATGAGCTCCATCCAGGTTCATGAAATCCTGAAGAGGAAAAATTGCCTGATCAGACACAGAGAGCATACCTAATCGAATTAACTCCCAGCTAATCGCCGAACCATCTGACCGGGTATACACTCTTACCCGATGCTGCTCAACTTCCGGAGCACTTCGATACCAACCAATAGATGTATCGTTATCGTGAGTTCCGGTATAAGCCACGCTATTTTGTGGATAATTATGAGGAAGAAATGCATTGGTTGAGTCTGAATCGAATGCAAACTGAATAATCTTCATACCTGGAAACGCATACTTATCTCTCAGTTTTTCTACGCCCTCTGTCACAAAACCCAGGTCTTCTGCTATTATGGGAAGTTCCCCACACTCTTTAAGTATGGTGTCGAAAAGCTTTTCGCCCGGACCATTTACCCATCTCCCGTTTATAGCTGTTTCCTCATCGGCTTTTACCTCCCAGTACGCATCAAAACCCCGGAAATGGTCTACACGAATAGCGTCGCATGTTTTAAACATGTGCTTAAAGCGATCTACCCACCAGGAAAATCCATCTTTCTCTAATGCCTTCCAATTATACTGTGGATTGCCCCAAAGCTGGCCGGTTTCACTGAAATAGTCTGGTGGTACACCTGCCACTAATACTCGATTGCCATCTTTATCTACTTCAAAGTACTGTGGATTAGCCCATACATCTGAGCTGTTATGATCAACAAAAATTGGAATATCGCCTACTACACGAACATTTTTCGAATTTACGTATCCCTTTAAATCCATCCACTGGCTTTCAAACTCATACTGCATCCAATACTGCAGCTTTATCTCATTCTTAAATTTTTTCTTGTGGGCCTTAAGCGCTTCAGGTTTTCGTTGAGCCAGGTCTTTATCCCAGGTATTCCAGGGCTGCTTGTTATAATGAAGCGCGCAAGCCATAAAAAGCACGTAATCATCCAGCCAATGTTTATTGGCCTTTTTAAATGCTTTAAATCTTTTTTCCTCTTCGTCCGATAAGTTCTCGTAAAAACGATCGCTGGCGATACTAAAGAGCTTATCTTTATTTGAAAAGGCTTCATCATAAAGCACTTCTACCCCTGAAGGCAATTCAGCAGACTGAGCTTCTTTCCTGGTTAACAAACCTTTTGAAACCAAAATATCAGGGCTGATCAGGTATACGTTTCCTGCAAAAGCCGAATAACTTGCATAAGGAGAGTTTCCATATCCTGTTGGGGTTAAAGGTAACACCTGCCAGATTGTTTGATGTGTTCGCTCCAGAAAATCGACAAATACCCTTGCTTCACTTCCAAAATCCCCAATTCCATACTTACCAGGAAAGGAAGTAGGGTGAACAAGTGTACCGCACGAACGAGGAAATCTCATAAATTTCTATTTCTTTGGTTTTAATACTACCCCTGCTAAGGGTGGAATTGTAATGTTTAGTTTGGCTGGCTGATTTTGCCACTCACTCAATTCGGCATTTAGTACTGCATCACCAACATTGCTACCCCCATAGAATGATGAATCGCTATTCATAACAATCTCATACTCTCCTGGTAGTGGCGCCCCAATGGTATAATTATGGTGAACTGTAGGAGTAAAGTTCAAAACAGTTATAATAAAGTCTTCGGGATTTTTAGCTCTTCGAATAAATGAGATAATACTATTATCTGCATCATTGATGTCAAGCCATTCAAAACCTCGCCAATCAAAATCAACCTCATGAAGTGCCGGTGTATCTTTCATAAGTTGGTTCAGGTTCTTGACCAGGAGCTGAATACCCTGATGGTTCTGCCAGTCAAGTAGATGCCAGTCAAGTGATTTAGACTCGCTCCACTCTTCCCATTGCCCAAATTCGCATCCCATAAAAAGGAGTTTTTTGCCAGGATGAGTGTACATATAGGTATAAAGTAACCGTAGGTTTGCAAATTTTTGCCAGTCATCTCCGGGCATTTTTGAAAGCATAGCCTGCTTCATATGTACTACCTCATCATGGGAGAATGGTAGCGTAAAATTCTCACTGAAAGCATAAATCATCGAAAAAGTAAGCTCTCCCTGATGATACTTTCTGTAGATGGGGTCTTTTTCTATATAAGCAAGAGTGTCGTTCATCCACCCCATATTCCATTTATAGTCGAACCCAAGACCTCCTGTTTGAGTTGGCCGGGATACTCCTCCCCATGAAGTAGATTCCTCGGCAAATGTGATTACTCCGGGAAAGTGATGATGTACCGAATCATTAAAAGTCCTCAAAAACTCAATGGCTTCGATATTTTCTCTGCCACCATATTTATTTGGAATCCACTCACCTTCTTCTCTTGAGTAATCCAAATAAAGCATTGATGCCACAGCATCTACCCTGAGGCCATCAATATGAAATTTATCGCACCAATAAAGTGCATTTGAAATAAGGAAGTTTTTGACCTCAGTACGTCCAAAATTAAAAATACAGGTACCCCAGTCTTTATGCTCTCCCTGCCTTGAATCTTCATGTTCAAATAATCCAGTACCATCAAATCGCCTCAATCCATGCTCGTCTTTCGCAAAATGAGCCGGCACCCAATCAACGATAACTCCAATTCCCGCTTTATGGCACTCATCAACGAAATACATAAAATCATGTGGGCTGCCAAACCTGCTTGTGGGAGCAAAATATCCGGTTATTTGATAACCCCACGAAGGATCGTATGGGTGCTCTGCAATAGGTAATAACTCAACATGGGTATACCCCATTTCCTTCACATAAGGAACTAGCTGCTCAGCTAACTCTCTGTAGTTTAAAAAACCAGGATCTTCACCAACTTTTCTTCTCCAAGACCCAACATGAATTTCATAAATGGATAGTGGCTTGTTATGAGCCTGATTTTCTGACCGGTTTTTTACCCATTTGGAATCTCCCCATTTATAACCTTCTAAATCATACACTACAGATGCTGTATCAGGACGTAATTCTGCAGAGAAAGCAAAGGGATCAGACTTTTTGAGGGGGGGATCCTGGACCGGGGTTTTAATTTCAAATTTGTATTGATCTCCTTCACGTACTTGTGGGATAAATAGCTCCCATAGGCCCTGGTCATGGAACTTCCTCATACGATGTATCCTTCCGTCCCAATTATTAAATGAGCCAATCACACTCACCCTGGATGCGCTTGGTGCAGCTACAACAAAGTGAACCCCGTGTACTCCATCGACTTCTTTTGGGTGTGCACCCATAAAGTGATAGGCCTGATGGTGGTTCCCTTCTCCCCAAAGTTGCAGATCAAAATCATTGATGAGTGGAGTATATGCATAGGCATCATTTACTGTAAATGAATCACCAGTATTAGTTTCAATAGTAAGAGAATATGTAAATCTATTCTTTCTTCTTGGGAATACGTATTCAAAGAGCCCTTCAGCTGATACCCTTTCTAGCGCAATAGGTTTGGCCTTACCTACATTCACAAATACATGCTTCGCTTCCGGACGAAAAACGCGAAGTACAAGCTTCTCCTTTTTGTCTTGAGAAATAGTATGAAGTCCCAGCACAGAAAAGGGGTCACCGTGCTCTCCATTCGATATTGATTCAATAATGTTAGTTGTTAGCGTAGCACTCATAACAGCTTGGGTTAGAAGGGGCAAAAATATAATAAAATTACTGCAAAGCGTTATGACTGAATTGATGGTGTTTTGAAAGTGCTTAATCTCTATTTTTAACCATGGATCATACCGGATTTATCGCCCGCAGATATCTTTTTTCGAGAAAACATGTTTCTCTGATTTCTACCCTCACCTATATAAGTATTGTTGGTGTTACTATCGGAACCGCATTGCTTATCGTTGTTCTCTCAGTATTTAATGGTTTTTTTGATGTGATTAAGAACCTTCTCCTCTCTTATGATCCCGATATTAAAATAGAATCCTCTTCTGCGTCTATCTTTAAACAAAATCAGGCGCTGATTGATGAGCTCGAGTCCATCCCGGAAATAGCGTACTACTCTCCCTATGTGCAGGGTAAAGCATTATTGAGCTATAGAAACGATCGTAGTGCAGTTGTTGATGTTAAAGGGATTTCTATTGATGATTTCTTTGAAATGGTGAGTATCGAAGAAAGCGTCACGTCAGGAGTTTTTGAAGTAAATGTTAGAAACCGTAAGCCGGGGGCGGTTATCCCGGAGGACATACGAAACCAACTATTGTTAAGCCCGGGAGATGAAATTGTGCTATTAAGTGCTAACGGCATGAAGAAAGCGTTAACCCAGATTACGGTGCCCAGATCTTTTCGATTTGATGTAAGAGGCGCTTATTTTTTGCAGCAAGTAGCAAGTGGCCCACAGGTTTTTGTAGATATTACTGCAGCACAACGATTATTCAATTCCAGAAATGGGATTTCCGGAATCGAAATCAAATTAGAGAACAATGAAGATGCTGATTATGTAAAGCAGCTCCTTCAGGCCAAACTAGGAGAGGAGTATAAAATCTCGACCTGGTACGACCTTCAAAAACCTCTTTACGATGTGATGTACCTTGAAAAGTGGGTAGCCTATATCATCTTGATGATTATTGTAGTAGTTGCCGTGCTCAATATAATTGGCTCTCTAACTATGATCGTAATCCAGAAAAGAAGAGATATTGGCATCCTAATTTCAATGGGGTATAGTAAGACTGCCATTAAAAGTATTTTTAGAAAGCAAGGCCTTTACATTGGGGCTATTGGTTGCGGAATAGGAGGAACGCTAGGTTTTTTGTTGTGCTGGATTCAACAGGAATTTGGAATCATAAAACTCTCTTCCGCTTTCGTCATAGATGCTTACCCGGTAGATGTGCACCTTTTCGATATTGCTCTTGTACTTGCCGGGAGTATGTTACTCTGCCTGGCTGCAAGCTGGTTCCCTTCAAAACAAGCGTCCGAGATTGAGCCTGCAGAAGCGGTACGTTACGAATAGCCAGAAGAAGTAAGAATATTCAACAAGGGTTGAAGAGGTAAGGATTTTGTGGCTCTTCTTATTTCTTCAATCCTTATTCTTCATTCTTTACTCATTGTACACGTCCGGCAAATCGTTTTCATAGAGTATTACATCTCCAGCAGAAGCAATTTCTTTCACAATATCATTAGCCTCAAAAAGACTCTGCACAACGCGAACATGTTCCGTTGATTCCGCTTCTTCATGTATCCCTTCCAGAATCGGCTTCGCTCTTTCTTCACCAACCAAAATCACGGAATCCAGGTTTGCGCGCCCTATAGCTTTTCCGAACTCTTTATTTTCTTCATGCTCTCTTTCACCTAGTTCTACCATTCCAGGGGTTATTATAATCCGCTTACCCGATTCAAACTCGCTAAGTATCTCAACGGCGTTTTTTGCCCCTACCGGGTTGCTATTAAATGCATCATCAATAATAAATAATTCTCCCTGCTGCTTAAGCTCCAAGCGATGTTTTACCGGTTCAATAGTTCTTGCCGCCAGCGCCATTGTTTTGGGGCGTATACCTAAATGGTGTGCAGCCCCTACAGCAAGCATCATGTTTTGAACGTTGTGAGCACCTAGTAACCTTGTGTGAAACACCTCTTCGCTTTCGGGAAAAGTAGCTTCAAAAGTAGAACCTGATGTGTCATAAGAAATATTCCCCGCCCGGATTTCTCCCTCGTTAAATCCGACCAGTATTCTTGTGATCTCATCTCTTCCTTCACCCATCTTTTTTACTCGTTCATCATCGGCATTTAAGATGGCTACCCCTCCCTCTATAAGATTATCCACAAGGGTTCCTTTCTCTTTAGCTATCACATCCTGGCTACCAAAGGTTTCCAGGTGGGCAAATCCTACATTGGTGATGATGGATATATCTGGCCGTGCAATATCGCAAAGCTCCTGGATGTTCCCTTTATATCGCGCGCCCATCTCTAGAATCAATATCTGGTGATGTGATTGAAGATCATTATTTATCACTTTACAAATGCCCATCGGGGTATTGTAACTCCCTGGGGTAGAGCAAACGCTATATCTTTCTTTTAAGAGGTCCCTCACCATGAACTTGGTGCTGGTTTTACCATAGCTGCCCGTTAACGCAATAATCTTGAGATGAGGCATAGAAGCCAGTTTTTTCTTTGCCCGCTTTTTGAATCCGTTTTGTATGCTTCTTTCAATAGGCCGGGTTAAACTACTTCCCAAAAGAATAAAGAAAGGAATAAGAATAGCGCCAAGTATCCATCCGAAGAACAGGAGAATCACATCAAAAGAAAGTAACCCTGCATCGTAAGTGGGCAGGGGAATCCAAATAATTGGTATGAACCCTGTATAAGCCCATATTAGAAAATAGGCAGGTATCAAAACGGTAAGAATGGCAACCGGAATTGTAAGCCGGATTACACGCGGAGTAAATACAAGAGGCTTCTTCACCTTTTTTTGGTGATACTTCTTTACCGTCCCGAACCAAAAAATTGAAAGAGTAAAAAAGGCTACTGCCTTGCTCGAATTTGTAACATCTACATCAAAAAACTCCAACCCTACCGACGCTACAAATAACAGCATGATAAAAAGCGAAAGATCGAGCGGGATCACCTTCTTCTCCCAATGCTCTCTTAGCCACTTCCAATATTCATTATGTTTATACCCTACCTGCTGGAATACATGTATAAAAAACTTTGTGCGATGTACAAAAAGGCGAATAAATGTTATACACACAAAGATGGATAGGGCATCAAGTATCGAGTAGTACAAATGGAAAAGCTCTTAAATTAATTGATTGTTAACGGAGCAATTTACTGGTCGAATTTATTAATCCTCCGGGGTATATTCACCCACTCATTAGCCTAATGTTTCAATTATTTGTTAAGATATGAAATTAATTATCCCAATGGCGGGAAGGGGTACCCGCGTAAGGCCGCATTCACATACTGTACCAAAACCATTGTTACCCGTTGCAGGAACAATGATTATTGAGCGGCTTGTAGAAACCTTCACTAGAACTCTTGATAGAGATATTTCTGAAATTGTATATATCCTGGGGCCCGATTTCGGTCGATTAATTAAAGAGGAACTTCAGTTAATGAGTGACAGGCATAATGCCAAAGCCACTTTTAGGGTTCAAAGCCAGGCATTGGGTACTGCTCATGCCGTCGCTTGTGCAAATGATGACTTAGACGGGGAAGTGATTGTAGCTTTTGCTGACACTTTATTTGACAGCTCAGAGAAATTCAATATTAAGGGAGCCGATAGTGTTATTTGGCTGAAAAGAGTCGAAGACCCTTCTCGTTTTGGAGTAGCCGTACATGAAGGAGAGACGATTACCGGTTTTGTTGAAAAGCCCCAGGAATTTATTTCTGACCTGGCCATTATTGGTGTGTATTATTTCAAAGATGGGAGCGAACTAAAACGACAGGTTAATCGTGTGATCGATGAAGATATTAAAGGCCCGGGAGGAGAGTATTTTCTTACCGAAGCCCTGGACAACATGATTAATCAGGGGAAAGTATTTAAGATAGCCACGGTGGACGAATGGCTGGATTGTGGAACTTTACCCGCCTGGCTGGAGACTACAGGAGAAATCGTTGCTAAAGAGAACCATTCCTTTGAACCGGCAAAATATCCGGGAAGTACTATTATTCCCCCCGTGTTTATTGCTGATGACGTTATAATTGAGAATAGTACCATCGGCCCAAAAGTGAGTATTGAAGCAGGAACGAGTATAAAAAACTCAACTATCGAACATTCAATCATTCGAGATAATGCTACGATTGAAAATGTAAGCACGTCAAATTCCACCATTGGTGCACATACAACGTTGAAGAATATCTCAGGAAAAGTGGATGTTGGGGATCACTCTTCTGTATCTATAGATTGATATAACTTGAAAGCAGAATTCCGGAAAAGAACCTGCATTAAATTCTATAAACAAAAAAACCCCAACGCCTAAACGTTGGGGTTTTGTTTTCTTGCGAAAACACTTGGAATACTTTTTGTCAGAATTCTCGATTTGAGAGGTTTCGAACAAACTGGCCTCAAGTTTTTGCATGGCCTCTCATCAATTTCACCGTGGTGTCCTTGATGTCAGTGTTCACATATAAGTACTGCAATTCAGGAGTGCTTCACAAGAAGAAAAAGCATTACTTTCCCACAACTTTTCAACCCGTTTTCCACGAAATTATCCACAAACTGATTTTTTGAAAACCCATTAGCCATTGTTTTTTAGTAACTAATAAGAATTAAAATAACTCCTTTTTCAAGAGCTTTTTGAATATTCCAAAAAATCCGCCTGTGCGTGAATAAAATTTTCTGCTAAAAAAAGTCCGGCTAAGATTATTTCTCGACCATTCTTTCAGTAACGGATTCTTTAAAAAATTGATTAGCTACAAATCGATAGTGCAGGGGTAATGGTAACCCAACTATTCTGAATCGTTCTACTCTTTCAATAGTCATCCTGAACCTGCCCTCCGTACATGTACTCTGGAAGGCGGGCTTGTTTCAGGATCTGTTGGGATTCGCCCTATTATCTGATTGGAATTGGATTAAAGAAATATCGCTGACAGATATCGGATCAAGCCTGCCTGTCGGCAGACAGGTCCGGGATGACAGTTGGTTGATATGGGTTGGGGAAGAAGAGTAGAATGGATAGTGAAAACTATTGATAAGCCGACTTACTACAGAAATTTTGGGTCACATTTCTCCAAAACAAAAAAACCCCCAGCGCCGAAGCGTGGGGGTTTAGCCTTCGTTAGAAAGCACTTGGAATACCTTTTGTTTGAATTCTCGATTTGAGAGGTTTCGAACAAACTGGCCTCAAGATTTTTGTGGCCTCTCATCAATTTCACCGTAGTGTCCTTGATGTCAGTGTTCACATATAAGTACTACAATTCGCGAGCGCTTCACAAGAAAAAAAAGCATTACTTTCCCACAACTTTTCAACTCGTTTTCCACGAAATTATCCACAATTTGAATATAGGAATCTTCACTGGATATTGATTTTACTACTCTTAGAGAAAGATAAAAAGAATGGTATTTCGCCCTTTTTCAAAACCTCTGAAATTTCCCTTGAGAGTAGAGGTGTTTATTGTTAAGAAATTATTTGACTACCGTTATCACTCCGTCAAAATTGGAAATCACGTAGTTGCTAATCCCTCCCGGGTTTTTATCGTTTATATCCCATTTAAAATCTGCTCCACCAATTAGGATATGGTCGCAATTGAAATCTTTTGCTGTTTCTACAATAGTATGACCCGGCTCACCAACCCTCACCTCTAACCTGGGCTCAACTGCTTTTTTACCTTCCTCTTCAAAAAGGAATTTTGCCATCTCTACTATACCCAGTGCAATTTCCTCTGCATCCTTTTCGTAGGCTACAACCAGTATGGTTACTTCAGGTTTATTTGCCAATTCTGTACTTAAAAGACCAGCGTATTTTACCGCTTCACTTGCATATTTACTTCCATTTGTTGCGATAAGCCATTTTGAAGGAAAACTCATGAGTATCTTTATTTTTGATCGATATTAATGTTTAGAATCCTTTTTTGAAATTAAAATCCATTCGGAAAGCCATCGCCAACATTCCTATCTTTGTTGCTTATGGTTTGGCAACATAACATCCCCAAAAAACATGCTTTCATTTTCAACTTAATAGGTGACGCCGGCTCTTCACTTGGACAGCCGGTATATGTTGTTGGGGGCTATGTAAGAGATTACTATTTAAACCGTCTGAAAGAGCATCCTGATATTGATTTTGTTACACTGGGTTCCGGAATAAAATTAGCTCAAAAAGTACACGAGCTTTTGCCGGATTCTTCACTTGCTGTTTTTAAACAATTCGGAACTGCACAGGTTAAATACAGAAATATTGAACTGGAATTTGTAGGCGCCAGAAAGGAAAGCTACCGTCGCGATTCCAGAAAACCGATTGTTGAAGACGGTAGTATGGAGGATGATCAACAGCGTCGTGACTTGACGATCAATGCCATGTCGTGGTCGTTAAATGAATCTGACTTTGGTTCACTGATTGACCCTTTCAATGGGATGGAAGATTTAAAGGCGGGCATTGTCAGAACCCCGGTCGATCCCGGACAAACGTTTAGCGATGATCCCCTCCGAATGATGCGTGCAATCCGTTTTGCCGCTCAGCTAAATTTTCACATTCATGAGGAAACCTTTCGAGCTATTACCGAAATGGCCGATCGGATCAATATCATTTCTAAAGAAAGGATAGTTGATGAGCTGAATAAAATAATCATGGCCGAAAAACCTTCTACTGGTTTTACCATGCTCTTCAAAACGGGGTTGCTCAAACATTTTTTATCAGAAATGGTCAATTTGCATGGGGTAAAGGAAGTAAATGGTCAACGCCATAAGGACAATTTTTGGCACACCCTCCAGGTACTCGATAATGTTGCGAAAGTAAGTGATAACCTGTGGCTAAGATGGTCAGCTATCTTACATGATATAGCCAAACCCCCAACTCAGCGATTTGATGAATCGGTGGGCTGGACTTTCCACGGTCATGATGCATTAGGGGCTAAGTGGACGAAAAGGATATTCAAAAATCTCGGGCTACCCCTGGATGAACGAATGAAATATGTACAGAAATTGGTTCGTTTACATCTTCGTCCCATTGCCCTGGTTTCAGATGTGGTAAGTGATAGTGCAATTCGAAGACTTATTTTTGATGCAGGAGATGATATTGATGATTTAATGACTCTTTGTAGGGCTGATATAACAAGCAAAAATGAATATAAAGTAGAACGGTTTCAGGAGAACTTTAATAAGGTAGAACGCAAGATCGAAGAAGTAGAAGCCAAGGATAAAATCCGAAACTGGAAGAATCCTCTTTCAGGAGAAGAGATCATGGAGACGCTAAATATTGGGCCATCAAAAACTATCGGCATCATAAAAGACGCAATAAAAGAGGCCATCCTTAATGGCGACATCGCAAATGATCATGATGAAGCCTTCAACTATATGATTAAGCACAAAAACGAATTTCTACAATGAGCGAAACCTGGATAGCTAATTCCTATGCCAAAATTAACCTTGGTCTTAATGTAATTGAACGTTTACCAAACGGATATCACACTATTGAAACCGGGTTTTGCTTTATAGAATGGAATGATCGGTTTGAAATGACCCCATCCTCGAGGACTGAGCTCTTCATGAGCGATGAACGAATACCAGCTAACGGGGAGAACCTTATCGTGCAGGCGGTAAATCTACTTCAGCAGGAAGTGAGCCTAAGGGACGAGTTCAAGATCGATGTTCAAAAAAATATCCCTGCGGGGGCTGGCTTGGGAGGGGGTAGCAGTAATGCGGCTACTACACTTAAAATGATAAACAAGATAGCCAATCTTGGCCTTTCTATGGATGACTTGATGGAATTGGGTAAATCATTAGGTGCTGATGTTCCATTTTTTATTCAGGGTGAACCAGGTATTGGTACAGGACTGGGAGACGAAATAGAAATGCTGCCTATTCAGCCTGATGCATACATCGTCACGGTCTTTCCAAATATTGAAAGCAAAACGCCGGAAGCATACGGACAATGCGTACCGCTTGGAGTCCCTGAGTTTTCTTTAAAGAATGTACTTGTAGAGGATGAAATTGAAGACTGGCATTTCTTACTTCAAAACCAGTTGGAGTCGTCTGTATTCCCTCGGCATGAGCTGGTTGGAAACCTCAAAGATCAGTTTTATGATTTTGGAGCTATCTATGCTTCGATGAGTGGAAGCGGTTCCAGCGTATTTGGGATTTTTTCTCAGGATTTTGTTGCTATTAATGCCTACGAGTCGTTTCATAGCCTCGGTTATTTAGCTAACCTTACCCGTCCATTATTCAAACCGGATCAAGGGGTGTATAAAAAAGAATTCTGACTTAGAACTGAGTTAACATAAGATCATTATCTTTCCCGGATAACAAGAAATTTTACTAGATGAGCAAAAAAGTATCGAATGAAATAGCCGTTCGCTCTGGCTTAAACAAAGATTCATTAAGAGAAGACATTAAATTACACCTTCGCCATACCCTGGCCAAGGATGAATACTCACGAACTAACTGGGACAACTACCGAAGTGTGGTACTTACCCTGATGGATCGCCTCCATGACAAATGGATTGCCACCCAGCAGACCTATCATAACACTGGTGTAAAAAGGGCCTATTACCTTTCTATGGAATACCTGATTGGCCGCCTTCTTGATAACATGGTGGTTAACCTGGATGTTCAGCAAGAAGTTGCTGATGCATGTGCAGATCTTGGCCTCGATTACGATGAAATCAGGAACGCTGAATGGGATGCCGGATTAGGAAATGGAGGGCTTGGAAGATTAGCTGCTTGTTTCTTGGATTCGATGGCTACGCTTGGAATCCCTGCAACTGGTTATGGACTTAGATATGACTATGGCATCTTTTACCAGACTATCGAAAACGGTTTTCAAATTGAAAAACCAGACCTTTGGTTGCGATATGGAAACCCCTGGGATATTGTTCGGCCGAAAATTCAGTACCCCGTAGAGTTTTATGGGCATCAACATATTACTCCTAAAGAAAGCGGTGAGCTGGAATACAAATGGGAGAACACCAAAAAAGTACTTGCTGTTGCTTACGATACCCCTATCCCTGGATACAACAACAACATTGTAAATAACCTTCGCCTCTGGAAAGCGGAATCTGATACTGCCATCGACCTTCAGAGTTTTAACCAGGGTCAATACATCGATGCTGTTCGCGACAACCAGCTTGAGCAAAACATTACTCGTGTTCTGTATCCAAACGATAAGATGTTTGTTGGGCAGGAGCTGCGGCTTAAGCAGGAATACTTCCTGGTATCAGCTTCTATGCAGGATATTTTAAGACGATTTAAGGCAACAACCGATGACTGGACCAAGCTCCCTGAAAGAGTTGCCATTCAATGTAATGATACCCACCCAAACCTCGCCATTCCCGAATTAATGAGAGTGTTGCTGGATGAGGTGGACATGCCCTGGGAAAAGGCCTGGGATATTACGGTAGAAACGATGGCTTATACCAACCACACCCTTCTTCCGGAAGCCCTGGAAAAATGGCCGGTATCATTAGTAAGAAGCCTGCTTCCAAGACACCTAAATATCATTTTTGAGATCAACCGCCGATTTATGGATAGCATCAAAGCTAAGTTTGGTGATGATCGAAACAGAATGAGCCGAATGAGCATTGTTGGAGAGGGAGAAAACCCAGTGGTTCACATGGCTCATTTAGGAATCGTAGGAGCAAAGAAAGTAAACGGAGTAGCTGCACTACACTCACGCTTACTTAAAGAGTCTATGTTCCGGGATTTTGACGAGATGTACCCTGATAAATTCACTAACAAAACGAATGGGATTACGCCTCGTCGTTGGTTGAAGCAGTGTAATGTGGAGCTTTCCGCACTTATTAGTGAAAAGATTGGAGATGACTGGATCACTGATCTCGATGATCTGAAAAAGATTGCTGATTTTGCAGAAGACAAGGCTTTCCAAAAGAAATTCGCAGAGATCAAGCTGAATAATAAGAAACGATTGGCTGATTATATCCAGGAGGATATGGGTATTGACGTTGATCCAACTTCTATGTTTGATATCCAAATCAAGCGAATGCATGAATACAAGCGCCAATTGATGGCTGCCCTGCATGTAATCACTTTGTACAACCGCCTGAAGGAAAATCCGGAGCTGGACGCTGTTCCAAGAACAGTCATTTTTGGTGGTAAAGCTGCACCAGGATATGCCATGGCTAAACACCATATTAAGTTAATCAATGCCATTGGGGAAAAGATTAATAATGACCCGGATACCAAGGACAAACTGAAGTGTATCTTCCTTCAGAACTATAGAGTTACCCTTGCTGAGATGATGATTCCAGCTGCCAACCTTTCCGAGCAAATATCAACGGCCGGGATGGAAGCTTCCGGTACAGGAAATATGAAGTTCGCTTTAAACGGAGCATTAACCATCGGAACCCTGGATGGTGCTAATGTGGAAATCAAAGAGGAAGTTGGTGATGATAACATCTTCATCTTTGGCCTTGAAGTGGAAGAGGTAGATGAGCTTCGAAGAGCTGGATACAATCCTCAAACCTATTACCACAAAAACCCAGAATTGAAGCGTGCCCTGGATCAGATTAGAGATGGCTTCTTCTCTCCAGATAACAAGGAGCTTTTCCACCCGATCATCAATGCTCTCCTTTATGAAGGGGATTATTTCATGGTACTCGCCGATTATGAGGCTTATGTGAAATCACAGGAAGAAGTAGACAAAGTATTCCGCGATGAATTCGAGTGGAATAAAAAAGCGATTCTGAATGTGGCTAAAGTAGGTAAGTTCTCCAGCGACCGAACCATCAAGGATTACAACGACGAAATCTGGCAGACCGAGCCTGTTGTTATTAAAGGGTAGAGAAAAAGAAAAGGATTCTCTTAAATAGTCATCCCGGACCTGTCTGCCGACAGGCAGGCTTGATCAGGGATCTGTAAAGGCTGGCTTTAGTTAAATCTCTCTAGTTCCTAGAATTTCCTCACCACAGACCCTGAAACAAATTCAGGGTGACGGAAAGAGATGGGAATTGGGCTCACCCTTTAATAATAGGGGTGCGGGATTGAGGGTAGCCACCCTGCTCAATTACTTCGAGTAACCATGAGGCTACGCTTGCCCTGGAGATCATATCAAAAAGGCCATATGAGCTGCTTACCAAAATCTTTTTAGCCAGCCTGCCATCGGTTAGGGTAACCGGCCGTACCGCATGCCAGTTTAGTTCGCTGGATGCCAAAACTTCTTCCATGTTCTCTAAATCCCGATAAGCAGGGCCAAGGTTACTTTTTCGAATCAGGAACTGCAGTACGGAATTAGTTCGATCAAAAGACTCACCAACTCCTGCAGCACTTATTACAGCTACCGGAAAATCAGCGGGAAGAGCCTTTGTAAGATTTTCAACTGTTTTGGTAGTAAGGTCTAATGGGGAAGTAATGGAAGACCAGGGATTGAACTTGTTCTTTCGCTTCAATCCCAGGCAGGAGATAACTGCATCCTGGTTTCGGATAGCCTTCTCCAGGATGCTGTATTCTAATACACTGCCTCTGATCACTTCCACTTCGGGTGAAGCCGTAAAATAGGTTCCCTCCCGAACTAAGGCCGTGACTTTATGACCTCGTTGTACCCCTTGCGCTACTACATAGGAGCCACAGCCGCCTGAGGCTCCAAGTACAAGTATGTTCATTCGTTATTAATTCTGAATAGATCCTGTTGGGTTTTCAAACTCTTCCATCACGGTCTCATACTCCCCGTTCCAAATTGCATTCAACTTGTTGAGCTGAACATCTACTTTTGCACCAAGATCTTCGAACACCGCATATTGTTGAGCTGTTGGTCGGCCATAACCTGTTGCTACGGTCCCTTTGAGTGCTGCCAGTTTGTTGTTCAGCTTGATCGGGAAATTAAGTACATCCTGGGTAGCCTCCGCTTTGGTTTGTACCAGCTCGTTTTCGATATCAGACATCGCCGCCAGCATAGCTTTTGCTTTATCCTGAAGCTCTTTGTTGCCCTTGGCCTCACCCATCATTTCATTAATTTCCTTTCGGACTTCCCGAATTCTATTGATGGACTTATGCGTACTGTCCAGCTTGGCATTTATGGTTTGAACCAGTTCAAATTGTGCAATAAGGTCTTGCTGAGAAATAGAAGTTAAGCGTGGATCTTTCTTTACTTCGAAATCCTGTTCACCCACCATCTCATCAGCTATATACATCCGCACTTTATAAGTTCCAGGTACTGCTCGTGGTCCGGAAGTATTTCCAGCCCAAAGGATTTGACGACCATCCAGGTTGGTCACCCCTTTGTATTGAAGATTCCATGAGAACTTGTTTAATCCAGCCTTATTGGAAACTACGGATGGACGAACCCGGTCTTCTTCTTCATAAAATAGAGGAGATTCTCTAACCGCACGGCCTCGGGAGTCCTCTTTACTTGAATAGGTTTGGATTACATTATCCCTCATATCCAGGAATTCGAGTTTGACCTCTTCTTCTACATCACCTCCCAGCATATAATACACTACCGCACCAGAAGTAGGATTCTGTCCGATCGCTCTTCCTGGAGCAATATTCCCTGAACGCCCAAATAAATATGGATCTTCGGGATCAAAGAGATGATGATCTGCATCTGTTATCTGCTCGGTGATTTGATGAAGAACAGGAAGGTCGTCAAGCACCCAGAAAGAACGTCCCTGAGTCGCTACGATTAAATCTTTGTCTCTTTTGTGAACAGCCAAATCCGTAATAGGCGTAGCAGGTAAGTTTAACTGGAACGGCTGCCAGTTTTCACCGGCATCAAACGAGATATATAACCCTGTTTCGGTACCTGCATAGAGTAAGCCTGATTTATTAGGGTCCTCCCGGACAACGCGGGTGAAGTCCCCATTAGGAATACCATCTGTGATTTTGCTCCAGCTTCGGCCATAGTTCGTGGTTTTATAAATCATAGGCTGGAAATCACCAAACTTGTATCGAGTGGCTGCAAAATAAGCCGTTCCTGCATCATGTTGAGAAGCATCCAAAATGCTAATCATGGTTTCGGGCAATCCTCTTGGAGTTACATTATCCCAGGTTTCTCCATTATCACGGCTAATATGAATTAATCCGTCATCTGATCCTGCCCAAAGCAAGCCTGGCTCAATAGCAGACTCAACAAAGGTAAAAATGGTGTTGTAGTATTCTACTGAAGTATCATCCTTGGTAATTGGACCACCAGATTCATCCTGCTTGGTTGTATCATTCCTGGAAAGATCGGGGCTGATCGTTTCCCAGCTCATTCCTTCATCGGTCGAGCGGTGTACATGCTGTGATGTAGCATATAATACATCCGGGTTATGTGGTGAAATAATAATCGGGAAGGTCCACTGGAACCGGTACTTGAGCTCTTTTGCCCCAGCACCCATTGGGTTATCTGGCCACACATCAATTCTATCGCTTAGTCCAAGTTTAGCATCGTACCTGTTCAGATAGCCACCATAGCTTCCGCCATAGGTAACATCCGGGTTTTCAGGGTCCGGAGCTATATAGCCACTTTCTCCACCCGCTACCGGCCACCAGTCTCTTTCAGTAATTCCAAATCCTCCGGTTCTGCTACGAATAGCAAAGGTGCTGTTATCCTGCTGAGCACCATAGATCATATATGGGAATTGATTATCGGTAGCAACCTGGTAAATCTGTGCCGTTGCCGAGGTGTAGTAACTTGACCAGCCTTCTCCACCATTAAAGGTTACCTGGCCGCCACCATCATCTGCAATCACCATTCGCTGGGGATTGTTCGAAGCGATCCATAAATCATGGTGATCACCATGTGGGGTTCCGATTCGGCTGAAGGTTCTTCCACCATCTGTGGATTTCCAGAATCCTACATTCAATACATATACCACATCTTCATTTCCGGTGTCGGCAATTACTTTGGAATAGTACCATGCTCTTTGTCGAAGATTTCTATCCGCACTGACGCGAGTCCAGGAATCCCCTCCATCCTCCGAACGGAATAACCCGCCACCTTTTGCATTCTCTACTATAGCGAAGACTCTATTTGAATTAACCGGAGAAACTGAAACCCCAATTTTACCTACTAATCCTTTTGGTAGTCCTGGGTTTTTGGTGATTTCTGTCCAGGTTTCACCTCCATCAGTACTTTTGAATAGCCCGCTTCCTTCTCCGCCGCTGCTCATTTCCCATGGATTTCTATAGGCTTCCCACATCGCTGCAAACAGGATGCGTGAGTTATTAGGATCAACTGCGATATCAACCGCGCCGGTTTGATTATTACGGAAGAGCACTTTATTCCAGGTTTTACCACCATCGGTAGTTTTGTACACTCCTCGTTCCGGGTTCCCCTCACCTCCAAAAAGCTTACCCATCGCGGCAACCCAAACCACATCAGGGTTATCTGGGTGAATTTCTATATCCCCAATAAATCTACTCTCACCTAATCCCAGATAAGTCCAGGTTTTACCAGCATCGGTAGAGCGATACATTCCATCTCCAGCACTCATATTTCCCCGGATATCTGTTTCACCCATTCCTACATAAATCACATTCGGATCAGAATCAGCCACATCAATGGCTCCTACTGAACCCGTTTTAAAATAATCATCTGAAATACTAATCCAGGTATTTCCACCGTCAGTGGTTTTATACACTCCACCACCTGTAAAGCCGGTGTAATAGGTATAGGGTTCATCATCATGACCGGCAACAGCTACTGAACGCCCCCCACGAAAAGGCCCAATATTTCGAAACGCTAGATCTTTGAGATCCTGCTCACTATAGGTTGGAGAATCAGTTTCAGTTCCATGTCCAAATATTTGGGCTTCAGCTTGTTGATTGATGAGTACACAGACCAAAAGGGCTGCAAAAAAGGTGACCACTTTTTTCATAAATCCTGGATTAGTTAGTTTGGCTTTTGAATTACCGAATGTAACCAAACAGAAGCAAGAGGAGGGTAAAAGATTGTTAGCTAGAATTCAGCAGGAAAATTTAGCAAAATATTCCCCGTCTTTAGTTCAATGGGATCACGAAGGGGTATAAACTCTCTGAAAAATGGTAATGGCTTTGTAACTACATTTCCATTTACAATATGCTCAATGGCCGTTGAGAATAACGGATCATTGATATCACCGATTGGGGAAGTCGCAAATAAGCTCTCGAATGCCGAAAAATCAGGATTTAAACCACTTGCAAAATCTGTAAACCCGGATGCGTTCAAATATTTAAAGCTGACCGGAACAATGGCATAGTTACTTACATCATCTGTAAGTACAAAGGAACCATAGAACTTGCCCACGGTTGGTGTTCCAATACTATATACGTCCATGTAAGGTTCTAATCCGGTTACGATCAACTCACTGGCAGACGCCGAACTTCCCGTAACGAGGAAATACACTTTATCAAGGTTCAAGTTTACATCTCCTTCAGAAAAGCGAGTAGATAGATTCGGAGAATCCAGCCCTTGTTGTTCTATTAATGCATTGGTGTATTCCTCGTTGTATTCAAACTGAATGAAGGTGTCCTCGTTTTGAGCATTAATCACAGGAACCAAGGCGTTTGCAAATTCTGTAGCTACAGATACTCTTCCTCCTGGATTGTATCGAAGATCAACAACGAGTTCGGTTACACCTTGGCTATTAAAATCAGTGAGTGCATCAATCAAACTGTTTAGAAATACATCGTCTTCACCATTCACAAAACGAGAGTAGAACAGATACCCGATTTTATGAGCACTGGTATCAACGATGCTTGTATGCACCACAGGATTAAGTTCTATTTGACCTACATCTGCAGTGATTGTCTCCCCTGTTTCTGTAAGAATAAATCGCTGTTGCTCCTCATCAAAATCAGCCTGACCTAAAGTAAAGGTTGACATCCCTGCGGTGTAAAAAAGATCGAGATAATTTAGCGTATCGAGGCGAGTTCCATTTATGCCCATAATAATATCTCCGCGCTCCATGCCTTCATTAGCGGCGGGAGTGCCCGGATATACAAATTCAACCACGATAAAAACTTCATCTGTACCTGAGATTCTGCCAAATGCCGGGGAATACCCGGCCGAAACTGTATTCCCGTTTAGGTCATCCAATAACGCCTGAGCATCATCTCTTATAAATGAAAACCGGTCATTGGGCTCCTGGATATCTTCGTAGAAAACCTCTGGCGGAATGGTGCCATCAGCTTCATCTGGTACAAACTGGTCCCAGAAATAGTAGAAGTCCATTTGTGCGCGAATCCAGGTATTAACCTGTGCATATTCTCCAGATACTCCAGCAGGATTGTCTTTACAGGAAAAAAAGACAATCGCTAAAAGAACCGGTATCAATACCAGTTTCTTCATCATTCGAATACAAATCTAAAGGTTATGGTTCCCATTTGAACTTGCTGAGGAACCCCACTAGGAAGTCTTGAGAATTGCCAAGTACGTAGGGTTCTCATCACCTCGGCTTCCAGTTCTGGGTTCATTTTACGAAGAGGTATAATTCGTCCTACGGTTCCATTTGGCCTTACCTCAAATGTCATCGTGATTACAGCTTCTGTATTAGTATTATTCACAGGCAAAGGTTGGATCATAGGGGCCCGTTCAATATCACCTTCCCACTTCAGTTCGAAAGGAGAGGTTTTTTCTTCATCCGTCCCGATTCCCTGGTCAGAATTGGTATCACCAATGGCACCATCTACATCACCACTTTCTTCAGCGCCCTCATTTTGTTCTTCTTCTTCCTGGGCCTGGGGTGGAATTTCAATTTGTTCCTCGGCTTGTTCTTCAACTGTTGTTGTAGGATCGATTACCTCGGTATCAGGAGTTTCTACCGGGTCATTTTCGACTTCTTCTACCTCATCAGGTAAATCAACCGGTTTTACATTTTCTTCAGCGGGAGTCTGTGGAGCTTCTTCCGGTTCGGGGGCTTCTTCAACAGGTTCCTGTGTTTCTACTTCAGAAGGATTTTGCCGGGTAGCAACCTGCTCATTTTGAACTTCGGAAAATTGCGTAAGCTGTCCCGTCTGGAAATCTCCAAATTCTACCTCAATAAAGGATGGGCGAAGATTCTTCCCCATATCAATGGTATACCACAAAGAAAATGCGAGCAACACCACTGCTACTGAAAGAGTAACTCCTAATGCTCGTTGATCATCCTGTGTGAAAGTAGGTTTCATTGTTTAAAATGAGCCTTGTTCTGTTGCTATTGCCAATCTAAGATCTAATGCCTTACCAATGTTCAATACCCTTACGGAATTGTCAATGATTGAATTTTTATCCGCTCTTAATACGATTGTGCCTGCCGATTTATTATTCTTTGCCTGCCTAATCGCCGCTGAAAGTGACCCTGCAGCAGTTAGTTCTCCTTCTACATAGAACTGACCATCTCGCGTGATTGCTACAGAAATAAATTCATTACTAGTAACTGAACTGCTTTCTGCCCTGGGGATATCTACCTTTATTCCAAAATTAGTCACAAAAGAAGAGGTTAACAGGAAGAAAATAAGAAGCAGCAATACTATATCAGTTAGCGAAGACTGAGAAAACAGAGTAAGCGGGGTAAGTCGTTTATCTCCTCGTCTGAAGTCTCTTGCCATTTCTATGCCTGTTTTTTAGGAGCTGGAGATTGAAGTAGGTCGATAAAGTCAGCAGAAGCATTTTCCAATTCAAATATCGATCGGTTAATTCGACCCAGTAAGAAGTTATAAAAACCGAACGCTATCAGGCCTACAATCAAGCCTGCCGCAGTAGTGATTAATGCTTCCCAGATACCTCCTGCTAACGCGCTTGGGTTTACATTGCCTTGTAAGGACTGTATATCCATGAAGGCTTCGATCATCCCGGTTACTGTTCCGGTAAAACCCAACAATGGGGCAACACCAGCTATAGTAGCCAGCCAGTTCATCCTTTTTTCCAGGAAGAAAATTTCCTTTTTACCTGCATTATCTATAGCGTCCTCAATATCTCTTATAGGCCGGCCAAGTCGCTTGATTCCAGCTTTAATAATCCGGGCCAGGGGTTTGTCAAAATCATCGCAATAAGCAATGGCATCACTTTGACGCCCTGATTTGAGCATACCTTCGATCGATCCCAAAAACCGTTCCGTATCGGTATGAGATCTTGAAAGCGCACTCCAGCGCTCAACAATTACATAAATAGAGATCAGAAGGAGTAAAAAAATGGGAATCATAAGGATTCCTCCTTCCACCATCAGGTCAAAAAACGTTACCTGATCAGTTTGAAGTGATAGTGACAGGGAATCAGCTGCGGTAGTGTCCTGCCAAAATAATAAAGCGATGTTCATGTAGATGATTAATTTGTAATTCTTTTAATAAAATAGCTCTGTTGATATTCTGAAGGCATTCCTTCTGCACCAATAGCTGCATCCCTCAGGCTTGCAAACTGCCCAATGCTAACCCTCCATAAGGTTCCGTATTGTGTTGAAGGCACCGGGGTAACGAATGCACGATAGCCTGCATTGCTTAATTCCTGCTGTTTGGCATACGCATTTTGCTCGATACTTAATGAGAAAAGAACTATGGTATAGCCATCATTCGCTGCTTCTGATACAACTCCTGTTAAGCCATATAGTTCCTGACCTTCAGGCACGTTTTGTGGCGTACTTATCGGTTGCTGAACCGGAGGAGGAGGCGTCTGCTGCTGCGGCTGAGCAGAAGATTGTTCTTCGGTTTGAGCAGGAGCCTCTTCCTGTGGTTGAGGCTGAGTTTCCAGTGGGGCCTGTTGCTGCGGTTGAACAGGAGGTTGCTGAACGTTATTGGCAACATAAGAATCCGGGGTAATTCCCGGAATATTTAACACTCCAAAGTAACCTAAGCCTGCCGTTCCTCCTACCACAATAACTAAGAATAGAATAATCCAAAGCCAAACGGGAGCTGGTTGGGGCTCTTTTTTAACCGGTTTGGTTTTCTTTTCCTTTTTGGGTTTTTCCTCTTCTTCTTTTTTGGGCTCTTCCTTCTTAGAAATAACCCCTGAGGTAATATTTGTGATAACAGGTATTACTTCGTCCTGTTGATTAGCATCAGGTTGCTCTTCCTGTTCATCTTCTTCATCTTCATCAAGATCAAGGAATGGGTCGTCAAAATCATCAAACTCATCTTCTGCCGCCTCTGTCGATCCCTCTTCGGGTTCTGCTTCCTCTTCTTCGATAACTGGAGTTTCTTCCTCAGCTACTTCGTCTTCGGATGTGATTTCATCTTCCTGCGCGGTTTCCTCCAGGGCTGCTTCAAGATCATCGATGCTTATCTCTTCAACAATTTCATCGATGGTTTCTTCTTCAACTTCTTCCTCTGGTGCTGGTTCTGATTCAGAAGCCTCAGATTCTTCTGGTTCCTCCTCGATTTCAGAAAATACATCCGTTATATCTTCTTCGTATAAACCGGCTTCCAGTTCTTCTGTAGAGGTAACCGAAGCGTCATCACCCATCAGGCTGGCCAGCTCTGCATCTAATCCACCTACTGATTCCTCTTCTGATTCAGAAGTCTCCGTTGGCTCTTCTTCACCAAAAATATCTTCAAATGGATTTTCCTGAGTTTCCTCAGATTCTTCTTCTGATGCAGAAGCCTCTTCCTCGGTATATTCTTCCCCCATTAAGCTTGAAATCAGCTTATTCGCTGATGCAGCTCCTTCTCTGTGAGCATCAATTCCCCAGGATTCTGGCCCTGGTGTATCCTCTTCTTCTTTATCCGACGCTTCATCCAGGTTTTTTTCTGACTCAACCCCAAAAATGAGCTGAGACTCGTCCGTTTCTTTTGTGGACTCTTCTTCCTCAAAATCTTCCACTAATCCTGCAAACGGGTCTCTTTCCTTTTCTGATGAAGAAGGCTCGTCTTGCAGAGCTTCAAAAGGATCTTCCTCTGTTTCGGGCTCAGATACAATTTGCCCTTCATCCAGTTCAATAGGCTCCATACCTACATATTTGAAATTAATCTCGGTTTCCAGCTCTTTAGACGGAATGAAAAGAACCCGGTTCCCAATCCCGCTAAATATCCCAAACCCTTCTATTTCATAAGCTTCACCATCAGCAACAGCCTGATTGATATCCTTGATAAGCTCTTCGACCTGCTTTTCAATTTTCTCCTGGGTTTGGCCAGAAGTCTCAATCAACAGCTCAACTAATTGTTTATGATCTATATGCATAACCGCTACCTACTCCGCATTAAACTCTATAACATCCCTTGGGGGGAGCATTACTGTTTTTCCATCGGCTCTTTTTTCCTGCCTTTGGGTGTGATGAGCTGATTTAAATGTACCCAGGCCATTTACCTGAACCGAGTTTTTCATAATAATCTGATCTCGTATTACAATCCCGAAAGCTTTTAAAAAATCTTTTGTCATAGCTAGAATGTTATAGTTAATCCTCCATAGACCTGAAACGGGCGTTCTTCGTAGCCTTCCCAAAGTTCGTATTTCTGCCCCAAAATATTCAATACTTTCATGTAAACGCCAAATCGGTTTGTTATTTGGTATTCAGCGCTACCATTCAGAAGCACAAAAGCCTTTAACTCTTCGGTAGCAGAGGGTGCTTCTCTTTTGCCAATGTATTCTGACCATCCGGAAATAGTGACGTCATCAACTGGCTTATAGGATAAGGAAGCATTCAGCCCGATACGCTCTTCAAAAGGGATATCTCCACCCGCTGACAATTTTGGCCTTCTTGCATATACTTTAGCATCAAACCAGAATTTTTCTGCCACTAGTTGTTGGGTGATACCTCCATACAACTCAAACATATTCGCCTTTCCATAATTCACGGAGTAAAAGGTGAAAAAATCTGTACCGCCCTGCGTTTCAGCATCTTTTGAATAGAAGGCGTAATCTTTAACTATCTGGTAAGTAATTCCTCCAAACACCCGGTTTCCTTCGATTGGCTGAAATGCAATTTCTCCTGATACACCCGAATTAAAGCTATGCTGTAGATTTGTTTGAGTGCTAAGCAGGCGGTTTATCTGGTGATGATCATATACCGTATTCATCTCTGGACGGCCCCATAAATTCCCGGTAATGATTACCGCGTCACGCAGATTATATCTAAGCTTAACTTCCGGATTTAGATACAGCCTGTTTGAGAACCCATCCGAAACGTAGGCTACTCCTCCTTTAACCGATACATGAGCACTGAAATCGAGCATTTTACGATACTCCAGGCCACCCCTGGCATCAATCCATTGCTGAGAAGAAATTCCTGTATACTGGTAGTTCCCTCCGCTAACAGAAGCTTCTACTTTAAAGGTTTCATACAGCTTTCTTCCTGCCCAGTATTTACTAAAAGCCAGGTTAAAGTTTTGCTCATTCACCTCTCCTGACCTGGTATTACCTGCCAGCAGATCAATGTTATGAGAGTTAACACCTACATTTAAATCCCATCCTTCGAGTGCATTTTCTGTCTGGGTCAGGGCTACTTCTCCACCAAAACCCAGGTATTCTTTTTTCGCTGTCTCTCCTATACCTCCCTGAAAAATAGGAGCAAGATCAAACACCCGGTTAAAGTCATTTATGAAACCTATGTCACCTGAAATGGAAAGTTCCTGGTTCAGTTGCTTTCGTATTCCAACATTTCCGTCAAAAAAGCGGAAGCTGCTCAACTGATCATCCAGGTGTCCATCAGAAGAACGATAATTGATATTTGAACTGGCTGTTGTGGTCTGATTAAAAGCATGGAAAGCATATAATTCAGCTTCAGGGGTAACAAAATTTCCGAAACCTGCCCGTAATAATGCCTTGGTTCTGTCCGGTGTAGAAAGGGTGGTTTTAAGTGGAGGCGCTGGGCGGTCTAATTGAGTAATTGCCACACTAGCTACCGCCTGATCGCGAGTTTCCATAAAGGGCATTCGATTAGGATCAATGCGAAATACTCTGGGCTTTGGATTAAAACCTAAAATGGGCTGGCGCCTTAATCCGGGGAATCGCGCTCTGAATTCACTTCGGATTTCTATGTCCTGGGGATTTATTTCAGGTAGAAGAGAATTTTGGGGAGTGGAGCCTGTTTGAGCCTGTATATTAGACCAAATAAAAAGGGCTGCAATAAAAAAGAATCCTTTGATGATGCGCATCTAAAAACGGGGTTTGGGGAATGTACTAATTTTTGAACCAAGGTTTAACCCGTAGGTAACCGAAAAAGTGTACTGTATTTACCGTTTCCAGTTCCTGAATAAGAAATTTTACTTCGCTTCTGCTTCTCTTTTAAGCACTACAAATTTGTCTATGGCCAGGCAAACCGGGCTTATCACTAATACCAAAAATAAAGTAGCAGCATGAGTTATGGTTGCAAAGGCAAGCCCGGTGACCTCTGGTACTGCATACAACACAAACAAACTGTAGGTGATGAAGTAATGGTAGCTACCAATTCCTCCCGGGGTGGGGATAGAAATACCAACAGCGGAAACCATCGTTAACACCACTGCATCAGCAATAGAAAGGTCATATGCAGTGTGCAGATCGAACATCCAGAAGGGGAAGTAAATCATCAGGATATAAAAGGCCCAGATCGTGAAGGTATAAATAATGAAAAGCGGCCAGTTTTTAAGCTTTCGAATAGATAACACTCCTTGAAAGAAGCTCCTGGAAGCTTCCCTTATTTTGTCTACAAAGCGAGCAAAGCTCGAATCCCCTTTGCTCAATCTCTTCACCAAAAAAAAGAGTATTAACCCAACTGCTAGCACGCCACCACCTGCCAAAGCAATAAGCTGGATTAGCGATGATACTTCTTCTGTATTGGTAAAATCGATTCCAAAAAGCCGGTTCAAAATCTCTGCATCAGATATAAGGAAGATCCCAACAAAGGTCATAATGATGAGCATGCTGAGCACATCCACAACCCTTTCCAAAACTATGGTTCCTATAATTTTGGAATTGCTTTCCCCAACCTGCCTGGCTACATAAATTGGCCGGGTCACCTCACCTAACCTGGGTACAGGAATATTGGACAGATATCCGAACATTACGCCTGTGAAAAGGGTAAAGCGATGGGGAATAACTCCCCCGTCATTAAAAAGCATTCTCCAACGTTCTGCTCTTATATAATGTGATAAAACCAGGCAAATGGTAAATGGAAGCGTCCACCCCCAACTCATTTCTCGCGAGGCATCTACGATTTCAGAGAATGCTACATTTTTAAAGGCAAGCCACAAAAAAAGTGCGGTAAAAACCACACTCAGAAATATTTTTAGAAATCTACCCATTCTTAAAACCTCATGTCCACAACTTCTGCATCATCAGGGTAGTCAAGCTGGAACAGGGTTTCGCTACGGTCAATGAATTCCCCATTCTCGAAGCTGGTGATAATCACATTTTCAGCAAAATCATATGCAGTAATTTTCAGTGGTTCTAAGTTTTGATCTACCTCTATTTCTACTCGTACAAATACTTCAAAATCATCTTCCGTGGTAAGTAGGATTAGCGTATTTCCATTATCAAGGCTCTCCTGGCTAGGAGTATAGGTATCATCCAATCCACTAAGCATTCTGGATGGAGCAAAATCATCCTCTTCAGGGTCGTAATCGCTGATTATCAATCGATTTCGAAGCTCATCATAGACCTTGGAAAGTTCACCATCAACAAGAATTAACTGGTGGTCTCCTTCTAGTTTATATCCCACCTGATCAATCCAGATAACACCAGTAGATGTGCTGGTTTCATTGGTATAGGAATCAATATAGGTGTGCTCAAACGAAGCGCTAAATACCTGACCTTCCGCAAATTTCGCTCGAAGTTTATCAAAGGCCTCACTTTGTGCCAGCGCAGATTCTGAGAAAAAAAAGACGATCGCTAAAATAGAGAGGGTAAGCTTAATCGAGTTCATTAAGTCCATCCATAATTTCCTGGAGCTCTTCTTCTGTTTGGATAAGAACATCTCTCGCGGTACTTCCCTGATATGGTCCAACAATCCCTGCATTAAATAATTGATCTATAATTCTTCCGGCCCGGTTGTACCCGATTTTCAGTTTTCTCTGAAGAAGAGAAACCGAGCCTTGCTGATGAAGCATTACCACTTTGGCTGCTGCCTCAAACATGTCGTCAATGTCTTCTAACGGATCAGGTACTCCTGCATTGTCTTCCTGAACAATAGGGAGATGAAACGGTTCTTTATACCCTGCCTGCTGCCCAATAAATGCGTTTATGGCCTCCACCTCTTCGGTAGAAACAAATGCATTCTGGATTCGAGTCATTCCGGCTCCATTGGTAAAGAGCATATCTCCCATACCAACCAACTGATCGGCTCCTCCCACATCAAGAATAGTCCTGGAATCTACTTTGGATGCAACCTGGTAAGCTAACCTGGCTGGGAAGTTCGCTTTAATGGTACCTGTGATAACATTTACTGAAGGTCGCTGAGTAGCAACAACCAAATGGATACCTACAGCTCGCGCTAATTGGGCAATTCGGGCAATGGGCTCTTCAATTTGTTTCCCCGCGGTCATCATTAAATCCGCCAGCTCGTCAATAATTACCACGATATATGGTAGATGACGATGTCCCAGTTCTTCATCAAGATCTTCGTCTTTGTATTTTGCATTATATGCTTTGATATCCCGGACCATCGCCATTTTGAGGAGATCGTAGCGGTCATCCATTTCCTTACAAACACTATTAAGCGTCTCAAGCGCTTTTGTGGTATCTGTAATGATCGGCTCATCAGCATCGGGCAACATTGCCAGGAAGTGATTCTGAATATTTCGATACAAAGAAAGCTCAATTTTCTTCGGATCAATCATCACAAACTTAAGATTGTCGGGATGACACTTATACAGCAGACAGGTAATAATAGTATTTATACCCACTGATTTACCTGAACCCGTTGCCCCTGCAACCAGGAGGTGAGGCATCTTGGTTAAATCCATCATGAACACTTCGTTCTCGATGGTTTTCCCGAATGCCACTGGCAGGGTCATATTGGTTTCAACAAACTTTTTGGTATTTATGACCTGCTTGATATACACCGTTTCACGAGTGCTATTTGGTACTTCAATTCCTACCGCAGATTTACCCGGAATAGGGGCCAACATCCTTAGCCCTTTTGACGCCGTGGCCATTTTTAAGTCATTCGAGTAGCTCTCAATCTTACTGATTTTCACATCTGGCGCCGGCTCTAATTCATAAAGCGTTACTGTTGGGCCAACAATGGCGTTGATACCAACGATCTCAATTTTATGCCGCCTTAGTTTATCAAGGATAATGCGCTTATTCTCTTTGATCTCCTCCAGGTCTACTTCATTCCCTTCATTTGGAGGAGTATTCAGTAATTCGATGGTAGGGAACTTGTATTTGATTACCGGCACTTCTTTGGCTTTGTCGGCATTCAGTTTGTCTAGATCTTTTTCGCCCGCTTCCTCATCGCCTTCGCCTTTAAAGATGGCTACCTCGACATCTTCTTCATTGGATTCTTCAGATTCGACCTCCGGTTTCTCAATAATAGCTCTTGGCCGGGTATCCAGGGTTTGAACTTCGGCCTTTTCCTTCTCGATACGCTTTCGGTCTTCTTCCTCCGATTTTTCGACTATATCTTCAATGGATGGCTTCGGTTTAACTGCTTCTTCTTTTGATTTGGCTTCCGCTATTTGCCTTTGCTGTATGGCCTGTTCTCGTTTTTTAGCGGCTGCCTCCACTTCCTTTTCTTCTTTCTTTAGCTGAATTTCCGCTTTCTTCGCTGCAACTCTTTCTTCTCTTTCAGCAATACGCTGAGCTTTCTTTTCTTCTCTTGCAATTCGGGATTGCTCCATTTTATCCCTCATGCTATCCATCCAGATTTTTACACTGTCAATGGTTTTTTGAAGATCGCGATCCCAAAGCAGCAATAAAGTGACAACCACTAATACCGAAAGAATAAAAATAGAGGCTACTCCAGTGATGTTTTGAAGAATTCTTGAAATGGCCACACCTGCTACTCCTCCCCATATTGAATCGTCCGGGAAATTGGCATTGGTATTAAGCCATCCTATAAAGGTAGAAAGAAGAACCATTGACCAAACGGAAAGAATATTTAGCCAGTTGTTTTCTTTGAACTCTCTTCTTCTAAAAATATGCCAGCCATTATATCCAACAATAATCGCAAGAATGATGCTGGTATATCCAAATAAGGAGTACACCAAAAAGTGAGAGATGTAAGCACCCACAGGTCCCAGCCAATTCTGAACTAAACGGGAATTTGCATCAGGATTAAATAAATCAGTAAAGGTGATACTTCTAGCATACTGATAGTCGCTTGAAGTGTAGGAGATCACACTTAACCCAAGCAATACAGCAATGGCTATAATGATAATCCCGGCAATTTCTTTTTTTCTGCCTGAATTTAACCTTTCGGTTTTAGCAGCAGTGTTTAGCTTCTTCTTAGCCATTTAGATCAGTTATAATCCCGTCCTTCATTCCAGGGAGTACATTAAATTTATCAACCTGGCAGCAAAATGGCACATCATCTTCGGGAACCAGGTTTCTTAATCGAAAAGCATGGTCGCTTTTTCGGATCGTATCCTCCAGAGTATCTCCAAATCGTTCGAAAAGACCAAAAGCTACTTTTGCTCCGTCCTTAGTTTTTTCGGGAAGGTTTCCTTTGCATAGATTATGGATGATTGATCCCGCAAACATAGTGTCTTCCAGCGCTAACCTGCCTCTCCAACCGGAGCAAATGAGCACTACTTCATCATCATGCTGTTTTAGGGCTTTTAAAATACTTTTCTGATTCAGGAAGGACCCTATATAAATCCGGTTTGCAAGGCTTGCTTTCTTTATGGCCTTTGTACCATTGGTAGTATTAAAGATCAGGGTTTTGTCTTCTACATTTTCTTTGGTGTATTCCAATGGAGAGTTTCCCAAATGGTATCCTTCAATTTTTGAGCCGTCTTTTTCTCCACAAAGGAGATAATCATTAGCATCCATGGTATGAGCTATTTTTACTGCATCACTCATATCCTCAACCGGGATAATTTTTTTTGCGCCGCTATTAATGGCAGTCACAATGGACGAAGTAGCCCTTAATATGTCTATAATGACGGCACTTTTCCCGCGAAGGTCCTCTTCCTGAAAGGCCTGCACCGAAAAGAATACATCTATATAGCGTAAGTCTGGCATTGTTCTCTCTTATTTTTTTATAAATGGTGGCCGCATCACTGTTGCTGATGCTGTTTTTTTACGGATGGCAATCTGAATCGAAGTTCCCTCAGCAGCATAGGCTTTTTCTACATATCCCATCCCAATTCCTTTACCTAAAGTAATAGACATTGTTCCGCTTGTCACTTCTCCGATTTTTGTACCCGCATCATTTAGAATTTCATATCCATTTCTTGGGATAGAACGCTCATCCTCCATCACAAAGCCAACAAGCTGCCTTGTAATACCTTCTTCTTTCTTTTTTAGAAGAACATCTTTCGCAATAAAATCACCTTTATCAAACTTAGTAATCCAGCCTAAACGAGCTTCAAGTGGATGAGTATCTTTTGTTATGTCGTTCCCATATAAGGCATAACCCATTTCTAGCCGAAGAGTGTCCCGGGCACCTAAGCCACAAGCTTCAATACCAAACTCTTCGCCAGCCTCAAAAATAGCTTTCCAAACCGCTTCCGGATCAACGGTATTTTTATCGAAATAAAGCTCAAACCCTTTTTCTCCGGTATACCCGGTAGCAGAAAAAATAACCTCGCCAAAACCTGCAAGATTTCCCATTTTATAACTGTAAAAAGCGATGCTGCTTAAGTCCAGATCTGTAAGCTTTTGAAGCGTATCAACCGATTTAGGGCCTTGCACAGCCAATAAAGCAGTGTCGGGAGAGTTATCGCGCACCTGGGCATCGAAGGTGTTGTTTTGGTTAATCCAGGCTAAATCCTTTTCAATATTAGAAGCATTTACAACCAGGATGTATCCATTATCATCGAATAAATGATACACGATTAGATCATCAACAATACCGCCATCTTCATAGCACATGCATGAGTACTGTGCTTTTCCGGGAACCAGCTTTGAAATATCATTTACCGTTACTTTTTGAACCAGGTCTAAAGCTTCCGGGCCTGAAATAAAAAACTCCCCCATATGTGAGACATCAAACACTCCGACCGCTTCTCTTACTGCGGCATGCTCAATTTTGATTCCTTTGTATTGTACCGGCATTTCATAGCCCGCAAAGTCAACCAGTTTAGCCCCAGCTTCCTGGTGTACGGAATGAAACGGTGTTTTTTGTAGCATGAAGTAAGTCTCTGTAGGTAGTTTTGATCCTGCCCAAGTTAGTGATTTCTAGATAAAGAAAAGGAGTGGAAGCCACAAGGCTGAACTTTAATTGTGAGATGTAAGTTAGTGGCTAAAAATTCTATGGCTCATTTTACAGCAAAAGATGTTCAGAGCATGCCTTCTCGGTCACGGGCGCATTTTATCAATAGTGTAACCGGGTTTAAGTCGTCCAACTTGCTTGGTACTATTTCCGAGGACGGGAAAACGAACCTGGCGATATTTAGCTCTATCACTCACCTGGGTAGCAATCCCCCGCTCTTAGGTTTCGTCCTCCGCCCAAGAACGGTGATTCGAAATACCTATGATAATCTTAAATCATCAGGTGTTTTCACGGTAAATCATGTCCACGCCGACATCATTACTAAAGCCCACCAAACATCTGCTAAATATCCGGAAGGTATTTCCGAATTTGGAGCAACTGGCTTAACAGAGGAATATGTGGATGGATTTAATGCTCCATTTGTGCTGGAAAGCAGAATTAAAATGGGCTGTACTTATCAAAATGAATACTATTTAAAAGAAAACGATTGCATTCTCATCATAGCGAAAATTGAACATCTTCTTTTTGAAGACTCCATCCAAAGCGAGGATGGATTCCTTGACTTATCAAAAGCAGGCACAGTTTGTGCTACCGGCTTAGATGGCTATGCTCTTCCGACACTATTGGATAGGTTTAGTTATGCGGAGCCTGAAAAAGAAATCCAATCTCTAGCGAAGTAATAATTTCAAGAAACCCTATCTTTCCAAAAAACTTTCAGAACAGTAATGTCTATCAATAAAGAGCAGATAAAAACAGCACTCGCTCACGTTCTCCATCCCATAGAAAAACAAGACCTCATTACCCTGGATATGATCCAGGACCTGATTGTCCAGGAAAAATACATTTCTTTTACCCTTGAAATGCCGGAGCAAAATGCTTCTTTGGCAGAAGATTTAAAGCAACGATGCTCAGGGGCTATTCATAAGTTTATTGATAAAGATGCTGTAGTAGATATACAGGTTGGTATCAATGTTTCAAAAAGAAAACAGCCACCAGCACAAGCACCTCAGGCTCAACAGCAGGTGCTATCAGGCGTAAAGCATGTTATTGCGGTTGCCTCCGGAAAGGGTGGAGTAGGTAAATCTACCGTTGCGGTAAATATTGCTTCAGCTCTAGCCAGAACAGGAGCAAGAGTAGGACTGATGGATACAGATATTTACGGGCCAAGTATTCCCACTATGTTCGACTTATTTGATCGCCCAAATGTGACTACTCAAAAGAAACTAATTCCGCTTGAGAAATACGGCATCAAAATGGTGAGTATGGGCTTTTTGGTAGATGTTAACCAGGCTATGGTTTGGAGAGGGCCTATGGCAACAAGTGCTATCAAACAATTTATGACTGATGTAGAATGGGGAGAGCTTGACTACATGGTACTCGATTTACCTCCAGGAACGGGAGACATTCAACTAACTATTGTTCAGACTGTTCCTTTAAGCGGAGCTGTTATCGTTTCTACCCCTCAAACAGTGGCATTAGATGATGTGAGAAAAGGAGTGGCCATGTTCCAGAAAGTAAAAGTTCCAGTACTTGGAGTAATAGAGAATATGGCTTATTTCATCCCACCTGATATGCCAGAAAAGAAATACCATATTTTTGGAGAGGGTGGAGCCTCCCGTTTAGCTGAAGAGCTAGCCGTCCCTGTGCTTGGTGAAATCCCCCTTGAACAACCTGTTCGAGAGGCTGGTGATAATGGAGCTCCAATTGTGATTTCTGATCCTGATTCCAATGCTTCTAAAGAGCTCATTGCTTCAACAGAAAGGATGATTGAACAACTAGAACTTCGTGCTTCAGAAGCCAAGCCGAGGGTTGAGATTACATTCCGGTCTTGATCACATATTCAATTAAGAATTGTTCAATGATCAATTAGGAATAATCTCCCTTTTTGTCATTTCGACTGAAAAGAGAAATCTAGCAATTCTGCCTTTGTTTACGGTTTTTCAGATTTCTCTCTCGAATGCTTTCGGGATCGAAATGACAGAGTTTTTATTCCTAATTGATAATTCTTAATTGAACATTGAATAATTGATCATTCATAAAGTATTCACATTCCAATACTAGCTTGTCTCCAGTTAATAGAGGAGGCAATCATGCTATTGCAGCATCAAGAGTTTGAAAGGATTGATGTAACCATCACCAATTGGATGGCTAAGAATGGCTTACCGATTATGAGGGTAGGTTTGGGGATTATCTTTCTTTGGTTTGGAGCTCTTAAGTTTTTTCCAGGACTAAGCCCTGCTGAAGAGCTTGTTAGAAATACGGTTTATTTTATTAACCCGGATGCATTCATCCCTATTCTGGCAGCCTGGGAAGTACTTATTGGCCTTGGCCTTATTGCTGGTAAGTTTATGAGGATTACCCTTCTGTTACTTTTCCTTCAAATGCCGGGGACTGCTTTGCCTCTTGTTGTATTACCTGATGTAGTCTGGACGAATTTTCCTTTTGGATTAACTCTCGAAGGTCAGTACATCATCAAGAATCTCGTTCTTGTAAGTGCTGGATTGGTACTTGGCGCAACAGTGAGAGGAGGAAGATTGGTTAGTAGTTAATGGTTATTGGCTTAACTATTCTTTATTAACCAATAACCATTAACGAACTCACGGGAAAATTCCCATTTGTTCATACATGATGCCGATTTTGTTGATGGCGCTAACAAAAGCTGCCGTACGTAAATCGTTCATATTATGCTCTTCACGAATACCAATAATTTGCTGATAAGCGGTAATCATAGTCTCCTCAAGTCCAGAGTCAACAAGGTCAGCTTCTTCAGCTCCATGAGTCAAGTTTTCAAGAGCTTCTGCTGAATAGGTCTTTCCAGATATCGCCTCTAACTCCCTGGCTATTCTTGTCAAACTCTCTTCATCAAAACGCTTATTCATTCTTCCATAACGCACGTGCTGAATATTCTTTAACCATTCGAAGTAGGAAACAATTACCCCTCCGGCATTTAGGTAAGAATCAGGAATGACAAGTGTTCCTCGCTCTGTTAGGATTTCATGAGCATCGGCAGTAGTAGGGCCGTTTGCAGCTTCCGCAATAATCTTAGCTTTTACATCGTGCACATTTTCAGCAGTAATCTGACTTTCCAGAGCTGCAGGGATTATGATATCACACTCCTGCACAAAAATATCTTTATTCGAAGGAAGCGCAATGCTATTGCCAAAGCCCATAATACTCCCTGTTTCTTTCCTGTAATCTACCAGGGCTTGTAAATCCATACCGTTTGGATCATAGATTGCACCTTCAAGCTCGGAAACTCCAATCAATTTAGCACCTGCCTGAGTCATATACAGAGAGGCATGGTAGCCTACATTTCCCAAACCTTGCACTACAAAGGTTTTACCTTCTACTCCTACATTTAAACCCAGGGCATCCATATCATTTTTAACATTACATGCTTCCCGGATTCCAAAATAAACCCCACGACCAGTAGCTTCCGTTCTTCCCCTGATTCCGCTATTCTGAAGAGGCTTACCTGTTACGCACGCTTCAGCATTCATATCATCTTTCATCTGGCGATAGGTATCCAGAATCCAGCCCATCTCCCTGGATCCTGTTCCATAATCAGGTGCCGGAACATCAATCCCAGGCCCAATAAATCCTTTTTTAACCAATTCAAAAGTATAGCGACGAGTAATTCTTTCTAGCTCTCCATCGGAATAACTTCTCCGGCTGATTTTAACTCCCCCTTTAGCTCCTCCAAAAGGCACATCTACAATAGCGCACTTATAAGTCATTAAGGCAGCGAGTGCCATCGTTTCATCTTCGTCTACTTTATGGCTGTAGCGAATCCCACCTTTAGTTGGCGTTTTATGATGGCTATGCTCAACCCTCCAGCCTTCTACTACCTCTACAGAACCATTATCTCTTCTCAACGGAAATGATACATGATATACGGTATTGCACATCTTGATTTGACTGAGGATACCTTTATCAAACCTGGTATATGCAGCTGCTTTGTCGAAATTCTTATTTACCTGCTCGAAGAATTTATACTTTGCCATAAGGAGGGATTACTTAAGTCTGTTTTTTCGCCTCCAATGGTCGGGATATTCTTATTTAGATACAATAAAAAAGCGCTTTTTTATTCAGAAAGTGGCAGAGCTACATGAAGATGGTCGGCTGTTCCCACATGGCGTATTACCTGAAAGCCCATAGTACTGAGTGACCACTCCAAAACTTTGTTCCTGAATTCAGAATGCCCAATAGTTCTTAAGTCAATGGCGTGCACAAAACCATTTTCCTGTTCATAATGAAGTGAGCTTTCGTGTGGAGTTAAGCCCCATGAAATATAATCTTCCGGAGTTCTCTTGATATCTGTAATAACCAGGTCATTTTCTGCGAGCGTGGTTGTAGCCACTGCTACCCTTAAAATAGGATGAAGTGATCGATACACTTCACGAACATCATCACTTTTTGCATTCACACTTGAGAGATACATCAGCCCGTAAATACAGAAACCTCCCACCAGTGCAGCAACTCCCCCGAAGCCAAATTGTGCAAGTAACTTTTTGTTCTTCACTTTTCTGAAAAGGAAGAACACATATAATCCAAGAAATAGTGATGAAGCGCCAATACCTCCTAATAAAGCCGCCCACCCGTTCCAGGCTTCGGCTACATTTAAAAACACAGCAGTTCTGATAAGCAAGAAAAATGGAATGATACCCATAGCAACGATCAGAAGAAGAGAGAAAATCAGCTTGAAGAATTTTCGCTTAAGCGAAAGCTTTTTCACTTTCTCTTCCCGGACAGGCTGTGACTGAGGTTGCTGCCCGACTTTTAACTCCTCACCAAGGTTTAGAAGCCAATCAATATCTTTTTGGGATACTTTTTCCATGCCGGCTTTACACGGCACAAAAAAAGGGGAGTTTCGAATCTTATTCGATTCAGTACATACGTGAATTTCTTCTTAGTAAGAAGGGCAGGCTTTGAAGAACAATAATAGCTATAACAGATAATGGAACGGCATGCATAGGATATGAATGGATGATTTCTCCAAGAGTAATCAGAACGTAGGAAAATAAGATACCTGAAGAAAATAGTGCTCCACCATACATCGAATTACTTCGAATCCACAGCAAAAAGGTAGAAACGAAGCACGCCAGGCTGGCAAGAAATCCAGCTATTATTTTAAAAACAGGGAGTTGCTGATTATAAAATTCGAATAAGCCCTCTTCCCAGTTGGAAGTATTCACTAACCAGCTATTGAAGCCTATGATATATAATCCCGCTAACAGGAAAAAAAGCTGTAGTAAAAAATGAACTTGCCGCTCCCTCTTATTCATCTATTTTTCTATTCATAAATGTATTGTTTTGTGAATGCTTATACCCTATCCCTACAGTTTGTTCCTGACTATTTTCTAAGATGAATGAATCTGCTTTCTAAATAAAAATGGGATTACATAGTTTATATGTGTAATTTATGTCTATGAAAAATGGGGGGCATACCAGGAAAATAATTCATGTAGACATGGATGCTTTTTTTGCCGCAGTTGAGCAACGGGATAATCCCGAGCTGCGAGGCAAGCCTGTAATTGTTGGAGGGAAGCCCGGGGGAAGAGGAGTTGTATCTACCTGCAGCTATGAGGCCCGCAAGTATGGTGTCAGATCTGCTATGCCTACTAACGAAGCTTATCGTTTATGCCCTCACGGGATTTTCGTTCGTGCCAGGTTCGATGCCTATAAAGAAGCTTCCGAAATAGTCCGGGAGATTTTTTTTGAATACACCGATTTAGTTGAGCCTCTTTCTATGGATGAAGCCTTTCTGGATGTAACGAACAATCATAAAGGAAACCCTTCTGCTACCTTGGTAGCTACAGAAATAAGGAAACGAATTTTTGAGGCCACTCAGCTTACTGCATCAGCCGGCGTAGCTCCCAATAAATTTATCGCCAAAGTAGCCTCTGATTTCAATAAACCTGATGGGCTCACTGTAATTACTCCCGAAAAAGTGGAGGCTTTCCTGGAAGAACTGGATATCAAAAAATTCTTCGGCGTAGGTAAAGCCACTCAAAAAAAGATGCATGCATTAGGCATTAAAACCGGAGCAGACTTAAAGAAATGGACCGAGATAGATTTAGTAAAAGCTTTTGGAAAGCCAGGTAGGTTTTATTTCAAAATTGTTCGGGGAATTGATAACAGAGAAGTAAAACCTCATCGAACGAGGAAATCCTATGGTAAGGAGAGAACTTTTTCTGAAGATGTAGGTGATTTAAACTGGGTAAATAATTTTTTGGATGAACTTGCTGCAAATATCTCCGAAGGGATGCAAAAAATCCCAACTGCGGGAAAAACCATTACCCTAAAAGTGCGCTATAAAAACTTTGATACCATCACCCGAAGCCAGTCCCTTACTCATCACACTAATCAAAAGGAAGAGATTTCAGCAATCGCACGCCAGCTTTTGGAACAAACCGAAGCCGGAACAAGAGAGATTCGGCTTCTCGGGATTTCACTTTCAAATCTAAACCTAATTGAAAAGGATTATTACGAGCAGCTGGTACTTCCAGTGTGATAAGTGAAAGGAGATAAGTGATAAGAGAAAGGTGATTTTAGCTACCTACCCTTCTTCTATCTACGATCATTCGGTTTAGTTTTTGAAATAAGAATAAAGAACAAGGAAAAAAGAGGTAAGAAGGGATTAAACATTCAAGATTGAGCACGTTACAATGAAGCCCACTCTTCCTTCTTTAATCTTCAATGAATATTCTTAATTCATCAGAATGGCAGAATAGAATTAAAACTATTCTCCATCCCCCATCGTCTTAGCGCTGAAACCAGTATTATGGAGAACTATTGAACCCGGAACAAATGGAAGACGCACAGCTTGTACAAGATTTTTTAGGTGGAAATCACCAGGCGTTTAATGTCTTGATAAAACGCTGGCAAGATAAAATCCACCACTTTGCGTACCGATATTTTGCAAGTAGCGATGATGCTGCTGAGATCACACAAAGAACTTTTGTCAAAGCGTATCAAAAGCTGGATACCCTTGATGACGCTGCAAAGTTTGGTTCCTGGCTCTACCGTATTGCCAACAACTTGTGTTTGGATGAATTAAAGCGTGTTGGCAGAAAAAGGGCGACATCACTGGAAGCCCTTAAAACAGCTCCTCAAACTGAAACAGCCAGCCCGGCAGATAGTGGGCTTGTACGAAACGAAGCGCTGGTCTTATTACATAAAGCATTACTTCAACTGCCTAATGAACAACGAATGGTAGTGATAATGAAAGAATATGAAGGACTAACCTTCAGAGAAATCTCAGAAATCCTGGATGAATCTGAAAACACCGTTAAATCACGAATGTATTATGGCTTAAAAGGACTTAAAAAGACCTTTGATGCCTGGAATATCAACAAAGAGGTATTTAATTATGACTAAAGAAGAAGCAAGAATTCTCTTTATGGATCACCTTTATGGTGAGCTGGATGAAGCTACTTCCAAAGAACTCCTCCAATTCATTGAAACTGACAAAGAGTTAAAGAGAGAATTTGAAGAACTCACCGAAGCAAAGTCAGTACTCCATCACTTGCCCGTTCAAAGCCCTGCTGAGCAACTGGTAATCATGGAGCCTGATACAAAATCAGCAGAATCTTTTTGGGCCAAGCTCTCAAATATCCTATTACCACAGAATCCTTTTGCCCGAACAGGCTTTGCAATGGCATCACTTTTATTGCTTTTTGTTGTAACAGGCGCAGTAACGGATATGAACATATCTGCTGGTGATGGCGGGTTTAGTGTCACCTTTGGTGAGCAACAGCCTACAGAAACTAGTTACAGCACTGATGAAGTTAGGATGATTGTAAATCAGGCCATGAACCAGGTACAACAGGAAAATGCGGCAATGGTGCGTGAATTCATCATTGTTTCTCAGGAGCAACAAGAACTTCAGTTCGAAGAAACACTCGCTACCTTTGCTGATTATCTCAATGTTCAGCGCGAAACTGATCTTGAGCTCCTCACCCTTGGAATCTCAAATCTTCAAGAATCAACATTCAACCGCTTTCGGCAAACCGATCAGGTGTTAGGCGAAATCATAGAAACCGTAAGCACAAACTAAAATCACAAATATCAGAACCATGAAAAAAATACATACATATCTACTGATCGGATTGTTGGGTGTATCCCTTTCAACTTCCGCATTTGCACAAAATATTGATGCAAACCGCATGAACCGCGACATCAGCATCATGGAAAATATCCTTGGTGAATTATTTAAAACTCAGCAACTACGATCTAATAATGAATCTACCATTGTTGTTAATGGTGTAATTAGCGGCTCTTTTTCAAGCCGATCCGTTAAAGGCACCTATTTACCAGGCTATGGTATCATCTTTAAGATAAATAGCCCAACTAGAAACATTTACATGACTTCATCAGGAGCTAGATATACCGCCTATTCCTTCTATTACGATGGTGATGGTGACCCTAAATTGAGCGGAGACATTACCCAGGAAACAGTTGTCAATCGCATCACCTCTTTCCTCAGAGATTATGGTACTACCATTGGTCAGCTTGAAGATAATGAGCAAATCATGGTGATTTATGGCTCCAATCAAAGCAGCTCAAATAACTTGTTCTATACCTTATCTACTGCTCGTGGACAGAATGCCGATAGTAGAGACGATGATGACAAGCCAGAGCCACTACCCGTCATTTCGGTATCTACAAACGTAAAAGACTTAAACGACTATCGTGCTGGAAAACTCAATGACCCTGGTTTTGAGCGCAGGTTAAAAGTTGCCACATCAGAGAAAAAAGAATACCTCGATCTTAAGGTAATGGGTAACATTTTTAAGACCGCACTTAGTAATCAACCTAGCAATAGCTTCAAACTTCATGGTGCTAGCAATGTAGATTATCTGTACCTCGATAACTTTGGTGCCATCTTTTCTTTAAGCGTTCGATACGCTGATGAAAACAGTCGCTGGACAAGTTCTTTTGCAAGAGAGTTTGCGCGAGCGCAAAGTGGCTTTGATGATGACAAAGAGAAAGAAGAGTACCAGAAATATCTTGAAAAAGTATCCACAGCTTTCGAAAACCTGAAAGACAATCTTAAAGAATATGTGATTGACTATGGCCGAACCATAAGCTCTGTTACTAACGACCAATATCTTTTGCTTTCGGTTACCGTTACTGGGAGGCTTGAGGAAATCCCTGAAAGAATGGACATCCAGGTTAAAAAATCTCTGTTCCAGGATTTTGACAAGGGACAGATAAGCCGAGAACAAGCTATTAGCCAGGTAGTAATTACTGAGTACTAGTTCTTTTCAAAATAGATGATCTTCTAAACCCTGCTAATTTTTTTAGCGGGGTTTTTTATGCTCCTAAGTTAGAAGATAAACTCTGTTTCTTTTTGAAGTGCTTGCTGGAGCATTTGATCGTACTCCGAGGAATCTACTTCAATGCAGCCGAATCTTGAAAGGTGCTCCGTAAAGAATTGAGTATCCCATAACAAGAACTTATTCTTTTCAAGTATCCGGTGGCAATAGTAAAGAGCTACTTTATCTGCCTCGGGCTCCTTTTTAAACATGCTTTCTCCAAAGAATGCCGATTTAAGATGCACCCCATAAAGCCCGCCAACCAACTCTCCGTTTAAGTAAACCTCTACACTATGCGCATAACCAGCCTGGTTTAGCACATCATAAGAGTTGATAATCAGATCGTTAATCCAGGTTGTTTCCCGGTTTGCACATTCTTGTACTACTTTGCGAAAGGCTCTATCGATATGTACTTCGAACTTACTTTTTTGGACCAGCTTTAGCACGTTTTTTGAGATATGAAACCCATCTATCGGAATCACACCACGCTCTGAAGCCGAATACCAGTTTACTCCTTCCGACTGCCGGCTTTCTGCCATGGGGAATATTCCCTGGGCATAGGCATCAAGAAGGGTTTCAGGAGGGATGATTTTCATCTAACACTTCATCAATGCGACTCGCCCGAACCAATAGGTGACCCTGGAGGTGGAGAAAGGGAATTGGGCATTTCAAATTCTTCAGGGTCATCCAGATAGCTTTCTATCATTACTGCTGATTGCTGCGCCATCGGAAAATCTCTTTCACTTAACATTTCTTCAAGCTCCTGGAGCTTGTCGAATACAATCGCTTTGGTTAAAGGATTGGATTGACCAGAAGCATGAAGCTTTATAAGATTAACGGTCACCAAATAGTTCACCACTTGCTGGATGGAGCCTAGATAATCGTCTCCTGCTTTTTTACCCCAAGATGATTCTATGAGCTCTTGGATAGTCTCCTCCAGGGATAGGTTGTTATCTCTAGCTCCATATTCAACAAGACGATTAGCCCTCCATGGATTTAGGATTAAGCTAATTGGAATATTTGCTGCCGTCTCTGCAATAGCCAGTGCATCTAAAGAAGGCCCTGTATTTCCTCCAAACAATTCCCTTGTTGAAGGTATTCCGGGTGGACGGGTAGGGATCATATCCAGTACATTTTCCGGAAGGGCCAGTACTTCAGGGTCAATAGCAGATAACATTTCCTGCAAAGCTCTACGCTGAGTTCTCGCATCTACAATTTGAGGATTAGGCTGATTATCACCACGAAGTTTATATGAGTAGTCAAGCCCTCCAATTAATTTCACCGTTCCTTCAAGTTGATATCGATGAAACAGGTATATCGGTACCAGAACATCTTCAAGATAGGTCATTGGTGTACCCATCGGAATGTTCGCCTCTCCAAAATTACTCAAAGCTATTTCCCGGACTTCCAGGATATGTGAAAGCTGAGAAACCGGATCATCACCATACTCCCAAAGATGAGCGAATGGGTGAGCCCCGCCTTGTGGGCGGGCATCACTATCAGAAATATATTTTAAGCCTCGATCATGGGCATCTTCAAGAATTTCATTTAATGCTTCGTCTTCATTGGTACCCTCAGGGAAATCCTGGTATCCAAACGCGATGGTAACTTTATCCCAGTCTCCAATACCCACGTCATAGGCATCACTTAAATCCAACTCTCCATTTATGATGTCTACTTTAGGATGGGGGTAATCCATCACAGAAGCACGGTTGTTAATGCTGGATGTAAAGTTGTGGTAAATCCCAAGTGTATGACCAATTTCATGAGCAGAAAGCTGACGAATTCTTGCCAAAGCCATTTCGAGCATTCTGGGATCGTCCTCAGCTCCCTCTTCAAATGGCGCCAAAAGTCCGGTTGCAATCATATAATCCTGCCGAACACGTAACGAACCGAGCAACACATTGCCTTTGATAATCTCCCCTGTTCTTGGATCGACTACCGACCCACCATAGGACCAACCACGTGTAGAGCGATGCACCCAGTTAATGACATTGTATCGAATATCTAAAGGATGAGCGTCATCCGGGAGTATTCTTACCTGGAAAGCATCTTTATATCCAGCAGCTTCAAAAGCCTCATCCCACCAACGGGCTCCATCAAGCAATGCACTTCGTACCGGTTCCGGAGTGCCATTATCTAAATAGTAAATAATAGGTTCAACAGCTTCACTTAGCTCAGCAGAAGGGTCTTTCTTCTCCAGTCGATGACGGTTTATAAAACGAATCTCCATCGGTTCGTCGATGGGAGAGGCGTAATCCATGAATGATGTTGGATAATAGCCTCCTCTAGGATCATACTTTCTAGGGGTATAATTGTCATCAGGTAACTCAACAAAAGAATGATGCTGCCTTACAGTAATGGAGGTAGGAGAAGGGACAACGGATCGAACTTGCCCACCTGGATTACTCCCGCTAAAGGTTAACCGGGTTTCAAACTCACTGTTTTCTGGAAAATTGAATGTTCCTTCTTTATAAAGTGAAGATCGAGATTTATCAAGACTGTAGTTTCCTTCTCCCCGTCCTCGAAGTCGGCCAGTTACATTATGGGCATCACGAATTAGGAACGGAGTCAGGTCAATGAGATACTCACCATCTTCTTCGGCAGCAACAGGAAAGGCATGCAAAATAGAAGAGGCAAAAGCTTCACGAACGGATTTCTTTTCGAGCTCATTATCCGATCGGGCGATGTAATCCAGGTTGGGTTGGATGAGAAATACTTTCGGGCCTCGCTTTTCAAAATAAACTATACGTTCTCCTCCCTGTTGACTTCGATCTAAACCGATATCATTCGAACCTACCCCAGCAGAGAGATAATTAGCGTATAGAAATTCAGTATCCAACTTATCAATTTTTAGCCAAAGCTGATCTTTCGCTTCATCAAAGTAGTAGTCGAAATAACCCTCCGTTACGGTTAAACCATCTGTTTTTTCTTGGATTGAAGGAGTTTGTGCTATAGCAGTAGCAGAGATAAAAGTCCCCAGAAAAAGTAGTACCGATAATTTCATTGATTTAAGATTGGATTGACTTGAGCCCTTAAAGAAAACGGTTTTTATCAGGATTTGAAATGAACAAACGCGCTTTTTACAAACCTTACTTTTTTTGCAAGCTTTGCAGCACTTGTTTTTTAAGCTCTTCTGTGGAGAATTTTTCAGCTTCCAACCAATGAATAAATTCCCACCGCCTAAACCAGGTAAGCTGCCTTTTAGCGTAGCGCCGGGTATTCGTTTTAATTTTTTCGATCATCTCTTCTCTGGTAAAATCACCATCCATATAACTGATAACCTCTCTATAGCCCACTGTTTGCAGAGACTGTAGTTTTTTTGAATAGCCATTATCTATTATCGACTGAACTTCCTCAACCAGGCCTTGCTCAATCATTTGATCTACTCTTTGATTGATTCGGCTATAGAGCTTTTCTCTTTCCCAATGAAGTCCAAAAACGATCGTATTTGAATCTGGTTTTATACTTTCATCCTGATGAAAAGAACTAAATGGCTTTCCCGTTTGCATCCAAACATCTAAGGCACGAATGATTCGCTGTCGATTCATTCCATCCATTTTGGGTATATACTCGGGGTCGATTTCTTTGAGCTGATTGAATAAAACTTCTATGCCTTCTTCCTCAATTCGTTGATTTAGGGCTTCAATGTTTTTTGGATTCGAATCAGGAGCATTATCAAAGGGTTGAATTAACCCGGTTAAATGAAGAGTACTTCCTCCTGCATAAATTATATGCTCCGAGCTTTCAAGAACTTCTTGTTCCCATTTCCCAGCCCGCTCAAGAAATTTAACAGCACTGTCTTCCTCTTCAAGTTCCAGGTTTGAAATGTTAAAGTGAGGGATTCTTTCTAAATCTTCATGCTCGGGCTTTGCTGTTCCGATATCTAAATGCTTATAGCACTGCCTGGAATCTGCTGAAATGATAGAAGTACCCAGTTCCTCCGCAAGGAGAATAGACAGACTGGTTTTACCAGAAGCAGTAGGGCCGAGAAGAATAATTCGCAATGGAGCTTTTTTGAAATAAACGTCTCGACAAATATCTATCGCTACAGATCCCGGATCAAGTCCGAGATGACCTCTGGCAAAAGAAGTATTAAGACTTCTTCAAATCAAACTTCAAAGAAATGCGGTGGGTATATCCCAGGTTACTCGATAGCCCTGCAAAACTGGCAAAACCATAGTCGATATAAAAGGAAGAAACTCTAAAGCCAAGGCCAAGGGTGGGGGAAACCGAAAACCCAGATTCAGGATCATCTATAAAATCAGTGAGTCCCGCCCTGGCTGAGATTCTATTCTTATAAGTAACCTCTCCACCAATATGAGGCTCAATACTCATCCTAGATATATTCAGATAATAGGCCTGACGATTTTCGAACAGCAGGTTTAAATCGGCAGCCCCAACAATATCAAAATTATTAATGGAAAAGGATTTCGAGGCACCAAGTCGAATAGAAGGAAGCACGTATTCATTTTGGCCGGAAGGAATAGAATCCCCAAAAGTTTCCTGGAAAGACTGCCCATTGGAGCCATTAAACTCTTCCTCATTCACCGTCCACATTTTCTGCATGGTGGTCACATCCTGAATAGAAGCTCCTAAATCGACAAAATCTGTTTTCAACTGGGCACCTACATCCAGGCTATAACCCCAGGCATTGGCAAACGGCCCTAAACGCTGATGAATAATCTTAGCAGAAACCCCATAAGAAAGCCGTTCATCTTGTTTTTTAGCATAAGAAATGAGTACCGCCATATCAGCAGCGCTAAAACGAGTGATATACGACTCGGCATCTTCACGTGGACCTCCATTTGTCCCTCTGGTATTGTCCCATGCATTTAAAGTATTGGCTATGTTATCAACGCCCTGGCGAAAAAAGCTTATCCCAATTACTCCACTTCCTGAACTAAGAGGCATGGCAAATGATCCATAGTCATAGCCGACAATCCCACCAAAGCGCTCTGAATGCATATAAATGATTTCAGGCCTATCCAGGTTAGAGAGCCCAGCAGCATTCCAATATCCAGCGGTTACATCGCTGGCCAGGGCAGAATGAGCTCCTCCCATTCCTAATGCTCTGGCTCCCGCGCCCGTACTGAGGAAATCATTTCCATACTTTGCTAAGGTAGATTGAGCAAACCCCTGGGAGGAAAGAAATACAAGAATAAGTAGCGCCGAGACAATACTTCTCATCAAATAATACTAGGCTTCAATTATTAATAATACAGTAGCGCTTTAACGATAAGAAAACAGGGTTATTTGAATAGTATTTTGCTGTTCTATCTGGTTGCAGAGAGAACAAGGATTTCTTAGTATAAGCACACTATTTTGAAAGGGCAATATTGGGGAAAAAATTGTCCTGAACACATTAAAAATACATTTCATGAAATTTTCTGTATCAAGTAGCGAACTTAACAAAGGCTTATCGGCAGTTATCGGTGCAGTTCCGTCTAAAGCAACCTTACCTATTTTGGAAACCATTCTTTTTCAAAGTGAGGATGGTAAACTAAAGCTTACAGCAACCGACCTTGAGATTTCTATCATTGAATACATCGAAGCTGATATTGAAGAGGATGGTGCAGTCGCTATTCCTGCTCGCCGCCTACTTGAGACTCTCCGTCAGTTGCCAAACATTACGGTATTCTTTGAAGTAGATGACCGCAAAAACATCAACTTCAAAACGGATAAAGGAAATTATAAACTTGTTGGTGATGAAGCCGAGGAATTCCCCGAAGTTCCGAATCTTGATGGAGGAATAAATATTGCAACCAGCTCGGAATTAATTCACAAAGCAATTAATAAGACTCTTTTTGCTGTTTCCAGTGATGATCTTCGCCCAGCTATGATGGGGGTTTATTTTGAGATCGGAACCGAGGAAAGCAGGTTTGTAGCTACTGATGGACATCGTTTAGTTAAGTACTCAAACAAAGAAATTAAAGCCGATTCTGATGCCAATTTCATCATCCCGGATAAAGCACTTAGCCTAATTCAAAAAACTATTTCCGGAGAAGGCTGCGATGTAACGGTAACTCAGGATCATGCCCGATTCAAAAGTGGTAATACCATCCTCATCACCCGCCTGATTAATGAGCAGTATCCGAACTATGATTCCGTTATTCCTCGTGATAACGACAAGTTTTTGACCATCAGCAAAGAGCAAATGCTTTCTACGGTAAGAAGGGTAGCTATTTTCTCTAGCTCCACTACCCGTCAAATTCGCCTTCAACTTGATACTGATAAGTTAACTATACGCGCAGAAGATTTGGACATGAGCAGCGAGGCGAAGGAAACCATTGATTGTGAATACAACAATGAAAGCATGGAAATTGGTTTTAATGCAAAGTACCTCGGAGATGTGCTTAGTAACATTGATGATGAGGAAGTAAGCTTTGAATTTTCCTCTCCAAACAGAGCTGGAATCGTTAAACCATCCAGTGACGACGAAAACGAAGATATCCTGATGCTGGTAATGCCCGTGATGCTGAACAGCTATGCCTGATGAGCCAGGTAATTACCCTCACCACTGATTTTGGACTACAAGACCACTATGTAAGCGCCATGAAGGCGGTCATCTTAGGAATTGCTCCTGATGTGCGCCTAATCGATGTTTCTCACAATATTCCTCCACAAGATATTATGGCTGGGGCATGGGTTACCCGGAACGCCGCTTTTCTTTTTCCGCCAGGAACTGTTCATCTCGTTGTGGTAGATCCCGGAGTCGGAACCGATCGTAACCCCATTGTTCTAAAAATTGAGGATCAATATTTCGTTGGCCCGGATAACGGAATCTTCTCTCTTCTTTACGATGAATTCAAATTCAAGGCTTATAAGCTCAATAAACAAAAATACTGGCGGAAAGATCGTTCTAGGACTTTCCACGGAAGAGACATCTTCGCTCCAATTGCGGCTCATATAAGCAATGGAGTCTCCCTAAAAGACCTTGGAGATCCTATTAAAGACCTTGTGACCTACCACTGGGCTGTTCCATTAGGGGATAAAGACGGATTACAGGGGTGGGTAATTCATATTGACCGGTTCGGAAACTTAATTACCAATATTTCGGAGCAGTTACTTGAGGACATGGTAGGAAGAAGAAAGGTGAAGATTTATGTAGGGAACACCATTATTGATCATCTTGTTAATACCTTTGGTGATGTAGAGCCTGGCGAACCTGTAGCTTTTATAGGAAGTTCCGGCATGCTGGAAGTAGGTATCAACAAAGGAAATGCTTCGGAGATGTTAAGTGTTGATAAGGGTGCGCAGATTTCTTTAGTACTGCAGAAGTAGTGAAACACCATCAGATTCATGGCGTAAGTAGCTGTCAATTTTAAACAGAAGGATATGAATTTAGAACTAAAATCACCGGTTGATGAGAGAGCAACCATTCATGTGCCTGAGGATATTTCTGAATTAGCAATGCCATTTAATGGGACCATTTGTTCTCAAGAAGGGGATGAATACCAGGTGAAAAATAATATCATCGATATGATGGGCAAGGGGCCCGGATTTACCACCATTGCTCAGACTACTAATCATTTTAAAGTGACTGCTTCGCTCTACGAGGATATTTGGCGAAAGCGCTCTTTATCTCTTCTTTCCGGAGAAGACTTTCCTATCGAAAAAGAGCACGAACTATTAATAGACTGGACTTCACCAAGAGCAAACGGATTATATTTGGATCTTGGATGTTCAACAGCCCTGTACGCACGAGCGCTGAAAGCCGCACAGAAAGAAGCTTATGTTGTAGCCCTTGATTTTTCTTCCCAGATGCTGGAAGAAGCGCGATTAAAAGCAGAAGCTGATGAAACGGATATGTTCCTCGTTCGGGCTAACGGTAAGGAACTCCCTTTTTTCAGTAAATCTTTTGATGGAATAGTGATGGGAGGGACATTAAATGAACTTGATGAACCTTTAAAAGTGCTTTATGAAGCTCGCCGAGTAATAAAAGCAGATGGGGTATTCTTCATGATGCATTTAATCAAAAGCGATGCCTGGTATGGGCGATTGCTTCAGGAATCTATTGGTTTGGGAGGTATTAAGTTCTGGACTGTTAAGGAAAGCAACGAATTGTTTAAGCAAGCTGGCTTTAAAGTTGCTGACCAAATAACACGGGGAATTGTTTGTTTTTCAAAGCTAACTCCTCAATAATTAGGGTTATTTCTTCTCTGTAATTCGCATTATCTTTTTGGACTTTTCTCCATCAGATGCGAATTCTACTATTAGTTATAGGGACCTTTCTACTTAGTTGCTCGAACTCACGTCAAGATACAGTTTCGATCAAGGATAGAATTACAGCTGAGTTGGAAACTCAACAAAAACACCTTCCATTGGTCCCCAAATCTGCAAATCTCGCTGCAGCCCAGGCTATCCATAATGATGAGATATGGAATAATGGAATAGCAGGTTTAAGCCTTTCTGGAGATGGACAGACACTTGGGTATTGGGATGAAAATCAACCCAGGCTAACACACCAGGAATATAGTGGACGAGTAACCTTTGAGGATTCGGAGCCAGGAACCAATAATGCTCATGCCACTCAAATGGTAGGTACAATGGTCGCCTCAGGAGTAGAAAGTGCGGCTCGTGGAATGGCTGATTCTGCCACTGTTAAATCATGGAACTGGAACAGTGATATTTCAGAGATGGCTACCGAAGCAGCTGGTGGGTTACTAACTTCCGCTCACCCCTACAGCGAAACGGCCGGCTGGACTACAAACTCCAGCCTTTGTGGCTCAGATCCGGAATGGATGTGGTTTACCGTTGAATCTGCAAACTCCTCCAAGGCCTACCAGTTTGGCTATTATGACTCACAAGCAGAACAATGGGATAGCGTCGCATATCTTTATCCTAATTACCTGATCATTAAAGCTGCAGGCAATGAACGAGGAGACGGTCCTGATTCACAACCATTGAAGCACTGGAAGTATGATTCCGACTTTAATTGTGTACAGGATTCGACTTCAGTAAGAGAGTTAGATGGGGGCTCAACAGGCTTTGAATCCGTTAATGCGGCTTCCCTTGCAAAAAATGTCCTGATTGTTGGAGCTATTGAAAGTTCTTCCAATAGTTTTGATGATTTAAGCTCTGTGAGCCCAGTATCAGGGTCTGGGTTTGGGCCAACCGATGATGGTAGAATCAAACCTGATATCGTTGCTCCAACAGGGGTTTATACATCTACTTCTTCAGCTGACGATGCTTACTCAACCGGTTCAGGAACTTCTGCTGCTACAGCCGTGGTCGCAGGGTCCGTTGCTTTAATCAGGGAGCACTATCAAAATCTCAATAGCGATACGTTAACATCTGCATCCTTAAGAGCATTATTAGCTCATACCACCGATGATGTTGGTAATACAGGCCCTGATTATAAAACAGGCTGGGGTTTGATAAATACCGAGCGTGCCGTTCGTTTTTTATCCTCCAATAATGATAACCCCTCAATTACGGTTTTAAAGGATACTACATTAACTGACGGGGGTTCGATTCAGCTTTCTTACACTCACTCCTCTACTCGCCCTCTTGTTGTTACCATCGCCTGGACTGACCCTAAGGGCACTCCCCCTTCTACTCTTGATGACCCTACGGATATTCTGCTAGTAAATGATGTAGATGTATCAGTAACCGACCCAGGCCTTTCTTCACATCAGCCATGGACTCTCAATAAATCGAATCCGGATAATGCAGCTACAACCGGGGATAATGATGTCGATAACATCGAGCAAGTGTATATCAGCGATGCTTCTTCTGGCACTTATACCATAACCATTAATCATGAAGGTAGCCTTGATTCAGGAAGTCAGCGTATATCTATTCTTGTCAGCGAAGCTGAACCTGAAATTGTAATTGAAAGCATTGCCTCGGGAAACTGGTCAAACGGGTCGACCTGGGAAAATGGGGTAATTCCTTCTACAAGTTTACAAAGGGTCATCTTAAATCATGGAATTACTCTTGATCAAACAGCTTCTATTAGAGGGATTACCTTTGATGGATCTTCTGCTGAGCTTGATCTAAATGAAAACGAACTGAATTTATATGGGGGTTTATTCTTTGAATCCGGAGGAATAGGGTTTGCCGGAGATACTTCCTCATCCCTATCCATTTTTAAATGGGATACAGATTCTGATTCCATCAAATTTAAATCTGGTGACCAAAAGCTTAGTGAATTGATTATTAGTTCTGATGGAGACTCTATCTCATTGGGATCTGATTTGAACATCTATTCGCGCCTCCATATGGAGAACGGCGTTCTTTCTGTTAATCAAAACAGTCTCGCTTTAATTGGGGATTCTACTCAAACATCACGATTGGAGAAGGGAAGCGGAACCCTTGACGGGTCTTTAAATTACATTCGGACTTTTCATCACACTGCTTCTGGCTGGCGATTAATTTCTTCCCCCTTTGGAAGTACCATGTTTAGTGCCCTACAGGATAGCTTTCATACCCAGGGAGGTTCATGGGCCGAATTAAGCGTCTCACAAAACCAGTCAAGCCTATTCTTATTTGATAGCCAGAACCAATCCTTTTCAGGGTACATCGGAAGTGATAGCACATTTACTTCTGGTGAGGGATATCCTTTTTATATGTTTGAGTCTGAAGCTGGGGGGGCAAGTATACTCCCTCAGGGATTGAAATTCAGCGGAACAGAGCCTGATTCTGTAATACTAGACCTCGCACGTGGCACTCACGATTCTTTAAGTTATAGTCTTGTTGGTAACCCATTTGCCGGCAGTTTAGACTGGCATGCTATTGTATCAAATTCAACGAATACTAGCAGTAGTTATGCAACCTGGGATCCTAGTACCGAAGCGTACATTTATTATAACTCCTCCTCACAATTAGGAGATGCGGGCAGATACATAACTCCTATGCAAGGTTTCTTTGCTCAAGCAACTGATGAGAATGCGGTATTACGGTTTAGGCAGTCACAAAAGTCCTCCAGTCACCCTACTTATGTTGGTAAACAAGCTGTACACACTATTGCTCAATACCTCCGATTTGAGCTCCTTGATGATGAAGAGAAGATCCTGGATAATCAGGCACACCTGATATTTCATGAAGATTCTCATGAAGGTTTAGATACACGCGATATATTACGATTACGCTCCCTTTCTGGTATTACCAATGAATTTTCTTTCACTAGTAGTGAAGGAAATCATGTTTTTGATAGTCGATCTTCATTAATCGAATCAGAAATAATTCCTTCAATACTCACTATTAACGAGCCTGGGCTTTACCAGTTAAAATGGAAAATGAGCGAGACCATACCCAAAGATTGGCAATTTTTTCTGTATGATGATTTTTTGGATATAAGCCTGGATATGAATGCTTTTTCACAATATTCATTTAGCGAGGATGCTATAAGAACAAATAGATTCGGAATAAGAGTAAAAAGGACGGTGAATATCAATTCTGAAGATATAGAAAAACCTTTTACCTATTCTCTTGCCCAAAACTATCCAAATCCATTTAACCCAACTACCACTATTCAATTTAGTTTAGCTGAGTCGGTACCTGTTCGTGTTGAGGTATTCAACGCACTTGGTCAACGAGTAGCCCTGATAGTAGATGAACAACTTACTGCCGGATACCATCAGATTCCGTTCAACGCTTCTTTCCTTTCAAGTGGAGTGTATTACTATCGGATTGAGGCAGGTGCTTTTGTCGAAACCAGGTCGATGGTGTTGATTAAATAAGAGGTCAATCTGGTAATCTAAATACTATTGGTAGGGAGTATTGAACACAAACCAGTTCTCCGTTATTCATTCCCGGGCTAAATTTAGCCAGCTTTACTACTCTGATAGCTTCCTCGTCTGTTCCCGCACCAATTCCACGAATTATTTTTGGTTCTATGACTCTCCCTTTTTTATCAACTATAAACTGTACAATTGTTCTTCCTTCAATACCCGCTCTTCTTGCTATATCAGGATAGATTATTTGGCTCTGTAATTCCTCATGGCTCCATTGTAGCTGTGGCATTTGTTCAGCAACTGTAAGGAATCCTGGGCAACCTTCAGAAAGATCTTGTTCGTCATTAAAACCTAAGTCACATGAAACGAATACCAGGAGCACAATCAATATTTGCGCTGCTTTTTTCACTTACATCCTCTCTGGTGCAGTTATCCCCAAAATGGTTAGCCCGTTTTTGAGAACTTGAGCGGTAACACTGGCAAGTGCAATTCTTGCCTGGGCTAGTTCTTCATCCACACCGATAATTCTACAATCGTGGTAAAAGGTAGTGAACGCTGAAGCAACCTCGTTTAAGAAGTTAATCACTCGATGTGGTTCTTTAGCATCAGCTGCTCCTTTTATTGCTTCCGGGAATTTAAATAGGGTTTTGATGAGTGATGCTTCTGCTTCTTGTGTTAGCAGTTCCAGTTTCGCTTCACCTTTAAAAGAGTATTCTTCTCCGGCTTTTCTAAGAATACTACAAATCCGGGCATGAGCGTATTGTAGGTAAAAAACCGGGTTCTTCTCACCAGCTTCTTTAGCCTGGGCTATATCAAATTCGAGATGGGTATTGGGGGAACGCATCAAGAAAAAGAAACGGGTAACATCAGAACCAACTTCATCCATTAGTTCATCCAGGGTCACGAAATTAGCCTTCCTTGTGCTCATCTTGAATGGCTGTCCATCTTTTACGATGGTAACGAACTGGTACACCACTACATCAATCTTCGAGGAGTCATAACCTAGTGCCGTTAACCCGGAAAGTACATCAGGGTAGGTAGCAATATGATCAGCGCCAAAAATATCGATACAGACATCATAGCCTCGATCTAGCTTGTTGGCATGGTATGCGATATCAGGGAGCCTGTAGGTCGGTTCCCCGATACTTTTAATCAGTACGGTGTCTTTTTCTTTTCCAAACTCAGTGGTTTTGAACCAGGTGGCACCTTCGGCATCATAGGCAAGCTCTTTCTCTCTCAGCCTTGAGACTACCGATTCTATATCTCCACTTTCATACAAGCTGTGTTCATTAAAATAGGAATCCATATGGATATTCATCCTCTTGAGCGTGCCGCTTATATCCGCAAAGATTTCTTCCTCGGCTCGTTCTTTAAATGGTATCCAATCATCGGTAGCCGATAAAGCATCACCCTTCTCTTTTATAAGTTCTTTAGCGATATCGACAATGTATTCTCCTTCATAACCACCTTCAGGAAATTCAGCTTCTTTTCCCATCTCCTGTAGATATCTTGCCTGTACACTTTGCCCCAATACACGCATTTGCCTTCCGGCATCATTGAAGTAATATTCCCGATCAACCTCAGCTCCCGTCCACTCCATTAATCGGGCTATGGTATCTCCCAATACAGCATTTCTTCCATGCCCTACCGTTAAAGGACCTGTTGGATTGGCACTAACAAACTCAATCTGAACCTTCTTTCCCTTGCTGGAATTGGTTTTTCCATACTTCTCTCCAAGACCAATTATGGACTTCAATTCATCGAAGAGATAATTCGTGGCAAATCTAAAATTTATAAACCCCGGCCCAGCGATTTCAATGGAGGATATTTTTCCTTCATCATAGTTCATCCCATCCACTAGTTGCTGGGCTATAGCCCGAGGATTATTTCGAAGGGGCTTGGCAAGCATCATTGCGATATTGGTGGAGGCATCACCATGGCTGGCCACCTTAGGAGCTTCGAGATGGATTTCAGGAATTTCTTCTAATTCAAACTGAGCAAGTGATTCTTTAATTAGCTGCTCGAGATATTCTTTCATTCTTAATTCGCTTTCAAATTGATTTCAAAGATAAGCTTGTATCAATTAAGAATTGCACAATTATTCAATTAAGAATTCTTGTACGATGTGATTTTGATTTTACCTAGTATTGCCAAAATCTCTTCTATGTCTCCCAACATTGATTCTGCAATCCTAAGTTCGAGGCATTGCGTATCTCTTAGCAATCTTAACCAATACTTAGTTTCCCTTGCTTCCTTATATGCAATGCTGAGCTTATGAATAAAGTCCTTCTTTGATTGGGCTCCAACTGCTTCTTCAGCGTTTGCACCTATTGAGGTACCGCTTCTAAGTACTTGCTTGGCTATCTCAAAATTTTTTGAGGTTTTGCAGAGGTACTTATATAAACCCACTATTCGAACTGCAAAATCATAGGTCTTGATAAGAATAATATTCTCCTTCATTGTTAATTGAATAATTATGTAATTCTTAATTGAAGTGCCCTAAAGCACGTAAAGAAACAAATTTATAGCCTGCAATTATGATATGGTCGTCAACAGGAATTCCGAGAATCTTGCCTGATTCTATTATTCTTTTTGTCAGATTAATATCAGCCTGTGATGCCCGGTCATGTCCTGACGGATGGTTATGGATCAGAATAATGGAGTTCGCTTGATTTATGACTGCCTGTCGCATGATCTCGGAAGGTTCAACAATGGTTGCGTTAGTGCCCCCTGAACTAATTTTCTGAAAGCCAGTAATCACTTTTCGGTTATTCAGAAAAGCCACCATAAACACTTCTTTAGCTAAATGCCGAATTTTGGGCCCAAAAAATGAGGCAACATCCTCAGGGCTTTGCACCTGAATCTCTTCCCCCAAATCAGCTACCTGGATTCGACGAGCCAGTTCGAATGCAGCCTCAAGCGTGATTGCTTTTACCCTGGCTATTCCGGGAATTACCCGTAACTCCTTCCACTCTCTTTTTACCAGGTTATGAAGCCCTCCGAAATGATCTAATAAAGCCCGGGCGGTTTCGATTACATTTAGTTTTTTTGTACCTGTCCGTAACAGAATAGCCAGGAGTTCCGCATCAGAAAGGGATATAGTTCCGCTTTGCATCAGCTTTTCGCGAGGCTGTTCATCGGGCCTCATTTCTTTAACGGTACGATTTAAGAAGTCTTCAGGAGAGAAGGTTTCGATTGTATAGTTCATAGTCTCAAATGTTTTTTATTTGTGAGACCAGCTTTAATCGAAACCCTTACAAAAATTTTTAGAATTCTCTTTCTAACTCACTCCCCACCTTCCATCAATGGCTCATTGAATGCCCGGATACTTGAGTTGGGCAAACCATTTGGGTAATTGGCTTTAACAAGATCGATCGTCTCGATTACGATTTGAAGGTGAAGCTCCTTCGAGTTTTGATAAAAAGTTTGAGCGGCTTCTGAGAGTTTTGGCTTTCCGTGAAGGGGTTTATCGCTTACACAAAGTAGTGTTGAATGAGGCACGCGATAACGAAATCCATTAGTAGCTACTGTAGCCGATTCCATGTCGATGGCAATACTTCGACTTTGATGAATCTGACGAACAGTATGCTTCACAGAAAACTCCCAATTCCTGTTCCCCGTCGTGTACACAGTTCCAATCCTGTGTTTCAGATTGTGAGCATCAAGTGCTTCTTTGAGATACAGATTAAGTAAGTAATTTGGAATGACCGGGTTACCAACGGGAAACAGGTCGTCGAGAATGCGGTCGTCTCGGAAATAGCTGCTTGCCAATACGAAATCCCCTATCTCCTGATGATTCCTCAAACCACCACAATGCCCAACCATGATCATTGCATCTGGGCGAAGTACACATACATGATCGGTAATAGTTTTTGCGTTTGAAGGGCCTACTCCAATATTTATCAAGGTGAGTCCTTTATTGTCCGAAAGCTTATGATGATATGCAGGCATCTGAACCCCGTCTCTGGCGGGCTTAATACAATCGGGATACTTCTCTAAAAAAACTTCAACATGCATCGCATAGTTGGTAAACAAAATATATCGCTGGAAATCGCATGGGTCTGTTCCGGTATAGTGGGAAAGCCTGTCGAGGGAGATATCTGTTCGTTCCGGGGAAAAAAGAAACATCTTCTTTTTGGTAAAATCCCATTCTTCTTCATCTGCATGATCCATCAGCTTTGGATCGTTGAGAGCAATTATTGGCCGGGAAGCTTTTATCTCGATATCCGCATTTTTATTTATCAGACGCTTTATTTCCCTCTTTAAATACCAACGAAATACCTTCGGCTGTGCGAGCTCTCCTTTTATATTCGGATTGTGCTCGGAATACTCCCTATGCACAATCATCTTCGGATACATCCCACCTTCATAAATTTCTTCCATTAGATCGCAGGCTTTTTCCGTAGCTTTGTCGAGTTCCTCGGGGGAAGAAAAACTGGAATGAATTAACATCATTGAATCGGACATGGCTGACTCCTCATTTAATTATACCATTGAAGCCTGGAATACTACCGGCGAGCGGGTTGAATATACAACGAATATATTCAAGGTATTAAAACGGGATATGGAGATCCCTTCGGAAAACCACAAGGCTACTTTTTCTGTTCTCGAAGCTCCTGACTGGGTTAACGTTATTGCATTAACTCCTGAGAATGATATTGTGTTGGTCGAGCAATACCGTTATGGCATCGAAAAACCGACTCTTGAGCTACCCGGTGGGGTTTGTGATGAAGAGGAAGACCCAAAAACAACATGTATCAGAGAGCTTGCTGAAGAAACAGGATTTTCCTCTGATGAGTGGGTGTATTTAGGAAATGTTAGTTCCAATCCTGCTATGCTGACAAACTACACGCATACCTATATCGCAAAAAACTGTATCAAAACTATCGATCAGCAATTAGATGGTAATGAGCGAATTAATGTACACGTACTTCCACTTGAAGAATTTCTGGGACTGATCAGAGATGGAGAAATAAAACATTCTCTGATGGTTGCCGCGATTGGAAAGTTTTTACTGAGTGATTTTTACTAGGTAGAACTTTATGAAAAAAGGATCTTGTTATTCTGCTTTACTATATAAGAATAAACATTACTTCTTCCCGAACTGTAGAATGGATTGTACTTTTTTGGTTGTGTATAATAAGCCGGGCAATCAAAGATAGATGCGTAAAGAGCAATAGCAACTGACATTGGCTTGGGGCCATATGGAGCAAATATAGCTGGCTCAATTCCTTCATTAGTAATTGACTTTATATGATTGAAAACATCAGATATATCAAGTGAATTGATTCTCCTTATTAAATCTTCCTGTTTAATCCGATAGCTACTTTCAATATTTCGTAAGAATTCCCAGCTTCTTTGGAAATATGGAGCGCCAGGAGGAAACGGGAAAAAAAAACTGACAGGTATGCTACTATATTTATCCTTAAGCAATTTTGAAAGGCCAAATGGTAAAAAACCCACCCCTACTATTGCGTGTTTTGGAGTAGGCTCAGGAAACTTAGTGGGACCAAATAAGGGTATATGATCCCAAGGTTCAGGATCTTCAGAAAGCTCTTTTTTTGTATATGATTTAGGAGTTGAGTACGTAATTATAAAATTCTTTACAAGTGAACTGGATAAAGCCAATTTAATGAATGGAAAAAAGAATCTTTTGGGAAAACACGACACATCTAGTATGATATTTCCTTTACTCTCTTCAATAAATTGATTGAAAAATTGTACAATTTCGTTGTTAAAACATAATAGATCTAAAGTTGAGAGATTTCTATTCACCTTTCTAATTAGTGAATTGTATTCTTTTTCAACACTCTCCATTCTTTTGTCTAAATCGTCTTTATACTCTGATTCTGGGTCTATAATCTTGAGGAAATGGTTTCTTCTTAACAAGCTTGCATCCTGTAAAACATCAAGAGTACTAATAGCTCTATCCTCGAAAGAGATACATCCTAATAAGTCCCATTTTTTTTGACTCAATTTACCAATAACCCACTCTAGCTCACCCCAAGGTCTATATTTTAGCATATTCCAACTACTGTCTATAAATTAAATCGAATTTGACCATTAGCTTCTTTAGGCGACTTACTTGAAAGTTCTTTATCAGTAAATGCTTCGCTTTTTACTAACCAATCTCTTACTGTTTGATTGTCAACATAAAGTGGTTCTTTAGTATGAGCACTTGGGATTTTAAAATATGGAGATAAAATTTTAGAGAGATGCCATTTAACCCTTTTGCCTTCTTTTTTTGAACGACTTGTATGTTCTCCGTGGTCTAAATCTCCATAATCAGAAGATTCTCTTAAAAATTTATTTATAATCGTATCCGATTCTAAATCCTCTTTTTTTAAAGAAAATCCATTGTGGCCTGGATACGACATTGCCAAATCACTTGACAATTTATTATAGAAATAATTACCAATGTAGCGAATAAACTTTTTTCTACGTCCTCCACCACTTTCGAAATTTATATCTTCAAACCAGTAATAGCTTGCTCTTTCTATTCCTAAAGATTGGATTTCTCTACTAATAATTGGAACATTATCGGTTCCTATATCGAATCTATTATCTTTCAACCAAGCATCCCAGATATACTTTGAAATAAAAATAAAAGCTAAGATACTTCCCCCGCTTAGATCTTGAATATCTTCATAACCAGACCAATGTAATTTTTGACCATTTCTGGATGCAATTTGGGTTAATGCCTGTTCAATTCTTTCCTTTTTCCACCACTTTTTTGTTTCCCACGGATACGGCTTTTCTGGTATATTCGTAATTATATTTTCTTTTCCTTTTTGCCTTGCCCAAGCCTCTGCAAGTTTATAAGAAAGAAGGCTCTCTTTTGCTAGATCAGATAAAAAGTCTTTCCATTCAATAGGCCAATTCTCTTCAAAATGAATAATTTTTTTCTTAGATGTTTCACTTCGAACATAAAATCTTGAGATTCGATCACTTGGCGAAAGGCTTCTCCCAAAAGTATACTTTATATAGTTATGCACTTCTTTTTTTGGGTCCTCATAGCCAGAAAACTTGAGCCTTCTCTTAAAAATATCCTCCGAAAATTGTGGAAAAAGTGTTCTTCGATTCTCACTTCTTTTAAAAATCTCTTCTATTGAAACTTCATTAAAGTCTCTTTTTCTCTCAAGTGCAGTATTACTTCCATATATAATCTTCCTTTCCTTAGTCCAAGCGAAATCTCTTGTCCCGATCTTATATGAGACACTAAAATCCCTCATTCCTAATAGTTTATGTACTATCTCTTGGTACCGTGTCCCTATTTCTGTACCATTGTTAAGTCTTTCAAGATCTTCATACTGGTCAAGCCGTACATAAAACTCAGTATCACTATCTACAATACCAAATTTCTTTAGCGCTTCTACCGTTTTAATTATCGGAACTCCAATAGTACTCTTTGTTTCCTTAATTTCTGAATCTAGTTCTTTTGAATTAAAGTTTAGATATGATCTGTACTTAGTAATTCTTTCTTTTAATCTTTTTTCAAGTAACTCTAAATCTTCTATTCCCTCAAGATATCCATACCAACAATCATTTTTGGATAAGCTTTTTGCGAGTAATCTTATACCTTCTTTGTTTATTCCTATTTCTTCTGATAGCTTAGATTCCGAAGCAAGGCAGCGAATAGATTTAAAAATATCTATTACTATCCAATAATTAAGAAAATCCCCAAAGAATATTGGAGATAACTCTTCAGGTTCAAATCCATCCACATTAATCGGCCGCTGTGCAAAATCATGAATTCCACTTCTTCTTAAGTTAATCCCTGATCCAATAAACCTATCATAAGGTCTTGGGATTGGAAACTCTTTTTTTTCCTGATAATACGATAGTCTTACATCTGGTTTGAGCAAGCTTAATAGCATACTCTTACCCGTACCAAGTAGACCTTTCAAGATGACATGGCCCGGCTGATAAAGGGCCAACGCGCTTTCGACCAATAAAGGACTAAATAGATCTACAAACTTATTTGCACCAATTGATTCAGTAACATAGACTTCATTAAAAGGATTGACTCGATCATTCATCTTACGTGACGGTTAAAAAGAGGAGACCAATTAAAATTAGACCAAATTATAGGTAAGCTATTATTTGGAGTATTAGTATGTAAGACTATTAAACCACCTAGATTTCTAAACCCTAGATAGGACCACTTAAAACCTTTTTTCTTCATTTCTTTGTGGTACTTCTTCGAAAAACTTTTTATGGATTTATTGAAATTATCCTTTTTTCCATTTTCAATAAACAAATCATCATGTAATTCAAGTACTGGATTAATAGTTATATTTTTGTACTTAACCTGAAGCTCACTAAGTAACTCCCACGCTTTCGGGCACATAAGAATGGGAACAATTAAGAAGTCGTACTCAGCAAATGAACTAGCTGCAAACTCAATTGTTTTTTTTATTTGATTTCCAGAACCAACAAAATCTTCAAGGAGCACTATTTTTGTAAAATTGTTTTTCGTCAAATAATCCTGTATTCGTTCTTTTGAACCAAAAGCCTCCAAAGACCTCCATTCCGGCCTTTTATCAGCGCCAGCAATTTCATTGAGATGATAAAACTGATTTATTCGCATACTATCAGTAATAGGGCAAAACCACGTTTTTTTTAATGATAGATTAAGATTTGCTTCTATTTTTTGATCTAGAGATAAATTTTCAATATCGATGAGCCATTTAATAGTATTTGTTGAGTAGGCGACCCTATAAAGAACATCAAATTCATTTTTTCCAACATAGAATAGTTTAGGGACGAGCTTGAATAATAGCTTTTGCTCATGGTCAAGTGAAACATTCTTTAACCAGAATTTTAATCTTGAATTAAAGTCCGGTTTTGGCCCAATCGAAGGTTCATAGTCTGAGAAAAGCATTTTATTCAGGTAATCAATTTGATCTCCAATTGATAGTACTTCTATATCTCCTTCAGTATGCCATTGATTAATTTTTTTTTGAACAAAATCTTTCATTTCAAAGAAGACGAATTACATTTCGTGCTATCTCTCCTGCCATTGGGGGAGGGACTGCATTTCCAATCATTCTAAATTTTTGTTCCAATTTTCCTGAAAAAACATATTCATCTGAAAATCCTTGTATTCTTGCCGCTTCTCGAACAGAGAACCCTCTATTTTCGACAGGGTGTAAAAAATATTTCGGATTACCAAAGTTTGTATCAATCGTTAGGGACGGTGAGTCTAATGATAATCGCCGATATTTGCCATTGAATGACCTTTTCAAATCATACTCGTGTTCGTTTTTCTCTATCAAATAACTTTTCTTTATTAATCGAGTTAAAACGTTTGCCAAATCAACATCTGGAAGAAGATTTGCTAAACTGTCAAAGTGAAGAGGGTCCGCATCTCCAACACTTCTTTTCCTTATTCTCCTTCGATACTTGAGTATCTTGAGTAATACTTCCTTTTCTTCTTCATTACAGTCTCCGAATACCTCGGGTATTTCCCAACTATGTACTGCTCGATTTCCACCCCTTACATCACACAATTTCTGCCCTGGTTGGATTCTTTGAGAGATCAAATAATCCTCGCTTCCAAATTTCAATTCAACAAATTCTTTATTTGGCGCCCCGTTAATATTGTTTATGGCATCCCCTAAAGATCTATGTTTTCCTTGGGAATACTTTATTTGGTTCTCCTTTTCTTTCTCCCCTATCCAAGCATAGAGAATAACTCGCTTTCTAGTCTGTGCTAAACCAATTTCCTGAGCTCTACAAATTGTAATTTTAGTATGGTAACCGTTTTTTTCTAAGTACTTAATCAGTTTATCCCAATATTTTTTATGTTTTCCACTTAACGACCCCATTACATTTTCTGCAACAAAAACTTTTGCCTTTTGGTTTACAGCTATTTCCCCTCCTATTAGTAATAGAGAATTTCTTGGATCTTCATATTTCCTCAAGCCCACAGTTGAAAAACCTTGGCATGGAGACCCACTTATTACTACATCTAAATCATTAAATTGTGTTGGCAATTTTGGATCAGTTAAATCATGGTTAAGTATATGAGGACCAATGTTTTCTTTATACACATTTATAACGTTCTCATCATTATCATAAGCTGCTAAACACTCAAAGCCATTCTCTATAAAACCAATATCAAAGCCACCACAACCAGAAAAAAGGCTTATAAATGACGGTTTTTCTTTATTCATTTAGTCTTTCTTGAATTAAATAGTAAAATGATAGAGTGGAAATTTACTAAAGTTTGCAAGATTAACCCGCAACTTGCTTAACTTTCTTTTTTCTTCTCCACTTCCAAAACTTCCAGGAACTCCAGTCGGTTTCCGGCACTAACCGGGTAGGAATTTCACCCTGTTGTTTCCTTAATGCGATTTCCTTTTCAACTTCAGCAATACGATCCGGATATTTATATGGATCGATATGACTTAACATATCGTAGAGTTCCATATAATTGTACTGGGAATAATCTTTCATCTTTTTAGATAGCTAGTTACCACACCTATTAAATAAATATGAAATCGCATAACTATCAAGCCACAATTACCTGGACAGGAAACACAGGTAGCGGCACCTCATCTTATCGCCATTACGAGCGCTCTCATACCATTCAGGTTGAGGGAAAACCAATTATTGATAGCTCTTCCGATCCCTCTTTTCGGGGAGACCGTTCAAAGTATAATCCCGAAGAGCTATTTCTGGCTTCACTCTCTTCGTGCCATATGCTTTGGTTCTTACATCTTTGCTCTGTAGAGGGAATTATCGTAACCGGATACAAAGATGAAGCATCCGGAATTATGACTGAGGAGAAAGATGGACGTGGAAAATTTACCAGCGTAACACTTCATCCCTTAGTCACTGTTTTAGAGGAACGAATGAGAGCCAAACTAGATTCCATCCATCACGAGGCAAATAAGAAATGCTTCATTGCAAACTCCTGCAACTTTCCAATACTGCACCAGGCACAATCAAGAGTTGCGGACTAACCCAATTAAACAACGACTATGATCAAGACAGGAGAAAAACTAGACACCAACTTTTCCTTTAAAGTGGTTCAGAACGGCGAGGAAAAAGAAGTGCTATTCAGTGACTTACTCGATAAAAAGACCATCGTTTCGGTATATATGAAGAATAACACCCCAAGCTGTGATAACCAGGTTACTGACCTGGCTGAGCATACGGATTGGTTTGAGGAACATGGATTCAATCTATTAGCAATCAGTAAGGATGGATGCAGGGGTCATATGAACTATGCAAAAAAGCATAGCATAAACTTTACATTGGCTTCCGACCCCGATTACAAATTTTCGGCGGCGACCGATTCCATTATTGAAAAGAAGATGTATGGCAAGACTTATGAAGGGCCTTCACGATCAGCCTTTGTTATTGATACAGATGGTACTATTTTGGCAACCGTTGAAAAAATTGATACAAAAGCCCATGCCGAAGAGCTGAAAGCCTTAGTAAGCGGCTTATAACACCCTGTTTGCATATGAAAAGTCTCGTAATTGTAGAGTCTCCGACAAAGACTAAAACGATCAGCAAATACCTCCCAAAAGGCTATGAGGTTGACTCTTCTATGGGACACATACGAGATTTACCGGCTTCTGCTAAACTTATCCCTGCCAAGTATAAGAAGGAGTCATGGGCAACACTGGGGATTAATCCTGACGACCGATATTACGCCATTTACGTTACTCCGCCGGATAAGAAAAAAATCGTCAAGCGACTTAAGGATAAACTTAAAGGAGTAGATGAGCTAATTCTTGCTACGGATGAGGATCGGGAAGGAGAAGCTATTTCCTGGCATTTGCTGGAGGTGTTAAAACCTAAAGTTCCGGTAAAGAGAATGGTTTTCAGAGAGATCACCAAAGAAGCCGTTCAAAATGCCCTGGAAAATACCCGGGACATTGATATGAACCTGGTATTTGCCCAGGAAACACGACGGATTCTGGACCGGCTTGCTGGCTATACGGTATCACCACTATTATGGAAAAAGATATCTCCGGGACTTTCTGCTGGCAGAGTGCAATCAGTAGCTGTTGAGTTTTTGGTTGAGCGCGAACGTGAGCGCATGAAATTCAGAAGCGGAACTTACTACGACCTTCAGGCCGTTCTTCAAAAGGAGGGCGAGAACGATGAATTTAAAGCTGATTTGACTCATCTTAATGGAACTCGTATTGCCAGCGGTAAAGACTTTGACGAGAATACGGGAAAACTCAAGAAGCCGGATTCTGTTGTTCTTTTAGATGAAGATAACGCAAGCTCTTTAGTTGATGACTTAAAATCAGCTTCCTGGACAGTTACTAATGTAGAGGTTAATAATCAAAAGCGAAGTCCATCTGCCCCATTTATTACCTCTACCCTTCAGCAAGAAGCCAACCGGAAGCTGGGAATGTCGGCAAGAGACACGATGAGCGTGGCGCAGAAGCTTTACGAGAAAGGCTTCATCACTTATATGAGAACTGACTCTACTCGTTTGTCTTCCCAGGCTATTGAAGCAGCTCGTGAAGGTATCCTGAAGCAGTATGGCGAAGAGTATTTATTCGAGCGTGTTCGAAATTATACCTCCAAAGGTAAAACGGCTCAGGAAGCTCATGAAGCGATTCGTCCTTCTGGTTCACGATTTATAATTCCTGAAAAGTCCGGCCTCAAAGACCGTGAGCTTAAACTGTATGATATGATCTGGAAGCGAACCATTGCTACTCAAATGGCTGAAGCAGAGCTTGAGTTTACCGGGGTTACCATTACTGCAACAAACAATGGTACATCAGCAGATTTTAGAGCCAGCGGCAAAAAAATTCTATTCCCTGGATTTTTCCGGGCCTATGTTGAAGGTAGCGATGATCCCGAGGCAGCCCTTGAGAACCAGGAAAACTTTTTACCAGAGCTAGAAGAGAATGACTCGACTGATTTACAGGATTTGAAGTTTAGCTCTCATGAAACCAAGCCTCCTGCACGATACACAGAGGCAACCCTGGTTAAAGAGCTAGAAAAAAGAGGCGTTGGAAGGCCAAGTACCTATGCCGCCGTTATTTCTACTATTCAAGATCGTGGGTATGCACGACTAGATGGAAAAGCATTGGTTCCTACTTTCACTGCTTTTGCGGTCACTTCGCTACTTAAAGAACATTTCCCTGACTTAGTGGATAGTGACTTCACCTCTGAATTGGAAGATAAACTCGATGGGGTAGCAAACGGGACAGAGGATCCTGTTAAATACCTCGACGATTACTATAAAGGTGAAAATGGCTTAAAAGCTAAAGTCGAAAAACAAGAGGATAAAATTGACCCTCAAAAAGCCAAGCTTCTTGATTTGCCACTAGATGGTTTACAAGGTATCCAGGTTGCAGTAGGTCGATTTGGGCCTTATGCAAAAATGGAAAAGGATGGAGAAGAAGTATCCACTTCCCTCCCTCTTGATCTCGATCCAAGTGATATCACTGTTGAGAAGTTGGAACAGCTTATCAAGCTATCTGAGGAGGAAGATAAACCCCTGGGCATTCACCCCGAGGAAGGCCTTCCTGTGTTTTTACTTTCAGGACGATATGGACCGTATGTTCAGCTTGGTGAAGTTACCGAAGAGAATAAAAAACCAAAGCGAGTCTCTTTGTTAAAAGGAATGACTCCCGAGGATATGGATTTTGAGACAGCTCTTAAATTACTTCAGCTTCCTCGCACATTAGGCGAGCATCCATCAGATGGTAAAGTAGTAAAGGCTGGAGTAGGCCGGTTTGGGCCATTTGTTGTTCACGACGGAAAATTCAAATCCATTCCTAAAACAGGAAATGTTCTTGAAATCCAGTTGAATGAAGCTATAGAACTTCTGAATCAAAAAACTGCTCCGCGAAAAAGCTCTGAGCTTAAAGATCTTGGCAAACATCCCGATACTGAACTGCCAATTAAAGTAATGGATGGTCGATACGGTCCTTACATCAAACACGGCAAAAAGAACATCGGGCTACCTAAAGATACCGATCCGGAGAAGTTTACACTTGGTGACGCTCTCGATTTGATTGCTGCCAAAGGCTAAGGTTGCTTGGTCGGGTTTTGAAAAGTATTTTAAGGCTGACTGAACAAGTAGCCCTATGCAAAAGCGTACAGACTTTCATTTCCGATACCCACCCAATATAGACATGCTGGACCTGGCTACTATGGTCAATATGTATCGTAGCCGGGGAGAGCCAAGAAAATCACCAGCTGGGGAATACATCTCATGTTCCATATCCCAGGAATTAATGAAAGAAGGAAAGTGGTGGTTCGGACAGTTTTACTCTCAAAAAATCTGGGATGAATTGCTTACCAAAGGAAGTGAAGGCTTTCCTCTAACCGATGTTGAACTCGTTATTTTAGGACATGTATTTATTAGCGAAGATGAACCTCCTCATCGAGAGTACATCGAAAAGAGTTCCCGGATTACCGATAAGCTCGCCTATCTTATTGTGAATGACTTGCGCACTTTTGGCTTCCTTCATGAGGATGATGAGGGCTTTCTCAGCATTACACCAAGAGGGGAAAAAGCATTACATGGAATAGCACGGCGTATCTACGAAAAACGCTTTATGCCTGAAATGCTAAGTGATGAACCCATTCCTGAAGAACCCAGAATTGAGCAGGCCCAGAAAAAGGACCGGGAACAGACGAGTTTATTCTAATTACTATTCTTTACACACCCCCAGCCTTGCATAACTCCTTTCCTTAATTATATTTGACGAAAGCCAAATCTAATTTTAGGATCATGAAAAAGGGATTATTTCTATTATCTAGTTTTTTACTACTCACAGTTGGGTCAACTTTGTTAAATGCACAAGGAACCCAGTTGTTACGACAGCCAACTATTTCGGCAGAGCATATCGTTTTTGTACATGCAAACGATCTATGGAGAGTTGGAATTGATGGAGGAGACGCTGTCCGGTTAACCAGTAATATCGGCGGAGAAACGGTTCCTCATTTTTCACCTGATGGCTCTATGATTGCCTTTACAGGGCAATATGGTGGGAATTCAGATGTGTACGTAATTCCAACTAATGGGGGTGAACCCAAAAGACTGACCTGGCACCCAGGGGCTGATAATGTTACCGGCTGGACCCCTGATGGGAACATCCTTTTCAGGTCAGGACGAGCGGGTTATCCTACTGCTCTTAATCAATTTTGGTCAGTTGCCCCAAATGGAGGCACTCCTGAAATGTTTCCTATTCACCGTGCAGCATTTGGGGAAGTATCAGAAGATGGAAACCACGTAGCTTATACTCCCATTACTTTTTGGGATCCCGAATGGAGAAATTATCGGGGCGGACAAGCTCAACCTATTTGGATTGTTGATTTAGATAGTTACGATTTAGTTCAAACCCCACGGACGGACAACGAGCGGCATACAGATCCGGTTTGGCACGGAGATGAGGTTTTCTACCTGTCGGAAAGAGATTTTGCGAACAACATTTGGTCCTATAACATCAATACCGGGGTCGAAAAGCAATGGACATTCCATTCGGCATTTGATGTGAAAAGCATTGATACAGGTGGAGGAAAAATTGTATATGAACATGAGGGATACCTGAACCTTCTTGATCCTGAAACAGGAGAAACCGACCGAATAACAGTAAATGTACGAGGTGATATGAGCTGGGGACGAGAGCGATGGGAAGAGCCATCTGCGTTTTCGCTTGCTAATGCTGCACTTTCACCAACGGGTAAAAGAGCAATTTTTGAGACCAGGGGAGAAATCATTACCGTTCCAAAAGAGGATGGATCATGGAGAAACCTCACCAATTCATCTGGAAGTGCACAACGCTATCCAATTTGGTCCCCTGATGGTAGCCAGGTAGCCTGGTTTTCGGATGAATCCGGAGAATATGAACTTCATATCTCTGATCAACTTGGCCTGGAAGAGCCCCGAAGCATTTCGTTACCAAACCCTACCTTTTATTTCCGGCCGGATTGGTCCCCCGATGGCAAATTTATTGCTTATACAGATACCGATTACAACCTATGGTATGTGAATGTTGAGAATGGAGATGCCAAACAAATAGATACGGATGGATATGCACATCCAAATCGAACAATGAATCCAATGTGGTCTCCTGACAGTAAGTGGATCGCGTACGTAAAGCTCCTTGAAAATCAGTTTAAAGCCGTCCATTTGTATAATGTCGAGGAAGACGAAAGCTATATGGTTACTGATGGAATGGCAGATGCCATTACTCCAGTGTGGGATGAAAGCGGTAACTACCTCTACTTTTTGGCTAGCACCAATTTTGGTTTGAATACCGGTTGGTTAGATATGAGCTCGTATGATATGCCTGTGACTCGCGCTCTTTATATGCTAATTTTATCCGATGATACTCCATCTCCATTTTTACCAAAAAGTGATGAAGAGGCTTCCAGTGAGGAAAAAGATGAAGAGGAAAAGGATGACGATAACTCAATGGACGTGGATTTGGAAAATATATACCACCGAATCATTCCCGTTGATATTCCTCAAAGAAACTATGCCGGCTTAACAAAAGGGCCTGAAGGTTCGGTATTTGTATTAGAACCCGTTCCTAATTCTGGGACAAAACTGCATCGTTACGACGTTGATGACCAAAAACTGAATTCATTTCTTGGAAACGTGAACTATGTAACCGTTTCACACGACAGAAAGAACCTGCTTTATAGAGCAGGAAGTACATGGGGTATTGTAAGTACTTCAGGAGGTGAGAAGAAATCGGGAGACGGACGACTTTCAACCTCAGGCATTCGAATTAAAATTAATCCTGCCCAGGAGTTTGAGCAGATATTTAAGGATGGCTGGAGATTTATGCGAGACTTCTTGTACGTAGATAACATGCACGGTGCCCCATGGGATGAAGTATATGAATGGTATGAGCCATGGGTTAAGCATGCTAAGCACCGTTCAGACTTAAACTACGTGGTAGACATCATGAGTGGTGAAGCTGTGGTAGGTCATTCCTATGTATCGGGAGGTGACTTTCCTGATCTTGAGAATGTACCCACTGGGTTGTTAGGCGCCGATATTGTGGTTGAAAACGGTGCTTTTAGAATAAAGAAGATCTACACCGGGGAAAGTTGGAACCCAAATTTGCGAGCTCCGCTCTCTAGTCCAGGTATCGATGTATCGGAAGGAGATTATATCCTTGAAGTAAACGGAGTTGCTCTCGAAACCGATAAGAACTTCTATTCCTATTTTGAAGGGCTAGCAAACCACCAGGTGCATCTTCTTGTAAATGATCGTCCCAATGCGAACGGCGCAGAGCTTATTACTGCTGTTCCTTTGACTAATGAAGGTGGGCTAAGAACGAGAGATTGGGTTGAGGAAAATAGACGTAAAGTGGATGAGCTCTCAGATGGGCAACTTGCTTACGTATGGATTCCAAATACCGGACGTGGAGGTTATACTTACTTTAATCGATACTATTTTGCCCAGCAGCACAAAAAAGGTGTTGTACTCGACCAACGAAATAATGGTGGAGGTTCTGCTGCGGATTATATGATTGATATCCTGAATAGGGATTTACATGGCTATTTTAATAGTAAGGCTGGTGATCGAAGGCCATTTACTACTCCGGGCGCAGGCCTATGGGGGCCAAAAGTAATGATCATAAATGAGCGCGCCGGTTCTGGTGGTGATTTACTTCCATTTATGTTCAGGAAAGAGCAAATCGGGCCACTAATTGGTACACAAACCTGGGGCGGGCTAGTAGGGACCTGGGATACTCCGCGGTTTGTGGATGGAGGAAGAATGGTAGCGCCTCGTGGTGGATTCTATAATATGGATGGCGAATGGGACGTGGAAGGAATTGGAATAGCTCCTGATATTGAAGTGCTGGATTCACCTAAAGACAGAATGAACGGAGTAGATCCGCAATTGGAAGCCGCTGTACAAGAAGCGTTGAAACTTCTCCAAGGCTATGTTAATCCAATACTTGAAACACCAGCCGATCCAGTACGGTGGAAGCGGCCTGCGAATTCAAACGATAATTAATTAACATGAATTCGATATAAGAATATCCAAAGACCTGTTTCCATTCGCGAGGAGGTATTGTTTTAGATATAGTCTAATCTAATGTGCCGACGAAGCGATCTCAAGTAGTATGCATAGACGTTTTTAACAAGATTGCCACGGGATTTGCTCCTTATGCTCGCAGAATCCCTCGCAAACGGAGATGCTATTTCGAATTCGCGTTAATCGGAAAATTTACTAATAGAATCCGCCACTATTTGTGGAACATGTTTATCAAAAGGACTTGGAATAATTTTTTCCTCCGATAGATCTTCTACTGAATAGGCTATCGCTTCTGCTACCTTTAAAAACATTTCCGTGGATAAACGGCTAATTCTGGCATCCAGGGCACCTCTGAATAGTCCCGGAAAGGCCAACACATTATTAATCTGATTAGGAAAGTCTGAGCGGCCGGTCGCAACGATATGAGCGCCCGCCAGCTTAGCTTCATCAGGCATAATCTCAGGAATCGGGTTTGCCATAGCGAAGATGATTGGATCTGGAGCCATTGTTTTAATCATTTCCTGGGTTAATACTCCCGGAGCAGATACCCCTATAAATACATCTGCATCAACTACCGCTTCTTTCAGGTTTCCCGTTCTGTTATTGCAGTTCGTTAATTTGCTCATCTCCATCTTCACCGGATTGAGGTCCGTACGATCTTTATGGATAATCCCTTTGCTGTCGCACATCATCACTTCATTCACACCTGCTTTAAACAGTAATTTAACAACAGCTACTCCGGCAGCACCCGCTCCATTAATCACTACTGTCAGGTCCTGTAGATTTCGATTAGTCAATCTACAGGCATTAATCATCCCGGCAACTGTTACTATCGCCGTCCCATGTTGATCGTCATGGAAAACAGGAATGGATAATTCCTCTTTTAACCGATCTTCAATTTCGAAACAACGAGGTGCTGAAATATCCTCAAGATTTATACCTCCAAAAGTGGGTGAAATCCTTTTAACAGCAGTAATAATCTCTTCTGTATCCTGAGTATCCAGTACAATAGGAACCGCATCTACATTCGCAAATTTCTTGAAAAGAACTGCCTTTCCTTCCATCACAGGCAGCGCCGCTTCCGGACCAATGTTTCCCAAACCCAGCACGGCAGACCCGTCACTTACAACAGCTACCAGGTTTCCTTTTGCGGTATAATCGTAAGCTTTTTCAACATCCTCGGCTATTTCCCTGCAAGGTTGGGCTACCCCCGGAGTGTATGCAATGCTTAAATCATCTTTGGTTTCTAAGGGAAGTTTAGGTTCAACTGATATTTTACCCTTTGCTTTTTTGTGTGCCTCTATAGAAAGAGTGGCATAGTCTTTTTTAGACATAGTTGGTTAGGCTGCATTAAATAAGAAAGCCGGAGGTTTTCTCCGGCTTTTAGTAGTCTTTTCTACTATTCAGATTCCGTCTCAAATGAATTGTTGCTGAGGTCCACGTCTGCAAGTCGCTCAGTAGGATCTATTACAATTCTCTTAATATTCGAGCTGGAAGTAGGGATTTCAAAAGAGTATGATGGATTTACCCATGGCCAATCTTCAAGCGTAGTTCTTTTCATTTCATTCTCCAGCGGCTTTTCCCCTCGCATTAATCTAAGAGGTATATAGAATAGTTCTGAAGTGCCATCATTATACTCGACCACGATATCCATAGGCATGGGCATTAACCCCTTTCTCATCAACTCTACTTTGGTATTATTCCCATCTCCTGTTACTGAAGTAATTTCGTAATCTATCGTTTTTATAGTTTGGACAAAGTACTCATAGTACCAATCCAGAATCATTCCTGACTCTTTTTCCATAACACGAATAAAATCCAGGTCGGTAGGGTGTTTAAGTTTCCACAAATCGTGATATACCAACATCCCGTTTCGGAAAGTTTCATCACCAATGATATAACTGAGCTGATTTAAGAAAACGGAACCTTTTGAATACGATGCGATACTGTACGCCTGATTTATATTGAAGTGATCGGCATGAGTAGTAAGGGGCTCCTCATTCCCTGAAGTAGCAAGAAATCGATAGCTTCGATATGTATTATTGTGAGGATTTCCTTCCCGCTCAAACAAATGAGCCATGGTTTCGGACGAAGCAAAAACAGTAAATCCTTCATCCACCCAGGCATATAATGCTTCATTTGTTGCTAACACATTTTGATACCAACTATGGTACATCTCATGAACGGTTACTCCAACTAAACTTCCTAGGTTTCTTCCACCTGTTATTAGTGTTCCCATGGGATATTCCATCCCTCCATCTCCACCTTGTACCGTAGAAAATTGTGGATAAGGATATTTGCCAAAATGCTTGTTGGCATATTCAAATGCCTTGACGGTCAGCTCAGGAAGCTCTTCCCAGTTTTTCTTGTACTGAGCATTCTCTTCATCAGAAGCTTCAATATCAACTACTGGCTGTTGATAGAAAAAATGGAGCTTTGGCCCGTTTGGAACCTGGGCTTGAGTATGGATAAAATCTGGGTCCGCTCCCCAAAAGAAATCCAGCACATTTTCAGCGATAAAATGATAGGTGATTTTGTCGGAGTTGTACCTCACCGTAACCCCTTCATCTTCATAACCGTGGCCTATTTCATTTGGGTTTTGAAGGATACCGGAGCCTCCAATTACATAATCGTTGTCGATGGTGATTTTAACATCAAAGTCACCAAAATTACCGTGAAATTCCCTCGCGATATATGGATTAGGATGCCACCCTCTATAATCATAGGCAGCCAATTTTGGATACCATTGGCTCATAGAAAACTCCACACCCTCGGCATTCATCCAGCCTGAACGACGTACCTGGCGAGGCACCTGGCTTTCAAACTCCATTTGGAAAGTAACTGAAGCCCCTGAAGCTATTGGGGTATGTAATTCCGCAACCAAAATAGTCCCATCAACTTCAAACTCTACCGCTCTGCCATCCTGGGTTAAAGAAAGAATATTGTGATACCCAATTTCATCCTCTGGGAGATGAAAAATTCTATCCCGAACTCGCCCATCTGGATCAGCTATTGTTCGTGACCTCACATCCATCATACTTCCCGGCTGGAATGCATTGAAATAAAGATGATAATATGCCCGGGTTAATTCATCCGGAGAGTTGTTGGTGTACACCAGTGTTTGTGATCCTTTCAGTTGATGTTTTTCTGGATCTACATCAATCTCCATGGTGTAGTGAACTTCCTGCTGCCAATAATCTCTTAGCTGGGCATAGGATGTAGCCTGGATTAAAAAAACGGTTATGAAGAACAGGGTTATTTTTTTCATTGCTTACTTATTACCGCAAAGAGCGCTGAGCTTCGCAGAGTTATAGTTTATTTACTACTCTCCTAAATCCTTCCTTTAAGAGAGTAACGTTGAAATTTATTAGCAGGGCTAATTTACATTCTGATAGTTTCAAATATGTTAAAACTTGTGCCATATGAAGATCAGTTAATTCTGACACCGATTTGACCTCGATAATGACTTTGTTCTCTATCATCATATCGATTCTATAACCGATATCCATTTTAAGACCATCATAAATCAAGGGCATAGGTTTTTCAGTCTCTACAAATAACCCTCTCCTTTCTAGTTCAAAACTAAGGCAGGACTGATAAGATGATTCCAGTAATCCAGGTCCAAGCTCTCTGTGAACCTTAATTGATGAATCTAAAATAATACCGGATATCTCATTCTCTGTCATAAAATACTCCGCGTTCCTTTGCGCCTTTGCGGTTAAAATGAACTTCGGCTGGTAAATGCACGGCTTAATGTGGCCTCATCAATAAACTCTAGTTCTGTACCCATCGGAATTCCGTAAGCTATCCGCGTTACCTGCACTTCATAGGGCATGAGTAATTTATTAATGTAATATGAAGTCGCTTCCCCTTCTGCATCAGGATTCAATGCCAATATCACTTCCGTAATTTGTTCTTCTCCACCAACTCGTTTTAGTAGTTCCTTTATGCGGAGCTGGTCAGGGCCAATATTATCCATGGGAGAAATTACTCCTCCAAGCACATGATAACGCCCTCGAAACTCATTCGTTTTTTCGATGATGTATACATCATTAAACTCTTCTACCACACAAATCTGGCCATTTTCCCTTTTTGGGTTTTCACAAATTTTGCATGGGTCAGAATCGCTGACATTGCCACAAATAGAACAGCGGGTAACCTTATTCTTTAAATCAACAATAGCATTGGCTAGCTTGAAGGCATATTCGTCGTTTTGCTTCAGGAGGTGAATTGCAATTCGTTGTGCTGATTTACGGCCTGTACCCGGAAGCTTGGAAAGCTGTTCAATAGCACGTTCTAAATATTCTGATGTAAGCTGCATGAATAGAATTAAGGATTAAAAATTCAAAATTAAAGATTGGCTGACGCCATTTTTAATCTTTAATTTTTCATTTTGAATTTCCTAGAGTCCAAATTTAGATAAGTCCATACCTGGTAAACCGCCTCCGGGAATCATTCCTTTATAAGCTTCCTGCATCTGAGCTTTTGCTGCCTCATCTGCTTTCTCAAGCGCCTTGTTTACTCCTGCTACCACTAAATCTTCCAGGATTTCTTTATCACTTGGGTCAATTACATCCTGGTCAAGCTGAATTGATAACACCTGGCGCAAACCATTTGCTTTAACTTTTACCATTCCTCCACCTGCTTCTGCCTCTACAACCACTTCCCCAAGTTTTGCTTGCGTTTCCTGCACTTTCGCCTGCATTTCCTGGATTTTGCCGAACATGTCGGCCATATTAAAATCTGCCATAATACTAGTCCTTAAAATTCAAGTTCTGCCCCAAGCCGCTCAACCAGTTCGCGAACCATAGGGTCTTTTTGCTGTATTTCTTTAAATCGATCGTAATTACTTAATGAAGCTGTTTGTTGGGCTTCGTTCTTTTTAACTACCGTTTTAAAACGCAACATAGTTCCAACATGTTCTTTCAGCTTTACACAAAGTTCATGAGCCTGTTCATCCATCATTTTCTTTGCCAGCGGATTATCACACTCAATGACAAGCTCATTGCCTGATAATGCGGATGGACTAACTCGTTGTACCTGCAGCTCTAATATCTTGGAAACATTATTCTCAAGGGATGCCAAAAAATCATCCCAGACTTCTTTAACCCGCTCAATAGTAAGTTTAGTAACCGGACTCTGAGGTTGAGCAACCTGAACAGCTGGTTCTTTTTGGGCTTCCGAAGCTCCATTTCCGTTCTTAAAATGAAGCACCTTTGCTTTTTGAGTCACTTCAGTAACCAGTGCGGGCTGGCCCAGGCCATATTCATCAAAAACCGGAGCAGGTTCCAATGCTTCTTCTTTCTGTGGATAAGAAACTTTTTCTCCTATTTCCTGAGTGTTCTTTTCTTCTACCTGTCCATTTGCTGCCAGTTTTTCATCGCGAACAGGATTCGAGGTTTTTATTTCAGCAGGTTCGGCTTGCGGGCCTGTTACTTTTGATGGACTGGTTGCCCCGTTCTTAAATTTTTTTTTTACCTCTTCCAGATCAGCTAGTAGCTGTTTGAAACTCTCCGTCCGCTCCATATGGATAAGCTTAAGAAGGGTTATTTCGAACTGAACGCGAGGCTGACTTGCATCCTTTAATTTGATTTGTGCTTCGCTTACAATGTGCATCATTCGCATCAAATCATCCCTGGAAAAATCCGGAGCTGTAGATTGATACTTCTTCCTTGTGTCTTCAGATGCCTCAACAAGATAAAGTTGCGGGCTGTGATGGGCGATGTACAAATTCCTTAGATGCTCAGTAAGCCCAATTAAAAATTCCTGAATATCATAGCCTTCTTGAAGCAACGTGTTAATCAGGTCCAGTCCTGTATTAGCGTTATGCTGTTTCACACACTCCATGAATTCAAATAACCGATCTGTTCCTACAACATTTAGAGCCTGTAGCAATTCGCTATGAGTAATGGCATTCCCACAGAAAGCAATCGCCTGATCCATTAACCCGAGAGCATCTCTTAAGGCTCCATCGGCTTTTTTTGCGATCACGTGCAGCGATTCTTCATCAATAGCTATTTGCTCGTCCACGGATATTTTTCGTAGCCTTTCTACAATTTCTTCCACTGCGATCCGCTTGAAATCAAATCGTTGAACCCTGGAAAGTATGGTTGGGAGCACTTTATGGGGCTCAGTAGTAGCAAAAATGAAAATAGCATGCTCAGGAGGTTCTTCGAGCGTTTTAAGCAGTGCATTGAACGCCGCCTTTGAAAGCATATGAACCTCATCTACGATATATACTTTATAGCGTCCGTTCTGTGGTGGAATTCTTACACTCTCTCGCAGGTGATGAACATCTTCCACTTTGTTATTGGATGCTGCATCCATCTCGATGATGTTGAGCGTCTGATTTAACGACTCACCATCTACGTTTGTATCAATCTCATTTATAACACGAGCCAATACCCTGGCCATTGTCGTTTTACCAACTCCTCTGGGGCCACAGAACATATACGCATGAGAAAGGCGATTTTGCTTGATTGCGTTAAGTAACGTGCTGCTTACGTGGTCTTGAGAAACAATATCCTCAAAACTATTCGGTCGGTATTTTCTGGTAAGAGCGCGGTAGTGTTCTGACATTCAATAGCTCGTTTTGCTAACTCAAGGAATGTACAAAATTTGTTAATTAAGAATTATTCAATTGGCAATTGGTCAATTAAGAATTAGGAATAACCGCGAGCTGATATTGATAATTGAAACATTCTTAATTATAAAACCTTCGTTTGCTCCTCGAGCTTTTTCAATGCCTCTCGCTTGTAGGTCCTGCCTATTGGAATGGTGACTCCGGATACCTCTATTTCGTTTTGGTTCCAGCTCTCAATCTTTTTGAGATTAACAATGAACGACCGGTGAACACGAACAAACTCATCGCCAGGTAAACGCTCTTCCATATAGGTGATAGTTTGATAGGTATTCACTTCCTTATGTTGAGTTTTAATGAGAATGAAATCTCTTTTACTTTCGATAAAGAGCATTTCATCCAGGCAAATCTTCACATTCTTCTTTTCGGAAGGAACAAATACATATCGCTGCTCTTTGTGAAATTCAACGGGAGGAAATGGAACCGTTGATCGAGGCGCCGCCGAATCAAACACTTTATTAACCGCCTTTAGAAAGCGCTCAAAAGAGATCGGCTTTAGCAGATAATCGACCACATCTAATTCAAAACCTTCCAGGGCATATTCTCTATACGCCGTGGTAAAAATAACTTTTGGTGGGTTTTTGAGTGATCTAAGAAATTCAAGCCCGGTAAGCCTTGGCATTTGTATATCCAGAAAGAGCACATCTACTGAGCTGTCTCGAAGGGCCTGGAAGGCTTTTACTGCATTTTGAAAAGTGGCGAGGACTTCAAGACCGTCGATCTTTGAAATATGAGACTCGATAACTTCGATCGCTAACGGCTCATCATCTATGATAAAACAGGTAAGGCTCACTCTTCTTCAGTATTTAACAGTTTATCTAATTCAATCTCCAAGTAAACGGAATAGGTATCACTGCTATCATCAATCTCTAACCTATAAAAACCGTTATAGAGTAATTCAAGACGGCGCTTCACATTTGTCAATCCGATTCCTTTTTGATATTCAAATTCTTCTTTCTGGTCGTCGTGACCATTGCTGTTCTTCACGGATAGTGACAAAGTTTGGTTTCGGATAGCTACCTTTATTTCTACCCAAACCTCATCAAGGGCATCACTGGTGCCATGCTTAAATGCATTTTCAACAAAAGGAAGCAGGAGCATGGGCGGGATTTCGCTTTGAGATACATTCCCTTCGGTATCATAGCTAACGGTAAGCCGGTCGTCATATCGAATCTTCTCAAGAGCAATATAATTTTCAATGAGTTTAATCTCTTTACTAAGAGATACTGTCCGGGAATTACACTCGTACAACATAAAGCTCAATAATTCTGAAAGCTTTAATACTACCTCAGGAGAAGACTCCGACTTTTTTAGGGTGAGGGCATACAGGTTATTCAGGGTATTAAACAAGAAATGAGGGTGAATCTGCCCTTTCAAAAAATTCAATTCAGCCTGGAGCTTTTCCTGTTGAAGTTCTTGCGACCTGTTTTCCTCACTATAGAAATACTTTGTGATCTTAATAAACGAAGCAAGAGCTACGGCCGGATAAATCGACATCGTCGTTTTTAGGCTTTTTGCCACATTCCAAGGTCCATCCGATAGCCACTCATAATTATATATGGGATAGATAATATAATAGTCCAGGTAGCGCTGAATAAAAGCTGCTATTAAAATGGCAATGGTCGTAATTATCGTAGCCATTACATATTTCTTTTGAAGAAAATATCTCGGGATCACAAAGTATAGCGTGAAGTAGGTCACTACCATTTTTAGAGGCAGATAGGCCATCGCCCAGAAAAATTCCGCGCCATAACTATCCTCAAAATTTCCATAAATGACGGTATACATCGCGATATAGCACACCCAAAAGAGGACGTGCCACATTATCCTGGTACCGGTAGACTGATATTTCTTTAGAAAAGCTTCCATAGAACAGGATAAAGTACGCAACCTTGTAAAAGGATGTGAATCAAAACTTTAATCTTTCTGCATTCTACAATGCACGCTCTGCAAAGGGGATGGTTTAATCTGCCAATGACTTCAATCTTCCTGCCAATGCACTTTGGGGCTTAATGATGGCCGTATATCGTTGAGCCCCAATATAAAAGGAAGAGATTTTTATCTATGCCCGAAATTCGGAACCAAAAAAGATCTCATGAAGCGCTTAGTCACCGTTTTAATCATCCTGTTTGCAACACAAAACTCCTTTTCCCAAGAGCAACCCGTTATTGAAGAGTTCATCCTGGAAGCTCAAAAATCACCCATAAGTATCATCATTGATGGAACCCTTGATGAACTAGCATGGGGGGACGCTGTTATCACCTCTGATTTCCTAAACAAATGGCCAAAGGACGAAGGATATGCAATAGGGCAAACTAAAGCGTGGATCTTATATGATGATGAGTATCTCTATATCGGGGCAATTAACTACCAAAAGAAAGAAGACCTGGTCATAAAATCGCTAAAAAGAGACAACCCATCTTATCATTGGGATAGTGACGCTTTTACTGTAGTTCTGGATCCATACAATCAAAAAACGACTGGGTTCATTTTTGGAGTAAATGCTGCGGGAGCTGAAGTGGACGGAATCGTAAGTATTGAAAACTCCAGGACCCGGCCTGATTTCAACTGGAATAATACCTGGACCAGTTCTGTAAAAGTACATGATGAATACTGGGTAGCTGAATTCGCAATTCCATTCAAATCCATCAATTTTGACCCACAAAGCGAGGAGTGGGGAATTAATTTTGTGCGAAATGATATGCTTCGAAATGAGTATTCAACCTGGAGCCACGTACCGCAAGGTTTTCCAGGAATAGATTTGGGCTATCTCGGAACGCTCAAACTACAGCAGCCTCTTGAAAAAAGGCGTCAGCGAATAGCGGTTCAGCCCTACGTACTTTCTTCCATAGATCGGGATTTTGAAGAGTCTTCATCGTACAATGGTGATGCTGATCTTGGATTGGATGCCAAAATTCCACTTGGCTCTTCATTAAAAATGGATCTTACCGTAAACCCGGACTTTTCAACGGTAGATGTAGATCAGCAGGTTACCAACCTTTCCCGCTTCAGCATCTTTTTCCCGGAACGAAGGGTCTTCTTTCTCGAAAACAGTGATCTCTTTTCCAGCTTCGGAACCTGGGGAGTTAAACCCTTTTTCTCACGCCAAATCGGGATTAGTGATGGAAACCTTGTTCCCATCCTTTTTGGAAGTCGGGTAACTGGGAATGTAACTGACAACCTGAGAGTGGGCGCCCTGAATGTACAGACCAAGGGGATAGATGATATTTCTGCCAATAACTACATCGTTGGGGCTTTCCAGCAAAACGTATTTGGAAGAAGCAGCATTAAAGGCCTCTTCACTAACCGCTCTACCTTTGATGATGGTAACTCCTTCAATGAAGATTTTAACCGAACCATGGGACTTGAATTCCATTATGCCTCCGAAAGCGGCCGCCTATCAGGTAATGCCCGTTACCATTGGTCGCAAACTGAAGACCGACTGGATGATGCTTCTTTTATTGGGGCAACATTAATGTACAATGACGGAGATAAGTTCTTCGGAATTACCACGGATAGGGTTGGCGATAACTATATAAATGATCTTGGTTTCTCCATGAGATCATTTCAATATGATGCAGCCAGGGACAGCCTTATCAGGGTGGGATTTAAATATCTAAACCCATGGGCTGGTTTTGTTATCCGGCCTGAGTCTGACTGGATTAACTCTCATGAGTTTAGTTCGTGGACCGTTATGAGTTGGGAAACCAATGGTGATCTTATCGACAGGGTATCTACCATTAATTATGAATTGAGCACCTTCAATCATGGCTTCCTGAGAGTTAGTGCCAGAAATAACGAGGTAAGACTTTTATTTCCTACCGATTTAATTGGGGGCGACGATTATCTACCTGCTGAAACCTACATATTTAATACTGTTGCTCTCGATTACTCGACAGATTCAAGGGGGGTATTAAGCGCCGGAGTCAACTCTTCGTATGGTGGATTCTATAACGGAACACGGTTACAGTTTGGCGGAGAACTCAATTACAGAACACAGCCCTGGGGGAATTTTGGAGTGCGATATGTTGGAAACAGGGTGGAGCTACCCGATAACTATGGAGAAGCAACTCTTCACCTTATCGGGCCACAATCGGAGATCAGTTTTTCAAACAACCTGAATTGGACCACTTTTCTGCAATACAATACCCAGGCTGAAAACTTCAATATCAATAGCCGATTACAGTGGAGGTATGCTCCAATGAGCGACATTTTCCTTGTTTTCAATGATAATTATGGAACCGAAAACTTTGGTATCAAAAATCGCGGTATCGTTTTCAAAATGAACTATTGGTTTAACTAGTTATGAAAGAAACACTCATTCTTCGATGGATCGCAGCTCTAATAACAGCATTGCTACTTCATAATTTGTCGTTAGGGCAAGGACAACTATTAGGCGGCCCATGTGAAGGGTGCGAAGCTATCTTTGAATATGGAAATCGAACTCTCAGCCCTGTTGATACTCTTCCGGAATTTGAGACGGAAGGAGTTCAAATAAAACTAACTGGTACTGTTTTTAATCCAGACGGCATTACCCCAGCTGAGGGGGTAATTTTATACATTTATCATACGAATGAAGAAGGGGTTTACCCTAAAAAGGGAAGCGAGAAAGGTTGGGCAAGGAGACATGGCTATTTGAGAGGCTGGGTGAAAACTACTGCAGATGGCAACTATACATTCTTCACTCAAAAACCGAGATTTCATGGAGACGACGACCCCGCTCATATTCACCTAACCGTTTTAGAGCCTGGAGGAGAATACTATTATATCGAAGAGTTTTTGTTTTCAGGAGATAAAAAGCTGAGTAAGAGTACCCTGAATAATACCAACCCAAGAGGAGGGAGTAATGGAGTGTTAACCCTTGTAGAAGAGAGTGGCATTCTAATGGGAAGCAGAGATATAATTCTTAGGAAAAACCTATAAATCTTTTAGTGCCAGGCCATACTCCAATGGTAGATGTTTGGCAAAACGATCTGCCTCCCATTTACCAAAAAACTGGATAAACTCAGGATTATAGACCTCGCCATATCGATCGACCAGTATTATATCTGATATCCCTCTTAAATCTACTGTGCTAAATTTCCCTCTATTTTTTGCCCTTCCTCTGCGGTCAAACTCAACATCATAACCTACCTTGAAGCTTCTTTCAGATACTATGAATGGTGTATAGTTCTTTTCCAAAAACTGCCAATTCCGTGGAAAGTACAATTCCATTAAATCCCTGTCATCAACCTGTATGATAGATGAATCGCCAGGCAACACGGAAAAACCAGACTTCTTCAATTCTCCATCCACTAAACTTTTAAAGAAATGCCTGGAAGAACCCCGATAGGTTTGCTCGCGATTATACATCCAGGTGTTATAGGTTAAACTGTCCGGTGCTTCCATTTCCTGAAAACGAGGCAAGATCACATAAAACCCACCGTTTGTTCTTGGGTTAAATGATACATCTTCAATCTCTACGGTAATCTGGTATCCAAGTGCCTTGTTCTCAATAATTAGGGGCTCACTTGAGGTGGCACTGTATAATTTTTCTTTCTGGTTCCACTCGAAGTTCAGGGAGTATGGATTTTTGATATCACAAAAGTAGGCGAATTCATCCCGGCCGAGAAAGAATTCTTGAAAATCCTCGTACGCCTTTCTCCATCTACGGTCATCTACAGAGGTAACCTGAATCTCATCTAATTGCTGAATATCGGATTCAAGTTCGATGACTTCATGCACCCTAAGGTTTTCCCCTATAATTATTGGTACTACCAGTTTCTTATACCCAATAAAACTAACAATCAGGTTGAATCTTCCTTTAATGGGTGCTTTTAATAGAAAGCTTCCGTCGGATAAAGAGGCAGTACCTACAGTAGTGCCGGAGAAATAGATATTCGCTCCTGCTATTGGCTCTTTCGTAGCCTCATCAACAATCTTACCTGTAAATGTAGCCTGAAATGCATAGGCCTCAACCAGTGGAATTAGCAGAATCCCAAAAAAGAACAATAGTTTTTTGGTAAGCGATACAGGCATAAAATCTCCCCTCAAGCCCTAAATAAACGATTACAGCCAAAAACTTCAATGCCAAAATAGTAAAATCTGCTACTCTCTAACTATCGGCTCACCTTCTTTTGGTATGATAAATGGGATATCTCCAACTGAGCCATTGAGTTCCTTAATTGGGTCGTCTTGGCCATCGTCAGCCAACGGGAATGTACCAAAATGCATGCCAATACTGAATTCAGAGTTTACATCTTTATGAATCTGAATTGCATGTTGAGGATCGATATGAACCGAGCCCATAAACCACCTGGGAATGTATGCCCCAATTGGGATTAAAGAAGTTTTTATAGGAGCGTATCGATTTCCAATCTCTTTAAAGAACGTATTATAGCCTGTATCGCCAGCAAAGTAGATATTTCCATTGGGTGATTGGATTACAAATCCCGCCCATAAGGTTTTATCGCGATCGAACATGCCCCGGCTGGAAAAGTGCTGCGCCTGGACCGCATCTACTATAACGGAATCAGAAAGCTGTGTTCCCTGCCACCAATCTAAAGACACTGTATTTTGAATACCTTTCTTGTTGAGATACAAATCCACTCCCAACGGAGTTATGAATACTGGATTAAAGGTTTCTTTGATTCTTTTTAGCGTGGAGATATCGAGATGATCGTAATGATTGTGGCTTAAGAGTACCACATCTATCTCCGGTAAATCTTCAAACTTTATCCCGGGAGGGCGCATTCTTTTAGGACCTGCAAAACTAAATGGTGAAACTCGTTTACTGTAAACCGGATCGGTAATAATATTCAGGCCATCGGTTTGGATAAGAAAGGTAGAATGATTGATGAAAGTAATTACCTGGGTTGAATCTGAAACCCTGGAAACCGGTTTTTCTCCGTATTCAACCTCATCCTCTCCAAGCTCCGTCCATTCTCCGGGCTCTCTGCTAGTCATCCATTTAAAGAGATCGCTAAACCCTTTCTCCTCATAGCCTTCGCCATTCAGGAACTTAGAACCATTAAAATGATCTGTTTTTGGGCCGGAATAACCAGGTGCTGACGTCCACCAGCCAATACCAAAGAAAAGGAGCGCAAATGCTCCCAACACATAAAGAATTATCATAGAAATTTTTTTGAGGGAAGAGTTCATTTAATGATGAAACACTACTTCATCAACGCTTCTATCTCGGAGATTTCCTTAGGGACATTAGTCAGGTTCTCATAGCCATCTTCCGTTACAAGAACATCATCCTCTATACGAACCCCTCCAAAACTGAGCAACTCTTTCACTTTTTCTACATTGAGATATTTGGCCTTTTCTTCGTCTTCAATGGCGGGCTCAAGTACAGCTGGAACAAAGTAGATACCTGGCTCAATGGTGATGATCATTCCCGGCATAAGCTCCCTTCGAGCACGCAGGAAGCGAATCCCTGGACGATCAATGCGATCTACCCCTTTGGGATATCCACCCACATCATGAGTATCTAAACCGAGGAAATGGCCCAGTCCATGTGGAAAAAACAGGGCAAAGATATTTTCCTCCATAATCTCGTCAATATTGCCCCGAATGATATCCAACTTAATAAGGCCTTCCATCATGGTTCGTGAAGCGAGCATGTGCAAATCTTCCATTTTAGCGCCGGGCTTTACTGCTTCAATCACCTTATTTTGGGCATCAAGTACCGCCTGGTAAATCCCCGCCTGAATTTCGGTGAATTTCCCATTTGCTGGAAAAGTGCGGGTATAATCTGCGGCATATCCATTGCACTCGAAGCCAGCATCCATCAGGAATAAATCCCCATCCTTAATCTGGCTGCTATTTTCCACATAGTGGAGGATGGATGCATTTACTCCCGATGCAAAAATTCCGTTATAAGCATCTTGCAGTAACCCGTTCTCGAGTTGAACTTTGTTGAATACTGCTTTCATTTCATATTCATACATCCCGGGCTTGATGGCCTTCATAACCGCCTTATACGCTTTGTCATTTACCCGGCAGGCTTCTTTCATCTGGTCTACTTCCCAATCCGTTTTCAACACTCGGCAATAGGTGAGCGCATCAACAAGAGTATCCGTTTCTACTGCCAATCCCCGGTCTAAATCCTCCACGAACTCAGCCTGCTCATCATTCAGGCAATACACAACATCTGGTGACAAGTTCCTTAACACACTTAGCACCTCATTTTGATAATGCAGGTGATCCGGCTTGTACTCCTCCAGGTATTGTTCCCTGGATTTCACATAACCATGCCACACCGCGTACTGGGCATCTCTTTTGGGGACAAAAAGGTGGTATTCTTCTTTTTTTAGGTCCAGGACCAGAGCACAATCTGCTTCATTAGCACCGGTTAGATACCAGAAATTCGACTCCTGCCGAAACGGAAATTCATAGTCGGTTTTGTATCGGTACATGTTTTCTGCACCCTGGATGAAAACCACTCCGTTTTGATTGTCATCGAATAAGGAGAATAGTTTTTTGCGGTGTAAATGATGCATGGCGTATCAATTAGGAATTTTCAATGACTCAAAGGATAGAGAATTGCTGGTCTAATTTCGACTCTAAACTCTCTTGTTATTTCTTTCGATATTATCATTTCCATACCCGTCAGGTTTTAAAAACCTGACGGGTATGGAAATGATAAATAAAAAATCTACTTCATCTTGGAACCATTGCCGATAAACACTCCCAAAAACCCTTCCTTGAAGGTGATCATTACCTCATCGCTCGTTATTTCATTCGAGGTACCATCCTGACCGCCCATCTCGAGGATTTTGTTGGTTAAAGGGTAAAGCACTCCGGTTGAGGTAAATTCTTCTACTGGGTTTCGAACCGGGAAAAAGGAGATGATGGTCCCTACAGGTAACCCGGGTGTATAGGGAGAGCTTACCAGGAAAGTATCTCCGTAATCGTCCCGAAAAAGAATGGACTCAAATTGGAGCTGGAACTGCTGTAGTACCGAGAAATTTTTCATGACATGATCGATGCGCTTTCCGAGAGCACCAAGAATCACACAGGTTTTTGTCCCTTGTTTTAGTGCATAGCTCAAGGCTTTTTCCAGGTCGTTGGTTTCCTGGTCGAGATCTTCCAGGATGTTCACTCCTTTGTGCCGGGTGTATACAAAGCTGTCCATATCGCCAATTACAATATCTGGCGTGAAGCCATAACCCAGGAAAGTGTGCCCCCCGCTATCCGCCCCAATGGTGAGATCGGCTTTTTCTATTTCCTGTTCTATCAGTTTTTTGGTGGGCGGCACTCCACCCGCGATGATTAGTGCGTGCATGATCTTTTTTGAGAACTTTTTTAATGGTCATCCCGGGCGAAGACCCGGGATCTGTGAGGCATTGATCACAATAAAAGTTACGATCCTTTTTCTTTCTCTACAGATCCCGCATCAAGTGCGGGATGACTACGAGGAAGATAGACTTCTTAAGCCCTTACTGAAATACCTACAACTACTCCCACTCAACCCTTCGAATGCGCTTACCATCAGAAGTAAAGACCAACGCTTTATCTCTGCTGGTGTAGTAAAGTGTGCTTTCGGTTTCCATCAGCCTGGATACAGCTTCCACATGAGGATGCCCAAACCTGTTTCTTTCCCCTAAAGAAGTAACGGCTATTTCCGGAGTGACAACATTGAGAAACTCCTCTCCTGAGCTGGTTCTACTTCCGTGATGCCCTACTTTAAGAAAATCGGTATCCAGCAGTACTCCATAATTTTTCATCAATCTATTCTCTTGCTCTATTCCAGCATCACCTACAAAAAGGAATTCAGATTGCCCATACACCAGGTTGATAACTACAGAATGCTCATTAGGATTATTGCCAGAGGCTGAGGGTTCAGGGCCTAACACCAGGAACAATACAGAAGGGTCTATCTCTAGGCGTTCTCCGCTTTCAGCAGATTCTACCTCTACCCCTTTCTCTGCAGCCAGTTTGATGTAGTTTTGATAAAGCCTAGAGTCATACTCATAGCCTGAATTATAGATGGTTCCTATTTCTACCATATTAAGCAGCGAGATTATCCCTCCTATATGATCTGAATGAGGGTGGCTTAATACCACGGCGTCAAGCTTATCGATTCCTCTTGCTTTGAGGTGCGGAAGTATTATTGATTCCCCGCTGTTATATCCCGGACTCCAAACACCAGCATCAATCAAAACTGTTTTTCCGTTTGGTGTTTCAATAAGTGAGGCATCTCCCTGCCCAACATCAAATATAGTTACCATCAACTCTTTCGGGTTTGTATCACGAATAATGGACTCTGTTTTAATTATTCCAATAAGTAATAGGGATAGTATAAGCCACTTCCACTTCATGGCGGGTAACCTCCAGCAAGCAATAAACAGGATTCCTGATATCCATAGAGGAAAGAGTAGCGGGCTTTGCAGATCCACTTCTATCCAAACCCATGAATGTTCTGAAGAAAACAGTACGAATGTATTCATTGCTTCCAGAAAGTAGTCGGAGGGTAGGTTGAGCCAAAAACCGAGCTTAGGAAAGATTGAAGAGATTAAAAGACACCCCAGTGACAAAGGTATAATTATACCCAGAAGGGGGACAAAAAGAGCATTCGCTAGCGGGCCTATCAATGAGACTTCTCCAAAGTAGTACACCTGGAGTGGATATAGCCCAAGCTGAACGATAAAGGATACGATGATGGTCATTAATGGCACTGCGTACCACCTTACTCGAAGCCAATAAGGAAGGGCTCGTTGTACTACTGGCAGTATCAAAAGAATTACCAACACAGCACTAAAAGAGAGCTGAAATCCAATCTCAAAAAGCTGGGACGGATCAATAATCAGCACTATCAGTGCCGCTACCCCTGTTAGATTGATCGAGTTCGGGACTTTGTTAAACAGTTTTCCGGAAGTAAGCAGGATAGCCATAATTGAAGCTCTCATCACTGAAGTCGAAAAACCTGTTAATCCAGCATAACCAAAAAGAACGAGGACCAGAAGTACAACTCCTGTTACCCTTCCATATTTCTTTGACCAAAAGAAGGGGATTACTAGCCAAAATGGAGCCACGATAAAACCAACATGTAACCCCGAAACAGCCATAATATGAGACAGCCCTGATCTCGCAAAGGCTTTCCTTGTCTCCCTTTCTAAATCCTGTTTATGCCCCAATAGCAATGCTTTAGCAATAGGAGTTGTATTGGAACTAAAATTATGCTCGACCAATCTTGACGCCTGGGTTCTCCACCAATACCAGTTAGCTTTACCAGAATTGACCGAGGCAGAAAACAGACTATCTAATCGGACCTGTGTTCTGATTCCCTGGTCAAGAAGGTACTTTTTATAATCGAACTGGAGTGGGTTTCTCCTTTCCTGAACCGGGATAACTGTCCCTAAGAATTCGACCGTATCTCCAGATTGTATGTTCTCAGGATTATCAAAAAGCAAACGAGCCTTATAGCTTTGCTGGCTGATTACTCCGTTAATCGTGGTTTGAATAACTTTTATGTCAGCCCGTGGTTTACCTGATGAGTTCAGCCATTGATTTTGAATAACGCCCCTTACCTGAACCTGCTCCCATCCCGAGACTTGTAACAAGCTCTCTGTTTCTGAACCTTGATCTGACTTGCTGAACTGAATGAGTACCGAACCAAATAAAACAATCGATACCATAAATAATAGCGTAGACAACCTGGTTATTTCTAAACGGAGCCATTCACTATTCTTTCTATCCAACCAGGATTGTAAAATCAATGCCGCAATAAATAATATGATTTGAACCCAAAACAGTTCTTCAAACCAATTCCCCATTATTATTCCAAGCCCTAGTAACACTGCTATCCGAATGGCAGGGTATTTTGACATCATGAAGGTTTGGTTACTGTCCGGTGTCATATTGTTTATTTAGCAATCACTTTCCTGATTAAGAATATTCAACAGGGAGTAAAGAGGTAAGAAGTTGATGGTGCCATCAATCTCTATTCTTACCTCGTTATTGAATATTCTTAATTCCATTGGTCATTCTCTTTCTTTTTGAGTTAATTCTGATCCAACTAACCAAGCCAATCAACCATGCCTGATAAAAACCGCTCTTCCTCCACTAACTCACTGAGCAGAAAGGACTTCATTAAAAAAACAGGCCTTACCGCCACAGCATTTACCATAATTCCCCGACATGTGCTTGGAGGTAGAGGCTATGTAGCCCCCAGCGACACTCTATACATCGCCGGTATTGGCTCCGGTGGAAAAGGAAGAGGTGATCTTAGAGCATTTGCCCAGCACGAGCAGGTTAAAATTGCTTATTTGTGTGATGTGGATGACCGCCAGGCACAAGGAGCTCGTGAAGACTATCCGAATGCCCCTTATTACAAAGACTACCGGGAAATGCTGGATAAAGAGCATGAGAATATTGACGCGGTAAGTGTTTCTACCCCAGATCATATGCACGCCGTGCAAGCGATGGCAGCCATGCAGCTGGGAAAGCATGTGTATGTGCAAAAGCCTTTGACGCATGATATTTATGAAGCCCGCATGCTTACCGAAGCTGCTGAGAAATACAAAGTGGTTACTCAAATGGGAAACCAGGGTTCATCAGGAGATGGCGTGCGCCAACTTATCGACTGGTACCAGGCCGGTGAAATTGGGGAGGTTGATACGGTATATGTTTGGACCAATCGACCGGTTTGGCCTCAAGGAGTGCCCTGGTCAACCGAAAAGGCTGCTATACCAGATGGTTTAGATTGGGACCTTTGGCTGGGTACCGCTCCTAAAAAGAATTATGTAGACAACCTGGTTCCCTTTAACTGGCGCGGTTGGTGGGATTATGGAACCGGTGCATTAGGTGATATGGCCTGCCACTTGATGGAAGCGCCATTTACCGTTCTGGGTCTTGGATACCCTGAAGCTGTAGAGTGCAGCGTAGGTAGTGTGTATACCGGGGCTTTCCGGCGAGGTTATTTCCCAGAAAGCTGTCCACCTTCATCCCATATCATTCTTCGCTTCCCGGAAAGAGATGGCAAGCCTGCTGTTACTTTACACTGGATGGATGGGGGTATTAAGCCCGCTCGTCCTGAAGAACTTGGGCCTAATGAGGTAATGGGAGATGGAAACAGCGGAGCGATTCTTGTAGGGACTAAAGGAAAAATGATGTGCAGTGAATATGGATATGACCCACGCCTCCTGCCCACTTCATTAACAGAACAAACTGTAGTTCCTCAAACCATCGACCGGGTTCCGGAAGGTCATTATTTGCAATGGGTGAATGGATGTATAGCTGGATATGGTAATACTACTTTAAGCTCGTCTTTTGATATTGCAGGGCCACTTACCGAGAGTATTCTCATGGGGAACCTGGCTATTCGAAGTCATGATTACCGGGAAGTATATACTGATGAAGAAGGAAGAGAGCGACATCGTTATCCGGGCCGGGGCATTCAGCTTCGCTGGGATGGGCCGAATATGAACATTACCAATTTTGAACCTGCTAACCAGTTTGTGAAGCGGGAATACCGGGAAGGCTGGAGCTTAGGAGTGTAACGGTCACTCCTCTTTTAGACTATTTACCGGGTTCACAATTGCTGCTTGTATCGATTGTTTGCTAACTGATACAATTGTTATCACTAAGAGAATAGAAATTGGTATCAGAAAAGCTAGAATACCTGGCACATATTTAAACGGGAACTTATCCAGCCATACTTTGAACCACCATACGGCAACAGGGATACTTATCACACACGAAAATATGATGAGCTTGAAATAGTCGTTCAGTAGTAGCTTTACTATTTGCATCTCTGAAGAGCCCAGCACTTTTCTAATACCAATTTCTTTTTTCCTTTGCCTGATCATGTAGGAAGAAAGGCCAATCAGCCCCAAAATTGTTATTAGAATCGATATTAGTGTAAAACCGCCAAAAATTCGCTGGAATCGATCCTCCAAGGCATATGCTTGATTGAATTGGTCTTCCAGGAAAAAGCCGTTAAAAATATCCCCTGGGAAATGAGTGTTAAATACTCCTTCAATTTGCTCTGTAATAGTAGATAGATTTCCCCCGTCAATCTTTAGTGATGTGGCTCCCATCCCTGCTATATACCCAGACTCTACAGGGAGTTGAAACATCAAAGGAATGTATTCCATTTGCATGCTTTGCTGAGCATAATTTTCTGTTACTCCAATTATTTCTAACGTATCGCCAATGCTAGTTACGATTCTTTTATTAACAGCATTACTCGCACTATTAAAACCGAGTAACTCAAGAGCCTTTTCATTTACAATTACTGCCTGTGTTTCTGTGCCCCTTTCTTCTTCAAAATACCTGCCCTCAGAAAGTGTAATTTCATAGTGATCGAAATAAGCATAATCTGCTCGTGCGTAGTTTAACCTAATGCGTTCCTCATTTGCCTCTTTGACAAGCTTTTCGGCCATCATCGAGGGGAGTGCCGAGTTCCCTGGTATTATTGATGAATTAGTGATACCGCTAATTCCTGGTAGTGCCTCCAAGTCCCGTTTAAAAACTTCAAATCTTGAAAGTGAATTACCTTCTATAAAGGTCGGCGCATTGATCACGTATGTATTTTCAATATCCAATCCCTTATCTAAATTTTTTATATAGTGGATTTGATTAAATACAACGTAGATGCAAATAATCAGAAAAAGCGATAACGAGAACTGAAGCAGAACCAGGGACTTCCTTAGCACTATCCCGCTTTTTGAATTTTTAAAAGCACCTTTTAAGGTTGAGATTGGTTTAAATCGTGATAACAGAAGCGCCGGATAGAATCCCGAAAGTAATATTCCAAGAAACAGGGCTACTAAAAAAACTAGCCAGTACGATTTAAATTCAAGAACGTAGTCAAATACATTTAGCCCGATTAAATCCTCAAAACGCTGACTTATAATTACTAATAACCCTATCGATAAAACTATTCCAATTATATTCACCAGAAATGATTCCAGGATAAACTGTGCTATTAATTGATACTTAGAAGAACCCATTACTTTTCGAATCCCTACTTCTTTTGCTCTTTTAATCGATTGCGCTGTAGATAAATTCACATAGTTAATCCATCCTATTAGAAGGGCAGCTATTCCTATCCAAAAAATGAACCTGAGAGACTGTGTATCCGCTACTTGTTTTGGCTCGTTCAAAATCTCAGGAGTAGTATGAATAGATGAGACAGGCTGATGCCATAGAATAGTATTAATCCCTTGCCTGGCGTCAAATCCAGCGCGGTATCTGTTTATTATGGCGTTAAGTTCTTCTTCCAGTAGGTCCGCATTGTTCTCTGGTTTTAGTTTTGCGTAGGTGTAATTATTCCTCAATCTCCAAATTATATCATCATATGGAATAGGCCCAAAGCTTCCGCTGTCGACCAGTTTTCTAACTATGTCCGAATCGTTTAATAATGCAGTCGGTTGTATGTGAGAAATTTCTGGAAACTCCTTATACACCCCTTTCACCTCAAAAAGCACCCAATTTCCTACTACATCAATAACTTCTAAGGTCTGACCTATTGCGTTCTCGCCACCAAAATACTTTTCAGCCAACTCCTCCGACAAGAAGATTGTATTGGGTTTATCCAGGTCATTTGCAGATCCGGAAGTCAGTTCAACTGAAAAGACTGAGAGAATAGAAGAAGCATCTGTATAAAATATTCCATTCTCCTGGAATACTGTCTCATCTTTTCTAAATATGGTACCATTTCCAACCAGCTGGGTAACCTCTTCGACCGCTTCACTTTCTTCGCGTAATGTACCTGCTAGAGCAGGAAAGTTTATTGCCGTTTTTAATGTCTTTTCTCCGCTATCATTCACCCTTCCGGCGTTAATTCGATACACCCTTTCATATTCCTCGAAATAGGTATCCTGGTTTGTCTCGTAAAAATAGTATTGAAGAATAACCACGCTGACGATAAGCCCAAGAGTAACACTGATTATATTTATCGCTGTGTAGAACTTATTTCTCAACATACTTCTGGCTGACAACCTGAGGTAGTTAGGAAGCAAACTCAAAATAGATAGCTCAGCCGCATGTATCCCTCTCTTTACTGGATTTTTGATTTGTACAACGCTTTTAAGTTCCCTGGCTAACTTTTTAGGTTCTCCGAAATTCTCTACAGACTTATAGAAAGCTGCTTCCATTTCCATTCCATTCTCAACCAAATAATTGATCTCGTCTCTAAGGTGTTCTTCGTACTCTTTTATATCTCCATCATCGAAGACTCTATTTGCCTTAAGCTTTTTTTTCCAGGCCTCTATTCTGGCTTCTAGATCGAATTTCATATTCCCTCTCTTAGGAGATATTTAGTTCAGGTTTCAATCCCCAAAGTTTCCCCATCGTAGCATGCACCCTAAACCATTGTTCCCTTTCTATCGCTATTTCTTTAACTCCCTTTTCAGTAATTGAATAATATTTTCTATGTCGTCCTTCTTCCGAAAGAACCCACTCTGATTGTATAAGGCCATCCTTTTCCAGCCTCTTTAAAATTGGGTAAAGCATGCCATCCGACCATTCCATTGCACCACCTGAAAGTTCTTTTACTTTTTGAGTGATTGCATAGCCATAGCTTTTTTCTCTTTTAAGGATGCAGAGGATGAGGGGTTTTGCAGATGCAGCTACAAGTGATTTTGAAAACATAGGGGATACTTTAGAATTCGATATACATATATTATCTATGTATATCGAACAAAGATATGTTTCCCAGAGAAAAATCAAACGGACTAAAAAAGTTTTTACAAGAAAGGAAGTAGAACCCGATTTAGGTAAATCAGAACTACTTTAAATATTTCCTGGTCTACAAAAGTACATTTCCAATTCTATTATATCTTAGAAACTGTACAAAAAGCTTTCCAGGGTTTCATCATTTTCCTTGATGGAAATATCAATAGTGCCACCTGTATCTTGATATCCATCCAAATACGCTTCTTTGAGATTGGTGAGATCAAAGCGGTAGTCCTGTACAAAATGCGCCAGACATGCCTCGTTCACTTTTGGGAGAAAAGCATGTGCCTGGACGGGATTTGATTCCATAAAATAATTTCCGAATACCATATTTACATCGGAAATATCACACCCACTATAAGAAATTCGAAGGGTTAAGATGTCATCTTTCAGATCAATAAATTCTACCAGGTAGTTCCCGTCTTCCCAGGCACTTCTTTCACCATGCTCTATATCAGCCATGATCACTTCTTTAGCCTGAACTCGTGTAGCATCGTCAAGGTGTAGAACCCTGGTTGTACCACCTTCCTGATAGCCGAGTAACAGCTTTTCATTATTCATCTGGATGGTAGTAACTTTTTGTAGCTCCGGAACGAACTGGATATCTGCAGGACAAAAGGCAAGGGAACAACCTATTTTACTAAACTGAATTTCTCCGCCATCCAGCTCATAGCTTCCATAGCACAGGTTGCAATTATCTCTTGCGTCAAAACTTCCATCTTCATTGAAAGTGACAGAGAACATAGTATCTACAGGCGGGGCTTCTACTCCATAGCTATTTTCGGAAATATATCTCAGCTCCCAAGTTATTCCTGCAAGATCTTCTATTAAAGGATCATCCGTTGAATTGGAAGTGCTGCAACCCGCAATAAGGATTACGGCTAAAAGAAGGGGGCTAACTCGAACAAGACCAGCATATTTTGGCATATCTACTCCAGGCTTAATTAACGAGATTAAAGTCTTGTTTTTTGCCCCTGAACAACATCACATGTTTATGCTAAGCGATTTTTTTGTACTTATTCCGCTACAACCTTAAAAATTCCCTGGCCTGTAACACCAATGTAGATATTACCATCCGGGCCTTCTTCAACGCTTCTAACACGGCCTATTCCTTCCAGTACTTTCTCGATGCCGGTAACCCGATCACCATCCAGTTTAAGAAGCTCTACATTGTTGAATTTGAGAGAACCGACTAATAAATGGCCTTTCCAGTCCGGGTAGTTATCACTGGTCACGAAAGCCATTCCGGATGGTGCTATGGAAGGCACCCAGTGGTTAATCGGTGGCTCCATACCTTCTCGTTCTGTTCCTTCTGCAAAAGAAGTCCCACTATAGTTTATCCCATAGCTTAAAATTGGCCAGCCATAGTTCTTTCCCGGATGAATGATATTCAACTCATCTCCACCTCTTGGACCATGCTCATGCGTCCAAATCATTCCGGTAGCTGGATTCATGGCCATCCCTTGTGGATTTCTATGGCCGTAAGAATATGTTGCTTCCACTGAATTACCTGACCCGACAAACGGATTGTCCGATGGCACACTTCCATCGTCCATCAAGCGATAAATTTTTCCTCCGTCTTTGGATAAATCCTGAGGTAGGTCATCCCGGTAGCCCCGATCACCTATTGAGAAGAATAAATACCCGTCGTTGTCAAACTCCAGCCTTCCTCCATAGTGCACACCCCGGTTCGAATTAGGGTCCGCTTTATAAACGGTTTCCATATCTACTAAGGCATTTTCACTTAACTTGGCACGAACCACTTTTGTACTGGCATTTCCACCTTCACTAAAAGAGTACGCTAAATAAATCCATCCGTTCTCGGCGTAGTTTGGGTGCACTTTAACATCCAGCAGCCCACCCTGGCGTGCAGCCAAAATATCATCTGGCAAACCAGCAATGGTTTCATCCTGAAGTTCACCACCTTTTACCATGTAAAGCTCACCGCCCCGATCCGTAACCAGCATATCCCCATTAGGCAGCCAATCCATCCCCCAGGGAACCTGAATGCCTTCTACGTATAACTCATAGGAGTATTGAGCCTGGCTCTGATTTACGATAAATCCTATTAATACCAGTGGAAGTAGTAGTTTTTTCATGATGGTAATTTTGAAATTGTAAAAAGTTAGTTGAAAATAATGGTTCGGTTGTCGGTTACCAATGTCTTTCTTTCGATATGCTTCCAAACAGCACGAGAAAGGACAATCGTTTCCAGGTCGCGCCCTTTTCTTACAAGACTTAACACATCATCTCTGTGGGTAACATGTACAATATCCTGTTCGATGATCGGCCCTTCGTCCAGGTCTTCGGTTACATAGTGGCTGGTTGCACCAATAATTTTCACTCCCCGCTTATATGCTGAGTGGTAGGGTTTAGCACCCGGAAATGCTGGAAGAAAAGAGTGGTGAATATTGATAATCCTGTCTCTGAATTGATTTATAAAGCTCCCAGAGAGTATTTGCATATATCTCGCCAGAATCACCAAATCAATATTATGTTGTTGAAGAAGGAGCAACTGTTTTGCCTCTTGCTCTGCTTTATTTTCCTTCGTAATGGGGAGGTAATGAAACTCTATTCCAAACCTTTCCGCAGTTTCTCGTGCCTCCTCATGGTTGCTGATAATTAACGGGATTTCCACCTTCCATTCCTGGGTTTGCCACCTTGAAAGAATATCGAAAAAACAATGTTGTTGCTTCGAAACATATAGCGCAAGCCTTGGAATAGTATCAGAAAAATATAGTTCCCACTTCATTTGATATGGGTCTCCGATTTCATTCTGAAAACTCGACTTGATCTGATCCCGCTTGAGATCAAATCGATCTAAATCCCATGAAACCCTCATATAAAATCTTTGATTTTCGGAATCGGTATGCTGATCCAAATCCAGAATATTTCCTTTATGATCTAGGATATACTGGGTTACTGATGCAATAATACCGGGCCTGTCTTCACAATGGATTAGAAGAATGGCTTCGTTGTGAAAGTTCATTGATACAGGAATTGGCGAAGCTCATCTACGTTCATGAAACCAGTACGCTGCTTGATTTGATTTCCTTCAGCGTCTAAGATCAGTGTTCCTGGAAATACATAAATACCCTGACCTTGTGCCCATTCCCTGGCCATTAGCTGTTGACCATTAAATGAAATCAGTTCCTCGGAATTTCCATCTACTTTGGCTGGGATATAACCAGCGTCTAACACCGCTCTAACAGTAGAATCAGGATACACTTCCCGCTCCATTGCCCTACAGTATTTACAGCCAACTTCAAACACATCAACAAGGATTAGTTTTCCCGTTTCCCTGGCTTCTTCCTGAGCACTTGCCAACGTTCTCCACTCCGGGGCGTTATCAATTTCCATGGGAGCAGTACTTTTTAACGCATTAAAAAGAAACACGCCAATAAAGGCAGCAATGACGGCGGTAATAATGGTTTTTTTCTTCATGAAGATTCTTTCTCTTGTAGAATTCTTACCCGGTAAAAATACTATCTTTGACACAGCTAAACGAACTTTATTTCAACATGGCAGAGCCTATCGACTCATATAAACTAGGTACTATCCAGGTTACCGTTACTCCAACCGAACGACCAAATAAATTGCTTATTGAGTGCTTCGATGGAGAATTTAAATCCTCATTTACCGTAAGCGAATATGAATTCACCAATTATCGAAGGTTGATGAATCAGCGCATCACCGAAGCATATGCAAAGGAACGGGATTAACTAGTTACCAGGGCAAAAACTACAATAAAGCTTAGCACGGAAAGGATTAGGCCGAACATAAAGATGTTATAAGAAACCCTAAGCAGCTTATACTTCTTAGCTAACACAACTCCTAACCCGTGTACATCTCTGGCCATATTATCATAAAGCCTCTCGCTATCCTGCATTAATTCCTCGAGGCCTTCTACATACTCTTCCCTTTCCATGGTGTAGAAATTTCCAAAGAAAAGGATATTCGCCCTATTGGCGCGGACATCTTCAAGAGTAACTACTTCTTTACTAACCCGCGGACGTGCAGATAAAACCGCGTAAACCATTGAGCCCAAACAGGTCATCAGTAGTACTGCTGTAGGTATAAGCAGCCATGGGTTGGAGTCTATTTTGGGAGATATGGAGGCAATCACAATGGAAATAATTATCCCATTGATACTGATCATGATATTGGATTTGTTATCAGCTATTCCACTCAAATCCATATGAGTGCGATAGCTGGTACGGAACATATCCGATATTCCCCGCTTTATCGATCCTAGTTTTTTCTTTTTGGGAAGTTTATCGCTCATTTCAATCAAATTTCCGAGAATATAGATATTTACTGGCTAACTAGGGTATTTATTAGTTTTTCCTAGATCGATCCGGAATCTGATTGATTGGATATAAGAATATTCATCAAAGAGCTAAGAATAGAGAATGAGTATGCCCTTCAACTTCTTACCTCTTTATTCCTTGTTCGATATTCTTACTTAAGGAAGAACTCTCTCCCAAAAAAATTAGTTGTCATAACAACTTTTTTACCTGCGTTAAAAGCGGGAATTGTCTATCATTCAGCAACGCCAAACCAACTTTTTACTGCCATGCCTATTTATCATCGTCTTGGGAAAATCCCACAAAAAAGGCACACTCAATTCAGAAAGCCTGATGGTAATTTATACTACGAACAGCTCTTTGGTACCATTGGTTTTGATGGGATGTCGACTCTCTCCTATCATATCCACCGCCCAACTATGGTTCAGGGAGTAGGAACCCCTGTTGATGTTACTCCCAAAGTTGCTATTCCCAACAACATGAAATCCATGATGCTGAAGGGATTGGATATTGCTCCCAAAGACGACTATTTGGAAAGTCGGGAGGCTATTCTAACCAACAGTGATGTAACACTTCATTTGGCGGCTCCCAAAAAATCACTCACGGAATATTATTACAAGAACACCGATGCTGATGAGCTAATTTTCATTCATAGGGGAAGCGGCACGCTTAGAACGTTCATCGGAAATATTGAATTCGAGCCTGGCGACTACTTACTGATTCCGAGAGGGATGATTTATCAAATTCGTTTTGATAGTGAAGACAATAGGCATTTCATCACCGAATCAAGGGTGCCAATCTATTCACCAAAACGATATAGAAACTGGTTTGGCCAATACCTTGAGCACTCTCCGTATTGTGAGCGTGACCTGAAGCTTCCTACTGAGCTGGAAACTTATGATGAAACCGGTGAGTTTTTGATGAAAATCAAAAAGGGGGATATGATCCATGAGCTTACTTATGCTTCCCATCCTTTTGATGTAATTGGCTGGGATGGATACAATTTCCCATATGGTTTCTCTATAAAGAACTTCGAACCGATTACTGGCCGCGTTCACCAGCCACCTCCGGTTCACCAAACCTTTGAAACCTCGGCTTTTGTGGTCTGCTCTTTTGTCCCAAGATTATATGACTACCATCCACAATCTATTCCGGCTCCTTATAACCACTCCAATATCGATTCCGATGAAGTGATTTATTACGTGGATGGTGATTTCATGAGCAGGAAGCACGTGGAGCAGGGATTCATTTCATTACACCCCGCAGGAATACCTCATGGTCCGCATCCAGGGGCCTATGAAGGAAGCATTGGCAAAAAAGAAACCAAAGAATGGGCAGTAATGGTAGATACCTTCAAGCCTTTAATGGTAACCCAAAATGCTCTCGATATTGACGATGGAGTCTATTATCAATCCTGGTTAGAAGAATAATATTTAGTTAGAAAAGAATGTCAGAAACGCTTAATCCCTGGATTGAAATCCCGGAAGACTCCGATTTTTCCATTCATAACCTCCCTTTTGGAATATTCTCAACCGATGAGCTCTCTAAACGAGTTGGAGTTGCCATTGGGAATTATGTGCTAAATCTAAATGCCGCCTATTCACTTCGAATCTTCCGCTCTTTGGATTTGGACAGCGATACCTTAGTAAATGGCTCACTAAATGATTTTATCGCACAAGGAAAAAGGGTCACTAATGGAGTTCGTGCTATTTTAAGAGAACATTTATGTGACAGTTCCTCTCCGCTGTTCAAGTCCTTTCCATTCATTCCAATGGAAGAAGTAACCATGCATCTTCCGGTCAAAGTTGGAGACTATACTGATTTTTATTCAAGCGTTGAACATGCTACCAATGTTGGGAAAATGTTCCGGGACCCGGAGAACGCGCTGCTCCCAAACTGGAAACATCTGCCGGTAGGATATCATGGCCGCGCTTCATCTATCATTGTATCGGGAATAGATATTCACCGCCCAAAAGGACAAACCAAGCCACCGGAAGGCGCTCCTGTTTACGGCCCTTCTCAACGCATGGACTTTGAGTTAGAAATGGGGTTTATCATTGGGAAAGATTCATCTCTTGGCGATTCCATTTCAACTGAGCAGGCAGAAGATTATATATTTGGGATGGTCTTATTCAATGACTGGTCAGCCAGGGATATTCAAAAGTGGGAGTATGTTCCATTGGGGCCTTTTCTTGGCAAAAGCTTTGCCTCTTCCATTTCTCCGTGGGTAGTTCCTTTAGAAGCACTCGATCATTTCCGGGTAAGTGGTCCAGATCAGGATCCAAAAGTGCTGCCTTACCTCGAGTACTCAGGAGAAAAGAATTACAATATTAATCTCGAGGTGCAAATCCATCCTGAAGGAAGTGAAAACCCGACATCGGTATCGAATTCTAATTTCAAGTACATGTATTGGAATATGGCGCAGCAGTTAGCGCATCATACCGTAAATGGATGCAATGTAACAGTAGGAGATATCATGGCTTCCGGGACTATTTCGGGACAGGAACCCTCCTCCTTTGGTTCCATGTTGGAATTATCCTGGGCAGGCTCAAAGCCTGTTTCCCTGAACAATGGGGAAGAGCGAAAATTCCTTAAGGATGGCGACACTGTTGTAATGAAAGGCTATGCTGAAAAGGATGGAGTTCGAGTTGGCTTTGGTGAAGTGCGTTCTAAACTGTTGCCTGCCAAGTAATGAGTACGGTAAAGTCATTTGACCCTTATGATATCGGCATTCCTGAGAGGCAGGGAATATTGACCGCTGCTATAGGCCCTCGCCCTATCTGTTTTGCAAGTACCATTGATAAAGAAGGGAATGTGAACCTGAGCCCCTACAGCTTCTTCAACGCTTTCTCCAATAACCCTCCAATACTGATTTTTTCGCCCTCCCGCCGGGGTCGCGATGGTACCACCAAGCACACTTATGAGAACATTAAGGAGGTGCCGGAAGTGTGCATCAATATTGTGAACTACCCTATGGTAGAGCAAATGTCGCTTTCCAGTACGGAATATGAAAAAGGAGTCAATGAATTTGTGAAGGCTGGGTTTACCGAAGTTCCTTCTGAAACCATAAAACCCCCAAGGGTTATGGAAAGCCCCGTTTCCTTTGAATGTACTGTTGACCAGGTAATTGAACTGGGTACGGAAGGCGGCGCCGGAAATCTTGTACTGGCCCGTATTCAACGCATACACTTAAACACAAAATACCTGGACGAATCCGGAAAACTGGATAATACCAAACTGGATTTAGTAGGAAGAATGGGTGCTAACTGGTACACCAGGGCAAATATAGATTCATTGTTTGAAATCCCTAAGCCCCTTTTGACAAAAGGAATTGGAGTCGACCAGCTCCCTCAACACATTCTCCAAAGTGAGGTACTAACTGCTAACAACCTTGGCAGGCTGGGAAATATTGAGCAACTCCCATCTGATAATGAAATCGCTGAGGCAAGAGCATTTCAAACTGTAGCTACGGCTTATACTAAGTTTGAAGGGGATGATCTAAAAAATGAAATCCATCGCCTTGCAAAAATTGAACTTGGAGCAGGAAACACTCATAAGGCATTAACTATTTTGTGCACACTTAATGAGTGATCATTCTGAAATACTTTGGCAGCCAAATCAGGAGTTCATCAATAACAGCGGGCTGAAAAATTATCAGCGGTGGGTTGAAGAGCACCTTAGGTTACAATTCAATGATTATGAGCAATTCTGGAATTGGTCGAACGATAGTTTCGAAGATTTTTGGGAATCCCTTTGGAAGTACTTTGATATCAAATCCTATTCAGAATATACCTCAGTCATTGACACCCACCAGATGCCCGGAGCCCGATGGTTTAATGGAGCTACTCTGAACTATTCAGAGCATGTTTTTAGGCAGAAATCGGATTCGAGGCCGGCACTAGTATTTACGAATGAAGAGAATGAAATTGGCACCCTCACGTGGGCAGGCCTCGAACAATATGTTTCTGCTACTCAGGCCTTTCTCGTGGAACAAGGAATCAAAAAGGGAGATAGGGTTGCCGGGTATTTGCCCAATACCCCCGAAGCTATTATTTGTTTTCTGGCCGTAAACTCTTTGGGTGCCGTTTGGTCCTGCTGCTCTCCGGATTTTGGGGTGAATACCGTTATTGACCGCTTTTCGCAGATTGAACCCAAACTCTTTTTTACCTGCGATGGATACCAATATGGCGGAAAGCAAATCGACCGGCTTTCTGAGGCTGAGCAAATTTCTGAAGCTATTTCAGCCATTGAAACCGTGGTTTTGATTCCTACTTTGAATGGAGAAGCTGAACTAGCCGGGTCAATATTATGGAAAGAAGTTATAGCCACACCATTCCATGAACTTTCTTTTACCCCGGTCGGGTTCAACCATCCCATTTGGGTGCTGTACTCTTCGGGTACAACAGGCAAACCAAAGGCTATAACTCATTCTCATGGCGGAGTGTTACTAGAGCATCTGAAATACATGCATTTTCATAATGATGTTAAACCCGGAGAGCATTTCTTTTGGTTTACCACCACAGGATGGATGATGTGGAATTTTCTACAGGCTTCTCTACTGGCCGGAGCGGTTCCGGTTTTGTATGATGGCAGCCCCGGATCTCCCGACTTGAATACCTTATGGAAACTGACTTCTGAACTTCCCATTCATCATTTTGGCACCAGCGCCCCATTCCTTATCGCTTGTATGAAGAAGGAACTTAGTCCTGGTAAAGACTTCGACCTTTCTGCACTTCGGTCTATTGGTTCAACAGGAGCGCCCTTACCTCCCGAGGCTTTTGATTGGGTGTATGAACACATAAAAAAAGATGTGTGGCTTTGCAGTATGAGTGGAGGTACCGACGTTTGCACTGCTTTTGTCGGAGGAATTCCTTCTAAGCCTGTGAAACGTGGGCGTATCCAGGGAAGAGCGCTAGGGTGTGCATTAAATAGTGTTGATGAACAAGGGAATGAGGTGGTTGACTCTCTTGGTGAGATGGTAATTGCTAATCCAATGCCTTCTATGCCTATTTATTTCTGGGGAGATGAAAATCACGCCCGGTATACCAGCAGCTACTTTGAGTCCTTTCCCGGAAAATGGTGCCATGGTGACTGGATTCAATTAGATGACGATGGAAGCCTTCAAATTTTTGGACGCTCAGACGCCACTTTGAATCGTAAAGGCATTCGCATTGGAACGGCGGAGATTTATTCTGTACTCGATCGCATTCCAGGATTAGCAGATTCGCTAATTGTGAACCTTGAAAAGAAAGATGGTTCCGATATTATGCCTCTGTTTGTCGTAGTTGAAGAAGGGTTTGATCTTGAAGCCTTATCTGAGGTCATCAAAAAACGATTACGAGAAGAGTGTTCACCTCGCCATGTGCCCGATCAGATTATCAAGATTGATGACATCCCATACACGCTAAGTGGTAAAAAAATGGAGGTGCCTGTTAAAAAGGCGTTGATGGGGTTAGATGTATCCAAACATATGAACCGCGACGCTAGCCGAAACCCTGAGGCTATGGATGTGTTTGTGGAGTTGGCCGAGGGCTTATAGCTAATCTTCTTTCTCAAGTAAGAATATTCAACAAGGAGTTAAGAATGGAGATGGTAGGCTACTACATCCTTTCTTACTTCCTTATTCTTTATTGAATATTCTTATATCTCTTACCGGTCATCCCGGGCTCCGACCCGGGATCTGTGGTGGTTAATTCTTTCAATCTTTACAAATCCCGGATCAACCCTGCCTGTCGGCAGACAGGTCCGGGATGACAAAGGAACAAAAACTCAATTTCTTCTCAACTTTTAAAAAATATTACACTAGTAACTAGTATAATCAGTTCTTGGCAGCTTCTTATTATATTCTGCCCACAAACTTTTAATAAATACAACCAATCCATGAAACGCATTTCAATTTTATTCTATACGTTTTCTTTTGTGTTGACTACTCAATTTGCCTTTGCTCAAACCACACCAGATGGTTTTTTGTCGCAAATGCAAGGCTTTGGACAAGCTGTTGAGATTTCGAATGGAAACGTATTCATTGGGGAACCTAATAATGTTCATTTCCCTGGTGCTGTGTACATCTTTGTTAAAGACGGAGAAAACTGGATTCAAAGTAATATGATCAAAGCTGAGGATGGTGAAATCGGCGATCGCTTTGGGTCTTCAATTTCTGCAAATGATAATTTGTTAATGGTTGGCGCCCCTGCGAGAAATGATGGAGAAGGTGGCGCTTACATTTTTGCACAAGCAGACGATGGTACCTGGTCTCAATTGACCATGTTTACCGTTGCTTCAGACTCTGCAATTACTTCTGCAGGTTCAGACGTTGCTTTAGGCAATGGATACGCATTTGTGGGAATTCCTTCTTTGGGTACTGGAGCTGTAGTAGTTTACAAAGAGAATAATGGAGACTGGCTTCAAGAATCCATTATTATGAATCCGGATACTGCAGAAGCTGATTTTGGTAGTGCAATAGATATTGACGGCATGAACCTTTTAATTGGTGCTCCAACCGAAGATGGAGGTGCCGCTTTTGTATACTCTCTGGATGAAGAAGATAACTGGTCGCTTAGTGGTACTCTTAAGTACAACTCGCTAACAGAAGAAAGCCGATTTGCCAGCGAAGTGGCCATTAAAGGAGATATGGCTGTTATTGGTGCCTATCGTAATAATTCTATCGGAACTGTTTTCTTATATCGACAAACAGAAGATGGCTGGAGTGCTGTTGGACAGTTAGCTGCCTTCGATCAAAAGCTACGTTACTCTTTCGGGTATTCAATTGCTATTGCTGAAAACGAAGTATTGGTTGGTGCTGTAAATGCAAACGGCGGTACAGGTTCTATTTATCGCTTCCCTATGGATGAAGATGGAAACTGGACTGGTTCATCTAGAATTGAAAGTTCAGGTCAGCAGCCTGGAGATTTTTATGGAGCCTCACTTGCTTCAGATGAAGGCATTATCGTTACCGGTTTAATTGGTGGTGACTACCGAGCTGGTAAAGCAGCCATTTTGGAGCTTGACGAAAACGGAAACTGGATGACTTCTAATGTTGTAATTAGTGAGCCTGTAGGCCTTCTAGATCCTGTTACAGAAGGAAAAGTTGACTGTGACGCTGGTGCAGCTGGCATATTTGGTTGTGAGCAGGTTAACCTAATCTCCTTCCTGCCAACAAGAGATGTTGGTGGAGACCGAGGTGTAAGACTAAATGATATTTGGGGATGGGAAGATCCAGAAACCGGAAAAGAATATGCATTAGTAGGCCGTTCAGAAGGAACCTCTTTTGTTGATCTTAGCGATCCTTCAAACCCGGTTTATGTTGCAAATCTACCTATGACAGAAGGTGCTCGTGCAAATGTTTGGCGCGATATCAAAGTGTACAAAGATCATGCATACATTGTTGCTGATGGTGCTGGCCCACACGGAATGCAAGTTATTGACTTGACAAAATTACGTGCTTATGACGGAGAGCCGATGTTGCTCGAAGAAGATTTCGTATATGACAATGTAAACAGCGCACACAATGTGGTTATTAATGAAGAAACAGGATATGCATATATCGTAGGTGCCAGAGGTGGTGGTACCACTTGTGGTGGCGGCCTGCACATGGTAAATATCCAGGATCCTAAAAACCCGGTATTTGCCGGCTGTTTTGCAGATCCTTCAACCGGCCGTAGTGGAACTGGATATTCTCACGATGCGCAGTGTGTAGTTTATCATGGCCCGGATGAGGAGCACACAGGTAAAGAAATTTGTGTTGGTGCTAACGAAACTGCTATTAGTGTTGCAGATGTAACAGACAAGGAAAACCCAATCGCTCTTTCCACTGGTTCATATCCCGATTATGGCTATGTTCACCAGGGTTGGTTTGATGAAGAACAAAGGTACTTCTTCCAAAACGATGAATTAGATGAGCTAATGGGAACCGTTACAGAAACACGTACCATAATCTGGGATTTAACTGATTTGGATGACCCACAAGTTCTTGCTCAATTCTTTAATGACAACGCGTCTTCTGATCACAACCTGTACATTAAAGACAACTTAATGTACCAGTCAAACTATGTGAGCGGACTTCAGGTATTCGATATTAGCGATGCCGCAAACCCAAGAAAGGTGGCCTTTTTCGATACCTATCCATTCACTGAGGATGCCGCTGGCTTTAGCGGTACCTGGAGTAATTACCCATACTTCAAAAGTGGAGTAGTAATTATGACCAGTGGAACGGAAGGTTTATTTGTTCTGGAAACAACACCAGAATTAATCAATCGTTAATTTTTGGATCATTGACTAATGGCAGTATCTCTGTAACATTAATTTGTATGAGATACTGCCATTACTTGTTATTAGTTAATGGTTATTGAAAGGTGATTAACCAATACCCATTAACTAATAACCAATCCCTATTCATCCTTATCAACCAGCCATGATACTTTTCTCAACAGATCGCATAAAAAAAGCAATTGCTACCCTTTTTTTGGTTTTATTCACTGTTTTTGGAAGCAACCAGGTTCTTAGCCAGGAATTTGTATACGTATGCAATCAGAATTCAGCCTCTGTCTCAGTGATTAATGTAGAAACGCTGGAAGTGGAAACAACCATTGATCTACAAACGCTAGGTTTTTCAGAAAATGCAAAGCCTCATCATGCAGCAGTTGAGCCAGATGGGTCTTTCTGGTACGTTACGCTAATTGGAGAGAACCGGGTGTTAAAATTTAATCGAGAAAACGAGTTAGTAGATCAAACTGAAATGGAAGTACCAGGGTTGCTTGCCCTTCATCCATCCAAGGATATTCTATTTGTAGGCCGCTCGATGAGTGCCGTTAATCCTCCTCAAAGTTTTGGGGTGGTTTCTCGAAGTGATATGGAGCTCAATGACGAAATTGATCTATTCTTTACACGCCCGCACGCCATAGCAACTACCGCAGATAATAAACACGTGTTCGTTGCAAGCCTTGTTTCCAATCAAATTCTCTCTGTTGATACCGAAACCAAGGAACAAGAGTTGATTACGATGGAAGGGATGAACCATATGTTTGTCAATTTTGCCATTTCGCCAGACCAAAAAACCCTGGTTGGTACCACGCAGATGACCGGGAAATTGCTTGTTTTTGATATTCAAGAACCTCTTTCTCCTCAACTAAAAAAGACTATAGATGTAAATGCACAACCATGGCACCCGATATATTCGGATGATGGTACTCGTGTTTATTTCGGAAATAAAGAGGGTAATTCCATTACCGTAATGGATATGACCGATATGACTATAGAAAAAGTTATTGAAGGAGAAGGCATAGCCCAACCACACGGGGCGGTTTTGAGCAGCAATGGTAAGTATCTCTTTGTTACCAACAACAACATGAAAATGATGATGAATATGGGTGGCACGGGAGATAATGATGCAAATTCCCATTCCGGTCATGGGGACCATGGAGGACATGAGGGCCATGAAGAGATGGACAAGCCAGGAATGGTTACAGTAGTAGATACAGAAACCCTTGAGATAGTTAAGGTAATTCCTGTTGGTATGAACCCTACCGGGATTGGAAGTAGATAACTCAATGCCGGGAACTACATCCATAAGGATTTTCATAGGTACAATCATCGTACTCCTGTCAATTGCTTGTAGCTCGGCGCTTAAAAAATCCGGCCCGACCAATGGCACCTCCACTTATACCCGGGTAGTTGATCCTTTCCCGGTGTTTTATAAGGATGGAGAGAAAATGGATCATCCCTTTTTGGGCGGTTTGAATACCCCACGTCCTCAATTTTTGGATATTGATGCAGATGGAGACGCTGATTTATTCGTACAGGAACACACCGATGAGCTGATGTTCTTTGAAAATACCGATCCCAATTCTGATGCTCCCCTCACCTTTAGAACCGATAAGTACCAAAACTTAGAAATTGGAGAATGGTTCCGGTTTATAGATATGGACCAGGATGGAGATTTTGATTTACTCACAGAAAAGCCATTCAGCTATCTCAGCTTTTATCGCAATGATGGTTCTCCTGAGCGCCCTAATTTTGTACTGGTCGCAGATTCATTAAGAGATGTTGAAGGAACTCCGATTTTCTCCGACCGGCAGAACATTCCCAATGTTACGGATATTGACAGCGATGGGCTTTTAGACCTTTTTATTGGAAGCCTTGATGGAACAGTAACCAGGTATGAATCTATTGGCGATGATGAAAATGGCTTGCCCAGGTTTCAGCTTATCACTGCCAGATTTCAAAACATTGAGATTGTTAATGAGTTCGGCACCATGCATGGGGCAAATACAATGACTTTTATGGATATCGACTCTGATGGTGATGAGGATATTTTTTGGGGCGATTTTTTTGAGCCAGGGGTTCTCCTTTTGGAAAATACCGGGAACAGTAGCAGCCCAAATTTCCAGCGTCAACCTCAAAAATTCCCCCCAAATGATCCTGTTGCAACAAGTGGGTATAATGCCCCAGCCCTAATAGATTGGGGGAATGACGGAGACGCCGATCTTTTTCTGGGAGTTCTTGGAGGGGCTTTTAATGCAAACCTGACCATCGCAGAGAACTTCTATTTTTACGAGCAGGAAAATGAAGAATTTACCCTCGTAACCCGCCAATTTCTACAAACTATAGATATTGGAGATGAGAGTATTCCTGCTGTAGGAGATATAGATGGGGATGGGGATATGGATTTGTTAGTTGCTAACAAAATAGACCCCTACGACCTAAAATCCTCTAAGCTATACGGGTTTGAAAATCGTGGAGGCACTAGCAATCCGGAATTTCATCTTATGGGCACCTTAAACTTACCCGGAGCCTATCACTTTGCGCCTGAACTTGCAGATTTAAATGGTGATGGGTTGCCCGACCTCCTGCTTGGTAACTGGAAAGGTCAGGTGAATTTTTTTCCGAATACGGGTAGTAATTTTGGTTCCGTAGTCAATGAGTTGGTTAAACTCCCCCGAGGGGGTAATGCTGTTCCCCGGGCAGTAGATATAGATGCAGATGGAGATTTGGATTTAGTCCTTGGGTCATCAGGAGGAGCATTATACCTCTTCGAAAATACAGGGTCTAAAACAGAGCCCGTTTTTACTTATATAGAAGGTGCTTTTCAGGGGATTAAGACCAGGCACCGAAGCGTTCCTGCCTTTAACGATATGGATGGAGACGGTGATTTGGATTTAATGATTGGAAGTAAAATTGAAGGGATATTCTATTTCAGAAATGATGGTGATGCAACCACTCCAAATTTTGTACGGGCAGAAATGCCCTTCCCAGTTGCCACTGCTCCACTAAGTGCCCCTCTTTTTGTGGATATAGACGGAGACTCCATCAATGAGCTCCTAATCGGTACCCGAAGTGGTGGGGTATTGTACTATCACCTTGGAAAGTAAGAATGAAGAACAAGGATTTAAGAAGTAAGAGTGGCAACGCCTTCTTACTTCCTTGTTCTTTAATGAGTATTCTTACTTCTTAACATATTCGCGCTTTTATCGAAACCTAAGATCACGTACATTTAGTTGTTATAACAACTAATTTCTTAAAAAGAGCATATCCATGGAAACCTTAGCCAATCCTGTGTTAGATCAAGAACAAGATTTCATGCCTATTCTAGGCACCGACTATGTTGAATTTTATGTAAGTAATTCGAAGCAAGCTGCACATTTTTATAAATCAGCTTTTGGGTTTAAATCTCTTGCTTATGCCGGACTTGAAACCGGGCTCAAAGATCGCGAGTCCTATGTGGTTGTCCAGGATAAAATCCGATTAGTATTTACTTCCCCTTTGCACAGCGAAACGGATATGGGTCGACATATCGACCGGCACGGAGACGGGGTAAAAGTAATCGCCCTGTGGGTAGAAGACGCCACTTATGCATACAATGAGGCCGTTCAAAGAGGCGCAGAATCTTATTTCGAGCCAGTTACCGAAAGTGACGAATATGGAGAAGTAATTCGGGCAGGTATTCATACCTATGGCGAAACCGTACACATATTTGTAGAGCGCAAAAACTATACTGGTGCTTTTTTGCCCGGCTATAAAGAATGGAATACTCATTACAATCCTACATCAGTTGGTTTAAAGTATGTAGATCACATGGTAGGCAACGTGGAGCTTGGTGCCATGAATAAATGGGTTAAATGGTACGAAGATGTACTCGGCTTCAAGCAAATTCTTTCTTTCGATGATAAAGACATCTCTACAGAGTATACCGCTCTCATGAGCAAAGTGATGAGTAATGGTAACGGCCGCATCAAGTTCCCGATTAACGAGCCCGCTGCGGGTTTAAAAAAATCCCAGATTGATGAATACATTGATTTTTATGAGGGTGCCGGAGTTCAACATGTGGCTGTTGCAACCGACGATATCGTAGCTACGATTACCGAACTTCGAAATCGGGGCATTGAGTTTATCACCGTTCCAACTACTTACTATGATGTGTTGGAAGAGCGAGTCGGAAAAATTGACGAGCCAATCGAAAAGCTAAAAGAACTGGGCATTCTGGTTGACCGGGATGACGAAGGCTACCTGCTTCAAATCTTTACCAGGACCCTTCAGGCACGGCCAACTATGTTCTTCGAAATTATCCAGCGAAAAGGAGCCACTTCCTTTGGAAAAGGAAATTTCAAGGCTCTATTTGAGGCGATTGAGCGAGAACAAGAGATGCGAGGAACGCTGTAACCTCTTTATCGCTTGATTAAGAAAATTAAGACTGTGAAAAGTCTTATTTCATGTTTATCTCTAAAAGAAAAGGCGCCCCTGGATTGGGCGCTTTTTAGTTTTGGTAACTTTTCTACTCTCCAGGTTGTAGCTCCCCTAGGTTAATAACCTCTGTCAGTTTGTAGCTCCAACAAAAAGGAGCTACTCTCAATAAATAAAGCATCAGGCAAAACAATCCTTTAACAGTTTGTATGTCTATTTATGGTCTATCGTTAATGTATTAGTCTGCATGAGGTTAAGATATTGAGTATTCTTAGAGCATATTTTTTAACCAATTCTATAAAGTATCTATTTTAGATTCTTTATCTGTATTGATGACTTGAAAGAAGGATAAGTAGTGTATAAAAGGGTTAGGGTAATAGTACTGTACGCACTTCTTTTTGTAGGTGTAGTCCATAAACAAGCAATAGGCCAGGAAACTGCTCCTGGGTACGCGATGGAAAAGTGGACGAATGAAGATGGCCTACCCGTAGATTTTATCCGTGGAGTAATACAAAGCACAGATGGCTATATATGGCTTACTACGCAGGAGGGGTTGACACGATTTGACGGATACTCATTCAAGACATTTAATAGCTCAAACACTCCTGCACTTATTCATTCAAAAGCTACTGAGCTTACCGCCTCGTTTAACGGTGAATTCTGGTTTAATAATGGTTCCAGGGACAGCCTCCGAATCATTCAATACAAACAGGGTGTTTTTACCCATTATCCCTTCAATTATAAACCCATCTCGTTACTCTCAACTATTACGGATAACCGAAGGATTGAACAAACAGATGAAGGAGTTTTGTGGGTCGCTGGTGAAGATGGCCTTTTTAAATTTAGTGAAGGCGAATTCGTCCAGGTATTTAAAAACGAAATCCAGTCTGGAATCTTAAGTATACAGGTAAAAGGTTCAAAAATTTGGGTAGCTACTCTTGATGGCTTCTATTGCATTGATGATGACCTGATTTCCTTTTTTGAGTATAACAATGACCGGGGAAGCAATTTTCTGATTGAAGAGAATGAAACTATTTGGATAGCTACCAAAACACACCTAACCCGTTTAACTAACAATGAAACGACGATTTTTCCACTCCCCGAAGAGTTAGTAAATAAATTTATCGTTCCAAGATTAGAGCAAAGCAGGCAATCTTCCGATGTCCTTTTCTTATCCATTAGGAACAGTCGTTTTATTTTTAGAAACCAGGAATTTGTTGAACTATTCAACTATCTAAAGGCCCCATTTGATGTTGACCCTGAAATACATTCTGATTTAAGAGGGGCAGAAAATTCCGGCTGGTTCATACTCAATAACGGCATTTACTATGAGCATACCCAGGTTGCCACACTTGATATAGATTTTTTACTTCGATATGCACTGTTTGTTGATAAACACCAACAAGCCTGGGTTGCCACAAAGCAAGGTCTGTACAAGTTCAAAAAACCTTTGTTCAGCACTTATGGCTCCAATTCCAGTGTGAAAAATATTTATCCTCTTTTCGAAGATCATGAAGGGGCTATTTGGACGTCAACCCTTAGAGGATCTGTATTTAAGATTACTGACGAGAAATTTGAGCAAATCAAAGATGCAATCTTCCCAAGGGTGTTCTCTTTCTATGAAGGCCCGGATAAGAACATCTGGTTTGGAACGGGGCTGGGAATAGAAGTCTGGAACAGGCGCTCTAACTCAATCAGTCCGCTTCCCACTCCTTTTGATAGAGGTTCTGTACAAGTTAGGGTGCTCCAGGAAAACAATCGGGGCAATATTTGGGCAGGGTCAAAAGCCGGACTGTATGAATACATGATGGATACCCAGGAGTGGAGGACGATTCCTGTCGAAAACGATCTTGAACTTCGAATAGAGCAGCTCTTTCAACGTGAGAACGGCCGTACCTGGATAGGCACCTATAATAACGGGTTGTACACAATAAATAATGATCATCTTATCGCCTTTAAGGATAATGACCAGCTTTCTGATGTGAGTATTCGGTCAATATATATGGATGCTGAAGGAATTCTTTGGGTTGGATTAAATGGTGGAGGCTTAAACCGTATTGAACTAAACGAAGATGGCATTTCTGCCAAATCGGTAACCAGGTATTCTCGTGAAAACGGTCTTTTTGGCCTGGTTATCCACAGCATCTTGGAGGACGAACATGGCCGGATTTGGATGAGCAGCAACCAGGGGATCTTTTGGGTATACAAGGATCAGCTAACCAATGTAGCACAGGGAGAAGAAACCCAAATCTATTCCACCGCTTACCAACGAGAAGATGGCCTGCCCGGAAATGAAGCCAACGGCGGTGCCCAGAATGCTGGTCTGGTAGCAAAAGATGGCACCTTTTGGTTTGCGATGTTGGATGGGCTGGCAAGCATCCATCCATCTCAAGTACCCGGTTCCCCCCTTTCATTTCCCCCTATTATTGAAACTATTGAGGCTGATGATACTCTCTGGGCTTCCTTTGATGAGGAAATACGCGTTCCTAAAGAATCACGGAATATCACCATTACCTATACCGCACCCCACTATACAACAAAACACAACGATCTTCGCTTCTCCTATCAGCTCGAAGGATTAAGCGATGACTGGGTGCTCGTAGATTCAGACCGTTCGGTTTCCTTTGTTAACCTGTCTGCCGGCTCGTACACTTTTAACCTCAAGGCAGGAACCAATAACCAATGGGATGAAGAACAGACACGCTCGGTACGCTTTGTGGTAGAGCCCTACTTCTATGAGCGGACCTCCTTCTATGTGCTGCTTGCCCTACTTGGCTCTGGCTTCCTTTGTGGGTTAATCCTATTCCGGAGAAAGCTACAAACAAAAGTGGTAGAGCCATCCATATCTGAAATAGACGTTGCAGAAGAGGCTGAAACTGCTGAACATCACGATCCATTTCTTCTAACCATTAGCAACTACATCGAAGACCAGATCGAAAAGCCATCCATCACGGTATCCGAACTGGCCGAATTGATGAATATGGGAGAACGGAACCTGCGACGAAAGATTAAAGCGTCTACTGGGTTTTCTCCCAATCAATTTATTCGGGAAATCCGGTTAACAAAGGCACGGGAGATATTAGAAAGCAGACGGGTTACTACTATTTCGGAAGTTGCACATTCCGTAGGCTTTTCAACCCCTTTTTATTTTTCTAAGCTTTTTGAAGAGCGCTTCAACATTCATCCCAAGGATGTCATAAAATAGGGGCCGAACATTCTGCTGCTATCATCTTTTCTGCTCTATTAGCACTCATTCAACCAGAAAAATGATAAGAGACCGGTGATAAGTGAAAGAGCCCTCACCTATCACCTATCACCTATCACCTATCACCTATCACCTATCACCTATCACCTATCACCTATCACCTATCACCTATCACCTATCACCTATCACCTATAAAATGAAGAAAGGAAAAATAACCCCAAGCCTTAGAAGTCAAAAATGTCCGTTTTCTTACTGTTTTTGTCCGCTCTATAACAACTTTTGTCCGATTCATTAACACTCATAAAGCTAGTTTTTATCAAATTTACAATTCAGAAAGGGACAGGAATGGGTAAAATATGTGAAGCTAAACCCGAGACGCTATTAATTGCAGGATCAAACCGCAAAGTACGGGCTTTATATAGATGGCTGTCCAGGGTAACCGGCCTGGAAGCATGCTGGATAGAAGGCAGCGACGAATACAGCCGCCCGCTCTGGGGCTTCATAAAGCGAATAGCGAAACAGAAATTTGCTGTCGTTAGCCGAAGAGTAGCTATTGCCTCATTGCTCCTCACTCCCTTGGTGTTATCTTCCCAGGTTACCGCGCAAACGGCAGTGGAACTGTCTGAACTGGACGGAACTACGGGCACCACCTTTATTGGAGTAAACGCCAATGATTTTATAGGAAGACAAACAGCAATTGGCGATATCAACGGAGATGGGATCGGCGATCTTATTATAGGATCTAACAGTTCAGACGTTAATGGAGCCAATTCCGGGTCAGTATTTGTGGTTTTTGGCTCGTCCTCAGGCTTTAGTTCCTCTACCAACCTGAGCTCCTTAAACGGAAGCACCGGGTTTGTATTGAACGGAATAAGTTCTGGTGACGCAGCTGGAGAAAGTATAGCTGCTGGAGATATCAACGGAGACGGCATCGAAGATATCATTATCGGTGCTCCTAATGGAGAGTATAATGGTGTTAGAACAGGAGAAGCCTATGTGGTTTTTGGCAAAACTTCCGCTTTTTCTTCTTCCATTGACATTTCAGCGCTCATCGATGGAACCAACGGCTTCCTGCTCAATGGAGTGGATAGCAATGACAACGCGGGAACAGGGCTTGCTAGCGGAGATATCAATGGGGATGGGATTGCCGATGTGATTATAGGGGCTGATGATGCAGATCCGAATGGCAGTGGCAGTGCCGGAGAAAGCTATGTGGTTTTTGGCCAAAACACCGCCTTCGCTTCCTCCATCGACCTAAGTGCCCTGGATGGCAGTACAGGATTCCGGATTAACGGCGAAGATGCAAACGACCGGACTGGGACTATACTTGCCACAGGAGATATCAATGGCGATAGCTTCGACGATATACTTATCGGTGTTCCTGCCGGAAATTATAAAGGCACAAATACCGGGGAAAGCTATGTAGTATTTGGCGCCAGCAGCTTTTCAGGATCTTCGGCTGTTGAGCTAAGCGCCCTGGATGGCACCACCGGCTTTGTACTTAACGGTCAGAGCATACAGGATAATAGCGGCAGCGCCCTCGCTTCCGGCGATATTAATGGGGATGGTATTGAAGATGTAATTATCGGCGCCCCTGGTTCAGATCCAAATGGCGATCGTTCCGGAGCAACCCATGTCTTCTTCGGCCAAACTACTACCTTTGCCTCTGCCATAGACCTAAGCACCCTGGATGGCAGTGCTGGTTTTACCCTTAATGGCATTAGCAATAATCATGATAGCGGTTTTTCAGTAGCGACGGGCGATGTGAATGGAGACGGGATTGGAGATGTGATCACTGGGGCATATTATGCAGCTCCAAATGACTATTATTCTGGTCAAAGCTATGTGGTATTTGGAGATACCGCCGCGTTTAGCTCTTCTATTGACTTATCCTCCTTAGATGGAGACACGGGCTTTGCCCTAAATGGTGCAGAAGCCTATAATTATGCCGCTTTTGTCACATCCTCCGGGGACCTCAATGGAGACGGCATAGACGATATTATAATTGGAATACCGGGCGGCTCAAGTTACGCGGGTGAGGTAGCCGTATTTTTCAACGCCATTCCTAAGGCCATTACCGGAAACGAGGGCTTCCGCACCCTGGCTGCTCCCAGCAATGGCACCGTTTTTGATGAACTCCTGGGGGGCTTCTGGACCCAGGGCTTCACCAATTCGGACGATAACACCGATCCTACCCCCGACGCAAATGCGTTTACCTGGGACGAGGCTTCCCAGGACTGGACCGCATTGACTGATCAGGATGCCAATTCTCTGTCTGCCGGTAACGGTTTCCTGTTCTATGTCTTCTCTGATGACAACTGGCTGGATGACGGCGATGCCGGATTCCCCAAATATATTTCTGCCAACCAGTTTGGCGGGGACGGGAGCGTTAATTCCGGAAGCATAAATCCGGTTAGTGATCTCGCCGATTCTGACTTCTTCTTTGCTGGCAACCCCTACTTTTATCCTATTGATTGGGACCTGCTTACCAAGAGCGGGCTCTCCAACACGGTGTATGTCTATGACGATGCTAACTCTACCTGGCAGTCCTGGAACGGTTCGGTAGGTAATATTACCGATGGAGAACTCTCCGCCTTCCAGGGCTTCTTTATCCAGGGCAGCGGAGGCAGTGGCTCCCTTACCATCGAGGAATCAGACATTATCTCCAACTCCGTCAGCCTTCTTAAGCAGGGTGACACGGAGCCAAAGGCGCTGAAGATCCATGCCGAAGCGGGAGAGTTTTCCGCCGATGCCTGGCTTTCCTTCCAGGAAGGGGGAGAAGCGGGCCGGGATACTTTTGACGGGCAGGCGCTGACTCCATTAGCCTCTAACTATTTAAGATTAGCTACCATTATTGGCAATGAAGATAAGCTACAGATCAATGCCCTACCTATTGATTATAACGAAGAACTCCGCTTCCCGATGGACCTTTCCGGGGTGGTGGACTCTTCTGTGGCCCAGGTGAGCTTCGAAGGCCTGGAAGATTTTGAGGATTGGACGATCACTATCCAGGATTTAGATACCGAAGAGGTCTTTGAACTCAGCCAGGATGACACCCTCTCCCTGGTCATTCGCAGTGCACAAGCCAAAACTGTGGGAGCACCCGCTTCCCCGGTTAGCCTGAAGGCCAAAACGGACGGACACCGCTTTGAACTTGTCCTTACTCCCGTAATTGGGGTAACTAACACACAACCCGACCCAAGCCTGCCGGAGCAAATTACCCTCGAGCAGAACTATCCAAACCCCTTCAACCCTGGGACGAGGATTCTGTTCGAGGTGCCCGGTTCGGGGATAGTTACCCTGGAGGTCTTTAACCTGGTCGGACAAAAAGTAGCCGAACTGGTGAATGAGCAAAAGCCCGCAGGCCGCTACGAAGTCACCTTCGACGCCTCCGCACTTTCGAGTGGAGTATATGTGTACCGGCTAAGCACCGCCGGGCAACAGTTAACCCGAAAAATGACACTTATTAAATAACTCAGCTTACAGCAATCAGGCTTCAGCTTTTGTTGAAATACAAAAGCTGGTTGCTGAACGCTGGTAGCTCAAAGGCTATACAACTATGAAAACACGAGCAGTATTCACCCTTATAGCAATAGCACTATTCATCACTGAACTAGCCACCGCCCAGCCCGGGCTTCCCAGTGCCCCCACCCAGGCCCCTATTGATGGAGGACTTGGACTGCTTGCAGCCGCAGGCGGTGCTTATGCTATTAAAAAGCTCAGAGATAAATCAAAGAGTGATGATTAAGAAAAAGCTAGAGTATCCTCCGAAGCTTTAGCAAAGGAGGAATGCGTGGAAAAAACTACGGGATAGAAACAACGCCTAGACACTCAAAAAGATCACCAATTAACGTTGTCATTTCGAACCTGCTTTTGTCGGAGGACAGCACGTAATTGTAGGTTTCAGGCCCGCCTTCCGAAGTTTAATAGGAAGGGCAGGTAATTCATTGACCGTTTTGGTTATACTCGGCGGGAGTTAGTCCAAACTACCCTTCGTCATCCCGCACCCCGATGCGGGATCTGTAGTGCGTGGCTCCAATTTAGACCTGGCTCTTTATCAACGAATCATTCCCCACAGATTCCGGAACCTGTGCTGAACCGGTCTGCCGACAGGCAGGCTAGATTCAGTATCAAGCCCGCCGTATCCCGATGTATCGGGATACGGCGGACAGGCCCGGAATGACGACGAATCATTTTAATTCACCATCAGATAAGTGAGGGAGCCCTCACCTTTCACCTGTCTACTATAAAATGAAGGAAGGAAAAATGACCCCAAGCCTTAGAAGTCAAAAATGTCCGTTTTCTTATTGTTTTTGTCCGTTCCATAACAGCTTTTGTCCGGTTCGTTAATGTCTCTAAAGCTAGCTTTTTTAGAATCTTAATCTGAGAGGTAAAAGAATGAACAAGGTATGCAAGAGCCAGCCAGGTACATTGGCACTTACTGAACCCAACCGAAAAGTACGATCATTATATCGATGGCTATCCAGGGTAACCGGCCTGGAAGCATGTTGGATAGAAGGAAGCGACGAATATAGCCACCCGCTCTGGGGCTTCATAAAGCGATTCGCTAAGAATAAATTCATTGTGGTTAGCCGAAGGTTGGCCATGGCTTCACTGCTCCTCACCCCCTTACTCTTTTCTTCCCAGGTTACCGCGCAAACAGCGGTGGAACTGTCTGAGCTGGATGGTACTACAGGCACTACCTTTAATGGGATCAATAGCTATGACAGAGCTGGTGGATCTACGGCGGTTGGCGATATTAACGGAGATGGAATAGTCGACTGGATTATCAGTGCACCTGATGCGGATCCGAATGGAAGCCGGTCTGGAGAGGTGTATGTCGTGTTTGGTAGTTCTTCAGGCTTTAGTTCCTCTACGAACCTGAGCGCCTTAGATGGCACTACCGGCTTTGTACTGAATGGAATAAGTAATAATGACCGGGCAGGTTTAAGTCTTGCTTCCGGTGATATCAATGGGGATGGCATTGAAGATGTAATTATCGGGGCTCGCGGAGGAGATAATAATGGCAGTAATTCCGGAGAAACCTATGTCGTCTTTGGCAAGACTTCTACCTTTTCTTCTTCCATTGACATTTCAGCGCTCATCGATGGAAGCAACGGCTTTGTCCTTAACGGCGTGGACAATAGTGATAATTCGGGAGACGAGGTTGCCAGTGGCGATGTTAATGGCGATGGCATCGGGGATGTGATTATTGGGGCATATAATGCAGACCCGAATGGTAATAGTTCCGGAGAAACCTATGTCGTCTTTGGCCAAAACACTGCCTTTGCCTCTTCCATCGATCTAAGTGGGTTAGATGGGAGCACAGGATTTACCCTAAATGGAGTAAGCGAAAATGATCGAAGTGGCCAGGCCCTTGCCGCGGGAGATATTAATAGCGACAGTTACGATGATCTTATTATCGGGGCTCGTCAAGGAGATAATAATGGCAGTGATTCCGGAGAAACCTATGTCGTCTTTGGGGGCAGCAGTTTTTCGGGGTCTTCGGCTATTGAGCTAAGTGCTTTAGATGGCACTACCGGCTTTGTGCTTAATGGTTCAGAAAGTGGAGAACTTAGCGGCGCATCGGCTGCCTCTGGGGATATTAACGGAGACGGAATCGAAGATGTAATCATTGGGGCCACTTTTGGAACCAACGGTGGCTTTACGACTGGGGAGACCTATGTGGTCTTCGGTCAAAGCACTGCCTTTGCTTCCTCCTTTGAGCTCAGCTCGCTGGATAGCAGCAGCGGTTTTACCCTTAAAGGGATTGGCACTGGAGACAGAAGTGGTACTGCGACAGCCACGGGCGATGTGAATGGCGATGGGATTGTAGATGTGATCATTGGAGCACCAAGTGCAAATCCAAATGGCTCCTCCTCCGGAGAGGTATATGTCGTATTTGGCGACAGCACTACCTTTAGCTCTTCTATCGACCTATCCTCCTTAGATGGAGACACGGGTTTTGCTCTCAATGGAGATTCTTACTCCGGGTACGGCAGCTATGCCGGATACTCTCTTGCTTCCGGGGATATCAATGGGGACGGTATAGATGATGTCGTTATTGGATCACCGGGCTTTGATTATTATACGGGCAAGGCGCGTGTATTTTTCAACAGCGTCTCCGAGGCCATTACCGGGGATGAGGGCTTCCGCACCCTGGCTGCCCCCAGCAATGGCACCGTTTTTGATGAACTCCTGGGGAACTTCTACACTCAGGGCTTTACCAATGCCGATACCCTCGCAGGTTCCGAGAATGTGTGGACCTGGGACGAAGGCACTCAGAACTGGATTGCCCTAACAGATCAAAGTACGGATAACCTTTCGGCAGGCAGCGGCTTCCTCCTGTACGTGTTCTCCGATGATAATGGACTAAATACCACCGGCGATGCCGGTTTTCCTAAGTATATTGCTGCTAACCAGTTTGGCGGGGATGGGAGTGTCAACTCCGGCAGTGTGAACCCGATAAGTGACCTCGCTGACTCCGACTTCTTCTTTGCCGGTAACCCCTACTTTTATCCTATTGACTGGGACCTGCTTACCAAAAGCGGGCTGTCTAACACCGTGTATGTCTATGATGACGCCAACTCTACCTGGCAGTCCTGGAACGGCTCGGTTGGCAATATCACCGATGGGGAACTCTCGGCTTTCCAGGGGTTCTTTGTCGAGGGCAACGGGGGCAGCGGATCGCTTACTATTGAAGAGGCAGACATTACCTCCAACTCCGTCAGTCTTCTTAAACAAACTCCTGTCCTCCGAACCACGCCCAAAGCGTGGGAAGGAGGAAAGGCCTTGAAGATCCATGCCGAAGCGGGAGAGTTTTCTGCCGACGCCTGGCTTTCCTTCCAGGAAGGGGGGGAGATCGGGCGGGACGCATTCGATGGGCTATCGCTAACGCCCCTTTCTTCCTCCTATTTAAAACTCGCCACGATCATTGGCAATAACGATGAACTCCAGATCAACGCCCTGCCCGTTGACTACGGGGAAGAACTCCGCTTCCCGCTGGATCTGTCCGGTATCGTGGATTCCTCCTTTGCCCAGGTAAGCTTCGAAGGGCTGGAAGATTTTGAGGATTGGACGATCACTATCCAGGATTTAGATACTGAAGAGGTCTTTGAACTCAGCCAGGAGGACACCCTCTCCCTGGCCATTCGCAGTGCACAAGCCAAAACTATTGGAACACCCGCTTCCCCGGTTAGCCCGAAAGCCAAAACTGACGGACACCGCTTTGAACTTGTCCTTACTCCCGTAATTGGAGTAACTAACACACAACCCGACCCAAGCCTGCCGGAGCAAATTACCCTTGAACAGAACTATCCAAACCCCTTCAACCCTGGGACGAAGATTCTGTTTGAGGTGCCCGGCTCGGGGGTAGTTACCCTGGAGGTCTTCAACCTGGTGGGACAAAAAGTAGCCGAACTGGTTAATGAGCAAAAGCCCGCAGGCCGCTACGAAGTCAGTTTTGATGCCTCTGCACTTTCCAGTGGGGTATATGTGTACCGACTAAGCACCGGAGGGCAACAACTCACCCGAAAAATGACACTTATTAAATAACTCAGCTTACAGCAATCAGGCCTCAGCTTTTGTTGAAATACAAAAGCTGGTTGCTGAACGCTGGTAGCTCAAAGGCTATACAACTATGAAAACACGAGCAGTATTCACCCTTTTCGCGATCACCTTCTTCATCACCGAACTAGCCCTCGCCCAACCCGGGCTTCCCGGGGCACCCACCCAGGCTCCCATTGATGGCGGACTAGGGCTGCTGGCAGCAGCAGGCGGGGTGTATGCGTGGAGAAGGCTTCGCAAAAAAGCTATAAATGAATAACAACTTCCTGTCCACCGAAACTTCATGTGTAGGTGGACTTGCCGCAGCGGGCGGTCTATATGCTTATAAAAAGTTGAAGGACCGAGCTAAAGAGCAATAGCTTGATTCACTAGTTTAACTCTTGAAAAATAACCCCCTGTTTTTAAACAATTAGTGCAACATTTTCTCTTCTAGGTACTCTATATTCCTGTTAAGGGTATAGAAAGAGAATACGTTGTGTGTAGAAGGGTCAGAATTATAACATTGCTGGTTATGAGCATTGGCGTTTTTTTAGGCAATAGCTCATGGGCACAGGAAGTTCCTGCGGGATATACCGTTAAGCACTGGACCACTGAAGATGGGCTCCCTTCCGAGCTGATCCAACACATTTTAAAAACCTCTGATGGATATATGTGGTTAAAAACCCTGGAAGGCCTTGTTCGTTTTGACGGGCTTTCCTTTGAGGTATTTAATAACTCCAATACTGCTGCTTTCCTCCATTCTGAAACCAGGCATTTTACTAATACCTATCAAAATGAGTTCTGGTTTGATAACGGTACTGCAAATCAACCTCGGCTTGTACAGTATAAAGACGGCTTTTTTAAATACCACCCTTTCAATCACTATTTAGCTGAAGGGCTCGGGCACAACCGGCCATTTGAATTATCGGCACAAGGGGATTTATGGGTAGCTGGAAAAGAGAAGTTGTTCAAATTTTCAAATGGGCAGTTCATCCCTCTTTTTCCTAATAAGATAAACTCAAAGCTTATTAGTCTTTTTATGACAGATAATTCTATCTGGGTCGCCGCTGAAAATGGATTCTACCAGGTCAACGAAGATTCTGTTTTGTACACTGAATATGACAATAAAGCACTGCGATCATTTGCTTTGAATGCGCAGGGAAGAATTTGGGCTATAGATGATGACGAGCTTGTGGTTGTATACAACCATTCGGTAAATCGTTTTCCATTGCCTGCAGAACTTCTAAGGAGAGACCCCAGGCTTGACTTCAATGAAGATAATCCTGATCAGCTTACTATTACTACAACCGGGTTTCAGTTCATTTTTAACAACGGGGTTTTCCAAAAAGTATCAGATGAGGAATCTTATAATGAGCCTCTTGTTCATCTGGTATCTGAGTTTAATCGTCAAAAATTTTCCGGGTGGCATATCGCACATAGAGCAGTATTTCATAATAAAGTACTTATTACAACCCCCAACCTCACGCTCATGTCTCCCTTATTCTTAGATGAAAACAATCAGGCCTGGCTGGGTTCCAAAGAAGGACTGTACCAGTTTGATATAAGTCTATTCAGCTCTTTCGAGAGTAGTACTGGGTTGGATAATGTGTATTCCTTATTCGAAGATCATGAAGGGGCAGTATGGGCGGCCTCAATAAGAAATGGGGTGTATCGAATAAAGGATTCCCATATTGAGCTGATCGCTGAACCTACATTCCCGAGGGTCTTTTCGTTTTATGAAGATATCGACAATAACATTTGGCTGGGTACTGCACATGGCATTCAGATCTGGAATAGAAGTACCGGATCAATAACTCCATTTACTACCCCTTTTGATAGAACGGGACTTCAGATAAAGGTACTCCAGCAAAATGACCGGGGTAATCTCTGGATTGGTTCGAGGGCCGGGCTCTATGAATATATTCCTGGTACAAAATCCTGGAATAAGTTACCTGTAGAAAATGACCAGGAAATTCAGGTTGAGCAATTGACTCAATCGGAAGACGGAGAAACCTGGGTAGGCACAAGATTCAGTGGTGTATTTAAAATCAAGAATGATACCCTGATTGCTTTTACAGATAATAGTCAGCTTTCAGATATTCGAATCCGAAGTCTTTATAAAGATAGTGAAGGAATTCTCTGGGTAGGGTTAAACGGCGGGGGCTTACACCGCATAGAATTGAACCCTGATAGAATTTCTTCCAAATCAATAACTAAATATACCCCTGAAAACGGGCTTTTAGGTTCTGTAATACACTCCATCCTGGAAGATGAGTACGAGCGAGTTTGGATGAGTAGCAACCAGGGTATCTTTTGGGTCTCGAAACAGCAGCTTAATGATGTTGCCTTAGGAACAATCGACCGGATACACCCTATTATCTACCAAAAAGAAGATGGCCTTCCCGGGAATGAAGCCAACGGAGGAGCACAAACCCCGGGGCTTATTTCTAACAATGGCGCCTTTTGGTTTGCCATGATGAATGGACTGACACGGGTTCATCCTAAAGAAGTGAATGATCGAACCTTCTCTTTCCCAACCATTATAAAATCCGTGTCAAACCGGGATTCATTGTGGACTTCGGGAAATAAAAAATTCACTATCCCCAAACGAGATCGATCCATTCGAATTGACTATTCTGCGTTTAATTACTCGGTTAAGCCCAAGGACATCCGTTTTTCCTACAAACTGGATGGAATGGATGAAGAATGGGTGTATGCCGGAGCAGAACGTAGTGTATCATTCACCAACCTGAAAGCGGGCACCTATACTTTTGCGCTTCGGGCAGGAATGGGAAATACCTGGGATGATGCATATATCAGCTCCCTGACTTTTACTATTGAACCCTTTTTCTATGAGACCTCCTGGTTTTATGGCTTATGTCTCTTGTTGGCCTGTTCCATCCTGGTTGGGTTAATTATATGGGGAAACAGAAAGCTTGAGTTCCAACGAAAAAAACATGCACTGGAAATAAAAGAACAAGAAGATGCAATAAGTGAACATGAAGCCTTTCTTAATAAACTCCAGGATTATATAGAAAGTCGTATTTCAGAACCTTCTTTGAAAGTGCCCGAAATAGCCGCGGCCATGAATATGAGTCAACGCCAGTTATTCCGGATGATCAAATCCCTGACCGGCTTCTCTCCTATTCAGTACATAAGAGAATTACGCCTTCTTAAGGCACACCAGTTATTGGACACGCGTCAGGTTGTTACTATTTCTGAGGTTGCTCATGCAGTAGGATTCTCTACTCCCTTCTATTTTACTACGCTCTTTAAGGAGCGATTTGGCTTCCATCCTGGAGACTTAACCAAATAGCTTTTTGCCTTGTCAATTGCTTTTCAAGGAAAAAGGCAAAAATTCTTTATCCCAAAAACGGCCTCTACCATCCTTTAAACACCGTTTGGCCAAAATCTCACAGTTATTGGCAAGAATGTTAGTCCTTTCTTTTTCTTCTTGTAGCCAAGGGTAAACAAAACAATGTGCTATGGGAGATATACATATAACACAACAGAGAATACGTACGCGAAGAAAAGAACGAAGCTTATACAAATGGCTTTCGAAAGTAACCGGCCTGGAGGCCTGCTGGATTGAAGGAAGAGATTCCGAAGATCACCCGGTATGGGGATTCATTAAAAGAATAACTAAGAATAAATACTTTGTTTTCAGTAGAAGAATAGCTGCCGCTTCTTTATTCCTACTTCCTTTGATTTCTACTCCTCAGGCTTCTGCTCAAACAGCAGTAGAACTGTCGGCTTTAAAAGGCCCAAATGGTTTCCAGATAAACGGGGTGGTAACCAGCGAGCAGGTAAGCACCGGGCAAGATATCTCCAGTGGGGATATCAATGGAGATGGCCTTGATGATCTCATTATTGGGGCACCTTATAGAAATTCAGAGACGGGAGCTGTGTATGTGGTGTTCGGCAGTTCGGGGAACGTCGGTGCTTCATTAGATATTTCTGCCTTAAATGGCAGCAACGGGTTTGTACTGAATGGCATCACCAATTTAGACCGTAGCGGGTATGCAGTAGCTTCCGGGGACGTGAATGGGGATGGTGTTGATGATGTCATTATAGGGGCCTACGATGGAGATCCTAATGGAAGTAATTCCGGGGAAACCTACGTGGTGTTTGGCAAAACATCTGCCTTTTCCTCAGCTATAGAAATCTCAGATGTGATTGATGGAACCAATGGATTCATCATGAATGGTATAGCGGGTGGTAATGAAAGTGGTTTCTCGGTTTCTTCGGGAGATATTAACAATGATGGTAAAGATGATGTGATTATTGGTGCTCCAAAAGCAGCCGGCGGTTTAGGAGAAACCTATGTGGTGTTTGGTTTTGATGATACATCCACCTCTACCATAGAGTTATCTGCCTTAAACGGTACCACTGGTTTTATGCTCACTGGAAATGGTGTTAATGATTACAGCGGTAGAGCTTTATCCAGTGCAGATATAAATGGTGATTCTATTGATGATATTATTATCGGCGCTCCATATGGAGGCGGAGCAAATACAGCAGGACAAACTTATGTGGTATTTGGCAAAACCACCGCTTTTTCCTCAGATATAGAGCTTTCATCATTGAATGGAACAACGGGCTTCACATTGAGAGGCATTACCGAAGGTGATTTCACCGGCCGTGCCGTATCTGCCGGAGATATTAATGGAGATACTATAGGGGATGTGATTATCGGAGCTAGAAATGGGGATCCTGGTGGCACAAATGCCGCAGGGGAAACTTTTGTGGTATTTGGTAAAACCACGGCTTTTTCTTCATCCATAGAAATCTCAGATGTAATTGATGGAACCAACGGCTTCGTCATGAATGGGATAGGTGGGGCCGATCTTAGCGGGCAATTCCTTTCCTCAGGTGATATTAACGGGGATGACACAGATGATGTCATCATAGGGGCTTATGCAGCCGACCCAAATGGAACAAGTTCAGGGGAAACCTATGTCGTATTTGGCTTTGATAATACATCGACTTCAGTGATAGAGCTCTCCTCGCTGGATGGTAGTACAGGCTTTGCCTTAAACGGTCTGGGAACGCAAGATCGCAGCGGGACCGGGTTAGCAAGTGGCGATATTAATGGCGATGGCTTTGATGAAGTCCTTGTTGGTTCTCCCAATAACAATGACAATGGCACCTATGCTCATGGAGTTGTACACGTACTCTTTAATAATGTTAATGAGGCTATAACTGGTAATGAAGGCTTCCGCACTTTGAGTGCGCCAAGTAATGGAACCGTGTTTGATGAACTCTTAGGGAGTTTCTTCACCCAGGGCTTTACTAACTCGGACGCCCCCTCCGGCTCCGATAACGCCTGGACCTGGGATGATGGCACCCAGGCATGGACGGCACTGACTGATCAGGATACTGATTCTCTTGCAACAGGGAGCGGCTTCCTGTTCTATCTCTTTTCAGATGACAACGGTCCAGGAACTTCCGGGGATGCCGGCTTTCCAAAGCGTATTTCAACTAAGCAGTTCGGAGGGGATGGAAGCCGCAATACAGGAAGTATAAACCCTGTGAGCAGCTTGGCTGATACCGACTTCTTCTTTGCCGGGAACCCCTATCTGTTTCCTATTGACTGGGACGATCTTACCAAAAGCGGGCTATCCAATACCGTATATGTGTATGATGATGCCAACTCCACCTGGCAAAGCTGGAATGGAACCTTGGGGAATCTTTCCGATGGAGAAATCGCGGCCTTCCAGGGCTTCTTTATCCAGGGAAGCGGAGGTAGTGGTTCGTTAACTATTGAGGAAGCGGACACGGTATCTACTACCGTTAGTCTTCTTAAACGAGCCCCTGTCCTCCGAAGCCTTAGCGAAGAAGGAAAAGCGCTGAAGATCCATGCTGAAGCCGGAGGGTTTTCAGCCGATGCCTGGCTGAGTTTCCAGGAAGGCGGAGAGGTAGGGCGAGATGCCTATGATGGGCTAGCTTTGACCCCATTAGCTTCCAGCTATTTAAGGTTGGCCACCATTATAGGGAATAACGATGAGCTTCAGATTAATGCCCTGCCTATCGATTACCAGGAAGAACTTCGGTTTCCGCTTGACCTATCCGGAATAACTGATTTTGATACGGCTGAAATAACCTTTGAAGGGCTGGAAGATTTTGTAGACTGGATCGTTTCCATCGAGGATTTGGATGCTGAGGAGATATACGAGCTCTCCCAGGACGATACCATTTCTCTTGCTATTCGAAGCGTTCAAGCCAAAGCTTCGGGACTGCCGGGTTCCCTGGTTAATCCAAAAGCCAAAGCTACTGAGCACCGTTTTGAGATTGTGCTTAAGCCTAAACTAGGCGTGACTAGTGAAGAAGACACCAGATCAACCCTGCCGGAGCACGTAACACTTGAGCAGAACTATCCGAACCCCTTCAACCCAAGCACACGGATCCTGTTTGAGGTGCCCCGTGCAGGACTGGTAACACTCGAAGTTTTCAACCTGGCAGGTCAAAAAGTGGCCGAACTGGTTAACGGGCAAAAGTCGGCGGGCAGCTATGAAGTAACCTTTGATGCAAGCTCTCTTTCCAGTGGAGTGTATGTGTATAGGCTACAGGTTGGATCACAAACCGTGGTTCGAAGAATGACCCTTATTAAATAATTAATAGAGAATATGGAATTAGGAATAAAGAACGCCCTATTCCTAATTGCCATATTCCTAATTCAACTAAGATGGACTTTATCTCCCGATATGGAAAGCGTTGTTACTTTTGCGGCAAGCGAAGAGGACTTCAGCCTGATGGAGGTCATGTAATCCTTGTACGAAGAAAAGTAGCAGGAAAAGAGGTGCTGGTTTGCAAGTCCTGTTTACTGACAAGTAGACGATTTATTAAATAAAGCTGATAGGTGAGCGGTGATAAGTGAGAGAGTCCTCACCTTTCACCTGTCTCCTATCAAAAACTAAACAGATATGAAAACACGAGTAGTATTCACCATTTTTGCGATAGCGATTTTTATCACTGAACTAGCTCTGGCTCAACCCGGACTTCCCGGGGCACCTGACCAGGCTCCTATTGATGGGGGCTTAGGATTATTAGCTGCAGCAGGTGGGATGTATGCCTGGAAAAAATTAAAAAAGAGGAGTGATGAAGAGCCGAAGTAATTGGAAATTTGGAATTAGAGATTAAACAGACCCGGATTTGCATAATTCACTCAAAAATCGGGTACTCAGTTAAAGATTGACCGGCTCATATTGTATATAATTTTTTAGGGGAAAAACACGGGTGTAGTTAACCATTTTTAGGATTAACTCTAAAAAGAGAGTAAGATATGAAAGGTATTTACACTCCCGTGGGATGTATAATCCCAGGTCAAGAAAATCCAACTCGTGATCTAAACAGCTTTCTAAGACTACCGGAGGCACCGTGGAATTAATTGATAAGACGGAACCACTGGTAATTACAAATCATGGAAGAAACAGGCGTTGTGATTTTTGCCATGTAGAAGAGGGCAAACCTCGTGTAATTGGACGATATATTGTTCAGCTGAGAAGTGTTAATGTATTCGGAGTTGAAAAATTAGCTTGTCAAACCTGCTTTCGTAAAGATGAAAAGATTCTTGCTTCAAGAAAGCACGATCATGAAAAATCAAAGTCAGGAAGATATAATATCTCGTTTAGCTTAAAACGAGTAATCTCCAAAATACTAACTGTATTTGCGTTTATACTCTAATAAAGCTTGGGAAAAAAACATGAGCCCTAGATGTATTCGCCTTTTGCAAATCAGCTTTTGGTCCAGTTAAAATTGGTACTTTAGGTCGGACCTTTTTTTGCAGCCAATCACTTTTTTCTGATTTTTACTTTCCGTTATTACATATTTGCAGGGGTATATGTAGGAAAGAAGACATCCTATTGTTGTATATATTCTATTTGTCAGGAAATATTTTGGGTTAATTTTAAGATTGAGGTATTAGGACTCTTTCTTTTACTAAGGCAAGGTCGTTATGATTTTTTTTTCTTCTAAAAAGCTATTTAGAGTCAAAAGGGTGCGGTTCTTTTTATGCCCTGTGCTTATCCCTTGTCTTACTTTCCTTTTACTCCCGGTTTCATCTTTTGCTCAAAATGTATCATCGGGATATACCGTACAACACTGGTCGATAGAAGATGGGTTACCGGTAAATCAAATTAATGGTATTTGGAAAACTACCGATGGTTACCTGTGGTTGCGTACCACAGAAGGGCTTGTTCGATTCGATGGAAAGACGTTCACAAATTATACAAGCTCAACTAATGCAGCGCTTTCAAGTTCAGTATTTCTTTCTAAGTCAGAAAAAGGAATTGACCAATTCTGGTTCAACAATGGAACAAGAGAAGAATTAAGGCTGATCCGCTATAAAAATGGGGAGTTCAGACATTTTCCGTTTCATGAGGAAGAATCAGGGGTACCCAGATACCCTTATGACATGGACTCGAACGGAGTACTATGGGTAGCAGGAAAGAAGGGTTTATATGTATTCGAAGACGAAGCTTTTTCGAGAGTTTTTGCTGACGAAATTAATCAGGAAGTACTGGGCGTAAGAGTTTTTGATAAGGTAATACTGGTCGCTACAGAACCCGGCTTTTACCTTATTGAAGGGGGCTCTCTGTCTTTTATTGAGCATAACAATCAACGCCTCGATCACATCCTCTATGAAGAACCCGGAACTATTTGGCTTAACCAGTCGGACTCACTTATTTCAATTTCTGGTAACCAGAAAAGTACATTTCCCGCGCCCAATACCAGGGAATTTATTCCTGGCTTTTACAGGACATTAACTATTGATTCATCGGATCCTGATCAATTAATTTTAAGCTCGGAGAAGGCTAATTTTATTCTAAAAAATGGAATCTTTGAAGAAGTACATTTCCTGGATAATGTTCAGCAAGCAGAGATTCCATTTTTAACAGAGATCAAACGAAAGACACAACAAGGATGGCTGCGAACCGGAAGTACCTTGTGGTATAATAATAGGCTGGTTACCTCAACGCTGGAACCCGAAGTTCACCTTCCGAAAAATATCTCTATGTTTGTCGACTCTTATGGCTCTGCATGGGTGGGCACTGTTTCGGGGCTGTACAAATACACAAAAAGCCCCTTCACGAGCTATAATGAAAGCAATGGAATTTATAATGTGTATCCTTTATTGCAGGATCATGAAGGATCTATCTGGACCGCTGCAAGAAATGGGGTTGTCTCCCGAATAATGAGTGATCGCATCGAAACAATCACAGAGGAAAATGACAAGTTACTGGTTTTATCATTTTACCAAGGCCCAAACCAGGATATATGGCTCGGTACTACCGGCGGTATACAAAAGTGGAACCCAAAAACAGCGGCACTAGATAGCATTGATTCTCCCTTTGATGGAAACGGGGCGGGTGTGCGTGTGCTCCAGGAGGGAGAGCCCGGTATTCTATATGCAGGAACTGGACGGGGGCTCTATGAATATCATATCAAACGTGATGAATGGAAAGTTATCCCGGAAAAAGACGGTGAAGCGTTAAGAATAACCCAAATGTATCAAACCAATGATGGGGCTATCTGGGCGGGCACCCACGCGAATGGCTTGTTCACGTTATTGGAAGATACATTACACGCTTTTGCAGGAAATCCCCTCCTTTCTGATGTAAACGTACGGTCTATATTCAGTGATAAGCTCGGCGTTCTGTGGGTAGGTTTTGAGGGTGGGGGGCTCAATCGAATTGAATTAGCAAACGACGGGACTTCACCAGTATCTGTTACTGAATATTCTCGTGACAACGGGCTTTTTGGGTCTGTAATTCATGCTATTCTTGAAGATGATTATGAGCGGCTGTGGATGAGCAGCAACCAGGGAATTTTTTGGGTATATAAAGAGCAGCTTAACCAGTTTGCAGAAGGCAAATTGGACAATATTACCCCTATTATCTACCAGGAAGCGGATGGACTGCCAGGCAATGAAGCTAATGGTGGGGCTCAATCTCCCGGTTTGATTGCAAGAGATGGCTCACTATGGTTTGCTATGCTGGATGGAATTACAAATGTACATCCGGATGATATTCAGAAATCTTCCCTTTCCTTTCCCACAAAAATTGAAACCATTGCCTTTGCTGATTCAGAACAAATTACCGGGACTAGAGAAGTAGCTCTTCCAAAAAAAATCAGGGCGATCGACATCCACTACACGGCCTTCAATTATGAGGTAAAAGCAGAAAATATTCACTTCAGTTATATCCTTGAAGGTTTTCATGACGATTGGGTCTATGCCGGAACTGAAAGAACGGCGTCGTTTACTAATTTGCCCGCCGGTGACTATACTTTCAAAGTAAAAGCCGGGCTAGGGGGCCAATGGAATGAGGAGCATGTGCAATCCGTGAACATTTTTGTTGAGCCTTTTTTTTATGAAACCGCCTGGTTTTTTTGGCTTGCTATTTTTACAGGAAGCTCGGTGTTTATAGCTCTGGTTATTTGGGGAAACCGGAAGCTGAACCTGCAAAAGAAACAATATGACCTGGAAGTACAAGAACAAGAAAATGCATTGAGCGAAAACGAGCAATTTCTGCTGCAGCTACAGGCTTATGTTGAAGAGCGTATTCATCAATCCTCCATTACTGCATCAGAGACCTCCCTGGCGATGAACGTAAGCGAACGGCAGCTATACCGTATCATCAAAAAAAGCACGGGATTAACCCCCTTGCAGTTCGTTCGGGAAATTAGGCTGAAAAAAGCCCATCAAATTTTAGAAAGCCAACAAGCCACTACTGTAGCAGAGGTAGCGCATTCGGTAGGCTTTTCAAATCCTTTCTACTTCACAAAGATTTTTAAAACCCGCTTTGATGTTCAGCCAAGTGAAATGATCAAGCAAAACCTCTCTTAGATTCTTCCCTTGCACTCGCGTCTTTTTTAAATAGTCGTTCAGATATCGTTTTCATCAGCATATTGGCAGAACTGTGAGAGAATTAGGCAGTCTGGTTTAAAGCATTTAGTCTAGATTTATTTTCAACTCGACTAAACCTGGAAAGTAAGGTCAAATGAACCAAAGCAGTACTGGTGAAGATGCCTGCTGGTTGGATGGAACCCGGAACAACGGTAATCCAGCATGGGCGGTCATCAAACAAATAGTCCATACCACATGGTATATGGTTTGGAGTTCTATGTTACGAAAACCCACCTTTGCCTACCTGGTAGCAGCGCTCTTTTTATTCTCTCCGGCTGACTTAAACCCCAAAAGCACCAGTTTTATTGAGAATTACGAAAAAGCCAGAAGCAACCACATAATAGTTGATCAATACTACAGGTTAAACCCTGAAATTGACGCATTTGGTATGGTAGGGAATCCCGGATTTCCACAGGCAATACTATGATCACTAAAAATTAACGTCCATGTTCGAAGGACTAAAGTCCATGCTGGCTTATGTGTTTTCCAATGCCCGTGCATGACCACTTGTTATATTAAAGCACCATTTGTCATTTCTGTAGATGTCAGGTAATTCGATGATCGTTTTGGTCATACTTGGTGGGGTAGTTTGAAGCATTCTATTCTTAGTTGTCATGCTGAACTCGATTCAGCATCTGTAGTGAGTGGTTCCAATTTAAACCTAGCTCTTTATCAACGAATCACTCCCCACAGATCCCGGATCAAGCCCGCCTTCTCCCGATGTATCGGGATACGGCGGACAGGTCCGGGATGACGACGGGGTAGTTTGAGGCATTCTATTCTTAATTGTCATGCTTTTTTTTTAAAAAATCTCAAAAAAACCCTCTCTAAATATTCAAAAAAGGGCATTGGCAGAAATGTGAGTGTATTTGGCAGTCCTGTTTAGCACATAGAATTTAGCTTTTCCCTCATAGCTATTTAATCAAACAGAAGTCCAATAGTTTCATGGGTCAAAATTGTGTTAAGGAATCGTACTCCATCAGTAAGAAACAAAACTCAAGAAAAGTAAAGTCATTATATAAATGGCTTTCCAAAGTTACAGGGGTAGACGCCTGCTGGATTGAAGGTACACAGGAAGACGAAAGCCCGGCATGGGCCGTCATCAAACGCATTGCTGGTTCCTCATGGTATATAGTTCGAAGTTCTCTGTGGCGAAAAACCGCCATTGCTTCCCTTGCAGTAATACCACTTTTATTTTCTCCCGCAAAACTAAACGCCCAGCACACCGGGCTTATTGAAGATTACATGGTGGGTTCCCCACACGGGTTCCAGGTAAGCGGGGCCTCTGATGGGGATAACCTGGGACGAAAAAAAACGTTGGCCTTCGGCGATATTAACGGAGACGGGATTGACGACTTGATCCTCGGAGCATTTCATGCAGATGCGAATGGTTCGAATGCCGGCGAAACCTATGTGATCTTTGGTTCATCCGCCAATTTTTCCTCTTCCTTCGACCTTACCGACCTGGACGGTTCTGATGGCTTTGTGATTGCCGGTATCGCCGATGGGGATCAGGCTGGGCGTTCGGTAGCCAGCGGGGATATCAACGGGGATGGCTATGATGATGTGATTGTGGGAGCCCCTAAAACATATTTTAGTAGTTTTTATGACAGCAACGATTATTATTATTTCAGGGGATATGATGGGGCTGCTTATGTGATCTTTGGAGGTAGTACCGCCTTTGCCGATACCGTGCAGCTTTCCTCGCTGGGCAGCGACGGCTTTGTGGTTCGTGGAGATACTTTCGATCAAATCGGGTACAGCCTGGCTACTGGGGATGTGAACGGAGACGGCTTTGATGACCTGATCACCGGGGGCCAAAGCAATTTTAATCACGGTTATTATGAATATTACCTGGGCAGTGGAGATTATATTTATTCAGAATCATTCGTGGTGTTTGGGGATAGCGCCATCACCGATACCGTCCGGATTTCCGGCCTGGACGGCTCTGACGGGTTCAAAATGCGTGAATACTATGGTGGGGAATATCATTTCGGAAGCCAGGTAAGCTCCGGAGACCTGGACGGAGACGGCTATGACGAGGTGATCGTAAGCAGTGAATACAACAATATTGATTTTGCTGCCGGAACCACCCATGTGATCTTTGGCCAAAGCAGCGGGTTTAGCTCCGAAATTGACGTAGAAACCATGGACGCGAGTACCGGGTTCAAACTCTTCGGGTTTAGCTCCCGTTACTACTCCGGTGAGACCCTGGCCATCGGGGACGTGGACGGAGACAGCACCGATGACCTGCTGATCGGGGCCACTGGGTCTGATGTAAATGCCAACCGTTCCGGGCAAACCTACGTGGTATTTGGCGATACCGACGGGTTTACTTCCAACATTGATTTGTCTTCCCTGGATGGAACCACCGGCTTTACCCTGAACGGCATCGAGGAAAATGACCGCAGCGGAAGCAGTCTGGCTGTCGGGGACATCAATGACGACGGGATCAACGATATTATCATAGGGGCCAGTTGGGCCGATCGCACCAATCCCACCACCAACGCCTCCGGGGACGTGTATGTGGTGTTTGGCCAGAGCAGCGGGTTCAGCTCGGTTATCGAGCTGTCTTCCCTGGACGAAAGCACCGGGTTCACCCTGCAGGGACAAAGTGCATCTGATGTGTTGGGGAGTGAGGTACTTGTGGCTGATTTCGATGGAAACAACCAGGACGAGCTGATCATTGGTGCTTCGAGTGCGGAACCGGACGGGGGCGGGGGCACCAGTACCGGGATCGTATACGTGTTTACCCAGCCTGTCCTGAACCAGGAAGTAACCGGAGACGAAGGCTTCCGCACCCTGGGGGCTCCCGCCTATGGCTCACTCTTCGACAACCTGCTGAAGAACTTCTGGACCCAGGGCTTTGGCAATGCGAATACCTCCGTTGGCAGCGAAAACGTGTGGACCTGGGATACCGGCTCCCAGGCATGGACCCCGCTGACCAACCTGGACATCAACTCCCTGGATCGCGGCCACGGCTTCCTGTTCTATATCTTCAGCGACGACGATTACGATACCACCACCACGGAAGGCTTCCCTAAAACCCTGTCTACCTTTAACCTGGTCGCCGATGGTTCGGAAACCCTGAAGTTTAACTCCGGCAGCGTAACCCCAGTAGATGACCTGGACCCCGGGGATTTTTTCTTTGCCGGAAACCCGTATATGTATACCGTTGATTGGGACGGTTTTATCAAGAACGGGATGTCCAATACCGTGTATGTATATGACGATGCCAATGACCAGTGGCAAACCTGGACCGGAAGCGTGGGCGGGCTCACCGACGGGTTGCTTGCCCCGTTCCAGGGCTTCTTTGCCCAGGCCAACTCCGCGGGCAGTGGCGGATCCCTGGTCATGGAGAAATCCGATACGGTGTCTGTTTCGGTAAACCTGCTGAAAACGGCCCCTGCAAAGGTGCTTAAACTCACCGCTGAAACCGAAGAACGCTCCTCCAATGCCTGGCTGAGCTTCCAGCAAGGGGGCGAAGTGGGCAGAGATGACTACGATGCATTAGCCCTGCAATCATTAGGTTCCACCTGGCTGCGCATGGCTACAGTAATCAGCAACCAGGACCTGCTCCAGGTCAACGCCCTGCCTCCTGATCAGGCCGAGGAGCTTCGGTTCCCGCTCACGCTGTCCGGCACTGGTCTTCAGGCAGAAACCGCCATTATTTCGGTGGAGGGCATGGAACAGTTCGAAGGATGGAGTTTCGTGATCCATGATTTGGAAACTGAGGAAGCGCACCCCCTTTCTGCTGGCGATACACTGAATCTACCTATTGATCAAGTGCTGGCTAAAGAAGCGTCTTCGCTTATGCCCGCATCTCCGATCCCCATAAAGGCTAAAACTGATGGGCACCGCTTCGAGTTGGTGATTACCCCTTCTACGACAGTAACCAACGAACCTATTAGCGAGTTACCTGCTGAAGTAGAGCTTAAACAAAACTATCCGAACCCCTTCAACCCGGTCACAAATATAACTTACACCCTACCCCTACAAAGCAGTGTCCGGTTGGAGGTGTTCGATTTAATGGGACGTAAAGTAGCCACCTTAGTAGATGGCAATATTCAAACAGCCGGGGAATATACCGTCCGGTTTGATGCTTCCCGGCTTGCTTCAGGCATGTATATCTACCACTTACAAATAGGAGAGATAAGGCTTACTAGAAAGCTAACACTAATAAAATAGTAGGTGAAAAAGCGTCCTTAGCTCTACACCCATAACTATAACTACTATGCTATAGAAGGGGGAACCCTCTTTCGCATCTTACCAATCAGTGACTTAATCCTTATGAAAACAAGTATATCAGTATTCACTTTAGCATGTACCCTAATTGTAATTACTTCCGCCATGGTGATTGCCCAACCAGGCCTTCCTGGGGCTCCAGACCAGGCTCCTATTGATGGGGGGCTTGGACTGCTTGCAGCGGCTGGCGGAGCTTATGCCCTTAAAAAGCTACGAGATAAATCAAAGAGTGATGAAGAGCCGACGTAATTGGAAATTTGGAATTAGAGATTAAGAATTAGGAACAGGACTTTGAGTCAATATTCCTAATTCTTAATTCCAAATTTCTAATCGAAACTGTTTGACCTCCCCTTTTCTATTTCAACCCAGGCCTAAACTCCTTTTACTCTTTATGTGGCAAAACTTGCAACCCATTGAAAGAGATTCGGATTTATCATAATTCGTAATATATTGGCCGGTAGACGCTCTTATTAGTGCATACTTATCTTTGCAGGAGCGTAATTGTCTGGACAAGTATGTTCGCCTCTCAAAATAACTGGGTATTTAGATGAGGACTATACGAACATTGATATTGATTCTATTTTTGGTTCATTGGGATAGCTATGCTCAATTTGTAGCTCCGGGCTATACCGTAAAAAACTGGACCATTGAAGATGGCCTCCCGGTAAAATCAGTGAATAATATTATTCAGGCTGATAACGGGTATTTATGGCTTAGTACCAGCGGGGGCCTGGTTCGCTTTGATGGCGAAAACTTTAAAGTATACACTTCTGCCAATTACCCTGGGTTAAGAGGAAATCGCATTTTGGGACTTGTAGAAGGTAATGACGGGAGTATCATTGTCATGAATCAGGGGGCAGATATTTTTGCCCTAAAGGATGAAAGCTTTACGTTGCTCTCCTCTTCTAACCAGGGCGTGGTAGGGGAAGCACGAGACAAAAGCTTCTATTACAAAGATAAAGCAGGAAGAATTTGGTTTGGGGATGATAATGGTATCCGGGTTTATGATAATGGGTCATTAACCTCCTTTGCCCCAGAGCTCATCCAAAAACCCGTTGACCGAATCCTGAAGGCCGAAAAGGGGGTTGTGTGGTTCACCTATTTCCAGGACACCTTTCTTTACCGGTATGAGGATGACGCCACAGAAAAGATTCTGGATCACAACATATCCCCAAAAGATCCCCGGGTAGAAGACTTGAATTTTCCCGTACGGAACTGGTTTTCCCTGCCTGATAATACATTCAATGATACGCAGTTTATTGTAACACCCTTTGAAATATATAGCTACCAGGACAAGAAGCTTAGTCTCCTTTACCTGTCAAATAGTGAAGCATTTGTTGACGTGGTGACAACAGGGGTTAATTCCCTGTTATTAACTGCTGTCCTTCCGTTTCAGAGCTTTAAAAAGCAATCTCTGTTTGAATTCAAAGAAGGAACATTAGTTAAAAAACCCATTCAGCCATCTGCCTTCATTGAAGTGTTACCCGAAAAAAGAGACCCCAACGGGTTTGATACCAGCATCGGGATTTACACCGATAATAATCTTATTCTGGAACCTGGTGGTATTATTGGGAGGCTTCTCGTCGATAAAGAAGGCACTTTATGGGTTCCCACTATTCAAGATGGTCTTCTTCAGCTAAGAGAGAATTTATTTGATCCAATCACCGAAGAAGATGGGCTAAGCTTTAATAATGTAAACGCCGTGTTCCAGACCACAGACTCTTCCATATGGGTGGGCACATTCGGAAGAGGGGTGGATAGAATTTCCGCTAATGAGACGATCTCCAACTTCAGCATCAGGGGAAACATGAATGAGGGGTATCTATACACTATCGAACAGCTTGCTGATCAAAGCCTGCTCATAGGCGGGCTGATTGAAGTTGGAATAAGCTATTTAAATCCGCAGACCAATACCTTTGAACCTTATCCTGTCCCGGAATTTATAGGTAATTTTAGTGTCCATAGTATTTTTGAGGATTCTGAGCAACGTCTCTGGATTGGTACTTCTGCCAGAGGAAATCGGGGCCTTTTTATTCGTGAGGATGGGGCCTGGGAAAATCTTACAGGAAAAGAAAATGTGCCTTATGCTACCTACCAGTACATCATGGAAACACCTCGTGGCGATATCTGGGCTTCAGCAAGAGGCGAGGGATTGGTACGCTATGACGGAAGCTCCTTTTTCCATTATTCAGCCCGGGATGGCTTTACCAGCGACTTTATTCGTGGACTTTACGTCTATGAGGACCCTGAAACCGGAACAGAGTGGCTACTTATTGGTAGTGAAGGAGATGGATTAGATATCATCCGTCTTGTAGATGGAGAACCCGATTTTTCGAGCCTGGTTACCCTAAACGAAGCGAATGGATTATACCACAACTCCATCCATGTAATCCTGGAAGATGATTTCGGCCGCTTCTGGATGAATACCAACCAGGGAATTTTCTGGATTACAAAAGAAGAAGTACATGCCTTCTTGCGTGGAGAAACCGATACCATAACATCCACCAGTTATACCGAAGAAGATGGCCTGGTACACCGGGAAGGAAACGGGGGGACCCAGCCTTCAGCAATAAAAGCTTTTGATGGAACCCTGTGGTTTGCAGGTCAGGGAGGGGCGGTTTCAGTAAACCCTGCCAATATCACCCAAAATCGTATCCCCCCTCCGGTTGATGTTCAGCGTATCGCATGGAGTGATAAAGAAGTTGAGATTATTAATCAGGAAATACACTTAGAAGCCGATCAAAGAGATTTTGAGGTTAGTTATGCTGCATTGAGTTTTCTTCAGCCGGAGAAAAACCAATTCCGGTATAAACTTGACGGTTTCCGTGATCATGATGAAGATGAATGGCATTATGTGGGGAATCGACGCATCGCCTACTTTACCAATGTGCCTGCTGGTACTTATACCTTTAGGGTTCAGGGCTCTAACAATGATGGGGTATGGAGTACCCAATCCGCTTCGGTAAAAATCACAGTAGCTCCCTTCTTCTATGAAACCACCTGGTTCGTGATACTTGCCGGAAGTTCAATTATCGGGCTTGTACTCTTTATCCTCTTTTTAAGAGAACAACGAAGTATAAGAAGCCAGCAAAAACTGGAGCTTATTATTTCTGAGAGGACTAATGATTTGCGTAAGGAAAAAGAAGAAGTGGAAAGGCAAAAGGAAATCATCGATGAGCTAAGTCATGCCAAGGACAACTTTTTCACCAATATTTCTCATGAATTACGAACTCCGCTTACCCTCATTTTAGGCCCACTCGAAAGTCTGAGTTATGATACTACCGGTGTGCCTGAGAATTGGAAGCGTAGCCTGGGTCTAGCCCGAAGAAATGGGCTCCGGTTAAAACAGCTTGTAGACCAGGTATTAGACCTCGCCAAATTGGAATCAGGCACAATTGAGATTAACCCCGTCAAGCTGGATGTAAAAGCAAAAACGACTACAATTATAGCTTCCTTCGAAAGCCTTGCCCAAAGTAAAAAAATCAGCCTGAAAACTTCTATTCCGGATGATAAGGTATGTGCAGGGGTTGATCCGGATAAATTTCAAAAAATCTTGAATAACCTTGTCTCTAATGCCTTAAAGTTTACTCCTGAAAAAGGGACGGTTGAGATTGAAGTAAGGCTGAATGGAGGCTTTGTGGAGATCTCTGTTTCTGATACAGGAATAGGCATTCAAAAAAACCGGATTCCCTTTATTTTTGATCGTTTTCATTCCAAGGGTGGAGAAATTACAGGGGGAGGTTACGGGCTAGGTGTAGGGCTAAATCTTACCAAAGAACTGGTGGAATTGCATGGGGGGAGGATTACAGTAAATAGTGAGTATGGAAAAGGGAGTACGTTCTTAGTAACTCTTCGTAGCTGCCCAAAAACCATGGCTAAAACAGAGGAACCTGTATTTGAAGAAGTGGAGGATTTAATTACCAATGAATCACCTTTACATAGTAGGTCTCTTTCCCGAAAAGATGCGTCATTTAGAACCAAAATCCTTTTGGTAGAAGATAACCCGGACATGAGAGAGTACATTTCTGATATTTTATCGGAGAATAATATTGAAATTACAGAAGCTGAAAATGGTCTGGAAGGCAAAAAACAGCTTGTGCTCATTAACCCCGATGTCATTATTTCTGATGTGATGATGCCCGATATGGGTGGCCTTGAATTTTCCAGGTATGTCCGGTCTGTCCCTGAATACCGCTTAACTCCTATTATGATGCTCACCGCTTTATCTGACCTGGATAACCGTATGCAGGCTTTTGATATTGGGGTAAGCGATTACCTGACTAAACCTTTTGTAGAAAAAGAATTGAAGGTCAGGATCCAAAATCTTCTTCGCTTAAAGGGTGAACGAGACAAAGCGATAAATAGCAGCAATACAGTTAAACCAGAAGAGCTTAGCGAAGGAACGGCATTCACCAGGAAACTACAGGCTTATGTGAACGAACATGTCTCTAACCCCCACCTTTCAGTAGAAGAATTAGGCACGTTGGTAAATTTGAGCAGAAGACAATTCTATAGAAAACTTAAAAAAGAAACCGGGTTTACTCCCGCAGAATTCGTTCGTGAAATCCGGTTATTAAAAGCGCGCCATATCATAGAGAATAAACAAGCTGGTACTATTTCTGAAGTAGCATATTCTGTCGGTTTTTCAACCCCTTTCCATTTCGTAAAAATCTACGAGAAAAGATTTGGGTCCCATCCCGGAAAAGTCCTTAAAGCCTAGATTTTTTGGCCTGTCTGTGCTAATTGGCACAAATCTTTATGTTTTTGGCACATCTGTTTAGGTAATCGCGCATAGCTTAGAACGCTATAGGCAGTGATTAATTAAGACCGGAAGAAACTGGGTAGACAGGTTGAATGAGGGAATTCTTACTAAACCTATGTTATAGGTAGCCAAAGTAGAAGTTTCCGGTCGCTCCGTACGTGACTAGCTAAAGTACCAAAGATATTATGGCACTCATAGAACTAACAGGGCTAGCTGTCTGTAACCATTGATGAACATTAACCACCCTGTAATGAACTCCTGAAATTGTGGGATTCTGTAAAAAAGTACTTCCATGAATGCTAGTAAACTTTTTTCCTTTAGTGTCCTTATTTGGTTTTTATTCCAGCCTTCGCCTGGCTCTTTTTCAAAAGATCGACAATCGGAAGTTACTAATGCCGTTTCTCAATATGATTCTTCAAAAGATAATGAGAGCCTTATTAACCAGATTTTTGAGCCCGAGCCGGATGAAGTGGTCAACTCCGAAAATTCCATTGCTAATATCTTAACAGTCGAACTTTTGAAGACAAAAGAGAGCTTTACCTCATCGCAGAAGAACCCCGAAATAGATTCTTTTGGCTTTTCCTTAAATAGTCCCCTCCACTGAATTAAATACCTATCGCTTACGAAGTGAAAGCAACACCCTTTCCAAAGCAGTATCCAGCTGTTTTATCTGCTTATCCAACTCTTGACGTGATCACATTCCATACGTCGTGAAGAAGCCGAACAAATAAAAAACTACTATTAACCATAATGCATGTATAGCTCTATGATGGGAAGTGGCATAGATGGTAGAGTTATTGGCACATCTTTTTGTGGGTAGGATTTTAATTTTTTCGCTCAGTAAGCAAACCTTTATTAAAAAAAGATAGGATCAATGAGGCTTCAATATGAAATGAGAGAAAAGCATCTCTCCTCGCATCGAAAGGCAAAATCACTATTTAAATGGCTTTCTAAAGTAACTGGCGTTTCCGCCTGCTGGATTGAGGGCGCCGATAAAGACAACCACCCGGTTTGGGGAATCATTAAGAGAATAACCGGCAACCGCTTTTTAGTTAGAAGCAGAAGGCTGGCTGCCGCTTCAATGCTTGGAGCCTCATTGACTATGCTAAGCCCCGGTACATTGGCGCAAAGTGTAGATTCTTTAAACGTTTCAGACTTCAGGGGTTTAAACGGGTTTTCAATCAGCGGGATTAACAGCAGTGATAGAATCGGGGGTGATGGAATGGCCTTCGGTGATATTAATGGGGATGGATATAATGATCTCATAATTGGGTCAGGAGCCGCGGACGAGACCTATGTTTTTTTTGGTGGTTCCGATGGCTTTGACTCTGCGCTTGAGCTTTCTTCTTTGAATGGGGACAATGGTTTTGCAATAATAGGAAACGATGCCGCAGGTGACCGGTCCGGGGATGCGGTGGCTTCCGGAGATATCAACGGGGATGGCGTTGATGATGTCATTATCGGGGCGACCTATGGCTCAGTTCAGCCCTATGGATATGAAGGACATACATATGTAGTTTTTGGCCATACCGGCAGCTTTGATTCTTCGATAGATGTAAGCCTTCTTGTTGACGGTACCAATGGCTTTGTGATGGTAGGTGAATATGGAACCTATGAGTATAGTGGCAAGGCAGTAAGCTCGGGAGATATCAATGGAGATGATTTTGATGATGTCATTATTGGAGCTCCAAAAAATAACGACTCAAACTATCAAGGAATGGTGTATGTGGTGTTTGGTCAAAGCGATGCTTTTGCGGATACCCTGGAACTGGAAAACCTGGATGCCAGCACTTCGGGCTTTAAGATTGCCGGAAATCCAATAAGCTCTGGCTTCGGGTATTTCGGTTATGCTCTTGGAACAGGAGATATAAACGGAGACGGTATTCAGGATATATTAGCCGCTGGAGAAAGGGCCTTCGATTATGATGGAAGTGCTGCGGTTGTATTTGGTCAAACATCCACCTTTGCAGATACGGTACAAGTCTCCGATCTGGATGGATCCGATGGCTTCCAAATTGGGGGCACCATTACTGGTAACTATCTCGGAGCCTCAGTCAGCAGTGGTGATATCAATGGGGACGGATATGATGACCTAATCGTTGGGGCAAGCGGATATGACCGAGATAATACTAATGCCGGTGAAGTTATGGTGATATTTGGAGGAAGTAGCTTCCCTTCGGTTATTGATGATACTTCCCTGGATGGCACAAATGGGTTCTTTTTCAAGGGACCCGTTGCTTACGATTATATTGGAGAAAGTGTCTCTTCTGCCGACCTGGATGGGGATGGCATGGACGAAATAATAGTGGGTAACACAAGACGAAACTCTAATTTCGGTGCTGTTTACGTTATTTTTGGCTTCGATGATACCTCCGTTTCGGAGTTTGAGCTTTCCTCTCTTGACGGAGATAACGGCTTTACGCTCAACGGAGAAAGTAGAGAGTTTTTAGGGTCTAGAGTGCTAGCCGCCGATATCGACGGAGATTCGATGGATGAGGTCATAATGGGAGCTCCGGAAGCAGGTAGCAGCAAAGGAGCAGCCTATATCTTTTTTAATACCATGAACCAGACCATTCCAGGAGATGAAGATTACCGGGTGATGGCCTCTCCTACCAGTGGCGCCGTGTTTGATGAGCTGCTCGGTAACTTCTGGACCCAGGGTTTTACGGGCTCCGATGATCCGGGGGGTGATGATACCGCATGGACCTGGGATGAGGGTACTCAGGCCTGGGTTTCTCTTAGCAATCAGTCCACCGACAACCTTGATGCCGGTCAGGGATTTTTGCTCTACATTTTTAGCGATGACAGTGCAGATGGTACCCCGGATGGCTTCCCTAAACGGGTTTCAGTCTCCCAGTTTGGAGGGGATGGAACGCTCAATTCCGGCACCATTGATGTAGTATCTGGTTTAGGGGACGGAGACTTCTTCCTGGCCGGGAATCCCTTCACTTCTACCATCGACTGGGATTCTTCGGCCGTCTCCAAAACCAACCTCTCCAATACCTTCTATGTATATGATGCAGCTGGTGCAGCCTGGCTCACCTGGAACGGTACCACCGGGGATGCCAATGAGGGAGAAATTGCCCCTTTCCAGGGCTTCTTCATCCAGGGCTCAGGGGGCAGCGGAAGTCTGAGCATAGGAGAAGGCGCTATTTCTGATTCAGCAGGTGTGTTCCTAAAAGAAATCCCGGCTGACCCTAAAATTCTCAACATTCATGCCGAAGCAGGAGACTTAACAGCCAATGCATGGTTAAGCTTCCAGGAAGGAGGAGAACTCAGACGAGACGCCTTTGATGCCCTCTCTCTGAAGCCATTTTCCTCTTCCTATCTGAGGCTGGCTACGATCATAGAGAATCAGGGCGAGCTAAAAATAAACGCGCTCCCTGTAGATCATAGTGAAGAACTCAGCGTTCCACTTTCCTTGTCTGGGTTATTAGATGCTAAAACAGCGAGGCTATCCTTCGAAGGGCTGGAAGACTTTGAAGGATGGTCAATTACCATCAAAGATCTGGAAACAGATACGGTATATCCGATAAATGAAGGAGAGGAATTAGAGCTGGACATCCAGCATGTTAACCAAAAAACAATGAATACCTCTCTTATAGCACCTAACCTTGTTGCAGCGAAAAGCAAGATCGATGGGCATCGATTCCAACTCATACTTACTCCTAACACCCAGGTAAGTAGTGAATCAGAAGATGCGCTGCCGGCTACGCTCGAGCTGCAACAAAACTATCCGAACCCTTTCAATCCGGTCACAACTATAACCTATAACCTACCCCTACAAAGCAGTGTCCGGTTGGAAGTGTTCGACCTGATGGGGCGTAAAGTAGCTAGCCTGATAGATGGCGAGCAGCAGTCTGCGGGACGTTATACCGTTCGATTTGATGCTTCCCGGTTAGCCAGTGGAACTTATATCTACCGGCTAACGGCGGGCAGCACTTCACTTACCAAAAAACTTACCTTAATTAAATAACCTGAAATGCCATGAAACTGATCGAAGTAAAAAAATCAACCACCCTTTCGCATCACTTCAAACTAATGACCTCGAAGATACTACATGTATTTACGTTTGCACTCTTACTATCAACAATCGTCGTAGCACAACCTAAATTCCCTGATCAACCTGACCAAACTCCTATCGATGGAGGACTTGGGTTACTCGCTGCTGCTGGCGGAGCTTATGCGCTAAAAAAATTGAAAGACAGAAATAGAGATTCCCAGTCTCGAGATCAAAAATGAAGAATTAAAAATTTAAAATTCAAGAGTTCCGAACCGGCACTCCTAATTTTAAATTTTTCATTTTTAATTCTATAGGTGTTCTTTTTAACCCTTTTCTATTTCAACCCAGCCCTACATTCCTTTCACTCTTTACGTGGCAAAATTTGTAACCCATTGTTGAAACAGATTCGGATTTATCATAATTCGTAATATATTAGCCGCCAGACGCTCTTATCTGTGCACACTTATCTCTGCAAGAGCGTAATTGTCTGGAAAAGTATGTTCGCCTCTCAAAATAACTGGGTGTTAGATGAGGACTATAAGAACATTAATACTGATTCTCTTTATTGGTCACTGGGATAGCTATGCCCAATTTGTAGCCCCGGGCTATACTATAAAAAACTGGACCATTGAAGATGGCCTCCCGGTAAAATCGGTGAATAATATTATTCAGGCCGAGAATGGATATTTATGGCTTAGTACCAGCGGGGGCCTGGTTCGCTTTGATGGCGAAAACTTTAAAGTATACACTTCCGCTGAATATCCTGGATTAAGAGGAAACCGCATCTTAGGGCTTGTAGAAAGTGGCGACGGAAGTATCATTGTGATGAACCAGGGGGCTGATATTTTCGCCCTAAAGGATGAAGCCTTTACCCTACTTTCATCCCCTGACCAGGGTGTGGTAGGGGAAGTGAGGGACGGGAATTTCTATTATAAAGATGAGGAGGGAAGAATTTGGTTTGGAGAAGATAACGGTATACAGGTTTATGATAACGGGTCATTAAAACCTTTTGCCCCTGAGCTCATTCAAAAACCCGTTGAACGAATCCTGAAGGCCGAACAAGGGATCGTGTGGTTTACCTACTTCCAGGATACTTTTCTTTATCGGTATGAGGATGGCACCATAGAAAAAATTCTGGATCATAGCATCCCCTTAACAGATCCCCGCTCAAAAGGCCTGAATTTACCCGAACTGAATTGGATTTCTCTGCCTGATAATACCTCCAATGATACGCAACTTATCGTAACCCCCCTTGAAATATATAGCTACCGGGATAACAAGCTCAGCCTTCTTTACCAGTCAACTGGGGAAGCATTTGTTAGTGTGGCTACAACCAGTATGAATACCCTGCTTCTCACCACCATATTTCCTTCTCAGAACTTTGATAATCGATCTCTTTTTGAATTTAAAGATGAGCAACTGGTAAAAAGAACCATTCAACCATCGAACTTTATTGAAGTGTATCCTCAAGAAAGAGATCATGTTTGGTTTGCTACCGATACAGAGATTTATAGAAATAATGACCTTATCCTGGAATCTGATGGTATTATTGGGGGCCTTCTCGTTGATAAAGAAGGCACCTTATGGGTTCCCACTATAAAAGATGGACTGCTTCAGCTCAAAGAAAACCTGTTCGATCCTTTCACTACAAAAGATGGACTAAACTACAATAATGTAAACGCCGTGTTCCAGGCTAAGGACACTTCTATATGGGTGGGTACATTCGGAGCTGGAATGAACAAGATTTCCGACGAGGAGACTATCTCCAATATCAATATCCAGGGAAAAGTAAAAAAAGGACACATATACACTATCGAACAGCTTGGTGATCAAACGCTGCTTATCGGTGGGCTGCTTGAAGCTGGAATACATTACTTAAATCCGCTAAGCAATACCTTTGAACCTTATCCTACCCCTGAGTTCTTAAACCATTTTAGTATCCATAGCTTGTTTGAGGATTCTCAGCAACGTCTCTGGATTGGTACTTCTGCTAGAGGAAACCGGGGGCTTTTTGTCCGTGAAGATGGAGTCTGGGAGCCCGTGGCTGGAAAAGAAAACGTGCCTTATGCCACCTACCAGTACATTATGGAAACACCCCGCGGTGATATTTGGGCCTCAGCCAGAGGGGAAGGACTGGTACGCTATGACGGAAACTCCTATTTCCACCATTCAACCCGGGATGGCTTAAGCAGTGATTTTATTCGTGGGCTCTATGTCTATGTCGACCCTGAGACAGGCGCAGAGTGGCTGTTTATTGGCAGTGAAGGTAGTGGGCTGGATATCATCCGTCTTGTGGAAGGAGAACCTGATTTTTCGAGCCTGGTTACCTTAAATGAAGCGAATGGATTATACCACAACTCTATCCATGTAATCCTGGAAGATGATTATGGCCGTTTTTGGATGAATACCAACCAGGGAATTTTCTGGGTTACAAAAGAAGAAATCCATGCTTTTTTGGATGGAGAAATTAAAACTATTATTTCTACCAGCTATACCGAAGAAGATGGACTGATTCATAGAGAGGGAAATGGGGGAACCCAGCCATCAGCAATAAAAGCGTTTGACGGAACGCTGTGGTTTGCGGGTCAGGGAGGAGCGGTTTCGGTAGACCCCGCTAAAATAACCCAAAATCGTATTGCTCCTCCGGTCCATATTCACCGTATTGCGTGGGGTGATAAAGAGGTTGAGAATATTAACCAGGAAATACACCTAGAAGCCGATCAAAGAGATTTTGAGGTGAGCTATGCTGCATTGAGTTTTCTCCAGCCAGAAAAAAACCAATTCCGGTATAGACTTGATGGGTTCCATAAACATGAAGAGAACGAATGGCATACTGTAGGCAATCGACGAACCGCCTATTTTACTAATGTGCCTGCAGGTACCTATACATTTAAAGTGCAAGGTTCTAACAACGATGGGGTGTGGAGCACCGAATCTGCTTCGGTAAAAATCACTGTAGCTCCCTTCTTTTATGAAACCACCTGGTTTAGAGTACTTGCAGGAAGTTCACTCTTGGGACTCATAGTACTTGTACTGGTAATGAGAGAACATCGAAGCAGGGTTAATCAACAGAAACTAGAAGGTATTATTTCTGAGAAAACCAACGATCTGCGCAAGGAAAAAGAAGAGGTTGAACGGCAAAAAGAAGAGGTTGAAAAGCAGAAAGAAATCATTGATGAACTAAGTCATGCCAAGGATACTTTCTTCACTAATATTTCTCACGAATTACGAACGCCGCTTACCCTGGTATTAGGCCCTCTTCAGAGCCTTGATTATGATACTACAACTGTACCGGAAAAATGGAAACACAACCTGGATCTCGCCCGCCGAAATGGGTTCCGGTTAAAACAGCTCGTAGACCAGGTGCTGGACCTTGCTAAACTTGACTCTGGTAATATTGAGATTAACCCCATCAAACTTGATGTTGGAGCTACGGTAAGGCTAATTATGGCTTCGTTCGAGAGCCTGGCCCGGAATAAAAAAATCCACCTGAAAACTTCTATTCCTACTGAAGAGGTGTGTGCAGGAGTTGACCCGGATAAATTTCAAAAGATTTTGAACAACCTTGTCTTTAATGCCATAAAATTTACACCAGAAAAAGGTACGGTTGAGGTTGCTGTAAGGCTGAATGGCGACTTTGTTGAGTTATCTGTCTCTGATAATGGAATTGGTATTCAGAAAGACCGGGTTCCCTTTATTTTTGATAGGTTTCATTCTGAAGAGCAAGGTATTACAAAGGGGAATTACGGTCTTGGCGTGGGGCTAAACCTAACCAAAGAACTGGTAGAACTACATGGTGGAAGTATTTCGGTAGAGAGTGAACCTGGAGTGGGAAGTACTTTTTTAGTCACTCTTCGTAGCTGCCCAAAAACAATGGCCTCAAGTGGAGTCCCTGTTTTAGTTGAAGAGGAATATATTGCAAGCCATGATGCTCCAATACATATATCAACCCTCCCCAAAAAAGAAGCGCCTTTTACAACCAAAGTCCTCCTGGTAGAAGATAACCCGGATATGAGGCTGTACATTTCTGACCTGCTATCAGAAAGTAATATCGAGGTTACTGGTGCTGAAAACGGTTTGGAGGGGAAAAAAAAGCTTGCACTGGTTGAACCCGACGTTATCATTTCTGATGTGATGATGCCCGATATGGATGGGTTTGAATTTTCCAGGTATGTCCGGTCCGTCCCCGAATATCGCCTAACTCCTATTATGATGCTCACTGCTTTATCTGAACTGGATAATCGTATGGAGGCTTTTGAGATTGGGGTGAGTGATTACCTAACCAAGCCATTTGTAGAGAAAGAGCTGAAAGCCCGAATCCGAAACTTATTGCGGTTAAAAGCTGAGCGTGATCGGGCGATAGCCAAACACAGCAAGGGCAAGCCCGAAGAACTAAGCGAAGGAACGGCATTCACCAGGAAACTAAAGGGTTATGTAAGCAAACATATAATGAACCCTCAACTTTCGGTAGAAGAACTATGTACTGTGGTAAATATGAGCAGAAGTAAGCTTTACAGAAAGCTTAAAACAGAAACCGGGTTCACACCTGCCGAATTCGTTCGTGAAATCAGGTTGTTAACAGCACGCGAGATTATAGAAAATAAACGTGCTAAAACTATTTCTGAAGTTGCTTACTCCGTTGGATTCACTACTCCCCCCTATTTTACAAAGGTCTACGAAGAACGATTCGGTTCCCACCCAGGGAACATTCTCAAATCCTAGTTTTCTTTCGAAGCTGGATTAATTGGTACATCTCTTCAGGTATTCGGCACATCCTTTCAGGTAAGCAATCATAGCTTAAGCCATACAAGTAATCATTGCTTAATTAAGACTATAAAAACTGGGTAGATAAATTATGAATGAGCGTGTAATTGTTATGGGTAGCCATAACCGAAGTGTTCGGTCCCTCTATAAATGGCTGGCAAAAGTAACAGGAGTGGACGCATGCTGGATCGAAAATATCGATGAACATAAGTTTCCTGTCTGGGGAATAATCAAACGAATTACTGGAAATAGGTTTTTAGTACAGAGCAGGCGTCTTGCCGCCGCCTCTATATTGGGAGCCTCATTGTGTTTGCTTAGTCCTTCGGCGAACGCTCAAAGTACGGTTGAGGCCTCCACTTTCCGGGGTCAAAACGGTTTCACCCTTACCGGCTCGTCCTATGCTGATAACCTCGGAGGATCTATAGCCATCGGCGATATAAACGGGGATGGATTTGAGGATCTCGTTGTAGGGGCAGCTGGCGCTGGCGGCCCTGCTAATACGAATAATTCTCCCGGCCAAATTGCCGTTCTTTTTGGAACTTCGTCCGGCTTCAATTCTTCCATTACCCTAACCTCTTTGGATGGAGTAAACGGGTTTGCATTATATGGAACGAGTAACGGTGCTCAAAATGGAACTGCGGTAGCTTCTGATGATATTAACGGAGATGGGTTTGACGATATCATTATTGGAGGCCAAAGGAATACCGTACATGTGGTGTTTGGTAAAAGTTCGGCATTCTCTTCCCTTATCCAGATCTCAGATATAGCAGACGGCACCAACGGTTTTGTACTTGTAGGAGAAAATGGTTCAAACACTGGCCGAAGTCTTGCAACCGGAAATATCACCGGGGATACAGCTGCAGATATGCTTATTGGGGCTCCCCGGACATCACCTAATGGGGTGGACGAGGCAGGCCAAACTTATGTGGTTTTTGGTAACGCCACTTTTCCGGATACCCTTCAGCTTAGCTCTTTGGAGGCAAATAATTCCGGTTTTGTGATTTTGGGAAACGAGTATAAAGGAGCTGCAGGAAGTAGTCTGGCCTCTGGAAATATCAACGGAGATGGATTTGAGGATGTGCTGATAGGCGCCCCAAACAGGTATGGAGACAGCTATATATGGTACGGAGATGTGTATGTGGTATTTGGACAATCGGATACCTTTGCTGACAGCCTGAACGTGAGTAATCTGGATGGGTCCAACGGATTCCGGTTCAGGGGAACCGCCGCGCAAAATTATTTCGGTAATTCTATTGGTAGTGGGGATGTAAACGGAGACGGATACGATGACCTGTTTGTAAATACTAATGGCTACGGCAGGGATTACACTTCTACTTTTAATCCGACGTATTATGGAGAAAATTATGTGCTATTTGGAAAGAGTGACGCCTTCTCCCCGGTAGTAGATGACTCCTCCCTGGATGGCACCAACGGCTTCTTTTTTGACGGGATAAATGACGGTGATAGAACCGGAGAAGGTTTTGCTTCCGTCGACTTAAACGGGGATGGAATGGATGAGCTTATCACGGGTAGTTCTTATGCTTACTCAAGGGTAGGCACTGTCTATGTCATATTTGGATTTGATGACACCTCTGTTTCGGAATTTCAGCTCTCGTCACTCGATGGCGATAATGGCTTTATCATCAAAGGATCAGAAAGAATAGGGGGTTCTTTCGCTGCCGGTGACCTGGACGGGGACGGTTTTTATGAAATTATATCCGGTAATAACGACGCTCATGCAACAGGAGTAATAATACCTAGTTCAATCGGCAGAGAAGGGGTAGCCGAAGTCTTTTTTAATACCATTAACCAAACCATTAGCGGTGGCGAAAACTACCGGCTGCTTTCCGCCCCTACCCATGGTAAGATTTTTGACGAACTGTTAGGCACATTGTGGACACAGGGCTCTACCGGCTCCGATAACCCTGATGGAAACGATACCGCCTGGATGTGGGATTCTAATACGCAGGCCTGGACTGCTCTTAGTAATCAAAGTACCGACTCGCTGGCTGCCGGTCATGGATTCTTATCCTATATTTTTAGTGACGATAATTTTGGTGGAGCCGGTGACTCAGGCTTTCCTAAACGTGTTTCGGTTTCCCAATTTGCAGGGAATGGCACGTTCAACTCCGGGACTATCAATCCAATATCCGGGCTTGGTGATGGTGATTTCTTCCTGGCAGGAAACCCCTTCGGGTTTACCATCGACTGGGATTCTACGGCCGTCTCCAAAACCAACCTCTCCAATGTTATTTATGTATATGATGCCGCTGACTCAGTTTGGCACTCCTGGAATGGTACTACCGGGGATGCTAATGAAGGAGAAATTGCTCCCTTCCAGGGTTTCTTTGTCCAGGGTATGGGCGGAAGCGGCAGCTTGAGTATGGGAGAGGGAGCTATTTCGGATTCTGCAGGGATATTCCTTAAGCAGGTACCCACCGAGCCTAAAATCCTCAAGATCCAGGCCGAGGCTGGAGGCTTCACCGCCAATGCCTGGCTGAGTTTCCAACAGGGAGGAGAAATCGGAAGAGACGCTTTTGATGGCTTGTATCTGAAACCCTTTACTTCTTCTTACCTGCAACTGGCTACCGTTATAGACAACCAAGATATACTGCAAATAAATGCGCTCCCGGCAGATCAAAGCGAAGAACTTCAAATTCCACTTTCCATGTCTGGGACTATTGAAGCCGAAACGGCAAGCCTTTCGTTTGAAGGCCTCGAGGACTTTGAAGAATGGTCCATTATAATCCAGGACCTACAAACAGATCAGGAGTACCAGGTCTATCCCGATCAGCCATTGGAGCTGGACATCCAGCGTGTTAACGAAAAAGCAATGGATGCCTCCCCTGCAGTACCTAACCCAGTTGCAGCTAAGAGCAAGCCCGATGGGCATCGCTTTCAGGTCGTGTTTATCCCTCATACTCAGGTAAACAATGAGCTAGAAGATGTCTTACCGGATGCTCTTGAGCTGCAACAAAATTATCCGAACCCCTTCAATCCGGTCACAACCATTAACTACCAGGTACCACGACTAAGCCGTGTCCGGTTGGAGGTGTTCGATTTGATGGGGCGCAAAGTAGCCACTTTAGTGAATAGCGAGCAGCAGCAGCCTGGTCGGTATGTCGTCCGTTTTGATGCTTCTCAACTGGCCAGTGGAACTTATATCTACCGGCTTACAGCAGGCAGCACTTCACTTATCAAAAAACTTACGCTTATCAAATAACAGGTGCCGTATGATTGAGAAGCCTCCAAATACATTTAACCCAATAAATGTCCAAAAGCGAAAAGCCCGATCTCTATATAAGTGGCTCACAAAAATAGCAGGCGTGAATGCCTGCTGGATAGAAGGCATCGACGAGCAGAACCACCCGGTATGGGGTATTATTAAACGAATTACCGCAAACCGGTTTTTAGTAAAAAGCCGGTTCGCGAAAGCCGCGGCATCCCTGGTCGTGCTGAGTGGGGCATTATTATTTCCCACAAATCCACTGCAGGCCCAAACCGGGATCGATTTGATTAACTTAACGGGCGCCAATGGGTTTGCCCTTCATGGGGTTGAGGCTCGTGATGAAAGTGGGTTTTCTTTGGCCAGCGGGGACGTCAACGGGGATGGGATCGATGATGTGATTATTGGAGCACATCAAGCGAATCCCAATGCAAGCAATTCCGGGGAAACTTACGTGGTGTTTGGTAAAACGACGGTTTTTGCGGACACCCTGGAGCTTTCTTCCCTAGATGGTAGTACCGGTTTTACACTTAATGGGGTTGATGGGAATGATCTCAGCGGAACAGCCGTGGCCAGCGGGGATATCAATGGGGACGGGATAGCCGATATAATAATCGGGGCTCCGCAAGCATCTCCCAATGGAGGTTTTTCCGGAGAAACCTACGTGGTATTTGGTAAATCAACGGCGTTTGACTCCATTGTAGAGCTTTCTTCCCTGGATGGCAGCAACGGCTTTGTCCTTAATGGAGTTGCATCCAATGATGAGAGTGGAGATATCGTCACCACCGGGGATATTAATGGGGACGGCAAGGACGATGTGATTATTGTAGCACCCGGATCACCTTATAACGGTGGCACTTACTACGGGAATACCCATGTGGCGTTTGGCTTTGATAATACTTCCATAAGTACCCTGGAGCTTTCTTCCCTGGATGGTAGCAACGGCTTTACCTTCGCTATGTATGGTTATAATTATTATGGCTGGAATGTGGCTAGCGGAGATATCAATGGGGACGGTGAAGACGATCTAATTATAGGAGCGCCAGGTATTTACGGTTTTGATACCTATGTGATGTTTGGAAAATCAACTCCGTTTGCCCCCACCGTACAGCATACCTCCCTGGATGGTAGTACCGGCTTTGTCCTTAGTGGAGTTGATTCCGATGACCTGAATGAGCGCACCGTGGCCAGCGGAGATATCAATGGAGACGGCAAGGACGATGTGATTATTGGATTAGGTGAGGAAAATAATTCTGCAGGAGAAACCTATGTAGTGTTTGGCTTTGATGATACCACTACCGATACCTTGGTGCTTTCTACGCTGGATGGTAGCACCGGCTTCATTATCAATGGAGTTGAGGCCGGTGATCAGAGTGGGGTTATCGTGGCCAGCGGGGATATCAATGGAGATACGTACAATGATGTGATTATTGGAGCAATCCAGGCTAATCCTAATGAGCAAAATGGCGCAGGAGCAACCTATGTCGTGTTTGGCAAATCCACTGCGTTTGCCTCCATTGTAGAGCTTTCTTCCCTTGATGGCAGCACGGGCTTTGTCCTTAATGGAATTGCATCCAATGACCAGAGTGGGTATGCCTTAGCCAGCGGGGATATCAATGGGGATGGTGCGGACGATGTGATTATCGGGGCACATGATGCCAATATTGGGGAAAACCTTCTAGTGGGAGAGACCTATGTATTCACCCAACTCCCGGCAGCAACAGAGCTAACGGGGAGCGAAGGTTTTCACATTCTGGCTGTCCCGACTTCCGGGAGCATCCTGGATGAGTTTCTAAAACCCATTTGGACCCAGGGTTTTACTGGCTCCGACGATCCTGATGGTACCAACAACGTATGGGTTTGGGACGAAACCGTAGGCGCCGAGGGTAGCTGGTCTGCTATCTCAAATCTCCCAAATCAGGATATGGCCCGCGGGTTAGGCTTTCTGACATTTGTGTTTTCCGACGATGATTTTGATGGTGCCGATGATGGCTTCCCCAAAAAACTCAATACGATCGACATCTTTAATAGTGCTGTGATGGATACCGGAACTGTAAACCCGGTAAGCAATCTAGGCGATGGCCGGTTCTTCCTGGTGGGTAATCCCTACCTGTCTACCTTCGATTGGGATTCCACTGCCGTTTCCAAAACCAACCTTTCCAATACCATTTATATATATGATGCAGCTGGCTCGGTATGGCGTACCTGGAATGGTACTGCCGGGGATGCCAATGAAGGAGAAGTAGCGCCCTTCGAAGGATTCTTTATCCAGGGCATGGGCGGTAGCGGAAGCCTGAGCATAGGAGAAGGCGCTATTTCAGACCCCGCAAAAGAGTTTCGTAGGCAAATACCTGCCGATCCTAAAGTTCTTAAGATCCAGGCTGAAGCCGGAGGTTTCACCGCCAATGCCTGGCTCAGCTTCCAGCAAGGAGGGCAGGTGGATCGTGACGCCTTTGATGGGTTGGCCTTACAACCACTTACTTCCAAATACCTGCAATTGGCTACAGTCGTAGAGAATCAGGAGTATCTCCAAATCAATGCTTTGCCAATCGATCAAGCCGAAGAAATAATTCTTCCGCTTTCTATCTCCGGGGCAATAGAAGCTGAAACGGCCGAAGTTACCTTTGAAGGCCTCGAAGACTTTGAAGAATGGTCCATTGTAATTCGTGACCTGCAAACAGGCGAGGAGTACCAGGTCAACCCTGGCCTAAGCCTGGAGCTAGACATCCAGCGTGCTAACGAAAAAGCAATGGATGCCTCCCCGGCAGTACCTAACCCAATTGCAGTTAAGAGCAAGCCCGATGGACTCCGCTTCCAAATCGTTCTTATTCCTAATAACCTGGTGAGTAATGAAACGGAAGGCCTGGTACCGGTGGTGCTCGAGCTGCAACAAAATTATCCGAACCCCTTCAATCCGGTCACAACCATTAACTACCAGGTACCACAACTAAGCCGTGTCCGGTTGGAGGTGTTCGATTTGATGGGGCGCAAAGTAGCCACTTTAGTGAATAGTGGGCAGCAGCAGCCTGGTCGGTATGTCGTCCGTTTTGACGCTTCTCAACTGGCCAGTGGAACCTATATCTACCGGCTTACGGCAGGCAGCACTTCACTTACCAAAAAACTCACTTTAATTAAATAACCGGAAATGCTATGGAACTGATCAAAGTAAAAGAACCAACCTCCACAATTAATGCACATGGAAAAAACAGGCGTTGTGACTTCTGCAATGCTGAAGAAAATACGGAGCGCCTGGTAGGTCGCTATATCGTTCAGCTTCGTAGAGTTGAAGTATACGGTGTTTCTAAACTAGCCTGTCAAACCTGCATTCGCAAAAATGAAGAGATACTTGGCTCAATCCAGTTTAAAAATGAACAGCTGATTGCGGACCGAAACCAACAACCTTCTACCCTTTCGCATCACTTCAAACTAATGATCTCGAAGATACTACATGTATTTACGTTTGCACTCTTACTATCAACAATCGTTGTAGCACAACCTAAATTCCCTGATCAACCTGACCAAACTCCTATCGATGGAGGACTGGGAATCCTGGCAGCCGCAGGCGGAGCTTATGCCCTTAAAAAGCTGAGAGATAAGAGTAAAGAAGAAAAAGACCTTTAATCCCTACTACTTCCAGGCCAGGTTTAAACAGCCAATACGCAATTTGGCACACCTCTTATCACAAATGGCACAAATATCTTCTTTTGTGCCCATATCATTACCAAAAATAATGATGCCCGTAACTTAATTCACACCTGCTTTTTTGATAAACAGTAACAGCTGACTACAACATACACTTTCAAAAGGTTGTCGAAAGCGGTTACGGGTATTTTATTAGAATATAACCCAGATAAGAAATTTTACGGTCTCTAGCTAATTCACAATTTTACAAAATGGAACTAAGGTATATAGCAATGAGTGGGTATCAATTTCTAAACAGAGCTCTAGAAGAAACTCTTACCATCAACGCGTTACCCAATACGCTTGATGGAAAAGTAACCTTTACTATAAAATACCCTAGGAGGGGTGTGCCCGACATAGCCACCCTTTCTTTTAAAACTGGACAACTTTAAAAGTTGGGAATCCTGGCAGTGCTTACGCTATCAAAAAGTAAAACGGCCAAAGGAATTCTAAAACACGCTAATGATACCCAAAAGGAAAAGTCATAACCCTGAAAAAGTGTTTGACCGCACTTTTTCTGTTTACTGCATGGAATAACCGTTTAATTGATGACTTCTTGTATAAAGTCATCAGGTTCTGGTTTGTACATATTACTCATCTGCTGATTTGTGCTCATGATTCATTCTCTAACTTGTAGCATTCACCCGCAAATTGGAAGCGCCGTGAAATATTGACGGCTTGTATTGGGTATAACTTTCTCGGGTTATATGTGGGTATAACTAGCCGGTTTTCACAATACTACCCTTGATCATATTTCGTACGCCCTGAAAAAACTTCACAAAAAACGACTACTGTTAACTATAAGCATTTGAAACTCTAAGATGGCGCATGGCATAGATGTTAGAGTTATTGGCACGCCTATTTGTGGGTAGGATTTTAAGTTTTTCGCTCATTAGCAACTTTATTAAAGATAAGGATAGTTCTCATGGGGCTTTACTATGGAATGAGAGAAAAGCATATCTCCTCGCATCGCAAGGCAAAATCACTATTTAAATGGCTCTCCAAAGTAACCGGAGTTTCTGCCTGCTGGATAGAAGGGATAGATGGAGATAACCACCCGGTTTGGGGTATTATTAAACGAATTACCGGTAACCGGTTTTTAGTGCGAAGCAGGCGACTAGCTACCGCTTCATTGCTTGGAGCTTCCTTGACCATGCTTAGTCCAGGTGTACAGGCTCAAAGTGTAGATTCTTTAAACGTTTCCGACTTCAGGGGAATAAACGGGTTTTCATTAAACGGGACTGTTACTAGCGGAAGGGTTGGGGCTGATGGATTGGCCTTTGGTGATATTAATGGGGATGGATATGATGATCTCATAATTGGGGCAGGAGGCCCGGATGAGGCCTATATCATTTTTGGTAGCTCCGATGGCTTTGACTCTGCCCTTGACCTTTCTTCTTTGAATGGGGACAATGGATTTATACTAAAAGGTAATAATGAAAATGGAGGTGAGAACTTTGGGTCTTCGGTGGCTTCTGGAGATATAAACGGGGATGGTGTTGATGATGTCATTATCGGGGCGCCAAATGGCACCGTTAAGCCCGATGGAGTTGATGGAAATGAAGGAGAGGTGTATGTGGTGTTTGGTCATACCGATGGTTTTGATTCTTCGATAGATTTTAGCCTTCTCGTTGACGGAACCAATGGCTTTGTGATGGTAGGTGAATATGATAGCCAGGATTATACGGGCATGGCAGTAAGCTCGGGAGATATAAACGGAGACAGCATCGATGATGTAACTATAGGGGCAATAAGAAATGGCGACATATACTATCAGGGAATGGTTTATGTCGTATTTGGTCAAACAGATGCCTTTGCCGATACCCTGCAACTGGAAAACCTGGATGCCAGCACTTCGGGCTTTAAGATTGCCGGAAATCCTTCAGGCGGTGGCAACGTGTATTTCGGTGACGCCCTTGGAACAGGAGATATAAACGGAGATGGTATTGAGGATGTATTAGCCGGTGGAGACAGGGCGTACTATTATGCTGGAAGTACTGCTGTTGTATTCGGCCAAACGACCACCTTTGCAGACACCGTACAAGTTTCTGACCTGGATGGATCCGATGGCTTCCAAATTGGGGCAACTATTGGTTATAACTATCTGGGAGCCTCTATAAGCAGTGGGGATATCAATGGAGATGGCATTGATGATCTTATCGTTGGGGCAACCGGATATGGCAGAAATTATACTTCTGCAGGCGAAATTATGGTGGTATTTGGGGGAACAAGCTTCCCTTCTGTCTTTGATGATACTTCCCTGAATGGCGATAATGGGTTCTTTTTAGAGGGGCTTCCTGTTTCTTCCGCTTATATTGGAGAAACTGTCTCTTCTGCCGACCTGGATGGAGATGGCATGGACGAAATTATAGTGGGTAACTCAAAAATAAGCACTAACGATGGAAGTGTTTACGTTATTTTTGGCTTCGATGATACCTCTGTTTCGCAATTCGAACTTTCTTCTCTTGACGGCGATAACGGATTCACGCTCAGCGGAACAGGTAGAGAGCGTATGGGAACTACAGTGCTGGCCAGTGATATCAACGGAGATTCGATAGATGAGGTCATAATGGGAGCTCCTAATAACGGAGCCGACAATAATGGAGTAGTCTATGTCTTCTCCAACACCATGAACCAGATCATCGACGGCAACGAGGGCTTCCGGCTGCTTTCCTCCCCTACCAATGGCACTGTGTTTGACGAACTGCTCGGGGATTTCTGGACCCAGGGCCTCGCCGGCTCCGATGACCCTGGTGGAGACGACACCGTCTGGATGTGGGACGACGTTACCCAGGCGTGGGCCGCTCTTAGCAATCAAAATACCGACTCGTTGACTGCCGGCCATGGATTCTTGTCCTTTATTTTTGAAGATGATAACCATACAGCTGCAGGAAATGCAGGCTTCCCCAAGCGGGTTTCGGCCTCCCAATTTGGCGGAGATGAGACACTCAACTCCGGAACCATTGACGCGGTATCTGATTTAGGGGACGGAGACCTCTTCCTGGCAGGGAATCCTTTCACTTCTACCATTGACTGGGATTCTACGGCCGTTTCTAAAACGAATCTGTCGAATAGTATCTATGTATATGATGCGGCCGGCTCTGCCTGGCTCACCTGGAACGGGACTACCGGGGATGCCAATAACGGAGAAATTGCCCCCTTCCAGGGATTCTTCATCGAGGCCTTTGGAGGAACCGGTAGCCTCAGTATAGGGGAAGGTGCTATCTCGGATGCTGCAGGAGTTTTCCTAAAAGAGATCCCGGCTGATCCTAAAATTCTCAAGCTCCAGGCAGAAGCAGGAGACTTTACGGCCAATGCCTGGCTAAGCTTCCAGCAAGGTGGGGAACTGGGAAGAGACTCCTTTGATGGGTTAGCCTTAACGCCCCTTTCTTCCTCCTATCTAACACTGGCTACCCTCATAGAGGATGAGACTGAGCTAAAAATAAACGCCTTACCTTCCAATCATGACGAACAGCTTCGTTTCCCGCTGCTCTTATCCGGGTTGGGCCTGGATGCACAAACAGCCCGCCTTTCCTTTGAAGGGCTCGAAGATTTCGAAGGCTGGACGATAGCCATCCATGACCTGCAGACCGAGCAGGTGCATGAACTCTCCGAAGATGCTTCCATTACCCTGGAGGTCCAACAGGTACAGGCCAAAGAAATGGTCCAGCCTGGTTTGCCTACCCCGGCTTCGGTGAAGGCAAAAACAGAGGGCGGCCACCGTTTTGAACTGGCACTTATCCCGGGCACCTCAGTAAGCAACGAAGCCATTAGTGACCTGCCCGAAGTCACCGAACTTCAGCAGAATTACCCCAACCCGTTCAATCCCAACACGACCATCGAATACGGGGTGCCCCAGGCCGGCCTGGTCAACCTGGAGGTGTTCGACCTAATGGGTCGCAAAGTAGCCACTTTAGTAAATGGCGAACAGCAGTCGGCAGGGCGTTATGCCGTCCGTTTTGATGCTTCCCGACTGGCCAGTGGAACCTATATCTACCGGCTAACGGCAGGCAGTACTTCACTTACCAAAAAACTCACCTTAATTAAATAAGCGGAAATGCTATGGAACTAATTGATGTAAAGGAACCGCTGGTTATTACGAACCATGGAAAAAACAGACGTTGTGATTTCTGCAACTGCGAAGAAGGGAAGCTCCGACTTGTAGGTCAATTTATTGTTCAACTTCGACGTGTAGACGTTTTCGGAGAAAAAAAATTAGCCTGCCAAACCTGTTTTCGAAAAAATGAAGACGTGCTGATTTCAAAGCACTTTAAGGAAAGAAAACTGACACAAGAACCTACTAAACAACATTTTAATATGTCTTTTCTTTTTAAACAATTCATCTCGAGAGTAGGATACTTTTTCGTATTTATCCTTTTACTGTCAACCGTAGCTGTAGCTCAACCTAAATTCCCTGATCAACCTGACCAAACTCCTATTGATGGAGGGCTCGGATTGCTAGCTGCTGCTGGCGGAGCTTATGCACTAAAAAAATTGAAAGACAGAAATAGAGACTCCCAGCTTTCAGATTAAAAATGAAGAATTAAAAATTTAAAATTCAAGAGTTCCGAACCGGCACTCCTAATTTTAAATTTTTCATTTTTAATTCTGTAGGTGTTCTATTTATAACTCGAAAATTCCCTTCAATACACCTGGCAAAATTTATACCCATTGAAATAGATTCGGATTTGTCGTAATTCGTAATATATTGACCGTCAGGCGCTCTTATTTGTGCAAGAGCGAATTGTCTGAAAAAGTATGTTCGCCTCTCAAAATATGGGTATTCGATGAGGTCTATAGGAACATTAATATTGATTCTCTTTATTGGTCACTGGGATAGCTATGCTCAATTTGTGGCTCCGGGTTATACCATAAAGAACTTTACGATTGAAGATGGCCTCCCGGTAAAATCGGTGAATAATATTATTCAGGCCGAAAATGGATATTTATGGCTTAGTACCAATGGAGGCCTTGTTCGCTTCGATGGTGTAGATTTTAAAGTATACACCTCCGCTGAATACCCCGGGCTAAGGGGAAACCGCATTTTAGGAATCGTAGAGGCTAATGACGGAAGTATCATTGCCATGAACCAGGGAGCGGATATTTTCGCTTTTAAAGACGAAACCTTTACGTTCCTCTTATCTTCTGATCAGGGCGTGGTAGGGGAAGCGCGAGACCGAAACTTTTACTACAAAGATAAAGAAGGAAGAATTTGGCTAGGAGATGAAACGGGCATAAAGATTTATGACAACGGATCACTTAGCTCTTTTGTCCCGGAGCTCATTCAAAAGCCTGTTGCACGAATCCTGAAGGCCGAACAAGGGGTTGTTTGGTTCTCCTATTTTCAGGACAAATTTCTTTACCGATATGAGGATGGCGTTGTCGAAAAGATTCTGGACCATCACATATCTCCAACAGATTCCCGTAAAGGGAATCTGCGCTTTCCCATCCGGAGCGGAATTTCCCTGCCCGACAACACCTCCGATGGTATTCAGTTCATTGTCACCCATTTTGAAATTTATAGCTACGTGGACAACGAGCTTACCCTTCTTTATGAATCAAATGGGGAAGCATTTCTAAATGCAGCTACAACCAGTAACAACACCCTGCTACTAGTTGCCGCACTTCCTTTTCAGAGCTTTAAAAACCTGGCTCTTTTTGAATTCAAAGAAGGAACATTAGTTAAAAAAGCTCTTCAGCCACCCTCTTTTATTGAAGTATTAAGAGACTCCCCTGAGTCTGAGAGCAGTATCGGTATTTACATAGATAATCAACTTATCATGGAGACTGATGGCTTTATGAACGGGCTTCTTGTCGATAAAGAAGGCACCTTATGGATCCCGACTATTCAAGAGGGGCTTCTTCAGCTAAGAGAGAATTTATTTAATACAATCACTGAAGCAGATGGGTTAAGCTATGATAATGTAAACGCTGTGTTCCAGAGCTCAGACTCTTCCATTTGGGTGGGTACATTTGGAAGAGGAGTTAGTAGAATTTCTGTCGATGAGACGATCTCTAACTATAGTATCCAATCGAATTTGGATGAGGGGTATCTATACACGATCGAACAGCTTGCCGATCAAACCCTGCTCGCAGGCGGGCTGCTTAAAATGCGTTACTTAAACACACAGACCAATACCTTTGAGCTTTATCCTGTCCCGGAAGTTATCAGTGACTTTAGTGTGCATAGCATGTTTGAAGATTCCCAACAGCGCCTTTGGGTTGGTACTTCTGCAAGAGGAAATCGGGGCCTTTTTGTGCGTGAGGATGGAGCCTGGGAAAATCTTACCGCTAATGAAAACGTCCCTTACGCCACCTACCAGTACATTATGGAAACACCTGGCGGTGATATCTGGGCTTCAGCTCGAGGGGAGGGATTAGTACGGTATGACGGGAACTCCTTTTTCCATTATTCGACAAAGGATGGATTTACCAGCGATTTTATTCGAGGGCTTTATGTGTATGTGGACCCTGAGACAGGTGCAGAGTGGTTGTTTGTTGGTAGTGAAGGAGATGGACTGGACATCATCCGGCTTGTAGATGGAGCACCTGATTTTTCGAGCCTGGTTACCTTAAACCAGACAAATGGAGTATATGACAACTCCATCCACGTAATCCTGGAAGATGATTTCGGACGCTTTTGGATGAATACCAACCAGGGAATTTTCTGGATTACAAAAGAAGAGGTGCATGCTTTCTTAGATGGAGAAATTGAAACCATTTCCTCTACCAGCTATACAGAAAAAGACGGCCTGGCACACCGGGAAGGAAATGGGGGTACCCAGCCTTCTGCCATAAAAGCGTTTGATGGAACCTTGTGGTTTGCAGGACAAGGAGGCGCTGTATCTGTAGACCCCGCCAATATCACCCAAAACCTAACCGCTCCTCCGGTACACATCCAGCGCATTGCATGGGGTGACAAAGAAATTCAGAATATTGGTACGGAGATAGCTTTAGAAGCTGATGAACGAGATTTTGAAGTAAGCTTTGCGGCACTCAGCTTCATTCACCCCGAAAAAAATCAATACCGGTATAAACTTGATGGCTTCCATGATCATAATGAAGATGAGTGGCATTATATCGGGAACCGACGCACGGCCTATTTTACCAATGTGCCTTCAGGCACCTACACGTTCATAGTTCAGGGCTCTAACAATGATGGGCTGTGGAGCACCGAAGCCGCCTCAATAAAAATTACTATAGCTCCTTTCTTTTATGAAACGGCCTGGTTTAAACTACTTGCTGGAGCTTCAGTTTTAGGGCTCCTGGTACTTGTACTAGTAATGAGAGAATATCGAAGCAGGGTTAATCAACAGAAACTAGAAGGCATTATTACTGAAAAAACCAACGATCTGCGCAAGGAAAAAGAAGAGGTAGAAAGGCAAAAGGAAATTATTGATGAGCTGAGCCATGCTAAGGACACCTTTTTCACTAATATTTCTCATGAATTGCGAACACCACTTACTCTGGTATTGGGCCCGCTCGAAAGTCTCAGTTACGATACTTCCAATGTGCCTGAGAACTGGGCGCGAAACCTTGATCTCGCCCGCCGAAATGGATTTCGGTTAAAGCAACTCGTAGATCAGGTACTGGACCTGACCCGGATTGAATCCAATAAAATGGAGATTCATCCAATTAAACTAGACGTTTCTGCAAAAGTACGGTTGATTGTATCCTCTTTCGAAAGCCTGGCCTTGAGTAATAAAATTAGCCTGAAACCTTCTATTCCAGATGAAGAGATCTATGCAGGGGTTGACCCGGATGTATTTCAAAAGATTTTGAATAACCTTATTTCTAATGCCATCAAGTTTACTCCCGAACAAGGTACCGTTGAGGTTTCTGTTGAATTAAACAGCGGCTTTGTAGAACTCTCTGTTTCAGATAATGGAATTGGTATCGAAAAAGAACGCCTTCCCTATATCTTTGACCGCTTCCATTCTCAAGAAGGGAGCCTTTCTAAAAGAAGTTACGGCCTGGGGGTAGGGCTGAACCTGGCCAAGGAACTGGCAGAACTACATGGGGGCACCATCTCAGTAGAAAGTGAATACGGAACAGGGACCACTTTTTTGGTCACCCTGCGAAGCTACTCTAACACCATGGCCAGGAATGGGGCTCCAGTATCCGGCGATGAGATCGTGGATGAAAATATGCTTTCCTATAACATAGGGCTTCCCGAAGCTCCCATACTCCAAAAAACCGGTGTATTGACCACAAACATCTTGCTTGTGGAAGACAACCCGGATATGAGGCAGTATATTTCCGGACTACTCTCCGGAGACCAAATTAAAGTTACAGAGGCCGTTAACGGGGTGGAGGGCAAAAAGAAACTGGCCCTGATTGAACCCGATGTCATCATCACGGATGTTATGATGCCGGACATGGACGGACATGAATTCTCCCGGTATGTGCGCTCTATTCCCGAGCTCCGCTTAACCCCCATCATGATGCTGACGGCCCTGGAGGATTTGGATAATCGTATGGAGGCTTTTGAGATTGGTGTAAGTGATTATCTCACCAAACCATTTGTAGAGAAAGAGCTGAAAGCCCGCATCGGGAACCTGCTGCGGTTAAAAGCTGAGCGTGACCAGGCCAGAACAAAGCAGCCTTCCGAAGAGCCTGAAGAACTCAGCGAAGGAACCGCCTTTGTAAAGAAGCTACAGGAGTACATCATTGAACATATTGCGAAACCAAAGATTCCTGTCGAGGAATTATCGGAGTTAGTGAACATGAGTCGGGGCCAGCTCTACAGAAACCTTAAGACTGAAACGGGATTTACGCCTGCTGAATTTGTAAGAGAAATAAGACTATTGAAAGGGCATCAGATTCTCAAAAACAAACAAATGAGACGCATTTCTGATGTAGCCTATGCGATTGGCTTTTCCTCACCTGGCTATTTTACATCCGTATTCGAAAAGAGATTCGGAATTAGCCCTCGTTTACTGATCCAGGCTTAGTAAAAGAGAAAAATGTAATTTTTTTAAAAGTTTTTGGAACAATTTTATAAGTGACTTGCCACTAGTATACACACGCTGATAAAAATTAATTAAGCATGTGTATTATGAAGGTTAGGTTACAATTGCGAGAGGCCATAGCAGTAGAAGTAGAGAATCGAAAAATACGTTCTCTATACAAATGGATGTCCCGGGTAACGGGACTTAAGGCCTGCTGGGTTGAGGGCACGGATGAAGACAGCCATCCAATTTGGGGGATCATCAAGAGAATCACTGGTAACCGGTTTTTAGTGCGAAGCCGACAAATGGCAGCCGCATCTTTGCTTGGAGCCTCACTCACTATGCTAAGCCCTGGTGCCTTGGCACAAAATGTAGATTCCGTAAACGTTTCAGACTTAAGAGGGTTAAACGGGTTTTCCGTTAACGGCACCGTTCTCGATGATAGAATTGGGGGTTATGGAACAGCCGTAGGTGATATTAATGGAGATGGATATAATGATCTCATAGTAGGAGCAGCAATATCGGAAGAGGCCTATGTTGTTTTTGGCAGCTCCGAAGGCTTCGATTCCGCCCTTGATCTTTCTTCTTTGAATGGGGATAATGGATTTGTACTAAAAGGTGGCGGCGGCTTTGGGAATTCGGCGGCTTCCGCAGATATAAACGGGGATGGTATTGATGACCTCCTGGTTGGTGCCCATCTCGGTTCCACTGGGAGAGTATACGTGGTGTTTGGTCATACCAATGGCTTTTCTTCCTCGATGACTGTAGGCCTTTCTGTTGACGGAAGCAATGGCTTTGTGATGGAGGGTGAGTCAGGTTCCGATGATTATACCGGGTACGCACTAAGTTCCGGGGATATCAACGGGGATGGTGTGGAGGATGTCATTATTGGGGCCCCAAAAAATGGTGACACTTACTATCAGGGAACGGTTTATGTCGTATTTGGTCAAACAGATGCCTTTGCCAGCTCCCTGCAACTGGAGACCCTGGACCCTGGCACTACAGGTTTTAAGATTGCCGGAAATCCGATAAGCTCCGGCTTTGGATATTTTGGGTATGCCCTTGGAGCAGGAGATATCAATGGAGATGGCATTGACGATGTATTCGCTGGTGGAGAAAGAGCCTTCGATTATTACGGAAGTGCCGCTGTTGTTTTTGGTCAAACGGCCACCTTTGCAGATACGGTGCAAATCACTAGTTTGGACGGATCCGACGGTTTCCAGATTGGAGGGACTATTTATTATAACTATCTCGGTGCCTCATTCAGTAGTGGGGATATCAATGGGGATGGATATGATGACCTAATCGTTGGCGCTACCGGATATAGCAGAGAGTATGACTCTTCGGGCGAAGTTATGGTGATATTTGGAGGAACCAGCTTCCCTTCTATCATTGATGATACTTCCCTGGATGGCACGAATGGCTTCTTTTTTAAAGGGCCCGTTGCTAGCGATTATATCGGGGAAAGTGTCGCCTCGGCCGACCTGGATGGAGATGGTATGGACGAAATTATAGTGGGGCACTCAAGACTAAACTCATCTGATGGAGCTGTTTATGTCATTTTTGGCTTTGATGACACCTCCGTTTCCGAGTTTGAGATTTCTTCTCTGGACGGCGATAACGGGTTTGCGTTCCATGCAAACGATGTAGATCGTTTAGGAGCTAGGGTAGCAACCGGTGATATCGATGGAGATTCCATGGACGAGATCATAATGGGAGCTCCTAGTGCATTAGGTGGTCTTGGATCAACCTTTGTCTTCTTTAATACCATGAACCAGATCATTTCCGGAAATGAAGATTACCGGGTAATGGCCTCTCCTACCAGCGGCGCCGTGTTTGATGAACTGCTCGGTGACTTCTGGACCCAGGGCTTTACTGGTTCAGATTATCCCGGCGGCGACGATAACGTCTGGACCTGGGATGAAGATGTTCAGGCATGGGCTGCTCTTAGCAACCAGTCCATCGACCATCTCGAGGCTGGTAAGGGCTTTTTATTCTATATTTTTAGCGATGATGATCTTAACGAAGCAGGAGACGCGGGCTTCCCTAAACGTATCTCGGTCTCTCAGTTTGGCGGAGATGGAGCCCTTAATGACGGAACCGTTGACGCGGTATCTGGGTTAGGAGACGGAGATTTCTTCCTGGCCGGAAACCCCTTCACTTCTACCATCGACTGGGATTCCACGGCCGTTTCCAAAACCAACCTCTCCAATACGATCTATGTCTATGATGCAGCTGCCTCAGCCTGGCTCACCTGGAATGGAACCATAGGGGATGCCAATGAGGGAGAAATTGCACCCTTCCAGGGTTTCTTTATCCAGGGCTCCGGCGGTAGTGGAAGCCTCAGTATAGGTGATGGCGCTATTTCGGATTCCGCAGGCGTATTCCTTAAAGAAATCCCGGCTGATCCTAAAATTCTGAAGATTCATGCCGAAGCAGGAGACGTTACTGCAGACGCCTGGCTAAGCTTCCAGGAAGGAGGTGAACTCGGACGAGACGACTTTGATGCGCTCTCCCTAAAACCATTCTCTTCTTCCTACCTGCGAGTGGCTACCATTATAGAAAACCAGGACGAGCTAAAAATAAATGCGCTCCCTATAGATCATAGCGAAGAGCTATATCTCCCACTTTCCATGTCTGGGTTATTAGAAGCTGAAACAGCAATGCTATCCTTTGAAGGGCTTGAAGATTTTGAGGGATGGTCCATTGCTATCAAAGACCTGGAAACAGATACCGTATATCCGATCCATGAAGAAGAGGAACTGGAATTGGAGATCCAGCGTGTTAACGAAAAAACAACGCACGCTTCTCCAATAGTACCTAACCCCGTTGCAGCGAAGAGCAAAACCGATGGGCATCGATTCCAACTCATACTTACTCCTAACACCCAGGTAAGTAGCGAATCAGAAGATGCGCTGCCGGCTGAGCTCGAGCTGCAACAGAATTATCCGAATCCCTTCAACCCGGTCACAACTATTAACTACCAAGTACCACAACATAGCCGTGTCCGGTTGGAGGTGTTCGATCTGATGGGGCGTAAGGTAAGCACTCTTATTGACGGGCAATCACAAGCAGCTGGGCGCTATTCCGTACGCTTTGATGCGTCAAGCCTGGCCAGCGGAACCTATATATACAGGTTATCTGCGGGCCGTACCCATCTAACTAAGAAACTCACCCTCATCAAATAAATGGAGATACCATGATACCGTTTGATACCAAGGAACCGATAACAATAACACCAGCTTGTACTCTAAACAGAAGGTGTGATTTCTGCACAGCTGAAGAAGGAAAAATCCGCGTGATGGGGCGGTTTGTTGTTAAACTCAGGAGTGTGAATATCTCAGGTGTTGAAAAATTAGCCTGCCAAAGCTGTTCTAGAAAAAATAAACTAGTCCGCGCTTCCATCCGACTTGAAACCGAAAAAAGAATCAAAGAACATCAAGTGCCACATCCTCAAATTCGGTCTTCCTACTTGAAACGAATTATTTCAACAATGGGGTCTCTCTTCATTTTTATGCTTTTATTGTCAACGGCCGTAATGGCTCAGCCAGCCTTCCCCGCTCAACCTGATCAGACGCCGATTGATGGCGGTTTAGGTATTCTTGCTGCTGCAGGCGGGGCTTATGCTATTAAAAAGCTACGGGATAAAAACAAAGAATCGTAATTGAGGGATTCAAAATGAAAAATTTAAAATTGATAAAGCCTGAAAGACGCTTCTTCTAATTTTAAATTTTTCATCTTTCATTTTTCATTCCGAACGTGTTCTTTTTAAAACCCTGTTTTGGGTACATTTTGCAACTAATCACTTTTTTCTGACTTTTACTTTCTGTAATGACATATTTGTAGAGTATATGTAGGGAGCAGGACATTCTCTTGTCATATATTTTTTGATTGTCATGAAATATTCCAGGTGATTTAAGATTGAGGTATTAGAACTCTTTCTTTTATTAAGGCAAAGTTGCAATGATTTACTTTTCTCCTAAAAAGCTATTCAGGATCAAATGGGCTGAGCTTCTTTTATGCTCTGTGTTTAGCCTTTGTCTTACTTTCACTTTACGCCCAATCTCATCTTATGCCCAAAATGTCTCGCCAGGGTATACAGTAAAACATTGGGGTACAGAAGATGGATTGCCAGTAAATGAGATAAGTCGCATATGGAAAACTTCGGATGGATATATGTGGTTGCGGTCTTCAGAAGGAATTATCCGGTTTGATGGAAAAACATTTACACAGTTCAATAACGCTAACAATACAGCATTTACAAGCTCTTCATCGGACCATTTAGCTGAAAAAGGAATAAACCAATTTTGGTTTAACAATGGCCGCAATGGTAATATTCGGCTTGTAAGGTATAAGAATGGAAGTTTTACTCACTTTCCATTCCATTTAAATCAAATCTCTCCGGAAATTATTCTTCATCTTCATTTCGACTTATCTCCAGATGGAAAGCTTTGGCTAGCAACTGATGATGGTTTATATATTTTCGAGAATGAGGCTTTTTTCAAGGCCTATGAAGATGTAATTACAGAACCCGTAAGAGGAGTGGTAACCGTTGGAAACTCTATACTGGTTGCCGTTAAAAGGGGCTTTTATCTGATAAAAGAGAAAGGAATATCATTTACAGAACACGATAATACCAACCTGTTACATTTTACTTTAGATAAATCAGAGATCATTTGGCTGGCCACAGAACGAGAGGTCCGATCAATAAAAGAAGGAAAGATACAAACCTACGAATTACCCTTATCTCCTCATATACCCCAGATAGTAGATATTCGTGTTGTTGGCATACAGAATAACCTCTCTACACCAGAACTGTTACTTTTTTCAAATTTCGTTACAGCTTATGCATATGAGAATAGGCAGTATAAGCTGTTATATACTGAAAATGATGTTCGGGAGAGCAATATTCCTTTACTAACAGAGCTTAGCTTAAAGGACAACAAGGGGTGGGTAAAGACTGGTAATGTGTTATGGTATAATAATGAGCGTGTTACAACAACTATTAGCCCTGAGTTTGGGGCTTTTGTTACAGGTAGGTTGTTCGTTGATGAACATGGCTCGGCATGGATTGGCTCAAGTAATGGATTATACCAGTATGATAAGAGCATTTTTACCAGTTACGGAAATAAAGAAGGGATCGATAATGTATACCCTTTATTCCAGGATCATACAGGGTCAATCTGGACCTCTTCAATGGGAGGGATATTATCACGGATTGAAAATGAACAGGTTGAAAGGCTTACAGAACATCGCACATTCCCAAGAGTACTTTCGTTCTATGAAGATTCAGCACATAATATTTGGCTGGGCACCTCCACTGGCTTGCAACTATGGAACAGGCAATTAGAAAGTTTTAGCTCTGTTGAAGTCCCATTTAATGGGCAGGGCGTTCGGGTAAGTGTAGTTCGGGAAAACGAAGATGGCAATTTATGGATAGGATCAAGAAGAGGCCTTTACGAATATAATCGAGGAGATAGGACATGGAAGAGAGTCCCTGATGAAAACGGAAGCGACATTAGAATTGCTCAAATGCATACAACCAATAATGGAGATATTTGGGTAGGCTCAGATAACAACGCGTTGTTTTTTTTAAAGGATGACACTTTACATGCTTTTAAAGACAATGAGTTACTTTCAGGGGTAAACATACGGTCTATCTACTCAGACGAAGAAGGCATACTATGGGTGGGTTTCCAGGGCGGGGGGCTTAATAGAATTAAATTAGCCAAAGATGGATTATCCGCTGAATCGGTTACAAAATATAATCCTGATAACGGCCTTTTTGGTTCGGTAATACACACTATCCTGGAGGATGACTATAACCGATTTTGGATGAGCAGCAACCAGGGCATTTTTTGGATCGACAAAGCCCAACTCAATGAATTTGCAGCAGGCACTATTGATCGCATTAGCCCTGTGATTTACCAGGTCGAAGATGGGTTACCTGGCAACGAGGCTAATGGAGCTGCGCAAAATTCGGGCCTCATTGCGAAAGATGGGTCCTTTTGGTTTGCAATGCGGCATGGCGTGACCAATATCCATCCCGACAGCGTACAAGCGTTGACGTTGGCTTTTCCTGCACATATCGAATCGATTAGTTGCGGAGATTCTGTTCGATCTGTTCCGGATGCTCAATTTACGCTTCCAAAAGAGAGTAGGAATATCAGTATTAAGTACACCGCATTTAATTACCGGGTAAAATCCGAGAATATTAGTTTTTCATATATACTTGAAGGCCTTCAAAATGAATGGGTATATGCAGGTACAAACCGGGATGTCTCGTTTACAAATTTATCGGCAGGAGAGTATACATTCAGGGTAAGAGCCGGAATGAATGGCCAATGGGATGACACTCAAATGGAGTCTGTAAGCTTCAGTATAGAACCCTACTTCTATGAAACCTCCTGGTTTAAAGGAATACTGATTGCCTTAGGTTCGTCGATATTGATAGGCTTGATTTTTTGGGGAAATCGTAAGCTGCAATTCCAAAGAGATCAATATGAACTGGAGGTTAAAGAGCAAGAAGAGGTAATCAGCGAAAACGAAGAGTTTCTTAAGAAGCTGCAAGAGTTTATCGAGGAAAGGATTACGCAGCCTACAATTACAGCTCTGGAACTATCTTCTGCTATGAATATGAGTGAGCGTCAGCTTTACAGAATGGTAAAAACCATTACTGGCTTTACTCCTCAACAATTTGTCAGAGAAGTTCGACTAAAAAAAGCCCAACAAATTCTGGAAACCCGTCAGGCGGGGACTATTGCAGAAGTGGCCTACTCAGTTGGTTTTTCGACTCCTTTTTACTTTTCTAAAATCTTTACTGAACGTTTCGATCTACATCCAAATGAGCTTTTGAAATAAAAAAACGCTCCTTCAACCCCTCCCCTTCTTTTCAAGACAATAGCCTCTTGTTTAAGAAATTGCCCCAACTACCTCAAAAGCCTTCTTTTTTCACCTTTTAAATACTTTTGGCAGATTCGTTTGGCAGACTGGTCAGCGTTATTGGCAGACTCCTTTCAATCCCTACATGTAGCTTTTTTGCGGTTTTGAATTTTAAGAAGGAAGTAAAATGAAAGGTAGTTATACACAGGAGGGGCTTTATATTCCCCGCTCCAGAAAATCAATCTCGTTATTTAAATGGCTTTCTAAAGTAACCGGCGTTTCAGCCTGCTGGATTGAGGGCACCGATAACGACAACCATCCCGTTTGGGGGATTATTAAAAGAATTACTGGTAACCGGTTTTTAGTGCGCAGCCGACGACTGGCAGCTGCGTCTTTGCTTGGCACCTCGTTAACTATGCTAAGCCCTGGTGTATTGGCACAAAATGTAGAGTCTATAAACGTTTCAGACTTTAGGGGGCTAAACGGGTTTTCACTCGAGGGAGCTAATGCCTCCGATTATGTTGGGCGCGATGCCATGACCTTCGGGGATATAAATGGGGACGGATATAACGATCTCATATTCGGAGCAACATATGATAATCAAACCTTTGTAGTTTTTGGTGGCTCCGATGGCTTCGACTCTTCCATTAATGTTTCTTCTTTGGATGGAGACAATGGATTTATGCTACAAGGGGGGGGCGATTTCGGGGCTTCGTCGGTTTCCGCAGATATCAACGGAGATGGTATTGATGATCTCCTGATCGGTAACCCCCGGGGCACCGTTGGAGGAGCTTCTGAAGGAGAGGCATATGTGGTGTTTGGTCATACCAATGGCTTTGCTTCTTCGATAAATGTAACACAACTCGTTGATGGGACTAATGGCTTCGTGATGCTAGGTGATGGTGATGGCTCCAATGATAGAACCGGGACTGCTGTAAGCTCCGGAGATATAAATGGAGATGGTATTGACGATGCCATTATAGGAGCGCAAAACAATGATAGTGGGAGTAAGTATGATGGAATCGTTTATGTCGTATTTGGTCAAACACATGCCTTTGCCGACACCCTACAGCTGGCAACCCTGGATCCCGGTACTTCGGGCTTTAAGATAGCAGGCATTCCGACGGTTGGCAGCAACCTGGGATATTTTGGAGAGTCCGTAGGGGTAGGAGATATAAACGGAGATGGCATTGACGACGTATTGGCCGGCGCGCAATATTTCGATTATTACCAGGGAAACGCCGCTGTTATATTCGGCCAAACAGCCACCTTTGCAGATACGGTGCAAGTTTCTGCGTTGGACGGGTCCGATGGCTTTGTAGTTGATGGAACTCTTAATTATAACTATGTCGGGCACTCTGTGGGCAGTGGTGATATCAACGGGGATGGGTATGATGACTTTATCATTGGCACACAAGGGCCCACCAGAGACTATGACTATTCAGGTGAAGTTTTCGTGGTATTTGGAGGGAGCAGCTTCTCTTCCGTCATTGATGATACTTCCCTGGATGGCACGAATGGCTTCTTCTTCAAAGGGCTCAGTAGTTACGATTATATCGGAGGTAGCGTGTCCACGACCGACCTGAATGGAGATGGCATGGATGAGCTTATAGTGGGAGCCGAGGATGTAACCTATAGTGATGGTGCTGTTTACGTTATTTTTGGTTTTGATGATACCTCTGTTTCACAGTTTGAGCTTTCTTCCCTTGACGGCGATAACGGGTTCACGATAACTAACGGACAAGATGACGAGGGAGTAGGCGCCAGGGTGCTCGCTGCCGATATTGATGGAGATTCCATGGATGAGATTATATTCGGAGCCGCTTATTCGGGAAGCTTTAACCAGGGAAGGGTCTATGTCTTTTTTAATACCATTAACCAGACCGTTTCCGGAGGCGAAGGTTTCCGTACGATGAGCTCCCCTACCAGTGGCACCGTATTTGATGAGCTACTTGGTAATTTCTGGACCCAGGGCTTTACCGGTTCAGACGCCCCCTCAGCCTCCGATAACGCCTGGACCTGGGATACCGGCACCCAGGCATGGACCGCCTTTAGCAATCAGTCCACCGATAGCCTCGATGCCGGTCAGGGCTTTTTGTTCTACATTTTTAGCGATGATGATCCTTTAAGTGTAGGAGACGCCGGTTTTCCTAAACGTGCATCGGTCTCCCAGTTTGGAGGAGATGGAACGCTTAATGGAGGGACCGTTAATGCAGTATCTGGTTTAGGAGACGGAGATTTCTTCCTGGCCGGAAACCCTTTCACTTCTACCATCGACTGGGATGCTTCGGGAGTCTCCAAAACCAATCTCTCCAATATAATCTATATATATGATGCAGCTGGCTCTGACTGGCGCACGTGGAACGGCTCCATTGGAGATGCCAATGAAGGAGAAATTGCTCCCCTCCAGGGATTCTTCATCCAGGGTTCCGGGGGCAGTGGAAGCCTGAGTATAGGAGATGACGCTATTTCTGATTCTGCGGGTGTATTTCTCAAGCAGGTGGCTGCCGAGCCAAAAGTCCTTAAAATTCAGGCAGAAGCTGGAGGCTTCACTGCCAACGCCTGGTTAAGCTTCCAGGAGGGAGGGGAACTCGGACGAGACGACTTTGATGCCCTCTCACTGAAACCCCTTTCTTCTACTTATCTGCGACTGGCCACCATCATAGAAAGCCAGGACGAACTAAAAATAAATGCACTTCCCGTAGATCATAGCGAAGAGCTACACCTGCCATTTTCTGTATCCGGGATATTGGAAGCTGAAACCGCAAAGCTCTCCTTTGAAGGCTTCGAAGACTTTGAAGATTGGTCTATTGCCATCAAAGACCTGGAAACAGAAACCGAATATCCGATCAAGGAAGGAGAGGAACTGGAACTGGAGATCCAGCGTGTTAACGAGAAAACAATGGATACTTCCCCGATCGTACCTAACCCCGTTGCAGCGAAGAGCAAAACCGATGGACATCGATTCCAACTCATACTTACCCCTAACACCCAGGTAAGTAGCGAATCAGAAGATGCGCTGCCGGCTACGCTCGAGCTGCAACAAAACTACCCGAACCCCTTCAATCCGGTCACAACTATTAACTACCAAGTACCACGACAAAACCGTGTCCGGTTGGAGGTGTTCGACCTCATGGGGCGTAAAGTGGCTACCCTGGTGAATGACGAACAGCAAGCGGGAACGTATTCCGTTCGCTTTAATGCGTCTCAACTTGCCAGTGGAACCTATATCTATCAGCTAACAGCGGGTAATACCCACATCGTTAAAAAGCTTACCCTCATTAAATAGCGGAGAAGAAATGATACTATTGGAAGTAAAAGAAAAAAAAGCGCACCATCATCATAAAGAATCTCATTTAAAACGAGTTCTGCTCAGGATGGGGTATCTACTTGCCTTTCTGTTTCTGTTATCAACAGCAGCAGTAGCTCAACCTTCATTCCCGGCTCAACCTGATCAAACACCTATAGATGGAGGTTTGGGTATTCTTGCTGCTGCGGGCGGTGCTTATGCTTACAAAAAGTTGAAAGACCGAACTAAAGAATCATAGTTAAAGGATTCAAAATGAAAGGTAGTTATACATTGGGAGGGGTATATAATCCTCCGTCTAGAAAATCAATCTCGTTATTTAACTGGCTTTCTAAGGTAACCGGCGTTTCTGCCTGCTGGGTTGAGGGCACCGATGAAGACAACCATCCCATTTGGGGCATCATTAAAAGAATCTCAGGTAACCGGTTTTTAGTGCGTAGCCGATATCTGTTGGCGGCATCTTTTCTTGGGGCACTATTAACGATGTCAGCTCCCGGTTTAAAAGCCCAGGGTGTAGATTCCGTAAACGTTTCAGACTTCAGGGGCGTAAATGGATTTTCCATTAACGGGATTGGTAGCTCAGATTACATCGGCCGCGATGGCCTGGGCTTCGGTGATATAAATGGGGATGGATATAACGATCTCATAATTGGGTCAGTAAACTCTGGTGAGACCTATGTTGTTTTCGGTGGCTCCGATGGTTTTGATTCTAGCCTAGACCTTTCTTCTCTGGATGGAGACAATGGATTTATTCTGGAAGGAAATAGTAGTAACCGTTTTGGGGCTTCGGCAGCTTCCGCAGATATAAACGGAGATGGGATTGATGATCTCCTGATTGGTACCCCGAGAGGCTCCGCCGGGAATGATTTTAAAGGAGAGGTATACGTGGTGTTTGGTCATACCGATGGCTTTAGCTCCTCGATGGATGTAAGCCTTCTCGTTGATGGAACCAATGGTTTTGTGATGGTTGGCGAGCCTGGCACCCAGGATTACACAGGGTCCGCACTAAGCTCCGGGGATATAAATGGAGATGGTATTGATGATGTGATTATTGGGGCTCCAAAAAATAACTCAAACCGTCAGGGAATGGCTTATGTCGTATTTGGACAAACTGGTGCCTTTGCCGATACCCTGCAACTGGAAAACATGAATCCCGGCACTTTGGGCTTTAAGATAGTGGGAAATCCGATAAGCTCCGGCTATGGGTATTTTGGGAATTCCCTTGGAGCAGGGGATATAAACGGGGATGGTATTGAAGATGTATTGGCCGGTGGAAAATATGCCGAGAATTACAATGGAAGTACCGCTGTTGTATTCGGCCATACGGTCACCTTTGCAGATACCGTGCAAATCTCTAGTTTGGACGGATCCGACGGTTTCCAGGTTGGAGGAACTATTAGTTATAACTATCTCGGTGCCTCTATAAGTAGCGGAGATATCAATGGGGATGGATATGATGATTTAATCGTTGGTGCTACCGGATATGGCAGAGATTATACGTATACAGGCGAAGTTATGGTAATATTTGGGGGAAGCAGTTTTCCTTCTATCATTGATGATACTTCACTGGATGGCACGAATGGATTCTTTTTACAGGGACTCGCTACTTACGATTATACCGGTTATAGTGTTTCTTCGGCTGACCTGAATGGAGATGGCCTGGATGAGCTTATGACAGGCTCCCCATCTGTAAACAATTCTAGTGGCGCTGTTTATGTTGTTTTTGGCTTTGATGATAGCTCCGTTTCCGAGTTTGAGCTTTCTTCCCTTAACGGTGATAATGGGTTCGTCTTGGCTCCTGAAAATAATGGCGAGGAATTGGGCAGAACCTTGATCGCTGCCGATATCGATGGAGATTCGATGGGTGAGGTCATATTTGGAGCTCCTTTTACAGGAGGCAATGATCAAGGAACGATATATGTATTTTTTAATACCATGAACCAGACCATTCCGGGAGATGAAGATTACCGGGTGATGGCTTCCCCTACCAGCGGCGCCGTGTTTGATGAGCTGCTTGGTAACTTCTGGACCCAGGGCTTTATCGGCTCCGATGATCCGGACGGCGACGATACTGCTTGGACCTGGGATAAAGATACTCAGGCGTGGGTATCTCTTAGCAATCAGTCTACCGACAACCTCGATGCCGGACAAGGCTTTTTGCTCTATATGTTTAGCGATGATGATCCTGGAAGTGTTGGAGACGCCGGCTTTCCTAAACGTATTTCGGTCTCCCAGTTTGGTGGCGATGGAGCACTCAACTCAGGCACTATCAACCCAATCTCCGACCTGGATCATGGAGATTTCTTCCTGGCCGGCAATCCCTTCACTTCTACCATCGACTGGGATTCTTCGGCCGTCTCCAAAGCCAACCTCTCCAATATAATCTATATATATGATGCAGCTGCATCAGCCTGGCTCACCTGGAATGGAACTACCGGGGATGCCAATGAAGGAGAAATTGCTCCTTTCCAGGGATTCTTCATCCAGGGCTCGGGGGGCAGCGGAAGCCTGAGTATAGGAGAAGGCGCTATTTCTGATTCAGCAGGTGTATTCTTAAAAGAGATTCCGGCTGACCCTAAAATTCTGAAGATTCATGCCGAAGCAGGAAAATTTACGGCCAACGCCTGGCTAAGCTTCCAGCAGGGAGGAGAACTAGGACGAGACGACTTTGATGCGCTATCCCTAAAACCACTTTCTTCTTCCTACCTGCGGCTGGCTACGATCATAGACAACCAGGACAAGCTAAAAATAAATGCGCTTCCGGTAGACCAGGACGAAGAACTTCGTATTCCTCTTGAGCTTTCAGGAGTATTGGATACTGATTTTGCTACGCTATCCTTCGAAGGCCTCGAAGACTTTGAAGGATGGTCCATTACCATCAAAGACCTCGAAACACATAAGGTATATCCGATCAAGGAAGGAGAGGAGCTGGAACTGGAAATCCAGCGTGTTAATGAAAAAACAAAGGATACTTCCCCTATCGTACCTAACCCCGTTGCAGCGAAGAGCAAAACCGATGGACATCGATTCCAACTCATACTTATTCCTAACACCCAGGTAAGTAGCGAATCAAAAGATGAGCTGCCGGCTGCGCTCGAGCTGCAACAGAATTATCCGAACCCCTTCAACCCGGTCACAACTATAACCTATGCCCTACCCCTACAAAGCAGTGTCCGGTTGGAGGTGTTCGATTTAATGGGACGTAAAGTAGCCACCTTAGTAGATGGTAATATTCAAATAGCCGGAGAATATACCGTCCGGTTTGATGCTTCCCGGCTCGCTTCGGGTATGTATATCTACCGCTTGCAAATAGGTGAGACAAGACTTACCCGAAAGCTAACATTAATAAAATAGTAGGTGAAAAAGCGCCCTTAGCTATGCATACCCATAACTATTACTATTATGCTTTAGATGGGGGAACCCTCTTTTGCATCTTACCAATCAGTGACTTAATCCTTATGAAAACAAGTATATCAGTATTCACTTTAGCATGTACCCTAATTGTAATCACTTCTACTATGGTGATTGCCCAACCAGGCCTTCCTGGGGCTCCAGACCAGGCTCCTATCGATGGAGGTCTGGGAATATTAGCAGTTGCAGGTGGTGCCTATGCCCTTAAAAAGCTACGGGATAAAAACAAAGAATCGTAATTGAGGGATTCAAAATGAAAAATTTAAAATTAGAAGAAGCGTCTTTCAGGCTTTCTCAATTTTAAATTTTTCATCTTTCATTTTTAATCCAATTTTCCGGCTTCTTTCAAATTATTTTTGCTCCACTTATTGCTCACTTTAGTACCTTTGGGGATGGATACTGAATTCAGGGAGGCCATTTCATTTCACGAAAAAGGAGAGCTTACAAAAGCGGCCTCTATCTATCGTGATATTCTAAATAAATACCCTACCCATATTGATAGTCTGGTCAACCTTTCTGCCATTGTTTACAACAAAAACCCCCAGGAATCTCTTAATCTTCTGCGAACTGCCCGAAAAATTGATCCTGATAATGGATCGGTGCATTTCAACCTTGGAAACCTGCTTCAAAGGCATGGATTTCGACAAAAAGCGATACAGGAATTCCGTGAGGTTATCCGGCTTCAACCGCAAAATGCAGAAGCCTATTTTCGATTAGGCGTTCTCTTTTCAGAAGGAGGAAAGCTAAGTGACGCCCTTTTTTGTTATCAAAAAGCTTTTCAACTAAAACCCGGCGATGTTCGAATTTTGAATAACCTTACTGAAGTCCTTAACCGTCAGGGTAAGTATGAAGAAGCGGAACTAATGGCTAAAAAAACGCTGGAACTAAATCCTGACCTGGTAGAAGCGCATGGTAACCTTGGAAATGTGTATAAGAAACAGGGTAATTATAAAAAAGCGGAGGCTCATTTTAAGGAAGCATTAAAACTGGATCCGAAACAAGCCAAAGTATTATATCATCTTGGGGCAACGCTGTTATTTAGTAACCGGCATAAAGAAGCTGCAGAACATCTCCGAGGTGCGGTAGAAATCGACCCTGAGTTTTATCAATCACACTCCAGCCTGGTATACGCGTTGAATTATATTGAGGAGCCTAGCCAACAGGAAGTTTTTGAGGAACATAAACAATGGGGGGAACAGCATAGTCTGGGAGTTCAGGAGGAAGGATGGCCCTGGATTGAGAGAACCCCTGAAAGGAAAATAAGAGTTGGATTCGTCTCTCCTGATTTCAAAGCCCATGTAGTGGCTTTATTTATCCAGCAGCTGTTTAAGAATTATGACAAGAGCCAATTTGAGTTTTACGGATACGCAGAGGTAGAAAACCCGGATGGGTACACTTCCACATTTATGGGGCTGCTCGACGGTTGGCGATCTACGATTGGGGTTCCAGATCAGGAAGTGTATCAAACCATTAAAAATGACCAGATTGATATACTCATTGATTTAGCAGGTCATACAGCCGGAAATCGTCTGAAAATACTTTCTATGAAGCCCGCCCCTATACAGGTATCCTATTTAGGATATATAAACACTACCGGGCTGAATGAAATTGATTATCGCTTTTGCGATGCTTATGTAAATCCCCCGGAAACCCAACAATACTATACCGAAGAGCTTATCCACTTACCGGATAGTTTTACCTGTTATGAACCTATTGATCCAAGCCCCCCGGTTGCGGAAACACCCGGCTTAACCAATGGATATATCACTTTTGGATGTTTTAATAACACGAATAAACTAACTCCCGGCACTATTCGGGTGTGGTCCGAATTGTTGAAGCAGCTCCCTTCTGCAAAGCTTTTACTCAAGTCTTCCCACCTAAATGATCCGCTTACTATTGAGCGATTTAAAGCTCAATTTCTGAACCAGGGTGTTAATGAAGAGCAACTGGTTTTTGAGGGTTCAAGCGAAATTTATGACTACCTGGCTACCTATAATAAAATCGATATCGCGCTCGACCCTTTTCCCCACAATGGAGGTACTACCTCTCATGATGTTCTTTGGATGGGTGTGCCGATGATAAGCCTGGAAGGAGATCGATATGTGAGCCGGTTTGGGGTTTCAATTTTAAACAATCTTGGCTACCCGGAATGGGTTGCTTCCAGTGAAAAAGAGTATATTAACAAGGCGATAGCACTGGCTTCTGATACTGATTTATTAAACACGATCAGACTTGGACTACGTGAAAAGATGAGAGCATCTCCCCTCTGTGATGGTGTTCAGTTCTCTCGAAATTTTGAACAAACACTGAAATCAATTTGGAAGGAATTCTGCAAAAAAAACACTCTATGAATCAACCCGCACCTCAAAAACAACCTGTTCAGTTAGAAATATCCGGATCTCGACAAGTTACCTCATGGATGGCAGAGCACCGCCTAAGTCTTGGCTTTTCCACTTATCAAACCGGGAAAATGTTCTTAATTGGCATTCAGCCTGATGGCAGGATGTCCATTTTTGAACGAACCTTTAATCGTGCCATGGGGATGTGGGCAAGTGAACAAACCTTATTATTGAGTTCTCTCTATCAATTGTGGAGGTTCGAAAATGTAATCCCGGCTGGTCAAAACCATAACGGCTATGATAAAATGTATGTACCTACGGTTGGATATAACACAGCCGATATTGATATCCACGATGTAGTTCTGGATAAGAATGGTGAAATACTTTTCGTAAATACGCTTTTCGGTTGCCTCGCCAAGCCGAGTATGACTCACAGCTTCGAGCCCGTATGGAAACCGCCTTTCATCTCAAAGTTAGCCGCAGAAGATCGGTGTCATATGAATGGCCTGGCCATGAAGGATGGAAGCCCTAAATATGTTTCTATCGTTGGAAAGTCGGATGTAGCTGATGGCTGGAGAGACCACCGTTCAAATGGTGGAATTATTATGGATGTGGAATCTGAAGAAATTGTTGCTTCGGGAATGAGTATGCCTCACTCCCCACGATGGTATAACGATACTCTTTATGTATTGAACTCCGGAACCGGGGAGTTTGGGAGGATTAATTTTGATACCGGTGCTTTTGAACCTATTGCATTTTGTCCCGGCTATCTACGAGGAATGGCTTTCCATGGAAACTTCGCCATCGTAGGCACCTCAAAAAGCCGGGAGAATAAAACTTTTTCCGGATTAGAGCTTGATGGTAAACTTACTGAAAAAGGAACCGAAGCTAAGTGTATGTTGCATATCATTGATTTGACTTCCGGGGATATCGTCCACTGGATTAAAATGGAAGGAATTGTACAAGAACTCTATGATGTGGTTGCTATTCCAAATGTCATACGGCCTATGGCTATTGGTTTTAAAACGGATGAGATTCGGCGGATTATCAATATGCCTGATATTGAGATTTAATTCTTTAGGTCATCCTGAGTAGGCATGTACGTTCAAATGGATGAATTTTTAACGCGAAGGATATCAAACATTGAACTATTCGCTATTTTAAAATTTGATACCCTTCGCTAAACGTTTATTACCCTTAAAGAGGTCGGGGAGCTCAGGGTGACAGGAAAGAAATTCAATAGACAGTAGAGTAAGCTCATCATTTCAACTAAGAATATTCATTAAGGAATGAAGAAGTGAGAAGTAATTGAACATTGAAAAATTGATAATTGATCAATGAATTACCATTCTTACTTCACACTCATATATATCCCGAAAACACCTTGTCCAGTAAGTATAGAAGCTGCTTATATTCTTCTTCTGACAAGTTTTCCCAGCCCTTTTCCCGGGAAGCATACACATGAGGCTTCGCTCGATCTATTTCATTTCTTCCTGAATCGGTAAGGGAAATAATAAAGCGCCGGCCATCTTCCGGATCGCCAGTGCGTTCAACAAAGCCTTTCTGAACTAGCAGGTTTATAATCCTTGAAACCGTGTGTTTATCTTTAAAACTATGGTTTACCAACTCTGTTTGATGGCGGGAACCATGTTCCAGTTTTGAAAGGAGCACCCATTGCTCGGGGGTAATATCTACTTCAGCATTATTAAAGCGATTGATTAAATCCTGCCGAACCACTTTATACGTTCGGTCGATGTAGATGCCGATTTCTTTTCTCATCAGGCAACTAATGATTGATTGGGAAACCCAATTTTTTCAAGAATGGCAATGTAGCGATCATCATGAGCAAATTTGGTAAATGCTGGAATTGAATTTATAAATAAAACCGCCCCCATTTTGTCATCTACCGCTTTATTTAGGTATTCAAACATCTTGTCTTCTTCATTCATGCTCGCATATACCACCGCAAAATCAAGAGAAAGGTTTAATTCCGGAGATTCCTCTTGTCTCTTCTGAATTAGCTTGAGGTTTTCCGAGGCCCCTTCAAAATCACCCATTTGCGCTTTTATATATCCAAGTTGAGTGCCGCCCACATTTTTCCCTTTAATCTTACCAATGTATTTGTTGGCATATTTCAACGCCTTATCGAACTCCTGCATTTCTGCATATAGAAACGACTTTCCTTCATATGCTGCACGGTGGTTAGAATCTAACTCAATTACCTTATCAAAAAGCTCGAGCGCTTTGTCATATTCTTTAACCAGGGTATATGCCCTCCCAAGATCCACCATAGAAGGAAGAGAGAGAGGTGCTATTTTTACAGCTGCTTTGGCCTGGGTAAGCATTTTATCATACCTGCCAATAATTCGGTTATGAATGGCAAAAGCGGTTCGGGCCTCTTCATTTTCCGGTTCAAGAGTAATGGCTTTCCTGAAGTTGGAATCAGCTGCATCAAAATTCCAATGGTAGAATAGATTCACGTACCCTAATGCAGTATATGAGTCTGCCCGGGCATTATTTAGCTCTATTGATTTAAGTGCATACTCTTCTGCTTTAGGAAATGCCTCTGCTCCTTGCATATGACCGATAGTCCCTAAAAACGTATAGGCATTAGCTAATCCCGAGTAGGCTGCCGTATAGGTAGTACATTTTTCGATTGCTTTTTCATAAAAGCCTATGGCTTTTCGAATGGACTCAGGGTTTCGCTTATTCCAGTAGAACAGGCCTTGCAGATAGGCATTATATGCTACAATACTGTCGGTAGAAGCTTCGTACAGCTTTTTGTCCGCATCAAAGGTAAAGTTAGCTTCGAGCTTATCAGCTATCTTTTGTGCGATCTCATCCTGAACAGCAAAAATATCTTTCATTTCGCGGTCGAAGTTCTCTGACCATATATGGAATCCGTCATCCGTATTTATAAGCTGGGCAGTAACCCTCACCCTCTCTCCCGCAAGGCGGACACTTCCTTCTAAAACCGTTGCTACATTTAATTCTTTTCCAATTTGGCGAATATCCTTTTGGGTATTCTTGAAGGCAAACACAGAGGTCCGGGATGCCACCTGTAAGCCGTTTACTTTTACCAAAGAGTTGATGATTTCTTCAGTAATCCCATCGCTGAAATACTCATTGTCAGGGCTGGAGCTGAAATTGGCAAAAGGAAGAACCGCCACACTATTTTCATTACTCCCTGTTAAATCCCGGATATGTTCGTGGTTAGGAACCTTAACCCCATCGTTGGCAATCGCAAAAATACTTACGGGATTGAATACATTTTTTAGTTCGTGTTCACCAAAAGCCTGGACTTTTATTCCAGGATGGTTTTTGATTTCATCAAATACTTTACCGGAAATCATCACAGAACCGGGAATACCTAAACCCTGAACTCTTGCTGCCACATTAACAGCATCACCATAAATTCCTTCGTCATCATATACCACATCTCCAATATGAATACCCACCCTAAGCGGAACTTGTGGGTCTTTATCCAGCTCCTGTTGAATCTCCCTTGCTGAATTTACCGCATCCAGGGCACTGGCAAACATACTTAACGTACCGTCCCCATAATACTGCATCACCTGGCCACGATACTTTAGAATTCTATCGTCGATAACCTGGCGTTGCCTATCCCTTAGCGTTTTTGCTTGCTGTTCATCAGCCTGCATCATCCGGGTATAACCCACCATATCAGCAAACATGATAGCGGCTAGTAAACGAAAATTGTTATCAGCCATTTATGAGGAATATTGTAATACCAATTTCCGAGAATATATCAATAATCGAGCCAGAGTGCTTCTGTGTCAGAAGAAAAAGCCTGCCCGTATCTCGAAATAGTTTCCTTCAACCGATCGGCCAAGGGATGAGTTGAGTACAAATGCATCAAAAAGATTAAACCATACTCCACCCCCCATAACCCTGATGCCATTTACCAGAGGATTCATTATCAGCCCAGACCCGGCCGTTATCGAAGAAAGCGTGAACTCCAACTTTTCCCCCTAATAAGTATTGGTAGAAATCAAAAAGCTCGAACCGTAACTCAGTATTATTGTACATAGAACTACGCCCTGAGAACCTGTTACCCCTAAAGCCTCTTACTGAAGTAGTTCCACCAATTCCATTCGCCTCATAGAAAGGAAAAGACCCAATGTTATGTGCTCCACCTGTTCGGTGAGCTAGCGTTAATTGGGGAGAAAGGCTTATAGGGAAGTACATTCTAAGCTCGGAGCTTAGCCTCGCAAACGATTGTGGTGAATTATGAATCCCTAGATTAAAATCCGCACTGAGGTCTAATTTATATCCTTGAGTTGGGTTTATAGGGGTATCTATATCCGAAACAGACGCACGGATAAAAGAGGTATTATACCATTGGTCTTTAAAGGTCTTATTAGTGAAGCCGAGTTGTGGAAGGCTTACTACATTCTCTTCATCACGATTGTCATCTACCTGGGTAATGCTAAACGTATTTCCAACCGTCACATTAAGCGTTTGGTTGACATGAGTACTCAAGCTTGGAGTAATGGTGTATCTCGTTAACCTGGCCCGGTAAAAATTCTGCTCCCTGTCCTGCAGCTCTGTTTCATTTCCTAAGCCAAAGAAGTTCCTGAAACTTTTAGGAAACAGGAATGCAGATTCCAGTCCCAGGTCCCAGTTACCAACTCGTTCATACCAGGTGCCTGTGTAAAGAAAATTAGCGGCTCCGGAAGTTGGGGCATAATTAAACCGCAAATAATGAGTTACTGCAGGAAATTTCCTAAATCCATTACGAAGAGCTTTAGGGCCTCCTCCTATGAATAACCCTTCATCATTATTGTAGTTAAAGAAGTAGCCCGGATAGTATCGGTTCCAGATAAAATCTCTTTCGTAATCGTAATAGTTATCGATCGGGTTTTTGGCCCGATATAGACGAGCTCTTTGAGAAACATCATAACTATTTCCATTCCTGGTCTCAAAAATGCCGAACAAACTTTTGCTCACCGTTTGATTTAACGACTCGTCCTTATAGTCATCCTCTCCTGGTCCCCCTGAGACTAATAGCTTTATTCCGCTCCTTCTTTCTCCGAAAAAGATAAATTCATCATCTCCTCCTAAGCCGTATAGACGAAGTTCCCTTGTTTCACTCTTTTGAAAGGTACGGTCGAAATATTTTTCCCTAAGATTCCCTTTCCCCGAAAGCTTAAATACCTGTACCCTGGTCTGGTTTCTATCGATAACTTCAATGACAAAACGCTCTCTTTTATTACTAGCAGGGATAGAAATTACATCCGAAATCATCCCATAATAAGTTTCCGTCACTTTGGCCAGGTCATCTCTTCGGGCTTTTAATCCGTTTATGGTTTCCTGACCTTGAAACTCAAATACCTCAGCGGGATAATTTCTAACAGCCTCCTCAATTACTTTATCTGTCAATACTTGCTGCATTTCCCTTGCAATGCTCAACCACTCTTCTTTAGTAAGTTGATTGGTAAACCGCCTGGTAAGCGGAAGTGAGTTATAATTCAGCCCGGTCAGGTTTCCGTAAGATTCTCCAAAATTCTGGTACTGGAAGAAGGGGCCAAATTTGGCAATACTCGGCCCAATTCCATTCATATTCATAAACGCCACGTCCCGGTCTCTTGGAATGGGGCGGTATATTTTTCCCTGTTTATCCTCGGGCTCAAAGGTCGCCCATCGCCACTGATCGCTATGCCGATCCCAGTCTCCAATCAACATATCCAGAAGCCTGGACCGGGCAAATAACTCCTGATCCACCCTGTGATCAATATCATTATCCACTTCACGGATCATATCACGGTATGCCACTACTTCTTCAGAAAATCCTACGCTGGCTACATCGCTCATGTCTCCATCGGGTTTCTCTTCAAATAAAGCGAGCTGGCCACCGATCTCTTGGGCATACTGTCCTAGTTGCGGATCATTAGGTACATAGTAAATTTTCGGGTTGGTATGGTACACACCTACAGCATTCGCCAAAGTTGGTACTACAAGAGCAGCATATGGATTGAGTATTGAAAATTGATCCTGGGCTAAGTCAAGGGCAAATGTTTTCTTGAGGTTATCATCCCATACTTTTCCAGCCTGTTTGTCTACCGATCTCAATACATATTCCCTTCCATCTTTGGCTTCTAGATGGAGTGTATTGGACTGTCCTTTACCTCCCATTCTTACCAGTTCAAGGCCGCCTTTTTGCTCAGTTACATCGAATACCGGGTATTCAGATTCTATAGACCATAAATCCCTATTGTGACTTCCCGCAATTACCCTAAAGGCGTTACTGCGCTCATCGTATTCTTTATTTGGCGCGATTACAATCGTGCTATCCGTATAATCAAAATCAGATAATTCTTCTTCTTCTTTTCCCTGTAGCGGATCTGAACTCGGTGGCTCTAATTCGGCCCTGTAAAGTAACCGCCCGTTTGACCCATCTCCGATTGGAGCCCAGGCTTCCATCCAAACCGATCCATCTCCATAATAATTGACCGTCATAAATCCATTTCCCTCATAGGTAAACTCTGCTCCCCGCCCTTTTGCTACATAGCTTTCTTTAGAGCCTGACCCTGAAACCAAATAGTGTTGCGTCTCTCTTCGCCCACTTTTTTTAATGTATTGAAGATTGTGCGAGTGCCCAGAAGCATAAATCAGGTGATCGGATAGCAAAAACATCTCCTGCAGGGTATTTGAGAGTTCTTTGTACCTGAAGTGAGGCACATCCTGCTCAAACCCAAATGCTCTTCGATAAAAGGCATACAAGCTTCCAAAAACCGGTGGCTTTAGGTGAACGGATGGATGTAAATATCCTCCGTGATTATCCTGGGTAATCAATGGGTGGTGTGCTGCAAATAGTAAATAATCCTTTTCTCTTTTCTTTAATATATCTCGCAGTTCGATAAGGAAATCTCCACCGTCGGCGAGGTCATAATCTCCTGTATCTCCGTAAGGTTTATTATGTTTATGAAGCCACCATTGAGTATCCAGTATTATTAAGCGAATATCGTCGTTTAGCCTTGGATCCTCATCATCATCAAGAAGTTCCAGGTCAACAGGCCCAGGATAGCCGTTATCGGGCAAGAAAGTATTACCCCTGTCTAGATATGCTTCGATATATCTCTCTTGTCTTTGAACAGCCTCCAGTCCTTCTCGTCCCCCATCGGCCCAATCATGGTTTCCTGGTATAAATATTATTCTACCTTTGTAATCCTTTACTGCATCAAGCTGCTCATTAATTCTGGCTTCCGCCTTGGCTCGGCCGGGATCTAAGGAATCTGGCAGCCCACTTGTGTAAATATTGTCTCCTAAAAAAACGGCGGCACTTCGTTCGCTTGATTCAGATAGAAATTGCTGGAGAAGTTTTAAGGAGGGTTCTTGTTGTTCTATCGATGGTGCGCCAACATCTCCTATCAAAAAAACTTTGTAGATGAGCCCTTCTTTTACTGGCGGGTTTTTACTTTCCCATTGTTCATTTTCGGAATCGATAAAAAGCTCGGATCCTGAGCAGGAAATAAACAAAAAAGCAAACAGAGCAAGTAGGAATCGCATCTTTCGTGTTAGTTCAATATAAATCAGCTAGAATGTAGCTATTCGGGAATAGAAAACTAAAAATAACGGGAAGGAAAGTGAGATGGGCTTAAATGAAAAAAGCCCTGATTGGGCTCTGATTTTTGAATAACTAGAACCAATATAAGGCAGGAGTGGAGCCCCGACCAAATCTTTTTTCTTTTGTATAACTAATGATGGTATACATATAATTAATGCTTATTATTACGTCGATTAAATAAAAGTAATAATCACTAAAGAATGCCCAAGAAAATTGGTTCTTTAACGCTTTATTCTATTGATGACCTTCATGAAATGCTTGGCATCTCAAAATTAACTCTTCGGGCTTACTTGAGGGAAGGTAAAATCCGGGCACGCAAACTGGGTGTAAGCTGGTATGTTACCGAAGATGCCATTCGTGAGTACTTTGAAACTCCACATGTCCCAGCTGCCACTATAAAAGAATCTGGCGTTCGCTATATCGTTCAGGGAGTAAATGACCTGGTTAGCGAAACCGAGGAATGTGACAATGCAGACGAAGTGCTTGAAGTGCTAAATGAACAGGCTATCATAAGTTTATTTCAGATCAAAATTGTGAACCGCGAAACGAACGAAATAATTGAAGTAGTTAAAGCCAGGGATTTTATTGAACGCCATGCTAAATCTTGAAGATACCAAACTGGAAACCTATTCCTTTAATGATGATGGAAAGGATGAGTTCTACATTTTAATAGACATCCGTAAGAATCCTGATGGGATTAACCTCACAAAACTGGCAATGGCAGACCCAAGGCACTTTGATGCTGTATTAAATGAAATGGGCTGCCTTCTTATGCTTGGTGAAGATGAGATCAAGGAACTTTCAACAAGGGGAGCATTAGATATGGAGAATCTTCATGAGTCCCTATTCAAGCTGGCAAAAAACGAAGGGGTAATTTGAACATTGAACATTGAACATTGAACATTGAACATTGAACATTGAACATTGAACAACGTTATCTCTCACGTCAGTTCAAATCAATTTATTCAGAGTTAAAATGTTGCCACGCTCTCAATAAACAAATAACGGTCTTTCCATCATTGATTTCCCCTGAGTGAACCATCTTAACGGCTTCTTCAAAAGGGATGCGCTCTCTCAATACAAACTCATCTTCATCGGTTTGCTGATTTGTAATTGAAAGTCCGGATGCCAGGTAGATATGGATTACTTCATCGGAGTATCCTATCCCCGGATAAAAGTGCCCTACATATTCCAACCTGCCTGCCCCTAAGCCCGCTTCTTCTTTTAGTTCTCTCATCGCCGTAAGGTCCTGGGCTTCTCCGGAGTCAATTTTTCCAGCGGGAACTTCCCAAAATATCTGGCTCATGGGATACCGGAATTGTTTGATCAGCATGATATCCCCATTTTCAAAAACTGGGACTACCGCACAGGCGCCAGGGTGCTTTATCCATTCCCTGGAACTAGTTTCTCCGTTTGGGAGCTCGGCTTCGTCATAAAAAACATGCAATAATTTACCGTTAAAGACTTCTTTTGAAGATACTTTTCGTTCAATCAGAAGCTCGGAATCTTTCATAGTGGCTTTATCGTGAGATTGGCTTTAACTTTGCGCTAAAGAACGGGAATTAACTTGGCAATTTCTAAGAACATTGATGGCAAAACCGTAGAGGTTTCCGGAAAGGTACTCACCTTCTCCAACATCATCTCTTTTTCTCGTTTCTTCGTGGCTTTCCCAGTTGTAATACTTCATTATTACAATGACCTCAACTACAATGGCTGGATTATTGGGCTCATCGTTTATGCCGTTATATCTGACTACCTGGATGGGCTCGTTGCCAGAAAAACGAATACCATCTCCGAGGTGGGTAAGGTCATAGACCCGATTTCTGATAAAATCTGTGCTGTTATTTTATTTATTTACACCGTTTGGCTGGGGTGGGTGCCGCTTTGGTTTCTGCTTATTAATGTGGTAAGAGATTCCCTAATCATGATCGGCTCATCTTTTATCAAAGTAAAATACGGGAAGGTGGCCATGTCTACCCTAACCGGTAAGGTATATGTAAACATTCTTGCACTTTATTGGATCGCGGTATTCTTTTTTAGAGAGGCCACAATAGCACATGAATACCTGCTCTATATTTCCACCGCGATGATGGTTGTCTCCTTTTTTGCGTACCTTTTCAGGTATCGTGCCATTATGAACGGCGACTCTGATTTTAACTAAGACAATACATGGGATTTTTAGAAAAACTAGGCATCAAGAAAAAGGAAACTCTTGAACAAGGTGTGGAAAAAAGCCGGGCCGGGATTTTAAACAAGCTCGGAAAAGCGCTCGCTGGGAAAGACACCGTTGATGATGAGATTCTTGATGAGTTAGAAGAGATTTTAATTACCTCCGATGTTGGAGTAAAAACCACCATCGAGATTATAAAACGCATTGAAAAACGAGTTGCTCGAGATAAATACGTAAACCAAGGCGAGCTTCAGAAAATGCTCCGCGAAGAGATTGTTGCTCTTCTTCAGGAAAATCCAACCGAAAAACCCGCTGAGTTTGATGCCGAATTCCCTTCAAAACCACACGTTGTGCTGGTTGTTGGAGTAAATGGGGTGGGTAAGACCACTACCATTGGGAAGCTTTCTTATATGTATAAGTCTGCCGGAAAAGATGTGCTACTTGGCGCAGCTGATACCTTTAGAGCTGCTGCGGTCGATCAGCTCAAGATTTGGAGCGAGCGAGCAGATGTTCCCATTATTGAACAAGGCCAGGATGCTGACCCAGCCGCAGTGGCATTTGATACCGCTTCAGCCGCCAAAGCCCGGGGTGCCGATATTGCTTTAATCGATACTGCAGGAAGGCTTCATAACAAAAAAGCCCTGATGGACGAGCTTTCCAAAATTAAGAGAGTAATGAGTAAAGTGATTGATGACGCCCCCCATGAAGTGATTTTAGTACTGGACGCTTCTACCGGACAAAATGCTATGCTACAGGCCAAGGCTTTTACTGAAGCTGTAGATATCACGGGCTTGGCTCTAACAAAACTGGATGGTACTGCCAAGGGTGGTATCGTTATAGGGATTTCTCATGAATTGAATGTGCCGGTTAAGTACATCGGCCTTGGAGAAAAAATAGAAGACTTGCAGGTTTTTGATAAAGCGGATTTTGTAAACGCTTTATTTGGGGAATAAAAACCCCCGTCCCTATTTCCTTCGGAACGGGGTCATTTTTAAAATTAGCTCCCCTCATTTGGGTTGGTGGTGGTTGTTCCCCCTCCTCCTCCGGTATGAGGAGGGTCTGGTGGTGGATCTCCTCCTCCATTATCATCTGGTCTTGAAAATGCCACGTATTTATTATGCAAGTCCCAACTCATAGTCACTCCTTGTTCTGGTTTAAGTTTTACCCAAAAAACAGCATATTCTCCTTAAATTCAAAACGAGCTCCATTTTTTTAAATGACCTTTTTGAAAAAGTCAATCCTGCTATTTCTGATCTCTTTGTCGTTTACCGCATTATCTCAGTCTCAAACCTGGTTAAGCGAGTACGATGAGTATATGGAAAAGGGATCAAAGCTCTGGGATGAGTTTAATTATCAATCAGCTGTAAATGAGTTTCTAAAGGCTTACCAGCTAAGCGAAGAGGGTCAGGACACCATACGAATCATTGATTCCGGGTTAAAAGTTTCGGATGGGCTTCTTCAGTCTGAAAAACCGACCGAAGCACTGGAATTTCTTTCCAAGTTTGAATCTTATTTCTCACCCGATATTTCATCAACTGAACGAGTAAAGTTTTTGGTAACCCAGGGAGGGTGCTATAATCGTTTAGGACAAACTCAGGAGATGATGAATATTTATAGAGAGGCATTAAGGATTGGTAATCCGGAAAGAGAACCTGTTATGTATGGTAATTTGCTGCTTAACCTAAGCTATGGTGAGTTAGAATATGCCAATTATGACACAACGATAGAATTATCTAAAAGAGCTTTGAAGATTTTTACACGAATTGAAAACCTTTCCCTAATAAGTAAAGCAAACCTTTCCATTTATATTGCTTATCTATTTAAAGGGAATATGGATGCAGGAGAGCCTTATTTGTTCGAAAGCTACAATATTGCGAGAAATACTAATGAACCTAAAGATCTTAGAAATGCCTACCAGTACCTCAGCGACTTCTACCAGCGTAAAAGAGACTTTGCAAATGCTCTTTCTTTTGCTGAACAAGGTCTTCAAATCGCACAACAAATAGGACAAAGCCAATATATAGCCCGGTATTATGAGCGACTAGCAGAAATCTACCGCTTCATCCAAGAACCGGACAGAGCCCTGAGTTACTATAATAGATCACTTGGCATTTATCAATCCATCGGTAATGAAGCAAAAACTATTCAGCTTCTTAGGCCTATTAGTTATTGCTTCATTCAAAAAGGAGATTATGAAGAAGCAGAAAAGCTTCAATTGCAAATACTTGAGCATTACACGCAAGACTGCCTTAATTATCAAATAGCCTTTACTCTTGAGGGGCTTGGCAGAACAGCTCTACTTAGTGAAGATTACTTAAAGGCTTTAGAATACTTAACCAAATCCTCAGAAATAGCCAATGAATTTGACCTAAAGAGAATTGAACATAATGCTCTTTGGGCGATGATGGATCTCCCTGAAGAGTTCCTGCCTGTTACAAGAAGAAGAGAGATAACGAAACGTTTATACTCCCTTTCAGAGACTTTAGACGCTCGTCATGAATTAAGATCGTTAGAGTATCTTTCAGAAATGCATTCCACATCTAGTACCGATAGTGCTTTCTACTATGCTAATCAAGCCTTTGAGAAAATTGAACAACAGCGATTGAGCTCTGCTGATGGTATCCTTAGAGCAGACATCTTTGCTCCTCATGCTACTTTCTACAACACCGTTGGTTCCTGGCATGCTTCGATTAATGAAGATTTTGAATCGGCATTCGAATTATTTGAATCTTCAAAATCGCGTGTGCTATTAGATGAGCTAGCCGAAAAAAATGCTCCTGAGCTAGAGCTTAGTCCAGAAGACCAGATTGAACTCCAACAATATCAAAAGCAAATCGATCAATTGTTTAGGCAAAAGGAAAGCGCGCGATCTCAGAATGAAATACAAGCCCTGGATCACGAGATCACGGATGCGAAATTTGAATATGAGGTTGCTCTTGAGCGAATCCGGAAAGCCCACCCGGAATGGAGCTCTTTTGTGTACCCTGAACGGGTTCGACTTAATGATGCCCAAAAACTCCTGGATAGTGATTCCGGAATACTTTACTTCTCCTTTATAAAAAATGGATTGGCTTTGATGCTGATTACAAAAGGTGAGGTCTATTACCATCAAATTGATCGGGAGTACCGGTTCAGGAATAAATTAGCCAGAGAAATAAATGCATTTAGAGACGCCATCATTAATGTTGAAGACAAAGCTGTTCTTGATTCACTATCGAGGCCATTATATGGACAACTATTCGCTCCTTTCGAGAATCAATTGGGGTCGATTTCAAACCTGGCAGTAATTCCGGATGGCCCGATTTCTTTACTTCCTTTAGGTGCATTAATGCATGATGGTTCATATTTAGTAAATAGGTTTACTATTAAGTCGCTTCCTTCGGTCACCAGTTATTTAAAACTGAACGATCCACACCGAAAAACAGAGAAGGATCTTTTTGCTGTTGCAGGTTCTGGCTTTGAGGAGGGAGATACTTTCCTGGGTTCAAAAACACAAAATGCATTTGCAGCCCTGCCTTTTACTCTTATTGAAGCAGATTCTGTTTCTTCTCACTTCGAGGAAAGTTATGTGCTAAAAAATGACGCTGTAACTGAAGCTGGCATTAAAAATGTGGACATATCGGAGTATAGATATCTGCACTTCGCCACACATGGAAATATCGACGAAGTCTCCCCCCGTCAAAGTGGGCTTATCCTTTCTAAGAAGTCAGAGATGGAACGGCTTTTTGGAGAGGATGGATATTTAAACGCTGTTGAAATCAGCTCTTTTGATATTTCTGCAGACCTCGTGGTTCTTAGCGCCTGTAATACTGCTACAGGAAAAGTGATGAACGGAGAGGGATTATTGGGATTACAACGCTCTTTTTTAGTTGCCGGAGCTTCTTCTGTGGTCGCCAGTTTATGGAGTATTTATGATCGTAGTACTCCGCTATTCATGAATAAATTTTATGAAAACCTGGTTGAGATGGAGGATGAAGAAATTGGCTTCTTTGACCGAATTTCTCTTTGGTTCAATGCTTACGAACCAGAGTTATTTGATTATAAAACTAAAGCACTTCGTGAGGCCAAACTGGAGATGCTAGATCATCCTTATTATGATCACCCGGTACACTGGGCTTCTTTTGTGATTACCGGGAAGTGATAGGTTTTGCCTGTCATCCTGAGGCTACTGCCGAAGGATCAACAAATTTCTGGATCACTCAAGCCTATGTTGATTCTTCGCTTTCGCCTGTCCTCCGTACGTATACTTCGGAAGGCGGGCTCAGAATGACTCTAATAATCACCTCGGTTATTGCTGGGTTCTTTCTATAAACTCCTGGTTATCTACTTCAGGCCTGGCTTCAGCATTGGCAACTTTTGCAGTAGTATAAAACAACAGTTTCGATCTTTTAGTAAGAGCATCAAAATCGATTTTGTCAATTTCATCAGATGGGCGATGATAATCTGCATGTATGCCATTGAAGAAGAAAATGAATGGAACTCCTAATCGGCCAAAGTTCCAGTGATCGCTTCTCCGGTAAAACTGGCTTGGGTCGTTTAGATCATTATAGCGATCGCTTAACTCGAGGTTTACGCTTTCACGGTTCGCTTCTACGAGCAAGTCATTGAGTCCGGAAGAAATAATCTTGCCACCAATGATGTATACATAGTCTCCGTTATCCCCAAACTGAGGGTCCCGGCGCCCAATCATATCTACATTCAGGTTCGCGACCGTATTCTCAATATCATAGATGGGATGGTCAGAATAATAACGTGAACCAAGAAGCCCTTCTTCTTCAGCAGAAACATGTAGTATTAGCACACTTCTCCTCAACTCCGCTCCACTTTTCTTTGCCGAAACCAACGCCTGGGCAACATGAAGTAATCCAACGGTTCCGCTACCATCATCATCGGCTCCATTGTACAGTGCATCTCCGGTAGAATCGGGTTGGCCAATTCCCACATGGTCATAATGGGAACTTAAAACCACCACTTCATCTTTCAATTCAGGATCGGTTCCTTCTATAAAAGCGACCACATTTCTTGACGCCACTACATTTTCTTGTACATCTTGCTCATAATCGAATACATACCCTGTAGGCTTTGCCAAAAACTCTCCCGGGGCAGCTGCAATCTCTTCTGATAAAGCAGCAAGCTCGTCTGTGCTGTCTAAGCCAAGCAGGTCTCCAGCAAAGCTTGGTTTGACCATATGTACCGCAGCTTCCATAATTGCTTCATCCTCCAAATACTTCAACGAAAATGACCCTGGGTGCCCAAAACCCTCCTGCATACCAGTAGACTCGTCCATAAAGTATTCGTCATCTGTTGTCATGATTAAAATCATACCCAGCGCTTCTTTTTCCGTAACCTGTTGCTGGATGGTTGAATAATTCGATCGCTCAAAAAAGGCCAGTAACCATTTCCCTTCTGCGTTTTCAGGATATTGGTCAATCATTTCATTTTTAATGCCATAACCCACAAAAACTACTTCTCCTTTTGATGCGCCTTTTCCAGCCCACCATGTCCTGAAGTTCCCCAGGGTTTCTGCATCAAGTGAAGATTCGTCAAATAACGCGTCTTCAGAATCGTACACTTTGTATTGATATCCATTGGCTATTGGCCGGTTTAAGTCAAAGTGCTGGAAATAAGTGCCATCATCCCCAACAGGCTCAAGCCCTATGCTGGAATAACGTTTTGCCAGATAATTTGCGGCCATATCCAGGCCTATGTCGCCCGTCCTGCGCCCCCTTAACGAATCATGAGCTATCACGGAAAGGTCTGTTCTTAACCCCTCAGCAGTAATAGTTTCCGAAAAATCAAATATAGACGGTGCGGGAGGGGTAATTGTTTTTTTAGATCCGCTACAAGCTAGCGTAACTAGTACTAAGAGAACAGGAATACTTTTTGGAAGAAATACTTTTTTATGCATTTATAATCTCGTCTACCGGCTTGAGGTCTATAACAAATTCAGTGGGATCTTCTTCGAGGAACAGGTTGATTTGTTGCTCTTTAATCATTTCAAGTACAGCCAAAAAAGTAACGACCAGCACAACCCTGCTTGTAATAGTTGAACAGAGCTGTTTGAACGTTTGGCTTCCTCTCTTTTGTAAGGTAATTAGTACAAATTCTGACTGTTCTTCAATGGTGGTTTCTACTCTTTCTACTTTATGAACAATGTTGTTCCGCTCTATATCCGTTAAGACTTTTCTGAATGCGGCGATAAGATCGAAGAGTGTAACATCTTTAAGGGCTTCTCCCGTAGCTTGTTTCTCTACGGTATCGGCATCATTAAATCCCCGCATGTATCTCTTACGCGTTTCCTCGTCTATCTCAGCCATCTTGCCCGCCATTTCCTTATAGCGTTTATACTCCAGTAGGCGCTGAACCAATTCATATCTGGGGTCGGTTTCATCAAGAATTTCTTCATCCGAATCCTCTCTTGGAAGCATCATCTTCGCTTTAATCGACATCAACATGCTGGCCATTAGCATAAACTCACTAGCAACATCCAGGTCCAATTCTTCCATTAGATGGATGTATTCGAGGAACTGTTCCGTGATATACGAAATAGGGATATCGTATATGTCTAGTTCGTCCCGCTTGATAAAGAAAAGCAATAAATCTAGGGGCCCTTCAAAGTTATGTAACTGAACACGATACATACTTAAAACTACATGGATATAAGCACAATTTCTTTATTTTCTTTTGTGCTTTGAATGTTATTTTAGGCAACCCCATAAAACAGAAAAAATAAGGACATGGATTACTCCCGTTTTGTATATGCAATACAAAATGACGACGCCCAAGAACTGGCTTCGATGGTTTCTGTGATTACCGCTGTTCTTATCAAGTTTCTTAAAGTACGAATGGGAGCCTCCCATCATGATGCGGAAGACGCCGCCCAAAATACCTTGATGCTCGTTACTGAGAAGATTAAGAGTGGAAAGCTCAATAATCCGGACTCCATCATCTACTATCTTTTTACTACTGCTAAGAATGATTACCTAAAAGCTATTGCAAAAATAAAAGAGCCAACCTTTGACGAAACTCCTGAAACTCACTCTCAGGAGGGAGATCAGTTGACGCGCTTACTAGATGAGGAAAAAATGGGGGTATTAAAGCTCTGCCTTTCAGAACTTAAGGCAGATTTTAAAGAGTTTATTTCTTACTGGTTCCAAAACCCAAATGATGATACTTCGGTAGTAGCCGACCATTTTGGTATTTCCGTAAGTAATGCGTGGACTAAGAAACACCGAATTTTAAAACTACTTAGAGATTGTTGTGAAAAAAAATTGAAATTTTAATGTAAGGACTTGTTTTCTCAACGGTCTTACATGTCAGAATGTATTGTAAGAATACATTCTGGGAGAAAAAATTTTTATGAAAGAGAACGAATCAGACATATTAAAACAAATTGATGCCTACTTAAAAGGCACACTATCAAGCGAGGAAATTGATCAGCTCTGGGTGGAATTTGCAAAAAAACCTGAGCTGTTGGATCAACTCGAGCTTGAGGTAGGGGTACAGAAATTAATTAAAGAGGAAATCAACGAATCGAAAAAAGCGGCAACCTTCCAATTACCTTATTGGACCTGGCATGCAGCTGCAGCAGCTGTAATTTTACTGGTGTTTTCTATACAGCTCTTTCAGGTCGATTCTAAAACAAGCCTTGATCAGTTTATTGTCCCAAGTATTTCACTTGACCAAGCAGAAACAGGTGACGGCGTTCGGGCTAAAGATATGGTAATCACCACAGCCGATTCGTTATTGAATTTAGGCTTTAGTGCACTAATGTCGGGGAATATGGATCAAGCCTTATCTCTTTATGATGAGGTAATAGCGCTTTATGATACAGAGCCTTATGGATCAAAAGCCTATACCAATAAAGGTATTGTGTTATACAACCAGAGGAACTACCTGGCCTCTGTTGAGTCATTCGATTCTGCTCTCGTACGAATCCAGGACAATAGAATGGTGGAAGAGAAAGCTCATTGGTACAAAGGAAATGCCCTGGTAAACCTGGATCGTTTAGAAGAAGCTCAACTATCGGTATATAATGCCTATTCAATGGATGGGATTTACAGAAAACCTGCTTTTTTACTTCTCAAAAAACTCCAGTACGATTTAGGAGATATCAACACTCAAGAAGGTTCTGGGGGTAATTAACCTTCCTTCTGGTTTTCCATTGGAACAGGAGCTGCCGAGTCTTTAGTATGATTCATCAACACTTTATGTGTCGCTATTTTTCTTTGCCCTTTTTCTTTCTCAATGCGGGTATAACTACCATCTGTGTTTAACACCCATCGTTGCTGGTTATCATTTAGGTAAATATTCAGCATAAACTGTAAATACTTTTTAAGCGGCTCCTTTTCGATCGGTACAATCGCCTCAACTCTTGCGTCCAGGTTCCTGTGCATCCAATCTGCCGATCCCATGGTATAGATATGATTTCCGCCATTAAAAAAATAATAGATCCGGGAGTGCTCGAGAAACCTCCCTATTACTGAGTGAACTTTAATATTTTCACTTAATCCTTCCTTCCCTGGAATAAGCCTGCAGACACCACGAACGATTAAATCAATTTTTACTCCGGCCCCTGATGCCTCATACAATTTCTGAATAATGATGGGGTCTTCGAGGCTGTTCATTTTGGCTATGATTCGAGATGGCCTTCCGTTCTTAGCCTCATTGGTTTCGAATTCAATAAGCTGCGTCATTTGATTGCGCATGTGTTTGGGCGCTACAAATAACTTCTCGAAGGTTTGTTCAGGGGCATAGCCCGTTAACAGGTTGAAAATATCCGTTACATCAGAAGCTATGGTTTCATCACAAGTGAACAGGCCTAAATCTTCATATAGTTGTGCTGTATCGGGGTGATAATTTCCCGTTCCAATATGGCAGTAAGTTTTTAGCCCATCTTCTTCTTCACGGACAACCATCGTAACCTTAGTGTGGATTTTCAAACCTGGTATCCCATAAGAAACATGCACGCCGAAGTTTTCCAGCTGTTGAGCCCATTCTATATTTCTTTCTTCATCAAACCTGGCCTTTATTTCAACCAGTACGGCCACCTGCTTTCCTTCTTCAGCAGCTTCCATCAAAGAGTGCATAAGGGGGGAATCTTTTGAAGTACGATACAGCGTTTGTTTTATAGCCAATACTTTTGGATCTCTTGCTGCTTCCTCAATAAAACGCTGAGTAGATAGGGCAAAACTATGGTATGGGTGGTGAACCATAAAATCGCCTTCACGGATTACAGAAAAAATACTTGGGATATCTTCATCCACTTCATGCTTCAATGAAGGATGAAGAACCGGGATCCAGCTCCTTGACTTCAATCTTGAAAACCCTTGCAAACCCGCGATCTGAAAAGCGTCTACCAGCCCGATAGTTCCTTCCATTTCATACACGTCGTTCCAGTTGATATACAGGTTTTTGATGAGGTATTTCTTTATGTGCCGCGGCATCTCCTTATCCAGCTCAAGCCGTACAATCTCTGCAAACTTCCTTTCTCTGAGCTCATCTTCGATCACTTCCAGCAGATCTTCAGCCTCTTCCTCTTGCCTTTCAACGGATGCATTTCTAGTCACCCTAAATAAATGCGCTGAAAGCACCTTCATACCAGGGAAAAAGGTGTCAATTTTGCTTGCTATCAAATCTTCAATGGGAACTAAAACCACCTTATTTCCCCTTCGGTGCACCTGGATAAATCGTGGACGATTCGCCGGGATCTTTATTCGGGCAAAAAGCTTCTCTTTTGTAGAAGGGTTTTGTAGTTCAATAGCAAAAGAAAGGCTTTGGTTAGAAATAAAAGGGAAAGGATGTGATTCATCTACTGCAAGCGGGGTAATGATGGGGTATAGCTGCTTCTGAAAAAAGCGATCACTTACCTTTTTCTGATAGTCCGTGAGATCGTTATAGTGCTTAATGCTGATCCCGGCTTCCTGGAGAGCAGGAATTAGGTCATTAAAAAAACAATTTCGGTAATCTTCGATCATTGAAAGCACATCATTTCGAATGGCTTTTAACTGATCCGATGCTGACATCCCATCCACCGAAAGGGATTTAACACCTGCGTGAAGCTGACGTTTTAAGCCACCTACCCTTTTCTGAAAAAATTCATCCAGGTTGGAGCAAACAATGCCTATGAACTTCAACCGCTCAAGCAGCTTGTTTCTTTCCCTCTTAGCCTCTGCAAGCACTCTATCATTAAATTTAAGCCAGCTTAGTTCGTAGTTAAAAAAGTACTCATCCCCAAAAATACGCAGGCTACTTGAGCTCTGATCTTTATGAAGACCTTTTTCTTTTAAAATCTGGTTCTTCTTTTTATTCGATGATTTTTTCCCTCTCCGCTTTTTTTGCTCTTCGATTGGGTCATAATCAAGTTCGTCTGGAGAGAGTGATGATTTCATGAGTGGCTAAACTTGGATGCGCATTTCGTGACAAAACTAAGTATAATTCTTTTAAGTTAAAGTAAACAAGTCAGCTACTACTTCGTGCAGAATCCCTTGCTAAATCCCAGTGATAAAGAAGAAGCCTTTGAACAATCGGTTCGCCCATCTTCACTTTCCGAATTTATAGGACAGCATAAGGCTATTTCTAACCTCAATGTGTTTATAAAAGCTGCAAAACAACGAGGAGATGCCTTAGATCATGTTATTTTATCCGGGCCTCCCGGGCTTGGAAAAACTACCCTTTCTTATATTATCGCCCAGGAAATGGGAGTGAATATCCGGCCAACTACAGGGCCTGTGCTGGAAAAACCTGGTGATTTAGCGGGTATGCTTACCAACCTTGAGCAGGGTGATGTTCTTTTTATTGACGAGATTCATCGCCTTAATCCTGTTATCGAGGAATATCTCTACTCAGCAATGGAGGATTTTAAATTAGATATCGTGATTGATTCGGGACCCAATGCCCGAAGCATTCAGATTGATCTAAACCATTTTACCCTTGTTGGTGCCACTACTCGAAAGGGAATGCTTACTGCTCCGCTACGTGCCCGTTTTGGGATTGATATGCGCCTGGATTACTACGATGTGGAATTATTGCAGCGCATCGCTCTTCGTTCCGCTCATATTATGGGCTTTGGCATTACAGAAGAAGGGGCGCATGAAATAGCCAGCCGAAGCCGGGGGACTCCAAGGATCGTCAACAAGCTACTCCGAAGAACTCGTGATTTTGCCCAGGTAGATGGGTTAACCAGCATTGATCAAAAAATAGCCGATAAAGCTTTAAACGCTCTGGATGTAGATGCTAATGGGCTAGACGAAATGGATATCCGCATGCTCCGAGCTATTATCGAGAACTATAAAGGAGGTCCCGTTGGCCTTAGCACCCTGGGTGTAGCAGTAGGCGAGGATAAAGGAACCATTGAAGAGGTATATGAACCCTATCTGATTAAGGAAGGCTTTCTGCAACGAACCCCAAAAGGAAGGGTAGCTACTCAGAAAGCATATCAATATCTCGGTGTATCTCAGCAAGGAGATTCCACTGATTTGTTTGGATAAAGGGGGGTGGCTGTCAGCTAATTGCTGTTAGCTACCAGCCGCTAATTCTCTCCCGATTTATCCGCAAAACTTCTTACCTTTAGCGCTGTTTCGTAACCGAAAGTACCTTACTAAAAATATTCATGAAGAAATTATTTACCTCAGAATCTGTTTCCGAAGGGCACCCAGACAAAGTTGCCGATCAAATTTCAGATGCTATTTTGGATGCACTTCTTATCCAAGATTCTAAATCCCGCGTGGCCGTTGAAACTTTTGTAACCACCGGGTTAGCCGTTGTTGGCGGTGAAGTAACCACCAAAGCTCATATTGATGTACAAGATGTGGTTCGGGGAGTTATCCGGGAGATTGGATATACCAAAGCTTCCTACCGCTTTGATGCCGATAGTTGCGGCGTGCTTTCTACCATTCATACTCAAAGCCCTGATATTGCCATGGGTGTTGACCGCGATGGCGCCGGTGATCAGGGAATGATGTTCGGCTATGCGACTAAGGAAACCCCGGAGCTTATGCCTATGCCACTTCAGTTTTCTCATAGCCTATTGAGAGAATTAGCGCGCATCAGAAAAGAGACCGATTTAATGCCATACCTTGGACCGGACAGCAAAAGCCAGGTAACCATTGAATATGGCGATGACGGCAAACCTGCCCGTATCGATACCATCGTTCTTTCCACTCAACATGATGATGATGTAGATCAACCTCAAATTCATGAAGACGTTAAGAATATCCTTATCAAGAATGTAATTCCTGCTGAACTGATTGATGCAGAAACTAAATACCATATCAATCCTACTGGTAAATTCGTAATTGGCGGACCTCACGGAGATGCCGGACTTACCGGGCGTAAAATTATCGTAGATACTTATGGTGGTTTTGGAGCTCATGGTGGTGGGGCTTTTTCTGGTAAAGATCCTTCCAAGGTTGATAGAAGCGCAGCTTATGCTTCTCGTCATATTGCTAAAAACCTGGTTGCAGCTGGGCTAGCCGAAGAATGTCTTGTACAATTAGCCTATGCCATTGGTGTCGCTGAGCCTGTGTCCATCAATGTGAATTCGTACGGAACCGGGGCTAAATCAGACACGGAGCTTGCTGCTTTGGTAGCCAATACTTTTGATTGCACCCCAAAAGGAATCATCGAACGCTTTAACCTTCGCTCTCCAATCTATCGCCCAACTGCAGCCTATGGGCATTTTGGCCGGGAAGAGTTCCCCTGGGAAAAACTCGATTTTGTGGATCAGCTTTCCTGATCTCTCATTTTTTAAAGGCAGCCAGATGGGTTGCCTTTTTTGTTTGTGGGAACCCTTGCATCAAAACTACATATAAGTTACTTTGAAATTAAAAGTACTTTTCAATGGAAGACCAACGAGATTATACCCAGGACCTTTCTGACATCCGCACCATGATGGAGCGATCATCTAAATTTCTTTCCCTATCCGGTTGGGCGGGTATTATGGCTGGCTTATATGCTATTGTCGGTGCCTGGGCGGCTTACTCCTTTTTCGATTTCTTCCCGGATGAGCTGTTTTATACTTCTGACTCCCAGAATGAAGTAATACTGATTGCACTTGGGGTGTTGTTGCTTGCTTTAGTAACAGCCATCCTCTTTTCCAGGAGCCAGGCTAATAAGAACGAAGAGAAAATCTGGAATGCAACATCCCGAAGGCTGCTCGGCAATATGGTTGTTCCACTAATCGTGGGTGGATTTGTTATCTCCATGCTGATCTCGATTGGTCTTATCGGACTTGTAGCGCCTATGATGCTCATTTTTTATGGCCTCTCCCTGGTTATTGCCGGAAATTTTACCATCAGCGAAGTAAAGTGGATGGGCTTTGTGCAGCTCGGCCTTGGGCTATTGGCAGCCTGGTTTGTTGAATATGGGCTTATTCTTTGGGTTCTCGGTTTTGGGATGGTTCATATTGTGTATGGCATTTATATGCATTTCAATTTCAAGCGGTGATATACAGTGAAAGGAAGCTTTGTAGAGTTACATAAAGCATTCGAAAGCCGGATCAGGCTGGGCATTATGTCGGCACTCGCGGTAAACGATACCCTGGATTTTAATGCCCTTAAAGAATTCCTGGATGTGACAGATGGAAACCTGGCCACCCATATCAAAAAACTGGAGCAGGCTGGTTTTATCGGCATTGAGAAAAGCTTCATAGACCGAAAGCCTAATACCAAATACTTCATTACCAAGGAAGGAAAAAAGGCTTTTACAGATCACCTCAAAGCATTGGAATCCATCATTAACTCCCAGAAATAAAAATTTTACCCTTTTACTTTGAAATACAAAGTGGATTAACTAATACATAACAACCATCCCAACTCCAATGAATGCTCAAAATCCTTCCTACAAATCAACCATGTTGATAGCCCTTGGTGCTGCCAGCATTTTGCTAATTCCATTAATCGCCATGCTCTTTACCGAAGAGGTAGACTGGAACCTGGCTGACTTTCTAATTGCCTGGATCATGTTATTTGGTACAGGTATCACCTATAAACTAATCTCTATAAAGATGTCGCAAAGCGTCCAATACAAAATAGCTACCGGCCTTGCTGTTGTAGGGCTTCTCATGATTGTCTGGGTTAATCTAGCAGTCGGCATTATTGGGAATGAAGAAAACCCAGTAAACCTGATCTTTTATGCCGTTCATGTGATCGGTATTATGGGCACTTTTATTTCCCGATTTGAGGCAAAAGGCATGTCTTATACTGCTTATGCTATGGCGATAACTATGGTAATCATTGGCCTTATCACCCTGATGGCGGGGTGGGGCTTTACTCCAATTATAACTGCCTTCTTTACTGTTCTTTTCCTGATATCAGGGGCACTTTATAAACAGGCGGCCGAATAAGCTTTCAATTAAGAATTATTCAATGGTCAAATGTTCAATTACGAATTAACAATGGCTTACAACCGCTATTCCTTATTCGTAATTGGTCATTGAAGAATTCTTAATTGAAAAGTGAAACATTCTCCGCTCTAGATACTCTTGAAATTTATACGTTTGGGGATACAGAAGATCGGTTTCTTCCCAATATGTAGATTTTTATACGTGGCTTTTAAAGAGATCTAAGGTGGATATTAAGAATTATGCTTTAACCCTTTTTGGGTTTATAAGTGCTGCTGTTTTCTTTCTGTTATCGCTTATTTTCGAGCTGGATACGTTCGAGGCCCTGACTGGAATATTGGCTGGGCTAGAGGAATACGAAACGGATGAGCTCTTCCTTTCTTTGAGTTTACTTTGCGTTTTTGCCTCTCTGGATGCATTGCGCAGGAGAAGGAAAAGAAAAGTTGAAACCGAAAAGCTTAAGATTTATAAGGCCATGCTTTCTTCTACCCGGCATATTCTCAACAACTTCCTTAACCAGATGCTACTTTTCAAATTAACCGCAGATAGAAGCCCTGGATTTGACCCTGAAATCCTACAGAAATATGACAAAATTATAGAGGATGCTACTGCCCAAATCCAGGCGCTTGGCGAGCTCAATGAAATCAACGAATCTACGATTGAGGCTTCTGTCAATCCCAAAGAACGTCCTGAAAAAAAATAGCACCACTCCCTCCTGTGAGATTTTTTTTCTAACCTGATCTTTTCATTCCTTCTGGTTAACATTAGTCAAACAAATTGATTTACTAGCCATGAAACGATTTTTACTTCCTCTGCTCACCGTTTTTTTACTCATTTCCTGTAAAAGTTCTTCTGGTGAAGATCCTATTGAAACGGAAATTGATGCTCCCCTTGATCCTTTTGCTCAAAATGCCGCTTTGGGTCGGGGAATTAACCTGGGCAACGCTCTTGAAGCTCCTAATGAAGGAGATTGGGGCATTGTTCTTGAAGCTGACTGGTTTCGACTCATTAAAGAGGCTGGCTTCAGCAGTGTACGAATTCCCATTCGCTGGTCGGCCCATACTTCTGAGGAAGCCCCTTACACTATTAATGAAGATTTCTTTCTTCGTGTTGATTGGGCCATTCAGCAAGCCTTAAATAATGATCTCATGGTTATGATCAATATCCATCATTATGAAGAAATCTTTGATCAGCCTGCGCAAGAACGAGACAAGTTCCTTTCTATCTGGGAACAGATTTCGGAGCGATACCAGGATCAACCTAAAGAGGTACTTTTTGAAATTCTGAACGAACCGCATGGAAATCTTACCGCAGAGCTTTGGAACGACTTACTTCCACTTGGTCTTGAGAAGATTCGTGAACATAACCCTTATAGAACGGTAGTTATTGGTGCTGCTGAATGGGGAGGGGTTCCAGGTTTGCTAAAACTTGATATTCCTGATGATGGGAACCTGATTGTTACTGTACATTACTATGAGCCCTTTCAATTCACGCACCAGGGTGCAAGCTGGGTAGATGGGGCAGATGCATGGCTTGGCACCACATGGGATGGTACAGCTCAAGAAGTTGCGGGCGTAGAAGATCATTTCCAAACCATTGTGGATTGGGGTGAGGACCGGGGAGTGCCTATCAATATCGGAGAGTTTGGCGCTTTTAGTGCCGCTGATTCCCCTTCCAGGGGTCGATGGACCGAAGCTATTGTCCGTTTTGCTTTGGAGAACGACATGAGCTATCATTACTGGGAGTTTGCTTCTGGGTTTGGTATCTATAATCCAAATAATGGAAGTTGGGATGTTGAGCTTCTAAGAGCGCTCACCGAAACAGAATAGTCTCTTTAAATCGGAACGGAAGGGTAGTATTTCGGTTTATGGAGTACCGATTATACTACTATGGAATCTCCAAGCGGACAGCCTTCGATAGAGCTTTTTGGGATAACCATCATGGAACCGATGGTTACCTTTACAGATTTGTGGATTACCGCAGTCTGTATCTATGCCTTTGTGCAACTAAGAAAGCTGAATAAACCAGGGAAAGTCCATCAGTATATGCGATGGTACTTCCTTATCATGGGCCTGGCTACTTTTCTTGGAGGAATTTTGGGACATGCTTTTCAATATGCTGTAGGGCTGGAGTGGAAGCTGCCAGGTTGGTTAATTAGCATGATTGCTGTAATGGCTGTTGAGCGCGCTTCCATCATGCACGCCCAGCCAATCATTAATGAACGGTTTGGCCGCTTTTTGGAAATAACTAACATCCTTGAGCTGCTTACTTTCGCTGTCATTACTTTTATAACGCTAGATTTTTTCTATATCAAGGTACATTCCGCATATGGTTTAGGGCTTGTTGTGCTTCCCCTTCATTTCCTCGTCTTTAAGAAAACGGGTAATCCCTCCAGCCGGATTTTTACGCTTACAGTTCTCTTTGCTACGCTCGCTGCTTTCTTTTATACCAGCGAAATTGGTATTCATACCTGGTTCAATCACCTGGATGTTGCTCATACCGTAATGGCTATTAGTATGTATTGTTTTTATCGGGGAACTGTTATTCTTGAGGTGATGAAACCGGAGGATATTCTGGAAGAACAACCAACATTCACTCAAACTGTAAAAGCTTTATTTAATAAAGATGGGATTGTTCAAAAATAAGAAGAAGGGAGCCCCTCCTCATACCTGGTACCCCGAAATACTGCACTGGCAAGAAGAGGATGAAATTCGGGCATTTAACGTAGAACGAAATTGGTTTTATGCTACCTTTTTTTTGATTGAAGAGCCCCAGGGCTTGGAAGTGCTATATCTTTATAAAGGGCTAACTTATGATGGTCTTATTGTTTTAGAAGAAAAGGAGACCGGGCTCCTTCATAAAGTTGACTTCTATAAGTTTATCAAACGAGCCCGGAATCTCTCCCTAAAAAATCGCTCAATAAACCAAACTCTGAATCAATCCAAAGAATACATGGAGTTGATCTCTGAATTTCAAACTGCTTTCTCTGAATTATCCGATTCTGACAAGCCTAAATTACCTGAATAGTATGGGTCTATTTAAAAATAAAAAGAAGGGAGTCCCTCCTCATACCTGGTACCCCGAGATACTTCACTGGCAGGAGGGAGATAAGATCAACTGCTGGAATATTGCTCAGGCCATTGCCGTTGGCTGGAAATTTGATTGGGGAACTTTTCGAAAATACTCCAATGCCGATAATGCTCATGGCCAATACATTTTTACTTATAAAAGCGTGGATGAACACGGAAAAATTTACCTCACTGACGATGATGATCATATCGTCGAATTTCATTTTTTCAGGTTCATCAAGTATGCCCGCAATGAGAGCCTGAAAAGCAGGAATATGCTTTCAAAGGTGAACAACTCCCAGGAGTACATGGAACTGATGAAAAATTTCCAACAGGCTTTTAATGAATTGCAGGAGGGAGACAACCATCCCAAAAGGCTTGGGCCTGAATCGAATACGGAGAGTAAAACTTCATAAAAATAGGTCGGCTTTGTTCTCGTTTTAATGAAAACTAAGTTTATTGGTTGAGAACTAACTCATAGTGCCATGAAGATAATAATTACGCTTCTTTCGATTACTGCTGTTGCTCTTGCTGCTTTTTTCCTTCTGCCCGATAGAAAAACGATGGGAGAAGGTGGAGTTGCCTATGAATCTGATCTTCAATATTCAGGCACCTATGCATTTACCAATGTACATATAATGCCCATGACTGAGGATGGCCTTATTTTGGAAAATCATACAGTGATAATAAAAGACGGAATCATTACTACCATCACGGATACCGATAAAATCAAATTTACTGCAGATACTGAAATCATTGACGGCACTGGAAAGTATTTGATCCCTGGACTCGCGGGAATGCAAGGGGATGAGCCTTCCACCCATCCATCACCTATTACTCCATCCTACCTCGCAGATGAGTATATGGAACACATGCTTTCTCTTTATAACATAGCAGGTATCACGACGGTTCGGACAGATTTTGGAACTATTGAAGATGGAAAAAAGACTGATTTAATCCTGGTGAATGGCAACCCCCTGGAAGATGCAACAAACATCCAAAATTACTCCGGACTTCTGGTAAAAGAGGGCTGGCTTTCCCGTGAAATGATTGACGAAAAACTGAAGGAAACAGAACGTTCTAATTAGTTAAGCCTCCCTCACAAAATCCTTCTTTGATAGCCCAAACTTTTTGATAACTTAGAGGGTCTTTGAATGCACTGCTCGTGTAATCATAAACAGAAAAACTGTTACTGAATAACTATGGAGATCATCAAAAAAAGAAAAGAATATGATGCAGTAATCGTCGGTTCCGGCGCTGGCGGTGGGATGGCTGCTAAAATACTTTCAGAAAATGGGCTCCATGTAGCCGTGCTGGAAGCCGGGCCATATTTCGATCCGGCTCTTAATGAAAATCGCAGCCAGTTGAGGCCTTCCTGGGAATCCCCTCGTCGCGGAGCAAGCACCCCCCTTCGAAATTTTGGAGACTGGGATGCTGCTTATGGTGGGTGGGAACTTGACGGAGAACCTTATACGAAAGCAGAAGGCACCGACTTCGGGTGGTTCCGGTCCCGAATGCTGGGTGGAAGAACCAATCACTGGGGTAGGATTTCACTTCGATTCGGCCCCCTGGATTTCAAACGAAAAGATTTTGATGGCCTCGGAGACAACTGGCCCATCAGTTATGATGATGTAAAGCCCTATTATGATCGCGTAGATAAAATGATTGGGGTGTTTGGTAGTAAGGAGGGCATTTTCAATGAGCCGGATGGCTTCTTTCTTCCTCCTCCAAAGCCCCGCCTTCATGAATTGTATTATATCAAGGGAGCTAGAAAAGCAGGAATCCCTGTAATTCCATCACGATTATCCATTCTGACGAAGCGATTGAATAATGATCGGGGAGTATGCTTCTACTGTAACCAGTGTAATAGAGCCTGCCAGATTTATGCTGACTTCTCGGCTGGAACCTGCCTCATCTTCCCGGCACAAAAATCGACCGGAAGAATTGATTTATTTGTGAATGCTATGGTTAGGGAAGTTCTAACAGATGGTGAGGGAAGGGCAACCGGAGTTTCTTACATCAACAAGGACGATGGCACTGAGCAGGAGATCAAAGGAAAAGTTGTGGTTATGGGCGCCTCAGCCTGCAGTACTGCCCGGATTTTACTTAACTCAAAAAGCTCTCAGCACCCTAATGGCTTAGGAAATAGCAGCGGAGTGATGGGACACTATCTTCATGACTCGACTGGAACCAGCCGGGCGGCTATTGTTCCTGAACTGCTTAACCGAAAGACCTACAACGAAGACGGCGTTGGCGGCATGCATGTATACACCCCCTGGTGGCTGAACGACGCTAACCTTGACTTCCCTCGTGGCTACCATCTTGAGATTTGGGGCGGACTCGGTCAGCCCGGTTATGGCTTCGGCTTTGATACCACCAACCTAAACGAACACTTTGACGGAGTAGTAGGTGGTTATGGAGATAAGCTCCGGGATGATGTAAAACGATTCTTTGGCTCAGTAATGGGTATTTCCATGCGGGGAGAAAGTGTGCCTCAATATGATAACTATTGCGAGATCGATCCTGACGTTAAAGATAAATGGGGTATCCCTGTGTTGAAGTTCCATTACAAATGGACCGATTATGAGCGATTACAAGCACGTCATTCCCAGGAAACCTTCGAACAGATTTTTGATGCAATGGGAGCTATTCCGTTGGGAAACAAAGCCGGTGCTGATTCTGATTACGGTCTGGCGGCTCCCGGAGTAATTATACACGAAGTGGGAACTACCCGAATGGGTGATGACCGAAGAACCTCGGTGACTAATAGCTATCAACAGCTGCATGATGCTGAAAATGTATTTGTAGTTGATGGAGGCGTATTTGTTTCCCAGGCAGATAAAAATCCAACCTGGACAATTATGGCGTTGTCTATCAGGACGTCTGAATACATTGTTGATCAACTTAAAAAGCAAAACCTCTGATTATGGATAGAAGAGAATCAATCAAAACTATGTTGCTGGGTGCCTTAGGTACCGGAATGTTGATAAACGGATGTGCTCCCGGAGCGCCTGATCGCCGAAGGCTGCAGGATGTCTATGACTTTAGCGAGTATGGCAGAACTCCTGAAGAAAAAGCTCGTGATGAAAAGATCTTCAATGACAATTTCTTCACTAACCATGAATACGAAACCGTTGCTGTTTTATGTGATTTAATTCTTCCGGCAACGGCCACAGCTGGTGCTGCTTCTGAAGCCTTTGTCCCCGAATTCATTGATTTCGCGGTTAAAGAATGGCCGAACCAGCAAGATGGCTTCCGGGATGGAATTAAGTGGTTGGACAGGTATTCTCGAGGTAAAAACGGCAAGGATTTTGTTTTTGCCACCGCTGAAGACCAGGCCGCAATTTTAGATGAAATAGCTTACCGAGATAACGCTACTGAAGAAACCCAGCCTGGCGTGGATTTCTTTCGTCAGATTCGAAATTTCACTCTGACCGGATACTACACCACCCAAATGGGATATGAAGATTTGGGCTATGTCGGCAACCGGCCAAATATCTGGGATGGAGTTCCTGAAGATGTTCTTGCTGATCATGATGTGGACTATGATGAAGAATGGCTATCGAAATGCGTGGACCAGGAACGTCGGATGGATATTGCTGAATGGGATGAAGACGGGAATTTATTGAATAACTGATTTCATCCGATTTGTCCATTTTTGTCATCCTGAACCTGCCCTCCGTATCCCGATACATCGGGAGAAGGCGGGCTTGTTTCAGGATCTGTAGGGATTAAGCCGTTGATAAAAAGCTTTGCTTTATCAACGAATCAACTTTCGCAGATGCTGAATCGAGTTCAGCATGACTAATCTATGCCATGAAACCCATCACCTTCAAAACATACCTGGAGCCGAAAAGCAAAGTAGGCTACTACCACATTACCGTTCCTAAAGAAATCGTGGAAACGATAGGAGGTTTTGGTACACGGCTCATGACCTCCATCAATGGAAATGAGCAAATCCATTCCGGCTTAATGGGCAAAGGAGATGGGCGCGGGCTTATCATCATCAACACAAAGAACCAAAAGAAGTGGGGGCTCAATATAGGGGATGAAGTGGAGGCCACCATCGAGCTGGATCACTCTAAATACGGAATGAAAATGCCTGAGGAGCTGGACGCTTTGCTTGAGCAAGACCGAGAAGGCCTCGCTGCATTCGAAAAAATAACAGATGGTCAGCGCCGGTTTATCATCTCCTATGTGGATGGAGTTAAATCAATCCAGAAAAGAATAGACCGGGCGATCATGATGATTGAAAACCTAAAAACAATGCCTGAAGGCCCATTCAATCACCGGCATATACTGGGAATGCCACCAAATGATGATTAAAGAATATTCAACAAGGATTGAAGAAGTAAGAAATTCTTAATTGAATATTCCTTGTTCTTTATTCTTTTGTTCAATCTCTTCCGGCGCGGGAGTTGATCTTACAACCGTTAGATACTTTTTCCAGGGACCTACTTCATCTATATAGTTCTTAGCCATCGTTCGGTTGATCTGAACAATGTGCCCCATATCATGAACTACCCATGCGGATAGCATTTGCTTAAGCTCTATTTCTCCAAATTCAGGATGAACACCTTTTTTCTCCAGGTCTGCTTCCGTCAATTCAAAACCCTCTAGTTCTTTTAAGTTTTGGATCCGCTTCTCCTCAAATAGAGTCAACAATTCTTCGATGGAGGTTTTGGAATACAACCGCTCCTGGGCAAGCCGATCGAAGGGTTCAAAGGGCTCTTCGGTACCCTTTTCAAGAATGATTTTGGTTCGAACCAGCCAGTCTGTATCCTCCCCATAAACTAAGTGACCCAACACCTGGTGAGGGCTCCAGGAATTGCCACCTTCATTAGTATGCGTCCATTTTTCCGGTAGATTACCCAGCAGTTCTTTTAAAACCGCTGGAGTTCTCCTAAGAAGTTTGATGGCTTCATCTATCTCAAATGCGATGGCCATTAATTGGCTGTACTGGCACTAATGGTTTGGCCGAAGAAAATCGCGTTAGCAAATAGCTTATTGGTTCCATACCAGAATCCGCGGAAGTTTGGATTATCCGTCATCGCAATAACTCTTCCCCCTCCATATCTGCTAACAACAATAGCTGCCGAGCCTTTCAAGAATTCAATGTTTTCATCAGAGATATAACCGGCCGCAAGTGGAGAATCCGTGTAATACAACGGAGTAGAATACCTGTTTTCACCTTTTTGAAGGAAGATGGTGCTGTTTCTGAATACCGTGATATCGTCATCATTATATCCGTAGCCTAAGGGATGAGTGCGATCTAATTTTGCATTGAAAATTGCCCCTCCAATTACCTGAGCCCCTGAATGACTACTTTGAGTAATATATGGCCGCGGCTCCATTTCTCCGTTATCTCCTCCACTTCTATCTACATACTCCACATCTGCCAAATCCTGGTTTTTAGCCCAATAGATGCCTTGTTTGTAGGTAAGAAGCACCCCGCCTTCACGAACCCAGTTTTTGATTTCGTCAACCTGACCGCTGGAGAGGTCCGAATAATTATATCCGGTCATAATAAGCACGTTGTACCGTGAAAGGTCTGCACCTCCAAAGTTTCTTTTATCCAAAATAGTTAGTGGCATATGATATCTCTGATCAAACAAGTGCCAAACTTCACCTATTTCATACGCATTAGTTCCGTTTCCGGCCAGTATGGCTACGCTTGGCTTTTCCAGAATTCTGAAATTATTACTTCCAAGATCAATACCACTGGTAGAAAGGCCTGTTGTTAGTGAGTACACTTTAATCCCATCCTCTTCTGAGATAGTTTGAACAATTTCATGAACCTTTTCTTTGTCATCCTGAAATCCCAAAGGGATCATAATTGTGCCGAAATCAAATACCTTTTTACCCTCTTGAGTAACCGCAGAGAATTGACGTGATGCCACTTTCGTAAGAACTCCGGCATTCAACAACCTGTAAAGAGCACGAGGGCTGTAATATTCATCCCATTCAAATACATAGACATAATCAGACTCTCCTCCAATTACTGCCCCGGTTGATTTCATCTCACCGTCAAAACGATCTCCAAGCATATCTTCATCAAAGTCCCTGGAATTCAATTCTGTAAACGGAAGGTTGAAGGCATAAGGCATCGTCCAGGCTGATACATCATAAAAAAGGCTATCCGTAAACTCTGTTCTTCGTTCGAACATCGCCGTTATCAATTTGAATTGGCGCTGATTGGCAGGCACCAAATATGCTGTTCCGGCATCAAAACTTTCCCCTCCTTTTGATACATCCTGTGCCAACTCATACACTTCGATATTGTGACGGTTCAACATTTCAGCTAAATGGAAGGTTCGTGCCTGATCAGCCTCTTCACCAAATACATAAGCTTTTACTGGTGAACGCAGGGCTTCTCTTCGTGCTTCCTGATAAAATAATCGTTGGTGTTCTAACAACTCTTCTCGAAGAGCCAACGCTGCTTTTAGTGTAGAAAGAGATACTTTAACCTGGTTTAGAATAGTATACGGGAATTCGAGTACACCATGAATCGTCTCCTGGGCATGGCCCCTTGAGCTGGCCTGCTCAAACAAAATACCTATCGCCCCTTGCACGTCTGGGTAAGTAGAGCCTTTGCCGTAGTAGAAGTCGTCAAAACTCTCCTTGGTATAATATAGAGATTGAATCTCGTCCAGTTCATCAGCATGGTATTCTGCGATATTTGCTGTTAAATCCTGGTTCCGTTGTGGAGTAAGGGGATGCGTTCTGCTCGGAATACCCGGCTGGAAAAAGAAGGTGGAGTTGCTGCCCATCTCATGGTGGTCTGTTACAATATTTGGCTTCCATTCCTGGAATTTAGCAACCCTGCCCTGGCTTTCAGGGTGTTGCACCAACATCCAGTCACGGTTTAAATCAAACCAGTAATGGTTGGTTCTCCCGCTGGGCCAGCCCTCGCTATATTCCCTACTATCTGGGTCTGTAACCAATACGTTTTTACTCTTATGCATATTCACCCAATGAGCGAATCTATTTACTCCATCAGGATTAAGGGCAGGGTCTACCAGTATAATTGCATTATCAAGTAACTCATCAATCTCTCTTCCTTGTGCTGCTGCTAAATGATAAACAACCGCTATGGATGAATTGACTGTGCTAGGCTCATTACCATGAACGGCATAGCCCATTTGTACAACTACCGGCATAGATGATATGTCCAAATCTTCAGAAACATCCGCATCCGCAAGACGAACGTGCTCTCTTTTAATCTCATCTATATTTCGCTGGTTTTCCGGAGAGGTAATTACCAACAAAAGTAATGGCCTGTTTCCATGGCTTCTAGCGTATTCAGTTATTGTGACCCTATCAGAAGCTTCAGCTACGGCATACATATATTGAACGAGTTGATCGTGACGAACATGCCATTCCCCTAATTCTGCACCTAGTACAGATTTTGGCGTTGGGATGCTGCTATCATAGCTCACACCTGGAACTAAAAAATAATCGAGCGTTTGTTGGGCCGATAATGAGACGGAGAAAACGAGAATTGAGAATAAGACGAGCAGTTTTTTCATGGTATAAAGTTAGTGTTCCCTAAATTGACGCTAATAGTAGTTTTTCAAATTGAAAAAAGCTGAAAAAGGTTTCCGCTTAACTGAAAGTAACTTGTGTTCAAGGTTTTAAAAAAAATTTGTACTCTCAACGATCAAACCAACCTTTATTGAATGGAAGAAACGACCAATAAGACTAAATCCACGCTCCGATATGCCCTTGGACCGGGACTAATTTTAGCCGCAGCTGCCATCGGCGTTTCCCACTTAGTACAATCAACCCGGGCGGGGGCTGAATATGGGTTTCTTTTGATTTGGGCTGTGATTCTTGCTAATGCTTCAAAGTATCCATTCATAGAATTTGGTCCCAGGTATACCATTACTGCGAAAGAAAGCCTGGTTCAGGGTTATCAAAGGTTGGGGAAGTGGGCTGTTTGGACTTTTGGGACTTTCACGGTTATTACCATGTGCATTGTTCAGGCGGCTGTTACCATTGTAACCGCGAGCCTTGCTGCAGAACTTACGGGGCTTGAATTAACTCCTTTGATATGGAGCATTATTCTGTTAACCATCTGCTTCCTCATCTTAAGCCGGGGGCAATATAGCGCTCTTGATGGGGCCATAAAGGTGATTATCGTTGTGCTCTCTATTTCCACCATTGTTGCTTTAATTATAGCCATTGTTTATAAAGGCGGAGCTCCCAGGCCCGATCCGCCCTCTATATGGACAGAGCAAGGGGTCTTTTTCCTGATAGCTCTTATGGGCTGGATGCCTATCCTGATTGATGGCTCCACCTGGCATTCGCTCTGGATACTGGAGCGGGTAAAGCAAACCGGTCATTTTCCATCCTTAAGGGAAAGCCTGACTGATTTTAATATTGGTTATATAGGAGCAGGAGTAATGGCTATTGGGTTTCTTTCCCTAGGAGCCCTGATTATGTTTGGTACCGGTATAAATTTTGCTTCCAGTGGCTCTGTCTTTGCCACTCAGTTTGTGAGTTTATACACTTCCACTCTTGGTGACTGGGCGTACTGGATAATCATTGTTTGTGCCTTCAGCGCAATGTTCAGCACCATTCTAACGGTAACTGATGGCTATCCTCGTATTTGTGCCCACCTATTGTCTTTGAATGCGCCAGAAGAAGAAAAAGAAAAACCGCCCTTAGTTAAGAGCTATAAGTTCCTTCTTTTTGTCATCTCTGTTCTCTCGATTGGGGTACTTTACATAACTGGAACACGATTCATTTTCATGGTGGATTTAGCCACTACTATTTCCTTCTTAACCGCTCCGGTTTTTGCGTTTATCAATTATAAGCTTATTTACTCCAGGCATTTTCCAGAAGAACATAAACCTCCGTTTTGGCTCAAAGTGATGAGTTGGGGTGGAATGATTTTTATTACAGGATTTGCCTTAGTATTCCTGTACTGGAAATTGATTTATGGCTAGAAACCTCCATCTTACCTGATGAAATACATTTTCCCTTTTCGTGAACCCTTCAATGCAATTTCGCATCTGATTGGTGCGATTATCGCAATCGTCTGGACTTTTTTTCTGCTCTTCGAAGAACCAGGCCAAAACTCATGGTATCTGTTTTCTTTTGCTATTTATGGGTTCACCGTCTTCCTAATGTTCTTTTCAAGTGCGGTATATCACTCCATTAATGTTTCCTTTGAAAAAGAAGAGTTCTTTCGGCTTCTCGACCACATCATGATTTACCTGGTAATTGCAGGTAGTTATACCCCAATCTGTATTATTGTTTTGGAAGGGGACTGGCAAATTGGAATGCTCATAGGGATTTGGGCTTTTGCCGCTATTGGTATTCTTAAGAAGATTTTTTGGCTGAATGCTCCAAGGTGGTTTTCTACCGGGCTCTACCTTCTCATGGGCTGGCTGGCAGTACTCATATTTCCAATAATATGGAATGAGCTTCCTCACTGGTTTTCATACTGGATTGTGATAGGAGGGCTTTTTTATTCAATAGGCGCCATCATATACATTTTCGAGAAACCCAATTTCTCCGAACGCTTTGGATTCCATGAACTTTGGCATTTATTCGTAATGGCTGGTGCTTTTTCTCATTTTTGGGCTAACTATAGATATTTACCGGCCTTCTCCTAAATCGGATTTCTCAAATTCCTCAAAGCCGAGTATATTCTTCTCGTTCCGTAAGATTGTGAAATTAAAAATGTCATTAAACCGCATATCCCTTTCTCTATTTGCTGTTTTCTTCTTCCTGATTAGCTGCTCCCCTCAGAAATCTGAATCACCAGAACAACCCGCCCCTATAGGTAACAGGAAAAGCCCTATTGCTATATCATCCATTAAGCATAGTGGAACTTATGTAAAGGTGGTATATGGTCAGCCCTATAGAAATGGTCGGGATATTTTTGGTGAGTGGGAGCCTTATGGAGAAGTTTGGAGAACCGGGGCTAACGAAGCCACCGAAATTACTTTTTCTATGCCGGTATTTATGGGCGAGCAAGTAATTGAAGCGGGAACCTATGCTTTATTTACTATACCTGACCAGGAAAAATGGACTATCATTCTTAATAATGACCTGGGACAATGGGGAGCTTTTGAATATTCCAGCGAAAGAGACTATACCCGGTTCGATGTGCCTGTTATTAATCTTGAATCACCCGTAGAAGCTTTTTCTATCGAATTCACTGAAGTAAATTTATCTCTCACAACCATGATAATGATTTGGGATAGGGTAAAAGTGGAAATCCCTATTCGCTTTTATGAGCAGGGCTAGATTAAAGAAAGAAAAGAACCCGCCTGGAAGTATCTAAACTAAGAGATAAGAATAGTCAGTGAAGAACAAAGAAGTATGAGGTTGTATTCTTACTTCTAAAGTCCCTGCTCTTTAATCTTACTTTAGAAAATGTTTGGGCTTGATTTCTGAATTCTATTTCCTAATCAACCAACTGAAGAAGCTCTTCCGGAACATCAACATCCATTCTCAATACTTGGGAAGCGTGTGTTTTTCCCTGGGCATCAAGTTTTAGTGATACAGTGCCGCCACCACCGAGGCTTTCATTAAGAATGAAATTCAATGCTCCAATATTAGGTAGTTCATAGCGCTCAACCTCTCCTTTACACACATGTTTCATATGATCTTTGATCCTTTCAGAGGTGAGAGTTTCCTTCAAAAAAGGATAGATGTCCGGGTGGCGGGCAATGATGCCGACATTACTTCCATTTCCTTTATCTCCACTTCTTCCGTGGGCTATTTTTAAGAGCTTTACTACAGGCATTCAGGTTTCCTTATTAATCCAGCACAAAGTTAAATATCTCTTCTTCGGGATCAAACCAATAGTACACAATCACTGATTCACCTTCCTCAAAACCAGTAATAGTGCTTTTGTCAAAACTTCGAGAATTATTCGCGCTTACCCTATTCTCATCGCTTGATACAGGTGCCCAAAAAATTCTAGCTGCTGTTTCCTGGTCCACAGCAAAAATATACACTGGGCTATTGGTTCCATTTTGGACGAGCAGTTCATTTCTGGTAAATGATACACTTACATCATTCTCTGCTTCAAACACAGAGCACCCAAAAAAAGCGCATATTCCAAAAAGTAGTAGGTATATGTTTTTCATCCTCAACTCCAGTTTTAACCTATACTAAGGATATTGAACGAGTTTTTTGCCTTTCATTTTCCTTATTTAAAATTACTGTTCTAGTATTTATTATAAGGTCAATTATGTACGATTCTTCTTTCCTCATAAAAATGGTACAGGCAAAAATGCCCTTCGGCAAATATGAAGGCCATTATGTAACCGAACTTCCGGTTTATTACCTGGAATGGTTCAACAGGGAGGGCTTTCCTTCGGGGCGGCTAGGGCAATATCTTTCCACAATGTTTGAGATCAAAACAAACGGCCTTGATGATATTCTTACTCCCATCAAAAGAGAATTCCGGAGGAAAATCTGCCCATGAAGTTTTTTACTTCTCAAATCAGCTACTTCATCGCTAATCGGTCGGCTAAAACGAACATAAACCGTCTTTTTAGATTTATCGGCATTTTGATTGGGATCATCATTGTATATGGTGTGCTTTTCCATTTAATCATGGAATATGAAGGGCAGAAACATAGCTGGCTTACCGGCTTTTACTGGACGCTGGTGACCATGAGCACCCTGGGTTTTGGCGACATTACCTTTACCTCAGATCTTGGAAGATTCTTCTCTGTTGTTGTTCTGGGTTCTGGGGTAGTTGTTCTGCTGATCATGCTTCCGTTTACTTTTATCGAGTTCTTTTATGCGCCCTGGATGGAGGCTCAATCCCGGGCGCGTGCCCCGAGGCAACTACCAGAAGACAAGAAGGACCATATCGTTATCACTTCATTCGACCCTATCACGAAAGCCCTTATTGAGAAGCTCCGTCAATACAATCATGACTATGTATTGTTGGTTCAGGATTTACAAGAAGCACTGGATTTATATGATGATGGATACCAGGTAATGCTTGGCGACCCGAATGACCCCGCTACCTACGAAAAAATTCGTATTCACAATGCGGCTATGGTAGTAACTGCTGGTAATGATATGTTCAATACCAATGTGGCTCATACCGTTCGCGAATTTAACCGGGATATCAAGATTGTTTCCACGGTCAACTCACATGATTCTATCGATATCCTAAAATTAGCAGGTTGTGATCATGTGCTTCATATGGGGAATATGCTGGGGCGTGCACTTTCTGCCAGGACCTTAGGCCAGGACGCCCGGGTTCATACCATCGGCCGCCTTGATGAACTCATCATTGCAGAAGCTACCGCTTATGAGACTCCCCTGGTTGGAAAAACGATACGTGAAAGCCAGCTTCGTGAAAAGCTAGGTATCCACGTTGTAGGTATCTGGAACAGGGGGCACTTCCTTAGTTCTCATCCTGAAACTGTCATTGAAAGCCATAGTGTACTCATGCTTGCTGGTTCCATTGATCAGCTTCGAAAATACGATGAGATGTTCGGTATTTATGGTTTAAGTGATGACCCGGTGATCATTATTGGAGGAGGACGGGTTGGGCGTGCTGCGGCTTACCATCTAAAGCGGCGGAATATTCGGTTCAAAATTGTTGATAAAAATCCGGATAGGATTTTATCGGACAACTTCATTCATGGAGATGCCGCCGACATGAAAACCCTCAAAAAAGCCGGGATTGAAAATGCTCATTCTATACTCATTAGCACCAACCAGGATGATGTAAATATTTTCCTCACCATCTATGCCCGCCATTTGCGTCCGAACATTCATATTGTAGCCCGGTCAACCGTAGAGCGGAATGTTAAGCCTTTACATAGAGCCGGCGCAGATTTTGTTATGTCTTATGCCTCCATGGGAGCGAATGCCATTTTCAATATTTTTGAGCAGAACGACATTATTATGATTGCGGAAGGGCTCAACGTATTCAGCATGAAAACGCCCAAAAAGCTACAGGGTAAAACCATTATTGAAACGGATGTCCGTCATAAAACGGGCTGTAGCATTATCTCTTATACCAAGAATGGGGTTCAGGTTATCAACCCTAACCCATCCGACCCAATCCCTGAAGATGGCGAGGTGATTTTAATAGGGGAAACTGAATCAGAACAGAAGTTTATTGACCTATATGGAGATTGATGAAAAAAATTTATGCCATGATGTAACAAATTTTTTACATGACGTAAAGGATTTTCGACTTTGAACAAATAGAACTGATTATGTCAAAACAAGAAATTCTATCCTGGACTTCATTAGCAACCTCCCTATCGGTGCTGGTATTCTATATTCTCATCAACTTCGGCTGGCCTGGCCTTTTTCCTGATTTTTCCGGAAGCTTCATCAAAATTTTCTTCAATGTATTTTGGATTGCTGTGGTTATTGAAATCATTGTGGAAATCAGTGAGGGAAACAAAAAAGTTCAGAAAGACGAACGGGATTTCATTATAGAAGCAAAAGGCTTGAAGGTAGGGTACAACATCCTGGTTATTACCTTAATGATTGCTTTGGTACAGGTATTTATTTCAAATTTCACCAATAACTTTATGCCAAATCCTCCTTTTGTAATGGAGATAAGCAGCATTTTTCATTTTCTGTTTATTGCTCTATTCACCGCCAGTGTAGGCAAACGCGCTACTATGATCTACAACTATCGAAAGGATTACTGAGATGGAAGAAGGTGCCATTGTAAACCAGATACGAAAACTTCGATTTCTGAATGGAGAAATGACCCAACAGGAACTGGCTGACAAAGTGGGGGTTACCCGTCAAACGATTAATGCTATCGAAGCAGCAAAATACTCCCCTTCACTAGAACTCGCATTCAAGATTGCGGCAACTTTCGAGCTTCCTTTGGAAGAGGTTTTCAAGTACAAATATTAAAAAGAGAATTAGCTAAAATTTCCTTACTCTCCTCAACATGATATAATTATTTGGAGGTGAGATATGCTGATTCATTACTTGAAAACCATTCTTCGTCAGTTATTTCGCCACAAGCTTTTCTCTTTTATCACAATTACAGGTCTGGCTATTGGTATTGGTTGTACCATTTTGATCGGCCTTTTCATTAACGATGAATTCAGCTTTGATCGATTTCATACTAACTCTGACCGCATTTACAGGCTAACCCAGGAGTTTAACGCCCCGGGAGAACAAACCCATGTTCCATACGCCGGACCTGCTATAGGGCCTGCACTTGTACAGGAATTTTCTGGTATCGAACAGGTAACTCAGTTGGGAATTACAGCGCCAGTAATGTTAGGCTTTAATGAATCATTCGTGGTTCCCCAGGGATCAGAAACCTATTATGCCACAGATAATTTTTTTGATGTCTTCTCCTTTCCACTTTTATCAGGAAACCCTCAAGCGGCTCTTTCTGACCCATATTCCATTGTAATTACCAAATCCCTGGCTGAACGGCTTATAGGAGAAACAAATCCTGTGGGCGAGTTCCTTTATTTTAATGTCCATGGCCAGGAGCGTCAGGCTCTCAAGATTACTGGTATTCTTGAAAAGGTACCTTCAAACTCTCATCTCCAGTTTGAGGCTCTCGTCTCATTCTCAACACTGGAAGAAATAAACCAAAGCAACCCTGGCTGGAACGAACAATTCATGTCTACTTACCTGCTATTAAGAGACGATCAGGATGCTGCTACTATTGAGAGTGGTTTACATGATTTCCTGGTAAAGCATGAGGGAGCTACAAAAGCATCTACAAGATCCTTTTTCCTCCAGACTCTACATGATATCCACCTCCGTTCTGCTCATCTGGATTCTGACCGGGCTATCCGTGGAGATCTGCAATTGGTATTGCTGCTTCTTGGTATTGCTTTGGGAATAATACTTATGGCCAGTATCAATTTTATGAACCTGGCTACTGCCCGTTCGGTAGACCGGGCAAGAGAAATAGGGGTTCGTAAATCATTTGGTGCTCAAAGAAAACAGTTGATAAAACAGTTTTTGAGTGAGTCTGTCTTATTTGCATTCACTGCCCTTATTATTAGTCTTTTTCTGGTAGAAATGGCGCTACCGGCATATAATTCCTTTGTAGGTAAAGAACTTCATATAAACTACCTACAAACAGGGTTTCTTTTTATCGGTTTTACCGTACTCATTGGGTTAATGTCTGGTATCTACCCTGCTTTATTTCTTTCCTTATTCAAGCCTATACATGTACTGAAAGGAAGGCTGGGAACTGGAACGCGAAGCCATAGCCTGCGCAAGGTTTTGGTTGTTTCCCAATTTTCGATCGCCATCCTTCTATTCATTTCCACTGGAATTGTTTTTCAGCAGATAAACTACATACAAAATAAAGACCTGGGCTTTGAAAGGGATCGAGTGCTTTATACTGTTATTCCAAGTAATACACCTGGAGGAAATGAACTCTTTAAACAAGAGCTTCTACAGCATTCTAATATCAGCTCGGTAGGAAGAGCGGTTGTTCGCCCTTTATATAGTGTAAAATCCGATTTCCCCAACACACCTACTTATGCTGAGTTGAACGGAGAGATGATTCAGCCTGAAACAACATTAAGATGGCTCGAGGTTGGTTATGGTTTCCTGGAGGCTTTTGAAATGGAACTATTAGCCGGGCGAGCTTTTTCTGAAGATCGTCCTACTGATGCTACCGAAGCTTTTATCCTAAATGAAACTGCCATACAAGAAATTGGTTGGGACTCTCCTGATGAAGCTATTGGAAAAGCGTTTCAATATGATGGTCAACAGGGAACCATTATTGGGGTGCTTAAAGACTTTAACTTCGAGAGCCTTCATTCTGATATTCTTCCATTTGTTGTTCGTTACAACAAGTTCTCTCCAATGGTTTTTGTAAAGGTTGCTCCTGAGAATATTCCTTCTACAGTAGCCTATATCCAGCAAACCTGGGAAAAACATTCTACTTCCAAAGAAGCTTTTAATTACCAGTTTATGGATGAAATTTATACTCAATATTACACCCCAGAGAAGAATCTACAGACTATTCTCTTTGCATTTGCTTTGTTAGCAATCCTAATCACTTGCCTGGGAGTGTTTGGCCTGACTCTTTTTAGTGTAGAACAAAGAAAAAAGGAGATTGGAATACGCAAGGTACTGGGAGCTTCTTCGAAAAGTGTGGTTGCCTTACTTTCACGGGAAATGCTGTTACTCTTTTTAGTGGCTAATTCCATTGCATGGCCATTAGCTTATTATGGCATGAATACCTGGCTAGAAAACTTTGCTTATAGTATCAGCACTGGAATTACCTCCTTTTTATTTGGCGGGTTACTGGTTGGGTTCATCACATTTATGATTTTAAGCTATCAATCATTGAAAGCTGCTCACACTAACCCCATTGATACTCTGCGGCATTCTTAAGGCATGATTAATCGGTAAACGAAGACTTAACACTTTCATCTTTTGATTTTTTGGATGTGATTTAGTTCTTTTGGGAACCCCCAAACTAAACCTACCGTCATGCCAGCGTTCTCCATAAGCCGTTCGATTACAATAAATTCTCCTATCGACAAAGTTTTCAATACCCTTCATAATTTTAATGAATGGATTGCCTGGTCTCCATGGCTAATTATGGAGCCAGAAGCTAAGGTTACGGTATCGGAAGATGCCCGTTATTATGAGTGGGAAGGAAACCGGGTTGGTTCAGGTAATATGAAAGTAACCGGGGAATTAGTGAATGACACCATTTTTTATGATTTGGCTTTTCTCAAGCCCTGGAAATCGGAAGCCAAAGTAAATTTCAAATTCAAGAAGGCTGATGATAACAAAACGGAGGTAACCTGGAACATGGATAGTTCACTTCCATGGTTTATGTTTTGGATGAAAAGCATGATGATGGCCTTTATTGGAATGGATTATGAACGAGGGCTTAGAATGCTTAAAGAATATGTGGAAGATGGAGAAGTGAAGTCCAAGCTGGAATTTAAGGGTGAGTCGGACTTTCCTGGTACAAAGTACATTGGAATAAAAACAACATGTCCTATTCCCGAGATGGGGGAAGTGATGCAGGCTGACTTCGGAAAGATAGAGGCTTTCATGCAGGATCATACAGATATTGCCACAGGACAGGCATATTCCATTTACCATAAATTTGATATGGTAAAGCAAAAAGCGTCTTATACTGGATGTGTAGGGGTTACTTCTATCCCAGAAAATTTACCAGGTGATTTTATTAGTGGCGAAATCCCAGCTACTCGTGCGTATACACTCCGTCATATTGGTGCTTATGAGCATTTAGGAAATGCCTGGAGTACTATGCAGGGAATGATTCGGGGAAAGGAGTTCAATTATAAAAAAGCTGTTCACCCATTTGAGCACTACGTAACCAACCCAAAGGAAACGGAGGAGAAGGATCATATCACAGATGTGATTTTTGCGGTAAAGTAATTTGAACATCAAAGCTCACCACCAGCGAGGCATTGACAACCTTGTTAATGAATACAAGGATGATTCTCGCTATCCAGCTCTTATTATCGGAGGCTCTGTAGCTAAAGGATTGGCACGGGATGACTCCGACGTGGATTTTATGATTCTTGCCACCGATGAAGAATTCAATCGCCGAATTAAGGAAGATAACCTGTTCATTAACCGAACCGATCTAACCGACTATGAACATGGCTTTGTTGATGGCAAGGTGATCAATCTTGAATACTTAAATAAAGTAGCGGATAAAGGAAATGAACCCACCCGCGCTGCTTTTGACGGAGCATTTTTAGCCTATTCCAAGGTAAATGGATTGGAAGACCTTATGCAACGAATCCATACTTATCCTGAAGAAAGTAGGGATAAACGAATCAAGTCTTTTTACTCCATGGCTTTTATACAAAACTGGTTAATGGGAGAAGCCAATCGACATAATAATTTATATACCAAATCCAGGGCAGCTTCTCAGTTGGCGCTATTTTCCGGAAGACTCATTTTAGCTCATAATCGTGTGTTATTTCCATACCACAAATGGTTCATACAATACCTGGAGAGATGTGAGAAAAAACCGGATGGATTCATAGAAAAGATCAACACACTACTTAAAGAACCCAATTCTACCAACTCAGAAGTTCTTTTTCAAAGCCTGAAAGAAATGAAAGACTGGGGAGTTACCGACCTGGAAGCTTTTGAATGGTTTTTGGATGAAGTGGAGCTGAGTTGGATGAAGGATTCTACTCCGTTGGAGGATTTGTAGATCCATCCATAAGTTAAAGTATTACTATAGTTTAAAAACGAATGAAATATAGTGCCTTGCACTAACTAGATTTAAATTTCCATCTTTTGCGGGCGTGAATTCAGAATTCTTTATTGTCTCCCAGGCTGTTCCATCACAGCCAGCCCCAATGCCTCTTGTCACTTTTACATCAGTAACTTCTCCCGTTTCAGAAATATCAACATAAAGCTCAACTGTTCCTTCTATTCCTGCTCGATATGCCATTTCGGGATAATTTATAAACTCTTCATTAGGTCCATTCTTGAAGTCACCTGGGAATAAGCCATCTTCAGTTGTTAAATAACCAACTACAATTGTTGATCCATTAAGTGTATTAAAAACCTTTCCTTCGATTGAAAGACCTTGTTCTGTTGTAACACAGTTAATAAAAATTAAAGGAAAAAAAAGGAATAAATATTTCATCTTAAACTACCCTACCCACCTCAAAAACCTCTTCACCTAATTCTTCACTCTTTGCTTTAACCTCTTCCACAGAGTCTTGTGAAACAACCACCACTAATCCTATCCCAAGATTAAAAGTGGCCTGCATATCTTCTTCTGGAACATTTCCTATTTCCTGGATGAGCTTATATACCGCTGGTCGCTCCCAACCATTCCAATTCACATCCAAAGCCAATCCTTCCGGAAGGATACGCTTGGTATTTCCTACGAGTCCACCTCCAGTGATATGAGAAAAACCATTTACTCCCTCAATCTCTTTAAGAGCAGTGATTAATGGTAAATATGATTTATGAACGTTCAATAATTCTTCAGCAACCGTACATCCTAGTTCTTCTACATAGTCATGTACCTCATATTCACTGAATAAAACCTTTCTTGCCAGGGAGTATCCATTAGTATGAAGGCCTGTACTCTTAAATCCCAACAAAACATCTCCCTGTTGGATATCAGCCCCATTTATAACTTTCTCTTCATCAACAATTCCTACAATGGTCCCGGCTAAATCGAATTCTCCTTCTCCGTAAATATCCGGCATTTCCGCCGTTTCACCACCAATTAAAGCCACTCCATTTTCTTTACAAGCTGTGGCAAATCCTTTGATAACCTCATAACCCACATGCTGCTCTAGTTTTCCAGTAGAGAAATAATCTAGAAAGAAGAGAGGGGTTGCCCCACAAACAGCAATATCATTAATACAATGGTTCACTAAATCCTGGCCAACGGTATCATACTTACCAGCTTTGAAGGCTACAATTAGTTTAGTACCAACTCCATCTACCGAACTTACAAATACCGGTTTATTATAGGCTCCAAGATCTGGACGAAAGAATCCGCCAAATCCACCAATATTGGATAACACCGCATCACTGTGAGTCTCTTTAACAATGCCTTTAATCGAATTAACTAATTCTTCTCCGGCTTTAATATCTACACCGGCATCTTTGTAAGTAATTGGTTTCTTAGTCATGAATTTTAATTGTTTGACCCACCCCTAAATCCCCTCCCAAGAGGGGACTTTTTGTGGTCCGCAAATTAGATTGTTGGATTTGTTACGAGTCGGATATGTGCTAAATGATGGTTTCCATGCCAAACATACATGGCCAGCGTTCTCAATAGATCAGATGGATAGCCACCCTCAGGATGTACAAAGGTCCTTGAAAAATCTTCTTCGGTCATATCTTCAAGAATAAGTGCTAATTTTTTGTGGATGATCTCAAGAAAATCGATGGCTTCCTGGAGAGGGAGTTTCACATAATCTGCAGTTTTTGCCCACTCTGATTCTATATATGGTTTGATGGTAGGATTATCTTCAGTAAGAGCCAGTTTAAATCGAACTAGGGCATTTAAATGGCTGTCACCAATGTGGTGAACTACCTGCTTTACCGTCCACCCTCCTTCCCTATAAGGAGTGTTTAGTTGTTCTACCTCTGCATAATAAATTTCATTCTTGATTTTACCTGGCAGTGCCTTTATTTCCTCGATAAAACCAGGAACATCAGCCATGCTGTAGTCTGCATTCAAATCAAAATTTCCGATCGGGTATCTTCTATCCATTAAGTTTCCTCATTTAGCTCAAACAAATATACCATCTTTCATAAAGTGAATGGATTTCATTTTCTAATTCTTTTCCACACTCTAGAAGACAAATAAAATTAGATTTAAATATTTAATAGTTATTTGTAGTTCGTGTGGAAATGTTGAAAACAAACTTTTCTTTTTTTCCAACAATGCTTGACAATTCTTTGTGGATAGTGATGTGGAGAAAATGATTAATATTTTTAATGCTTTATAAGCAGTTGCTTTTAGTTCTCCACAGTTGCACAAACATCATACATTAAATGCTTCAATATTCAATTAACATGAAAAGTTATTCTTTTGAGTTGTGAATAGAGTCGCCGCTTTGTGGAAACTTGTTTATAATTCGAAGGGATTTATGTTATCCCAATGTTATGAAATCGCTATCCACATATTAATCCACATAAAAGACGAGAATGAAAGTTGTTGTTCAGCGCGTGAAGTCGGCTTCGGTAACTATTGATGAAAGAGTTACTGGAGCTATAGATAAAGGGTTATTACTGCTGGTTGGTATTCATCAGGATGATACTGAAGAACAGATGAAGTGGATGTGTGACAAAATACTTAAGCTTCGAATTTTTGAGGATGAAGAGGGAAAAATGAACAGATCGATATCTGATGTAGAAGGAGGTATCCTGGTAGTTTCCCAGTTCACTCTTTATGGAGATGTGAAAAAAGGAACCAGGCCTAGTTTTATTGAAGCGGCCCGACCAGAAAAGGCAGAACCAATGTATGAAGAAATGGTTCAATATTTTAAGTATCACTCTTCTTTGGATATTCAAACCGGGGAATTTGGAGCGATGATGGATGTTTCTTTGATAAATGATGGACCGGTAACTCTAGTTTTGGAGAAGTAGTTTGGCTGTTATTTTCATTTTTATTGATGGGGTTGGAATTGGAAATGCATCAGAAGAGAATCCTTTTTTTGTAGATAACTATGAGAGCTTTGAAGCATTATCAAATGGGAATTTTACTATAACTGGAGAGCCGGTTTTATCAACTGGCCAAATCTATAAGCCTATTGATGCAAACCTTGGTATTGAGGGACTTCCTCAAAGCGGAACGGGTCAAACAACCTTGTTTACCGGGGAGAATGCTTCTGAAATAATTGGTAAGCATTTTGGTCCATACCCTCATACTGGTATCAAACATTTACTAAGAGAACAGAGCATTTTTCATGCGATTAAAGGAGTAGGGAAGAGACCTTATTTTATGAATGCCTACCCACCCATATTCTTTGAACATTCAGAAAAAAGAAATCGATGGAGCTGTTCGACATTAATGGTGAAAAGTGCTGGGATAAAACTTAACTCGACGGATGAGGTTCTTAAAGGTGAAGCAATAACCGCTGAAATTGTTCAAAATGCATGGAGGGAGCGACTGGGAATTGATATTCCAAAGATTAATACTACTGAAGCTGCCCAACGTTTATTGAATATGGTTAAGGATTATGATTTAGTCTTTTATGAATACTATTTAACCGATAAAGCAGGCCATAATAAAAGCCTGGAAGATTCAAGGAATGTGTTGAGGACTTTGGATCAATTTTTACTCCATATCATAGCTAATAAAAAAAGTAAAGATACTCTGGTTATAACAAGTGATCATGGAAACCTGGAAGATCTTTCAGTAAGAACTCATACCAGAAATACAGTTCCATTATTTGTTCTCGGAGAAGGAATTGATCATTTTAATGAGGTTGAAAGCTTGATAGGAGTGAAGGAAGCTATTTTAAGGAGTATCTAATCAAAAATCGCTGATCCTTCGGCAGTATCCTCAGGATGACAATAACAAGGTCATTCTGAGCATACCTGCGAAGAATCAACCAATCAAAGAATCCAGCAACTCTTGTTTTGGTGGCCAATAACCAAAAACCTCCTCATTCATAAATCTCCAGCCAGGATTAAACTCGTTAATCAAATTTTCTTTCCAGCCGCGTGTTTTCCCTTTAATGTATTTCTCTGATTGTATAGCTTCACTAGCGTTAGAAAAAGAATCATACCAAACCAGGTAAAAGCAAGAATATTTGGAAGCGTATGAGTTTGCTGTTCCTCTATTCCTGTAGTGGTATAACAACCTATTTTCCAGGTTATTTGTCATACCAGTATATAAAACGGTTTTGGAGTAGTTAGTGATTATATAAGTATAGTATTGTCTCATGTATATTAAGACCAAAATAAAGTGATGTACTTACAAAGAACTTATGATCCTTCGGCAGAAGCCTCAGGATGACTTTAAAAGGAGAGGAATGACTAATAAGAAAAAAATCCAATTAGTACTGGGGAGCGGAGGGGCAAGAGGAATTGCCCATATGGCTGTTATAGATGGACTCGAAAAGAATGGTTATGAAATTATAGAAGTGATTGGATGTTCGATGGGGGCAGTAGTTGGGGGAATGTATGCTGCGGGTCACCATGCGAAGTATAAGCAATGGATGTTTTCGCTCAACAGGTCTGAAGTGTTGGATCTTCTCGATTTCACCTTTACCAAAACAGGATTTCTAAAAGGAGAAAAAGTTTTTGATAAGCATATAGAACTTATCGGAGATGTAAGTATTGAGGATTTTAAGATTCCATTTACCGCGGTAGCAACCGAAATGAAGACAAACAGTGAAATTCACTTTAAATCGGGAAAATTATTTAAAGCACTTAGAGCATCAGTATCTATTCCTGGTGTATTTACTCCGGTAGTTCAGGATGGAAATGTTTTAGTAGATGGTGGGGTATTAAATCCGGTTCCTGTAAACCTGGTTTCAAAAAGAGAAGATGCCCTGGTAGTAGCAGTCGATCTAAACGGAAAACCAACCCCCAGAGCTGCTATCATATATGAAGAAAAGGAAGAGCCAAAATGGTATGAGCAGCTAATTCCGGATACGATGCTCGAAAAGAGTAAAAAGGAAAAAGAGGAAGACTCCTTTTCTTTAGTAGAGCTTATGGATAATACCTTCAGTTACACTCAAGATCGTTTGAAGGAGCTGATGTTGGATAAGTATAAGCCAGATATATTAGTACAACTTCCCCGAAACCTTTGTTCTACCTTCGATTTTTTTAAAGCCAAGGAGATTTATCAGGCAGGATTGGCTGCATTTGAAAAAGCTATGAGCTCATCTAATATTTAAGTTTCCAATTATCCGTCCGGAACGGAACAGCTGGCAGTCCCTCTGAATTATATAAGGATACATCTGGATTATCTGCCCAGGCATAGCGAACAGCAACAGGATTAGATACCAATTCGGATGAAACCACGATTTTATTTTCTTCAATTTTGGCATCGGCCCAGTAAAAGGTTTTATCCTCTCCTGCAATTTCGAAACCAAGTGGCTTGTCTGCTCCTTGTAACACAAAGCCTTCCCCAATAAAATCAAAGCTTAGTTCAATATTTGATCCATTAGTGATATGTCCTTTGTACATGGGACCGGAGTGTACAACGTTTTTGCCAAAAGCTACTTTCTTTGCGGATTTCCATAATCGATAACCTACGTCCTGTTTGTTTCGAGGGTGGATATCTTCAGCATCTCCAATATCAATAATGGTTGCCATTCCCGTATTGGAAAGGCTTAGTGTCTGGGTTTGGCTTTCTCTTAGTCTTGCCCAATAGGAGTCGTAAGGTTTATCCTGCTTATTCTGAAAATTTGCGAGCTGAGCGAAAAGAAAAGGGAAATCACCTTGATTCCAGGCAACCCTCCATTCTTCAATCATTGATTCGAATAACACATTGTAATATTGATAGGCTCCTACATTACTCTCTCCCTGGTACCAGATAGCCCCTTTTAAAGAGTAGCCAGCCACAGGATTAATCATAGAGTTAAAAAGCATACCGGGCTCATGTTCGTACCGGGTTGCTTCAGGTAGAGGAGGTTCAATAGTATTGGAAAACTTCCAGCTCCCCTCAAGGTTTGTTCTTTCATTACCTACTTCTATCCAAAACTCATCCCTCTTTCCAATAAAAACCCTGTTATCCCAGTCTTCAACAGTACGAATGGCAATGAGGTTTTTACCTTTTCGGATAAGTGACTTATCTATCTCTGTAATTTCAGGATCGTCCTGCCAACCTTTATTGTAAATCCTTTCCCCATTGAGTAATACAACCGTAAATTTCCCGGGATTACCAAGTGAGAGCCGGGCATCTGCAATTTGATCTACATCAAATGTTTTTCTTAGCCAAACGAATTCATGAAAAGGCTGTTCGTTGGGAAGAGTGACTTCTTCCCAGTCTGAGTCATCGGCTTCCATCGTATGTACCCCAAAGGATAAAAACTCTGTGAGGTCTTCAACACGCTGATATTTGATAATATTATTTTGGTCGTTCTCCTCGAACTTATTCTCCCAGTTAATAGAAGGATCCAGGACTTTCGCGGATGATTCTTCATAACCAGGAACAGAAAGAAGACGCTGCGCCGGGGCCCATGACTGAGCAGGAGTTCCTCCCCAGTTGTTATCAATAATTCCGACTGGAACACCTTGTTCAAAATGATTTCTTTTAGCAAAAAACCATGCCACCGCTGAGAAATTTTTCACGGTCTCACTATTTGCTGGCTTCCAATCGCCGGAATCAAGGTCTTTAAGTGGGAAAGGAGAGATTTTCTTTTCTACCCTGAAAAAACGGATTTCAGGATAATCAGAATCAGCTATTTCGGCTTCCATATTGTCAATATTGGCGCCAACCTGCCATTCCATATTGGATTGTCCTCCTGCAATCCAGACATCCCCGAAGTATATATCATCAATAGTCAGCTCATCATTTGAAGATGAAACCGTTACAGTAAATGGTCCCCCAGCTTTTTGTTTCGGGAAATAAGCTTCCCAATATCCATCCCTATTAACAACCGTTTCTGCTTCTGTTTCACCAATAGAAATGGTTGTAATATCTCCGGGCGTACCCCATCCCCAAAAACGGATTTCAACATCGCGTTGGAGTACCATATGGTCAGAGAAGATTCTTGGAAGCCTAAGATCCTGGGCAAAAGAAGAGGAAGAGAGCAGCATAACGATGAGAAGGAAACCAAATTTAGTCATAGACTGTGAGTGAATTAGAAATCGCACTGAATGTACCTGAAGCATTTCCTTTTCCCAACTTTTTAGAACATATTCAGCAGGAAAAAAGGAGTCAGTATGGAGAAACAATTTGTACTAGCAATCGACCAGGGAACAACCAGTTCCCGGGCTATTGTCTTTGATCATGACGGAGAAATCAGGGCGGTAGCCCAAAAGGAATTCAGGCAGCATTTTCCGAATGAAGGATGGGTTGAACACAATCCAAAGGAGATATGGAAAACACAGGCAGGAGTAATAGCAGAAGCTATTGTAGAATGTGGCGCAAATGGAAAGAATATAGCTGCAATAGGAATAACCAACCAAAGAGAAACCACGGTTGTATGGGAGAGGGAAACAGGAGAGCCGGTTTATAATGCCATTGTTTGGCAGGATCGCAGAACCTCTGATTATTGCGATCAACTAAAAGCGGAAGGTTGGGGAGAAAAGATAAAAGAGAAGACGGGCCTAATAATAGACAGCTATTTTTCTGGCACTAAAGTAAGATGGATTTTAGAAAATGTGGACGGGGCCAGAGCAAAAGCGGAACAGGGAAAACTTGCTTTTGGAACCATTGATTCGTGGTTAGTGTGGAATCTTACAAAGGGAGACACACATGTTACAGACGCCACTAACGCATCGCGTACAATGCTTTATAACATTCGTCAGGGAAAGTGGGATGATGAATTACTCCAGTTGATGGGAATCCCGGAAAGTATGCTTCCGGAAGTAAAATCTTCTAGTGAAATCTATTGCCACTCCAAAACAACCATTTTTGCTCACGAAGTACCGATAGCGGGGATTGCGGGAGATCAGCAGGCTGCCATGTTTGGCCAAATGTGTACACAACCAGGTATGTTGAAGAATACTTATGGTACAGGCTCATTTATCATGTTCAATACTGGAAAAGAAGCCATTGAATCTAAAAATAGCCTGCTCACCACCATAGGGTATAAACTCAATAATGAAGTAATCTATGCACTTGAGGGAAGTATATTTATAGCTGGTGCTGTTGTTCAATGGCTCCGGGATGGACTGGGAATTATCAAGTCTTCTTCGGAAATAGAAAAACTAGCTCTTTCAGAAGAGGATAACGGAGGGGTATATCTTGTGCCTGCATTTGCCGGCTTAGGGGCTCCACATTGGGACCAACGTGCCCGAGGCTCTTTGTTTGGATTAACCCGGGGATCAACAGCGGGCCATATAGCACGGGCTGCATTAGAGGGAATAGCTTTCCAGGTAAAAGATGTGTTAGATGCTATGGAAGCCGATTCAGGCATTGATATCCAGGAACTGCGAGTGGATGGTGGGGCAACAGTTAATAATACGCTAATGCAATTTCAGTCAGATATTTTACAAATTCCCATTGTTCGTCCAAAGATCCTGGAGACTACAGCGCTCGGCGCTGCATACCTGGCAGGGCTTGCGGTTGGGTTTTGGAAAGACACAGATGAAATTGGAAAACAATGGCAGGAGGAAAAGCGATTTGAACCGTTGATGGGAGTTGATCAGGTGCAAAGCCTGCTATCTAAATGGAATAAAGCCGTGGAAAAAAGTAAGGGGTGGGTCTGACATAAGAACAAAATGAACCGAAACCAATTCATACAAAACCTCAACAAATTTAACGATTACTGGGATATCCTCATCATTGGAGGAGGGGCGACAGGCCTGGGATGTGCGGTCGATGCGGCATCACGTGGTTACAAAACACTTCTGTTGGATATGCATGATTTCTCAAAAGGAACATCCAGCAGGAGCACAAAGCTGGTTCATGGAGGGGTTCGATATTTGCAGCAGGGCGATGTTTCTTTAGTGATTGAGGCCCTTAAAGAACGGGGATTACTTATCCAAAATGCTCCTCATCTTGTGAGTCATCAATCCTTCATCGTTCCTGGCTATAAATGGTGGAGTGGCCCGTTCTATGGAGTGGGCTTAAAAGTATATGATATGTTGGCTGGGAAATTGGGAATCAAAAAGTCACGGTCTCTTTCAAAAGAAGAGGTGATGGAGAAAATTCCAACTCTGGAAGAAGAGGGGTTATTGGGGGGCACTATTTATTATGATGGACAATTTGATGATTCTCGTTTAGCTATAAATTTGGCACAAACGGCAGTTGATAATGGCGCTACTGTTTTGAACTACATGAAAGTAACCGGGCTTCAAAAAACAGCAGAGGGACTAGTGCATGGAGTCCAGGTTAGAGACATGTTGAATGGAGATGCACACGAGATTAGAGCCCATGTAGTCATAAACGCCACAGGAATATTTACTGATGATATTCTGGAGATGGATGAAAAAAACCACCAGAAAATAATTCAATGCGCGCAAGGTGTTCACCTGGTGTTAGACAAAGAGTTTCTGCCTGGTGATGCCGCCATTATGGTTCCCCACACGGATGATGGAAGGGTATTGTTTGCGGTTCCCTGGCATGGAAAGGCGTTGGTAGGAACGACCGATACTCCAATAGAAAACCCTAGCCTTGAGCCTGTTGCACTTGAAGAAGAAATCGAATTCATCCTCAGGCATGCCAAGCAATATCTTTCAAAAGACCCAATGCGCTCAGATGTGAAAAGCGTATTCGCCGGACTTCGCCCACTTGTAAAACCAGCGGATGCTGCATCAACGTCAGAGATTTCCAGAAGCCATCATTTGCAGGTGTCAGAGTCAGGATTAGTAACCATTACCGGGGGTAAATGGACAACCTATCGAAAGATGGCAGAGGATACCATCGATCAGGCAGTCACGATAGCCGGGCTCCAGGAAAAGCCATGCAAAACGGAAGAGCTCCATATCCATGGGTGGTTGAAAAATGTCGATCGGAGCGACCACCTACATGTCTATGGATCAGATATAGTTGGGATTAAGAAGTTGATTAAAGAAGAGCCAGGCCTTTCTGAAAAGATTCATCCTAATTTACCCTATATCAAAGCGGAGGTAGTATGGGCAATCAGAAACGAGCTTGCGGTTACTATTGATGATATTTTATCGCGCAGAACCAGGGCATTATTATTGGATGCTGAAGCTTCTGTGGAAGCAGCTCCGTTAGTTGGTTGCATGCTTGCTGATGAGTTTGGGTTCGATGAGGCTTGGGTTCAGCAGGAAGTAAAGGAATATGAGGCAATGGCCAGGAATTATATTATAAACTAACTATACAATCTTATAGTCATCCTGAGTCCGCCTTCCGAAGTACTCGTACGGAGGACAGGCGAATAGCGAAGGATCAACGTAATTATAGATTAGTTGATTCTTCGGCAGAAGCCTCAGAATGACTCTTTGGAGGAAACATGGAAGCATATTTAGGAGAAGTACTAGGAACATTTTTACTCATGGTGTTAGGGCTGGGAGTTAACGCGAATGCATCACTAAAAAAGACCTATGGTAGTGGAGGGAGCTGGATACTGGTAAACTGGGGATGGGGTATAGCAGTGTTTGTAGGAGTGTATGTTTCTGCTTCAATAAGTGGCGCCCATATAAACCCAGCCGTTACTATAGGATTAGCAATGGCAGGAAAATTTTCCTGGAGCCTTGTTGGTGGGTATATCTTAGCACAGATGATAGGAGCTATTGTGGCTGCTACGTTGGTATGGTTTCAGTACCGAAAGCATTTCGAGGAAACCGAAGACCAGGGAACCAAACTGGGTGTATTTAGCACCGGGCCTGCTATAAAGAGTACCATAGATAATGTATACTCTGAAGTGTTTGGAACCTTCATTTTAGTGTTAGGAGTCCTATTTCTTGCAGAACCCGATGTTGGATTGGGCTCAATAAGTGCTTTACCAGTTGGTTTGTTGGTTTTTGGAATAGGGATGTCATTAGGAGGGACAACGGGTTATGCCATTAACCCGGCGCGGGATTTAGGACCAAGGATTGCCCATTTCATTCTTCCAATCAAAGGAAAAGGATTCAGCAACTGGGGATATTCATGGGTACCTGTAATAGGCCCGCTTTTAGGAGGGGTGTTGGCGGCCTTGGTGTATGGTATATTACCGTTTAGTTAATAGAAGGATGACTTAAAAAGAAATAAAAGATGAAAGTGATAAAATTAATACTGCTTATTACAGCGCTCTTAACTGTTACACATGTTCATGCTCAACCCGCCAAACAGCTTGAACAAGTAACAGTACAGTTGAAGTGGAAGCATCAGTTTCAGTTTGCTGGCTATTACATGGCCATTGAAAAGGGCTATTATCATAATTTAGGTCTCGATGTTACACTTCTTGAGGCACCGGACGAGGGAGAAACCTTAGCTTCTATATTTGAAGGAGAGGTTCAATTTGGTGTAACGACATCGGACATCTTGTTACTTCGAAATCAGGGCAGAAAGCTGGTACTATTGGCTCCAATTTTTCAAAGATCAGCCCAAGTTCTGGTGGCAAAAAAAGAATCAGGCATTGAAAAAGTATCAGATATCAAAGGAAAGAGAGTAGCAGTAGAGGCCTATGCAGCAGATATTCTGGCTTATCTTGAAATGAACGGGGTTACCAGGTCAGATTTTATTCAAACAGGTCATTCCTTTTCCATTTCGGAGCTTATAAATGATGAGGTAGATGCAGTTACTGCTTACATCACAGATGAGCCCTTTTTATTGGAACAAGAGGGAATTGAATATTCAATTATTCAGCCAGAAGGGATAGGATATGGTTTTTATGGCGATGTATTATTTACCACTGAAGAGATGATGAAAAACAAACAAAACATTGCTTTACAATTCAGAGAAGCATCCTTGAGGGGCTGGGAATATGCAATGAGTAATATTGAAGAAACGGTGGATGTTATCTATGAAAAATACTCTATTCGCCATAGTAAAGAGCACTTGCGATATGAAGCAGAGCAGATGAAGGATTTGATAGCTCCAAACAAAATCAATATTGGAAGCTCTTCAACGGAAAAGTGGGAGCTAATACTGGAAGCCTATATAGAATTGGGATTGCTCCCCGAAAGTGAAAGTATTTCGGGCCTACGATTCCAGGAGTATTTACTTAGAGAAGCGAAAGATTAAGAAAGCACCGACTTAATTCGGTCAAAAATCTCTTCAATACTTCCGATACCGTCTATTTTTTTAACCTGCCCTTTGCTTTCATAGTAAGCCTGGACTGGAGCAGTCTCGTTGTGATATACATTGAGTCGGTGTTTTACACCTTCCTCAGTATCATCGGTACGGCCCTGACCACGGGACAAAATTCTCTTAACCAATTCTTCTTCAGGTACTTCAAGGGATATAAAGGCATCTACTTTCTGGCCTTTATTCTCCAGGAGATTATCGAAAGCTTCCGCCTGAACTACGGTTCTAGGAAAACCATCAAATACAGCACCATTCACATACTTCTCCTCGTTAAGCTCTTCAGCAACCAGGTCAATAGTAAGCTGATCAGGCACTAATTCTCCTGCATCAAGGATAGCGGTCACCCTTTGACCAAGTGGAGTTTGGTTCTTAATGGCTGCGCGGAAAATATTACCAGTAGAGAGATGGGGAATAGAATATTCGTTAATTAGCAACTCGGCCTGAGTACCTTTTCCTGCACCCGGAGGTCCAAAGAGAATGATGTTCATTACCTGAAGATTTTAGTTCGATATAATAAGTGAGATAAAGAAGTAAGAACCGGATCATCACAAAGAATGATCCGGGATTAGTTTCAACAAATAGTTAAGAAACGATTACTTCTTTGGGTTTTGGCTTTCCTTTTCCTTGATACGGGCAGCCTTACCACGAAGCTCACGAAGATAGAACAACTTCGAACGTCTAACCTTTCCTTTTCTCTTCACATCAATTTGTGCAATAAAAGGAGAGTTGAGTGGGAAAATACGCTCAACACCAATACTTCCGCTCATCTTGCGAACAGTGAAAGTTTTGTTTGGGCCGCTTCCTCGCTCAGAAATTACAACACCTTCATACTGCTGGATTCTTTCCTTTTCACCTTCACGTACACGGTAGTGAACGTTTACGGTATCACCTGCAGTAAACTCAGGGATGTCATCATTTACCAGAGTTTGTTCAACTAATTTTAGCTTGTCCATTTTTTTATGTCTTGATCTCGCCCCAACTGCGGTCAGGATAAGATGTTAATATTCTTTCTAAAGTTTTTCGTACAAATCGTTTCTTCGTTCTTTGGTGCGCTTAATGGATTGTTCCTGTTGCCACGCTTCAATCTTTTTTGGATCTCCGGATCTCAGCACTTCAGGGACTTTCAAGCCCCGAAATTCTGCAGGTCGGGTGTAAACCGGCGCTTCCAGCAATCCATTTTGAAATGAGTCGTTTAGTGCGCTTCCGGCATCTCCAATTGCTCCAGGTAATAACCGAACAATGGCATCGGTAATAACCATAGCTGGAAGTTCTCCTCCTGAAAGCACGTAATCACCAATGGTATATTCTTTAGTGATTAACTCATCTCGCACCCGCTGATCTACTCCTTTATAATGCCCGCAAAGAATAAGGATGTTCTTTTTCAATGATAGAGCATTTGCTTCCTGTTGATCAAAAACGTCACCATCAGCAGCGGTAAAGATCAATTCATCATAACCTCGTTGCTTTTGGAGATGCTCTATGCAACTGAAGATAGGTTGTGGTGTTAACACCATTCCCGGGTCTCCACCATAAGGGTAGTCGTCGATTTTCTTATGCTTGTCCTCAGTGTAATCCCGAAGATCATGTACATGAATCTCGACTAATCCTTTATCAACCGCGCGCTTCACAATGCTATGATTGAGAGGGCCATCTAGTAGGGCCGGAACTCCGGATATGATATCAATTCTTATCATAATTCGATCAAAGGTTCCAGGTTTTGACAATAGATAGTTTTTGAATCAGCATCAACTCTCTCTACATATTCATCAACCATTGGAACCAAAAGGCTTCCTTTGCCGGATACTATTGAGAGTAGTTGTTGAGTGCCATTATCAATTACCTCGTCTACATAGCCTAAAGCGCTGCCTTCATACAGTACTTCAAAGTCGATGAACGTTAACTCTTCAACATCATCGTTAAAGAGTTGCTCAGCTTCTTTTCTTTCTAAAAAAAGAGCTTTGTTTTTCATCGCATCTGCAGAAGAGCGATCAGCGATTTGTTCAAATTGTACAAAGAACGAAGTTTTGTTTCCCTTTTCTTCAATCCGGAACCCGGAAAGCCGAGAGGGATAAAAATCTCCACGATCATTTCGCATATACACCATCGAAACCTGTTCCATCGCTTCGGGATTTATGGAGTCAAAGTGAACTTTTAATTCTCCTTTCAAACCCTGCGATTTGACAATGTGCCCAACCTGGACAAACGGTGATGTAAGGGCGTCCTGATTCATAGGAGCCTCAACATTTATCCAGCTTGCTTGGCTTCCCAGGCAGCTAGTACAGTTTTACGATCTTCAGCATCAGTAACAAAGCCTGCTAAGTCAGCCAGGTCAGTATTGTTGATGTGATCAATAGCTTCTTTAGCTGTTAAGTCGCTGGAAGTTTGAGCATCAGCACTTGCTTCAGCAACAACTTCTTCCTCAGCAGGAGCTTCTGCTTCTTCAACCTCAGCAGCAGGCTCTTCAGCCGCTTCTTCTACCACCTCTTCGGTTGTTTCAGCTGGTTCTTCCGCTACTTCTTCGGTTGCAGCTTCAGCCGCTTCTTCTGCTTCAACTTCAGCGGCAGGCTCTTCAACGGCCTCTGCTTCTGGCTCAGCTACTTCTTCAGCAACTGCTTCCTCAGCAGGAGCCTCTTCAACCACTTCGTCGGTTGTTTCTTCAGCTGTTTCTGCTACAGCTTCTTCCGTAGTCTCAGCGGCTGTTTCTTCTGCTACTTCTTCTTCCGCTAATTCAGCAGCGGCTTTGGCAGCTTTCTTGGCAACTTGCTCTTTTACTGCTTTTTCTTCTGCAGCAAGAGATGCCTGAACCTGTTCTTTTCTTGTTACTTCAGTCTCTTTCTTAGAGTCACGGTATGCTTTCCATTCTGCTAAAGCAGCATCAATTTCTTCTTCACTTTTGCCCCACATTACAAGGTGGCGCTTATATAGCAGACCTTCCTGACGAAGGATTTTACGAACGGAATCGGTAGGCTGTGCACCGGTATCTAACCAGTACATAATACGGTCTTCATTAAGAACCGTCTCTTTCTTTTCGGTAACGCCATCATAACGCCCTACTTGCTCGATAATACGGCCATCTCTAGGAGAGCGGCTATCAGCAACTACGATATGATAAATAGGGCGACGGATACGCCCCTTGCGTTGAAGTCTAATCTTAATCAATGATGTTTCCTCAGTTGAGTTTTAGTTATCTAAGTTCTTATCGGCCTAGAGGCAGATTTTTAAGTCCATGAAGAGCCCGCCCCATTTTTCCCATTTTAGACATGGTCTTCATCATTTTCTTCATCTGTTCAAACTGCTTGATGAGATCATTAATCTCACGAACAGTTGTGCCGGAGCCCTGTGCAATCCGTCGACGACGGCTTCCATTTAGGATATTAGGGTTCCGACGCTCTTCCGGCGTCATAGAATAGATTATTGCTTCGATGGGCTTGAAAGCGTCATCATTGATATCTGCATCTTCTATTGCTTTGCTGGCGCCGGGAATCATAGATACGAGATCACCAAGATCTCCCATCTTTTTGATTTTTTGAATCTGAGCCAGGAAGTCTTCCAGATCGAACTTGTCAGAGCTGATCCTCTTCTGAAGACGCTGGGCTTCTTTTTCATCAAATTCTTTTTGAGCTTTTTCAACAAGCGACACCACATCTCCCATCCCCAATATGCGCTGAGCCATTCGGTCTGGGTAGAAAGGGGTAAGTGCTTCCAGCTTTTCGCCGGTACTTGCAAACTTGATTGGTTTGTCTACTACCGATTTGATAGATAGAGCGGCACCACCGCGGGTGTCACCATCTAACTTGGTAAGAACAACGCCATCAAAGTTTAATCGATCGTTGAAATCTTTGGCTGTGTTAACTGCATCCTGTCCAGTCATGGAGTCAACCACAAACAAAATCTCATGAGGGTTAACGGCTTTTTTAATTTCCGCAACCTCTTTCATCATCTCTTCATCCACATGCAAACGGCCGGCAGTATCGATGATAACGGTGTCCATAGCTAAGCTTTTTGCCATCGAAACGGCTTCCTTAGCAACACGAACAGCGTCTTTTTGTTCAATCGAGTATACAGGCACATCAATTTGCGATGCGAGTGTTTTTAGCTGGTTTACTGCAGCAGGGCGATAAACATCGGCGGCAGCAAGAAGCGGGTTCCGTTTATGCTCCTGCTTAAGGTATCGGGCAAGCTTACCTGTAAAGGTGGTTTTACCAGAACCTTGCAAACCGGCTATGAGAATGACAGTGGGAGGAGTGTGTGCCTGGGCGATATCTGATTTTTCGCCACCAAAAGTTGCAACCAGCTCATCGTACACTATTTTCGTGAACTGCTGACCTGGGTTAACACTGGTGAGAACATCAGAGCCAAGGACCTTATCCTTAATATCTGCTGTGAACTGGCGGGCTACCTCAAGATTCACATCGGCATCCAAAAGGGCGCGACGAATCTCACGTACCGTCTCCGCGATGTTTACATCGGTAAGACGTGCTTCACCTTTAATATTCTTAAAGGCTCGCTCTAGATTTGAGGATAGATTATCAAACATGGAAAAACAGGATTATCTCCGCCAGTTACGGAGCCTGCAAAAATACGGGATTAAACAAGGCTTATCAACAGTGATGTGGAAAATTATATTGACCCTTTAGATGGGTGGGCAATCAATAATCGAGAAGTCAAGGCCTCCATAAAATAATTAGCATTGATTTAATGATCCCGGAATATGGATCTATTTCCAAGCCAATAGATTCAATGTCGGCATAGCTATCTTTCTCGTACTCTATATAAAGCACAACATAGTTCTCACCAGCTAACTTATTATTCAACTCTGATGGAAGGAGATCGTTTATTGGTTTTCCTATGGAAAGCTCAAAGTTATTTGCAGTTAAAGAAAAAGATGGGTTATCAATTTTGATTCGGTTAGCTAATAACTTAGTCGGATCTTCATACTCGGAGTAAAACACAGTTAGCCCATCGAATTTATCGATTCTTGAACCACCACCTACATCTAGACTAATGCCTCTTCTGGTCTCTTCAGGCTCTCCAAATTCTTTTATTAGCAACTTCCAGCGTTCTTCTTGCCGAATATCCGCGAAAGAGACCGCTCCATTAATTTTTAATTCACTGTATAAAGCCGAACTAATGAAAAAAGTGTTTTCCCCATTGTAAGAGATTTTATTTTCTTGGGCAGAACAATATGAGAACAAGAAAAAAGAGAGAAGAATAGAGAGTAAAAGAATTTTCATAGCTTTAAATGTAAAGTAATTAATCTTATAAGTGTATCAATAATCAAAAACAATTAAGGTTCTACTAAATTTAATCCGTTATCAAGAAGACAGAATACTCTTGCAGATAAGGTATAGAAGAAGAACAAGGTGACTACTTTGATATTTTGCTTATCTTCAGCCGAATTCAATTAATTATTACATACTAATATAGAAGTACAATGAGTGAAGGCTACGGACTACTAAGAGGAAAAAAAGGAATTATTTTCGGGGCGCTGGATGAGCGTAGCATTGCCTGGAGAATTGCGCTGGCATGTAAAAGAGAGGGAGCGGATTTTGTGCTCTCTAATGCTCCTATTGCCCTAAGGCTGGGCACATTGAACGGTTTATCTGAAGAAACGGGCGCCCCTATCATTCCCGCTGATGTTACCAAAGATGATGAAATTGTTGAGCTGATGGAAAAGACCAAGGAGCACTTTGGCGGCGGTGTTGATTTTATCCTGCACGCAATAGGGATGTCTCCAAATATTAGAAAGAAAAAGGAATACACGGATCTTAACTATAACTGGTACCAGCAGTCGCTGGATATCTCGGCGATTTCTTTACACCGTGTACTACATCACGCAGAGCAGCAAGACGCGTTGAATGATGGTGGGAGTGTGGTTGCGTTATCGTATATCGGGGCGCAACGAATTTTCAGCAAGTATTCTGACATGAATGATGCCAAGGCTCTGCTTGAAAGCATCGCAAGAAATTATGGCAGCCGTTTAGGTTCACGGGGAATCCGGGTTAACACGGTGTCACAAGCGCCAACTAAAACCTCTGCAGGTTCCGGCATCAAAGGATTTGATGGGATGTACACCTTTGCTGAAAAATTATCTCCTTTGGGGAATCCTTCAGCCGATGACTGCGCAGATTATTGCGTTACCTTATTCTCTGACTTAACCAGAAAGGTAACTATGCAAAACCTTTTCCATGATGGTGGGTTTGTGACCAATGGTATTTCAGAAGAAATGATGAACGACCTCGCTAAAATTTACGCTGAAGACGAATAAGCATATGCCTGAAATTATCCTCGGTATTGATCCTGGCTCCCGGTTTACCGGGTATGCCGTGCTTACCGAGGAAAATGGCAAATTAATTGCCCTTCGGTGTGATGTACTAAAAATGGCTCATATCGAAGAGCATTCTGATCGTCTTCAATTCATCTTCGATAAAATTTCCGGGATCATAAAATCCATTCAGCCGACCCAATGTGCTGTAGAGACGCCAATTTATGGAGTGGATCCCCAGGCCATGCTAAAACTTGGCCGGGCTCAGGCAGCTGCGATATTAGCTGTTAAAAATGCTGGATTAGAGGTAACGGAGTATTTTCCCAAAGTAGTGAAGAAGTCCATTACCGGGAATGGAAATGCCAGCAAAGAGCAGGTTGCTTACATGTTAGAAAAAATAGTAACCCTTCCTGACGAAAAACTTTCGAATGATGCTACCGATGCTTTAGCGGTAGCGTGGTGCCACCTTATGAATGGAAAAGGAATCCCTAACACCGGGAAGAGAAAAACCCATCAAAACAATAAAAAAGGAGATTGGGCTGCTTTTGTTGCTGAAAATCCGGACAGAGTTCATAAGTCATGATCGCATTTCTAAAAGGACATATTGAAGAAAAGTCTGAAGGTAAAGTACTGCTGGATGTACAAGGTGTGGGGTATGGTGTAGAAGTCTCCTCTCAAACCCTGGAGAGTATGGAGGCATTGGGATCGGAGATAAAACTTCTTATTTACCACCATATCACAGACAATGACCAACGATTATTCGGTTTTATTTCGTTGGAGGAAAAGGCTCTATTCGAAAAGCTGATTACCGTAAAAGGAGTGGGCCCTAAACTTGGATTAACGATTCTTAGCGGACTCCCGGCAAATCATCTCATTACGGCAATAGCTTCTGGTGATATTGCCACTCTTTCCAGGGTTCCAGGAATAGGAAAGAAAACGGCAGAGCGCATTAGCCTTGAGCTTAAGGAAAAGCTACCTGCACCTTCTTCAACAGGCGGCGGTACTGCTTCTTCAGAAAGCAATGGACAGGTAATGAAGGAAACAATCCAGGCGCTAGTGGCATTAGGTTTTTCAGAAAGGCAATCCGAGCAAGCTGTTATCGAAGTACTGAAGGTGGGGCCAGGGTCAGATGTGTCTACAGCTATCCGTAGAAGCCTGGCGATTTTGAACAGATAGGTAACAATTTGTTCATTTTTTATTGGTTCACGACATTAGTACCATTATAAAATTGTAAGCTTATAATTAAATAAAGTTCTCGTGGCAAAGAAAACCATTCTGGTAGTTGATGACGAAAAGGATTTATTGGACCTCATCGAGTATAATCTTAAAAAAGAAGGGTTCCAGGTACTAAAAGCGGAAAACGGAGAGCAGGGCATTGCTCTTGCAAAAGAAAGTAAGCCAGACCTTGTACTCCTTGATATAATGATGCCCAGAATGGATGGGCTGGAAGCAGTGGAAATTATGCGCAAGGATGATGATTTAAAGCGCATTCCAATCATTTTTCTTACTGCCAGAAGTGATGAGAAGACAGAGGTAGAAGGGCTGAACAAAGGCGGAGATGATTATATCACTAAGCCGATTAGCACTACCAAGCTTATCTCCCGGATAAAGGCTGTTATGCGCCGGTTTGATGAAACCCAGGAAGCTGAAAATAAGCTGGATGTTCATGATCTTCAGATTGATAAAGACCGCTACATTGTTAAAAGAGGTGATCAGGAGTTTCAGCTGCCGAGAAAGGAATTTGAACTTCTGTTCTTCCTGGCGAGCAGAAAAGGAAAAGTATTAGACCGGCAAACCCTCCTTAATAAGGTTTGGGGTGATAATATTTATGTTGTTGATAGAACAGTAGACGTTCACGTTCGAAAAATTCGCGAAAAACTGGGAGACCACTACATCGAGACGGTTAAAGGTGTAGGGTATAGATTTAAAGAATGAGTAAAAATCGAAGGAAGTCCAGGATATTTCGGCTTGGGCTTCGAGTAGCGTTATATACATCCGCTGCATCGGCGGGGGTAGTGTTTCTTTTGTTATGGTTAGTAAGCGGCATTGACCCTGCTACAGCGGCAAGAACAGCGGCCATAGCTTTGGTGGGCACTTTTATGGCTTCTTATGCGGTGATTTTTTCACTGGAATTCAGGCGAATACAAGTTCTTGAGCAGGTTTCTAAGAATATCTCCAAGAAAAGATTTGAAGAAATTGAAGATGTACGAACCCTTTATGATGATGAGCTTGACTATATCATAAAGCATCTTATCAAATCAAGCCGCACGGTAGAGCGCGAAATACAGCGTCTTAATCGTATAGAAAACTATCGAAAGGAATTTATTGGGGACATCTCTCACGAGCTAAAAACACCGATATTTGCCATCCAGGGCTTTATCGAAACACTCCTAAACGGCGCACTTGAAGATGAGGAAGTAAACCGGGCTTTTTTACAGAAGGCAATGAGAAATGTAAACCGGTTGATTTATCTAACTAAAGATTTGATGGAGATTTCTAAGCTTGAAACCGGGGAGCTGAAATCAGAAGTAGAGGATATTTACCTCTATGAAGTCGTTCAGGAAACGGTAGAGAGCCTAAACTATAAAGCCGATAAAGAAGAAGTAAGCCTTAACGTTATAGAATTTGATAAAAACCTACAGGTACGAGTAGATAAAAACCAGATCAGGCAGGTGCTCATCAACCTTATTGAAAATGGTATTAAGTACAATTCAAGTGGGGGAAATGTGGAAATTGGATTAAAGGAGATTCCTAAGGACCCTTCCAAGGTGAGGCTTTACGTAACGGATACCGGAATGGGAATAGACCCGACAGATTTGCCAAGAGTAACGGAGCGTTTTTTCAGAGTGGATAAATCCCGGTCAAGAGAACGAGGTGGAACAGGGTTGGGATTGGCTATAGTTAAGCATATTATTGAAGCTCATGGGGAGCAGTTAAAGATAAAAAGCGAGCCAAATGCCGGCTCTACATTTAGTTTTACCCTAACGTTGGTAAACGTCCCCGAAATAGTAGAATAATACCTTATTGATATAGATGGTTTATGCAATAATTATGGCCGGAGGCTCTGGCACCAGGTTTTGGCCAAAAAGCACAAAGTCTTTTCCTAAGCAGTTCCTCAACCTTTTTGGTGAAGGAACCATGATCCAAAACACAGCAGATCGAATTAAAGAAATTATTCCGCAGGAGCGCATCCTGGTCATTACTAATAGCAGTTATGTTTCAATCGTCCAGGAACAATTACCCAGGGTACCCGATGAAAATATTGTTGGAGAACCAGTAGCCAAAAACACGGCTCCATGTGTGGCTATTGCGGCAGAGCTTTTATACAAAAAAGATCCAGATGCAGTGATGGTAGTTCTTCCTGCGGACCACCATATTACTAATCCTGAAGAGTTTAAAAGGGTTTTATCCTCTGCTATAGAGAAAGCAGAATCAGGAAGGCACCTGGTTACGATTGGAATTAACCCCAGTCGGCCAGAAACAGGATTTGGGTACATCCATGCTGACACTTCTAACAAAGAAGTAATGAGCGAAAATGCAGTTCACCCTGTACAGGCATTTACCGAAAAGCCGAATAGCATTACTGCTCAAAAGTTTCTTGATTCCGGAGAGTACTTTTGGAACTCGGGGATGTTTATTTGGAGAGCCGAAACGGTGCTGAAGGAAATTAAATCTCATCTTCCTGATATGTACGATGAAGTCAAGCTAGCCTCAGAGGAACTATATACCTCTAATCATGAGCTGGCCATTAATGACTTTTACCATGCTTGCGAATCCATTTCTATTGATTATGGAATAATGGAAAAGGCACAGTCAGTATTTGTAGTTCCAGGGGAATTTGGGTGGAATGATGTTGGAAGCTGGACAGCGGTATATGAGTTGGCAGAAAAGGATAAAGCTGGCAACTCCGTCCAGACATTGAATTCGACTTTTACAGATTCTGAGAACAATCTTCTTTTAAGTAATGGCGAAAAAATGATTTCTATTGTTGGCCTGGACAATATTGCAGTGGTAGAAACAGATGACGCAATCCTGATTTGTAATCTCGAAAAAGCGCAGGGAGTCAAGGAGATTGTAGAGCAGCTTAAATCAACTCCTGATTTCAATAAGTTTCTTTGATTCTTATGTGAATTTGAGATAATCCCGAACCTATCATTTCAATCCCAACCATACCCGTCAGATTTTTAAAACCTGACGGGTATGGTTGAAACCAAAAAATTTCAGCTCACTCATATCTATATTTCTTATCTCAACGCACATTAAATCTATAGCTCTATAGTGAGCATATCATAAGCCAGCTGTATGTGCCCGGGAAGCTGTTTATTGGTAGGGCCATGATCAACATAACTATTCATATGAATTAGGTAAGCTCTGGGGATGCCAAGTTCCTCAATAAGCTCGACAGCCTCAGGAATGGTGAGGTGAGTGGGGTGCGAAGGCTCCCAGCGGAGCGCACTTAAAACCAAAACCTTACTCCCCTTTATTAGGTCCTTTGTAGAAACCGGAATCTCTTTAACATCGGTTAGGTAGGAGAAGTCATTAATTCTGAAGCCTAGTATTTCTAAGTCCCCATGCATTACAGGCAAAGGGGTTATCGATAATTCATTCAGGAGAAATGGATTTTCAGCAACTCGTAAGTCAAGGGAGGTAGATCCGGGATATTTATTGGGGCCAAAAAGGTAATCAAATCTTTTTTTGATGGATTCCAGTGCAGAAGGAGTCGAATAAAGCGGAATGGGCGCCTTATTGATATAGGAGTACATCCGTAAGTCATCTAAGCCTGCTACATGATCCATGTGCTCATGAGTGAGAAGTACGTAGTCCAGGCTTTCGATTTCAGACCGGATGCTTTGGATTCTAAATTCGGGACCTACATCAATTAAAAGAGAGGTTTCGTCTGTTTTTATCCACGCTGAGCAACGGCTCCGTTCATTTCTTGGATCATGGGATAAGTCTCGGCGCTTTGCCCCTCCTGCCACAGGAACACCCATAGAAGTACCGGTACCTAGAAAAGTGACTTTCATGGGGCTAATTTAATCTATTTCCCAGTCTTGTTCTTCTGTAGGTGTAACCTCCAGACGATCCCAAAGTTTATCAAGCTCTTTTCTAACAGCAGGTTTTATATAGGTTTCTTCAAGCTCTATTTGGCTTAATACACGGGCAATAGTCCCGAGCTGTGACTCTACTGGCTTATTTTTATTTATCATAACCAGCTTATCACCTTCAATTACACAATCTGCTCCACGAAAAGACCCCCGCTCCTTTCTAAGGCGATACCCATTTTGTTCAAGTAAATGCTCGAGTTCCAGAAGAACTTTTTCAGGTTTCAAAAAGAGATTCCAAGGGTTATTTGATGGGAAGTAAGATCGAAATCGAAAAGGTCATCATCAATATCAAAAGACCGATAAATAAAATCATAGCCAAAGCTTATAGAGCGGCTCCAAATCACATCATGAATATTAACCCGTGCCTTTCCGTTTAGCATGAACACCGACCCCCCGAAGAAACCACCGCTGGAATTACTAAATCCATAACTAGGTAAAAATTCACTAGAAACAGAAGCTTTTCTTCCAAAACGGAGATTAGTAAAGGCCCCACCACCTATTGCAAAACTGCCCTGGTTGAAGTTTTCCTGGTTTCTGTCGCTATTTGCGGTAGTAAGGATACTTGAAAGCTGTATGGGAATACCCGCAGAAAGCCGCGCGCCTCTTAGGATGGCAAAACGATTAGATAGTGAAAGGCCAAGGTCTAAAAAGCTTTGATCATCAAGCCCGGTAATAGAGTTCGCAAGCAAAAGGTTAAGGTTAAGGCTGGGTGAATCCAGGTTTATGGCAAGGGCCGTGTGGGAAGACTCGAGAGATACTGAATTTGGATTAGCAACCCGGTTTCCCTGAAAGGAAAATTCAGAAGGAGCGAATCCAATACGAATATAAGAGTTAGGTATAGGGGTGGGCCCAGATACATTTCCTACCGAAAACATTTGTGCCTGAAGAGGTGTGAAAAAAAGTAAAGGTGATGCAATAAAGAAAAGGGCTAAATATCTTTTCATGAAATGAAATACTGATAGGTTATGGTTTCAACACTAACGCAAATTTTAAACTTAATGTTATGAAGATACTATTTACAGCGATTTTAAGTCTAGTTATGATGGGCACTACTATAGAAAAGAACGACTCAATTTACGATTTCCCCTTTAAGGATATTGATGGAAACGAATTATCAATGGAACAATACAAGGGCAAGGTATTATTGATTGTCAATGTTGCTTCGAAGTGCGGGTATACTCCCCAGTACGAAGGGCTTCAAGCAATTTATGAAGAGTACAAAGATCAGGGCCTGGAGATTGTTGGCTTTCCAGCAAATAATTTTAATGGGCAGGAGCCGGGAACAGAAGAAGATATCAAGCAGTTTTGTACACTCAACTATGGAGTAACTTTCCCGATGTCATCAAAAGTTTCTGTTAAGGGAGATGACCAGGCTCCACTTTTTACCTACCTGACTTCATTACCTAACGAGGATTTTGATGGTGAGATAAACTGGAATTTCGAGAAATTCCTGGTTGATAAGGAAGGAAACCTTATCAGAAGATTCAGAAGTAAGGTTAAGCCAGAAAGTAAAGAACTTACCTCAGCTATTAAGCAACTGCTTTAACAACAGAATTATTATTATTGAAAGCTATTGACTTCCTTTGAAGAGCCTCTTTATATTTGAGGCTCTCAAAAAGGTCCGGTAGTTCAGTTGGTTAGAACGCCTGCCTGTCACGCAGGAGGTCGAGGGTTCGAGTCCCTTCCGGATCGCAAAGCCCCGCATATCATAGAATAGTGTGCGGGGCTTTTTCTTTTTATATCTTTTGCAGACTGCCCTTTAAAACCCTTTTCTAAATAAATGTCCTCTATTTACCCTTCATATGATGTGATTGTTGTTGGTGCCGGTCATGCCGGTAGTGAGGCTGCGGGTGCTGCTGCCCAACTAGGGGCAAATACCCTTCTTATTACAATGAACCTGGAGGCGATAGCAAAAATGTCGTGCAACCCGGCAATGGGGGGAGTGGCTAAAGGCCAGCTTGTACGAGAAATTGATGCGCTTGGTGGGCTTTCCGGAATAGTAAGCGATGAAAGCGGTGTACAGTTTAGGATGCTAAACAGAAGTAAAGGCCCTGCAATGTGGAGCCCTCGTTGTCAAAGCGACAGGATGCTTTACGTCCAGAAAATGCGTGAGTATCTTGAGGAAAAACAAAATCTTACGTTTAGGCAGGATAATGTTGTTGACCTGGTTACTGAAGAAGGAGAAATAAAAGGGGTGGTCACTCAAACAGGTCAGGTTTTTTATTCTAAAGCAGTAGTTCTTACTAGCGGAACCTTTTTAAATGGCTTAATCCACATAGGTGAAAATCAATATGGTGGAGGCCGTTCTGGAGAAAGGGCGTCGGTCGGTATTTCTGCAGCACTTGAGGACTTGGGCTTCGAGATCGGAAGGCTCAAAACCGGGACGCCACCTCGGGTGGATGGAAGATCTATTGACTACTCCAAACTCGAGATTCAGTACGGTGATGATGATGCGACTCCATTCTCATTTCTGACAGACCCAAAAGAATTACCCAAAGCAAACAAACAGCTTACTTGCTGGATTGGATATACCAATGAAGAAGTTCATGAGGTCTTGAAGACTGGCTTTGACAGAAGCCCCATGTTTAATGGGAGGATTAAATCTATAGGCCCAAGGTATTGTCCAAGTATTGAGGATAAGATCAATCGTTTTGCCGATAAAGACAGGCACCAGCTGTTCCTGGAGCCTGAAGGCTGGAATACCTACGAAATGTATTTAAACGGTTTTTCAACCTCACTTCCTGAAGAAACTCAGTACGAGGCATTAAAAACTATTCCTGGTTTTGAAGAAGTAGTTATGATCCGGCCTGGATATGCAATTGAATACGATTACTTCCCCCCACATCAAATAAAGCGAACCCTGGAAACCAAAAGAGTAGACGGGCTTTATTTTGCTGGCCAGATTAATGGGACAACAGGATATGAAGAGGCTGCTTGCCAAGGATTGATGGCGGGGATTAATGCAGGACTTAAAGTTCAGGGTAAAGATCCGTTCATTCTGAAACGATCGGAAGCATATATCGGGGTTCTTATTGATGACCTAATTAATAAAGGCACAGAAGAGCCTTACAGAATGTTTACTTCCAGGGCAGAGCATCGAATTCTCCTACGCCAGGATAATGCAGATTTAAGGCTTACCGAATTGGGATATAAAATTGGTCTTGTTTCTGAAGAGAGAATGAAGCTTTTTGAGCAGAAAAAGGAAGAGATTGATCAACTCCATGATCTTTTAATGAGCTACACGGTACGTCCCGAGCAGATGGATTCCATGCTGGAGGAAAAGGGGACCAATACACTTTCTCAACCAGTAAAAGCTCATACAGTGTTGTCCAGACCGCAAATATCGGCTATTGATATTATTGAAGCAGATGAAAAGCTAAAAGCTAAAGTCCAGGAGATCTCTCAGAATGAGTTGGTTATCGAGGAAGTGGAGATACAGATCAAGTACTCAGGGTATATAAGAAAGGAATTCGAGATGGTTGAAGAGCTATCGACGAAGGAAAATACTTCTATCCCCGAAAACCTTGATTACGAACTCATTCGAAGCTTATCTACCGAGGGAAGGCAAAAGCTTTCCAAAATCAGACCGGAAACTATTGGTCAGGCCAGTAGAATTAGCGGGGTTTCTGCCAGCGACCTTTCTGTATTGATGGTTTATCTAAAACGATAATGTTTCATGTGAAACATTCTATTTCACATACCATCTATTCTGACGAAGATTTAAAGAAGTCGGAAACAATTATTCAATCCAACAATGAGACTCTGAGCAAATATGCTGAGCAATTACTGTGGTGGAATAATAAAATAAACCTTGTAAGCCGTGATGTTTCACATGAAACATTGATGAGTCATATTCATCATTCTCTTCTTTTATACCCTATTATTGAGCGATTATCTCCTCAGAAAGTAATAGACACTGGAACAGGAGGGGGCTTGCCAGGCCTGCCATTAGCGGCTTGCTTGCCAGAGATTACTTTTCATTTTAATGACATTGTTCAGAAGAAAATCATGGTGGTGAAACAGATGTGTAAGGCTCTGTCATTAGACAACGTCTCATTCGGAGCAGGTTCAATTGTCAATGAAAAGATGAGTACAGGCGATTTAGTAATCACAAAGCACGCATTTAAAATTTCTGATTTGGTTGGTTTTTTGGAAGGTGAACCATGGACAGAAATCCTTTTCTTGAAAGGAGAAAGAGAAGTAGAGGAGGAATTAAGTAAAGCTTCGCATCCTCTCCAGGTGGAAGTAATAAACCTGGATAAAATATTAGCAGATGAATTTTACGAAGGAAAAGCAATTGTAAGGGTCAAAAGAAAAGGGGACGGCTATGAATAGTTCGGAGCGAAGATTAAAACTGATGCTCTTACTCCAGCAGCCCAGGAATAAGCTCACCGTTGATCAGCTGGCCGAAAAGTTTGGAGTAAGCAGGCGAACTATCTTTAGAGATTTCAATGCTTTACAGGAAATAAATGTGCCTATAACCTGGGATAGATATGCGGGTTATGGAGTAATGCCTGGATATAAGATCCCTCCACTTATGTTCACCTCTAAAGAACTTGCAACGGTCATGGTTGGACTAAACTTCGTGAAGTCGCAGGTGGATAAACAGCTGGTAGAAGATGCCGAAGGGGTAGAGATCAAAATTAAGAATGTTCTACCTGTAGAACTGAAAGAGTTCATGGCCTCCCTGGAAACGAAGACCATTGTAGATCCCTATCTAAAATTTGGAGCCGACAAAAAGGAAGGGGGCGATTGGTATTTGATAAGCAGCGCGATTTCTCAAAACAAGAGAATGGATTTTATATACCGAACAAAAAGTGGAGAAGAATCCCGGCGAAAAATTGACCCTTACTTGTTGGTATTTTATGAAGATCACTGGAACGTGATCGGAAAATCTCACCGGAGAGGTGAAGTCAGGAATTTTATCCTGGAAAGTATGAGGGAGATCCGAATTTTGGACGAACAGATTTCAAAAAAATCCGACTTGGACGTAGAGGCACTTATTTTCAGAACTAGCGAGCGATCAGAATTGGTCGAGCTATCAATCGAAAAAAAATATTTAGAGCGTTTCCGGGCAAATTTACCGGCTAAAATTTTTAGGAAGGAAGAAAAAAATCCTAATAAAATTAGCATCAGCTTCTACTTCGATAATTTGGATTTCATCAACGAGTGGCTGCTCCAATTTGGGAAAGGGGTAGAAGTTTTGGGACCAACTGAGTTGATCTCGAAGAGGAAAAAACTTCTGAAGGAAATGCTAAAAATTTAAAAGGAGGGTTATTTTAGTTCTAAAAAGATTCTGATCAGAGTATTAATCAGAATCTGACTTGTTGTTTTTAATTTCCAGCTCTAGTAACAGCATTGGACTACATATTTTTTGGTACTCAATCTCACACCCTCGTGATAAAAGACCTTTAAGGTAGGTTCTGTATTTAGCGAAACAGCTATGTAAGAAACAGCAAGAGTTATAAAGTCGAGGATCTGATATAGTTTTCGCCTTTTGAGCATTACTCCTTGTTTGTTTTATTGCATAAATATAATCGTCAATGTATTTAGAGGATAACCCGCTTGAAACACACAAGACAAATTCTTCTAATTTATTAAGGTGTTCAATAAGCTTTGAGGAGTCTAACCCTATATTGAATTGAAAGTACTTTGAAGTATAAGTTACAATTTTACCATGTATTCTTTCCATGTTATATAGTTTATCCCCAATTGTAATAGCCCTAACTGCCTTTTTCATCTTTTCTTTTCTTATGTCTTTTTAAGTGTAATAAAAGTTCTCCGTATTGATCGAAATCATCTATTAAAATCAAATTAGTACCCACCCTTTCTTTGTACTTCTCTAGTATTACATCTGCCTTATCTCGTAGCGTAACAAGGAAAGATTCTGGTAGAGAAAAGGAAGAATCGATTAAAGGGAAATATTCAGATAATTCTTCGAGAACTTCTTCTAAATGTGGATCACTCGCCCCATATCCAACAAAAAGAGTTGAGTACCTCGTGAATAGCATACGCAGAGCGAAGGAAAAACCCTCGTACTTTTTCAGTATGATTTTGTTGTAATCCTCTTTTGCAAAAATTAATTCATCAATCTCCAGATTATTCACAGTTCCATGAACATGTATTATTCCGGGTTCTTCGTTATTGATAAGTTTTATTATTTCGGTCTGGTTTTTAAAACTATGGGTATTCCCAGAGAGCGTAATGTATCCAGAGTCGTAAGCAGCGGATTGTAATAAGTCATCATAATTCGATGTCAAAATATACTTATAGTCCGTAGAAACTATATTGATATGTTTTTCATTGGAGGCACTCCCTCCAAAAGTACTTCCAATCCAATTATGGTAGTCTTTATAAGCTTGGGATTGTGGAATAGTAAGCTCAACAGATTGTTTAAGGCGGTTTTTAAGAACAGTTGCTACTTCAATAGGTTTAAATCGACCTTCCTTTTTTCTCTTATCAGCTTTATCACATATTTCATGAATGGCCTCTTTATCCTCCCGTTTAACAAAACGAATTTTTCTTGCCATATCAATAAACTGTTCAATAAGCCCATTCCATGTAGGGATGCCTGAATCCCTGGATATCCCAGACCCGACAAAAATATTTAGCTTTCCATTATCTAAGAGATTTTTAAGGGTGGGAATAGCATCTTGTAATTCTAACCTCATGCTAGCCGGGTTTCATTTAAATATTTGTATTTGTTTTTATGTGATTTCCAGATAAATAAAAAATATAATCAGTATATGCAAAAAGTAAATAGTTCTATAAACCCGTTGCTAAATTGATAATCAAGGCTTATTCAATCGAGCGTTTATGAGCCCCTTTTCACTATTTATTCTCAATCAATCCAATTTGGAAAGGGGTAGAAGTTTTGGGGCCTTCGGAATTAGTCTCAAAGAGAAAGAAACTTCTGGAAGAAATGTTGGGAAGGTAAAGAGGTTTTGGTCCTGGACTATGGATGGTCGGATTTCAGCTGATGTACTCCCAACTTCTAATTACTCCTATAAGAAGTAAAATGATAACCAACTGAACGAAAAATAAGAATATTGAAATTAGCACAAGTACCAAGGTGCTTGCATCACGTTTTCTCTCCTTAAATATTTCATAAGTAATCCAAAATATTGAAATATAGACGAGGGGATCGAATATCAATTCGTTTCTGAAAATCAGAAAGCTAATTATTCCTACTAAGGTAGACTGGCCAACTACAAAAGAGTTTATCGCCAGGTGTTCAGCAAAATTGTATTTCCGGAAGAGTAACCTTGTTGAAATACTCAGCCATAAAATGGAAGAGATCCAGAAGTATTTATAATATGATGCGATAAACCGCCCTGCTTCATATCCTATAGAATATAATTTTGAATCATCTCCATCACTTACTGATTCCGTTACAAAGAGAGAGTCTATTACCAGGTAAATTGATATCGCTATGATCAGAAATGAAAGTGGGTTAAATATATTCTTCCTTTTTCCATTTATATAATCATGAACCGTTCCACCAGGATTTAAAAACAGATTCTTAACATTGAATAAGAATCCCCGATCCATATTTGTTAGTGTTGAGAAAGATTCGCTAAAAACGGAATTAAAAGTAATTTTGCGCAGCTCTGCCCTTTCTCCACAATTAGGACAAAATTTCTCGTCGTGTTCGAACCCGCAATTGATACATTTCATTTTAAGCCTTCTTTTCTCGCTTACTCCTGGCTAACAGCCATGAGCCCAAGGATCGTTTCGCATAAATTATAGCTATTGTTATAACAGGGGTTCTCCTCATAAAAAAAGCCTCGACCAATTTAATACTCAGGGCTTAAAATCAGTAGAGTAAGAGCTTTTATTTTCCTTACTCATCAATGAGTGGCTGTTCCAATTTGGAAAGGGGTAGAAGTTTTGGGGCCTTCGGAATTAGTCTCAAAGAGAAAGAAACTTCTGGAAGAAATGTTGGGGAGGTAAAATAAACAAGGTTAATGTAAAAGATGTTTCAATGCATTTTATGCTATACACCGAATATTTTTTTAGCCTCTTCAATTGCTTTATTTGTTTCAACTATTTTATCTGAAATTTTATGTTCTCGATTTGCATCTTTATCTCCATCAATCATATCTACTGCATATCCATCTAGAACACTTGGGGCGTCACCAGCTCTAGGCCTTATCATCTTAAAGACTCCAATCCCATTTTGTTGATGATTTGTTCTGTATACATCACATGAATAAGCGTAAATGATTCTTTCTCTCCTCAAGTCTACGAATACAGCTTCAGAAGACCAATCAGCCTGAGTCTTTAAATCATCCCCAAATTGTCTTCCACTAATTATTACCTCTCCATTTTCTTGGTTAATTGTTTCAATTGTAAACACATTTTCATTGTTGTGCTTCCAATGACCTACCCAAGTGCCCTCTAAGAAGGCCCTCCCTAATATTAACTTTCTCAGTTTTTGAGATTTATTAAACAAGTAAAGGATAGATTGTGCAATTAACTTATATACTCCAAATGATGTCAATCCAGTTGTTATCAGTCCAATAAGCTTTTCATTTTGTGTTGTCTCTGGAAAAATTTCGTTCAGAAAAACTATACCAGAAAACATTACTGATGTGGTAAAGACTATTGAGATAGAAGCTATTTTATTTTTTAATTCCGTCATTTTTATTTTGTATAAAGCGACAGTCTAGAGTGAATGGAATTCTCTTTATCCCTACCTAAAGTTTATGTTTTATTCATTTTGTGCTTAATTATTTTAGAGAAAGATGAACGGAATAAGAGTAAATTCAAAGATATAAAATAATGCTCTTTTCCAGCAAAAAAGCCCTGACCAATTTAATGATCAGGGCTTCAAAATCTAAGGAGGAGAGAACCTAAATCTCTTCTTCCTCATCTTCATTTACAACTCGTGTAACCGCGGCAATAGCACCATCAGAATCCAGCCTCATAATTCTGACACCCTGGGTATTTCTTCCCATGGTTCGAATTCCGCCACAGCTCATTCGAATGACTTTTCCGCGCTCAGTAATGATCATGAGGTCATCCTGATCGGTCACTTCTTTTAGTGCAATGAGTTGGCCTGTCTTCGGGGTTACTTTAAGAGTAATGACTCCTTTACCGCCCCGAGATTGCTCCCGGTAGTCATCAACAAGCGAGCGCTTTCCATAACCATTCTCTGAGATGGCCAACACCGTTGCTTCGTGTGCATTTTTAATAACCACCATATCCACGATCTCGTCATCTTTAGCTACTGTCATTCCACGAACGCCGGAAGTGTTTCGGCCCATCTCTCGGACATCACTTTCATGGAATCGAATAGCCCGGCCATTCTTGTTAGCCAGAATGATATTGCAATCACCATCAGTAAGCTCGGCGCCAAGCAGGCTATCGCCTTCTTTAATATTGATAGCGATGATACCATCTCTTCTCGGCCGGCTGTATGCTTCCAAAGAGGTCTTTTTGATCTGGCCTTCTTTAGTACACATCACAATGGATTGTGCCTTCACATACTCCTCATCGTTGAGAGTCTTAACCGGAACAAAAGCTTTAATAGCATCATCCTTATCAATTTCTATAAGGTTGACGATCGCCCGTCCTCTTGCGAGTCGACCGCCTTCAGGAATCTCATATACTTTCAACCAGTAACATTGCCCCTTCTCAGTAAAGAAGAGGATGTAGTTATGATTAGTGGCTACGAATAGATGTTCTACATATTCCTCGTCACGAGTGGTAGTTCCTTTCATCCCTTTTCCGCCACGACGCTGTCTTCGATATCCACTAACAGGCATTCGCTTGATGAAGCCTTTATTAGAAATGGTTACCACCACATCTTCATCCGCGATCATATCTTCCACATTAAAGTCTTCTGCGGAATATACGATCTGGGATCGACGCTCATCACCATAACGGGCTTTTAAGTCTTCAAGCTCTTCTTTAATGATGCTTGTTTGTCGATTTCTATCGGAAAGAATAACCCTGAACTCGGCGATTTTACCAACGATCTCGTTGTATTCAGTATCAATCTTATCACGCTCAAGACCCGTAAGCTTTTGCAATCTCATTTCAAGAATTGCTTTCGCCTGGATATCAGTGAGCGCAAATTTCTTACGAAGCTCAACATTAGCAATCTGAGGATTCTTAGAAGCCCGGATCGTTTTAATCACTTCATCCAGGTTATCAAGAGCAATCTTCAGCCCTTCCAGGATATGAGCACGTGCTTCAGCAGCTTCAAGATCGTGGATCGTTCTTCGGATGATGATCTCAATTCTATGCTCTACATAGTGATAGATCAACTCCTTTAAATTCATCACCTTAGGTCGGCCCTGAACAAGTGCCAGGTTAATGATGCCAAAGGTGTTCTGCATCTGGGTGTACTTATAAAGCTGGTTCAGTACCACTCCTGCATTTGCTGATCTCTTTAGGATGATCACAACTCTCATTCCTTCTCGATCCGACTCGTCCCGAACCTCAGAGATCTCGGTGATCTTCTCGTTAGAAACCAGCTCAGCAATCTTTTCGATGAGTGAACTCTTGTTTACCTGGTAAGGGATTTCCGTAACTACAATTTGCTCTCTTCCGCCCCGAAGTTCTTCAGTACTTGCGCGTGCCCGGAGAACTACTTTGCCACGCCCTGTTTCATAGGCTTCTTTTACTCCTTCATATCCATAGATAATACCACCGGTTGGGAAATCAGGGGCAGTGATGTGCTTCATCAATTCCGGAATTTCAATCTCCGGGTTATCAATAAACTCAGTGATACCGTTGATTACTTCGGTAAGATTATGAGGAGCCATGTTGGTGGCCATACCCACTGCAATACCGGAAGAACCATTCACTAAAAGGTTTGGAAGGGAGCCTGGAAGAACAGTTGGTTCCTGGAGGGTATCATCAAAGTTGGGCTGGTAATCTACCGTTTCTTTGTTGATATCTGTTAGCAGCTCTTCAGCAATACGGTCCATACGAACTTCGGTATAACGCATCGCAGCAGCGGAATCACCATCTACGGAACCAAAGTTTCCTTGCCCGTCCACTAAAGGATATCTCAATGAGAAGGTTTGAACCATCCTTACAATAGTATCATAAACCGCTGAATCACCATGTGGGTGATACTTACCAAGAACTTCACCCACAATACGAGCACTTTTCTTGTACCCGCGGTTATGAAGCATTCCCAATTCGCTCATACCATAAAGTGCTCTTCGGTGAACCGGCTTCAGTCCATCACGAACATCCGGAAGCGCACGAGAAACAATAACCGACATCGAATAATCGATGTACGATGACTGCATTTCATCTTCTATGGTAATAGGTATAATTTTTTCTCTAGCCATGAATTAAATTTCTAAAAAATGAGGTGTTGTTAGATATCAAGTTTTGCGTACTTGGCATTCCGTTCGATGAATTCCCTTCGAGGCGCCACATCATCTCCCATTAACATGGAAAACATTTTATCAGCACCAGCAGCACTTTCAATCGAAACCTGCTGCAATGTTCGGGTCTCAGGATCCATCGTGGTTTCCCATAGCTGTTCCGGGTTCATCTCACCCAGACCTTTATACCTTGATACATCAAATTTTCTCTTACCCTTTTTAAACTCTTTAATAAGCTTATCCCTGGTGTCATCATCCCAGGCGTATTCGATATTTTTTCCCGCTGTAACTCTATAAAGCGGGGGAGTTGCGATATATACATACCCGCTTTCGATAAGTGGTCTCATATATCTATAGAAGAAAGTAAGGAGCAGCGTACGAATATGAGATCCATCAATATCGGCATCTGTCATGATGATGATTTTGTGATATCGAAGTTTCTCCAGCTCAAACTCTTCTTCACTGTGGCCGATACCAGAACCAAATGCAGTGATCATTGCCTGGATTTCTTTGTTTTCCAGGATCTTGTTGATCTTTGCCTTCTCCACATTCAAAATCTTACCACGAAGTGGAAGAATAGCCTGGAAGCTTCGATTCCGGCCCATTTTTGCTGAACCACCCGCAGAGTCACCCTCCACCAGGTATATTTCGCAATGTTCCGGGTCTTTGATGGAGCAATCGGCTAGTTTACCAGGAAGACCACCGCCACTCATTACACTTTTACGCTGAACCAATTGCTTGGCTTTTCTCGCGGCTTCCCGGGCCTCAGCGGCAAGTACCACTTTCTCGATAACCTTTTTAGCAATCTTTGGATTTTGCTCCAGGTATTCGTTCAGCTGATCGTAAACCGTAATTTCAACAGCACTTTGAACTTCTGAGTTACCTAGTTTTGTTTTGGTCTGACCTTCAAATTGTGGTTCGGCAACCTTCACACTCAGTACAGCAGTTAAACCCTCCCTGAAATCCTCTCCGGAAATACTCACCTTGCTATTCGACTTGATGAGGTTATTCTTGTCCGCATAATTTTTGAGCGATCGGGTAAGTGCTCGTCTAAATCCGGAAACGTGGGTACCACCTTCGCGGGTATTGATGTTGTTCACATACGAATGCACATTTTCAGAATAAGAGCTGTTGTATTGCATTGCCAGCTCAACAGGAACTCCTTCAACTTCTCCTTTTATATATATAGGAGTAGGCATAGAAGTGTCTCTAGAAGCATCCAGGTACTGAACAAAGTCTTTTACTCCTCCTTCATAATGGTACACTTCTTTGCCGAGCTCTTCGTCTTCCTCGCGCTCGTCAATAAGCTCGATAGTAACTTCCGGGTTAAGGAAAGCCAGTTCCCTCATTCTCTCGGCAATGATGTTGAATTTAAATTCAACTGTTTGAGTAAAAACTGTTGGGTCCGGAAGGAAGGTAATGATGGTTCCTGTTCGATCCGTTTTCCCTTCTGTTTTCAAAGAGTTTTTAGTAATTCCTCTTTCAAAGCTCATCGTGTGAATCTTTCCGCCTCGATGAATTTCTGCTGTAAAAACAGTAGATAAAGCATTCACGCAGCTAACCCCTACCCCGTGAAGACCCCCGGAGACTTTATAAGTGTCCTTATCAAACTTTCCTCCCGCATGAAGCTTGGTGAGTACAACCTCCACGGCCGGCAACCCAAGCTTAGGATGTTTGTCTACAGGTATTCCCCGACCATTATCTTCAATGGTCATGGAGCCGTCTTTGTTAATCTGTACTATAATGTGATCACAATGTCCTGCCAGGGCTTCATCAATGGAATTATCAACTACCTCGTTAATGAGGTGATGGAGTCCCCGCTGCCCGGTATCTCCGATGTACATGGCCGGGCGCTTTCTTACCGCTTCAAGGCCCTCTAAAACTTGTATATTGGACGCCTTGTAGTCGGAATTTTGTTGTTTCGCCATAAATATGGGTAATAGCTAAGTTAGATGAGTTTTTTAACGCCGGAAAATAGAGCTATTAGGGGCAAAAACAAAAAAAGGCAGGGTTAATATCGAAAAAAAGTGAGATCGGGGGTTAGCGGGAAAATTTGAGCGAGTTCAAAGCCTGTTTCTAATGTGGATAATTTCATTTTTCGTGGAAAACTAACTTTTTATAGAATTTTTGAAGGCAGGGACATTGTATTTTGAAAACGATACCCCTATCTTTGGAGTCTATCTCAAAATCGAAATAATCAGAAGATCAATGTCGCGAAGAGACGATATTACCGGAAGAAAGGCGATGAACGGTTACCGTTCTTCCAAGTCGAATAATAAGACGAAGCATCGCTTTCATCTGAATTTACAAAAACGACGATTTTATATTCCTGAAGAAGACCGATGGATCACACTAAAAGTATCTGCAAAGACGCTTAGAACCATCAATAAGAAAGGGATTACTGAAGTGCTTAAAGATGCTCGTCGTAAAGGAACCCTGCTAAAAAAGGTATAAGTAAATGGCTAAAGGCAATAGAGTTCAAGTTATTTTAGAATGCACCGAGAAGCCAGGTTCTTCTCGATATGTAACTACAAAAAACAGAAGAACGCACACTGAGCGTATGGAGCTCAAAAAATATAATCCTGTTCTTCGTAAACACACCGTTCATAAAGAAATCAAATAAGGTTGAGCAATGGCTAAGAAACAAGTATTCGGTTCAGAAGCATTACAAGCGAGAGCCTCTCAAAGAAGGATGGCTAAAGTGATTATCTCAACCAAAAATGATAGCGGTAAGTATTCATATCGTGAAGCAATGGTTGACCAGGATAAGGTTAAAGATTTTATTCAGAAGAATAAGGCTTGATAAGAACCACAAAGGAATTAAAGGTTATGCAAGCTGATTGCGTAACCTTTTTTTTTGCTTACTTTTCACCTAATTAGGATTTAGCATGTCAATTAAGGACCAAATTTTCTCAGATTTAAAAGAAGCAATGAAAGCCAAAGACCAGGACCGTCTCAGAGTTCTCCGGTCGATTAAGGCTAAGCTTATGGAAAAAGAGATTTCAGAAAGACAGGGAGGAGAGGCCGAACTGTCTGATGAGCAAGCTCTTCAAGTTTTAACCAAAGCAGCTAAACAGCGAAAAGAATCCATCGCTCAGTTTGAAGAAGGCGGAAGAAACGATCTCGCTGATAATGAAAAGCTGGAGCTTGGGATCATAGAGGCATATCTCCCTGAAATGATGAGCGAAGATGATGTCCGGGCGGTTGTAAAGGAGAAAATCTCAGTTATGGGCGCATCGGGACCTCAAGATATGGGCAAAGTAATGGGCCCTGTTATGGGGCAGCTCAAAGGAAAAGCCGATGGTAGCCTGGTAAGCCGCATAGTGAGAGAGGAATTAGCAGGCTAATATGGATATTCTGGATCTCATTATAGCCGTTCCGTTATTGTACTTTGCATACAAAGGAGCAGTTAACGGAATAGTTAAAGAGATCCTGAATATTGTTGGCATAACTCTCGCCGTTTTCCTGACCTTTAAATACATGGACGCGCTGAGTATCATCATCGCTCCATTTTTTGAAGATTCCGCTGCAGCTTATATCCCGTTTCTTTCTGCGGCACTTCTTTTCCTGGGTACCCTTACAGTAGTAGCGATTATTGCCTATTTAACGAAAGAACTTCTGAAGGCAGCCAAACTCAGCACTATAAACAGAGGTTTGGGGGCAATTTTTGGAATCTTAAAAAGTGGGATTATAGTAAGTACCATCCTTTTATTGCTGGCGGGTTTCAATATTCCCAAAGAAGAAGTACGGGATTCCTCTATCCTGTACCCATACATTATCTATTTAGGTCCCTGGACTTATGAAGTCGTAGCCGTTATCTATCCTGGTGCAGAAGGGTATACAGAAACGGTGAAAGAGAATTTAAGCAAGTACAACCCGGTAGAGAACCTGCCTTTTTTAAACAACAACGAAGATACATCCGATAATTAAATGTCGTTTTTGCCCGTAGATGAGCAGCTCAAAATCATTCAAAGAGGAACTACAGAAATTGTTCCTTTAAACGAGTTAAAGGAAAAACTAGAAAGATCTCATAAGAAGGATAAGCCTCTCAAAATTAAACTGGGAGTAGATCCAACCCGTCCTGACTTGCATCTTGGTCATTCGGTAGTGCTTCGAAAAATGCGCCAGTTCCAGGACCTGGGGCATGAGGCTGTGCTGATTATTGGTGGCTTTACAGCTATGATCGGAGACCCAACCGGACAAAACTCAACCCGCCCTCCACTTACTGAAGAAGAAGTGATGGAAAATGCTCAATCATATATCGATCAGGCGAAAAAGATTTTAGATACAGACCGACTTTCCATCGTAAATAACAACGATTGGCTAGGATCCATGAGCTTTATTGATGTGATTCGTCTAAGCTCAAAAACTACCGTTGCCCGGATGATTGAACGAGACGATTTCTCAAAGAGATTTCAGAATAACGAGCCCATTTCTCTCCACGAGTTTCTCTATCCATTGGCCCAGGGGCAGGATTCTGTGCACCTGGAGAACGATGTGGAGCTCGGTGGTACCGATCAAAAGTTCAATTTACTGGTTGGTCGCCAGCTTCAAAAAGATAGTGGGATTGAGCCACAGATTTGCCTGATGATGCCACTACTTGTAGGGACAGACGGTTCCGCGAAGATGTCCAAATCCTATGATAACTATATAGGGATCGATGAATCGCCAAATGATATGTATGGGAAGTCCCTATCTATTCCTGATGATTTGATCTACACCTATTTCGAATTGGTTACTGATGTTTCGGTGGATGATTTGCCGGTGCTGAAAGCCAAAGCAGAATCAGATCCCCGTAATGCCAAGCATGATTTAGCATATGCCATTACTAAGCTTTATCACGGCGAAGCGGCAGCTACTTCAGCAAGAGAACATTTTGAAAAAACAGTGATTAATAAGCAGGTTCCGGATGATGCTCCCGAGTTTAAGATAGCTGCCGGAGAGGGTAAGCGTATTCTTGAGATCATTTCAGAGCTCAAGTTTTCTTCAAGTAATGGTGAGTCTAAGCGCTTAATTAAGCAAGGCGGAGTAAGCATTGATGATGAAAAAGTCCAGGATTTTGGTTTGGAGGTTCTTCTTGAGGCCGGAGATGAAAAAGTTCTCAAGGTGGGTAAGCGAAAGTATGCCATTCTGAAAGGAGTGTAATGCTCAAAATCAGCTCATACAATATCAACGGGGTACGGGCAGCTCACCGTAAAGGGATACTTGACTGGATCTCCGAATCTGACCCTGATATTATTTGTTTCCAGGAGGTAAGAGCAGATATTGACCAGATTCCGAAAGAGCTAAAAGAACTAGACTATCACCAGTCCTATTACCTGGCAGAAAAGAAAGGCTATTCCGGAGTAGCAATTTTTAGCAGGGAAGAGCCAATCAGGATTTCGGAAGGAATAGGGGTGGACTGGATAGATAGTGAGGCCCGGGTATTGCTTACCGAATTCGAAGATTTCAACCTGGTTTCGGTATATGTGCCAAGCGGAAGTGCTGGAGATATCCGGCAGGATTTGAAAATGAAGTTCCTGGAAGATTTTATGACGTATGGGAAGGAACAGCTGGAAAGCAATAAACCCATTCTGATGTGTGGTGATTTCAATATTTGTCATGAGGAGATTGATATCCATAACCCAAGCCAACAGCATAAAAACTCTGGATTCCTACCAGAAGAAAGAGCCTGGGTAAGTAGTTTTATTGAGGAAGGTTATGTGGATGTGTTTCGTAAACTACGTCCAGGAGAAAAGGATTTGTACTCCTGGTGGAGTTACCGGGCCGCTTCTAAAGAGAGAAATAAGGGCTGGAGAATTGACTATCATTTTGCTTCTCCAGAACTGGCTGAGAAAGCAATCGATGCTACCATCGAAAAGAAGTGGGATATCTCCGATCACGCCCCTGTTACCATTCAGTACGAGGTATAACGAACGGTTGAGCGTCTGACTAAGTTTGTTTAACATTAAACAAAATTTGTTTACGTATGCCCACTAAGTACCAAGGCCCAAAAAGAGAAGTAGATACCCTGAATGCATTCATAAAGCTGACTCGTGCTTCTGAAAGCATTAATAACCGGTTAAGCCGTTGCCTTGCCTGTGTAAATTTGACGATCAGTCAGTTTGGGATACTGGAAGCTTTGTTGCATGTCGGTCCCCAAAGTCAAAAGGAGCTGGGATCTAGAATCCTGAAAAGCGGAGGGAATATTACCCTGGTGATTGATAACCTTGAAAAGCAGGGCTATGTGAAGAAGGAGAAAGATCCAAGAGACGGCAGGGCGGTAATTATTTCTTTATCTGGAAAAGGGGAGAAATTTATTACCGAATACTTCCCAAAGCACCTTGAGCATATCATGAGTGAATTTGAAGTCCTTTCCTCTGAGGAATTAATGGAGTTGGGCCGACTGGCCAAAAAAGTTGGCAATCCAGAAAAATAAAAGCCGTAGCTGGTGGTTATTAGTCGGTATTTATGAAACTCCATAAATCCCTCAGGGGGTGGGCTTGATCGCTTACCCCCTTTTTAAAATTGTCAATCTGAACCGGATTTTGGTAGCTTTTTCAGCTCCTCCAACTCATCTTTCAAGATATCTATTTCTCCCTTTTGAGCTTTCAGCTCTTTATTCTGATCGATGATATAAAGCGTTAATTCTTCAATTTTTTGGAGGAGCTTTGCATTCATTTGCCCTAGATCAATCCCATTCTCCATGACTTCGGTTTCATTAGGGATATCAGGCAGGTGTCCATTCCGCTCTATAAACTTTTCCAGTTCCTCTAGTGAGATTAGGTTATAATTATCTTTAAATACAAAATCAGACCACCCAGTTGCCTCAACATGAACCTCCCTAGCCCCAACAGAACCTTCTATAGCGAGTTTATGAGAGCCGGTTGATGTTGTGCCAATTCCTACAGTTCCAGAGTGCGATATTATTCCAGAATCTTCTGACCAAAAGGACTCATTGTAGTATGGGTCTTCATCTAGAACAGAAATTGGAGTAGTTAATGTTGAGGGGTTATTGAAATATTGAAAATGATTTTGAGAGGAGGGAGTAAGATTAGTAAGTGTAGGTCCACTCTTAATGATAACGTGAAAAAGCCGTCCTCCTAATGTGTTTAAATAAACAGGAACTACCCCTGATTGCGCTTCATCAATAGTGATGCTAGCTACCTGATATGAGGTTCCAAAGTCATGCTTTTCTAGTAATGTAAGGTCTATATTTCCATTGCTTCCAGACAACTTATACTTGGCATAATTTCCACCATTATTTCTTGCTTGGATAACCTCGAAAATAATAGTCCCTAGTAATTTACCGGAAGAATCTTTGTATGCATTTCCGATATGATAAGACTGCTGTGAACTTACCGAACCCAGCGTTTTGGTTATGAATAAATTCGAGCTTATTAGATCTTGTGAATAAGAATTTGAACAGATGATTAATAGGAATAGTAAAAGGGGGATTATATTCTTCATAAGGTTCTCCAGTTATTTTTTAACACCAAAGCTTTTTCCTGACCAGCTTACTTAGCACCCCTATTATAAAAAATTTGTGGTATTGGAACTATTTGATTTTAAAGAAGGTGTTCAAAATTAACTATGGTAAGTCAGCCTTCGAAGATATCCCGCCTTCTCCCGATGTATCGGGATACGGAGGACAGGCGAGAGCGAAGAATCAACAACAACCTAAATTATTTAGAGATATGTTGATTCTTCTCCCGAAAGCATTCGGGATCAGAATGACCATTTGCTATAATTCCTTTTCCAACTTATCAATCTGATCTCTGATCCTGGCGGCCTCTTCAAATTCCATATTTCTGGCGGCCTGGAGCATGGTTTCCCTGAGGTGCTCAATAAGCTTGTCCTTGCTCTCGAAGGTTACCTCGTTCATAGCCGGACTAGCCTTATATTGAATACCGTCCTCTGCCACTTTAATGGATTCCAGATAATCCTGTTCAGCTTGTTTTTCGGCTTCTTTCTGGTAATCAAATTTCTGATTAGAAATAAGCGAAGGATCAACCAATGGTTTTAATTCCTTTTGTACCGTTTTTGGAGTAATTCCATGCTGACGATTGTAATCCTCCTGGACCTCCCGGCGCCGGTTTGTTTCATCGAGCACTTTTCTCATGCTGTCAGTAATTTTATCAGCATAGAGGATGGCTTTACCCGCCACATTTCGGGCTGCTCTACCCACGATCTGGAAAAGAGAGGTTTCAGAACGTAAGAATCCTTCCTTATCAGCATCCATAATGGCCACCAGGCTTAGTTCAGGGATATCAATTCCTTCTCGAAGCAGGTTAATCCCTACCAATACATCATAATCTCCGCGGCGGTATTTATAGATTACTTCAATGCGCTCAAGCGCATCCAGTTCACTGTGCATATAAGCAGCCGATATCCCAAGGTTCTTAAGATACTCACTCAACTCTTCACTAAGGCGCTTGGTGAGTGTGATGACTAGAACGCGTTCTTTTTTGGCAATTCGAATACGGATTTCCTCCAGCAGGTCATCCACCTGGTTAGAAAGAGGTCGGACTTCCACCTCTGGTTCCATGAGCCCGGTTGGCCGGATGATTTGCTCAGTATAGACCCCACCGCTTTTTTCCAGTTCATAATCTCCGGGAGTAGCACTTACGAAGATGGCCTGGTTAACGAGGCTTTCCCATTCACCAAAGGTGAGGGGGCGGTTATCTAAGGCAGAAGGTAATCGAAAGCCATGTTCTACCAGTTGTACTTTTCGGGAGCGATCCCCTCCGTACATCGCAGATATTTGTGGAATAGTCTGATGGCTTTCATCCACTACAATCATAAAATCATCAGGGAAATAATCGATCAGGCAAAAAGGTCGTTCGCCTGGTTTTCTTGCGCTAAGGTATCTCGAATAGTTTTCAATTCCTGAGCAGTAACCAATTTCCTGGATCATCTCGAGATCAAACAAAGTACGTTGCTCGAGTCGCTTAGCCTCTAGAAATTTCTCTTCATCAATCAGAACATCGGTTCTCCATTTCAGCTCATCCCGAATTTGTTGAATGGATTCTTCCAGTCGGGATTTTGAGGTCACGTAATGAGAAGCTGGGTAAATGGTAAACTCCTGCACTTGCTCAATCACATTACCGGAATCGGTATCAAATAACTGAAGTGTTTCTATTTCATCTCCCCACATCGTGATGCGTAATCCTTCATCCGAATAGGCAGGGTAAACATCAATCACATCTCCCCGAACTCGAAACACTCCTCTTCTAAAATCATGATCATTACGAGTATAATGCAGGTCTACCATGTCATATAGCAGCTTATTTCGCGGAATTTCCATTCCCGTTTTAAGCTGTACAATCAGTTTGGCATACTCTGATGGAGAACCAATCCCATAAATGCAGCTCACAGAGGAAACAATAACTACATCGCGTCGACCCGAAAGAAGTGAGCTGGTTGCACGTAACCGAAGCCTCTGGATTTCATCATTTATTGAAAGGTCTTTTTCTATGTATTTGTCCTGGGAAGAGATATAAGCTTCTGGCTGATAGTAATCATAATAGGAAATGAAGAACTCTACACGATTGTCCGGGAAGAAATCACTAAGCTCCCTAAAAAGCTGGGCAGCAAGGGTTTTATTATGGCTCATCACCAGAGTTGGCTTCTGAACATTTTCCAGGACGTTGGCAATGGTGCGTGTTTTACCGGAGCCGGTAATTCCAAGCAAGGTTTGAAACTGATCTCCTGCCCGTACCCCTTCCGTTAGTTCGTTAATAGCAGTTGGCTGATCCCCGGCGGGTTCAAAAGGCGAGTGAAGTTTAAATTCTGACATCCAGTTTACGTTAGCTATTTAGCTAAGACCATTTTTTTAGTGATGATTTCTGTATTGGTTGCTAATCGGTAAATATACACCCCGGTAGCCAATCCCAACAGTTGCCGGGAGTCAAAGTTAACAGAAAATGTTCCTGACCGATGAAATTCATCCTTAATAAGAGTGGCGATTCTTTTCCCGGTAATGCTGTGGACAGTTAATGTTAATGTTGCAGGTTCATTCACTGAGTAACTTAACAAAGTAGACGGATTGAATGGATTCGGGTGATTTTGATAAAGGGCGATATTCTTTGGTGAATCAGATTCTACTTCATTCGAAGTGAGGCTTGGAAGCCTAAAATCTGTAACCAGGGGAAGGTGATCTGATGCCAGAATAGTATCATCAGCATCAAGTCCATACGCGGCTAATGAATCTCCATCCAGGCTGGGCGTAAATAAAGAATAGCTATTCGTTAGCTCTAATACCGATCCTGAATACACAATATAATCAAGTCTTCCAGCGCCAAACGAACTTCCCTGGTCGTACCAGGTAAAGGTGGTAGGAGAGCCAGGGTTTAACGGCTTTGCGTCTTCCAGGGAGCTTCCGTCCCAATCAGGGTTGAAGTCATTTCCATAAGCCTGTTCATTATCGATATCGCCGGTAAGCAGTGTGGTTTGTTGGCGGGAAAGCCCAACTAAATTCATATCTCCCATGATTACGATTGGAGTATTGGTGCTGATATCAAATTCACTTCCATTCTGGGAGTCTCTAAGAAAGCCCATCATAGCGTCAAACTCATTTTGCCTCCCGGAATCATTTGAACAACAAGGAGGGTGGGCCACAATGGTAAACATTTCTCGTTCTCCTAGATCTAAAAGAAAAGCGGCATTTCCATCAATAGACTCTTGTTCAATGATTGGGTATCGGCTTACAATCAGGTTATCATTGCCAGTATCCCCGGAATACCATTGCTCTCCTTGCTCAGAAGGAAGAAAAGTCTCAATTAGGGCTGCCGCCTGTTCGCCACTATTATCATACACCTCAGAAAGCCCAATTACATCCGGTTTAATAGCCTGGAAGATTCTTCTAAAATTATCCTCTACACTGGGATCAAAAAGATTATCACGAAGGACATTATAGGATAAGACTCGTATGTCTGATGGGTGATACTTGCTTAGCCTAAAAGCCGGAGCTTCAAAAATATCCTGCCCAAACTCGTAGGTTATAGTTTCTCCGTTTTCAGGCATACTATCCCCGGAATCACCATCTGACTTTAAAACTATATTAATAGACTGGGAGTTGAAAACAGCCTCGCCGTCAATCTCTGCATCCAAGTCTATCTTGAGCTCAAAAATAGATGAGGTGACCGTTGGAGAAGTAATCAGCCCAACATCGTAGGCACCAAAAGAGGAACTCTGATTTCCATGAAAAGTACCCCCCCTGTTCCCAAAAGTGAATTCAAACTCATAACCAATCCCGAAGCCGGAGACACCTGTTTCAGAATCATGATCGGTGTCTATGTATAGCGTGATGTTGTTATCATTTTGAAGATTAAGTTCCTCCCCCATTTCGAAATAAACATAAAGGAACTGATCATCATTGGTCATTTTTAAGGCGGAAAAATCAATCCCGGCATTATCTCCAGTTGCATCTTCGTAGAGGGTTTCCACATCCTGCCAGTCAGAAAAGCTTTCATCAATTAGTATTTGCTGACCATAAGCATATTGGGGGGCAAGCAGTTGCAGAAAAAGTAAAGGAAGAATAATTCTAAAAGGCATAAGAAATGGCAAATTTGACTGGTGGAAGATATAAAACTACCAAAAGGGTTATTGCAAGGAAGTAAAAAATCTGAAATAACTTTGGTTCAACTTTAGGTATTTTGGAGGTTTGTTATTTATAAATATTCGAGGTATGCCCCATAGACATAAAGAGCTCCAGGGCTCAAGGCAACGCATAGATGAAATAGACGAGCAGATTCTTGATTTACTGGCTGAGCGATCTAAGACGGTTCAGGATGTGATCAAAACAAAAGTAGAAAACCAGTTGCCCGTTTTTGTTCCCGAGCGAGAAATGGAAAAAAGTAAATCGTTTAAAGAGAAGGCAAAAAGCAGAGGAATAGACCCTGATTGGGCAGAAGATTTTTTGCGGTTGATAATGAGTTCTTCGCGTGCAAGCCAATCTCAGGAAAAGTTTCCAATGGCAACAGAGGAGCCGAGACGCATTCTATATATTGGTGGAGAAGGCGGAATGGGAAAGCTCTACAAAAGAATTTCAGAACAAACGGGTCATCATGTCTATTCCATTGATAAAGGCAACTGGCACGAACTGGAAGAACTCAGCGAGAATCTTGACCTGGTAGTCGTTACCGTACCTATTAATGTAACGGAACAGGTAATCCAGCGATTGAGTGGAAGGCTTTCGAAGGAAACTATACTTGCCGATTTCACAAGTAATAAAGTTAAGCCTATACAGGCCATGCTTGAACATCATGATGGACCCGTTATCGGGCTTCACCCAATGCACGGCCCGGATGTTGAAAACCTTTCCAAACAATTGATGGTGGTATGTCCCGAAAGAAATGGCGAAAAAGCAGATTGGTTTGTTGATCAATGCAAGCTTTGGGGGATGAGAATTATAGTCGCTAACCCGCAAAACCATGACCATGTAATGCACCTTGTTCAGGGCTTAAGACACTTTGTTGCACTTCTGCATGGGTCATTTATGGAGCATTACGATTTAAAGCCAACCGATATGCTTGACTATTCCTCCCCAATTTATCGGGCGGAGCTGATGATGACTGGGAGGATTTTTGCTCAAAGCGCAGAGCTTTATGCTGATATAGTTTTTGCTAATGAAGAGCGGAGAAAGTTGCTCCTAAATTTCTTTGAACACCATAAAAAACTGGCCGAGCTCGTTAAGAATAATGATCGTAGCGGCTTTATTAAAGAATTTGAGGGTGTTACCGATTTCTTTGGTAAATTCGCCACCCAGGCTCTCGCTGAATCGGGCTATTTAATCAACAGGTTAGCCGATCGTTTTGCCTAACTAACTCTTTTGTGAAATAAGAAATAATGAGAAAATTATTAGCAGCTTTTTTCATATTCATTATTAGTACAGAGGTTTACGCACAAGCCCCGATTCTATTTAATACCATAGAATCTAGTGCAACTCTTGTTGATGAAAAGAGCAAGTCCAGTACTCCGGTCACTTTCATTAACATTAATGAGGAAGTTTTTGCTGAAGACAACCTGAAAGAGGGAACGCAGCTTGAAATCGCAACTAACACCGGTACAAGTGTTTTAACCATTACAAGGATAAGTGAATATATACCCGGTTTTATATCCGTAAGTGCCGTTTCAGAGGATGACCCGGGGAACGTATTCAGCTTCACTTATAAAGATGAGAAATTAATAGGCTTATTGCATGAATCCCTGGGTGAGAATGTCCACTTCAGATATTCAAAAAAGCAAAAGGCCAATTATCTTACGTACAGTCAGCCGGAAGAATTCTTCTGTGGAGTAGACCATGATGAAATGGGACGTCATTATCATGATCATCATCATGAGGAGTCAGAGCCGGTAAACGAAAAAGAAAAGTCGGACGGGGAGATTATTAACTATGTGGCAGGGGGACTCAGTTCTACTACTATTATTGATGTTATGATTGTCTATACATCTGCCGCGTCGGCGCTGGCATTTATCAATTCTGAAGGAATTGAATTTGCTATGTCTCAGGCTATGAATTTGTCACAAACGGCATTAGACAATAGCAGGGTGCCTATCGAGTTGAGATTAGTACACACATATAAGATAAGCGGGAGTTTTAATCAGTCTTCAGGTGATCTTTTAAGGATTTTCACGGCGTCTCCCGCTTTTAACCCCTTTGGAATCCAGGACGGGGAAATGGATGAGATTCATGAATTAAGGGATGAATATGGAGCCGATTTGGTGACATTATTCTCGGAAGTAAATGATACAGGTGGGATCGCATGGGTTGCTAACGATAGAAATGGTTTACCCGATTTTGGGTTTTCGTTGAATAATATCAGGGTTGTTGATAATTCTTACACTGTTGCTCATGAGTTTGGGCATAATATTGGGAATCTTCATTCAAGAACACAGTCAACACAAACAGCCCCTGCTACGGGAGGGGTATTTCAAGAATCGGTAGGCTACCAGGATTTAGTTGATAGTATAGCAACGGTAATGGCATACACAACAGGAGGGTTAACCAGGGTACCATATTTTTCAAACCCGTCCCTTTCTTTAAATGGAACAGTACTTGGAACAAGTAATGAAGTTAACATTACCAATGCATCATTAAGCATGAGGAAAATGAAGAACTCAATAGCTTCGTACAGAAAAACAAAAGTTGACGCTCCTGTGAGTTCCATTTCGACGAATAATATTGAGGTCAACCTATCTGCCGGGGAGACGATTAGGGCTATCATCGAAATAGAAAATACAGGAAGTTCACTTCTTGAGTACGAGGTCGATTTTAAAGAGGGCGACAATATTCTTTCAAAACAAAATCAAAAGGAAAAAGAAGCGGAAAACTCACTACTAACCAGTTTATATAATGAGGGTTTTGAAGCATCCAATGGTTTTTTTGCATCAAACTTTGAGGCAATAAACTCCTGGAGATCTTTTGGAGGTCCTGATATTACTATAAGCAACGCGTCCCCCTTTAGCGGGGCTCAACATCTACGAGTTTCAAGTACAGGTTCAGGCGGGAGTAAAGCACTTTTTGGGCCCTATATAAGTGCCCTACCATTTGCCTCTTATAGAATCACATTTTATGTGAAAGTATCAGATACAGAAGGCAGCGAATTTGAGCAATATGAGGTAAGCTTTATTGATGGCAAAACACAAGAAGTGGGTAGCGGTATAAGAATTTCAGGAGGGGCTTTTCAAGGCCTTGTTAAAAATGAATCAGGACAAATTATATATCAACCGACAGGAATAATTGTATCTAGTACCGGGTATAAAAAAGTAGAAATTGATATAAATACTGCTGAGAATGAGATTAATTATTGGTTTGATAATGCACTGGCTTTAGAAACACCTTTCCTGGGTAAAGGAATAAGCCCTTCCGAAATATTCGTATCCGGATCGAATAACTCTCCCGGTACTTACCTCGATTTGGACAACCTCAGCATAAACCGATATGCAAATCCATATCCATGGCTTACCGTTAACAGAAATACGCATACTATTAGCCCGGGCAGGGACAGGGATATTGTTCTTGATTTCAATTCTTCAGGTTTACAAACCGGAACCTATACTACTACCGTAGTAATAAATACTAACGAAGATGGCTTGCCAGCATATGAAGTTCCGATAACCGTGAACTTTTCGGGCGTTGTTTCTAATGAAACAGATCCGGAAACCGCTGATCAGTTTAGATTATTGCAAAACTATCCCAACCCATTTAACCCAAGTACTATGATCAGCTTTTCTTTGCCAGAGTCAGGAGATGTATCCCTGAAAGTATATAATGCTATAGGTATGGAAATGGGAACGTTGGCAAACGATTTCTATTTAGCGGGGCAACACCAGGTTCAGTTTGACGCCAATTCTTTGGCGAGCGGAATCTATATTTACTCCTTAGAATTCAACGGGCTCAAACAAACCCGAAAGATGCTGCTATTGAAATAAGGCTATGTTCCAAGAAAAGGAATGGATTTATGATCATGACGAGCCTAAAGCCCGATATTCGTTGGGGCAAAAAGGATCAAACCCATTTGTTTGCTTTGGGATAAATCCGAGCACAGCGGTTCCTGGAAACCTTGACCCAACGGTTGCCTCAGTAGCTCGTTATGCAGTAGAACAAGGGTATGATGGCTGGATTATGTTTAACCTCTACCCTCAGAGAGCTACTAACCCAAACAATATGCATAAGCGATTTCAGAAAAATGAACATCTCAAAAATGTGGAAGCCATAGGTGCTTTAATGAAGGGGCTGCCAAACGGCGCGGATATTTGGTGTGCATGGGGCACGCTTATAGAAAAACGCCCCTACCTAATGAGTTGTTTGCATGAGATTTATGATGTACTGAAAGAAACGAACAGTCGATATTTCAGCCGGGGAAACATATCAAAAGCCGGTCACCCACATCATCCGCTTTATTTAAGAAAAACAGCTCCCCTTGAAATCTTTGACCTGGACAGATACATAAATGAACGCCTCTAGAAAGGGAGTTCATCGTCAATATCGTCAAATGCCTGGGAATCGATTTCAAAACTTTCTGTACTTGGAGTAGAAGCAATCCCCGCACTATTCTGCTCACCGGTACCATGTTCAACACGCCAGGCTTTAACATCGGTATACCAGTTGCCATTATATTCCCTGCTTTGAATATCTACCGAGGCGGTTATTTCTAACCCAACAGAAACAGGGTGTTGATCTATATTATCTCCCCATTGAGTAATACAGACTTTTTTTGGGTATTTGCCAGGCATTTCCAGGATAAAATCACGCTTTCTCCAGGGGCCGTTTTTTCCTGTACCGTTTTGTTCGTCCAAAATTTGTGCGACTTTTCCTTTTAACTGAATATCCATAGTCCAATGGTTTTTATATTATTTAGAGAAAGTAGAATTATTTGATCTTTAATGCTGAAAACCTGACTCATTATAAGTGATGACCGACGACTCAAGAAAATATCATTTAGGCTGTACAGGCTGGAGTTTGACAGAGTGGGTAGGTTCGTTTTATAAAGAGAAAACAAGGCCTGAGAGTTTTTTAGGACAGTATACTTCAGTATTCAATACTGTTGAAGGGAATACAACCTTTTATAGTGTTCCTTCAAAAGAGAATATCAATCAATGGATGGAAAGAACTCCGACCGGGTTTAAGTTTTGCTTTAAGTTTCCAAGACTGGTAACACATATTAAGCAGTTACATCAGGTAGAAAAAGAAGTAGAAGGCTTCTTGTCCCTGTTTGAGGATTACCGGGAGAAGCTTGGCCCATTTATGATTCAATTTTCGGATAAGTTTTCATTTTCTGAGCTTAGTAAGCTGGAGCGTTTATTATCTACCGTGCCTAAAACATATAACTATGCAGTTGAAGTAAGGCATCCGGATTTTTTTGATCAGGGAAAGAAAGAACAAACCCTAAACGCCTTATTAGAAAGCTACGGAGTAGAAAGGATAATTTTTGATACACGAAAACTCCATAGCACACATTCAAGTATTCTTTCTATCCAGGAAGCAAAAAGGAAAAAACCGAAGGTTCCAGCTCGTTTTCACTCACTTAGCTCCCGCCCATTTCTTCGATTTGTTGGGGTTAATGATATCATTAACAATGAACCCTATTTGAAAGAATGGGCAATAGTAGTAGCGGACTGGATAAATGAAGGAAAGCGCCCTTATGTATTTATACATGCTCCGGATGTTGTTTCGCAGCCAAAGCTGTGCACCCATTTTCATAAGCTCTTAATGAAGCTCATTGATATACCGCCGCTGCCTGAGTGGCCCATACATCGGGAGCAACAGCTGGGTTTGTTCTAGGATATCATACAGGTTTTAAAACCAATACTCGACAGATATTCCAGCCCTTATCCCTGAAAGTCCGGGGCCTACTTCAATATCATTAGATGTTCGAAGTGTAGCATCCCTGTTTTCTCTCAAATGGAAAGGAAATTGAGTGACCTGAATTAGATATCCAAACTCCATTTTAACAGGAACAGAAAGCTGATCAAATCTAAAGCCAATAGATGGTTGAATTCCCACATTCTGTGCAACCAGCTTAAGTTCGTTTTGAGACGATTGACCACCAGAAGTTTTAATCTCGTCGATTAGTTCTATAGAGCTAATTAAAGCGGATAATTGAACATCAATATATGGTCTGAAGTATCTGTTTTCTTCAAGAAGAACTTCCAATTCAAACCCTAATTCATGATTAGTTAAGATTTGATCAGAAGTAACACTTGCTGTATGATCCCTTACGTTTACCCTCCCACCCGTAGATGTAAAGCCCCAAAAAAGGCCGAACAAATTTCCTTCTTTATCTTTCCGTAGCAATGAGAGTTGAAGAGAGGGCTGTGTTGGAAACGACTCCAGTTTTTTTAGTGGGAGAATATTTTCAGAGACAATTTCATCTTGAAGCAGGGATAAATCGCTGGCAGTAAAAGAGGCAACACCTACCTTGGCAGATATACTATAAGATTGGGCCAGAACATTAGTCGACAAGAAAACGAGAAAAAGGCACAGAAACAGGACATAAGATCTCATGACTCGACCCTCAATGTATCTGAAGTTGTGCCTACTACAGGATTAAGCTTCGGGGTTGTTCTGATGGTGAAAACCTGGGGGCGGTCAAAAGGATCCAGAGAAGTGGTTAGTGTAGTATCGTTTATCTCCCGAATAGTCCAGCCTTCATTTGTAGTGATGTTGCTAATTACGTAAGAATTAAAGCTGGAAGGATATTTACACGTACTCCAGGTCAGCACCAGGTTACTTCCCACGGTATCTGCGCTGGTAAATGTAGGATACGAATCAACATAGGTAACGGTATCACTGTAAGTGGGAGCCCCAAATACATCGTCCCGAATTCCGAGGCTATAAAAAGCAGTTCCTCCTATATATGATTCATCAAGATATTTAGTGTCATCTCTTAAACCAGTAGCATGAATTGATATATTGTTAGGTGCCTGAGGGCTTCTTCGAACCAGGTTGTAACTATAAAACCTTGGCCGTACATATGGAAGCCAGCTAATCGCCAACTGCCCATGTTCCTCGCTTAAGGTACTTATCGGTGTTGGAGTAGGAGGCTCATGGTTATCAAACCGAAGAGGAATACTTACTCGGTAATTCAAAAACTCAATACCCAGTTGATCACTAATTGTGCCTCTACCAGAGGTTGTTTGCAAGCGAATATTTAGGTAGTGAAGTCCATCTGCCAGATTGGAAGTGCTATAATAGATGGTATTACTAAGGTCAAAATTTCGATTTATTCTATTCAGCGAGTCATCATCAAACCAAATATCTAAATCGTATACGTCTTTCTCTCCTACATCAAAGCTGTAATTAATTAGGATAGTATCAAATACATAAGCAGTATCATTAATTAAGTAAAATGGGTCGATGGTAATATTCCCTGTAACCGGATCAACCTCCGTTTCTGTCTCAATAAAATGTTCGCCACTTGGAGAGAACTTGCAAGAGATAGACAGAATAACAAGGAGAATTAGATGTCGTTTCTTGAGCACCATTTTTACCAATCAACTTGATGTGAGAATGAAATTCTTTATTAGTGATGGAAGAAGATGATCACTGACTAGAAAGTATAGAATAAAGTTTTTGAGATATAATTACCTAATGATTAATCATTCCGATTAACGCCGTGCTGTGCACATACGGAAGCTGGTCAACTCTCTCCATGGCTTCTTGTTCCGTTCCGGGCTCACACTTAATATTTACCGATCGGGGGGTATTTCTGTAAATGGTATAAGCCACGTTTCTAAAGCCTCCCATAATCTCCTTAAGCTTAGCTTCGTCGACTGAAAAATCGAACTCATAAATTTGGGTGACCCGAGATTCGAACGCCAGCAAACGGGCCAGGGCTTTGTCATATTCATCTCCTGTAAGCCCTTGTTGGGAGAGCGTGCTTTCGAAGCTGGAAGTATCTACGCGTACCGGTTCAGAAAACACATTAGCTACATTTGGGTGACTTCTTAACCTTAATAAAGTAGAATCATCCGGACTATTCACAATCGTAATAAGAATAGGCTCAATTTCTATGTGAGTAAGAAAGTAGTTTAAACGTCTGAACTCAGCTTGTATAAAGTCGGGAGAAACGGTGTCGTCAAGAAAAGCAATGAACTCTCCTTCCAGAAAAGAAACCTCTCCACGTTCTAATTTTCGGATAGACTCATCCCCAATTACCTGTGCCGTAATGGAATTTGTTAGTAACAAAAACGGTAACAAGAAAACCCATTTGAAACGATGCATTCTATTCTCTCTCTAGCGTTATAAAAGCAGTATTCTCAACATACTTTATCAAATTCAATGTTTTCATGATTTCTCTTTCTTGGCCAACCTCCGTTTTTATAACAACACTTCTGGGAGAAGTCATATTTAATTTTATCTCAAGTTCCGGCAAAGTCTCCACGAAAGTACTCGCCATTTCTTCAGTGACAAAATAATTGAAAGTCACACGTTTTATTGAGCTATTGGCAAAATTTTCAAATACTCTCCTGCTTTTTATAGAATCTTCCGAACTCATGTTTTGACGTTTAACCATCTCCAAAAAAGCTTGCTCATTAAAGCCTCGTTCTTTTACGTTAATTTGGCTTATATATGGATGAGAGGAGAGGTAGCTGAGTTCACTTTCACTAATGTTCTTATTGAAATATCCCCAAACTGGGTATATATCAATGGTTATAATTTCATAGCCCATCCGGTGAAATTGGTAGCTTATAAAGTCCGGAGATACCGTGTCAGCAAGCGATACTAAAATTTTACCCTTAGCAAACTTATACTCATTATGAGCAACTTGAGGAATAGTTTGTCTTGCATTAACACTATTTGCCATGAAGAAGGCGAAAATTGTAATGAGAAGGCAAGCTCGCATTGTGTGTATATTTTTAACCAGTTAGAATTAAGAAAAGCATAAAATCAAGAAATACAAAAGAGATAAAATCATCGTATTTTTAGGTTTTAAAACGAGTTTAAAAGTAGACAATGGCAGAAACGGCAGCAGCCGAATCCAATATCATTAGCGAGGCAAAGAAACGGCGGACCTTTGCGATTATCTCTCACCCGGATGCGGGTAAAACGACTTTAACCGAAAAGCTATTGCTTTATGGTGGGGCAATTCATGAGGCAGGTTCGGTGCGTGCTCGAAAGGCATCTCACCACGCCGCGTCTGACTGGATGGCAATCGAAAAGGAGCGGGGAATTTCTGTTACTTCTTCGGTAATGCGTTTTGAAAAAGACGGCATTAAATACAACCTGCTGGATACCCCAGGTCACAAGGACTTTTCCGAGGATACACTAAGAACCCTGGTAGCAGCAGATTCCGGCTTGATGGTAATTGACGTGGCCAAAGGTGTAGAGGAACAAACCGAGAAATTATTTGAGGTTTGTAAGCTGAGAGAAGTTCCTGTCATCACATTTGTAAATAAGTGCGACCGCCCGGGAATGGATCCCCTAGAAGTATTAAGTAATGTAGAGTCGAAGTTGGGAATAGAAGCTCTTCCTGCAAGCTGGCCGTTAGGATATGGGCAAAAATTCCAGGGAATTTATGATGTGCTTGAAGGGAAGGTTTATGTATATGAGAAAAGCGATCATGGTGCCAAAAAAGCCATTACCGAAATACTTGAGGTAGAAGAAGCCCTGGAGCAATCCAATCTTTCTGACGCAGAAAAAGAGGCCTTCCGGGAAGAGCTGATGTTGATCGAAGACATGTATCCTAACATGGATAAAGACTTATACAATTCAGGGAAAGTAACTCCTGTGTTCTTTGGTTCTGCACTAAACAATTTTGGGTTGGATGTATTTTTAAAATACTTCCATCAACTGGCTCCTCCTCCGCAAGGGTATGAGCACTCCGAGGGTTCCGACCGTGATTTAAATGAGCCTTTTTCAGGATTTATTTTCAAGATGCAGGCGAATATGAATCCCGGGCATAGAGATTGTGCAGCATTTATTCGTGTTGCGTCTGGCCAGTTTAAAAGAGGGCAGCAAGTAGTGATTTCTCATACAGGTAAGAAGATAAAGATGGCGACTCCACATACGCTCATGGGAGATGAAAGGCAGTTGCTGGAAGAAGCTTTTCCCGGAGATATTGTCTCCATTTTTAACCCAGGAGATTTCAGAATAGGTAGTACCATTTTCGAGAAGAACCCGGTTCGTTTTGATGTAATCCCACTTTTTACCCCGGAACACTTTCAGAAAGTAGCTACGAAAGATCCGTTTAAGAGAAAGCAATTAAGAGAAGGGCTAAAGCAGCTATCCGAAGAAGGGGTAGTACATGTGTTTGAGGTTCCAAAAGGTGTGGGGAATGAATTGCTTCTTGGAACCGTAGGTGTGCTTCAGTTTGAAGTGGTGCATCATCGAATGAAAGAAGAGTATGGGGTAGAGCTGGTAATCACCCCGGTATCCTATTTTACCGCCAGATGGCTGCCCAATGAAAATGATGAAGTAATAGCCAAGCTGGAAGCCAGCTATTCCACCCATGTAACAAAGGATTTAGAAGAAAACCCGATCGTGCTGTTCGACTCCATGTACGCCTTGAACCAGGCTGAAGAGAAAGTTGGGGCGGAGAACTTGTTTAAGTTTAAGCAAGGGTAACAGTATTGGTCACCCCGGATCCTTGTATAGTCATTCTGAGGCTACCGCCGAAGAATCTCAACGAGTTCAATTCGCTTAGATCCTTCGCAGGTATGCTCAGGATGACGAATAATGATTAACTCTCAAAAAGAGGCTTTGATTCCTCCGCAAGAGCTAACACAGCCTGTTGGTACAGTTCACTGTTATTGTATCTCAGAATAGCTTTCTCAATAGTGCCCACTCGCTCTTTGAAATGAGCCAGGTAGTTAGCCACCGAGTAAATATTATTCGGCATGTGGTATAAGTCATTTCCTACCCACCAGCGATTTAATGAATAGGGAATGAACTGTGCATAGGACATAGCTCCGGCATAGCTGGACTTGAGCTCTAACACATCCATACCATTTTCTTTGGTGAATTCTAACAGCTCCTCCAACTGAGCAAGGGCAAACCTGGCGCGGTAATCCACCACATACATAGACACATAAGCTTCGAAAGGATTGTATTTACCGGCATAGGTGCCAAATTCGGATTCCACTCCGATGATCCCAACAATTACTTCTTTATCAATTCCATATTCAGCTTCTGCTTTTTCTAGTTCATCAGAATAAGTAGTAATGAACTCATCTAGCTTTGAGACCTTGTTATCAAAGCCGAGTACCTGCTGGTAATCTTCAAAATCCTCAATCACACGTTCGGCTGCACGTACAAACTTTTGCTTAATATCCGGCATAAGCTCAAAACGGGAATCCTCAAGCAATGGACGGATATCAATCCCTTTCTTATCAAAGTGCTCAATCAGCTTTTGAAGATTATCCTCACTTTCTGTTGTGGGGGTATGGGCAAAAGCAGTCCCTAAAAAGCAAAGACTGAACACCAAAGCAGTAAATAGTCGTCCGTATTTCATCGCCACCTGTATTAGTAAACTCGCTGATTATAGTGATTAAAACGGATAAGTGTTCAACTGATCCTGTTTACACATTAGCCACGTTTTAAGCAGAAGGAATATTGTGCTTTGATGGTCTTATTTAATTTTTCAACCAGCTTAGCCTCTTGTCAGGGTTAACAATGAAAAATTGTAGCTATTGGTTTCACGTTAAACCCCCGCCTCTTTAATGACTTTCATTGTTTTTTCGAACCCCTCTTTTGCAACTTCCAATAAATCTCTTTGATGGTATTCCGGGTTATATAATTCCAAAGAAATACACCCTTTGAAACCAGTTTCATACAAATCTCTAAGAATTTCAGGAAGCGGTAAAATTCCATCTCCCGGGAAAACCCGTTGTTGATCAGTAAGCTCATCAGGTTCAGGAGTGGCAGGGGCATCTGCAAATTGAAAAATACTTATGGCACTCCCTCTCATTTGTTTGAGCCCATTAAAACCTCCCTCGCTGATATACATATGGAATGTATCTGGTATTATGGAAGCCTCGGGATGATCGGCATCTAAGGCAATTTGCATAGCCTGGCCCATGGTTTTTAAGGGAAAAAACTTTACGAAAACCAACGAAGCTTTTAACCCAAATTCGCTTTTACCAATCTCAATAATTTGCCTGTAACGTTTTGCGACCTGCTTAATATCGTACCCGTTTCCAACAGTATTAGGGATGGTTTGGATATACTCAGACCCGATGGCTTTTGCCATTCTCATTCGGTTTCGGGTATCCGATAAAGATGCAGCGAAAGCATCTTCAGCAGGGGGGATAGCATTCCACATCCCTATTACACTTGGTACAAACAGCCCAAGATCTTTTATTTTCTCACCCAACTTTTCCAGATTACCGCCATCATCTTCATATTGAGCAAGTTCTCTATCCCAGGGCTCGATCGCATCATACCCGGCTTCAGCAGCAATGCTAACTTTATCTTCCAGGGAAGCAGGGCGGATGGTTGCTGTATCTAAGCAGATTGGCCATGGGCTTTGCCCATTTTGCCACCGTTTAATTTCGGGTTGAGTAGAAGTATCTCCGGCTTTTATTGGTAATGAAGCACCGGCGAGGCCTGCGGCACCAAGGGTAAAAAACTTTTTTCGATTCATAGCAGTTAATCAGTCAATAATCAGCATCGACATTATTGAATCAAATGGAGTAAATCAACGGAAGCTTTTTGCTAATTACTTTCCTCGGTTTGCCGCCCCTCTCCTAAGGTCCACGTATTTATGATATTACCCTTTTCGTCATATGTAGTTAGAACGCTATCAGATCTAAAAAAATGTCGCCCACTTATAATATTACCTTCTTCATCATATTGAGTAAGAATAGTGCCCCGACCAGTGGAGTCCGGGAAACTTGTAAAAGAGAGCTGTCCATTAGAATGCCAATTTTTTGAATGCGATCTCAGTTTGCCTTCAATAAATTTATAATAAGTATGCGCTATTAATTTATTATCCGGAGAATAAGTTCGAGCCTCATCTTTGGTAATTACCCGTCGAAAAACCAAACTATCATTTTTGTGATATCCGGTTTGGGTGAGTTGTTTTCCCTCTTCAAAGGACTGATAAACATGGACTATGTTAACTTTGGCTATTATATCTTCATTGAAGTAACTGGTTCGTATTAGTTTGCCGTTCTCATATTCATACTCCCATCCCAGTATATTATTCTGGCGATCAAAAAATTGCTGAGTGCCAGTAAAAGGCTCCTTGTTTTCATCATACCAGTAAGGTTGGTTATAGACTGGTATATCCACAGTAAAAAAGAGGTCTTCGGTCTTTTTATATAATACAGGGGTGGGTTTATGCACCCTTGAAGTAACAGAAACAACCAACTCATTAGAGGTATAACCATCTTCGGACTCGTTAAAATCGGAGCATACAAGAAATAGAGAAGTGCTTATAACCGGAATCAGAAATAAGGAAATTAATCCGGTTTTGAAGGGCGAGAGTTTCTTAGTCATCATATGAAACCTCTTCCTCGTGATAGAATAATCGAGTCTACTTGTAAGCTTCATCTTTCGCTATTCAATTGTCTCAACCAGTTTACCATCTTTATAAAGTTCTTGTTGAACTATATTGCCCTGCTCATCATATAAAGTCATTAGCCCCTGATAAACAATCGGTTTTTTATTGGCCAAATCGGAAGAAAATGTCATCTCAAATTTCAATGAGCCATTACTGTGATATTCCCTGTGAATGTCGTATTCGGAGTCAGTAATTGAGGATGAAAGCCATTCCTGTGTTAGGTTTCCTTTTGAGTAAGCTTTCGTAGAAACCCATTTGTTTCCATCATACCCTTTATCAGTTTTGTAAGTCTCCTCCCCATTTTTGTCAAAAATAACCCACTTTGTTCTAATACCATTTACATAGGTAGTCGTTGAGTAAAGCTGATTGTTCTTCCTGTAATACATATTACTTGTTCCGGTATAGGGCTTGCCATGTTTGTCTTTATAGATCGGGCTCTTTGGAATAGAGTTTTCTACATCCAGTGAACCAGGATCAAAAAAGACTCTTACATCTGAGTACAATTCATCGTCTCTGCTTTGCTTATCACAAAACATCAAGCCAATAAAAAAGAGCAAAGGGACAAGAGGTAATACCTTGCCAAACTTTTGGAAGAAAGGAGATTCTTTTGACATCATAAGAAGCCGTTTTCTTGTAAGGGAGAACTCGATTTTGTTGGTGAACCTCATCCTCAAATCATTGTTTATCTATGAAATCGGATGGCTTGGGTGGATATGGGGGAGCAGGAAGCTGGCCCAACCCACCTTGCAGCGTATCTATTTCATTAGCCACTTTCGTTAGTGATTTATTTGCGGCAATGATCTTTTCATAGATTTCTTCCAGGCTACTTTGAGAAAGTCTAGCTCCGGAACGGGCTTTCGTCAGGTATTCCTGAACCAGGTTATTGTAGTTCATAACCAGCTTTTCAAGTTCCTCTTGAAGATTCTCTAAATCACTGCGGGAACTCTCTTCTGAATATTCTGAGTCATACTTTTCCAATATCGATTTGGCCAATAAAGAAAGAGCAGCCTGATCACTTTCGCTAAATTCCGTTTTATCTGAGAGTCTTTCTGAGAGCTCCTGAACCAGGTCTTCAATAGTTACTTCCGAAATATCCTGGGCATTGGCCTCTACAGCAAAGAAGCAGAATAAAAGTGTAAGAACAGGCAAAAGGGTAATTTTCTTTGCCCATATTTTTTGTGAGTTTATTTGTCTGGATAGCATGGTCATCCTTTTTTTAGTGTTTGAAGTGTCGAATTTGCTGGTTAGTCTCATCGTGTTACCTACTTTATTTTCTCCATTAGCGCTCTTTTTTCCACTGCTCCTTAGACTCCACATTGCCCTCCCGGTCATACCGTATTATTTCGGTGAATTCCGATCTTACTTGGGCTGATTCAGAAATCAATTCAGCATCTAGATAACCTTCAGAGTTCCAAAACTTAAATACTCGTTTGCCATCATGTTCAGGAGAAGAGAAAATCATTTCTGATCGCAATGAGCCATATAGATAATATCTGGCCGAAGTCTTTTTCGTTTTATGGGCATCATAAAAAACATCAACAGAGCTGAACTCATCACCACCCTCATTAAACACCTTTAAATGAACAATTAACCCGTCCTCAAAAATATTGGTACCGACATGTCTATCAGTCTCTTTAGAATAGGTTTTTTGAACTCCGGTAAAAGGCTTGCCTGATTTGGTAAGCACGATATAGGGAATTCGAGCAAGTGAGTATACACTTTCTCCCTCGGTGATCAGGCTTTTTCGCTGAAGTTCAACATCAGAATAAGCGCCTGCAATTGTGTAGGGAAAAGCTTTTGGCCCAAAAAAAGGGTTGAAGAAAAGGAAGGGGCTAAAGCTAAAAGCGATGAGCGCGGGAAGCGCCTTACTATATAGTTGAGCTACAGATATTCTTTTTCCAATCAATATCAGTCGCTTCTTAGTAAGAGAAAAATTAAGCTTATTGGTTAAGCGGTTCATTTAATCTTCTCCACTAGTTGCTCGTTTTCCCAACGCTCATGAAATATCACATTCCCTTCTGAGTCATAGTTTATCATTTCAGAGGTGTTCGGCTTTTCTCGATCAGTTTCTGAAATCACTATTCCTCTTAAATAACCATCAGAGTGCCAAAACCTGAGTACTTGTTTCCCGTCATGATTTGGAGAAGAAAAAACCATTTCAACACTTAAAGAGCCGCCTTGATAATATCTTGTTGATGTTTTTTTGGTTTTCTTGGCATCATAAAATGTATCTAAAGAACTTCGCTGATTACCACTCTTATCAAAAACCTTAAAATGCACCGACAGCCCATCCACATAAATAGTTGAAGACAATAGACTATCGGTTTTTTCTGAATACACATTTTCAACTCCAGAAAAAGGCTCTCCTTGCTCTGTGAGTACGATATATGGAATTTGGGCCAGCGAGTATATGCTATCTCCTTCGGCAATCAGGCTTTTACGCTGAAGCTTAATATCAGTATAGGTTTCTCGAATATTGTAAGTGTAAGAATCCGAAGGAGTAAAGGGGTTGAAGAAAAGGAAGGGGCTAAAGCTAAAAGCAATGAGTGCCGAAAGCCCCTTACTATATAGTTGAGCTACAGATATTCTTTTTCCAATCAGTATTAGTCGCTTCTTGGTAAGAGAAAAATTGAGCTTGTTAGTCAGGTTCATTGCTTAGTTCTTCTTTGATTGCAGGTTCCCGAATGTACTCTCAAGCTTGGGCCTAGATTCTCTATTTGAATAAGTAAGGAGCAATTTTTTGTAGTGCTGTTCCGAAGAACTTTTTAAAAGCGCGCCGTCATCGGCTAAAAATTCATGGTTCAGCAGGATTGTATTCCGATACCAGTAAAAGACAGGGTTAAACCAGAAAACAATCTTAAGAATCTCGATTAGAAGTACATCCAATGAATGGAGTTGGCGGATATGAGTTTGTTCATGTTCAATTATTTCCGGACCGATTTTGCCAGATTCATAATCCGATTTGGATAGAAAAACCCACCGCAAAAAAGATTGTGGAGTAATTTCTTCATCTAACAGCACAAAAGTAGACGAAGAAGTTCTCGTTCTTTCCCCTGCTCGTATCTTTTTTATGATTTCGCCTATACCGATTACAAAACGGACGAACAGAACCAGAAAGCCTAAGCCATAGGTGAGTATAATCACATTTAACAGAGAAAAGGCAGGGAGGGAACTTGTTTCCTGAACACTGTCCGTTTCTACAGAAGAAGAAGGGATTACTTCATTTTGTGGAATAAGAATTGGGGTAACGGATTCGGAGATAAATTCAGCAGGTTCATTAGCTAAGGACTGAACTTGCTGAATATCCACCCCTACTACTGTAGTATTCGTTTTTACTTCAAAAGTGATGAGCGGTGCCGCTAGCCCAAATGCCAGGGCAAAAAGAAGAAAAAAGCGATTGAAGAAATGCATCTTCTCATTTTCGAGTAGAAGCTTGTATAGACCAAGCAACAGGCATAAAAGGACGGTAGACTTGATTAAATAGACAATCATTGTTGTTTCCTCTCTATTTCTTTTTCAATGATGGATTTCAGTTCGTTTAGCTCTTTTTCGGAGAGATCAGTTTCTGAAGCAAAGAAGGAAGCAAACTGTGCGGATGAATTATTGAAGAACTTGGAAATCAATCCCCGGACGTGTTTGCCAAAATAATCGGTTTTCTTAACCAGCGGGAAATACTCTCTAGACCGGCCCCGCTGGGTATATTCGATAAATCCTTTTTCATGCATCCTCTTCAATAAAGTGGCAACTGTTGTTGGTGCAGGTTTTGGTTCGGGGTACTCATCCAGCAAGTCACTCATATAGGCTTTTTCCAGCTTCCAGAGATATTGCATGAGCTCTTCTTCAGTTTGGGATAGATTCATTTTCTACAGAATTAGAGTTATTTCTACAAATGTAGAATAAAAATTCTATAGATCAAATTTTTTGTTGTACTCACCTGATTCAAAACCTTTGGCACGATTCGAACTTCATCCCCAAAACTCGTACCTTCTTAGCCCTTAAAAATTCCTGACAACTATTGGAAATTTTTGGAATGGCGCCACTAAAACACAAAACCACTAAAGAAGGTGTTTTGGAGTTTTTTGTGGCTAAAGGGATATTGAAACTGGAAACTATTTATTGAAAGAAAATCATGGCAAAAGAATTTGATGTATGTGTAATTGGCTCAGGGCCTGGTGGATATGTGGCAGCGATCCGAGCCTCACAATTGGGTTTTAAAACGGCTATTGTAGAAAAAAGACATTTGGGCGGAGTGTGCTTGAATATTGGATGTATTCCAACAAAGGCATTATTACGCTCGGCGGAGGTTTTGGAGTCTATTCAGCATGCCAGTGATTATGGAGTGAATGTAAAAGACGTTTCCGCTGATTTTGGTGGTATGGTTAAGCGAAGCCGTGGTGTGGCTAACAAGATGAGTAAAGGTGTTCAGTTCTTAATGAAGGCGAATAAAATTGAAGTATTCATGGGAACGGGAGTCTTCAAGTCAAAAACTGAATTAGCCGTTAACGACGAAAGCGGAAAGGAAACGGAAAGCATTAAGGCAAAGTACTTCATCATTGCTACCGGCGCCCGTCCTCGTCAACTCCCAGGCCTGGAAATTGATGGTAAAATGATCATCGATTCTGAGATCGCCATGACTATGGAAAAGCAGCCAAAGAAAATGGTGATCGTTGGAGCAGGAGCCATTGGTGTTGAGTTCGCTTATTTCTATAACACCATCGGTACCGAGGTAACTATTGTTGAGCTACAAAAAACCCTTGTTCCTGTTGAAGACAAGGATGTTGGCCGCGAGCTAGGCAAGATTTATAAGAAGAAAGGAATGACCATCCTTACAGAAAGCACTGTTGAAAAAGTGGCGAAGAAAGGAAGTGGTGTGGAAGTAACTGTTAAAACCAAGAAAGGTGAAGAGAAAATTGAGGCTGATGTTGTTCTTTCCGCAGTAGGGGTTACTGGTAATGTGGAAGGCCTTGGCCTGGAAGATATAGGTGTAAAAGTAGAGCGAGGAGCTATTGTTGTTGATCGCACTACCTACTCAACAGGTGTTGAAGGTATCTATGCCATCGGTGATATCATCGGAGCTCCGTGGTTAGCACATAAAGCAACGCACGAAGGTATCCGTTTAGCAGAAATGCTAGCCGGAGAATCTCCAACCCCTGTAAACTATGGCAACATTCCTGGTTGTACCTATTGTGAGCCTCAAATTGCATCTGTTGGTTTGACGGAAGAAGCAGCTAAAGAAGCTGGCTATGAGATCAAAGTCGGGAAGTTCCCTCTTTCAGCAAGTGGTAAAGCAACGGCAATGGGTCACGAAGAAGGTTTTGTGAAAGTAGTATTTGATGCCAAATACGGCGAGTGGTTAGGTTGTCACATGATCGGCTTTGGCGTTACGGATATGATTGCTGAAGCCGTAGTAGCCAGAGACCTCGAAACTACCGGACATGAAATTATCAGTGCTGTTCACCCACACCCAACCTTATCAGAGGCGGTGATGGAAGCAGTGGCTGAAGCATATAACGAAGGTGTTCACTTAGGAACTCCTGTTAAGAAATAGTTGTCATACCGCACTTGATGCGGTATCTGAAGCGGGCAATTAAGAGATTGGCTCCCAATTTGGGAGCCATTTTTGTCTTATTAATTTAAGAGTCATCCTGAGGATACTTCCGAAGGATCAGCAAAACTTCAAGTAATTCGGTTTCTCGTTGATTCTTCGCTCTCGCTCAGAATGACTGAAAAGGTTTGAAAAAAAAAGTAGAATTATACGACCTAAAAAACTCCAGCTACCAGCCCACCTGGGAGCTTCAGAGAGAAGTGCAGGAAGTACTTATCCAGGAAAAAAGAGCGGAACAAAAGGGAGAGTTTGAAGGCGAAAGAAAAAAAGACGCCCTCCTTTTTGTAGAGCACCCTCATGTATATACCCTGGGAAAAAGCGGGGCAGAAGAAAATATGCTTCGCTCTATGGCAGAATTGCTTCAATTGGATGCAGAGTTTGTCAAAATAGACCGGGGTGGGGATATCACTTATCATGGGCCTGGTCAGATTGTAGGGTATCCTATCCTGGATTTAGACCGTCACTTTACTGATATCCATAAATACCTTCGTTTCCTCGAAGAAGTATTGATCAGGGTTTGTGCTGATTATGGTTTTGAAGCCGGAAGAATCGATGGATTAACAGGTGTCTGGATTGGTGAAAAGAAAGTTGCTGCGTTTGGAATCAGAAGCTCAAGATGGGTAACTATGCACGGCTTTGCGTTCAATGTAAATACCGATCTGAGCTACTTCAATCACATTGTTCCCTGTGGTATCGTGGATAAAGAAGTGACCAGTTTGCAGGCTCTGCTAGGAAGGGAAATCCCATTGAATGAAGTGAAAGAAAAGATCGTTCATCACTTCCAGGATGTGTTCGAAGTGAGCATTCAACCCAAAGGCGGGCGGAAAGAACTAGAGGATAATTTTTTGTAATTTTAGCCCGCACTGAAAATAGATTTAATTATGATCAAAGAACTTCAGGTAGTAGAAAAAAAGTCGGCACAAAGACGTCCGGAATGGCTTCGTGTTAAGCTTCCATCAGGAGAGAAGTTTAAAGAGGTGCTGGATACCATTAATGAGCATAAGCTGAACACAGTTTGTGCTGAGGCTCGTTGCCCAAACATGGGTGAGTGCTGGGGTGCAGGAACAGCTACCTTTATGCTACTTGGTGATGTTTGTACACGTTCGTGCGCATTTTGTGCGGTCAAAACAGGAAGGCCTCCTAAAGATCTTGACTGGGATGAGCCCGCACGTGTAGCTGATGCTGCTAAAAAAATGAAATTAAAGCATGTGGTTCTCACTTCGATCAACAGGGACGATCGTAAAGATGGAGGAGCTCCTATTTTTGCCGCTACTCATGTTGAGCTTCGAAAGGCGATAGAAGGAGTGACTATTGAATCACTTATCCCAGATTTTAAAGGAGATTGGGAAACGCTTCAAATCGTGTTGGATACTCCTCCGGATGTGTTGAGCCACAATCTTGAAACAGTGCCGAGCAAGTACAGAAGAGTCCGGCCTCAAGCTCGTTATGAGCGTTCACTTGAATTGCTTCAACGAACCAAAGATGCAGGAATTAAATCCAAAAGCGGAATTATGGTTGGCCTTGGGGAAACACGGGAAGAAGTGATTGAACTTATGCAGGATTGCGTGGACCATGAAGTAGATGTACTTACAATCGGTCAGTACATGCAGCCTACTAAAATGCATCACCCGGTACTGGAATGGGTACACCCGGATCAATTTGCAGAATACAAAGAAATCGGGGAGCGTTTAGGAATAGGCCACGTGGAAAGTGGTCCGTTGGTACGTTCTTCATATCATGCTGAAAGGCACGTTTAGTTTTTTTACTAGGCTTCAGGTAGTATCTTAGATCAAATTCTATTCTATGCTGTCTACATTAACGGTCTTATTCATAAGCTATATACTTGGCTCTATCCCATCTGCTATTTGGGTAGGAAAGATTTTCAAAGGGGTCGATGTTCGTGAACATGGTAGCGGAAATGCAGGCACAACCAATACCTTTCGGGTTCTTGGTGTACCATTTGGAGTAACCGTTTTTGTATTGGATTTTATGAAGGGCTTTGTTCCTTCGTTTTGGCTCAGTGTCGTAGCTTTTGATCTTTTCTCGGGGCCGCTTTCTCCTCCAAACTGGGAAGTTGAAGCCTTCTTAAAAATTGCCTGCGGATTATTTGCAGTAGTTGGCCACATGTTTCCAATTTTCGCAAAATTCAGAGGGGGGAAAGGAGCCGCCACAGCCTGTGGAATGCTATTCGGTATTGAACCTATTTCGATATCCATCTCTGCCCTGATTTTTGTGCTCACCATTTTAGTTACGCGCTATGTATCTCTTGCTTCAATGCTAAGTTCATTCTTTTACCCAATTACCTTACTGGTGATGAGATATGGACTGGGTATGGAGGTTGACGGCAGTATTATCATATTTAGCGTGCTAATAGCTTCAGGGATTATTTACAGGCATAAATCGAATATCCAGCGGCTTCGGGACGGAACGGAAAGCAAAGTGGGTTCTTCCAAAAAGAATAAAGAAGAAAAAGAAGAGGAACGGAGCGCAGTGGGAGCAGAAGCATGATTAAGCGAAATGTGACCATAATAGGGGCGGGAAGTTTTGGAACGGCCCTAGCTACTGTACTAGATACCGCCGGAAACAATGTTCAAATTTGGGCAAGGGAAGCCGAGGTAGTAGATACCATCAATAAAGACCACCGAAATCCTGCGTACTTAACCGATTTAGAGCTGCCGGACTCGATCAAAGCATATCATGATTTAGAGCAGTGCTTACGAGATCAGGATATGATCTTATTTGCAACGCCTTCTCATACCCTTCGTGAAATAGCCGCAAGAATTAAGCCCTGTCTTGATGGCCACGAAATTTTAGTAACGGTTTCGAAAGGGATTGAGAATGACACCTTTAAAACCATGTCCCAAATATTGGTTGAAGTGATGGAGGGTGTTACCTACGAGGACAATGTAGGAGTACTTTATGGCCCAAGTCATGCAGAAGAAGTGGCTACGCTAAAACCTACTACCGTAGTTGCTGCTGCGTATTCAACCAGAACGGCTAAAATCATCCAGGATACTTTTCTTACCCCGATGTTCAGGGTGTATGTGAATAATGACGTAATTGGGGTGGAAATCGGTGGCTCGGTTAAAAATATCATGGCTATTGCAGCGGGAGTAATTGATGGTGCGGGATTGGGAGATAATGCAAAAGCGGCTCTAATTACACGTGGCCTGCATGAGATGCGAAGAATGGGAGCAATGATGGGAGCCCATCCGGATACTTTTTCGGGATTAACAGGGATGGGAGATTTGATCGTTACCTGTACATCAACGCATAGCCGAAACAGGTATGTGGGCCATCAAATTGGGCAGGGTAAAAAGCTTAAAGAGGTTACTAAAAGTATGAATATGGTGGCTGAGGGGGTTAAAACAACAAAGTCGGTGTATGGTTGGGCACAGAAGACCGGAGTAGATATGCCGATCACTTCAGCAGTGTATCGGGTTTTATTTGAAGAGGAAGACCCTAAAGATGCACTGAATGCGTTAATGACGAGAGACCCCAAAAACGAAGTTATCATCTAAACAGACGTCAGGTCATCGCTTTTTTGCTATGATCGTTCGTCAAAATAGAGGTGTCAGTTCTATGAAAGACGAGATGGAATTTTATTTACAGCATACCGGAAATGTTGAGGTTTCCGATATGAGCAAGCAAGATCTAAAAAACCTCATTGCCACAGGAGAAAGCTCTTTTTTAGAGTTTAAGCAGAAGGTAGCTTCCCCGGAAAAGATTGCCAGAGAGATTGCAGCATTTGCAAATACGGATGGAGGAAAGCTTCTGGTAGGTATCTCTGACCAGGGAGATATCATTGGTGTGGAGAGCTATATGGAGGAAGAGTTCTGGATTACCCAGGCTGTTGACGATGTGTGCACCCCTTCACCAAACACGGCTATAAAATTGATCAGTGTATCTGGTAAAGATGTTCTTTTGATTAATGTGAAAGAGTCTGACGAAAAACCCATTTATGTAAAGGGAAAAAAAGAGCGAAAGGTATTCATCCGCCGTGAAGATGAAAGCGTTTTGGCTTCGGATGAATGGATTGAGGTTCTCAAAAGCGGGAGTAAAGAAGAAGGGGTTACCTTTGAATATGGAGAGAAGGAGCGCCTCTTGTTCCGTTTTTTAAATGAGTACAGCGATATCACAGTGGAGAGATTTTCCATACTGATAAATACAACTACCTATACCGCCGCAAAAATTCTTGTGAACTTAGTGAGCGCAGGAGTATTGGACTTGTTTGAGCGGGATGGAGTAGCACATTATACTTTTTCCAAGAAAAGTGCGTAATTTCAAAGTCATTCTGATTCCGATTAAAGTGGGCTCAGGATGACGATAGAACCACAAGAGAAATGAGTACACAAGAAGATAATTTAGACGATGTAATAGCCTCACTAATCGATTTTGAAGATGAGGAGTTTTCTACCCAGGAAGAGAAGCAGGAATTAACAGGAGAACCTGTTACACTTACCGAAAGAGCAGCCAGGCAGGTAGAAAAAATCAAAGACAGTGATCCAAGCCACCACAATCTCTACCTAAGAGTCGCCGTGGAAGGCGGTGGATGTTCAGGATTGAGCTATAAGCTTGGCCTGGATCATAGGGTGGATTCTGATACCGTTTTTGAGAGTTTTGGTGTTGAGTTGATCGTGAACCCGGATCATTTACTGTATTTAGAAGGAATTCAGATTGACTACCCGGATGGATTAGATGCCCGCGGTTTCACTTTCGATAACCCCAACGCTGTAGACAACTGCGGCTGCGGCACCAGCTTTTCAATCTAGCTTTTAGTCATTCCGAACTTGTTTCAGGATGACCAACTAATTATCCCCAGTAATATTCTTCTTGGCGATTAATCGCACACCACGCTTAAAGGTGATGTAATGCCAAATCCATTCGGCGAATACACGGAATCGGTTTCTGAAGCCAATGAGAAAGAAGATGTGAACCACTCCCCAAAGCACCCAGGCAAAAAAACCAGTTAGTCTAAAACCATTTACATCGGCTACAGCCTTCGCCCGACCAATAGTAGCCATCATACCCTTATCGTTATATTTAAAAGCACCACGCTCTTTACCCTTCTGCTCATCTTTAAGAAGCTTACCTACAAATCTGCCTTGCTGGATTGCAGGCTGAGCTACCCCGGGAAGAGGGTTTCCGTCTTTATCAGGGAAATGAGCCGCATCCCCCAGCACAAAAATATTAGAGTCAGAAGGGATAGAAAGATCAGGCTTAACTTTAATCCTTCCACTGCGGTCAGCGTCTTCTCCAAGCTGGCTAAGTACCGGTGTTCCGGCTACACCGGCTGCCCAGATTACATTAGGAGTTTCGATAAAGTGGTTTTTTAAATGAACTCCTTCTTTGGTGATGTTTTGAACCGGCGAGTTTAGGATCACCTGCACGCCCATTTTAGTAAGGGAATTCAGGGCACTTTCCGAAAGCTTTTCATGATACCCGTTCAAAACTGCGCCAGCCGCTTCTACCAAATACACCGTAGTCTCATTTTTGTGGAAGTTGTGGTAATCGCGCATCATATTTCGCTTGGCGATTTCGGCAATAGAGCCTGCCATTTCCACTCCGGTAGGCCCTCCACCAATTACCACAAAAGTGAGATATGGCTTTCGGTCTTCCAGTTCCGGGATCTTTTCGGCCTTTTCAAGAGATAGCAATATACGTTCACGAATTCGGATGGCATCATCCAACGATTTTAAACCCGGCGCATATTTTTCCCATTCCTCATTCCCAAAGTAATTGTATTTGGCGCCCGTGGCTAAAATCAGGTAATCAAAAGGGATTACATCCCCATCAGCAAGCTGAACAGAACGATCTTCTTTACTTATGGCTACTACTTCCCCGAGAATAACATCCACATTCCGTTGCCTGCTAAATACCGATCGAATAGGAACCGCAATATCACCAGGAGAAAGGGCAGCAGTGGCGATTTGATATAACAGAGGCTGGAAGAGGTGGTGATTAGACTTGTCGATAATGGTGATTTTGAAATCATTCCCTTTAAGGGATTTCGCCGCTTCCATTCCGGCAAATCCGCCACCTACAATTACTACTTTAGTAGCCATTTTTTTGGGCTAAGAATTACGATTGAGCGCCCAAAGTTAGCGCTTAATTTGATATTGTAAATCGAAATGTTTGCCTTATTCAAAAAACTGTAAGGTGATGAGAAAAAGGTGATAGGTGAGACCGTTTCTCCTTTCACCTTTTTCCTATCTCTTATCACTATTCCTTTGTGCCAATCTTTTTTGACGAACGAATTTCAATGTCATCCAGCTCATCCACCTCTTCTAGCTCAATTTCATCAATAGTAATAGGAGCAGCCTGTCTTCTAGATGAGGAGTTACTTCGGAACTTTCTCTCGATGGCCTGCTGGAGGTCCTCCACCAATTCGATCAACTTTTCTTTTCGTTTAACTTTTTTCCGGCGGATATAGCGGGACATAAAAAAGGCAAAAATGCTAAACATCCCAGCCATGATAAGCATAGGCGGTGTGCCATCATCTCCAGCCTGCCCAAAAACAACCCCAGCGAATAACATTACTGCGATAAACAGTGCAGCTGCTACAAAAGGATAGAGCTTATTATAGGTTCTAAAGTTTTGAGTAAAGGTCAATTTTTGGCCCCCTTCTTGAGGAGCGATCTCCAGTTTGGGAGAAGATGAGGTTTCAAAGAACCGGGTAATACCAGCGGGCACTGCCTGCCAGTAAATATTCCCTTTTCGCCGGCTTACCTTCCCCATAGAATTAAAATGATACTCACACATCGCCCTGATTTCATGCATCAATGAACTGTCAATTGGGCCATTGGCATATCCCACAATTTTTGCTTTCGAACTGCTACCGGTATCCACAGAAAGAGGTTCTTGAGTGGGGGAACCCAGGTATTCAACAATAGCTTCATGGATAAACTGCTTTTCTATAGAAAGGTTTTCACCAATAGCGTAGGCAGATTCAAAATCTTCTGAGACAGGGTGTAATTCTTTATGGGGAGACTGTTCGTGATATTTTTGTAGAATCGTTGCCCGTTTGATGATGTATCTAATATCGTCTTCCGAAAGCCTGCCCATAATCGATTAGTTTAATTTCGCTTGTGCCTGAGTAATTAATTGCGCGATGTCTTCCTTCGAAATAATCTCCTTTTTGTTGCAATAATGGCAGGCCACTTCCTGTCCTTCTCCTTCCAGTTCCTTTAAGTCGTCCATGCTCAGCATTGCCAGGGCATCCATGAAGCGCTCTTTCGAGCATCTGCAAAAGAAATCTACCAGTTGGCGCCCTAGTTCTTTCACTTTAATTGGAGAAACTGCTTTAGCCATAATTTCATCAATATATTGATCATCCGATAAAAGCTGATCGATGGGAGGGAAGGAGCTAAGGCGTTCTTGCAACATATCGATTTGTCCATCCGGAGCTCCGGGCAGGCGCTGCAGTAACAAGCCCCCTGCTTCGGTGACCTCTCCTTCTTCACTAATACCTACATCTAACAGCACGGCAGAAGGAACCTGCTCTGATTGGGCCAGGTATTGAGCAACATCAGAAGTAATATCTCCATCCACAATTTGGATACTGGAAGTTCGGGGCTCAGCTTCATTATAAAGTACTTTGGTAAAAGTGAGGATTCCCTGGCCAATCCCGTCGCCAATGGTTATAGAAGTATCAGAATAATCCAATTCCACCGAAGGGTTGCCTACATAGCCGCGAATTTCACCAAGGCTATTTGCCTCGGCTACGATGGTTCCAACCGGGCCATTTCCATCAAGCCTAAGCTGAATGCGTTCTTCCTTTTTCAATTCCGAAGCCAGCAACATGGCTGCCGTTAAGGCCTTTCCCAACAGCACAGTATTTAGTAAAGAAAGATGATGCCGTTCCTTAGCCTCTTTTACTACGTCTGAAGTCTTAATCACTGAAATCTTAAAGTTTCCGTCTTCAGTGATTCCCTTGATAAGCCGGTCTTTAAATTCGTATTCCTCTCGATTCATGAATGTCTAATAGTATTTAAATAAAAAAATCCCTGCCGTACTTACGACAGGGATCAAAGATAAGGATTAAACCGATGAATTAACGGCGGTCGGTCATATACATTTCGCCCAGCCTTCCTGAAAAATGGCTTTTAGAAGAATATTTGGACTTCAGGCGAGCCACATCAGCAATACGTTTTTCAGCGAGGATATTAGATGCTTTATGCGTTGGGATATTATGATCCTCGGAATAGCTGAGGATATTCAAGGTAGTATCATAAATCTTGGCTGTTTGGTTCATCGCCTGCTCACGATTATATCCCTCCAATTCACTGGAGATATTGATCACTCCTCCGGCGTTGATCACATAGTCAGGTGCGTAAATGATTCCCTTATCCACCAGCATTTGCCCATGGATGTCTTCATTATCCAAAATATTATTAGCACCCCCGGCAATAATTGGGCATTTGAATTGATCCATGGTATCATCGTTAACAACCCCGCCAAGAGCACATGGAGCAAATACATCTACATCCAGGCCATAGATTTCATCCGGTGAAACCACCGTTCCGCCCACTTCTTCAGCCAGCTTATTCGCTTTCTCTGTGTAGATGTCAGAAATGAATAATTTAGCGCCTTCATCCGCAGCACGTTTGGCAAAATAAGAAGCGACATTACCAGCGCCCTGAAGAGCGATTTTTTTACCAGCTAAGGAATCGTTGCCAAAAGCTTTTTTGGCACAGGCCTTTACACCCATAAATACTCCATAAGCAGTAACCGGGGAAGGATTTCCACTTCCTCCCAGAGTTTCCGGAATACCAGTAACGTATTTGGTCTCAGAATAAATCCACTCCATATCCTGAACGGTCATTCCCACATCTTCTGCCGTGATATATCGGCCCGCTAGCCCATCTACAAAGCGGCCAAATGCCCTAAAGAGTGTTTCATTTTTATCGGTATGAGGATCACCGATAATGACAGCTTTGCCACCTCCTAGGTTCAATCCTGAGATCGCCGACTTATAAGTCATGCCGCGTGCAAGACGAAGCACATCACGCATGGCCTCTTCTTCAGTTTCATACATCCACATTCGTGTTCCGCCAAGGGCTGGGCCCAGTGTGGTATTATGGATAGCAATGATAGCTTTGAGCCCAATCTCAGGATCGGAACAAACAACTACTTGTTCATGCCCCATATCTTGAAGCGTACTGAAGAAAGGAAATTTTTCTTTATCGAGAGAATTCACAGGAGTTACTTTAACGGGAGTGTCTAACATGAAATTTTTATTGATTGGAACCGCTTCCAAAGCTCTCGCTTTATCCACTTAATATCCACAAAATAATGCGCCGAAAATAATAAGTAAAAAGCAAAAAGGTTATTAATTGTAACGCCTAAAAAGCCCTTAAGCGGCAGTTATCATTGTTTTAGGTACTTGCCCTAGATTAAATGATTTCAAGGGGTCTACAACAATGAAAGTTTTCAACATTATTGTATTTTAGTTTTCGTGAAAAAAGCATGACACGTGGTGTTACGGTTTGATCGCCGAGCAGCCTCTTATGTATAAAAGAAAAATAAAGGAAAACCATGTCATTCCGCTGGGTGTACGCACAGCCGGAGCAGAAGGAACGTGTACCTGTGTTACAGCAGGCGCTCGGAGTTCCGGAGAAAATAGCTCGCTTGTTGGCTATTCGTGGCATAGAAAATTATGATGATGCAAAGACTTTTTTCAGACCTACAATAGATCTTCTTTATGATCCTTTTTTAATGAAGGACATGGATCAGGGTGCAGAGCGCCTTGCGTTGGCTATTCGTAAAAGCGAAAAAGTGCTTGTGTACGGAGACTATGATGTAGACGGGACCACCGCTACTGCATGCCTGTATACCTTTTTGCAGGAATTTGGAGTGGATGCCGATTACTATATCCCGCACCGCTTTAAGGAGGGGTATGGAATCAATCCGGAAGGAATCCAATATGCCCAAAGCATTGGAGCCAGTCTTATCGTTTCGGTTGATTGCGGCATCACGGCTATCGAAGAAGCAAAAGAAATCAAAGCCAAGGGAATGGAGCTGATCATCTGTGATCACCATACGGTTGGAGATGGCATTCCGGAAGCGGTAGCAGTACTCGATCCAAAACGTCCAGATTGTAGCTATCCCTTTGATGGTCTTTCCGGTGCAGGCGTCGGCTTTAAGCTGATCCAGGGAACCCTCAAGCGATTAGGTTTACCAGACAGTATTGCCAATAAATTCCTGGATTTGGTCGCTATTTCTATTGCATCAGACATAGTGCCGATTATTGATGAAAACCGCATCCTTATGAAAGCCGGGCTCCAGATGATCCAAAGTTCTCCAAGAGTAGGCATTAAAGCCCTGATGGAACTCATCAAAATGCCGGCAGAAGATATTACCACCTCCAAGATTGTATTCTCCATCGGCCCCCGAATAAACGCAGCTGGAAGGATGGGAGATGCCAGCGCCGCTGTAAAACTCATGGTGGCGGATTCTTATACCGAAGCGCGGGGACTGGCGATGGAGCTGGAATCCATCAACCTGAAAAGAAGGGATAAAGATACGCTGACCATGGAAGAGGCCTTGAGCCAAATCCATGATGTATTGGATATGGATGAAATCTCTACCCTGGTACTCTATAAAGAGGACTGGCATTTGGGTGTGATTGGGATTGTCGCCTCCCGGTTAGTAGATATGTTCCATCGTCCGGCCATTATGCTTAGTAATGTGGATGGAAAGGTCAAAGGCTCGGCCCGAAGTATCAAAGGCTTCAATATTTATAATGCTATGAAACAGTGTGAAGACCTGTTAGAACAATATGGAGGTCATGAATACGCCGCAGGACTGACTCTGGAAGAAAAGAACCTGCCGGAATTCCGGCGCCGGATTAATCAAATTGCTTACCAGGGCTTATCAGAATCTACCTTTGAGCCGGAGCTATCTATAGACTCCAAGCTTAGTTTTTCAGAAATAGATATGAAGTTCTGGAAGCTCCTTTCCCAGTTCAAACCTTTTGGCCCCTCCAATCTCCGGCCTATTTTTGTTTCGGAAGAAGTACAGGTAGTGGGGATTCCGACCGTAGTGGGCAACGGCCACTTAAAAATGAAAGTAAAACAAAACGGTACCGGTGTTTTTGATACCATTGGTTTTAATATGCACGAGTACCTGCCTTCCATTCGTGGAGGTGAGAAGTTTGATATTGCCTATGTATTAGAAGAGAACTTCTGGAACGGCCGCCGGACCCTACAGATAAGATTGAAGGATATTCACCTTTCCTAGGCAACGTGATTTTGGGGTAGAGAACTTTCAGAAGAACAATTGAGCAAGCTCTTCAGTCATCCCGGGCTCCGACCCGGGATCTGAGATTGGAAGAAAAAGCAATCCACTACAGATCCCGGATCAAGCCTGCCTGTCGGCAGACAGGTCCGGGATGACCCTTCTGTATTTAAAGAGCGCTCCCGGTTCCAAAATCAGGTTAAACAAACAAAGTCCACCTTTGTATTGAATCTAGATGATAAAGGAGGTATCTTTGTCGCCCTTTCGGAGGGACTGTAGCTCAGTTGGTAGAGCAACGGACTGAAAATCCGTGTGTCGGCGGTTCAATTCCGCCCGGTCCCACCACAACATTAAAACCCTGGTTCAAGATTTTGAGTCAGGGTTTTTTGTTTTTTCCTTTCACTGGTCATCCTGATCCCGAATGCTTTCGGGACGAAGGATCTAAACAACGGTATTACATAAAATATTTGCCCAGGTTCATAGGCTCATTAAACAGAAGTTTTGGAGAGTTAAAAAAACAGCTGCTTTTTTAACCCGAAATAATGCTTAGTTAAAAAAAGCAGTAAAATTTTAATTAAGAGGAGTTCTTAGTTAAATTAATCTCCAAAAATTTAACTAAGTACACGAGTAGTAAAAAAAGCATGAAAAATTTTAACTCTGGAAATTATATCAGCCAGGGAAGTTACAAAAGTTTCCAGCCTGAGAAATTAAACCGTGCATGGGTAATTGATGACATGGAAGTATTGGAATTGCTTGGAAAAGCAGACCGGCATTTAGGCAGGCTGGATATGTACTCTGAGTACATTCCTAATATCGATCTGTTTATAAACATGCACGTGTTTAAAGAAGCTATCCAGAGCAGTAAAATAGAAGGTACGCAGACAAATTTTGAAGAAGCCCTGCTGAATGAAGAAGATGTGCCCGTAGAGAAAAGAGACGACTGGAAAGAAGTGCGTAACTATACCGAAGCCATGAACAGTGCTATTGGGTATCTGGAAGAATTGCCATTTTCGAGTCGCTTAATTAAAGAAACCCACCGGATTTTATTACAGGGAGCAAGGGGAGAACATAAGCAACCGGGAGAATTCAGAACCAGCCAAAACTGGATTGGCGGATCGAATATTGATAATGCAGTTTTTGTGCCGCCCGTACATAACGATATTTCCGGGCTAATGGGAGACCTGGAAACTTTTGCCCATAATACGGACCTGCATTACCCGGAACTGTTGCGAATTGCGTTGATCCATTACCAGTTTGAAACCATTCACCCTTTTTTGGATGGAAACGGGCGTGTAGGAAGACTGATGATTACACTTTTTTTGGTGGAGCGGGAAATCTTAAAAAAACCGGTGCTCTATCTTTCAGACTACATGGAAAAGCACCGGTCTGATTATTATGACAACCTGATGCGGGTACGTACCAATAATGATATTTCTCGTTGGTTTAAGTTTTTTCTCTCAGGGATTATTGAAACGGCTAAAAACGGGATAGACACCTTTGATAAAATCCTGCAGCTGCAAATAGAAGTAAGCGAGCAGCTTAAAACCCTGGGAGGGCGATCGGTAAATGCCCAAAAAGTGGTAGATGCCTTGTATAAAAACCCTATAACCAATGCCGAACAAGTGGCAAACATTACGAACCTAACTAAACCCAGCGTATACAGCCTGATTAAAGAAATGGAGAAACTAGGTATTCTCAGAGAAGTAACCGGCGCTAAACGCGGATGGGTGTATATCTTTAACCGTTATTTAAATCTCTTCCTATAATGAAGTGCTTTTTCTCTTCCTGAGAGCTTAACCGGGTTCGGGTTGGTTGGAATTAAGCGGCGGTTCAATTACGCCCGATCCCACCACAATATTAAAACCCTGGTTCAAGGTTTTGAGTCAGGGTTTTTTGTTCCCAGTAATCCTGAACCTGTCTGCCGACAGGCAGGCTTGTTTCAGGATCTGTGAAGGAACGAACGTTGATCCTACCCAAATCTCTAAACAAGCTTCTTTAGGCTTTCAACAAAAACAAAACCAACCCCAACCAATTATCGAAATCCAAATTTGGATTATCAAATGTATAATTCTTTTAGGCTTAATTGTAACATCTTTGCGTTCTTTCTCTCATATTAGCACTGGTCAGGTCAAAAGAGGACACATACATGAAAAAACTGAACTGGTTTTTTTGGGTATGGATGCTGGCCTTCTTGATGTCATGTTCCCAAACAAATACCGAACATGAAGAAGTGGAGTTACCCAATATAGGTTTCGAGAAATCACCCATCACTTATGTGCATCCCTTAGGTGAAGTATTAAACCCCACCGATGAGCACGCCAAAGAAGTAAGCTCTCCCTTCCTGTGCCTGGTAAACACACTGACCAATGAGGGCGAAGAGTGGGCCTATACCACAGAAAAATATTCCCTGGAAATCCCGGATGAGTATTTAGACGACCCGGATGTAGAAATCCGGGATATTGTATTTCGAATTGCTGCCCAAAATGCCCACTTACGGGCTTCTGCTGATTCCCTGGAAGGAGGGGGATTGGTACGCTTTGCCCGGTGTAAACTGCCTGACGGCCCCGCCATTATCACGGCCGTAGAAAAGAAGCTGGGAGAATTTGATCAGCATTCGTGGATGTATGGCGAGGTAAAAGACAAGGATACCACCGAAAAACAGGTAATGGGCGTTTGGGTGTATATGTGCACGGCAGTGAATGATCACTTCTGTGCGACCGCCCCAATGTACCCGATCTATACAACGACTCTGGTTGTACCTATTCCCACTCAGAGTGTATTGAATACTCTTGGGTGTATGTAGAGGATGGAGGAGAAGAAGGCGGGGGTGGAGGCGTAGGCGCCGGAAGCGGAGACAGTGATCCCTGTGCAGCTTGCGACCCTGATGGAGCGGGTATTTGCACCAACCAGGAAAGCGGAGGCATTCCTCAAAGTTGTGCCATAGACTTCAATATTAGTGTGATTACTGATCCATGTCAGCTTGCCGATCTACTTGAAGATGATGCCATCTTTAGAAGTTATATGCTTATGCTGGTTAGTGATGCAAATACCAAGAATAGAGAAACAGCTTGGACGTTTTATAAGGCAGGAAATGGAAACCCGATTTATTCATACCATCAAGGTCCAGTTGGCGGTGATCTTACTACCTTAATTCTTACAAATCCAATAGACGGAGCTATGCATCAACACTATGATTTTGATGGCTCTTTATCAATATTCAGTGCGGATGATCTATTAAGTATATATCAAATGTATAATGCTGGAAAGATTAATAATCTAGAAACTTTCACTTTTGGTTTAGTTACCCATTTCGGAACCAGATACATGCTAAAAATAGATGATGTAAATGCACTACTAAGCTTTTTTAATAGCAACTTTAGCAATAACTCACAATTTGAAAGCTTTAGTTTTATTTATGAGTTTATTCTTGCATCTAATAGGCAAGAGTACGGTAATGTACTTGGTGAAAAAATAGGTTTTCTAAAAATGCTGAGAGACTATAACACTGGGATAAAGATGTTTGAAGCAAACCCGACATTTACTGTGTGGACAGGGAAAAAATTAAATTCTAGTGGAACTACAGTAATAACTGATAATTGTAATTAATAAGATTATGAAACGAATTACTTTACTTCCCTTTTTTATACTGGCTGTTTCAGTTTTATCCTATAGCCAAACTGTAGATAAAACGAATAATGAATATCCTGATGTATCAGGTTACGCAGGTACCTGGATTTCTATTGAAGAGGGAGACACATTAATAGTGAACCTTGAAATAGGAACTTATTTTTATGAGCCATTAAAGAAAGATATTCCACAACTGTTTGGAACCTATAATTATTCTCCTTTAAGCAATACCCATTTAAAAATGTTAACTGTCGATGAGGGTGAATTTACTTTGCAAGGTGGATTTTTAAATGAGCATGGACCACGTACGTACCTCATGTTTGCATTTAAGGATACGGAAATTCATAAGGCAGGGGCTCTAAGGCTGTATGTTGATGAATTGAATAAAAATGTTCTTCACTGGCATCTTGAGAAAAGAGAAAGATGGAGCATTAATGGTGAAACAAGAATACCAGAAGGATATTCTGTTCCAATGGAACTAACCCTGGTTCGAGTTGATTCGGATTAGGTACATATTATCCATTTCGCTTTGCTTCCTATCGGCCAGGTCCTTAAGTGCGCAGGAACTAAAAATCCGTGAAATACCCGACATAAACCCGTACGCAGGAACCTGGCTTTTTATTGAGGGACACGATACACTGATTGTGGAGTTGGAGCCCGTAAGCCACTACTTTGAACCTCTCGACACAAGCTTTCAGTCTCTATCCGGGAAGCTTACTTATATAAAAGAAGGAAAAATTAAGGTAGACCATACTGATTCCAGTGATTACTGGATGAAATATGGGAGACTGAGTGAATGGAAGGAAAGGAAATACCTGGGATTCAATTTTTATGATGAGCTGGAAAAGAAATTTGGGCACCTGGCACTATATATAGATGAACATAATGAGAACCAACTTTTCTGGGAACTTAGGCCAACCAGGAGAATCTTTATCAACGAAGAACCGGATATTGAAGATCTAAGAAGATTCTCTGTTCCTAATGAACTAACCCTGGTTCGTATTGATTCGGATTAGTTAGCGGCTCAATTCCGCCCGGTCCTGCCACAATATTAAAAGCTCTGGTTCAAGATGTTGAGTTAGGGTTTTTGTTCCAGATGGCTTAACCCTGGTTCGAGTTGGTTGGAATTAAGGGGCGGCAGGTCAGTCCCACCACAACATTAAAACCCTGATTCAAGATTTTGAGTCAGGAGTTTTTATGGGTGAAATCTATGCCAATTACCTCGATTCCGAAGATAAGTGGTTCTGTAAGTTCAATTTCTTTGGCTATTTCTTTTAAAGAAATAATTAACTCATTGAAACTAACTAGTGTACCATCATTTTGTTTCCAGTTCTTTCTTTTTTCTTGGTCAATATATCCAATAGCATAGATACCATAAACATGCTTAGCTGAGCGTAAATATTTACCTGCTAATTGATCTCGAAGCCCTTCTACAAGTTGATTATAACTCCATTTCTCTGCCTTTTTTACTTCGATTGAAACTGGTTTCAATGATGGCTTTTCTACCCTAAGATCTGGTATATCTTCTTGATCAATTTCTAACTCTTGTGGAACTGTATAGAATCCATTTGATTTACTTTCTAATTCTCTTTTCAGAAAACTACGAAGTCTTGATTCTTTATCATCAGCCCTTACGTAGTATCGAGAACTTGTATCATCTCCTAATACTTCATTCCGTATTTCCTTAAGCCTATTAACTGTAAATCTGAATAGCTCGAAATCAGAAGAAGGTTCTTTAATGCAATTCTGCATTATATAAGGGATATGGGTTGGCTCCCAATACAAGTTATCTACAAATCTTTCGGCTCTTTTCTCAATATTATATTCAATCAATTCACGTGAGGGCGCAAATAAAGGTAACTCCAACAGTCCTTCCAAAAACTCGTCCATTTTTGGATCTTCATTGTCAACTATTTTATTAAATAGGTACCCCCTAAAATCTTGTGCATGATCCCTTGTACCTGGTGAATAAGAGCCTGAGCCTCTATTAATATCATCGTTAGGGTGAACATACTCATATATAATTTTATAGAACTCTGGTAAATATTCAGCGTCCAAATAAGAGGGGTTTTCTATATCAGGATAATTAGAGTAATGAGTTCTTGAGGAAAGCGAACCAGTTAACCGAACAGCAAGAGACTTGCTATTATTAGAAAGGCTAAGAGCCGTTTCAAGTTCAGGTAGGCCATTCTTAATGTCTACTTTTAGTAACACTGCAATCCAAAAAAGATGAATATCAGACACAAATTCATAGTTCAATAACCAGTCAATTGAAAAGTTCTGCTCGTCTTTCAATAGTTTTAAAATCATTACCAGGTATATGAATGAAAAAAAATAGGCGATTTTAATACTCTCAATAGCCTTTTCCTTAATGATTGGTTTCGAATTTTGTATCTCAGCTAAAACAGAGATCGTCTCCCCTAATACTTTTCGATTAGACGTAGTTGATTTTGCAAAAGAATCCAATAATAAGGTGCCTATGACAGGTAAAAGGTATTTATCTGTGTACTTGACATGATGGATAATTGAAAATTCTAAGTTATTAAGTTTAGAATTTAACTCGATACTGATTTCGTCTTCTAAAATACTACTTACAATTTTGGGATATAGAATTGTCAACGTTTCCAACCAATCTGAAAACCCATTGATTTCATTTAGTGCATACTTTGTAAGGGTTTGAACATCAGACTCTGAAAGATTAGTAAGGCTTAAATCTCCGTCCCTAAGATTCAACTCGATTGACATAAGACCAATAATCGTACCATAAGTTTTGCTTCTTGAGTCAATTTCTGGGACATCAGGTTCATAGGATCTCCAAAACTTTTTTAGGGTGGTTCGTGCAATTTTAGAGATTATCCTTCCATGTCGTTTTTGAATCTTATCTTGATCAAACTTACCATACTTAGTTCCTTCATCAGAACTTGAGGCTGAATAAAAGTATTGGACGAATCTGAAATTCTCTTCCTTATTTAAGCTTCCTAACCTGATAATTACTCTTGGGAATACAAGGAGATCGTCTTTCTTTTGCTTTATTTTTCTTGGAAGTCTTTTTATCCAAAACTTAAAGTTATACAGGCGATGTCTGTAATAGAATCCCGAGTAGATTGACTTAAAACGAGTCCAAATACTTTTTTTTAGTTTTGCTTTCCACTCAGGATTATCTTGAACTACCTTTTTTAATCTACGTTTAAATCTGAAAGGATAGTTCAATCTACCCCATATTGATAAAGCAAATTCGAACATATCTTTTTTTAGAGCCTCATCTTCTGAAACGTTCAGCTCTTCTAAAATCCATTGAAAGTCCTCTTTTAGCTTGGGTTCAAAAAGCAGATTATGAAGAACAATGTTATAGTGTTTATTCTGAGTCTCTAATTGATGGAGAGCAAAGATCCCATAGCTTTTCCTGAAACTAATATTCTCATTCGCAAAAGCAATAAGATTAGGATTTACCGTTCCTTTATCAGAACCTGCAAGTTCCTTTAAGACTACGTGTATAAATAATGATTTAGAAAGAGTATCAATCGAATTTATAGGCCGAGTTCTTTCGAAAAATTGATTCATTAAGTAACAATGAGCTTCTTTGAGCCATTCAAATCTTTTAGAAATAGGTCGATAATCAGATTTATATGGAGGGCTTAGCAGTAGCTTAGTTAACCCGATTAATAACTCTTCAATTACAAACGAATCGAGTTTCGGAACCCATTTTTCTAATAATACCTTCAATGAGTAGTTGATAACTAAATCGTAATTCCCAACAGGCTGTGTTTTTCTTAAAAAAGTCAGCGTTTCTTGAACACTTAGGTTTTCAGGAAAAAGTGAGGAAACTAGCCTATCAATAATGGAATTAGTTAAATCCTCCTTTTGAACGTAATACTCTTTAACAGTAGAGATTTGTTCCTGAGATCCAAATTTAGATATATAATCAATGGATAAGGATTGCAGGGAGTATGGACTTTCTTCGTTTACTGATATTCGAAATACTTCATCTTTACAAGTTGTCGTAGCACTGAGAGTAGCAATTCTAAGAATTAATGCTTTAAAGTTCTCGGAGATGTTCTCATCTGAAAGTAGTCGAGTAAATAAAACCCCTAATGAATTGTTGCCTAACCTACTTAAAGACTCTGCTTCGTAATACTTATAGAAACGATCTTTATCCCCAAATTTTATAGATAAAGCTTTTATGATTTCGATTTTATATTGTTCCGATAATGAAGCTGGATCACCAAATTCTAAAAAAATCTCAGGGCAAGTTTTGAGTATTTTTGCCCTAATATCATCACTCCATCTGTAATTGCCGATTGCAAGCCAAGCAAGAATAGGTTGATACTTAACTCGAGCAAAAATTTTCCCTTTTTTATATCCAAAGAATAGATCAACATTCTGAAAATAGTCGCAATTCCCATTAAAGAGACGAATAAACCAGGAAGCAGCAAGGTATTCAGATTTTCGTCTATGATGAATGCGTATTTTACCATAAATAGCATCATCGAATAATGGTCTCTGTAGCAATGATCTTATTTCGGCATAACTCCAGCTATCTGGGAGAGCTTGTTGAGGATCAATGAAGTTTCCATATACTTCATTATTACCATTACTATCTCTAATTACAAAATTGAGCTTATTGGTCAGAATAGTAGAAACAGCTAAGCCCTCTGAACCTTCTCGTAGCTTTTCATAGGAGATGTCATCACCGGAGGAGCGGTCAGAGTTCTTTTCTTTTAGCTTTTCTTGAATATCATATTCAATTATGTCCTTAAGAGTGCCTAAAGTAGAGTGTTTTTTCCAGTACTCCGCAAGGTCATGTATATCCAAAGGCCTTCTTACTAAATCCCATGCGAACCTTCTATCAATTTGCTCAATAAACTCATTAACATTTTCAAGTGGCAAACTCTTTGAGTATTTAATGACCCGTTCTTTATTTAAGGGTAGAATTTTTACTACACAAATAGTCTTCTCAGGTTTTGCTTTTGTTACTTTAGTTTGTTTAGGATAGCTTTTCTCAGGTTTTGCTGTTTCCAGGGTTTCTTTCTCAGCTGTAATCCTCTCCATTTTAACCTTGTCTTGTCTCGAAAGAAGAGACGTAACAATATTGCTGTCTTTATTTGGTCTCCATTCACTTATTCTTGATGAAATAATAAATTTGCATCGAGACAAGTTTTCCACTTTAATCAGTGTTTTTAAATTCAATATTGAATTCTGAAAGTCTGTTACTTGGGTTAATTTTGACTCGTCTACCGAGTCAAGGAAGAATACTCCCGAACGCTTACTTTCCAACCAAGAATTGAAGAGTTCAATATCATCAGGGTTAAGTGAGTTAGGACTATTTTTGAAGCTCTCTAATCTAATAAAGAAACTATATATGCCTTTAGATCGTTGTATTTGAGCTTGATGCTCAAGCTCAATGGTTTTGCCACTTCCAGCTTCCCCTAATATTACTATAAGCTCGTCCAGATCAAGTAATTTATCCCATGAATAATCCTTGTCAAAGTATGTATCGAAAAGCATATAACTGTTCGATGTATCTTCATCAGTAATCTCGGAATCATTAATCCTTAAAAATCTGCGATCTAAGTCAATGTATTCTGTATTTTTCATTTTGAAAATGTCTCAAAACATTGTTATAAATCAAAGAAATACAAAATACTATAAACAAAAAAGTATTTAGGAATTCTCAATCTTACTCCAGCAACTATGAAACAGGTCCGCAATTATATATGAGTGATAAGGGAGTCTATTTAGAAAAAATTGTGGAGCTTCTCGAGCGGTCAATTAACCCTGAAGCAAAGGTTGAGCGAAACGTTGAACTACCAATAGTCAATTCAAAAACAGGCGAGACAACTCAGTGTGATATAGTTATTACTTCAGGAATAAAGCCTAGGGAGACTATAACAATTGTTGAAGTTCAGAATAGGTCGAGAAAGCCGGAAAGAGGACAAGTTTGGAGTTGGTTAAAAAAGCTTGAAGAGATTGATGCACAACACCTAATCTGTGTTTCAAAGAAAGGCTTTCCAAAAAGTGTGAAAGAACTGGCAAGTCAATGCGGCAATAAATTAAAACTGGTACACTTGAAAGAGATAAATGTAGAATCAATACCATTAGATATGCTTGAAATGCATTTTCAATATGAAGATTTTAAGATTGATTCTATTCTGGAACAAGAAGCGGAAATTAAAATTTCGGGTATTGACTTAGATGTCTATGACCTCGATGAGAAGAAGATCAATCTTAGCGGAATAAAATATACTGATAGAATTTTTTCACGAGATAGGTCGAAGCTTTTATCATTGTCTGAGCTTTGTTCCGAATTAGTACCGACTCTCATGAAAAATGGAAAGGGTGAGAATAGATTACTGATCAAGGAAGCTAATGGGCCACTCTATCTTTTATACGAAAAGGTATTTTTATCAATTGAAATAGATGTCAAGTTTAAATGGAGTAAGAAAATCTTCGAAATACCGGTAAATATTTTAGCTTACGAACAAGATGAATATGGAGCCCTTGCCTGGCTGTTTGAGGGTGTTCATAAAAGGGCTAATGACCAGATTGAATTTAAGCTTCCTATTACTAAAGTAGGTGACAATTATCGTATCAATGAAATGTCAATAGAAGCGCCGAGTGACGTTAGGTTTTCAATTTACGGAATCAAAAAAAATGATAATTTAGGTTAGTGTTTTTAAAATTGGGTAGAGGATTAACCCCATTCCAAAGTTCCACTTCAATCCCCCTCAAAACTCCAACCTCGCTATCGTCTCCCCGCAATGGCCCATGCCTTCTCCGAGATAAGGATTGGCAATTTCCTTCTGTTCGCTTAACCAGTAAGCGCCCTTTCCATTATTGGTCATTGGGCAGAACTGCTCATAATACACGCCCTGAATTTGGAAGTACTTAACCGTTTCAATGAGTTGAGCAGATAATGCTCCGAAAGATGCCCGTTGCTCTTCCAGGGATGTCGAGCCAGAAATAGATTCTGCAGTGGTTTTGAGGGTTGGGAATTCCCTCATCCACTCCATGTGATCCTCTCCATCCAAAAGCTCCATATCCACGGCATTAAGAGAACTAAGAACTTGCTGTGCTGACGCAGCTACCTGCCCGGTATTTGATTGTACCAGGTTATTTTTAAGCTCCAGGTACTCAGCAATGACGGAAGTTAATTGATCCCGGAAATCATCATGTACTTCAGCCATTTGCATCATCATGTGATGATCGTGATCATGCTCCTCCGGTTGCTCCGCATCCGCTCCGGAATTTCTATTCATCATGCTGAGTTTATCTGCTAACTGGGCAGCGCTGTCCAGTTTGAAGGCGCCGTTGGTAACTACTAATTCTCCTTCTTGTAAACCTTCTATCACGATATAATTATCTCCCACGCGTTCACCAAGCGTGATTTCCCGAGCTGAAAAGGTAGGCTCTGCAGTACCACGTTCCTGTACAAATACTACAGAGCGGGTGCCGGTCCAAAGAACGGCGGATGAGGGAATCAATAGCTGATCAGTGTCACTTATTTGAGCATTCAAAATTCCTTCAACCAACATGTTTGGCTTTAGCCGATAGTCTTCGTTATCAGCTTCAACCCTGATTTGTAATGAGCGGGAGGTGTTTTGAATAACCGGGTCTATATAATCCACCGTGCCGGAAAAGCTTTGCCCGGGATAAGAGGGAGTAGTGAACTCCAGTTCCTGTCCAACCTCAAGTACAGAGACATCCGACTCAAAGGCATTGAACATCACCCATACTGACGATAAATCAGCCACCTCATACATTAAGGATCCTTCCATCACATGCTTCTGCCGCTGGACATTTATTTCCTGGACATAGCCGGATACCGGGGAAACAATGTCCACGCTTTCCATCACCATATTTTCAGCTTCGATCTCATCGATGGTAGCAACCGGGAGTTCCCACAGTTCGAGCTTCCTTCGTGCGGATTGGTATAGGGTAGGGTTCTGTTCTTTGTATTTGGCGGTCTCAAATAACTCCTGCTGTGCCGCAATTAGCTCGGGTGAGTAAATAGAGGCCACGGGTTCGCCTTCCTGGATATAATCCCCTTTGAAATCCACATACAAATCAATGATCCTGCCTGGAATGTGGGAGGAAATAGCAGAGCTCTTTCTTTGATTCACAGCTACTTTACCAGGAAGCCGCAATGTGGATATAGCTTCGGACTTAACAACAGGATTGGTTTCGATCTCGGCCAGTTGTATGGCGGCCGGGCTCATCACCAAACTATTCGGATCTGCTTCTGCGGAATTATCATCAGCTTGAATGAGCGTCATACCACAAATAGGACAGTTTCCCGGTTCCGATTGCCGGACTTGAGGATGCATGCTACAGGTATAGACAATTTCTCCCTCTTCATTGGTATGCGCTTCTGCAATATGTTCCTCAAGGCTGTGGTCGTGGGGCTCTGATTCTCCACCTCCAAAGATCAATGCACCAATCAGGATTCCGCCGATACCTACAGCAGCATAAATAATATAAGTTCTTAGGTTTTTCATAATTCTGGGATCAATAGTTAATGTCTTCCGGGGTGATGTTTTGTTCGCCGCTTAAGTAGCGCAAATAGCTAAAAGCCCGGAACTCATCCGCCAGGGCTTTTATTCGTTCGAACTCATAGGAAAAGAGCCTTCGCTCCAACCGTAAAATTTCTTCGAATTGCAGGTTATCAGATACATAGGACTGAAGGAGTACATTCACCGCCTGCTCAACACGGAAAATCTGTTGTTCATTATAGAGTTCATACCGTCGCCTGGCATCTTCTAAATCTTTTAATGCCATATAGAAATTGGTTTCAACCTGGTTCTCCAGGTGCATGGTATTGTACCTGGCAGCAGAATGTGTAAGCGAAGCTTCTTCTACTTTGGCCTGGTATTTCTTTCGGAACAAAGGGACTTTTATGTTCAACCGAACCACCATGGCGTCTTTTCCATTATCGGTTAAGGAAGTGACATCATCTCGTTCGCCGGTTGCTATGTAATCCAGTCCCACACCAAAAGAGGGCTTTCCAACATTCTCGGCGATTTCAATACCAGCTTCGGCAGCACTCTCTTTATACCTCAGCTGATTTAGATTTGGGTTTCTTGAACGTACTTCTTCAAGCCAGGCTTCTTCATTGAACGAATCAAAGGATTGGAGATATAGACTATCGGGCATAGTAATGTTCTCGGAAGCATCAACGTTTCGAAGCTCATTGAGCTGGATCTCCAGCAGGCGTTTATTATCCTCCAGTAACTGGATCCTGGTTTTTAAGTCTTCCTGTTCAATTTGAGCACGAAGCACATCAACCTGGGGCACCAACCCGGTTTCATATTTCCTCAAACTGGTATTTACCAGGGTGTTTACGATCTCAAGGTTTTCATTCACCAGGTGTATTTGCTCCTGGACGGTATAAAGCTCTGCCCAAAGCACTTCCATATTGTGAAAGATTCGGTTCCTTTGCTCCTGGAACACTTCAAATCGGGCTTTGGCATTTAGTACACTTTTGGTCTCATGATCTTTAAGCGAGCCAAACCAGGGAAACATTTGGGTTGCTGATATGCGCAGCCGTTGTGGGCCAATTCGGGTTTCAATGGGGCTTACAAAATAAGCGAAGGTCAGGTCTGGGTCTGGCAAGGCACTCACTTGTGGGGCTTGCTGAAGCACAGCCTGGTATTCATTAAAAGAAGCCCGTAATTCCGGGTTATTTCGTGCGGCTTCTTCCTGGTATTCTTCCAGCGTTTGCCCCAGGGTATTCGTCGGAAAAATACTGAGCAAAACCAAGATGGATAAGGAGAGGTATGGGGATATCTGTTTCATTTCAGACTCCTTTTGAGGTTAAATTCTTTCCAGAAGGCGTAGAGAACGGGCACTACAAACAGGGTAATAATTTGGAGGAGCATGCCCCCAACACTAGGGATTGCCATGGGAACCATGATATCAGCACCACGGCCGGTAGAGTTTAGTACCGGAAGAAGTGCCAGGATGGTTGTGGCTGTTGTCATGAGTGTAGGGCGTATTCTCCGTGTACTGGCTTCTACGACCACCAACTTAATAGCTTCTTTGGTAGCAGGTTTCTTCTTATCAAACAACTGGTCGAGATAAGTAGCCATAACCACTCCACCATCTGATGCCACACCAAAAAGGGCAATAAAACCCACCCAGACTGCCACACTCAGGTTTACCGTACCCATTTGGAAGAGGTCTCTTATGTTTTGTCCAAACAGATCGAAGTTTAGAAACCAGGATTCACCGTATAACCAGACCAGTAAGAAGCCACCCGCCCAGGCCACAAAGATGCTGCTAAAAATCATCCCGGTTGTAGCCACAGATTTAAACTGGAAATACATAATCAGGAAAATGGCGATTAGGGCAATGGGTAGGATAACCCCTAATCGCTTTTCAGCACGGAGTTGATTTTCATAGCTACCGGCAAATTCAAAGCTAATTCCAGCAGGTACTATGATCGACCGGTCTGAGATTAATTGTTGAATAGTTCTCTGGGCATTTTCTACCACCTCAACTTCAGCATATCCGTCCAGTTTGTCGAAGATTACATAACCAATGAGAAAGGTATCCTCACTTTTTATGGCCTGGGGCCCTCGGCGGAATTCAATGGAGGCTAATTGAGAGAGGGGGATTTGAGCCCCGGTTTTGGTTGGAACCAGCAAATCGGAAATGGCTTCAGGGCTGTCCCTGAAATCCCGGGCGTAACGCACTCTTATCGGGTAGCGCTCCCTGCCTTCTACCGATGTTGAAACGGGCATACCCCCGATACCAACGGTCACAAAATGCTGAACATCCTGAACGGTTAATCCATAGCGGGCAAGTTGGCCGCGATCCCAGTTTATTTCTAGATAGGGTTTGCCTACAATTCTGTCTGCAAATACGGAAGAAGGGTTTACCCCAGTCGTTTGTTTTAGTACTTCCTCAAGCTGAAGCCCGAATGCTTCGATACTTTCAAGATCAGCACCTTTTACTTTTACTCCCATGGGAGCTCGCATTCCCGACTGAAGCATGACTAACCGGGTTTGTATAGGCTGAAGTTTTGGAGCTGAGGTAGTGCCCGGAATCCTGGCGGCGCTTACAATCTCATCCCAAATATCATCCGGTGACTGGATATGATCGCGCCATTGTCGATAATATTTGCCACCAGGATCAGGGATGAGCTCACCCCTTTCATCTCTGGCATATTCTCCATTCTCATCCACTTCAAACCGGATTCGCCGGCCGTCCTCATCCGTCTTATACTCCGATTTATATTCAATAAGATTTTCAAACATGGAGATAGGCGCAGGATCAAGGGCAGAGTTGGTCCGTCCCATCTTTCCAACCACATGTTCTACTTCAGGGATAGCCGTTACCGCCATGTCTATTTTCTGCATTACGTCCATGGCCTCTTCCACTCCGGCATGGGGCATGGTTGTTGGCATGAGCAGGAAAGCCCCTTCGTCCAATGCGGGCATGAACTCTTTTCCAAGTCCGGGGAAGCTTTCTTCGGCAGCAGCCCAAAACCGGGTATTGTCCAACCCGGTTTTACCAACCACTCCGAATACGGTACCGAAGCCCAGCCAAATAACTACCCCAAGCACCACAAAAAATGTTGGGATGGATAAAAAGGTGAGTTTGTGATCCAGGCACCAGGAGATTAAAGGTTCGTAGTATCGGATTACCAACCAAAAGGTGAGAAGGATAAACCCGATTAACAGGATGACAAAGAAAAGGTTTGATGCAAAAGTATTGGAGGGGCCCAGTGGAAGCCAGTATTGAGTGAGCAGCCAGGTTACTATGAGCACGCTCCAGGCATTGTTCAGGAAGGTTGCTCGTTGTGTGTACCCATCGCTCATAAACCAGGTCAATCCATTGATGATCCCAAAACCCATTAAGGCTAGCCCGGCCCAGACTGGTCCTACAAATAGCACAATGATACCACCAACGAACAGCGCGATATTCCAACCGAGCTTCACAATTTTCTTATCAATCCGAATGGAGAAAAGCCAGTGAGCAAAAGGAGGGATCAGGGTAATGGAGATGATAATAGACGCGACAAGGGCAAAAGTTTTGGTATAGGCCAGGGGTTTGAAGAGCTTTCCTTCAGAAGCGATCATGGTGAAGACGGGAAGGAAGCTTACAATAGTCGTGGATACAGCGGTGATGACAGCCGACGCCACTTCGGTAGTTGCTGTATAAATTACTTCCAGCAATGACTCACCCTCTTTCCGATTCTCCATATGTCGAAGCATGTTCTCGGAAAGGATAACCCCCATGTCCACAATAGTACCAATAGCGATAGCTATCCCTGAAAGGGCCACAATATTAGCATCAACACCTCCATACTTCATGGCGATGAAGGTCATGAGTACCGCCACGGGAAGCATAGCGGAAATAAGGAAAGAAGTGCGCAGGTTCATCACCATAATCACGATCACAATAATGGTAATGAGTATTTCGAGGCTGAGTGCTTCTTCAAGAGTGCCCAATGTTTCGGAAATCAGTTCCGAGCGGTCGTAAAAAGGGACGATCGTAACTTTAGATTCTCTTCCATCGGCAAGAGTTTTTGTGGGAAGCCCCGGACTTAGCTCCTCGATTTTCTTCTTTACATTTTCAATAACCTGTTGGGGATTGGCACCTTGTCTTGCCAACACTACAGCCCCAACAGCTTCGGCACCGGATTTGTCCAGCGCGCCTCGTCTCATCGCCGGTCCCATAGCAACGCGTGCTACATCCTTTATTCGGATGGGGGTATTATCAACTACTTTTACTACCGACTCCTCGAGGTCACTAATTCCCTGAATATATCCTAAGCCACGAACCAGGTATTCTGCTTTATTTAATTCTATCGTTCTTGCAGCTACTTCGGTATTGCTTTTTCGAACGGCGTTGAAGACATCAACAAGAGTGATATTGTAAACCTGGAGCAAATTGGGGTTTACATCCACCTGGTATTCCTTTACATAGCCGCCGATTGGAGCGACTTCGGCTACTCCTTCTGCTCCCGAAAGGGCATAACCCACGTAATAATCCTGGGTACTTCGTAACTCCTGGGGATCCCAGCCTCCGGCCGGATTACCATCAGCATCTCTTCCCTCCAGGGTATACCAAAAAACCTGTCCCAGTGCAGTGGCATCAGGTCCCAGTGACGGTTGAACCCCGTCCGGTAATGTGCCTCCGGGTAATGAATTCAGTTTTTCAAGGATACGCGATCTGCTCCAGTAAAAGTCTACATCCTCTTCAAAGATTACATAGATGCTTGAAAATCCAATGATGGATGTGCTTCGGACGGTTTTTACGCCCGGAACGGTAAGTAACTGCGTGGTTAGGGGATAGGTAATCTGGTCTTCCACATCCTGGGGAGATTGCCCGGCCCAGGGGGTGTAAACGATCTGCTGGTTTTCACCCAGGTCTGGAATGGCATCAACAGGAACCGGGTCATTAGGTAACGGTCCAACCGACCAGCCAAAAGGAGAGACCACAATCCCCCAACCAACAAGCAATACCAGTAGGAGTACTGCAACCAGTTTGTTTTCCAGGAAGAACCGGATAATGGAGTTTAACATAATTCTGAATTAGTGAGGTTGACATTAGCCAAACTCTATAGTTAGTAATAGTTATTAATATTGACTGACCAGTCGAAGCGAAAAATTAACTGCCTTCTTCCCTTTAATGAAGGCAACTATTACCTATCTCTAAATCAGAAAGGATTCATTCTCAAGAAATAAGTTTGGTGGGGAATAGGATGCAAGGCTCCATATTGGAGGGGGAAATATTTCTTTCATTTCTGAAAGAGTTGCCGATGTATTTAGTGATTCAAAAGTTGAAGAAAGAGAAACAATTATGGGCGTAGGAGCTGAGACTACAGCGTCTTTTCTAGCACTTACTAAGACCATGCAATTACAATCTACCAGTGTATTACATAGAGTATTTTCTGATTCTTCACCTTCTCCCATCCCCGTTGAATCACAATCGGCACTTTGCTCATGATGATCCATTTCATTCATAACTGAAGAAATAGATTCATGATCATTGCTCATCATGTCACATAGAAGCATCATTTCCTGAGCAGGTATCATCAAAGCCAGGCTTAGTAAAAAGCTTAGGGCAAAAGTATAGATTCTATGTGAACGTAGCTTTTTCACGAGATAATAGTAGTAAATCAACAAGTGATTTAAAAGCAAAGAAAAAAGGTGGATACACAAGGAAAGGGTTCCATCGCCTCATCTAAATAAAAAACTTTGAATCGTTAAAAAACTCTAATATTTTAGCGTTAAGGTTTTTTAAAAGTAGGTTTTTAGTAATGATTGTTGACAAAGCGAAAGTATTGGTCGTCGAAGACGATGCTGTATTGTGTATGCTGGAAAAGCGTATGATCGAGGAGTTGGGCCATCAGGTAGTTGCTACAACCAATAATGGCGAAATTGCCCTGGAGCAAATCAAGTCTCTTAACCCGGATATTCTGGTTACCGATATCCACCTGGATGGGCCTCTTAAAGGAACAGAAGTAATAGAAAGAGTAAGAGCGGAAGGGAATAACATTCCAATCATTTTGCTTTCCGGTGAGTCGGATGCCAAGGCCCTTGAGCAAGTCAAAAGTGAAGGTCGAATCAGCTTTTTGCTTAAGCCCCTTTTGCTGGAAGACCTTCAGCAGGCCCTGGAAAAAGCGGTTTCCTGTAAAAATAAGGTTCCTCACTACGATTACTAGTGTTTCAGCACTACTCTCCCCTGGAGCTTCCCCTCTAAGATTTTTGGGATTTCATTAAGCATTCCCTCTTTATCTACTATTTTATAAAAACCTTCTGGCAGCTGATCATAAGGTAACTGAGCGGCTTCTTTCCATATCTCTTTTCTTAAAGGTTGTTCACAAAAGGCAGAATCAATGCCCAATAAAGAAACCCCTCTCAAAATGAACGGAAAGATGCTGGTTTCGAGGTTGTTGCTTAACACATTTCCACAACAGGCTATCGCCCCTTTGCTGTACATCTGTCGGAGGATGGCATCAAGCAAAGCTCCACCCACTGTATCAATAGCTCCGGCCCATTTGCGGGAAAGAAGAGGGGAAGGGCTGTCTGTTAACACTTCCTCCGGAGAAAGAATTTGGGAGGCCCCAAGCTGAGTAAGAAAGTCTTTGGCTTCTTCCTTTCTGGAGACGGCTACTACTTCATATCCTAATTGAGCTAATCCTAATACAGCAAAAGAGCCGACCCCGCCGGTTGCTCCGGTTACCAACACGGGACCGCTTTCGGGAGTGATGAGCTCACGTTGAAGCCGCTTAATTCCATATAGGGCAGTAAAGCCAGCGGTTCCAAAAGCCATAGCATGCTCAAAAGAGAAGTTCTCTGGTTTAGGTACAAGCCAATCTGCCGGCACCCGAATGATCTCTCCAAAACCACCCCAGGTGTTGGTTCCCAAATCCCTGCCATTGATGACGATTGGGTCTCCGGGTTTATAGGTTCCCGACAAATCTTCGAGCACTATTCCAGCGGCATCAATGCCGGGGATGTGAGGGTAGCTTTTGGTTACCCGGTTTTTCCCGGAAGCAGAAAGACCATCTTTATAGTTGAGGGAAGAAAAGTGAACCTTTACAGTTACCTTATGCTCAGGGAGTTCAGAGTAAGCCACTTCCGAAAGTTGAGGGACAATCCTCCCTTTTTTTTCTTTGGATAAGATGGCGTTGAAGGAAGAAGGAATGCTCATCGGAAAATGGTTTTAAGCCATTTCATTTTTCCATCGTAGGGCGCATATCGAACGGGGATGTCCAGCAGGAAATTCTTCTTCATGATGCTTTTCTGATGCGTGAAGGAATCAAAACTGGCTTTGCCATGATAAGAGCCAAACCCACTTGCTCCCACTCCTCCAAAGCTTAGATGATGATTCGCAAATTGAGCAACGGTATCATTAATTGCTCCTCCACCAAAACTCACATGTTCGAGAATATATCGCTCGGTGTGTTCGCTGTTGGTAAAGATGTAGCAAGCGAGGGGGCGTGGAGCATTTCTGATTTGGGCAACCGCATCATCCAGGTCAGAATAGGTAAGTACCGGAAGAATGGGCCCGAATATTTCGTCCTGCATTACCGGGTCCTCCCAACTCACATTGTCCAGGATAGTTGGCGCAATATATTTGGTCTCAGGATTGGTTTTTCCACCATACACCAGCGTTCCGTTATCCAGGAAGGCAGAGAGCCGTTCAAAGTGGGTGTCATTTACAATGCGGGGATAATCTTCCGATGCTTCAGGATTTTCTCCATATAAGGAGTTAATTGCTGAACCTAATTCTACCAGAAGTTTATCCTTGACAGAAGGATGGACAAGTATGTAATCGGAAGTCACACAAGTTTGTCCGGCGTTGGCAAACTTTCCCCAGGCGATCCGTTTTGCAGAGATAGCGATATCAGCTGTTTCATCTACAATGCAGGGACTCTTACCTCCCAACTCCAAAGTTACAGGGATCAGCCTCTCTGCTGCTTTCTGCATAATGATTTTTCCAACTTTGGTACTTCCCGTAAAAAAGATATAGTCGAACTTGAGATCCAACAAGGCCTGGCTGACTTCTACCCCTCCTATACATACAGCCACTGTATCGGAAGAGAAATAATCATTGATCAATTTAGAAAGCAGCTCGGAAGTATTTGGTGTTAGTTCCGAGGGTTTCAAAATAGCAGTATTACCAGCAGCCAATGCGCCAGCTAAAGGAAGCAGGCATAGTTGAACCGGGTAATTCCAAGGAGAGATAATTAAGACTGTTCCATAGGGCTCTTTAAGGATATAGTTTTCAGAAGGAAAGTTTACCAGGGTGGTAGGTACTCGTTTGGGTTTTACCCATTTCTGAAGATTTTTGATCGCATAATTAATCTCGTTTATGATCATCCCGATTTCCCATCCAAAAGTCTCAAAGGGAGCTTTTCGAAGATCTTTATGAACGGCATCGAAAATAGCTTTCTCATTTTCCTTCAGCATGGTCTTGAGGGTAGTAAGCTGCTTCTTTCTAAAGGAAAGAGACTTCGTTTCATTCGACAAAAAATTCTGCCGCTGAAGATCTAGTAGACTGGAGTACTTACTCATTAGCATGCCCTTTAAAGGTGTTCATTGATTCATAGACTTTAAATATCCGGCCAGCGACAAAATCATATAACCAGGTTGGCAATAGTCCCCGGAAGAATAAGGTGGTCTTTACCATAAACGGAGCTTTAAGATGGATATGCTCCGACTCTACCGAAGAAATAATTTTGTCGGTGATTTTCTCAGGATCAAGGAGAGGCATAAGAAGCGGAGCTTTAACGCCTGAAAACATCCCGGTATCGATATAGCTGGGCATTACATTCAGGAATTTGATGCCCGTATGGGAAGCCTTCAGTTCAAGGCGTAAGGACTCGGCCCAACCCACTGCTGCCCACTTGCTAGATGCGTACACCACCATTCCCGGATTGGGTGTAAGTCCCACGGCCGAAGTAATACTCACAAGGTGACCAGAATTTCTTTCCATCATAGTGGGTAGAAACTGGTTAGCTACATACATCAGCCCCTTCACATTGATATCGATGGTTCGATCTATATCTTTGGCAGAATGTTCGTGGAATGATTTTCCCACAACAACACCGGCATTATTGAACAGAATATCCACATGCCCATATTGAGCCAACACTTCCTTTGCTGCCTGTTCAACCTGGACTGAATTAGACACATCAACCTGTTGTGTAGAAACAGAAAAGCCGGAATCCGTCAGTTCTTTTTTAGCCTTTTGAAGTTTGGTTTCATCTACATCCCAAAGAATAAGATGTTGTGCTCCTTGTTGGAGGGATTTTTTGCCCATCAGGTAACCAATTCCCTGGGCTCCGCCGGTTACCAATACAATCTTATCCTGAAATGATGCCATAAATGCTGTTTGCTGATCCGTTAATATGATAAAAAAGATTTCAAAAATTTGAGAATGCCTTGTAGACCAGTATTTTCGATCTAACTGAATGTATTCTTTATTCACTTTCGAAATTAACTAACTAATAATGAGCCTGGAGAAATCCTTTTGGTCCTGGAATATTCAAACCGGGGAGATTCACGCCAGTGATTCTTTAAAGGCAGTCTTTGGCATTACTACCCAAAAAACGGTTCAGTTTGATTTTGCTAAATCCTTATTCAGGGAAGAGGAGCTGAATAGCTTCCAGTATGCGCTGCAGACCCATGTAGAATCAAAAGGAGAGATTCCATTTCAATGTGAGACGGTGTATCGGGATGCAGGTGGCCGAGAGCAGGTGCTTGAATGGGTAGGTGAGGTGGTTTGCTGGGAGGAAGATGGAAACCCCACCTTAATGTCAGGCCATATTAAGTCAAAGAAAAAGGGTTCTACAAAGAAACAGCTTGCCCCGCAGGATGCCCTGTTCTTCTACCGTTTAATGGATAACCTGAACGAAAGCATCTTTTTTAAGGATAAGGAGAGCCGGTTTATTCGCATCAATTATACCTGTGCCAGAAAATTTGGCTTAGACCATCCCAGGGAAGCCATAGGAAAAACGGATTTCGATTTCTTCGAAAAGGAACATGCCCAAAAAGCCTTTGATGATGAGCAGGAAATTATTCGAACAAAGGAACCTATTTACCATCAAATTGAAAAGGAAGTGTTTCTGGGCTCAAAAGAAGTGCGCTGGACCTCAACCAGCAAGCAGCTATTGTGTGATAACAAAGGTCATGTGATTGGAACATTTGGTATTACCAGGGACGTGACCGATTCCCGGTTACTGGAAGCCGAATTGGAAGAGCAAAACGAGCGATTTTCAAAGTTATCTGAATTAGCCCCCGGCTTTCTTTACCTGCATAAAGTGGATAAGGATGGAAAGGTCAGTTTCCCGTTTGTAAGTAGCGGTATCCGGGATATGTTTGATATGGGCCCTGAAATGCTGAGTAACTCTTTTAAGCCCCTAATGAGGAAAGTTCATAAGGATGATATAGTGAGAGTGCTCCAGTCTATTGCAAAATCGGTGAAAGAAGTTTCCAAATGGGATTGTGAATACCGAATCCATCACCCTGAAAAGGGAGAGCGATGGGTGAAAGGAAGGGCTACCCCGGAATTGCAGGACGATGGCAGTATTCTTTCTCCGGGCTTTATTACGGATATCACCGATATCAAAAAGGTAGCAGAGATTAATGAGAGGCTGAGAAGGCAATTCCAGTCGGTGCTAAACCAGATTCCTAACCTGATTTTTGTAAAGAACAGGCAGGGGAGATATATCATGGCAAATGACTCAGCCTGTGAGTTCTTTGAAATCCCAAGAGAAGAGTTTTTGGGCAAAACAGACCTCGAGCTTGGAGTGGATGAAGACCGGGCTCGGTTGTTTTTGGAGGAGGACCTAAAGGTTATTGAAAGCCAGGAAACGCGATTCATTCCTGAGATTGAAACGGAAAAGCTGAATGGAGGAACCTATTGGCATCAAACCATAAAACTCCCCTTCCGGCAAATCGACTCCAGGGAAGAAGCGGTTCTTACCATTGTTACGGACATCACAGAAAGGAAGAAAAAGGAAGAAGAGCTAGATACCACACTTGATATCATTACCCAGCAGAATCAGCGGTTGAGGAATTTTGCCCATATCGTTTCTCATAACCTGAGAAATCATGCAGGGAACATTTCTATGTTATTGAGCTTGTATGATCCGGAGGAATCGGAAAGTGAAAAAGAAGAGATTTTAGGATTCCTTGAAACGGCATCTGAACGTCTGAATGAATCCATTTCCGACCTGAATGAAATCGTGGATCAGCAGCAGAAAATGGTGGAGCAGCTTAAGGAAGTGAACCTCAAAGAGTATGTAGAGAAGATTAAGCAGATTCTTATTACCGACATCCTTACGAATAATGTGAAGTTCGAGGAAGAGATTCCTGACGACCTCGTTTTCGAATATAATTCTGCCTACCTGGAGAGTATTGTGCTGAACCTGATTTCTAATGCGATCAAGTATCGAAAACCGGAATTACCCCCGTCTATTTCTCTAAAAGCCTGGAAAGAGGACCACAGTTTTTATCTGGAAGTACAGGACAACGGGCTGGGAATTAATCTAAAAAGACATGGTGAGAAACTTTTTGGGATGTATAAGACTTTTCATGGTAATGAGAATGCGAAAGGGATAGGGCTTTTCATTACAAAAAACCAGGTTGAGTCTATGGGTGGCTCAATAGAAGTGCAGAGTGAACCTGGTCTGGGAACTACATTTAAAATACGCTTGAAATGACTACGAATAAAAGAAGTATCTGTATAATTGATGACGATAAGGTATATACCTTTGGGATAAAGAAGATTTTAAAAAACATGCTGCCGGAGGATAATGTTTCTACCTACGAAAATGGGAAAGAAGCCCTGGAAGGCTTAACTCAAATGGCAGCAAAAGGGGAATCCATGCCAGATTTCATTCTCCTGGATATTGATATGCCGGAAATGAATGGCTGGGAATTCCTGAAACAGTTTGAACAAACAAGACAACAATTAGGGAAAGAAATCGAGATTTTTGTGATCAGTGCCAGAATTGATCACAGCGATCATACCTTGTATAAAGTTGAGTGGGATGACAAGGTATCTGATTTCATATCTAAACCTGTAAACTCTAACCACCTTAAACAATTACTAGAAAAATCATGAAAGGACTAACATTCTCTATCTTTATCATTCTCCTGGTTGCCGGTTGTAGTGGACAACACACAGAAAAAGGAGAGTCTTTTATTACGTTGCTCGGAAGTGATACCGTAGCTGTGGAGACCTTCACCAAAACGGAAAACGGTTTAAAAGCCAGGGTTGTAGTAAGAGTGCCTCAAACAACGCTTACTGAATATGAACTTGTTCAGGATGAATTTGGCGGAGTACAAGAATTCCTTGAAACTCGTTATCTGGAAGAGGATGGGTTTTCAGGTGAAGGTACCTTTAATCGATCCATTGTTAAACAGGGAGATTCCCTGGTAACGAACTATATCACTCGTGCCGGAAGCGAGAGGAGCTTTACTACGCTATACGAAGAAGGGGCATTACCCTTTATTGAAATGACTCACTGGCCATTTGATCTTGCACTTCAGGAAGCAGAAAAGGCGGGGGGAGATACCTTGCTACAGAATATGATTTCCGGAAACAGTATTCGGGATTACGTGATTGCAAATCTTGGTGGTGATAAGAGGACGGTAAGGCATCCGTCAAGAGGAGTGATGGATGTGGAAGTGAATGCCGGAGGAAAACTAAGAACCCTTGATGCAGCCCAAACCACCCGAAAGCTTTTAGTAGAAAGAGTTGCTGCGGTAGATATTGAAGAGGTAGCAGAACGGTTCAAAGAACTGGACAGGCAAGGAAAATCATTTGGTTCCCTTTCCGGCGCTATAGAAGAAGAATTTACTATTGGATCCACAAACTTTAAGGTATCGTATGGCTCTCCTCTTCGAAGGGGCAGGGATTTATTCGGCGGTATTGTTCCATTTGGGCAACGCTGGAGAACCGGAGCTAACCGTGCCGCTCATTTTTCTACTTCTTCTGATTTAACCATTGGCTCACTTAGAGTACCTGCCGGAGAGTATACGATGTTCACTATTCCGGAAGCAGACGGAGGAACCTTCATCATCAATAAGCAAACCGGGCAAAATGGAAGGACTTATGATGAAGCTCGGGACTTAGGCAGAGTTCCAATGTCGGTTCTTTCAAAGGAGGAAAGCACGGAAGCCTTTACCATTACTGTGGAAGGTAGCGGAGATGAAGGTCGTCTTAACCTCATTTGGGGAAATACGGTGTATTATGTGGATTTTGAGATAGATTAGCTGTTGCAAAAGTTAATCTTGGAATAAAGGATAAAGAGAGTAGATTAATTTGGTTTGGCAAGTCAGGTAGAATGAAAAGATTTCACTAAGACGTGAGTGAAATCTTTTCAACAAAACAACTAATTACCAAAACGATTAAATCATAATAAACATGTATAAAGCCTATATAAGGAGAGGTTTTTTTTTCCTGATTTTTTTTCCACTTCTTAGTATAAATGGAACTGCTCAAACCAATTTTGTTGGTGGAGAGGTTGTCACTACAGAAGGAGATACACTGAAAGGAAGTATAGATTTTCAGGATTGGAGTGATAACCCAAGAGAAATAGAGTTTGTTCTTCTAGGAGAGGATTCTATAAGAACATATAATGTGTTCTCTTTAAAAGAATTCTCAACTTCGTCAGTAAAGTATATATCCAGGTTTGTAACTATTGATACTACCCCACTAAAAGTACCAGATGTAAGAGAAGTACTACCAACTTCCGGAGAAGATCGTGTTTTTCTTAAAGTACTTGCGGAAGGAGAATTGTCATTATATCAATACAGTGATTTTAGAGATAACTTTTATATAGAAGAAAACGGGCTAATCACAGAATTGATCTCCCATGAATACGTAGCTCTGGTAAGAGGGAGGTACTTATTTGTTGATAGTGAGAGTGAAAAATATATTGACCAATTAAATAATATTAGCACAAGCTGTGACGGAGTAAGTAGAAGGAGGGTAGATTACAAAGCCGCTAGCCTTACATGGTTTGTTAGAAATTGCAATCAATACTTAGAAACTGGCACGGTAAGTGCATTTGATAATATGGGTACTGTTAAGCTGAAAGTGTCTCCTTATATTGGATATGCTTATGCATCAACAGATTATCACGAGTCGTACGGTTTTTTCGGAGCGGAAGAAAAGGAAAACATTCGCACATCAGCAATCGCTTTTGGGGTAAAGTTTTTATTCGTATTGCCCTCTGATTTACAAAAAAGGGCAATAACGTTAACATTGGATTACCAAAAACATGATACCGGTAATAATGATATCTTCGATGATTTTGCAACTACAAGTGTGAGAATTGGTTACCAATCTCTTACTACAGCTGAAAAGTCAAGTCCTTATGTTGAAGGAGGGTTGTTTTTAAGTGCAAGAAGTAGTGAATACTATCGGGAATTTTTTACTCAGGAATCTTTCTTAGTAGGATTCAATTTGGGGTTAGGAGCAAAGCTCGATTGGTTTAGGCTTGGAGTAAATTTTGATTTTGCACACAAAAGAGCAGCGGAAGTACGATACACAAACTTATCAGTTGTCGGAGGATTTAGCTTTTAGGTTTTGACCCTCGATCTTTTTTTACCCATATCACAAACCCAAAAAGAACGAGTAAACTCGGCACTTAAAGAACGTCCACCTCATCAGCCAGGCGTGTATACCATGTACGACAAAAAGGATGAGGTGCTGTATGTGGGTAAGGCCAAAGATTTACATAACCGCTTATCTTCCTACCGCTATTCCAAGTCGAAGAAAACGCAGCGAATGATTGCTCAACTCCATCGTATTGGGTTTGAGATTTGTAAATCAGAGACAGATGCAATCTTACTGGAGAACTTATTGATCCGTTCTCTTCGCCCTCCGTTTAATGTGGCGAATAAAAAGCCCGAGACGTACTACTATATCTCCACAACACGAAGGGGAAATAAAAGGGAGTTTCGGTTATCGATGCGCCAGTTAAAGGATTATCCAAAATGCTATGGGTGCTTTAAAGGACATCTGAGGGTACGAAGGGGCCTGGGAGCGTTACTGAAGTTACTTTTCGTGTTGGATACAGAAATTAACCATGCCCATTTTTTACCCAGTCAATTATTGAAACGGATTACGCCTATGCGATTTAATATCCGTATCAGTGATCAGGTTGGGGTTCAGGTAGATCAGTTGTTAAGGGGGAGTTCAGCCACTCTTCTTGAAGACTTTGACGCATTGATAGGTGAAGCTTCATTTAAAGACCGGTTTACTTATAACTACTTCGTAAATGAGCTGGAGCAGCTGAAAATATTCTTCGCACTGGGGCCTGAACGAAATCAAATCATAAAGAAAGAGCTTCAGTTAGAATCGGAGCTCATTTCCCAGGAAGAATTGGATGACCTTCAAGTGCTGCTTGCAGAAAGGAAGAGTGAAAGATACCTGTAGCTAATGACTAACTATTATTGGCTCGAAATTAAATCATTCATAATAAAAGCACAGGCAAGAAACTTAGTCCAAAACAAAGTTGGATTGCAAGGATTTACCCGTATTTTTGGGTCTCACTACGGAAGTAATTCATGCCCCAACTCGCCGCCGCTACCCCGGTTAATTTAGAAAGGGAAAAAAAGCTTAAGAAAGAACTCTATGCTGTTTGTGCAGCACTTTCGATACTAGGTTTAGCTTTTTCAAGCTGGGCGTCCAGGGTTCCTGATGTAAGAGACCTGGCTGTGCTCACTGCAGCAACATTAGGTTATGCTCTTCTGCTTAGGGGTTCAGGTACAATTATTATGATGCCTATTGTAGCTGCTGGGATAAACCGCTTTGGTGCAACAAAGGTAGTACTTTGGTCAGGGCTGATGGTTGCTATTACTCTAGTGCCCATAGCCCTGATGAACAACTGGATTGCCCTTGGTCTTTTGTTGATGTTGATAGGTGCGGTATCCAGCGCATTTAATATTTCAGTGAATGCATTGGGAGCTAAGGTGGAGATGGAATCGGGTACGTCACATATGGGGAAAATCCACTCTTGGTTTGGCTTTGGGAATCTTGGAGGAGCGCTGATAGGTACTCTAATGGCTCGCCTGGATATCCCGGTAGTCATTCATTTTATGGGGATATCCCTTCTTATTTTGGCGATTCTGGGATCAATCTACCGGTATTTACCGGAGGATGCTCCTCATCCTGATGCAGAGCGCCCAAAATATTCGCTGCCCAGAGGAGGGTTAATCGCCCTGGGTATTATTTGTTTTTTGGGAGCTTCTATTGAAGGGTCTGTTAATAATTGGGTGGGTTTATTTTTTACCGATCATTTAAACGTTTCTCATGAATACGCTCCAATTGGTTATACCGCATTTGCGGGAGCTTTGCTGCTTATGAGGATTCTTGGTGATCGATTAAAAAATAGATTCGGTCCCAAGAAGTTACTGGTGGTGGGGTCGCTTGTTGGAGCGGTAGGGATCGTTATTGCGCTGTATGCACCCAATATGACCGTAGCGGCTATTGGTATTTTTCTCGCTGGAGCCGGAGCTTCTCTAAATTTCCCAATGGTATTTAGTGCGGCAGGAAGAGAGGGGGCCATCGCTTTAACCTCTGTGGCCACGTTGGGCTATGTTGGAGGAATGGTTTCACAACCGTTAATCGGTCTGATCATCGAGCAATTTGAGCTATTCGGAGGATTCGTATTTATCGCAATCTGTATGGTGATGGCGGCTTATGTGGCCTTCCGGTCCAGGCTATTGAGAGGGTGAGGAAGTAAGAGTAAAGAACCTGCCTACCGCAGGCAGGCAAGGAGTTAAGAAGTAAGAAGGGAACTTCTTACTTCTTAATTCTTCAATTAATATTCTTACTTCTATTTGAGCTCCCAAACCCAGGTTACTTTACCATCCACCTCAAAATCCTTCGAAAGGTCAATATTAGAATTAGTAAAGATATTGGTACCAGTCTGGAACTTATCGAGCACCTCATCCAACACATTTCGGGGAATGGTAACTTCATCTTCATTGGAATTCATGACCACCATGATGGTTTGGTTTTCATGGATTCGGAAGTACACATAGATTCCGTTTTGTGGCACAAAATGCAGAAGCTGGCCATACTTGGCAGCATCCGAGGTTTGGCGCCATTTGCCCAGGTGGCTTACAAAGTCAATAATCTCATTTTCTTTATCCGTTCTGCCTTCTTCAGTAAATACGCTTCGGGAATCGCCTTCCCAGCCGCCCGGCATATTTGGACGTCGATATTCGTCATCTCCGCCACGGAACTCATGTTCCATCATTAATTCGGTGCCATAATACACCTGAGGGATACCACGTGTGGTGAGCAGGAAGGTATAGGCCATTTTGAAATGAGCCTCATTCTTTCGAACACGCTCATAAATGCGATCCATGTCGTGGTTATCCAGGAAGATCACATTCTTCATTGGGTCGGTGTAGAGGAAGTCATTAGTAAGGATATTCCAAATACGTGCCACCCCATTATCCCAGCCAAAGCCTTCATTCAAGGCAGCATCTACGGCTTGCGCTAATGGAAAATCCGTTACACTTGGCAGGTAAGAATTGTAGCCATCATCGGTTCCTTCTTTATCATATTGCCAAAATGATTCAGGACCGGGGAAATTGAGCCATGCTTCTCCAACAATATTGAAATTTGGATATGCGGTTAGTACTTCTTTTGACCATCGAGCCATATAATCTTTATCCGGGAATACATAAGTATCCATTCGAATACCATCGATTCCGGAATATTCGATCCACCAAATGGTGTTCTGGATTAAGTAATCGGCAAGGAGCTCATTATTCTGATTTAAATCGGGCATTTCCCGAACAAACCAGCCATTTAGTAGGCGGTTAGAATCATGCTCTGAGGCATAGGGGTCGGAGGCAACAGGCCCTCTGTAATTAGTTTGTCCATATTTTTCCCAGCTATGCACCCAGTCTTTGGTTGGCAGGTCTGCCATCCACCAGTGCTTATCGCCAATGTGATTGTGAATCATATCCATAATTACCTTCATGTCGTTCTCATGAACTTCATCAATCATGGCTTTGTATTCTTCATTGCTTCCAAATCGTCGGTCTACCCGGTACAAATCCGTTGCTGCATATCCATGATAACCGCCGTATTCAACACTCATATCATTCTCAAAAATGGGAGTAAACCAAATGGCGGTCATGCCCAGGCCTTTTATATAATCGAGATGTTCTACCACACCAGCGATATCTCCCCCTTGTCTTCGTTCCGGATCAGAGCGATCAGCCGATTCAATCATTCCTTCGATAGAATCATTATCAGGATCACCATTTGCAAAACGATCGGGCATCATAAGATAAATCAAATCGCCTGAATCAAAGCCCTGGTTCCTTCTTTCGAGTGGTTCCCTGGTTTTAAGTTCATAATCGATCGTAGCACGTTCATTTCCATTCTGTAAAACGATCTCCATTTCTCCTGGTTTAGCCTCAGGAGAGACTTCGAGATAAAGGAATAGATAATTAGGGGAATCAACAGCCAGCTGTTTCTTAATCATAACTCCGGGGTAGTCGAGACTTGCCCGGTAATGCCCAAGTTCTTCCCCATAAAGCTGAAGTTGGAGCTCCTGTACAGGCATATTAGCCCACCAGAAAGGGGGTTCAATTTTGTCTACTTGGGCAAGGGTTACAGAATAAGCAGTAAGTGCGAATAGGCTTGTAATGAATAGTTTTTTCATAGATTGAAAGCTAAATCCAACGATTGAACAAAGATTATACATAAGAGATCACATAGATTCTTATGTAAATGCTTACATAATCATCAATCGTTCAGGATTAACAGCTTTTTTCGCACTAAGCCAGCAGCAAAAACTATCTGGTGCTGATCAGAAGCAATACAAAGGCCCCTACTAATATCCAAAAAGTATATTCTGAGATGGCAGGGATATATACAAAACCCAGCTGAATTAGGATCATTAGCAAGACGATAACAATGGCAGTTATCTTAAGTGTCATTTTTGTTTTCGAACTCATAAGGCAAATTATTTGAATGAGTCCTGACCAGACCATGCTAACCTAAGTCAAAAGCAGTAATAAGTAAATACTCCTAGATAAGCTTTCTATTAAATTTATTCTGACTTAAGGCTTTCAATAGGGTTTGCAGTAGCTGTCTTAAATGATTTAATACTTACTGTGATAAGCGCTACTCCTAAAGCAATAGCTGCTGTGGATATGAAAATCATGGGTCCCAAATCAATTCTATAGGCGAAATCCTTAAGCCAGCTGTTTGCCAAAAACCAACCCACAGGAATGGAAACCGCGAGGCTTATTCCTACTAATTTGATGAAGTCCTGATTTAGCAAGGTTACAATTTGAACCAGATTGGCTCCAAGCACTTTTCGAATTCCAATTTCTTTTGACCGCTGTTCCATCATGAAAGAAGCCAGTCCAAAAAGTCCCATACAGGCGATAAAAAGGGCCAGCACGGTAAAATAGTTGAACATCTTGCCGAGCGTCAATTCAGTTTTGTATTGGTTGTCAAACGCATCATCCAGAAAAGTATACATGAAAGGAAAATCTGGAGAGAGAGCTTTTATTTCTCCTTCGATAAAGCTGAGGGTTTCCTGGATGTTATCTGGAGAAATCTTGAGCATAATTCTTGAGTGCCGTTCTACAGGTGCAAAGCGAAGAAGCAAAGGGGCAACATTAGTATGATAACTCATAAAGTTAAAGTCCTCGACGACCCCAACAATTTTTCCATCCCGGCGCCATAGAATGAAATCCTTATCGACAGCTTCCTCTGGAGTCCAACCGATACTTCTGGCTAATGACTCGTTGATGATGAAGTGATTGGCAGTATCCGGGTCGATTGCTTCATCAAAGTATCTTCCCGCTACCATGTTAATATCCAACATTTCTAGGTAATTGGTATTGATGATACCATTAAAGGTATCCAGATCCATGTCTTCTGGTTTTCCATCCCAGTTAATGCCGCTGGTTTGGTTTATGATTCTTATAGGTGGGTGTGAGCCAGATGATATATCCAGGATATTTGGATTTAAAGAAAAGGATTGCTTGAGTATATCAAAACGTGGCATGACCTCGGGATCAATAATCCGTACAGTTAGAACATGCTCACGATCGTAGCCAGCATCCCTCGACTGGATATAATTTAACTGCTGAAAAATGACGACCGAGGAAAAAATGAGGATATTGGTAATAGCGAATTGCCCAACTACTAACAGGTTTCTCACTCTTCGGTTTGTGCTGCCTCCCTTGATAGCTTTCTTAAATACACCAATTGGGGATAATCCTGACATGTACAAAGCCGGATAGCTTCCGGATACCAGGCCGACAAGGATGCCAATTCCTATGAACAAGGCCCAGAATTGAGGAGTATTGAAGAGCTGAAGGGAAATGGATTGCCCTAGCGAAGCTGAGAGGGTCGGGAATAAAGTGATAACTATTACTAAAGCCAGGAATAATCCCGCAAGAGAAAAGACCAATGCTTCAGCAGCAAATTGCATAATAAGATTAGCTTGAAAAGCACCATTTACCTTTCGCACTCCAATTTCTTTTGCGCGGTTCATAGACCGGGCGGTAGCCAAATTCATATAGTTAATGCAGGCGATAATAAGGATGATAATTGCGATGCCTGAAAGCATATATACATATCGTGCACTGCTTATCTTTCCTGGGTTAAAGTTCACATGTCCGGATTTCAGGTAGACATCCTTTAAAGGCTGTAAGTGGAAGAAAGGAAGGTTTTCAGGGTTGGAAGAGTAATAGTCAGAGGTCAAGAGCTGGGGGTCTGACATCGCTTTGATTCGTTCTTCTAAATCTTCAGGAGAAACGGTCCCATCAATTTTTATATAGGAGTAAGTGTTATTATTCGGCCAAAAAGTACTTTCCCTTTCATAACCAGGCAAGGAGTTCATGGGAGCTACAAAATCAAACTGGAGATGGGTGTTGGAAGGAACATCTTCAATAATTCCTGTTACCGTTCTGAGAAATGGTTCTTCGTCATAATAAGTAAACAGAATAGCTTCACCCATTGGATTCGAATCTCCAAAATATTTCTCTGCCAATGATTGGGTAAGCACAATAGAATTTGGGTTCTCTAGAGAAGTCGATGGATTTCCGGACAGCCATCGGTAAGAAAAGAATTCAAAGTAGCTTTGGTTAGTGAACAGACCATTTTCAAAAAAGGGTTGGTTATTTGTACTGAGCAATGACTGCCGGATATCTAATACGGTAGCGGCTTCTATCCCCGGAAACTCTTCATCTAAAGCCAAAGAAAGAGGAGTAGGGTTTACTGCATACCAACTGGTACCCAGGTAAAATTCGTGTGGTGCATTTCGAATTACCCGGTAAATCTGATCCGAGTCTTTGTGTTGTCGGTCGTAGCTCATTTCATGAACCACAAACATCCCAATAAGCACAAAACTTGCCAGCCCAATAGCTAGCCCTAAAATGTTAATAAGTGAATATCCCCTGTATTTGAGGATGTTTCGAAGAGCGACTTTCAGGTAATTTCTAAACATAGCTAAGGTCCAGTAAAAAGAGTGAAGGATTTTTGAGGGAGCATATCGAAAGACCTGCTTCCAGTACCACCAATTGGCAGCTCTTGTGCCTTTCTTTTGGGCGAGATAGGCATGGTATTCTTCAAAATCGCCGAGCGTAGTTTTCCAGACATCATCGTATTGAAGCTTGGCCAGAATCTTCTCAGCTAATTTTGGAGGTTTGTGATCCATTATTCTGATTTAAGGCTGTCTACAGGATTTGCGGTTGCCGTTTTGATGGATTTATAACTTACTGTCAAGATGGCCACACTTACTGCAATAGCAATTGCACCAATAAAGATGGAGGGGCCTAGCTCAATTTTATAAGCAAAATCCTGTAGCCAGGTGTTCATGGTATACCACCCAATTGGGATGGCAATTAAAAAGCTAAAGCCGATCAGTTTCATGAAGTCTTTATTCACCACAGTAAGGATTTGAAGCACATTTGCACCCAAGACCTTCCGAATGCCGATTTCTTTTGCTCGTTGCTCCATCATAAAGGATGCTAAACCAAACAACCCGATTGTAGCAATAAACAAAGCCAGGATTGTAAACGCACTAAGGAGTGTACCTAGATTCAAATCTGTTTTATACATGTTATCGAAGGCGTCATCCAGAAACGCATATTCGAAAGGATAATTCGGAGAAACCTGCTTAACCTGTGCTTCAACATACGCAACCGTCTCCTGCAGATTATCAGGGGAAACCTTCATTACCAGGTATTTATAATCATGGGCTTTGGTAAACCCAACCATCAATGCTTCTTGTTGAAGCCGGAAAGAAAGAAAACTAAAATCTTTAACTACCCCTACTACTTGGCCTTCTACCTTACCGTCTCGTATCCATCTAAGCATTCGGGTACCTAACGCTTCCTCTGGAGTTAGACCCATTTTAGTAACTGCAGATTCATTCAAAAGGAACGCATCGCTTTCATCGGTAGAGAATTCTTCAGAAAAAAACCTTCCAGCTATCAGTTCAATGTCCATCATTTCATAAAAGTCGTAATGGACATTGTGGAGGTGAAACGTTATGCGTTCCTCTTGTCCTGGCCATTGAATGCCGGAGGTACTGCTGTTAATATTATTGGGTAGCTTATTTCCTATGGAAACCTGCTGTATATTTGAATTCCGTTTTAAATGTTGGGCTAAGGCTTCATATTGCTCTCCAACCGATTCATCCTTTATATGAACAGTCAGAATCTGATCTCTTGTATAACCAACATCAGCGGTACGGATATAGTCTAGTTGTTGAAAGATTACAATGGAGCTGATAATCAGAATGGTGGTTATTGAAAATTGCCCCATGACCAATGCATTTCGCATGAAAGTGTTTCCTTTACCTCCTTTGGTCATATTTTTAAAGATCCCTGAAGGTCTTAATGAAGACATATAGAAGGCGGGATAACTTCCTGCAATTAAGCCGACTAAAAAACTGATTCCTAAAACAGAAAGCCAAAACCCGGGAGCCGTAAAGAAATCAATTCCGATTTCCCGATTTACCAAATCGATAAATGGCGGGAACAGAATACGTACCAATGCCAATGCCAGTACAATGCTTATGAATGAAAGTAAAACGGCTTCAGAAATGAATTGCATAATCAGATTAGATCTTAACGCACCAATTACTTTTCGAACCCCAATTTCTTTCGCTCTCATGATGGCTCTTGCCGTTGCCAGATTCATATAGTTCACACAGGCAATGAGCAAGATGATTAAGCCAATGAGCAACAAGAAATACATATACTTTATATCACCTAAACTCACACCTCGTTGATGATTGATATGCGTTGATTTTAAATGAATGTCCAGCATTGGTTGGAAACCAATTTGAGGTATTTTATCAGGATTGTAGGACGATTGCGTCGTCATTTGTGCGTTGTAATAGTCAGAGAGTTTTGCTTGTAACTCTTCATTCAACGATGCTTGTTTGCTCAACTTCACATACGTGAAATAGCTATTGCTATCCCAGTTATTGTAATCGTTTTTACTCCAGTACCTGGATACTTCATTAACTATGTAACTGAAATAGAGATGAGAGGTTCTTGGTACATCTTCAATTACTCCGGTAACAGTTTTTAATTTAATATCTGTCTCATGAGCCGAAATGATACTTATTGATTCGCCAACTGGATTTTTATTCCCAAACACTTTTCTTGAAAGTGACTGGGTTAGGACGATGGATTCCGGATTATCCAATGCTGTTGTTGGGTTTCCATAAACCCACGTATGGCTGAATGTTTCGAAGTACTCGCCACCCACGTATAAGCCGTCCTCATAAAAAGAATCTGCTCCGGATTTAATCACTTCTGTATACGCAGTAACATAGGTAGTATGCTCAAATTGGGGAAAGTTCTCTTTTAGTCCGCTATGAAGGGGCATGGGCGTAACGGCATTCCAATTATTCCCCTGGTATGCATCTATATTTCGTTTATTAACCCGATAAATCCGATCTGAGTCTTCGTAGTGTTTATCATAACTAAGCTCATGCTGTACGAAAAGGCCGATTAGAATAAAGCTAGCTAAACCAACGGCCAGGCCAGAAATATTAATGAATGAATAGGTTTTACTATTACGAAGTCTTCGGAAAGACATTTTCAGGTAGTTTATAAACATTTCGATGGACCAATAGAATTTGTGTACGATTTTTGATGGAGCATACCTTAATACTTGTTTCCAATACCACCAGTTAGCAGCTCTGATTCCATTCTTTTCTACCAAATGGGCATGGTATTCTTCAAAGTCACCGAGCGTAGTTTTCCAGACATCATCGTATTGAAGCTTGGTCAGGATCTTCTCTGCTAGCTTTGGTGGTTTATGTTCCATTATTCCGATTTAAGGCTATCTACAGGATTAGCAAGAGCTGTTTTTATTGATTTATAGCTTACTGTTAACAGGGCAATTCCGATAGCAATGGTAGCGGAAGCTATAAATACGGAAGGTCCCAGCTCAATTTTATAGGCAAAGCCCTCTAGCCACTTATTCATTGAATACCATCCAATCGGAGCGGCTATAACAAAGCTCAAAGCTATGATCTTAATGAAGTCCTTATTCACAACGGTAAGAATCTGCACCAGGTTAGCTCCGAGTACTTTCCGAATCCCTATTTCTTTTACTCTTTGCTCCATCATAAAGGAAGCCAAACCAAACAACCCAATAGCGGCAATAAACAAAGCCAGGAGTGTAAATGCGCTAAGGAGCGTACCCAGGTTTAAATCTGTTTTGTACATATTATCGAATGCATCATCCAGAAAAGCATATTCAAAAGGAAAATCAGGGCTAGCTTTTTTAACCTCGGTTTTCACAAAAGCGATTGTTTCCGGAAGATTATCCGGCCGGACCTTCATTACCAGATGATTGTAGTCTTGTGCTCTATTAATAAACCCAATAAGTAAGGCAGCCTGATCCAGTCGTAAGGAAAGAAAATTATAATCTTCAACTACCCCCACAACATCTCCTACCTTGTTTCCTACTCTCAACTCAGTACCAAGCACTTCCTCTGGTGTAAATCCCATACTTGCCGCGGCAAACTCATTGATGATAAATGCGTTGGTTTCATCGGTAGAAAAGGCTTTCGAAAGAAAACGTCCAGCCACCAAATCGATCTCCATCATTTCCAGATAGTCGTAATGCATATTATGGAGGTAAAACTTTACACTCTCTTCACGCCCAATCCAGTTCACGCTGGATGTACTACTTTGAACATTCATTGGGAGATCGTTGCCAACGGATACCGAAAGAATGTTGGGATTGGTCTTTAGGCTTTGTGAAATGGCATCATAAGATTTGGCAAAGTTTTCATCTGTTAGCTTGACGGTAAGAATTTGATCTCGAGAGTAACCAGCATCAGTAGATCGGATAAAGTCCAGTTGTTTGAATATTACAAGGGAACAAATAATTAATACAGTAGTGATCGCAAATTGACCCATGACAAGAGTACTCCTCATAAAAGAATTCCGTTTGCCCCCTCTCGTATGGTTTTTGAAAATGCTAGCAGGTTTAAGCGAAGACATATAAAAAGCAGGATAGCTACCCGCAATAATTCCTGCTAAAAAACTAATCGCTAAAACAGTGCTCCAGAATCCGATTGAGATAAAAAAATCGGCTTCTAAAGACCGGTTTACCAGACCGCTAAAGGGCTCCAGGCATACCCAGACTAAAGCCACAGCAAATGTGATACTAAACAAAGAAAGCAGAACGGCTTCTGATGTAAATTGCAGGATAAGGTTGGAGCGTAAAGCACCGATTACTTTTCGAACCCCAACCTCTTTTGATCTCATTACCGCCCGAGCGGTCGCAAGGTTCATATAATTCACACAAGCAATTAGAAGAATAATTAAACCGATCAGAAATAAGGCATACACATATTTAATGTTACCAAGAACTATCGGCAGCGGGTGATTTATATGAGCAGATTTTAAGTGAACACTGGCGATTGGCTGGAATACAAGTTTAGATATATTCTCGGGGTGGTAGCCACTTGTCAGCATTTGATTATTATAATACTCGTTGATTTGACCGAGAAGATTATTACTGAGTGTATAGTTTTCACCTACTTTAGCATATGTAACATAGTTGTTGCCACTCCATTGGTTGAAGTTTCCTTGATGCCATACGCTTGTTTTTTCATTGGCGATAAAGGAAAATTGTAAATGAGATGGTTTATCTAAGTCATCAATTACACCAGTGATTAACTTAACATTGGCTTCAGACTTGTATTCAGGAACAACTTCTAGTGTTTTTCCAATAGGGTTCTTATTCCCAAATAGTTTTTCTGAAAGTGACCTAGTTAAAATGATAGCCGATGGATCATTAAGGGCAGTAGCAGGATTACCTTGCAACCATGTGTAATCGAAGGTTTCAAAGAAATCACCACCAACATACAAACCATTTTCAAAGAACGAATTTGCATCAGCTTTGAGCAATATACTGTAAGGTCTTACATAGGTTGTGTGCTCGAAGTGAGGGAAAACTTCTTTTAAGCTAGAATGTAGAGGCATAGGGGTTACCGCCAGCCAATTCTTGCCTTGATGTTTTTCCTTTTCTTGCATCACAATTCTATAGGTGCGGTCCGAGTCTTCAAAATGTTTATCGTAGCTTAATTCGTGGAGCACAAATAGCCCAATGAGTAAAAAGCTCGCCAGCCCTATAGCCAGCCCTGAAATATTGATGAATGAATAGCTTTTATTGGTTCGTAGTCTTCGGAAAGACATTTTCAGATAGCTAAAAAACATTTCGATAGTCCAATAGAGTTTGTGTACGATTTTTGATGGAGTATACCTTAATACTTGTTTCCAGTACCACCAGTTAGCAGCTCTAAGTCCATTCTTTTCTACCAAATGGGCATGGTATTCTTCAAAGTCACCGAGCGTAGTTTTCCAGACATCATCGTATTGAAGCTTGGTCAGGATCTTCTCTGCTAGCTTTGGTGGTCTGTAATCTGTCATTCCGATTTAAGGCTATCTATAGGGTTGGAAAGAGCGGTTTTTATGGAATTGAAACTCACCGTTAAGAGTGCTATCCCAAATACTATGAACCCGGCGAACAGGAAGATTAGAGGACCAAGCTCTACGCGGAACGCGAAATCTTCCAGCCATAGATTAGTTATGTACCACGAAACAGGTACAGAAATCAAAAAGCTTATGCTCACCAGCTTGAGAAAGTCTTTGTTAAGTAAACGAAGTATCTGACCTACACTGGCTCCTAAAACCTTTCGAATTCCAATTTCCTTGGTTCTTTGTTCTGAGATATAGGTGGTTAAACCGAACAGCCCCATACAAGCTATAAACAGAGCTAATAATGAAAAATAATTGAACAGTGATCCCAGGCGCTGCTCATCGTTATACAACTGCATATACCTATCCTCCAGGAACGAATAAGAAAAAGGATAGCCCGGAGAAAACTTCTTAATGGTTTCTTCCACATTTGCTACTGTAGCTTGAATATCACTACCGCTAAACTTTAAGTGGACATAACGGTGTGAATATTCCGGAGCAATCATAACAGTGAGGGGAGCAATAGATTGATCCAGAGACTGGAAGTTGAAATCATCTACAATACCAACAACGGTTCCCTGATTCCCCCAGACTGCAAAGGACTTACCAATTGCTTCTTCTTGTGTCCAGCCCAACTCTCTTATTGCGGCTTTGTTCAACAAATAATCTTTATTTGTTTCCTGGAATAAATCAGGATTAAATGATCTTCCTTCGATGATCTGAATATCCAACATTTCAACAAAATCGAAGCCAACAGGGGATACGTAGATACTTAGTTCATCGTCTTCCTGCTTTCCTTCCCATTCTGTGCCGGAAGTTTGGCTACTCATAAAAATAGGATCGAACTGAGAAGAAGAAACCTGCTCTATTCCTGGAATTTTTAAAAACTCAGCTTTCGCTGTTTCAAACTGATCCCAAAGTTCATCATCTCTATTCGGAATAGTGATCACCTGATCTCTGTTCAAGCCAGTATCGGTAGTTCTGAGGAAATTTAACTGCTGAAACACGACGATTGAACTCACCAGGAGAATAGTTGTAATCGTGAATTGTCCGACTACGAGTAGGTTCCTGGTTAGTGAATTTCCCTTACCCCCCTTAATATGATTTTTTAAAATGAGTACAGGCTTCAACTTTGACATGTAAAATGCAGGATAACTGCCGGCGATAACTCCAACAATTAAACTCAAAACTAGAGAAAGAGCCCAGAACTGCCATTGGAATAAGAATTGAGCAGTTAATTCACGATTAAACAGATTTTCAAAAACAGGGGCTGAAAAAGCGACAAGAACTATAGCACCAACGATACCAAGCAGAGAAATCACGACAGCCTCCGATAAAAACTGCATGACTAAATTTGATTGGTAAGCACCAATCACTTTTCGTACTCCCACCTCTTTTGCCCGTGTTAGGGAACGTGCTGTGGACAGGTTCATATAATTCACGCAAGCAATCAATAGTATGATGAATGCAATTGCAGCAAACATATACACATTATCGATGTCTCCTGTGCTGGAAGGGTTAAAATTTAAGTGAGATGAGCCAAGATGAATGTCTTCAAGAGGTTGCAAGGAATAAATTGGTAAGGCATCCGGGTTATCCGAATAGTACCCCGAAGTACCGGTATAGTTTTTTGCAAAATCCGACAGCTTTTCTGAAAAGTCTGCTGCAGAAGCACCCTCCCTTAACTTAATGAAGGTGTACGCGTTACTATTTCCCCACTCATTAAAGTTGTATTCGTAGTAAGGAGTAGTTTGGTCGTTGACGATGTATGCAAAACCAAAGTGCGAATTCTTTGGCGGGTCGGCGACAACGCCTGTTACCGTTTTATCTACTTCAGAATCGTCCGGATAAATTTGTTGTATGGTTTTACCCATAGGGTTTTCAGCTCCAAAAAGCTTTTCCGCCAGGCTTTGTGTAAGTACAATGGAATAGGGGTCGTTTAAAGCAGTCTGGTGATTCCCCATATACCAGGTATAGGTGAATATATCCGAGAAACCTTCATCGGTAGCTACACCCCACTCGATCAGGCTATGATCATTAGCTCTAAGAATGGTTCTGGAAGAAGTAAAATAAGCGGCAGATTCAACTTCCGGATATTCTTCTTTCATAGTTACAGCCATTGGCGTGGCTGTCAATGCAAACCAGTTAGAGCCCATATATGAGTTTTGTGGCTGTTGCTCTACAATTCGATAGGTTCGGTCACTGTTGGCGTGAAAAGTGTCGTAGTTAAGCTCGTATTGAATGAAAAATCCGATAATCAGAAAACAGGCCAGGCCAATAGTCAGCCCCACTATATTTACAAAAGAGTAGCTCTTTTGCTTGTTTAGGTTTCTAAGAGCAATTTTTAGATAGTTTTTAAACATAGCTACAGACCAAAATAATTTGTGAGTAATTTTTGAGGGTGCATAACGCAACACTTGTTTCCAGTACCAGGCATCAGCGTGTTTCTTTCCTTTATTCGAAACCAGGTAAGCATAGTACTCTTCGAAGTCTCCCAGGGTAGTCTTCCAGACATCATCGTATAGAAGCCTGGTCAGGATTTTTTCTGCTGATTTTGGTGGCTTATGGCTCATTATTCCGATTTAAGGCTTTTTACTGGGTTAGTAAGTGCGGTTTTAACCGATTTATAACTCACGGTTAAGACGGCTACTCCAATGGCTATCAAAATTGCAGCGATAAAGATGGAAGGGCCCAATTCAATTTTATAGGCAAAATCCTCCAGCCAGGTATTCATGGCGTACCACCCAACCGGGATGGCAATTACAAAACTAATGCCAATCAGTTTCATGAAGTCCTTGTTCACAACAGTAAGGATATGCACAAGGCTTGCTCCGAGCACTTTTCGAATTCCTATTTCCTTTGCTCGCTGCTCCATCATGAAAGAAGCCAATCCAAATAGACCAATCGCAGCAATAAATAGGGCTAAAACGGTGAACGCGTTGAGCAGGATTCCAAGGTTCAGCTCTGTTTTATACATGCTATCAAAGGCATCATCCAGAAAAGCATACTCAAAAGGGTAGCCAGGTGAGAATTCTTTCAATTGAGTTTCCACAAAGCTTACCGTTTCCTGAAGATTCTCAGGTTGTACTTTCATCACTAAATAGTGGTAGTCTTCCGGTCTATTAAATTCTATGAGCAGAGCCGCCTGTTCCAATCGAAATGAAAGGAAATTAAAATCTTTAACTACACCCACAACAGTACCTTCCCTTTTCCATTTGACCATTTTACGACCGATAACCTCTTCAGGGGTAAAACCCATGCTTTTAGCAGCTGATTCGTTAATGATAAAAGCACTCGTTTGATCGGTAGGAAAGTCTCTGGAAAAGTATCTTCCGGCGACCAAGGGAATCTCCATCATTTCCAGAAAATCATAGTGTACATTTTGGAGATAAAATTTTACTCTTTCTTTACGGCCATCCCAGTTTATCCCGGAATTACTTCCTGTAATATCCATGGGTAGATGATTACCAGATGATACTGATAGGATATTAGAGTTTGTTTTTAACTTTTGCGAAACGGCATCATAGTAACTACCAAAATTCTCATCTTTTATAGGCACTGTTAGGACTTGATCCCTAGTGTAACCGACATCGGTAGTTCGGATATAATCCACCTGTTTGAATATGACAATAGAGCAAATAATCAAGGTGGTGGTAGCCGCAAACTGTCCAGTTACAAGGGCGTTCCTCATGAAAGAGTTTTTATTACCTCCTTTGGAATGACCCTTGAAAATACCGGAAGGTTTAAGAGAAGACATATAAAAGGCGGGATAGCTACCAGCCACAATGCCTACTATAAAGCTAATGCCAAATACAGATAACCAAAATCCAATAGTGATAAATAACTCAGTTGCTATGCGGCGGTTCACCAGGTTACTAAAGGGTTCTAAGCATATCCATACCAGAACCAGAGCAAGAGTGATACTAAAGAAGGAAAGGAGTACAGCCTCCGAAATGAATTGTAAAATGAGATTGGATTTAAAGGCCCCATTTACCTTTCGAACACCGATTTCTTTTGCTCTCACTATAACACGTGCCGTAGCAAGGTTCATGTAATTTACACAAGCGATAAGAAGAATAATCAATCCAATAAGCGACAACGTGTAAACGTATTTAATATCTCCCAGAGCCACCGTTTTGCCTTCATTAATGTGCATAGACTTTAGGTGAACATCTTCCAGGGGCTGGAATGCAAGTTTTGGTGCATTATCTGGTTTGTAACCAATACCTGACATTTGAGCATTATAGAGATGGTCAATTTTAGCAAGTAATTCATCATTTAACTCATAATTTTCACCCAATTTAGCATAGGTTAAATAACCATTGTTACCCCATTTATTTGCATTTCCCTCATGCCATTTACTTGACTTCTCATTCATTATAAAGGTGAAATGTAGATGAGAAGTTTTGGGCACATCTTCAATTATACCGGTAATTAGCTTAACACTACTCTCCGTTTCATACTTAGGGATTATCTCCAGCGGTTTGCCAACAGGATTTGTTCTTCCAAATAGCTTTTCGGCTAGTGAGCGGGTTAAAATGATCGCAGCTGGATCGTCAAGCGCTGTTGCGGGATTGCCTTGTAACCAGGTGTAGCTGAAGGTTTCAAAAAATTCACCACCAACGTATAATCCATTTTCAAAGAAAGAATTGTCTCCATTCTTAAGCAACCCGGTATAGGTGTTTATATAGGTTGTATGCTCGAATTGAGGGAAATTTTCTTTTAAGCCAGAATGTAAAGGCATAGAGGTTGTACTATACCAGTTAGTGCCTTGATGACTGTAAGCAGTTTGCTTTACGATTCTATAGATGCGATCTGAATCTTCAAAATGTTTGTCATAGCTTAATTCATGCTGAACAAATAGTCCGATTAGCAGAAAGCTTGCAAGTCCGATAGCCAGCCCGGAAATGTTTATGAATGAATAGCTTTTATTATTTCTAAGTCTTCGGAAGGATATTTTCATGTAATTAAAAAACATTTCTAAAGTCCAGTAGAGTTTTTGTGCGATTTTTGACGGAGCAAACCTTAGCACTTGTCTCCAATACCAGGCATCAGCCTGCCTCTTTCCTTTGTTTGAGGCCAGGTAGGCATAGTATTCTTCAAAGTCTCCCACTGTAGTTTTCCAGACGTCATCATATAAAAGCCTATTAAGCATTTTTTCCGCTGATTTTGGTGGCTTATGGCTCATTATTCCGATTTAAGACTGTTTACAGGATTAGCGAGAGCAGTTTTGATGGACTTATAACTCACCGTTAGTATGGCAACTCCAATAGCTATTAAAACAGCACCAACAAAAATGGAGGGTCCCAGTTCGATTTTATAAGCGAAATCCTGCAGCCAGATATTCATGGCGTACCACCCAAAAGGAAGAGCAATAACAAAGCTCAGGATAATGAGTTTCATAAAATCTTTGTTCACCACAGTCAGAATCTGAACCAGGTTGGCCCCAAGTACTTTTCGAATTCCTATTTCCTTTGCTCGCTGCTCCATCATAAAAGAAGCGAGCCCAAACAATCCAATGGACGCTATGAACAGGGCAAGGATAGTAAATGCATTAAGCAGCATTCCAAGATTAAGATCCGCTTTGTACATATTGTCAAAGGCATCATCCAGAAAAGCATACTCAAAAGGAAAATCGGGACTGGCTTCTTTAACCGCAGCCTCAACAAAAGTTACCGTTTCCTGTAGGTTTTCAGGCCGAACTTTGATCGTTAGGTAGTCATAATCAATCGATCTGTTAAACCCAATCATGACAGCAGCCTGCTCTAATCGAAAGGAGAGGAAACTGAAGTCTTTAACCACACCGATCACATCGCCCTCACGCTGCCACATAACAAGCTTCTTGCCTAAAACTTCTTCAGGGGTAAAGCCCATGCTTTTTACAGCCGACTCGTTGAGAATGAAAGCATTGGTTTCATCGGTAGAAAAGTCTCTGGAAAAGTACCGTCCTGCAACGAGGTCGATCTCCATCATTTCGAGGTAATCATAATGTACATAGTGGCGGTAGAATTTTACTCGCTCTTCACGACCTTCCCAGTTTACCCCAGTGGTACTACCCTGAACATCCATTGGAAGATGATTGCTAGATGAAACAGAAAGGATATTAGGATTAGTCTTCAGTTTTTGAGCAACTGCATCATAGTATTGACCAAAATTATCATCCTTCAAATTCACAGTCAGGATTTGATCGCGAGTATATCCGACATCAGAAGTTCGGATATAATCCATCTGTTTGAATATGACAATAGAACAAATAATCAGGGTGGTCGTAACCGCAAACTGGCCAGTTACAAGAGCGTTTCTCATGAAAGAGTTTTTATTACCTCCTTTGGAATGTCCCTTGAAAATACTGGAAGGCTTAAGGGAAGACAGGTACAATGCCGGGTAGCTTCCTGATATAACTCCAACTAAAAAACTGGTGCCTAATACGGCTAACCAAAATCCCGGAGTTATAAATAGCTCGTGTCCAATAGATCTATTCACAAGTGAACTGAATGGCTCTAAAAAGAACCAGACCAACAGCACTGCAAAAGAAATACTTAATAAAGAAAGTAATACAGCTTCTGAGCTGAATTGAAGAATTAAGTTAGACCGTAATGCCCCGATTACCTTTCGAACACCGACCTCTTTTGATCTCATGACTGCGCGAGCAGTAGCCAGATTCATATAGTTTACACAAGCAATAAGAAGAATGATGAAACCAATTAGTAACAAGGTGTACACATAATTAATGTTTCCTAGAGTCATACCTACGTTATGATTGATGTTTGAAGACTTTAAATGAACATCTGCAAGTGGCTGAAAAAGAAGCGAAGGCAATTTGGAAGGGTCATTTTTATAGTAACCGAGCTCCAACATCTGGGAACTATAGAACTCGGCTATATTAGCCAGCAAATCGTCATTTAATTCTGAGTTTTCATTCAATTTGACATAGGTGAAATAACCATTACTATCCCAATAATCCGCGTTTCCTTCGTGCCATGTGCTGGATTTCTCATTGGCGATGTAGCTGAAGTATAGATGCGAAGTTTTAGGCAGGTCTTCAATAACTCCTGTAATTAGCATTACACTGACTTCAGTTTCATATTCCTGGATAATTTCCAGCGCTTCACCGACAGGATTCTTGTTTTCGAATAGCTTTTCTGCTAATGAGCGGGTTAAAATGATCGCAGCAGGATCGTCAAGTGCTGTTTCGGGATTGCCATGCAGCCAGGTATAGCTGAAAGTTTCAAAAAACTCGCCTCCAGCATGCAATCCATTTTCAAAAAAGGAATTGTCTCCATTTTTAAGCAATCCAGTAAAAGGGCTCACATAGGCTGTATGCTCAAAATGAGGGAAGTTTTCCCTCAACGCACTATGAAGAAGCATTGGCGTAACAGCAAACAGATTGGTGCCCTGGTGACTATCTGCATTCTGCTTTACAATTCTGTAGATGCGATCGGAATCCTCAAAATGTTTGTCATAACTCAGCTCGTGCTGAACAAAAAGCCCAATAAGCAGGAAGCTTGCCAGTCCAATCGCCAATCCGGATATATTGATAAATGAATAGCTTTTATTTGTTCTAAGTCTCCGGAAAGACATCTTCAGGTAATTAAAAAACATTTCTACAGTCCAATAGAGTTTGTGTATGATTTTTGATGGGGCATACCTTAGCACTTGTTTCCAGTACCAGGCGTCTGCTTTTTTCTTCCCCTTTTTGGTGGCCAGGTAGGCGTAGTATTCCTCGAAATCTCCCAATGCGGTTTTCCAGACATCATCGTATTGAAGCCTGGTCAGAATTTTCTCGGCTAATTTGGGAGGGCGAAAGGACATGCTACTTTAACCCAAACATTAATTGAGGGACGCCACTCCACATACTTTGCTGTACTTCATAAGCATGACGAAGGGCTGTTTTCCCGTCACGGGTTAATGCATAAATACGCTTGTGCCTTCCGCCTCTTTCGGGAGTAGATTCGGAAAGAGAAGAGGAGAGGTATCCTCTCTTTTCAAGTCGTTCAAGGGGCATATAAATACCGCCTAATGACCATTCTTTTTCAGTGATTTCCGATAGCTTCTCCTGTATCGGGATGCTGTATGCATCTTCACCAAGTTTAAAAACGGCTAGTAAAATGTATTCTTCGGCTCTGGTTAAAAGCTTCATATTTCCAATTCTTATTTTTTGAAACTAATCGCAATACTACTTAAAAAAATATTTGTTTCAAATTTTAAGAATTGAATGAATTATTAAAGTCCTAATCGTCTGTAGAACTTCAATTCGTCAATTTAACCATGTTCTTAGGCCATGGATCGGCGAACTCCCCACCAGATTGCCAATGCTTTATTTCGTCTTCAGTAAGAAAGCATGTTATAAGTGCTTCGGTAAATGCATCAACATGAGCTTTGTCTCCAATAACAGTAAGATGACAGTGACGATCGCCAAACCGCCCTGATTCATTAGCTAACCTCTCTTTCAGTTGCTCAATTTCCATTTCAGTTATGCCATGGTTGTTATCCTCAACAATTCCGGAGCGCCAGTATCCGATCATCTCGAGACTGATATTTCCCGCAGCCTGATTCCAGAGCAGAGATAACTTATCGCGACTCGCTAGCCAGAAGAAGCCTTTACTTCGATAAATTTTTTGATCCAGGTATTCATGACAGGCTTCCCATAATCGTTGGGGGTGAAATGGGCGGTCGTCTTTAATCACTCTGGTTGCCAGGTTGTAGGGGCGTTCATCCTGCGATTCAGATTCAAGAACAGGCTTTAATTCTTCCACCAATTTGGCCACCCGATGGTAATCATATTCTGGCATAGCCAACAATTCTTCAATCTCGAGATTTCCCCATGGAACAGAAAGAATAGATACATAGGGGTTGAGGGGATGAATAGATTGGGCAATCTCCTGAAGTTTGCCTTTTTCAAGCCGGTCTGCTTTGGTTAAAATGACATGGCTGGAGAACATGATTTGCTCGGCCAGTAAATTGATCGTATCTCTCTTTTGAATCTGTAGATTATATTGCAGAAGAGGCACAAGCTGTTGTCCATAGTTGTAGTCTCTGGCTAGCATTAAGCTGTCGGCTAAAGCAAGTACTCCGGTAAGTTTAAGTGTTGGCTGTTTTTGAAAAAACTCAATGAGCGGTAATGGGTGTCCACTTCCTGATGTCTCAACAAGAATTAAATCCGGTTCATTATTGGACAAAATCTTAGCGAGCGCATTGTCTAGTTCCTGGATCCCTTTTTTGCTACTAATTATGCAGGAGTAAATAGATACCAGGTTGTGATCTTTTTCTTCGACCACTTCTGTATTGGCAACTAATTCACCATCCACATCCAGTTCACTCATATCATTTACAACTACACTAACAGAGAGATCTTTTTCATGAGATTGAACAAGCAGGTTTCTTAATAAGGTAGTCTTACCCGAACCAAGAAATCCGTTAAGAATCACAACTGGTATCTTCATCTAATCAATGCTAAAAAGTTGAAACCAATACTAGCTAAAAAATCAGTTGCTTCAAATAGTTAGAATGAGGAGAGCTTTTCTAATTTGATAGAAGCTCCAGCCTTAGTTTTACGAAATGGAGCTTCTATTAACATTCTAAAGCAGAAGTTAGGTGATGAAATAATTTGAACACAGGCTAAACCCTGGTTACTTCGTGCTCTCCTTTTTAAAGAACTGGTTCTTTGCCCTGTACTGGGTGACATAAAATCCGTCAATATCTCCATGTTCATCTCTTCGAAATTCAACAAAATCTGTAAATGAAGAGGAGCCTTTAAACTCATCATTCCAGGCTTGATTTAGACCGATTTCTCCATACTGGAAGTGCCATAGGTTCAATTTTCCATCCTTAAATTTGACCGAATAAGAGGTATTCAGTTCATCGCTCAAGTATTTGCCTTCGTATTCAGCAGGATTATTTAAAGAGGCGATTGTTTCATCACTCATTTTAGGACTGACAATATTATTATAAACCAGGTGCGTAATTTTACCATTCTCATCTGAGTAAAATTTCATAGTTCTATTGCCATAGGCGGGTATTTGAAACAGGCTGTCAGAAACTGCAAACATAGGGTACTTGTCCTCTTGAGTAGCCTGGGTCCAGAGTTGACCATCCTCCTTTGTTAAATGAACATACCAGCCTGGTCCAAGTTTGTATGTGCCTTTGTACGAATCTAGTAAATCATCAGAAATAGGGAGGTTCTCTGTTGTATCTGATTCATCATTCTGGTTCGATGCTTGTTGTCCCTGTTGTGCCCAGGGAACGTAATAACTTGCTATTCGGACCGCAATATTGAAGGAGTTCTCACTATTATTATTAAGAACAACGATAGCGAGATCTTGTTCGGGAAGTATGGTTAGGTAGGTGTTGAAAGAAGCCCATCCTCCTGAATGAGAAATCCACGGTGTGCCTCTAAAGGTATTTTTTGAAATTCCATACGCATAGTTGTTATTGTTTCCGTTGGATAAAGGTTGAGTTTGCAACATGCGTTCTACTACAGCTTTTCTATCATCTGAAGGGTACATCAAATGTTTTACCCAATTAGCTAAGTCGGTTGTGGTTGAGTATAAGGAGCTTGACCCAAGGGCAGTAAGTGTATTAGGTACATAATGAAAACCTTCATCAACCCGGTAGTAACCAACCGCCCTGTTTTTTATCACTTCATTATGATCATCTAAAAAGATAGTCTGCGTCATACTCAAAGGTTGAAAGATGTTTTGATCCGTCCACTCTCGAAATGTTTGACCGGATGTTCGTTCAACAATTTCAGCAAGCAGATTGTAGCCGGTATTCGAATAACGATATTCATCACCAGGAATGAAGTTCAACTCTTCTTGCTGAAAGGCCATCCTTAGGATATGATCCATGCTGATGACATCTTCGAAGCCTCTTCCAGAAAGAGGTAATGTGCTGGTCCAATCCCGGATTCCACTGGTATGGTGCAATAAATGTCCAATCGTGATGGCGTGACCAAATTCAGGCAATTCCGGGATGTACTTTCTAACGTCATCTTTTTCAGAAAGCACACCTTGTTCTGCAAGTAATGCGATAGCATACCCTGCGAATTGTTTGGAAACAGAAGCAAGATCGAAAACTGTATTAGGCGTAATTGGGATGTCATAGTCCAGGTTAGCTAGGCCATAACCTTTGTTTAGGATGATTTCCTTGTCTTTTACTACCAGTACGGCAGAACCTGGTGTTAACTCGGAAACGGTTTCAAGCAATAATGAGTCAACTTTGTATTCCAGTACTTCCGGTTGAATCTGAACCTGTGCTTGTATGGAAATAGCAATAAAAGAGAAGAATAGAATGGGGAAAAGGATAGTCGAGTTTTTCACTTGGAGTATAAATTTTAGTGCTTTGAAAGGAATATTATGTCGCATAAATCAATTCTTATTTTTTGAAACTAATAGTAATACCGATCAGAAAACCATTGGTTTCAAATTTTTAGAAATGGAAGGAAAAGTTATTTCTCCTATACTTTAAGTGAAGTTTTCAAGAAAAAGGATGAGTAAAGAAAACAACGAAAGGAAGAGAATTAAAAAGCACTGGCCAACGAAAGCTGCTATGGCTCAGGTGTATAGTGAGCATCTTTGGGGTGGAGAATCGCAGGACTTTTATTCCGGAGAAGGTTCACATTTGCCGGAGTTGGTAGACCCTTATGTAGAAGCTGTAATATCATTTCTGACTTCATTCGAAACTCCGATAACTGTATGTGATTTAGGCTGTGGGGATTTCAATGTGGGCAAACAGATAGTTCAGTATGCTAAAAAGTATGTAGCTGTTGATATCGTACCAGAGCTTATTCAAAGGAATAAAGAACTGTTTGAAGAGGAGAATCTGGAATTCCAATGTCTGGACATAGCTAAGGATGATTTACCTCCAGCCGATTGTGCAATTCTTAAGCAGGTACTCCAGCATATTTCTAACAAGGAAGTGCTAGAGATAGTGAAGAAGCTTACCATTTATGAATATGTGATTCTCACGGAGCATATACCGGATAGCGAATTTGAACCGAATTTGGACATCATTTCAGGACAGGGTACACGATTAAAAAAGCAAAGCGGTCTTAACCTTATGGTCTCTCCATTTCATTTTAAGGCTCAGGAAGAAAAGCTGCTTTTATCTATTCCATTAGAAGAAGGAAAAGGAGTGGTCGAGACGAAGCTGTACAGGCTTTCTTAATGTTACTGATGCTTAGCCACTTTAAATTCCAGACTTACAATCCCAATGATCAAGATCATTTCGCCGATAAAATAAGCAAGGCCAAATAGGGTGAGTTGCTGGAAAAGGTATATCACCAGGATTAAGGTTAGAATACAATAGAAAAGGTTGGCAAATGCTATCACCTTAAGAAAGGAAGTCCACTTTTCAGGAAAGCGGAAATAACAGGCAAAGGAATAGACGGCAAAAACAAGGGCAATGGAGGCAAGATAGTATAATATGTGCGAGGGCATTCCAAAGAATTCCTCAAAGGTGGTTAATACAACCCCCAAAAAGAAGGTAGATGTGATAGCTCCAATGCAATCTATCAAAAAAATTTTCTTAGGTGCGATGTTCAACGTTACTTCGTTCATTTGTAGCACTAATCTGTGCTATAAAAAGTTGGAAGAAAAACCCGGTTTAATATGGCAAAGGGGAGCTTATCTTCTTGAGAGTTGTATGCTCCTCCGGTAAATACAGCGATCATATTTAATTCAGGAATTACCATAATGTATTGTCCTCCATTGCCAGTCGCTGTTTTGGAAATTATGAGTTGCCCATTTACCTGAGAAGGGATATTCAACCAAAAATATCCATAATCGATACCAGTGATTTTTGTTTTAGGAGTAGTAGCTTCCTGAATCCATTGTGCTGATACAATTTGGTTTTCATCCCATGTACCTTCATTAAGTATCAGTTGACCAATCTTAGCCATATTCCGGGGAGTCATGTATAATCTCTTTCCCGAAGAAATAACTTCTTTCTTCGATGTATGTCCCCAGCTTACATTGCTAATTCCCAAAGGAGTGAAAAGATATTCCTGAGCAAATTCAACTATGTCCATACCTGAAGCCTGGCTAATTATTTCAGCAACCAGAATCGCTCCCATCGAGCAATAGGTTGAAACAGTTCCAGGGTCATTAATCATGGGTAGGTCGAGAGTGTATTGAAGCCAGTTCTTTTTCTTGTAGACTTTATCCTCTTGCCCCTTTGATTTTTTATCCCAATCGTTACAATCGAGCCCGCTGGACATAGTTAGCAGGTGTTTAATAGAGATGTCTTTCTTTCGATCATCCAGGTTCTTTTTTGGGACTGGATGGGTAAGATATTTTGAAATAGGGTCATTGATATCGTCAATGAAGCCTTTATCAATCGCAATCCCCATCAAAATAGCTCGAATACTTTTTGTGACAGAACGAAGGTCATGCTGTTTTGAATGTGAGTATCCGTCGTAATACTCTTCTAAAACAAGCTCTCCATCTTTTACCAGAAGAATACTATGAACTTTGGTTTTTTCATTGATGAACTGATTGAAGAATCCATATATGAGTGTTGAGTCTGCCTGCTGTGCTTTTAAGCTGCTTGTAGTCCAGCCATCTCCGAGATTTGCAGGTTGTGAATAGATGTAGGACTTTTGTCCATAGCTAAGTGTATTGAGAGCTAAAACATAAAGTAATGGGACGATTATTTTCATATTGGACTAACAACGGTATTCAATCTCTGCAAGTATTCGAGCTTTTCTTTCCACGATTGATATTTAAAAGATATGTAGGCTCTTCTCTATTATTTTTAAAAAAGAATCATACCTCGGAATAATTGAAGTGGGATTGAATATCACAAGTTAGTGAGTATGAGTAGAATGTCCATGATCATGCCGTTGGATTACCTCATAGTCAAAGGTGACATTGCTTTGGTTATGATGTTCTGCCAGAGCATAATGATCATATAGCGTTTCTATTCCCCCGCTATTAACCAGTAGAGCAAAAATACCGTAATCTCCTCCATTATTGGTAGAAGGATTATTTGGAATACGAGTAATAGTGTGTATGTGATTCCAATCCTCAATATTACCACCAACTACATTTTCTGTATTAAACTCTATCCAGAGATAAGGGTTATAAATACGGTAATAGAATTGCGTAGTCACGGTTGGGGTGTCCACATTATCAATCCACACAAAGTAAGTGTCATCTATGTTATCCAAGATGTCTTCCCACCATAAGTCTGCGAAAGTAGTAGTGAGATTGTTTACATATTCTTGCATAACTAAAATGAGGTTAGCTTGAGTTGTTGATGACATTTCTGAGTATTTCAACCCAGTTTCAAAACCAGAATAATTATAGTCACCTCTATACGGATCTACACTTCCCGGTTGGCTTGCCGGCCCTACTTGCATTTCTCTACTTCCGGTAGAAACAGCATCGGATAGTTCATTTGGAGAAAGTCCATGATAAAGTTCCAAGGCGAGGTCCCTTTCATCGGCAAAAATATCAAATTCTATTCCACTATAAGTTTCGGAAGCTGGCTCTGCACCAAGAAAGGCCGGTACTATAGAAACATAATCTCCGTGTACAAGAAAGTTGATTGCCAGGTGGTGCCCATCAACCTGAAAGCCCCATGATCCACTATTTTCGGGATCTCCAAAAAGATCGATAGAGTAATAATCGTTATCCCATACGCCTGAATTTTGATCGCTCAAATAACCTTCAGCAAGTGTAGATATATCATCCACTTTTTTATATCCGGAAGTACTTAGAAAAAGCTCCATAATGGCTTTAAAATTATCTAGCTGATCACTTGATAAATCCCCATATATGATACCGTCCCTTGAATTACCTTCTGCATTAGGTGTATTGTGCCATAGATAGAATCGCTCGTCATCTAAGCAGTTAGAAAGCTCAGACAACTGGGCGGTAGAAAGAGAATTTCTAAATGTCAACATTGCTTGTCTCATGGCTTCAACCTCAGAGTTTGAAGACTGGGCTAACTCTCCCTCTACATTACAACTGGTAATAACCTCATCCTCTCCATTATCTGAATTGCTGTCGCTACATGCTTGTACGAATAGAAGGAACCCTAACACGAATGTGAGGGTAAAAGTGAGATTTTTCATTGATTTAGCATTAATTGTTAGTACTTAAGTCTTTAACTATTCAATTAATCTATCTTTACCAATATTTTGAAAACAAGCTGTGCTTAATATGTCATATTAAGGCTAAGAATGCGAATAGTAGTTGGTATTTCTGAATGAATAATTGCGAATAAGTTGAAATTAAAATCTACCTCTTCTTCTTAGGCCAATAATAACGATTAACATATTTTTGTTATCCCAGAAAACTTCAGGTTGACGGATTAAAAAACCAGGTTTGTCAATTATCAGAAGACTTTTCGATTCTATAAAAAAGGGTTTTCTTACCATCTTCGATCCTCTTTTCATAAAACGACATCCCCAAACGAAGAGCTACATGTTGTGAATCCAGGTGAGGCTCATCGGTAGCGGCGACCAGATAGTCGTATCCAAGCTGGTTAAATGCATACTCGATGATTGAAGTACTCGCTTCGGTGGCATACCCTTTCCCGGTAAACTCTTCGAGGAGGGCATAAATCAGTTGTGGCTGGGGCTCATCAAAGAAATACCAAAGGCCTACATACCCGATTACAAGATCGTTTTCCTTTCTTTGAATTTTCCAGAGCCCAAACTGATCGTTAGTGAAATGTTGATCATTTTGTTGAATGATGGTTGTGGCGAGTTCTTCACCAATTAATTCATCATCCCATAAATACTTTCTTATGAAAGCATCGTTATTCAGCTTGAGAAATAATGAAATATCCTCTGCATTAAAGGGAATTAATTGTAGTCTCTCGGTATTAATAATGAAGTTCATGGCAGTAAAGTTAAAAATAATTTTAGCCTCTGCGACTTTTGATTACCTGGTTCAGTCTTATTGGTGATTGCGCGCAACCATGAATTCCAATATGCATTCTGTGTCACATTCTGAATTTATTCAATTACTGAAGCCTCACTACGATGATGTAGTGAATTACTGCCGTGCCCTGTGTTCGGGTTCATCCAAAGCGGAAGCCGAAGATATTCTTCAGCAATCGTTGATGAAAGCCTATGAGAACATTGGTTCATTACGGGATACCAAAAGTTTCAGGAGCTGGATATTTCAGATTGTTACCCGGAGTTTTTACGATGCTGTTCGCCGACCGTTTTGGAACAGGTTTGTGTCGCTATCTTCTGAGGATGGAAAAGAAGCCTTTCAGGTATTTGAAGATGATTTTTTTGAAGATCATCAGCTTTTGATAGGTGCACTCTCCAGGCTCGGGAAAAAAGAACGGGCAGCCCTGCTGCTTTTCGAGATAGGTGGATTTTCGATACAGGAAATCACTCACCTGCAAAACGAAAAAAGCGAATCGACAGTAAAATCCCGGTTAAGTCGTACCCGGAAAAAGTTGAAGGAAATCATGGAGCAATTAGAAGGAGATGGAAGGGTCATACCTAAGTCCATCACCTTAAGCAAACAAAAACCTTACAAGGATCTTTACCATGAAACCTCAACCATCATCAAAGAAATCAATTCAATGGGGTGATGCTATGAACTTAAAAGAAGAACTCAATCAATTTAAGAAACATACTCACAAGCACTCTTTAGAGGAGCTGGGGAACTGGTTAGATCAAAACCACAAAACACCCAGAAAAATGAGACCTATTTATAAAATTGCCGCATCCTTTGTGGCCCTAATGTTAATATTTGTTGCCTGTACTATGCCTGTTCAACAAGAAGAAGAGTTGGGCTATATGATTGTTGGGATAGTAGAAGCTGAAGGTGCGGAAATCACTAAAACACTTTCCCAGTCAAGAACCATTGATATGGACCAGGTTATCCTAAACGATGTGATCTATGAGGCGGAGGATGATTCGAAAGAATCCAAAGAAAAAGCTGGTAAAAGCGACTCTCATAAAGAAATAGTGTTGGTACTTCCGGATGCTGATTTAGACGAGGCGTCTCAAAAAAGGGATGAACTTCAATCTATGTTTTCGTTCAAGTCCATCAATGTATTTCCTATGGAAGAAGAAGTAGAACGCCCTTTATACGAAGTGGCTCTGCATAGCCTGAATCTTGTAATAGATTCTAGTACTTCTGATTCGGTACTTGCCTACAACATTGATAAATATTTGCATGAAAATAGTTCTTTTGAAGGGAGTGCTCGTGTGGCTTATAATGAAAAGGGTGTACCTGTTGTTGAGATTGTTGAGCAAGTATCGAATTTAAGTTCGAGGCTGCAAATTCTCAGGGATAGTGGAGCTGAATACGACGAGCAAGCTGTAGAACTAAAGTTCAGTATTATGGACAGCTCTATCATGGAAATCAGGGAAGAGGATTTACCAGAAATAGAAAGAATTGAAGTTCAAAAGAGAAACAATTAAATATTCAGTGTAAGCCGGATCACCAGGTCCGGCTTATTTTATTCTATAGCTCAATAGAGGTTTTGGTCATCTGACCAGGAGTTACCGTAACTGTTTGAGTACGATTAACACTAGCTCCGTCCTTTTTACCTGTTACTGTTAATTGATAATCCCCAGGTTTAAGGTTTTTGAATAGGTATCCATTTTTGTCTTGAAGAGAGATAGTTTTTCCGGCTAGATTCATTTCTATCTCGCCTATTTTATCAGCGTCTTTGACCTCAATAAAGGCACTTCCAGGTTTAAGTTCTGCCGTTTTAGATTTTACCAGCTTTTCGAACTCAGCAAGGTTAGATTTAAATTCTGCGATCCATTGTTTTGTTTCTTCCTCTACAATTCCTTGTATTTCAATCTTGAAATCATAAAGAGCGTCATATAAATCGCAGATACTAACTTTTTCAGTTTCTTCACAGTCCTTAGAAAACCCAAGCACCAAAATGGCCCATCGTTGTTCAAATTGAAACCAGGTAGCTTCAAGCTCAAGTTTTGTAGATATATATCTCATCCAGCCACTCGAATAACCCAACAATTTATCAAAAGTGTATAAGAGGCCCGCTAATGCGAAAGCTACATATCCAAGGTTTGGTTGAAAGAAGTTCAGATTTAGATAAGCAAGAAGAGGCAGCGAAGAACCAAATGCAAAGCTAAGTATCCCTAAGATTCGAAATGCTTTAGACAAAAATCGTTTCGGACGAAGACTATTTTGATACCAATTAACAGTTTCATCAAAAAGATTTTCAACCGATTCAACAACGTTATTAATCTCATCATTACCCTCTACGGGGACCAGTTTATAACTTTTACCCATATCTTCCTTTAAATCAAAATTTTATTTCGATGTAAATACATCAAATAGAAGGAAAAATTCAACACATATTTATGTGGAGATGAGAATGTATCCCTATACTAAAACCGGATTAGGTTTCCTAAACGAAGCTCCTTTCCATTACTGCTTTTTAAACCCAAAAATACACTCTCGAATTGTGATGGGAATCCGGGCACATTTTTTAAAAGCTGTTCCAGCTTATTCTTGGGCAGCTGAGGGGAATAGGTATTTAGAATGAAGAACTGGTGCTCATTGTCCAGGATTTTCAGGCTGTTTTCTATTAGCTGGGCAAGATCACGGTTTAGTTTCCAGTTTTTTTCTTTCGAACTCATTCCAAAAATGGGTGGGTCCATGATGATGCCATTATAGACATCTTTTCTACGAATGGATTTTTCCACAAAGCTTCGGGCGTCTTCTACAATCCATCGAATGGTATTTATCCGGTTTGACTCAGCATTCCTTCGCGCCCAGTTTACTACACTCTTTGAAGAATCGACATGAGTAACTTTAGCGCCTGAAAGAGCTGCGGCCATACTGGCTCCGCCCGTGTAAGCAAACAAGTTGAGCACTTTTGGAGTGAACCCGGAGTGGGCCATAGTCTCAACTTTTTTTGAAATAAACTCCCAGTTCACACCTTGTTCTGGGAATACTCCAAGATGCTTAAAGGCCCCCTGACTTAACCATAATTCCATAGTGGAATCTCCAAAAGGATATTCAATACTGAAATCCTCTACTTGTTTATTCCAGGACCCTTTTTGTCCTTTTTCTTCTCTGAAATACAAATCGGATGTACTCCACTTTTCAGCAGGTTGTGAAGGATTTAGTGATGCAGATGGTTCAGGTCGGTCAACTGTCAAAGAACCAAAGCGTTCTAGCTTTCGGCCCTTGCCAAAATCGATGAGTTCATAATCATGCCAGTGCTTGGGTGCTTTCATTTATTTCATTGTTGATAATATCTCTTGATTATATAATAGACCAAGGCTCAAGGCTTTAGCGAGGCTGCTCGGGAAACAAAGTCATTTACCAAGAAAAGCTTCGGCTACTTTAAAATGAAGATCGTCGAATCCTACGTTCGAGCGATTAATGGCATAGGCAATGATGAAACGATCTTGTTTATTGATAAGGAACATGGTTGACCCTCCAACCGATCCTCCGGAATGGCCAGTCCAAAAACGGCCATCGTTTTCAAAAAATCGCCAGCCCATTCCATAATTGGTGTTTCTTCCATTGTTAGTTTCCTGTGGAAACATAAGTTCTTCCTGTACAGATTCATTGATGAAGTCATAATCCAGCATGCCCATTCCAAATCGAATAAGGTCCTCAGTGGTTCCAACGAAACCTCCGCCCGCCCATTTATAGCTATTATCCACAGGGTTAGCTTCCATATTTCCATAAGTCCCCAAAACATAAAACTTGGTCAGGTGGGGGATTTCCTGGTTGCTCCACTCCGGCACCGTATTATTCATGCCATTAGGGTCAAATACCTTCTCGTTCATAAATGGAAGAAATTCTTCTCCTGAGGCTCCTTCAATCACAGCACTAATCAGGTTCCATCCATAGCTGGAGTAATGATATTCACTGCCGGGTTCAAAAAGCAGGGGATCATCGTTAAAAATCTCCAGTCCTTCATCTACTGTTCGATAGAGTTTGTTACTCATGAACTCATTCCCTCGATAATGCCTGATTCCCGCAAGGTGCCCGGCCACCTGTTTTACGGTAATGGGATATTCTTTTTCGGGGAAGTGTGGAACATAAGTCTGCACAATTTCATCTGCATCCAGTTTGCCATCTTGCATAAGCACTCCCATTCCTGCTGCAGTGATAGATTTTGATACACTACCAATTCTAAACTTTGTTAGAGAAGGGTTCACTGGGGTTTGGTTTTGAACATCAGCGTATCCATATCCCTTCGACCAAACCATAGCATCTTCATGAAACACAGAGATGCTCATGCCGGGCAATGAAGTACTTTCCACAAATGCCTGCACAATAGAATCGGCTTTTTGGATTGAACGGGTATAATCCTGGGCAAATACATCAGCGGCAATAAATAGAGAAAGCAGAAGTAGGAATGACTTCATAAGGGAACATTACTTTTTTGATTCCTAAGAAAGTAAGTGATAAATCTACTTATTGAAATCTATAGTTTAATCCAACTTGAATACCTATACGGAAGGGGTGTATACTCTGAGCTGAAGAGGGTCTATCCTCAATCATATAGTCATGGAGAGGAACGGTAACGTAGGGTTCAATACTGAGGGCAAAGGCGTTATAAAATGTATAACCCAATCCCAGGTTAGCACCAATGCTTGCGTTAAAGCTTCTCCAGTCCAGAGCATCAATAGTAACAAACTCAGGCTCATTAGAAGTTTCTCCCAGGTATATATCCATAAGAAAAGAAGAGCCTATGTAGCTGAAGATTTTCCTGTTAATAAACCGAAAATCAACTCCAATGGGAATGCTTATAAAGTGAGCCTTATATCGATGAAGAGACTCTATGGCAGGAGGCGTAAAGTTGATTTGCAGCCGATCTGATTTATGTCCGAAGTCATAATATCTTATGCCCAATTTAATGCTGAAACGATCCGTAAAGAAGTATTTCAAACTTAGAGATGGGTGGATTCGTGAAGTTGCGTCTTGTAGGTATTGGGCATCGTAGGTGGGAGTTATCAGAAACCAGGAAAATTGATCTCTTACTACCAGATAGTAATCAGTTGAGAGAGTTAACTCCAATTTGGCAGACTGTTGCGATAGTACATCGCTGTTTATTGTAAGAAACAGCATCAGGCAAAGTAAGAGATGTTTCATAACCGGGAAACGAAGCTCAATCTATAAGTTTTAAAATATTTGCCCTAAAACTTATTTATCTCAAAATGAGGGGATTGTAAAAAAGGAGAAAAGTAATTACTTCAGCAATCCAAAAATCTCATCGGCTTCATAGGTAGTTTTTGTATCAGGCTCATTTAAGGAATTAATCATAGCCTGAGCCACTTGCTGAGCATGTATCGGACGGTATTTTCGAATACCAGGAATAAAGGAAATCAGGTTAAAGGCACTGATTCCTGCTTTTTCGAGGAAACGCTCTTCTTTTCGATCTCCATTCAGGAAAGAGGGTCTCAAGATGCAAAGCTTTTCAAATTCCAACTTCTTAACGGCTTTATCTAGTTGACCTTTCATGTTTAAATAAAAGTTCTTCGACTTACGGCTTGCTCCTACCGAAGAGATGAGGCAATATGAAGCAACACCATTTTTGGCTGCTGCTTCAGCTATATTGAATTGATGGTCATAGTCTACATGGAATTGGGCTCTCTTACTGCCAGCCTTTTTTATAGTAGTACCCAACGCAGAGTAAAGTTCATCTCCCTGGATAAGATGTTTCCAAATATTGATTTCATCAAATCGGCTGGTATGTTCGGTAAGCTTTGGATGACTAACCCCAATTGCCCTGCGATGGAAAACCACTACTTTCCCATACCTATCATCAGAAAGCAAAAGCTGAAGAAGGTGTGAACCTACTAGACCCGTGGCCCCAACTACTATGGCCGTTTTACCCTGCGTACTACTCATCGAAGTTAAGGTACTTCGAAATAGGTGCTTATCTAATTAAAAAAAGGATACATTAGGGATACTTAATGTCTATTTATGTGCATTAATCACCCTTCTAACAATTCCATCCATAGCAGAACCTCGAATCCAGCGAGCCACAATTACAAGATCATTCTCAGTATCCACATATACCATGTTGGCTCCTGCGCCAAGATGACGAACAGAAGTTTCGGGGGCACTTGGGAGCCCTTCCTGGTTTCCATTTAAAAAGAAATTCATAAATCCATACCCTGGATTTGCCTCCGTGGGTGTTTGGGCCATTTCAAGCCATTCTTTAGAGATAATTTGATCACCATTCCATTCCCCATCTCGAAGTAATAGATATCCTAAACGCGCTTGGTCTCTAGCGCTAATGTATACTCCTCCGCCCCAGTGACCGCCTCCACTTACACTTTGGATAGGGCGCCCATCAATAACTACCCAGGAGGTTTCATACCCATACCAACGCCAGGTCGGTGACCCGCCAATTTTATTCATTACATGTTCTCTGAATATGGATGGAAGAGGTTCTCTAAATACATTAAGTGCAGCCAGTGCCAGCAGGTTTACCCGAACATCATTGTACTCATACACGGTGCCCGGTTCATTCCTTTCCCTTGTCATCCAGGTTGAACGGTCTCCGGATGGTCTGTCTGCCCAGTCCGGTTTTCCAAATAAAGTCCCTTCCCAATCGGAGGTTTGACGAAGCAGGTGGTTCCAGGTAATTTTTGAATTATGTTCTCCGGTAAAGGGCTCAATAAATTTAGATTCGCCAAACTCTTCTGTTTTTGGCTCATTCGCATCAAACTCCATGAGATGAATGGGAGCCATATATGGTCCTACCTTATCATGTACATCCCGAATTAACCCTTTATCATAAGCAAGCCCTACAGTTGTAGAAAGAATCGTTTTTGCCACACTATGGGTCATGTCTACCCGAAAAGGTTCTCCCCATTCTGCTATGATATATCCATTCTTAATAATAATGCCTGTTTGGTCACCTCGCTCTTTAAATGGGCCAATACCATCCCCAAAAGGTTCACGGCCGAAAGTCTGGTAGTGATTTACCTCCATATTTCTGGGATTTGAAGTTTCCATGGCCTGGGCATATTCTACAGCACTTCGAATGGAGTCAGGGTTAAGGCCTAGTTCTTGAGGTGTTTTCTTTTCCCAATTACCCCAGGTTCCGGGAAAGTAAGTTTGAGCCTGGAGAGTAATTGAAAAAAAGGAAACAGAAAGGAAGAGAAGTAGCTTTTTCATGGATGGCTGATTTATTTCAGCCATAATATTACGGGTAACCCTGGAAAACAAATTGACATTAAACACCCAGGTGTGTTTTTACATCCTTTACCCGCCGTCTAGAAACTGCAACCTGGGCATTATTAGAAAGCTTGAGTTCATAGGTGCCAGAGAACCAGGGGATTAACTCGGTTACATGCTTTACATTCACTAGGAAAGAACGGTGAGACCGAACAAAGCGCCCATCCTGAAGTCTTTTTTCTAAATGATCGAGAGTGCCATCTACTCGGAATTTGTTATCCAAAGTATGAGCATAAAGTAATTTCTCTGTTGCTTCTATATAGAGGATATCATCCAGGTTTAGCACATGTATGCCACGTCCTTTTTTGGCAGTAATTACGTGAAGAGGCTTCTCTTGCTGATCTAATAAAGCCTTTTCGAGTGCTCCTTCCTGTTTCTCTTTTAATTCAGTAAGATCTCTCAAACGATCTAAACATTGCTGAAGGCGCTCTAAGCGGACTGGCTTTGTTAGGTAATCAAGGGCATGAACTTCAAATGCTTTTATAGCATACTGATCATAAGCCGTGACAAATACAATGTAGGGAAGGGGTTTTTCGAGTAGAGATACCACGTCAAAGCCATCCAGGCCGGGCATTTGAATATCCAGGAAAACCACCTCTGGTTTTACAGTGTTGATTTGTTCAATGGCTTCGGAAGCAGTCCCTGATTCTCCAATGATTTGAACAAATTCATCGGCATGCTCAAGAAGAGAACGTAATCGCTCACGAGCTAAAGGTTCATCATCAACTAAAAACGCGTTCATCTTTTAAAAGGGGTGGTTCCTGGTGTTTTGGTTTTTGTTCAATGAACTGGATAGGAAAACGAAGGATCAGTGTATTGCTAGAAAGCGCAGCGTCTACCTCATCCGCAAAATGCAGCTTTAATCGATGGAAGACATTGGAAAGCCCGGTTCCATTCTCGAGAAGCTTTTGGAAATCATGATGTGGAAATCCTGGGCCGGTATCGCTTATGGATAATTGTAGCTGCTCCTGTACGGTGGTTACTTCGAGACTTATCACATGAGAGCCTTCTTTCTTGCTAACCCCGTGTTTAATAGAATTCTCGATAAGAGGCTGAAGCGTTAACACAGGGACCTGAACGGTGAGTAGTGGGTCAGGAACGGAGATGTTGATCTCTAAACGCTCTTTAAAACGTGCTTTTTCAATATTTAGGTATAGGTTGATGATCTCTAATTCATCTTTTAGTGGTACCAGGGGGTGTTCACTTGCTCTTAAGGTATACCTGAATACATCAGCCAAATCCTCTGTCACGGATTCAGCTTCTGAAGGCGAAATGCGAATAAGGGCAGCAATGGAATTAAGCGAATTGAATAAAAAATGAGGATTAATCTGCGCCCGAAGAGCACTGAGCTCGGATTCAGCTCTTCGACGTTCTGCGTCCATAGATCTTCGCATATAGGCAGAGGCATAAAAAAGCCCATTGGTAAGTAAGATTCCTATTAAACAGAACAGAGCTATTACAGTTAGTCCGATACCGGTTTTCCCATCGGATACATGATCAACTGAATAGAAAAGTTTATGAATGTTTTCTGTGATGAGAAACCCTGTTCCAAATCCCACAATGGAATTAAAAGACTGGGCAATTCCGTGGTACAATAGGGCCCTGGGTTTTTGTAGGGGAAACTTCTGAAGCAATCGTCGCCAGGTAATCCCAAAAAGAGCGAGGAATATCCCGGAATAGACACTGGCATATAAAAAGCCATCCCACCATTTTTCGACATCTACAGCCGACGTGTAGACACTGGTAAATACCCATGTACTTGTTGCCCCTAATGAAAGGGTAAAAAATACCCATAGCCCAAACAGCATCTTTAGGAAGTTGTCAGGAATTTCGACAGGAATATGCTTTTGGGTTTGAGCCATGGGAAAATTATCCGAAAAAAGGATTAGAATTCAAACTTAACGCCGCTTACAGGTAGTAAATTGAATTGTGTTGAACGGTCAACTTGTTGAGTTCTAACATTCCAGAAATCTGTTTCTACATTTGAATGGTTGTAGGCGTTCCAAACCTCAAGGAATACAACGAGATTGGTTTTCTTCATAAAGAATCGTCGATCAACACGGGTATAAAGTGAATGATATGCAGGATAGCGCTCCTCATTGAACCTGGAAATATCTAATACTTCGGAATTACCATTGGCAGAAGCAACAGGATCAACCGGAGTATATGCCCGTCCTCCCAATAAACTCCATCGAACACTCACCTCCCAAAGGTCATTAGGGCGATATCCTCCGATTACACTAAAGAGGTACTGGTTGTCATATTCTCTATCCTGCCAGGTGCCTGTATAATCTTCATACCGAGTTCTAAAGAAAGAAGCGGAAAGCATCCCATAGAAATCTACGGCAAGTTTTTTTTGAATCAGTACTTCTATCCCTCGAGAATATGCTCTGCCGTCATCTTCAAGAGTAGTATAGAAATCTGAAAAAGCATCCAGGATATAAGCTCTGTTCCCAATGGAATTGGTTTCCGGCAGAACAGGAGCGTTTCTGTATTCCTTGTTATATACATCGATGGTAAGCTTGGTATCATCGGTTAACAAATAATCAATCCCAGCAATGATATGATCGGCCCGGGTGCTTTTTAAGTCGGCCAGGTCTGTATTTTGCGAAATCAAATAACGAGGGATGGTCTGGTAATAGATTCCAGCGGCCACATTCAATCCCAGGCGATCGGTAATTTGATAGCGGGAATTTACTCTTGGAGCCAGGTTTACATCTTCATTGTAAGAGTTATAAGTAGCCCTTACTCCAAAGGAAGTAGAAAGCCTGTCCGTTAACCGAAGAGTGTAGGAAGCAAAGGCAGAACTTAATGTTCCATTTACTTCATCATTTCTTGTAAAGTCCGGCTGGTTCTCTCCAGACTGATTTCGTTCGGCAGCAATGAAATAATCAAAATCGTTTTGCTCAGCCTGAATCTCAACCCCAAATTCTATAGACTGGGATGGAGTTAACCGAAAAAAGCTCAAAGACCGGAGAGCGACCATAGCTTCTCTGGCATCAAGGTTTACAGAGGTTGCAGAAGTTAGAACATCTGTCAACACCTGGTTTTGATCTCTGAATGAATAAGAAAGAGAGGTATTTGTATAGCCTGAGTTCCAGAGATGCCGCCAGTTTACCCCGGTTGTATTTTGAGTATTCTCATTGCTTACAGCATCGGGAAAGCCTTCATCAAATGCCTCTTCGATATCATTTTCGAATAAGCTGGTTCCATAGATATTCAGGAAAATGAGTTTATTCTTTTTATCTAAGTTATGAGTGAGTTTGAACTGTCCATCGGCAAAAGAGGGAGCTCCTCCAGCATCAATCGCATCCGCAATTAAATCTAGATAGCTTCTTCGGGCAGATACCAGGTAGGTGGTTTTATCAGAAAGTGGCCCATCCAGGTTAACCACGAACCCAGCCAGGTTAACTCCCACATCTCCTCTAAATCGCTCTGTGTTTCCATCACGATAGCTGATGTCGGATACGGAAGAAAGGTGATTTCCATATTTGGATGAAAACCCTCCGGCAGAGAATTCGATATCAGAAACTAAGTCTGTATTCACAATCCCAAGCGGCCCTGCCGATTCGCCTCCCTGTGTTCGGAAGTGGCGAATATCTGGAAGAGGGATATTGTCGATATAATTTCCATTTTCAGAGGGGCTTCCACCTCTTACTAATAAATCCTGGCTCGTTTCTCCAAGAGAAACCACACTAGGAAGGGCATTTAGCACTCTGCCTAAATCCTGCGCGGCACCAGGTGAACGGCGGAGTTCTTCCGGAGAAAAAGAAACACGTCCAATACCATCCGACCGTGTTTCAGAAAAATATCCGGACGAGACAGTGATTTCCTCTCCCTGAATGGTGGAAGGAATCAATTTCACCTCGAGGTACTGATCTCGGTTCGAGCCTACAATAACATCCGTAATAGTTTTGGTTTCAAAACCTACATAGCGAACGACCAGGTTATAAATACCAGCATCCACATCTGGAATAGAGAATTTACCATCAAGGTCGGTGGCCGCTCCGGTTAAGGTTTTTTCAATAATAATATTCACCCCAATTAGAGGTTCGAGCGTTTGGGCGTCTACAACTAACCCAGAAATGGAGCCTTTTCGCTCCGTTGATTGTGCAAATACAACTTGAGAGCCAAGCACAAAAAGAATGAGTAATACTAAATTTGGTTTCATTGAGGAATAGTTTGGTTTATTGAACGATCCAAACTTAGCGTGATAAGATCAGGATGTGAGGGAGAGGAAGATTAAGGGAGCGTATCCTTGATGAGTGGTTGGAAGAGGGGGATGAGTGGTTTTACTTATACCGTCATCCTTCTCCCGAATACTTTCGGGAGAAGGATCAACACAAAATGCGAATTACTCCAGGCTATGCTGATTCTTCGGCGGTAGCCTCAGAATGACAATACACATCACCCTAAATCCTGTACAAAAATAATTGCATTATGAGAAGGGGAGTAAAACCCGAACTCATTCGTGCCCCATGGGGTATTATCCCGGCGCTTAACTTCCATTCCATTTTCCTCAAACTCATTTTGAAGAACGTCTAAATCCTTCACCCAGATTTTAACTTGCTGGGCAGCATTTTTGGAAGGCATATCTTCCTCAAACTGAAACTGAATGTGAACAGCTTGCTTATCCCTGGTCAGTACGGCATAATCCAGCTTATCTGAGTATTTCAGGGAGTCATATACATTAACAAAACCTAGCTTTTCGAAGAATTCAATTTCAGCTGCTACATCATTAGCAGGGAGGACAGGAGTTATGTTTTGGAAGTTGTTCATAATTCAATTCGCATTCCTTCAAATGCTACTTTATAGCCCAGGTTTTCAACCTGCCTGCGTTCCATGCCATTTAGTATTAATGGATTGGTATGGTTGAAATGAATGAAAATGATCTTTGCTTTTTCTCTGTCATCCAAATCTTTGAAGAGTTCGAGGCTTTCTTCGACAAAAGGGTGGGGGATTTCACTCATGTCTCTGCCAGGGAGTTCATTGGAATCAAAAAAGGTAGCGTCTAAAAAAGCATAATCTACTTTCGAGATTTCTTCCACAATGCTTCGCTCCCAGAGATACCATTTATCGATGTCGGGGAGAAACAGCACTTTTTTGTTTTCAGATTCAATTCGGTACCCAACGGTTTCAGAAAATTCACCGCGATGTGGTACCAGGAAGGGAGTTACGGAAAGAGATTCAGAAATTTGAATGGTGGAATCTGCTGCCTGAGTAACCAGGCTTATATTATTTAATTCTACCAATTGGCTCCAGGGGCCATTTTCATGAAGGAATAAGCTCATTCTCGGCATGGCATATACGGGCATGAGATACGCCCCCATAACTTCTCTGCCTAAATTTACCAACCCCGTATAATGCCCAATATGAGCATGGGTGATGAATATCCCGGAAAGCTCCTTTTGGCCGGAAGCTTTTTGCAGTTCATGTAACTGGTACTTGAAGTCCGGGGTTGCTTCAAACAGCCATTGTTGCCCGGTTTCGGAGTCGATTAATCCCAGGCTGGTTGGGTACCTTGCTTCAGTCTTTCCCTCCCAGTACTGCATACAATTTGCATTTTCGCAACCAGCTTGCGGAAATCCAGCGTCCTGGGCTATGCCAAGAACGGTAATAAATTGAGGGGATGGAGGGTCGGTATTTTCAGAAGATTGGGAGCAGCTAATACCAAGAACTAACAGAAGCGGGATGATTCTTTTCATCCCATAATGAAGGAATTTCCTGCCGATAAAAAAAGTCATTCTGAGGATACTTCCGAAGAATCTTATCGGCGTATTAATCGTTAAGATTCTTCGCTATCGCTCAGAATGACTATCAAAAATTACCCACCCATTTTGGCGGAGTCGTAATAAAAGCGGATATGAGTTATCAACCCGTCTTCCCAGGTTTGTACCTCTACTTCCTCAATCCTCATACGTCCAGCACCTTTAAATGTAATATCAGCCCAAGACTCCATAAGTACTTTTCCAGTTTCAGGGTCTTCACCTGCGGCAGTTACGCCTCCACCATGAAATTCTTCAATACTAGCTAACCATTCTTCATGGAATTTAATATTTGTTTCCAGACCCTCAGTTACTTCCCCGTTTCCTTCAACTTTTACAGAGTTTTCGTGGTAGTATTTTTTCAGGGCTTCCATTAGCTGCCCTTCGTTACTCATTTTAACGATATCATATGCGCGTTCTAAATTAGTCATGGAGATTCTCCTTTTTGTTTTTTGGTTAGTGTTCAAGAATGTACTTGATTTGAACTATTAACAAATAACCAGAGCATTAAGGGACATGAAAAGTATTAGTTTTGGAAAAGTGATTTAGGGGTTTATAATTTCAATGTTCAATGTTCAATGTTCAATGTTCAATGTTCAATGTTCAATGTTCAATGTTCAATGTTCGGTTAACTTGTATCTCACAGAAACGCTATTTACTTGCGGGCAGCTTTTTTAACTCGGTTGTAAACCAATTATATAAAATGGGTACAATAATGAGCGTAAGGAAGGTGGATGAAATCATACCTCCAATAATCGTCCAGCCCAAAGGTGACCATAGACTTGTTGCTGAAAGGGTAAGAGGAAGCAATCCCAAAATAGTTGTTGTCGTGGTAAGAATAATAGGCACGAAACGAGTGGTAGCACCTTTCTTAATAGCTTCCAGTTTTGACATTCCTTCTGCCATAAGTTGGTTTGAGTAACTCACCAGGATAATCGAGTTATTAACTACAATCCCAACCAGTGAGATGAATCCTACAAAGGCAAAGAAAGAAAAAGACCACCCGGTAATAAAGAGAGCAAAGAAAGAACCCGTTACAGCCATCGGCACCGCCGCAAAAACAATTAAGGGTTGTTTTAAGGATTTAAACTGAAGAACCAGTACTGCAAAAATCCCCAACAGTGCAAGAATAAGCAAGATACCAAGATCACCAAAGGTTTCCTGTTGAGCTTCATATTCACCACCGATGAAGAAGGAATGTCCCTGTGGTAATTCTATCTTGTTCAGTTCTTCTATAATTGCTTCAGTGACGAGGGTAGTAGCATCCGGGTTAATAACATCGGCGGTCACAGCAATGCTTCGCTGAAAGTCAAAATGCTGGATTTCGTTTAGACTGGATTCAAATTCCAGGCTTGCAATCTGACGAAATGGAACTTGTTGTTGCTGACGATTGGTGAAATACACCTTATTGAAGTCTGAAATTTGTACGTCTTCTTCAAAAGGCAATCGAACAACTAGCGGATATTCTTCACTATCGTCCAGGGTTACATCGCCAACAGTATATCCAGTAAGGCTAGCCCGGAGAGCAATATCTGTTTCAAAAATATCTACGCCATATAGTCCTGCCCGGTCGCGGTCAATACCTACTTTGAGATTGGTTTTAGCTACAGCTAAGGGGTTCTCTACATTTAGTGTTCCTTCCGTTTCGGCAATGATTGATTCTACCTTAAAGGCGAGGTCTTTTAGCGTGCTAAGGTCATCCCCGATGATTTTTATTTCGATAGGAGCAGCAAAGGGAGGGCCGTTTTTAAGTTCACTGAAAGTAATTTTAGCATCCGGATATGCTGAGAACTTTGCCCTGAAATCAGCCAGTGTAGCATAGAATTCTTCCGGGTTCCATTCTTCAAAGTTTACCAGTATCTGCCCATGAGTTCGCTCATAGTTTTTTCCTATCCGGTTATAGTAAACAGTAGGGTTTCCATGACCAATGTTAGTAGTGTAATCCTTGATTCCAGGAGTACTTTGAAGAACTGATTCTACATAAAGCACTCCCTTTTCTGTTTCATCAATATTTGCTCCACTCGGTGCATCCACTTCAATCAAAAGCATCGCTTTATCAGCAGTAGGGAAGAAGCTCACGCCTACATAAGGGAACAATGCAAAGGCAGCAAAAAAGAATAAGATTGCCCCGGTTACAAAAAGAATGGGGCGTCGAAGGGCTGCATTTAAGCTAGGAAGGTAACTCTTTTCAGAAATAGCCTTCAAAAGGGGGTGGATAAATCCTTTATGTTCAACTTTTTTACCCAGGAATTTTCCCGATAATATTGGAGTAAATGTAAGAGCCAGAATAAGAGATGCAACCAATACCAAAATCACTGTAACTGGAAGCGACCTTAAAAACTCTCCTGCCCCGCTTGTAAGCAAAGCAAGTGGAGCAAAAGCCAAAACGGTAGTTACCGTCGAACTAATTACAGCACCTCCAACCTCAACAGTGCCCTGAACAGCAGCCTCAGCTAATGAGTATCCCATTTTCCGGAACCGAAGAATGTTTTCTACCACCACAATTCCATTATCGACAAGCAGCCCAAGCGCAATAACTAAAGCAGCAATAGAAATTTGCTGTAATGCGAATCCACTGAAATCAATACCAGCTATAGCGATGATAATAGAAAGTGGGATTACGGTTATAATGATTAGTGCGGGGCGAAATCCAAAGAAGAGGAAAATGATGAGGCCAACCAGTGCTATTCCCTGCATCAGGTTAGATAAAAATTCACTTAGACGATTACTAACAGCTTCAGCCTGCTCAAACACCTTTACCAATTCAACACCGGCCGGAAGGGAAGACTGAAACTCAGAAAGGGAGCCGTTAATTTCCTCACTTAATGTGACTACGTTTTCATCTGCTTTTTGAGTAAGTGTGACATATACTGCTTTCTCACCCATGTAGGCCGCTTTCCATCGTAAGTCCTCATAGTCAAAACGGATATCAGCAATGTCTTTAAGTTGAACAAGATGGAAATTGGTATTAGAAACTACCGTTTGCTCCAGCTCTTCGATCGATTTGAAACCCCCGGAAGTTTTAATGGTGAATGATTTTCCATCCGACTTAACATTTCCCCCTGGAATATTGGCATTTTGTGATTGGAGGGTGCCAATCACTTGTTGGAGCGAAATATTTTGTTGTGCCATCCTCTGGAAATCGAGGGAAATACGAATTTCTTCTTGTGGCTCGGCTTCCACTTCAACACCACTAATGCCATCAATTTTATTTAGTTCGTATTCGAGATCTTCAGCAATTCGCCGCAATTGGGAGTATGGAGCTGCTTCTGAGTATAAAGCAATCTGCATGATATTGACGCGAATATTAGGGTCGAACTGGATAATATCCAGGGCGAACAAGTCTTCAGGCAGCTCATTGCGAATAGCATTAAGCTCCCTGGTTATTTCGTTAAGCTTTTCTTCGGTATCAATTCCAAATGACGCCTCTATAAATACCACTACAAGTCCATCTTTGATACTGGTATCTACCGATTCAATGTCTGTAATCTCTTCAAGGGCGTCCTCGATGGGGTCAACAACAAGCTCTTCCAGGTCTTCCGGCCCAGTTCCGGGGTACACCACGTAAATGGTATAAAAGGGAAAATCGGGCTTGGGGTCCTCGGAACGAGGCATCGATTGAAAGGAAAACCAACCTACAAGCGTTACCAGGGCCACAATAATTAGTGTGAACTGATAATTTTCGAGCGCAAATTTTGGGAGTTTCATCTTAGTTAAGGCTGTTTGTAGTGATGGTTACCTGATCTCCGGATCGCACGTAAGCCGAGCCTTGAGTGATCACTTTAGATTGAGCTGGAAGCTCGCCGGTAGGAATGATTAGGCTGTTTGACTGAATTTCGATAGGAACAATCATTGCTTCTTTAGCGGTATTATCCTCGTTTAGCAGAAAGATTTTTACCGTTTGCTCATCCGCTTCCACAAGAGCACTCATTGGAATTTCATAGTAAGGCTCCACACCACTAGGAAGTAGATTCAGTTTTGCAACGAATCCGTTTTTGATTGGTACCGGGGAAGGATTGAGAGTAAGCTCAATTTCAAATGTGCCAGTAATAGGATTTGCCGCCTCAGCTATTTCTGTAACTCGTGCACTGAATGTTTTGCCCGGGTAAGCGGCAAGCGTATAAGTTGCTTCATCCCCTAAATTGATTCGGAGCACATCCCGATCAGCCACACCTATACGGAGTACGTAGGCCTCTTCACCGCTTTCTCCAAGTGTAAAAATGGGATTGCCAGGCTCTACCAATTCTCCTTCTTCTACAAAACGGCGAAGTATTTTTCCTGAGGTTGGGGCTTTTATCTCTGCAAAGCGGCGATTAAATGTTGCGATTTTTAAGTCAGATTGTGCTACTTCGAAAGCTGTCTCCATATTCTGAAGCATTTCATAAGTAGTGGCGCTATCAGCATAAAGGCGCTTGAATCTTTCAAGGTCACGGGAAGCTTTTGCATGAGCTTCTTCCGCTTTTTTGACCTGAGCATCAATTTCCTCTACATCTAAAGAAGCCAGGAGCTGTCCTTTTCGTACCGTTTCACCTTCTTCTGTGGATATACTCTCAATGATGCCTCCTACTTTAAATGACAATGAGCTTTGAGATTTGGAAGTGATAATTCCGCTCGCAGTAAGTGAAATAGGATCATTTTTTTCACTAAGCTCAACCACTCGAACAGGTTTTAAGCTGGTTGATTCAACGTCGGAAAGCTCAGACTGATAGTCAGGCTTACATGCTACAATAACTGTAGATAGAATAATGAGTTTAAGAATATTGGTTTTCATAATAGCGTTGGTTTAAAGAGATAAAACTTGTTCAAACTGGGCCTGCTGTACCCATATCTGGTTTCTGGTGATATTGAGCTGTTGAAGAGCATTGATGTATTGAGTTTGGGCGTCGAGATAATCGACTAGCAGTAGCTGTCCCTCTTCGTATTGTCGTTTCTTTATTTCGAATACTCTTTCAGCGCTAGCGAGCTGAGCCTTTGCAGAGTAGTATGCTTTGAAAGCAGCTTCTAGCCCTGATTTTGACTGGATCACCTGAAGCTTGATTTGCTCTTCGACCTCATTCAGTCGGGTCTCGGCAATTTTTGTAGTTATTTTAGCTTGTTGAGTGTTGGCACTTTTTCTAAATCCGCTGAAAATGGGGATTGAAATATTGAATTGAATAAGGCGATAATCTTCATCACCAGTAAACCGATAATCCTGTCCCTGATAACCCGCCAGTACTCCTACAGAAGCTTTTGGAAGGCGGCTTGCTGAAGCTAGTCTGGTAAGTTCTTGTTGGGCATCAATACCTGACTGAAGCTGATTTAGCTCCGACCGGCCCTGTAGTGCTGCATTCATATAGGTCTGAAGTTCACCATCAGCTTCCATAGGAATGGCCTCATCGTCATTGAAATCTATAATAGCGTCTAAAGGGCGGTTCAATAGAAAATTGAAATAACTTCGAGCGGTTTCATTTTGCTGGGTAGCGTTGGCTTGCTCGCTCTCAATTCTGGATGCTTCAAAACGAGCACGATAAACTGCATCTACAGTTGCGATACCATTTTCCACCAGCCGTTCATTAAGCCGAACCAATTCCTGAACCAGTTTTTCATTCTCCTCGAGAATATCAATGAGGTATTCGCTTTGGATATACTGGTAATAGGCCACCTTAACTTCTTTTATAAGTTCATTTTGAAATGAACTCAGTTTAGCTTCCTGCACAGATACCAATGCTTTTTGTGCCCTGTATCCGAAATAGATGTCGGTATTAAAAAGTGGCTGGGCTATTGTAAGCCTTGTATCATGAAAATTATCGGGAAGAAACTGCTCATTTACATTTTGGAGATCAGTTGGAAAGACATTGTTTCCATTTAACTGGTTGAGACTGGCATAGATCGGATTTAGTAAATCACCAATCGGAAAGTTGATACTACGGCCTCCTGAGGCAAGTGTGTAATCCGAATTCAGGCTTACATCAGGGAGGAATAACCCTCGTGCCTGTTTGAGTTGTTGGATGGCAACCCTCACATCCATCTCCTGTTGTTTCAACATTAGGTTGCTTTGCAAAGCTTCCTCGATGTAACTCTGTAATGCTTCGGGGTAATTATTTTGAGCCCGTGTAATTGACAGGCTTCCGAACGAAATCAAAAAAAGAAATAAAAGGTGTTTCATTAGAGGTTTTTTGTTTTTTCAGGCACAAACTTAGTCCACATATAGCGAAAGAGAAGGGGGCTGCTTCCTGAAGGTTTGATTTGTGGATGAGCGGTCGTTTTCGGAGGATAGGAGGGGCGTGAGGCTAAGGATATGGGAAAAGGGATGAACTCATTTCTTACCCACCCCTGTCCCCTCCCAACCTGCCTGCGGCAAGCAGGGTGGGGAATTCCTTAATTCTGATTGGTTATATAGTTAAAAAAGCCTCCCCTCTACAAGAGGGGATTGAGGGGCGGGTTATTTTCAACTTGTTTACTAAGACATAGATTCTATAACTGACAATGAGTGAAAAAACTGGAAATCTCCTTTATCTCTAGTTGAAATAATTACTAGTTTTAGTGCTATAACAAAAAGAGAAAACCTCTGGGAAGACAAAATGAAGAACAGACTATTTATCCTGCTTTTGGCAGTGATTGCACTAGGAGCATGCTCCTCAAATAATGATGATGACAACTCTCCAACTATTAGCTTTAGAGTGGATGGCAATGAAGTAAATATCTTAACAAGAAATGAGCTTCAAGATGCTTTAGACAGTTTCGCCATTACCTACTACGATACGGTTTATGAAAAGGAGAAGAATCTAAGAGCCTTTTTATTGAGTGAGGTACTTGAGTTAGGTTTTTCCACTCAACTACAGAATAATCCAAATGCTACTTACACATTTATGGCGCTGGATGGGTTTCAGGATTCAGCTACTTCCGACCAGGCGGCTGAGACTGGAGGCTATATCGCGTTCGAAGATTTAGATGTGGATGGAATCGAGAATTGGGAGCCGGTTGCTACCGAAAATAATAATGACCCGGCACCATTTTATGTGGTTTGGACGGGTAGTCAACAGGTACCGGATAATTCGTATCCATGGCCGTACCAGCTTTTTGCGATTAATAGAACGGAGTAGTCAGTAATCAATGATTCAATTATCAATGTTCAATTAGGAATATGATATTGTCATTTCGAGCGAAGCGAGAAATCCAAAAATTAAGCTTTGTTTACAACTTGTAGATTTCTCGCTTCGCTCGAAATGGCAAGAAGGACCAATGAATCATTCTTACTCTCCGATTTGAGTCGTATCTACGGAGGCGGAGGTAATTGACTGCATCCTGGAAAAAGGGAAGCCATTGCAACCTGTTCTGGGAGTATCTCGATTTGCAATGGTAACGCTCGCTGCATCTTCGGCGCTTTCGGCATTATAGGCACTGATACAAAAAGCCCAATCAAACGGAGGCATTCCATCTAATTCAACCCAATCAATTCGAGCAAATAGCCCTCCATCACTAGCATTAGAGGTGTCATTTTGAGCTATGAGATACTCTCCCTCAGGAACCCACTCCAGAATATGATATTTCATTGAAGGGTGTAAAAGCCATACGTCTTCAGTAATGGTATACCTGATATCATAATCATCTTGAAAATCCCCCAGTATAAATGAAGGCGGAGTACTCTCAACTTTTTGAGATGCATTTCTATTGGAGCATCCAAATAAAACACTGACTATGAGCAGCAGGTATATAACCTTCATTTCTTACCTCATTTAACTTTTAAAGTTTTTGAGAGCTACGAATTAGCTTAAAAAGACTAGCTAAGCGCTAACATCCTTTCTAAAGAAAGAACCGCATTCTTAGTCACTTCTTCAGGTACGGTAATATGATTAACCACTTCACCTTCTTCCAGCTTTTCAAGGCTCCATAATAGATGAGGAAGGTCAATTCGGTTCATGGTCAGGCAGGGGCACATGAAAGGATTAAGGGAAACAATCTCTTTATCCGGATGCTCATCAATAATTCGATTTACCAGGTTCATCTCCGTACCAATGGCCCACTTTGTTCCGGCTGGCGCATTCTTAATGGTATCGATAATGTAATTCGTTGAGCCGGCGTAGTCAGAAGCCTGAACTACATCAAAAGTACACTCAGGGTGAACAATGATGTTAATCTCCGGGTCTTGTTTTCTCAGGTTTTCAACATGCTGCACATTAAACTTCTCATGTACAGAACAGTGTCCCTTCCAGAGAATGACTTTTACATCTTCCCAGTCTCCTTCATACTCGAAGCTTTGAGTAAGCGGTGCATATACTGCCATATGTTCAAGGGGAATACCAAGATCATAAGCCGTATTTCTTCCAAGGTGTTGGTCAGGTAAGAAGAGAATGCGTTCTTTTTGAGTGAAAGCCCACTCCAACATTTTTTTCACATTTCCCGAGGTAACGCACGCTCCACCATACTTTCCGACAAAGCCTTTGATGGCTGCAGTGGAATTAACATATGTAAGGGGCAGGATTGTATCTCCCCAGATATCCTGCATTTTTTCCCAGCCTTTCTCGGTCTGGTCAATATCCGCCATATCGGCCATAGAGCAGCCGGCGCGCAGGTCGGGTAGTATTACCTTCTGATTTTGCTTGGTAAGCATATCGGCTGTTTCAGCCATAAAATGTACACCACAGAAAACGATGTACTCAGCATCTGGCATATCAGCACAAATTTGAGCGAGTTTAAGGGAGTCACCACGGGCATCAGCGAACTGGATGACCTCATCTTTTTGATAATGATGGCCAGGTATAAATAACCTGGTCCCAAATTTCTCTTTTATCTCTCTTACACGTTGCTCCATTTCCTGAACAGAAAGAATGGTGTATCTCTTTGGCAGGGAAACATCGGATTCAATTTCTAAAATATCTAATACGTCCATCTCAATAAATTATGCTACAAATGAACTAAATCTCGAACAGTAAATATACAACTATTTTGTGTTTTAGTGGCTCTGTGACTAAAGATTACTTAATCAGATTAAAACTTATATCCAGGGCTTTTACCGAGTGTGTTAACGACCCAATGGATATGACATTTGCTCCGCTACCTTTGTAGGAGCTTATATTTTCAGAAGTAATGCCCCCGGATATCTCAACTATAATTGAGTCCGGAATAATACTTACCAATTCTTTCACTTCTTCAGGACTTCTGTTATCAAGCATGATAACGTCTGCACCATGTTCAACAGCTTCTAACACTTGTGGTTTAGATTCCGTTTCTACTTCGATCTTAATCATATGCCCTACGTTTGATCGGGCTTTTGCGATTGCTTCCTTAATTCCACCAGCAGCTTTGATGTGATTGTCCTTAATCATGATTCCATCATCAAGCCTGAAGCGATGGTTTTTCCCTCCGCCGCAGATTACAGCATATTTCTGAAGCACTCTTAATCCGGGAAGGGTTTTGCGGGTATCAACTACAGAAATAGATGGGTCGTCTAATGCCCTGACCAGTTCTGCCGTTTGCGTCGCAATCCCGCTCATGTGTTGAACGAGGTTCAAAATGATTCGCTCACCGGAAAGTAGTGCTTTAACGGAGCCATTAACGGTCGCAATTTCCTCACCCTTAGATACGGTGTCGCCATCATCTTTCTTTAGATCAACAGAAATGGCAGCGCCCAGAATGCTGTAGGTTTCCTTAACTATACCCAGTCCCGCTAATACTCCGGTGGCTTTTGCTGTGAATATACCAGTGGCTTTTTCTTCTGATCCAAAGATAGCATTTGTAGTTAGATCGCCCATGCCAATATCCTCTGATAGGGCCTCTTCAATAATTCTTCTTAGTTCTACAGGATTCATTGTCTGTTTAAGCGGAACTTTTTGGTATTTTTAAGGGCTCAGAAGATAGAATTTTTAAATAAGAAGAGCGATATCGATGATCTACCTGGATTACGCCGCTACAACTCCTATCAGCGACAAAGCCATAGAGGTTTATACAACTGTGGCCAGGCAATATTTTGGCAATGCCAGTAGCCTACATGATGTAGGATCTTCGGCTCTTCAAATAAAAGAAGCTTCTGCCCGGACGATAGCACAAACTCTTAATGCTGAGGCTAAGGATATCCATTTCACATCGGGAGCTACCGAATCTAATTACCTCGCTATTCGGGCACTACTTGATGAATTGCCAGAATCAAGGAATCATATCATAACAACTTCGATTGAGCACTCCTCAATAATCGATGTATTCCGGAAACTTGAGGAAGAAGGCTATGAAGTTACCTGGTTACCCGTGGATGAGGAGGGTACGGTGAGTATAGAAGTTATAGAGCAAGCCCTCAGAACCGAAACAGCCCTGGTATCCATTCAACACGTAAATTCCGAAATCGGGGTTATTCAGCCTATTAAGGAACTTGGGGCAGTGTTAAAAAAGCAAGGCATTTTGTTTCACTCCGATATGGTTCAAAGCTATGGTAAGTTGCCGCTTGATATAAACACATTAAACGTAGATGCCCTTTCCATTTCAGCGCATAAGATATATGGCCCAAAAGGTATCGGAGCCATTTGGATAAGTCCGAATGTACCATGGCGTCCCTATTTCCATGACCCGGAGGAAAGGCCAAAGATCAAGAAGGGTACGGACAATGTTCCCGGGATGGCGGCATTTGCCACCGCTGCAAAGGAGTCATTATCCCTGATGGATGAAGAATTCAGCCGCCTTTCAAAACTTAGGGAAATGTTTTTGAACGGATTGTCTGCATTAGATTATGACTGTATAGTAGAAGGAAGTTCAACAGAAGTTTCTCCATATATAGCTGGGATTAGGTTTCCCGGAATGGAAGGCCAGTTTCTTATGCTGGAATGCAATCAGTCAGGACTTGCAATTTCTACAGGCAGTGCATGCCAGGTGGGTAGTGAAAAACCAAACAGAACCATGAAAGGGATAGGGCGAACAGATGAAGAGGCTCGTGAGTTTGTACGTTTTTCATTCGGTAAGAATGTAAAAGAAGAACAACTGGGTGAGATAATTGCCAAAATTGATACTATCTTAACCCGTCATTTTAGTAAAGTGAGAAAGAAAACAGCTAGCAAAGCTTAATAAGAACGTAGATATGAAGAAAAATCTAACAACACTGTTATTGATAAGCGCATTATTTGTGGGAGTGGCTTGTCAAAATGAATCTCAATCAAATACACAAACTGCTCAAAACACTGAAGCCACAACACAAGCAGTGAATCAGGTTCAACCTGAACAAAACATTAATGCCAAAGTAACTTTGGTTAAGTACAGCGACTACCAATGCCCAGGTTGTAAGTACTTCCATTCTTTTGAACATCAACTAAAGGAAGACTTTGGTGATGATATTAACATTATAGTAAAGCATTTCCCTTTGAGCATTCATCCTTATGCACATGTTGCGGCTCGTTCAGTGGAAGCTGCCAGAAAGCAAGGGAAATACCAGGAAATGCATGATATGATTTTTGAAGGCCAGGAACTGTGGTCGCGAGGTAATGCGGAATCTATTTTTGTTGGATATGCTCAGGCTATTGGAATTAATGTAGACCAGTTTCGCCAAGACATGAATTCAGCAGATATGAACCGAATTGTAATGGCAGACCGAAGAGAAGGGCGTGACCTTGGGGTTTCTTCTACTCCTACATACTACATCAATGGTGATGTGATCGAAAACAACCCTCCTACTTATGAAGGATTTAAAGCTTTAGTAGATCAGTATATGAATTAAGGGCAGTAAAGAATATTCTTTGCTCTCATTTCCCTTTAAAAGGTTTCGGTGGTTTGCATCGAAACCTTTTTTATTTTCCGGGATGGAAGAAAAGCAGGAAATAGCTAAATCGGGGGCTTGTCTAAACTGTGGAGTTCATGTAGAAGGAAATTACTGCCCTAATTGTGGTCAAAAATTTCAGCCCACTAAACTCCCTTTGGGGCTTTTTATAAAAGATGCTGTAGAAACACTGTTCAATATAGACAGCAGATGGCTGCGGACATTGAAGGATTTGTTTCTTAAGCCCGGTCATGTTACTAACGAATATATTGAAGGGAAAAGAGCGCAATTCCTTCCTCCATTGAGAGTATATCTTTCAATAAGTATCGTGTATTTCCTTCTTATCCAAATCACTGATAGTAAGCAGGTATTCTTCATTGATTTTTCCGGGGATAGTGAGGATGGTTTTTCATCGATGGGGACGGTTGTACAGTATGCACTATTCTTTTTAGTGCCCGTTTTTGCCTGGTTTGTCATGCTTCTTCATAAAAAGAGAAAGGCATTTTATGTAGAGTACCTCATATTCTCTCTACACATCCATACCATTTGGTTTGTTTTTTTGACGTTCGAACTATTCACGGTATGGCTTGAAGCTTCTTTCACTCAAAGTTGGGTTCCGATAGTAGCTATGATCCTAAGTATTCCCGCACAAGCCCTAACCTATATCTACCTGATTTTATACCTCAAGAAAACCTTTGATCAGGGCTGGATGGTATCATTTTTTAAGGCTTTCATCTTGATGCTTTTTTACCTGATCATGCTGGCTTTAGTAACAGCTGGATATATCTTCTTAATTTTACCTCTATTCGAATGATCAAAGAATTTTTAGGAAAATCTCCCCAGATTCATGAAACCGCATATATAGTTGAAAGCGCTGATATCATAGGAGACGTACATATTGGCGAAGAGAGCAGTGTTTGGTTTAATGTTACCATAAGAGGAGATGTAAACTGGATCAAGATTGGGGACAGAACCAATGTACAGGACAATGTATGTATTCATGTGATGAATCAAACAGGGCCCACTTTGATTGGGGATGAAGTCACCATTGGGCATGGAGCAGTGGTACATGGCTGTACTGTTAACGATCGGGTGCTGATAGGTATTAATGCCACCATACTGGATAAAGCAGTCATCGAATCAGATGTGATAGTTGCCGCAGGGACTCTCGTTCCTCCAAATAAGACATTAAAGAGTGGCTTCTTATATATGGGATCTCCTGCCAAGGCAGTAAGAAAACTTTCGGAAGAAGAAGTCGCTTCTATTAAAAAGTATTCCCAGAATTATATCAAATACAGCCGGGCTTTCCAGGGAAAGGATGAATATGAAAGCAATCCGTTTTACAAGCAGTAATCAATGGTTCAATTTACAGTGTGAATGCCTAGCATTGATAATTGTAAATTGAACCATTGAAAATTGAATCATTGTTCATTGATTAAAAATGAGCGGTCTTTATATCCATATCCCATTCTGTAAACAGGCGTGTTCTTATTGCGATTTCTACTTCGTAACCCGACAAGAGAACAAACAAGCCTTTGTCGAGGAGCTTATTGAAGAAATAGAGTCCAAAAGAGACACCAGGTTTAGCCAGGAAGAGGTTCAAACGATTTATTTGGGAGGAGGGACACCCTCACTTCTTTCCGCTCAACAAATTGAAATGATCTTAGAGGCAATCCAAAGAACATTTCCCATTGCTCTTAAAGAAGTGACATTAGAGATGAACCCTGATGATGTTACAAGAGCGTATCTTGAAGAGTTAAGGTTGGCCGGTATAACCAGGGCAAGTATGGGGGTTCAGACCTTCAATGCCTCGTTATTGGCATTTATGAATAGGGCACATACGAGAGAAGAAGCGCTACAAAGTCTTGAAATATTAAGCGGGTCAGGGTTGGACTCTTATTCCGTCGATTTAATCTATGGTAATCCAGGCCAGTCGCTAGAGACACTTGGGCAGGATATAGACACATTGCTTCAATTCAATCCCCCCCATGTTTCAGCATATTCACTAACTATTGAGCCGAGAACCAGGCTTGGTAAACAATTTGAACTGGGAAGGCTTATTCCGGCAGAGGATGAAGAAGTAGCGAAGCATTTCGATCTTGTGGTTGAGCGTCTTGCTCAACAGGAAATTCTGCAATATGAAGTAAGCAATTTTTCAAAAACCGGATTTGAAGCCATACATAATTCTTCCTACTGGAGCCATAAAAACTATCTTGGGATTGGGCCCGGTGCTCATTCTTTTTGGAGAGATTCAGTCTCAGGTAAAGCAGAAAGGTGGAACAATAAAAGTGATCTTAAATCCTATTTAGCCAAATCATGGCAACAGAAGAACGAACTAGAAGAGTTAACCCAGCAGGAATTGGTGGAAGAGAGGATGATGTTAGGCCTCAGAACAGTGAAGGGGATATCCCGAAAAGAACTTAAAGAAGAATATGGAGTGAACCTTAATAAAGGGCAGGAGAACTATATTCTTAACAAAATGGAAGAAGGATTACTTAAACCTGACAGGGATGTATTGAAGCTAACTCAACATGGGCTCAAGATTTCAGACGCACTAATATTAGATCTTATCACTTTGATGTGAAATAACACAAAATAACGGCATATCGATTTTGTGAAAAGAGTCCGATTTGTATTTTCCAATGTATGACTCCCTCACTACAACAATTACTCTCATCGTCACTTAACTATTCGGCACTTTCGCCTCCAGCTGAGTTAAATCTACAGCAGGCATTGCGTGGTTTTGTGGATTTTTCTTATTCCAAATATTCCTGGATGCTCTCAAGTTTTTTGCTGCCCATCGATCAGCTATCGATGATGGGTGCTTTTGCAGATAAGAAAGATCAACTAAAAGGTCCCCTTGAGTTATGTGTTGCTGGTCCTGATAGCCAGACTTTATTTGATTTCAAGCACGCGATAAATAATGTGGAAGAGCAGGTAATGAAAGTTCATTCAGGCTATCCTGGCGAAGTTCGAACCAATATTCTTGAGCTCAAATTACCTGCGGAGAGTGTGGGTTCAATGAATGCTGAAGAGCTTGTAAAGTCTCTTGAAGCTGCAGTTACAAGTTTCTCTGAATCAAGGTTATTGCCCCACCGGGTTTTTTTCGAGATTCCTGGTGATGAGTTTGATGCAGATACCACAAAGAAAATTATTAAGGTGATAGCCGTCCACAATAAGTCTATACTGAAGAGAAAGGTCACCAACTATCTGTTCTCAGGGCTTAAAATCAATTGCTCAGGCAAAACAGTACCGTCGGAGAAATACCTGGCAGAAGTATTGCTTTTTGCAAGGGATGCAAATGTAGCGGTAAAATTTTCAGGGACAGAGAATGCTTTGTTTCCAACCTACAATTATTCGCTTCAGTCTAAAGTTCATGGCATTTTAAACATACTGCTCGCAGCCATTCTTTCTTACACGCAGGACTTGAATAAGGAAGAGACCATAGCTGTGCTTGAAGACAAAAATCCGGAACATTTTGTGCTTAAAGATGGATACCTGGCCTGGAAAAATTTTGCTGCACCTCTTGCTGAAATAAAGATGCTCAGAATGCTCTCCATTACCTCGTTTAATGTTTCCTCTTTTAGCCCACTAATCGATGGCTTAAAGGACCTTTCTGATACCTAATGTTATTTTAGAAGGGTCATTTTTTTGGTGATGCTTCCACTTTCGCTAACCAATTGATAGAAGTAAACTCCGGAAGAGAGTTGCGAGGCATCAAAAGGAAAATTATGAAATCCCCTGTTAAGGCTTCCATTAAAGAGAGTCTGTATTTCCTTACCCATATAGTCATACACTATTAATGAAACGCGTTCAGATTGAGGTACAATAACCCGAATAGTAGTGCTGGGATTAAACGGGTTTGGATAATTCTGGCTAAGTGTTATTGAGCTGGGGATCTCAATGCTGTCGATTCCGGAAGAAAGATAATCGGATAACGCAAAAGAATAGGTTTGCGAAGAAGATTGATTGGTGTTGACTACTACAATCCCCACTTTTTCAATGGCATTTAATTCGAAATCAGTATTTACTTCAACAACAGTATTTGGTGTTGGAGAGGTTACATAGTAAGGCTGAACGGTATTATCAGAATTGCTATAAACCAGTAGCCCGATTTGAATATCAGAAGATGAGGCATTTAGTTTTAGGCGTAGCTTTCCTCCAGATTCGGTGTTTGGGTTTAATAGGAAATACTTAGCGGAGAATCGTGTATTTGTAAAATCACTGGTTAAATCAGGGAACAGGGCATTAAAGCTTTGGCTAAGAGAAGGTCCCGGATACTGACCGGCCTCATCGAAACCGAAATTGCTTGCTGTATGACTTGGGCCCGAAGCAAAATGCCACATATAGGATTCCAATACCGATTGCTCATAGCCCTGCCCCAGGCTACCAACTTCTTGCTGTACAGCCGTTAGTAGTGGTAAGGATATATTGCTTTCAATTCGATCCCATACGCCCGTCCAGAAATCCTGGCCATACTTTTCATGAAAATAAAGTGCCCATGTGATGTCTTCATAAGAACCTGGAATGAGGGAGGTAGAGGCACGGCTAAAGAGGTCACTACTAAAGTCAGAAATATAATTGTAGTAGTCATTTACATTGTCATAAACTACTTCTTCCATTAAAGTGGCATCCATTTCTACCCACTGATCAGATTCACCAGCCCACCCGGTTTGGGCAAATTGGATGGAGTGTTTAAACTCATGAGCCATCGTCACTCTTATAGCTCCTTTTTGATCCCCCTCAGGATCATCATTTGGCGGGAAGCCGGCAAAATCATTCTCAATTTCAATCACGGTTCCACCTGGATCAGAAGGGCTGGTTCTGGTTAGGCCATAAGCACCAAGGTCTCGGATATAAACTTTATAAGTGCTCCCGTTAGGAATTGGGTCGGTAAAGCCTAGCGTTTCAATTTCATACTCGTAAGAAACATCGGCTGCTTCTGCTACCCATTCTACATAGTCAGGCACCGAATTATCATTATTATCAGCTGTGGGAACGGCATCAGGCCCGACCACTTCATAAATGATTTCAAATTTTCCCGAAGGAGAGATATAAGTAGCAGCAGATTGTAAAGAGGCCGATCCTATGGTTTGTTCAAAATCATTTAAAGTTCCTTCGGAAAGAGCATCTTTATTTTTATCTACAAAAATGTTTAACGGGGTAACGCATTTTAAATGATTACCTGATGAACGAGCTTCTCTAAAAAGTTCGAGCTGTTTAGATACTGCTTCATCGGCAGTAATCTTACCAGCATAGTATTCATCCATAACTTCGAAAAGAGAATGGCTATGGTCATGATCGTGATCATGACCATGAGATTCTTGAGCAACAGCCGAAAAAGCAATGAGTACTGCAAATATGGTTAAGCTAGCTTTTAACATAATGCGTATGAATTATGAATCCCTCTTTTTCAATGATTTTCCTTATTTTCAATGTTCCTTTTAACGGGAGAAAAAGCAACATCGTGTAATCTATTTTTAAAGATGTACCAGGTTATTCTTTATTACAACTTTAGCCACATCGAAAGCCCCGATACATTTAGCGAACAGCATAAGAAATTCTGCAAAGAATTGGGACTCAAAGGAAGAATTTATATTTCAGGAGAAGGTATAAATGGAACCGTAGCAGGAACAGAAGATCAGATCACTTCATACAAAAACTATTTGTGGTCAATACCAGGTTTTGAAAACACTGAGTTCAAGGAAGACGAGAGCGACTACATTCCTTTTGCAAAACTGATTTGTAAAGTAAGAGAGGAAATCGTTTCCCTTCATATTGATGGGGTTGACCCGGTTCAGGGAGGTACTCACCTTCAGCCATCAGAATGGAGAAGAGTGATGGAATCAGGAGAAGATTATGTAATGATCGACGTGCGTAATAATTACGAGTCGAAAGTGGGGCACTTCAAAGGTGCGATGACTCCGGATTTGGATAATTTTTATGATTTCCCAGAATGGCTTGCCGAAGTGGATATTCCAAAGAATAAAAAAGTGCTTATGTATTGTACAGGCGGGATTAGATGCGAGAAGTTCTCGGTACTTATGAAAGAAGAAGGTTGGGAAGATGTTAACCAGCTTCATGGGGGAATCTTAAACTATGCCAAAGAAGAAGGCGGTGTTCATTTTAAAGGGAAATGTTTCGTATTCGATGATCGGTTGATTGTTCCGGTGAACCCAAACAATCTGGCGCCTATTGCCAAATGCGAAATTACCGGAAAGCCAGCCGATACCTATGTGAATTGTGCAAATATGGAGTGCAATAGGTTATTTGTTTGTTCGGAAGAAGGAGCCCGTTTGATGGAAGGGTGTTGCAGTGAGGAGTGTAGGAAAAGCGAATATAAACGTCCCTTCGATCCGGAAAATGCCTTTAAGCCTTTCCGGAAATGGTATAACTATTTTGGAGATGATTTCAAGCAACGCAATCTTCAAAACGAACAGCCAGCTTAGTCGAGAAGTAAGGCTAGTAGAGCCCTATTCCATTACCCACGAGTTTAAGGTGGAAGCGGAGTTTGTAGGGAAATCATTGCTCCATTTAATGGCTACAAAATTTCCATTTCATCCTGTTGAGAAGTGGGAAGACCGCATTCGCTCAGGTAAGGTATGGATTGGTGAAGGGATTACTGACCCCGAATATCGACTCTCCGAAACGGAGTTGATTTTTCATCACAATCCAAAGGTGATAGAACCTTCCATTCCCGACGAAATTGAAATTCTTAAAGAAACAGAAGAATACCTGGTCGTGTTTAAACCGGCGCCCATGCCTATGCATCCCGGAGGAAGGTATTTCAAGAACAGCCTTTCTGAGATTCTTAAAGAAAGAGGCTACGAAGAGTTAAGGATAACGCACCGGTTAGATGCAGTAACTTCCGGGATCGTTCTTTTTGCGAGATCAAAAGAGCTGGCAAAGAAAATGATGAAGTGCTTTTCGGAAGGGAGGGTCCTGAAAACCTATATGGCACAAGTACATGGTGTTCCGGGAGAGAAGAGGATTAGCATTAATACTCCCATAAAAAGAAAACAAGGATTTGTTTTTGAAACGGGCCATCATCTTACCAAAGCAAAAGAAGCAGTAACCCATTTCGAAGTGGTTTCAGAGAACAAAGACTCATCGCTTATAAAGTGTATCCCTGAAACAGGCAGAACCCATCAAATCCGGTTACATCTAGCGGAATGGGGCTATCCCATTATCGATGATCCCATTTATGGAAAGGATGGGGACGAAAGCAGTAGAAGTACTCAGAATTTGGGGGTTAGTTTGATGAGTACAGGGCTGGAGATTGAGGAGTTGGGTATTAGCTTTCGTTTAAGTATCCAATAAATCACTTAAAAGTCATCCTGAGGATACCTCCGAAGGATCAACAAAATTATGGGTGGCTCGAATTGTTTGTTGATTCTGATCCCGAAAGCATTCGGGATCAGAATGACGAGGTGGTTTTCATAATTAAAGATGAAAAATGAATCCCTAATTTTTCATTTTAAATCTTTAATTCAATTCATCCCTCAAAAAAGGCAGTAGCGATAGAAGCAAACTGCTTGGGCTTATCCAGAAAAGCGTAATGGCCAGCATCTTCAATGACTACCAATGCGGCCTTCTCTATTCCTTTTTCAATGCGTTCTGCCTGATAGATAGGAGTGGCGTCATCATTTCTCCCCCAAAGAAGTAAGGTCTCGTGAGGAATATTTGGCAGGCAGCCTTCAAGGTATTCAGTTACAGACTTCACAAAGGTTTCCCGCATTGTTCCAGAAAGCTTAGAATAGTCGCTCGACCCGAGGCTTTTCCAAACATCTGTTCCGCGAAGCCAGTTCAATGCTTTTTCGCGAAGTGGGTTTGGCAGTATCACAAAAGGGGCTTTTAGTGCCTTGGCTGTATACTTTCTAAAATAATACTTCCAGGAGCGTTGAGGTTTCATACCTGCACCCCCGGTAATCAATACTTTTTGGATGATTTGCTGACCCTTTGGCCGGGTTAGAAGCTTGAGCATAATCCTCCCCCCAAAAGAGTGTACCAAAACATCAATATGATCATCCGGAAGCTTTTCAATAAAAGCCTGAACAGCATCGGCGTAATCATCGATAGCCCAGGGCTCAGAAGGGTCGTTAGATTCACCGAAGCCAGGAAGGTCCAACACATAACAAGACCTGATCGACGCCAGGCTTTTAGCAATAGGCATCATTACCCGCTTAGTGCTTCCCCATCCATGGAGAATGAGCAGGGCTTTTCCCTGTCCTTCTACTTCAAAGGCAATGCGCTGATTTTTATATGTGAAATAATGTGTTTTACTCATGAAAATGCACGCTCAAACATCCCACTTCCTTCTATTGAAAACAAGTTGACAAAGAATGAAAATATACTCTAATTGAACCAGCAATAACTTTGGGTTATGAGTAAAGGCAGTTTTAAACGTTCCTGGTTCTTCTGGATTGATAGCTTGCATATCACCAGAAAGGAGCGTGTTACTATTACCGTTCTTTTTGGACTAATACTGTTCTTATCAGGAATACAAATACTCATTGAAGAACAAGTTGTTCCCCCTCCTGAAAATCACGCTCAAATATTGGAAGAGTTTGAACGAAAAAGTGAACTAATCCGACAGAGAGAATTAGCTAATGAAGAAAGATATACTCCCTCCGAAGGAGCCATGGCGATGACAGAAGTGGGAGAGGAAGATCTACAGGCAAAGATTATTAACCTAAACACAGCCACCCTGCAGGAGCTCGAACTGCTTCCGGGAATAGGAAAAAGCTATGCCCAAAGAATTATCGAATACCGGGAAACTATTGGAGAGTTTACTTCCGTTGAGGAATTGATAAATGTAAAAGGGATTGGAGAAAAGACACTTGAAAAGCTTAAACCATTCTTGACACTAGAACTCATAACAGACAAATAATCTATTCGGCAGCCAATTAGTTACTATCTTTACAATCGTTAATTAAACCTCTTACACAGAATGCCATCAATTCTTTGGGCTGACGACGAAATTGATCAGCTGCAATCGCATATACTCTTTTTAGAAAAAAAGGACTTTGAAATTACTCCGGTCACTAATGGAGAAGATGCCGTCTCAATGATCCAGGAAAAAGTGTTCGACATTGTTTTCCTGGATGAACAAATGCCGGGAATGGATGGACTGCAGACTCTGGAGCGAATTAAAGCAGCCCAGCCACTTCTTCCTGTAGTTATGATTACCAAGAGCGAGGAAGAATCCATTATGGAAGATGCCATCGGAGCAAAAATATCCGATTACCTAATAAAACCGGTAAACCCCAACCAGATTTTATTGACGGTTAAGCGTATTTTGGAACGCTCGAGACTTCAGTCGGAGAAATCGGCCCAGTCTTATCTCCGTGATTTCGGGCGTATTTCATCTCTGATTCATCCAAATACCAACTGGGAAGAATGGATTGAGATTTATAAGGAACTAACAAAGTGGCACATCGACCTGGATGAGGGAGATGAAGCATTAAAAGAAGTGCTGGATACTCAGTTTGTAGATGCCAACCGTGAATTTGGGAAGTTCATTGAACGGGAGTATGTGAACTGGCTGGATCAAAACAAAGAAGCCCCAACCGTATCTCCGCAAATTTTTGAGAAGTATGTATTTCCTCATCTCGAAGATGGGAAAAAAACCATGTTCTTTCTTATCGATTGTATGCGGTATGATCAATGGTTGGTGTTTGAGCCTTATCTGGCTAAGATGTTCGATATAAACACGGATTTTTATTACTCCATTTTACCAACAGCGACTCCCTTTTCACGAAATGCGATTTTTGCTGGCGTTTCACCACTCGAGATTTCTGAGATGTACCCTAAACTTTGGGACCAGGGGCAGGATGAAAGTTCCCTGAACCGACACGAGGAAGAACTCTTAAAAAAGCAGTTAGACAGGGCAGGGATTAGCATCAACTTCAAGTATGAAAAGATTCTTAATGCGGATGATGGGCGACATATAGCCAATAAGATGAAGGGTTTTTCCCAGTCTAAACTGGCTGCTTTTGTATTTAACTTTGTGGACACTCTTGTACACTCAAGGTCCGATTCGGATGTAATTAAAGAGTTGGCTCCTGATGTATCAGCGTTTAGATCTATCACAGAAGCATGGTTTCAGCATTCATCATTGCTTCAAATGTTTAAAGAATTAGCGGATGAAGAGGTAACAGTGGTCGTAACGACCGATCATGGTTCAGTAAGATCGTTGAGGGATACCAAAGTATTTGGTGATCGTAATACAGCAACGAGCCTTCGGTATAAATACGGTAGAAACCTGAATGCGGTAGATGAACAAGCGGTCATTCAAATAAGCGACGCAAAAGCCTACAAATTGCCCTACTTAGGTAAGGTGAGCGATTACCTGATCGCCAGGGAAGACTACTATTTTGTATATCCAACCAATTACCACAAATACCAGAACCGCTATAAAGATTCATTTCAACACGGTGGGGCTTCCATGGAAGAAATGATCCTCCCGGTGGCAACTCTAACTCCTAAAGGGAATGCTTAGTAATTCGGTTGAGGATACTATTCAAAAGGGAAGAGAGTTTGCAAAAGAGCTAACACGTGGCGATGTGGTATGCCTAACAGGAGACCTGGGTGCAGGAAAAACCCACTTTACCAAAGGTATTGCTTCCTTTTTTGGAGTTGATGCTAGTAAAGTTCAATCACCTACATTTACCCTTATTAATGAATATGAGGGGGAGCTTCCCATTTTTCATTTTGATTGCTACCGGTTAAAAAATATCAGGGAGGCACTTGAAATTGGTGCGGAAGACTATTTTTATGGAGATGGCATTTCTATTGTGGAATGGCCGGAAAAAATAAGAAATTTACTGCCCGAACATTCCGTTTGGATAACTATTAAACACAAAAACGATTCAACAAGAGAAATACTAAGAGGAAAAAGCGATGCCCCTTAATGGGAAACGAAGACTTCCATATCGCCTCGATTTACTCCCGATAATACTACCTTATCATCGCAGGGCTAATAATGAGCTCAACAAAGGGGACCTGGTTTATTATGGGCCAAGCCCAGAGTTCTATGGTATTGGGGAAGTTGTTCAAACGGAAGAGAAAGTATGTTTGGTCGATTTTCGAGGAACAGGCTTATTAGGTATTCATAAAGATGAATTGTTATCCACCTACCTTATACCCATCCATAAGCTAAATCTAACTGGCCTTCTTAAGGGGCGATAATTTTATTAGGATTTAGCGCCTTATCAAAAAAATATCTTTTTTATGTTCGAGTTTTAGATATTAGACTTTTCAGTTAATCAAGAAGTTCAATATGAAAAAGCTACTCAAAGTATTTGTTATAGGGTTTATTAGTTTCGGGTCTCTTCAATTATCACAGGCACAAAATCAGCCTGTTTTTACATTAAACCAGTTTGATACAGAAGAAATTGAAAAGGCAAAAGCCGGAAGCGAAGCCAGTTATTTTGAACTGAATAGTTCAATTTTTGAAAACCAGGAGCTGGATAGGGGCGCTCTTTTAGACGTAATGATGTTTGGCGGGGAAACAGAAAGAATGGTAATTCTTGACCGGGAAGAATATATGCCCGGAACGGTATCCTTTAGAGCTCATAAAGTTGGAGCACCGGATCAGATTTTTGCATTTACTTATGGAACGGGGAAACTAAACGGGATTTATTATACGGATGGCGGAAAGCCGATGTATTTCAATCATGATTTAGCCAGGGCAAAGAACTTTATCTCTCCCAGAAATGAGTATGTTGAGCATAGATTAGTCTGTGGTGTCGATCATTCTGATGAACTGATTCCAACTCCGCACATTCATCATAATCATGTCCACGATCATAATACATCTCAGAGGTCTGTAAGTTCAGCAGCTCCACTAATATCCACAGAGGATGATAGTGTGGCCATAGATTTGATGATTGTCTACACGCAGGCCGCCGAAGACTGGGCTAGTACTTCTCAATTTGGTTCGATAGAAGCAGTAATTTCTCAGGCAATGAACCTTTCTCAAACAGCACTGAACAACAGTAACGCCAATATTGATCTAAGGTTAGTAAATACCACTAAAACCAGTTACGATGAAGAAACGGATGGCGTAGACGCAAGCGCACGGCTTTCGCGACTCACCCAAAATGATAGTGACCCTGTATTTAATCCAGGCGATGGACATAACGGCTTTATGGAAGAAGTTCACCCGATACGAGACAATGTTGGAGCCGACGTTGTAGCTTTATTTAGCGTTGAGAATAATACCGGAGGTTTAGGCTGGAGATTGGGGAGCGCTGGTGGTGATCCTTACTTTGGGTTTAATCTTAACAGAGTTCAACAGGTTGCAACTGGATATACGCTCCTACATGAAATTGGCCATAACATGGGGAATGCCCATTCCAGAACACAGTCTTCAGCTGCAGCTGGTGATGAGGGAGGGTTATTCCAATATTCGGTAGGCTTTCAAAATACAACAGCAAGCTACCATACTGTGATGTCCTATTCAGATAATGGACAGGAGGAAGCTCCTATTTTTTCAAGCCCAGATCTTACCTACCTGGGATCAGCTACGGGTTCTGCCAGCAGTTTATTTCCTTCTGATAACGCACGGAGTATTAGGCTGATTAAACGAACAGTTTCCAATTACAGGACCACCAACACAGATTCGCCTTCCGCGGAAGTTTCTGCCAACTCTATCAATATCGAGATGAATAGGGAGGACAACCAGAATATTCCATTTCAAATCTCAAATGATGGTCAAAGCCTTCTGGTTTGGGATATAGATTTCAGGTTTAATTCACTTCCGAAGCGAGCTAAGAATACAGGCGAAACATTTGCTGCGGCTGATTTTAGCCGGGTAATAAAAGCTCCTGCAAACTACTCCGGATTATTAGCTAGTAAGAAGAAAGGCGTTGCAGAGGAAACAATTTATACTACCTCCTTTGAAGCTGCAGATGGTTTTGTAACAGGAAATTTTGGTGGAATACAAGAGTGGAGGTCTACTTCAGGAGACGAGTTTGAAATCTCGGCAAGCAATCCAAATACGGGAAGCCGCCATTTAAGAGTAAGTGGAGATGGTACTCAGAGTACCCGCTTTATTAGTGCGCCCTTTTTCGGTTACCAATTGTTTGGCGAATACGAGATCATTGTAAATTTTTCAGTTTCAACAACCGATGAAACATTTGATATCTATGTTTCCGATGGGAATAATGGGGAGTTTACCGCTGGAGTAATTATGGCTAATCAGACAATTTTTGCAGCCGATGATGATGAGCAGGGCGGTGTAGGCTTCTTTGGTACCGGGGTCGCACTAATTCCGAATCAATACCATGAACTTAAAATGATAGTTAATCCTGATGATCAGGAAATAAATTATCTCTTAAATGGGGTGACCATTGCTAATAATGAATACGTAGGCGGGTTTAGCCCGGGAGAAATGCTCATCCTAAATCGAAGTACAATAAATGGTTCTACCTTTGATATAGACGATATTGAAATCAAAAAAATCAGTGCTCCTTATCCATGGTTAAATCTTAGTGAACAAACCGGCTTCTCTGTTCAGGGAGGAGCATCTTCTACCACATTACAGTTTACTACGGTAGGCGTAGCAGCTGGAGTTTATACCTCATCAATGAGAGTTCGAACGAATGATCCGCAAAACCAGGAGTTTTCGGTTCCGATTACTCTTACCGTTGCAAATGTGGTTTCTAATGAGCCAGAGGATACTCCTTCAGAGATTTCACTTAGCCAGAATTTCCCCAACCCATTTAACCCGCAAACAACTATTTCATACAGTATTACCAATCCTGGCGAAATAAGTCTGGCGGTGTATAATATCCAGGGACAAAAAGTAGCCACATTATACGAAGGGGTTCAGCAGGCAGGTGAATTTGACGTAACATTCGATGCCTCAAACTTATCAAGTGGGATATACCTGTATCGTTTGCAAACAGCTTCTGAAGTTATTACCAAGCAAATGGCACTCATTAAGTAGTTAATGTGAGTTTGGAATAGGAAACGCTCTTTGAATGCTAAATAGTAATGATGAGTGAAAGGTGAGATACCCTCACGCATCACCACTCACATATCAAATCCTTTACATCGATTATGAATATCAGATATTTGACCTTTTGTGTGTGTTCTTTGTTGGTTATATCCACTGGTTGTTCTCAAAAGGAACAGCCAGAAGCTCAGGCTACCATTCAAGAGTTTTATGAAAGCAAAGAGGCTGACAAAGTGAGTGTATTTGTTGAAGTCGACACCGATGCGCTTTCCAAACTAAGCCAGGGGGATAGTCTTCCAATAGAATTAAGTGATGGTAGCAGCTACACATTGCAAATAAACCGAATAGGGGAAACCATGCCTGGTATTATTAGTATCTCCGCTTATGTAAACGATAGAGATACCGGCCAGGCCACCTTGATTCTGCAGGATGGGATGCTAAATGGAAGGGTACAAATGTTTAATGAAAAGATGACCTATACCCTGGGTTTTGAGGAATACACGAACAAGCACTTCATTGCACCTGTGGACCCGGAAGAGAAAGATGTAATTCAAGGGAGTGAGCCACTGGAGATTCCTAAATCAAACGGTTAGAAGTAGAAATACTTTTTTAATACTTTTGCTTTAGTATGATCGTTCATAATAGGTTTACAATTTATTACATGTGCCATGCGTCTCTTCACTCTCTCTTCAGTTTGCATACTTTTGGGCTTTAGCTCTTCCTTTGCTCAAACAAACAGAATCAAAGAAATCGAAAACCAATATAAGACTGGCTTACATAAGTCTTTTTTACATCAGGTTTCGCCTCAAATAAAATCAATTGATGAAATAGTATTCTCATTGATGAATAGCGAAACCCAGGTGTCGTCACATAATGATCTTCCTGAATTGCTTCCCATAGATACCACATGGAGCTATGGTGAACAAAGGTTAGATGAAGAAGTTGTTTTTACTCCTGGCTTTCTTTCCCGACAATTTGTTTCTGGCGATACGCTTACAAGCTATGTATACAATAACAATTCCTTTACTTGGTCAGAAGACAGCTTGAAATGGGTATTTGGTTCTAGTAGAAAGCATTATGTGACAACAGGTCATGTAGATAGTTTGTTCGTTTCTTTTGAAAATGGCTACAATCCAGGAGAACCATTTACTTACCAACGGATATTTCCTAAAGAGCCTGCTGAAAATGCTAGTTACGAAGAATTTTATGTAGTTTTTAATTGGGATACTGATCAATGGCAGCCTCTGTACAGAGAATTAATCTATCGGGATGATTCTGGTTTAGATACACTCTATAAAGAATACACTTTTGATGTCGAAGCTCAGGGTTATCAATTAAGTAAGGAAACGCGAAAATGGATAATCGAAGGGAGTAGCAAGATTAGCAGTCAATATATAAGCTATCAACAAGGGCTTATTGTAGATAGAGACACCTATGAGTTTGGTTCGGGGTATAGTTCTTTTCTTGAGGAAAACTTCGATTCCTCTGGTGTATTAACTGAAGGGTATCTTGAATTTACATTGATAGATGATGAAGAGAGGCATATCTACACAGTCGATAAAGAATATGATTCAGAGACACTAACTTACGTCAGTCAGGATAGTTTACATTTTATATATGAGCCCAACGACTCATATACTGAAGCAGAAGGTTACGCCCGGTCGGATAATGGGTGGGTATTTGATAATGCGTATAGCAGTTATTCATCATTACATGTAAGTGGCGATGTGCTGACTGATTCCATACTCGTTTTTGAGGTAGGATACAACGAAGAGACAGAAAGCTATGAGCGCATACGAGTGTCTGCTAAAACAATTATAGAGTATGAGGAAGGAGGGAATGTATTATCAAGACAGGAGTACGATACACATGAGAATGAGCTGAAGATGATCTTTGAGTATAAATATGAGTATGTCAAACCAGGCATAGGGGAAGAGAATTTTGGGAATGGATTTTCTAAGCATGAGATACTTCGAAGAGATCTAGAATTAGACGAGATGTACCAATGGGTGTTAACGGAAGTAAGCTACGATGATGCAATTCCCCGACAAGGTTACTTAAGGAGCAATTATACGTTTAGTCCAAATGGCGAAATCATTCTGGGTTCTATAATAAAAATCGATACTCTTTTTGACGGAAGGCTTATGGAAAGTAGGTTCGAGTGGAGCCCTGAGGAAAATGATTTTATGCTTGTTGAGTATGAAGTTTATGATGATGCATTAGCGGATCAGGTTTTCTATCAAAGTTCAGATCGTAATTTTTTTATGGGGGAATATTCAACTACCAAAAGGGATTTTACAGCAAAAAAAAGCTATCCTGGGGTATTTAATGATGGGCCGATTTTTATCTCCCAGGGTGATACAGTAAGCGTATATATAAGTGCGCTTAACCCAGATATGACGATACCTGATGTAGAGGTTTCAAATATACCTGCAACGGCTTCCTATAATCCTGAAACCAGGCATTTCTTTTGGATTGTGGACGATACAGAACCCTCTCCAATGACTTATAAAGCAATTCGTGGAGATAAATCTGTAACAGTGGAAGTAGAGTTTAGCTCCCAGTCGCTTTCAGTAAATAATGAAGGGGAGGAAAGGCCAAATGAGTTCGAACTATTTCAAAACTACCCAAATCCTTTTAATCCAACTACAACAATAGCTTATAGCATTAACACACCGTCTGAAATTAGTTTGGAGGTATTCAACATTGCCGGGCAAAAAGTGGCCACTTTATATGAAGGTTTGCAACAAGCCGGGGATTTTGAAGTTACTTTTGATGCAGGAAGCTTATCCAGTGGTATTTATCTCTACAGGTTGAAATCAGCCGGGGAAGTAAAGATTCAAAAGATGGCACTTATTAAATAAAACACCGATAGAAGCCACTCTATATGAAAGGATAATAACTTTATTAATACCCTATAAATCCTTTTTTTCTTCTGATACAGAAAATGAAAGGAAGTGAAGTTATTCCGGTTTTTAAAGGGTATTAGTTTATTAGTGTTACTGTTTCCTGTGAACGGGGTAGTTGGGCAGCCGTATTCGTTTAAGCCCACGCACTATGATTCCAGGAACATTGGCCTTTCCCATAACACCGTGCTTAATATGGTTACGGATAGCCGTGGTTTTGTATGGGTATCAACCATGGATGGGCTAAACAGGTTTGACGGGAAATCGGTAAAAGTATATCGACACGATCCTTCAGATAGCACAACACTCTCTGATAGTTTTATTCATGGAGTATATGAACATAAAAATGGCAGCCTTCTTATAGGGACAAGAGATGGCGGTCTCAATATCCTGGACCCGGTCACTGATAAAATTCAGAGAGTTTATTATTCAGAAAAGAATCCAACCATTCCTGATGCTCCGGTAAATGTAATTTTCGAAGACAGTAAAGAGGATCTTTGGGTTGGATTCTTCACAAATCGAATTGGTTATTTCGATGTTCAAGAAAAGGTGTATTACCCGGCAAACTTAGTGGAGAAAGGGACAAATAAAGGGGTGTATTCCGTTAACTCTGTACTGGAATTTAATGACGGAGCATTTTTGATGTCCTCGTTGAATGGATTGTATTACTTATCTGCCGAGGAGGTTTCCAAATTCAGATCTGATCCAACATCCGGTCAGGAAATCATAACCACCCGAATTTTATTTAGTCCCGAAAATCCGGCTCCAAATACATCAGAAATAGTCCTGGACAGTGATAATAATCTTTGGGTGCTTCTTGTAGGTGAGGCGCTCGAAAAACTACTTCCTCAAAGGATACCACCTGAAGTAAAAAAGAGTATTGCATCAGGAGAAGCAAAGTCATCCATCAAAAATATATACCCCGAGCGGGGAGAAGTGTTTTTCAAAGGAGGGCATGAAGGACATTTAATTGTAGTAGAAAAAGATTCAGGGGAGGAAATATCCATTAAAATAGTGGAAGGGGATGGAGCAGTAGGGGCTTCAACCGTCTATGAAGATCATTTTGGAAACCTTTGGTTTTATACCTGGGGAGGTGGTTTCTATCGATTAATAGAGAAAAAGGGAATTTCGCTTTATACAAACACTGAAGATGCTTCGAACCTGCCCTCAGAATTTATTCTTGGCTTCGAAGATGGAGAAGATCGAACCTGGATTGCTACTAACGAGGGGCTCGCCTATCTGAAAGACGGTATAGTTACTTCAGCTCCGGGAGAATTCAACGAAAGGGTAAGAAGTATCTGGGCACTCGAAGATGATGAACTTGGGCTTTGGCTGGCTACACGAACACAAGGCTTGTTCTTAATCTCAAAGGATGAATTAGATAAAAACAGATTTAGCGCACAGCAGTTCGTTCCCGAGAATAGTTTGGTCAGCCAAAAAGACGTCCATCAGGTATTAAGAGATCAAAGAGGCTGGCTTTGGATCGGCTACCAGGGAAGTGGGGTACAGGTTATTAAAAACCCCGAAGCATGGATTCAGGGTGAACCTGCTAATATTCAAAACCTGTCGCTGGAGGATGCGGAGATACGATTGAACAGCAACAGCATCAGGAGGATTTATCAGGACAATGACGGGAACATTTGGATAGCAACCACCGATCATGGTTTTAATTATGTTACCATCAGCGAAGGCTCTATTTCAGGTATTCAATACTTCGACCTGGATACGAATTCAGGGATAAGTATTCCTCACAAAGATGGGAGGTCTGTATTTCAACAGAACGATTCAACCTTTTGGTTTGCCTCTTATGGAGGAGGAATTTATCGGTGGATAAAAGGGTCGGAAAACCTGACGTTATTGAGAACTTCAGAAGGGCTACCTAATAATAGTACCTATGGGATTTTGGGAGATACAAATCCGGACTTCATTTGGGTAAGTACAAATAGCGGTTTAGGGAGATTGAATACAAAAACACTGGAATTCTCCACATTCACGGATTCCGACGGGCTGCAGAATAATGAATTTAATACCGGAGCCTATCAACAGGGTAAAAACGGAACGCTCTATTTTGGCGGAGTGAATGGATTCAATGTAATAGACACGGATCTTTTAAAGATAAATGAACACCCTCCACAACTATTTTTGACGAAAATCAATCTCTTTAATGAGCCTCTTGAAGGGAGCTACACTCCCGAGTTTATCGACCAGGTTCAACTAAACCACAATCAGAACTTCTTATCCTTCGAGTTTTCTGCCCTCGACTTTGAAGACCCCCTCGCAAATGAGTATGCATATAAAATGGAAGGCGTTGACCAGGATTGGGTGTATTCAGGGAATAGGAATTTTGCCGATTATCCCAATCTCGCGCCAGGGGATTATACCCTGTTAGTAAATGCTTCGAATAAGTATGGGGTTTGGAATGAAGAAGGCATAAATCTATCCATATCCATACTCCCTCCGTGGTGGCAAACCTGGTGGTTTAGGATTATAGCCGGGGGAATGTTATTGGGAGGCCTGGTTGGTTTGGTGAGGTATTACGCTCAGAAAAAGTTGAAAGAGGAGCTACGTCAATTGGAGATAAAGCATAAACTCAGAAACGAACGGGAGCGTATTTCAAGAGATCTTCATGATCACGTAGGCGCTCAACTAGCCAATATCATGTCGGGCTTAAGTTTAATTGACAAGTACAATCAGAGCGAGCAAAAAGAAAAATCGGGTGAGCTGCTTCATTCTCTTAAAGGAGATGCAGATGTGACGATTAAGCAACTGAGGGATACAATCTGGGCTCTTAATCAGAGTGATTTAAACATAGAAGCGTTCGCCAGCCATGTTGAAGCCTATTTCAGAAGCCAAAGCGCGCTTACTGAATTATTGAAGCTAACCATAGAGCTTGAAGGAGATGCTTCTGCAGTTCTTTCAGCTACCCAGGCCCTTAATTTATTTAGGATCATCCAGGAGGCATCACAAAACACAATGAAGTATGCCAATGCCAAAAGCCTTAGCATAAACTTTAAACGGACAAATGGTTCATTGGAGGTTTCAATTAAGGATGACGGAACCTTTAAATCGGACCTTCAAAGTTTTAATGGGGGTTATGGAATGAAGAACATGCAGAAACGTGCAAAGGAAATTAATGGCAAAGTAGAAGTTAACGTCGAAAATGGAACAGAAATCAAGGTCTTTGTAAACCTGTGATTTGCAAAATAGCTAATTCGGGGTATTGGTTACCATTCGGTAAAGTGGCATACTTGTGGCGAGAAAACGAGAATTATGAATAACAACGAACAAGAAAAACTCAAGGTAGCCATCGTAGAAGATCATGACATCTTCAGGAAAAGAATGGTTGAGCTGCTTGGATTTTATGAGGAACTGGAAACCGTTCTTATCGCAGATTCCGCAGAATCCTTCTTCACAAAACTGGAGCGGTTTTCCTCCGAGGAGATACCAGAAGTAGTGATGATGGATATTGAGTTGCCCGGAATATCAGGTATAGAGGCTACTTTTCAGCTAAAACAAAATATGCCGGAAGTGGATGTAGTCATGTTCACTGTATTCGAAGACGATGAACGTATTTTTGAGTCTATAAATGTTGGGGCATCCGGCTATTTGCTAAAAGACACAGCCATAGACGATGTAGTTCGTTCCATTAAGGAAATAAAGGCCGGAGGTTCTCCTATTTCTCCTTCTATAGCCAGAAAAGTGCTGGAGCTGGTTAAAACTCCAAGAGGGCAGCTGAAAAGCACCATCCAAGAAAAACCTTTTAACCTGACAGGTGCCGAGCTAAAAATCCTTGAACAGGTAGTACAGGGTAAGTCCAATAATCAGATAGCCGAAGATGTTTTTCTAAGCCCCTGGACGGTAAAAACACATATCAAAAACATTTATAAAAAGATGCATGTCAATTCCCGGGCTGCTGCAGTTCGGTTAGCAATTCAAAGGAACATAGCATAGAAAAGAATACCCATTTCGGGTGATGTTCTACCCCTTCTAAATACCAGAACTTGAGATCGTGCTTAACAGGTACAGAAAGCACGATTAATTTCAATCTAATTCGAGAAGTATGAAGAAGAGTATGCTACTATTTGTTCTGGTATTAATTTCACATGCTGTTAGTGCACAGTGGAGTCAGCTCTCTCAACCAGAAGGAGCCCAGATAACGGATATCACTTTCTACAAAGGAGAGATATTTATCGTTGCCGCCAATACAATTTACCGATCAGATGACGAAGGTATTACATGGACGGAATCCAGGGACGGAATTCCTGAAATAGCGGACGTTTCTGCAATTACCTCAACATCAGGTGCCCTATATGCAGGAGCAAATGACAGCGGAACTGGAGACAAAGTTTTCGTTTCAACCGATGATGGTGCTACCTGGTCGGCTACAGGTGGATTAGGCGGGCTCATTCTTGCCTTTGATTTGGAAGCGATTGGAGATACCGTATTTATGGCAAGCAATTTTGGGCTTGGATATCGATCTACTGATGGTGGGGCAACATTTGAAGAAATAGCTAATGTCGGCTTTGGAGGTACTCTGGAGGTGAGAGATAAGAAGCTCTACATCATGAACTCAGGTTCCATTCGTGAGTCAACAGATAGAGGTGAAACCATAAGCGAAAAAATAGGAACCACGGCCGATATCACCTTCAACTTTGCACCGGTGAGAACGGCAATTAGCGTAGGTTCAACATTTATTGTTGGAGGTAATGGAGTATATAAACTTGGGGAAGACTCGGTATGGGTTCCTTCAAGTGAGGGCTTTCCGTCTTTCTTCGGTACACCGACTTCTATCATAACCAGGCTTGTTGAAAAGGATGGTAACCTATGGGCCTTTACACAAGATGGAATTTTTATGTCAGCCGATACCGCAGGAACATGGACGAAAATCGAAAATCCAATTAATGCTGGATTTACACAGGGGACGGTTGAAGCTGAAGGAAAACTCTTTGTTGCTACACAAACCGGGGTATATGTATCTGAGCTGGCTGATGGTTTGTCTTCTACGTTTTCGAAGCGAGTGTCGGGATTAAATCACGTGCCCATTTCTGCACTTTATTCAGTAGATGGGAGCTTATTCGTTGTGGCTCCAAACGAAGGGATTTTAAAAAGCGATGATGGAGGAGCTTCATTCATACAATTTGCAGATACATTAAGGGGAGAGATGATTTCCGGTGTAACTAAAACAGATACCCATTTTTTAGTATCAACCGGGAGCGGGTTATTTCGAACGACCGATGGAAGCGATTGGGAACTCATTGATTCCGCACCGTTGGTATCAGCAGTTCATGCAAATGGAATGATTGTGTTTGGAGGAGTAGGAAGTCAAATTCAACGCTCAACGGATGGAGGAGAAACCTGGGAGGCAGTAACAGCCGCTTTTGAAATAGGAGCAATATCACCTAGTTCGTATGTCTTTCATGAAAATGCGATCATAGGAACCTTTGGAACACTGAATGTAATTGCTGACCTGGTCCGCTCCACAGACGGTGGAGAGACCTGGGAAAAAATAACTGGGGTAGGTGGTTTTGCTTCAAAAGTAATCTTCGAGGGCGATATTGCCTACGCGTCCATTACCGCTCTTTTTACTGGCGGAGGAGTGGCAGTTTCAGATGATTTTGGAGCAACATGGATCATTCCGGAAAATGAACTTAGTGACGATGTAGGTGGTACGCTAGGATTAGCTGAGATTGATGGAAACCTATATACCTTTAGTGTGAATGGCTTCTTCAAATCTACCGACGGAGCGGATAGCTGGGAGGAATTCGGAACAGAAAATCTTCCTGTTAATCTCTTAGGGATAGGAGGGCCTTTTACCGCTCACGGAGGAGATTTATACTTTGCTCCATTTATCAGCTCACTATTTAAAGCAAATGTATCAGGCAATGCTACCCCGAATGAAACAGAAGAAGAGGTACTTGCTTTTGAGCTATCTCAAAATTACCCAAACCCGTTCAATCCAAGTACCAGTATTTCATTTACCCTGCCACAATCTGGTTTGACTTCACTTAAAGTGTATAACCTGTTAGGGCAGGAAGTAGCGTCTTTATTGAATACGCGATTAATGGCGGGCGAGCACAGCATTAGCTTCGACGCGAGTGGTTTATCAAGTGGAACGTATATTTATCGGCTAGTGAGCGGTAACTTTTCTCAGACAAAAAAAATGATGCTCATCAAATAACTAGCCTTTCATACGGCTTAGGCTTAAGGCACTTAGCATCCACTTAGGTAAATCTTTTCTTGGGTCTCTTTTGGTCATATCCACAAAGAGACCCAATTTTTTTGCTATAGGTACTTTGTGAGTTTCAACAAATTCGATTAATGCTCCATCAGGATCTTCAATATAAGTGAAGCGCCCCGCGGCTTCTCCCATATCAAAACTATCGGCACTATCTACCGTGAATGGGAAGCCTGCTTCTTCACATTCTTTCTTTAATGCGTCCATACCCTGAACATCAAAGCAGAGGTGGATAAAACCCAGATCTCCCCAATATCTGTCTTCAAAAATAAGGCGAGGGGTTCGTTTTTCATCTAAAGACTGGATGAGTTCAATTTCAGTGGGGCCAAACAGTTTACTAAATCCGCCCTGTCTCGGAGAACTATGCCGTAACAAAACTCGTCGATACTTTTGATCTCCGCCTGGAAGGCCTTGCAGGTCTTCAAATATCTCGGACTCATCATATACAACCTCGTCATATCCCAGGATATCGGAATACAGGGTTCGAGATTTTTCGATATCAGTTGAACCAATTAAGGCTCCCGAAACTCCACCGGTTGTTTTGGGTTCTCGTTTTTTGAACCAGCCAAGTCCTTTTACCACTTCAAAAATATTTCCGTGAAGGTCTTCTACATAGAAGTGCAAATCTCCGGCCGGGTTTTCTTTCAAAGAAGTAATCACATTCAAGCCAGCCATATTAAACTGTTCGTACGTTTCTTCTACATCAATCGACTTGATCTTGGCTACATTAATGCCCAAATCTCCAATGTTAATATCGAAGCTACAGGGCTGGGGAGTTCTGCTGGTATATTGCCAGATTTCAAAACCGCCACCTCCACGCATACTTAACGTGAGTATAGCTCTTCGGTCGTGAGGCTTTCCACCGGTATAAGGAAGCATAAGATTGGCGGTAGCAGCATCATCAAAAACTTTGATATCCATCCCAAAATATTTGCGATACCATTCGGTGGTTTCCTCCACATTTGGATTACCGATACCAATCTGTTGAATGCCAGCTATTACCTTTTCCATAAACCTTTTTTAAAGTGAGGTGAGGAAGCTACGGAATGCTTCTGTGTTATACTTGGCCATTCCTCTTTTTTCCATCACAATATTGCCTTCAGGAGAGATAACATAGGTAGTAGGTACCACAGAGCTGTCATAAACGCCGGGCTTCCTTCCCGTTAAAAAATATACCGGCATGGTAAAATCCTTTCTCTCCATAAAAGCCCTGGCTTTTTCGTGGTCTTCATCAAGTGAAAGCATTACAAATACCACGTCTGGATCATCCTGTAGCTGTTCATAGAGTTTCTGGATATTTGGCATTTCTGCAATGCAGGGAGGGCACCACGTAGCCCAGAAATTCAGGAAGATAGTTTTGCCCTCATAATTTCTAAGTGAGGTCCGGTTACCATCCATATCGATAAGAGGCATATTAAACTGTGCAGGCTTAATCGCAGCCTCATCAATGGAAGTTTTTGGTTGAAGAATCCCGGTTGAAAGAAGTACTCGTTGAAGGCCTCCAATTACTTCGGTATGGTACCCCGTAACATATAAGACGCCAAACACACTAAGGATAATGCCCCATTCAATAACGGCTTTTTTAAATGCATTGGGCTTTTTTGGGGGGGATTCACTCATACCGTAAAACTACTGAAATAAAAAAAGCCCTGCCGTTCAAAGCAGGGCCTTTTTCTCTATTCAGTTATAAAATTATCTATAAGGTCATTGGAGAAGAACCTTGAGGACTCTAAACACTAACAAAACCTATTCTTCCGGGTTGCCAATCTCCGATAATAACATAGGAAAGAAATCAGTTAGCAATCATTATGATCTGCTAATTATTAAAAGTTCTATACTTAATGAATTATGAGCTTAAGTGTAGTAATAATTATAGGAAAGAGGAAATCTCTTTTAAAGATTTTTTAGAAATATCAGGAACTTGAACTTCATCTTTAGGAAACCCAACCACTAAAAGCAGGAATGGCTTCTCATGAGCGGGGCGCTGCATAATTTGATTCAAAAATCCCATTGGGCTAGGAGTATGAGTGAGCGTAGCTAAACCAGCATTGTGAAGGGCAGTAATCAGCATTCCTGTAGCAATCCCGACGGATTCTTTTACATAGTAGTGCTTACTTCGTTCTCCTTGCTCATCCAGGTGATAGCTTTGAGTAAATATTCCTATCAGGTAAGGTGCGGTTTCAAGGAAGGGTTTATGTTCATCAGTACCGAAGGGGTGAAGGTCATCCAGCCAGTCTTGTGGTGCCCTGCGATGATAGAACTCACGCTCTTCTTCTTCTGCTGCTTCACGGATTTGTTTTTTTATTTCCGGGTCAGAAACAACAGCAAAGTGCCAGGGTTGTTTGTTTGCTCCATTAGGAGCGGTTCCTGCGGCAAGGAGACATTTCTCAATCACCTCTACATCAACAGTTCGGTCCGAGAATTCTCGGACGGTACGGCGCTTCTTAATTAGCTCGTAAAATTCTGAAGCTCTTCGCTTCATCTCTTCAGGAGAATATTCCGTATAAGATTCTAAAGGAATAAAGGCTGGTTTTGTCATCAAGAAAACTTTATAAAATGATGAGTGCCAAACCTATCCACTTATTTGATTAGAACCAAGCTTTACTTTACACCAGAACCCTGAGCCAGCCACCATGGATGAGCTTCCACTTTAAGGCGCCCTGCCTTAACCATAGGGTCGCCCTTAGCATATTCAAGTGCCTGCTCAATAGTAGCAACATTATATACCGAGAACCCTCTTATATCTCCTTCTCCACCGGTAGGGCCGTTTAAGTTGATGATTCCTTTTTCAAAAAGGCCACCAAGATATGCAAGATGATCCTCTTGAAGTTTAGCCGCCTCCTCTTCGCCCTGGCTACGATTAGGCCCGCTCTTCAAAAAAACAATGAAGTACTTCTGCATAGTATACTGTTCACCGGCCCATTCATAATTGAAGGTCTCAGGTAGTTGTGTTGAAGTAGAATCCTGAGCAAAAGAAGGAATGGCTAGAAATAAAAGAGCGATTAACGGGATTGAAGTCTTCATAAGAAATGGAATCTATTTACAAGTGTAAGTGAAATTTGCGAATGGAATCTAATTAACGTGATAGAGATAAGAAACGCTTTTTGAATGCTGTTAGCTGTCAGCTAACAGCATTCATTAATTATTAACGAGCAATTACAAAATCGAACCACTGTTGTTGTTCATCTAGCCGTTCCTGGTATCGAGGCCTTAATTCCAGGGCTTCAACTTCTCCTATCCATTCAGAAACCAGGTCAAATTCTTTCATATAAATAAGCTGATCTATTAATAACAGGTAGATATCAAACCAGTCTTCTTTTTTATCCTTAGAAAGCAGGCTTAATGCGTAGCCGGGAATCAATTCATCAAAATCCAGCTTGATCAGCAACTCACTTAAACTCATAGTATTGGCTGCCAGGGTACCAACATTATTAGGCATTGGAAACACATTGTTATACCTGCTGTTAACAAAGATTTTCCAGGATATTGAATCGCTTCGGGCCTCAAAAGAATAAGTAAAGTTTGCTGGCATTGGCTCGGGAAGCAACTCTTGCACAACAGAGAGCCGATCAAATGCTTCACCCCAACGGTCTTGAAGTGCAAATGCATCAGCTTGAAAAATTTGAAGTATTGGGTCTTCCTCATCACTTGAAACGAATTCCTCAACAGTCCCAAAATCCATGGATTCCAATCTATTACGTACCCATTCTCTTTTGATAATCAGATTGTCTGGGTTTAAGCTGAGAAGTACTCTTATTGCTGTAGCTTCCGCGTCTGTTTGGTTAGTAACCCGGTAATATTGCAGGTCATCCCAAAGCTGTTGGGTTTCAGTAAGTGAATGCGGACAAGCTCTTTGGAAGATAGATTGCTGACTAAAGATTCTATTGGAGGTGCGTAAATCAACGGAATCAACTTCTAACACTGGTAAAGAGGCATGCCAGCCTGCAACCAGCTCTTCAAAAGGAACATCATAGGCTGACTCAAGATCGGTGGCGGCATATGCTTCTTTAAAATTAGATACGGGGTAGTTTTCCAATAAATAGTTGACGAATGAGCCGCTGGTTGTATAACTGATAGCTCCGGCACTGGCATAGAAACCGAAGAAAGAAAGGGCGGACTTCATTTGTTCGGCAGTAGGATAACTTTCTTTAGCTGCCATAATCTGGTCTAGAGTAGATTCGGAGGAAGCGTCTTTAGCTATAGCTTCAGCTAGTCCTTCGATAAGGCCGATACTCCAGCTTCCGTTGAATAAATCATTTCCGAATTGCTTCGATATTACATGCACCAGTTCATGAAGCAGCACGTCATCCAAGTGTTGCTTAGCGATATGAAGCTGATCCTGCTCCAACCAGATAGGAACATAGCTGGTAAATTTAGCACCCACCAATTCCTTTTTTTGCCAGGCATTGGCATATAAATAGCTTTCGATTTTTCTTTCCTCCGGCCAATCAATTTCGAGTTGGCTGGTAATCTGATTGAAGAAAAATTCATGTTTTAATGCCCAATAGTCTAATTCTTCTTCAGAAAAGAACTCCTCATCTGCATATAATCGAAAATGATCGGTTTCATAATGGAAGGAGAGTTCCTGTTGCAGGTCAGTTCTTGGGGAAACGATTCCAAATTCCGAAAGGAAAACGTAACCAGCACAAAGGCCCGTTATCGAAATAACGGAAAGTAGTTTGTTCGAAGAGGAGGCTTTCCAGCCTGGAAGTACCCAAAGGAAAAGCACCCAAAGCAATGTTATGCCTCTGAAGAATAGCAAGCCGGATGAAATTTGAACCGTTTCATCGTAGATAGGGCCGGGCCAATGCCCCCACACATGATTGTAATAATAAACCTGGGGAAGAGTCAGGAATTCTATCAACAAAACCCCTATAGCAATGAAAAGAATGGAGAGGATGGTAAATATCGTGGGAGCAGGGACCATCAACTTTCTAAAAAACCTACCTAGTGCTACCCCAAACAGGACACTTGGTATGGGCACCAGTACCCAGAGCATTACTCCATTAAGAGAAAGGCAGCTCGTAATGATTGAAAAAACTAAGAGAGGTAAGCCAAAGAGGTACAGGTAAGTAAGAACGCTGAGAATAATTTTGCTGTCTTTTTTTAGAATAGACCTTGAAGACGATATTCCTCCCCAGAAGCATCCAGCTATGGCTGCAAGCATAGCGGATTCAAAGTGGAAATCACCGAGCAAGGGTACCGGGATGAGCAAGCATCCTAAAAGTACGGGAAGTAGATAGCGTAAGGCTTTTTTCAACTGTGTTAGAGAGTTATTGACGCATACACCCAGTACATTATCCAAAACTGAATAGGAATGCGAATAAGTGTAAGCAGGGAAAATAAGGAAACAGGCTTTTTTGCAATAGCTTTTCTGAACATATCAATATGAACGGGCATTACAGCAATGAGGAGGAGGATAAGTCCGTAGCCCGAGAAAGTTTCAGTAGCAGGAATCATTATTCCGATACCGCCTAAGATTTCAAATACTCCACTCCATAAAACCATAGCTCTATGATTGGGAATGTACTCAGGCATAATACGTTCGTACTGTTTTGGAATTATAAAATGCATAATTCCGGCAACGACAAACATTACCCCGATCAGGTAAACATGATTTGATATGTCCGTAAAAAAATCCAGGCTATTTCTTGAACATTGCACTCACTACAAAGAATACATTTTCTTTGCGTTCCATAAGCCTTCGGCTGAAATAAGGGAACCAATCGGTACCGTAAGGAACATACACTCTTGAGTGATAGCCAAGTTTGGTAAAGTCGACCATCGTTTGTTCCCTAAGGCCATACAGCATTTGAAACTCGAATCGATCCTTAGAAATATTCTCTTCGGCAGTGTAGTCTCTTATCCAGTTGATAAGTTCATCATCATGAGTTCCAAATCGAGGGAAAGAAGTTTTAGCCAGCAAAATTTTGGCTCCTTCTTTATATGCCTTTCTGATAGCTGGCATATCCTGGTGTGCAATGGATGATGGTTCTTTGTAGGCTCCCTTTACTAACCGGATATCAGCGCCTATTTCGGAAAGATCCCTGATATCGTCTATGCTTCGGAACAGCATCGACTGTATTACGGTACCCACATGCTGCTTTCCATACTTTTCATGAGCTTCCTTAAAAATGTCGATGGTGATTTGAGTATAGTCACTACCCTCCATATCAATGCGTACAAATTGATCCTGTTCTTTTGCCACATCGAGGAGTTTAAACAGGTTTTCTTTGCAGTATTCATGATCGATATCGAGTCCCATCATAGTAAGCTTGATGGAAATGCTGCTTACCAGGTCATGCTCTTTTATCCCTTGTAGTAGTTGTATGTAGGAGTCAACCGTTGCATCTGCTTCTTTTCTATCGGTTACATTTTCTCCTAATAAATCCAGTGTGAGTTTGAGGTCCCGGGCATTTAAATACTTTGCCTTAGGTATGGATTCAGTAAAATCTTCTCCTGCAACAAATCGCTTCGCAAGGATAAAAGGTAATTTCATGCTTAGTCAGTTTTTTATTCTTAAAAAAATAAGGAATACTCAATTTTGTACCTAAAGCGAAAATACCGGGTAACGTTCAAAAAATTTAAGCGTCTTAGAAATACTGAAACTAACCGGGAATGTCGGCGTAAGGTCGTCCCGTTAATCAAACTAACATTACCATGAAGGCCACACCAAAATTATTGAAACCATTGTTAACGACAGGAATACTAACCTTGTCGATTTTTTTTGCAGCTGAAGAAAGTGCTGCTCAAAGAGCATACATGACTCAGGAATTTTCAGTTCGAGACAATGCTAAGGTCGAAGTGAAAACTTCTGGCGGAAGCATCGAAGTAATTGGAACAGATTCTGACCAGGTACAAGTTGAAATGTACGTAAAGCGAAGAGGAGATTACCTTTCTCCTTCAGAAGCTGACCTGGATGATTGGGATATTACTATTAAAAAGGAAGGAAACACAGTTTACGCCATTGCAGAAAGAGAAAATAAAAACTGGGGCAACTGGAGAGGTGATAATCTTAGCATCTCATTCAAGGTATATGCTCCTGAACGATCTGAAACAGAGCTAAGGACTTCGGGTGGAAGTATTTTCATGAGCGATTTGCAAGGCGATCAACTAGCCAAAACAAGTGGCGGCAGTATGACCGCTGAGAGAATTGGCGGAGATATCACGTTAAGAACTTCTGGCGGCAGTATCACTATTGAAGAAGTAGAAGGAAGTGTTGACGCTAATACCAGCGGTGGCCGAATTAGGGCTGAAGATGTGACGGGAGGAATTAATGCCCGGACAAGTGGTGGAAGCATCTCTCTTTATAATATAGCTGGAAATGTAGAAGCCAAAACCTCTGGTGGTTCTATTGATGCTGAGATCGTTGATCCTGATGACTTTATTGAATTACGTACTTCAGGAGGAAGTATTAGTATCAAGGTCCCAAAGGATAATGGTTTTGATGTAGACCTTGGCGGAAACCGGGTACGAGCTGACTTAGCAAATTTCAAAGGTGAGCTAGATAAGAATGATATGGAAGGAACACTGAATGGTGGAGGTACTAAGCTTTCAGCGAAAACTTCTGGCGGTTCTGTTAGGCTCAGCTATTTCTAAAAGATCTTAAAACTCCAAGATTAGTTAGTTACAAAGCCAAAAGGCGGAAGATGATATCTTCCGCCTTTTTTTGTGAAATGGAGTTCTCATTAAAAAACGGTACTTTTGCGGAACAATTTATAAGCGGGGCACTTATATAAGCAGCGATTTTAATGGAAGAAAAGGAACGACCGAGCTTTGAAGAAGCTTTAAAGAAACTGGAAACAATAGTTCAGCAATTGGAAAACAGCGAAATAACTCTGGAAGAATCTGTCAAACTCTATGAAGAGGGGATCCAACTATCAAAATTTTGCACCGAAATCCTTCAGCAGGCTGAACTTCGTATAGAAGAAGTGAACGATACTAAATAAAGATTTTTCGGTAAAAGCCATGTCACTAGAAAATAAACTCCCAGTTCCAGGCCCTCTTTTAGCAGGTATTGATTCTCCGGCTGATCTCAAGAAGCTGGCTCCGGAACAACTCCAGGACGTATGTGACGAGCTAAGAGAGTTTATTATCGATATAGTGTCGGTATATGGGGGTCACTTTGGTGCCAGTTTAGGTGTTGTAGAATTGACAACTGCCCTTCATTATGTATTCAATGCTCCCGAAGATAAAATTGTATGGGATGTAGGGCATCAGGCCTATGGGCACAAGATATTGACTGGTCGCAGGGACAATTTTCATACAAACAGGAAATACAAAGGCGTTTCTGGTTTCCCTAAGCGCTCTGAAAGCGAATATGATGCATTCGGAGTAGGTCACTCTTCAACCTCCATCTCAGCAGCACTTGGTATGGCAGTGGCACATAGCCTGGATGGAAAAGATCACAAAGCAGTAGCGGTAATTGGTGATGGTGCTATGACGGGAGGCCAGGCTTTTGAGGCATTAAATAATGCAGGCGGCCTGGAAAGCGATGTGCTGGTCGTGTTGAATGACAATCGCATGTCCATAGACCCAAATGTAGGCGCTTTAAAAGAATATTTAGCTGAAGTAACAACGAGCCGAACCTTTAACAAAGTTCGGGATGAGATCTATGACTTGTTAGGGCACTTCAAATCAGCAGGGACAAAAATGCGAAAAGTGGCATCTCGTTTAGAATCGGCGATGATGGCAGCATTGACTCCGGGTTCCTTATTCCGCTCGCTAGGCTTCAAGTATTATGGCCCGATAGATGGGCATGATGTAAACCTGCTTAGAAAGACCTTCGAGGATTTAAAAGAGATTAAAGGCCCAAAGCTTCTTCATATAGTTACTGTAAAAGGGAAAGGCTTTGCTCCTGCAGAACGTGAGCAGACCAAATGGCATGCCCAGAGTAGCCCTTTTGATAAAATTACCGGGGATTCACTCAAGCCAAAGTCCACAAAAAAATCAGCACCAAAATACCAGGATGTGTTTGGTGATGCATTGGTTGAATTGGCAGAAGAGGACGACCGAATTGTAAGTATGACTCCTGCAATGCCAAGTGGATCCAGCTTATGGCCAATGATGAACCGTTTCCCAGAAAGGGCATTTGATGTAGGCATTGCTGAACAACACGCAGTTACTTTTGCAGCTGGATTAGCTACGGAAGGGAAAAAGGCATTTTGCGCTATTTACTCAACCTTTTTACAGCGCGGCTTTGATCAGCTTGTGCATGATGTAGCTATTCAAAAATTACCAGTTGTCTTTTGTATTGACCGGGCTGGTGTTGTAGGTGCTGATGGGCCTACTCATCATGGTGCTTATGATGTAGCTTATATGCGTTCTATTCCAAACCTTATTATTTCCTCACCTCTGAATGAGCAGGATTTAAGGGATATGATGTTCACCGCCTCAGAATATGATGAAGCTGCATGGGCGATCAGGTATCCAAGAGGAGCTGCAACCGGTATGGAAGTCCGTGAAGGCTTTGAATCTATCGAGATTGGAAAAGGAATTTGTTTAAGAGAAGGGGAAGGAGTAGCGGTACTCAGCTTTGGCCCTATTGGCAAATATGTAATACAAGCTGCTGACCAACTTTTTGAAGAAGGAGTAGAAATCGGCCATTACGATATGCGCTTTGCCAAGCCTATTGATGAAGAGCTGCTGGATGAAATCTGTATGAGATATGATCATATCATCACAGTAGAAGATGGAGCCCGATTAGGTGGTTTTGGTAGTGCAGTAGCTGAATACATTTCTCAAAAAGAAGAGAGACCAACCTTAAACATCATGGGATTACCAGATCGAATTATCGAACACGGTACCCAGGAAGAACTCCATACCGAAGTTGGTATTGATGTGGATGGGATTGTCGCTAACGTAAAAGAGATACTAATTAAAGCTTAGTATCTTCGAGGATGACCTACACCCTCTCTGATTTCGATTACCATCTCCCTGAAGAACTTATAGCCCAATCTCCGGCTTCTCCACGAGATCACGCGCGCTTGCTTGTATATAATCGTGCGACTGGGGAAATCTCTGATGACTATTTCTATAACCTGGGTAACTACCTCTATCCTCAAACCCGGTTGGTTGTAAATAATAGTAAGGTGGAAAAGTGTCGCCTGATGTTTGATGATGGTAAGAAAGAGCTATTTGTTACTTCTGTTCGAAATAATAATACTATTGAAGCCCTGGTCAGGCCGGGTAAGAAGTTTAGGGTCGGGAAAGAAATCGAATTGGCCGAAGGAATTTCCGCAAAAGTTACCCATGTTGCTGAAGATGGATTACGAACGCTCATCTTGTCCCATGATTTGGATGCACCCGAGCTGGAAGCATTCAAATACACGCCGTTCCCTCCCTATATCAAACAGGATGAGTCGCTGGCTGGAGAATATCAGACGGTGTATGCCAAAGACATCGGAAGCAAAGCAGCACCAACGGCAGGACTGCACTTTACGGACGAGCTTCTTCAAAAACTAAAAGACCAGGGAATTGGCAAATCAGAAGTAACCCTTCATGTTGGGCTAGGAACATTTGCACCGGTTAAATCCGAAAAACTGGATGAGCATATCATGCATAGTGAGTGGTATCATCTCGATAAGGCCATTGCGGATGAACTGAAACAATCCACCCATCGAACGGCGGTTGGTACTACTTCCGTAAGAGTACTGGAGTCTGTAGCAAAGGAAGGGGGAGTATTTGAGCCCGGAAGTGGTGATACGGATATTTTCATTACTCCAGGATATTCCTTCAAAGCGGTGGATTCTTTGATCACAAATTTCCACCTGCCAAAGAGCACCTTGCTCATGTTAGTATCGGCTTTTATGGGCTTTGAAGAGATGCATAAACTCTATGAACACGCCATTTCCGAAAAATATCGCTTTTATTCTTTTGGGGATGGAATGCTGATCCTATAGATAGGTAAGTCCTAAATTTCTCGCGGATAGCAGGTTATAAATTCTTCCTTTTTTGAGGAAAAGCGCTTCTTCTTATTTGCCCCTCTTTTCGGAAGGTTTTAACGCAAATAGCTACCAAATCACCTAAAAAAATTAGTATCTTCTTCGCCTTCGAATTATTTGTTTTCAAGGATTGTTGGAGCACTAGTTCGAAATAAACATATAAATAACCGTTATCTGAATATCTGATGTCAGACGTTATCAAGATCAAGCGCGGGGTTGACATTAACCTTATAGGTGGAGCTGAAGAAGTATTTGCTCCCAGCCTTCCTGTTGAAACCGCTGCCGTAAAGCCTACCGATTTCCATGGGGTCCGATTTAAATTAGCCGTAAAAGAAGGCGACGAAGTAAAAGCGGGTACTCCTCTACTATTCGATAAAGACAAAGAGCAAGTGAAATTCTGTTCTCCAGTAAGTGGTGAAGTTGCTCAGGTAGTGCGTGGAGCTAAAAGAAGAATTTTAGAAGTTCGGGTTCTTGCCGATAAGCAAACTACCTATGAAGATTTTGGTAGTGCCGATCCCATTGACGTGGAAAGAGAAGCCATTATCGAAAAAATGGCTGCTTCGGGATGCTGGCCCTTCTTCAAAGAAAGACCTTATAACATTATCGCGGACCCTGCCAAAACTCCAAAAGCCATTTTTATCTCCGGCTTTGACTCAGCGCCACTAGCTCCGGATTTAGGCCTCATTTTGGAAGGAAATGAAAAGGAATTTCAAACAGGAATAGATGCCATTTCCAAACTGACTTCAGGGCAGGTTCATCTCGGGTTAAATGCTACTAAACCTGTAGGAAGAACTCTGGCACAGGTGAAGGGCGTAAGGATCACGAAATATGACGGTCCACATCCTGCAGGGCTTGTTGGAGTACATATCGCACAGTTAGACCCAATCGATAAGGGTGAAACTGTTTGGACGATCAATCCCGAGCATGTAGTTATTATTGGCCGTCTCTTCCTGGAAGGAAAGTTTGATGCGCGTATCAACATTTCTCTCACTGGTTCTGAAGTAAAAGAGCGCAAGTACCATTCAACAATTATGGGTGCAGCTCTAAAGACTTTTTTAACGGGCAATCTTACCGAAGAGCATCACCGAATTATCTCAGGAAATGTGCTAACGGGTGCAAAAGTTACTGAGGAAGGATATCTCGGTATGTACGATCGACAGGTAACCGTTCTTAGGGAAGGAACAGACCCGGAGATGTTTGGATGGTTAATTCCAAAACCGGATAAATTCAGTATCTCAAGGGCATTACCTTCGTTTTTTATGCGCCAGGCTGAGAAATTTACCGGTCAAAAGGTTTCCTATGATCTTGATACAAATACTCATGGTGAGAAGCGGGCATTTGTTGTATCGGGCCAATACGAAGAGGTATTCCCATTTGATATTTTTCCGGTTCAGTTACTAAAGGCTATGATGACGGGTGATGTGGAATTGATGGAAAATCTAGGGATTTATGAAGTGGTAGAAGAAGATTTTGCGTTATGTGAAGTAGTATGCACTTCCAAGATTCCCGTGCAAGAGACCGTAAGGAAAGGTCTCGATCTCATGAAAGAAGAAATGGGCTAATAAACATATAGATGAAAGTAATACACAATTTATTAGAGCAAAAAATTAAGCCGCATTTCGAAGAAGGCGGTAAATTTCAAAAGTATTGGCCGGTTTTGGATGGCTTCGAAACCTTTCTGTTTGTACCTGGCCATACTGCCGAAAGTGGCGCACACATTCGGGATGGTATCGATTTAAAGCGTACCATGAATACCGTAATCATGGCCCTGGTACCATGTTTACTATTTGGTATGTGGAATGTGGGATACCACCATTACATCGCCCTCGGTATTGATGCGACATTTATGGAGCAATTCATATTTGGAGCCATCAAGGTGCTTCCAATGGTAGTTGTTTCCTATGGTGTCGGGTTAGGTTTAGAATTTCTGTTCTGCGTAATCAAAGGGCACCAGATTGAAGAGGGGTATCTCGTTAGCGGGATGCTGATCCCTTTAATTATGCCAGTCGATATCCCATTGTGGATGGTTGCATTATCCGTAGCCTTTGCGGTAGTAATTGGTAAGGAAGTATTCGGCGGAACGGGAATGAATATTTTCAACCCGGCGCTTCTTGCACGGGCATTTGCCTTCTTTGCTTATCCAACCTACATGTCTGGCGATAAAGTATGGATCAATACTTCGGTTCAGGAAGGACAGGCAGTAGTTGATGGTTATTCCGGTGCTACCGCACTTGGTGATTTAGCTACAACCGGAACCACTCAGTACTCCGCACTTGATGCATTTCTGGGGACTATCCCAGGCTCGATTGGTGAAACATCGACCTTATTAGTAATAATGGGGGCAGGGCTGTTGATCTTCACAGGAATTGGTAGCTGGAGAATCATGCTCAGTGCTGTGATAGGCGGTACTGTAATGGGACTGATTTTCAACATCTTTGCACAATTTGCAATTTCTCCGGAGCAGCAAGCGTTTATGGCAGTACCCTTCTGGCAGCAAATGCTATATGGCGGTTTTGCATTTGGAGTAGTGTTTATGGCTACTGATCCGGTTTCAGGTTCTCAAACAGAAAAGGGTAAGTATTACTATGGATTCTTTATCGGATTCTTTGCAATCATGATCCGGGTTTTCAACCCAGCCTATCCGGAAGGCATCATGCTTGCCATCCTGTTCATGAATACTATGGCCCCATTAATTGACCACTATGTAATTCAGGCGAACATCAAAAAACGTCAAAAACGATTAGCTCTTAAAACTGCAGGTGCATAAATATGGCTATTGATCAAAATAGTAACGGATATACCTACTTTTTTGCTGTTGCAATGGTACTGGTAGTAGCCGCTTCCCTGTCATTCATAGCTACTACCTTAAAGCCTATGCAAGACAATAATGTGGAGCAGGAAAAAATGCAGAATATCCTTAGCTCTATCAAAATTGATGTGACCCGTGAAGAAGCTGCCCAAATTTATGGTGACTACATTACGGAGTCTTTTGTAGTAAGTGCCTCAGAGCGAGTTGATGATGTTGATGCCTTTTCGGTAGATATGCTTAAAGAAGTTCGTAGGCCAAACATGGAGCGTAATTCTCCACTATATATCGCGCAGAAAGAAGGGAAAACTTATTACATAATCCCCTTACAAGGAACAGGGTTATGGGGCCCCATCTGGGGATATATAGCTTTGGAAGAAGATATGAATACCGTATATGGTGCCGTATTTGACCATAAAGCAGAAACCCCTGGTTTAGGTGCTGAAATAAACACGGCAGTATTTATGGATCAATTCCCAGGAAAACGAATCCTGGACGATAACGGTCAGCTTCTCGGCATTGATGTTCGCAAGGGAGGTTCTACCACCGCATATGAAGTAGATGGAATTAGTGGTGGTACGATAACTTCGGATGGAGTGGAATTGATGATCGTTGATTGCCTGGAAGCATACATCCCATTCTTAAAAGAATATTTGAGTAATAACACCACTTCAGGTGCAGAACTTTAATCCTTCACAAGCCAAAACCAACACACTATCATGGCAGAAGTTTTAGAAAAAGAAGTACAAAAAGAGGAGCTGATTGACAAAGTTCCCAAGGAGCCTCTATTCAGTAAAAAGAATAGAAAACTATTAAGCGATCCTTTTAATGATGACAACCCGATCACCGTTCAGGTTCTTGGGATTTGTTCGGCACTTGCTATTACCGTGAAGCTGCAACCAGCTATTGTAATGACACTGTCGGTAATATTTGTGATGGCAGCAGGTAACGTTATTATCTCTTTGCTAAGAAACTTTGTACCGAATCGTATTCGAATCATTGTACAGCTGGTAGTAGTAGCATCGTTGGTAGTATTAGTAGACCAGGTGCTAAAAGCCTTTGTGTATGATGTAAGTAAGGAACTCGCCGTATTTGTAGGCCTGATCATCACCAACTGTATCATCATGGGTAGGCTCGAAGCATTTGCTTTAGGTAACACTCCATGGAGATCATTCCTCGATGGAATTGGTAATGCCTGGGGTTATGGTATCATTTTGATCGTGGTGGCATTCTTCCGCGAGCTATTCGGTTCTGGGCAGTTACTGGGGCTTCAAGTGATCCCGGAAAGCTGGTACCTCGCAAACGGAGGTTTCTACAGCGACAATGGATTTATGCTACTTCCTCCAATGGCACTCATTACCGTGGGAATCATTATTTGGGTGCAAAGAGCCCGCAATACTAAACTCATTGAGGACTAAGCCATGCAAGAATTAGTAAACATTTTCGCTAAGTCGATCTTTGTAGACAACATGGTATTTGCCTACTTCTTAGGCATGTGTTCGTATTTGGCGGTATCTAAGAAAGTATCTACAGCAGTTGGTCTTGGAATAGCGGTAATCTTCGTACTTACCGTAACCGTTCCAACTAACTATCTCCTCCAGAACTTTGTGCTTCAGGAAGGTGCCTTAGCATGGATTGGTCCACAATTCGCGGATGTTGATTTAAGCTTTTTATCCTTCATCCTGTTTATTGCAGTAATTGCATCTATGGTGCAATTAGTAGAAATGTTGGTAGAGAAATTTTCGCCAGCTCTTTATGGTGCACTTGGAATTTTTCTTCCCCTGATTGCTGTTAACTGTGCAATCCTGGGTGGATCTCTTTTCATGCAGGAAAGAAATTATGCAAACATTACTGAAGCTACCGTATTCGGCTTTGGTAGTGGAATTGGCTGGTTCCTGGCTATTGTAGCTATTGCTGCCATCCGTGAGAAAATTCAATACTCAAATGTTCCAGCTCCGTTAAAAGGTCTTGGTATTACATTTATCGTGACTGGTTTAATGGGCATCGGCTTTATGTCGTTTATGGGAATCAAATTATAATCATCAGGAAGAGACAGATATGGTATTTGGATCAACAATATTAATCGTAGGCGCGAGTGTCATCGTATTTTTTGCGGTGGTAATCCTTTTGGTTTCTCTTCTTCTGGGAGCAAAAACAGTGCTCACCCCCTCAGGGCCAGTGAAGATTACCATCAATGGGGAAAGAGAAATCGAGGTTTCTTCAGGTGGAACCCTTTTAAGTACGCTGGGAGATAACAAAATTTTCCTTCCTTCCGCATGTGGTGGAGGTGGAACCTGTGTTCAGTGTTTATGCCAGGTGCATGACGGTGGAGGAGAGATTCTTCCAACCGAAACGCCTCACTTTACCAGGAAAGAGCAGGCCGATGACTGGAGGCTTGGTTGCCAGGTAAAGGTAAAACAGGATATGGATATCTCTATCCCTGAAGAAGTGTTCGGAATCAAAAAGTGGGAAGCCAAAGTAGTTTCAAACTACAACGTGGCCTCATTTATTAAAGAGTTTATTGTTGAGATTCCAGAGGAAATGGATTACGAAGCTGGTGGATATATCCAGATTGAAATCCCTCCTTGTGAAGTAGACTACAAAGACATTGACATTACTGCACATCCTGAGGAACACCCAGGCGACCCAGATAAATTCAAGCTTGAGTGGGATAAATTCGGTTTATGGCCATTAAAGATGAAAAATGATGATCTGGTAGAGCGTGCGTATTCTATGGCTAGTTACCCAGCAGAAGGTCGAAGAATCATGCTCAACGTTCGTATTGCCACTCCGCCATGGGATCGAGCTAAGAATGCATGGATGGATGTGAATCCTGGTATCGCTTCTTCGTACATCTTTGATAGAAAGCCAGGTGATACCGTTACTATTTCAGGGCCTTATGGTGAGTTCTTCATCAAAGACCATACCGAAAGCGAGATGTTGTATATTGGTGGTGGAGCGGGAATGGCGCCTATGCGTTCACACCTATATCACCTCTTCAAAACCCTTGAAACCGGAAGAAAAGTGAGCTACTGGTATGGTGGCCGTTCTAAGCGAGAGCTTTTTTACCTGGATCACTTCCATCAGTTAGAAGAGAAGTTCGATAACTTCAAGTTCTATGTAGTTCTTTCTGAGCCACTTGAAGAAGATAATTGGGTAGAGAAGAAAGATATCGATGATGAAGAAGGAGATGGTTTCCTTGGTTTCGTTCACCAGGCGGTAATTGATCAATACCTCGTAAACCATGCTGAACCAGAAGATATTGAATTCTATTTCTGTGGTCCTCCGCTAATGAACCAGGCAGTACTTAAGATGTGCGACGACTGGGGAGTTCCGGATGAGAACGTTGCCTTCGACGATTTCGGAGGCTAACCAATATTTTTGAAAGCCCCCATGCGTAAGCGTGGGGGCTTTTTATTTGAAAGTCATTCCGCGGCGGGCAAAAGCCTGTCATCCTGATCCCGATTCATCGGGAGAAGGATCTGCAAAACTCAAGTCATGCTTGGTAAAACTTGTGTAGACTCTTCGCTTCGCTCTGAGTGACAGTTTTTCACATATTGCCATCCTAAAGAAGGTTTCTTAGCTCAAATTTGTGTTACTTAAACCCATGAATATGAAAATCAAAATAGCTTCAGTTCTTCTCTTGTTCCTTACTTTTTCCTGCGCCGAAAAACAGGAACCGAAACTGGTAGTTAATACAGGAAATGCTCAGGGGTCAACGTTTCAGGTAAGGTACCTGACCACTTCAAACCAGAATTTTGAAGAAGACATCAATACCATCTTAAGAAATATTGACCAGTCGATGAGTACCTATTTACCCGGCTCATTGATCTCCCAGCTGAATAGTGGAGATGTTGAGTTGGTTATTGATGATCATTTCAGGAAAGTGCTGGACAGGGCATTAGAAATATCGGAAGAAACAGAGGGTGATTTCGATCCTACAGTAGGTGCGCTTGTAAGCTTATGGGGTTTTGGTTTTGAAGAAATCCGCACGGATGTAGATACCGAAATGATAGAAGCAGCCCTCGAAAAAACAGGCCATGATAAAATAAGGTATGCAGGAGGGAGGGTTTCTCTTCCTGAGGGAATGTCCCTGGACTTTAACGCGCTGGCACAAGGTTATACGGTGGATGTGATTGCAGAACACCTTGAAGCGAAAGGCATTAAACACTACATGGTGGAAGTAGGAGGAGAAGTACGGACACTCGGAGTAAATGAAAAAGGAAATTTATGGCGAATTGGGATCGACAAGCCCAGACCGGAAATTGATAATGAGTCACGCTTCCAGGTTATCGTAGAGATGGAAAATAATGCGCTTGCCACCTCAGGCAATTACCGGAAATACTGGGTGGATGAAGCAACAGGATTGAAATATTCGCACACTATTAATCCTCATACAGGCACTCCTGCTCGAAACCGGTTGTTAAGTGTTTCCGTGATAGCATCTACTTCGATGGATGCGGATGCCTATGCAACAACTTGTATGGTAAAAGGGGTGGAAGGGTGTATGGAGTTTCTGGAAGGGAAGTCGGAATTAGAAGGCTATTTAGTATTTACCGACGATAGTGGAGAATGGGAAGTGTTAATCACCGAAGGTTTTGAGAAGTATATCCTGGAATAGTAGTTAACGTGAGTTTCGAGATAATAAACGCTCTTTGAATGCTAAATAGTAATGAGGAGTGAAAGCTGTTAGCTGACAGCTCTCAGCTTTCCAATAACCATTAACGCTCGCTAAGCCACAAAAGGACTGAATTCGCCTTCTTCTTTTTTCTTGTCTTCGCTCTTACACTTTTCTTCAGGTAAAGCTCCGCAAAAGCTGCATGCCTCACCTTCTTTATTTAGAAAAGGGCTATTGCTGGCACAGGTACCAGCGAACTCTCCATCCTTTTTTACCAGGATTTTAATAGCAATACCTGCGAATCCGATTCCGATCAGAACTACCGCTAAACCAAGAGTAAGTAACATTGTCGACATAATACCAGGATATTTTTTAAACGTTTAAAGGTCGTCAATTAGCTATTGAACGGCAATATCGGGGATATAATTTCACAAGCGGTTAAATAGAAGGATGCGTATATTTATCGCCCTTTTTCAAATAACAAGTTATTTGTCATTTGAAAATTGGAATTTATAGATATGCGCCCGTAGCTCAACTGGATAGAGTACCAGATTTCGGCTCTGGGGGTTGGGGGTTCGAACCCTCCCGGGCGTACAATTTTTAAAGCCACTTGTTTCTTGAGCAAGTGGCTTTTTTATAGGGTACAGCTTGCTGTCACCTTGAGCTCCCTGTAAATAGACTAGGGCATTTTATCAGTAGCGAAAGGTATCAAGTGTATTACAATATCCCAGCTAGTATAGGGTTTGATATTCTAACCCGATTGCGAATTATGAATTAGAAATTACGAATTGTGCAAGGAGCCTCAATTCATAATTTCTAATCTCTAATTCCATAATTAATCCCCTAAGCCGTAATCCTCTTCAAATAGTCAGTCAGGTCTGTGTTAGCGTCCAGATCAAGCTTTCTTTTCAACCTACGTCTCGCTCCCTTAACTGTGTCCGGCTCTACATGAAGGATATTGGCAATATCTTTATTCGTTAAATCCATTTGAACCAGGGTAGCAAGCCGTTCCTCTTTAGGGGTTAACTCATGCTTGAGCTTCTTCAATCCGGCGAAGAACCCTGCATTAACCTGTTCAACTTTTTGGAATAATACCCTTTCATCCCCGGTTAAATTCATATTGTTATGAATATTATCAGACAATAAAGTTAGCTCTCTTCTGCCTTCATAAGAGTGGACATGGTTGCGCACCTTCTCAAGATCTTCCCGGAATTGAGAGATAAAGGTATTCTTCTCTGAGATCACCATTCCAAACCGTTTAAGCTCCTGCTTCATGGATTCTATCTTAACCCTCTTCTGCTCTGCCCTGCGTGTATAGAATTGCCAGAATCCAATAGAAATAGCCAAGATCACAAATACAGCAATAATTCCAATAACCAGAGAACGCAGGTTGGCTACCTGGCTTTCCACTTCCAATAACTGAATTTGAGCGTTCTTTTTCTCGGTTTCATAAATAGTTTCCAGTTCTGAAATCCTCAGTGCCATTTCTTCTTCGTGTACGCTATTTACAACAGCATTCAGCTTCAAGGCATAATCAAGAGCGCTTTCAGGATTACCTAATTCCCGTTCAGCTCTAATTAATAATTCAAGTGAGGCTACCTCCTGGGTTCTGAACTCCGGTTTTTGGGTTGAGCTGGTGATTACCTCCACCAGGTTTTCTTTTGCTTCCTGGTAATTACCCAGCTCAATATCTACAGAAGCTATTTTATACTTCGAATCCAAAATCCGAAGTGTACTGTTCGTTAACTCCGAGTATTTGAGCGCTTCCCGGTAGTTGGTCAATGCGGTATCGAACTCATTTCTATCCCTATAAATATCTCCCAGAAGATTATAAGGAATTGAAATGGTCGTGTATCTCTCCGTTTTAAGTCCATATTCGATACAAAGCTCGGCATACTTTTTGGCTTCCTTCACATTTCCTAACTCATTATAGACCAATGCCAGGTTCACATATACAAGAACCAACGATCGTTCATGATTTACCTCTTCCAGCACTTCTTTAGCACGCTCATAATAACCTAGGGCCTGTTCGTTGAGTTTTTGTTCATAAAACAAGTTCCCCACATTATTGAGCATGATGCCCATATTGGTGAGATTGCCATAAGCCTCATAGCTATCCACGGCTTCCAGGAAAGCTTCGATAGCCAGGTCAAGTTTCCTCTCCCGGGCATTATTTACACCAATCGATGCATTGATGTTTGCTAAGCCTCTCACATCACCAAGTTCAGTATAAATTTCCTTTGCGCGTTCAAAATAGACGGTAGATTGCGCCATATCGCTTTGAACTCCATAGGTCATACCGATATTTCGGTAGGCCGCTGCTTCTCCTGTTTTATAACCAAGGTCTTCAGCAAGCTCTGCAGCCTCCAGGCTATAAGCCCGGGCTGAATCCGGGAAGCTTCTGAATAAGCCTGATGCAATTTGGATTAAATCTTGTACCCGGTTGGTATCCTGTAAGGTATTGGTAGTTACTACATTAACTAATGAGTCTAGGTCCGCCTGTTGCGCCTGAATGGTTAAAGGAAGAAAACTAATACCCGAAAACAGAATGAGAAAAGTAAGAAGTCTCATAATGATTTTTTGAAATGAACTTTACTAGATAATAGTAAAAAGCCGCGTTTTTTAGCTCAATAATAAAGGGTGCGTAATGGGTGCACCCCTATGGTCGGGAAATGTTCGCGCATATTTTGATTACTAAAAATTCACAATACGTCTTGCTTTAAGGTTAATCAAAATTAGTGGGTGTAAATATGCAGGTATCACCATTTTTCCGTTCGGCGTTCAAAAGCGCGTTAATTATAATAGGCATTTCTGTTTTCTCCAATTCTGTTTTTGCCCAAACCGCAACTCCACCTTCTGGTAGTGGAACTTCTGGGGATCCTTACCTGATTGCTACGCTGGATAATCTATACTGGCTTACTCAAAATAGCTCGGCATGGGGTGCTGAGTTCCAGCAAACGGCTGATATTGATGCCAGCTCCACATCAACCTGGGATTCAGGGGTAGGTTTCAGTCCTATTGGAAATACTACTACTCAGTTTACCGGGGTGTATGATGGCCAGGGTTTTGTGATTAGCAACCTGACGATGCACCCAACAACAAATGTGAACGATCTGGGGTTTTTTGGAAACGCCGGTAACGCCACGATCACCGGTTTAGGGCTGGAAAACGTGGATATTCGTTCCTTCTCCTCGGGAAGTAGTTATGATATAGGTGCATTAATAGGATATATGGAAGGTGTGACCCTTTCCAATTCTTATGCTACCGGTACTATGGTATTTAGCCAGGGAGGAGAACTCGGTGGACTTGTAGGGCGAGCAAGAATAAGTAGCCCGACTCCTGCTATTTCCCGGGTATACGCTGATATGGATATCACCTTTACTAATGGAGTATCTGTGGGAGGCTTAATTGGTTCTCTTGCAGGTGACGTGGAGCAAAGCTACGCTACTGGTCAAATTAGTGCATCGGGTAGCGATGTTGGGGGATTGGTAGGAGCTCTGTTTTCTGCGGGTAATATTTCAACTAGTTATTCCACCGTCGACATTTCTGGTAGCGCAACAGGTGCCGGGGGGTTAGCCGGGTTATTACTGATAGGAGATATCGAAAATAGCTACGCAACCGGTTCTGTTGCAGGCGATAGTGAAGTAGGTGGATTAGTTGGAAGATTAACTAATACTAGCGCCAATATTTTAAATAGCTATGCCTATGGAACGGTTTCCGGTAATACCGCACTTGGAGGCCTGGTTGGTGAAGGCAATAGTTTTGGTACTATTTCAAACGGGTATTGGAATACCGAAACCAGCGGACTAACCGAAGCCGTTGGATCAAACCCGAACACAGGATCTCTAGTAGCTACCGGGCTTACTTCGGCCGAATTTTTAAGTGCTTCCAATTTCGAATTAGGAGAGGCATGGATTCATTTTAGTGGGTTTAGCGACCCGTTTTTAGCCAGTCTACCGGTTGAGTCGGTAAATGGCACTCCTTACTCAGAGTATCTTCCATCAGGTTCCGGTAGCCAGGCAGATCCTTATCTCATTTCGAATCCAAACAATTTGCAATGGCTTAGTGCGGCGCCCTACGCATGGGCTGCCAATTCTCAGCAAACCGCAGATATAAATGCTTCCGGTACGGCCTCCTGGGATAATAACGCAGGATTTAGCCCGATTGGTAATGCTAAGACGAGCTTTTCTGGAAGCTATGATGGTGACGGTTATAGTATAACAGGGCTAACCATGAACCGACCTTCCGAAAGCCAAATTGGATTTTTAGGCAACGTTGCCGGGGGCACTGTGCGCGATGTTAGCCTGTTAAATGTGGATATTAGCGCAGATGATGAAGTAGGTGCACTCGCAGGATATGTACATCAGTCATCTTTGATTCTTAATAGCTCATCTTCTGGTACGATTTCCGGAGACCAGCAAGTGGGTGGGCTCATTGGACACCTTGAGGCCTCCACCCTTGAAAAGAGTTATACGACAGCTACGGTACAGGCCGATGAACGTGTAGGTGGCCTGGTAGGCTTTAATAATGACTCTCAAATCAAAGAAACCTACGCAACAGGGTCGGTTAACGCAGCCCGAAATGTAGGAGGCCTGGTGGGATACAGCTTCGCCGAAGCTACCAACTCTGATAACATAGTAGATAGTTATGCTACCGGTAACGTTTCCGGGACCATAAATGTGGGTGGATTTGCCGGGTTGCTTACAGACTTAACGGATGTGAGAGGATATTCCACCGGAACCGTAACCGGAACCGTAAATGTAGGTGGTTTTGCTGGCCAAAATATGGGTAGCACCATTGCTGCTGGGTACTGGAATACCGAAACCAGTGGCCTGTCTACCGGAATTGGATCGGATGATAACGCTCAAACCGTAACCGGGCTCAACTCGGTGAACATGTCTCAAGCGACCAGTTTTCCTGGCTTCGATTTCTCGATTTACTGGGCAAGTCAGACAAATATTTCTTTCCCTTACCTGCTCAATGTACTGCCCTCACCATTGCCGGGAGAAGGGTTGGTAGGTGGAGAAGCTCCAGCTGGTTCGGGTACCTCCAGCGATCCCTACCAAATTGCCAGCTTCGATAACTTATACTGGCTTTCACAGGCTAGCTCGGTATGGGATGCCTACTTTGTACAAACGGCAGATATTGACGCCAGTTCTTCCTCAGCGCTAGATTCAGGAGAGGGTTTCAGCCCGATTGGTAACGTAACTACCAAATTTACCGGTAGCTACGATGGAGGTAACTACAGCATTACCGGGCTTACCGTTAATCGGTCTTCCGATAATTATGTAGGGCTATTCGGTTGGGTGGAAGCGGGTACGATCACCAACCTTAGCCTGCCAGAAATCGATATTAGTGGAAGCTCATTTACAGGAGCACTGGCAGGATATGCCGAGCAGGGGTCTTTTGTAACGAATAGCTTCGCCTCAGGTAGCGTTTCCGGGGATGAGTTTGTGGGTGGTATGATTGGACAGGTGTCCGGTACTACTGACGCGTACGAATATTCAGGCTTAAGAACCTCGGTAGAAGTAACAGGCCGGCGAGAAGTGGGCGGGGTATTTGGCCGCTTGGGCACTGCACAAACTCCCGCTTCCGATCTTTATGCTACAGGCACCGTTACGGCTACTGAAGATATGGTGGGTGGAGTGATTGGGCACCTGTTGGTGTCGAAAATCCAAACAGCTGCGGCCTCCGGGGATGTACAAGGCGATGGGAGCGTTGGTGGCCTGGTGGGTTTTTACGACGAATCCCAGATTACAAATAGCTTTGCCACAGGATTAGTTACCGGAAACACCGATGTAGGTGGCCTGGTAGGATATATCTTCACTCAATACGTGTCCGATTCTTATGTACAAAATAGCTACGCCAGTGGCGTCGTTACCGGATTTTCAAATGTAGGTGCTTTTATAGGCCAGAATGCTGGTGGCACCGTTACAGATAGTTACTGGGACACCGACAAAAGCGGCATGGCGATTGCGATTGGATTGGACAACAACGCCCAGACCCTAACCGGTTACAACTCCAGGGAAATGACCGTTCGAAGCAATTTCCCCAGCTTTGATTTTGAAAGCATCTGGAATAGCATAAACGGATTTACCGAGCCTCAGCTTAGGGCGCACCTGGGCGAGTTCATTAACGGCATTTCTATTAGTGAGTACCAGGACGCACCAACAGGCAGCGGTACCTCTGGAGATCCCTACCAAATTAGCGAACTCACCGATCTGTATTGGATCAGTGAAAGTGATTCGGCCTGGGGCCGCTACTTCGTGCAAACGGCCGATATTGACGCCTCCACAACCGTAGCCTGGTACGACAGCGCAGGTTTTAGCCCTATAGGGGACGAAACCACTCACTTTACCGGAAGCTATGATGGAGGAGGCTTTACGATTAACAACCTCACTATGAATCCTGGAGAAGCTGAGAGGGGTTTTGGCTTCTTTTGGGAAACCGAGGACGCTACCATTGCTAATATGGGCCTGCTCAACGTGGATTTAAGGTTGACTGGAAACGGGAATGCTGCATATTTTGGTTATGGTACATTGATCGGTACCATGGATGGCGGATCCCTTTCTAACTCCTATATAACAGGTACGGTAGTAATGAGCGGGTATAGGCTGGCAGCAGGTGGTGTTATTGGGTCTCTAGGTAGTGGCTCCGTAACCTCGGTGTACGCCAATGTGGATATGACCGCTGGTAACGGTGACGGTATTGGTATCTTAATCGGTGATGTACCGTCAGGTAGTTCTATAATTGTAGACAGTTATACCGAAGGAAGCCTGACCACGCAAACAAGTGCCTTTGGCGTGGGGGGCTTAATCGGCTCATTAGGTGGTACCATTAAACGAAGCTACTCCTCGGTCGATGTTTCAGGAGGAAGTGCTACAGGAGGATTGGTTGGATACGTAGAAGATCGAGGCATCGAAGACTCCTATGCGACGGGGAGCGTGTCTGGTAACAACCAGGTTGGAGGCCTTGTTGGAAGTAATGAAGCGGGTATTACAAACGGGTATGCGACGGGGAGCGTGTCAGGGAATGGCCAGGTGGGTGGCCTGTTGGGCCGAAGTTTTTCCGGAAGCATAACCGGAGGCTACTGGAATACCGAAACCAGTGGGTTATCAACAGGTATTGGGAATAATCAAAATGCCCAAACGGCTACCGGGCTAACCACTACAGAGATGAACCTGCGTGCTAATTTTACGGGTTTTGATTTTCAAACTGTCTGGAACAGTATAAACGGTTTTACTGAGCCCCAGCTTAGAGTGTTCCTGGCCGACTCCATCAATGGCATAGCCATTAATGAGTACCAAACCACGCCTGCAGGTTCGGGTACCCAGGGCGATCCTTACCTCATCGATGAGGTAAACGACCTGTACTGGATGAGCGAAAGTGATTCGGCATGGGGTAGCTATTTTGTGCAAACCGCCGACATTGATGCCTCGATTACTGAGGTATGGTACGACAGCGCCGGCTTCAGTCCGATAGGAAACGAAACCACCCAATTTACCGGGAATTACGATGGGGGAGGCTTTAGCATTAGTAACCTCACCATGCACCCAAAAGGAGAAGTGACAGAGTTTGGGTTTTTTGGGAGCACCCGAAATGCCACCATTGCTAATGTGAGCCTGAATGAGGTGGATATTAGATTAATGGGTGTTCATTACAGAGTAGGTGCACTGATTGGAGATATGGTTCAGGGGACCGTGTCTAACTCTATGGTGACAGGAAGCCTGGTTTCTGCTTCTACAGCAGCTCCGAATAATAATACTCTTGGAGGGCTCGTCGGAGCTGCAAATGGGTCGGCTAATATTAATTCCTCCGGAACGGATATTGAAATACGTATTGAGGATGGGTATTTATTTACAATAGGTGGTCTGATTGGTTCTACAGATTCTGATGCTAAGATCGAGGACAGTTATTCCACAGGGCTCATCACGAGTACGATAAATGATCAGCCAGTTGATATTGGAGGCCTGGTTGGCCTTTTACAAGGTTCAATCAAACGGAGCCATTCTTCGGTAGATATCACGGGTAATTTTGACTTTGCTGGAGGCCTGATAGGAAGTACTGCAGATGGCTCGATTGAGGATAGCTATGCCACGGGATCTGTGACAGGAGATCAACATATTGGCGGGCTTATCGGATCTAACCAAATACCAGTACAAAATAGTTACGCAACAGGAAGTGTGTCAGGTAATGAGAACGTAGGTGGCCTGATAGGCTGGAATTTATCAGGAAGTATAACCGGAGGCTACTGGGACACCGAAACCAGCGGGCAAACGGTGGGTATTGGGTTGAACGATAACTCCCAAACCGCAACCGGGCTTACTTCCTCGGAGATGAAGGTAAAAGGTAATTTTTCCGGCTTCGATTTTGTTGATATCTGGAACAGTATAGGTGGCTTTACCCAGCCCCGGCTGAGAGCCTTCCTGGCCGATTCTATTGATGGCTTTTCCATTAGTGAGTACCAAACCACTCCGGCTGGTTCGGGTACTGTAGGCGATCCCTACCAGATTAACACACTTAGCCAGCTACACTGGATTACGGATAGTGATTCGACCTGGAACCGCTACTTTGTGCAAACGGCTGATATTGATGCTGCGGCTACTGAAGTGTGGTACGACAGCGCTGGCTTCTATCCTATCGGAAATAGTAATATAAAATTCCAGGGGAACTACGATGGGGGGGGCTTCAGCATTAGCAACCTGAATATGCACCCAAAAGAAGAAGTGAATGGGTTTGGGTTCTTTGGTAATACCCAGGGAGCCACCATTGCCAATGTGAACCTGAATGAGGTGGATATTAGATTTGTGAACTATCACATAGACGTAGGCGCGCTAATTGGATATATGACTAATGGGACCGTGTCTAACTCTATGGTGACAGGAAGCCTGGTTTCTGCTCCGACATCAGATTCGAATGAAAAAACTCTTGGAGGTCTCATCGGAACTGTAGGTGGGACTGGTAGTATTAATTCCTCCGGAGCGGATATTGAAATACGTATTGAAAATGGAAGTGTAGATGAAGTGGGCGGTCTGATTGGTGCTACAGACTCTAATACTACCATTGAGTATAGTTATTCCACAGGGCTCATTATCAATACAGCAGGTGGTGCTTCAAATCGTGTTGGAGGACTGATTGGCTATTCACAGGCTTCAATCAAGCAGAGCCATTCTTCGGTAGATATCACGGGCATTAATTTTGACTTTGTTGGAGGCCTGGTAGGAAGTATTGTAGATGGCTCGATTGAGGATAGCTATGCCACAGGATCTGTGACAGGAGACCAAAATATTGGCGGGCTTACCGGATCTAACCTAAGATCAGTACAAAATAGTTACGCAACCGGGCGTGTAATTGGGAGAGCAAATGTAGGTGGCCTGATGGGCAGGAATGATGGAAGCGTATCCGGAGGCTACTGGAACACAGAAACCAGTGGTATGTCGGTAGGCATTGGGCTGAGCAACTTCCAAAGCGCAACCGGGCTTACTTCCTCCGAAATGCTTATGAAACGCAGCTTTTCCGGCTTCGATTTTGTGGATACCTGGAACAACCTGAGCGGCTTTACCCAGCCCCGGCTTAGAGTCTTCCTGGCGGATTCTATTGATGGCTTTTCCATTAGTGAGTACCAAACACCTCCTGCTGGTTCGGGCACCGAAGGCGATCCTTACCAGATGGATGAAATGATTGACTTGTACTGGCTCATCGAAAGCGATAGCGCATGGGGCAGCTACTTTGTGCAAACCGCCGATATTGACCTTGCGCCCATGGAACACTGGTACGACAGTACCGGCTTTAATCCTATTGGTATAACTGCGATGCCATTCACCGGAAACTACGACGGGCAGGGCTATACCATCAGTAACCTCATCATGACTCCAATAGCGGGGGTAAACGACTACGGCTTCTTTGGGTCAACCAATAATGCAACGCTCGCGAATATGGCATTGGTGGATGTAGACATTCGTACCATTGAAAGTGGTAGTGACGCAGTTACAGACCTGGGCTCCCTTATTGGGAGCATGACTCTTGGTTCCGTAACGAACTCCTATGTTACCGGTACCGTATCTTCTCTAGTCGTTGGGTATCGAAGGGGGGGTATGATTGGGTTTAGCTCAGGGTCCATTTCCTCCAGTTTTACCGATATGGATATTACTCATGGGTCTGGAGAACGATCTGGGGGATTAGTTGGAATGATACAAACGGGAACCATTGTGGATAGTTATTCCAGAGGGACTATCGTGACAAATGGAGGACTTAATCGCGGTGTAGGTGGTCTGGTGGGTGAAGTAGAAGGTAATGTAAGACGCAGCTACTCTTCGGTTGATGTTTCAGGAAATTCTACCTTTACAGGGGGCCTGGTTGGATATCTAATTGATGGAAGTATCAACGATGGTTATGCAACCGGGAGTGTATCTGGTAACTCAGCCGTTGGTGGCTTTACAGGGGCAAATGAAGGAAGTATTTCAAACAGTTATTCAACCGGGAGTGTATCTGGTAACTCAGACGTTGGTGGCTTTACTGGAGATACTCAAAGTGGCACCTTATCCAATACTTTTTGGAATACCGAAACCAGTGGAAATACGGATGGAATTGGTGATAGTAATGATAACGGGCAAACGGTAACCGCGCTCACCTCCAGGGAGATGTTATTACGTGCCAATTTCCCCGGTTTCGATTTTAACACCTCCTGGAACAGCATTAATGGCTTTACTCAGCCCTATATAAGCACCCTCGTGGCCGATTCCATTGATGGCTTTGCTCTAAGCAACTACCAAACGCCGCCGTCTGGGTTGGGAACGGAAGAGAACCCCTACCAGATCGATGAAATGATTGACCTGTTCTGGCTGAGCGAAAGCGATACGACCTGGGGCCGTTATTTTGTACAAACCGCTGATATCGATCTTTTACCGATGGAACACTGGTACGACAGTACCGGCTTCAGTCCGATAGGTACCGATGCCATTCGATTCACCGGAAACTACGACGGGCAGGGCTTTACCATCAGTAACCTCATCATGCGCCCTCGTCCTGTAGGGACTAGTGTTACCGTGGAAGACATTGGCTTCTTTGGTCGAACCGAAAATGCTACCATCGCCAATATGGGGCTGCTTGATGTGGATATTGAAACGAGCTATTTCGCCGATCAGCTTGGCGCATTGGTAGGCTATGCTAATCAAGGGTCGGTCACTAACTCCTATGTAACCGGTGCCATAGCAATCACTAATAGTGGAGAAAAAATAGGGGGCCTCATTGGAATTGCAGAAGCGGGGACTGCGAGCATGGTCATTACTTCGTCCTATGCAGACATAGCATTAACAGCTAAAGTTAATCATAGTGTCGGAGGCTTAGTAGGAGAGTTTAGTGTATTCGATGACGGCATGATTGAAGACAGTTATTCGACAGGTAGTATCGTTATTATAAATAGTGGTGCCTTTTCTGTTGGCGGATTAGTGGGCGAAGTATTAGGTACTGTAAAAAGCAGTTATTCCTCCGTTGATATTTCGAGTAATTCAAGAGCTGTTGGCGGCTTGGCAGGATTTTTAAGCTATGGAACGATTAGAGATAGCTATGCTACGGGTTCTGTTACAGGAGGTACTAACGTTGGTGGGTTTCTGGGCCAGAGTGAAGATGATGTTATAAACAGTTATTCTACCGGGAATGCGTCCGGAACGTCCAACGTAGCTGGCCTGGTGGGTCTGGTTACCAGCTCAGGGACTGTATCCGGAGGCTACTGGAATACCGAAACCAGCGGCTTGGTGACAGGCATTGGGCAGAACGATAACTCCCAAACCGCTACCGGGTACACGACCAGGGAAATGCGGTTACGTGATAATTTCCCAAGTTTTGATTTTAACACCACCTGGAACAGCATTAATGGCTTCACTCAGCCTTATATAAGCGTATTCCTGGCCGATTCCATCGATGGCTTTGCCCTAAGTGAATACCAAACCCCGCCGTCTGGGTTGGGAACCGTAGATAACCCCTACCAGATCGATGAGATGATTGATCTGTTCTGGCTAAGCGAAAGCGATACCGCCTGGAGCCGCTATTTTGTGCAAACCGCCGATATCGATCTTTTACCGATGGAACACTGGTACGACAGTACGGGCTTCAGCCCGATAGGTACCGCTGCCATTCCATTTAGCGGAAACTACGACGGGCAGGGTTATAGCATTAGCAATATGATTATGACCCCTGAAGGAAATACATCAGGAATGGGATTCTTTGGGTCAACCAATAATGCTACGCTTACGAATATGGCCCTGGTGGATGTAGACATTCGTACCTCGGGCACGGACGCCCGTTTGGGTACACTTATTGGCTATATGAATCACGGAAGCGTTGTGAATTCCCAGGTAGCAGGTACGATCCTAACCACCGGAAGTGGGGACGAAATCGGTGGGCTTATCGGACATTTAGGTAACGGAACGGTTTCTTTAACCCATACCGATGTAACTATAACTTCTGCATCAGGGGGTACGATTGGGGGGCTGGTTGGCTATTTAGGCGGTGAGGTAACAGACAGCTACACTACCGGTACCATCAGTTCATCAAATATTAGTATTGGGGGATTAGTGGGAATCCTTGCGGGTTCTCTTACCAGTAGCTACTCCAACTCAGACATTGTAGGTAATGCGAATATCGTTGGAGGCCTGGTTGGCCTGGGATACCTGGGAAGTATCGAAGATAGTTATGCTACAGGTACGGTCACTGGAAATGAAAATATCGGAGGTTTAGTAGGTTCTTCCATTAACGATACCGCCGTGTTAACGAGTTACTCCACTGGAACGGTGAACGCCACGAGTGCGAATGGCGGCGGGCTTATTGGCACAATTTCAGGTTCTGCAGTGGCAACCAACAGCTACTGGAATACCGAGACCAGCGGATTGACTACGGGCATTGGTGAAAACCTTTCTTCCCTAACCTCGACCGTTTCGGGCCTCGCTACCTCGCAAATGAATGTGCGCGAAAACTTCGGGGGCTTTGATTTTGACAGCACCTGGACCAGCGTACGAGGCATTACCCAGCCCTATTTACCCTTCAGTTTCCCGGATACGGCCAATGGCATTGTGCTTGCCGATTACCTGGGTACCCCGGTGGGTAGCGGAACAGAGGGAAATCCTTATCAAATCGATGATATAGGAAGCCTGTACTGGATTAGCGAAAGCGATAGCGCCTGGGGCCGCCACTTTATCCAAACAGCGGATATTGATGCAACTATTATGGAAACCTGGAACGACAGTACCGGCTTCCGTCCGATTGGTACGGGAATACCATTCACCGGAAACTACGACGGGCAGGATTACACCATTAGCAACCTGTATATCAGTCGCACCTTGGCTTCTGGTGATGTTGATGATTTCCTTGGTTTCTTTGGAAGTACCACGGATGCCACCATCTCTAATGTAAGGCTAACCGATGCCTACATCTACAATGGAGATAACTGGGTAGGCCTGCTTATCGGGGAAATGTTTGGAGGCAGTGTTTCCAATTCCTTCGTGCAGGGTACGATTTACTCTACTCAGACAGGGCGCAGAATAGGAGGGGCAATCGGAGAAGTAACCGGGACTAGCGCCCACATATCTTTTGTGCAGGCTGAGGTAGAGCAAACCGCGGAGCAAAATACCTGGTATATGGGAGGACTTGTCGGACTAATGGGTCAAGGTGTCATAGAGGATAGCTATGCCACAGGCAGTATAACCTGTACTGCATCGAGTTGCCGTATTGCAGGAGGCGTTGCGGGGCAAGTACTTGAAAACGCAACCATTAGCCGTGTCCATTCCAGCGTAGATGTCGCCGGTACTAGATTCTGGATGGGAGGCATAGTAGGCAGGATGGATGATGGTCTTCTTGAGGATGCGTATTTCAATGGATCCGTTACCGGTGGTGATCACACCGTAGGAGGGATCACTGGGTTTCTCTTAACCGGGGCTGTCATTACCAATACCTACGCCGACGGAAGAGTTACAGGCATTGGCAGCACAGGTGCACTGGTTGGAAACCATAACGGCGGAACCATCACCGATTCGTACTGGAACATGGAAACCGTGGGCATTGACAGCGCCGTTGGATTTACAAATATATCAACGGCCGGCCCTGCTATTACTACCGGCCTGACGAGCAGCCAGATGAAAGTGCGCTCCAATTTCAGCAGCTTTGACTTTACAAACACCTGGTTCAGTGTAGACGGGCTCTCCCAACCCTTCCTTCAGTTCGATGTGCCAGATTCGGCCAATGGTATTGTGTTTGCCGATTACCTGGACGCACCCTTTGGAAGCGGAACACAGCAAGACCCTTACGAGATTGAGACCCTCGAAAATCTATACTGGCTCAGCACCAATAGCGCTGCCTGGGGCAGCCACTTTACCCAAATGGCGGACATCGATGCCTCGCCTACCGAAGCCTGGTACGACAGCGCGGGCGCTACCCCGATAGGTAACTTTGGCACTCAATTTACGGGAAGTTATGACGGGGGAGGCTTCACCATCAGCCATTTGAATATGCACCCCAGAGACATACATACTGGATTTGGCTTCTTCGGGAGAACGAATAACGCGACCATTGCTAATGTAGGGCTGGAACAGGTGGATATTACCTCAGACGTTGAATTATCCAGCCTTGGCGCCCTTATTGGAAATATGGAGAATGGCAGCTTGTCTGACTCGTACGCCACCGGAACCATCGTATCCACGGAGTATGGAGAAGACAAAGGAGGCCTGATAGGAAGCGTGATAGAAACAGGGGGTGGAAGCATTACTATTTCTTCAGTCTATTCCGGGGTAACCCTAACCGTTGGAAGCGGAAGTAATGTGGGCGGTCTGGCCGGAAGAATAACCGGAAGTGAAGGTACTACCCTTGAAGACAGTTACTCCACAGGCAGCATCACTACAACAGCAAACAGCAATGTTGGCGGGCTGGCCGGGGAATTGACAAGTGTTCTGGCGGTACGCAGTTATTCCTCATCTACGATTTCGGGAACAGCCACGAACGCCGGAGGCCTGGTCGGTTATGTGTTAGGAGGAACTATCGATGATAGTTATGCCCTGGGAGGCGTAGCGGCGAATTCGAAAGTGGGAGGTCTGGTCGGCCTGTTGGATGGCAGTGCGGTTTCCAATGCCTACGCTAACGGAGCAGTGAGTGGCATCTCGGATGCAGGCGGTTTTGTTGGCGAAAACAAAAGTTCCACCATTACCAACGGGTTCTGGAATACCGGAAGCAGCGGGCTTTCGCAAGGCTTTGGAGCCGACAACAACTCCCAAACCGTAACCGGGCTTTCCACCCCGGAAATGACGGACAGGGAACGCTTTACCGGCTTCGACTTTGCGAACACCTGGTCGATCCAGCTTTTCCAAACCTTCCCCTACCTGCAGAGTAATACGCCTGGCTCCCTTCCGGGTGAAGGCGGCTCTTACCTGGTTGCTGCTGCGGGCGAAGGAACCGAAGCGAGCCCTTACCAGATTAGCAGCTTAGCAAGTTTATTCTGGCTCAGCCAAACCGATTCGCTATGGGATATTGGAGCCCATTTTGTGCAAACCGAAGATATTGATGCTTCTATTACGGCCAGCCCGGAATTCGGAGCGGAATTCATGCCGATTGGAAATACTACTACACGCTTCAAAGGCTCCTATGACGGAGGCGGATATGCGATCTCTGAGCTAACCATAAACCTCCCGGACAGCAACAATATAGGCTTATTTGGCTATGCAGACAGTGCCCAGCTGGCTAATATTTCCCTGCCTGATGTAGCGATACAGGGTAATGAGGCTGTGGGTGCGCTGGCAGGGTTACTTTTTGCCGAAAGTACGGTGTCGAACTCAAGCTCTACCGGAACGGTGTCCGGAACAGGTAACAACGTGGGCGGTTTGATAGGTCAAATGACCTCGTTTTACGGCGATTCGTTGAGCTACGCCAACAACTGGTCTTCTGCCACGGTTTCGGGAATTGGAGGCGTAGGAGGCCTTATCGGGCATGCAAATCGGTTAGGAGTACTCAGCAACAGCCATGCTACCGGAGATGTAAGTGGGGTGCACGATGTAGGTGGCTTAATTGGTAATGTAACGCCGAGTAGCTTTGTGATTCGAAAAAGCTATGCGACTGGTCAGGTCCTTGCTACCGGAATAGGTGTTCCACGTCCAGGCGTCCTCGGAATAGCGGGTGGTCTGGTAGGTAATGGTCCCAGTGCTATTGTTGAACAAAGCTATGCGACCGGGGATGTAAGTGGCTTAGGTTACGTGGGTGGTTTAGTTGGAAACGCCGGAAAATCTATAACAGATAGTTATGCTACTGGTAATGTAAGCGGAGAGCAAGAAATAGGCGGCCTGGTAGGACTATTATTCGGAACCTCCATTACGTCCAGCTTTTCGACCGGGCGTGTAGAGTCAACTTCGGGTCTTCCTGGTGGGTTTATGGGTAACGGACCTAGCGGAATCATTACCAGTAATTATTGGAACTCCCAAACCAGCGGGGTATCTGATCCTATAGGCAATCCTTCGTTAGTAAGAGATATAACGGGTCTTGATATAGGCGAGATGGCGGACTCGGCGAATTTCGTCGGCTTCGATTTTGCTTCCGACACCGTATGGACCATTGATCAGGGCTTTAGCTTCCCGTACCTGGTAGATGTAGGCGCGCACCGCATGTCGGTGAATACCATCGACGGGGTTGCAGGCTGGCGTATGCTGGGGAATCCGGGTTCTATGACCTACGGGGAGTACCTGGAACCGCTATGGACCCAGGGTTTCCCCGGAGCCGATGCGGAAGTAGCAGGCTTCCACAACGTATATACCTATAATGAGGCAGACGGAGGATTCTACCCGATTTCTTCAGCCGATGACACTTTTGGGACACCTTCTCAAGGTAATAACCAGCAGCTGAACGCCATCTACGTGTGGGTATTTGCTGACACGGATAACGACGGTACCGACGATTGGCCGATTCACCTGGTCGCGGAATTCGACGAGCTGGAAGCCAATTATGAAGTTGAGCTTCCTATCGCCGATCCGAACTCAAGCCTGGCAGGCTGGTCGATGATTTCGAACCCGTACCATACCGCCCTGGATTGGCAGCAAATGGTGGCCTTGGGCGATGTGGATGTATCCAATACCCTACCTATCGCCTATGTATATGATCATACACAGAATGGGGGTTCGGGAGGATACAAGATTGTATTCGGCTATCAACTGCCTCCAGGAACGGATGAAAGCATCATTACCAATGATCCGATTCCGGCGATGCAAGGCTTCTTCGTAGCCGCTACCGCAAGTGGATCAAGGCTCAACTTTAAGCCCGAGCATCAGGCTACTGGTCAGAATTTGTATAAGCAGGCTCCAAAAGATACGATTGCCGCACAGCCGATCCTGACGCTTAGCCTTGCTCATGAACAGTTCCTCGACAAAGCCATGATTTTTGGAGGCAGCGATAGTGAGGAGGATACCCTCGAAATTAATATTCCGAAGTTATCCATCACTGGTTTCCATCAGGAATACTCTGAACTAGCTCTTTCCCACGATGATCAGCTTTGGGTATCACGCTCTCTGTCGAACGTAGAACCGGGTGCGGAGTACAGAATTCCGCTGTCACTGAAAACGACACAGACAGGAAGCTTTACCCTGGGCTGGGAAGGGCTGGATTCATTCCCCGAAGACTGGGAGCTTACACTGATCGATAAGCATACTGGGGTACAGATGCCTTTGAGTGAAGTGGAGAATCATAGCTTCGAGATCTCCGATCCTGCTGAGCTGAGCCTGGAAGATGGCGCACCACGCTTTGTGATAGCTATTATCGCAGGCAAGGTTGACACAAATACTGAGTTGAATTCGGATCTGCCGATGCAGTACTCACTCTCGCAGAATTATCCGAACCCGTTCAACCCAAGCACGAACATCCGGTTTGAATTACCATCATCCGGGCAGGTACAGCTGGTGGTGTTCGATATCCTTGGGCGCCGTGTGGCCACCATTGTAGATGGGCAAATGCAAGCCGGATATCACCAGGTGCGTTTTGATGCCCGCCATCTGGCTTCGGGGATGTATCTCTACCAGCTACGGGCAGGTGGCAAAGTGTTCACTAAAAAGTTCACGCTTATCAAATAGTTAGGTGAGAAGAGAGAGGTGAAAGGTGAGAAGTCACGCCTTTCACTCATCTCTTTTCATTCTTCACCCACTCATTCCAAAAAAGATCATGGATACCCAAACCAAACAATCAATGCCTCCGCCTCCTTTTCCCCGCCCAAGAAGCTGCAACTGCTGCGGGGAGTTTGAGGGGTTTCACGCTAATGGGGAGTACGTGATTCTAAAACCAAAGAAACTGCACGGGTATACCTTATTTCTCTGCCAGGTATGCCTGCGAACATCATCGATAAGAAGGCAGAGAGTACGACAAATTTCTAATTCACCTAACAATAAACCTATGAAACTAACACAACGCATTTTTTCGTCCTTCTTAGCAGTGGCTTTTGTACTGCTGTTGTCAACGGTCATTTTTGCCCAGCCTGGAACTCCGGGTGGTGGTGGCGACCAGGTACCCATCGATGGTGGCCTTGGACTTCTAGCAGCTGCGGGTGGCGCTTACGCGATCAAGAAACTTAGAGATAAGAAAAAGCAGGACGAATCAGAGCTCTAAGAAACTAGCTACACCCGTGAGGTTGAGCTATTCCTGAACTTTACTAACCACAACTACTAATCTTACACATACCCTTAATAACATAAAGTGCCTTCCCTGAAGTGGAAGGTGCTTTTTTAGTATCTCAAAACCAGCTTGAAAAACGAATTATTCGTAAAAGCGCCTGACAACAATATTTGTTATACCAGAATACCCCTAATAAGATTTTAAGTGCCTGCCTGTGAAAGGGTAGGCGTTTTTTTTGAAAGGCTGTCCCCTTGAGCTTTCGATAAAGAAATAAAACAAGGCTGTCACCCTGAGCTCCCGGGAAGAAAGTGAGGGGATGGTCGTGCAGCGAAGGGTATCAAATAGACTTTAAAATCCCAACTAACCCAAGGGTATCAAGTAGGCTCCTACATCCCAACTAGTTTAAGGTTTGAGATCCCCTGCCCTGCCTACCGCAGGCAGGCTCTCGGCAGACAGGACAGGTTCGCGATCAAGAACGAAGTCAATAATTAAGCTGGGGCGCTCAAGATGACAATCGTTAAGAGAATTAGGAAGAATACCAATCCTCCGCCAAGTCTTTCCAGCCCGGATTCACAGACTCAATTAATGCGACTTTTTTATACCTCTTCCAGCCTTTCAACGATTTTTCTCTTTCAATTGCCCGACCAATATCATCGGTTTCCTCATAATAGACCAACTGATGAAGGTTGTATTTCTGGGTAAAACCCTTGTTGAGTTTCTTTTTATGCTGATAGACTCTTTGCTCTAAATTGTTGGTTACTCCGATATAGAGCATCTTGGAAACATTGGAAAGTATGTAGACATAGTAGGTTTTGCGCATATTCTTAAGACCGTTGAGCTACTGATACCTTACAAAAAAAGCTGTCCCCCTGAGCTCCCGGGAAGGAAGTGAGGGGAAGAGTGCTCAGCGAAGGGTATCAAGTAAACTCCAACATCCCAAATAACCCAGCGTTTGGTACTCTTCGCTATTTAATCAAGTCAATAGGTTATCTCGGGGAGCTCAGAGTGACAGCAGTAAGAGAATTATAAGGAATACCAACTACTTAGGATATCGAATACGACCAAAACTCCCAGCCACTAAGTCATCTCAACTAGTTTAAAGTTTAATTTCCTTCGCGATCGGTAACGAAGTCAATCATTAAGCTGGGGCGCTCAGGATGACAGTAGAGAAGAAGTTTAATATAGATTCACTGCTTAGTTTCTAAGCGAAATGGAATCTAGGTACTGCCCCAACCTAACACCTCGCTCAAGCGAAAGTTTTCTTTTTAGCCTGTATTTTGCCTGCTTCACGCTTTTCTCTTCAATATGCAAAATATTCGCGATGTCTTTATTGGTAAGCTTCATCAAAACCAATGAGGCAAGCCGCTCATCCCTTTTTGTAATATGCTTGCTCTGTTTTCTAAGTACTTCGAAAATACCTGAGTTTACCTGTTCAATTCTTGAGAATAAAACATCTTCATCCATCTCAGAGAGCTGGATATTTGAGTGTAATGAATCTACAAGGTGAGTAAGTTCTTTCTTGCCCTGGAAACTATGTACGTGTCTTCGAATTTCATCTAAATCGTCTCTAAAGTGGCTGATAAACTTATTCTTTTCAGCAATAACAGAGCCATATTGATGAAGCTCCCTTTTCATAGCATCCAGTCGTATCTGCCTCTCTTCCGTTTTTTTTATATAGTAGAGATGGTACCAGCATACAGCACCGATCAATACAAAAAATATTACGATCCCAAGGATAAGGACATATAAAGTTGTGACCCTATTTTCGACTTCCAGTAATTGTATCTGGGCATCTTTTTTTTCGGTTTCATACACAGTTTCTAGTTCCGAAATCTTAAGCGCCATTTCATCTGCATGCAGGCTGTCTTTTTTTTCTGCTAAGGTCATTGAATGTGCCAGCGCTGAGTCAAAATTTCCCGTCCTACTTTCAAGGTCCATCATCAATTCAAGAGCACGTAACTCCTGGAGCCGAATGATCGGTTGTGTTTCAGACCACAACAAAACCTCTTCTAGATATTTCCGTGCTTGAGCAAAATTACCCAATAACATATATACAGAGGCAATCTCACACTTCGCCGAATTAATACTGGTCTCATTTCGGATTATTTCTGAGTACTTAAGTGACTTCTTATAACTGATCAATGCACTATCCGGGTCTCCGGCCTGTAGGTGAAAATCTCCCAGCATTTTATAAGAATGAGTAATGGTGGTGTACCTCTTTGTTTTGAGGCTGTATGCTACAGAAAGCTCTGCATACCTTTTTGCGGTTTCATACTCCCCAAGCCGGTCTTTTACCGTAGCTAGCCCGGAATACACGAGTGCTAAAGTGCTCTCGTTATTGACCTTTTCCAGCACCTCTTCTGCGCGTTCATAATAGTCTAAAGCCTCATCATTCAGATCTTGCTGCAAAAATAAGTTGCCAATATTATTAAGTATTACCCCCATACTTTCAAGATTCCCATACGCCTCATAATTATCGACAGCCTCTAAGTAGTAAATGAGAGCCAGGTCAAATTGGTTGGTTCGGGCATAATTCACACCGATCGAGGCGTTAATCGTTGCCAGATGCTTTTCATCGCCAAGATCTTCAGCAATTTTCTTTGCTCGTTCGAAATAGGCATTTGAGTTATCGATATCATTTTGGATGCCAAATGAGACGCCTGTAAGTCTGTAAGCGGTTGCTTCTCCTCGCTTAAAATCCAGGTTTTGTGCAAGTGTTGCAGCTTCAAGTGCATAGGCGCGGGCCGAATCGGTATAGGTTCTCACCAGGAGAGAAGATATCTGGGTTAGATTGTTTACCCGGTTGGTGTCCCGGGCGGTATTTGTAGCTACTTCGGTAATTAATGAATCAACCTGAGCTTCTTGAGCTTGAATGACTGAAGAGATGCAAACTGTACCCGTAAGCAGAATGAGAATGTGTAGAAATCTCATATTGAATTATTCTAATGAACTGGTTCAAAATAATGAAGGGCAAGGGTTTTAGAGGAGATAAAGAAGGGTGCATGTAGGGTGCGGCTTCTCTGGAATTAAAGCACTTACCATAAATACCCTATTCCTAATATTATTTTAAGCGCCCGCCTCTGACAGGGTGGGTGTTTCTTTTGTTAAAAGGATATTACAAGTCCTAAAGAACCATTCCTTGAGTAATCCGGTTTTGTATGCTATTATCTCCATGCTATTTAACTAACTAACCTGTTTTCTCATTATGGATGCTCAATCAGTTGTAACTCCTTTCTTACTTGCTATACTTTTACTACTCCCTTTTAACCTGCTTGCCCAAATTGATCGTGAAGCAGGAAGTGAATTTGCAACTCGTTCTGAGGTAATTGCACAACGTGGTATGGTTGCTACCAGCCAGCCCCTGGCTACCCAGGTTGGTCTTCAAATCCTCAAAAATGGCGGCAATGCCATTGATGCTGCTATAGGCGCTAATGCAGCCATGGGACTCATGGAGCCCACCGGAAATGGAATTGGAGGAGATCTTTTTGCCATTATCTGGCATGAGGAAAGCGGGCAGTTGTATGCCCTTAATGCCAGTGGGCGTTCACCCCTGGGGCTTTCTTATGACAGGTTGATGGAGATCATTGAGGAAAAAGACCTGAACCGAATCCATCCGTATGATTTGTTATCCGTTTCTGTTCCCGGAGCTATAGATGGCTGGTTCGAGATGCATGAGCGCTTTGGGTCCGCATCAATGGACGATATTTTAGCGGAACCAATCTGGTATGCTGAAAATGGATTTCCGGTAAGTGAAGCGATCTCGGGCGCCTGGAGAAGAAGTGCCCGTTTTCTAAGTCGGCAACCCGGAGCTTTTACAGAAACGTTTACTATCGATGGCCGTGGGCCTGAAAAAGGAGAAGTATTCAAAAACCCGGATTTGGGAAATACCTTCCGGTTACTGGCAAGGGATGGTCGTGATGCTTTTTATAGGGGCGAAATTACGGAGAAGATAGATGCCTGGATGAAAGAGAATGATGGCTACCTCCGATATGAAGATTTTGATAAACACACGTCAACCTGGGTGGAACCACAAACAGTGAACTACCGCGGATATGACGTGTACCAGGTTGGTGGGAATGTACAGGGAACAGCGGTACTTCAAATTTTGAATATCCTGGAAGGCTTTGATCTAAAAGAAACGGGTTTTGCTACAGCCGAAACCTTTCACCTGTTTATTGAAGCTAAAAAACTGGTTTATGAAGACAGGGCCAAGCATTACGTAGACGAAGATTTTTATGACATGCCCTATGAAAGATTACTTTCGAAGGAATATGCAGCAGAACGAAGAGAGATGATTGGTGAAAGAGCACGGCGTGATTTGACCACTGGTGTGGATGTGCTTGAAGACGGCGATACTATTTATTTAACTACTGCTGATCAGTATGGAAATATGGTATCCCTTATTCAAAGTAATTTCCGTGGAATGGGGACTGGTTTTGTGGTGCCAGGAACCGGGTTTAGTTTTCAGAATCGTGGTGAGTTGTTTTCTCTCGATCCCGGCCATCCAAATGTATATGAACCAGGAAAGCGCCCTTTTCATACTATCATCCCTGGTTTCGTAATGAAAGATGGCGAGCCCTTTATGACCCTTGGTAATATGGGAGGAGGATACCAACCTATGGGGCATGTGAGTTTGATCACCAATGTCATCGATTTTGGAATGAATATGCAGGAAGCCGGTGACGCCCTAAGATGGGAACACTCAGGTTCTACCCAGCCAACCGATTCTTTTGAGGAAAGCCTGGCCGATGTTGGTATGGTGAGCATCGAGAGTGCTATCAACTTCGAGGTAATAAGAGCCCTGCGAAGGATGGGGCATGAAGTAAAGGTCGGAGATAGTTTTTTCGGCCGCTTCCAGGCGATTATGCGTGACTTAGAAACCGGGGTGTATTATGGAGCTTCTGAAGCCAGGGTTGACGGCCAGGCCGCCGGGTATTAGAAGGATAAACACACTTAAAGTCAGTCTTTGCGAGGAGCTCAAAAGCGGTATGCTTATTGAGAAGATAATCGACGAAGCAATCTCTAATAATAAGGTTACACCATGAGATTGCTTCAGGGCTTGCAATAGCAGCGCCCTTCGCAATGACTATAAATAGTGTGGAAGTCCCTAAACGCATTTACAACTTTTATATGAATGCCAATAACAAGAGCTAAAAAAATTTCTTTCTTTTAGTTTGTGAAAAAGTCTATGCAAAAAGGTGCTTTATTTATAGCCGCGTATTTAATTGCGCTGCCTGTACTTAATGTGTTTCATTTTATTGAGCATCATCATCATGAACATGAGCATCATCATGATCATCACGATGAGGGGCATCCTGCAATCTCAGAAACCCCTCATAATTGTAATTTTTGCTATGTCTATCAAAACCAAAAAGTGGTAGATAGTCATGTTGAAGGTATTTTCCTGGTTTCAACTTTTTCACCATTCCTGGAAGGACCTACTGCTTCACTTATTTCTACAAGCAGCTACTACATTAGTCTGCGTGCCCCTCCTTCTTCAGCTGTTTGACCCATTTTAATTGCAGAACTCTCTGCTAATTATAAACAGTGTTCGACTTAAAGCGAGTCGGCTTTAACACCTTATCATGAATTGTAAGTTAATTCTGGCATCCTTGATGCTGGTATTATTTTCAAATAGTATTGTATCCGCTCAGGAAACGTTTGCCCCACCTGAACAACCCAATATTTTTCGCTCGGCAAAATCCACGAGTACCATAAAAATAGATGGGAATCTGAGTGAGTCAGATTGGGATAAAGCGGTTCCTATTACTGACTTTATTCAAAAAAACCCAAATCAGGGAAGTCCTTCGAGCTATAAAACAGAAGTGAGGATTCTTCACGACAATAACTATCTCTATATAGGTGCGATCAATTTTCAGCCTAAATCAGAAATAATAGTAAAAAACCTGGAACGTGATTTCAGCTATTTCCAAAACGATCTGCTGGGAATTGCTATTGATGGGTTTCTGGATCAAAGAAATTCAACGGTATTTCAGATTACCCCACTCGGAAGCTTACGAGATATGCAGGTTATTGATGGCAACAGAGATAATGAAGACTGGAATGCAACCTGGGATGCTAAAACAACCATTCTTGAAGACCGCTGGATAGTTGAAATTGCTATTCCCTGGAATATTCTTCGCTATCCTGAGGGAGCGGATAAAGTTGGGGTTATTTTTGCAAGAAACATTCGAAGCCTTAATGAATTTTCAAGTTCACCCGCTGTTCCCCGTTCAGTTACCGTTTACAGGATGGAATATGAAGCGATTCTTGAGGGATTATATACGCCTCCTCCTTCCACCAATATTCAGATTAACCCTTATACACTAGGAGATTTTCAATATGTGGACGATGGAGGAGATACGAATACCGAAATCGAGCCAAAAATCGGAGGCGATATTAAATGGGGAATAAATAGTAATACGATATTAGACCTGACTTTTAATACAGACTTTGCACAGGCCGAAGCTGATGCACAGGTGGTAAATCTAAATCGTTTCTCGGTTTTTTTCCCGGAAAGGCGGCAGTTTTTCCTTGAGAACTCTGATCTTTTCAATCCAAGTATTACAACCTGGATTCGTCCTTTCTTTAGCCGAAGAATCGGGTTGGGAAATAACGGATCTCCAATTCCAATTGATGCCGGAGCAAGATTCGTAAATCAGGATTCTAAGTATCAGCTTGGTGCTCTTGTAATTCGTCAGCGATCTATCGACAACAGTCCGGCTTCAAATTTTGGTGTATTTAGATACACACAAAATGTATCCGGGCAGAGCAGGCTAGGAGGAATGTTTACTTATCGTAATGATGAGAGAATTAACAGCACTTCTGCAAGAAACAACTCTACCTACACCATAGATGGATTTCATCGTTTCAACCAATCCTTTTCAGTACAGGGAATGCTTTCAGCTTCTTATGATGATATCACAAAAGACGGGTTGGGAGGTCAGTTTCTGATCAGCTTTACCAACAACCTGATGTATATCGGTTTGCTGGAATACTACAACCGTAATTACAATCCTGGGGTTGGTCTTGAGATACTCAACGATAACTATATCATGACCAGCCCTGCCATTGATTTTGATTTTCGGCCGAACTGGCTTCCTTCTTTTATAAGAAGTTATGAGCCGGGAATGTATGCCTATATTTTTCATAGCTCTGTTGATGGAAGTCATTTATTCAGCTACGGAGGGTTGAATGCAATTGACTTCAACTTTCACGATGGTTCAAACTTCTCATTTACAATAGAGCCTAATCGGCAAGATTTGGAAACATCATTCTTTCCTGTTGGTATTGAAGTAGCCCCTGGTTCATACAATTATATCCGTTACTATCTCAGGGCGTCTACAAACCCATCGGCAAGAATTTCGGGTGGAATCAATACTTCGTTTGGCACTTTTTATGATGGAAATTTAGAGCGCTATACATTTTCAGCCCGATTAGCCCCAATCCCTCACATTGAGTTTGAAGGAAGTTATCAACTGACAAGAATTCATGATCTGGGAATAGCGCAACAGGATGAAGAAACGCATCTTTTCATGCTTGGCCCCAAACTCGCGGTAAATCCCCGGCTACTCTTCTCAGGACTTTATCAGTACAACAGTGCTTCAGATTTACATGCTGTGAATGCACGGATTTCCTGGGAGTTTCTACCTCTCTCCTTTGTGTATTTGGTGCTCAATAGTAGCTTAATAGATGATGAAGATCCCTTGCAGAGATTAAACCAACAACAATACATCGCTAAGGTTTCTTATGTACATCAGTTCTAACCAAATAATCTTGTTCATCTAACATCAGTTTAGACTCATGCTTCAAACGAAAAACCTAACTAAGAAATATAACGAGACCATTGCCCTGAATAACCTAAATCTCAGTATTGAGAAGGGCGAAATATTCTGTCTTTTGGGAGCAAATGGTGCAGGGAAAACCACCACTATTAATCTCTTGATGAACTTTATTCAGCCAACATCGGGTGAGGCACTTATCAATGGACTGGATGTGACTAAAAACTCGATAGAAACGAAAAAGCATCTCGCTTATATCCCCGAAAACCTGGTTCTATATAATGAATTAACAGGAGTAGAAAACCTGGAATATTTTCTGGGCTTAGCGGGCATTAAGTATGCTAATAGTGACTTAGAAGCTTATTTAATAGAGGCTGGTTTACAAAGCGAGGCATTTAACAATCGGGTTAAAACCTATTCTAAAGGCATGAGGCAAAAGATTGGAATTGCTTTGGCCATAGCAAAAAATGCGACCGTTTTATTATTGGATGAACCTACTTCGGGGCTTGATCCAAAAGCAAGTAATGAGTTCTCGGAACTTCTTATTCGCCTCAGCGAGCATAAGGTAGCTACACTAATGGCTACCCATGATTTATTTCGGGCAAAGGAGACGGGTACGCATATAGGCATTATGAAAGCAGGGGATCTCCTGGAAAATATTTCTACGGAGTCGATCACTCATAGTGAACTTGAAGAACTCTATTTGAACCAGATAAATAACTGAGCCATGATTTTTTATATAGCAAAAAAGGAGATGAAGGAAATCAGGCGGTCTAAGTCATTTCTCTGGATGGCAGTTATTATTCTTTTGATGGGCGGCAGTTCCTTTTTCCTAAGTTATAATCATTACACAGATAAGGAAGAACAACATGAATTAGCCCGTGTTGGTGAACGAGAGCGCTGGCTGGGACAGGGAAGTAAAAATCCACATAGTGCCGCTCACTACGGGACCTACGCCTTTAAGCCTAATTCTGCATTGTCTTTAGTTGACCCAGGAGTGGAAAAATTCACCGGGGTATCGGTATTTCTGGAATCACACGCACGAAACGAAGCCGAACAAGTTGCTGCTGCAGATCAGACAGGACTCTCTCGTTTTGGAGATATTACTCCGGATTTTATTCTGCTATTTATAATACCGCTGATCATAATAATCATGTCTCATCAAACAATTACAAGGGAGAGGCAGGCACAAACACTGCGGCTTATAAAGATGCAGGGAGTTAGTAATTTTCAATTTATTGTGGGGAAATGGTTAGGTAACTACCTGCCAATAGTAGTTTTATTGACAATCATTTTTGTAATAGCAACCCTCACGATTACACTGGTTAGTACCTCCTTCGATTGGAGCTTCATGGTCGCAATGGCTGTGATCTACCTGGTTTATTTCGCCATTATAACCAGTATTTCTGTTTCTATTTCGGCACTAAGCAAAAACTCAGGGATTTCACTGGTTGTTCTTTTAGTGTTTTGGATTGTAAGCTGTCTTGCGATTCCAAAAATTGCAAGTAGCTACACCAACGGCGAATATCCTTATCCAAGCAGGCAGCAGTTTCAAAATGCAGTTGCAGAAGATAAAAGCAAAGGCATAGATGGACATGATCCCTGGAATGAGGCTTCCAAAAAGCTTGAACAGGAAACCCTGCAAACATATCAGGTATCTTCACTGGAAGAGTTGCCGTTCAACTTTGATGCGTATCGCATGCAAAAAGGCGAGGAACATGAGGCTCAGGTTTACTACAAACACTATGAGAATTTAAAAGCGGTATACAAGCAGCAGTCTGAGGTTTACAGAAGGCTGGCAGTTTTTTCCCCGTTTCTTCCGGTTCGATTTATGTCAATGTCACTGGCACATACCGATTATTCCACACATTGGAATTTCACGGATGAAGCCGAAAAGCATCGCATAGAGATGCAGAGGGTACTCAACACCAATTTTGCAGAGAATTCAAAATTAGGGGAATGGAGTTATCGAGCGGATGAATCCCTGCTGGCGGAGATACCTGAATTTGAATTCGAGTTCCCGGGTTTTTCGGAAACTATCCGGGAAAATCATTCAAATATCTTCGTTTTAGCCTTGTGGTCCCTGGCTTCTTTTGGTTTCCTATTCATAGCCTCAACACGTTTATAATATGCTTATTCAAAATATTATACATGAGATACGCTTGCTGAGCAGAAGTTATTGGTTTCTGGCATTGTCGTTAATTTTCATCTTGTTATGCCTGTATGCAGGATATAACGGGATGAATCATCATGAATTCAGGACGGTGGAGCTGGATCAGGCTAAGGCTGAACAGCAAGAATTAATTGACCAGGTTTTTGGTGTAGCCCAGGCAGTTCAAAATGGGGAGTCTCCTGATAATGCCTATCGCTTGTCTCCTATGAATGCATCCATAGCTACCGGCGCTCTTGCATATATGGCTCCCGAACCACTGAATGTGTTTGCGATAGGGCAAAGTGACTTATATACGCATCAAATAAAGATTTCGGCAAGGGAGGATATTGCTACCCTAACTTTTACCGAAATGAGTAACCCGGTTCAGTTGCTGTTTGGAAATTTTGACCTGGTTTTTGTATTCACCTACCTGATCCCGCTAATCATAATTGCATTTACCTACAATTTGCAATCACAGGAACTTGAAAGTGGAAGGTTAAAACTCTTAGCATCCAGTCCAATTAACCCAAAAATCTGGTTGTTCCAGCGGTATCTGACCCGGTTTCTTTCGATATGCTTCATATTAGGGGTGATAAATATTCTGTTATTGCTCGTTTTAAACGTAGACCCTGACATGCGCCTTAGCAGTATGGCCCTGGCTACCTTTGCATATCTCTGTTTTTGGTTTGCAGCCTCTTTCTTAGTTAACGTATTCGGTACTACATCGGGTCAAAATGCAGTCATTTTATTATCAATTTGGATTGTACTGGTTCTGATTATCCCTGCGACTGTAAATCAACAGGCAAACTCAATTTATCCAACTCCTTCAAGGGTCTTATTACTGAATGAAATCCGGGAGACTAAAAAGGAATTGTCGGAAGAACAGGATAAAGTTCTGGCCGAATATCTGCGGAATCATCCGGAATTAGCCCGGAATGAAGGAGAGAATCGGTTTGCATATTGGCAAGGCTTTTTCGCCAGCCAGGAAATGATGGAGCAATCCCTTTCGCCACTCATTGAACAATTTGATACACAGTTAGCAAAACAAAGTAATTGGGTGAATACCTGGAGATTTTTGAGCCCTGCCATTTTATTTCAATCCAGCTTTACTGAATTAGCAGGCACTTCATCAAGGCAGTACAACGAATTTAAAACCGGGGTTAAAGATTTTTCAATAAGCTGGAGAGAATTCTTTATGCCCATGGTGTTCGAAAACCGGATGCTGACGATTAGTGACTTAGAATTGCTGCCTTCTTTCGAATATCAGGTTACCGTTGACCGAAGATTTACCACCATGAATTTAATTGCATTAATGGTCATATCAGGCCTTTTGCTGGTAATCGGTTTCAGGAAACAACAAATGCTTTTTCAACTATGATGTCTCTAACTAGTTCTTCTGGCTTCGGAAAATCAACCTGGTTAATACTTAGCCTCGCATTTCTTCTGTCCTGCAACCGGACCCAGTCAGGTACGGAGCAGGTTCTGGATTACAATGCGGAAAGAGATTACTTCCCTGATAAAGTTAGCCTTGACTACGCCGAGAATTTCAGTGTTACCTACCATGAAAACTATAAGGTAGTACGAACTAAAGCAGAACTAAGCTCCTGGGAAGGCAATGGGGAAGAAGCAAAAGAAGATGTCGTGGTTCTGGTCCAGCGGGGAACTCCTGCACCAGCGTTAACTGGTGATTTAAACGGTGCTGCTGTTATTCAGATACCAGCAGAACGAGTCGCCGTGAATATCCAAAATGGAGAGGTTTTCTTAAACGAACTGGGCCTTTCGAATAACATTGTAGCAGTTGGGGGAGCGGTCTCCTATGACGATTTAATCCGGAATAAAGTAATCAACCAGGAGCTTGCCCAGATTGGATATAGCTGGCACCGGCCTGCGAATATGGAAGTGTTATTGGAAGAGAAAGTGGATCTCTTCTTGATGAATCTCTCCAATCTTGATTTTGCCGAAGTATTAGACAGAAGCCGGCAGCTTGGGATTCCTGCTGCCCCGGTATTTGAATGGTCTGAAGCAACTTACTTAGCCAGGGCAGAATGGATAAAATTCTATTCACTTTTTTTCAATGCAGAAGCGAGAGCAGACTCGGTATTTAATGAGATTGTTGAACAGGTCGAAGAAATTCGAGCATTAACATCAACCATCAATGTAAATGATAAGCCCACCATGATCTGGGGATATTATTCAGGTGACGACCGATGGATCGTTCATCGAAATAGTATAGAAGCCCAGTTTATGAGAGATATCGGGGTACTGAATATACTCGAAGATTTTTCCCGTCCGGTCCGAAATGAAGGGGAATCCATCACCAGCGAAGAGTTACTTACCACCGCGCGAAATGCTTCTCATTGGATGATTGGGGATATACACTCAGAATCACTCCCTTCTGAAAACTACATGAAGAATTTTAATTCCTGGAGTTCCGGGAGGTTATACCACAATATGAAGAGGAGTAAACCCGAAGCCAATGCCTTTGATTGGTATGGCAGAGCGATAGTACGGCCAGACCTGATTCTTGCGGATATGGTTAAGCTCATCTACCCGGAAATAGACCTGGACCATGAACTCTACTTTATGGATCACTTTGATAAGTCGATGAAGCTGCCACCGGAAACCAGTCAAAGTTTTTATAACTGATGCCTCATAATCTTGTAGAAATGAAATACGCCTATTTTTTAATTCTTTCAGTCTTTTTGTTTTCCTGTAATCAGGCACAATCTGAAGGGGAGCGTTCACTTAATTTCGATGCTGAAAAAGATTATTTCGCTGATAAAATTACCGTGGATTATGCCCAGAACTTCAGTGTTAGCTATCACAACCATTACAAGGTAGTTAAGGCTACAGTGGGTTATGGCGCCGCTGAACAGGATTCAGATTCGCTTTCCTGGATAGATGCTTTTACGGATGTAATGGTCCTGGTTCAGAGGGGAACACCTGTTCCACCACTTACCGGGGAATTGGAAGGAGCCCATGTAATTGAGATTCCTGTGAACACCATAGCTGGAAATGCAGATGATGCACCTACCCGGTTTTTGGCACTGGAAGTTGATGATAAAATATTGGGGCTTGGTCATAAGGATGTTTATGATCCCGGCCTTAAAGCCCGGTTTGACCAGGGAGAATTACAAGAAATAGGAGCCTCCTGGCATACCGGGCCAAATCTTGAAGTACTCTTAGCTATAGCTCCAGACTTAACGTACCTCACTGCAGCCAGCCTGACTCAGGCAGAAGGGGTATCCCGGACGCGGGAGTTGGGCCTTAAGGCAGCTCCTGAGTTTTCATGGAGTGAAACGTCTTACCTCGGACAACTGGAGTGGATAAAATATGATGCTCTTTTTATGAATGAGGAAGCACAGGCGAATAAGTTTTTTGATGATATTAAAGGTCGTACTGACTCCCTGATAAACCTCGTGAAGGACGTAACAGATAAACCTTCCGCTATGTGGGGTATGCACAGCCGAAGTGGAAACTGGACGGTGAGGTCAAATGGAGGGATAGCAGAACTGATTACATTGGCGGGAGCGATTAATCCTTTTGGAGATGCTTCGGCAGCGATAACAAAAACGGAAGCGAATGGACTTTCTGAGGGCATAACCATTTCTGATGAACTGGTGCTGCAAGAAGCTGAGGATATAGATTTCATTTTTTCATTCCAGTCAACAACAGGAAACTGGCCCACGAAAGCATATATGGAAAACTTCCCGGCATATCGGAATAAGGACTTGTACCACCATTTTAAACGCTATAAAGATTATGGGGCCAGTGATTGGTATCAATCTGCTCCAATGAGGCCAGACATGCTGCTAAGTGATATGATCAAGCTTTTTCATCCGGAGTTGTTACCTGATCATGAATTATTCTTCTTGGCACCCATTGAAATCACACACTAGACTCGCTCAAGAATGTCATCAACAATTACATCAAATACAGTAACAGAAAGCCAAGCAATGAAGCTACCTGGCCATGCTCGTTTATTTCTTTTTCCTGTATTAATGGTACTACTGGTTGTAATCTTTTTGATGGAACTCGGTATTGGCTCTGTCTCTATACCGGCGTCCGGTATCATTGATGTTCTGTTAGGCTCTGCTGATGCCGAAGCCATTTGGAGTACCATCATTTTGGAGCTTCGCCTGCCCCGTACTTTAGCTGCTATTCTAGGTGGTGCTGCATTAGGGGCGGCCGGCTTGCAGCTTCAAACGTTGTTCAAAAATCCGTTAGCAGGCCCATGGGCGCTCGGGCTTACCGCAGGTGCTCAGCTAGGTGTAGCCCTGGTTGTAACTTTGGCAGCAGTTGTAGGCTCTTCCTTTCTGCAAAACTTCGAGTTCATAGGCAACCTGAGTATTGTACTTGGAGCAATGTTAGGTTGTTTAATCGTATTGCTGTTGATCGTTGCTGTATCAAAATATGTGAGTACGATCACGCTTCTCATCTTTGGGTTAATGCTCGGCTTTTTTGCCCAGGGCTTAATCAGTGTAATTCTACACTTTACCAATGTTGCTCAGACTAGAATTTTCGCGGGCTGGAATGATGGTAGTTTTGCCGGGGTGTACTGGGAACATTTTCCGGTTCTGGTTCCAATGGTTGTAATTGGCCTCATCGGCGGCTGGCTAATGGCCAAACCGCTAAACGCATTTTTACTTGGTGAGAACTATGCGCGTAGTTTAGGAATGTCAGTTAAAAGAACACGTTTGATTACCCTTGGTTGTGCTGTACTACTTGCTGGTCCTGTAACTGCTTATTGTGGCCCTGTGTTATTCCTTGGGTTAATTATCCCGCACATGGCAAGAGGGCTTTTCAATACTTCCGATCATAGAGTTCTTATGCCGGCAGTGATGCTTTTGGGAGCAATAGTAGCACAGGCAGCTGATTTATTTGTTCACCTTCCTTGGGAGAAGCATTTCCTTCACTTAAATGCTGTAAATGCTCTTATTGGAGCCCCTGTGGTTATGTGGGTGATTCTCAAGAATAAGAAAATGAGAGGTTTTGAGGCTTGATTTCAGATTTCAAATGTATCTAACGAATTATGGAAACCATTCTTAATCTTAAAAATCTGACAACAGGGTATAGGTCCAAAGGCAGCAGTAGTGTGGTAACCTCGAACATTAATGCCGAGTTATACCGGGGCGAACTGGTGTGTTTAATAGGGCCTAACGGAGCCGGGAAATCAACCCTCATGCGTACTATTTCGGGTTCTCAAAAACCGCTTGCAGGAGAAGTGTACCTGGACGGAGTTGATATTTACAGCATTCCTCCCAAAAAACTAGCCAAGAACTTAAGTGTAGTACTCACCGAGCGCGTTAACGCTGGGATGTTATCTGCCTATGAAGTAATTGCGTTAGGAAGGTACCCTCATACTAACTGGTCCGGAAAGCTTGATGCTCAGGATCACAGAATTATCCAGGAAGCTGTAGAAATGACAGGAGCCCAGGACCTGGTTGAGCGATCCCTGTCGGAGCTGAGTGATGGAGAGCGTCAAAAAATTATGATAGCCCGGGCCTTTGCCCAGGAGCCGGAGATAATGATACTGGATGAAGTGACCGCTTTCCTGGATTTACCAAGGCGTGTAGAAATCATGAAGCTTTTACGAAACATGGCCAGTGAATCGAAGAAATCTATTCTTCTGTCCACTCATGATATGGATTTAGCTCTGCGTGGCTCTGATAGAATCTGGCTATTACCCAAGGATGGGTCATTACATATAGGCTCTCCTGAAGATTTAGTATTAAATGGCTCGTTTGAAGCCGCCTTTGAAAGTGAAGGCATCAACTTCGATAAACAAAGCGGCTCCTTCAATATCCATAATGAGTACAAAAAAAGTGTGGCACTTGAAGGAGATGGGCACAGTTTTTTCTGGACAGAAAGGGCGTTGTTAAGGAACGGTATTTGCATTGATCCGGATGCAAAAGTTCTTGTAACAGCTGAAACACTGGTAGGAAAACATCAATGGTCCATTTCTTCAAAAAATCATAATGGCAGTTATGAATCTATTTATGAGTTGATCCTGGAGCTAAACCTTCTGGCAACAAATGGCTCAAAAAATGAAACTTAGATCACTAAGTACAATTAACCGATAATCCATGAGCCATGATTTGACCGTTGTGGCTTTTCTTACTCACTTAACATTTTAAGGCACATATATGAATACTTCGAACAAAATACCAATTACTATCCTGACTGGTTTTCTGGGATCAGGAAAAACCACCTTATTAAACCATATACTGGCCAATAATTCAGGGAAAAAAGTAGCAGTAATTGTAAATGAATTCGGCGAGGTAAATGTGGATGCCAAGCTGGTTCAGCATACCACCGAAGAAATGATTGAATTATCCAATGGGTGTATTTGCTGTACGCTTCGGGGAGATCTCATTGAAGGGGTTGATAAGATATTGAACGAGAATGAAATCGATTCGCTTGTTATTGAATCTACCGGAATAGGAGAACCCATACCTATTGCGCAGGCATTTTATGTGCATCCTGAAATATTAGAAGCCAACCCCGACTTGCCAGATATACAAGACCGTGTATTTGTGGATGCGATCATTACCGTTATTGACAGCGCCCAGTTCTTTGATATGTATGAAAAACAGTCGCTCATTCCTGATGATGATTTTGGAAGAGGCTATAGTCAGTTACTTGCCGAGCAGGTGGAGGGAGCTGATATCTTACTCTTAAATAAAATTGATGAAAGCACAGATCAGGAACTGGCAAAACTCACAGACCTATTGAAGCTGATGAATCCACGGGCAAAAATGATTAAGAGTACCTATGGAGAAGTTCCAATAGATGAAATTGTTGATACCAATATTTTTGACATAGAAGTAGCCGAAGATTCATCTCTCTGGGCCGAAGAGTTAGAAAAGGAGCACGGATCGGAATCTGAGGAATATGGAATCGGGTCTTATGTTTACAAATCGGTTAAACGATTCAATGAAGAAAAACTGTACAAAGTCTTTCGTCATGAATTTCCTTCAAATATCCTGAGATCTAAAGGGATTGTTACGCTCGAGGATACTGATGCAGCGTTTCTCTGGAACCAGGCCGGAAAGTTTGTAAAATTTGAACCGATTGGAAGGTTTAATAATCCGGACTATACCTATAATGAAATTGTATTCATTGGCCCCGGTGTCAACGAGAATTCCATTAATGCATGGTTGAATCAGGTACTGGCTGCTTAAAAATAATACATCTGATTAGCTTGAAACTACCTGAAGATGAACCCATCATTTGATGTTCTTATTATTGGTGGAGGAGTACATGGTGTGCACCTCTTCCATCTTATTAAAAATCGAACGGGAAATAAGCTATCCGTCGGAATTGCGGATCCTAATCCGGCTCCGCTTCATAATTGGAAGCATTGTACCACCAATAGCGGAATGAAGTTTTTGCGATCCCCGTCGGTTCATCATGTAGATATCGATCCTTTCGCATTGCAAAAATTCTCCTTCCATCATTCAAAACAGCAAAAACTTTTTACCGAGCCTCGTAGCAGGCCATCGCTTGGTTTGTTTAATGCTCATGCGCAGGAGGTTCTTTCGGTATATAAACAGGAGGATTACTGGTTACAAACCCAGATTACTGACATCGAATTGAATTCTACGGGTGCACGCATTTCTTCAGAAGATGGAGAAATTCATGCTCGCCATATTATTCTTGCTATAGGCAATGGCGGACAACTAAATATCCCTGGGTGGGCAAATAACCTGGCATCAAAAGCATTTCCTGTAAACCATCTTTATGGTTCTGAATTTTCCTTAAGTACATATAAAGGTGGTTTTCATACTGTTGTGGTGGGCAGTGGTATGGGGGCAGTACAGTCTTTCATAAAACTTGCTGAAGATCATTCTGGCAAAATAACCTTGCTAACTCCAGGGGAAATCAATGTATCTCAGTACGATATTGATCCGGGCTGGATGGGGCCAAAGTATTTGAATCGTTTCCACTCAGAACAAAGAACCGCTAAGCGCCGAGCTATGATCTCATCAGCTCGGAAACGAGGTACAATAACTCCTGATGTAAACTGGAAATTGAACCAGGTGCTGAAATTGGAACATACACATCACGTGATTGGGAAGGTTAAATCGGCGGAGTTATTTGGAAGCGATAACGCATACCTCGATTTAGAGGGTGACGGTCATTTATTTTGTGATCAGATTTTGGTGGGTACCGGATTTTCACCAACAATAAACAGCGCTTTGATTCAAAATTTAAAAGACAATAGACACCTTAAATGTGCAGAATGTGGATATCCAATTATTGATCCATTTTTGCGTTGGCATGAGCATTTGAGCGTATCAGGAGAACTTGCTGAACTGGAGATTGGGCCAGGGGCAAAAAATATTATTGGTGCACGGCACGCCGGAGAAAGGATACAACGTTTATTTCAATGAACTTCATGTTAGAAATCTAGAACAATGAACTCTTTTGATGTCATAATTATAGGTGGTAGTTATGCTGGGCTTTCAGCAGCAATGGCCTTAGGGCGATCGTTAAAAAAAACGCTCGTGATAGATGCAGGCAAGCCCTGTAACCGTCAGACTCCTTACTCCCATAATTTTTTGACTAGGGATGGAGAAACACCCGGCGCTATATCAGCAATCGCAAAAGAGCAGGTTAAGCAGTACCACACGGTTACATTCCATGATGGATTTGCAATTGAAGCCAAAGGAACCTTCAACGGATTTGAGATTACTACTGAATCGAGCCACACTTTCTTCGCTAAAAGGCTAATATTTGCAACTGGAATAAAAGATGAAATGCTCGATATCCCAGGCTTTGCTGAATGCTGGGGGATATCGGTGATCCATTGCCCATATTGCCATGGATATGAGTATAAAGGCAAAGCCACGGGAATTTTAGCCAATGGAGAACAGGCATTCCATTTGGCATCTTTAGTTAACAACCTAACTGATTCCCTACACATTCTAACCAACGGAGAACCAGAGTTTAGTTTGGAACAGGTAAATGCCCTTAAAAAGTACCGCATCAAAGTGGTAAATTCGAAGCTATCTAAAATTAGCCATCAATCCGGACATATAGACCATGTAGTATTAGATGATGGAGCCCTGCTAAACCTGGATGCTTTGTACGCTTCTGTCCCCTTTTCTCAGCATTCAAGTCTCCCTGAAAAGCTTGGGTGTGAGTTTACTGATCAAGGCCATATAAAAGTGGATCAGCTCCAAAAGACCTCTGTTCCAGGCATTTATGCATGTGGAGATAATTCATCTCCATTCCGTTCCGTTTCTAATGCAGTTTTAACAGGAAATGTGGCTGGGGCTATTGCAAATATGGAACTATCTACCGAACATTTCCTCCGATGAAATTATATCCACACCAATCACATTTTTAATCAAATGAATACCATTTTCCGACAAACGAGATTTATGTTGTTAGCATTACTTTTTCTGGGTTATACTGAAACCACATTTGCCCAAAATGCTGAAGAATCTGCCCTCCGAATGGTAGCCTGGAATATTGAGCACTTGGCTGAAAATAACGGAGAAGGTTGTGTAGCCAGAAGCGATGCTGATTATGCCAAGCTTCGAGCTTTTGCTGAATCAATGGATGCTGATGTGGTTGCACTGCAGGAAGTGGAATCGGTTAAAGCGGTAGCGCGGGTATTTCCGGAAAGTGAGTGGACAATAATACTATCGGATCGCCCGGATAGTGGTTCTTACGATTGCCGTGGAAGTGGCCGCCCATCCACCCAGCAAAAAGTAGCCTTTGCCGTTCGCAAAGGAGTAGAGTTTGAAGGAGTAGATAATTTTGACGAACTGGCCTTAAACAATCCTGGACTTCGCTATGGTTTGGTCATAAGGTTAACAGGTACTCCTGAGCCTATTGAAGTAATGAATGTGCATCTCAAAAGCGGATGCTTTGTGAATGATTATGCTGCCTCTGATCGCGATGCCTGTGAGACCTTTGAGGAGCAGGCTCCCGTGCTTGATAACTGGGTGGAAAGCAAAGTTAAAGAAGGAACAGCCTTTGTGATTCTTGGGGATTTCAACCACCGGATAACTACTCCAGAGAATCGTTTTTGGGAAGACCTTGAAGAAATGGACGGCAGTGAAATAGGATTAACAAGCAGCATGGAGGGTATCAGAGGGTGCCATCCCAGATACCCAGCTCCGATAGATCATATTGTTACAAGCTCACAGGGAGGTAAGTATTTTGTTCCAGGCAGCGAGAATGTTTTTTATTTTGGAATGACTCCTCAAACTATGACCGAGGATGATATGTTGAGCGATCATTGCCCGGTAGCTGTTGATTTGTGGCTCACTGAACCCCTTACAATAAGCACTGGTGTTCGATGGACGCGAAACAGTGCCGAATATGCCCTAATTACATCCTCTCTTTATAAGCAGGCAGAACAAAACATCGAGGGTTTTTCTGCAATAGATGAGCCCTGGGTAGTAATTATGGATGTGGATGAGACCTTACTAGATAACAGTAATTACAACAAGAAAAGGGATGCTTTGGGCCTCGGATTTACTCCAGAAACCTGGGCTGATTGGGTGATGCAAGAGTCAGCTACTGAAGTTCCTGGTTCCAAACAATTCGTTACTAAAATACTTGAAGCAGGGGGGCAGATCGCCCTGGTAACCAATAGAGACCGAACGCATGACCAGCACACCTGGAATAACCTGTTGGCATTAGGCTTTCCCATAAATCGAGCTAATACCTGTATTATTGGTAGAGCGCAGGTTGACAGAGACGCCGTAGGTGAAGAAGGAATTATTAATGACAAAGACCTTCGCCGGAAAGAGCTAACAACAGGAGCCGCTGAAAACTGCTGGGCTAATTACCCGGGAGCACAATCTAGCTGGAATAGAGAGCTGTCGCTGGTTATGCAGGTTGGAGACAACATTAAAGATTTTGCTAAAACCACACAGGGGAACGTTAATCTCGACGAATTCTTGAAGCGCCAGGGAGTAGATATCATTGTGTTACCTAACGCCATGTATGGTTCGTGGGACTAACTAATTACTCAGTTAGTTTCGGATTTCTGCAAAACCAGATGAATCGAAGCATCAGAAGTATGGTGGCTAAGTCAAAGACCAGCATCAAACCAATTCCCAGAGGCTCAAATCCAGCTTTGGCAATAATGGGTTCAAAGGCCTGGTCAATCATTTCCATAAAGAGTCCGATCATTAGGATATAAGCTCCATACCGCTCAAAAAGGCCGGTTATGACTTCTTCTTTTTCGGGGATGTGCGCAGATAGACGTTTTAGAAGAACATACCGTTCTTCTAAAAGCACTCCATAGGCAACAATAATGAGCGCGATATCCTCTTCCAGTTCAAGGGCTCCCTGTATAAGATCTTGTGAAAATGCCTCCAGGAACTGCATTACATGCGCGTAGCCCGTAACGATTGCAAATAAGATCACAGCAACATTCCAGACCTGAATGGCCCGGACATCGGTAAATAAACGGATAACAATTATACGAAGGGTCTTCATGATTCATTTGATAGCCCCCCAAAGACAAGTGCTGGTAAGTAAAGAAAAAAATTACTGACTTGTTAAGTTGATTTAGCTTTGCAGGAATCTACTTTTAAACTCCTCCTTAAATGCATTTCCAATAGGTATCTCCTTTTCTCCGATGGAAATCATATTACCTTCCACATAATTGATTTTTGATAGGGATACCACAAAAGATTTATGCACTCTTATAAAAGAATCTGGAGATAGTTTTTCCAGGAAGGACTTCAAACTCTGGTTGAAGGTGAGTTTTTCTTCGGAGGTATGCAGTGTTACATAATCTCCCAGACTCTCAACAAAAAGAATGTCCTCTTCTTCAATACGATAGGTTTTGCCATCGGCTTTTATAATCAAAGGCTGAGATTCGCCCGAAGCCTGCTCACTTTCAAGTTGTTTGGAAACTTTATTCACCGCTTTTAAGAAACGCTCAAAGGAGAAAGGCTTAAGCAGATAATCTACCACATCCAGTTCGTATCCCTCCAGGGCATATTCTGAATAGGCAGTAGTTAGTATTGTTTTAGGAGGATGGGATAAGCTCCTTATCAAATCGATCCCCGACAGTTTAGGCATGTTGATGTCCAGCAAAAGCATATCAACGTCTTGATCTCTTAGAAAAGATATTGCCGACACGCCATTATCAAATTCCCCAATAAGCTCCAGGAAATCTAACTCGGAGATGTACTGTCTAAGGATATCCCTTGCTACCGGCTCGTCTTCTACAATAATACAGGTCAGTTTCATTTCATCCTCAGGCTTAGCGTTACATCGTATAAGTGATTGTCTTCTTTGATCTCCAAATTATGCCGGTCTGCATACAGTAAATCCAATCTCTTTTTCACATTCTGAATCCCCGTTCCGGATGAAGTGGTTTCCAGGTTCCTGGAATTAGATTTCGTATTCACCGATCGAAAAGTAAGCGTCTTATCCATCACACTTAAGTTGAAGCTGATTTGGTCAGTTTCCTCTGTTGTACTTCCATGCTTAAAAGCATTTTCTACAAAATTCACCAAAAGAAGGGGGGCGATGGTTAGGTCATCAAATTGGCCATGCACCGAGAAAGCCACTCGTTCGGGGTTGGAAATTCGTTCTTTTTGCAGGTTGATGAACTCTTTTAGGTATTCAATTTCAGCAGAAAGAGGAACGACATCCTTATCCATGTTTTCCACGATATATCGAAGAATACCTGACAGTTTCAAAATCATGGAAGGTGCTTTATCAGATTTTTTTAGTGCTTCTCCATAAATGGTATTCAGGTTATTGAAGAGGAAATGTGGATTGATCTGAGCTCGCAAAGCTTTAAGCTCGCTAAAGGTTTTTTCTTCCTGGAGCTGGGCTAGTTTTAGTTCTGTTTCCTTTCTCCCAAACCAGGACTTGGAAAACTCGATCATGGAAGAAATGGACAGGTAAACGGCCATGATTCCGAAAATTTCAAGTGGATTAAAAGCACCTACCATAAAATAGTTTGGAAAAAGCAGATCAGAAATCCATGAGTATGAAATTTCGTATAAAGACCAGGCAACTCCGAAGGCTGCAACTACTATCATTAAGGTATACAACCAAATACCATATCGGGTAAGAATATTTGGGATTAAGTGATAGATATTTATTGAAACCACAGTCACAAAGGGAATATGAAATAAAAAACTGTAGATGAAGTCTATAACACCCAATTGCTCTGTTTGAGCGAATAACCTCAGCGTAATTGCAAAGGATATCGTCCAGAACACAAGGTTCTGGACGATATTTATAGCCAGCTTCTTCTTAAAGTTCATTGCTTGCCCTTGTTAGTTCGATTGGATCGTCAAAGGCATCTTCATCATCTCCATATTTCTTGATGAAGCTCTGCAGTTCTTTTGTTGACGCAGTGATCAGTATTTCATCTTGATCAGCCAAAGCATCTACCACTTTCTCGTGCTTGATACGGACCCTGTTTTCTACGATCAGGTCGTTAATCCAGGAGTCTTCAAATAACTCGATGGAAAGCTCATCCTGGTCTAAAGTAAGTCTCGAAAAGGTGTGCACTTTGAACAGGTGAGCCTGGACGAAGTTTTCATTCCCCAGATCAAAGTCGAATAGCTGTAAGTCGAGAAAAAGGTTACCTCCTATTTCTCCAACCGAACCTAAAAAGTAACTCGTATCAGGTTCTGAATCATCCAGTTCTTCAAATATGATAAGGTAAAAAGGGCCCTCAACAACTATGGCATCTTCAGCCTCAAGAATGGCAGTGCCGTCAAATCCTTCCCCTTCAATAGTAATATCAGGTACATTTCGAATGTCATTAACAAAGGTCCAACGCTGGTTACCGCTTTCCCATCTTCCCTCTAGCCCATCCACAAGCATAGCATTGTCTTCATTGACTAAAGGGTGAACGGATTTCAAAAAACAGCCTGTGAATAAAAAGCTACAGGCGATGATAAATAGTAAAAGTTTGATTGCAGATCTCATTGTTCGTTGAGTTAGTTATCGTTTGCAATGCAAAGAAACGGGTAACCTGGAAGCCCCTGAAATTTATTCGATGAACGTATCACTTTTCTCGATAAACTTTTACAGCGAAAGGAGAAATGAAGTGGTATGTTCTCGAAAACAAATGGTTATCTATGAAAAAACTAGCTTTATATTTATTTGGTTCACTCTTATTCCTTTCCTGTGAACCTGTACAGGAACAACCTGCACCAACCCAAAAGGAATGGTCTATAGCCTTGCATGGTGGTGCAGGATACTATCCCGAGGATGCGCCTGAAGAGGAAGTGCAAGCCTATATGGATGCTTTGGATGAAGCTCTTTCCATTGGCACGGAGATTTTAGCAAGTGGCGGTTCTGCATTGGATGCAGTAGAACAAACCATACAGTTTATGGAGGATAATGAGCTCTTTAACGCAGGGCGAGGAGCCGTTTTTACAGCGGAAGGAAAAAATGAATTAGATGCCGCTATTATGGATGGTACCAATATGAATGCTGGGGCTGTTACCGGTGTAACAACAGTAAAAAACCCAATTTCTTTAGCACGGAAAGTAATGGAAGATTCACGCCATGTATTTTTTGCAGCTAATGGAGCCGAACAATTTGCGGATGGCACAACGCTTGAGCGAGTAGAAAATGAGTATTTCAGGGTGCAGGAACGATATGAGCGATGGAAAAGGAATAACACTTCTACCAGTGGAAACCTGGAATTACTTGGAGATAACGGCTGGAAAATGGGCACAGTTGGATGCGTCGCCCTTGATAAGGATGGAAATCTTGTTGCTGGTACTTCTACCGGAGGTATGACCAATAAAAAATTCGGCCGTGTTGGTGATGTGCCGATTATTGGCTCAGGAACCTATGCGAATGACCAGGTTGCGGTATCCGCAACGGGTTGGGGAGAGCGTATTATGTTAAACGTTTCTGCTCATGCGTTAGCCTCCTACATGAAATTTAAAGAAGCAACTCTTCAGCAATCCATGGATTATCTGGTAGGGGAGTTATTAAATCCTAAGGAAGCTGGTTTCATTGCGGTGGACCAATATGGAAATTATTCCATGGAAACGAATACAGGTTCCATGTTTCGTGCAGCAAACGACTCAGATGGGAATAAAGTAGTAGCTATCTGGGATTAGTAGTTAATCACTCCAGGCCAAACCGGAAACGATCTCTTAGATCCTGCACATAAATACCAATATCATTTCTCAGCTCAAAAAACCGGGCATGATATATCTGGTATTGTGCCTTGGTAAACATTCGCTTGTTGTCTTTTAGGGCAGGTAATAACGACAGGCACAGGTTGGCAGAGGTAAGTGCTTTTTTAGTGTAAGCAATGTTAGCTCCAAGGTAATCTGCTTCAAACCCAAAGGAATATCCCCCAGCTAGTTTTGCGCCAATCTTAAGAGATTCGCCTACATACTCCTGAAATGCTTTTGTGTGATTTTTTTCGGGGATGGTTTCGGACCATTTAAGTACATCTACGGCAAGTTGCCTGGCGCGATTAAAGATGAGCAGGTTATCCAGGGAACCATAGTCGGAATCTGCGAATTCTTCACTTAAGGCTTTCCACTCTTCGCCGGAATCAAAATCCTCTTCATCCTCATCCAGGTCAGAGAATTCATCAGATTCGAAAAGGAAGTCTTCATCTTCTTCAAAATCATCGTCGTCTTCCCAATCTTCATCTTCAGGGAAATAGGCTTCATCCAGGAGAAGCTCCTCTTCCACATAAGCCTCAAACGCATCATCTTCACTTAAGCTCTCTTGAAGGAGGGTTATCCATCGCGGGGTATTTCCCTTGGGATCGGAAGAGATGAATTTTCTAAGCTGATCGCTTTTCTTTTCTACTTCATTGAGGTGAGCTTCCCATTTATGTTCATCCCAAAGCTCGTCATCAAATCCATCAAAGTGCATATTGTACTAGTCTCGATGCTTATGGTTTACTATAGAAACGAATTTCGTTCATAGATTGCAATAGCGCGTGGAAAAATAACGCTTTTTGTGGATAATTAGTCTCACAATCTTTCTAATACTCCAACCATGATTTGAGTGAGCTTAGGCTCAGCCATTGCTGCAGCGGCAAGTACATCATCTAAACTCACAGGTTCCAGAGCGTCCGGAAAGCATTCATCGGTTATTACTGAGATTCCCAATACATCCATTCCCATGTGAACAGCAGCAATTACTTCGGGAACCGTGCTCATACCAACAACATCTGCACCAAGCTGGCGCATATAACGATATTCAGCTTTTGTTTCCATGGTAGGGCCCGAAACAGCCAGGTAAACTCCCTTATGTAGTTTTATGGCGTTATCCAGGGCTACATTTTCTGCAGTTTCTACCAACCTTTCAGTATAAGGTTCGCTCATATCCGGGAAACGTGGGCCTAGTTGTTCATCGTTTGGGCCGATTAATGGGTTATCCCCCAGAAAATTTATGTGATCATTTATGAGCATCACGTCCCCTCTCCTGAAAATCGGGTTTAAGCCACCACAGGCATTGCTAACCATTAGTGTTTGTACTCCCAAAGCCTTTGCTACACGAACAGGAAAAGCAATTTGCTGCATGTTATATCCTTCATAGTAGTGGAAACGGCCTTGCATTGCCACTACCGACTTACCTCCCAATTCTCCAAAAATCAGTCGTCCGGCATGTCCTTCAACGGTAGAAACCGGGAAGTGGGGGATTTTGTCATAACCGATGGTGTGATGGGCTTCAATTTCTTCAGCAAGTTGCCCTAAACCGGTTCCAAGAATTAGCAGGTATTCAGGTTGAGAGGTTGTTTCGCTGAGTATGAACTCTACGGCCTCATCTCTTTTTCTCCTGAACTGCTCTACAGTATCAAATGCCATAAATTGATTTTTAGAAGTAAAGGTAGAGAAAAATATTAATCTATTTCGTCAAGGATGTCGTTTAGGCGGTCGGTGCCTGGAGGAAATCCTTCCTTGTCTTCATTCAAAATAGATTGGTCTTCTTCAGAACCCTCTTGCTCATCATCAAACTCGAAGCGAGAAGAGTTGGTAGCAGCGTCATCTTCAGCTTCAGGGCTTTCTACAACTTCATCCTTTGGCAATGAAAAAATATTCATCTCATCATCAGAAAACTTCTCAATAGAGGACTTTGCATTATCGAGATAGGATGATATGCCTGCAATTATTTCGTCTCTTCGATCAAGTAGACGAAGAATGCTTTGTCGGATTTGAGCTCGTTGTTGGTTGGCGTCCTGGATAATGGCTTCAGCCTCCATTTGAGCTTTATCAGTAGTATTTTTTGCCTCTAAGCGGGCATTATCCATTTTTTGGGCTACCGATTCCTTGGTCGTTTGAAGTGTTTCGTGGAGTGCTTCTTCTACCCGTTCATAGTGTTTTACCCGATCACTAAGTTTTTCTATCTGCTCTTCAAGTTCTTTATTCTTGGTGAGGAGATGTTCGTACTCATTCGAAATCAAGGTAAGAAAAGCCTGAACGTCAGCAACATCGTAACCCCGCAACGATTTCTCAAACTGTTGCTGCTTAATTTCTAAAGGCGTGATTTTCATAATAAGTGTCTTTACTAATCCTAATTAAAGTAACACTTATTCATTTAACATGTTCCTGAGATTACTGTTATCCTCTTTTTTCTGAGCAGCCCGTACTTCTTTGTTTTCTATGCTTATCTCCCCAACAGATTCAGAAGATTCCGGGATTCGAATTTTTTCTTCTTCGAGTTCTGATACAATAGCCTCAAGGTTTGATATTCTTCGTTCAGTAGTTTTTTTGAACTCACCAAGTGCTTTAAAAAACTGGGGATTTATATCTCCGGAAGAGCTGGAGTTCTTTTTATTTATCCATGCTTTTATGATCCCAAAAACATTGTGAAGGAAAAAACCGGTTAAGCCTATTCCAAATACAATGGCAACAAGACCTAGTATAAACTCTTCTTCTTGCATGGTGTTAACCTCTTACTTTTGTTCGTTGTGTTGATTCGGAATCTTCAAGATCATTCTTAATCTCTATTTCATCAAGGGAAATTTCGCCGGTATTAGTAGTTTTTTCAGCGGCAATCGCTTCGAGGTTCTCAATACGCGATTTTAAATTGAAGATCATTTTCCGAAGTTCATGAGATTCTTTAGCGCTAGTAAGACGCTTTTCCTCTAATGAAAGTTCTTTTTCTTTATATGCGTAAACCAGCCCGCCAATAATGGCGATGATGGGAATGATAGCAAACCAAGGTAATCCAAAAATCATAATGCCCGAATTTATTTAGTTCCTGTTGGAAAGTGGGGAGCCTTACGCACTAAATCAACCATAGTTTCGTGATCCAAAAATGGCACTTCCTACTCGAACCATAGTAGCTCCTTCCTCTATGGCTACTTCAAAATCGCCGCTCATTCCCATCGAAAGTTCTCTTAGATTAATATTGTCGCCATTCAGGTGAGCGTGGCTTGTCAATGTGGTTCTTAATGAAGCAAACTCAGAGCGGACATTCTCAGGGTTATCGGCAAAGGTCGCCATTCCCATGAGCCCTTTTACCTTTATGTTGGAGAGAGCTTTAGCATGAGTAAGTATTTCTTCAAGCTCAGAGGCTTCACATCCGCTTTTTTGATTTTCACCACTGATATTTACCTGTATAAGAACATTTATTGTTCGTTGAGCCAACTCAGCTCGTTTTTGAATCTCATCCAGATGCTTTTTCTTTGACACAGAATGAATCCAGTTAACACGATTGGCTATGTATTTAATCTTATTAGACTGCATGGTACCAATCATGTGCCACTGTACTTCCTGATCTTTTATAGTATCCATCTTTTCCTGGAGTTCCTGCATGCGGTTCTCTCCAAAATGTACCTGCCCGGAAGAAAAAACATTCTCAATGGCTTCAATAGGCTTTGTTTTACTAACTGCTATCAGAGTGATTTCCTTAGAGTCTCTTCCTGCCCTGTTACAGGCTTCAATTATGCGCTGATTTATTCTCTCCAAATTTTCAGCGATTGGGTACTCGATCATTGAGAAAAAGGCTTAACGTTATTTTTAAGTTATGAAGATAAAGATATCCTTTTATAATTCGTATATAAGCATTATTTTTGGAAGCTCTAGTAAGACGTAAATTTTCATCATTTGAATATTAGACAGTACGTTTACAAACATTCCTTGTCGAACCATTTATCTCAACCATTATTCAAAAGGGGTAGGTAAATGGCAACAAGAATCCGGCACATATCCACCTTTTTGAATCAATGGGCACCGCCCCATATCAAACTGGATTACGACAATGTTGGATTACTTGTAGGAGACCCTGAGACCGAAGTAACATCTATTTTAACCTGTCTTGATGTTACGGATGACATTGTAGCTGAAGCAATTGAAAAGAAATGCGAACTCATTGTTGCCCATCACCCACTTATCTTCAATAAGATTGGATCTATCAATCCAACAAATGAGCAAGGCAGAATTATCTATAAGCTGATTAAGAACGACATCGGCTTGCTCGTGGCGCATACTAATCTTGATGCGGCCTTAGATGGGGTTTCTTTTGTCCTTGCAAATATTTTAGGCCTTGATAATCTGAGGTTTCTCGAGAAGAACTATGATATAAGCCGAAAAATACGCCTAGTTACTGCAGAGGAAGACGCTACTTCGGTGCTGAAGTTGCTGAATTACTACTCAGCAGAAGAAGCACATTACTTCGAGGTCGAGAACAGGGAGCAGGGGTTAAAATGCTTTGAGGCAATAATAGACAAACATTTGGTTCCAACGCTGAAAGCAGGCCTTGAAAAGGAAGGGCTTTTGAAAGCGGGGTCATTCCAGGTTACTGAGCTAGCTTCTACCTCTCAGAATTTTGGGATGGGGGTAATAGGTGAGTATCCGGAAGAAGGAGTAGGTCAAAATGAGTTTTTGCACCTGGTTTCCAAGGCGTTAAATGTTCGTTCTGTTCGCTTTTCAGGTGAGGTTGATCGAATTAAGCGAGTAGCCGTGTGTGGAGGTTCCGGGATATCCCTTAAGAAATCAGCCATTAGAGCAGGAGCCCAGGCTTTTGTTACCGCTGATATTAAGTACCACGATTACTTCACCGAGCGAGAGAATTTCCTCCTGGTAGACGTTGGCCACTACGAAAGTGAATTTCCGATTGCAGAAGCATTGAAGAATGAATTATCCGATGCCTTTGAAGAGGTAAACGTTTCGGTTACCCAGGTGGTAACTAATCCCATGAAAATTTATGTGTCTGACATAGAACCACAACCCATTCATCAAAGTTGATTTAGTAATACATGAAAGAAATACTTCAGCAATTAGCGAACTTACAATACATCGATAGTAGAATTGATGAGATAAAGCAGCTTAGAGGAGATCTGCCAGAAGAGATTCTTGATATTGAGACCGATATCGCCCGCGGAGAAGCAAAGCTTTCAAAACTGGAGGATGAAGAGAAGAACCTCTTTGTTGAGTTTGATAACCTTGAGCTTGAAATCAAGACTTCTGAGGAAAAGGTCAAAAAATATGAGGATCAGCAGCTTACTGTTCGAAATAACAGGGAGTATGATGCCCTAACCAAAGAAATTGAGGCTCAGAAGCAGGTCATTGAGAATGCCAAATCCAGAATCGAGGAAGTTGAGAAACGCAAGGAAGACATAGGTCCTGAACTTGAAGCTGCGAAGATAGATTTAGATCAAACAAAAGCATTGTTCGAGCAAAAGCAGAATAGCCTTGAGAAGGTGATGAAGTCTACCGAAGACGAAGAAGTTGTTCTCGTTAAAAAAAGAAAGGAAGTAGAAAAAGGCATTGATGAGAGATATATGCGAAACTACAACCGTCTCAGAAATGGCTTAAATAACGGAATTGCTGTTGTAGCAATGGATAGAGGTGCTGCTCTGGGTATGGTATTACCTCCTCAGCAACAGGTAGAGGTTCGTCGAATGAATAAGATCATTTTTGATGAAAATAGCGGCCGAATTGTTGTTGATCAGTCATTTTTTGATAGAGCTAAAGAGCAGCTTACTCTATAAAACAATGCTATATAGGTGCTAACTGAAGGGAGCTATAAGCTCCCTTTTTTGTTGTTCTAAGATTAAGCGTATCTTTGTGGCGGAAAATCGGGTAATCGCTCTACTTCGCTAAAGTTTCGTAGAGAGGAAAGTCCGGACACCAACGAGCACCACGCTCAACGATCCCTCGGGCGAAGTTGAGGCTCGGCTGGGGCGACCTGACCGGGACAGAAAGTGCAACAGAAAGCAAACCGTCCTGATTCGTCGGGATAAGGGTGAAAAGGTGAGGTAAGAGCTCACCGCTCCGTACTGTGAAGTCGGGGGCTAGGTAAACCTCGTGGGGTGCAAGCTCATGTAGGGTGGTATGCGCCGCTTGTCGTAACGCCATCGGGTGGAGTGCACCAGATAAATGATTACCGAATCCCGGTTTCCGGGAGGAACAGAATCCGGCTTATAGATTTTCCACTGTAATATGAAAACCCCGTCCCTAAAGGGCGGGGTTTTGTTATACTCTAATCTTAGCGTTACCCTTCAGGCTGCGCTCCATATCTCTCTTGGTGTCGGCAGCCTTGATGCTCTCTCGTTTATCAAACTTCCTCTTACCGCGGGCTAATCCGATCTGTACTTTTGCAAAACCACCTTTGAAGTAGATTTTTAGCGGTATGATCGTATTTCCTTTTTGCTGGACTGCTTTATCCAGTTCCCGGATCTCTTTTTTACTTAAGAGCAGCTTTCGGTCTCTACGAGGATCATGATTATAGTAAGAGCCTTGTTCGTAGGGTTTGATGTAGAAATCTTTTAAAAACACTTCTCCTTCCTGCAGAAAGGCGAAGGCATCAGTAAAACTGGCTTTGCCCTGGCGTAACGATTTCACCTCCGTGCCCTTGAGCACAATTCCGGCTTCATAGGTCTCCTCGATGGAATAATCGTGAAAAGCCTTACGGTTTTGAATAGTCGCTGTGTTTTTTTTATCCGTCATTCTGATCCCGACATCTGTCGGGAGAAGAATCAAATGATTCTTATAGTTAATTCTTGTCTTTGTTTGAGCTAGGCATCAAACCCTAATTTCCTTAGTTCTTCAACAATATTCGGATCAGGGCTACGATCAGGAAAAGTGGCATAAATCCCCAGGATCTGCTCAATTTCACTGATGGCTTTTTCATTATTCTCGTTGATTTTCAGCACCTCGATGTATTGAGCTAATGCTCCGTTCATCTTATCCCGCATGTTCGTGACATTAGAATCACGATATTCAAGATATAATCCGTAGTTGAGATGTGTTTTTTCTTTTAATGTAGATACCTCTTCTGATGGCTCCACACCTTCTAATACAGCCAGTGCTTCAGGGTAGAGGTCCTTTTCTAATAAAGCGTCAATTTGAACGGTTAGGTTCTCCGGAGTTTGCTGGGTCTGAGAGCATCCCCACAGAGTAACTGCTATCAATAACAGGGGCAGAATTTTCTTCATTTACGAAACTTTTAAAGGATAATGGATTTAAACTTATACAAAGAACAAAGATAAGCATACTTAACCATCCAATCACTTTTCTACCGGAAGAAAGAGGCCGTTCAATAAGTACAGGAGGATGTTCTACTTTCACAATAAAGGCAATGAATACGGTCCAGAATACCCAGATCAGGGAAGACTCAGGTTCATCATTACCTAAAATCAGATACAAATAAATACCCGACCCTATGAGTGAAACCGGTAGTGTGATTGCCACCCAGAACTGATCCTTGTTGAATGCTTTTTGAAGGATGAGAAATAAAAGTGCTGTCCAGATGAGCCAGGCTAATAACCCAAAGTTATTATCAAAATTTATGACATATTCATGAATAAGAGGAACAGCTTCAATACCTGCAAGAATAGTAATTCCTGTGAAGAAAACGCGTGCTACAATTCTGTGGTTTTCATAGCCAATTAGGGAATATAGAATATGTCCACCATCAAGCTGTCCAACAGGCATTAGATTTAATGCCGTAAAGAATAACCCAAACCACCCAGCCAATAAGAAAGGATAGTGATGGATTTCCCAAAGAGGGGGGGCATCTGCAAATAATGAAGCAATAAAGTTATACAGTGGAGTTCCTCCGAAAAAGAGTACCATCTGGTTTTCTCCTATTTGCGGGGCTTCAGGGTACTCTCCATGTTGTTCGAAGTGTTCGACCATATACTCGTGATCACCGAACTGGAGCAGGAATTCAGGTTCAGGTAAAGTTGAAAACCCAACAAGAAGTAAAATGATAGATACAATGAATCCGGCTATAGGTCCTGCTGCACCGATATCAAATAATTTTTTGGTTTCGTGAATCTGTTCTCTGATTCGAATTACTGCACCCAGAGTGCCTATCCCTAATGGTACAGGGATGTAATAAGGCAAGGAGACTTTAACGTCGTGATATACCGCCGCAAAATAGTGCCCGAACTCGTGAAAGGTTAGGAAAGAGAGCAGGAGCGTTGCAAAAGTAACCCCTCTCAATAAGCTTTCTTCAGAGAATGCTGGGAATATTCCCCACAGTGCATCTTCAGCCGGGGTTCCAACAAGAAAAGTACTTACCAATGAAACAGAGATGAAGGTGAGTATAAATAAACCGGAATGCTTTAGAATGGTTTTAGCGTCAGGATTATTCTTTCTTTTTTTCTCAGGAGGAGAATCTTCTCGATCAGGAAGCGGATAATAAAAAGTGGTTTTTGATTCCGAACTCAACGGTGCTCTATAGTTTTACTGGTTCTCTTGAAATAGGCATAGTCATACACCTTGCGCCTCCCCGGCCCCGGCATAATTCATGCCCTTGAAAGCTAATCGCAATTTTATTCTCTGCATTTAATTCGAGAGGTTTGTCTGTGTACTCCTCCACAAATTCAAATTGGGTCATAAACGAATAGCCATGATCTACCAACGTGTTAAAGGTCTTTGTGTTTCGCTCATACCCAACAATGACTCCCGGGGCAAGAGCGAAAACATTGGCTCCATCCGTCCACTGCTCTCTGAATTGACTTGTTCGGTCTTCTCCTCCGCATTTTATCATTATATAATCAGTACCGGAAAACTCATTAAGTGCTTCTGGCAATGAGGACCGAGACTCTGCTTCAATTTTTCCATTATTGGATTGGAGCGCGACCACATTATCCCGTTGTTCAAGAATAGCAGGAGGAAAGGCGATGCATTCATTGTTACTGGCAAAAGTAAAAATAGTATCAAGGTGCATAGAAGCACGTTGCTTGGGGATATCAACAGCAAGTACCGTTTCAACTCCATGACCAAGCAGGCCCTTTGCAGCTTGCATTAGCCCGGTGAATGAAGTACGCTCACTCATACCGATTAAAACTAGCTTATCTGACTCAACTAATACATCTCCACCTTCAATAGACTGATGGCCTGAAATCCGAATCGCATTATGCTTTATTTCATCGAATAGTGGATGGAAAGTGACCAGTGTTTCCATAATCAGAGACTCTCTGAGCCGCGCCTTTGTGGCCGCTCTTGAAACCAGGATACTATTGCCAACTACTGCTGCAAGGTCCCTGGTGAACAGCAAATTCGGGGATGGGTCCAGGTTAAAATCTGTAGAGCCATGAAGTGTTCCTTCAGTGCTGAACTTGAGCAAATCCTGTGGTTCGAGCCGAATAAGCTCATCATGTATAATAGACAGGTTTTCTTCAGGAAATTCGTGAATGAGCTGTTCAATAAAAAAAGTTCGAGCTTCTTCCCTCTGAATTACCTCATCAAATAAATCAAGTATTTCTATAACCTTGCCATTCTTTGGCATCGCTGCTTTGAACACGTCAAGCATATCGAGGTGTTCGCCCCGTGCATCTTCCTCGAAAATAATATCATCAAAAAGCAGTTCATCTTTTATCTCCGGATTTACGAGAGAAACCTCGTGCCCGGGGGTATGGACAATGACTCCATTTAAATGTCCAATTTCGGAAGAAACGTTAATGTGCATATATATGTCTCTAATTAAGAGTCAAATATAGGAGATACAAAACCCTTTTTTAAACGGTAATTCTGAAATTGAATATCTATCTTAATGCAGTTTTTAGGATAAGAGATGACTAGTAAATCAGAAATAGAATCCTTACTTCTTCTAATGGATGATCCCGATCCATTCATTCAGGAAAGTGTACAAACCAGATTCACTGAACTTGGAGAGAATGCTGTTCCGTTACTAGATCAATTCAGGTTGGAAATAAAGAACCCTGACGAGAAGAGGAAGGTGGGTGATCTAATTCATGAACTTACCTTTTCAACACTTGAAAGTGATTTTCATGAGGTATTTGAACAAGGAGTAAAAAACCGCACAGACCTGGAAAAGGCAGCATTTACCCTAGCGAGATTTGGGAATCCTACCTTATCAAATCGGGAGTATTCCCAAAAGCTGGACCATTTTGCTGAAATGGTAGAGCCCACCATTCGATATCGGCTTGATGAACGCCGCAAGATGAAGCAGCTCATCAAGTTCGTATTTGAAGACTTAAACTTTGGAGGAGATACGGAAGATTATCACAACCCTGCAAATTGCTTTATGGACAAAGTCATCAATAGAAGAAGGGGCCTCCCTATTACATTAAGTATGGTCGTGATATTTTTAGCGCGCCGTCTAGATATGCCATTTTTCGGTGTGAATATGCCGATCCATTTTATGCTGAATTATATAAGTGATAAAGAAGAGGTGCTTATCGACCCGTATGATAATGGCGCCATTGTCACTTATGACCAGTGCTATTTCTTTTTGAAGAAGAACAATATTGAGCCTAAATCTGATCATTTTCAGATAGCTACTGATGTTCAGATCATCATCAGATGTATTAGAAATCTAATCCATAGCTACGAGCGTCTCAATCAGCCCACTCGTATTGAAGATTTAAAAAAGCTTCTGGCTATCGCAGAATCTTATGAGGACTAGCTAATGGCTGGTTATTCTGGCACTCCGCTGGTAAAAAAGCTAGGTATTAAGCCTCAGATGAATATCCTTTTTGTGAATGAACCAGATCACTATATGGGATTATTGGGAGAGCTTCCTGAAGAGGTCTCCATTCTCGATTTAAAGACTGAACTCCCTGTAGATTTTGCCCATTTCTTTTGTGAAGACCTGGAGGCCCTCCATAATGTATTCCCTATCCTGAAAGAAAAACTGGCTAAGACAGGAATGATCTGGATTTCCTGGATTAAGAAGGCATCCAAGAATTACAACTGGACGTTCACCGAAGCTGATGTAAGAAGTTATGGGCTGCAAATTGGATTGGTAGATGTTAAGGTTTGTGCGGTGGATGAAGATTGGAGCGGCCTGAAATTTATGTACAGACGTGAAGATCGTTAGCAGCTAATAGTCAGGATTGGTCCATGAAGGCACTTGTATACAAAGGGATTAAGGAAGTTGAATTAATTGAAGTCCCCAATCCGGAGATTCTAGCTCCTACCGATGTAATTGTGAAAGTAGAATGTGCAGCAATTTGCGGTTCCGATATGCACGTTTATCATGGTCGAGAGACGGGTATTGATATAAATACGATTATGGGGCATGAGTTTGTAGGCACCATTGTAGAAGTCGGAGAGTCAGTAAAGAACTTCAATATTGGAGATGAAGTAATAAGTCCCTTTACCATAAACTGTGGGCAATGCTACTATTGTAAAATTGGGCTAACTGCCAGATGTGAGCATAGTCAACTGTATGGATGGGTTGAAAAAGGAGTAGGTTTACAGGGCATTCATGCTGAGTTTGCCAGGGTACCTTTTGCTGATTCCACACTTGTACATAAACCAGAAGAACTAAGCTGGGAAAAGGCTAACCTTGTTTCTGACAACTTACCCACCGGGTATTTCGGAGCAGAAATGGTAGATATACATCCGGATGGGATATACGCAGTTGTTGGTTGTGGTTCAGTGGGGTTAATGGCTGTTCTAAGTGCTTTTTTAAAGGGGGCAAAAACAGTTTACGCCTTAGACAAGTTATCATTTCGATTAGAAAAGGCGGCTTCTTTTGGTGCTATTCCAGTTAATATTGATGAGGAAGACGCTGTTGAAAGGATCAAAGCTGGTACAGAAGGCAGGGGTGTAGATGGAGTTATTGAAGCAGTAGGAAGTGCTGCTCCACTAAAACTGGCATTTGATTTATTAAGGCCTGGCGGAGTGCTTGGATCAGTAGGGGTTCAGGCTTTTGATCAGGTACCATTTTCTCCACCTAGTTTATATGACAAGAACATTACTTTGAAGTTTGGAAGATGTTCGGCCCGGCATTACATAGATAAAGTGTTGCCGCTGATTGATACTTTGCCTTTTGATGTATTAGATGTAGTTACTCATTATTTCCCCTTAAGTGAGGCTAAAGAAGCATATCGCGTATTCGATGAGGAAAAGGAGAGTGCGATTAAGGTGTTACTTAAACCTTAGATTTTGCGGATTACAAACCAGGTGGCAAGTGAGCCTCCAACAAGATAGCTTAGCCCTGCCAGCCGGTCTCCAAAGAAAAGTTCTCCCATCCCCAAAAGAATAAAGATAATTCCCAGGAATGATTGCAGAACAGAGATCAATGCCGGACCAAGTCGATCCTGTGATTCTTTGCCATCCGCAAAGGCAGTCCACCCTTTACCAAACGGGCGAACTTGTTTGTAGTACTTCTTGAGGGTTTCTTCACTTTCCGGTTTAGTTATAAAAGTTGCAATCAGCCAGCTCAGCGTTGAAAGGGAAGTGGTAAAAATCATACTTGCAGCAAAATCATATCCCAATGATTTAGAAATAATTGCTCCCACAGTTGCAGCAATCATAGCTACAATTTCGCTCCATGCATTAACTCTCCACCAAAACCATCGCAGCAGCATTACTCCACCAATTCCGGCGCTCAAAGAAAGGATAAATTCCCAGCCGCCTTTTACGGAATCGAAAAAGTAAGAGACAATCACACCAAGTCCGGCCATTCCTATAGTGGCAATTCTGGAGATAATAACATAATGCTTCTGAGCTTTTTCGGGGCTTTCGAAGGTTTCCTCTTTCTTGACGAAGCGAGCATAAAAATCATTAATCACATAGGAGGCTCCCCAATTGAGCTGAGTTGAGATGGTGGAAACAAAAGCGGCTAAAAAGGCAACGCATAACAGACCAAACCATCCAACGGGGAGAACCTCCGCCATCATCATTGGGTACCCGGCTTCTTTGTCAGTTATATCGGGGAACAGAACCAGTGATACAAGTGCCACTAAAATCCATGGCCAGGGACGAATCGCATAATTAGCTATGTTGAACAGAAGGCTTCCAGCTACCGCATTACGTTCATCTTTAGCCGAGAACATCCGTTGCGCAATATAACCTCCACCTCCGGGTTCAGCACCAGGATACCAGGCCGCCCACCACGCCATCCCCACCCAAATTAATGCCGTAATAATGGGGATTTCAGGGTTTGTAAAGGGATTAAAGCTCAATACATCGAGCATATCCTGGCGCGCTAACTGGGATTTTAGTGCATTAAACCCTCCTACATGGTCTACTGCAAAATATGCTAAGGCTATAGAACCTACCATAGCGATGGCAAATTGAATGAAATCGGTAACTATTACCCCCCAAAGGCCTGATATTGCAATGTAAAGTGCCGTCATTCCATAGAGAATGAGAATAATTGTCCACTGGTCAGCTCCGGTTAATACTGACATCACTTTTCCCATTCCAACAGTTACCCAACCCATTATCACACAATTGAAAGGGAATGCAAAATAGAGTGCCCGGAAACCCCTCAAAAAACTGGCCGGTTTCCCACCATATCTTAGCTCGATAAATTCACAGTCAGTGATTACATCAGCACGTTTCCAAAGCTTGGCATAAATAAAAACGGTAAGTAGTCCTGAAATCATCCAGCTCCACCAAAACCAGTTTCCTGCTATACCTTGTGAAGCTACAATTCCGGTGATAGCCAGAGGGGTGTCTGCCGCAAAAGTAGTTGCCACCATTGAAGTCCCAACCAGCCACCAAGGAAGGTTTTTTCCTCCTGCAAAATAATCATCCAGAGATTTTTGACCTCTACGTTTGGCAAGGATTGCTACGGCAATGAGAACTAACACATAGCCAGCGATAATAAAGTAGTCTAAAGTGCCAAAAAGCATAGGGGATTATAAAAAGGGTTCCGAAAAACTGCTAAGGTTAAACAACAAACAGGAGAATCCAAACCTTAAACTCTTATCTTGCTTCAATGCAATCAATCATCGACGGTTTTATTAATGGAATAATCCAGACTTCGGGGCTGGAATGGATAGCTGTTACCACCGGGCTATTAAGTGTTTGGTTTTCGATGAAGGAAAATATCCTGGTTTATCCTTTTGGGATTGTAAGTGTGCTCATCTATGTATACCTGGCATTCAATTACCAGCTATATGCCGATATGGGGGTAAATAGCTACTATTTTGTAATGAGTGTTTATGGTTGGTATCACTGGAAGGACACAAAAGATAGTTCCAGGGATCAAATACCGATCACAACAAATTCAGGTAAAGAATGGGGTATCTCTGCAGGAATCCTGATCAGCTCTTTTTTGATCCTGGCTTTCGTATTAGTGAATTTCACCGATAGTGATGTTCCCATTTGGGATGCAACCACCACCTGCTTTGCAATTACGGGCATGTGGCTAATGGCACAGAAAAAACTAGAGCACTGGCTGGCCTGGATTATCACTGACCTGATTTCCATTCCTTTGTACTTTTATAAAGGGCTGATACTTACCAGTGTACAATTTCTCATATTCACCATTTTGGCGATAGCAGGATTTATTGCCTGGAAAAACTCCCTAAACGCTCAGGAAGACAGCCTGGAGATAGGTTCAAGTACGCTTTCGACGCCCTGATCAAATGAAAAGCCTAAATCTTTGACTGCATCAAAAGAGGTTATACCCTCAGAGTTAGTAAGCATTGTGTTCTTTTCATCCTTATTTACTATTGAATCGAGCGAAATAGCGACAATGCCCACATTAGTATTATGTCGATTCATAACTACATTGAGCCTGGTGGTTCCCTGAGGAGTAGATGAGGTAGCAACGGCTAAATTAATATTGCCAACAGAGAAGATTCGATAGTAGTTGGCCAGTTCGAGTTCAAATTGAGAACCTTTGAATTTTAAATAATGAATGGCAGCATCTTTATGGGTATATAATTCCCCACAAGCACTAACTACCCAATCTTTAATGTCAGGGGAAGAACCGTTACCAGTAAACCCCCTTTTCGACCAGTAGTCAAAATCTGTGATGATTTCGTTTTTAGAATTGAAGACTGAAGGTGGTTCTGCGAGTTGCTTTAAACGTGAATCTTCATGAGAATACCAATAGTCACTTACCCCATTAGTGACCAGCAAAAAAGGGGCGTTCACTTTTTGATTGTATCGACCTATTTGTAATGCCGTTTTTTCATTTAAGAAAACATCCCGAGACTTACATTCTACCAGAAGTAGAGGTTCAAATTGCTCGTTGTAGCAGAGAAGATCTGTTCTCGAAGTACCTTTATCACCTGGTAAATGAACAGGCGATTCGAATGAAACCCGATGCTTTGAGAAGCCGGCCTCATGAATCAAATACTCTACAAAAGCTAGCCGCACCCTTTCTTCAGGAAGATGTTTATAGGCCTTCTTAAGAATGGGATTCCAAAGGAACCGTTCTTCTCCCTGGAATATTACCTGTGGATAGTGATGTGTAGTGCAGCTTTTCAAATTCGTTAATCGTTACCTGGTAGAAATGAAAGAATAACGATTAACAAAAAAGAAATCACGATGCTTTAGCAACCGCTGCCTGGTGCGTGGTTTTATTGATGTATAACTGCTGAACAATAGAAAGCAGGTTGAAAATCAGGTAGTACAAACTCAAGCCCGAAGCAAAATTATTGAAGAAGAACAGCAACATTACAGGCAGGAAGTATTGCATAATTTTCATCTGCTGAGCCATTGGGTTACTAGCCCCTCCGGTAGTTGCCGAACTGGTTAGCCTGCTTTGTAAAACCATAGATGCGGACATCAACAACACCAAACCAGCGATTTGATCACCGAGAAACGGAATCGAAAATGGCAGGTCGATGATATAGTCAGGAGCTGAAAGATCACTTACCCACAGGAATGGTTCTTGCCGAAGAAGAATAGAGTTCTGGAAAAATCTCCAAAGAGTGATAAGAATAGGGAACTGAAGAAACATAGGTAAACAACCACCCAGAGGATTTACCTTGTTCTTTCTGTATAAATCCATAGTAGCTTTCTGCTGCTTCTGAGGATCGTTTTTATACTTCTCCTGAATTTCTTTCATCTGCGGTTGAAGCTCCCTCATTGCAGCCATACTCCTGTAGCTTTTTACGGTAAGAGGAGAGAGAATCAGTTTAACAGAGGCAGCAAAAATGATGATGAGTACTCCATAATTGGAGATAAAACCACTGAAAAAGGTGAAGAATGGGATTACTACAAATCGAACAAATGGATCAGAAAACCATCGTAACCAGCCATATCCAACTTCCACCATATCAAAAGCGTGTTCGTTGAAGTCTTTAACATCATAATACTTCATCGGGCCCATGTAAAGCCGGTAAGAAACTACACCATCAGAAGGGATATCAGAAGTAATGGCGGTAGAGTAGCGGTGGTCGGTTAAGGGGTCGTCTACTTCGCCGGTAATTTCTCCTCGTAAGTAAGCACCATCTGTTGGAGTGGTGGGTTGAATGATTTGCGCAAAGAATTTCGTTTTGCTGCCTACCCAATCAATATTTCCATTAACACTTTGCTCAACTACTCCGTTATCATCTTCAAAGTCGTCTGCTTTAACCTGTTCAAGTTCTCCTCCAGCATAAAAATAAGCCGAAGTTCCAAGAGCTTCCTGAACTCGATCTAGCTCAGTGAAATTAAGCGGGGAATTCCATCCAAAATCGACGGCCCGGCCGATTATGTAATCTCTTATACCAACAAAGCGGACATCGAGATCCACTTCATAACTATCTCCAAAAAACAGGTAGGTGTACTGAAGAGTTCTGCCATCACCAACATCCAGTACATACGATAATTCTTTGCTATCTCCTTCAACTACGGTTAACGAAGTGCCCGCATTTACTTGCCTGAAATTGAGGTTCCGTGTTTCTACGTTATAATTCTCCGTGGACAAAAAGCCAATGTTATAGGCAGATTTTGTCGTGTCACGAATAAGTTGAACCGGCTTACCATCCCAGGTTTTGTGATCCTTCAGAATAAATCTAGAAGGCCCCCCACCTTTTGTAGTAAAAACCGCCGTATAGAGTGGAGTTTCAACAGTGAATTCAGAAACCGTAGAATCCTGGTTAGAAGAGAACATTCCGACAACAGAAGTTTCATTAGGGTCATCTTCTGCTTCTATTTGAGTGCCAAGTTCTTGCTGCTGGATTAGCTCTTGTTCAAGTAAGTCTTGTTGTTCTACAAATGCAAGGCTGTCTTGTATAGCTTGTTGCCGGCGTTGTTCAGCGAGTTGTTCCTCTGAGGGCATGGTAAAATAAAACCAGCCGATCATGAGAAGGAAAATGAGTGAAAATCCGATTACGGTATTTTTATCCAAAGTAAAGCGGTTTAAAGTTCTTTTTTATTTGGCGAAAGGACGCGGTTACGCAATTTAGTAAGCAGGGTTACCATATCGTTTTCTACAGCAGCAAAATCTAAGCCATTAATTCGGCTCGTAAAAACTACATGCAATGAGTTTTTAAAATGAGGCAGCTCTTCACTAAGCACGTGCCGATTAATTCGGTATGCTTCTCTTAATAATCGCTTGCAGCGGCTGCGCTGAACAGCATTTCCAATTTTTTTTGGCGCTATGAAGCCAACTTTGTACTCTTTTGGGCTTGATTCAAATTCTACAAACCGGGCAGAAACTGAGTCGGTGAGAATATAATTTCGGCTCTTAAAAATACGCTCGAAATTCCTCCTGCCCTTAATAATATGAGATTTTGGAAGGGTAAATCTTCGAGAAGAAGGAGCAATTAAATTACTTTGCTCCTTTTTTCTCATCACTTACAGTAAGCTTGTGGCGACCTTTAGCTCGTCGTCCAGCAATTACTTTTTGTCCGTTTCTTGTGGACATACGCTCACGGAATCCGTGCTTGTTCTTGCGCTTTCTATTACTTGGTTGAAATGTACGTTTCATGAATCAGGATAGTTAACTTTCAAATTCGATATCCAAAAAGGCTTCAAATATAAGGAGAATATCCTGTAAAACGAACATGAATTATGAATTTTTCAATGCTCGATTACTTCTTCTTAACTCCTTAGAAACTTGATCAACCTGTCAGACAAGCTGCTTTGGCGTAATATTTGTTTAAAGGGTATCAGTTGCATTGAAAGAGCCTTCGTTTAAGGTTAACTTGAATGCTTAATTAAACCCGACTCCACAAGAGATTTATGATTGATAAAGTAGGAAAGCTCATCACCAAAATTTTTGGGTCAAAAAGCGATAAGGATATTAAAGCCATTCAGCCGATTGTTGATAAAATCAAATCATACGGCCCTGAAATGGAGAAATTGAGCGATGATGAGCTAAAAGGCAAAACAAAAGCATTCAAGCAACAAATCAAGGATGCTACCAAAGAAACAAGAGATCAAATTGCAGAAGTAAAGGAGCAGCTCAACAATATTGAGGAGCTTTCTCCTGCTGAACACCGCGCTCTTGCGGAAGACCTGGACGAGCTAGAGCAGCAGGAATTAGACATTATTGAAGATGTACTCAATGACATATTGCCCGAAGCGTATGCGGTACTAAAAGATACCTGCCGCCGATTTGTCGGTAAAAGTTGGAAAGTAGCAGGAGATGATATCGAGTGGAATATGATTCCATATGACGTTCAGCTTGTTGGTGCGATCACATTGCATCAGGGAAAAGTGGCAGAAATGAAAACAGGGGAGGGTAAAACCCTGGTGGCTATTTTTCCAGCCTATCTAAATGCACTTGCTGAAAAGGGAGTACATGTAATCACAGTTAACAATTACCTTGCAAAACGTGATGCTGAATGGAATGAGCCTATCTTCAACTTCCATGAAATTTATGTGGACTGTATTGACCGGTATGAGCCCAATACAGAAACAAGAAGGAAAGCATATAGGGCTGATATCACCTATGGTACTAACAATGAATTTGGCTTCGACTACCTTCGGGATAATATGGTGATTGGCCAGGAGCAGTTGGTACAAACACAGCATCACTATACCATTATTGATGAGGTAGATTCTATTCTTATTGACGAAGCTAGAACTCCATTAATTATTTCAGGTCCAGTACCTCACGATAACAAGTCGGACAAGTACATTGAGATGAAGCCCAGGGTGGAGTCTCTGGTAGCGGCTCAAAAGAAGCTTGTTGCCCAGCTCGTACAAGAAGGTCAAAAGTATTTAGAAGAGGGAAATGAGGAAGACGCAGGGTTGGCTCTGTTTAGGGCGCAGCGAGGTTTCCCAAAAAATACTCGGTTCCGCAAAATGCTCCAGGAGCCAAGTGTTCAAAAGCTGATCCAGAAAACGGAGTCCTTCTACTTGGCAGATAATGCTAAGAACATGCCGATCGTAGATGAGTATTTATACTATGCGGTCGATATGAAGCTCAACTCTATTGAGATGACTGAAAAAGGGCGGGAATTCATCACGATGAAAAATGAAGATTCGGAGTTCTTCGTGATTCCTGACCTGGGAGTTGAGACCTCTGTTATTGAAAAGGAAATAGAAGGGCTTGAGTCAGAAAAAATTGAAGAAGTAAAGAAACTAGACCTGAGTGATACCTATCAGGATCGAAAGATTGATGAGGCGAAAACGGAGATTCGCCAGCTTAGAGAGCAGAAATTCAGTGACCTCCACCGATTGTTCGCAGAACGCGGAGATAGAATTCATACGGTAAACCAGCTGCTGAAGGCATACACCAATTTTGAGAAAGAAGAAGAGTATATCGTTCAGGATGGAAAAGTTCAGATTGTAGATGAACACACAGGTAGAGTACTTTCCGGAAGACGTTATTCTGATGGATTACATCAGGCGATAGAGGCAAAGGAAAATGTAAAGGTTGAGGCTTCGACTCAAACTTATGCCACCATCACTCTTCAGAACTATTTCAGGATGTACCACAAACTTTCAGGTATGACGGGTACCGCTGAAACAGAAGAAGGGGAATTCAATGAAATTTATAAACTTGATGTAGTTGTAATCCCAACAAATCGACCCATCCAACGGGATGACAAAGAAGATTTAGTATTCAAAACTAAGCGGGAAAAGTTCAAAGCTTCCATTGACAAAATTTTAGAATACCACAAAAAAGGTCAGCCGGTACTGGTAGGTACTACCAGTGTTGAAGTTTCAGAAACAATGAGCCGCATGCTCAAAAGAGCCGGAATTCCTCATAATGTACTGAATGCTAAACAGCACGCTAAGGAAAGCGAAATCGTAAAACAAGCTGGGCAGCCTGGCGCGGTAACTGTAGCAACCAACATGGCAGGTCGTGGTACGGATATTAAGCTTGCTCCTGGGGTAAAGGAGAATGGGGGGCTTGCTATACTAGGTACCGAACGTCATGAATCTCGCCGAATTGATCTTCAGCTTCGTGGCCGATCCGGGCGACAGGGAGATACTGGTGAATCTCAGTTCTATGTATCGCTGGAAGATAAGCTGATGTCATTGTTCATGAGCGACCGTGTGGCAGGAGTAATGGACAAGCTAAGCTTCGAAGAAGGAGAAGTAATTACCCACCCATGGATTACGAAATCTTTGGAAAGAGCACAGTCTAAAGTAGAGCAAAATAACTTTAGCATTAGAAAGCGTCAGCTTGAATATGATGACGTACTCAATAACCAGCGAAATGTAATTTATGCCCGCAGGAAACATGCACTCTTAGGAGATCAGTTACGGACTGATATCCTGGGTATGTTAGAAGAACTGGTGGAAGACCTGGTTGTAAATCATGTGGCAGCAGGAGATTATGAAGGCCTTCACCAGGAGATACTTCGTAATCTTGCTGTGGATGTTGAATTTGACGGAGAGAAATGGCGGGAAATGGATGAGTCACAGCTTGTAGACATCATCATTGAGCGCGCACTTGAAGTATATAAGCGGAAAGAAGAAATGATGGCTAAGCCGCTTTATACCGTAATGAAGAAAATCACAGAATCAAACCCGAATCGGCGCCCTGATAAAGTACAGGTGATTTTCACTGATGGGATTCGTCGGATGAGAGTAGTAGTTGATGTAGAAGCCGCTTTGGAAAACGAAGGAAAGGAAGTGGCTTTGGCACTTGAAAAGGCAGCAGTGCTATCTGTTATTGATGACAAATGGATGCAGCACCTGCGTGAACTTGATTCGGTAAAAGAAGGTATTGGGCTTAGGTCTTTTGCTCAGAAAGATCCTCTTTTGGAATACAAGAGAGAAGCATTCGATATGTTCAAGCAATTACTGGATATGATTAACCAGGAAGCGATATCATTGATTTGGAAGTCCTTTCCGGAAGCACAGGCTGGCGAGCTTCAGCAAGCACAGCAACAGCGCTCAAGATTCGACACCAGCAAAATGCAAACTCAGCATGCCGACTCAACTGGGATGGGGCTACAAGCTCCTCAACAACCCGTTAATGGAGATCAACCAAGACCGGCTGGACCAAATGTAAAAAAGAAACCGGTTGAAGTTGACCAGGAGCCTGGTCGAAACCAGCTTGTCACTATTCAAAACATGAGCACAGGGGCCACAAAAGAAGCGAAGTGGAAAGTGGCGAAACGATTGGTTGAGGACGAAGGCTGGGTACTTGTTGAGAAGTAAATTAATCGCTTCTCCATGTGAAAATTAATATTGGTTTTTAGTCTTCATTCCTTATCATTGGAGCCCATGTTAAGAAATTGTTAACTATTCGGCTCGGTGGAAGTTTTAGGCATTGATATAGGGAGTAAAGGCATTAAAGGTGCGATCGTTGATGTCGTTAAGGGAGAGATCGTATCCGGGAAAAAGTCGACCGATATTATAGAGGATACCCGGCCTCACAAGCTAATTTCAAAACTGCATAAAGTTGTAAAGAAGTTTGACTGGAAAGGACCTGTTGGCTGTGCTTTTCCTGCTGCTATTCACAAAGGGATTATTCTTTCTGGAGACCAGGTAAATAAAGCCTGGATCGATGCAGACGCCGGACATCTTTTTTCAGAGATTACAGGCTGCAAAGTAAGCGTGGTAAATAAAACAGATGCTATGGGCCTTGCTGAAATGACCTTCGGGGTTGGCAAAAAAAGACAGGGCACTGTAATCATTCTAAATGTAGGTTCAGGATTCGGCTCCTCCATTTTTGTTGATGGGCAATTAGTCCCCAACACAGAGCTCGGGAAGATTGAGATTAAAGGGCTTCGCATTGACGAACGTGCTTCCAACAAGTCAAGAAAGGAAGAAGGTATTTCCAGGAAGTCCTGGTCTAAACGACTGCAATTTGTGATGGAACATTACGAAAACCTGTTTCATCCAAACATGTTCATCATGGCAGGACAGATAAGTAAAAAGCCGGAGAAAACACTTCCTTATATAAAACTAAGCACTAAGTTTAAGCCGGCAGAATTCGGGTATGATGCCAGCATTGTTGGTGCAGCTTATTACGCTGCTATAAAGCAGAAATTAACTCAACCTTCCTCTTAGTTAAGGTTAGCTAAAGCAGCTTTTGCCTCTTCGTGATCCTTATTCTTGGATACAGCGGACTCGTAATAAGCTTTAGCACCTGCGTTATCATTCTTTTTTTCTGCAATGGTTCCCAACCTAAAATATGTCCAGGCCAACGTGTTGTCGCTTAGGTCTTCATCAATGTTTAGGAAGCGGTTTAGATAATCTTCTCCCTCTTCAAGATAAAGACCTGATATGGCCGCAAGCCTGCCTATTTGGTAGTAAGTGTTATAGTATTCCGGATCGACTTCCAGCGTTTTTTGATAAGCTTCATAGGACGCCTCATATTGCTCATCCCGTTGAAGGGCATTACCAAGATTGTTATAAATAGCGGCGGTAGTATCGTTTACCAAAAGCTGTTTTTCTGCAACCTCTATCGCTTTTCCATATTCCTGGTTATTAAAGTGGAAATTGTACAAGCTGTAATAAGGCCTCATTAATTCAGGATAGGATAGAATGGCTTCTGTATAGTTTTGCACTGCCTTTTCATCTTCATCATGGTACGAGTACACCCTGCCCCAGGCGATATATCCTGCTTCTTTATCAATTTCGAAAATAGCTTTAGCCTGAGCCTCCGCTTTGTCTCTTCCTCCTCCTACAAATCGCGGAGCCTGTAAATAATACTCCATAGCACTTTCCCGAGCTTCCACATTGGATGGATCATATTCGATAGCCTTTTCATAATTCTTTTTGCTGTTCCTTGCTAAACCCGGCAGTTTTAACTTGGGAGCACTTTGAGCTCTTCTGCCAAAAGAATGCCCCAACCACATATGGTATTTCGAATTCCCTTTTTTGTGCTTGACTGCCTGCTCAAATGATTTGGTGGCATCTCCAAACTCTTCCATATCAAATAGAATCCTGCCCATATAAAAATTAGCTTCTGAATCGGATTTATTTGACTTCAGGTAATTCTCAAAGAAGGATTTTGCCTGTTCTATTTGCCCATCCTCAAAAAGATCAACACCGGGCTGGATAGTATTTTGACCATGTGTAGGTAAGTGTAAGGCAAATGCCAGGAATAAGATGGAAAAGAAACGTAGAGTTTTGGAAAGGTTCATGCCATAAAGGGTTTTTCAAAAGATGAAACGACTACGCGTCTTTTCCATTGTGGTTTCGAAGCGAGCAGATTTCCTTAGAAAGAGAAATAGGCCTAGGAGTTAGACCACAAAGCGACTCTATTGCCTTCTGTATCTTCAATGACAGCCATATATCCATGATCTTCAGATATCTGCCGTTTTGGAATAGAGATAGAACCGCCAGCTTCTTCAACCTTATCCAAAGCAAATTGTAAATCAGGATCTGCGTCAAAGTAAATCAAAGGACCATGGGTATTACTAGGCGCATACCATCCCTCAGTATGCCATACCAGGGCTCCGTGAACACTTTCATTACCACCAGGAAATACTTCCATTTTGAACCCATCCCCTAAATCCATGCTGGTTAGCTCTACTCCGAGAATTGTAGAATAAAATGTTTTAGCCCTTGCAATATCAGAAACCGGTAATTCAAACCATGCTAGTGTGTGTTTTTTGTCACTCATTTTCTTCCGCAGTATTTAGTTTAGTATGTATCCATCCATCAACTGAATATTTCCCTCCGCCGGAAATCAGAACTATTAAACTAAGCCCGATTACAAGAAGGTGAAACTCAAAACCTTCCCCTCTTCCGGGTTGGGAATACCAGTTCATAAAGAAATGACTTCCGGTAACAAAGTAAATAGCGCCAAGCATTACCGCGATAATGCTTCCTGCTGAAAATCGAGAAAGGAAACCAGCGATTAGAGCAAGGCTTCCAAAAAACTCTGCCACTGCTACAAGAAATGTGATGAAGAAAGGGATTCCAAACCACTGATTGAATGACTCCATTACCGGAGTAAGTCCATGCCCACCCCAGATTCCAAGAATTTTTTGGGTACCATGCGGAAACATAACTATGCCCAATGTGACGCGGGCAATTAAAGGAGCAAGTGACGGGGTGGCATAAAAAAATTTAGAAAGCATAATGAATGAATTAGTGCATTCTAAATTTACACGACCAGTTATTAAGGAAGATAAATTGGTATTAAAAGATGTAACTCCTTAGGAGGTAATCTTTTCCAGCAAATCATTTAGCTGCCTGGCTTCATCTTCACTTAGCTTGTCGAAAATTGCATCCAGGTTTTTCAGCTTGGTGTCGATGGTAGAAAGTAGGTACATACCATCAGAACTAATGAAAACCTGTACCTTCCGTCCGTCATGTGGGCAGGGGCGTTTAGTAGCAAGCTTCTTTGCTACAAGCCGGTCGACAATACGTGAAGTATCCGACATTTTATCGATCATTCGATCGCAAATATCATTAGTAGAAAGAGGTTCTCCATCAGCACCTCTCAAAATTCGGAGAATATTGAACTGCTGCTGTGTGATATCGAACTGGTCCAGGAATTCCTTAATCTCATTTTTGAGCCAGCCAGATGTGAGGAGTAAATTCACACGAAGCTTATGAGATTCATTATAAAATTCGGTTTGCTGTATTTGTTCGCCTGCAAGTGCCATAGTTCAAATATAAAAAAGATCAGCCCCAGGGACTGATCTTTTATAAGGTCATTAATACATCAGGCTTCAACTAACTCTTCAAGAGGTTGAGCCTGAGGAAAGTCTATAGGAATCTGAGTAGTTCCATGAATGAAATTGCTAATCATTTTATCGCCAATTACCATGATGATGTCTATAAGATTAGCCTCGTTGTAACCTGCTTCAAATAAAGCTTCGGTTACTTCAGCATCTGGCTTACTTCTGTTGATTACAGAGTTTTGTACAAATTTTGCTAATGCATCATACTTGGTATCAAAGTTGACTTCTGCTCTTCGGATATCCAGAATTTGCTCATCGGTAAAGCCATTCATTTTACCAATAGCGGTGTGAGCAGATAAGCAGTAATAGCATTGGTTAACTTCGCTTACAGCCAGGTTAATAATTTCTTTTTCTTTTGCTGAAAGTGTGCTTTTTCGGCCTTGAAGAGTAAGATAGTCGCCAAGTGCGGTATCATTATAAGCGTAAGTCGCATATAGGTTAGGTACAAAACCAACCTTTGAAGTTAGGGTATCAAAGATCGCCTGGTTAGATTCTGTTACTTGTTCCCGGGTTGGTACACTGAAAGTTTTCATAATAATATCGTTTGTTGTGTTTGAAATAATTTTTAAGACGAGGCAATGTTAACGGTTAAACTTTAATGTTACAACATTAAAGCGATAGAAAAGCTTTATCGAACTAATAAGAGTTCAAGTAAATGGCTGTTTAATTATAAATATCCAAGGATTTTGCCCAGTATGGGATTCCTATTATTCTCTTTCCAAATGGCTGAAAGTGTGGTTCTTTGAGGGATTTTATTTAACTCAATAAACTTTATATCCAGGGAAAAGCCATGTTTTAATGAAGTAGGTACAATGCCTATTCCTAGATTGTTCTCAACAAGCCGGAAAATAGTACTGGCATGTACTGATTCATGGGCAACCTGAGGGGTAAATCCGTGATCTTCAAAAATGCTCATGATCTTTTCGAAATATCCGTGACTGTATTGGCTTGAAAACAGAATGAACTTTTCATCCTGAAGGCTTTTCACATTTGTGAACGTCCTGGAAGAGATAGGGTGGTTGGCAGGTAATACTAACGAAAAAGTCTCTTCGTGGACATCTAGCTTTTTCAGGCCATCAGGTAATCTGAGCGTTCTTATGAATCCCAGGTCGAGCTCGTCCTTCTGAATACGCTCCACCTGATCCTTATTTGTTAGTTCAGTTAATACTGAATGGACTCCGGGTGAATCCTTATTTATCTGGGATAATAACCTTGGTATTACTACCTGCATTGCCGAACCTACAAATCCTATTCGAATTTCTCCTTTTTCCCCCTGCTGAATGAGCCGAATATTCTCGGTAATAAACTCCATCCTGTTAATTACAAAATCAATTTCCTCAAGCAAATATGCACCTGCGGGTGTTAAAGAAACATTTCTCTTGTCCCGGTATAGAAGCTCGGCGCCTACATATTGTTCCAGTTGTTTCAATTGCCTGCTTAATGCTGGCTGGGTAATGAACAGCTTGTCGGCCGCTTTTTTAAAATGAAGCTCCCTCCCGAGTACTTTGAAATAGTGAAGATGCCGGAGTTCAATTCGATTACTCATAGTTATCAATATATGTATATAAAGAATTACAAAACATTAGTCTCATTATCTACTTTCAGATGGAGGAGTAAGCCATGTCCGTCTTTAACCTTGGAATTGATACTGCAACAATTCAGGATGTAGTAGATATTTGCTACGGGAGAAAGTCTGTTCGCTTATCTGATCAAGCCCGTGAGAGTGTACTTCAAAGCTCAAATCATGTTAGTGCTATTGTTGAATCGGGGGAAGTAGTATATGGAGTCAATACTGGTTTTGGTCCACTTTGTAGTACCGTCATATCTAAAGAGAATACGGAGAAGCTTCAGGATAATTTACTGCGGAGTCATAGCGTGGGTGTAGGTAATTCCATTGCTCCAATGATTTCAAAGGCAATGTTGGTCTTAAAAGCTCATAATCTGAGTTTAGGTTATTCAGGGATTCGATTGGAAACGCTGGAAAGAATCCTTTTTATGATTGATAATGATTTGATTCCCGAGGTACCTGAACAGGGATCGGTAGGTGCATCAGGGGATTTGGCTCCACTAGCACACTTATTTCTGCCATTAATTGGGCTTGGAAAAATCTTTCATAATGGAGCGTACAGGGAAAGCAAGCAGGTACTAAAAGAATACAATCTCGAGCCTATTACTTTAGGAGCGAAAGAAGGGTTGGCCCTAATAAATGGAACACAGTTTATAGTTGCTCATGCAGTGTGGGGAGTGTACAATTTCCATTATTGCCTAAATGCAGCCGATATCATCGGTGCGATGAGCCTGGAGAGTGTATTAGGAAGCGTGAGCCCATTTGATGAGCGTTTGCATAATACGCGAGCATTTGAAGGATCCTGTTTTGTAGCTCACCGGTTAAGGTCCTTACTCATAAATTCTGAAATGGTAGCTTCTCATGAAGATTGCGGAAGGGTACAGGATCCCTATTCAATCCGGTGTATGCCCCAGGTTCATGGGGCAAGTAGAAATGCCTGGTTACACACCAAGCAGATGCTGGATATTGAAATAAACTCTGTCACAGACAATCCCATCATCTTATCTGATAAGGAAGCCATAAGCGGTGGAAACTTTCATGGTCAGCCAATGGCTCTTCCTTGTGATTATTTGACACTGGCAGCTCACGAGATAGGGAATATCTCCGACAGGCGCTCTTACCTATTGCTAGAAGGAGGTCATCAGGGTTTACCAAAATTATTAATGCATGATATAGGCCTGAACTCAGGCTTCATGATCCCCCAATATACTTCTGCTGCGTTAGTAAGCGAAAATAAGGCACTGTGTTTCCCCGCATCTGCTGACAGTGTTCCCACTTCACTTGGGCAGGAAGATCATGTAAGTATGGGTTCCATAAGTGCACGTAAACTAAACCAGGTAGTGGAAAATGTAGAGAAAATCCTGGCAGTTGAACTGGTAAATGCAGCACAGGCATTTGATTTCAGAAGGCCAATGAAATCGGGTCCAATACTTGAAGCTTGTCACGAGCTTGTACGAGATCATATAGATCATGCGGATGAGGATCGAATTTTTGCGAAGGATATCACAAAAGCATTAACACTTATCCAATCCCACCAGCTTACTCAAAAAGCTGAAGAAATAGCCAATAAACTGAACATTGATTTAAACGGACCTTATCATGAGCACTTCCGACTTTATTAATGAATTTGTCCAACACCCAAACTACAAAACACCAGTGGGCAGCAAGCTACATGCTAAAAGTTGGCAAACTGAAGCGCCATTAAGAATGCTATTGAATAATCTGAACGCTGAGGTAGCCGAGGACCCCGAACATCTGATTGTATATGGAGGCAATGGGCAGGCGGCAAGGGATAGAAAAGCGTTGGAAAAAATTGTGGAGTGCCTGCTGGATTTGGATGATCAGCATAGTTTGCTTGTCCAGTCTGGAAAACCGGTTGGGGTAGTAAGGACTCACCCGGAAGCACCAAGAGTACTAATTGCGAATAGTAATTTAGTCCCGGAATGGGCTAATTGGGATAGCTTTAATGATCTCAAGGAACGTGGCTTAATGATGTATGGGCAGATGACTGCTGGTTCATGGATCTATATTGGTACTCAGGGCATTCTTCAGGGAACGTATGAAACCTTTGTGGCTTGTGGCCAAAAGCACTTTGATGGAGATTTGAGAGGAAGGCTCCTGGTAACTGGTGGATTGGGAGGTATGGGTGGAGCTCAGCCTCTCGCAGCTACTATGGCTGGAGCCACATTTCTTGGGGTTGATATTGACCCTGCCCGTATTGAAAAAAGGCTTAAAACCCGATACATCGATAGGATGACCGATTCCTATGTTGAAGCTGTCCGATGGATTATGGAGGCCAAAATCAAAAAGGAGAATATATCGGTCGGCCTGGTAGGGGATATTGGAGATGTGTTAGAGCGACTAATAGAAAACGGGATTACTCCTGATATCCTGACGGATCAAACCTCAGCCCACGACCCAATAAACGGTTATATTCCACATGGATATTCCCTGAAAGATGCTAAGCGCCTAAGAGAGACTGATCCAAAAGGCTATGAGCAGAAGTCAATCGCAAGTATGGCGCGTCATGTAAAGCATATGCTGACGCTTAAAGAGAGAGGGGCAGTAACTTTTGATTACGGAAATAACCTTAGAGCCTATGCTCAAAAGGGCGGGGTCGAAAATGCCTTCGATTTTCCCGGATTTGTTCCAGCTTATATTCGTCCTCTCTTTTGCGAAGGAAAAGGGCCTTTCCGTTGGGCAGCTCTTTCCGGTGATCCCGAAGATATTTATGTAACCGACCAGGCGTTGATGGAAGCTTTCCCTGAAAACACACACCTTATCAACTGGCTAACCCAGGCGAAAGAAAAGATTGCCTTCCAGGGGTTGCCATGCCGTATTTGCTGGCTGGGAATGGGAGAGCGAGAAAAGGCCGGATTAATTTTTAATGATCTGGTTCGAACAGGCAAAGTAAAAGCTCCAATTGTAATCGGAAGAGATCACCTGGATTGTGGTTCGGTAGCATCTCCTAATCGCGAAACCGAAGCCATGAAAGATGGAAGTGATGCGGTAAGTGACTGGCCGCTGCTTAATTTAATGAGTAATGCTACAGGAGGGGCTACATGGATTAGCTTCCACCATGGCGGAGGAGTAGGAATGGGATTCAGTCAACATGCGGGGATGGTAGTTTTAGCTGATGGTACCGACCGGGCTGAAGCCTGCCTGAAAAGAGTACTTTTTAATGATCCGGCAATGGGAATCTTTAGACATCATGATGCTGGATATGAACTAGCCAGTGAAGTAGGTGAGAAACATAATCTATTGCTTTAGGAGAGCTTATGTCAGTAACAAAATTATATGGCCCATTTTGTGAGATTGTACCCATGCAAAGCATTCAACTTCATGGCCCTATTGAAGATGATCAACTCACAATTATTACAAATGGCGGTATAGTTACTGAAAATGATACAGTAGTTGAAATAGGAAGCTATCAGCAGCTACACAAAAAGTATGAGAAGGCGGAATTAATCCTGACTACGAACAGGCATAAGGTTGTAGTGCCGGCTTTTGTCGATTGCCATAGCCATATTTGTTGGGCAGGAGATCGTGCGAATGATTACGCATCGAGAGTATCTGGTAAAAGCTACCTGGAAATAGCTAAAGCAGGTGGCGGAATTATGGACACGGTAATAGCCACACGAAGTGCAACCAGACAAGAACTGACAGAGCTGATTCAAAGGAGGTCAGAAGTATTGCTAAAGCAAGGAGTAGCTACAATAGAAGTGAAATCCGGATATGGTCTCGATCTTACTAATGAGCTTAAAATGTTACGAGCCATAAAAGAAGCCTCTTCACATACAAAAGTAGAGCTAATTCCTACTTTTTTAGGAGCCCATATCAAGCCGAGGACTTTCCAAGGGAATCATCGAGAATACCTTGGTTACTTGATTGAGGAAGTAGCACCGAAGGTAATGGAAGAGGGGCTTGCTGAGAGGGCGGATATCTTTGTGGAGGAAGAAGCATTCGATACTGAACTTGCAAAATGGTACATCGAAGAAATGCAGAAGCTCGGTTTTGAAATGACTGTACATGCTGATCAGTTTAGCTCAGGTGGGGCGAAATTAGCTATCGAAATGGGATGTGTTTCCGCAGACCATCTTGAAAGTACAGATCAGGATTCGATCAAAGCATTTCGAAACTCAGAAACGGTTGCAGTTGCTTTACCTGGAGCATCGCTGGGATTGGGCATGGCTTTTACTCCTTGTCGTCAATTATTGGATAATAAGGCTTGTGTGGCCATTGCTACCGACTGGAACCCTGGTTCAGCTCCGATGGGAAATTTACTTACCCAGGCTTCACTAATTGGAGCAAGTGAAAAAATGAGTATTTCAGAGACACTAGCTGCTATAACCTATCGATCAGCGTATGCATTAAGGATGCAAGCTGGAACTATAGAAATTGGTGGAAAAGCCAGGTTTACTGTTTTCGAAACCGATGACTTTCGAAATATCTTCTACCATCAGGGGCAGCTTCATCCAAGCCATACTATTATAGGAGATGAGTGCATCCAACATTGATATAAACTACTATCAGCCTCCTCGAAAAGACTGGTGGACAGGCCGAATAGACTCTTCGTCTGATTTCACCCAGTTTAGATATCATCAGGTTGTAAAAGCCATTCACCTGAACGAGCTTGATGAGGGTAATGAAATAGTACTAATGGGTTTTGCTTCAGATGAAGGAGTTAAGCGAAACAAAGGAAGGACAGGGGCAGCGAATGGTCCAGGGGAATTCAGGGAAACAATAGGTTCATTATGCTGGCACGGTATGGAAGGGGGTTTTATTGATGCCGGTAACGTCTTTCCAAAGTCAGAGAATTTGGAAAAAGCACAAATCGAGCTTGGAAAAGGAATCACTCACCTTTTGAATAACTCGAAAAGAAGTTTTGTAATTGGGGGTGGCCACGAAACAGCCTTTGGGCATTATTTAGGGGTCGCGGATTTTCTGAAAACAAAAAGTGAGGGAGTAAAGCTTGGCATTCTAAATATCGACGCTCATTTCGATCTGAGGCCTCATGATGGAATTCCTCATTCAGGCTCACCCTTTCTTCAGGCGCATGAGCATGCCCAAAAAGAAGCGTTAGATCTCAAATACTTTGTTTATGGGATCAATCGCCATAATAATACGGCTTCATTATTTAATACTGCTGAACGTCTGGGTGCTAAATGGATTGAAAATAAAGAGGTCCTGTCCCAGGAGCAGGCTTCACTCGAGAAAGTAACAGCTTTTGTTGAGGAGAGAGACTATATCTATTTAACGATTTGCATGGATGTATTTAATGCCTCTATTGCTCCAGGAGTGAGCGCTCCAGCCTGGGACGGGATATTTCCCGAGCACGTTATCAGGATTATGGATTTGATGAAAAGATCAGGAAAACTGTTATCAATGGATATTTGCGAATTGAACCCGGAATACGATCAGGATAAGCGAACAGCAAAGCTAGCCGGGATGCTCTTTGTGGAATTTGTGAGTTGATTTATTTTATTAGTCATCCCGCACTTGATGCGGGATCTGTAAAGGGAGGAAGATTGATGCATCACAAATCCCGGCTCAAGGCTGAGATGACCAGAAATAGGTTTGGGTTACCTACTCCACTACCTCAACCTTAGGTCTCCTCGAAAGCCTCAATGCAATCACATTCCCAATAATAATCAAGGCAGCTCCCGAAAAGCTGATCAATGTCCAGGTATAACCTTCCAGGAAGGTAGAAATGGTAAGCGCTATGATTGGAATAACAAGGGAAACATACGCAGCTTTACTGGCACCAATTCTGCCTATCAATGTAAGGTAAGAGCCAAAGGCGATGATCGAACCAAAAATAGTGAGGTATATCAATGACAGGGTATAATCGAGGGTCATTTCAAAGGTAGGAGTTTTCCCCGAAAAGATAGCTACCAGGAACATCGCCACTGCACCATAAAACATACCAAAGGCATTAGATTGAATGACCGGAATTCCTGCTGCCTGATTTCGGGCTGAGGTAATATTCCCAAAAGAAGCGATAATAGTTCCACCTATGGCCATAAAAAGCCCCATGATTTTGGTATCAGAAAAGGTGAAATGAGTAAGGTCTTCTTGAAAGATGAATGCTGTTCCGATAATACCCAGTACGCCCCCGATGATCACCTTCTTTTCAAAGGGAGTTTTCAAAATGATTCTGCTATTAATCATATTGAAGAAAACGAGAAGGGAGAAAATCAGGCCAACCACGCCACTTGTGAGATACAGCTCCGACATATACATCAGCCAGTAATTAAAACCGAATATGAGAAGCCCCTGAAGCAGGATGAAAGCATGTTCCTTTCTGGTGAACTTCAGATTTAGTTTCATAATGGAACATATGATCAGCATTAATACTCCAGCCAATGCAAAGCGATACGAGACAGAGAATAAAGGATCTACTTCACCAACCTGGAAAGTGATTACATACCAGGTAGAGCCCCAGATCAGGCAGGGAGTGACAAAAAGGAGGATATTCTTCAAATCTTGGCCGTCTCAGTGTTCGGGCAAAATGTACAGAACACTTTGAAAGATTCCGATCAGGAGATTGCAAAATCTTTTGCTGAAAGAGCTGCTCCGATAATGCCTGCATGATTGCGGCTTGCAGCTGGTACTACTCGTGCTTCCACATCGATATACTCTTTAAAAAAATCAAAATGTTTGCTTACACCGCCACCAATAATGAATAGGTCTGGCCAAAATAAATCCTCCATATATTGAAGGTATTTATTTACCCGCTTGCCCCACTTTTTCCAGCTCATCTCGTTCTTTTCCCGAATGGAATTGGCTGAATAATGTTCTGCCTTTTTTCCGTTTCGTAAATAAACATGACCAAATTCCGTATTTGGAATCAACTGGTCACTTCGAAAAATGGCGGTTCCAATTCCCGTTCCAAAAGCTGCCATTACCACAGTACCGTGTTCTCCTACTCCGGCGCCAAAATTCATCTCCGCGTAAGCGGCGGCATCCACATCATTAACCAGGTGAACAGGGCATCCGGTTTCATCTTCGATTCGCTTAGAAGCATTCACTCCAATCCATGAATCATCTATATTAGCAGCAGTTCTGATGATTTCATTTACTACTGCTGCGGGAAACCCGCAACCTATTGGACCATGCCAGTCGAAGTGCCGAATAATTGCAATCATTGTTTCAATCATTGCATCTGGTGTAGCAGGCTGAGGGGTTACAAGCCTGTAGCGCTCCGTGATTAGTTCCCCTTTTTCTGTATCAACAATGGCTCCTTTTATTCCCGAGCCTCCAACATCTATTCCTAAAATTTGCATGGACGAATATCAGGAATGTAAACTGACAATCAAAATGCCTTAGTCTGTAGCCACAATATCAACGATCATCGGTAAATGGTCGGCGATAAAGTCCATAGAATCTGGAGAAAAAGGAGTGAATACCTGAACTGTATTTACAAGCTCTGGCATCATATACTCATTGGGAATAATGTGATCAATTCTCCAAAAAACAGAGTCGGCAGGATGTGAAAAGATTCCTGTTCCGGCCAATGGATCGATAAAGCGAAGGTCAGTGGAATCCCCTAAAAAAGCTTTGAATTCAGGACTATCAGGGGTAGCATTAAAATCACCTACAACCAGCAGGTTTTGATCATGGTCGAGGCGCATAAACTTAGAAAACTGGTCTCTCATTACATTCATCATTCCCAATCTCCATTGCTGGTTTCGTTCCCCTCTTCCGGCTTTTAAATGTACACCTGTTAGGTTGAAGTCATAGCTATCATTTACCAACACATCTACCGACCACATCCTGTTATTGATAAAAGTCTGCATAGCTAGAGTGTCATCGTCATTCGTTTGCCCTATAATTGGGGTATTGGAAGTAGCGTAACTATAGAAAGTGCCAAGTGGCACTCGGCTAAGAATTACTACATTCATATACCAGTCATCGCTTTCCAGTCCTCCATACACCTGGTAGCCTAATTCAGGGAAGTATTCTTCAGCCAGAATTTTTGCGTAGGTACTGCTTTCAAATTCCTGGAATACCACGATATCAGCATCAGCCATTTTTAACACTTCTGCCAACCGAGCCCTCCGTTCAGGCATATTCGTTGGGGGATTATCCTCACGCCGATTATTGATGTAAGGGTTATCGAAATCATCTACGAAATGCTCTACATTCCAGTTCAAAACCCTAACTGTATCGAGTGGAGTATACCAGGTAGGCCAGGCTAGTTCAGATTGGGTAGTGTTATTGTTAGGATTTTGCTGATCTAATGTGCAGGCTAAGAAAAGAAGAGGGAGGAAAAGTAAAAATCGGTTCATTGAATATTTTTTCGCCAATGATACCGCAGCTATGTTAAGTGGATATAATCAACCGGCACAGGAAACACATCGAGTGGCATGAGGCATATATTCCAGTCGCCCAAAAGGAATTTCATTCCCGCATTTCAGGCAAAGCCCAAAGTCTTTTTCGTCGATTCTATCCTGAGTGCGTTCTAGTCGCTTTAGCAGCTTTTCTTTATCTCTTAACGCCGCATCATTAATAGCTTTGTTGTTAATTGCGTCCATCCTGGATACCCTTCCAATAGCGGCATCAAGAGGAATGGGCTTGGTAAGTTCCTTCAGCTCTGCAATTTCCTCGTTCAGAGTCTGGATCTGAGTTTTAATGATGGCACTGATTTTTTTCTTATCAGAACTAGTCATTTACCTCCTGCTTATATCTCGAGATAGCCAACAATCCCAAAATAGGCCCTGCCAACATAATTAAAAATACCATCGGGTTTTCAGTAGCTGACCACATCAGGTTAACCAGTTGAATACTTACAATGGTAAGGGCAAAACCCAGGCTGTTCACGATAGTAAGTCCGGTTGCTACATACTCCGGGGTGGAGGATTGAGCCACTAAGGTTGAAAATTGGGGGCTATCAGGAATTACAAAAATTCCCCAAATCAGCATAACCAATACGAATACAATGATTGGGGCTGAAAACAGGAAAGGAAGGGTCAGGCAGCAAAGTCCTGAAATAATGAGGCTAACCATTGCAACCTGTTTACTTCGATTCCCAAGAGATAGATGGCCGCCTACAGCACAGCCTATTCCTCCAATTCCTATGATGATAAAAGCCCAGAGAGAGACATTGATAGATTCTGTTTCATTAACGGTCAGATAATAGGCCAGCATAACTGGTACAAAAGCCCAGAAGGTGTAGAGCTCCCACATATGTCCGAAATACCCAAAAGCAGCCGACCTAAAGTTGGGGATTTTGAACAACTCCAGGATAGCGCTGACCTGAATCTTTGAGTTCGAGTTTTTTTGACGGTAAGGCCCATCTTTTACGGTTGAGAAAAGAAGGACGCCTCCGAGAGCAGCCAAAAGAGAGGTTCCTATGATCACAGAATGCCAGGAAAAAGAGCTCCCGGAAAATTTGAGCAGATGAGGAAAAGCAGTTCCCAACACCAAAGCTCCTACTAAATAGCCAAGGGCTTTTCCTAATCCTTCTTTGTGCCAATCGGAGGCTATTTTCATACCAACCGGGTAAATGCCAGCAAGAAAAAAGCCCGTTGCTAATCGAGCAAGCATGATTTCTGTGAAGTTACTACTCCATATGGCAGTAAGATTTGCCAGCGCTCCCGCCAGGCTACAAAAAAGGAAGACTTTTACGGGTGAGAAGCGATCAGCCAGGTTTATGAAAGCGAAAATCAGTGTACCTATAATAAACCCTGACTGAACAGCCATGGTAATGAAACCAACAAACATTTCCAGTAGATCGAGTTCGGCTATTAACTCATCCACTACTGCATTTCCAGCAAACCAAAGAGAGGTTCCGGTAAACTGAGCAAAAACTATTACCGGTAAAATATGTTTTGTACTACCCTGCACCTGCCAAAGAAACAAAAAACGTATGCATTGACAAAGTGATTATTCAATTATCAATTATTCAATGTTCAATGCCCTACCACTTGGCAATTTTTTTTAGCATACTGTGTTAGTGCCCAATAAGTCGTTTGTGTTATGAAGCTATTCAAACTTGCCTGCCTTTGTACTCTAGTTCTGTTCGGACTTCTCTTTTTTATAGACCCTACTTCGAAACAAATTCAAACAGCTCCATTACCGTCTCCCAAAGATGGCCCTGCAACAGGGGCTAAGCTTGCCCTGGATTATGTGAGTCTGGCTAGAAGCTATCCAAATATTTCAATACCGGAACAAGGTTTTGCTCAGGCCTTTGAAGAAGTCCAGCTTCTAAATGAACAGGCTAAAGCAAAAGGGTTTGTGAACCCAGAATGGACTGCAATGGGTCCGATTAATATTGGCGGAAGAACACTGGCATTAGCTATCCATCCTGACAACCCTGATACCATGTTTACAGGGTCAGCAAGCGGAGGTATCTGGAAAACGACTTCAGCAGGGGTAGGACTGAATGCCTGGGAATATGTGAGTACCGGTTTCCCTGTACTTGGGGTAGCCGCGATAGCGATGGATCCTCAAAATCCGGATGTGATGTATATTGGCACTGGCGAGTCTTATGGTACCGAGACTCTTATGCCCGGAGTTGGCCCGGTACGAACAACTCGTGGGAGCTATGGGATAGGAATTCTTAAAACGGAAGATGGAGGGGAAACCTGGGAAAAAAGCTTAGACTGGACGGTTGATCAGCGGCGTGCGGTACAGAAAATCCAGGTAAATCCGCAAAACCCATCCTCAGTATGGGCAGCTACTACCGAAGGAACCTATCGAACGTTAGATGGTGGTGAGACCTGGGAACTTATTCATGATGTGGCTATGGCTACAGATATTGCCATTAATCCAATAGATACCAGCAAGGTAATTGTCACTTATGGTGGTCAGGGAAGTATTGGCCATGGAGTATATCGAACTATAAATGGAGGAGAGAGCTTTGAGCAGGTCAGTTTATCCAGTTTTGGCGGGCCCATTAGTTTTCAAGGCAAACCTGTATTGGACATGTCTCAAAGCAATCCTGATGTAGTAGTAGTTAGTATCGGAAATTCAAATGGGGCTATAGGTGCCGTTGAAGATGCAAACCGAACCTGGCTAATGAGAACAGAAGATGGTGGAGCAACGTGGACTACAGAGTTTGAAAGCAACGATTTTTATGCACGATTCCAGGGATGGTACTCTCATGCAGTAGCCATTCACCCTGAGGATATCGATTTAATTTGGGCGACAGGACAACCTCAGTTACTGTATAAATCTACTAACGGGGGAAGCAATATGGATACTGTATTTGCTGATCCCGCACAACCAGCAGGGCCCAACGATTTCGGAAATCTATATCCATTCCTAAGCAACTGGGCCGATCATCATGATATCATATTCCACCCAAAAGACACTGACATTATATATTTCATAAATGATGGCGGGGTTTTCAGAACTACTGACGGAGGCCTTACCCTCGAAAACTGTAATTCCGGATATCAAACTGTTCAATTCTATAATGGAGTATCTAACTCTAACACGAATGGTTCTTTGATGCTGGGAGGGCTTCAGGATAACAACAGCATTATTTATGAGGGAGATTTGAACTGGAGAAGAGGATGGGCCGGAGATGGATCATGGACAGCACTCAACCAGGACAATAACAACATAGCCTATCTCTCAGCTCAGTTTGCTCAGGCAGTAAAAACCGATGATTTATTTACTCAGTCTCAATTTGGCGATACCTGGGCTCGTCCAAGTTTTGAGCTGTTTCCTACTTCAGAGGCTAATTTTATAGCTCCCTTTGTACTAAGTCCCGTAGATAACACTACTATTTATATGGGAGGTGAAAGGATTTATAAATCAGAAGATGGGGGAGATTCCTGGTTTGCAACAAACTCCAATCTCAATCTGGATGGTAACTCCATGTCTGCTATGGCAGCTTCCCATCAAAGTGCAGATGTGGTTTATGTCACTTCAAGTCCTAAAGTTACTCGCTCCGGAGTCTATAGAACAATAAATGGCGGAGATACCTGGATCAATATTACAGGGGACTTGCCTGATCGTTTCCCTACTGATATTGTGGTAGATCCAAATAATGATGAAGTCGTGTATATCACCTTTGCAGGCTTCGAAAGCTCTCATGTTTTCAAATCGGTTGATGGAGGAGCGAACTGGATGGATATTGGAAGCGGGCTACCTGACTTACCAACGTGGGCGATTACCGTTGACCCCTCGTTCCCTGATCATATTTTTGTCGGCAATGAAATAGGAGTTTTTCAATCGTTAGATGGAGGAGATACCTGGGAAAACATTAATGGTAATTTGCCGGACGCTGTATTTGCTATGGATCTAGTGATTTCACAGTCGAACAGAAAACTTCGGGTAGCTACACATGGAAACGGAGCTTATGAAATGAATTTACCCCAGGGTTCATCAAATGAGCCTGGGAATGACTTTCCTGGAGCTATTAGGTTAGGGAATAATTACCCAAATCCATTTAATCCATCTACCATTATTCCTTACGAGATCAAAGAACAAGGGCAAGTAAGCCTAAAGGTATATGATGTAAATGGTAGGCTGGTGCGTACACTGGTAGATCGGATTCAGGGAGTAGGTGAATTTTTTGTTCCATTTGAAGCTGGAGACCTTCCAAGCGGTACCTATTTCTATCAGCTAAGAGCTAGTGGTGAAGTTGAAACAGCTAAGATGTTGTTGGTTAAATAGTGATTATAAGATTGCTCGAAGAAATGCGAAGGCAATCATAGCAGCTACTACTACTTTAATCATAGTTCCTGTAAGGAAGCCAACAAAAGAACCCCAAGCCGATTTAAGTGCGATATTGGCATCCTGCTTGTAGATGAATTCACCAATAAAAGCTCCTACAAGCGTGCCAAGAAAAAAGCCTATTGGCGGGAAAAAAAGTGTTCCTATTATCATTCCAATGGTACTACCGGTAACTCCAAAAGAAGAACCGCCAAACTTTTTTGTAGTGTACATAGGGATGATATTTTCGAGGACCAAAATACTTACTACGATAACCCCCCAGGCAACAAGGAAAAATGTGGAAAACTGCGCTACCCCGCTAAGCTGAAGAATCCAAAGTGCTGCATAGCTAAAAGGTAATCCTGGGATAACAGGTAAAAAAGCACCGATTAATCCGATGAGAATACAAATAATGCCGAGGGCGATCCAAAGTAGTTCCATAGCGAAAAAAATTTACCCAATCTCTCACGGATACTAAGCTTCAAAGTTTCAGATAACTAAATCTTAAGAGAGTCATCGTTAAAGGAAGACTCTATATATTCCTTGATTACCAAATTAGACCATTTATCGCTCGACTTTTTTTGGATGAAGTCAAGGTCATGTTCTTCGTTATCTGCATTTTTAAAGAATAAATCACTTAGGTGGTCCATATCCTGTTTGCAATATTTATATAACTGCTTATTTGTGACAGATAACCGGGAGCCTCCCATAATTTCAGAGGCAATATTACAAGCTACAGTTTTTGCCATGAGAGCAGTACATGACTGAGTTCTTGGAACACCACAAGGAATTGGTGTTTTATCTTCCTGATCAATATGTACAGAGCTTCCCACTCCATAAATATTAGGATAGTTACTATGTCGGAACTCATCATTTACCTTAATTAAACCCGCGGTATGAGCCAGGTTACGAGTTGTTCTAACTGCATCAACTCCAATAAATTGAGGAATAATCATGGTAAAGGCGGAATCGATTCTCTCTCCATTTTCAAGTATTACTCTATTCTTTTTCAATTCATGAATTTCAGCGCTAGTTCTCCAGTTAATGTTATATCTGCTGAATAGCTGTTCGCAGGCTTCTATATCGTAATGAATACCGCCTATTCCAAAATGTGTGAGATATGGTTCTGCGGTTATAAAATGGATAGGCACTTTTTCTGAAATGCCATTTGCTTTAAGATGATAGAGAACGTTCAACAAAAATTCATAAGCGGCAAAGAAATAACTTGACCATTGTGCTGCACCGATTACTATTGGGCCTGGGTTTTTGAGAAAGTTCTTCCATGCAGTACGCATTTGTTCTACTTCCCGAACAGTGCAAATGGAATGGATATCATTCTCAGGAACAAAGCCTTTCACACTACTATAATTAGGTTGGGTTCCTGTAGCAAGAATGAGGTAGTCATAAGCAATGTCTTCCTTAGGGGTATATATAAGCTGATCATCGAGATCAAATCCATAGACCATTTGATCAATAAATTCTATCCCATAGTCTTGGTATATAGGCCGAGTATTAAATGAAAAGTCGTCTAGATTTTTGTATCCAAACGGGTACCAAACCAGTGAAGGGAGAAACATGAAGGAAGAGGATTTGTCGATGACAGTAATGTTATGACTTCCTTTAAATAATTTAGCAAGGCTCAGCGCTGTAGCGTAACCAGCGAAACTGGAGCCAACAATTACAACTCGCTTTTTCATAGGTGCCTCATTTAAAATTATCGCATGTAGAATAGTAGCTTCAAAAATTGAAGATTATGTGAATATATTTCAGAAAAGCGCTTTTCATATATCCTTCATATACAACACTTAATCTTTTTGAAACCAAAAGGAGCGAATATGTCAAAAAGAGCAACCTATAAAGGAACAATAGGAATTTTAACCGGAGGGGGCGATGTGCCTGGATTAAACCCAGCCATTCGTGGGGTCACAATTCGCGCTTTAAGGGAAGGGTATCGGGTTATAGGATTCAGGCGGGGCTGGGCAGGGCTAATTGATATCATCAGAGAAAAAAAAGCCGATAACTCAAATAACCTAATTGAACTCACCGAAGAAATTGTGAACAAAGCAGGTAGGACTGGCGGCACTTTTTTACATACGTCAAGAACTCGCCCCAGTCATGTTAAAAAGGAAATGGTTCCAGAGCATCTTAAAGAGATTTATGCGGATGAAATAAACGATTTAACCCCGGAGGTACTTAAAAACCTGGAATTCGTAGGGGTGGATTACCTAATTCCTATTGGAGGAGATGATACACTCAGCTACGGTGTGAGGTTATATACAGAGGGGTTCAAAGTAGTAGCTCTTCCTAAAACCATGGATAATGATGTGCCCGGAACCGACTATTGCATTGGTTTTAGTACATGTGTTACCAGGACTATTCAATTTGCGAATTTACTTCGTACTTCTGCCGGTTCGCACGAGCGCTTCTTGGTTATGGAAGTATTTGGGCGTTATGCAGGTTTTACGGCTATGCTCCCTACCATGGCCGGGGCTGCAACACGATGTGTCATTCCTGAATACAAATTTCAGATTGAACATTTGGCTGAATTAATGAACTATGATCGTGCCAGGAACCCAAGCAGATATTCGATGCTATTAGTTTCAGAAGGGGCAATGTTTGAAGGCGGGGAAATGGTATTTCAGGATGCCACCACAGATGCTTATGGTCACAAAAAGTTAGGTGGTATTGGCGATTTGGTTTCAGAAGAGTTAAAACGACTTTCTCCAATATATAACAATGGCAAAACGGTCAACATCATCAATCAAAAGTTAGGCTATATGGTGCGTGGAGGAGATCCCGATGCCATAGACTCGATAGTTCCAATGGCTTATGGTAATCTGGCATTAGACCTAATTCTCCAGAATATTCATGGTCGATTAGTTGTACTTAAAAATGGCCGTTACGATAATGTTCCCATAGATATTGTTACGAGTAAGAAGAAGCTTGTAAACATTGATCGCCATTATAGCACAGAGCGACTCAGGCCATTCTATAAGAGCTTCGAAATGCAACCACTGTTTATAATGACGAGTGAATACTAAACAATAAAATCTAAAGTTTAGTTATTAGCACAGAAAAGCGCTTTTTTAAATCCTGCTTGCGGTGGACTGTGTGTTTAGGTATCATCAACGCACTTCATGATTGTTGTAACGGCAAATTAATACTACCTCTATGTCAAATTCAGACAATGGCTCGGGCGCTACTTTTTTTGGGCACCCACGAGGATTAGCCACCTTATTCTTCACCGAGATGTGGGAACGGTTTAGCTACTATGGTATGCGGGCTCTTCTTATTCTTTTTATGACAACCCCAGCTATTGCTGGTGGTCTCGAGTTTGACGATATAACAGCAGGTGCCATATATGGATTATATACTATGGGGGTTTACTTGTTTGCATTACCTGGTGGGTGGCTTGCTGATCACATCATAGGTTTAAAGAAATCGGTTTGGTATGGTGGGATCATCATTACTATCGGTCACTTTACAATGGCGTTACCTGGAGTTATAGATCTTTTTACTGGAGCTGGCCATGGAGGTGGAGTGAGTGGAATAGATACGTATTCATTCTTTCTCGGTCTTGTATTTATTGTGATTGGAACAGGAATGCTGAAGCCTAATGTAAGTAGTATTGTTGGCGAGCTTTATGGCGGAGAAAATGATGAAGACAGTGCCAAGCGTGATGCAGGGTTTTCGATATTCTACATGGGGATTAACATTGGTGCGTTTTTAGCGCCTTTAGTTTGTAGTTTTTTGGCGGAAGAAATTAATTGGCATTTAGGCTTCGGTGCTGCCGGGTTGGGGATGTTAATAGGCCTGATTCAGTATAAAGCAACAGCAAGCAATTTAGATGGTGTTGGAGATGCTCCTGTTTATGAAACACCAGAAGCCCAGGAAAAAGCAAAAAAAACAGCGAACATTGCAAAGTTGGTTGGTATAGGAATAGCGGTAGTATTTGCCCTGTTTTTCTTCCAGGTATTTAAAGTTGATGCCCAGGGTATAGCAAATGCTTCGAAATATATTATTTCTACAACCGCTCTTCTGTTTTTTGGATATGTATTTTTATTTGGCGGCTTAACTAAAGAAGAAAAAGGAAAGGTTGGAGTTATTGGATTATTGCTTCTATTCACGGCACTTTTTTGGTCAGGCTTTGAGCAGGCAGGGTCTACATTGAATTTATTTGCTGAGCGTTTCACAGATCGAACAGTGTTTGGATGGGAAATTCCTGCAGGGATGTTTCAATCTATCAATTCCATGTTCATCATTATTTTTGCTCCAATCTTTGGTGCAATGTGGGTGTGGTTAGCAAGAATGAATCTCGAGCCAAGTTCACCGCTAAAGTTTGCCTTCGGTTTGATACTTCTCGGTATTGGGTTTTTAGTGATGTATTTCGCAGCAAAAATTGCAGCAGCTGGTGATTTAGCAGCACCCACCTGGCTGATTTTTACTTACCTGTTTCACACTTTTGGAGAACTAAGCCTTAGCCCGGTTGGCTTGAGTTTAGTGACTAAGTTGTCTCCACATCGCTATGCCGGGCAAATGATGGGAATGTGGTTCCTGTCTATTGCGATGGGGAATTTGTTTGCAGGCTTAATTGCCGGACATCTAAGCGGAGGTACTGAGGAGGCTTTAGCACAAATGCCCGATCAATACATGTTGATTGTATATACTACCGTAGGCGCAGGGTTATTCCTACTTCTCATCTCCAGACCAATCCGCAAATTAATGGGCAACGTTCATTAAGTACTGGTTAGAGAAATAAAAAAAGCCCCAAGCATATGCATTGGGGCCTTGATCATCTGGGGTAATATTAAAAGGCTTTTGCTATACCAAAGTTGAGATACGTGGTGTCTTCTAATGATGAGAGTCCTACGTCAAGCTGAAAAGACCGATCGAGTTTATGAGTAATTCCTATTTGTAAGTTATCAATGTTTCGATCACTGTCGTCTTCATCCCATAGTACAGCATAACCAAAATAAAGAGCGGTGTTGTTTGAGATATCGACAAATGGGGTAATACTTAGATTAAAGGTCCCATTATCTACATCGTCAAAAAACTCTCCATAACCAAGGTTCGTATTAAGCATAAATTTTGGAGAAAAATTAAAATCTGCTAGTACAGAAAACCGGGTAGAGAAATCTTCAATATTATCATCCTGGTTAATGAATGGTAGAATCGTACGAACCAAGCCCGCAAGAATTATCTTACCATCGTTATAGAATTGGTATTTAAACAATCCTGCCTGAGGACCTAATTCTGACTCGTCATTAAAAAATAAAACAGATCCGGCGGCGAACTGTAATTCCGCCTTATCCCCAACTCCGAATCTCAAAAATACTTGTCCCACCTCGCTAATATCGTCATTTAAACTTGCCCCAGCTTCCAGGATAAACCCGCTGGTTGTCCTCGCGCTGTACCCATCCGCAGGTCTGTCTGCATATAATGTTTGTGCATTCACATGAATAATTGATCCAAAAAAGAAAATGGTAGAGAGAATAAAGAAGCGTTTCATAATTCTAAAATCGAGTTAAGGTTCGCCGTGAGTATAGTTAATTTGAATAGCTCAACTAGTGTTGTAGACTTTTAGTCGACCCAAAAATGAACGAAGTTTCTAATCGATTACCTATTGTCCCTACTCTTAAAGAGTGTTCGATTAGTTTCATTTTCTGTCTACTACAGAAGATAATGTCATAAAAAAAGCCTCTTAGTATCAGTAAGAAGCCTTTGATTGCTCTATCTATACAAATTCTAAAACGAGGTATTACTCCGTTCAATTAAATCAGCAATTTCTGTATGTCCGGAAGCTCTGGCCCAGCTTACAGCGCTGTCACCATTCTCGTTGATTTTATCTGCAGCGTTATTGCTCAATAATAATGCGACTATATCTTTGTGCCCTTTTGAAGCGGCTAACATAAGGGGGGTTACACCATTAGTCGCTGCTTTATTTATATCAGCCTTGTAAACAATCAGATAAACCAGGGATTGATAGTTCCCCTTTGAAGCCGCTATATGAACTGGGGCAAACCCGTCTTTGCGGATAAAATTTGGATCAGCACCGGATGCCAATAAAGCTTCCACAGCCTCATGGTTATTGTAAATAGTAGCAACAGCCAGGGCTGTGTTTCCGGAACTATTCGAAGTATTCATAAACGCACCCAAATCAGAAAGTAAGCTGATTGAAGACACATTATTATTCATAGCAGCAAGATATAGTGGAGTATTTCCATATTGGTCGATGACATTAGGGTTCACACCATCAGCAACAAGAGAGGAAATTGCTTTGGTGTCTCCATCATTGGCTGCGACAAAAAGATCGTATTCCTTAGTATCCTGGGCTGTCAGATTAAGCGCTAAAGGCGCAAATAGTAATAGGGCGAAGAAAGATTTAGTTTTCATGGGGATCGTATTTATTGATATTTATTGGGCAGTCACTCCTTTCTGACCATCAAAGAAATGTCTATTAATACTACGATCGCCGGATTCTTTGAGTTTAACGTTCCACCACATCAGGAAAGCGGTTCATCACAAAAAAACTCTAATCTCTGTAAAGCAAAGTAAAACTCCGAACTTTGTATCTTAAACCATGAATAGTGAAATAAATCAGCAGCATCCAATTTCCGCTATAGCTACCCCGGTAGGTGAAGGGGGAATAGCCGTTATTCGGGTTTCGGGAAAAGACTCTATTTCTATAGTCGATCAGGCGTTCAATGGGAAAGATCTTACTACGCAGGCATCACATACCGTTCATTTTGGTAAAATTATAGATAGTAATAATCAACCTGTAGATGAAGTTTTAGTGACCATATTCCATTCACCTACCTCCTATACCGGAGAAGAAACTGTTGAGATATCCTGCCACGGCGGTGTTCTTGTTACTCAAAAGGTCCTTGAAACTATTCTTGCTTTAGGTGTTAAAGCTGCTGAGGCAGGAGAGTTTACCCAACGAGCTTTCTTGAATGGTAAATTGGAATTAGATCAAGCCGAAGCAGTAGCAGATTTGATCCATGCGAAAAGCATGAAAGCCATAGATGCCGCAAATCAACAAATGGAAGGAAAACTGGGTGACCATGTAAAGAAATTCCGCCAACAGGTCATAGATGCCACCGCCATGATTGAGTTAGAGCTTGATTTTGTGGAAGAAGACGTTGAGTTCGCAAATAAGGAAGAGTTGAAGAGGCTTCTCGAAAAAGTAGATGAAGAACTTGCAAGGTTGCTTGATACCTATGAGGCGGGGCGGCTGGTAAAGGATGGAGTTAAAACAGTATTTATTGGCCGACCAAATGCAGGTAAATCAACGCTGCTAAATACATTAGTAGGGAGTGACCGAGCGATTGTAACAGATATTGCAGGTACTACCCGTGATACGATTGATGTGGATTGGAATTATGATGGGCTTCTGTTCAAACTAATCGATACGGCAGGGTTAAGAAATACGGATGATGTGGTAGAAGCAGAAGGAGTAAAACGATCACAAAAGGCGTTTGAGGCTGCAGACCTGGTTGTTTATCTAAAAGAACTTAACTCTCTATTTGATGATGAAGAGCGAAAAGAAATAGGAGCATTTCAAAAAAGAGCAGGCGCAACACCATTTATACTACTTGGAACAAAAGGTGATATAGGTTTAGAAGCTGATCACAGAATTGAATTTGATTTAAAAATATCAGCAATGAACGGGGAAGGAGTAAATGAATTAAAGAAATTGCTTAAAAACCGGGCTCTCGAAAACAAACACTATGACGCCAGTAGTTTACTGGTTACCTCCTCTCGTCACAGAGACGCTCTTCAAAAGGCAAAAGATCATATTCAAACAGCGCTAGAGGGACTTTCTTCAAACCTGACAGGTGATTTTTTATCCATAGATTTGCGTGCCGCATTAAATGAGCTCGGTACAATAACGGGAGAGATCACAAACGAGCATATCCTGGATTCCATTTTCTCCCGGTTTTGTATCGGCAAATAATTCATGGAGCGAACACTTTTTTACTTTTTCGTTAACACCTATTAACAATCTTTTGCTATTTTCATAGTCTTCATAAATCTCTAAAGAGAGTAACTAAAAGCTATGAGAAAGAAATATTTGTCCCTCTGTATTGGTGTAATATTATTTGGCATTGCCTGTGCACCAACAAAAACCATTTATCTTGATGAAAACTATGAGAGGAACTCTTTAACGAGTTCTTTCGCTGTGGTCCCTCTTAAAAAAGAATGGGTACCTGATGCGGTAATTACTCCACTTACCGGAACAACTAAGGAATACCTTTACCTTGCACTGGAATCGGGGTTCAGTAAGAGCACCCTTAGTCCGGTTGATGTATTCAATGAAGAAGTTCAGTTTTCCGTGAGTGATTTTGAAAGAAAAATGCTGGATGCTGATAATCTATCGATCGAAATTACGCTACCTCCTGATAGCCTTCTAAACTCATTCCCAGAGAGATATGTATTCTTTTTGGAAGGATATGGTTTTAGGGTAGCGCAACAACAAACTACTGGTTCAAGCTACGCTGGAAATGAAGCATCGTCTTACAGGGTATTAATGTTCCAAACGGAGTTTTACCTCTATGACAAGACCACTAAGGAAATAATCTCCTGGGGTGTTGTTGGCGACCAGGCTCCAATTGCAAAAGATCCTGAGTACAATCACTATCTGGATATATTGACAAAGGTAAGCCATAAAATTGTGAAAGAGAGTCCTTTTAGAGTAGTTAGCCCTTAATCACAGTTAATATTTATTTTTTTAACAATAACATTTATCTGTTTTTGTTGTCTAAAGGCTAGTATGTAACTAGCCTTTTCTATTAACTCACATCATCATGAAAAAGCTCTGCTTTCTAATTCTATTGGGCAGTACGTTCTTTTATCAGAACGCTAATTCGCAGGTCACACAGGATCAGCTAAAATTCATTTCAAAATTCAAAGCTCTTGAAAGAGAGTTGCCCAGAGAAAGGATTTATCTTCAAACCGATCGGGATAGTTATTATCTGGGAGACAGAATATGGTTTTCAGCCTTTGTTCAGATCGGCAGTTTTAATATTCCCTCCGATTTAAGTAAGGTTCTGTATGTGGAGTTATATGAACCTTCAGGAAAGCTACTTGAACGGGTATCGGTTGAAATTGAGCAAGGCAGAGCAAGTGGAAATATCAGCTTTACCGAAAAATCAGACAAACCCGGGATATATAGGATAAAGGCATATACAGCCTGGACCCTTAATTTTGGGCCTTCTTATGTATTCAGAAAAAATATTGAGGTAAGGACTGGAGACGAGGTTGAATTACAGGCCAAAGAACAGGCTATAGATATTCAGTTCATGCCAGAAGGAGGGGTATTGGTAGCAGGTTTATCTACCAGGTTGGCATTCAAATCAATAGGTACTGATGGCTTAAGCAAAAATGTGGATGGTATGATTTTCAAAGAAGGTGCTCAGGATTCTATTCCTTTTTCTACCGTTCATCTTGGAATGGGAGTTATTGAATTTACTCCCGAGGAGAATGGGGTTTACTTTGCCGAGGTAAACGGAAAAACGTACCCATTACCTCAAGTATTTAGCAAAGGAACCATACTTACGGTGAAAGATAATCAGGAGTTGTTTAGGGTCAATATTCTCTCCAATGATGAAGTAGCTGCTGGTACACCACTGTTGTTTGCTCATGTGAGAGGGGAAGTATTTTCCGCAGAACTCGTTAACATACAAAATGGCAGCGGGCTGGTTCTCATCCCAAAAGCTCAGTTGCCAACAGGGGTAGTTCATTTTACTCTGCTTAATAAGAATGGTCAGCCAGTCGCAGAAAGATTGGCATTCAACAAAAATGCAGTTGATGAAGTGGAGGTGTCACTTAACGTTTCGGATGAAGACGTATCTATACGAGACCGGCTTGACCTTTCTATCAGGGTAAGTAATCAGAGTTCGGATGAGTTTACTTCCAGTGCAAGCATTTCTGTATTCGATGATTCTATCGATCCTTTTAATACTCATAGGCCTTCGATAGTTAGTCGTCTTTATTTGGAAAGTGAAATAGAAGGATATATCGAACAGCCAGGCTTTTACTTCAGCGACCATTCAAAAGCAGATGAGTATCTGGACATATTGATGATGACACAAGGCTGGCGGGCCTATGATATGTCAACAGTATTAGAGTGGGAGAATATTGAGTTGTATTCCTATGCTGAGCAAGGCTTTAGAGTTTCTGGGAGAATAATAGCAGGTCTTTTAAGGAGAGGTCAGGATGAAGCGCCCGTAATGTTTACCATGGGTTCTGAAGAAAAACAGGTACAGGTAGTAACTACCGATGAAGAAGGGAACTTCTTTATTGATGGATTAAAGGTATATGGCAGCGAAATGGTGGAGATAAAAGCCAACGACAAAAAAGGGCGTGATAATATCACCATACAAATGGACGATCAGTTCTCGCATCTTCCAGATCAAAATGAGGAAATACTCCAGGTTACCGAAACTTTACTTGAGCAGGAAGTACCAGCTGAGGAAATAGAAGAAGCGATATTAGAGGAGGATGTATTCGAACGGGCAGTAGAAGCGAGTACAGAAGCTGAACAATTCATTGAAGTAATGATGCAGGGAGAGCTGGACGAAATCACAGTAACCTCTGACCGAATAGGTTTTACTGAAGAGGAGATTAATGAAGACTATTCTGAAAAAATGCTAAGGCAATCTGAGGCCAGGGGCAGCTACTTCGACTTGGATGAAAAAGAATGGATGAGAAATACCACTATGCCTTCCATTATTACCCAGTTGCCTGGTGTCACGTTCACAATACCAGATATTTTGACTATAAGAACCGGTACCCAAAGTTTTAATACACCAGTTGAGCCTATTTTCTTAATAAATGGAGTATTTACTGATCTCGATGCAGTGCTGTCTCTTGATCCCGATGATGTACAAACCATAGGTGTTATGCGTAGTTCCGTAGACCTGGCAATTTTTGGAGCCCAGGGAGCCGGAGGGGCTATAGTTGTTACGCTTAGAAAAGGAGCCAGGCTGGAACCAGCCAAAGGATTTGTACAAACAAACCTTCTTGGGTTTCAATTACCGACCAGGTTTTATTCTCCAAGGTATGGAGTTAATGTGCCAAGAGATTACCCTACAAAAGACACAAGGTTGACCTTACATTGGGAACCTGAGTTTGAGGTTTCACCGTCAGGCGGAACATTTAGTATCTGGGCAAATGATGTTCCTTCAACATATCGAATAATCATAGAAGGGATAACTGACATGGGTACTCCATTCTTTCAAACCCGGACATTTACTATCGCTGAATAAAAACTCCACCACAAATCTGTGACAGGTTTAAACTCAGGATACGAATGAGGAACCTCTGCTTTTCAGTAATATTAATATTCTGGCTATGTAGAGTTTTTAACAGGGTGTAATTATTAGACCATGTTTTACTAGCATTAATATGCTATTGTTAAAAACATAGGTGCGATCTATTTAATTTTCATTAAGTAACTAATTAACTCGCTCAATTATGAAAAACTCTGCTCTTCTGATTCTGCTGGGTAGTTTGTTGATTTTTCAGAACTCTGTTTCACAAGTTACCCAAGACCAGCTCGCATTCATTTCCAAGTTTAAGGCCATTGAAAAGGAAATGCCCAGAGAGCGAATCTATTTACATACTGATCGCGATAGCTATTATTTGGGAGACAGAATTTGGTTTTCTGCCTACGTTGTACTTGGTAGCTTCCACATGCCGTCAGGGTTAAGTAAGGTATTATATGTTGAACTCTATGAACCCAATGGAAAGCTATTGGAACGGGTATCAGTTGAAATAGAAGAAGGAAGGGCGAGTGGAAATATTAGCTTTGCAGAAAAGTCAGAAAAAACAGGGATATATCAGGTGAAGGCGTATACGAACTGGAGTCTCAACTTTGGGGACTCATATGTTTTTAACAAAAATATAGAGGTTAGATCAGGGGAAGAAAGAACCTTGGTTTCACATAGTGATGAATTTGATCTACAGTTTATGCCAGAAGGAGGAAAATTAATAGCGGGTATACCCACTAGGCTTGCTTTTAAGGCAATTGGTACTGATGGTTTGGGAACGGATATTAATGGGATGATTTATCAGGAAGGAACACAAAACTCCATAGCTTTTTCAAGTGTTCACCTCGGTATGGGTACGATCGATATGACCTTTGAGGCAGGAGCCAGATATTTCGCAGAGGTAAATGGGAGAAGGTTTCGACTACCGGAGGTTAGGAGAAATGGTATAGTACTGAAGGTGAAGCAAGATGAGGAGAAGTTCAAAATTAATGCTACGGCTACGTCGGAATCAGATCTAAGTACGCCACTGTTATTTGCCCATGTAAGAGGAGAAGTATTCTTTGCAGATTTAATGTCTATGCAAAATACGCGTGGTGAAGTAACTATTCCCAAAGCACAACTACCCACAGGCGTTGTTCATTTTACCTTATTAAATGCACAAGGATTACCTGTAGCAGAACGGCTTGCCTTCAATAAAAATACTGTGGATGAGCTTCAGATCGATATGGATTTGTCAAAGTCATCTGTGTCACAGCGCAAACAGGTTGAGCTTTCCATAACAGTAGAAGATAAAGAAATGGAAGAGGTCTCGTCGATGGCGAGTATATCGGTGTTTGATGATGCGATTAATACTTTTAACCCCTACAGGCCTTCTATTATAAGCAGACTTTATTTAGAGACCGAACTCAAGGGGTATATTGAGCATCCAGGTTTCTACTTCAGTAATCACCCCAAAGCAGATGAGTATCTGGATATTCTAATGATGACCCAGGGCTGGCGTGCCTATGATATGACGCAAGTGATGGATAAAGATACCCCTGAATTGTTTTCTCTTCCCGAACAGGGGTTTGGGGTATCAGGAAGAATCATATCAGGTTTCACAAGAACAGGGAGTGCTGAGGCTCCGGTTATGTTATCGATGAGAGGGGAAGAAAAGGATTCCTGGCTTGTAACGAGCGATGAAAAGGGCTACTTCGCGATTCATGGATTGAAGGTATATGGGATTGAAGTAATCGAAATAAAAGCGAACGATAAAAAAGGTAGCGACAATATTAGAATTGAACTGGATGAGCAATTCTCACATTTACCGGAGGGTAAGGAAGAAATAGCACAGGTTAATGAAGTTTTACTTGAGCATGAAATACCAACTACAGAAACAGAAGGATTTCCAGTAGAAGAAGAAGTATTTGAGCGAGCAGTAGAAGCAAGTACTGAGGCTGAGCAATTTATTGAGGGAATGATGCAGGGCGAACTGGATGAGATAACGGTAACCTCAAACCGAATAGGGTTCACTAAAGAGGAATTACACGAGGACTATGTGACAAAGATATTAAGGCAAAGTGATACAAGAAGTGCATATATCGACCTGGATGAAAAAGAGTGGATGAGAAGCTTTAGGGTAGCACAAATATTGGATCAATTACCAGGTATAAGGAGTCTTTATATAGGTGCTACACCAACCATACAAGTAAATACGGGAGAAGAAGCGACTGAAGGTGGACCACTTTATATTCTTGATGGCATACAAGTTGATGCCACAACAATTTTGTCATTGAATGCAAATGATATAAAGACTATAGGGGTACTGAGAAGCTCAATAGATCTTGCTATTTTTGGAGCAAATGGCGCTAATGGGGCTATTGTTGTTACTCTCAGGAAAGGAGGAGATTTTAATGAATCTGTAAGAGGATTGATTCAAACGAATCTCATTGGATACCAGTTACCATCCCGGTTTTATTCTCCCAGGTATGGAGTAACTGTTCCCAGTGATCATCCCACTAAGGATAACCGTATTATCCTACATTGGGAACCTGAATTTGAAGTGACAGGATCAGGCAGTACACTTAGTTTCTGGGCTAATGATATTCCATCTACTTACCGGGCAATTGTAGAAGGAATAACGGAAACCGGTATTCCATTTTACCAGACGCGAACATTCACTATTACCGAATAAAAACGTTAGTATTGACTGAATATGGTTTCTCGATATTCGGATCATTCATTGTGTTACTGGTATGGAATGCTTGAGCTTTGGTAATTTTAGCGAGCCCAATTCCAAATAAAAAGCTAGCTATAAACAATAGTACCCTGGTTAAAAATCTCTTCATGATGAAACGAGTTTAATTGTTGGTTTTACACAATTAGTCCAACTTTATGGCCAGTTATTACAAGTGAAATAAAAAACCCCGACACTAATTTGTGACGGGGTTTAAACTCAGAGGTCGGGTTTATCTATTTTCCGTCCGAATCACCCTCTTGTATTTCTTCAATGATGTCACCCTTTTCAGTTACATCTACTACTTCATAGCCAAGAGCTTTGAGTTTTTCACGATGAGAAGCAGCATCCCCAACAACGAGAATATGCATGTTCTCAACGTCGAGATGTCTTCTGGCTAGCTCATTAATCTCTTCTTTAGAAATTGTCTTGATGATTTCAGCTTGTTCATCAACATAAGTACGATCAAGATTGTATCTCATAATTGTACTTAAGAAGCCTGCTTTCTGGAATGGAGTTTCGTAACGACGAGCATCTCTTTGTCCAATGGAGTTTCTCATGAAAGTGAGCTCATCGTCCGTAATTCCGTTTTCACGGAATTCAGAAAGTTCTCTCATGAACTCATAGACAGCGCTGTCTGTGGCAGATTCCTTAATCCCAGCAGTAGCTGTGAAAGCGCCCGGGTCTTCACTGGCACCGAAGAAGGAACCAGCACCATACGTCCATCCTTTGTCTTCACGTAAATTAAGATTGATTCTGCTGTTGAATGCACCACCTAAGGTGTAATTCATAAGTGTAGATTTATAGTACTCACCAGTAGCGTCATAGGTAAGATCGGTCATGTATCCGATTCTTATCTGAGACTGAGGGGCACCTACTTTATCTACCAGGTAAATTTTAGTGTAGTCAATTGGGCTTGGCTCAGGTAACTCAGGTAGTTCAGCACCTGTTTGCTCCCAACTGGATAAGAAGTTCAATTTTGGAAGGATTTCGTCCTGGGAAATCTGCCCTACAACTACAATCTCAGTAAGCTCTGGAGTATAGTATTCCTTATAAAACGCCTTTACATCGTCTAAAGTAATACGCTCAACCGTTTCTTCGATTCCTCCCACTGGTACAGAATAAATATGCTCATCACCATAAAGAAGACGATTGTACACCTGAACAGCTATACTAGCCGGATTTTGATATGAAGATCGAATGCCTTCAATTTGTTGTTGTTTTAACCGGTCAAAATCTTCCTGGGTAAATGCAGGATTGAACAGGATTTCTTCTGCGAGCTCAAGAGTTCGGTCAATGTTCTTGGTAAGAGAGTTAATGCTTACCGTAGTGGTATTATTACCAGCAGATATACTGATTGAACTTGCTATAAGTCGTAACTCCTCCTGGATCTCTTCTGAAGTGTAATTCTCAGTGGCCTCATTCATCATAGCTGCAGTCATTGAAGCAAGACCAGCTTTTTGAGATTGGTATGCATCCATTTTATGTCCACCTTTGATGGTCATTTGGATAGTAACTGATGGTACTTCATTCGACTCGGTTCCAATAAATCGAATGCCATTATCCATTTCAGCTCTCCAGTAATCAGGAACCGGTACTAATGGTGCAGCGCCTGGAGTTGGTTTAATACTTCTGTCGAAGTTATCACCTGCTGGTCGTGTATAAGAAAGGCCAGAGTAATCAGTGATTGGGAAAGGATTATCACCTTCTGTAATCGGCTCGAAGTTATTAGGCTGAGCAGGAGCTGTAGCTCCATCATCATTTGGTAATACACTTTGGATTACCGCATGCTTACCATAGATATACGTATCAAAAACTCGCATGATATCTTCTTTTGTTACAGCATTATAGCGTGCAATATCTTCTTCAATGTAATTTGGGTTTCCTTCTATGGTTGCATAATCGGCTAATTGAGAAACTTTACCGCTTACACTGGTTAATCCATTAATGAAGCCGGATTCAAAAGAGGCTTTGATTTTAGTCATATCTGCATCAGAAACACCATCATTCTTAAAGTCTTCAAGAATTTGACGCATTTCGATTTCAAAACCTGAAAGAGTTTGCCCTGGGAAAGGAAGAACAAACATAGTGAATTCTCCACCTAGTTCACTTGCTGGGTGAAAAGTAGATGACTGTATCGCTTTTTGAGAAAGAACGAATTTTTTATAGAAATAAGAACTTCTGCCAGTTCCAAGGATTTGTGCCAGGTAATCAAGTGGGGCTTCATCAGGATGAAATCTAGGAACGGTTGGGTAAGTAAACAGAAGCGCTGGGAAACGGATGTTTGGATCTACATAAGACACATATCGGTCAGCATCCAGTACTACAGGGTCAAGGTTCATATTTTCAACTTCAGGTCCGGCAGGGATTACTCCAAAATATTTCTCAACGAGCTTTACAACTTCATCTGGATTTACATCGCCACCAATAGTGAGTACTGCATTGTTGGGTCCATACCATCGTAGAAAGAAGCTTTTGAGATCGTCAACATCTACTCTGTCAAGATCTTCTACTTTACCAATAGTTAACCAGGAGTATGGATGACCAAAAGGATATAGAGCCGCTGAGGTTATTTCACTCCATCTACCATATGCATTATTATCGAAGTTCTGTGCTTTTTCGTTTTTAACCGTTGCACGTTGAACTTCAAATTTTTCCTGAGTTACCGCATCAAGGAAGAAGCCCATTCGGTCTGCCTCCAACCAAAGCATTACTTCAAGCTGGTTGCTTGGAACAGTCTGGAAATAGTTAGTACGGTCACGATTTGTAGTTCCGTTTAGGGTACCCCCTGCATCTGTAATAATTTTAAAATGCTCTTCATCGGCTACATTCTCTGAGCCCTGGAACATCATGTGTTCAAAGAAATGAGCAAAGCCTGACTTATAAAGCTCCTCGCGAGCCGATCCAACATGGTAGGTTACGTCAACATGAACCAAAGGATCAGATTTATCTTCATGGATAATAAGAGTGAGTCCATTATCTAGAACATACTTCTTATAAGGAATAACAATCTCATCTCCCTCTCTTTTTACTTCTTCCACAAGCTTGGTTTGTGCAAAAAGAATGGGCTGAGCTAGAATGCCCACAATGAGGGTAAGTAATAGTTTTTTCATAGAAATAGGATTAATCATTAGTGAAATAAAAGTTGAATATACAGGAAGTAATCCCGCATAAAAAAGCTAAAATCTGACAGAACGTGAGAGGGACAGGAAAGTTACGAGTGCCTCAAAAAGTGCGTAAACAAAAAAGCCCCACGCATAGCGAGAGGGCTTTAGATTAATTACCTGAATCGTTTGATCCACCATCATTATTTGCCGGAGGTGGAGGCGTTTGAGAAGGAACGGCTGATTGAGTCTGCGAAGGTGCAGCTATATCATTTAATGGGGCTCCCTGCTCAAGTACACTATTTTGAGGGGCTGTGTTTCTGTCGATAGCGAAATTTGCCAGGATGCAAAGAACCAAAAATGCTCCTCCAAGTACAGAAGTAGCTTTTGAAAGTAAGTCGGCGGTTCTTCGTGCTCCGAGTCCGGCGCTGCCACCAATACCGCCACCGCCAGCACTAGCGATACCTGATAAACCTTGTCCCTGACCGTTTTGTAATAAAATCACTAGCGTTAGTAGAACGCATATTAAAGTGATTACAGCAATGATAATATTGTAAAGCATTAGATTTTTAACTTAACTTTTTGCAAAAGGCCTTAAAGATATTCAAATTTGCATTTTCAAGCCAATTAAAAAGAGCACCATAAATTGCTTTAATGGAAGAATTCAGAAATAGAATAACAAGTTTCCTGGGAAATTCTCCAGATCTTACTGCGAATATCATTGAGACTATTGGGGTTATCTTCCTGTTGTGGTTCATCCGGTTCATTGTTCTTCGGATAATTGTAAAAAGAACGGAAAGTAAACGAACACAGTATAAGTGGCGAAAGAACTCAACGTATGTTGCTTATTTTATTGGAATATTTGTTGTAGGGCAGATTTGGTTTTCCGGAATTGGAGACATAGCAACATACCTGGGCTTACTCTCAGCAGGGGTGGCAATTGCTCTTAAAGATCCTATCACGGATTTAGCTGCATGGCTGTTTATAATTTGGAGAAAGCCATTCGATGTTGGTGATCGAATTCAGTTAGGGGATAGTAAAGGAGATGTAATTGATGTTCGAACCTTTAAGTTTACCATACTTGAGATTGGAAACTGGGTAGACGCTGACCAAAGTACCGGGCGGGTTATCCATATTCCGAACAATTATGTATTTACCAAGCAGCTTGCTAACTATACCAGCGACTTTAAGTTTATATGGAATGAATTGCAGGTGCTGGTCACTTTTGAAAGCGATTGGAAAAAGGCCAAGGAAATTCTCAACGACATAGTCAGTGAAGTTTCGAAGGAGTTTATCGAAAAAGCTAAAGAAGAAATAGCAAAGGCCTCCAAGTCGTATTTAATCGAATTTACATATCTGACCCCTATTGTATATACAAATGTAAAAGACAGTGGAATTAATCTGACGATACGTTATCTAACCGATCCACGAAGAAGAAGGGGTACCAGTCAAAAAATTTGGGAGCAGGTGTTAGATGAATATGCCAAATACGATAATATTGACTTCGCCTATCCAACTATACGCTACTATGATAACCCTAAAGAAGGAAAGCCAGGAACAAAGCCTGACCAGAGCTAGTCTTCTTCTCTCAATTTAGGGATAGGTTGAATAAGGTCTGGCGAGTTATTTGCCAGGTCATTTACAAGATCCGGCACTCGGACCACGGTTACTTCAGGCAGTAAATTCATGTCATTGAATCCTCGCATGAGGATTTTTTCCGCTGCTCCCTGTAACCAATCATTAAACTCATCGGGTTCTACAATACTTGGCATAGTATCGGTAACAGGTTTTATGAGCACATTAGCTGATTTAGTGATAGCTGCAAACGAATTTCTTGACCCCTCATTTTTTAAATAAATACCAGCAACAGCTAATAACTCACGAGTATGTATTCTTGTATAGAAAGGGAGTGGATCGTCTACTGTTTTTTTCCAAATATAAAACCCACTTATTGGGATAAGACAAGCATTTGTAGTGAGCAATTGTCTGTATTCCTTATTCTCCAGTAATTCGGTAGCATCAATTGAACTTCCAATGCCTTCTATTCCCCATATAGAGTTTTCAAGAACTAAGCCCTTTTCAGTCAATCTTAGAATCGGAAGAACGTTGCCCGGTGCAGCATTAAAATTGGGATTTAGAATGGAATTTGACTCAGGGGCAACTCCAAAAACCTCTTCCAATATTTCTCTGTTTGTACTAAAAACGTAACGCTCCATAAATCCAATGTTTGTTTTAAAAGTATGTTTGTATCATCTCTACCAATAGAAACTTTGCTCTATACTCATTTAGTATGAATCCTTTTTTTAATCAAGCAGAAAACAGGCCCCGATCTCTAATAAGAATTACTGTTTTTCTATTTATAAGCATACTGTTACTTGGGGTATCCATCTCTTCTAGCGCTAATGGATTGGAATTCATCCTCGCTGGTGTATTAATCATGGTTTTTTTCTACATGATGTACAGGTATGTTGATCAAAGGAATTCATTAAAAGAAGCCGGAATTACTCTAACTAAAACCTGGTGGAAAGAATTTGGAATAGGGAGCATTGCAGCAGTTATAGCAATGTCCCTAATTTTTGGAATACAATGGTTTATGGGCGATATAGAAATAAGAGGCTTTGCATGGAATAGGGTTTCTTCAACTTTTTGGTTAATTCCTGCAGTAGGTTATCTGATAAAAATGGTGAGTGTAGGTTTCTATGAAGAAATTCAATTTCGTTCTTACCTAATCCCGAATATGAAAGAAGGGCTTACATTTGGAAGGATATCACCAGTTCAAGCCGCTTTCTTAGCCGTTTTTCTAAGTTCAACGCTGTTTGGAATTGCTCACGTTTTTAACCCTAATGCAAATACCTTTTCCACCATCAATATAGTTCTGGCAGGTATTATGCTCGCATTTCCATACCTGGTAACTGGAAGGTTGGCATATTCTATTGGGATACATTTTGCCTGGAATTATGTGCAAGGCGGTATATTTGGTTTTAAGGTAAGTGGCACAGAGAATTTTTATTCTTTGCTTGTTTTGCAGCAAGGGGGAAATCCAATTTGGACTGGCGGAAGATTTGGTCCAGAAGGCGGAATGATCGGCTTAATGGGAATTTTGATCGTAACAGGTATTGTGTACTGGCATATCAAGAGATCAAAAAAGGAAATAACGCTCCATTCTATGTTCAAACAAACATTTCTTCAAAACCAACAGCAGGAATAAAAAGGGTGAGCTTAGGAAGCAAGTTTTGTATATTTGGCCGTTCCTAATGGAACAGAGATCTTTGAAATTTTAACGATTAAGCTAAACTTAGAAAGAGGTGTAACCATTGTCTTTTGAAGAATATGGTCTGAGCCCCGAATTATTGAGCGGGCTGACCGATGTACAAATTGATACGCCTTCACCTCTTCAACAACAAGTGTTACCGGCTGCTTTGGAAGGAAAAAACCTATTGGTAAAGTCTGAAGCCGGCGATATTGTTTCATTTTTAATACCTACGTTGAAGACACTTGTAGAACACGGAGAAAAAGAAGGCACCAAAGTTTTAATCCTAACACCATCTATAGAACGTGCTGCAGCCATTGACGAACTAATTTGGGCTGCTGGCTATCATGCTCAAATAAGCAGCGCTTTGCTCGCCATTAAGGGCAATAAAGAAGAACAAGAGCAAGCAGTACTTGATGGAGCTCCGGTTATTGTTGCAAACCCCGGACGATTTATTGAAATCATTGAAAAGAATAATTTCCATTTAAAAGAGCTGGAACTCATAGTAATTGATGAGGCTCATGATATGGAAAGCTTTAACCTGGTAAGCAGGGTTAAGGATATTCTCCGCTTTGTAGATGGTGAGCCACAAACTCTGGTTCTTTCGAAACAGAGAAATAATGCAACAGAAGAGCTGGTAAAAATCGCTCTGCAAAATCCAGAGTTGATTGGATTCGACCGTTCTGAACCAGCTAAGAAGGAGCCAGCTAAGGAGAAAGCATCAACGATTGATACTCCTTCAGAAAATGGAGCAGAGGAAACTTCGGTAGAAGTAGATGTAGATACTGCAAAAAAGAAACTCGATGATGTATCTGTAAAGGTTGTTCTTAAAGAAGATTTAAACCAAGAAAAAGAAAAGACCGAAGAAGAGAAGGTTATAGAAAAAAAGCCAGTTTCAAATAAGAAGAAAGGGAAAGCGGGCAAGTCAAAGCTTACTGTAAAGGAGCATGGATATATTAACGTTCCTCCTCGAATGAAAATCTCTACGCTGATGGCGCACCTGGAAGGGTCAACGGCAAAAAAGGTATTGGTTTTTTCTGCATCAAAAAGAACAGCCGATCGATTATTCCATATCCTTAAGAAGAAAAGCTGGGGGGTTGTGAGCATTAGCTCTGACCTTGAAAAGGAAATCTTCGATGAACGCTATGGTAAATTTGCGAATGGCGACATGCGAGTTTGTGTAGTTGGAGGAATGTCTGTCAATGAAGTTGAGATAGGTTCACATATCGATGAAATCATTAATTACGATGTCCCGGAAAATGTTGATGAATACGGCAACAGAATAGATATGATCCAAAGCGGTCGGGTATCGCGAATGATATCCTTAGTATCCAAAATGGATAAAGAAGATTTAGCTCGAATTTCTGAAGAGATAAATCATTCTCCCGGCGAGATTCCTTTACCGGAGAAAGTAAAAGAGAAAAAGAAGGGAAATAAAACGGGTTCGAAGAAGAGAAGTACCGGTAAAAAACCTCAAAACTCTAAAAAGAAAACGAACAGGCCACCGCGCCAAAAAGCTAAACAAAATGAATTGCCCCGACCTACTTACGATGGTCTTTCAGGAGGCAGGGATGGAGATTCCAAAGGAGTGTTTGGTTGGGTTAAAAAGTTGTTTAACTAAACAACTCAAAAAAGGCGTCCAATTTGGGCGCCTTTTTTTGTTTTAAGTAACAGCCTTCTACTTATATTCAAATTTGAGAGGAGGAGAGTATGGCAGAGTTTATAAAAATCTTCAGTAACCCTATCGATCGAAAGGCGATTGACAGAGTAGTAGAAGTATTAAAAAAAGGTGGATTAGTTATTTATCCAACCGATACTGTGTATGGGCTTGGTTGTGATATTTATAACAAGAAGGCGCTTGAAAAAGTAGCAAAGATTAAAGGCGTTAAATTAGAAAAGGCTGAACTCTCTTTCATTTGTTCTGATTTGAAAAATCTTTCCGATTATGTGAGCCAAATCGAAACTAAAACGTTCAAAATATTAAAACGGTCGCTTCCGGGCCCTTATACATTTATTCTGCCTGGGGGAAGTAACCTACCTCCCGTGTTTAAAAAGAAGAAAACAGTAGGTATTCGAATTCCCGATAACCCGATTGCACTAGCACTTGTAGAAGCCTTGGGCAATCCTATTATTTCTACTTCCATAAAAGATGAAGATCAGGTCATTGAGTATACTACTGATCCGGAATTGATCTTCGAAAAATGGGAAAATCAGGTCGATATAGTAATAGATGGCGGATATGGTGGAAATGAAGCATCTACAATAATAGATTTAACAACTTCTGAGCCCGAACTAATACGCCAGGGGAAAGGAGGGAGTATTCTTTAATGAACTCATCAAATACCATATGAAAAAGCTATTACTAGCCAAGATCATTCTCTTATTGGCCACAATAGGGGTTCTTGCCCAGGACTTTTCTGCAATGACCTATAATATTCGATATAACACTCCAAATGATGGGGAGAATTGGTGGGAAAAGAGGAAAGCATGGGTAGCTGATGTTATTAAATTTTATGAACCGGATGTATTGGGTATCCAGGAAGGATTGCATGAACAGGTAATCTATCTTGACAGCGCGTTATCTGGATATGCCTACGTAGGTATAGGAAGAGATGATGGCAATCAGGCTGGAGAATATGCAGCTATTTATTTCAAAGAGGAAAAATTAACCGTACTGGATTCTGGAACTTTTTGGTTATCCGAAACTCCTGAAGAACCTTCCTTTGGGTGGGGTGCTAATTTTAGGAGGATTACTACCTGGGCGAAGTTCGAGCATAAAAACTCAGGAGAGATATTTTGGGTACTTAATGCTCATTTTGATCATGAAACTCCCCTTGCAAGATTAAATGGTGCAAAACTCATGTTAGAAAAACTGGAGGAATGGGGAGCAGTCGGACAGCCTGTTTTAATGATTGGAGACTTTAATGCTACTCCTGAAGCAGAAGCGATCCAGGTTATTTTGAACAAGCTTCTCGATTCTAAAGAAATTGCTCAAAAAGCATCGATAGGTCCGGAGGGAACCTATAATGGATTCGATACCAATCATCCGCTTGACCGAAGGATAGATTACATATTTGTGAATAAGTTTGTTGAAGTATATAAATACGCCGCTATCTCAGAAACAAGAGAACAACGAACGCCTTCTGATCACCTTCCCGTTTTCATTTCTTTCTCCCTGAAATAGCGAGTTAAAATATACCTATTTCGGGGTATCGAACTGGCGATTAGATCATGGTAGCTTTTTAAAAAAAGACTATACCATGAGAAAATTAGCTTTTATAATCACTTTTTTAACCCTTTCATCTGCATCATTAGCACAAGTAACGTTTAATACGGTATACTCTAATCCAAATGATGTACATCGCGGATATGTTGGTCTTCACTACTTCACGGTAGATGCAGGATTTGGTAATACTTCAGGAGCTTCTATCTGGAGCGTAGGGGCTGAAGCTTTATATCCCATCAATGACAAACTAAGTGTAGAAGCTCTGGGTTTATATTCCCTTTTTTCCTTGGCAAAAGAAGGTCCGGCATTTCTATTTAGCGGAGGTGTTGAGTATAAATTATCTGAAAGCAGTAAGGAGCGTAAGGTTCCTGTACTGTTGGCTTTTAGTTATGAGAAGGATTACATAAATAATCAGGAAATTCAGACCTGGCAGGCAGTAAATTTGCCTGCTGATGTAACGAGTGAGTTTGTTGCAAGAGGTGGGCTTTATATTAGAAACAGCGCACTTGAATACGAAGAGGGAACCACCTTTTTTGATAAAACAGGATTATTCATTGCCGGGGTCTATGCCGGGATAGGGTATAACCGGAAATACTACATCCATGTTCAGGATAGTGACGGATATAAATTCGCAACAGGGAAATTTATCCGTCCTTACTTCGATGTTATCTTAGCGCCTACTACTGTAGATCTTGAAATTGATGGAGCAAAAAGCGCTGAGCTAGATGAATCGTTTGGATGGAGATTAGGAACCGTGCTGGTTGCTAAGCCATATACAAAAAGCGAAAACTTTGACCGCAAGTTTGGGTTCTTTGGAAACTCAATCTTTAAAATAGAAATCGGTCAGCGTCCGATAGATGGTTTCTTTGTCACTACCGGTATCGCCTTTGGACTTCAAAAGTTTAAATAGGAATCATTCATAAGGGAAGAATTCAAAGGAAACCTTCCTGGTAGAAAAAGAGATTCCTATTTCTAGGGCAAGAGGAGGAGATATCGTTTCCCTTCTCAATCACAAATAAAAAAGCCTCTCCCTGGATAACAGGAAGAAGCTCAAAAGGTTTAGAAAGACTGTTTCTAAGCAGTTAGCTTACTTGCTGAAGCCATAACAAACTCCTTAATAGCTTCGAAAGCCACCAATGTCTTCTCAATATGAGCATCGTTATGTGCAGCGGTAGGAATTAATCGAATAAGAACAATTCCTCTTGGTACTACCGGGTAAGCAACACCACTTACGAAAACCCCGTGTTCTTCTCGAAGCTTTCTCATGATGGCAGTACATAAATCGGTACTACCTTGAGTCAGAACGGGAGTAACAGGACTTTCAGAAGGAAGAACGTTGTATCCGATCTTTTGAAGTCCTTCTCGAAGTTTTAGGGTGTTTTTCCAGAGGGTTTCTCTCCACTCTGGGTGATTTTTAATCATTTCGAGTCTTTTCCTGGCCGTTACTACAATCGGTAGTGGAAGAGACTTAGCAAAAATTTGGCTCCGCGCATTAGCACGAAGGAATTTAATTACCCGCGGCTCGGAAGCGATGAAAGCACCGATTAATGCAGCGGCTTTTGCGAAAGTTCCAAAATAGATATCGATTCCGTCCTGGCAGCCCAAATGAGTTCCAGTACCTGAGCCGTCTTCTCCTAGAGTACCAAAGCCATGGGCATCATCTACAAGGAGCCTGAAAGGAACTTCTTTTTTGAGTTCAATGATCTCAGGAAGAATTCCCAGGTCACCAGTCATGCCGAATACTCCTTCGGTAACTACAAGAATAGAAGAATTGTCTTTTTTCTTGGCTGCAGCTCTATAAAGCTGCTTTTTAAAGCTCTCGATATCATTGTGTTTAAATACCGATTTATCGGCCATTGATAGCTGCTTGCCATCCACAATACATGCATGGCTTAGCTCATCATAAATTAGAAAATCATTTCGGTCAACGAGTGAGTGAATGACACTCATGATGCCTTGATATCCATAATTAAGAAGCATGGCTTCAGGCTTATGGATAAACTCTGCTAATTCTTCTTCAAGCGCTTCATGCTCGGTGGAATTACCAGTCATAAGTCGAGCGCCCATAGGAGCACTTAAACTGTATTTAGCGGTAGCCTCGGTATCTACTTTTTTAATTTCTTCATTACTACCAATTCCAAGGTAATCGTTGATACTCCAAACGACCATATCCTTGCCGTTGAATTTCATTTCTGGACCCAATGGCCCTTCTAGTTTTGGAAATGTGTAGTACCCGTATCCTTCTGAGGTAAATGGCCCCAAAGGGCTGGGGCGTTCTTCAAGCTTATCAAATAAATCCATGCAGAAACTAGATTGCTAAGAGATTATTAATTAGTTAGTGAAAGTATAGTTTTTGAAACGTGTAAAAATACGCAAATATCAAACCAACTAAAAAGATGCTTTAAACTAAGTTTTTGTGGTTATCCATTGAAGGCTTCATAGAAAAAAGAGCACAAAACAAATTCTAAGATCAGATAAACAGAAGTTCTCGTTTGCTGTTCCAAATGTGGAAGATTTAGAACGTTCTTCTAAGGATAAAAAGCCCCCCACTTATGTCACTTGCAATTACAATGTCATTATTGAAAAACGGGTAATTGCTCCATGTTCCGGAAAACCCTCTTGCATCACTTTCCGGGAAAGTATCAAAATGACCAACAGGGATAAGTTCTGAATCTGAAAGATCTCCGATTCTGAAAGCCCTCAACCCTGAAGTATAATTTGATTGGTAAACGATATTATCCTTGATATATAAATTGTGATCTATAGAAGAAGTTTCATGAGTATAGTGTCCAATAAAAGTTGGTTCTTTCAAATCCCGGACATCCCAGATATAAGTTTTTGTATTCCTTCCCAGGTTCCCTTCATCAAGTTCGTCATTCATAATAAAATAGGCGTGATCTTCAGTTAGCCAACCCTGATGAGAATATTGCATTTGAGAAGCACCACCGAAACCAACAGTAGAAGGATTGTTTTTATCGGTAACATCGCTGATTACTACTGAACCCTCTGCAGAGCTAAAGCACAGCTCTCTACCGGAATAATCTGAATCGGGACCGTCGTAATTCACACATTGGGCGTCGTGTACATAACCTATGCCAGCACTAAATCCATTGTTGATTTCAGTTTCCTCATCAAAATAACAACCCGCAAAAGTTGGGGATAATGGAGTATTAATATCAATTATGTGTAATCCAGTCTCCTGTCTTGAACCACATATTTCAGAAGTGGTAATTCCAACGACATAGGCAAATCCCGTTTGTTCGTTGATCACAATATTATGCGCATTTGCAAAACGGTCATACAGAGCGTCATGGGTGAAGTTCAAGAACTCACCATCATAATCTCTCAACTTAGTAAGATCGAAAACCTGCATTCCATGCGCCTGCCCATCGCTTACAACAAAAACATGGTTATCAAATACCTTTAAATCTCTCCATGTAGAGCCTTCAGTAAGGTTTTTTGCTGCTTCTGTGTCCCCAATTCCGATGGTACATGCCGGATAGGCATTGCCAAATTCACCAATCTTAAAATTCACGTCAACATTGGATTCGGAAAGTTTACCCACAACTATAGGACTGCTTGGAATAGAGATGTCTACAAAACTCACCCCATCGGTTAGTCCTACTAAAGCATAATCTTTATTTGTTTGGGGATCTGTCCATCCCCAAATATCATTTAATCTTGTTCCTCCTAAATCTACAGGGGTTAAATGAGCATAAAGGTCAAAATTATCACAACCATAAATGTCGGAAGAAACATTATTAATACATCGATAATCTGGGGTAGGGATAAGCTCAACAGGATCACTAATCTCATAATTCACTTCATCGGGAAAAATAGAAAGGGTTCTATTTCCCTCTAAGCTATCCTCAATAAGAAAATCGATTTCCATTTCATTTGGAACAGAAATAAGCAAATCAGAGAATTCGAACAATCCAGAAGAATTAGTGAATACTATGTTCCCAGCAACTTCTTCAGGTGAGACAATGGTTACTGTTACGTTGTTAATAGGCTCATTTGTAACTTTGCTTATTACTGTACCAGAAACTGTAATAACAAGCTCATCATTAGATTTTGAGCTGTTCGGATTACATCCCAGAATAAAAACTAAGACTAAGATTAAAAGAAAGGGGAAGTAAGAAGAAAACTGCATAACCTAATCACTATAATTAATTTAAACTACGAAAAATACCCTTGAATATTTTAGTAGGCTAAATTAGTGGAATATTAAACTTCAATAAGCGTAGTTATTGGAGTGTGAATTTTGATTCTATGTAAATACATTACCTGTTTAAGATCATTGGTCAATAGTTATGTTACTCCTTCTCAAATACATTGCAAAGCTTTTAAAGGCTCTTGCTTCTGAAGCCTCTCCTGGACAAATAGCTGGGGGGCTAATTCTAGGCATGATAATCGGGCTCACTCCAGTAATGTCCGTTCATAATCTGCTCATCCTGGTTCTGATTATCATTTTAAAAGTAAACATCGGAATGGCCATTCTTAGTTTTATAGTATTTAGTGGCTTTGCCTATTTGGCCGATCCATTATTCCATGCATTTGGCACCTGGTTGCTTGAGTTGGAAAGTATGCGCCAAACCTGGACAAGTATGTATAACAATGAGCTTTGGGCAATCACAAAATTCTATAACACCGTTGTAATCGGGAGCTTCTTAATTGCTCTTGTACTTTGTATTCCGATGTTCCCAATTGCGAGAGTAGGGGTGGTTCAATATAGAACTCACATCCATGAGCGAGTTATGAAGACTAAATTGATGAAAATGCTTAAGGGCACAAAGCTGTATTCAATTTATCAAACAGTAAGCCGAGTGAGGGGTTAAGATGAGAATTAAAGGCGTCATTTTTGTACTGATTTTAGCTGCATTATTTTTTGGAGCCAGTTTCATAAGTCTGGATTCTTATGTGGAATCGCATGTTGAGTACCAGGCAAGTGTAGCAAACGGAGCTCTCGTTGAAGTAGATGGGCTAGAAATAAGCCTGACAGAACTGAAAATCAGATGGGATCGGCTTCAGGTGACTAATCCTGAAAATACCTGGCAAAATTCTTTTGAAACAGGGGAGGCAGAACTGGATTTTCTTTTTTGGCCTACTTTATGGGAAAGTGTAATTATCGAAGATGTAGTGCTAAAGGACTTTAAGTTTGAAACAGAAAGAGAGACTGATGGCTATTTTGAAATGCCAGTTTCTGATGAAAGTAGTGAACCTGAAGAACCTGGATTCATAGCCGAGGCATTTGGGGAGATTTCATCGGAGGCAAAACAAAATGCCCAGGCTGAGTTCTTTGATATCAAAGATGATATCAATACAGACAGTTTATTAGCTGCAGTTGATTTAAAAGCTCCCGACAGAATTGATTCTCTCCGGAATGGACTTTCTCAGAACTACGAAAAATGGGACAGTACCTTTGCTACCATTAATATTAATAACGAGACTGCAAGAATACAGCAGACACTTAATGGTATTGATATCAAGAACCTGAAAAAGGTAGAGGAGGCGCTGACTGCTATCAAAAAAGTTGAATTGCTTACCAAACAGGTCGATTCATTAAAAAACCGGGCCCAGACTATTCAATCCGATTTCCAACAGGATTTTGGTAGTGCCCGCTTTAGCACTTCACAGATTGATGAATGGATAAGGGACGATTTTGATCGGGCAGCAAAAATGGCAAAGCTGCCGACTATAGATGCTCAAAATATAGCACAGTCTCTATTTGGGGAAGAGTTATTCTCCGACTATGCTGCGTATCTCAATTATGTTGCAATGGCAAGGGAGTATGGAGGCAGATTAGTAGGAGGGGATGACGAGGAAAAGATAGAGCGCTATGAGGGCAAAGATTATAAGTTCAGTGATAAGTATGATTGGCCCCGGCTTTGGATTCAAAACATTGATCTGTCTGGCGAAACAAAATCAGCATTGCAGCTGGCAGGGAAGATTACGGATATAAGCACAAACCAGGATAAAACTGAAAAGCCGATATTATTTGACTTAAGCGGGTCTGATCAAAGTTCGAGAAGCATGAAGCTAGCCGGGGAGTTTAATTACCTAGAGGAGCTTCCAAGAGAAGATATTTCATTTCAGTATGCAGGCTTTGATTTAAGTGGCACCCAATTATCTCCGTCTGAGCTGTTGCCTTATCCCCTCGAGCAAGGAGTAGGAGAAGTAAATGCCAGACTTAGCATCATTGATAAGCGAATTGAAAGTGAAATCCAATATTTAAACAAGGGATTGGTGTTTGATTTTGGAGAGGGAAGGCCTGAAAACAGGGTGAAGCAGTTGATTCAAGATGCAGTAGCAGGAACCGAGCAAATTGATATAACTGCATTGGTTGATAATCTAGATGGGCCTTTGGATGTTAAAATAAGGTCGAATATTGATAATCTCTTCGTAGATGCTTTAAAAGGAAGTATAAGTAAACAGGTAGAAGACGCTCGAAATAAGATTGAGTCAGAAGTGCAATCCCGAATTGGGAACAAAAAAGAGGAACTACTAACCTTCAAAGACGAAAAAGAGGCGGAGCTCAGGTCAAAATATGACCAGCTGGAAACTAAAGTAAATGAACAGCTTCAAATTGTTGAGAAAAAGAAACAAGAGCTGGAAAAACGCAAAAAAGAGATTGAAGACGAACTTAAGAAAAGGGCAACCGACGCAGTAAGGAGCAGGATCGGGTTTTAGCCTTCCTCTTTTTCTTTGAGCTTGTTAAGTATAGTTTCAATTACATTGGCTCCGGTAGTCATGTTTTGTAATTCTTCATCAGAAATCATGATATCAAATTCGTTTTCTATATCAATGATAATATCGATTACATGCATCGAATTAATACCAAGTTCCTCAGTGAGGTTCATATCCAATGAAAACTCATCAGGCATTTCCTCTTCAGGAATATAGCTTTCGATAATTGTTTTTAGTTTCTCTGAAAGTTCTTCTTTTGAAATCATGACTAAGTAACTTTTTTCAAGATTATACAGCTATTTGTATCTCCAAAAGCAAAGCTGGTTTTAGCAATCACGTTTACTTCGGTATCAATAGCCCCATGACTAGGAATCTTTTCCTCAGGAATTAGTTCTTTTATTTTAGGATGAATAGGATCAGAATTAATGGAGGGATGTACAAAATTGTGTTCCATTTGTAAACAACATGCCACTAATTCAATGGAACCTGCCGCCCCCAATGAATGCCCGATCATCGATTTTAACGAATTAATGTAAGGAAATTCTGAATCTTTTAGACTCAGCACTTCTTTCCAATTCGCAACTTCCAACGGGTCAGCCATGGTTCCAGTAAGGTGCCCGGAAATTAAATCAATTTCCTTTGGCTGGATACCACTCATCTCGATGGTTGTGTTGATGCAGCGTTGTACTCCTGTCGAGTTAGGAGCAACCATGCTTCCTCCCATTCGTTGGGCCCCTGAGTTAGCAAAGCCTCCAATAATTTCTGCATAGATATGAGCACCGCGCTTTTTTGCTTCCTCGTACTCTTCCAGAATCAGTATAGCACCTCCCGTACTTGGTACAAAACCACTGGCATTTGCACTTAAAGGGCGCGACGCTTTAGCAGGTTCATCATTCGAATTGCGTACCAGGATTCTCATTGACTCAAAACCAGCCCAGGAACTTGGCCCCTGACCCTCGGTACTACCACAAACCATTCTTTTGGCTCTACCATCTTTGATCCAATTATATCCCATGATCACAGATTCGGTACCAGTACTACAAGCCGAAGAATTGGAGGCTACCCAATTACCCAACCCAAGCATCCCAGATACATATACTGTTGGGCCATTATTCATTCTCTGCTCTGTAATTTTTGAACCAAGCTTGCGGACCACTTTATCATCATAAATCATATAGAGCTGCTTGTTAAGCTCATTATCCATAGCAATTGATCCAGCCCCTATGACTGCTCCTGTATCCCAATCAATATCGTTTTTGTCAGGAACAGTTAACCCGGCATCCAGCCAGGCATCTTTAGCGGCAATAATCCCATATTTAATGGCTTCACTGAAAAGAAAGCGTTGGGAAATCTTGTCTATGTAATCATCGATATCAATAGTGTCGAGATTTGGGATACCACTAATGGTTGTCTGAAAGCTCAGCTCTTCCAGAAGGGGGTCTTTTCTAATCCCGGAAATACCATGCTTTATCGCATGAAGAAAATTCGGAATGCCAATTCCATTTGGTGAGACAACACCTAAACCTGTAATTACAACTCGCTTCAATCTTTGTTCTCTTTTTCGATGAACCCCATCCCCGATAGGGTTGCCCGGCAAACTATATCGCCTGCCTCATTAGTCATCTTCACTTCGCTTTTAAATTTACCATGACGAAAATAGCTTTTTTTACCTGAAACCGTAACCCTTTCTCCCGGATATACTGGTTTTAAAAAAGTAGCCTCAGAATTAGAAAACCATTGTATGTATTTATTCTTTGCTTCAGGATCATCTTTCAACAGAAAGAAGATAGAATGACAGACTAAAGCAACCTGGGCACAGCACTCTGTTAAGATAACACCGGGTGTCACGGGGTTTCCTTCAAAATGCCCGGCATAGAAATATTCATCCTCTTTAAAAGTGTATTCTCCCGTAATAGTATCATCATTTACATCCAGGATTTTATCAACGAAACGGAAAGGGTCTTTTTGAGGAAGCAGAGAAAGGATTCGATCTTCTACACTCATACTTTATACCAGATTTTCACCACCGTCGGCGATGATGGTTGTGCCGTTTATCCAGTTCGCTTCTTCTTTACATAACAGATATACAACATTAGCTACATCCTCAGGAGTAGTTAGCCGTTTATTTGGGTTTCGTTCTTTACTAAAAGATGCAAGGAACTCGCTTCCGGGGATCATTCTAAAGCTTTGTGTTTCCGTAACACCAGCCTGTATTAAATTCGAAGTAATTTTTTTTGGCGCGAGTTCGATAGCCATGTATTTAACCAGGCTTTCAAGTACTGTTTTAGCGGCACTAACAGCTGCGTAACTTCCCCATACTTTTTTATCTCCTTCGCTGGTAAGCCCAATAATCCGGCTATGTTCGGAGAGGAGGCCATGCTCCAACAACTCATTTACCCAGGTATGTAAGCTCAAAGCCATAGAGTGAAGGGTGAGGTCAAAATCTGTAAGTGATAAAGCCCCGGCAGGGGAGCCAGCGTTTTTAAGCTCAAAGAATTTTGAGATTTCATCATGCTCAATAGCAGACTCTACACCTTCAATGCTCTTAAAAAGGGGCTTGAGATTCCCGCGGGCAATAGAATGAAGTGCCAGGTGTACTTGTCCTCCTTCTTGTTTCAAATGGTTATTAATCTCTTCAATCATTTCCTTTATAGAAGAAGGATCTACTCCATCTTTATTGAAGGACAGTAACTGTATTCCTGAAGCACGAAGCTCATTAAATTCCTGTTGTACAGCCTCTGCCTGAGTTTTGCGGTCCTTATGGACAATGATAAGGTTCAGGCCATGGTGAGCTAATTTTCTTGCGCTTGCCAGTCCCATTCCACTAGAGCCGCCAAGTATAATTCCCCATTTATTCTTTCCTGTAAAATCACTCATTCGAAAACTCTTTTATAAAGCATTGGCGTCTTTTACGAATCTCAATATGCTGCCCCTCTAATTCTGGTGAGTTGAACATATTTTTAGAAGCAGTATTAGTCTTGAGGATTGGATTGCTATAGAAGACCTTTCCGCCATTCTTTTTGAAATTATCATAGATTTCAAAGACAAGAAGACGTGTCACTCCTAGTTGCCCATATTCCGGTTCGACGCTGATTAGATACAAATCTAATTCTTCATCACTTCTAAATGCTTTAAGAAGATGTGTCCATCCAAAGGGCAATAACTTACCTCTATTTTTTTGGAGAGCTTTTGAGAATGACGGCAAACCTATACCAAAACCGACGAGCTTACCATCTTTTAAAATCATCTTGAAATATTCAGTTCGTACAAATTTCAAGTATTTATCGATGTAATATTTAATCTGTTTATCGGACAGTTTATAAAAACCATAAAGACTTGAATAGGTCTTATTTATCAGGTTAAACATTTCCTGGCCGTGCTTTAGATAATGCTTTTGGCGTGTTGCATTTAGAACTTCAAAGCCAAACCGTTCTTTTATAAAGCTAGTGCGCTGGTAAACTTTTTCATCGAACTCGAATGATAGTTTACCTTTAAACTCAACCCATTCAGCAATGGCTGAATAACCAAGTTCGGCAAGGTGTCTGGGGTAGTAGTCATAATTGTAGGTAGTAGCCATGGTAGCCATAGAATCAAAACCTTCAACCAACATCCCTTGAGGATCCATATCGCTTAAACCTAATGGCCCATGAACCCCAACGAGCCCCTGCTCTTTGGCCCAGTTTTCTACAGTCTCAATTAGAGTTCTACTTACCTCTTCATCATCTATAAAATCAATCCAACCAAACCGCGCGAGCTTTTTTTCCTCAACTTCAGCATTGATTAAGATGCCAGCGATTCTTCCCACAATCTTCCCATCCTTATAAGCCAGCCAATAAATAGCTGTGGCATGTTCAAAAGCAGGATTTTTCTTTTTCGAGAGTGTTTCTTTTTCATCCATTAAAATAGGGGGAACCCAGTATGGACTGCCTTTATAAAGCTCGAAAGGAAAGCGAATAAATTTTTTTAACTCTGAGGATGTAGAAACCGCCTTAACAGAAACACTCATATACTATTTATAGTCGATTTTATAACCTTCACCCTGCCAACTTACTGAACGATTTATTACAAATGAAATTGGAAGGAAAAGAAAGATAAAAAACAGATAGAAATAGATAATGGGGATGTAGCGAATAAATCGTTTTTCCTTGAAAACGATTTTCTCAGAAATAATAAGAATAGAGTCTGCGGCTAATTTAAAGAGCAATGCCCCTAATGCAGCCATTGGGTTAATAAATAACCCAAGAATTATTGCGATAACGAAGAGGAAGCCAAACCCAAAGACAATGCTTAAGCCAATTGAGTATTCCCAGCCTTGCTCATAACCTCCTCGAATCCACCTTCTTTGTTGGCTTAGTAGTTTTTGAAAGCTTTCAAGGGGAAACATCCTTACAGTAGTTTCAGGATTGTTGTGAGCAAGTGCCCTATAACCGGCATTAGCCGACATCATAAAAATAGCCAGGTCCTCAGCTACATTAAATTCTGCTTTTTCGAGTCCGCCACTTTTCTCATAGATAGATCTTCGAATAGCCATGTTGGGCCCTACGCAAATAAAATCCATTCCGTACCCGGCCGCACCAAAGGCAAAAGGAATAGTATAACCCCAGGACATTTTTTCGAGGGTCGATACCAGGTTATTCTCTTTAATCGTCATCATGCCGGCAATAGTACCGGTTTTTTCAGTAATGCCTGTGAGCATTTTTTTAAGCCAAAGTGGATGAACCTCGGCATCTGCATCAGTAATAAATAACCATTCCCCGGTAGCATGTTTTGCTGCAAATGAAATTCCCCTGGCCTTGGCTTTCAGATGAGTATCATAATTTTTTGTATTCAACAGTAGTACATGATCTTGACCTTCAATTTCGGCCTCTATTACTTTGGAAGTATTGTCTGTTGACTGGTCGTCAACAATAATGATCTGTAGCTTTTCCCTGGGATAATTCAGGTTAATCAATGAACGAATGCAGGTAGCAAAAACAGCTTCTTCGTTTTTTCCGGATACTAATACAGAAACAGTTGGCCATTCTTTTGGTTCTTTGCGTTTTCGGTCTCTTCTGTGGAGAATTATTTGCCCTAAAGAAGCTACAAACACCAGAACAATAAAATACAATAGACCGCTAATGATTAAATAAAGTCCAAGTGCGTCCGTCATAGAGTTGGTTGGGTTTGAGACAAAATAGGGATTGACGCAAATTGTTGCTTAGACAAAAGGCGATGATTTGAATAGAGTAAATCAATGAGATATGCAGTGTTCAAATGAATAGTTTTTTGAAATAATTATCAGCTCTTTTTATGAAAACACTATTTACGAAGTGGTGGATCTATCCCATACTGTTGGTACTCATTTATTTGATTGCGTTCCCATTCTTCTTCAGGAATCCTGAACATCCGCTTTTTTTCGAAGTCTATTCCCGGTTCAATGGAACACTGGAGCACCAGGCAATTAATAGCAATAAGGAGCAGCTTGTTGAGAATTTTGAGGCAGTAATAGTTGGAAGTAGAGCTCCTGATTTCACCTTGAGTACTTTAAATGGAGAAGAGATTAGCCTGTCTGATCTGAAAGGAAAAAAAGTATTCCTCACTTTTTGGGCTTCATGGTGCCCAACTTGTAGGAGAGAGAACAACACTTTGGCTACATTTTATGAAGAATACCGCGAACAGGGCTTTGAAATTCTGGGTGTTTCCTTAGATCGAAGCAGAACAAATTGGGAAACGGCAATAGAAAAAGATGAGATAACCTGGCTCCAGGTTTCTGACTTTATGGGTGTCGATTCTCCTATAGCTACTCAATACGGGGTTTATAGCACCCCAACTACTTTTTTAATTGATAGTGCAGGTGTGGTATTGGGCAAAGATATAGAAGCAGAGAATCTTGAGGCGCTATTGAGATAACTTCTTTTTTCTCTTTAGCCTGTAGTGAGCTTTATCAGCGATATAAATTTTCTTTTTTACTTCGCAGAAAACTTTCTCTCCTTGTTTATCTGTTAGCTTTGTGGTTTTTATAATTTCAATTTCCTTTTTAGCTGCAACCCCTGTTCTTATTTCATCTAGTTCTTCTGCTGAATAAGAAAAGGAAGCATACAAATCTTCTTTTGCGGGTCTTAGAAAGCTAATCTCGGCTGACTTATCCCAAATTATAAAGTCGTGATCCAACAAATTGATAAGCTGGACCAAAGGAATTGGATCCACTGCTGAAAACATGCTCCCCCCAAAAATGGAATTCATATAATTCCGATTCTTGTAGCTGATTGGGATCTTAATTTTTATCTCCAACAAATCCCTCGAAACGTAGATGATTCTTCCGGTACTCCTACGGTACATGGGGGATAAATTGAATCCGTACCTATACAGGAGATGAGGTTTTATAAACTTAGTCCCAAACTCTGAGACTTTACGGTAGAAGGACATGAGTATTTTAAGGCTCAATACCCAAAACCAGTAAAGGAACTGGGGGGTTTGTCCGACCGTGGCGCATTACGTTATGAATTTCTTTCTCAAACCATGGAGGTCCGGACGACATTTTCTGTTGCATTTTTTTTGTTGGAATAATCTCAACACCGATATTGATTACTTGTCCATTATAGAATGATAAATGCTTTACAAAAAGGTCATATGTAACTGCGAAGTACTTTCCTAATTGAACTTCTACTCCAATCTTGTTCTTAATAAAATCAGTTTGATTATAGGAATTGTGAAGTGGATGATCGATTTTTTGAAGAAATTCTTTCTGATCTTTATAGTTCATAGGCTCAATCTGTTTTACTACTTCGTAATCAGTTGAGACATAAAAATCTCTTCTTCTTTCTTTCCAGTCAAAAGAGTCAAATTTCTCTTTGAAATCAGAATTCAAGGTGCCTGGATTATAGAGCAATTCACCGATACGATTTTTCTCTTTTGAAACTTTTGTTCGGTGTTTTTCAGCATCAACAGATTCAATAATATCGATTATCTGTTTGTACTCTTTCTTATGATGAACTAGCAAATATTCTTCGCCATTTAAGTGCGAATATTTTTGAGCTACTTTCATATTCCATTTACTTTATAGTTGAGTTCTTTTTGCCACTCTTTTGGGACTTGAGCAATTTTATCTTTTTTAGATGGAGTATGAATAGGTTTATTTATCGGTCGTAATTTTAATGTACCATTTTTTAGGTCGGTGATTCTCTTCTGAGCCAACTCGCAATATTCTTGCTGCATTTCAATTCCAATTGAATTCCTATCATTTTTTACTGAAGCAATAACTGCTGAACCTACTCCACAAAAAGGATCTAGAACCCAACTTTCTTTATTTGTTAAAGCAAGAATGCATCTTTCAACTAATTCTACAGGGTATTGACAAGGATGCTCAGTTTTTTCTGGGTGATTAGATTTAACATTGGGAATATTCCATAATTCATTTTCCCAATCTCTAATCACAATTTCCCAAATATCAGAAGGGTTTTTTCCTTTAGGGTTTCCAGATAGCTCACCTTTTTTTGGTCCTTTGAAATGCCTTTTCCCAGGATATTTTGATGGTACTCTTACATCATCCAAGTTAAATATATAGTCATCAGTTTTAGTAAACCATAGAATGGTTTCATAACGCCCAGAGAAGCGGTTGGAAGCGTGAAGACCATGACCAAAGTGCCAGATTATTCTATTTCGTAGTTTTAAGCCGAGTTCTTTAAAAATCTGGTAATAGAAAATATCCAATGGAAACACTTCTCCCTTGTCAATGTAGTTTCCTACTTGCCAACAGATACTTCCTTCATCAGATAAAACCCTGACAAGTTCCTTGATAATACCTTTTTGTGTAGATAGATATTCTTCAATAGAAGTTTTAGTCTCATATTCTTTTCCAATGTTATATGGAGGAGAGGTTATTATCAGATCGAATTTCTCATTTTCCATTTTCTTGAGAATCTTCTGAGAGTCACCACATATGATTTCGTGACTTAAATTGGGGCTTACATAATCGAAAAGAGGTTCTTCTACTTTCACGCAAATATATTTTTATCCAAAAAAGAGTATGTAAGATTTATATAATTTACAAGTTTGAATCGGCCAGGTACTCATGCACATATTTAATACTCATAGCCCCTTCACCCACGGCTGAAGCAACACGGTTCATTGCTCCTGCTCGTACATCACCAGCTGCAAAAATTCCAGGATTACAGGTCTCTAAAAGAAAAGGCTGACGATCGAGCTGCCATACTTTTGAAAACTCTTCATATCTGCTCAATTCTTTCCCCGTTTCTAAAAAGCCCTTCTCATTTTTGATGATATCAGATTTAATCCAGTCAGTATAGGGGCGTGCTCCTATAAATATAAATAGCCCATCAGCTTCGACCTCATTGAGCTGACCAGATTTAGTATCAGAAAGCACTAGTTTTTGGAGCTTTCCTTCCCCACAAGCTTCCGTTACTTCAGTAAATGGCTTCAGCTCGATATTTTCTGTTTTATCGATCTGATCAATAAGGTAAGAAGACATACTACTTACCAGGGAGTCCCTCCGGATCAGGATATATACATTTTTTGCAAAGGTGGAAAGATACATTGCAGCCTGTCCAGCAGAGTTACCTCCTCCCACTACATAAACCTGTTTGTCTTTGAAGGCATGAGCTTCCGTCATGGCAGCACCGTAATAGATTCCGGCGCCCGTGAAATCCGAAACACCCTTACACTCCAGTTTTCGGTAATTAACTCCGGTAGTGACTACTACCGCTTTTGCATTAACGGTACTTTCGTCGGACAGGGTTAATGTTTTGTAGTGGTCATTAATTTTAATATCAACCACCTCTTGAGGAGATAAGAACTCGATCCCAAACCGTGTAGCTTGAGTTATCGCTCTTCGCGCGAGGTCAGCTCCACTTAATCCATTTGGAAACCCCAGGTAGTTTTCGATCCTGGAACTTGTCCCAGCTTGCCCTCCAGGAGCTCTTTTTTCTATAAGCAATGTTTTTAGTCCCTCGGATCCTCCATAAACTGCTGCAGCTAAACCAGCCGGTCCAGCTCCAATAATTGCTACATCATAAATATTCTCTGATGCAGAAGGGTTTCTCCCAAGTTTGTTAGCGATTTGAAGTGGTGTTGGTTCGGTAAGATGTGTTCCGTCTTCGAAGAAAATGGCGGGTAAATCTTTTACGTCTATTCCAGATTCCTCAAGCAAATCGGTGGCTTTATCGCTATCGCTTGCTTCAATATCTAACCACCGGTAAGGGATCAAATTTCCGGATAGGTAATCCTTAATCGTATGAGACTTTGGAGAGTATTGATACCCAACAAGCTTTATTCCCTGGAATTCAGGTTTATAGTTTGCCTGCCATTCATCCAGTAAGTCATCTAAAACGGGGAAGAGTTTTTCTTCCGGCGGATCCCAGGGTTTAAGTAAATAGTAATCCAGCTGAACGTCATTAATGGCTTTTATGGCTGCATTGGTATCAGAGTATGCAGTAAGGAGAACTCGCTTGGCTTCAGGATATATCTTTTTTGCCTGTTCTAAGAAATCGACTCCAATCATTTCGGGCATTCGCTGATCCGAAAGGAAAAGTGCGACTGTTTCCCCTTGTTTTTTTAGCTCAGGTAGAGTTTCAAGGGCCTCTTTTGGGGAATTAGTACTTAGAATTCTGAAATCACTCCTGTAATTACTTCTAAGGTCTCGCTGTATGGCACGCAAAACCTGGGGATCATCATCTACAGCAAATAGTATGGGTTTTTTCATGAAAGTGGGAAACAGAGTTCGAAGGTGGTATCACCTGGTTGAGAAGTAACTTTGATACTTCCGTTATGTTTATCAATAATCTTGTGCACTACATCCAGTCCAAGCCCGGTTCCTTTGCCTACATCTTTGGTAGTAAAGAAGGGATCGAAGATTTTATTTTGGACATCCTCGGGGATTCCTGAACCGTTATCTTTAAAGTGTAAAATCAGGTCTCCATTTTTAGTAAATGCCGAGATACTGATTTTCCCTCCATCCTCCAGCGCGTCAATCGCATTGTCTAATAAGTTGGTCCAAACCTGGTTTAATTCGCTTACATATCCACAGAATTCAGGCAAGCCTTCTGGTACATCGATGTCATAAACGATGTTTTTCTGTTTGGCTTTATGATTGAGCATAGTGATGGTACTCTTAAACATTTTCTTAAGATCTACCGCTTCTTTATCAGAGCCTCGGTCCATATGAGAGTATGTTTTTACCGAAGATATTAGATCAGATATTCGCGTAGCAGCATCTTCGATTTCCTCTACCATTTTTTCGGTAGTTAACACATTTGCGAGCCATCCAAGAACAGGAGGGAGATATTCTTCTGTTACATGCTCCAGCACAAATTCTAGATCATCAGTATTGAAGCAGTATTCAGCAAACGTTTCTGCATATTCAAACCCATCATCAACTCCATGGTCTTCCATCCAGTCGGTTAGATCATCTTCAAGAGCCGTTCGTGCCATCAAGCTTTGCTCATTGGAGGAACCCTTTTCTGCTTTTCGAAAAACCAAATCATTTACGGCATCAACCTGCTCATCATTCATTTTTATGTGCATTACCGCTTTGAACTTGTCCGGGCTGGACTTCAACCCTTTTTTAAGTTCGGTAGCACTTCTTACCATGGCCGATGCAGGGTTATTTAATTCATGGGCAAGTCCCGCTGAAAGTTTTCCAAGTGCAACCAGCTTTTCATTTTGCTGCTGTTGTGTAGTAAAACTGCGTATTCGATCAGAAAGAGAGTGCACAAATACTGATACCAGTTCATACCGTTTTGTGATTTCCTTGAACGTACTTTCATGGGTTCGTAGCAATGTACATTCTTCCAAAACAGTCATAAACGCGGCAGAAGATTGCATTCTTGAGAAAGGTAATTTTCCTGAGATGTCGCCTTTTTCAAAGTGCGCCAGGGGGCTAAACTGATTTCCTCTTTTGATTTGAGCCCTAAGGGAACCTTCAAAAATGATGAATAGCCCATCTATATCATCTCCGGGTTTAACAATTACTTCATCCGGCTGATATATACAAAGCTCAGAAACCGATGCAAACCATCTAAGCTGTTCTTCGGGTACATTTTCAAAAGCAGGGTTTTGCTGAAGTGATGAAACAATAAAGTCTTCCATTAAGCTTCCAACATTTCTTTATGAATAAAACAATAATGCCAGTTTTCTCCTGGCTCAACAGATCGAATAATAGGGTGCCCTGTTCTAAAAAAATGTTTACGAGCATGTTTATTCTTAGAGCTATCACAGCATCCTATGTATCCACAGGTCATACACATTCTAAGGTGAACCCAGGTATCCCCCTGTTTTACACAATCCTCACATTGAATTTCTCCAACCGGTTCTGTGATTCTGATCATATTCTCGTGTTCGCAACTCATTACATCAACTCCAATGACATTGAACCTTCGATTTCCTCGCTGATACTTAGCTCAGCAAGCTTTCTTCCCGCCTGTTTCATAGGCAGGCATACTGCATTAGCACCGGCATCTCTTAGTGCTGTGTGTTCCTCATCCCGCATGGTTAATGCATAGATATCATTTTCAAACTTATTCTTCCGCATCATTTTGGTTGCTTCAACCTTACTATCAGGATTTGGAACAGCAAGCATTACTGCTTCTACTTCCGAAAGGTCGATGTACTGCCATAATTCCGGGTCAGTAGCATCACCGTAAACTACCCTTCTTCTATCCTTTAGGTTTTTCTCGATGCGAGCAGGGTCAATATCCATTCCAGTTACCCGAAGGTTTCTTTCCTTCAAATAATCATACGCGGCTTCACCAGCCTGCCCCATTCCTACAATCAAATAATGAGCGCCTCCAAGGTTGACTACTTGCTGTCCAGGGTGTTTCACGTCGCGTTCAAATGGTACAAGTTTGTTCTCAAATTTATTCCATAGCCTGTTTGCATTAGCAGTCAATGGCGCGTTAAGTGCATATGAAACCGCTGTAAGTAAAGCGAAGACGATGATTGTTGATTCGGGGATAAATCCCGCACTGGCGGCAGCAGTTCCGGCGATCAAAGTGAATTCACTGTAAGAGGTCAGTGTAGTGGTGACCATAAAAGAGTTTCTCGATCTCAGCTTAAAGGCAATAAGAAGGAAGAAATACATAATGGATTTAAGCGGCAGCAATAGTAATAGAACTCCTGCAAAAAGGAGGGCATCCATATTTGGCAGTCCCGCTAATCCAACTTCCAGGAAGAAACCAACCAGAAAGGCTTCTTTAATGCCCCATAACTTTTCAGCGAGTTCATCGGCTAGTTCGTGACCAGAAAGTAATGCTCCTGCTGCAAGTGCTCCCAACTCAGAGGATAGACCAAGCACTTCAAAAAGGGTTCCCAACCCAACCGCCAGAATAAGTCCGAAGAGAAGTTGCAATTCTTCATGTCCGCTATAGGTCAGTAATTTTATGAGTGCTGGGCGCAGGAAAGGGAGAATTAATAATCCAAAACTCCAGACTGAAGGTAGTCCCCCGCCTGTTAATGCAAGAACAGTGATGGCAGCCAGGTCCTGCAGGATTAGGATACCAATTGAAACCCTCGCGTGATACGCACCCAGTTCTCCTCTTGCCTCCAAAGCTTTAGCGGCTAAAACGGTACTCGAAAACCCGAGAAGAACGCCAATTACAATTGAGGCTGTTAGATCATACCCAAATAGTGTAGCAATAAGAGTAAAAATCCCTGCCGAAACAATGAGATGGATACCTCCGGCGCCAAATACCTCAGGTTGAATTATATTTTTAAGTCTTAGATGCAGGCCTACTGTAAATAGGAGTAATAGTACACCAAGGTGTCCAACCTCATGAATAACGTCTGTTTCGAGATGTATTCCTGAAATTGAGAGTAAAATTCCTGCTACAAGATAACCTACCAAAGGGGGGAGTCTCAGTGCCTGGAAAATCATTCCAAGTACATAAGCCAAACCCAGCCAAAGAATTTCCATTTAGTTAGCTTTTTAGTGTTGATGTGAGTCTTAATGAGACTCAAAAAATTCATTAATTATTCGCTGAATATGCTGAATCTCATCCTCGTTGACAAGCAAACCAGATAGCCTTTTTCTATGGTATAGATAGAGCATAGTCACGTTTGTCCTAGCTACCCGAAATAGTATCATTAGTTCGGGCATTCATTTTTTACTACCGTTGTAAAGTTCGCAAACTAAGTTATCTTTGTTCACAAATTAGGCTTATACAAGTATTTTGGTGCAGAAAAGGTTTGGGGTTCTACTACTGTTTTTTTGCTTGAGTATTTCATACCCGGTTAATGCTCAATACAACAAGAAAATCTTTACCGATGAAGATGGTTTGCCAGGCCTCGCAGCGTACGATATCCTTCAAACAGAGGATGGATACTTATGGTTTGCTACTACAGATGGATTAGCTCGTTTCGATGGAGTTAATGTAACCGTCTACAATAAGGACAATACTGAGGCACTCAATTCCAGTGTTATACGAAAGCTCTATTTAGGCAATGATGGAACTCTTTGGATCGGAACCTCAGGTGGAGGGGTGACTACCTATAAAGACAGAGAGTTTTCACGTCCTTTTGGGAAACTAGGTGGTATCGATCAGTACATTGTTTCATTTGCTGAAACATCGGATGGAGCATTTTGGGTAGGTACAGATGGAAGAGGATTATATAAAATAGTAGGAGACTCAATCCGGCAGTTTACGGCTGAAAATTCAGAGCTATCTCAAAATCATATTTTTTCGCTGTCACCATATAAGGGGGATACTCTAGTCGTTGGTTTTATTGATTACGGACTAAGGTATTTTAAAGATGATCGGTTCATCGACTTTCCACTTCCAAAAGAACTTGAAACGCCGGTTATATACAGCATTATCAATGAATCAGACTCTTTGTTTATTGGTAGCCGGTCTGGGGTATTTGTAATGTATGAAGGTGAGTACAGACATTATCCGCTTACCGATAAGGGGGCGAATACCAGTTTTGTATTAGACATGGCTAAAGATGGAAACGCATTATGGGTTTCAACATCCGAAGGTGTACATCGACTAGATTTGACTACTGGAGAACTGGACAGAAATCTTGGATTGGAGAACAAAGGTTCGTTAGCGGCATTAAAAGATAAAGAGGGTCATATTTGGATATTTAGCTATTTAGAGGGAGCCTACCGAATAAAAGAAACGACCTTTAGTTCTTTTGGAGATGCAGCAGCAGGAGCAATGGTAGAATCTACCCCAGGGACTTTTTGGGTAGTAATAGATAATAAGCTGACAAGAATTGAAGGAAATGATACGACCGTATTTGGGGAAAAAGATGGGTTAATGACAGATTTGGCTGAGGTTATTTTTGCAGATTCGAATGAACGAATTTATGTTTCCAACGCCGCAGAAGAAGTAGGGGTTGACGTAATTGATGGATCAGATATTTATTCTCTAGATGAGTTCAATTCCACCTTCGACTCAGAAGTAACTACTTTTTATGAAGATAAAAATGGACAGCTATGGATAGGCCTGGAAGCTGGTATAGTAAAATGGACTGGGAGAAATTCATTACATCTTGATGATGCTGAAATGTCGAAAGGAGGCGTACTTTCTATTACCAATGATCAATCCGGTGCTTTATGGGTTGGTACTAATTATGGCTTAAATAAGCTGGTAGCTGATACTGTTCAGTCTCAATATATCGAAGGTTCAGGATTATTGAATCCGATCATTAGCGCGCTTTATAATGACGATGAAGACCGACTCTGGATAGGCACATCTGGTGGTGGACTAAATGTAAAAATCGGGGAAAAATTCATACCCATCAAAACCAATCAGCTTCCCGCTGAAACAATAGGAGGTATTATTGAAGATCATAATGGCTTCTTATGGATTTCTACCAGTAATGGGATTTACTATGTAGAAAAACAGCAGCTTGTTGAACATATCTCGGATACTACCAAACAGGTGTCTTACCGAAAGTTTACGTCGGATGATGGTCTACCTTCTAATACAATCATAGATGGGTTAGTAACTAGTACCAATGAAATTTGGTTTTCTACCGGAGCAGGAATAGGGAAAGTAAACCCGGATAGAATCCTTACCAATAGTAGTCCTCCACCTATTCTCATAGAAGGGCTTCAGATAGACAATGAAGAGGCACCTATTTCATCAGTCATTGGTATACCCCACGATAATAAGTCGCTAGCTATCTATTATACCTCACCGAGTTTTATCGATTCCGAAGAGATAACATTTCAATATAAACTCGAACCTTTTCAAACAGAGTGGGAAGAAGTTGATACAAGACGAGCAGCCTTTTATACCAACATTTCACCGGGAAATTACACCTTTCATGTTCGATCAATAACTAAGGATGGGATTATCAGTTCAGAAGCAGCGACTTTGTATTTGAACTTTGAGTACGCTTATTACGAAACCTGGTGGTTCCGGATTTTAATAGTCATTCTAGTAGTGAGTATAAGTATTGGTTTCTACCAATACAGAATGGCAAATGTGAAAAGAATGGAGCGAGTTCGATTACAAATAGCTGGAGATTTACATGATGAGATTGGTAGTAATCTGGGTAGTGTTATTCTCAAAAGCCAACTCCTTGAAAAGAAAATAGACTCATCGGATGAAGCGGTAACAACGGGGTTACAGGAAATTCGATCCATCAGCAAAAACACTTCCCAGGCAATGCGCGATATCGTTTGGATGATTAACCCCAAGCATGATATAGTGGAAGATTTGGTGCTTCAGCTGAAGGAAATCTCAGGAGCAATGCTTGAGAATATTAGCTATACCTTTGAGTCGAATGTGGAATTCAGCGAGGAAGGGATGAATCCCGAAATACGAAGAAATACGGTGCTGATTCTAAAAGAGTGTATCCATAATATCATAAAGCACTCTGAGGCTTCAGAAGTACATATCTCGTTTAAAAAAGCAGAGAATGAATTTATTCTCAGGGTTTCGGATGATGGTAAAGGTTTTGCTGTCAATGCTTTGGAAGGGAATAAACATTACGGTCTGGAAGGAATGAAAAACAGAGCCAAAGAGATCAGAGGTTCGCTAAGCATAGATTCGGATTCTGAATCAGGGACGGCAATAGCGTTATCATTTAAAAACTACGGGGGTACGTAGGTGCTATGACTATAAAGGAAGTTTATCCTTAGTCATGATTTTGAATAATGTCACACAGATTTTAAATACCTATCCAATGCCTGAACAAACCGTTATTGATATTTGGTTGATCGAAGACAATGAGGTCTATCGAGATACTATCTCGGATTTGGTAAATGAGTTGGATCAGGTACAATGTTCACGAAGGTTTACATCTATTGAAGAAGCTCTTTACGAATTAGATTCGTCAGAGCCTCCAAATTTGATCTTCTGTGATATTGGTTTGCCTGGGATGAGTGGAATCGAAGGGGTACAAAAGTTCGGAGAGCTCATACCTGAGGTGCCCATTGTTATGATCACCAATTTTGATGGAGACCAACAAATTTTTGACGCCATTTGCGCTGGTGCAATTGGTTATTTATTGAAAACAGCTTCCAATAAAGAGATTCAGGATGCAGTATTTGAAGCAGTGAATGGTGGTTCTCCTATCAATCCGAAGATTGCCCATAAAATCCTGAAGATGTTCAACAAGTATACTCCAAAGAAACAGGATTATAACCTGAGCAAAAGAGAGAAGGAGATATTAGGCTTAGTTGTTAACGGGAAAACCTACGAAGCCATTGGTGAAGCCCTGTTCATCAGCTACCATACAGTAGATTATCATATCCGGAATATCTACAAAAAACTACAAGTCCATTCACGGACAGACGCCGTTGCAAAAGCACTAAAAGAACAACTTATTTAGCCATTTTTCTATAAAAACTACGAACTCTCGTAGGTTCCAACCCGCCCTTCCTTTTATAGTTTGAAGGCAATCACTTTTAAACTCTTCAAAACTATATCGGGTAGAAAATGAAAAGTTCAGGCTTTATAGGGGTATGTATTTTAATCCTTTCAATATTACCAAAAGAAGGATTTAGTCAAGATCCCGTTATCTCTTCTGGAACAGTAACGGAAAGTACTATCCCTCTTACTCTTACTATCGGAGCGAATTCCGATTATGGATATAACTTCGAAATATATAGGGATGGGATACCTATACATAATGTCTCCGGTTCAATATTGACTCAAATCGATTTTGATGACCAGTTTTTAAGTCCGGGCACTACCTATGAGTACTATGGGGTGGTAACACTACTGGACTCATTTGGGGGAGATTCTACTTCGCAAACTTCTACCACTCTTCAGGTTACTACACTTCCTAAGCCATCAGTAGTATCGAATGTACAGACAGACAGTTCAACCTATGGGCAAATAGCCGTCACCTGGGATCAGAACTCGGAAAGTGATTTTATGTTTTACAATGTATACAGAGAGACTAGTTCCACATCATCTCCAGGTAATGTGCTTACTACCATTAACTCTAATACAACAACCAGCTATATCGATAATTCCGTAGCCGACGGAACGACCTACTTTTACTATGTAACCGTAATAAATAATGATAATGTTGAGGGGGATATTTCTAATGAGGCATCCGCTACTTCTTTGTATGAACTGAATTATATAACCAACTCAAGCAGCAGTTTTACAGGTCTTTGGAGTCCTTTAAAGCCTGTGGATTACGATAATGATGGTGACCTTGATTTGTTCTATACCGGGATTCCCTCATCAGGAACTATCGCGTCCAAGCTTTATGATAATGACGGGAGTGGGACTTTTACCGAGAATACCAATCACGGGTTGCCCGCTATACACAGCTACGTTAGCCAATATTTTGCGTGGGGGGATTACGACAACGATGGAGATCTTGACATAATTTTAGCCGGAGACAACAATAGTGTTGCTACGGGAACTCGCCAAATACACTCCTATACGAACAATGGCGATGGAACCTTCTCTGCAAAAACTAATTCGGCTCTCATACCGGCCTGGTACCCTGCTATGGATTTCGGGGATTACGATAACGACGGAGATTTAGACCTATTCGTAACCGGACAAACAGGTTCAGGGGTTTTGCAAGCTACCTTATATGATAATGACGGAGACGGGAATTTTAGTGTGGGCTCACAATCATTTACAGGTGTAGAAACAGGTGCCGTTGAATGGGTAGATTATGATAATGATGGTGATCTGGACTTGACCTATTTCGGGAACGATATAACCACCGGTAGCGCTGGAAGCTTCTTTTACATCAACAATGGAGATGGAACTTTTACGGAAGAAACGGTAAACAGCCCATTAAAGGAATTGCGGTTATCCGCCATAAGTTGGGCAGATTTCAACAATGATGGTTTTTACGATGTGTTTATCTCTGGTTTTCATGATGGAAATTCACCGTCTCGGGTAAACCAGCTGTATAAAAATAATGGAGATGGAACCTTTAGCCTTTTTGCCAATGCTGTTTCCGGGATCGTAAATCAGACTACCATAAGTTGGGGAGATTATGATACCGATGGGGATTTGGATCTGCTGCTAAGCGGCTACGATCAGATTGCAACAACCTATTCCGCCAAATTATTTGAAAACTCAGGAAGCAGCGGAGGTTATACCTTCTCTGAGAGTACTACGCTGCCGGGAGTTGAGGCCTATTCTAGTGCCTGGATTGATATCGATGGCGATACCGATTTAGATGCGGTTTTCGCGATTTCTGATGGGGTAAATCCCTTTGAAATCCACCTGTTTGAGAATCATTTAAATAACACTTCAACTACTGCTGCACCTACCAATCTTAGTTGGACAGAGACGGCGGATTCTGTCACCTTTAGCTGGGATGCAGTAACCGATCCGGATGGAGGTCCTGTTAGCTATAACCTGTATTTGACCGAAGAAAACGGATCGAATAACGAAGGAGTAGCATCTAACTCGAACAACGCAACCGGCTATCGAAGAGTTTTGGAGCATGGTAATATGGGGTTGAATACCAGTTACACCATACTGAAAGACAGTCTTCAAACAGCCATTTATGAGTGGGGAGTTCAATCGGTAGATGCCACATGGCAAGGAAGTAGTTTTACAACGGGAAGCGATTATTCTATAACAGTAACAAAGCCAGCTAATCTTTCAGCATTATTTACTTCTTCGCTAAACAAGGTGGACCTAAGCTGGGATGCTAATACTGAACTGGGAGTGCAGTATGAGGTATACCGTATCGATGAAACAAGCTCGACTACTACAAAAATCAATACCACCAGCAGTACGTCATTCAGTGATTATCCCCCGGCTCCAGATAACTATACCTATTATTTAAAAGCCATAGTAGCTGCTGGGATTGAAAGTGTTTCTTCAGACATCTCAATTATCGCGGCTTACCCGGATGCAACCACTCCAAGCGCATTAGATACTACCAGTACAAGCATCAGTGAGGTTGTATTGGAATGGAGTCAAACTGGAAATGAGCCAGCCACAGGGGAAAACTACTCCTTCGAGCTAGACAAATTTGAAATATACCGGGATAGCGGAGCTATCGGCACATCAACGATGTTACTGGCCAGCTCCACAAGTCCTTCCTATACCGATAATTCCGTATCAGCGGGTGCGACCTACTATTACTATGTTCGAGCCTTAGAATCAGTTACTCCCGATACTTCCGGTTTCAGCGATACATTGATGGTAACCTTAGCTCTGCCGGTACCACCTACGACCCCAACCAATCTTGTGGCATCTAAAAATCTTTACAACAATGTCACACTAAGTTGGGATGCCTCGACAAGTGAGGTTAATATTGAATACGATGTATATAGAACGGATACAGGGCTTATTGGAACTACTGCAAACACCAGTTACTCAGATGGCACGGTAGCTTCAAATACTGCCTACGAGTATTCTGTAAAGGCTAAAGATGAGTTCAACCAGGAAAGTGCGAGTAGCAATACTGTTAATGTAACCACTCCCTCATTTATTGTCGCAGATGGTAGCATAAGTGGGCTTACAGCAGCCTACGGTTCAGATGCCGAAACCGCAGATTTCGATGGTGATGGGGATTTAGATATTGTACTCGCGGGGTACAATAACGGCACGGTTGGTGGAGTATATTTGAACGATGGAACAGGAGCATTTGCTGCTCCCATCGCCTTACCAACTTTTTATTGGGATAGTATCTCAAGATTTGATCCAGCCGATTATGATGGTGACGGAGATATTGATCTTGCCAGTACATATCGAAATTCTGGTGATGGGTCGAAAAGTGTATTCATATTAAATAATAATGGTTCAGGAAGCTTTAGTTATTCCGGAATAGGGTTTACCGAGTTTAATACTGGAGATCCCTCCTGGGGTGATGTAGACAATGATGGGGATTTGGATTTGTTTATCCCAGCCACAGAATCCAAACTATATATCAATAGCAACGGAACCTTTACAGATTCAGGTCAAAGTTTTAATTCTGCTTTCGATACAAAAGCACACTGGGCCGATTATAATAACGACGGTTACCAGGATTTGCTTTTAGTAGGAGGTACGTCCTCAAGCACGCTATTATATGTTAACGATGGTAACGGAAATTTGAGCAACTCGGGTGAATCTATTGTTAGCTCTGGGTTCAGGGCTACCTGGAGAGATATTAATAAAGATGGGTATCTGGATTTCGCAATTTCTACCACAAGTAGTGGGATTTTTATTTATGAAAATGACGGATCAGGCAGTTTTACCGGATCTCAACTGACAACATCGGCAAGCTTAAATAATGCGGAAATAAGTTTCGAAGATTTCGACCACGATGGTGATGCAGACGCGTTCATATTTGGATTAGTAGGAAGTGGAGCGAGCGCGGTATATAGAAGCTATTATTTCGAGAACAATGGGGATGGAACATTCGCAGAAACTGAGTTAACCGCACCAGGAATTAACTTTGGGGCAACCATTCTTCTAAAGGGTGATTTCGATAATGACGGAGACCTGGATTTTGGGCTAACTGGTGGATTTCTCAATTATTCGACATTCGCGTTTACATACACAACCAAAATGTATGTAAACAATGTTTCTAATGATCTCCCCAATACTAACCCAGGCGCCCCATCAAATTTAACTACATCATTGAATGGTACAGAACGCACTTTAAGTTGGAATGAAAGTACCGATGCAGAAGGCGCTATTGGCAGTTACAATGTATTTGTACAAGAGAGTAGTAGCTCTGTTATGCAAACTCCAGCAGATAGTGATACCACTACGGGGTATCGAATGAGGGGAGAACCAGGAAATGCTGGGTTAAATACCTCCTACATTATTGATGAAAACCGATTGCCTTCCGGCACTTATTCCTGGGGAGTACAGGCATTGGATGGTTCCTATTTAGGAAGTGCGTTTACAAAAGGAGCTAGCTTTATTGTAGCCAATGCAATTCCGACTGCTCCATCAGGGCTTGCTATATCAAATATAGAATTTACCACCTTAGATCTGACCTGGAATAGTATTAATGAGTCGGACGCCTTCTATAATATTTACCGGGAAACAGTAAGTACAGCAACGCCAACTAATTTAATAGCCACTACCTCAGATACCACCTATTCTGAATCAGGGCTTACTGATGGAACTACCTACTACTATTACATACAAGCCGAAGATTTAGCAGGGCAGCAAAGTTTATTTTCAAACGAAGCTTCAACCTCTACTCCTTTATTAGTATTAAAAGAGGATTCGGGCATTTCTCTACCCAATCTAAGTGGAAGCGCGGTCGCCTGGGGCGATTATGATAACGATGGAGATTTAGACCTGGCTATATCAGGCTCTACTGGTGGAGGTTATATAACAAGTGTATACAATAATGATGGGGCCGGAGGACTTTCCGTTTCTGGCAATTCATTAGTAGGCGTCATCAATGGCTCGCTAGCCTGGGGCGATTATGACAATGATGGAGACTTAGATCTGGTAGTAACAGGAAATACAATCATCGGTTTAGGTAGAATTACGAAGATATACACCAATAATGGGAGCGGAGCTTTATCTGATTCGGGTATTTCATTAACTGGTGTTCAGTATAGTTCTGTCGCCTGGGGTGATTACGACAATGATGGAGATTTGGATCTGGTTATTTCCGGCTTGTCAGGAATAACAAGTACCACAGGGATTACTAAACTTTACGAGAACACAGGAGAAGGTAATTTCTCGGAAGACACAAGCATTACATTGACCAATCTTGGCTATAGCGCTGTTGCCTGGGCCGACTATGACAATGACGGTGGTCTGGATCTCATTACTTCTGGTCTGGATTCAAGTAATAACCCCGTAACAACCCTATATACTAATCAGGCAAATGGCAGCTTCATTAGTAGTACTCCTTTTGTGAATGTTTCCAGGAGTTCTCTAGCTTGGGCTGATATTGATAAAGATGGAGACCTTGATCTGTTAATATCCGGTTTCAATTCTTCATTCAACCCGGTTACCACACTTTATGAGAACGGAGAGAACAATGTGTTTTCAGGTTCAGGGGAATCACTGGTTGATATATTAAACGGTTCATCAACTTTTGGAGACTATGATAATGACGGAGATTTAGATGTAATTCTTTCCGGGGCATTAGATTTTTCTGCTAATCAGGATACTAGCATCCTATACATGAATGATGGGAGTGGAAACTTCAGTAATACCCAAATCCCATTAGACGCAGCTTATGAAGGAGGCGTTTCTTTCGGTGATTATGATGCTGATGGAGACTTAGATCTGGCAATTACTGGAAACGGTAGTACAAAGGTTTATAAGAACTATTCAACTACGGCTAATACCAATCCAACGATCCCCTCTAATTTGATGGGCTCTATCACTGCAGATACTGTAAGTATTTCCTGGGATGCAGCAACCGATGCCGAAGGTTCACCTCTTCATTATAATGTGTTTATGGTCGATGAAGATGCTTTTGAAATTTTAGCCACTTCAATGAGCGATACCTCCAACGGATTCCGTAGAGTAACCTACATGGGTAATGCCGGGTTAAACACAAGTCACAGGTTTGTTACCTCAAGTTCCGAGAAGCCATTATTAATTGGAGTTCAGGCCATTGACGGTACGAATGGAGCAAGCGATTTCGCAACCATTCTTCTATTCAATGGGAAATTCATTCAGGCAAGCAGTCTGGAGATAAGAGCGTATAATGACATTGTTTATACCTTCAATATTAACGCATTAGACTTAATAAGCGGGTTCTCAGATAGTACATTTGTGGTTAGCCAGACTGGTTCGCTATCAGGGATATTTTTTAAAGATGTGAACAACAACCAGGTTTTTGATGGTTCATTCGATGTTATTATTCAGAACGTTTCGAACATTACATTTTCTCCCTCCAGTGGAGATACACTACGGTATTTTTCAAGCGACCCTCGTATTGAGTCTGCCTCATTAATATTCTCCACTACTCAGTATACCGATACTCTTGAAATAGACATCACAGCTACAAAAGGTAATCCACAAATAGAAGGTACTAGTAACGAGAGCGGTTGGTATCTACTATCCAATCCATTTACAACCACCATAGGTGAACTTTTAGAGAATGTATGGACGCAAGGAGCCATAAACTCGGATGCGCCGGGAGGAGCATCAACCTTGTACATCTTCAGTCAGGATAGTTCCAAATACGAAGCAGTTACTACTGATCTGGATACTACCAGATTAGCTGCAGGTCAGGGGCTACTCGTATATCTATTCGAAGATGATGATTTGGGGGATGGCGAAAGCGATATTGACGGAGGATGGCCCAAAACACTCTCCAATTATGGAGATCCATTCGGTGAGCAAGTCAGCGTAGAAATCAAGAATGTTGATCATGATGGCTTCACCGGGACTTCGGGAAGTGAAGGCTTCGCATTAATGGGGAATCCGTATGGGTGGCATATATCTGCAGATTCAGTAATAGCTACATTAAAACGGCAAGACCCATTTGCTAACAGCTATATCTATCGTTGGGACGCGGTTTCGAAGTTATTCTATCTATCAACCTCTGGGTCAATAGCGCCTTATGAATCATTCTTCATACGAACGATTAGCTCGGGCACAACGGCAACACTCAGCTTTGATTATAATGACCATGTATTTGTAACAGAAACGCCCGATGAGGGGGGCGGTGAAGGAGAAGGAGGCCCAGAAAAGGTAATTTCTGAGAAGGAACCTGTTCTAGCGGCTTTCGAGCTCAGCTCTGAAGAACATGAAACTACTTCAAGTTTTTACTTAAGGTTTGATGACGAAGCCAGTTCAGGTATCGATCCATTCGATGGGTATTATTTAGGCTCATATGCATCTAAATACGCCAACCTGTATACCAAGATTGGAGATCAGGGCCTAAGCATAAATAATCTTCCAATAGGCTTAGATGAGCACTCCGAATTCCCTTTATATCTCGATGCTACTTTCTCGGGATCATTTACACTAAACTGGGATTCAGAGAACTTTCCTGAAGATTGGAAATTCAGTTTAGAAGAAACAGCTACCGGGTATGTGGTAGATCTTAATGAAGAGTCCAGTTATAGCTTCGATGTTATTCAGAAATTGAAGCAGGATAATACGCTTCATCAATGGGTATTAGCTCACACTCAATCAAAAGAAAAACCAGTCAATTCTCCGACATTCATTTTAAGAATAGTTCCTGCGAACCTGGTTGGTATAGAAGATGGGCTTGGGATACCATCTGTGGTAGAGTTAGAGCAAAACTACCCAAACCCGTTCAACCCTAGTTCTATAATTCGTTTTGGAGTACCCAAAACCAGTGAGGTTCAACTAGAGGTATTCGATGTACTAGGAAGAAGAGTAGCTACGCTTGTTAATGGCGAAACCAAACAACCAGGTAGATATAACATTCAATTTAACGCCGGTGATTTGTCCTCCGGGATGTACATCTATCGCCTCGTAATTGGTGATAAAGTGCTTACTAAAAAAATGACCCTTATTAAATAATCCATTATCAAACGGAAAAGATTATGAAAACGATTTTGATCATCCTTATCACACTAACCATCATTCTATTAACGTCTGATATCAGTCTTGCTCAGGGTTTACCTGGTCTTCCCGGTTTTCCCGATGATCCTGCTGCGGCTCCCATTGATGGAGGACTTGGGATTTTAGCTGCAGCAGGTGGGGCTTATGCCCTCAAGAAGCTACGTGATAAAAATAAAGAAGAAGAGATTTAATGAATATATCAGGAGAGGTTAACTATTGACCTAAAACCCAGGCCCTTCATAGTACTCTGTGAAGGGCTTTTATTTTTACCGCTTGAGGAGCACATAAGCTCACGAAAACTTATACCCTCAGTACTAGATACTCTTTTCAATTATGCTATTTATTGAATTAATCTCATCCTCATTGACAAGGTGCCCCATCCCGGGATATAATTTCTTAATCACGGATGCTTCCAATTGCTCAAAAACAGCTGCTGATTCATTCACACGTTCTTTAGGAATATGAAAGTCTATGTCGCTACAGCCCAAAAAGATGGGAGTATTTTCAAGGCTTCCAGAATAGTCTTCAGGACGAATGGTCGGGCCTATCAATCCTCCACTTAGAGCAAACAGTCCAGCATACCTCTTAGGGTTTCTTGCTACAAAATCGCTTGCAAGACATGCTCCTTGTGAGAATCCAAAAAAGAAAATCTTATGATCCGGAATTCCCTGTTCATTGAGTTGAGAAACAAGTTCTGAAATGACTTCCATACCAGAATCAATACCAGGTTGATTCTGCTCTCTGTCAACGAGAAATGAATAGGGATACCATGTGTGATTCGATGCTTGTGGAGCAAAAAAAGCAATGTCGTGGCGTTGCTCTATTTCATTTGCAAGGGGCAGGATGCTTTGCGCAGAAGCTCCGCGACCATGAATCATGATCATGGCCGCTTTGGCTTCATTTAACTCAGCGCCTGTACTAATAACAGGCATTCCTTTATGTGGGCTATTTGTCGTCATTTTAGCTCTCCAGATTTGGCAAAATGCTTTCGATTAATTCTCTGCGAGGTTCTAGCCAGGGAGTAAGAATAAGTTTTTCTCCCAGGCGCTCGAAATCTTCATCTACATCATAGCCAGGGTCATCAGTTGCTATCTCGAATAACACTCCACCTGGTTCTCTGAAGTAGATAGATCTAAACCAGTGCCGGTCGATTACTTCTGTTGGATGTAATCCCTTACTCAGTACCTTTTCACGCAGTTCTTTTAAGTCTTCAAGGTCTTTCGCGCGGAAAGCGACATGATGTACGATACCTCTTCCTCCACGTCCAGGAGTGCCATCATCTTGTTCTATGATAACTGAACTGCCAATATCCGCATCCGTTTGGAATAAGGTTAATTGGTCAGCAGAAGCTTGTTCATCAAAACCGAGGACATTGGTTAGTATATCTACAGTGCCTTCCGGACTTGCGACTTTGAGCCGGGTAGAATCAAAGCCCTGGATAGCGTACTCATTTGGAATAGGACTCGAATAGCTGCTCACTTGATCTTTAGCAGTTCCATCAAATGCCATATCCAGTTCTAGTCCATCGGGATCCGCAAATCGAATAGATTTTTTTCCAAATTGGTCAAAGAAATCAGAATGCTTGAGATCAAGATAATTAAGATGTTCAATCCAGAAGTCCTCAGAGTTCTCCGGAACTCGAAACGAGACATTCACCGATTCACCGATTCCTTTTGTTCCTTTATGGGCTCTTGGCCAGGGAAAAAAAGTCAGGCTCGAACCCGGTGAGGCCGCTTCATTTCCATAAAATAAATGATAAGTGCTGGGATCATCCTGGTTTACTGATTTTTTTACCATTCGCATTCCTAGTGCTTTGGTATAAAAATCAAAGTTTGATTGGGGGTCTCCCGCAAGTACAGTAATGTGATGTAATCCTTTGTCGTGCTTCATAATAGTCTCCTTTTAAACAGCAGAATAATATAAAATAGTTTAACATTAAACTATTTGAAAGAATCTATAAGGCGGATTGGTTTGAATGATTAGAATTGACTTATTTCAAAAAATGATATGACATTGGCATTTTTTTTATAGTTATTGGTAGCGCTTACAAGATTAACAAGCGGGTATTACGGGTACGACAAATGCGGAAATGCGACAAGTGCGATGCGGTAGAAGGCAAATTGCGGCCTATAGGAAAGTACATGGTTGAATTACATGAACTTGAATATAAAGGCACTACACTCAATCTATGTATAACTTGCTATCGGCATTACCGGAGAAAGCTTACCAGGTCTTCTGGGAAACGGTCAGCTGGGCAGGGCTTCTATTCAAACTTTGTGAGATTTTATCGCCAGACCTTTCACTTAGGGCATAAAGACTAATTTTATAGCTACCTTTCAGCTCTTTCTTTCAATAACATATTAATGCATGAATGTTTTTGCCATCGTAATACTATCGGCGTTGTTGGTAGATTACGCACTGGATGTAGCATCCAAAATGCTCAACTTAAAGTTTCTTAAAAAAGAGCTCCCTGAGGAGTTTAAGGGTACATACGACGCTGATACGTATAGAAACTCACAAGATTATACCAGGGTAACAACAAGTTTTGGGCTTAAAGTAGCTGCGTTCGACTTGGTTATATTGCTCATGTTCTGGTTTTTAGGAGGGTTTAACTGGCTTGATGAAATAGTTAGAGCCTGGGGTTTTTCAGAGTTAGTGACCGGCCTCCTCTTTATTGGGATGTTAGTTATCGCAAAGTCAATTATATTTATTCCTATCGGCGCTTACTCTACATTTGTAATTGAAGAGCGTTTTGGATTCAATAAAACAACACCAAAAACTTTCACTCTCGATTTAGTAAAGTCTTTGTTGCTCAGTGTATTATTAGGCGGCCCACTGCTAGCAGGTATCCTAGCCTTTTTCATGTATACAGGGGAATTGGCTTGGCTATATGCCTGGATAGCTGTAACCCTTTTCACTTTAATCATTCAATATGTAGCCCCAACGTGGATTATGCCGCTCTTTAATAAGTTTACTCCACTGGATGAAGGTGAGTTAAAAACAGCGATAGATCAGTATACAACCAAAGTAGAATTTCCTTTAAAAGGCACTTTTGTAATCGATGGTTCTAAACGTTCAAGTAAATCAAACGCATTTTTTACGGGCTTCGGTAAGAACAAACGAATCGCTCTGTACGATACTCTTATTGAAAATCATACCACTGATGAGCTAGTCTCAGTATTAGCACATGAAGTCGGTCATTACAAGAAGAAGCACATTATAAAATCGATGACTATTGGGGTGATTCATACCGGGGTTTTGTTCTTTTTACTATCTCTTTTTCTTAGTTCCGAAGGGCTTTTCGAAGCGTTCTATATGGAAAATATGTCGATCTATGCGGGCCTGATTTTCTTTGGGATGCTATATGCTCCGGTTGAATTAGTCCTATCTATATTTATGCAGATGTCTTCCCGAAAGCATGAGTATGAAGCGGATGAGTATGCAGCCAAAACCACAGGCAAACCTGAGGATATGATTTCAACATTGAAGAAATTATCCAAAGACAACTTATCTAATTTGACTCCGCACCCATTTTATGTTTTTTTGAACTATTCTCACCCTCCGGTATTACAACGAATAGAAGCCATCAAACGATTACATGGGAACTAAGAAACAGATAGAAACACTCGCTATTCATGTTGGAACTGATCATGGATCTTCTTCACGAGCAATTGCACCTCCATTAGAAAGCTCTACAACTTTTGAGCATGATGTAAAAGGCTATCAGGATGGAGACTTTTCGTACTCAAGACATAGTAATCCCAATCGTAATCAGCTTGAAGGGTTATTAGCTGTGTTGGAGAAAGGAGAAGAATGTGCAGCCTTTTCTTCGGGTATTGCTGCAATGAGTGCAGTGTTAATGAGTGTAGAAAAAGGAGCGCATATTATCATTCCTGAAGATATGTATCATGGTTCTAGAAACCTACTTGAGCTGTATAGTGAGCGTTGGGGAGTAACCTATTCTGCCGTTGATACGACCGACCTGGAGAAGTTTGCAGCTACGTTTACCAAAGACACCAGCCTCGTTATCCTTGAGACACCTTCGAACCCACTTCTATTAATAACAGATTTAGACAAAGCTATTCGCATTGCCCATAATAAGGGAGCCATTGTTTGTGCCGATAATACATTTGCAACACCATATAACACCAATCCAATCGAGTACGGTGCTGATCTGGTTATGCACTCCACAAGCAAGTTTCTAGGTGGGCACTCTGATATTTTGGGAGGGGCCATTATAGCTAAAAAGGCCAAAGGAACTTTTGAGAAAATCAGAACTATCCAGACAAGTCAGGGAGCGGTTCCTTCTCCGAGAGATTGCTGGTTATTGGGTAGGAGTATCAAAAGCTTTCCGGTTAGGATGAGAGCTCATAATGAAAATGCATTAATGGTTGCAGAGTTTTTGACTACACAGAAGAATATTGAAAAGGTGAACTACCCTGGTTTAATCGATCATCCTAACCATGAAATCGCTAAAGCTCAGATGAAGGGATTCAGTGGTATGATTTCTTTTCTCTATAAAGGGGGATATAAAGAAACCCTTAAAGTAGTAGCACGCTCCAAAGTTATAAGGCGAGCTACCAGTTTGGGAGGAATCGAAAGCTTGTGGGAGCATCGCAGGTCCAGTGAAAGTAAGACTTCAACCACTCCGGAAAACCTAATTCGATTCAGTGTGGGTCTGGAGCATATCGACGACTTGCTAAAAGATCTGGAACAAGCATTAAAAGGATAACTTACTTAATAGTAAGTTTTTTGAAAATTCGCTCTGAACTGACTAATTAGTAAGTTACTAAAAGCGCTTTTTAGATATGGTGAAAGGTGTTTGAGTGTTTTGATCTATCTGATTTTATCCAGAACTTTACTTTCCTGTTTTTCACAAATAAAAGCCGTTTCGGCACAAAAAAATAAACTATGGCTAAGGTTGAAGTAGTAATGCCCCAAATGGGTGAATCAGTAATGGAAGGAACCGTTATTGAATGGTCAAAAAACGTTGGGGATACCGTTGAGGTCGATGAAACCTTATTGGAAATTGCTACCGATAAAGTTGATAGTGAGGTTCCTTCTCCTGAAGCTGGTGTACTGGTCGAAATTTTGGTTGAAGAGGGAGATACCATTGAAGTAGGCAAAGCCATTGCAATTATTGAAACGGATGCAAGCGCTGCCGAACCCATTTCAGCTCCGGCGCCTTCCGCTGAAGAAGCTCCTGCCCCAGTAGAAGCCGCTCCTGCTGCTGTAGCTGTTCAGGAAGAAACGAAGGTTGAAGAAGTTCAAACGGAAACTGTTGTTGAAGTTTCTGGAGGAGAACGTATTGAAGTAGTAATGCCTCAAATGGGTGAGTCGGTAGTTGAGGCAACGGTGATCGAATGGAGCAAACAAATTGGGGATGCGGTAGAGGAAGACGAGACATTATTGGAAATTTCAACTGATAAGGTAGATAGTGAAGTGCCATCACCTGCTGCGGGAACTCTTGTGGAAATTAGAGCAGAGGCTGATGAAACCATTGAGGTAGGTCAGGTCATAGCGGTAATCGCTACAGGAGAAGTTAGTGCTGCTCCGGCAGCTCCAGCTCCCAAGCAAGAAGAAAAGCCTGTAAAAACTGCCATCACCAAAGAGGATGTTGCCCAAATGAGGCCAGAAGACCTTATCCAAAATGGTAGTGGTGCAACTCCAGCCGGAGATATTCCCCGTGAAAGCAGTGATGGTAAGTTTTTCTCTCCACTAGTTCGATCTATTGCTAAGGAAGAAGGTATTTCTGCTCAGGAATTAGAATCCATCCATGGAACAGGTAAAGGCGGAAGAGTTTCGAAAAAGGATATTCTTGGTTATGTGGAATCGAGAGGTTCACAGCCGGCACAACCTCAACCTGCTGTACAGCCTAAGCCGGCTCCTTCTGATGGTTCAATACATGCTGGTGAACTGGATGTAAGTCACTCTCCTAAAGGGGATGTTGAAGTTATTAAAATGGACCGTATGCGCAAGATGATCGCGGAGCATATGGTTCGATCCAAGCAAACTTCGGCCCACGTTACTACTTTTGCCGAAGTAGATGTTACCAACATGGTGAAATGGAGGAATGCGAATAAGAACAAGTTCCTGGAAAAAACAGGAATCAAGCTTACCTTCACTCCTTTATTTGTTGAAGCCATTATCAAAGCTATGCTGGAATTTCCAATGTTGAATAGCTCTGTTGAGGGAGATAATATCCTTCTGAAAAAAGACATTAATTTCGGAATTGCAGTGGCATTGGGTACCGGAGGAGAGGGCGGTCTTATTGTTCCGGTAATGAAAAAGGCACAGCAAAAGAATCTTGTTGGACTTGCTGAGTCGGTTAATGAAGTAGCAGCCAAAGCCCGGAGCAAAAAATTAAGCCCGGATGATTTGGTAGGTGGGACCATCACCCTTACAAATTATGGAAGTGTGGGTAACCTGATGGGAACTCCAATCATCAATCAGCCTCAGGTTGCTATTATTGGTACAGGAGCTATTGTAAAGCGTCCGGTTGTAATCGAAACCAATGAAGGCGATGTGATCGGGATTCGACAAATGATGTTCCTTTCAATGAGCTATGATCACAGAATTATTGATGGCGCTCATGGCGGAGCTTTTGTAAACCGGGTTAAAGAAATCCTTGAAAACTTCGATCTTGATCGATCGGTTTAATTCATCTGAAAAATTTGAATATGTATTGGAATATGAGACGTCTTTCTGACGTCTCTTTTTTTGTAAATAAATGCGTGTTGTAAAAGAAATATCGGAAGTACGAGGGGCAGTAAAATCGTACCAAATGGCTGGAAAAACAGTAGCTTTTGTGCCGACTATGGGTGCTCTGCATGATGGCCATTTATCACTGTTCAGATTAGCTAAAGCCCATGCTGATGAAGTAGTGGTTTCCATTTATGTGAATCCTGAACAATTTGGGCCAAATGAAGATTTTGGAAGCTATCCCCGAACATTGGAGCGAGATTTAGGTTTTTGCGAGCAAGAGGGCATATCTGTAGTTTTTACTCCATCTGATGAAATTATGTACGGCTCAGGCAAGAAGTACATGAGTATAGATATCGATGAACTCAACGATCATTTAGATGGAGGCAGCCGTCCAGGTTATTTTGAAGGGATTGTGCTGGTTGTAAACAAGCTGTTCAATATTGTTCAGCCCGATTATTCTGTGTTTGGTCAAAAAGACTACCAGCAGTTCCAGATTATAAACCAAATGGTTAAAGAGTTTAATCACGATTTAGAGCTAATCATGGCACCTGTAGAAAGAGCGGATGATGGACTCGCATTAAGTAGCAGGAACGCATACTTGAGTGAAGAAGAAAGAAGAAAAGCCCCCGAAATGTATTTCAGGATGAAGCAAGCTGTCGAAAAAATACAGAGTGGACTGAATGAGCCCAAAGAATTGTTGACTGTTTATCAAAATGAGCTTGAAGCATTAGGCTTCAAAAATGATTATCTTGGCGTGTATTCTATGGATAAGCTTACTCCTGTTTCAACATTAAAAAGAGGGGAGACGTACCTGCTTGCTGGTGCTGTTTATCTTGGAAAAACAAGGTTGATTGACAACATAATTTTTGAGTGTTAGGCAATGAAGCTGACCATGTTCAAATCTAAATTGCACCAATTGAGGGTTACAGAGGCTAACCTGATGTATGAGGGGAGTATAACCATCGACCAGGACCTTTTGGATGCTGCTAATCTTCTTCCTTACGAAAAAGTTCAGGTCGTAAACATCACTAACGGAAGCCGTTTAGAAACCTACACTATTCCCGGAGAGAGAGGAAGCCGGACCTGTTGTCTTAATGGCGCGGCAGCAAGACTTACACAAGTTGATGACCGCATAATTGTGATAAGTTATGCCGAAATGAGCCCGGAAGAAGCAAGAGAACATAAGCCAAGAGTAGTGATTGTCGATGAGAATAATAATCCCAAATCCATTCTCGATTATTCTCAGCCCGCCACAAAATACGACCTGGAAACGGGGCTCCTCGATTTTTAGTTTTACTATTTCTTACCAAAACTTGTAAAACTTTTTTTGGTTGGGGACCGTCTTCTAACAAATCGGCCTATCTTGAGCCGTTAATAAACCATTACTCTATCCATGCAAAAGAAAATTGTAATTCCAATCATAGTTGTTGTTTTGGTATCTGTTTCCTGGTACTTCACAACAAGAGATAGTTCAGAAAGCGTTGAACTATTCGCTAGTCCTGAAATGGGAGAATTTATTGTAGATGTTACTACCACAGGAGAACTGAGAGCTAAAAACTCTACAGAAATAAAAGGCCCGCAAGGTGTAAGAGATTTTAGGGTAAATAATATGAGGATACAGCGCCTCATTCCCGAAGGCACTATTGTAGAGAAAGGAGATTTTGTAGCGGAACTCGATCGCTCTGAAATCATGGGTAAGATGCAAGATGCCCAACTAGATTTACAGTCGGCTCAATCCCAGGTTACACAGGCACAACTTGATAGCACCCTGGAGTTATCTCAGGCCAGAGATAATCTCATAAATCTGGAATTCGCTCTTGAAGAAAGACAAATAGCGGTGGATCAGTCTCAATATGAGTCGCCTGCAGTGCAGCGACAGGCCGAAATTGATTTGGATAAAGCCCGCAGACAATTAGCTCAGGAGCAGAAGAATTACGATACAAAGGTACTTCAGGCTGAAGCAAAGCTTAAAGAAGTAGAAACTGAGCTCACTAAAAAACAAAACGAGATCAATAAGATTAGAGAATTGATGGGCCAGTTCACAGTCTTTGCTCCGGATAAAGGGATGGTGATCTATCGAAGAAACTGGAATGGATCAAAGATTACGGAAGGCGAGCAGATTAGTGCATGGAGTCCTGTGGTAGCAGAACTTCCTGATTTTACCATTATGGAATCGGTTACCTATGTTAATGAGGTAGATATTCAGAAAGTAGAGGTTGGTCAAAGAGTAGAAATCGGATTGGATGCTGTTCCGGATAAAAGGTTGACTGGTATCATCACCGAAGTAGCAAATATTGGAGAGCAAAGAAAAAACTACGACTCGAAAGTATTTGAGGTGACCATTGAAGTGCACGAGAGTGACAGTCTACTCCGCCCTGCAATGACAACCAGTAACAAAATTTTTATCGATAAGATTGATGAGGCCCTGCATGTTCCTCTTGAAGCTGTACATGCGGTAGACTCACTTAGTTTTGTATTCAAGCGAGATGGATTGTCTCCGGTAATGCAGCAAGTAGAACTCGGATTGATTAATGACAATTCTGTGATTATTCATAGAGGAGTAGCAATTGAAGACCAGTTGTTCTTAACCATGCCAAGTGATACCTCCGGGATAAGAAGAATAATGCTGAGCGAACAAATCACACAAAACTAAGACTCAGTGCTTCAAAAACTACTTTACAATTTTGATATCGCCATCGAGGCAATACAGAGGAATAAGCTACGCGCTTTTCTCACCTCATTAGGAATAATCTTCGGAGTGGCGTCAGTTATTGCAATGCTTGCCATAGGCACAGGTGCACAGCAGGAAGTACTCGCACAAATGCAGCTGTTGGGTACCAATAATGTGATCATTCAACCAGTAATGGATCAGTTTGAGGGAACACTTACTGCTGATAACCAGGGAGAAAGTGATACAAAGAAGTATTCACCGGGATTAAGCCTTCATGATTTGGCTAGTATTAAAGAATATGTACCGGAAGTAGAATTTATCAGCCCGGAAATCATATTTGAGACCAACTTTATCCGGAATGCCAGGATGAGAAGTGGAAAAGTAGTCGGGGTGAATGATGAATACTTTTTCATAAGTAATTTCAATATCCAGGATGGTAGCAATTTTTCCGATTTGCAAATACGTAATGCCGAACCGGTCGCAATTATCGGAAGTGAAGTAAGAACCAAGTTTTTCGCAGGTGAAGATCCGATTGGGAGAAAAATCAAGGTTGGAAATTTGTGGCTGACAGTTATTGGAGTACTTGAGAAAAAAGAACTCTCAACAGAAAATATTGAGAGCCTGGGCATACGAAATTATAACCTGGACATTTTTATGCCAGCTACGACTCTGTTACTTCGTTTCAAAAACAGGGCTCTAGTCACCAAAGATGATATTGATGCTAGTGCAGGAGGTTTTGGTGGCAGAGTAATTATTTTCGGAGGCCCTGATGAAGAGGAAGAAGAAGCGGATGTGAATTATAATCAGTTGGATAAATTGATTGTTCGGGTTACCGACTCCAAATTCAGTGTTTCTATTGCAGATGTGCTTTCCAGAATGTTAAAGAGAAGGCATAATGATGTTGTCGATTTTGAGATTATCGTACCTGAACAGTTGCTTCAGCAGGAACAACGAACCAAGCGCATTTTCAATATAGTTCTGTCTTCAATAGCCTCTATATCGCTCATTGTTGGAGGTATTGGAATCATGAATATCATGCTGGCCTCTGTTGTTGAACGCTATCGAGAGATTGGTGTCCGGATGGCAGTAGGAGCACAGAAGAAAGATATTGAACTTCAATTCTTAACCGAGGCACTCGCAATAAGTATCACAGGGGGCGTACTCGGTATCATCCTTGGAATGGGTTTCAGTGTGGCGATTGAACTTTCTGCAGAAATTGCGACGATTGTAGAACCATCATCTATTGTTATCTCCTTTGGAGTAGCATTAATCATCGGGGTTGTTTTTGGTTACTTCCCTGCAAAAAGGGCTGCACAACAAGATCCAGTACACGCATTACGCCATGAGTAAAATTTTCTTATCAGTTTCTATTTTTTTGTTATTGCTGGTGCCCACCAAAAGCACTCAAGCTCAACAGCAAGTACTCACACTTGAACAAAGTATCGAGTACGCCAAGCAGAATAGCCCGCTTTCTCGAGCGGCACGGTTCTCCATTCTTTCTGCAAAGTGGAGGTATAAATCATTCCGGGCCGACTTACTGCCCAGTTTTACCCTGACGGGAGATGCACCGAACTACAACAAATCGATTTTCTCTAATACTCTTGATGATGGTACTATCACCTTTTCTTCAAGAACACAGTCAGAAGCCTCAACAGCTCTTTCGATAAACCAAAGTATTTTACCGACAGGGGGGGCACTTTCTTTGTCATCTGGTATAACCCGCCTGGGAATTTTTCAGGGAGAGAATACCTACCTCTGGCAAAGTACTCCGCTTATCGCCAGTCTTCGACAGCCCATATTTCAATTCAATACATTGAAATGGCAAAATCGTACGGAGCCACTTCGATTTCAGATCGCACAAAAGCAGTATATCGAGGATATGGAAGATATCGCTTTTACAGTGACCCAGGGCTTTTTTGATTTATTGTTAGCCAAGATAAATGTAGAAGTATCCGAGTTTAATGTAACCGTCAATGACTCTATTTATAACATTTCGCAGGGCCGTTTCCAGGTGGGCAATATTGCAGAAAACGAATTACTGCAAAGTGAATTGGAGTTTCGGAATGCAGTTGCCTCATTAACCACTGCACAACTTAGTTATCAAAGAGCAGAGGAAAACTTTAAGGCACTTCTTGGAATTGATGACAATGTAGAGCTGGAGATTATTGTACCCTCGGTTGCTCCTGATGTAAACGTGGATGTAGATAAAGCCTTAGAATTAGCCATTGAAAATAATAGCGCTTCACTACAATTCGAACTCAACGAGCTATTAGCAGATCAGGCATATGAACAGGCTAAAAGAAGTACCGGGTTTTCAGCCACATTAAGAGCCGATTTTGGGTTAAACCAAACCTCCACTGAGTTTTCGGAATTATACGAGGATCCTCAAAACCGTCAGTTTTTTACTGTTGGCTTCCAGATACCGTTGTTTAACTGGGGAAAGAACCTGGCAGAGATTCGATCAGCTAGGAATCAGCAGCAAGAGACGGCAAACACTATCGCGTACCAGAAATTACAATTCGAGCTTAGTGTAAAAAGTACGGTGAGAGAATTCCCACAGCTAAGAGATCAGGTAGAACTGGCAAGAATATCAGATGATATTGCTGCAAGAAGATACGATGTAGCTAAAAACAGGTATCTCATTGGGAGAATCGATGTCACGGATTTATTTATCGCCCAGAATCAAAAGGACAGTTCTCGAAGAAGCTATGTTCAGTCACTAAGAAGTTATTGGGAGGGATACTACAATCTGAGAAGACTCACTCTGTACGATTTTGAGAGTGATCTACCTATTCTATATATCACCGATTTCTAAGAACTGAATTCTGGAAGCAACTCAAAAAAACGAGCTGAAGTTTTAATCCCCCGGTAAAAGTCTTCGATAGAGAAATGTTCATTCGGCGAATGAATGGCATTACTGGTGAGTCCAAATCCCATCAGGATTGATTCCACTCCAAGCACTCTTTTGAAGTCAGCTACAATAGGAATAGATCCTCCTTCTCGTGAGAATAATACCTCTTTGCCATACACATCTTCAAAGGCTTTAGCTCCTGCTTTTAAGCCATAGAAATCAAGATTTGTGATAGATGCGAATCCTCCATGGTGTTCGGTAACCGTAACCTTTACGGTATCCGGAGCAATGCTTTCAAAATACTCTTTAAATAAACGGGCTATTTCTTTTGGATGCTGATCAGGTACAAGGCGCATGCTTATTTTGGCTCCGGCTTTTGATGGTAGTACCGTTTTAGCTCCTTCTCCCTGGTAACCGCCCCAAATTCCGTTTACATCCAACGTGGGCCTTGCTGAGGCTCTTTCCAGCGTGGTATATCCTTGTTCACCATGTACAGCTACAATATCCAGCGATTTTTTATAAGCTTCTTCATCAAAAGGCAGTGAGGCTGATGCATCCCGATCGCCATGAGTAAGAGGAACTACAGAATCATAGAAACCAGGAATTTGTATGACCCCATTCTCGTCCTTCAATTTGGACACCATCTCACATAACACATTCAAAGGGTTTTCTACTGCTCCTCCATATACTCCTGAATGTAAATCCCGGTTAGGGCCTACCACTTCTACTTCCATATAGGCAAGTCCACGGAGCCCATAGGTAATAGAAGGTTGGTTTTTTCCAAACATAGCAGTATCCGAAATCAAGACCATATCACATGCCAGTAAGTCTTTATGGGCTTCTAAGAATGGAACCAGGTTCGGTGAGCCAATTTCTTCTTCTCCTTCCAGAATGAACTTGACGTTAACAGGGATTGGAGTTCCTGACTTAACAAAGGATTCGATTGCTTTTACGTGTGTGTAGGCTTGCCCTTTATCATCACTGGCACCACGGGCAAAAATATTTCCGTTTTTGATAGTAGGCTCAAAAGGAGGTGTGTCCCAGAGGTCATCCGGATCAGAGGGTTGTACATCATAATGACCATAAACTAATACTGTAGGGCGATCTGAGTACGGACAATGCTCCCCATAGACAATGGGATTTCCCGGAGTCTCAAATAGCTCAACCCTGTTCAGGTCAAGTTCAGTTAGTTGGTTTAACAGAAAATTGGCAGCCTGTTGAACGGCTTCTTTTTTCGTTGAGTCGGTGCTAATACTTGGGATTCTAAGCAGATCGAGTAATTCATCTAAGAATCTTTCTTTGTTGGTCTCAATGTATGCTTGTGGGTTACTCATAATGAACTCCGTTATAAAATTTTGACTCCGTTTTTATTTATCCAGCCAAACTGACCATTACCTAATCGGATATAAAGCCAGTCTTCATTTCCAGTGCTTATCGATTTGTCTACTGTGATCTCGTAGCCTTCATAAGCCAGACTTATCAAGTCAGAAGATTCCTCTGGTTCCTGTCGTACCTGTATTTCACTTTTAATGATAACTGCCTGGCTGTAACGATAATCTACATAGTCTACATAAAAAGCTAATAGGATAATCAGAAACCCGGGAACCATAAAAGAAAGAAGAATAGCTCGATGCCTACTTAATTCAAGAATATTGAACCATCGCAAAAGTACTATGACAATGGCGACAAAGAGCAGGATGAATCCAATCAGAAATACTCCTTTTGCCGTTGGACCAGCTTTAAGCCAGTCTACAGCCCGGTCCCATGGAAGCTTGGGCAACATGGCAGACTGCCTGCTAAACTGAGATTCTATATACTGAAGAGCTTCTTGCGCAGAAGACTCAGTAGAGGGGAATGCGCTTGCTTTCAGAAAATAGTATTTCGCCAGGCCCATAGAATCAATCTGAGTTGATGCAATACCCATATTGAGAAAGAGTGCGCCAGAGACGGAGTTCATATTTTCAATGACTCGATACTGCTCCAGCGCAGCAGAATAATCACTTTCCTCGAGTAAAGTGTTGGCCTGATCAAAAATTAACTGGGGGTTTGACTGAGCAAATAACAGGTAGGGCATCACTAATGTGAAAAAAGAAATGCACAGCGTTCTCATTTTAACTTACCGAGCTGTTTAATAAGTTCTTCTGTTCTTTGGAGATCTTTCTTGAGATCTTCTTGAGAAGCATTAGGTGCATAAGCGATAGTATCGCATTTTTCAAGCAGTTTCTTCACTTCCAACGCTGTTTCCGAATCTATACTAGTTGATATTTTATCATATAAATCCTGGATTGAAAGCCCAGCGAGAGGGAGATTCAACTTGTCCGATATAAACTGGTTCAGTGCTTTCTGAATATGATTATAGCTCTCTTTTATACCGCTGTCGGAATTTACGAGCGCTAGTTCATCCAGAGCTCTTTTCCGGGCTTTTTGAGATCTGGCAAAAGCAGTATCTGAACTCATTTTGTCGGAATAGGTTTTAAATAGAAAAGAACCACCTAAAACCAAAAGAGGAGAGAACAGAAGCAGCCAAATCCAGGCTTCCTTGTACAACCTTCCATGATCAATGGTTGTCCAACTAGCTAATCCGGTAATTGGTGCTACATCAAATCTAAGCTCATTCGTAGATATAGCTGCGGCACGAGGATCACGCTCGGCTTCGAGGGTCAATTCAGGAAGGGTAATGGTACTATATCGGTTTATATCAGGATTGAAATATGCCAGTGCAACTTCGGGAATAGCAAAAGAACCTTCATTTCGAGCAATAAGGATATCGGTGAATATTTTTGTCCCTCCAATTTGCTGTCCTGTACGGGTAATCGTAGAATTTTCTTGAGGATTATAGAGCTCAAGTGTTTCGGGGTATGAATATTCAGGCTTCACGATAAGTGGGATATTTCCCTGTCCGGAAATAGTAGTTATAACCTCCACACTTTCTCCAACATATGCTTTTGTTGGGTTGATGCTACGGGTAATTGAAAAACTTCCAACACCACCTAAAAAGTCTGCATTATCTAGTTGTGGTAGTGCATCCACTTCTATATCAACCGGGATGGTTTGAAGCTCTTTACGTTCCTGGCCAAGGCCAAAACTAAAAATATCACGGCGGCGGTTTCTTTGACGAACCTGCACTACAACCTCAAATGGGCTTAACGTGAGAGCCCCGGACTTGGTTGGGAAAATTGCATATTGAAGGAGCACCGCACGTTGGTAGCGTACACCATTTATTATGGTAGTAGTTGTGCGGGCTTGTTGTCTATTCTCCAGCTCTTCTTTCCAGAAACCCTCTGCTTTCCATCCCGGAGAAGCCTGGTAGGAAGAAACCTCTACTTCCGTTTTGAAATAGAGAACAATATCAGCAATCACCTGCTGCCCAACGACTGGGTTATCAGTGTCAGGTTCTAATCTTAAATAAATTTCAGGGGAGCGTTCAGCTTCGCCAGTATCAATAGTCTTGGGATCAAGAACTTCAAAAGAAAGCTCACTGGTTTGATAGGTTTCCCCGTTTACTGAAAACTCAAGAGCAGGAAATGTATAGGTGCCAGGAGTTTGGGCGATAAATTGGTAGCCATAGGTGTATGCAACAGATGGACGGCCATTTACATAAGAAAAATTTTGAGAGGTACTGGTGCTCCCACTAAGCCAGCGCAAACCGTCAACATTCGGAATAGTAGGCCTATCGATAGAATTAATAGATTGTCCAGAAACTTTAATATCCAGACGAACATTCTCACCGGAGAAAATCTTTGTTTGTGTAAGTGAGGCATCAACAGTTATAGTTTGTGCTACAACTCCGGATGAGAGAAGAAAGAGGAATACAATAATTGGTATAAAAAAAAAGCTCTTACCAGTCCTTATCATGAGTAGCGGATCCCTGCTTCTTTTTCTTCTTAAATTCTTTTAGTAGCTCTTTTTCTTTTTGCGCAAGAGCCTGGAGTATTTTTTGAGCCTCTTCTTTACTTATCTCTTTAGGTTCCTGAGGTTGTTGCTGTTCCTCTTGAGGTTGTTCTTCTTGTTCATTCTCCTGTTGCTGGTCTTGCTGTTGATCTTCTTGTTGTTCCTGGTTCTGCTGATCCTGGTTTTGTTGCTGTTGATCGTTCTGTTGCTCTTGATTTTGCTGGTCTTGCTGCTGCTGTTGTTGCTGTTTCTCTTGCTCTTCTTCCAATTTTCTTAACAATGCATTAAGTCTTGGATCATTTGGGTATCGAGCCAAACCTAGCTGTACCTGATTGATTGCTCCTTGTAAGTCAGCATTTATGAATGATTGAGCACCTCCATGGAAGTACTCGTCTGCAGATTGCGCTTGAGCGGTTACAGTTATCATTAAAAAAGAAAAAAGTAAGACTAGGTATTTCATAGTTTCTTAAGAGTCAATTTCACTTACATCACCAATTCGTTTGATGAAATCATTAAAGTTCTGAACCGTTGGATCTGCATTTAATGCTTCCTGCATCAAGTTCAGTGCTTCCTGGTATTTTCGTTCTGCAACAAGTTGCTCAGCTCTTTTTTTCATCGCTTTTGCATATTCGCTAGGAGGTTCCTGGTCGTGGTTATGCTGTTGATCTTGCTGCTGCTGTTGGTCATCCTGCTTTTCCGATTCTGCCAAAGCTCTTTCATAATTGTGCTTGGCTTCCCGATCAGCTGGGTTCAATTTAAGAGAGTTTCTAAAGTGCTGAGTTGCTGGTTTCCATTGTTGTCCTTCAGCAAGTACCGAACCAATATTATACTCAGCCAGAGCCTTTTTCTCGGGAGAATCAGCTAATGAACGATACTCCATATAGGTTTGGATAGCTTCTTCTGTTTTTCCTTGCTTAGCCAAAGCATTTGCCAGGTTAAAGTATACTTCGGCATTTTCAGGGTCGTCTTCTAAAGATGCCCTATATAGTTCTTCCGCTTTAGCATAATCTCCCTGTTCGTAAGCTTCATTCCCTTTTTTAGCATCGCTGTTGCCCGGTCCGGCTAAAAGGAGAATAATGAGTAAATATGCAAAAGAGAGTTTCATGATAGATTATAATTCCTCAGCTACTGCTAATGTTTCTTCGTCCATTAACATATTAGTAAACACATTTGAAACGTCATCATTCTCTTCAAATTTTTCCATCATCTTAAAATTTGAAAGTGCAGTTTCTACATCAACCTTAGTTTCTGTGGTAGCTTCACGGATAAGCTCGGCTGATTCTATGTTAAAGCCGCTTTCCTCCAATGATTTGCGGACATTAAATAATTCACTTCGTTCGGAATAAACGATGAAAAAATCTTCTTCAGCTTTTACATCCTCCGCACCAGCCTCAATGGCTTCCATCATAAATTCTTCTTCATCAAGGCCTTCTGAAGGAATCTGGATCAACCCTTTTTGCTCGAACAAAAATCCCACAGATCCACTGGTACCCATATTTCCGCCGTGTTTAGTGAAAATATGCCTTATCTCCCCAACAGTTCTATTGTTGTTATCTGTAGCCGCTTCTATATAATAGGCAATACCCCCGGGACCATAACCTTCGAAGGATACTTCCTCATAACTGGTTCCGTCATCTAATTCTCCTGCTCCGCGTTTAATGGCACGCTCCATATTATCCTTGGGCAGGTTAGCGGCCTTTGCGTTATCAATGGCAAGAGACAATCGAGGGTTCCCTGCAGGGTCACTACCGCCTTCACGCGCAGCTATTGTGAGCTCCTTTATAATTTTGGTAAACACTTTTGAACGCTTGGCGTCTTCTTTTGCTTTCTTATGACGAATGTTCGCCCATTTGGAATGTCCGGCCATTCAAACTTTGTCTAAAATTTCAGTTTGGGAGGCAAATATAAAGAATACAGGCACGGTTCGAAATATTTGTACGTTGATGTGGTGTTAAAGGATGTTTTGGAAGAGACTTCTAAATTGGAGAATCAGTATTTTTTTCCTACCCATATATAGAGGAGCTTTAATACATGAATATTGGAATAGTTTGTTACCCCACATTTGGAGGTAGCGGTGTTGTGGCCACCGAATTAGCCAAAGTGTTAGCAATGAAAGGGCATAAAATTCATGTGCTCAGCTATGCACGGCCAGCCCGTCTTGAGACGCTGGATACGCAAATCACCTATCACGAGGTGTCCATAAACTCATATCCACTATTTGAATATCCTCCATATGCATTGGCTCTGGCCTCTCAAATGGTTAACCTGATTGAGTATGAGAACCTGGATTTGCTTCATGTACATTATGCCCTTCCACATGCAACGAGCGCTTATTTAGCGAAGCAAATCATGATGGAAAAAGGGAAAACAGTACCCATTGTAACCACTTTACATGGCACAGACATTACTCTTGTTGGGAAGGATCCAAGCTATAAACATGTAGTGGAATTCTCTATTGACAAAAGTGATGGAGTAACTGCAGTTTCCAATTATTTGAAAGAAGAAACCTACAATAACTTTGATATTAACCAGGACATCAAAGTCATTCCGAACTTTATTGACCTGGATAGATTTCAAAAATCGAATAAAAGCCATTTTAAGAAAGCTATTTGTCCTGATGGGGAGAAGGTAGTTGTTCATGTATCCAATTTCCGGAGAGTAAAGAGAGTGCCTGAGGTAATAACTGTATTCTCAAAAATTCTGGAACATGGAATAGGTGCTAAATTGCTATTAGTAGGAGATGGACCTGATCGACAGAAAGCAGAACAACAGTGCCGGGAACTGGGAATTTGTGAGCATACCAGGTTCCTAGGAAAACTGGATGAAGTTGAAGAAGTGCTATCTATTGCCGATTTATTCTTAATACCCTCCGGCTCAGAGACATTTGGACTAGCTGCTCTAGAAGCAATGAGTTGTTCAGTGCCAGTGATTAGCTCCAATATTGGAGGCCTTCCGGAAGTAAACATCGAAGGAGAAACAGGATATCTCTGCGATCTCGATGATACTCAATGCATGGCTGATCACGCTGTCAATATTCTTACCAACCCCGACTTACACCATACCCTCTCAACAAATGCCCGAAAAAGGGCTGAACAGTTCAATCAGGATTTAGTAGTCGGCATGTACGAGAACTTCTATAAAGAAGTCATGGATGGTGTGCTTCAGGTTCAGTAACTGAATGATAAAGTTCCTAAGTAACAAAGTACCAAAATGGGACATAATTACATTATCCCACTTTGGTACTTAGGCACTTTGTACTACTCAGTTACTTTTCCCTTACTACGCTAAAACCTTAGACACTTCCTCAGCAGCCTCTTTAAGCAGCACTGCAGAAATCACATTTAGGCCAGAGTTGTCAATAATCTCTTTCGCTTCGGCCGCATTAGTTCCCTGAAGTCGCACAATGATGGGCACATTCTCAACTTTTGCTGCAATCTCGGGATCTTTTACCGCCTCAATTACACCATTTGCAACCCGGTCGCAACGTACGATTCCACCAAAAATATTGATCAGGATAGCCTTTACATTGGGATCGTCGAGGATAATTCTGAATCCATTTTTAACGGTTTCAACATTTGCTCCACCACCAACATCCAGGAAGTTTGCAGGCTCCCCACCAGAAAGCTTGATGATGTCCATCGTAGCCATTGCCAGTCCGGCTCCATTTACCATACATCCAACATTACCATCCAACTTGATGTAATTGAGGTTGTATTTTTGAGCTTCCAGTTCAAATGGATCCTCTTCTGACTCATCTTTTAGTTCAGCTAAATCTTTATGACGGAATAATGCATTTCCGTCTAGAGTCACTTTAGCATCAAGGGCTAGAATATCGTTGTCTGGAGTAAGAATAAGCGGGTTGATTTCAAACATGTCGGAATCAATTTCCAGATAGGCATTATAGATGGCCATAATGAATTTGATCGCCTTTTTAAGTGCATCCCCTTCTAATCCAAGAGCGAAGGCTAAATGACGAGCTTGGTTTACCTGTAAAGGCATTCCTGGTTCAACCCATTCTTTAATAATTTTTTCAGGAGCTTCTTCTGCCACTTTTTCGATTTCGACTCCACCTTCGGTCGAAACCATAATTACATTTTTGGATACTCCACGATCAAGCAGGATACCTAAATAGAATTCTTTTTCTATATCTACACCATCTGTAACATATAACCGTTGGACAAGTTGGCCTTCTTCTCCGGTTTGGATAGTTACAAGTACATCACCCAGAAGAGACTCAGCCGCTTCTTTTACTTCCTCAACCGATTTGCAAAGGATTACTCCTTTTGCATTGTTCTTTTTAGTTCGGCCTTTTCCTCTACCTCCAGCATGAATTTGAGCTTTTACAACAAAAAGAGTAGCACCATTTCCCTTTAAAGTTTCTGCTGCTTCTACTGCTTCATCAACAGTTAATGCGGCAATCCCATCAGGAACAGCTACGCCATAGCTTTTTAAAATTTCTTTGGCTTGATACTCGTGGATTTTCATGAAAACAGGTCGGTTTAAAAATTTAGGTTGCCCAGAAATAAGGGAGCGCAAAAATACCTAGAATGGCTGCGAAAAAAAAGCAGGTTTGGTGGTTTTCTATTGCTGAAGACCCTCGGGTAACTCGCCAATATTTGTGAACAAAATCCCTCCCTGGGTATACCATCCTCTTAAAATGGTGAAATAATAACTAGTAGCATCGGGAGGTACAGCATCGGCGGATATGCTTATTGACCAATCGCCTGGAGAAACTTCAGTGAATGAATTAAAGCCGAAGAAGTTTTCCCCGATAGTTTCTCCATTCTCATTCAACCATGATAATACAAAAGTATTGCTGGTAAACATGGTATTGTAAATGGTAATATTGAAAGGGATGGATCCACCGTTGTACGGGGTATTGTAGAAGTCTAAAACTATATCAAGCGAAGACTCAATCTCCCCCTGGACGGAAGAGAGAGCAGGAAGTGGAAAGTTGTTATCCAGGGTAAATCCTTTTTCTCTTACCAAATCCCCATTTTCATCAAGGAATTGAGCTTTCATAAGCCGGTTGTTTATCGAATCAAAAATCCGAAGTTCTAAATCTTCAAAAATGAGGCTATGGTTTTCGGCACTGTATGCAGCAGTAACTTCATCGGTGTCATATTCCCAACCTTCACCTTCCTGATCCACTATTTGAAAAGCGTAAATATCTTCCTGGTTCGTATCTTCGGCTAGAAAAAACTCGAAGGAAATAGTAGCGCTAAAAGCACTTTCAGGGTTAGGGGAGCTTCTCCCCAAATGGGAATTATGAGTCATACCAAGAGCAAACTGCTGATCAATAATTCTTGGCTCATCGTTTGTTTCAGAACTGGGTGGGCTGCACGAGCATAAAATAAATGCTAATAAAAAGAAGGATAAATGCGATTTCATAATTCAATTTAATACTTATTTAAGAACAAATAACTCTTTTTGCCCTATGATTAATTCTTTACCTCGTGAGATTTTATTACAGATAATGAATACCAAAAAGTTGCTTATTGTATTCGGTACCAGGCCAAAGGATAACAACGGTTAATAAATCGAAATCCTATTCATCAAATAATACGTTTCTTCTTTTACTTTGTGATTTTTGGAGGTCACAAAATCATCAATGAGAAGAGGTCGAACCAATAATTTTTGATTCGGACTGGAATTAATACTAGGATGGGCAGTGGCTATCCAGGCATTTTGATCATTTGAGAACATCCCGAATATCATTCCCTCTGTTTCTAGCGAGCCTAGTTTTTCAAAGGAATTTCCGTTTAGCTTATACGCAGAAACAGATTGAAACCCATCAGCTATTGTAAGAACTTGTTCATCTTCAACCCAGGCTGATGTTATTCCTGATAAAAACGGCGCAATAATTCCTGAGCTTATGAAATCTGTGTCAGAGGATTTAAGATCCACAACCATTCCGGAGGTATGGATTAGCAAAGAATCAGAACTTGAAAAATGAAGTACTCTATTTTCATTGCCGAATCGGGAATTAATACTCCCTAATTGTAAAGTCTCTCTTTCATTAAAAAGTCCGGTTTCTTCGTTAAAACTCATTTTCGTTATGAAATCGGAATAATCATAAAGAAATAATGCCTCGGTCGATTCATCATAAAAATAGGAGATCACATTACCTATATAGTTGGTATTGTTGCCAAAGTTCTCGTAATAGATAGTATCATTTTCGACTGAATAGATACTTAAGTAGCTGTCAAAATGAATAGCGTATTTACCCTCGCCAAATGGGTAAAGGTTGCAGTCATTAGAAGAAGCACATATATCCTTTAGCGGGCTCTTAACACCGGTGTTTAGACTATAAACGTTAAGCATCCGGTTTTCACTAACATAAACTACACTTGAAGTCTGTTCATCAAAATAAGCGGATGGTAAACTCCTGTTTCGATTTTTATAAATTTTGAATTCGTCAACAATCTCTTTGGTGCTCATATTTAGAATAAGAAGAGAATGTTCATCATAATTACTGATCTCACGTTTTACCGATATTATGAAAGGGTCTTGCCAACCAATGATTTTGACCTCTTCTGCAACTACATCAAAAAAGGTCCAATCCGAAGGAATTCTATTAGCAATATTCTGTACGTCAGTGATAAGACGGGTCTCTTTTAAGGAATCACTTTTCGAAAAACTATTGTAAAAATAAGCTGCTTCTTCTGGTATAGAACTCAAACCGTAATAGTAATAGTCATCATATAAGCTCTCAAAGGAATTTTTAGAGAGCTCTTCATTATTCAAGATGCCTTTATTGCTGTTTAACCAGGTAATTTTCAAATCTGATGACCCTGAAATTGGGTTGTAGAGAAAATCAGAAGATAGGTTGTGATCACCCAATAGGTGTTCTCTTATACGATATCTTATTTCAAGTTCTTCGGATCCAATCCAATAGTTTGATGTTTCAGCTGGTTCAGGTAAGTCTCCTTTCAAAATAAAGTCGTAGTCTCCAGCATTTTCATTCTCTGAATTTAAAAGTCGTATTACAAAGAGCTTGTCTCCGTTAACCTGACTTCTTCTAAAAACAAGATTATTAATCGAATAACTCTGATTCAAATCAGAGTACATGGATTCCAATTCCGAAAAAGAAAACTCCCAACCCATATTATCACTATCAAAGATGATTACTTTGTTGATCTTATCTCTCTCATCTGGTTTATTGATTTCTACGGTGAGTGATAAAACGATCGCATAATTAATAGTATCAGTTACGATGTTTTCAGGAAGGTGACTTGGATGAATTACTTCTACCACTGGATCCGCATTTGTAACGATAATATCGAAAGGCTCCTCCACAACAGCAGTTGGATCACTTTCAGAGCAGGATAGCATTAGTAGAACAGAAATGGCTAATAGAGAATAGTTTTTCAAAGTAAATTATCTAGTTATTGGACATAAAATATGAGATCGAGATGAATAAAAAGGTTAAAATTCTGCATCTAAAGGTTGTTTAATGGCTACCGTCTGTCTTAATTTGTAAAACATGCTCAAAAAGATTCTATTTGTTTTTGGTACTCGTCCCGAAGCCATAAAAATGGCTCCTGTTGTACAGGAATTTCAGAACTATTCGGATGAATTCGAGGTGGAGGTATGTGTGACAGCTCAACACCGGGAAATGCTGGACCAGGTGTTAGATTTCTTTGAGATTACCCCGGATTATGATTTAGATATCATGCTTCCCAATCAACGTCTGGATTCGTTAACAGCAAAAATACTTGAAGAAGTGACTGAAGTACTAGAAAAATCAAAACCTGATTTTGTATATGTGCATGGAGACACCACCACCACGTTAGGAGCTTCACTAGCCGCATTCTATAAGCAAATAAAGATTTGCCATGTTGAAGCAGGTTTAAGGACATATAATAAAACGGCTCCTTACCCCGAAGAAATGAACAGACAGTTAACAGGTAGGTTAGCTGACATAAATTTTGCCCCCACTGAACATGCCAGGCAAAACCTGCTTAATGAGGGTATTGATAATACCTCTATTTATGTAACAGGAAATACGGTGGTTGATGCTCTGCATTATACGTTAGAAAAGGTGGAGTCTAGAAATGTAGAGGAGATTCATCAACTGGAAGGGTTGATAGATGAAAGTAAAAAGCTGATTCTGGTTACGGGTCACCGGAGAGAAAATTTTGGAGAAGGTTTTAAGAATATTTGCGAAGCCTTGAAAGAAGTCGCTAAGCAGGAGGATATTCAGATTATCTACCCGGTACATTTAAATCCTAATGTGAGAGGGCAGGTGATGGATCTTCTTGGAGGAATCTCTAATATTCATCTGATCGACCCCCTTCCGTATGAAGCTTTTGTATGGCTAATGAATAAGTCTTATTTCATAATTACCGATAGTGGAGGAATCCAGGAGGAGGCGCCAAGTTTGAAAAAGCCTGTTCTATTGATGCGGGAAGTCACGGAGCGCCCGGAAGCTTTAGAAGCAGGGGTGATTTTGGTAGGTTCCAGGAAAGAGAGCATAGTTCAGGAAGTGGAGCGAATTTTACAAAACCCGCACTCACAGAATTTTTCTTCTAAAGAGGATCTTTTTGGTGATGGGAATGCAGCAAAAAAAATCGTTGAGTTTCAACGAAGAAGCTTAGTTAAAAGCTGATAATATTTTCCGCAAAAGATTTTATATTTGTGCACCATTCAACGCATATAGATTACCCGCTTGGATAAAGCATTAATCATGACGGAAGAGGATTTAGATCGCACATATTTGCGATTTGCTCACCAATTCCTCGAATCTTACGACGACCCTTCCCGACTTGCCATTATAGGTATGCAGACTCGTGGAGTATATATGGGGCGAAGAATTATAGAAAGCATCAGCAAAGAATTTGGGTTAAAGATTGATTTTGGGGTGCTGGATGTGACTTTTTACAGAGATGATTTTAGGTCAAAATTAAAGATGCCGGAAGTTAAGGTAACCGAGATACCCTTTGATTTATATGACAGGGATGTGGTACTGGTAGATGATGTGCTTTTTACAGGACGTACGGTACGTTCGGCGATGGACGCACTAATGGGTTATGGCCGCCCAAGAATAATTCGGTTTTGTTGTATGGTAGATCGTGGTCACAGAGAGCTTCCTATTGCTTCTGATTATACTGGGATTTACGTGCCCACTCATTCTAAAGAAGAAGTTAGAGTAAAAGTTAAAGAGTTAGACGGGGAAGATGCAGTGTATCTGGTAGACGCGGAGGAAGCCGATGAGTAATACCTACCAGTTTAATCAAAAGCACCTGCTTGGGCTAGCCGATTATTCAAAGGAAGATATCTTATATGTTTTAGACCAGGCCAAATCCTTTCGTGAAATATTAGATCGTCCGGTTCCAAAGGTTCCGACATTACGAGATAAAACCATCGTAAATCTTTTTTATGAGAATAGTACAAGGACCAGGCTTTCGTTCGAATTAGCACAAAAAAGGATGGGTGCCGATGTGGTTAATTTCTCAGCCAATACATCGAGCACAAAAAAGGGGGAGTCATTAAAGGATACTATTCAGAATATCAGTTCTATGAAAATTGATATGGTAGTAGTTCGGCATAAGAGCCCTGGAGTACCTCATTTTCTTACCCAATGTGTTGAAGCTGCCATACTCAATGCTGGTGATGGGGCTCATGAGCATCCAACTCAAGCTCTACTGGATATGTTTACTATGCAGCAACTTCATCCGGATTTGGCAGGAAAGAAAATTGCTATCATTGGTGATATCTCACATAGCCGGGTGGTACGTTCAAATATTATCGGATTAACAAAAGTTGGAGCTCAGGTTGTGCTTTGTGGCCCAAAAACATTGATACCAGTGTTTGTGAAAGATTTGGGGGTAGAAGTCTCTTATAATCTTGAAGAAACGTTAGCCTGGTGTGATGTTGCCATGGCGTTAAGAATTCAATTGGAAAGGCAGGACGAAGGTACAGAACTATTTCCTTCTCTTAGAGAATACCATGAACATTTTGGGATTAAACTAAAACATCTTGAAAAGTACCCGGATTTTAGAATTATGCACCCCGGCCCAATAAATCGAGGGGTAGAAATGCAAAGTGAAGTTGCAGATAGTGAACGAGCAGTTATCTTGGATCAGGTTACCAATGGAGTAGCCGTTCGAATGGCAGTTCTTTACTTGTTGAGTGGTGGGACTAGAATTTGATACTGTTTTAACCTCACCTTTAGTAACTTCATCAAATTAGAACAGAATAGTAAATCAATCACTCACTCAGACGAAATAATCTCTTTTCCCAGTGTCACTATTGGAATACCTGTATATAATGAAGAGGCTCATATAGAAAGAGTTATTTCAGGTTTTCTTTCCTCAGAGTATTCAAATTTGACAGAAATCTTGGTTGCTGATGGCGGAAGTACGGATAGGACAAGAGAAATTGTTAACGACCTTTCAAGCAAGGATAGTCGTATAAAGTTGGTTGAAAACCCTGATAAGTATCAATCATATGCTTTAAATAAGATGATTAAGCAAGCCAAAGGAGAGGTTTTTTTACGAGCAGATGGGCATTGTTACTATAACCCTGATTATATAGAGCAATGTGTTAATACATTGCTTAGTACAGGGGCCAAAAATGTAGGGGGTACACAAAGGTACAAAGCACAGAATAGAGTACAGGCTGGAATTGCTCTGGCAGTAAAGAGCTTTTTTGGGAATGGTGGTGCTAAATACATGAAAGAAGATTTTGAAGGGTATGCCGACACTGTTTTTCTGGGTTGTTTTTGGACTAAAGACCTAAAAGAACTTGGCGGCTTCAATACTGAAAACGTAACAAATGAAGATTCAGAACTGAATCTGAGAATTAACGAAAAGTTTGGGACACAGATTTTTATAAGTCAGGGTATTAAAAGCTGGTATTTACCAAGGGACAACTTTAAATCACTATTTATACAATATCATAGATATGGGCGAGGAAGGTGTATGACGAAAATGTTGCACCCAAAAACTACTCCGATTAGAGGGATGGTGCCTTTTTTATTTATAATTCTCCTATGTCTTTTTGTAATAATAGATATCAGTATGCCTCAAGCACTATACTCTTTTGAAGTATTAGCCTTATTTGTTCTGGTTCTATTATTTGAATCAATACGAGTTGTGCTCACGAAAAAGAGTTATCTGGATAACTATATTTGGATCGGTGCTCAAAAATCTCCCGGGATTTTTTCAAATGTTGTGAATATTTTTTCGAGCTTAGTGATAATGCAGATAGGTCACTTCACTGGTTTTTTGTTTCAATACATCAAGAGTTTATTTGGAAGCAAAAAAAAATGGTAGATAGATGGGCAAAGAGTTAATTGTTCATCTTACCTCTGTCCATTATGTGTTCGACACGAGAATATTTGTAAAGGAATGCAAGAGTTTAGCTGAATTTGGATTTGAAGTTCACCTGGTTGCTCAATATGAAGGTGAGAAAGAGGAAGATGGTGTAGTAATCAAAGGCTTACCAAAAGCTGAGAAAAAAATAGATCGTTTAACCAGAGTTATTCCCGCATTAGTCAAAAGAGCATTTACCTATAAAAAAGGAACCATTTTTCATTTTCATGATCCGGAATTGATCCCGATTGGCCTAATGTTTAAAGTTTTTGGATATAAAGTTATCTATGATGTTCATGAGGATGTTCCAAAAGACCTGTTAACAAAAGAATGGATTCCTTCCCCACTCAGAGGAATTCTTTCAAAGACTGTTTATTTCATTGAGAAAATCGCTTCAAGATATTTCGATGCCATTATTACCGTAGTTCCAACCATTACTGATCGTTTTAAGAAATACTCAAACAATGTTGTAGAAATAAGGAATTTTCCTATTCTGGGAGACGCCAACTTAATCCCGGGTGATACTGACCCTTCTCAAAAAGAGAAATATGTAGTGTATATAGGTAGTTTAACCTCCAGGAGAGGAATACCAAAGTTGGTTGAAGCAATAGATTTAGTAAAAGATGAAGAGGTGGAATTATGGTTAGGAGGTGGATTTTCGGAAAGAGGGTTAAGGGAGTTGGTAGAAAAAAAGGATGGATGGAAACGTACTAAATATTTGGGTTGGGTTGAGCACAGCCAGATCGAAAAAATTATGAAAAATTCGCTGTGTGGTCTCTTAACTTTGGAGGTGATTCCTACACATAACGAGTCTTATAATGTGAAGCTATTTGAATATATGTTGGCAGAAGTTCCAGTAATAAGTACCGATTTACTTTTTCCAAGACAGATAATCAATGAGAATAAAGCTGGTATTATACTTGAAGAGCATACTCCTAAAAAAATTGCCGAAGCAATAAATTGGATTTTGGAAAACCCGATTGAATCTTTAAATATGGGTAAGCAAGGACGAAAAGCAGTGTTAAGTAAATATACTTGGGCAACAGAAAAAACAAGATTGCTCAAACTATATGACAACTTGATTAATGCGGACGATCAAAACAAAAATTTGTAGTATGAATTTTGCAATAATTGGTTGTGGTAAGATTTCGAAAAGGCATGCGCTACATATTAGCAAGAAAGCTAATCTGGTCGCATGCTATGATATTGTAAAGGAAAGGGCTGAAGGGCTCAGCTTAGAGTATGGATGCAAAGCTTTCGATTCTTACGAGGAAATGTTGAACTCCGATTTAAACATTGATGTGGTATCAGTGTGCTCACCTAACGGATTGCATGCAGCACATTCTATTCTGGCACTTAATGCAGGGCATCATGTACTATGTGAAAAGCCAATGGCCATCAATGTGCATGACTGTGGTGAGATGATTAAAACTGCAGAAGCAAATAATAGACGGCTATTTGTAATCAAACAAAATAGGTTTAACCCTCCAATAGTGGCTCTAAGAAATGCCATCGAAAGTGGGGTGCTGGGAAAGATTTACAGTATACAGTTAAGTTGTTTCTGGAATAGAAATGAAAGCTATTATTCAAATTCCTGGAAGGGGACCATGGACCTCGATGGAGGCACTCTTTTTACTCAATTCAGCCACTTTATAGATTTGATTTATTGGTTAATTGGTGATGTAAGAAGAGTACAGGGGTACGCAAATAATTTTGCTCATAAAGATATAATTCAGTTTGAAGACGCTGGAGTTGTAGCGCTTGAATTTCATAATGGAGCTATTGGTACTATTAATTACACCGTAAATAGCTACAAAAAAAATATGGAAGGTTCATTGACGATATTTGCTGAAAACGGAACTGTAAAAGTAGGGGGGCAATATCTAAATGAACTAGAATACGCTAATGTCAAAGATTTCGTTTTCGAAAAGCTACCAAAAGGGAATAAGGCCAATGAATACGGAACGTATCAGGGGTCGATGTCCAACCATGACAAAGTGTATGAAAATGTGATTGACGTTCTAATGAACGGAGGTTCAATTTCTACAAATTCTTTTGAGGCGTTAAAAACCGTCGAAATAATTGATAAAATATATAAGTCGGTTAGAGAGAATAGTAATGAGCACTAATATCAAAGAAAGCGGGATTATAAATGTTGATTTCGGAAATGGTGTGACCGTAATTCAACCTGTAAATATGTATGGTTGCTCAATTGGTAACGACACATTTATAGGCCCATTTGTAGAGATTCAGAAGAATGTAAAGATAGGAGATAGGTGTAAGATTCAATCTCATTCATTTGTTTGTGAATTGGTGGAGATAGGAGACGATGTGTTTGTTGGGCACGGAGTAATGTTCATTAATGATCTTTTTGAACATGGTGGCCCTGCTCAGGGAGATAAATCGTTATGGAAAGGAACCAAAATTGGTAATTCTGTTAGCATTGGGAGTAACGCAACCATTTTACCGGTGGAGATATGCGACAATGTAGTAATTGGAGCAGGAGCTGTTGTGACCAAGCCAATCGATAAACCTGGGGTATATGCAGGAAACCCTGCTAAGTTCCTCAGAAGCCACAATGAGTAGAATGAATATCCCATTTGTAGATTTACGAGCTCAATACCAATCCATAAAAGAAGATATTGATCAGGCGATTCAGGAAGTCCTCAATACCACTTCATTTATTGGTGGCAAATACGTTGAGTTATTCGAAAAGGAATTTGCCCGTTTGTATGGAGTAAAGCACTGCATTTCTGTAGGCAATGGGACTGACTCTTTATACATAATCATGAAAATGTTGGGTATTGGAGAGGGAGACGAGGTCATTACCCCGGCTAACAGCTGGATTTCATCCTCTGAAACGATATCTCAAACCGGGGCTAAACCGGTTTTTATCGATGTTGACCCTGCCTATTTCACGCTAGATGAGAAGCTGTTAGAAGGGTCAATCAATGAGCACACAAAAGCTATAATGCCGGTACACCTGTATGGGCAAGCTTGTGATATGAAGACTATTAACCGAATTGCAAAAAAGCACAACCTCTTTGTAATTGAAGATTGCGCGCAGGCACACTTTTCAGAATTTGAAGAGAAAAGGGTTGGTTTGTTTGGTGATGCCGGCTCCTTCAGCTTTTATCCCGGGAAAAATCTAGGTGCTTATGGAGATGCTGGGTGTATTATTACAAATAATGATGAGCTGGCCCGTAAGTGTAAAATGTATGCTAACCACGGGGCTATGGTTAAACATCAGCACGAATTCGAAGGAATTAATAGCCGCTTAGATGCTATTCAGGCCGCAGTTTTATCAGTGAAGTTGAAGCATATTCTAACTTGGACTGCCATGCGAATTGAAAATGCTCATGAATACACGAAGCAGTTATCATCGATAAGTGAAATACAAACACCGGTAATTCGGAGCCAATCAACACACACATTTCACCTTTTTGTAATTAGAACTAAAAGAAGAAATGAGCTCAAACAGTATTTAGAATCGTACGGGATAGCATGTGGAATACATTATCCGAGGATTCTACCCAACCTGGAAGCATATTCCTTTTTGAACTTAAAAGGCACGGATTTTCCTGAAGCACAAAAAGCTGAAGGGGAAATTCTTTCTCTGCCCATTTACCCCGAACTTGAGCAAGAGCAAATTCTATATGTAGCTAATACAATCAAGGATTTTTATTCATAATGAGTAGAAAAGGAATTTTTATAGGCGGTACTGGAAGGTCAGGAACAACCATATTGGCTGAAATACTGAACCAACATCCGGACATCTATTCCCTTCCTTATGAATCTCGATTTATAACTGATCCAGATGGTTTGTATTCATTATACAAGTCTCTATACCCGTATTGGTCCTTTTTTCAATCAGACATGGCGGTATCCAGGTTCCTAGATTTGATGAAGAACCTAAAAACAAGTTATAGTAGAGGGAAATACCCTACTTTTGGTATCTCTAAATATCTTGATCAGGGAGTATATGATTCAATGATTGAAGAGTATATTTCTAACCTGAATGCACAGCCATTCAAAAGCGCATGGGCAGGACGTACTAATCTTTTTCAGAAAAGTATTTCTCGTTTTATGAATAAGAATAGGGGGGCGGACTTCTTATTGGAGGACAGTCATTATCTATCTCCTTTAAATGAAGATGAATTTATAGAGCATACCAGTCAACTGTTAAAGCGATACTTCAACAACTTAAAATATGCTGGTAATTCTAAGTATATAGTTGACCATACCCCTTCAAATATTGTGTACTCAGTGTTTATAAATAAAATTCTCCCTGATGCTAAAATTGTTCATATATATAGGAATCCGTTAGATATTTTATGCTCTTTTAAAACAAAGGGCTGGGGAAGTAAGGATGTTGAAATAAATACCCAGTGGGTATTTGATACGTTTAGGCAATGGAATTCGGCAAAGAAGGAATTGCCTGCTGGAAGTTTTGTAGAGGTAAAATTTGAGCAGGTTATTGAGGAAAGGGAATCCGAACTAAAGAAGCTTTGTGAGTTTCTTGATATCAGCTTTGCTGAGGCATTTGATAGAGTCGATTTATCTGAGCATAACATCGGAAGGTGGAAGAAAAACTTAGATACCAACACTGCCGAAAAAATCTTTAGTGATCATAAAGAAATTTTTGAAGAGCTTGGATATTCTATATGAAGAAGTTACATGAGTTCACCAATAAGCAATTTTGAGGTAGAGTAGATCAAAAAGTTTATACCTACAAGAGGTCAGAATTGACTATAATTGCTTGGATTAGCAAAAAGCTTCTCATTTATTATAACAAAATATAAATGCATAAAAATTCAATAAATTTTATAGACCTATTATTGGCATTCTCTTCAAGAAAGAGGATGATTATTGGAATAATTTTCGTTCTTACACTAGTTGGTTTTGTCGTTGCCATACTTTGGCCAAAAACATATAAGTCGGAGCTTTCTTTTATAGTTACCGAAGGTAATTCGTTGAATTTTTCAAGTGGCGGTTTATTGAGTGGGTTAGCCAATTTATCAGTAACAGGGAGTAACGTCACTTCTGAACAAGCATTGGTTTTGATTAGAAGTCGTGAAATTCAGAATAAAATAATCGAAGAGTTTAATTTGGCTGAGGTTTTTGGGACGGATATTCCTGAAGGACTTCGAAAACAATTAAATACACGCATCGAAGTACTAGAAGCAAGGGAAGCGGGTCTTGGATTCAATACTATCATTTCCATTACTATAGCTTATAGCGATAAAGATCCGGACCGCGCATATGAATTAATCAACTATTACTACTCCGAGTTGGAGACTAAGGTTGAAGACCTGAATAGAAAAAATGTAGAAGATGGTTTCTTGTTAATCGAAAACCGGTTAATACAAAACGAGGAGGAGCTTCGTGCAGCCGAAGATAGCCTTGTCTCGTTTCAAACTCGATATGGCATTTTAGAAGTGGAGGAACAAGCTAAAGCTCAAATCGGAGCGATAGCTGAACTTCGAACAGAGATTGTAAAGTTAGAAGTAGAAATAGGGTATTTTACCCAGGTTTTGGGAGAATCGAATAATAGAATTTCTGACTTGGAGACTCAAAAAACTGAGTTTGAAAATAAATATGATGAATTGCTTAATGGAATAGATCAGGAGCCAGAAGATTTCGAGTTGTTCCGAGCGGTTTCAGAAATGCCAGAGCTATTTCTTGAGTACTTAAGAAGATACAGAGATGTGGTTGTTCAAGAGGAAATATATAAAGTTTTATACCCTCAGTACGAACAGCAGAAGCTAAACTATGAGGAAGTTTCCTCAGGTTTACTTGTTATTGATCCTGCACTAGTACCTACCTACAAGGACAAGCCTAAAAGAGCATATATAGTAATCGCTTTTTTTCTAGTAGGAGTATTTTCTTCCATGTTTTTGGTTCTTTTGCTTGAATGGAAAACAAGCCTAAAAGAGAATAATCCGGAAGATTACACAAGATATACCGAATTAAAGAAGTCCCTGACACGCTGGTAATGATTGCGATTAATACAGATATAGTAAAATCTGGATCAATCATACTCATAATAATTGGAGCGTACCTGTCGGGAATAATATACTTGGCAGAAGGGGGGTTAATTCCTTTAACTCTATTTCAAATTGCTTTAATTATTGCAATTTCTACGTTTATATATATAAACCTGTCCGCCAAAAATTTAACCATCTATGGTTATGGACTAGAAAAGGAATACATAGCATACTTTTGTTTAATTTTTATCTCTTTAATCTATAGCCCAGAAAGAGAGCAGGGTATTTTTTATGCGGTACGCTTTTTTGTTCTTCTTGGCATGACCTACCTGATTTATAACTCTATTGAAAGTATAAAAAGCTTCAAAGCAGTTATTTATGTCATTATTCTCACGGCCCTTGTAACAGCTGTAATCAATATTTTTCAGTTTTATCTTAATCCTGAGATAGCGCTATTTAACTACACAAACCAGGGCACAAAGTTAATACGATCAGCGGGTGTTGAAGAAGACCCAAATATATTTGCCAGTAATTTCTTTCTTCCAATCATGTTTTTGATTGCATTTATGGGTGATGCAAAGTCAAGGAAAGCAAAATTAATACTTTATGGGTTGGTAAGTATCCTGATTGCTTCGGTATTAATTACATATTCACGAAGTGCATGGGTGTCAATTTTCGTGGGTGGTTTCATTATAATGACCCTTCAAAGGTCCTATTCATTTTTGATCTATGCTACCATCACTTTTATAGGCTTACTTTTAGTAAGTGAATCAGCTAGAATAGTATTATCCGGTATCATTGAAAGATTGGTTGATATTTTTGCTGGGAGCTCTGAGGATTCATCTAGAATTAGGCTGATGTTACTACATGGAGCTATGCTAATGTGGCTGGACTCTTATACCTTTGGAGTAGGGTATCAGGGGTTCTCAACCTATTTCCAAAAGTACTATCCCCCTCAGCAGACTATAGGTGTGTATGAGCCCCATAATCAATTCTATACTGTTCTTTGTGAACTTGGAATAATTGGTTTCATCGTTTTCATGTTTATAATAATAAAGCTATTAAGAATTGGGTGGAGTAGCATATTTGCTCAAAAAGGCAATAAACCCGATTCAATAGGATTAGCTCTTTTTGCCTCCTTTATATGTTACCTGGTATTCTTTCAATTCTATGGGGGAATGGATTACCATTCATTTATTATGATCAATATTGGTCTTCTGGTAACCTACGCTAAGTTGAGTGAGATTTGGAAAGAGAATGCTGATCTGTCTCAAACTAGTAGTGCGTAGGTTTTTCGTAAGCTTTCAACAAAAATCTTTTTCCCGAACAGTTCATTGATGTATTCATGGAGTTTAAGGGGGTCGTAGTCTTTAAATATCTTACTCATCTCGAAAATTTTATCGGGTAGTTCTTCTGTATCGTTTACAAGTAACCCAGTCTCATTAATCATGGATTCTTCAATTCCACTAACGTTTGTTGACACAATAGGCAACCCACATGAGATAGCCTCAATTCTTGAAATATTGAAGCTTTCTCTTCTGCTGGGCATGATATAAAAGTCTGCCGCTTGATAATAAGATATAAGTTCTGATGGAGTAACAGATGGATGGAGAAAGATATTCTTTAACTGATTATGCTTTAGTTTATCCAGAATCTCATTCGAAAAAGGTGTGTCTTCAGCATTTCCAATAATATGGAAATCAACATCTTCAAATCTTTTTACATTGGATACGGCCTCAATCAGTAGATCTACTCCTTTTTCATAACGTAAATTAGCGATCGTTAAAGCATGATTTTTTTGAGGGTTCCATGTTTTAGCTTTTTGCAGATTTACTTTTTCTTCTGTTGAGATAGGCTTATACAAAGATTCATCTACTGCATTAAAGATTATTTTTGATTTGGCTCCAACAAAGGGAAACTTCTTTTCAACATCCTGTTTGATTTTCGGGCCAGGGAAAATTATATAATCAACTGATTTAAGAGTTGCTTCAAGAATGGAGTGAAAATTATTTTTTGATATAGATTTATACCAATCACTTCCATGAATTGTAAGAACAACCCTGAACCCCAATTCCTTTAGTTCAGGGATCATCAAGCCATCAGGATACAGCCAGTGAATATGAATGATATCATAATCAGTTTTGGATAAAACACTGGTGGCTTCTTTAGATAGAGTACGAGAAACAATTTTTGGAAACTTCCTTTCTGGAAAGGATATATAGTTGAGTCTGATCTTATTGAGACCAGGCTCTAGGAATGGGCTATGATTTTTTTTGTACCTCTCCGTTCCGATTAATGAATAAGGTGTAGGAACATACAGGTTGACTTCGAAATTCTCTAAATCGTTTAATAAGTTGAATTGATCTTCAACAAATTTTCCGCTTTTGGGATTATATGAAGTGGGATAATTATGACTTATTAAAGCTAGCTTCATAATTAAGTATCTATTTTTGAAGAAAAATGTAGCCTATATGCTAGTAGTGCTGTAATTGCAGAAAATTTACCTTGTGTCCCACAATTCTCGTACACGTAATTAATATTTTTTTGTAGCTGCTCATCTTTTATTAAGCCAATATTCTCTTCTTTAAGCTTCCGAATTTCTTTACGCAGTTTTTCATTTTCGTATATCCATAAATCAAAGGGGTTCATCGAGTTTTTTGATTTGAGAAGCTTCTTCATAAGCGCATTTTTAAAGCGAGTAGTGCGCCTGCTTATAAATGTGTGGACTCGGTTCCGAGGTGCAATACCAGCCGCATCCCAAGTATAGTTAAAAAAAGTAGGGTGCTTACTTCTTATCCACTCAATGTAAAGACGTTTATTCTTTTTTAAATGATTTGGCAGTGACAAGCAATAACTGATGAGATGTCTATCATAAAAAGGGGATACAAAATCGACTAAATGTGAGCATTTTCTATCTCCATTTAGCGTACCATTAATCTGTCTTTGTTCGTAAGAAAAAAGTTCAACATTATCTGCATACCGCTCGATAATGCCATCCAGATTTGAAATTTGTTTTAGTATGTGGGGGTCATTTATAAATCCAAGCTTTCCTACGTTCTCCCTTAACTTGAAATTTCGTTTTAAAAAAGAGCCAAATAGCACATCCCCTATCGAACCAGTATGAATAGTGGGGTGATTAGCTAAGTCTAAGGTTTTTAGTGCGGAGTAAATATGTGCAGCACCATTGATAGCTACCATACCATCATTGGCCCTAATCAACTCATATAGCGAGTTTTCGAAGTAATGTCCGTTATCTAATGGATAAAAAATATACTCTAAGAGTTCTGCTTCTACGATTTCTTGAGAGATAAGATGATCCGGTGTATTCGATTGCGAACAGTTGAAGCATATGATATTCTGGAACCCGAGTTCCTTTGCTAAGAGTACGTTTACTCTTGAATCCAATCCTCCGCTAAGTGTAGCCAATGGCTGATTTAATTGTTTCCCTTGCCAGTTCCATTCATTTTGAATAATACTTTCCAGCAGATCGTCTACCTCGCCAATAGCTTCTTTTAGACTTACTTTCTGGGGCTCAATTTCTGACAGAGAAAAAAACTTCTTATTAGAAATTATCCGGTTTTCCGGTATCGAAAATTCCAGAATAGTAGCATAATCAAGTCTTTTAATTTCTTTTACTGGAGTGGAATCGTCCAGCATATACCCAAAGCTCAACAAAGAATTAAAACTATCTAAATCAGGGGAAATCGAAAGGTCAAGGTCTCTGAGAAGACTTGAAATTACTTTCAGCTCTGATCCGAATAAGAACAGTTTTTCAGCTTGATTATGGTAGAAAAAAATGGATTTGGTTGATAAGGTATCGGTGAATAAAAAAACAGAATTGGCAGCTTTATCAAGAATGAACCCCGAGAAGTTTCCTTTTAGCGTTTCTATAACGCTTATGCCATGCTTATTATAACTATTTGCGAAACTGGCGCTGGAAAAGCTTGGGTCAAAAATGGTAGCATCAAGCACAATTATTACCCGATCATCTTCATAAGAAAACTTATTCGGATTATTTTTTAATAGGCTATGGCCGAAAATTAGTGACTGATATTCATGCTGTTCCTGGAAAGTTCTTCCGTTCTGGTAGCTAAAAAACCTTGTGTAGTGAGGAGAGTCGAAGGAGTTCTTAAGATTGATAAAGCCATAAAATCCAGCCATAACTTATCCTCTCAATAATGAAAAAAACCAGATAATGAGGTAACTCTGAATCAGAACTCCAACTATGGAATAGAGTAATAATGAGAGATAAACACTACCGTAAAAATAACCTAGCCAGATAGCGGTAACTCGTAAGATTAGATTGACAACTTCAACAGAGAACGCAGTTTGTTGCTTACCATAAAGGAGTGGTACAAAAGAAAAAGGAGAGGTTATAAATACCAGGTACAAATAGGGAATCAGATATTGTGTGTATTCTCCTGCTGCAATCCAGTCACCTCCAAATAAGAATCCAAAAATGTATGGAGAGAAAAGGAAAAGAACGAAAAACGGGATGAACCCAAAAAAAGATATTTTCCAAAGTATCTTTAGTGAATGCTTATACAGCTCTAGCCCATTATTATACCGTTCAGAAATATTCTGGCTATAAACCTGATACATTGAATTTGAAATCAATTGTATGGGCGCAAAACAAATCCGATAGCTTAAACTATAAAACCCCGCAACAGCAGTGCTAAAAAAACTAACAAAAAGAAAATTGGGTGAGTTAGAAGAAATGGTATTAAGAAAAGCATGAGGGGCAGTTACAAAAGGGAATTTTTTGTACTTGTATGCCTCTTTTGAAATATCAGCATAGTTAAAGGCTGAGCCTTTAATCAAATTATATTTTCTAAGTAACCAGGAGACATAAAACAAGTTCAAGACTTCTCCAATAACCTTTCCTATAACAAGCCCTGAGTTATATATTTTTGAAAAGCCGAGTATCAACTGCCCTCCATTTATTCCAGATGATTTGAAAACCCTGGACATAGATAGTTTTGCGAACTCTTTTTCTTTAACTAAAAAGCCTGATAGAATATTAGTGTGGGAAATTATAAGTACCGCAATAGGAAGGGCATAAATCAGGATGGTCGAATAATCCGCTAAATCAAAAAAATCAAAAAAATAATCGCCAAAAATAAATAACAGGATAAATAGGATGCAACTTACTGAAGCTGCCAGAACTGAAGAGAAAGCTACTAATGAACGAACACTTTTCTGTTCTTTTGGTATCAGGAAAGCCAGCTCATATTTACCCGTAGCAACAATGGTTAATACAGAAATTGATGCAAGAAAAAACGCGTAAACTCCAAACTCTTCAGGAGTAAATAACCTGGTTAGGATTGGGGCTATTAGAAAAGGGATAAGTTGTGCTACTCCGGTTCCCCCAACCAGTTTAAAAAAGTTTTTATAGAAAGGAGGTAAATACTCGCTCATTATTGTAGAACCGAAACTAAGTAAGAGGAATACTCATGTAAAAATAAAAACCTTAATAGTACTATAAGGCATTGATGGCAACCAGGGTTGTGATTATCCCTGTAACTGTGGTAAGCCCAGTCATTATTAATTGTATCCTGGTATTTCTGAGCTGTTGTTTTTGTACCTCATATGATCGAAGAGAATTCAATTCATCATATGGAACCCTGTCGACAAAAATCTTATCACCGGTCTCCAAACGTGTTTGATTAGATTTATACCAGGTATTATTTCCTGCTTTTAGTACAAAAATACGGTCCTCATCTGCAGAGAGAGCAAAGCCTCCTGCCCGATCAATGTAGTTTGAAACAGAACTAACCTCACTAAAAGGATAATATCCTGGTAAGTTTACTTGTCCAAAAACGAAAATAGTTTGCTCGTCAACAGGAACATATAAATGATCTCCATTATAGAGCTTGATACTTTTTAGTTCATCTTGATCTGATAAGTTTAAATACACTCGGTTTTGACTATTTCTTGTTTCTAAATCGAGGTATTCAAAACCTTGAGCCAATTGGTCAGATGTTCGTTTAAGACTTTCCAGATTGAATTCATTTTGAACCTGGTTTTCAATATTAGACCCTCTTACCAAATACGCTGCGGATAAGAGAGCTTTTGAAGTTGTTCCGTTAGCAATCTCAATAAGATCAAAAGCGCTGGTTTCTCCAGAATAAATCGGGAATGTTCCAGGAAGGTTTACCTCTCCAAATACATGTGCTACAGAGTTCAAGTTATATCCCCCGGTTCTGGCAACAACTAGCCGATCGTTAGGAGAGAGAGAAAGTGTCGCCCATTCGGAAGAAGGTATTTCAAGCTTTTCGATCTCAACTCCATTAGTACGATAGATAAATAGCTTTTGAGAATCAGCATTATTTCTTAATCCTCCCGCCAGGTCTACTAATATTTGAGGGGTGTCTTTGGAGTTATATTCCAGTTCAAGCGAGTTTACTACAGCTCCAGATATGCTAATTTTGGGGCTTTCAGTAGTTAGCTTTTGAATGAGGACCTGGTCACCGTCTTCAAGAATAGGGTTATTTTCTTTTTTCCCTGCTCTATAAAAAGCCTGTAAGTCTGCACTAACGGTGTCTCCATTTGACTTAAGAATTCTAATATTTCTAAAAGAATAGTTACCGGTACTGAGAATATCGGAAGTGCTTCTTAAAAGTACGGGTAGTTTTGTAACGGGATCTATTTCAACTGTCTTTAATGCCGGATATATGGCCTGGTCCAATCTCGAAAAGGGAAATGTATAGTGCTTTCCGGCATATGGAACATCTCCATTAACAAAAATGAAAATACTTCTGGGGCTTTCAAGACTGATCTCAACATCGGCGTCCGCGAATATTTCTGCTACTTTATTTTTAACAGTAATAAGAGCTTCAGATAGAGTTTTACCTTGTACATCAATTTGTCCAAGTACCGGGGAAACTATTTTTCCTTCCGGATTGATCATGAGCCCTTTTAAGAGAACTGGTTGAATTGCTTCTATCGAAATTGATAAAAAATCGCCTGGTCCAAGAACATAATTCGCTAAATCAAGAGAGCTTTCAAGAGGAACAAAGTTTTGGGAAGCTATAGCTGAAAAGGGATCTTGATAGAAAATTCCCTCCACCGAGTTTTCCAGATTAAGACCTATAGCTGAAGAAGTTTCATTCTGAGCAATAACCTTTGAAGCCGAAAGAAGAAAGCCTGATAAAAATACCAGAAAAGGTAAGTGACAAAGTTTCATTAACCGTAATGACTAATTATAAAAATTGGTAGCGATGTTTCGAATAAGTCTATTTTCTGGTTAATACAAGCCCAAGTATAACAAAAGAAGAGCCAAAATACTGCAATATTGTTAATGGTTCATTCAAAATTAGTACTCCAAAGAACACTCCAAGTACAGGCACTAAGTTTTGATACATGGCTGTACGAACTGCTCCAATCTTAATAATCCCATGGTTCCATATCAGGTAAGCTATCCCTACAGAAAGTAGGCCACTATATAATAATCCTCCATATGCAAAAGTAGAAACCTGGGAAAAATCCACTTTTATCAGGAAAGGAAGGCCAACAGCACCTAATGTGATTATTCCTATGATGGACATAAATGCGGAGTATTGAGTGGAGTTATAATGCTTGAGGTACTTTTTTGATAAGATCGTATATACTGCCCATGAAATGGCCGCCATTAATGCAATAAGGTCACCAATGAAAGTTTCGGAGGCGAAAGAAAGGCTATTGCTACCTCCAACAATAATTAATGTAACACCGATAAAGGCTAAGGCAATACCAATAATCTGATTTCTATTGAGCTTTTCATCTGTAAATAATTGAGATAATAGAGCCACCCAAATGGGGATAGTCCCTAGCATAACAGCCGCATTTGCTGAAAAAGTAAGGTCGAGCCCAACAATAAACAGCATTTGGTAAATAAGGTTACCAACGATCCCTATTCCCAATAACTTCCAGAAATGCTCTCTTTTGACCATGATACGAAACCCTCGCAACTTGGCAGTGCTAACCAGCAAAATTCCAGCTAAGAAGTATCGAAGTGCATTGAAGCTATATGGGTCTATCTCCTGAAGCGCAGTTTTAATTACACTGAAATTAAGCGCCCAAATGACAGCTACCCCAATCAGACTTATATCAGTAAGAGAGAATTTTTTCAATAGCTCGGGTTTGAAGACTGCCAAAGGTAGGGATTAGTTGTCTGAGAAAAGCAGATTTGTTTACCGATTGTTTACAAAGAATTGTTAGGAAATAAAAAAAAGCAGTAGTACCTTCATGACCCTAATTCAAAAAATGACTGAAAGTCAAAAATGGGAATTTCGGAAAGAAAAGAAAGAGAAAAGGAGCAAAAACGCTCAATGATGCTTCAGGCGGCAGAGACTTTAATTCTAGAGAAAGGGCTGGAACAGCTTAATATGGATGAAGTAGCAGAGCGAGCCGAGGTAAGTAAAGGATCTCTTTACCAGTACTTTAACAACAAGAATGATTTGGTGCTCGGTATTTGTGACAAGGCTACTACTATGTTAAATCGTGAAATTGCCAAAGTCTTAACTAAAGATTTGCCAGGTATCGATTTAGTGCACCATATTGGTGCTACTTTTATGAGTTTTGTGAATGATCATCCGGAATTTTTTAGAGCTATGCGATTTCACGATAATCTCAAGGAGACAAATGCCTTAGAGGAAAGTGCATTTCTGGGAGCATGCCGTGATAACATGCAGAGTTCTTTTACCTACATGGTAAGAGCCATACAGATTGGTATTCAGGATGGAAGTATCAATCCAATGTATGAACCAAAAGAACTGGCAATTTTGCTTTGGGGAACTTCCCATGGGATGGTAAGCATGGCTTATCAGCATCAAAACACCCAACACTTTAACCTGCTGGAAGAGCTCGGGATTACTTTGAAGTCGATGTTTGACGGTTATATGAAAATGATAGGATGTGGAATAGCCACAGAAGAAAAGAAAAAAGACTATGACTCAGAGTCATTTTTTGAAACTCAAGAGGCAAGCTAGCGTAGCGGTTGCCGATTTTTTATAGAGGAAAAAACAATTACAGATATACATGAACCAATCAAAAAAAATGAAACTAGTATGGGTTATGATTTTCACTGGGTTTTTTGCTATCCAGTGGACGGTTGCTTCAGCCCAAACACAAGAGATTGAGCTCATCGAGGATTTTGAGCTTACCCTTGATGAAGCCATAAGAATTGCAGTTGCAAATAATCCGGAGGTTAATCGGGCACTTCTTTCTGTTGATGATGCTGATGAGCTTGTAAAGATTGCTTATAGCGAGATATATCCTGAAATCTCTTCAAGTGTCAACTATACAAGGAATATTGAAATTCCAGTTTCTTTTTTGCCAGCTGAGATTTTTGGAGGTACTCCAGGAACTCTTATTCCGGTTGCTTTTGGTACGGATAATAACTGGCAAGGTGGATTTTCGGTGAGCCAGACACTTTTTAGGGGAGAAACAATTATTGGGTTGAGTTCAGCTACTGTTTTTAAAACGGTACAGGACGAGAATCTACGAGCTACAACTCAGCAGATAATTACCCAGACAAGGATCGCCTACTACAGTGTATTAGCGGCATTGGAGCAGCTCAGGCTACAGGAAATACAAATAGAGCGCCTTGAACAGAATCTCAGGGAGAATGAGGCCAGAGAGGAAGCGGGCCTGGTAGATTCTTACGCTACGCTCAGCCTACGTGTACAGTTAAGTAATCAAAGGCCTCAACAAATCGAGGCAGCTTATGCGGTAGATGAAGCTTACCGTGTATTGAAAATGGCCTTGGGAATACCTCATCAGTTTGAATTCGAAGTGAAAGGAAACCTGAATGATTATGATATACTATCTGACGATATGAATGGATCAGTGAATGATCATATTATCCAGATCGACCAAATGAATCCGTACTCTTTTGAGAAGGAAGGAGGTAACCTTGAGGGCTCATATCTCGACCGGGGCGATTTAAGGATATTAGACGCAACATTGGATTTAACAGCAAAAGAATTAACGGCTGTAAAGAGCAGGTTTTTACCTACACTTTCCGCTACTTATAATCTCCAATGGAGTGCGGCTGAACCCGATGCTCCTACCTTTTTTGAAAACTCTGTCAGGTTTCAAACTCTTGGGTTAAACTTAAGTTTACCTCTATTTCAGGGTTTTAAGAGGGTAGCGGATGTTCAACGGGTTAAGATTCAACAAAAAGACTTACAGGAGCAGCGAAGAGCGGCGGTATTAAATGCGCAGAATGAGGTGGCTTCTACAAGTGAAGATTTAAACAGGGCATTCGAAACAGCCGAAGGCCGTAAAATAGCCTTAGAGCAAGCTACAGAAGGCTATGATCGGGCTCAAAAAAGATTGGAAAATGGTTTGGGTTCGCAGCTTGAAGTAACCGACGCTGAAGTACAGGTTCGACAAGCAGAAGTTAATTACGCCCTGATGGTTTTTGAATACCTAACGGCTAAAGCCCAATATGATTTAGCGACTGGTAAAGTACCCTACGTAGATATAGAGATCGAATAATGAAATTAATAATGAACACACTATCCATAAACATGAAAAAAATAAACCTGTTTGCGTCACTGCTCGCTGTAATCGTATTTGCGGCATGCTCAGGAGGTGAAGAAACGCAAACTACAACAGATGAAGAACTGGTAAAATCAGTAAATGTAACAACGTATGCGATACAGCCATCCACATTTTCAAGCTATGTACGTGTAGTTGGTACCGTTGAAACTTCAAATGATATCATGATAGCAGCTGAAGTTAGCGGGCGCGTTGTTTCTCATTCAGTACAAGAGGGTGAAACTGTACGAAGGGGACAAAATATTCTTCGGATTGATGATTCAAAGCTAAAGCAGGAGAAAGCCCGGTTAGAGGCTATGACAGCACAGGCTAAAGAAACATATGATCGTCTTAAGAAAGTATATGAGGAAGATGGAATTGGTTCCGAATTGGATTACCTGAATGCTAAATATGCCTACGAGCAAAGCAATTCTGCGTTAGAATCCATCAAAGTGGATTTGGCTAACACAGAAATCAAAGCTCCTTTTACCGGCGTGGTAGAGACAAAATCAGTGGAAGTAGGTGAAATGGTTAGTCCTGGAATGCCAGTTGTTAGACTTATTGGATCCAATGACTATAAAGTAACCGCTGGTGTTCCTGCCAGGTATGCCAATGCAGTTTCTACCGGAGATGATGTTGATATATGGTTTGATACGCAGGCCCGTGATACATTATCTGGGACCATCGGATTTACAGGAACAAGTATTAATCCTCAAAACCGAACATTCCGCATAGAAGTTGAACTTCCAGGAAGTGGCGATCAGTATAAAGTAGATATGATTGCTAATGTCCGCCTGAAGACTAATCAACAAGAGGATGTATTGGTAATAAGTGAGGAATTCGTCTATTCGAAGGACAATGAATATGTAGTATATGTGCTTGGAAGAGATGGAAGTGGAAACACCATTGCTGAAGAACGAAAAGTGACATTAGGCCTTTCCTATAAAACAGATGTTATTATAGAGAATGGATTACAAGTTGGCGACCAGCTTATTACGTTAGGTTCTGCCTTTTTGGATGATGGGATGAGAGTGACCTTAAAGGATGAGCCATCTTCATCACTAGCTTCTAACTAATTTAATTCGGAAATCATTATGAGTACCGAAATTCAACAAAACGGAAATCATACGAACGGAACTGAGCCCACAAGAAAGGGAACAGGTATCCGTAAAGAATTCAAAATATCTTCTTTCTCTATCAATAACCGGATAAGTGTGTTGGTTCTGGTAACTTTGGTAGCGGTGATGGGAATCGTTTCTTACCTGACCATACCGAAAGAGAGTTTCCCAAGTATTAATGTGCCAAATATATTTGTGGTTACTGTATATCCGGGAGTATCTCCGGAGGATATGGAAAGCCTGGTTACACGTAAGCTTGAAGATGAACTGGGAAACATCTCTGAAGTGAAGACGATGACCTCGACTTCTTCGGAGGGGTATTCCAATATCAACCTGGAGTTTGATCCGAATGTAGATATTGAAGATGCCCTTCAAAAGGTGAGAGAAAAGGTTGACCTTGCAAAGCCGGAACTCCCTGAGGATGCTGAAGAACCTGTAGTTCAGGAGATCAACTTTTCTGAATTCCCCATTATGAATGTGAACCTTTCCGGTGAATACGATGAGGTGATTCTAAAAGAAATAGCTGAAGATTTACAGGATAAGATCGAAGCCATTCCTACAGTACTGGGAGTAGATTTAACAGGTGGCCTTGAACGAGAAGTTCAGGTAGATGTGGATTTAGCTAAGATGAAATACTATGGTATCACTTTTGGAGATATTATAGGTGCCATTGCCCAGGAGAACGTGACCATTCCCGGTGGTGATATTTCAGTAGGTACCAAGAAATTCCTTCTACGTGTTCCGGGGCAATATGACGACACTCAGCAACTTGAAGACATTGTAGTTAAAGGGGAATTTCAGAGCCCAATCTATATTCGAGATGTAGCCAATGTGACATTTGGGTTTAAAGACAGGGAAACCTACTCAGAACTTGAAGGAGCTCCCGTAATTACACTAGGTGTTAAAAAGAGAACGGGGGAAAACATTCTTGAAACGGCACAAAGGACAAAGGCCATTCTTGATGAAGAACTAGCCTTACTACCTCCTACCACTACCTACAATATTACCAATGATCAAAGTATTGATGTAGTGAGCATGGTGAGTAATCTTGAAAACAATATCATTTCAGGATTAACACTGGTAGTTGGAGTACTGTTATTCTTCCTGGGAGTTCGGAATTCTTCGTTTGTAGGTATTTCCATCCCGCTATCTATGTTTCTCTCATTTATCATTTTGGGAGCTGTAGGTATTACGATGAATATGGTTGTGTTATTCTCGCTCATTCTTTCTCTGGGTATGTTGGTAGATAATGCCATTGTGGTGGTGGAGAATATCTATCGGTATCTCGAAGAGGGGTATGACAATTTTGAAGCCGCCAAAAAAGGAACAGGTGAGGTAGCGGTACCGATCATTGCTGGAACAATGACAACCATTGCTGCTTTTGCACCCATGGTTTTCTGGCCGGGTATTGTAGGTCAGTTCATGAGCTATCTGCCAAAAACTTTGATTATCACATTAGCAAGTTCATTGGTTGTAGGTCTGGTAATTAACCCGGTTATCTGTGCTTTGTTCATGAGAGTGGATGGGCAGGAAAAGAAAGCTCAACTGACACCAAGAGGCAAAAGGATACTTATCATTGTATTCTCTCTTTTGGCACTGATTTTCCTTGCTAGTAGCTTTATTACCTGGATTATGCTAATTGCTTTAGGTGCTACCTTATGGGCAATTAATAAATATGCATTAGAGCCTGTAGGTCGTTGGTGGCAAAGACAAGGCTTAAACAAGCTGATCGAAAGATATGAGAGATCGCTTACCTGGGCACTGAATCACAGGCTTACTACTATGGGAATTGCCGTAGTAATTTTGATCTCAAGTTTTGTGCTGCTCGGGGCATTTAATCCTGGAACAGAATTCTTCCCGGAAGATATCCCCCCTCGTGATGTTTATGTACAAATCGAGACTCCGATTGGTTCTGATGTGACCTATACTAAGGAAATCATTGATGAAGTTCGGGACCGGGTTCAAAACCTGCCTAATATTGTCGATGTGAATAGCGTGCTAGCTACTTCCGGTGCCTTAATTACTGCAGATCCTGCATCTAGTGGAGGTGGAAATACTCCAAACAGGGGAACAGTAGCACTGAACTTTGTGGATTTTCAGGAACGGGAAGGCGATGTATTTGCTGCTATGGAGTTTCTTCGTGATCATATGAGTGAAAATATTGTGGGTGCACTGATTACCGTGGAACAACCACCAAACGGTCCTCCTACTGGTAAGCCAGTAAACCTTGAGATATCAGGAAATGATATGGAGCAGTTAGCACTGATTTCAAACGATGTGCTAAAAATCCTTGAGGCTGATTCGGTGTTTGCCAAAATGGATGGACTAGAATCAGATTTACCTGAGCCAAGACCAGAAGTAAGAGTGGAAGTGGACAGGGAAAAAGCAGCTCTATATGAGCTCAATACCAATACGATTGGTATGACGATTCGACAAGCCATCAATGGTGTGGAAGCTTCTAAATTCCGTGATGGAAAAGACGAGTATGATATCATTGTAAGATTGAATGATGAATACCGGGACGATATGAGTACTCTGGGTGATCTCACTATCTTCCATGAAGGAAATCAAATTCCTCTTTCTGAAGTAGCTACCTGGGAAGTAAAAGATGGTTTGGGAGGCATCAAACACAAAGAGGCAGAACGAGTAATCACCATTAGTGCAGATGTTCGATCCGGATATCAGGCTAATGCTGTTCTTGCAGAAGTCCAAGGAGTATTGACGAATTATTTAAGCGACCTTCCTCCAGGTTACACACATGGATGGACTGGTCAGCAACAAGAGCAAGATGAATCATTTGAGTTTCTCGGCATTGCATTTATGATCGCCCTGTTCCTGATCTCCTTCATCCTGGTTTCTCAGTTTAACTCTATTGCTAAGCCATTAATCATTTTGAGTTCTGTAATCATGTCGATGGCTGGAGTATTCTATGGATTGGTCACATTCCAAATGGCCTTTGGCCTGATGGCTTTCCTCGGAATTATATCGCTGGCTGGAATTGTGGTAAACAATGCAATCGTATTGATTGACTACGTGGATATTCTGAGAGAACGTGATGGATTAAGTCTTCGGGACGCCCTGATTCAAGGAGGAAAAGTACGTTTCCGTCCTGTAATTCTGACCGCTACTACAACAGCATTAGGATTGGTACCATTAGCGATTGGGTTTAACTTCGACTTCATAGTACTCGTTGGAGACCCGCTCGAGTTCTTCTCTAACCTGAGTTCATACATTTATATGGGTGGTGAGCAAGCTGCCTGGTGGGGGCCAATGGCCATTGCAGTAATTGTAGGATTGTTATTTGCTACAGCGCTGACTCTAATTCTCGTGCCAGTTCTGTACAGTATTATTGAACGCAGTAGAAGAGGGCTTAACAAAGTGATGTTTGGCAAAGAAGAACCTGGATTAATAAAAGATCAGAGTTCTTTAAATGCTGAAGAACCTAAGTTAGAGCCAAATCTTGCATAACTATTTATTCTGATGAATAAGCGAAGCCCCGAATAATTTTATTTGGGGCTTTTTTTATTGTTAGAGGCTCAGGTATCTAAAAATAGAGTTAAAACATTTATCTTTGCCCGTAATTAACAATCAAATTAAAAACGATTGATACAACGTATTCAAACAGTATTTCTGGCATGTACTCTATTTTGTAACCTGGGAGTATATTTTACACCCATCTATACACATGCCATGAATGATCCCCAGCAATGGATTGGTTTCGGCTTAGCCATTTCATTGCTTGTTTCCGGGTTACTAGCAATTTATTCAATCTTCCTTTTCAAGGATCGAAAACAACAGATCATCTGGACAAAACGAGCTGCTTTTGTACAGGTAATTGCGTTAGGTTTTGCTGTAGGCGTGTTCTTTTCATTAGGAGGAATAGGCACGTACTTATGGGATGAAGCTATTGGTTCTGGGCTCATAGTTCTAGGGTTTATATTTCTTCTTCTTTCTTTACGCTCTATTAACAAAGACGAAAAGCTTGTAAAATCGATGGACAGGATTCGTTAATGAGTACTCCATCTTCAGGGGGATACTCCAAGCCTAAAGTTTACACTCTTCTTATTTTTGGTATTACAGCGATAGGCTTCTCTCCCATCCTGGTAAAGTTTGCTACTGGAGAATCAGCCTTTATGGTAGCTACAATTCGAACTGTATTTGCTTTCTTACTGCTCGTACCTCTTTATCTTGCAAAAAGACCTGAGATAGATAAAAGGGAGATACCAACCAAAGAAAAATTGATGGTGGCTATTTCAGGAATCCTGTTAGGGGTGCATCTTATTTGTTGGATTGCCTCTATTTACTACACGTCGGTCGCTTCAGCTTCAGTATTGGTTACCATTCACCCTATAGCCTTAATTGTATTTGAGAGGTATGTGTATAAGTTTAGATTTCCAATTACGGTCTGGATTGGGGTAATTACAGCTTTTACAGGTTCTATTGTTTTAGGTTATTCAGATTTTGATGCTGATTCCATTCATCAAAATCCATTGCTTGGGAATAGCCTTGCTGTGTTGGCAGCTTTTATCTTCGCAGGATATTTTTTAATAGGAAACAAAGTACGCCAGCACAGAAATTGGTTAGAGTATGTATTTCCGGTATATGGTTGGGCAGCGTTAACCTGCGCAGTTGCTTTACTTTTTATCGAAGGAATTCCGACTCAGGTTAGCGGTCTTGTGCTTTTATTAGGGTTTGCTCTTGCAGTAGGGCCTCAAATTGCCGGTCATGGCGCATTGAATTATGCGGTTAAATATGTCTCTCCTACCCTAATCGCGACCCTTATTTTATTTGAACCGGTAGCGTCTTCAATTATGGCCTATATCTTTTTCAAAGAAATTCCTTTGCCTCTTTCCTTCGTGGGAATGGGGATTATCCTTATTGGAATTTCATTGACCTGGGCAAAAAAGTCAGATTAGAAAGAATAGCTAACGGTAACTGTATAATTCCTGCCCATGCCATCTAAGCTACTGGCATGCTCTCTATATGCTGCATCGGTTAGGTTATCTGCGATCATTTTCACTGAAAACCGCTCTGCTACTTTATAGTTTATAAACAGCTGAATATTTACAAAACCATCTGTTCCATCTTGCGAGATACGTATATCTCCGATTTCACCAGGAGAGATTCTTCGATGAGCAAATGCATATCGAGCCTGAGGCCTGATGGAAAGTTTTTTTACGGGAGTATAATCCAGGTAGAATATTCCATTGGCAGGTGGTACCCGGTCGGCGGGTTCGGCAGTGCCATCTTCATTTGTAAGATTTCCCCATGTATAAGTGAAGGTGAGACCACTTTTTAAAGAGGGATTAACCTGATAATTACCACGAAATTCAACCCCTAATAAATCCATTGAGTTTGCATTCTCATTTGTTACTTCATTATACACTGCAAAGGGGTCGGGACTGGTTGCAGGGTCAACGATCTGCCCATATTGATCAACAATATTGCCAGTTTCAATTCGAGTAATTTTATCAAAGTAGTGGAGCCAAAAAGCATACATCTCTGTAAAGAAACGATCGCTTTGATATTGAATACCAACGTCAAAATTCCCTGTTTTTTCAGGCCTTAATTCAGTATTCGGCGTTTGGAACTGATCTGTTCTTCTTATCCCAACCTCAGATAGATCTGAAATATTAGGAGCCCTGAATCCTGAAGATAGATTACTTAAGAAGATAACTTCTTTACTTAACTTATAAGTGAGACCAATAGAGCCCGTGAGCTGGCTATAGTTCGCAGAATAAGGGTCATATCTTCGGTCAGTAAGGATACCCTCAAAAGGAATATTAGCATAGGTGTGTGAATATCGAATTCCGTACTCAAGGCTTAACTCTTTAGAAACCAGTTGATCAACCTGGGCAAAGAGTCCTGATAGCATATAAATAGATCCGTTGGGGTAACGAGGAAGTTGAACTTCTCCTGTATTGGAATGGCGGCTGCTTTGTACCCGGTCCAGGGAAATATCACCACCCCATTTCAAATATAAGTTGTTAGATAAAGCGGATCTTATGTCAAGGGAGAATTGAACCTGGTTACTTGTATTCTGATCAAAATTTGTTGTATCACTTATTTCAAAAAGATAGTCTCTTTCTCCCAGAATTACGGAATATTCAGGAGCATTATTAAAGGCAAAGTCCTGTTCTTTTCTGAAATCTTTTAATCTAAAAAAGCCAGCTTTTAAGCCAATGGATTCAAATGCCTTATTGAGCTTAGAAACCCGAAATTCAGCGGTATTACCCCAAAACATGAGGGGAGAAGTATTGGAATAATATCCAAACTGGGGAGTTAACTCGGATTCCTGTTCCTCAATGCTAAAACCGAGAGTGATTCTGTCAAGGCGAGCCGCATCAGGAATTTCCCCATAGTAGCTTATTAGCGTAAGATCCGTTTCATCAGAGGTTTTAATTTTTGAAGAAAATTGTGCGGATTTAAACGAATAGTCGGCATTGGATAAGGTGGCATCGTAGGGAAACCAGAGTGCTTCATCTGTTTGCGAACTCATTTTATAGTAGTCGAAATCCCGAAGACTCCCCCCCAGAAAGAAAGATGCCCGAGGGGCTTGATAGGCAACTTTACCATGAATCGTTTTTTCACCATTGCCTTCAAAATTCAGCGTGCTAACAATATCTCCGGATATCTTGGACTCATCCGAAAAATCATAAATGATGGGAGATATGTTAACCCCGCCGGATAGGGCATCACTTCCATAATACACGGAGATAGGCCCTCGATAAACGTCTAGCTTGTTAATTAGAAGAGGGTCTATGGCTCCAAAATACTGGTTCTGGCCAGATCGCACGAAAGAAGGATTCATTCGCATACCATTAAAAAGGTAAAGAACATCTCTTCCAGCTCGTCCACGGATATAAATGCTTCCCTGGCCTACACTTGTCTGCTGAATAAATACTCCGCTTTCTGCTCTCAATAGTTCTACAGCAGTGACAGTAGATTTATCTGACAATTGCTCAATGGTTACAGAGCTTTTTGCGATTGGAGAAGTGTTAGTAATTGGGTTGATGGTCCTGTCTGGAGCAATCACAATTTCATCTAGAGAAAGTACCGATGGCTTCATAAAAAAGACCAGGGAAGAATCAGAACGATATACCTGTGCAGAACGACTTTCATACCCAAGAACAGAAAGCTCTAGGGTAATTGGAAATGATGAATAAGAAAGATTAAATACTCCTTCCTGGTCAGTATTTGTGCCAAGTTCTGTTCCAACTATAGTAAGATGCACATCCGGTATTGGTAAAAAAGTCTTCGAATCTTTTACAATACCTCCAATTTGCGCATTTGAAAGAGAGTAGAAAAACAGGGAAAACAAATACACAGAAACTAAAAAGTGTACTGTTTTGTTCATGAATAGTAGCCGTGTATCAAATTGGTTTTTATTCGTTTATAATTGGGATTTCTGAGACGAAAATGATTAATTGTTTTTAACGAATACCTAAACTACGATCAAATATCCGTAAATTCAGAAGCTTTAACGGAATAATGGGGACATAATTTTATAGTTCTAACTGTTCCAATGTTTAATGGATATAAAAGATAACATATCATTAAAACAAAGTAGAGTAGTAGTCATTTTTTCTTTGGTTCTCACCCTTGTCGGTTGTTCGTTAAACAAGGATAAGGGGTACGAAGTAACAGAACCAGAACTATTAACCACCACAGTTACCGAGCCAATACAGAGAGATTTGGCTCAGATAAAACAAAGTGGTGTTTTAAGAATGATTACTAGCTACAGCTCTGGAGCCTATTTCCTGTATAAAGGTATACAGGTTGGTTTTGAGTATGAATTGGTTAGAGAATTCGCTCAAAAAAATGACCTGGCCCTGGAAGTAGTAATTCCTGCTGAGGGAGAAAACCCATATGACCTTCTGAACAGCGGAGCAGGTGATTTAATCGCTGCAAATTATACGATTACTGATGAAAGAGAGGATCTTGTAAACTTCACTCGTCCATATAATCTTGTTAACCAAATCATTGTGCTTTCCGAGAATCTTGAGGCTCAACCGGAAAGCATATCAGAACTCTCGGGAATTCCAATCACTATCCGCAGAAACAGTTCCTATTTTCAGGAATTAAAAAAACTGCAAGATGAAGGTTTCGATATCCAAATCAACGTTGTATCGGAGGATATGGATACCGAAACCCTGTTGTTCCAGGTAGCAAGTGGAGTCTATGCTGCTACAGTAGCCGATGACAATATTTTCTATGCCAGCAATAAGTATATGAATGGCTTAGTTCGAGGCCCAGTTATAGCTGAACGTGACGAAATTGCCTGGGCTATCAGGAAGAACTCTTCTGATTTACTTACGAGGATGAATCAATTTTTGTATCAGCATTTCAAGTATGGGGAGAATGGAGTCCCAAAGAGATCAGCATTCCTCAATGTACTTCGGAAAAAGTATTATGAAGGAAGTTCCCAGATAGCAGATTATTTTAGTCCAGAGTTCCAAAGCACACAATATGGGCTTATTTCTCCTTACGATAGCTTAATGCAGGTGGTAGCAAACGAGTATGATCTGGATTGGGTAATGTTAACTGCAATTGCTGCACAAGAATCCAGGTTTGATCCTAGATCGGAAAGTTGGGCTGGAGCAGTGGGGCTTATGCAGGTGTTACCAAGATTTTCGGATGTCCCTTACGATTCATTGTATATACCTGAACATAATGTTCGAGAAGGGGCAAGGATCATAAGGGAACATTTAGAACATTATGCCTATATGGATTCTACCAACCAATGGCAGTTAGCATTAGCTGCGTACAACGCAGGCATGGGACATTTAGCTGATGCTCGAAGACTATCCATTGATCAAAATCAAAACCCTAATGAATGGGTAAATGTATCAGAGTCATTACTGAAGTTAATGCAACGGCGCTATTATCAGAATGCTCGATATGGTTTTTGCAGGGGTATTGAAACGGTAAGATATGTGAACGAAATCATGAATCGTTATGGCACATATCAGGCAATTCTGGCTCTCAATAATACACGGCCAATAGGTGTTCAGGGAGTATTCGGGATAAAGACGTTAAACTAACTAACTAGTCTTAAGTACGATCATCGTGATATCGTCATACTGAATATTATCAGAAAAAACGTTGATGTCTTCAATGATAGCCTGCATAATTTCTTCTGAAGACTTTTCCCTGTTCTTTTGGATACACTCTATAAGGCGTTCTTCTTCATATTCTTCAGTTTGAGCTGGATTCATGGCTTCTGTAACGCCGTCAGTGAAAAACACCAGCAAATCCCCAGACTGGAATTCGAATTCTGAACATTCATAAGGCATGAGCGTTGGCATTGCTCCCAGAATAACCCCCCCAGCCTCAAGCAGATCTGGCTCAGATTTTCCATCTCGGAACAACATAGGAGGGTTATGCCCAGCATTCACATATTTAAACCTCTTTCCATCATTAGAGATTTTCCCCCAGAAGAAAGTAATGAATTTATCAGGAGGTGTATTCTCGTGAATGATATCGTTGATACGTCCGGAAGCTTCTTCCAAAGTTACACTCAATGGAGCCAGGGCGTGCAACATCGATTGAAGATTTGCCATAAGTAATGAGGCAGGGATTCCTTTTCCGGTTACATCAGCAATGGCAAGTAAATGACCTTCATCGGAGAGTTTTAGCAGGTCAAAATAATCTCCACCAACCTGTCGGGAAGAGACATTGATAGCAGAAATGTCAAATCCATCGATTGAAGGAATCGGACTTGGTAGTAAGCCTTCCTGGATAGTTTTGGCAAGGTTCAACTCTTCTTCTAGTCTTTTTTTCTCAATCCGTTCTTCAAGTAAAAGAGTCTTTTGAATAGCGAGGAGAGCAAGGTTACCCAGTGATTGCAAAAAAGTTACTTCCGCGTCACCGTAGCCTTCTTGTGTAGCTCGTGGGCCAACGCCAACCACTCCAATTTTTTCATTCTGAAAACGAAGTCCAATGAGTAGTTCGATATTGTTTTCCTCCAAAAAGCCGCATCCTTCTGAACCATCAACATGGGTTACATCTTCAAGGGCAAATAACTCATCAAGCTCTTTCTGATTTGGTTCGTCCTTAATTCCACTAATTGAAACAATGGTCTTGTGGTCATCTACATCTAATGCAAAAAAGAAGGTACGGATGAGCATTTGCCCTAGCATGGCAAACTTGAAGGACTTAGCTATTTCATTCAGGTCAACCATCAGGTTGAAATCTTTACTGAGCTCTAAAAGAGTGTTCAGATCATGAACTTTGCGATCCAACCTTCTATTGATATGCCTCAATTCCTGGAACATCCGGGAATTTGCTATCGCAACCGAGGAAATAATACTCAGGCTCTCTATAAACTCGAGCTCATGCTCTGTTAAACCTTGCCGGTTTCCTTTTGGGCCCAGACAAAGGAAGCCTAAATGATGATTACTAGTCTTTAGGTTAAAGAGTACACTTTCAGGTTCAATACCGATGGTATTGAAGACTTCTTCAAACTCTTTGCCGTAAATAACCGATTCTTCAAGTACGGAAGCTGGAAATTCTGCTTTTAGCTCATCATCCTCTCCAAGCCATCCCCTTCCTTTTGATTTGGATACAAAATAGGCTTCATCTCCAGGCTTGTGAATGAGGATCATACCTTTTGGTACTAAAAGCTTCCCCATTGTTATCAGGAGAAGATTGTTCAATACAAAATCAGGGTCCTGGGATTCAATGAGTAGGCGGCTCGTTTCAAGAAGGGTACGTAGTTCGAAACGGCTATGGCGCTCTTCGGTGGTAAGGGAAGAAGAACTCATGGCACCTCAGAGGTTTTTTACCATTCGAATCTCATTCATCTGACCTTTCCTGTTATACTGCACCTGGTCCATCAGTTTTTGGATTAGAAACACACCCATTCCGCCTCTCTGCTTGTTTTTAATTCTCTTTAAGATATCTGGTGCCTGGTACTCTTCGGGCTTAAAACTTTCACCTTCATCAAGGATAGAAATCCAGAATTGTGAAGTATTTGCGCCCAGTTCTATTGTTACAGGTTTTGAAGGTATATTTTTATAAGCGTGTTTGATGATATTGGTATAAGCTTCATCAACAGCCAATCTAATTTCAGAAATTTCTTTTTCTTTTAAGCCAAGGCTTTTAGCATGTTCAGCAACAAAATCCCGAACCTCAGCAAGATGCTTTGTCGAGGAGCCGACGGATAATGTGTATATGTTATTTGTTGCTGCCACTTACTAACTGCTTAAAACCCGCCTACTGCTTCCTGTTCGTCATCGTGGATATCATACAATGTTGGGAAACCAAGCAGGTCAAAAACATTATAGACACGATCATTCATGTTTGTAAGTTTGATATCCCCTCCCAATCCACGTACATCTTCAATGTAAGCCATAAAAACACCTAGGCCGGCGCTGGCGATATATTCCAATCGGGAACAATTGACGATAATCTTGTAGCGCTGTTCGTCAATAAGGGACTTTAAGGAGTTTTCAAGCTGCGAAGCGGTATGAGCATCCAATTCTCCACTAATGTCCAGCACACTTATGGACTCAACTTGCCGCAAAGCAATATTGAAATTTTTCATTTTTGTTTAGTTAAAATGTTTTTGGTGTGTTTCTACTAGTGATAATAATGGAAACCGGAGAATTAGAAAAATAAATCACCGGCAAGCCTTGTACGAGGAGTTTCAAAAAAGATTCAAAAAAAATTGTCAAAAAAGAAATAGCCCATCCCTCGTTTCGGGTGTATTGGAATGTTCATTCAATAATGGCCTTTCAGGCTCTTAATTACATCTTTTATTACAACCATATTGGGTGAATCGTAAGGATTTTTGTACCTAAGCCTAGTAGCAAACAAGCTTAAGAATTGCTATGCTAAGTACCAGATATGGCTTATAAAATATTTTTTCCCTTATGTTGGAATTCTATTTTTGTTGTACACAACGCTGTAAGTGTGCGATCTACTTATTAAGTTTCACTTTGATTATGAAATATAAAGCCAATCACTATTCACACAAATTCTAGTTCATGAATCTCAGAAGAAAAAAACTAAGCTCGTTTCTCGTTCTTTCTTTATCCGTACTGCTTGTCACATGTGAGTTCAATAATAATGAAGAACCTTTTTTATTGGGCAAAGGCTATGGGATAAACAATCCTACGTTATTAGTAAATGATATAGAAACGGCCACTAGTTACTATAAGAATACTCTGGGGTTCAATGTACGAGGTAATCCGTCTAAGGGTGGCTTTGAAGGCTCCGTATCCTCTTCTATCTCATTCGGAGATATGACAAATTTTGAATTTCTCTCCATCAATGATACCGTGGAACAAAGTTCGGTTCCTTCTTTTATCAATACCTATTTAGCATCTAATGAAGGCATCCGCCTTTTTTCTCTTTCCAGCTCTTCTGTCGATTCTACTTCGGAATGGCTTAGTTCAAAAGGTTTTGATATGGATTCTATCAAAACTTACCGCACTGCCGGTGAAGCAGATGGATGGTCTAGAGACAATGGCGGGCCTAATCGAAAAAGTCTCGACTTTGATTCAGATGCTCCTCCCGCTTATCTACCTCGTTTCATAGAAAAAACAACGTTTGATTATCAGGCAGCGAGCGATCAATGGAGAACTTATTACAGTTATACAAGAATGTCTGCGAATCACCCGAATGGTGTGGTAGGAATATCAGCCCTACGAATTGCTGTTAGTGATCTTCAATCAGCAAGTGAAGAATTTCAAAAAATGGGCTTCGAAATTCTTGAACAAAATGAGAGTATGGTGAGGTTTAAGCTTATTAGAAACCAGGAGCTTTATTTAATTGCTGCAGGAGAAGATGAAGAGCTAAATGAGTTTTTAGAAAAAAATGGAGAGGGGGTATTTGCTATTCGTTTTGAAGTAAGCGATTTGGATTCTACTTCCCGGTTTTTTAAAAATGCTCTTGTAGAAGGTGCTGCAAACATAAGCGATGACCTGATTACTATTTCTCAGGATCAAGCATTTGGTGTTCAATTGGAGTTTATACAAGAACCGGAAGAGCAGAAAGCAATGGCTGAGATGTTGAGCTTAAGAGGAAAACTGGATCCCAAAGCTCTGGATTATGCTGCTAATATATACACGAAATATTGCTCGCTTTGCCATGGAGGTAATCGAGAAGGTTATGCTGCCGATAATGCTCCTTCCCTTCGTTCAAAATCACTCCTTGCTACCAGCATGAATAATAATTTTATGCGCTACACCATTCAGTTTGGGCGATCAAATACGGCTATGGCTGGCTATTTGAGCACCCAGGGTGGGCCTTTAGAGTACATCGATATCGAAATTCTTTTGAAGTGGTTATACGAAAAAGCCGAGGTGGAGGAAGCCATTGACGTATCAAGAGAACCTGTATATGGAGATATCGCGAAAGGTGAAGCTATTTATTCCCAAAGCTGCGCTAGCTGTCATGGAGAAAAAGGAGAAGGGGTTACAGCACCTGCTCTGGGCAATCCAATGTTACTAGCTACGGCTACTGATCATTTCCTTCGTTATGCCATAGCTGAGGGACGTGATGGGACGCCTATGATTGCTTTTAAGGACAGTTTAAGTGATGATGAGCTTGATGCTGTCACGGCTTTCCTCAGGAGTCGGGCCTCTGGATGGGATGTGCCTGAACCCAGTAACGCTACGGTACCTTCTCCTGAAGAATATGTTATCAATCCGGATAACGAAAGTCCGGTTTTCAATCTTAGAGACGATACATTTGTTTCAGCCGAACAGGTGAATCAGGCGCTCAAAGAGGAAAAGAAAATGGTAATCCTTGATGCCCGATCTGAAGTAGCCTGGCGTCAAATGCATATTCCTGGAGCCATTCCTGTGCCTTACTACGAAGAGCCAGAAAACTTCGTTAATGATATTCCAAACGATGATACTCAAATCGTTATTTATTGCGCGTGCCCTCATGCCGCTTCCCTGCGAGTTTTTAATACCTTAAAACGAAGTGGTTACGAAAACCTATCGATAATTGATGAGGGTATTTTGGTTTGGGCTCAGATGGGGTTTCCGGTTCGTAACGGGAAATAAATAATTCTCTCTAGGGAATAGTTAAGTCATGGGTAAAAAAATAGCCCATCACATGTTTCGGATGTAATGGGCTGACTATTCATCAAGAGAGACGCTACTTGAGCGTGTCCGTAATTACGTAAATGCTTGGCAGATAAACAACTATAAAAACCGCAGTTTGGTAAATTGTTAATCTCTGTTAGCTACCCAGAAACCAGTATTCATTTCAGCAGCTAATGTAGCACCAAATTCTTTTGCTGAATCCTGTGTTTCAAAATAACCGACACGAACCCTGAACCAAACATCTCCGGTCTCTTCATTACCGGTTTTGATTACATATGCGCTTGGGTAGTTTCGGTCAGCCCATTGATCTACAAATGATTGAGCTTTTTCTTCGGATCTCCATGATCCAACCTGAACAATGTAAGAGCCCTCTTCAGAGATTGATCCTGAGTAGCTATTAGTAGTTTCCTCGGTGAGGTCTTCTTCGGCAGCGGCATTGGTACTGTCTTCTAGAGCAGCCATCATTTCTGCTACTTTTTGTAGCTCAACTTGTCGTAGCGAATCAAGGCGGGCTTGTTCACGAGCCTGACGCTCCGCTTCTGATTCTCCGCAAGCTGTGAGTGTCATGAAAGTAACTGCTAGCAGCAAAGTGTAGAGGCTAATATTTTTCATGAGGTAAGATGATTAATTTTAAATCCTGTTCTAATTTGTTAAACATACATTTTACCTTTCTGTTTCCCAAATGCTTATTGTAGTTCCTGAAAGTTTTAAGACTGAATAAAATTTGAAACTTTAAGCTGTATAAAGCGTGGGTTAACCGTCTAATTAAATAGCCGTTATTATGTCAATCATGGGATTTCTTTTGTTACTACTTATAGCTTCAATTTGCGGTGGAATAGGGCAGAGTATAGGTGGATTTAAAATAGGAAGTGGTGGATGCCTTATGTCTGCTGCGGTTGGTTTTGTAGGAGCTATTATCGGACGCTGGATTGCAAAAGAATTAGCCTTTCCCCAACTATGGACTGTTCATATTGATGGAGAGCCTTTTCCAATCATATGGTCGATCATTGGCGCCGCTTTACTTACTGCTGTTTTAGGCCTTGTATTCAAGAAAAAAGACTCCAAGTAAGTAATCATAGCTCAATAGCTTAAGAAAATTCACTTATTAGAAATAATTCCTTTTATTAGCCGAGGCTTTTATAACTAATCGACCGGCTCATTCATGGAAATTATTGACATTATTGTATTCGTCGCCTACGTGCTAATGATTGTAGGCATCGGACTTTGGGTTTCAAGAGACAAAGAAGGACATCAAAAAAATGCCGAGGATTATTTCCTGGCAGGAAAATCACTTCCATGGTGGGCAATAGGTGCTTCACTGATCGCAGCCAATATCTCTGCAGAGCAAATCATAGGAATGTCGGGCTCCGGATTTGCCGTTGGCCTTGCTATTGCCTCTTATGAATGGATGGCTGCGGTTACTTTAATCATTGTGGGTAAGTACCTACTGCCAATTTTTATAGAGAAAAAGCTCTACACCATTCCGGAATTTATTGAGCATCGCTTTAATACCACACTTAAAACCATCCTAGCCATATTTTGGATTGCTCTGTTCATCTTTGTGAATTTAACCACGGTTATCTTTTTAGGAGCTAAAGCCCTGGATACGATATGGGGAACAGGAGATGGAAGCTTATTAGTGATTTGCCTGATTGGGCTGGCACTGATTGCTGCTGCTTATTCTTTATATGGTGGACTTTCAGCAGTAGCATGGACGGATGTGATACAAGTTGCCTTACTTGTGTTAGGTGGGCTAGTAACCACATTGATTGCTCTTCATCATGTTACTCCAGAAGGTGGTATCCTAAACGGTTTGGTTCACATTTATGATGTAGCCGATGATAAATTCCACATGATCCTGGATCGTTCGAATCCCGAATTCCAGAATCTCCCGGGCATAGCAGTACTGGTAGGAGGGATGTGGGTGGCCAATCTCTATTACTGGGGATTCAACCAGTATATCATCCAGAGAACTTTAGCCGCTAAATCGCTGGAAGAATCACAAAAAGGGATTGTGTTTGCAGCTATTCTGAAGTTGATCATCCCTTTGATTGTAGTGATTCCAGGAATCATCGCTTATGTATTGTATTTCCAGCCTGAGGGCACTTCTAGCATCCCTGGTGTAGTTGAGGCGTTCACTAAAACAGATGGGGGCATAGACAATGATAAAGCCTACCCCTGGTTAATCAGTGTATTCGTAACCCCTGGTTTTAAAGGACTGGTAGTGGCAGCACTGGCTGCAGCCATTGTTTCTTCTTTGGCTTCCATGTTGAACTCCATTGCTACCATCTTCACGATGGATATTTATAAGCCTTATATCAATAAAGAAGCTTCGGATAGACAAACGGTAAATGTGGGTAGAATCACTGCTGCTGTAGCATTGGTTATTTCAGTGTTCCTGGCTCCGCAGTTAAATAGTGTTCCCCAGGTGTTCCAGTATATCCAGGAGTACACGGGCTTGGTGAGCCCCGGTATTTTGGCGGTATTTATGATGGGATTATTCTGGAAAAAGACTACCACCAAAGGAGCCATTGTTGGTGTGCTTTCGTCCATTGTAGTAGCCTTACTGCTTAAAATCCCGGAAGTAGGATTACCTTTCCTGGATCAGATGTTCTACACACTGATTATTACGATTGTAATTATTGCCGGAGTAAGTCTGACGACTAATCCTCATGATGACGATCCAAAGGCCATCATCACTACCTCTGCGACCTTCAAGACAAGCAGTACATTTAATATCGGAGCCTATGCGGTATTAATTATTACCGCCTTCTTATATGCTGTGTTCTGGTAAGAAGTGACCCCGCCGGGACTCGAACCCAGATCTAGAGCTTAGGAGGCTCCTATTCTATCCAGTTGAACTACAGGGTCTGTATGGTCAATAATAATTAGGGGCAAGATACGTAGCTGTGTGTAACTTAGCAGGTGTATTTCAGTACACTGCCAGGTTCGACTTCTATCCAATAAATCAACCATGCTTCGACCGATACTAATTCTTCTAGGGCTAATTCTTACTACTTCTCTATATGCAAATGCACAGCAACTCATATCCGGTAAAATTGTTGACGCTGAAACTAACGAACCTCTTCCTGCAGCTCATGTTATTATAAAAGGAACCTATCAAGGAACCATTGCCAATGCCGACGGAGAATATTCCCTGAGAGTTGATCAATTCCCTGCTACGATTGTAGTTCGGTTTTTGGGGTATGAAAGCCAGGAGAAGATCATCTCTTCAATAGATGAAAGCCCGTTGGATTTTTATATGAAGGAAGCTTTTTTGGAACTCGGTGAAATCACTGTTACTGGAGAAGACCCTGCCATTTCCATTATGAAGGAAGTAATTCGAAGGAAACAAATATGGAGGGCGAACCTGAGCACCTATCAGGTAGATGCTTATACTCGTCAACAGATTTTAAAGGATACTTCCATAGTGTCTATTACAGAAAGTATCTCGGAAGCATTTTGGGATAAGAAAAGAGGGACACGAGAGATTCTTAAATCAAAGCGGCAAACCGCAAATATTGAAGGAGCTGACAACTTTGCTGGGGTAAGTTACCTGCCCAATTTTTATGATGACAATCTGGAGATCGTTGAGTTTGATGTGGTAGGGGTTACTCACCCTGATGCACTTAAATTCTACAATTTTGAGCTTGTTGATTTCACCAAGATCGATGATGATGTAGTTTTTGAAATCAAAGTGAGCTCAAAGCGAAAGCTGCAACCTCTTTTTGAAGGGGTTATTTTCGTATTAGATCACGAGTATGCCCTAATAGCCGTACGTCTGAAGCCAAATTCAGTGATTGTATTTCCACCTCCCATCCGAAATTTCGACCTCTATTATGAGCAACAGTTCAGCGATTTTGGAGGGGATTTTTGGCTGCCCGTTGATTTCAGAATGGAGGGTTCTATCAAAATTGGTGTCCCTGGGCTTCAGTTTCCTCCAATCGGTTTCAAGCAAATTTCTAAACTGAATGATTATGAGGTCAATACTGATCTGCCAGACTCACTTTATGAGGAGTTCAGTTTTATGAGGGTAGATTCATCTACCATAGGTAAATCAGACTCTTTATTTGTGAATACCCTGGATGTAGTTCCCTTATCGGCAAAAGAAGAATATGCTTATGCCACGGTTAAGTGCAACACCAGCCTGGAAGAAGAATTTCGTCCTAAAGGCTTTTTGGTTCGGTTCATGGATCTGGATGATGGAGATGACGAAGGACAACGAGGTAATTGTACAGAGGAACAAATTGCCGCTGATTCATCCCTGGCTACCAGTTCAACAACCAGACGAGTTCGTAGAGAACCAGGTCCGGTCAAAAAATTCGTGAACGATCTCTCCATTGATGCTCGATTTAACAGGGTAGATGCGGTATTTGCGGGTGTTAAGCATGAGAAGTACTTCACAGATCGAAGAATGGAGTTGACCACCAAGCTTGGATATAGTTTTGGGTACGAGGAATTAAATCATGGTTTGGATATTTCCTGGTGGCCTCTTACAAGAACGAGAAGGTTTGCGTTAGAAGCAGGTTACGAATTCACTACCGACAACAGGTACCAATCAGATTTATATGGAATGGTATTTACAAGTGGAATGTCACTATTTGGGTATGAAGACTATTTTGATTACTACCGAAGAGAAGGGGTTTATGTAGGGGCAAGGTTCAGGCCGAGGAGGTCTTCAACCCGCTATTTCTTTAAATATCGGCTTGAAGATCACCAGTCGATTGATTTCAAAACAAGTTATGATCTTATTGGAAGGTCAACGATTCAGCGTCTAAATCCTCCTATTAACGAGGGGACACTAAGTTCTTTTGAGTTGAAAATGGAGCGAGGAGAGGGTAAAGAAGCCCTGGGAGTAATTGGTGCCGACAATATTATGCTAAGTGTAGAGCAGTCGCTAAAAGCAATGGGAAGTGATTGGGATTTTACGCGTTTTAAAGTGGATGTGTATCGCAGGTACAGCACATTTTATCAAAGAAGGTTTATTCCAAACTCATTGGATTTAAGACTAAACGCAGGAACCTATCTGGGAGATTTGCCGGTACAGAGAAACGGAACCGTGGATGCTGCACTAGGTTATTTCACTCCATTTGGTGCGTTCAAATCCAAAAGATACATCCCATTTGAAGGAGCCAGTTATGCCACGCTACATGCAGAGCATAATTTTAGATCAATTCCTTTTGAAGCTTTGGGGTGGAGAAAGTCGGCAAAATCAGGAATAAGCCTGATTGCTTTTGGAGGGATAGGTAGAACCTGGATTTCTAATGACCAGGAGCAATTCTTTAATTCAAACTTAGGCTATTTACCGGTTTCTACGAATGAATGGCACAGCGAAGTGGGAGTATCGGTAAGTAATATCTTTAGCCTGTTCAGGGTCGATTTGGCTTATCGGGTGGATAAACCGGGATTATATCCGGGCATCTCTTTCGCACGATTGTTTTAAACAGCTACAGCTCTCAACTAACTACCAACTACCTGTAATTCCTTTTCTACGTCACCCTGAATTTATTTCAGGGTCTTAAGAAATGGCTAGTATTTATTTCTAACAAGCTGGTAAAGATCCTGAAACAAGTTCAGGATGACTTTTCAGTTGATAGGAGAAGGTTCTAATGTTTTCTTAAACAAAAAAAGGCGAGTCATTTGACTCGCCTTTTAATTTCTGGGAAGTAAATCTAATTACATTCCTCGGCTGTACTTCAACGTACTAATTGGGTGAGACTCAGCTCTTCTGTTTTTCTCACAACCATCGTTGTCTTCTTTTTCAGAAGTTGAACACTCAACGGGAGCCTTACCAAGACCTCTGGATTCGATTCGGTCTTCAGAAATTCCGTTGCTTGTGTAGAATTCTACAACTGCTGCTGCACGACGTAAGCTCAAGCGTAAGTTGTATTGGTCGCCACCAACGTGATCGGTATAAGCATCAACTCTAACTCTGAAAGCAGGTGCATTGTTTAGCAATTCAACATTGTCTGCTAATTGCTGAGCAGCTTCATCAGAAAGGTTTGACCGGTCGAAGGCAAAGTTTACAGTGCCAAAAGCGTTCTCATCAATATAAACAGGATCAGAACTATCATTTGGGTTCGTGCCCATATCTAATTCCTGTCCGTCAGTGAATCCATCACCATCAGTATCAGCATTAGTAGGGTCAGTTCCGTTAGCTATTTCATCTACATCTGATACTCCGTCACCATCAGCATCACCATTAGCGTCGTTTGGATCAGTCTTGTAAGTGATTACCTCATCATAGTCAGAAAGGCCGTCACCATCAGAATCAGTGTTATTTGGATCAGTGTTGTAAGAATTTACTTCATCACCGTCAGAAAGGCCGTCGCCATCAGTATCGGCATTGGTTGGATCCGTATTGTACTGGTTTAGTTCTTCACCATCAGTCAATCCATCGCCATCAGTATCTGGAGAAAGAGGATCGGTTCCTGCTTCGTAAATTTCTACATAGTCATTAACTCCATCGCTGTCGGTATCGAGAGTTCGGAGAGTCTCCTCATCCAGCGACTGAAGATATTCTAGAGTTCTTTCTGGAGGGGGTAATAATTCCGCTGGTCCCGAGCAATTGCTTATGAACAATGCTACAATGAGAATACCCGGGAGAAATAGGGAGATTTTGGAATTTTTCATCATTACTGTTTTAGATTGAATGTTAGTTTACCATTTGGGGGCTAAAATAGCGGTTTGCCCTTGATTAAAAAAATTCTTTGACGAATAAAAATAATGAACTTTAAGCAAATTTCGAGAATTGGTTTGTGCTGGCTGGTTCAATTTTTTTATCTTCATTTCTTTGGGGCTATAGCTCAGCTGGCTAGAGCGTCGCGCTGGCAGCGCGAAGGTCTGGGGTTCGAATCCCCATAGCTCCACCAAAGCTTTTTCTCAACAGAAAAAGCTTTTTTTGTTTGAATAATTCTAATTGTTTGTGAGAAAACATCGCCTCATATTATAAAGAATTCACAAATAGTGGGGTTTGTATGAAAAAATCAGTTTGGTCTCAGACCATTTTTCTTTCATTCATAGTTTTATTTTTAGCTTTTGTTCCTGTCTCAAGTGCATTTTCTCAGTCAGATAAACTTACTCTTACGTACGAATTAAACCCGGTCGTAGAAAATGCCCAGGTTTTAAGCCAGTCTGGTTTAGGTATAGATAGTAAAGGAGCGGGGCCTGTTCTTATATCTGGTATTTTAACAAATAATACCAATGAGAAGCTGACTAATCTATACTTTGAATTTACCGTGGTTTCCGGAAAGAATGGGGTTCTTGCGGAAGTGACACAACAAGCAGCTTATCCATTTACACTTGATCCGGGTCAGGCAGTCTTTGCAACGAATAATGACATCCAGAATGAGAAAATCCCTAATGTTGAAGAGACCATGCGTTTTGATGGAGGCCTTACACCTGAGGGAGAAGAATTTATTGAGAGCTTGGAGGGTACCCAGCTACCTATAGATATATACACGGTTACCATGACCATTTTCCAATTCGATTTAGCAAATGGAAGAGAGGTCCTTGTCTCTGAAACGATCCAGGTTGGAGGTAGTAGTGATGGAATTGTTATTGATGAACAGTCTATTTTTCTGAAAGCCCCAGGAGAAGTGGTAGGAGCTGATGCAACCATCTCAAATCAATTCCCACAGTTTAGCTGGGAAGGCGATTTTGCAAATACATATCGGATAGTGGTAGTTAACGATAATGGAATCGATAGCCCTGAAACACTCATTCAGCAAGCAATAGATAGTGATCCTCCTGGAGAAGGTGGGTCTTTGCAGGAGTTTGAAAACCTGGACATAATTGTTGAAGGAAATACGATACAATTTCCTTCTTCCGGAGTTATTCCCCTTGAAGTAGGCCAAACCTACTATTGGCAGGTATCTACAGAAATTCAAGGTTTAGCAGGCCCTGAGAGTGTTATTTCAGAGATATGGCAGTTTAAATTAGCAGATCCGGGTGTTAATCTTGTACAAATTGATCAGGACACTTTCGATGCTATTATTGCATTAATAGGGGAAGAAGAATACGCAAGCTTAACAGAAAGTGGCTATTCTTTTGAGGGTATAGAAGTAAATAATCAAATTGTAACCGGAGCTACAGCCTTACAATTACTGGCAGAGATTATTCAAAAAATTGAAGACGGGGACATAATTGTTGGGTCCAATTAAGGAGGGATGGATATGAAGAAATTATACAATATAGCAGTACCGCTAATATTGACACTGGTTTTGGCTTCAATGTTGGGAAGCGATTTATACAAACCGGTTATAGTAGAAGAGGCCGATCGGCCTTTAGCCATTGTGAGAAGATTCAAGCCGCAGGTACAACTAAATTCTGTGGAGAAAAAATTCGTCCTGGATCTTACGGAGAATGTAGGTGAGCAATTATTCAATGGTGATACGCTTTCTACAAATAAAGATGGCTATGCTTTAGTAATATTTATGGATAATAGTATTGCCAAGGTTAAACCTGAATCGATGCTGATTGTTCAGGGCGAGAGCTTAGCTAGCTCCAAAATTTCTGATCGCAGGATTAGTTTGGAAAATGGAGAGATATTCATGGAGGTAGAACCTCTAGGATCTGGCACTTTTGAAGTTGCTACCTCTCGTTCATTAGCCTCTGTGAAAGGAACAAAATTCGGGACCAAGGCCTTTGGCTTTGTTTGGGTTGAAGAGGGGCAGGTTGACGTAACAGCAACCAATTCAGGGCAGACAGTTTCCTTATTCGAAAAAATGTTCGCTGAGGTGGATGATTCAGGAAACAATATCAATTCCGGAACTCTTACTGATAATGAACTTAATGATTTGGAACAGGGGTATGACGAACTTGATGAAGATCTGATCGAGCGCGTGATCATACTTCGTTTCCGGGATGCAAACGGACAGATTCGCGAAATCCCAGTCAATATCTTTGAAAAAGGAAATTAAACAACGCTATTTAGTTTGATTTTTGGGATATTGTTCACGTTTGTAATGTGTAAATCACTATTGGAACATGACGAAAGGGGTATTAAGGGTTGTATGTGTTGCATTTTGGGTGTTAGTATGTGTTGGAACCAGTAATGCACAATTTACCATACAGCACCAGCAGCCTACTGTATTAGATAGAACAACAACCAATCGCTTGGAGTTTTTCGTAGCCGGGATAACTGAAAATGATGTTATCGAGGCACTGCTATTCTATAAAAATGAAGGAGACCTTGGTTTTTCACAGAGGGAAGTCTTTCTTCAAAACGGGACCTTTATTGTAGAATTAACCCCGCAGGAGCTTACCGGAAACACACTGGAGTATTATTTTCAGTTAAGCTTAAGAAACCAGGAACAGGACTTCTTTTTTCCCGAAACCTTGCCAGCTGAAAACGCCGTCGAAGTTGAAATCATAGATGGTCAGGGTTTGCCAGCCTTAAAAAGAGCAGAAGGGATTGATTATTCCATACTCTCTCCCATCCCAGGAAATGGGTTATCAACTAATGATTTATATATAGCCATAGCATTATTCTATAATGAAGATGAGATTGAGGAAGGTGAGTTTCAGCTTCTTGTTGACGGTCAGGATGTCACCGGGCTAGCTGATACGTCAGATTATTTTATCTCCTATGTTCCAAAGGGGCTTAGGCAGGGAAACTATACAGTAAGCCTGAACTATGTGACTGCGGAAGAAACTCTTGAAGTAGTTTCATGGCAATTTAGGGTGATTGATCCCAAAAGGGCTGCATACCAGGGTTTTGAACCAAGGCTCATTCCTCAGGGAAGAGTGGAGTTGACGGCGAGAAATCAAACCATTTCAGGTGATCTAAACAACGCTTATACCGCAAGATCCTATCTGAATGGTTCCTATGGATTGTTCAAATATTCCCTAAATGGATTTTTCACTTCCCAGGAATCAGACAGGCTTCAGCCACAGAATCGATATGGCATAGATTTAAGTTTCGGAAAATGGTGGCAATTTGAAGCCGGACATGTATATCCAAGGTTAAGTAAGTTTACCATATCAGGACGAAGGATTTTTGGTATCAATACCTCATTGCATGTACTTTGGGATGTATTAAATGTGCAATTCGTTTATGGGGAAGTTAGTCGAAAAGTCACCAATCAATATGCTTCTGTTCAGGTGGATACGGTACTGGCGGGTGGCATTCCACAGGATACAACATATACCCTCAACTATAATGATAGTGGAAGAGGAACCTTTGCAAGAAAAATCATCGGGGGGAGAGTAGGCCTGGGTAATCCAAAGAAATTCCAGTTTGGAATACAGGCTATGAAAGTAGAAGATGATACAAGTTCCATATTCAATGTTGTGGATTACAATGATTTATTGCTCTCTCCAACATTAGCTAGTGGATTATCTTTTCAAGACCGGACAAGGCTGAGCCAGCAGCCAGAGCTGCTTAGGGTTGAGGGCGGTAGTGTTAGGCCTAAAGGGAATTTTGTGGCAGGGGCAGATATGAGGTTCTCGTTGGCTAATAACCGTATCCGCTTTGAAACAGAAACGGTAGCCAGTGCTTTGAACGATGATATATATGGAGGTCCCTTAGATTCGCTACGTGCTGCAGATATAGGTTTTGAAGATATAAGTCAGTCTGACCTGGACATCCTAAGCAGTCTTGCTCAGTTTATCATTATCAATGAAAACATGAGTGTAATACCGATTAGGATCAGGGGTATTGGAACTGATACTACTGAAGCAGAGGCCTTTTTCCCAACTTCGATCTTAGGGTCTGATACAGAACTTTCCATTGTACATCCAAAAAATACGTTCAGCATTCAGTACCGCTGGGTAGGCCCTGATTTTGTTTCTCTCGCAAATTCTACCATCAGAAGGGATATAGCTGGCTTCACCATATTGGATAGATTTAGATTGCTTCAGAATCAGCTTTATGTAACGCTGGGTTATGAAGCGCTAAACGACAACGTTTCGAATACCAAGGGAGCTACTACAGAAACCAATTCCTATAGAACCAATGTGAGTTGGTATCCGGTAAACAATGACCTTCCTAAAGTAAGTGTAGGATTTAGATATAGAACCAGGGATAACGGCGTGGAGCGATTTAATCCTGAGGTGCCCATTGGACTTGAAAACGCTGCCGTTCAGAATCTTAGCATCGTAGACGGTGATACGTTGCTAACAGAGGTTCCGCGTAAGAATAATACCTTAAACCTAAGCCTTTCTGTGACTCAGCAACTGAGATTCTTAGATATGATCCATGATGCAACCATAAGTTTTTCATCACTGAACACCCGTGACGATGTATTTACTTTTGGAGATGCTACCAATGCTTCATTTTCACTTAATATCGGATCAAGATTTGAGAACCTGCCCTTGCGTACCCAGCTAGGAACAACCATCAATAAAACCCAGTCCGGAAATGGTCAGCTCGATATTAATATTTTTGGCTTATATGCTGGGGGTACCTACTTCATGTTAGATGGGAAACTTACGTTAAATAGTAGGCTTGCCATTACAAGTAACCGGTCAAAAACACGCTTTTTAAGTCTGGCAAATTCTGAGGACACCGACTTCTTTAATGATTATTATGTACTGAGTGATGAAAGGACGACATCCAATTTTGGAACCTATGTATTTATAGCCGGAGCTGAATATCGCCTTGATAATAACCATTCTTTTTTGTTTGATTCCAACTTCACCAACGTATCAGGAGCAAGCAATTTCAATGATAGAGTTGTTCAGCTTCGTTACATATATCGATTCTAATTCATGAAGCCCTCTCCAAAAAGAAAAAAAGGAGTAGCATTTTATATCATCATAGCAGCAGCAACATTTTGTTTGTCGTTGCTAATTGCAAATACTGAGCAAGTTCAGAAAATAGAGCTATCGCTGCGAGACTATCTTTTTGAGATCAGAGGCCCGATTTCTGTTGAAGATTCACCTATTGTGCTGGTGGCCATTAGTGAACAAGCTGATTCTGAAATTCCGGAAAAGTGGCCATGGCCAACAAGTATTCATGCTAAACTGGTTCATAACCTCAACCATGCCGGTGCCAAAGTAATTCTGTTTGATGTTTTGTTTACACAGCAAGACTCTTTCGATCCTCGAAACGATACTCTTTTCGCCGAAGCAATCGCTGAATATGGAAATGTGGTACTTGCAGGTGATGTTGAAGACATCGTAGAGTTGAACCGGCCTACTTCTTCTATTTTCCCCCTTCCCATTTTAAGGGAAAGCAATCCAAACCAATTGGGGTTTGTAAGTACCTATCCATATCCCGACGGATATGTTCGTACTTATAATATTGGACGTCGATATCAGGGTATCGATTATTTGATGCTGGGGCTGGAAGGATTAAAACTATATGGAAATATACCCAATGAGGAAATCGAAGAATTTGATGCTCAATCATCAAAGAACTCATTTCAGCTTGGCAACTATCATATTCAAAGAGATAACCTGAATAGTTTTATTGTCAATTTTTATGGACCTGAAGGTGCTTTTCCTACTATTTCTTACGATGAGGTGATTGATGACTCCTCCTATACTACTGTTATGGAAGCTGAAGCATTTGAAATAAATGCTTTCGATAACACAGAACTCGGAGATGGACACCTTCAAAAAGGAACCTTTAAAGATAAGATCGTGATTGTAGGGGCGACCATGCCTACCCTACAGGATTTCCATGCTACGCCATTTGCTTCCGCTGATTTACCCCGACCGGGTTTTGAAATCCACGCTCATGCTATTCAAACGATGCTGGATGGAAGTTATATAGCGCGGCAAGGTGACGTAGCCAGAATTTTAACCATGTTGGTATGTGCTTTTCTCATCGTATTTGCCAACCGCAACTTAGGTCTAGGGTGGTCCTTTGGACTCATGGTTGCGCTCATTGCAGGTTTTTATGGAACCTCAGTATTGCTGTTCGTGAAATACAGTTTCATTATGGGGGTAACCGGGGTTGGACTCAGTGTACTAATTGGTCAGGCTGGTACTGTTGGCTATGAATACTTCAACGAACAAAAAGAGAAAAGAAGAATAAAAGGGATGTTCTCTTCTTATGTATCCCCTCAGTTGGTAGACCAAATGATTGAATCCGGAGAAGAGCCAAAATTAGGAGGAGAGGAAGCGTACATAACAGCCTTTTTCAGTGATATTGTTTCCTTTTCCACTTTTTCAGAAAAACTCGAACCCAAGCAATTAGTTACTCTCATCAACGAGTATTTAACTGCGATGACGGATATCATAAACAGCCAGGGTGGTACCCTGGATAAGTTCATTGGAGATGCCATAGTTGCGTTTTTTGGAGCTCCCATACCAACTCCTGATCATGCATTAAAAGCGTGTATCTCTTCTCAACTTATGGAAAAGAAGCTGGCAGAGCTTCGGGAAAAGTGGAAGCGGGATAACTGGATTGACATTGTTTGGAATATGCAGCACCGAATGGGAATGAATACCGGTGATATGGTTACCGGAAACATGGGCTCTGAACGCAGATTCAATTATACTATGATGGGGGATAATGTAAACCTTGCTGCCCGATGCGAGAGTGGGGCTAAACAATACAATGTGTTTACCATGGTGACAGAATCTACCAAGCAGGAAGCTGAGAAATTTGGTAATGATTGTGTATTCAGGTTGCTGGATAACATAGTAGTAAAGGGTAGAAGCCAACCTGTTAAAGTATATGAAATAGCTGGATTAAGGGTAGATTTGTCCCAGGAGTTAATAGATGGAATTGGGTTTTATGAGCTAGGTATGGAGCAGTATTTCAATCAAGAGTGGGATAAAGCAGTTAGTTATTTTAGGCAATCCCAGCCATTAGAAGCTCATGCTAAGAATCCGTCCCAGATTTTTATAGAGCGCTGTAAGATCATGAAAGAGAATTCTCCATCTACTGATTGGGATGGCGTATTTGTGATGACCAGTAAGTAATAAAAAAGCTTAAACTAGTAGTCGAAAAAACTTGATACTAGTTAACAATAGGTCGTATCTTCAAAGTTCTCGGGCAAGTCCTATACAGTCAGCTCCCTTTGAACTCCGTCAGGGCAGGAATGCAGCAGCGGTAAATTGGTCGTAGCGACGTGATATAGGTCGCTTGCCCATTTTTATTTCCGGAAGTATCCTCAGGATGACTCGCAAAAGTGACTCGAACCTTATCACTTTAAAGAATTGGCAATATGCTCCGCAATCTGCTCTGCATGTACTCTTGAATTTTCGATAAACAGCCGGCTGGTATCCATTCCCCCGCAAACAACTCCCGCTACATACATCCCTTTCCTGTTTGTCTCAAGAGATTTTTCTTCATGTACCGGCATGCATTTTTCGTCGTCAGTTAATTCAATACCGAGAGCTTCCATGAGTTTATAATTTGGGTGATATCCCGTCATAGCAAGCACAAAATCATTAGGAATAACTTTCTCACCTTCGGGCGTTTCCAAAACCACTTCCTTTTCCCGGATTTCCTTTACCTCAGTATTAAAATAAGCCTGGACTTCACCAAACTTGATCCTGTTTTCAATATCAGGTTTTACCCAATATTTCACTGATGGCTTAATTTCTCCATACCTAACCGACATGGTTACATTTGCATTAGCTCGATAACATTCTAATGCCGCATCTACGGCAGAATTTCCTGCTCCAACTACCAGTATATTTTGCCATGCATAAGGGTGTGGCTCATCATAATAATGCTTTACTTTAGGTAAATCTTCACCCGGTACTTCCATTAAATTAGCCGAGCCATAAAATCCAGTAGCCACAACCACTTTTTCAGCTTCATACCGATCTTTATCAGTTTTCACTGTGAATGCTCCGTCTTCTCCTTCTACCGATAACACGGTTTCATATAAATTAATGGGGAGCTTAAAGTGCTCAGCTGCTCTGCGATAATACTCCAGGGCTTCGCTTCGGGTAGGTTTCGCCCCATGAGAAATAAAAGGAATGTCACCAATCTCCAGCCGGTCTGAGGTGGAGAAAAAAGTCATATTGGTTGGGTAATTGAACAAAGAACTAACAAGGCATCCTCTTTCAATAATCAAGAAGGGGATATTCTTGCGTTGAAGTTGTATTCCAGTTGCTAAACCAATGGGCCCTGCCCCAATTATGATTACCATTATTTGATGTTAAGTGAGCTTTCGGATGAAGATACAAACAATCTTAAGATCGTAACCAATTAATGATGGTTTGATTCAGCCAGTTTTTGGGATTACCCACAAAGCCCACATGGCCACCTTTATTAGTAAAAAGAGTTTTAATGAAGGTGTTCTTTTCAATTTGATCAAATGGAGCAAATTGTAAAGGGCATAAGGGGTCTTCATGACTATGAATTAAAAGAAGCGGGGTTTTTACGTGATTTAAGAACCCGGAAGATGAACAGGATTCATAATAATCTTCCGCATCTCTAAAACCATGAACTGGAGCCGTAACCTGGTCGTCGAACTGATATATAGTAGATCCCGAAAAAGAAGGTAAGTCCGGATAAGTTGCTCGTTTAAGCTCCAGCTTTTCTTTAAGCGTTCGTAAAAAGCGATAAGAATAGATTCTGTTAAAGCTTTTTTCCAGGTTTAAAGACCCTGCTTTCAAATCGTAAGGAGGGGAAACAGCAACGGCTTTTTGCACATTGGTGGAGGAAGCATATTCGGCCAGATATTTAATCAACGCATTTCCACCTAGAGAAAAGCCAACAGCCAAAAGAGGATTCTTTGGGAATTGATTGTTGATCCATTCGAAAAGAGTAGCATAATCGGCAGTTTCACCGGAATGATAGAATCTTTTTTGATGATTTAGTTTACTTCCACATCCTCGAAAATTCAGCGCTACTGATGAAAAACCAGCTTTTTCGAGGTGATACATCAGGTTTCGAATGTACACTCGTTGGGAGGATCCTTCCAGGCCATGAAACAGTGCAACTACTGGATTTTCATTTTGGAGATCAACAACATCGATTTCCAAAAAATCATCATCCGGAGTCTTTATTTCCCTGCCTAGTACCGGTACTTCTAATACTTTGCCAAATGAAAAAGCAATAGTCTGGATATGTCCGTTATAGGCCCACCATGAGGGAGAAAAACTATCGGTATTAGCTTTCAAGAAATTACTTGATAAGGGATAGTTTAATAAGTTCCTTGGTTCCGCCAGCTTCTAAAACTGCAAAATAAACCCCACTGCTCAGGTCATTAAAAGAAACCTCATAGGAATAGATTCCACCTTCCAGGGTTTGATTCACAACCGATTTTACCTGTTGGCCCAGCACGTTGTATACATTCAGGCTAACATTTTGCTGTTCTGAAAGATTGAAGGTAAAGGTAGTGCTTGGGTTGAATGGATTAGGGTAATTCTGAAAAAACTCAATAGAGCTGGGAAATTGGTTATCAGAAGTAGAGTTAAGGTCGCTGATCTCAAATAGATTTTGATTTCGAGCAGCAGTGATCTGATTTACTAACTCTGCCTCGTCATCCCCAAAAGCATATACAAAACCCAGTGAAATTGATTCCTGAGGTTGAATAAAGTATGGGCCTGTAGCAACTACGGAAGATACATCTGTTCTAATAGCTAATGTATTTCTTGTTCCAGCTCTTAATGAATTTCTTTTCTCCGCAATATTGAAACCATCTGATAAGCCGAACTGAAAGTCTGAAGGAGATCCCTCAAAATTATTGTTAATCGCCAATACACTGGACGTATTGTCAAATGAAGCAACCGCCACAATTGGATGGTCAGATCCAGAAGGCCCTATAGTAAATAAAATGTCATTCTCCTGGTTATAGGTAACTGTATTATTTGAAAAGTCTCCAATATCCCAATCGTTAAAGATTCCCAGGTATACTTCAGAAAGAGCTAGTGTAGTGGAAGTATTTCGAATCACATAATTCAATATCACACTATTTTCGATCTCATCAGTATCAAAGGCATAAGTATTCAAGGATATTTCCACCTGTTCTAAGCCAGTACTACTTGTTGGGCTAAATACAGTGGAACCATCAGCCTCAGAAACGATTCCGGGATTTATAACTTCATAAAACTCAATAGGAACAAATTGCCTATCCACATTTCCTGAAGTGGCACGGATATTATTGGCAACTCTTCTGTTAGCTTCAAAAATGACGCCCCCTTCAAAAAGCAGGTTGTCAGTCAAAAAATTTGCGGTTTGATGATCAGGAACAAATCCAACGCCTCCAACACCGTTCTGGGCATCAAAAAAGCCAATATTTCCAGATGGCGAAAATGACAGGGCCAGGTTATTAGCATCAGAAACATCAAACTGAAGGTTATCAAAAACAATCACTCTAAAATCCCTATATCCGACTGAGTTATCTAAAAACTCAATCATAAGGTCTGCTGAAAGCGTTTCAAGAATCTCATCCGTCAGAGTAATTGGGATTTCTATCTCTGAAGTTCCATTAGAACCTAATGAGCCCACAGCGAAAGTGTTTTCAGTTAACGTTATCCCAGGGCTAAGTGCTTCTACATTAATGGAAAGCGAAGAGGCGCTATTTCCAACATTTCTAAGGAGTACTTTAAAAAATCCTGCTTCATTGATCCCTAATTTCTCCCCTGATTCATTAAACGATTCTGATCGCTCGATCACAATACCCGGCTGAGGGGACGAGACCGCTACAAATGCATCAATACTTCCAGTACCTAGTTGGAGAGCAAATTCCCCGGAGTTAAACTCGTCGATGGAGGAAGAAGAGGTTCTGATTTGCTGTTTAATTTGTTGGGGAGACCAAGTAGGGTACTCAGTTTTAATAAGGGCCGCTAATCCTGATACTGCAGGTGAAGACATTGATGTGCCCTGAAAGACTGCGTAGCCAGAAGTTCCCACTCCTACACTACTTTGAATTGTTCCTTGCGCAAAAACATCCACAGTAGAACCATAGTTGGAATAGCTGGCAATAATATTACCTGAGGTTCCTAACGCTCCTACTGAAAGCACATTTTCTAAACTGGAAGGGTAATGCAACTGGTCGGTTGATGAGTTACCAGCTGATGCAATAACCAATACACCAGCGTCAGTTGCCATATTTACAATATCTTCGCCAAAAGAAGAGAAACCGAAGCCTCCCCAGCTGCAATTCACTATATCAGCTCCGTTAACCACCGAATACATGATTGCCTCATATCCAAAACCTATTGCTCGTGATTCATCAGTACCGGTTGTTGCTGGGTCATCCGGAATACCCCCAGCCTTTACTGCCATAAATTTGGCATTAAAACCAGCACCAGCCAGGCCGAGATTATTATCGGGAACTGCAGCAGCAATGCCTGCAACATGGGTGCCATGAGGGTTGTTTATAGCAAATGGATCTGCATCCTGTACCGCATTTGCTGTAGAACCAGAATCCCAGAAATCCCAGCCCAGGTAATCATCTACAAAACCATTTCCATCGTCATCAATGCCATTGCCTGGGATTTCATCTTCATTTAGCCAATGTTTGTCTTCCAGGTCCTCATGTATATAATTCACGCCGCTGTCAATAATCGAAATAATTACACTTTCTGAGCTTTGGCTTACCTCCCAGGCGTCATCAAAGTTGTGGAAGCTCACAAAGCTATTTTGGATTGGGTCGTTCGTATTAACCGCCACATCGTCGGTATAATAAATAAACCTGGGTTCTGCGTATTCTACATCAGGAAGGGATGAGATTTTTTGGGATAAAACCAGGGGGTCAATCTCGTCGCTGTATTGAAATTCATAGATATTCGAAAGGTGGCCAATATCTGGCATGGCAGCTATTTTTCCCTTTGCCTGCAAAGTAGTAGTCAGTTTTTGAGAGAACTCATCTTTCCAAAGCTGTTTTAGAGGGGAAGCATTATAGGTAGTTAGGAAAGATGCTTCAGCTTTCGCTTTTGATTTATAAGCCTGAGCCGCTTCATTACTCTTAAATTTGATAATGATAGTGTTTTCCACATAATCAACGCCGGCTTGTTGGGCTTGAAGTGGGAATGATGTTAACATTAAAACAAAAAGAATTCCGGGAACACGCATTTTCATAAGTAATGTGAATAGTATATTAGTGCAAAAGTATTGGTATTAATTCATTGGTACAATTAACAAGTCAAATTAATACAACACAACCTATTAAGCGAATTGCTGCAATCGATTTGGGAACCAATTCATTCCATGCAGTAATCGTTGATATATTTTCTGATGGTAGCTTTCGCAATGTTGATGACCTTAAAGAAATGGTTGAGCTTGCAAAAGGTGGATTAGGACAGCGATTGTCTAATTCAGCCTTTCAGCGAGGAATTAACGCTTTAAGGAAAATAAAAGTACTCTGTGAGAGCTATAAAGTAGAACGCATTCTGGCTTATGCTACCAGTGCAATTCGAGAAGCCGAAAATGGTGGAGAGTTTGTACAGGAAAGTATCGATCAGCTGGGTATTAAAATTCGTGCAATTCCTGGAACGATGGAAGCAGAACTAATTGGTTATGCCGTTCAGCATGGAGTTCGGCTTACTGAGGATCCTGTACTGATGGTGGATATAGGTGGAGGTAGCGTAGAATTTATTTTAGGTAACGCTACCCAATTCTTTTTTCTTACCAGCAAGAAGATCGGTGTTTCAAGGATGACGGATATTTTTAATCCAGCGGATCCTATTACCCCAGGCACTATTTCGGAATTGGAAGCACACTATTCAAAAGAGCTCTTTGAAGTACAAGAAGCGATAAAAAAGAAGCCCACTAACACCATCATTGGTTCATCTGGTACCATGCAGAATATTGGAATGATGATCGCGGCTATGAAGAATCAGCCAACAAGCATCACACTCAATGAATTAGAGTTCACAGCTGAGGATTTTTCCCGATTTTATGAAAGCTTCATCAAACTGGATAGGGAGCAACGCAAAAAACTCTCAGGCTTAGATTCTAAAAGAATTGATTTCATTAATACCGGAGTAGTACTGGTTAATGTATTACTCAAGAAGTTTGATATTGAGAGGGTTAAAGTTTCAACTCAGGCATTGCGAGAAGGGATTATTATCAGGCATCTGAAAAAGGATATGGAAGGGATATCCATTGCCAAAGAAATAGCTGATCCAAGAAGGAGAAGTGTTTTTGAACTATTAAGAAAATGCGTCTGGCAAGAAAAGCATTCTCGGCAAGTAGCTAAACTTGCACTCACTCTTTTTGATGAATTGAAACAAGAACTGGAACTCACGGAAGAGGATAGGGAGCTCTTAGAGTATTCGGCATATTTACATGATATAGGCTACCATATTTCTCATAAAGCCCATCATAAGCACGCACTTTACATCATCCGAAATTCGGATTTAATGGGGTTTAGGCAAAGTGAGATCGAGATTATGGCGCATGTCGCGCGGTATCACCGGAGGTCTACACCAAAAAAGAGGCATGTTGAATACTGGTCATTAAAACCGGAGGTTAAGGCCAGGATTAATAAGCTGGCTGGTATCCTAAGAGTAGCGGATGGATTAGATCGAAGTCATTTTCAGAATGTGAAAACTCTCAGTGTTCAAAAAAGAGAGAAAGAAGTAGTACTAACAATCAACACTATTGCCGAGCCTTATCTCGAAATTTGGGGTGCATCCCGGAAGTCTCATTTGCTAAGTGAGGTTTTAGATAAGAAGCTGGTAATACAGAAGGGCAATTAGCAATTTTTCAATGATCAATTAAAAATTAGGAGTACCAGGCACAATCCTAATTCTTAATTGAAAAATTGATAATTGAATCATTGCAGGCTACTCAGATACTCGAAATGGGCTTTGAGCCCTTCTTCAATATCAACTTTTGGCGCATAACCAAGAATCCGCTTTGCCTTATCAATATCCGCATTCGTTACAAAAACATCACCAGGTTGCATAGGTAGTTTTCTTATTTCTATCTCTTTCCGAGTGACTGATCTAACCTGCTCTATCAAAGATTTTAAAGAAACTGTTTTGGATTCTCCCAGGTTAATAATCTCAAAACCTAAACACCGTTCAATTGCTTTTAGAGTTCCTTCTATAATATCATCGATATAAGTGTAATCTCTTTTACTGGATCCATCACCAAACATTGTAATAGGATTGCCATTCAAAAAAGAATGGATAAATTTATGAATTCCCATATCGGGCCTTTGGCGAGGGCCGTATACACTAAAGAAGCGCAAAGCAAAAATGTTAAAGTCATACAGGTGATGATAGGTTTTGCAAAGGAGCTCCCCAGCTTTCTTTGAAGCAGCATAAGGACTGATTGGATTATCAACCGGGTCATCTTCTGCAAAGGGGACCTTTTCATTGTTGCCATACACAGAGCTACTGGAGGCAAAAATCATATTTCTATGGCCAGAAGTTCTCATCGCCTCAAGTAGATTCAGTGTCCCGTTTACATTTACTTCGAAATAATCTTTTGGGGCTTCAATTGAAGGCCGGACGCCTGCTTTTGCAGCAAGGTGTATAACAGCATCAAATTGAACACCTTCAAATAGTGAAGTAACATCTTTCGGCTTTCTTAAATCTCCTTCTATCAAAGTGAATCCGGGTGATTTTATCGCCGTCAATAGGTTCGTCTCTTTTATTGATCGATCATAATAATCGTCAAAATTATCAAATCCGGTTACCGTATGATTATTGCTGAGAAGGGCTTCAGTAAGATGGGAACCAATAAAACCTGCAGCTCCGGTAATTAGATAATTCATCCTCAATAGCAGGTATAGGTTAATGAGTTTGACGAAATAATCATTGTACCGGGTTAATCATAAACATGGATATTTCGTAATTGATATGGTGCCCTGTTTCTCCCTTCATAATATATCCTGATTAAAATCTCTATGATAATACCAGTGGTAATTAACTGGATACCGCCGAGCAGCAAAATCATCCCTAAAATAAGTAGAGGCTTGCCCCATATATCACCGCCCATAATCTTCAATCCCAGTAAGTACAAGTTGATGATAACACCAGCAATAAATGTGATTAAACCCGGGGTACCAAATAAGTGCATGGGTTTGGAGAGGTAGTTTTGAAAGAATAACATCAGGAGTAGATCACTTACTACTTTAAAGGTACGGCCTATTCCATATTTGGAATCTCCCCAGCTTCTTTCGTGGTGGGTAACTCCCATTTGCACTATTCGAGCACCTTCCAGATGGGCAAGTACAGGAATAAACCGGTGCAATTCTCCATAAAGTCCCAGGTTCTTTGCTATCTCAGACCTGAAAACCTTTAGCGTGCAGCCAGCATCTTTTATATGAATTCCGGTAGATTTACGAATCAAATAGTTGGCTAGCTTGCTGGGCACCTTTCTGAGGAACATCCCGTCTTTTCTATTCATGCGATAGCCAGCTACTACATCCGCATCTTCTGATATCAAAAGATCGATCATAGCGGGGATATCAATTGGATCATTTTGAAGGTCCCCATCCAATAACGCAATGTATTTCCCACGACTGTGCTCTATACCGGCAGCAAGTGCACTGCTCTGGCCATAATTCTTGCGCAACTCAATGAGCTTCATGCCGGGCCGGGCATTTTCTTTTATTGCATCAACCGTACCGTCGGAAGAGCCGTCGTCCACATAAATGAGCTCGAAATCGATATCCTCTAGAGCTTTATACACCTTATTGATTAGTGGCTTTATATTTCCCTCTTCGTTATACACACAAACAACCAGCGAAAGGAGAGGTTTTAACAACGTCTCTTCTACTGATTCTGCCCATTCTGAGCTTGATGTACTTACTTTTTCCATAGCGGATAATTTACCAACAAGTACAGGCAAGAAGAAACATTAGTTTTTATTCAGATTATCGTGTGGGCGCTTCAAATCATCAGGGAGGCGTCCTGTGTTTCTTAAATATTCCTCGAGTTTTTGCTGGAAAACAACCTGTGCTTTTAACCCGGCGCTATGCCCAAAATAAGCACCAAAGGAACATGCCAGAGCCATAACAATGGCAAAAATAATTCGTTGCTGAGCATCGAGAGGAGAATCGTAAATGAATATCCATATCACAGGTGGAACCGCAACCAGGAGTCCAATTACGTAAGGAGCAGGGGTAGCTCCATCAAGCCGTCGCATAAACCTTCGACTGGTTACAAACACGATATTCATATATACAAGACCGAAGCCTATGAGAAAAGCAGTGCCTTTAAAAGAAGTGTCGGTAATGAGAAAAAGTAATTCAGAAGTAAAGATGGTAAATGCTGCGGAGAGCAAGAATACACCTGATAGGTAAAATGAAAATCTAGGGAGGTTATCCAGCATGGAGTTGAGTTAGGTTTCGAAATGAAGTTCTAACTTTAGAGTGCAAATTCCAATGATTGTTAGAGTCATTCTGAGTGAAAGCGAAGAATCTGAAGATAGTAAACCAAGGCAACCCGTTAGATTTCTCTCCCGACCTTCGTCGGGAGAGAAATGACAATAGAAGTTATCTCGAAAAAAGCCAGTCTTCGGGATTAAGGTCCGTATTATTTTTCCGGACCATAAAGAAGAGCGTTTCCCCAAGCTCGGAAGCCTGTGTTCCGGACTTTCCGATAACAGTTCCAGCTCTGAGATTGCTGGTATTCTGGACATATATTTCACTTAGGTTTCCATATACAGTGAAATAAGAACCATGCTTTACAAAAACTACATTGCCATAACCAGGCGTTGGCTGTACAGCAAATACATAACCGTCGGCAACCACTTTTACTTCTGAACCGGCATCAGCAACTATATTAATTCCAGGGTGCTCGGTCCTGGTTCCGTATAATGGATTTCTGGTTATACCAAATTTCTTCGAGACCGTGGTGCTATTCACTGGCCAATCCAATTTCCCCTTAGAGGCAGCAAAGTTTTGTTCATAAGCAAGCAGGGTTTCATCAGAAACAAAAGAAGAAGTAACAGGAGTGGAGTACTTAGCCACTTCATCAGCTCTTCTGGCAGCATCGGCTATTTTTCGAGCTTCTGCCAATCGCGCAAGGCGTTCGTTTTCGGTTTGTCGAATTCTGTCCTCTTCTTCGATCAATGAACTCAGGCTATTGCCAAAATCTTCACGCTCCTTCCTCGTTTTTCTAAGTTCAGAGAGCAGATCATCGCTTTGTGCTTTAATCTTCTCCACATTTTGCCGCTGTGTAACCTGTTGATCGCTTAGTTTACTTTTTTCAGAAAGAATTTCATCCAGTATCAGTTCATTCTTAAAGTGACTTTGTTGAAGCTCCCCTTTAATCACTTCCAAATCGGCCCTGCGTATGGTGATTTGTTCGGCTTGCTTCACTTTTTGCTCTTCCAGTTTTTGGAGGTAAAAAGAGCGTACCAACATCTGGTTAATGGATTGGGAGCTTAGAACTAATTCCAGGTTACTGGTTTTTCCTCTTTTGTAAGTATAGAGGAGGATGTCCTTGTAGTTTTGGATGAGTTGGTCCAATTCGCGTTGGCGTAAATCGATCTCATCTTCTGTTATACTAATCTCTTCCTGAATTTGCCCCTGCTCCGTTTCCAGGTTATCCAGCTTATTATCCTGGAGAGAGATCAGCCGGTTGATATTCTGGTATTCCCTGTAGAGTTCTTCGTACCTGCTCTGGGATTGCCCTATACGTTGCTCATAGCTTTTAATGCGCGCATCCAGCACATTGATCTTAGCCCTTGTATTTACCTGCTCATCCAGGATTTTTTGTCGCTTTTCTTCATAGGTCTGAGCCTCAACCAATGCAGAGTAGCTTAATATGAAACAAAGCGGGGCAAGAACATATGTAAGGTTCGATCTTTTCATAGCCGTTGAACTATAATGTCTTTAGGAATATCTATAGTAAGGTTTACAGATCTGGGGTTAATATCTAATGACCGTATTTGAAAAAGTACTTTTGAAGCACCATTAGCGCTTAATATGGTGATTTTTCGTGGCAAAGTGTAGCCGTCAAGCTCTCCATAGCTTTCGTATTCAATAGAAGAGTAAGGGGAATCACCTTGTGGAGGCTGCGTGATCTTAGTAATAACCTGCTTTTTGATGTCAACCTGGGCAGTTCCACCGTTGGTTAGTACCAGCATATAATGCGTTTCTGATGCAAAAACTTTAGTGACCTGGTCGGGCGAAATTTTGAAATTCAATACATTCAAGAGGTTTACCGAAGCCAGCTCATTCAGGCTGGTCAGCTTTCCATCATTCACCGACATTCGCTGAGCCAGTTTATCAATCTTACTGTATATGGTAATTGAATCCTCATCCACTAACATTTTTCCGCCTTCAATGCCGATACGGTTTTTGATAGTGAGAAGGCTAAGCGAGGTATCTGTTTCAAATTCTATGGTAAGCCGGTCACTGTTTCCGGGTTCACTAACAACAGCCCTGCCTTTTCCTTTAGCTGATAGAATCTCTCCTTCATAATTTGGAAGTTGATATACAATAGAATCAGATGGAATCGTGGAGGGGCTATAATTTGCATCCACAAAAGGTCGGGTAGACCGGCAGGAAATGAAGAGCAGGGCAAATAGGAATAAAAAAGGAAGTTGCGAATTACGGAACATCACGAGTTGATTTTTTCCTGGAGATGAACCCTTGTACTATCAGCTTCCAGTGCTTGTTTCCACCATTTTTTCGCTTCCTGGAGATTATCCAGTTTTTCATACACATCTCCGAGATGTTCCAGTACTTCGGCATCATTTGCTCCGGTATCAACAGAAGCCCTGATAAACCTCCGTGCCCGGTCATAATCTCCCAATTTAAAATATACCCACCCAACCGTATCAAGATAAGCGGGGTTCTCGGCATCCATTTCGATGGCTTTAAGTGCCAGTTCCTTGGCCCGCTCTAGGTTTACTTCCCGTACAGATAAACTGTATGCATAGTTATTCATGGCATTATGATTATCGCCATCGTAGCGGATAGCAAGTTCATATACCCGGTCAGAGTCTTCAAAATTTTCAAGAGCAGAATAAGCGTCGCCAAGAGAAGAATAGATAATGGATTTAAAAGGCCGCCTAGCAGGTGCTCGCGATGCCTGTTCCAACCAGGCTGCAGCTTCTGTATAATTTCCATCCAATAAATAAGCATTTCCCAGGAAGAACTGGATAAAAGCATCTTCTGGAGAATGCTTATCAGCTTCCAAACCTACTTCAATTGCCTCCTGAAGTCGTTGTTCGCCCAGTAACAGCTGCAATCGCTGTCTCCAGGCTATGTCATCTTCGGGAAGGAGTTCATTGGCTCGTGCCAGGTTTTCAAGAGCTTTTTCAGTATTTCCTGAGAGCGAATAGAACTGTCCGGCAAGCGTAAAAGCAGGCCCATACTCTGGGGCACTTTCCGTATAAAGATCCAGAATCCTGGCTGTTTCGATTCGAAGTTGAGCGCTGGATGGATTGTTCTGCTGTTTGGCATACATGAACTGGGCAACCATCAGTTTTTGCTCCGGTTCAATAATAGGGTCCGAAACGAAATTACCAAGCATAGTGCCTGCACTATCCCATCGCTGCTCATCAATATAAATCCCAGCCAGGTTTATTAATGTCTGGGGGTCACGGCTATTGCGGTATAACGCATCGTTGAGGTATTTCTTGGCCTCCTGCTTTCTTCCAGCTCTGTTCAGGTACTCACCGAGTAAATTCAGTGTATTCAGGTTTTCAGGTTCTGTCTCATTCAAAAGCTCAAGCTGCTCTAATGCTGACTCTGTGTCCCCAATCGCTTCATAATTCTGAAATTTCCTTAACAGCACAACCGGGTTTGGACCGGTCAGGTTTGAAATCTTATCCAGTGTCTTATTCGACTGAATGAACTCACCATATTCCTTTTGAGTATCAGCCAGCATAAATAGCGTGGTATAGTCATTCGGGTGATATTCAAGAAGAGCGTTTAGTTCATCCAGCGTAGCCTGGTTTTGCCCGGCGCTTCGGTAGATTTCGGCAAGCTTTAGCCGATACCATTTATTTGCCGGCTCCATAGTCACCGCTTCTTTGCCATATAAGGCAGCATTAGCCAGGTCATCTTGCTGCAAATATACATCCGCCAGGGCAAAAGAAAGCCCCGACTGTCCTCTTAGCTGTTCATAAGCCTGGAGAAGAAGGGTAGTAGCCATATCATACTCTTCATTTTCGAAAGCTTCCAACCCTTGGATATATGCCGTTTTAGCTTCCCGTTCTTCTACGGATTGAACCTGAGCCATCCCTTGCAGTGGGAGTGCAGCAAAAATGATAAGAATCGATATGTAAATCCCTTTTTTCATCGTGATATCTAACGCCAATGATACCCATAAAGTGTCGCAGATGCCTAGTTAAAACTTTTGAAAAGAGTTTTGTTCCTTTCTCCTCACCCCGATCCCCCAGTCATCCTGAACTTGTTTCAGGATCTGTAAAGCGTGGTCCGTTGAGTTAGATAGTATTTGATCAACGAGTCTTCCCCTACAAATCCCGGGTCTCCGCCCGGGATGACTAATAACAGGGCAATAAACCCGCTTCAAAAACTTTTATACAGGGTTATTGGATTTAAAAAATCAATTCCGTTTCTTTGACGCATGCAATTCACTCTTGCACATAACATTGTTCGAATCCCGACCCCCCGGTTCCCGCGGCGGCGGTAATAGTCTACATAAGTCATATCCAGGTATGGCGCCCATCCAACCAGAACGAACAATGTTAACTGCTGTGTACCATACAGCCCATTCACTCATTCATAACCATGTCTACAATCAAAATTCAATACGCAAATTCATCGCATACTAGCTATGCCCAGGCTATTTGTGACCTGATCGAATCAGCCGCAAAGCAACGGGGAACGGGGATAGCCAAGAGGGAACCGGAGTATATCAAAGCCAAGATGGAGAATGGAAATGCGGTCATTGCCCTGGATGGAAATAAGCTGGCTGGCTTTTGCTATATCGAGATTTGGGAGAATAAAAAGTATGTAGCCAATTCCGGGTTAATCGTCCATTGGGATTACCGTGGCCAGGGGTTGGCTAAGAAGATCAAGGCGAAAGCTTTTGAGCTTTCTAGGGAGAAGTACCCAAACTCAAAGCTATTTGGGATAACCACCAGCCTGCCAGTGATGAAAATCAATTCAGACCTGGGCTATCGTCCGGTTACCTTTTCAGAATTAACCCAGGACGAAACCTTCTGGAATGGATGCAAAAGCTGTCCAAATTATGATATCCTTACCCGTAATGAGAGAAAGAATTGCCTGTGCACCGGGATGCTTTTCGACCCATCTCAGCCAAACCAAAACTCAAAGCCAGTAAGAGAACAAAACATAAGGAAGTTCTATCGCTGGGTTAAACTCAAGAAACAAGCTTTTGGAAAAGCACTTTCCAACGCAAAAACATTATTACTGTCATGAAGAAAGTTGTACTCGCCTTTAGCGGCGGACTCGACACCAGTTACTGTGCCATTCACCTCGCCAAAGATTTGGGGTACCAGGTATTCACTGCTGCCGTCAATACGGGAGGTTTTGATGAGGCAGAGCAAAAAGAACTGGCTCAAAAAGCGGAAGCCCTTGGCATCAAAAGCCATGTATGCATCGATGTAGAAGAAGAATTCTACCAAAAAGGAATTAAGTACTTGTTAGCAGGGAATGTGCTGAAAAATCATACCTACCCTCTTTCAGTAAGTGCAGAGCGAGTATTTCAGGCGATTGCTATTGCAGAATACGCCAAAGAAATTGGAGCTGAAGCCATTGCTCATGGTAGTACAGGCGCTGGGAATGACCAGGTTCGTTTCGATTTGGTGTTCAATGTGCTGGCTCCCGAAATAGAGATCATTACCCCCATCCGTGATCAAAAACTAAGCCGCGAAGAAGAAGTAGCATACCTGGAAAAACATGGCATCAGCAAAGAGTGGACAAAAGCTAAATACTCCATTAACCAGGGGCTTTGGGGGACTTCAGTAGGAGGAGCTGAAACACTGACTTCCCATAAATACCTTCCTGAAGAGGCATGGCCAACTTCTGTGGTTAATGGGGATGAGTTAATGGTTGAAATTGGTTTTAAAAATGGAGAACCAACAACCATTAACAATGAACCATTAACCCCTGTAGAAGCAATAAAAAAGCTAAATGAAATCGCTGCTCCTTATGGAATTGGTCGTGACATCCATGTTGGAGATACCATTATTGGTATTAAGGGAAGAGTCGGATTTGAAGCCGCTGCACCACTCATTCTCATTAAAGCACATCAGTTGCTGGAGAAACATGTGCTGGGCAAATGGCAGCTATATTGGAAAGATCAGTTGGGAGAATGGTATGGCATGTTGATGCACGAGGGCCAGTTCCTTGATCCGGTCATGCGAGATATCGAAGCTTTTCTGGATCATACACAGCATAAGGTAACCGGTAAAGTATTTGTGAAGCTGGAACCCAAAAGATTCGAGCTTCAGGGCATTGAATCAGAATTTGATTTGATGGCTTCAGAATTTGGTCAGTATGGAGAAATGAACCAGGGATGGAGCGGAGAGGATGTGAAAGGCTTCACCAAAATCCTTAGCAATGCCACCCTCATACAACAAGGAGTTCAGAGCAATGATTAAAGTTGGTATCATTGGAGGCGCCGGGTATACAGCCGGAGAATTACTAAGGTTGTTGATACATCATCCCAATACAGAAGTAATTTCGGTTGTAAGTGGAAGTCATGCCGGAGAAACAGTATCGAAAGCACACCCGGATTTGGAGGGTGATATCGAACTCTCTTTTTCTGATACCCTGGACGAATCTGTGGAAGTAGTATTTTTATGTTCAGGACATGGGAAATCAAAAGGGATTATTGAACAGGGAATCATACCTGCTTCTGCTAAAATCATTGATCTAAGTTCTGACTTCAGACTGAATGGTGGTCACGATTTTGTTTATGGATTGCCTGAGTTAAATCGTGAAGAAATAAAATCAGCTCAATATGTGGCAAATCCCGGTTGTTTTGCCACCTGTATTCAGCTAAGCGTACTTCCTCTTGCTTCATCAGGGCTCATTCAAAATCCTGTACATGTTTCAGCCATTACTGGTAGTACGGGAGCTGGTCAAAACCCAACGTCAACTACTCATTTTAGCTGGAGAAGTAATAACGCTTCGGTGTACAAAGCATTCACTCATCAGCATCTGGGAGAAATCAAGCAAAGTTTGGGGCAACTTCAGGAAGATTTTAATCAGGAAGTTTTTTTTATTCCCATGCGCGGAGCTTTTACGCGTGGTATTTTGGCTGCCTGTTATACAGAAACGGATGCTTCGGAGCAGGAACTGAAAGCGCTCTACGAAGAGTTTTACAGCGGCCATCTTTTTGCACAAATTTCTGATTCAGAACCTGATGTAAAAAGAGTAGTGAATACAAATAAGGCAGTGGTTCATGTAAGAAAGGAAGGAAACCAGGTCTTTGTTATCGGAGTAATTGATAATTTGCTTAAAGGAGCGTCAGGTCAGGCGGTACAAAATATGAACCTGATGTTCGGTTTAGAGGAAACTACCGGATTACAACTTAAATCATCGGCTTTTTAACTATGTGTACTAATAATCATATAGCCATTCTGGGTGCTGGAAACTTAGGTGTTGCTGTCGCACGAGGGCTTGCTAAAGAGCATGGCGAAGGGTGCATTATTTTAACCCGGCGCCATACCTCTAAAATAAATGACCTGAAAGAACAGGGATTTCAAGTTACCTCTGATAATGTTCAGGCAGTTCAAAGTTCAAAGTACCTTATTCTATGTGTTCAGCCCAAACAACTGGAAGGGTTGCTGAAGGAAATCGAACCGGCGCTTGATCCAAATCAACATGTTTTAGTTTCAACCATTACTGGTGTTTCCCTGGATGTTATCCAGTCCTATATAAAAGGCGAGTACCCCATTATTCGAACCATGCCTAATACTGCAGCAGCTATTTCTGAGTCAATGACCTGTATTTGTGCCAATGAGCCGGGGGAAGAACATCTCGAGATAATCGAAACGATGTTTAAGTCATTAGGAGAAACACTCATTATCGAGGAGCGCCTGATGAAAGCGGCAACGGTATTGGCAGCAAGCGGAATTGCTTTCTTTTTGAGATACATTCGCGCAGCCACTCAAGGAGGGATAGAATTAGGTTTTGAAGCAGAAGAAGCCCAAAAACTGGCCATGCAAACGGCAAGGGGTGCAGCGTCCTTATTAGTGGAAGGTAGTGCTCACCCGGAACGAGAAATTGACAAAGTAACAACTCCACAAGGGTGCACCATAGCAGGGTTGAATGAAATGGAGCATCAGGGATTAAGCTCTGCACTCATTAAAGGGATTGTTGCTTCGTTCGAAAAAATAAATCGAATTACAGAATGAAATATCAATAACACAAAATGTTGATATACACACTACTATACATATTTGTGCAAGATGAATTCCCCTCCCAAGGAGGGGAACTCTTATACAATAAAAGGGATAACGAAAAGATTCTATTGAAATGAAAATAAACGAATGAAATTATTTGATGTGTACCCTCTATTCGATGTAGAACCGGTAGAGGCAGATGGCTGCCTGGTATTCGATCGCCAGCATAATGCTTACCTGGATTTTTATGGCGGTCATGCCGTGATTTCAATCGGCCATGGACATCCCCATTATGTGGAAAGAATTACCAAACAGTTAGGCAAGCTTGGTTTTTATTCCAACTCTGTTCCTATCTCTATCCAAAAAGAACTCGCTCATAAATTGGGAGAAGCTTGCGGCTATGCAAATTGGAATTTGTTCCTGGTTAACTCCGGTGCTGAAGCTATAGAAAATGCCTTCAAGGTGGCATCAGCTCATAATCAAAAGAAAAAGATACTGGCTTTTGATGACGCTTTTCATGGCAGGACCTCCCTAGCTGTGGCAGCTACCGATAATCCGAATATCCTGTTTCCGGTAAATGAGGGAGCCGAAGTTACACGACTGGCATTCGAAGATTTCGAGGGAACTAAAGCGGAGCTTTCAAAAGGGGATTACTGCTGCGTGATTATTGAAGGGATTCAAGGAGTAGGTGGTATTGTTGAGCCGAGTGCAGAATTTCTAAGGCATCTGCGAGTCCTTTGTGATAGCACAGATACGATGCTTATCCTGGACGAAGTACAATCCGGATTTGGAAGAACAGGCCGCTTTTTTGCTCATCAGCATGCCTTTGTGCAGCCAGATATTATCACCATGGCTAAGGGAATGGGAAATGGCTTCCCCGTTGGAGGAATCCTAATAGACCCAAAGTTCGAAGCCAAATATGGTATGCTTGGAACCACTTTTGGAGGGAATCACGTGGCTTGTGCGGCAACCCTGGCTGTTTTAGAAGTGCTTGAAAATGAAAAGCTCGTTCAGAATGCCAGGGAAGTTGGCGATTATCTAATCGAGCAATTGAGCAAAATCCCTCAGGTAAAAGAAATACGAGGACGTGGATTAATGATAGGGCTTGAGTTTGAAGAACCTGTGGCTGAAATGAGAAAAAAGCTCCTGTATGAACAAAAAGTGTTTACAGGTTCATCTTCTAATAAGAATACGGTCAGGTTGCTTCCCCCGCTTAATATCTCAACGAAAGAGGCAGATCAGTTTGTACAGAGCTTGAAGGAGGTATTAAAGTGAATAAGTTCTTAAGCAGCAAAAATCTTCCCAACCTTTCGGAAGCATTGCTGGAAGCAAAAGAGGTTAAAGCGAATCCTTTCGCCTGGAGAGACCTCGGAAAAAATAAGTCTGTGTGCCTTTTATTTCTGAACCCCAGCCTTAGAACCAGGTTGAGTTCGCAACGGGCCGCTCTAAATCTTGGCTTAGATACGGTAGTCCTCGATATAAATTCCGGGGGATGGAAGCTTGAGTTCGGAGACGGAACTATCATGGATGGCGACAGTGCAGAGCATATTAAAGAAGCCGCTGCAGTAATTGGGTCCTATTTTGATATCGTAGCTATCCGGGCATTTGCAAGCTTAAAGGATAAAGAAGCCGATTATTCAGAGCAGACTTTAAATGCGTTCGTGAAATACTGTGGAGTACCGGTAGTAAATATGGAATCTTCTACCAGGCATCCCCTTCAGGCTTTTGCTGATTTGATTACCATTGAAGAATATAAGCAAGTGGAACGACCAAAAGTGGTTCTTACGTGGGCTCCTCATCCAAGAGCTCTACCACAAGCGGTTGCAAATTCCTTTATGGAATGGATGCAGGTAGCAGATGTAAATCTTACCATAACTCATCCTGAAGGCTATGAACTTGCTCCTGAGTTTATGAATGGGTTAACAACTGAGTATGATCAACACAAAGCCTTTGAAGGGGCTGATTTCATTTATGCAAAAAACTGGAGCAGTTTTTCTGATTATGGACAGGTACTTTCAAAGGACACTTCCTGGACGGTTAGCTCAGAAAAAATGAACCTCACTAATAATGCTAAATTCATGCACTGTCTTCCGGTTCGCAGAAATGTAGTGGTACAAGATGCAGTGCTAGATAGCCCACAAAGTATCGTGATCGAAGAAGCAGCAAACAGGATTGTATCCATGCAAACGGTGCTCAAAAGAATCCTGGAGGCTATGTAGCTATGCAGTCCATCAAAGTGATAAAAATCGGTGGAAAAATAGCTGAAGACGATGCCAGCCTGGAACGTTTTCTTCACCAGATTTCCCTTATGAGAGGAAAGAAAGTGATTGTACATGGAGGAGGAGTAACTGCCACAAGAATCGGAGAGAAGCTTGGCATTACGTCAAAAATGATTGAAGGCAGGCGGGTTACAGATGCAAAAATGCTGGAAGTAGCAACCATGGTATATGGTGGGTTAGTCAACAAGAAGATCGTTGCTAAACTTCAGCAGAAGCACGTCTACGCTGTTGGGCTTACTGGCGCTGATTTAAATATTATTCAATCCATTAAAAGAAGCCCTGAACCCATCGATTTTGGGTGGGTTGGAGATATTTCTTCCGTCAACGATCGTGTGCTAAGTAATCTCCTGGATTTAGATTGGGTTCCGGTACTGGCTCCCCTTACTCATGATGGAAATGGGAATATGCTCAACACAAATGCTGATTCCATCGCTTCTTATGTAGCCAGGTCATTATCCGGCAAATACCATGTAGAGCTGGTTTTATGTTTAGATATGCCTGGAGTGATGAACGATGGGAAAGTTATTACAGAGATGAACCTGTATCTATATAGGCATCTTAAAGGCATTGAAGTGATTAAAGATGGAATGATCCCAAAGCTGGATTTGGGATTTAAGGCTCTAAATGCCGGAGTAAACAGAGTGACCATCAAACACGCTGATGATATTAAAGACAGTACAAAAGGGACGAGGTTAGTGAAATGAGAGAATCAGAGAGTGCTATTTTGGCGATAGAGTTTTTAAAGAAGCTCATCGCAATTCAATCTTACAGCGGAGAAGAGCATGAAACCGCGGATTTGATTGAGGAGTATTTGAATTCGAATGGTTTTAAAGCCCAGCGAAAAAAGAATAATGTGTGGGCATGGGCGGGAGAAAAGGAATCCTCTAAACCAACACTACTCCTCAATTCTCATCATGATACAGTAAAGGCGACCTCGAAATGGAGTTACGATCCTTTTTCTCCTACTATAGAAAATGGGAAATTGATCGGTTTAGGAAGTAATGACGCAGGTGGCCCGTTGACCAGTTTACTTCATGTATTTCTTGAATTGGCCCAAAAGGACCAATCTTATAACCTGGTTTTTTTGGCTTCAGCAGAAGAAGAATCTTCCGGAAAAAATGGGGTACCTATTGTGCTTGAAGAATTAGGCCAAATTGATATTGGGGTTGTGGGAGAGCCCACTTCTATGGATATGGCTATTGCGGAACGAGGATTGGTAGTGTTAGATGGAGTAACTCACGGAAAAAGCGGTCATGCGGCAAGAGGAGAAGGCGAAAATGCTATCTATAAAGCGATGTGGGATGTTGACTGGTTCAGAAACTTTGAGTTTGAGAAGAAGTCGGATGTATTGGGAAAGATCAATATGACCGTTACCCAGATTGAGGCCGGTACCCAGCACAATGTAGTTCCGGATGAGTGCCGTTTTGTGGTTGATGTGCGTCCTAATGAGCATTATTCAAATGAAGAAGTGGTTCAAATCATTAGAAAGTATGTTAAAAGTGAAGTAACACCACGATCATTGAATCTGAATGCTTCGGGAATTGACCCTGATCACCCCATCGTTCAAAAGGGAGTGGAGTTGGATATTCGTAGGTATGGTTCGCAAACGATGTCTGATCAGGTGCATATGCCTTTTCCATGTATAAAAATTGGCCCGGGTGATACTCGTCGCTCGCATACGGCAGATGAATTTATTTACCTGAACGAGATTGAAGATGGGATAGCCATATACCTGGAGCTGTTAGATGGTTTGGAAATTTAGAACATCAGATACTATTTAAAAGTCATTTTGAGCAAAGCGAAGAATCTTATCGGATAATCGTTTAGATCCTTCGGAAGTATCCTCAGGATGACCAACAAGGAAAAAAATGAGTAGCAAAAAACTGTGGGAAAAAGGAATTGAAACAGATGCTCTTATCGAGCGCTTTACAGTAGGTATGGATCGCGAATTGGACCTTGAACTGGCCAAATATGACGTACAGGGTACCATCGCTCATATCACTATGCTTGAATCTGTAGGCTTGCTTGAGAAAGAGGAATTAGAAGTCCTGGTAACTGAATTAAATAGAATCCTGGAAGAAGTTATCGAACCAGGGGATTTTGAGATAGAAGAAGGGGTGGAAGATGTCCATTCTCAGATTGAATTGATGCTCGTTAGGGCATTGGGCGATGTTGGGAAAAAGGTGCATTCTGGGAGGTCCAGGAATGACCAGGTACTGCTCGATATAAAACTTTTTTTGCGTGCAGAGCTTAAGGAAATTGCTTTTCTGGTAAAAAAATTGTTTATAACAATGTTGAAACAGAGTGAGGCAACTAAGGAAACCTTACTCCCTGGATACACCCATACCCAAGCCGCGATGCCGTCCAGTTTCGGATTGTGGTTCGGAGCGTTTGCCGAAAACTTGGTAGATGACCTCGTATTAGTTCAGGCTACGCATACCATTGTAAATCAAAATCCTTTAGGGTCAGCGGCGGGGTATGGTTCTTCTTTCCCCCTCGATCGATCCCTGACTACCCGCCTCCTCGGTTTTGATGGAATGAACGTAAATGTTGTATATGCACAAATGGGGCGCGGAAAAGTGGAGCAGACTATGACCTTTGCAATGGCTTCACTAGCAGGTACACTCAATAAACTTGCCTCAGATTTATGTTTGTATAACAGTCAGAACTTTGCCTTTCTTAAACTACCTGATGATCTTACAACCGGTTCGAGTATTATGCCTCATAAAAAGAACCCGGATGTATTTGAACTAATTCGAGCTAAAACAAATCTCATCAAGGCTCTTCCAGGCACAATAAATACAGTGCTATCTAATCTTACCTCCGGGTACCACAGGGATTTCCAGGTACTGAAAGAGATTCTTTTCCCGGCAATTAAGGAATTGAAGGATTGCCTGTATATCACTGAGTATGCCATCGATAAAATCACCGTGAATAAACATATTCTCGATGACCCTAAATACAAGCTCATATTTTCTGTTGAAGCAGTAAATGAATTAGTGTTACAAGGGATTCCTTTCAGAAAAGCATATCAGCAGGTAGCAAAACAAATTGAGGAAGGGACATTTGAGCCACCCAAGGAACTGAAACATACTCATGAGGGAAGTATTGGAAACCTTGGCAACGAGCTAATCAAAGAGAGGATGGAGAAGGTGTATTCTGGTTTTTAATAAGGAGTAGTGATCAAAATAGATCTAAAAAAATTCATCAAAGAATGAAGAATTCTTCCTTCTTAAATCCTTGATCTTTATTCTTACTTGATTGCAGAACGCCATTCATTTAATCCCTGAAATGCAGGAAGCATACGGCTTCCATACCAGCTGAACCATTCCCCATCAACAAGCATAATCCTACTTTTAGGTAGGTGCGACTGTAGTTCCAGTATATGCTTTTCCTTAAAAGGGAAAGGTTCACTACTTAATAGAATAAGTTCAGGAGACAATTCAATTAATTCATCGATAGAAGTGATTGGGTATCTTTTTTGGTCTTCAAATACATTTCTAATTCCATAGTGTGACAACACATCATGGATATAAGTGTCGTTTCCAATCGTCATCCAGGGATCTTTCCAAATAAAATAGGCAGCATTTAATGAGCCAGTTGTTGGTCTTTGATCAAGGGCTTTCTGTATCTCTGTAGTTAATGCGCGCGATGAAGTTTCAACTTCTAATTTTTCTCCAAGCTGCTGAACAAATTCCATCGCTTGTTCGACAGTGTCTATATCAGAAACCAATACTTCGACTTCATCTCTTAGTGCTTCAACATCAGCTTTTCGATTTTCTTCCTTATTGGCAATGATGAGATCCGGTTTGAGGGAAAGAATTTTTTCGATATTGGGATTCTTTGTTCCCCCACAAATTGGAACGGCATTTACACTATCTTCCGGGTGTATACAAAATCGGGTGCGGCCAACAATGTGTTGTTCTAGTCCGAGGTCAAAAAGCAACTCGGTAAGGCTTGGAACCAGGCTGATAATTCTTTTGTATGGCATAACTGAAGATACAATACATAGCACAAATAGCATCACATGGAGCTAGGAATCTATACTTTTGTGGAGAATACTCTCGACCCGGTAACAGGCAATACATTGCATCCGGCTGAACGGTTGGCTAATCTAATGGAGGAAATAGAGCTAGCAGATCAGGCAGGTTTAGATGTGTATGCTATTGGAGAACATCATCGAGAAGAGTTTGTTGCTTCCTCGCCCACAACGCTATTGGCAGCTGCTGCTACAAAAACGACAAATATAAAGCTGAGCACTTCGGTTACTGTATTAGGTTCTGAAGATCCAGTCCGGGTATTTCAACAGTTTTCTACAATAGATTTACTTTCGAAAGGGAGAGCTGAAATCATCGTGGGAAGGGGTTCATTTATTGAGTCTTTCCCACTTTTCGGGTATGATTTAAATGATTATGAAGAATTGTTTGAAGAAAAACTTCAGCTTTTGCTCGAACTAAGAAAGAGCGAGAAAATTACCTGGAATGGAAAATTCAGAGCCCCTATTGAAGATCGGGGGATATATCCTCAGCCTTACCAGGAAGAGATTCCAATCTGGAGGGCAGTGGGCGGTACCCCAAAGTCAGCTTATGTAACAGGCGCGTTGGGATTACCTATGGCCCTGGCTATTATTGGAGGGTATCCAGCCCAGTTCAAGCAAATTGCTGAGTTACATCAACGAGGAGCCTCAGAACATGATCAGCCAAAGCAGAGGCTTAGTATAAATTCACACGGTTTTATTGCAGACTCCTCACAAGCAGCGGCAGATATTTCATTTCCATCTTTTAAGCAGGTGATGGATAAAATTGGCACGGAAAGAGGATGGTCGCCAATGAGCCGAAGCCAGTTTGATGCCTCCACTACCCTGGAGGGAGCAAATTTTGTGGGAAGCCCTCAGCAGGTAATTGATAAAATCATGTACCAGCATGAGATATTTGGGCACGATCGCTTTTTAATGCAAATGACAGTTGGATCAATAGAGCATTCCAAGGTGCTTAAATCCATTGAGCTATTTGCCACAGAAGTAGCACCGGTAATCAGGAAAGAACTAGCGATTGAGCGCTAGAAAAACTGTTTTAGTAAGGCATCAGCTTTACTGATATATCCAGCTCCAAAAAGATTGGCGTGCACAAGAACCGGATATAAGTTGCAGAGCTTTAATCGCTCTTCATAACCTTTAGCAAGTGGGTACTCTTCATTATATCCGTTATAAAAATCCTGTGAAAAACCACCGAATAGCTTAGTCATAGCGATATCCATTTCCCGGTGACCAAAGTAAACAGCAGGGTCATAAATACTGACTTTGCCATCTGTTGTAAACATATAATTTCCAGCCCAAAGGTCCCCATGAAGTAACGCCGGCGGTTCATCCGGAAATACCACATAGGTATAATTCATAACCCGGTCAAAAATGGTGAGATGGTTTTTAGAAAGTTTGCCGGATTCGATCGCCATTTTGACCTGAGGCTCTAATCGTTCTCTCATAAAGAACTCCAGCCAATCGGCGTGGTATTTGTTGGATTGAGGGAGCTTGCCAATGTAGTTTGTATTCTCAAGGCCGAAAAGCTCATTCGATTTGCGGTGCAGCTTTGCCAGTTGAACTCCAAATTCAAATGAGTTGCCCGTATTTGATTCCTCAATATATTCCAGCAAAAGAAAAGTGTCCCCAAAGCCAATTACTTCAGGGATTTGTAGTTCCGTTTCTGCAGAAGCGAGCAACTCAAGCCCAAGGGCTTCTTTCTCGAACATATCTGAAGGAGCGTACGCATTCCATTTGAGGAAAAACAACGCTCCGGAATCCATCACAATCTTAATCGCCTGGTTTATATCTCCACCATGGAGTGCTTCCTGTTCAACTATTTTTGAACCGGTTGCCTCTTCAATGGAAAACTGGATGGATTCAGGAATCACTTATTCGTACTTATACTTTTCCGAATACAACAATGGCATTGTGTCCGCCAAACCCGAAAGTATTGCTCATGGCATAGTTTACTTCCGCTTCTACCGGTTCTCCTGTAACAATATCAAGCCCTTCTGTCTCGGGGTCCATATTGTCCACATTAATGGTGGGAGGGATAATTCCATGCTGAATAGCTTTTATACTGGCAATAGCCTCTGCTGCTCCAGCAGCACCCAGAAGGTGGCCAGTCATGGATTTGGTAGAACTAATCTTTGGTTTTGCTCCGCTATCGCCAATTACAGCTTTGATCGCTTTTAGCTCACTGATATCTCCAACTGGGGTTGAGGTCGCATGAGCGTTGATATAGCCTACATCAGAAATAGAAATCCCAGCTTCTTCAAGGGCAAGTTTCATCGCTGTTTTTGCTCCTAATCCTTCAGGGTGAGTGGCAGACAAGTGATAGGCATCGGCTGTACTGGCAGCACCTAATACTTCGGCAATAATTGGTGCTCCTCGTTTTACAGCATGGTCATAATCTTCAAGAATTAATGCACCGGCACCTTCACCCATTACAAATCCATCGCGATCTACATCAAAAGGTCTAGATGCAGCCTGGGGATCATCATTTCTGGAAGAAAGTGCTCGCATAATAGAAAAGCCGCCCATGGCAGCCTGGGTAATGGCGGCTTCAGAACCACCTGATACAATTACATCTGCTTTACCTAAACGGATATAGTTAAATGCATCCATCATCGCTGAGTTTGAAGTGGCACAGGCAGAAATAACCGTTTGATTAATCCCCATTAGCCCGTGTTTAATGGAAATGATTCCTGAGGCCATATTTGGAATGGTCTTCACAATGAAATAGGGGTTAAAGCGAGGTTCTCCACTTCCCCGTGCATAGTCGATGACTTCGTTTTCGAAAGAGTCGAATCCTCCAACGCCGGTTCCCCAAATAACTCCTAAACGGGTACGGTCCATTTCTTCGAAATTAAGCCCGGATTCATTAATGGCCTGTTGTGCAGCAGTTAATGCATAAATCACATAGGGATCATTTTTGCGGACCTCATTTCTATGTAGGTATTCCAGAGGGTCAAAGTCTTTCAACTCGCAGGCAAACCGGGTTTTGAATTTTGAGGCATCCCATTTTGTAATAGGCCCGGCACCACTTTTTCCGCTTTTTAGTGCCTCCCAGTAATCGTTTACATTATTTCCAATCGGAGTAACAGCTCCGAGACCAGTGATAACAACTCGTTTCATAAATACTTATTAGTAGGTAAGTTTAATTGATTATTTCTTTCAGGATGGAATTTTTAATCGCAGTGAAATCATTGCTTCCGGTTACTCTGGCAAGCTGAGTTCCTGCACACATGTTGGTTAGAATCTTAAGAGCTTCGATATTTGCCGCAGAATTAAAGGATAGTGTTCCTTCTTCTTTCCCTGTAGCAAGAGTTTGCGTAATCCACTCCAGTACGCCATTAGTAAAGTTAGTGACTCGTTGTTGTATTTGTTCATCCATCGAATTCCAGTCGGTAGCAAAAGTCCCGATTACACATAGTTTTCCACTAACCTGTATGGAAGCGTAGAAGTTCAAAAACATTTTAATTTGATCAGAAGCACTTCGTGGAGCTGCTTTTTCGGTGAACCGTTGAAAGCTGTCCTCATGCCATTCTACAACGGCTTCAGCCAAATCCGTTTTAGAGGGGAAGTGATAATGAATGGCTGCATTTTTCACATTTAATTGCTTAGAGATATCGGCATAGCTAAAGGCGTTGTAACCTTTGCTTCGTATTAATTCATCTCCAAGCTGAACGATAGTTTCTTTTGTTGAACGCATATCTACTTATTAATCGGTAAGAAGATACTTATTAACTAATAAGTATTCAATCCTGGATTTCAGCCTTTAATTCGTTAAGCAAAGCAATGCTGCTACGTTCTAAGATTTGGAAAACATTCTCAAAGCCTTGAGGCCCTCCATAATAAGGATCGGGTACTTCCCCGTTTCCTGGTTCTGGGTCAAAGTCTCTCATAAGAAATATCTTATCAGTGAATCTGCCTCTTCTATCCAGTTCTTTAATGTTCTGGAGGTTGGAAGAATCCATAACCAGGATTAAGTCAAATTCTTCCAGATCTGCATATTCAAATCTTCGTGCGATAGAAGGGAGGGTTACTCCATAACCAGCAGCAGTTGACCTACTCCTTGAATCTGCTCTTTCTCCTGTATGATAAGCGGCTGTACCCGCAGAGTCTATATAGAAATAAAGCTCGAGTCCGGCTTCTTTAACCTTGTGGATGAAAATCCCTTCCGCAGTAGGGCTTCTGCATATATTTCCAAGGCATACAAAACAAATTTTATAGGGGTTTTCTTTGGTAATTGGTCGCAGGTATGAACTCATAAATGGTAATTCTAAAAGAGAATTTGAACTTATAGCGCCTAAGTTAAGAAGCATTTTTTTAAAATTTGAGAGCACAAGCTTTTCTTGAAGATTTCCTATATTTGGGGCTTACAATGATTCGCTTGAAATAAGCACTCTATGACGCAAAAGTTTAAGGAAATAAAACAACTGAACTATTCTCAGGCAGAAATTGAGATTCAGAAATGGTGGAAAGAACACCAGATTTTTAGGAAAAGTCTCGAGAGTAGGGAAGATGGAATTCCCTTCACCTTTTTTGAAGGACCCCCAACCGCAAATGGAAAGCCTGGTATTCATCATGTAATGGGCAGAACGGTGAAGGATTTATTTTGCCGGTATAAAACTCTTAAAGGGTTCAAAGTAGAGCGTAAGGCTGGTTGGGATACGCATGGACTCCCTGTTGAAATTGAAGTAGAGAAAGAGCTTGGCCTGGAAGGGCGTTCTCAGGTAGAGGAATATGGAATTGCTGAATATAATGCCAGATGCCGCGAAAGTGTATTGAAGTACAAAGATCTTTGGGATGATCTTACTTCAAGAATGGGGTACTGGGTAGACCAGGAAAATCCATACATCACTTTTGAAAATGAATACATTGAGTCAGTTTGGTGGGCAGTTTCAAAACTTTTTGACAAAGGCCTTGTTTACAAAGGGTATAAGATTCAATGGTATTCACCCGGAAGTGGGACGGTACTTTCATCACACGAAGTTAGTTTAGGGTATAAGGAAACCCAGGATCCCTCTATTTATGTAAAGTTCAAGGCACATGGAGAAGATAATACCTACTTCCTGGCATGGACTACTACTCCATGGACTACTATTTCCAATATGGCGCTGACCATCAATCCTAATCTGGAGTATGTAAAAGTCGGCCATAATGGTGAGAACTATATTGTAGCCAAAGGTTGTGTTGAGGGTGTTTTTGGAGAAGAATTTGTACATATCGAAGATATCAGCGGCTTCCATTTATTAGGCCGCACCTATGATCCTATTTTTGATTACGCTCAAAAAGATGTCGACCCTTCTCAAGCCTGGAAAGTGATTCCGGCAGATTACGTTACCACTGACGATGGTACCGGTGTTGTTCATACTGCTCCGGCATACGGAGCGGATGACTACGAGTCTTGCCAAAAAGCCGGGATCCCTATGTTTAACCCCATCGATCGAGAAGGCCGATTTACCGATTTAGTTCCAGATTTTGCAGGACAGTGGTTTAAAGATGCTGATAAAGAAATTGCCAGGGCGATCAAGGAGAAAAGACTTATGTTTCGCCATGAGACTTATCTCCACAATTATCCTTTCGACTGGAGAAAGGGCACGCCGTTGATGAGTTACCCGGTAGAATCGTGGTTTATACGAACTACAGAGGTCAAGAAAAGGATGGTTGAGCTCAACAAGACCATCAACTGGAAACCTGAGAACACAGGTACAGGACGTTTTGGTACCTGGCTGGAGAATAATGTGGATTGGGCGATTTCCCGACAGCGCTACTGGGGTACTCCGATTCCTATTTGGCAGAGCGACAAAGATCCTGAGTATGTGGAATGTATTTCTAGTATGAGGATGCTACGTGAAAAAGCAGGTATTCCGGAACATCAGGAACTGGATCTACATCGCCCTTACATCGATGAAATTACATGGCCAGCTCCTGATGGCGGTACCATGCGCAGGGTTCCGGATTTAATGGATGTATGGTTCGATTCTGGAGCTATGCCTTTTGCGCAATGGCATTATCCTTATGACAATGATCATGAGTTTAGTTACAACTACCCAGCCGATTTTATAGCAGAAGGAGTTGACCAAACCCGAGGCTGGTTTTATACCCTACATGCCTTAGGTACTATGCTCTTTAATGAGGTGGCGTTCAAGAATGTTGTTTCTAATGGACTCGTACTTGATGAGAAAGGCGAGAAAATGAGTAAATCGAAAGGAAATACAGTAGATCCTTTCGAAGTGATTGAAAAGTACGGTGCTGATTCAGTTCGATGGTACATGATGAGTAACTCATCTCCATGGGATAATCTAAAGTTTAGTATTTCAGGCCTGGAAGAAGTTCAAAGGAAATTCTTTGGCACATTGGTAAACACCTATTCGTTCTTTGCTCTTTACGCCAATATTGATGGATTCAACTACTCTGGGAATCAAATTCCTGTTCCGGATCGACCTGAAATTGATCAATGGGTTATTTCTCGCCTGAACACCGTTGTTAAAAGGGTAGAAGAGTTCTTTGAAGATTATGAGCCTACCAAGGCCGCTCGTGAGATGGAAACCTTTGTAGAAGAGCTGAGTAACTGGTATGTACGAAGAAATCGAAGACGGTTTTGGAAGTCTGGCACTACGTTAGATAAAACAGCGGCATATCAAACACTATATGAATGCCTTAGAACGATTAGCCAGTTAATCAGCCCGATTGCTCCTTTTGTTGGGGAATGGGTCTATCAAAGGTTAAACGAGGTTTCGAAACTGGACGAGGAATCGGTTCATTTGTCATTTTTCCCAACGGTAGAAGAAACAGCCATTTTCAAGAACCTTGAACATAAGATGGATATGGCTCGTTTGATTTCATCTATTGTACTTAGGATTCGGAACCAAATAGAAGTGAATGTAAGACAGCCATTGGCAAGGATTATTCTGCCCATTAAAGATGAGCTGGAGCGTCATGCAATTCTTTCTGTAAAAGATATTATTCTTGAGGAAGTGAATGTAAAGGAAATCCAGTTCGTGGATGATGACTCAGGTATTGTTCATAAAAGTGCGAAACCTAATTACCCTGTTTTGGGTAAGCGTCTTGGGCCAAAAATGAAAGCAGTGGCTGCGAGAGTATCACAGCTATCAACTCAGGAAATTACCCAATTTGAAAAAGAAGGGTTTATTGATATTGACCTGGAGAATGAAGTAATTCGTATTGACGGAGAAGGTCTTGATATCATTCGGACAGGTCTCGAAGGATGGCAAGTAGAAACCGAACGAGGTTTAAGTGTGGCCGTAGATACGGAAATGACAGTTGAACTCGTTCAGGAAGGCATTGCACGTGAATTTGTGAATCGCGTTCAAAATATGCGGAAAGAAGCTGACTTTGAGGTGACTGATCGAATTGCTGTTGGAATTGATGCTAAAGATGAGTTAAAAGAAGCAGTAGTTTCGATGAGCGAATACATAAAGCAGGAAATTTTGGCTGAAGAGCTACAACTTGAAGACCTAAAAGTGGCAGACTTCACAAAAATTTGGGAAATTGGTGACAGTGATTGCACCATTTCGATTAGAAGAACTGTTAATTCTTAATAGATAACGACATGGCTAATAAAGCGGAACAAACAGAAAGAATATCTCCTTATAACGATAAAGAACTTGAATACTTCAAGCAGATCATCTTGAAGAAAAGAGCAGACGCTGATGAAGAGCTGCAAACATTGCAGCGTACTTTGAGAGAAAGCATGGAAAACTCTTCCGATGAATCCGCTTATTCATTTCATATGGCTGACGCCGGTACCGATGCCCAGGAGCGAGAAAAGACGTATATGCTATTCAATCGAACTAAAAAGTTTGTAAAGTACCTGGATGACGCTCTAAAAAGGATCGATAATAAAACCTATGGGGTTTGCAAAGTAACTGGTAAGAAAATTTCCAAAGGGAGGCTTGAGGCCGTACCTCATACCCAGTTAAGTATCGAAGCGAAATTAAAACGCCGCTAACCCCCAGGATTTGACACCCAAAAAACTCGCTGCTTTATTCGTTCCGGCAGTATTAGTAATAGCGATTGATCAGCTCACAAAGTGGATCGTGCGCACAACTCCGGAGTTACACCGCTATGATGTAATCGATGGCTGGCTGGCTTTTTACTATACTCAAAACGATGGTATGGCCATGGGCATTGATATTTTTTCGACCCCGGTTGTAAGTTCTATTTCCATTCTGGCCACAATAGGAATTTTATCCTACTTGTTGTATACCATGGATAAATCGCCGGTAAAATACCTGATTTTTATGGGGTTGGTTCTTGGAGGTGCATTAGGGAATATAATAGATCGATTAACCATGGGTTTTATTGAAGGCTACGGAGGCTTACTCGATGGGCACGTGGTAGATTTCATCCACTTTAACCTCGAAATCAATGATTGGCCCGTATTCCCTTACATCTTTAATATGGCTGATGTAGCCATCTCTGTTTCTATTATCACTCTTCTTGTTTTCAACAAAAAATTAATGCCGCATCATGAAGAAGAGGCTTTGGCTGAACCTGGGTCAGAAGAAGAAAATTTGAGTTCCACTCTGTCTATAAATCAAGTTTCAAAAGAGAATGATTCGGAATAATGTCCAAAGAGTACATATATACATTCTTGGCTATAATCGTATCAGCGATTATTGTGTCGGGTTGTTCAAACACAAAATCTAACCTTTCAACAGATTCAGATTTTTTATTGAACTATAGGGTTTCTATACAAAAAATAGATACTCCCATAGATTTTCAATTCTCTTCAAGGCTTCCTGATTCTGTTCTGGTATTCGATGAAAACTATGAACAAAAAACTGGGGTCCTATATGACATAGATTACGCGCTGGCCCTAAAGTTAATGATAGAAGATTATCTTGATAAACAGTTCATAGAAATCGACACATCTTCTTCAACTGAATTATCTATAGAGCTTATTTCTTTTGACGTACAAGAATACCTGTTTCCTAATGAAGTGAGGGGTACTGGGGTTGCAACAGAGGCCAGGAGTGAAGTGATTTTAAGAATTAGTGAAGGAGGTTTTCCTTTCTTCTCAGATACTCTTACTAGTAGAGCTAGTGTGTCGAATGTTGCGTTAAACTTCAAGAACTCGCACATCCAAAGTATTGATGCCGTCAATGAATCATTCATCATAAAGTTACTGGGCGTAGTGCGTGACTATAATTGGGGTGAGATAAATTTTTCGGAATCGAAAATAGAAGGAGAGGATTATGACATTCCTGTATTCTCTTTTTCAGCAGAAGGGAATCTAGAATCATTTGAACCAATTGATGGATGTGCAGAGATATCTAATATTAAAAATATAAACACCCCGGCCGATATTTTGCCCTCCTCCAAAACATGTATAGCAGAAGGCAACTATGAAAAAGCTATGCAGCTAAGTTTTCTAGCCAGGGTCTATGCTTTTTATGATATGAAAAGAGTAAGTGATGGTTCAGCACACCAAGCAATTTTGATGCTGGAGGAACAGGCCTACTCCTCTGTAAGTGAAGAGCAGGTTCAAAGTATGATGGAAGTTGTTACAATATTACAAGATGAGACTTCGGAGGAATTAGCTCAACTTTGTAAATCTATAATAGACCTAGGAGCACCTAATTATCATCCGGTTTATATGATACAACACGGAATGGGAGCCTTCTCAAACTCAGGAGGGAATGGACTTGTTGAGGGCTTTAATAGTGAGTTGGCCTGGCAGGAAGTTCTTAAGGAATTTAACTGTGTTAGCAGTGAGTAATTTTCTACTTCTCTAAACTAGTCTTTTTAGCACTAAAAATATCCAGATCGTCTTCAAAAGTGATTTGGTCTACTATTTCAAGACCAAAGCTTTTTATACCGATTCGTTTTACCGGGTTGTTCGTGAGCAGCTGTAATTTGCGCACGCCTAAGGAGCGTAGAATCTGGGCGCCCACTCCGTAATCCTTGGAGTCTCCCTTTTTGGGATTATTGTTGATCTCTTCCCGTTGGCGTGGAAGCTTTCCATCCTGCATTGCTTTCAACGTTCTAAGTTGATTAACTAACACAGATCCTCTCTGGTTACGGTTCATATAGAGTACAATACCTTTACCCATTCGCTCTACTTGCAGCATCGCCTGGTGGAGGAGTTCACTGGTATCAGCATTCCTGGCTCCAAAAATATCACCAATCAAATCGGAGGAGTGAACACGGGTTAGTACCGCCTCGTCCTTTGTCCAGGTTCCTTTTGTTAAAGCAAGATGAATATCTCCAGTAAGAGTTTCTTCAAAAGCGTGAAGGGTAAAATCGCCATACATCGTAGGCATGTTTACTTCCATCACTTCTTCTACCAGGCTTTCATTTTCGTTTCGATAGGCGATAAGATCTTTGATGGTGATGAATTTCATATCAAATTCCTTCGCCATCTTAGTAAGGTCTGGAACACGGGCCATTTCCCCATTTTCAAGCATGATCTCACAAATCACACCTACAGGTTCAAGTCCGGCCAGCCTGGCTAAATCCAAAGCTGCTTCAGTATGACCAGCTCTACGCAGTACACCACCTTCAGCGCCTATAAGTGGGAAAATATGTCCAGGCCTGCGAAAATCTCCTGGCTTAGAACCTTCTTTTGTGAGTTCCAGGATGGTATTGGCACGATCAGCAGCAGAGATTCCAGTGGTTGTGAGTCGTTTATGGTCAATAGAAATAGTAAAATTCGCTTCATCAGGATCCGCCCCTTCTACCACCATGTTATTGAGACGGAACTTCTCTGCTACTTTTTTGGTGACGGGTACACAAACAAGGCCTCGACCGTGTGTAACCATGAAGTTAATGGCTTCGGTTGTAGCCATCTCCCCAGCCATTAAAAAATCACCTTCGTTTTCCCGGTCCTCATCGTCAACTACGATGATCATTTTACCAGCCTTGATATCCTCAATGGCTTCGGGAATGGTATGGAAGCGAATATCGTCCAATTTACTTGCTATCCTTTTCTTTCTTTTCTGGTTTGTTCGGATTTACATCGGTGATCGCATTTTTCAGGAAGCGGATTTTCACATTGCTCCCTACTTCTACTAATACGGAATCGTCTTCGATTGTATTTAGCACACCAATGATGCCAGAAGAGGTAACCACTTTATCCCCCTTTTTCATTTCAGAAACTTTGCGCTGAATTTCCTTTTGTCGCTGACTTTGCGGACGTATGATGAAGAAATAGAATACCAGGAAAATACCCCCTAGAAAAACCAGGTTGATGAATCCGCTATTTGGATCGTTAGGGTTTCCCATGAATAGAAATGCTAGTGTATGCATATGTAGCCGTTATTATGTGGTGTTAATTTAGCATCGGAAGATAGGGAATAATTCAGTGTTCAATTAAGAATTGTTCAATTAAGAATTAGGAATATGGTTTCTGCCATTTCTCGCTCCACTCGAAATGATAAAAGAAAAATCTATTCCTAATTGATAATTCTTAATTGAAAATTGAACTTGAATTATTCCTCATCCACTATTACCAACGTTGCTCTTGGCTGATGCGCCGAAAAATAACCTACTCCGTTTTCTACATTGGAGGGATGGTTAACAGGTTCGTTTGCCAATGATGAAAGTAATCCACCGGATCTTTGACGAGCTTCCAGGAAATTATAATAGCCTTCACTGATATTGGTAATAACCACGAGTGCGGAGTCTGTTGAAGATGAAAACTCAATGATGTCTTCCCGTTCAATGATATTGTTTTCATCAGCGCTTCGATCAGTAAGTATTTGTTCATAGATCAGGAAAGAATCACTATCGAAAAATGGACTGCTTCCCGTAGTATCTATGGTGGTTGAATTTCCATCTGAAAACTGGTAAGCCTGGATTACATAAAAATTCTCTTCCGGCCGGTCTAAAATCTGGTAGGTTAATCTTGCTGCATCTTCAAAACTGTCATTGTCCCTGGTTACAGAAATGGAGCCAACTTCAATCTGGGGTAGCAATACACTTTGGGCAGAAACAGATTCTGAGGAAGTTGAATCGAAGACCGAAAGTTCAAGCACGGTAAAGTCGATAAGTGTATCAAGTTGAGCTCCATAAAGGCCATTTATATCGAACACGGTTTCAAGTGTATCTGTAATGCCTTCATAACTCAACAGAACAAGTGCACGATCCAATAATATTCGTTCCAAAAAGTCATCAGAAAGGTCATTGGCGTCTTCAGCGGAAAGAGCTGAAAAACTCCTGGAAAGAGCTACAAAAAATGTTTCCCCGGGTCCGACTAACGAAGAGACAGCAATTTGAGGCTCAGTTGGTTCTACAGAAATCGGAAGGTTCTCAATCGTACATCCGGATATCAGGCCTATACCAACTAAAAGGAGTACTATGTTTTTGTATCCGTTCATTTCGATGAGAAATTAAAGTTGTACGCTACAGAGGGAATGAACCCAAACAATCCCTGTTGCACATATTCATAGGTTACGCCGTTATTTTCGATATCAACTCTGAACGGAGCGGCACGGTTATAAAAGTTGTAGGCTCCGATATGCCATTCTCCACCAAACCGGCGCTTTCCTCTAGGTTTAAGGATGAAGTTAATATCCATTCGATGCGTGCCCCCTAGCTGGGTACTATTACGATCTCCATAAATGGGAATAAGCTCAACCTGGGTCAGTGACGCGTTAGGCATTAAAAACTGTCCGGTTTGAGGAGTAAACCAGGCTCCCGATTGATAAGTCCAAACTGCAGAAAATGAAACCCGGTCATTTAATTCGACCATAGAAACCAAGGTAGCCACATGGCGACGATCAAATTTAGAAGGGTAGGTGTTACCTTCGTTCAACTCATCAAAATTCCGGGATGTTTTAGACAACGAGTAGGACAACCACCCCGTAAAAGAACCATACTTTTTGCGAAGAAGGAATTCAACCCCATAGGAATCTCCATCTCCTGAAATCAGCTCCCGTTCAAAATTATCGTTTAAAATCAGACTGGCCCCTTCCCTGTATTCGATAAGCCTTGCCATCGTTTTGTAATAGCTTTCAACCGAAAAACTGAGTTGGCTTTTGGGGAATATCCTGGAATAACCCACCACGAACTGATGTGCTCGTTGCGGGCGTACATTTTCTGTGACTGGGTACCATAAATCGGTAGGCAGGGCAATAGATGAAGATGAGACCCGGTGCATATATTGGCGCATCAGGCTATAACTGGCTTTAACAGAGTTTTCATCATTGATTTTATATCGCATTGCAATCCTGGGTTCGGGGCCGGAATACACCTTCCCTTCCGTAACTGTCATTGAATACCTAAAGCCAACATTTAACTTAAACTGTTTGGATAGGTCTCGTTCATTTCCTCCATAAATAGCCCATTCTGTGTTCTGTATCAGGCTACCCTCTCTATCATCCACAAAATCGGAAATATCGCCACTTGTGCTTATTACATTAGGCCGGAAGAAATGGGTTACTGTTTGGGCTCCAAAGATGAATTTGTTTTCAGGAGACTTAAAATATTGCCAGTCTGCTTTAACACCCACATCCTGTATTTGGGAGCGAATCAGTAGGGAGTTGTCAACAAAATCACCTTGAATATCATACTTAAACCTGGTTTGGTGGAGCGTAACATTCGAAAAGAGTTTTTGGCTTTTGTAGATATGATTCCAGCGCAGGGTGGTTGTAAAGTTTCCAAGCTGGAATCCAAAATCCAGATCTTCATCGCCTTCATCTTCCTCAGCCGTCTCATTAAAGGCTAAAACATCATTGCCGAAATAGGAACTGAGATAAATTCGGTCGTTATTGCTGATTTTATAATTCAGTTTCGCATTGTAATCATAAAAGTAGTAGGGAAGATTACTGCCTACCAGCTGGAAAACACGGTCAATATAGGTTCGGCGGGCTGCCAGCATAAAACTCATTCGGTCTTTAATAACGGGGCCATCAATAGTGAGCCTTGAAGTAAGTAAGCCAATGCCTCCACGGGCGTTATACCGTTGAAGACTCCCATCATTCATTCGCACATCCATCACCGATGAAAGCCTTCCTCCAAAATCGGAAGTGAAGCCACCTTTTATGACTTCCACATCTTTAATAGCATCTGAGTTGAAGACAGAAAAGAATCCAAATAAATGCCCCAGGTTGTACACAACGGCATCATCCAGTACTACCAGGTTTTGATCATCCGTGCCTCCCCGAACAAACATTCCGGTCGAACCTTCATTGCCCGAAGTTACTCCAGGCAATAGCTGAGCTACCTTAATCAGGTCAGCTTCACCAGCTAATGTGGGAATGTTGGTTATCTCCTGAGGGCGAAGGCTTACTGAGCTCATTTTGGTAGAGTTAATCTGTTCCTGTAGTTCTAACCGGGTAGCCGAAACTTCTACCTCACCTAATTCACCTACCTGCTCACTCAAATAAAAATCAATGACCTGGTTTTCTGATAAAGTGATCAGGGTATCAATGGGTTGGTATCCTAAATAAGAAACTGTAATTCGAAAGTTCGATTCACTGGGTGTTAGTGAATAAAAGCCATACACATTGGTTGCAGTACCGGTTTCTAGCTGGGAGATATACAGGGTAGCTCCCGGAAGAGCTTCTCCATCACTTTTATCATAGATGTGTCCACTCATAGTGAATTGAGCCGATGCACTCAGGGAGATAAAAGAAAACAATAGAAGCAGGGTAATTCTCATCACGGCTAGTTCTCCCTGATTTTGAAGTGAAAGCCCAGGTTAACTCCCTCAAACCTGGAAAAAAGAGAAGTGCCATCAACCCGGTGATACTGTAAGCTTTGTCGGGAGACTAGAGAAAAAGAAATATTCCGGTACACTTTCAGGCGCATTCCGATTGGGATGGTAAGACCGAGCGAGGGCGCCTGCTTTCCAAAGAAATTAAAAGTACGTTCACCTAGTTCATCAATCAGAATTACTTCATCAGTACGAGCAGAAACGGGAATTCCGAAGTTTAGGATTCCACCTACCAGGAAGGTGAATCTCTTATCAGGAGTATGGACATAATTATATCCCGCCTTTAAAAAGAAATACTCGTTTCTGGACTCATAACTGGTAGCGGCGTTTAGTGTATCCTGGAAGAACCCGTTTAGGGAATAGAGTTCGTAAGAAATAGAGGAAGCTTCAATTCCTCCTACAAATTGATGTTTGGGGTTCAAGGTACTTCTAAAAAGAAAGTCGATTCGAAAGCCGGTTCTTGAGATACTATTATCCCTGGAAAGTTCATTCGAAATGGTTGTTCTAAATAGAGCAGGATTACGAGTAGAATTCAGAAAGGAAGAAGAGGAAGGAAGGTTACTTTCCCCTGTCTGTCCAACCACCCCTACTTCAATGGCCTCGATAACAATATTCTGAGCATAGCTTTGAGTAAAGCCCCCTAAAAGAAGAAAAAGCAAAATATAAATTGAACGGTACAACAAGCCTTGACAAATGAGGCACTAAACTAAAAAAGGGGAAGGGAAGAGGAAAGGTTTTCCAGATATTATTTTCAGTGAGATCACTTGGCCGAACAAATTTCAAGATACTTTTCCTATTCCAAGCCTCCTCGCGAAGACAAGTCTTTGCGATCCCGTCCCGAAAGCTTTCAGGATGGGAGAAGAAATCTCAGAAATTCAGGCTAAGAATTATAAAATCTATTCTCATTCTTTGCATAATCCTCCAAAATAGGAGCAGGCTTAAACCGCGGTCCGAATTTCTCCACGAAGCCATTCAAATGATCAACAACTTGTTGTGCTCCCAGTTGATCGATGTACCTGAAAGGGCCACCAGTGAAAGGAGGGAAGCCTAATCCAAGAATGGCACCTAAATCGCCATCAGTAGGGGATTTGAGTATTTCTTCCTGGAGACAATACGCCGCTTCATTAACCATCATTAAAGCCATGCGGAGTTGAGCTGTTTCTGCATCCATATTGTTTCTCGAGCTTCCTCCAAAAAAGGAGTAGATGTTGGTATTGGGAGACTTCTTCTTCCCATTGTAATTGTGCAGGCCTTTCTTATTCTTTCGGCCCAGGTATCCGGCATCCATAAGTTCTTTGGCTTTTGTTGATGATCTTCCTCCCCGGGCATTAAAAACAGGAGCCATGGTTTCGCCCACATGAGCACCTACATCAAAACCAACTTCGTCCAGTAAGGCCATTGGCCCAACCGGGTATCCAAACTTCTTCATCACTTTATCCAGGAATTCAATGGAAGCTCCTTCTTCGAGCAAAAGCAATGCCTCATTCATGTAGGGAGCCAAAATTCGGGTAGTATAAAACCCGGGTCCATCATTGACTACAATTACCGTCTTGCCTTGTTTTACTCCTACCTTATAGGCAGTAGCAGTCACCCAGTCTGCAGTTTGCGGGGTAGTGATGATTTCCAGTAAAGGCATTTTCTGTACTGGGGAGAAGTAGTGCATCCCAATAATATTCTCAGGTCGTCTTGCTCCTTCTGCGATATCCGCGATAGGAAGGGAAGAGGTATTGGAGGCAAAGATGCATGTATCAGAAGTGATCGCCTCTACTTCAGCTACGATTTTTTTCTTCAGGTCTAAGTCCTCGAATACAGCTTCAATAACCAAATCAGCTTTCCTAAATGCATCATAAGAGTCGGTTCCGGTTACTCTACTCGCAATTTGGTCTCGTTCAAATTTGGTAATGATTCTTTTTGAAGCTTTTTTATGGAGTCCATCCCAAATTACTTTTTCCCCCTTGGCAGCGGCTTCTTCAGTTTGATCCTTAAGAAGCACTGAATAGCCAGCTTTGTTAACGCTGACATCGGCTACGCCCGAACCCATAAGCCCGGCGCCTAACACACCAATCGTTTTAACGGGTACCTGTTTCCCTTCCAGTGGATTCTTCTTGGCATCAGTCATCCCAAAGAAGAGGTTTACCAGTGCTTTGGACTCTTTAGTCGCTCCAGCCTCACCAAATAATCTAGTCTCGTTTTCTAATCCCTTTTTTAGCCCTTTTTGGTAGCCGTATTTTACGGAATCAATAATGAGCAAAGGTGCAGGGTAATTTCCTTTAGTTTGTGCCAGGGTTTTCTTCTTGGCTTGAGAGAAGATGATATTCCTGCCAATCGGATTACCCTCCAATACTTTCTCTACAAATGACCTGCGATCTTTTCGGCTAACAATACGACCTGCTTCAGAAATTTTATGAACAGCTTTGATAGCAGCTTCTTCAAGGGCGTCCTTATGAGTTAATTCGTCAATGAGGCCGATTCTTTTAGCCGTTCTTGCATAAATATTTCCCCCAGTAAGCATATACCCAAGAGCTTTTTGAATACCTATAGTTCTTGGCAGTCGTTGTGTGCCTCCGGTACCAGGGATAACCCCGAGCTTAACTTCCGGAAGAGCCAACACCGTTTTAGGATGATTGGTGGCAATCCGGTAATGGCAGGCCAGGGATAACTCCAGTCCGCCTCCCATACAACTTCCATGAATGGCAACTACTATGGGTTTTTTAGAAGCTGCGATCTTATTCAGAATTTCATGTCCATCCAGACTGAGTTGCTGCATGGCCTCAGCCGTATCGCGTGCTCTGAACATTTCGATATCGGCTCCTGCGATAAAGTTGTTCTCCTTCCCGCTTATAAGGACGGCACCTTTTAACTTCTCATTCTGCTGAAGCTCATCCATAAACGCATCGAATTGTTCCATCATGGATTCATCAAGCGTATTGACCTTTTCTCCCGGTTTATCCAGGCTAAGAATAGCAACGGTGTCTTTATGGGTAATGGTTAAATAGCTCATATTTATTTCTTGTCATCCCGCACTTGATGCGGGATCTGTGATGGTTGTAACGCTGAGCTAAATGAAGTACTACTTTGTCTCAGTGGTTTTTGACATACCCCCTGCCCTCCGTATGAACACTTTGGAAGGCGGGCTAAATCCCCTCTTGAGAGGGGACTTCTGGCTGTATTTGATTTCGACTTATTCATCATACCTCTCAATAATCATAGCATGGCCCTGACCACCGGCAGCACAAGCCGATATCACAGCATATTTACCATCTTCCTTAAGCAAGCGATTTACAGCAGTAGTAACCAGGCGAACCCCAGTGGCTCCAAATGGATGCCCTAAAGAAAGTGAGCCTCCCATTGTGTTGAGTTTATCCATAGGGATCCGCCCGATTGTGTTATCCCTTCTAAGAGAAGATCTGTTAAAGTCGTTCGATTCAAGTGCATTCAGCACTGATAAAACCTGTCCGGCAAAAGCTTCATGCAGTTCAAATACATCAATATCATCCAGGCTCATATCCATAGCATCCAGCGCCTTTGGAATGGCATAAGCTGGCCCTAATAGTAACTCCTCACCTGGGTCTTGTGATACAAAGTTGTATTCTCTTAAATAGGCCTTTGGAGTGATACCCATTGAAAGCGCGGTTTGCTCCTCCATTATAAAACACGCCGATGCTCCATCAGTAAGGAAAGAAGCATTACCTGCTGTGATAGTGCCATGGGGCTTGATAAAAGCAGGTCTGAGTTTAGCAAGCTTCTCCATCGATGTATCTCCCCTGAATCCATTGTCATGGGAAACGACATTAAATTTTGGGGGTACTTTTGCCGGGATAAGTTCGTCATCGAGTAAACCCTCTTCGGTAGCCTTGGCTGCAAGATGATGTGAGCGCATCGCATATTCGTCCTGGTCATTTCTGCTTACTCCAAAACGTGCAGCCATTCGATCAGCGCTTTGTCCCATCGTTTCTCCAGTCGAAAATTCAGCAATAGCAGGTAGTTCAGGCATCAGGTCTTTGAACCTCAATCCCTTTAAAAATTTCAGGAATTCAACGGGAGATTTATACTTCCTGGCTTCCAATACTTTTTGCCGGAATTTCTTTTTAAATCGAACGGGGATGTCTGACATGGTTTCTGTTCCGGAAGCCAGTACAATCTTAGCCTGTCCTGAACGAATTAAATCCACACCGCTGGTAATTGCCTGATTTGAAGAGATACAAGCCATCGAGGCAGTGAATGCCGGTACAGTATTAGGTATTCCGGCTCCTAGTGCACTTTCCCTTGCTACATTGCTCGTTTTTACCTCCTGTATCACGGTTCCCATAATTACTTGGTCTATAGACGCTGGGTCAATTGAATTTCTTGCTAACAAACCGGCTATAACCATACGACCCAAGTCATAGGCCATAAGGTCATTATAGTCAGTTCCGGACTTTAAAAAGGGGATTCGAGCTCCATCAACAAAAACTGGAGTGAATGGATATGACTTAGTTTTGATCATTACCGCTCCATGGTATAGTTCAGGGGAAGTTAACAGTGTTAACTAAATAATCAACAATTGAATGTAAATTTCTTTGTCTCAAGTTGAAATAGTGGTATATTTGTCGCCCTTCTTGAGGGCGATTAGCTCAGTTGGTTTAGAGCACCTCGTTTACACCGAGGGGGTCGGGGGTTCGAGTCCCTCATCGCCCACATTTATAAAGGCTTCTCAAGTTAATTTTTGAGAAGCCTTTTTTTGTTTCTTCCAATCAATACTAGTATTCGCTTACCACTAAATCTCTTAGGTCAATAAGTTCGAATTTTGAATCAGTGAGTGTTCGTTCTAAAAGTCCCCTAGGATTACCCGTTGCTGGGTCATTAATTTGTTCTAAATCGTACCAATATTCCTGAAGTAAGAAATCATTTCCACTGAGTAGTTTATACATCACTATATATTCATTACCAGTTTTTCCTTGTAAGTTTGTATAGTAAGTTTTTGCCCAAAGCTCATGAAAGTCTCCGTATCGAGTGAATTGGAATAAGTGGTACGAACCAAAGTCATAGCCTATATCAGGCATCAACTTTTGCAGAACAAATAAACTATTTCCTTTTGAATCTCCCTTATAGTTAGGGTCAATCCTCATACTTCCGATTCCTACCCCTAATGGCTTATGATATAGTTTTTCAAAATGGAGGCTATCCCCAACTACTTTCCATGAAGTAAGATAATAGGTACCACTCTCATGCCTCTCATTTTTTAGCAAAACGAGCATCGTTCTTCCATTGTGAAATCTCAATGTTCTTAAATGAGAATAACGATGCCCCAGACTAAGTCGCGAATTATGGAAGCCTTCTTCATCATATAAAGGATATAAGTCATCGAGGTTACCGGGGTCTTTTATAAAAAAATCAGTGAACTCCAATTCCAAGGGTTCGTTGCTTATATAAGTGCTATCTCTGTGGAGGTTTCTTGGTCGATCCGGGAGAGATGTTTTTAAGATACCGACCGCACTTTCTAAATCGTTTTTATGAATGATTTGAGCGGTTGAGTTTACTTGTAGTGCCAGGCTAAAAAGGAGGACAGTTAAGAGTGCTCTTTTAAAAGACATGAATTTAGTGGTCGTTTTTGAAAGTGCTTTTGATAACATAATAAATTCATTTTTAACCAATACAGTAAGGTCAATTTAAAAGAAAACCTTCCTCTTTCTTTATTTAAGTATCCTGATTTATTTAAAAAAAGCTGAAGGAGGTACTCAAATATTAAGCGCAGATTATTATTTACCTGAGACCTTGTTTGGTATCGGATTTCGTATCACTTTAGGAGAAAACAAATTTCTGCCATGAGCTCTATTTCTCGCCTCGATTTTCTCAAAACAGCTACTGCTATCTCGCTTGGATTTTCCGGTTTCAGAACTGTATTAAGTCTTAGTGAGGGGAATACCATTAACCCAATGAAAGCTATCAATAAGTATGGTCCGCTTCTCCCCGATCCAAACAGGATTTTAGATTTGCCTAAGGGCTTTTCCTACAAGGTCATTTCGAAGGTAGGGGATACTATGACCGATGGTTTTGTTCTTCCTGGCCGGCCAGATGGTATGGCTGCTTTCTCAGCAGGAAAAGACCGGGTGATAGTAATTCGAAACCATGAATTAAGTGAAGGTGAAAAGGGAAGTCGTTCTCCTTTTGGAGAGAATTATGAATTAGTTTCGAAGCTTCCAAAAGAAAAAATATATGATAATGGCGTAGGTGAGGACGGTGTGCCAGCAGATGGTGGAACAACAACCCTGGTTTATAATACAGCCACCCAGGAAGTAGAAACGGAATATCTGAGTTTAGCTGGAACCTTAAGAAATTGCGCCGGAGGTCCAACTCCATGGAATACCTGGCTGACCTGTGAAGAGATTGTACTAAGAGCGAATAGTAAATATGCTAAAGATCATGGCTATGTATTTGAAGTTCCGGCTTCCGTAGATCCCCAAGTGTTTGACCCTGAGCCTATTTTAGATATGGGTAGATTTAACCATGAGGCAGTAGCGGTTGATCCAAAAAGTGGTGTGGTTTACCAGACCGAAGACCAATCTGATGGTCTTCTTTATCGCTATATCCCCAACACTCCAGGTAAAATGCTGGATGGTGGAAAGCTTCAGGCATTGGTAGTTAAAGGAATGCCGAGTTTGGATTCCCGAAACTGGGAAGAACGAACCATTGAAATCGGGGAAACACTGGAAGTAGAGTGGATTGACCTGGATAAGATTCACGACGATGACTTGCGTTTCCGGGGGTTTGAATCTGGAGCAACACGGTTTGCCCGGGGAGAAGGTATGTGGTACGGAAATGATGCTGTCTATTTTGCCTGTACCAATGGAGGCCCTACCAAAGATGGCCAAATTTGGAAATACACTCCAAGCGAAGCTGAGGCTACGGATGCAGAAAATGAAAAACCAGGCACACTTGAACTTTTTGTTGAACCTAATGACAGCACCGTTGTTCAGAAAGCTGATAACTTAACGGTAGCCCCATGGGGAGATTTAATTGTATGTGAAGACGGGCCAGATGAAAATTTCTTGTTAGGAGTGACTCCTCAAGGAGACATTTATAAGTTGGGTAAAAACGCCATTAGTAATTCAGAACTAGCCGGTGCTACATTCTCTCCGGATGGAAGCACGTTGTTCATGAATATCCAGGAAGATGGCCTGACGATAGCTATTACAGGCCCCTGGGCTTAGGCTACTCCTATGACTAATAAAAGAAAAGCTACTCCCTCAGCATCAACTGCATTTGGTCCTCATCAAAGTATCGGCCCTTCCATTTAATGGCCCTTTTCTCTGATCCGTAAGTCAAAAACCCAAACTTCTCATAGAGTCTCTTTGCATGGGCATTGGTGGGGATAACTGTAAGATTTATTTGTTCGATATCCTCAATGAGCTTCGCTCGATTAATCACCTCCTGGATAAGTCGACTAGCCAACCCTTGTTTACGATAATCGGGGTCAACATAAATTCGAAAGAGGAGACTTTTGTGTCTTAGTTTTCTTCGATTTTCTCCTTCCCTTCTAAAACTGGCTACACCAATAAGCTGGTCTCCATCATAAGCTCCAATCGTAAAACTATCCTCGGTGTCTTTAGTGGGGAATCCTTCGGGCTTATCGTCCTCTGGGGTAATCCTGAAACTATCTTCAGCTTCTACAAATCCTTTTTGCACAAGTTTTTTGTAGGCTTCTAATTTACTGGAAGGTACTTCTTTGATTTCTGGCATAGTCAGATCAACTTTCTCCCAAAGTATGAAACCTCAGGGTGACAAGACAAGGGTGCGGGATGACTAAAAAAGAATGGATGAGAAACTACCCCATAAATTCCTGAGGGTATACTACCGTTCCACTCACGCCTTTCAAGCCATTTTCTGTTAGCGGAAAAGCCATACAGTTTTCCCTTGGAGCATCAAAGGGCAGTACTATGCCAAATGTATGCGCCTGCTGATACCCAAATTTAGGGTAGTATTGCTCATGTCCTAAAAGAACAATGGATTCATATCCAAGCTCTTTGGCCTTAGTATGTGCATGCAAGATTAATGCTCCTCCAATCCCTCTTTTTTGATATTCAGGGAGTACGGAAACTTGGGTTAGTGCTAATGAATGGAAGCTGCGCGCTGAGTTGGTAATAAATGTTTTCGTTAGAAGTATATGTCCAACAATCTTAGAACCAAGTTCAGCTACTAAAGAAAGCTCCGGAATAAATGCAGAGGATGTTCTCATCCGCTCAACCAGACATTGCACGTTATATTTACTTAGCTCTTCGTTAGCGAAGGCTTGCTCAATTACTTTAAACACCGAAGGGTGGTCCATCGGTTGCTCTTGTCGAATAGTTAGATTTCTTGGTGTCATGAGCAAAATAAAAGACATGAAAAAAGGAATTCCTAGTTGAACTAAGTCTACATTTGGTCAATGAAAAAACAATAGACTTCAAATAGAGGGGGTACATTAAAAAGTTACCCTAAAAATTCTCTTGGATATACAACCATACCGTTTACCCCTTTCAATCCGTCTTCGGTTAGTGCAATGGCCATGCAATTTTCTTTAGGTGCTTCAAATGGTAATACAATTCCAAAGGTATGAGCTTGCCTGTATCCAAACCTTGGGTAGTAATTTTCGTGGCCCAGAAGAACAATCGACTGATAGCCAAGTTCTCGAGCTTTAGTATGAGCGGATTGGATGAGCGCTCCGCCAATTCCTTTTCCCTGGTATTCAGGCAGTACAGAAACAGGAGCCAGGGCTAATGAGTCGTAAGTCCGTTGTGAGCTTTTTATGAATACCCTGGTTAAAAGAATATGCCCAACAATGGTTGACCCAATTTCAGCGACTAAAGAAAGTTCAGGAACGAAAGCTGCTGATTCCCTCAGTCGTTCAACTAGAAACTGTTCAGTATGATCACTTAGCTCTTCATTGGCAAAAGCCTGCTCGATAACTCTAAAAACTACTGAATAGTCCGCAGCTTCTTCCTGCCGTATGTTTAAATCCATGTACCGATAACCTTCGTATTCTAATGTTATAGAACAAGGAGAGCCCGACCCTGGATTTGTGACACATGTGGAAGAAGGTTTATATGACCAGAATCGGGGTTACATATTATCCGGGCTGATGGGTGCAGGAACTAAATTTTCTACGGGCTGGATGCTATTCAAATACACAAAAACAGCGTGCACATCTTCGTCTGTCATTTCTGCATAATTGATCCAGGGCATTGGAGGTAACAGCATTCTCCCGTTATCCTGTCCTTTGAACTTACCTTCTGTTAAAGCTTTTTTGAATTGCTCTTCCGTCCAGTTTCCAATACCTGTTTCGTGAGGAGTTAAATTACCTGCAAAGGAAATACCCCAGGGTCCGGCAGCAGCGGTTAAATCCGGATAGAACATCGCAAATCCTTCTTTAATCATATCACTGTCAAAGTTTACCACAGGGCGGTCGGATGGATAACCAGAAAGCATTAGTTCAGGGATAATTTCTGGCCCGTTTGGCCCCATTCTTTTCGGAGAATGGCAGTCATTACACCCCATGATATTTACCAGGTATTTTCCATATTCAACGACGTTTTCGGCTTTTGCCTTTTGACCTGAACTGTCTGTTCGAAGATCTCCGTTTTCGCATGATAGTATAGTTATAGATAGGACGATTGTTAGAGCTACAATCGGCAAGTGATAGTTAGTTTTCATTTTTCCCTATTTGATTAGAACCTAATACCCAGAAAGAGCAAAACTATTTGCTCCATGGCGTTAATGTAACTAATCAGAAAGTCTCAGGCTTGGGAAAAGTGTGTTCTCTATATAATTATTTCATATAAACATGTTCTTTAGAAACCCTAAAAAATTTATATAAATGTAAATTGATTCCTATAAATAATATTAGTCAGTTTTTTTACCTACTTTTTGTTTTATTAATAATAAAATTAGAAGTCAATATTTAAGAGTAGACGCATAAATGGAAATAAAATTTGTTAAGCGGTCAGTAGTAAAATCCTCCAAAAAAAGAGCCTCAAAATTCCGCCCATTATTTGAAGCTATTGAAAAGTTGAAGCCAGGTGGCCAAGCCGTAGAAGTTTCGTTTTCGTCTGATAAAGATCTTAATTCAATGCGTACTGCCGTGTACCAGTTTTGTAGGCAAAAAAACTATAGTGTGAGAAGTAAAAAGGACGCGGTAAATAAAAAGATTTATTACTACCGTGATAAATAAATCGGAATAGGTACAAGAGGGATTAATTTGTTGTAAATAGGATTTTTCCTTTCCAAGTCATTCGGTACATTCACAAAAAATAAAGTTATACATGAGTGTTACCGAAATAGATCTTCCTCAACGATTAGTTAAAGAGCGAGTACTTGAGCAATTCAAAGCGATCAGAGCTTTTTCTCATTTCATTACAGACCCGCTTGAGCCGGAAGACTTTGTTATTCAGTCGATGGAGAATGCCAGCCCCACAAAATGGCACCTGGCACATACCAGCTGGTTCTACGAGACCTTTGTTTTAGGTAAGTATAAAGACGGTTTTGAAAGCCTTCATCCCCAATATGCCTACTTCTTTAACTCCTATTATTTACAGACCGGAGTCCCATTTACCAGAGCTAACCGCGGGTTACTTTCCAGGCCAACAGTAAAAGAGGTGTTCGAATACCGGGCCTATGTAAATGAGCAAATGGAGTCATTTATTGATCAATGTGATGAGGATACCTGGTCTCAGGTAGCACCAATTACTGAAATTGGGAACCATCATGAGCAGCAACACCAGGAGCTTATCCTGACAGATTTAAAATATTTGCTTGCCCAGAACCCTTTACTGCTAGTCTATAGAGAACGAACGGTTTCTGATACTAGTCCGGTTGGTGAATTAACATGGACAGAATTTGAAGAAGGCTTAGTAGAAATCGGAAATAAAGGAAATGAGTTTACCTACGACAATGAGCACCCTCATCACCGGACCTTTGTTCAGGATTTCGAATTGGCTAACCGCCTAATTACCAATGGAGAATACCTTGAATTCATGGAAGATGGCGGATATCAAAAATCACCGTTCTGGCTAGATGAGGGCTGGTCTACCTTGAAAAGGGAAAATTGGGAAGCTCCTTTATATTGGTTTAAAAGGGATGGGGAATGGATGCAATTTACTCTGTCAGGAGCAAGAAAGGTTAGTCTGAGCGAGCCAGTAACACATATAAGCTATTTTGAAGCAGATGCCTTTGCAAGATGGAAAGGAGTGCGTTTACCTACTGAGCAGGAGTGGGAGCATGCCTGTAATGGCCTGGAGGTTCAAGGCAATTTTGTAGATAAAAAGCAGTTCCATCCGGTACCTAACGCTTCTTCTGGGGATGGGCTAAGTCAGATGTATGGAGATGTTTGGGAATGGACAATGAGCAGTTATTCACCTTATCCAAATTATAAGCCCCTACCGGGAGCGCTCGGCGAGTATAATGGCAAATTTATGGCCAATCAATATGTGTTGAGAGGGGGATCATGTGCCACATCCAAATCACATATCCGGAAAACCTACCGTAATTTTTTCCATACTAATGCCCGATGGCAATTCAGTGGGATAAGATTAGCACGTTAAGAAGTATTTAAAAGAATATGGCTACCAATAAAGAAACCATGCTTAAGGAAATAGTGCATGGGATGAATCAAACACCTAAAGCTCTGCCTAGTAAGTATTTTTACGATGAAACAGGGTCACGATTATTTGATGAGATTACAGAACTGGAAGAGTATTATCCAACCAGAACAGAGCGACTAATCCTTGAGGAAAATATTGATAGTATTTCATCTCAGCTTGGAGATAAAGTACTATTAATAGAACCGGGCAGTGGAAGTAGTGAAAAGACTAAAATCCTGCTCTCCAAAATGGATTCGATTTGTTGTTACATCCCCATAGATATTTCCGGGGATTATTTGGGTCAGGTAGCTGAAGGGCTTAGGGAAGAATTCCCGGGCATTGACATCCAGCCACTCGCTGCAGATTATACCCATCCGTTTGAGTTGCCAAATATTTATAACTCATCCAGGAGAGTAGTGTTTTTTCCTGGATCAACGATAGGGAACTTTAAAAGGGAAACAGTGGAACGGTTCTTCGAGGTGATTGCCGATATTCTTGGGAAAGACGGCGCTATGCTCATTGGTGTTGACCTAAAGAAAGATGTAAAGGTACTTGAGGATGCTTATAACGATGCCAGAAAAGTTACCGCGGCCTTCAATAAGAATATGCTCATTCACCTAAACAGGGAAATAGGGACAGATTTTGACCTGGATGCATACGACCATAAGGCAATATGGAATGAGGATGCCGGGCGGATTGAGATGAGGTTATATGCCAATAAAGAGCATAAGGTAAAAGTGAATGGGGATAGTTTTGTTCTGGAGGAAGGAGAGTTCATTCACACCGAAAACTCTCATAAGTACTCACTTTCTGAGTTTGAAGAACTGGTATCTCCATGGTTTAAGGTAATTAAGGTCTGGACAGATCAGGACAACCTTTTCAGTGTTCAGTATCTTGAACCTGTCTAATAACCATTAACCAACTAATGTTTCTTTCAAGTTAACCTACTCCTTAACGCCAGCCCATTTCAAATAAAGAGCTCTTACCTCATCAATATGTTCATCGAGCGTTTCAATATTCCAGTCAGAAGTATCGATAGGTGGATGGAAATGGGTGGTTAGGGTACCGCTTTTCGACATAATAGAACCTCCGATACTTAACTCATTATTACCCTCAAAATAAATGGGGACAATCGGATACCCCAAATCGAGCGCCATTCTGAATGCTCCTTTTTTAAAAGGGCCGATTATTCCTTCATGTTTTCTGGACCCCTCCGGAGCTATCATTACAGAGCGATTATTCTTTTTCAGGCGGTCATACGTTTTTTGGAGAGTTGATACAGCTTCTTCACTATTTTGGCGTTTGATAAAAACCTGGCCAGTAAGCCTTCCCATAATAAGAAAGAGGGGGAAATACTGAAGTTCCCATTTTGCTACAAATCGTAATTTTGGAACTCCCATCGCCATAAGAGTAAGTATATCTAATGTGGAGCTATGGTTGATGATATACATAGCTGGTTTAGTAAACCTGGGTCCATGATATTCTCTTTTATACTCTATCCCAATCACCTTCATCACAGGAATAGCAATGGCGGGTGCGAAGTATTGTACCGCAATATCTCCAAGCCTTCCTCCCATAAACAAAACGAGAATAAATGAGATAGGAATGACGAGAATAAAAAGTAGCGTAAAGAAAATTATGCCTACTATACTCCGTACGTATTCAATAAACCTGATAGACCGACCCATTGACGGAAGGTGAAGATATCAGGAACAAAAGCCAAGTTTTTTATCCAGAATAAATATCAGTCATTTAAAGCCAATAATAAGTCTGGTAATGGGATTTGGGCCCCAAAAATTCGGCTGTCGGCGCCTGCATAGGGTAAGATCAAATCATCGCCTAACTGATAATTGGCACAAACAAAAAGTACGTTATCCACACCAAGTTGAGCATTACCTTGCTGTTCTTCTTTCCCTGTAGGTCGCATAAGTGGTTCTATACGCTTTTCTACTTTGCAAGTATTTGGAACAGAGAAATCCAGGATAGTACCGGCTAAGTCATACTCTCTTTTATGCTGCTTATCATAATGTCCTTGATGATAAATGGTCAAAAACCGGTCTTTCCCAAGGGGTATTGGCGGACCTCCAGCTCCTATCCATGACTCAATAAATTCTTCATATCTATATGAAGCCATAAACATTCCATGTGTTTTCCAGGGGCCGTATAAAGAATCAGATGTTGCCCAGTGCATAGATTTAGCATGAGTTCCTTGCATGGGGCGATGCAATAACACCCATCTTCCATGAACTTTTTGAGGAAGGAGTACAGCATTTTTATTGTCACTATGGTTTAATTCACCTGGTACCGGCCCATGATTTTCCCAATTGATAAAATCAGTAGTGGTAGAGAGGCAAATATGTACCTTATTTTTTCCTTCATGGGGATCATGATAATACCCGGTGTAAAAGAAATAGTAAGTGTCTTCTATTTTTGTACACCGTCCGTCTTCAACCCCGAGGTGATGGAATTCTTCAAGTGGGGCAATTACGGGATCAGATTTTCTCCATACCAACCTAAGATCTGGTGTAAAAACCGCCAACCCGATAGAAGAGGGAGCTACTCCTTTTTTTGAGTCTTCTTTACCTTGAGCCCGGTAAAGCATCACTACTGCTCCTTTAGCTTCTTGTAATAGCACTTTTTGAGAATCTTCCAGATTCCAGGCATTGCATAATTCTTTCAGCTCATCAGTATCTGAGATAAGTACAGCAGCAGGATTAAGTACTACTTTGCTTTCCCAGTAAGAATCTGGCTTGGGTGTAAGGATAGGGTTTCCACTATGCATTCTGGTAATAGGAATAGGATGCGACAGTTCTATGCTACGGCTGGGAGCTTCTTCATAAAAAGGAATTGTTTCCTGTAACTTGGGCATTTTAAACACGCTTATGGGTTAACAAAAATTTCATCACTTCATCTAACCTGGCAGATGCATGCCCAATTACTTTATCTGCAGCTCCGTAATACACATGCAGGGTATCTCCGATCAGAACTGCCCCTTCCGGAAATACTACATTAGGAACATCACCATTCAGCTCAAAATCCAAAGTAGGTTCCATTACCGGGTCAAGAGACCTTGCAATCACTTTTTCGGGATTATTAAGGTCAAGGAGTGCCAGGCCCATTCTGTACTCATGCAATTCATTCACACCGTGGTAAATAATCAGCCAACCATAATCAGTTTCAATAGGAGTGGGGCCAGCGCCTATTTTTTTGCACTCCCAGTTAAACTCCGGTTTCATTATGACATGAGTATCCAGTTCCTTTAGGTGTTCCTCCCACATTGAAGCCGGGGGATTACATAGTTGCTCCATCGAATCGAACCAAATCAGTTGCATATTTGGGGTAACCCGGTGAATCATTCCGATTTTTCCATTAATTCTTTTTGGAAAAATCACTGCATCTTTATCCCGCATATTGGGAGGACCTGAAATTCCATGGCAATTAATAGTCTTAAAATCTTTAGTTGTAGCCAGGCCAATACGTACTCCGTCATTAGGGTCGAAAGCGGGACGACTTAGTGCGGTATAGGTGATGAGATACGTATCGTCAATTTTTGATATTCGCGGATCCTCGGCACCGAACCTGTTAAAAGGCTCACTATTAGGTTCAATAAATGGTGTGGGTTCCATTGTGAAATTTATGCCGTCCGTGCTGGTAGCATATCCCATATAGGAAATATAGTCCTCAGTAAATCCATAGTCTGGACCGCCTATAATCTTTCCATCCAGTTTTACGCGTTGATAACCAGCGGGAATTGCACGAAATAACAGATGTACTTTCCCATTATCGTACCATGCCCCAGGATTAAATACTGCTCCACTCGTCCAGCTCAATGAAGGATCTGGCGCAAGTATTGGTTGTTCGCTTTTTTTAAATAACATATCAATGAGTGTAGATTAGTTTTGATTTTTGAACTCTTGAAATTCTGTTTCTGTAAGTAATGCGTATCCGCTTTCTGACCTCTTTGAGACCAAAACAATAGATTCTGACTCTACGGTGTAGGTACGGTACATAAATTGACTTTCACCCAAGGTTAACGAATATGGCCCATCCGAAGAGGCATACATCCACTTGTTAGATAAAGGATGGTTTTCAACTTCTAAAACCGTAAATAATGCTTCAATGGTAGATTCTGCACCTGAATTTTTATTCACATCATCAGGGGCGTCAATTCCATCATATCCATACCCTTGAAGTGGTATATACATTCGGGTATTGGCTACATTATTTCCGGTAAACCAGCTTGCTGCTAACCCTGCTAGTATCGCATAATCCTCATTTTTTGTGGCTTCGTATAGCCGAACCAGGCCTACGGCTACCCCCCTGGTGGCGTATGCAATTTGTTCAAATTCCCGGGTATTTGCAGGGGTTTCCAATGGAAAGGAATGCAACCATCCATCTACCAGCATTTTTGTATAGAAGTTATCCGCTTCCTTTTTTGCTGCTTCAATCATTCCCGCTTCAGCCAGTGCCATTGTTTGGGAATTTCCCCATCCGTGCCATCCACCTTGCCAGGAGATGAAAGCACCATAGGGAGCCTGGCTACTGTTTCCGTATTGCATAAGTGCGATACCTTCACCCAGTTCATCAATCAGAGTTTTATACTTTTCGTCTCCGGTAAGCTCATATATTGCATTTAAACCCAATAAAAGCTCACTCGTAGCATCCGATCCGGTTTCCCCGATTAGCCAGGTTGGCATTTCATACCCACTCACCTGTTTGGTTCTCGGATAGGAGTCCGTCATCGCATCAATTTTTGGATAAATCTTTTCGACGGAGGTGAGACAAAGCTGAGCAAAGGATGAATCATATTCCGCAAGGACCCGGGCTCCTGTACCAAGTGCCCATACGGCTCTGCCGGCCCACCAATTTACTTTATCCGCTACACTATTCTCGTGTTCTGTATTTATCCTCAGGGTATTATCCCACACAAAATTATAGAACAATCCCTCATCAGTTTGCATGTAGCGGACAAAGCGAAGTAATTCTTTGGCTTTTTCAGCAGACTCAGTATTACCGGTAAGTTCAAAATGACGCAAATATAAAACAGCGGCCCGTGCTGCATCATCTACGCATGCTTCTCCCTCATCATCATCTCCAACCCAGGCATAAGAAGGAGCGTCTGCATAGATATGAATAATCCGGAATTGTTCGCCGCCTCTATCCATTGTTTCTCCCAGATAATCTAAATGACCAAGATTGAAAGTAGAGTCGATGGTTTGATCCGTCTCTGAAGGATTATTACAGGCAATGCCTGATACAAATAGTAAAACAAAGGGAAGGTTTATTTTTGATATTCTTGAAAGTGCCATGAGTAACTAGCTTTTAAGGCCTGAAGAGGCCATGCTTTGGATGAATTGTTTTTGAAATAGGAAGTAGGCAATAATCACAGGTAGAGCGAGTAACAAAGCCGATGCCAACTGTGCACCTATGCTTGCATCTGAACCTCCTCCTACTGCGAATAATGCTACCATTTGGGGCATGGTCATCAAATCCTGTTCACGAATGATGATCAAGGGCCATAATACTTCGTTCCAATTGGCTACGAAGGTGAGGATGCCTACTGTTATTACTGCAGGCTTGGAAATAGGTAAGACAACACGGAACAGAATTCCTAATTCTGAACATCCGTCTAGCCTCGCAGCATCAATCAGGTCCTGAGGGATACTCAGGAAGCTTTGACGGAATAGTAAAATGGATAGGGCAGTAACCATAGTGGGGATGATTAACCCTGCCAGGCTATCGGTGAGTCCAAGCTTTACAATTAATATATAGGTAGGAATTAAGGTGATTTGGAAAGGAATCATCATAGTTAACAAGCAAATAGAAAACAGCAATTCACGTCCTTTCCAACGCAACCTGGACAGGGCATACCCTGTGATGGAGCCAAATAAAATTACTGATAGCGTTACTACCGAAGTAACTATCAGGCTGTTTAGAAACCCTTTTTCGATAGGAATTCGCTCAAATACATTTAGGTAGTTTTGAATGGTCCAAATATCCGGGAGAAGTTGAATCCCCCCAATTTCCCCATCGGGCTTAAAGGTGCTGAAAATCATCCATAAAAAAGGGTAGGCAAATGCAACAGCGCCAATTATCAATAAACTATATCTCACTACTTTTTTCATTGATATAGCTCCGTTTCTATAAATCTGCGTTGTAAGCTCACAACCGTGAAAATGATGGCGGCAAAAAATAATCCCATAGTGGCGGCATATCCCATATGCCCAAAATTGAATGCCTGATTATAGATATAGAGCATGGCCGAAAGCGTTGAATTCATTGGCCCCCCTCCGGTCATCACATAGGGCTCAATAAACAGCGAAAACCCACCAATCACGGAAAGCACCACCACGGTAACAACAGTTGGGTTTAGCATAGGGAGCGTAATATTGAAAAACCGCTGAAAAGGATTTGCCCCGTCAAGTTCTGCAGCTTCATAGAGCTCTTTGGGAATGCTTTGAAGTCCTGCCAGGAACAGGATTACATATAGTCCAACATTTTTCCAGGTAGCCATTAAAGCAATGGACGGCATAGCCCAGTATTCCGAAATCAACCATGGTATCCTGGGGATTCCCAGCTTGTTTAAAAAGAGGTTCAGAATGCCGGTATCGTAAGAAAAAAGCTGCTGAAAGATGATGGTGACTACCACTCCTGAAACCACAACAGGAAGAAAATAAAGTGTTCGGAAAAAGCCCCGAAAGAGGATACGCTCGTTCAGCTGAACTGCAAAAAACAACGCAATGATAATTTGAAGCGGGATATGGAGCAGTAAAAAAACACCGGTATTAATCAGCGATTGAAGAAATACTTCATCGGCGAAAATGCGTTCAAAATTTCTGAATCCTACAAACTCCATAGGGGTAACCACATCCCAGCGATGAAAGATTATGATCAAAGAAAAAAGCACCGGGTACACAAAAAAGATCATCAGATGAAAGATGTAGGGAAGGCTTAGCAAAAAACCGGGCTTCTTAATCGTCGTTTTGAATAGTTCTTTCATTGATTCCACTCCCTCAATACTTCAATAGCATTGATCATGTCTGTAGTGGCTTGTTCGGGAGTTAACTTTCCATATACCGAGGCCCGCTCATAATATCTTGACACTATATCAAGGATTTCTTTGAAATCGCGTACAGCATCCACCCCCCGGGTGTAGGCCGCCTGCTCTGCGAATCGCGCCAGCTTAGGGTTTTCATTTAAAAAATCACTGAATGGAGGCTCGGTAAGTAATCCTTCCCTGATGGGAATTTGGCTGGCTTCAGTGAGCAGCTTGTAATCGGCTTCGCTGCTTATTAAGAATTTGACGAACTCCCAGCTTTCCTGCGGATGCTTAGTAGTCGAAAAAATGGCTATGTTTTTGTGATCGCCATAGGTATATATCTCACCGTTATGAGTATCCGGTACAGGAATGGGGGCAAAGTCGTAATTGAGAGATTCAGGAGCATTCCTCTCTAAAAATGAAATGTTCCACGGTCCGGTAAATTCAGTAGCAATTTGACCAAATAAAAAGGCATTACCCTGAAAGGTTGTTTTCGGGTAGTATCCCTCTTCATAGAGTTCCTGGTAAAAGCGGAACACTTCTTCAGCAGCATCTTCATCGATGGTTAGTTCACCTTGCTCGAACAGGGTTTTACCTGACGAGGCCGCTATATAACTGGTATAGAAGTCATAATACCGTTGCCACCAAATCGGGCGGATATCCCGATAACCTATCCATTGATCGAGCAATCCGTCATTATCAGTATCCTTTTTAAGGCGTTCTGCAGCTTCAAGAAATTCGGAATAGGTTTTGGGAAACTCTTCAACTCCCGCATCCCGAAACATATCCACGTTATATTGAACCATTACCGGGTTCGTTTTCCATGGAACCTGGTACGTATGGCCATCGGCACTTTTTACGCTTTCAAGAATGTCTTTTGGTACACGGGCGGACATTACCTCCTCATAATCATCGAATACATCCAGGGCTACCAACGCATTGGCACGTATGAAATCGTTGGTAATACCCGGCCAAATATTGGAGCAAACATCGGGAGTGGTACCGGCTACCATAGCAGAAAGCAATACCTCTTCGCTAGATTGACCGGCAGGTAATGCCTGTACTTTTACCTGTATATCGGGATTTTTTGCGTTCCATTCATTAACAAGCTGCTGAGCCAATGCATATTCTTGTGGATTTGGAGAAGACCAATAAGTGATTTGAACTACCTGGTTTCCGGAATCCAAAGTAGCGCTACTGTCTTTGCCACATCCTATGTAGATCACCAACAAAAAGAGACCAATTAATCTGAAATTGATATGTGGCAGGCTGAATGACATCAGGTTAGAATCCGATTTCCAGTGTTAAACCATGAATTTCCCCCAAAAGCCCCATCGACTTATAGCTATAACTAAGCTTTCCTTTTAATCCACTTGAAAGGGTACGGTGAACTCCTAATCCCGCATTTAATCCCGCCTCGCTGTCTTTTAGGAATAGCGACTGATATCCTCCCCGTAAGAAAATCTGGTCCATATAGCCATATTCTACACCAATGTTCAGGCTCTCATAGTTCGAACTTGGATGGAGTGCATCGATAGCTACCGTAGTCTTATGCATGGTTGTGTTAACAGGCATAAAAGAGATGCCGACCTGGAAATTGACGGGTAAATTCCATTCGTCGGTTTCATAGTTCACCGGTACCTGGTCATTGTTTCCGTCACTAATCGGGTCCGGGTCAACAAATGTGCGCAGGTCCCGGCCGTTCATTTTCATTCTTCCCCCAAAATTAGTGATAGAAGCGCCAATCACCATTCCGTTCAGGAAATCGGTTTTGTATTGGGTACCTAAATCGAAGGCAAAGGTTTGTGCACTGGTATGCCAAATTCTTTGTTGTACAAATTTAACCGTTCCTCCAACCTTGAAACGTTCACCCACGGAATTTGCATAGGTTAACCCAATAGCAAGGTCAGCGGCATCAAATGTTTCTCCATTTCCCTCCTGAAAATCCTCAGTACGGACCAGCATTTCAGGGACGCTTAGCATAGTTAATGAAAGCCCAACATTCCCGAAGTTTTCAAAACTCATCACAGCTCCCAGAAAGTTATAATCCAGGTCAGCAACCCAGGCGCTGTGTGTCGCCAATATCTCGTTACCATTTATATTGGCAGCTCCGGCAGGGTTCCATCTAAGAGCAGAAACGTCATTAGAAATGGCAACATAAGCTCCGCCCATACCTACGGCACGGCCTCCCACGCCAATTTGCAAAAAATCAGCAGCGGTAGTCCCTACTTTAGAAACATTTTGGGCAGACAATAGGGAAGGGGTAGCCATAAAGGCTAACCAAAGTATGAACCAATAAGATCTTTTATGTTGTGTGTTCATAGCATGGTTACTTTATTACTGCAAAACGTCCTACTTTTTCTCCGATCCCTTCTGCTTCTACATGGAATAAATAAACTCCGAAAGCCAGGTTCATTCCGTCCTTAGTTATCAAATCCCATGACTTTTGCCCATCATCGATGGTTGAGTTGTGTTCCAGGGTTTGTACAAGTTGACCGGTAACTGTATAAATGCGAATGGTACACTCAGAAGGCAGATTCATAAAATATATCCTGCGTTCGCCTCTTCCTGATCGGTATGTATTGGCCGGCTCAAAGTTGCTACTAGCCACATAAGGATTTGGGACTACCATAATATCGTCTAATTCTGAACTTGCTTTGTCAAGGTCCATACCGCCACCCAACATCCTAAAGCGATAACTATCGCTATTACTTAGGGGCTTATCGACAGCAAAACGGAGGCTGGCCCCCGGATCAGGTGGATCCGGAGTGAGGTCAGGTTGAAGTTCGGGATCAGGTGGGACCAATCGAATGGCCCAGCTTGCCCGCCAGTTTCCTCCTACAAATTCCGGCTCGGAACCTGGCTCTGTTCCCATAACAATAACAATCAGTTCTCCATGGTCATATTCCCCATTATCAAGTCCGTCTACATCTTCGATTAAGGAAAACCGCTCACGGTTGCCGGTAATCGTATTTTCGATATAAAAAGGTGTTGGAATTTCCTGCATTCCAAAAGCTACCCTCATCGATGTATCGCTTATTTCTTCGGTAAAATGGATCTCAAAATCGGCTGGATATGGGATATATCGTGATGTAAACAGGCTGTTTTCTGAAGCAGGGCCAATTGAGGGCGTGTAATTTCCTCCTCCTTCAGACAGTACTACACTGGTATCGATTACTCCGATAGCCTGCGGGCCCTGTACATCTATAGAGAAACCATCAATTAGCGGGGTTTGCAATGTGCCTTCTTCCAGTGTGCCTTCGAATAAAACCTCAGAGTTTTCTGTAGCAACAAGCCTCATATCAGGATTGATATTGGTTTGCCAGCTAGAGTCATTTACAAAAGTCAGTTCGTACTCCTTGCTGTCTATAACCGAGCTTTGAGACAAAACATCGATAGATATAACAGCACTGCTAATTCGATTGTCTTCTAGTATTTCTACTTCAGGCGAAACATATCCTGCGGCTGGAGCACGGGGAGTAACCACTGCAGTATTTATATCAACACTTATATTACCTGCTACATCATTTTTGATAATAGCGGATGTTGTGCTTGGGGAAATTCCACGAACTGCTCCATCATCACCAACCACAATGTTTCCATCGTCATCTCTTTCAACCAACCCCCTGTCATAAGGAACTAATGCGTAGTAGTAGGTTTTTCCATTTGTTACATCCCGGTCGATATAGCTGTGTTTTAGCCCGGTGTCGTTTCCAAGGTTGAACTGTACCCCGTTTACAGCTACTGGGTGCAATCCTTCGATATCATTTTTTAGGTCGAACTGGGCGAGAGGCTTTTGATAAATGGTATTGCCATAAGCATCCGTAATAAGAAGGTTTTCTTCAAAATTCGGCTCGGTGGAACGGTAAATCATATACCCTTCAAAGTCATACTCATCTAAAAACGGATCATAAGAATTCTCTGCTTTGTCGTCCCAATACAAAGTAACGATTCCATCACCAGCGATAGCAGTGAGAGTTGATTTATCAGGGGGGCGCGCAAACTGATAATCGGCGTTATAAATCTGCTGTACTGTTTCCTTTTTTCGTGCCAGCGAGGAGTTTGAGATATCTCTTGGGTCGTTAAAGTCTCTTTCAGCAAAAAGAAGTGCCATTGAAAAACGCTCAGTTTGCCCGGATCTAAGTGGGAATGGGCCTGATGAGAAGAACATTCCAAGATTTCGTCCACCTTCCAGCACTATATCATCCAAGGGTGGAAGAGCTTCAGAGAATAATTCAAAATTCTGTTCATCATCAATCAGTTGATATCGGTGCACATCAAATACCTGGAATCCAGTTAATCCGATTTGGTCGGATTCATCTTTGTCCAGGGCATCAAAATTTGGTTCTCCTGCATCTGGCATTCCATTTCCTTCGCCTTCATCAATACCCGGATAATTCGGATTATTCGGGCCTAGCCCATCCATTCCAACATCGTCATTAAGGGGTTCACCGGAATCCCAGAAGCCATTTTCGTTTAAGTCGGTAAAGGTAACCCAGTCCATATCTTCATCGCCGGTCCACCATTTTCCACTTTCATAAGCTGGCATTTGCTCAAGAGGGAGGTAGAAGTCCTCGAAGTTGGCAAGGTCATAATTGTTTTGTACATAGGCCTGAATCTCTGCCTGACCTTCAATTAATTGCCCCGCACCACTTTCCCTGCGTTCATCAGTTATTCCATCATTGTCGTTATCCTGACCGTCGGTGAAGTTCCCGGGAGATTCCAGGAAGGCATAACCAGCCGTACCAACTGGGCCCCAAAGTCCGGGTGATCCGACTCCATCATAATCCCAGGCAAAAGCGATGTCGAGCTGTGCATCGTAAGCACCCTCATCATCTCCGGAGTCATCTGTACCTCCAATTCCCCAGTCGATATACTGTGAAAAGAAGACTTCCTCATAGTCAACATCACATTCATTGGTTATCTCATACAGCCAGAATATCACATCTTGCGCCAATGGGTGGTTCCATTGAAATCCCCTTGCTTTTACTTCCAGGCCTAAGCCCCCTCTTGAGGTGTCTCCTTCACAAGGGTAAAAGAAGTGTGGTTCCTGTATCCATTCGCGATCTTCGGCATCGTCATACACAAAATAGGTTTCCAAGTCGGCGTTAAATACCCCTCTGCCAAACCAGCCATTCCATTGACCGGCCCAATCCACCGGTCGATCAGGCCATATTTGAGGCCATGTAGAATTATCGTCACTTCGTGCCGGAGAATCTTGAAGTGGATTGGAGTAACCGGATAAAGGAGCGAATCCCCAGGGGATTTTTGAGATGGGATCTAAATCTATAAACTCCCTGTAATTGGTACTCATTGGAGTAATGACTCTGCCCTGGCTATCTCGGGTTTTAGCCGATACAATAAAAGCCACTCCATCTACATACGAATGTCCGCTTCCTTTGGGCCATTCACCCGAAGGTTGATCTGGCCAGCGTGAAATTTCTCCATGGTTTGAAAACAGTGTACGAACCCGGTTTCCATCCATTACTCCCCATTGCGTCCAGCGGTTACTTCCATTACCGGAATTATCTTGTGCTATGGCAGGCACTGCCGGGAGAAACATTGCTGCAAAACAGTATATGGCTAGTTTTTTTATTACTGAATGTGCATACATAGGTGAATGAAATTCTGTTTAAAAACTAATGGTAAATCCAATACTCAGTCTTCTTGGTGCTGAGTAATAGTCAGGACGGAATAGGAATTCTTCTTTCGTATTCAGCCCCTGAGGCTCGCCCGTTTGAAATCTCAGATTTGGGAAGGCCCTGCCGGTATCGGTGTATACCTGGATTTCATTTTGCAAATCCAGCACATTGAAAATGCGTGCAAAAAAGCTCGCATTTTGTTCTCCTATTTTAAAGCTTTTTGAAGCATAAAGATCAAAATTCAGAAACATAGGTTTTCGATCGGAATTTTCGATACCAATGCGTTCATTCGCTCTCGAAGGGGTGTAAGGAAATCCTGAACCTAACGAACCCAGTACTGTTAGCACCCAGTCGGTTTGAGTAAGAAGACTTGCCGTTGCGTTTAGTTGATGGCGGCGATCCCAGTCTAAAGGTACAAGTTGCTTTTCGGTTTCTATGCCAGCTTGTTCGTCAAGCAAGCGGGCCTGGGGGTCACTGGCATTACCCATCGCAATCTGGTAGGCATAGTTAACATTAAAGCTGAAATTATTTGTCATTCGGCGTTCAATATCTAAAACAAGGCCTTTGGTTTGTCCATAATCGGTATTGATAAACCTGCCATATCTCGAAAGGGGAAAAGGTTCTTCCCCGCCAGGTATAATGGTTTCAATCCGGGTTCCCAGAAGATTTCGGATATCCTTATAAAACATCGTCAGCTTTACAGATAAGATATTGTTGAAGCCTTGCTGCAATCCTATTTCATAGGAAATAGTTTGTTGTGGTTTAAGATTCGGGTTTCCAAATACCCGTCCAAGACCAGATTCCGGATCATAGGTGAAATCAGGATTTGTGAACAAGTACTGGAAAGCGGGAATCTGAAAGAAATGCCCATAGGAAACATGTACAACCCCTGTTTCTGTGATGGGGTAAGCCAACCCAAAGCGAGGCGAAAGTTGCCAATTTGGATCTGTTTCAATCCGCTCTGAAGTAGTTGGGCGGCTGTAATCTGATGGGATATTGCTATTGGCATCAAAATAGTCAAAACGCAGGCCGAGATTCACTACCAGGTAGTCAAACTCTATCTTGTCTTGAGCATAAGCACTGAACTCAATGGGGGACTCATTATAATACACATGGTCCGGAGTTCCCTGGGGTGGAATAGCAGGTTCAAAGCTGGTTGACGAATTGTTCTGGACTTCAAATTCACGAAATTCGATTTCATGTAGTTTTAATTGAGCTCCCGTTTTGATCATGTTCTGCCGGTTTAACTGGCTTGTTATATCAATCCCTGAGACAAGGGTACGAGTCTCCCGGTTAACATAGTCCATAACGGTTCCTCCTCTGAAGAACGAGAAATTACCTCCCAGGAAACTACTGGCATCGTCACGGGGGTACCGGCTATCCAAGGGGTCTTCATACACGTACGAATCGCTACGATTTATGAAATAGGCCCCTTTTATATTCATAAATGTTTTGGAGTTGAAGGTGTAGCTATTCACCAGGTTAAAAGTGATTGATTCCCCATAATTGGTAGGGATACCATCCGGGTTATATTGATATAAATGGTTATAGTTTTGACCCGAATCAGATTGGTATAGGGCAGTCAGAGAAAGCTTATTTCCTCTAATATGCGGAGTACTTAGTTTGAGTTGAATCGTGCTTTGCTCGCTCCAATTCATCGATTGATATGAGCTATCTCCAAGTTGAGGTACATATACCACCCGATCATCGATAGGTACTAATTCACCAAACTCATCGCTTTGCCCCAATGGGCGAACTATTTCCCGCCCATAAAGATATCCATTATCAGAAATTCTTCTTCCCGAAATAAAGAAGTTCAGTTTTTTTCTTGCGCCTGGAACGGGGCCACTTAACGACCCTTGTACATCATAAATATCAAGAGGATTGATTCGATTGGTGTTTTGAAAATCGTTAGTCCTGGTGGTTACATAATCTCCTGAGTAGGCTGAAAAGCTTCCTTCATAATTCGTTCCCCCGTCCTTTGTTACAATATTCACAACCCCTGACTGGGCCTGTCCAAATTCTGCATTAAAGGTCCCGGATATTACTTCTACTTCCTGGATAGCATTATTCTCTACCTGGTAAGCATAAGAATTATCAAAAGAGTCATTGATTGGGATGCCATCGACCAGATATGCAACTTCTCCCAGGCGTCCACCTCTAAAATGACCATCTACTACGCCTGCTTGCAGGTTTACTACTTCATCGAAGTTTTCTACGGGCAAAAGCTTTATGTCTTCCGAAGATATAGTTGCCTTGGATGAAGTGAGATCACGTTCTACAATAGGCCGTTCGGCGATTACTGTTATCTCTTCACCCTCTATAACTGTTTCGCTGAGTATAAAATCTACCGTAGTGGTTTGATTAATTTTGACCCGTACCTGCTGCACAATTTGTGAGGTAAAGCCCAGAAATGAGGCTTTTAATTCATACTGACCTGGTTTTACATTAAGGATTGTATAATAACCATCCGCATCTGTAATCGTGCCTTGTTGTGTGCCAACAATTACGACACTAACGCCCGGGAGGGGCTCTCCGGTTTCTGCGTCAGTAATAGTGCCAACAATTTTTCCTGTAGTACTTGCCATGGCAAATACATTACCGGATAGAAAGGCCACTATTAAAAATAAGAATGAAGCTGTACGGTACATTGCCGGAGTAAAAACTATGAGTGAAAAAAGAACCCGGGATTCCTCCCGGATTCAATAGCAGATTGGATTGTTGACTCTACTTGATGAGAGTCATTCTCTTGGTTTCGGTAAAGTTCTCTGTACTTAATTCATACAGATAAATGCCGCTTGGTAAATTTCTGGCATCAAATTCAAAAGTATGAAGCCCACTTGTCATCCTGGTGTTAGATAATACCGTGGCTACTTTTTGACCTAAAATATTAAATACATTAAGGCTTACTGTTTCGGCGTTATCAAGGCGGAAAGATATCTTTGTAGATGGATTAAATGGGTTCGGGTAATTCTGCAGCAAACGGATACTCCTTGGAGTGTCATCGTCGTTTTCTGTGAACTCATCTTCAATAGATGTCCCTACAAATACTTCACCGAGGTTTATGATACTTACATCGTCCCAATAGGTGACGCCTTCGAAGGCATGCCAGTAGCGCAGCCTGAGTTCCATACCCACGGCATCATCTGCAGGGTAAACCACAAAGGCATACTGCGTCCAGCCAGACTCTTCCACACGTTCAGCCAGTGGGATCACATTTGGATTGTAATCTCCATTCAGCCGGATGTCCAGCCCGCCAATTTCTCCCCATCCGGCAGCACCGCCTTCCAGGTTGTTATACCACAATGCAGTCATACCGATGTTGTTGTCTCCTTTTCCAATACTGTCGGGATGTACCACGCCATCATACTTCACCCAGTAACTCACCAGGACCGGCTCGCCCGGGGTCACAGCTACCCGCTCTGAGATAGCTACCGCCTCACTGGCAGTGGGGTCGAGTTGTTCGATGCGTACACTACGGCTTCCACTATGTGCTTCCTGGTCCGTCACGGAAACTACAAAGTCTGAGGAATCTGGCCAGTCCGGGCTTCCCTGATCAAAGCCTCCCGGATACCAATAGTACCAGGTGTCACTCATATCCATGTTTGGGTTGAACCAGCCTCCTGGCCAACCCTCGGCTCCTTCAGCGGCGCGGATAAAGATGTCTTCCAGGTACACCGTTCCAGTGGCGTCAGCCCCTTTACGGAAGGTGATCTTAACGCTGGTAGCTGCTTGTTCACTTGGCAGGGTAATGGCTCCCAGCGATTCACTGCTGATTTCCACCCAGCCTCCGGAACTGGCGGCCTCTTGAGGCACATCTATTACGATAGGCGCCCCGAGTACATCGGTGCCTCCTGGCTCGTCAAAAAACTCGTATACCAGTTGGAATTTCTCTGCATCACTGGCGGGACTGGTGTTGACCCCATCGGTGTACACCCATCCTCCAATAATGATTTCCGGGGTTCCTGATGCCGGGAATCCAGGCACCCAGTTACGCACGGCTTCGTTTTGAGCCCAGCTGGCTTCTCCGGTACCCGAAAGCTTTAGGCTGTAGCTTGCGGTGCGGTATTGCTCGCTGCTCCATTCTGCT